>NZ_CP107945.1:4800000-7200000 GCF_036057275.1 Streptomyces sp. NBC_00390 | reverse complement strand
ACGCGCATTGGACGGCGCAGGCGATGGCGGAGGAGTTCGGCCGGCTGCGGACCGCGGCCCAGAGCCCTACGGAGGGTCGATCTCGGTGACGACAGCGAGCAGCTGATACGGCTGCCGGTCGTCCGCGGCCCGGCGCGAGAGCCCGACGGCTATCCAGTGGCTCTCCACGCGCCACAGATACACGGACGCGGCGCTGTGGCTCAGCTCGTCCCACGGCGCCGCGACGTCCTCCCCCGCGGCGCCGCGCACCGACGCCGACCACAGACTGATGAGCTGCGCCTCCCCCCAGCGTCCGCTGAGCGCCCCGGCGAGCGCCTCGCACTCGGCCTCGTACTGCTCGACGGCCGCCTCCCGCCGGACGGCCACGCCGTCCGCGGCCGTGCGCAGTGCGGCGAGGTGGTAGCCCGGGCCACTGTCGCCGAGCTCCGACCGACCGCGCTCGGCCGGGAACGGCCGGGAGCGCAGCAGGTCGATCGCCGCGAGATGCTGTGCAGTGGTCATGCGGCCAGTAAACCGGCCCGCACCGACAATTGGCACACCGTCAGTGGTCCGGGGCACCGGCCGGCTCCCGTCCGCGAGGCGCGCCGGACACACCGCCGGTGAAGGGAGTGCTCCCGTGCCCCTTGCCGGACGAACGGCAGCGCCCACGCGGCGTACTCCGTCCCGGCGATCGCGTCCCGGCGGCCGCCACCAGCCACGAACCCTCGGGGCCACAGCGAAGATCAACAGCCATCGATGGGGCGACCTGCCCAGGACCGCCTGCCCGTGGGAACAACCAGCGGCCTGATCGTCGCAGAGGTGCGTGCGTGGCGCCGCGAGCCATGGGCGTGGGTGGACCTCACCTGCGCCGGGAGCGCACGGCGGGGCGGATCGTGCCGGGCGGTCTCCCATGGCGGCCGCCGGGCCCGGCGCAACCAGGCCCGGCGGCCGGTCGCCGCCATCGTGCCGGGGCGAGTACGATCCGCACACACGCGCACGAGCTGGGAGGACACACGGTGGGGCGGCTGACCGGCGGGGATCCTTCGCTGTTGCGGCGGATCAATTCCGCGGTGGTACTCCATTCCCTGCGGGGTGCCGAGTCCACCACGCTCACCGGCCTGACCCGGATCACCGGGCTGTCCCGGCCGACCGTAGAGGGCGTCGTCGAGGGGCTGATCGAGGCCGGGCTGGTCGTCGAGTGCGTGCCCGAGGAGGGCGGGACGCGTCGCCAGGGCCGGCCGGCCCGGCGGTTCAGGTTCCGCGCCGAGGCCGGGCATCTGCTGGGCATCGAGATCGGATCCCATCGCGTCGCCGCCCTGCTCTCCGGCCTCGACGGGCGCATCATCGGCGCCGGTTCGCGCGAGGTGTCGGAGACCGCCGACGAGGACGAGCGGCTGGAGCGCGTACGGGCGGTTGTCGCCGATGTGCTGCGCCGGTCCGGCGTCGCGCGCAGCAGTCTGCGCGCGGTAGGGGTCGGCTCCCCCGGGATCGTCGAGTCCGACGGCACCGTGCGGCTGGGGACGGCGCTGCCCGGCTGGACCGGACTGGCGCTGGGTGAGCGGCTGCGCCGGTCGTTCCGCTGCCCGGTGCTCGTGGAGAACGACGCCAACGCCGCCGCGGTCGCGGAGCACTGGAAGGGCGCGGCAACGGACTCGGACGACATCGTGTTCGTACTCGCCGGTCTGAGCCCCGGCGCCGGCTCGCTGATCGGCGGGCGGCTGCACCGGGGTTACGGCGGCGCGGCGGGCGAGATCGGGGCGCTGCACCTGCTGGGCCGCGGGGCCACCCCCGAAAGACTGCTGTCGACCACGGACGAGCCGCTGCATCCGCTGGACGAGCAGGCCGTCGCAGACGTCTTCGCGCTGGCCAAGGGCGGCGACGAACAGGCCGTCGCGGCAGTCGACCGGTTCATCCAGCGCCTGGTGCACGATGTGGCGGCGCTGGTCCTGGCGCTCGATCCGGAGCTGGTGGTGGTCGGGGGCTGGGCGGCCGGGCTGGACGGTGTACTGCCGCCGCTGCGCAGCGAGCTGGCCCGCTACTGTCTGCGGCCGCCTCGCGTGGTGCTGTCCCTGCTGGGCGAGGCGGCCGTGGCGACGGGTGCGCTGCGGCTGGCGCTCGACCATGTCGAGGAGCAGCTGTTCGCGGTCGAGGGAACGGTGACGGCCCGCCGCTGAGCTCCTTCGCCCGGAGCGACGGGCCGTGCGGGCCTGGGGCCTCTCGAACGTGCCAGGGTTGGTGAGCCCGGCACGAGCCGGGAGAAGCGCAGTGGGTCAGGAGGCGCGGCGTTCCTGGTCGTGGTGGCTGATCTGCAGGTCCCCGAGGTCACCGAAGGTGAGCCGGCAGGTGTCGGCCCGGTAGGTGGCCACCGAGACGGCCGCCGTGCGGCCCTCGGCGAAGTAGCGGGTGGTGACGACCAGTACGGGCGCGCCGGGCAGCCGGTCCAGTTCCCTGGCGTCGTCGGCGCGCGCCGAGCCCAGTTCCACAGCGCGGTCCTGGCCCTCGAGGCCGAGCCGCTGGAGCTCGCGCAGAACGACGCGGGCGAGCGCGGGGCCTGACGGTGCGTCGATGGCGGGCAGCGCGGGCACCGAGGCAGCGGGGACGAAGAGCAGCTCGGCGGCGACGGGCTGGCCGTGGATCATACGCACCCGGCGCACGGTGTGGGTGGCCTCGTCGGCGTCGGTGTCGAGCATCCGTGCCACGGCGACGGGCGGGACCGCGACGGTGCACTCGGCGGCCTGCCAGGCGTCGGTGTCGGAGCCGGGCCACTCGTGCTGGGAGGTGGACACGTCCACGCCCATGCGCGGCGGTGCGACGGTCGTGCCGACACCGCGGCGGCGCTGGAGCCGGCCTTCCAGCTCGAGCTGCTCGAGTGCCTGGCGCAGTGTGGCGCGGGCAACTCCGAAGCGCGCGGCGAGGTCACGTTCGTTGGGCAGGATCTCGCCGACGGTGAAGTCCGAGTCGAGTGCTTCACCGATCACGGTCTTGAGGTGCCAGTACTTCGGTTCCGGCACCGATTCCAGCTGCGTGGTCCCCACCCTGATCCTCCGCAATGGCCGTGTCCCCGGCGGCTTTTACGCGCCCTTGTTTATTAAAGGTTCCTGCACTATCTCTGCGACCATAGGACGGCCCACCCCCTTGGTCAAGACCAATCCTGCCGCCGTCACGCAGTGGAACGGAACGGATTCGCAGAGCGTTTACAGGACGTTCGTGACCGGGCGGAACGGACGTCGCGAAAGGCCCCGCATCCACCGCGGACACGGGGTCCCACACGGCCTGACGTGCGGTGAGGACGGAGGCGGGCCGGCTAGAGCGAGGCGACGGCGCCGAGCTTGTCAGGGTTGCGGACGATGTAAACGCACGTGATGCGGCCGTCCTGAATCTCCACCTGCATGACGGTGTCCGGCTTCCCGCCCGACAGGACGAGCAGTGCGGGAGCGCCGTTGAGTTCGAGCACGCGGATCTCGGCGTCGGGAACCGGCTGGTGCGCCACCGCGAAGAGGAAGCGTCCGACCTTGTCCACGCTCTCGAGGACGCGCAGCGGGGCCCTGGCCTTGCCGCCGCTGTCGCCGACCAGGCGCACGTCGGGGGCGAGCAGCTTCAACAGCTCGCCCAGGTCGCCGCCCGACGCGGCGGCGAGGAATCGCTCCGTCAGATCCCGGCATGCGGCGGGGTCGACGTCGTGGCGATGCGTTCGCTCCTCGACATGCTTTCGTGCCCGCCCGGCGAGCTGGCGCACCGCCGCCTCGGAGCGCTCCAGCATGGTGGCGATCTCCCCGTACGGGAAACCGAAGGCCTCCCGGAGCACGAACACCGCCCGCTCCAGCGGTGAGAGTGACTCCATGACGACCAGAACGGCGAAGGAGACGGTCTCGGCGAGCACCGCGCGTTCGGCCGTGTCGGGGACAGCGGGACCGAAGTCCGTGGCGATGGGCTCCGGCAGCCAGGGGCCGACATAGGCCTCGCGCCGCGACTGGACGTGCCGCAGCCGGTCGATGGCGAGACGGGTGGTGATCCGGACAAGGTAGCCGCGTGGCTCCCGGACCTCGTCGCGCTGCTGCGCGGACCAGCGGAGCCAGGCTTCCTGCACCACGTCCTCGGCGTCGGCGACGCGGCCGAGCATCCGGTAGGCCACCCCGGTGAGAACGGGACGGTGCTCTTCGAAGACGTCGGTCAGGGTGTCGGTCGCCATTCCTCCATCCCAGCCGATGCGGCATCCGCTGTCCAGGCGGATCGGGTGCCTCGCCCGGCGCAGTGGCGAGCGACGCACTCGTGGCCTCTTGAACTGGAAGCTACCGAACGGTAATTGTTACTGACAGTGCGTCTACGACCAAGGGGCAGGGGCAGCAGAATGGCCAGAGAGATCTCGTTCTCCATCGAGACGGCACACGGCAGCCGCGAGCTGACCGTCAACTACGAACGGCGCGGCTCGGGCGAGCCGCTGCTGCTGCTGCACGGGATAGGGCATCACTGGCAGGCCTGGGAGCCCGTGCTCGGGATCATCACCGCCGAGCGCGATGTGATCGCCGTCGACCTGCCCGGCTTCGGCATCTCCCCCGCGCTGCCCGACGGTGTGCCCTACGACCTGTCCTCCGTGTCCGCGGCGCTCGGCTCCTTCTGTACGGCTCTGGGCATCGACCGGCCGCATGTGGCGGGCAACTCGCTGGGCGGGTTGCTTGCGCTGGAGCTGGGCCGCGAGAAGCTCGTCAGGTCGGTCACCGCGCTGTCCCCGGCGGGCTTCTGGTCGGAGGCCGAGCGGCGCTATGCCTTCGCCACGCTGCGGGCGATGCGGCTGGGCGCGCAGTCGCTGCCGCTGCCGCTGATCGAACGGCTGTCCCGTACGGCCGCAGGACGGACGGCTCTGACGGGCACCATCTACGCGCGGCCGGGCCGGCGCTCACCGGAGGCCGCCGTCGCCGAGACGATCGGGCTGCGCGACGCCACGGGCTTCCACCAGACCCTGGCCGCAGGACGCAGTGTGCTGTTCACCGACGACATCCCCGACCTGCCCGTCACCATCGGCTGGGGTACGCGGGACCGCCTGCTGGTGCGCCGTCAGGGCATCAGGGCCAAGCACGTCATTCCCGGCGCGCGGCTGATCCGGCTGCCCGGCTGCGGCCATGTCCCGATGAACGACGACCCGGCACTGGTGGCCCGCGTCCTGCTGGACGCCAGCAGCTGAGGCGGGGGCCGTACGGCCACGGTGCGGGACCGGACTGCAGGGCGGCGGCGAGCGGTCGCCGTTGACGGCCCGGCCGATACTCGCCAGGCGCGTCCGAGTGCTCCGGCACGCGTGCCGGAAGCCTCCGGGAGCGCCCGGGGCGTGCGGCTCACGGCACGGGCGGCGGGCACGGCACGCCGGGGGACCGCTCGTTGCCCCAACCTCCTCTTCCGGCTGTTCACTTGGGGTTCGTGTGGCGGCCGTGGCCGGGCACTAGGCATGGCACGGCACACGATCCGCCACACCGCCTGGAGGCGCAGCGATGTCGCACACCCCACCGAGATCCGCCCCCGCCCGCCGCTCTGTGCTCAAGGGCACGGTCGCCGCGTCGGCCTCCCTGGCCCTGCCCACCGCGGCGGGCGCTCCCGCTCTCGCGCTGTCCGGGCGGCCGGGCGCCGCCTGGGGTGTGCAGACCGGCGATGTCACCGCGTCGTCCGGACTGGTGTGGGTGCGCTCGGACCGTCCTGCCCGGATGATCGTGGAGACCTCCGCGACGGAGTCCTTCCGGCACGCCCGCCGCTGGCGAGGCCCCCTGCTGGGTCCCGGGAGCGACTTCACCGGGACCACCGCGCTGCGCGGGCTGCCGGCCGGTGCGCAGGTGCACTACCGCGTGGTGCTCACCGACCCGGACGATCCCCGGCGCACCGGTGAACCGGTGTACGGGACGTTCCGCACCGCCCCCGCGCGACGCCGCGACGGCGTGCGGTTCCTGTGGTCGGGGGACATCGCGGGCCAGGGCTGGGGCATCAACCCGGACATCGGCGGCTTTCGCGCGTTCGAGGAGATGCGCCGCCTCGATCCGGACTTCTTCCTGTCCAGCGGCGACACCGTGTACGCGGACGGGCCCCTCGTGCCGAGCGTGACGCTGCCGGACGGGCGGGTGTGGCGCAACCTCGTGACCGAGGAGAAGTCGAAGGTCGCCGAGACGCTCGCCGAGTACCGCGGAAACTTCAGGTACAACCTGCTCGACGACAACGTCAGGCAGTTCAACGCCCAGGTGCCGACGATCGCGCAGTGGGACGACCACGAGGTCCGCAACAACTGGTACCCGGGCCAGATCCTCGACGATCCGCGGTACACGGAGAAGGATGTAGACGTGCTGGCGCGGCGCTCGATGCAGGCGTTCGGCGAGTACTTCCCCGTGGGCACCCTCTCGCCGCGCGGCAGCGAGGGCCGCATCCACCGGGTGGTGCACCACGGCCCGCTGCTCGATGTGTTCGTCCTCGACATGCGTACGTACCGCAACGCCAACTCCCCCGGGCGCCAGGCCGACGACACCGTGGGAATCCTGGGCGCGGAGCAGCTCGCCTGGCTGAAGCGGGAGCTCGCCCGCTCGCGTGCGGTGTGGAAGGTGCTCGCCTCCGACATGCCGCTCGGGCTCGTGGTGCCGGACGGCGCGGCGAACTTCGAGGCTGTGGCACAGGGCGATCCGGGTGCGCCGCTCGGCCGGGAGCTGCAGATCGCGGAGCTGCTCCGGTTCGTCAAGCACCGCAGGATCACCGGCACACTGTGGCTGACCGCCGATGTGCACTACACCTCGGCCCAGCACTACGCGCCGGAGCAGGCTGCGTTCAAGGACTTCGCACCGTTCTGGGAGTTCGTCTCGGGTCCGCTTGCGGCGGGAGGGTTCCCGGCCAATGCACTGGACGCGACGTTCGGCCCTGAGCGGGTCTTCGTGCGGGCTCCGCAGCGCGCGAATGTGTCGCCGATGGAGTCGCCGCAGTATTTCGGCGAGGTCGACATCGACGGTGACTGCGGTGAGCTGACGGTGCGGCTGCGGGCAGAAGGCGGAGCGGTGCTGTTCAGCAAGACCCTGCAGCCGGGGCGGGTGGGCCAGTAGGACGGGCTCGTCGTCTTTGCGCCGGCCCCGCGGCATTCGAGCTCCGTACGGCAGGGCCGATACGCGGGCCGGCGGAGCCCGACTGCCCCGAGCAGGTCATGCTCCGTCAGCCCCACGCCGCGCCGAGCCGATGAAGAACGGTCAGCAGCGGAACTCGGCACCAAGGAGGCGGACTGGCTTGCCAACTGGCTCACCGCGCCGGAGCCCGTACCGACCGTGCCGCGCGTGGGCATCGACGGCGGCCCGGCCTCGTCCGGGCCCGAGGACCGGCACGAGGGGGCGCGGCAGCTGATCCACGAGACCCGGGAGCGGTGGTCGGTACGCCGTGAGTTCCCGGCTTCGCTGCACTGGCTGACGTGGGCCCAGGACATCTCCCGGACCGACTGCTTCCACTGGGCCGCGGTGGATCTCCGCTGGCCGGCCGTACTGCCGCAGGACCGGGAGACGCTGGCCGCGTGGCAGCTCCGCAGTGTGCTGGCGACCGCCGTCGACGAGATGCGGGGCAATGCGTCCTGCCTGCCGCCGCTCGCCGAGGCGGAGGGCCACGCGGGACCCGCACTGCACCGGCTCCTCGCCTGCGGTCTGGGCGCCCGGCACGGCGAGGACCGGCTGTCGGCAGTGGACGCGCTGCTGGTGCTCGCCGCCCGCGGCCAGCTCGACAGCGCGCTGCTGGGGCGGGAACTCGCCGAGCTCGCACTGCAGGGCACGATCAAGCTCAACCGGCTCGCCGATGCCGCCCGAGCTGCCGCCGTCACCGGTGCGTACGCGACGACGTGGGCGGTGCTGGCGGCCCTGCTCCCGCCGCTGCTGGGCGCCGCGCCCGGGCCGCGCGGACTGGCAGGGATATTGGGCGTGGCGGCGGAGTGTACGGAGCAGTGCGGTGCGGCTGTGGCATGCGAGGCCGCGAGTGCCGGCCTGATGGACAGGCTCGCCGCACTCGCCGGGAAGCGGGCTTCTTCCGACCTCGTGCGGCAGGCCTCCCGGCTCCTGGTTGCGTTGGGTCACTGAGGCGAACGCCCCACGCCAGAAATGGCCAAAAACTGTCCATAGCAGGCCAGATACTGGCTTAACCCATCAGTCACAAAGCGTTCGTGATCACGCAACACCGCTGGGCCACAGTGAAGCCATGACAGATGTGACTTCTGGGAAGAGTGCCCGCCGTTCGCACCACTGGCGGCGGGATCTCGTCGAACTGGCCGCCATGTTCACCGCCGTCGCGGTGGCCGACGCCATCGCCAACCTCGTCGGGCACGGCCCCGACGGTCCGTTCCTGCTCGTCGCCTCCGCGGTGACGCTCGTCGCCACGGCGGCGTTCCACACGTGGTGGGCACGCCGCCACAGCCATGCGCCCCCGCCGGGGACACCGGCCGCCGGTGAACCCGGAAAGGCGGAAACCACCGGCTCCGCCCACGCATCCGCCGGCACCGGCCCGCGGGAGACCGTGCTGTGGCGCATGCGCACCACGGTGCGGGACACGCCCGGCAGTCTGGCGGCCCTGTGCACCGCGCTGGCCGGGCAGGGCGTCGACATCCTGACGCTGCAGACCCACCCGCTGGCCGACGGGACGGTGGACGAGTTCCTGCTGCGCGCCCCTGCCGGGCTCCAGGCGCCTGACCTCACCCACGGGATCGCGGAGGCCGGAGGCCGTGACACCTGGATCGAACGCGCCGATGCCCACGATCTCGTCGACACCCCCACGCGGGTCCTCGGACTCGCCACCCGCACGGCGCTGGATGCGGCAGAACTGCCGCTCGCTCTACGGCAGTTGCTCGGACGCTGCACGATACGCTCCCGCCCCGCCCTCTCCCTGACCGGCCGGCCCACTGGTGAACTGCCCCCGGTGGAGGGTGTGCTGGAGGAGACGGTGATGCATCTGCGCGACCCGAACGGCGGCGCGCTCACCGTCGAGCGACCGTATCTCCCCTTCACCCCCACCGAGTTCGCCCGGGCCCGCGCCCTGGTCGAGCTCGATGCCCGCCTGGGCCCCCGTATCCCGCGCAGCCACGATGTCCTCACCCTCCCCGAGGGCAACAAGATCATCGTGCGCCGCGCCGACCAGAGCGACGTCGAATCCGCCCTGGCCATGCACGAGCGGTGCTCCGAACGCACGCTGAGCCTGCGCTACCACGGCCCGGTCGGCGACGCCGACCGCTACCTGAACCACCTGCTCAGCCCGCGCTACGGGCGCACGCTCGCGGTCCAGACGGCGTCCGGGCAGCTGGTCGCCCTCGGCCATCTGCTCTGGGACGGCGACGAGACCGAGGTGGCGCTGCTGGTGGAGGACGCCTGGCAGCGGCGCGGTATCGGCTCCGAGCTGCTCGGCCGGCTCGTGGGACTGGCCGCCGAGGCGGCCTGCGCGAGCGTGTACGCCGTCACACAGGCATCCAACACCGGCATGGTGGCGGCCATGCGCGGTCTCGGTCTTCCGCTGGACTACCAGATAGAGGAGGGGACGATGGTGGTCACCGCACGACTCGATACGGCTCCCGCACGTCCGGCGTCCCGTTACGAGCAGATCGACCGCTGAGCGCCTCGGTCAGATCCCGCCACAGGTCCTCGACGTCCTCGAGCCCGACCGACAGGCGCAGCAGCCGGTCGCTGACTCCCGCCGAGCGCCGGTCACCCTCGGCCACGATCCGGTGGCTGATGGAGGCCGGGTGCTGGATCAGGGTGTCGACGCTGCCCAGGCTGACCGCGGGGGTGATCAGGCGGACGCCGGCGATCACGTCGTGCGGGTCCGCGTAGACCTCGAACGAGACCATCGCTCCGCCGATGCTCGGGTAGTGGACCCGGGCCACGCGGGGGTCCGTGGCCAGCCGCCGCGCCAGGTCGGCGGCGGTCGCGGACGCCGCCTTGACCCGCACGGGCAGCGTGGACAGACCGCGCAGCAGCAGATATCCGGCCATGGGATGCAGTACGCCGCCGGTCGCGAAGCGCACCTGGCGGAGCTTGCGCGCGAACTCCTCGTCACAGGCGACCACGCCGCCCATCACATCGCCGTGGCCGCCCAGGTACTTGGTGGCGCTGTGCAGGACCAGCCGGGCACCGTCCTCCACCGGGCGCTGGAGGACCGGGGTGGCGAAGGTGTTGTCCACCAGCAGCGGGACCGAGCCGCAGGCGTGCCGCACCGCCCGCAGGTCGACCTCGGCGAGCGTCGGATTGGCCGGGGTCTCCACCATCACCAGGCCGGTGTCGGGACGCAGCGCGTCGGCTATGCCGGCCGGGTCTGCCCAGGTGACCTCGGTCCCGAGCAGCCCGGCGTTCAGCAAATGGTCGCTGCAGCCGTACAACGGCCGGACGGCGACCACATGGCGCAGCCCCATGCTCGCCCGCACCATAAGCACAGCGGTCAGGGCCGCCATGCCGCTGGCGAACGCGACCGCGCTCTCGGCTCCCTCGAGCGTGGCAAGCGCAGTCTCGAACCGGGCCGTGGTGGGGTTGTCCAGCCGGGCGTAGACCGGCGGGCCCTCGAGCCTGGCGCCGGTTTCGGCGAAGGCGTCGATCCGCTCGGCCTCGGCTGCGGCGTCGTACGACGGGTAGGTCGTGGACAGATCGAGCGGCGGGGCGTGCACTCCGAGCAGGGCGAGATCCTCGCGGCCGGCGTGCACGGCGTGGGTGGCCAGGGCCCGGGGTACGGGAGTGGCCGAAGCTGCGTTCTCCATGGCCGCACTGTGAACAGCTACCGGAAAGTAACGGTCCTGCACCGTGCTACGTTCGATGAATGGCCGAATCTGTCGCACTGGACCCGGTAGATCTGCACATACTCCGCCTCCTGCAGAACGACGCCCGGACCACCTACCGGGAGCTGGCGGCCGAGGTCGGTGTGGCTCCCTCGACGTGCCTCGACCGGGTCACGCGACTGCGCCGCTCCGGCGTGATCCTGGGTCACCGGCTCGCGCTGGATCCCGCCCGGCTGGGGCGCGGACTGCAGGCGCTGCTGCTGGTACAGGTCCGGCCGCACCGGCGTGAACTGATCGGGCCGTTCGTGGAACGCATCCGCGCCCTGCCCGAGTCCCGGGCGCTGTTCCATCTGACGGGCCCCGACGACTACCTGGTCCATGTGGCCGTGCAGGATCCGGCCGATCTGCAGCGCCTGGTTCTGGACGAGTTCACCTCGCAGCGTGAAGTCGCCCGCGTGGAGACCCGGTTGATCTTCCAGCAGTGGGACTGCGGACCTCTGCTGCCTCCGGCGTCGGCGACGGTCGACTGATCCACAATCATCGTGACGTGAGGGCCCGTCTCGTATCAGGATGAGCGCATGCCAGACACTTCACGCAGCGCGCTGCCCCGTCAGGTCGCCGACGCCTACGTCGACGCATTCATCGAACTCGACCCGATCACCGGCACGTATCTGGGAGACAAGAAGAGCTCCGGCTTCCTTCCCGACTACTCGCCCGCGGGGCAGGAGGCCGTCGCCGCACTCGCCCGCGAGACACTGGCCCGCCTGGACGAGGCGGAGAAGCTCCCGGGCGCCGAGAGCGGCGTGGAAAGGCGCTGCGGCCGGCTGCTGCGCGACCGGCTCACGGCCCAGCTCGCCGTCCACGAGGCCAAGGAGGGGCTGCGGACCGTCAGCAACCTGAGTTCGCCCGCCCATGAGGTGCGCTCCGTGTTCACCGTGACGCCGACGGAGTCCGAGGAGGACTGGGCGGCCGTCGCACAACGGCTGCGGGGGGTCCCGGCGGCACTGGACGGATACCGCGCATCGCTGGCGCTTGGACTCGAGCACAAGGTGTACGCCGGCCCCCGCGCGACGAACACGGTCATCGGGCAGTTCACGGAGTGGATCGGCACGGAGCGCAACTGGTTCGAGGAGTTCGCGGCGAGCGGCCCCGACGCGCTGCGCGCCGAACTCGACGAAGCCGCCCGCATCGCGGGCGAGGGGCTCGTCGCGCTGCGCGACTGGATGCGCGACGTCTACGCCCCCGCCGTCGCCGGTGCACCCGACACGGTCGGCCGCGAGTGCTACGCCCGCTGGTCGCGTTACTACAACGGCACCGATCTGGATCTCGACGAGGCGTACGCGTACGGCTGGGCCGAGTACCACCGGCTGCTCGCCGAGATGAAGCAGGAGGCCGACAAGATCCTTCCCGGCGCGGGCCCCTGGGAGGCGCTGGCCCATCTCGACGTGCACGGCAAGCACATCGAGGGCGAGGAAGAAGTACGCGTCTGGCTCCAGAACCTGATGGACGAGGCGATCGCAGCGCTGGACGGCACGCACTTCGAACTCGCCGAGCGGGTACGGAAGGTGGAGTCACGCATCGCCCCGCCCGGCGGCGCCGCCGCCCCGTACTACACCGGCCCCTCGGAGGACTTCTCCCGCCCCGGCCGCACGTGGCTGCCGACCATGGGCGCCGACCGCTTCCCCGTGTACGACCTGGTGTCGACCTGGTACCACGAGGGCGTTCCGGGCCACCATCTGCAGATCGCGCAGTGGGCCCATGTGGCCGACCAGCTGTCCCGCTACCAGGCGACGATCGGCGGCGTCAACGCCAACGTCGAGGGCTGGGCGCTGTACGCGGAGCGGCTGATGGACGAGCTGGGCTTCCTGCCCGACCCGGAGCGCCGGCTGGGCTACCTCGACGCGCAGATGATGCGGGCGTGCCGGGTGATCGTGGACATCGGCATGCATCTGGAGCTGGAGATCCCGAAGGACTCGCCGTTCCGTCCGGGCGAGCGTTGGACGCCGGAGCTGGCCGAGGAGTTCTTCAACGCCCACAGTGGCCGGCCAGCGGATTTCGTGGAGAGCGAGCTGACGCGCTACCTGTCCCTGCCGGGGCAGGCGATCGGCTACAAGCTCGGCGAACGCGCCTGGCTGCTGGGCCGGGAGAACGCCCGCCGCGCACACGGCGAGGCGTTCGACGCGAAGGCGTGGCACATGGCGGCGCTGTCGCAGGGATCGCTGGGCCTGGACGACCTGGTCGACGAACTGTCGAAGCTGTGACGACACTCGCGGTCTGACGCCCCGGCCCGGGGGCCTCCCCGCCCCCGGGCCCGGGCCGCCGCTCCCCGCCCGCGTAATTCGGTTCCGCCGGCCCGCCCCCGTGCCTCATCGTGTCGTGTCATGCGCACCCTTCACCTCTCCCCCAGAGTCACCGCGACCGGCTCCGCCCTGGCGGCGGCAGCCGTCCGGCGCGGCATGAGCGCGCGGACGCTGCACGACTGGCGCGTGCCCGAGGAGTCGAAGGGCGCGCCGGGTGCCTCCCTGTACGCGGGGCCGCTGTTCGCGGACGCCGTGGCCGGTGAGCTGGGCCTCGGTCTGCTGGAGGCGCCCGAGGACTGGCTGGCCTCACTGCCGTACGAACTGACCCGTCGCGAGATACAGTTCACCGCCATCGCTCATGCCCGCGCCCTGCGCAGGCCCGCCTTCATCAAGCCGCCCAACGACAAGAGCTTCCCCGCCCGGGTCTACGCGGACGGCAGCGGGCTTCCGGGTCCGGACGCCGTCGACGACGACATCCGGGTCCTGGTCAGCGACATCGTGTCGTTCACGGCGGAGTACCGGCTGTTCCTGCTGGACGGCGTCGTGGTGACGGGCAGCCGCTACGCCGTGCACGGCGATCTCGATGTCGCACCGCTCGACGCGGACCCGCGCCGGAGCGAGGTACTGGAATTCGCCGCCCGGCTGGACGGCACGAGGCTGCCGAGCGCGATCGTGGTCGATGTGGGTTCCGTGGACGGCGACTGGGCCGTCGTCGAAGCCAACGCGGCCTGGGCGAGCGGCCATTACGCCTGCGACGACGACCTCGTCCTGGACGTCGTCCTGCGCGCGGCGTGCCCGGCTGCCGAGACGCTCCCGTCGGACGCGCGCTATGTGCGCCCGTGCCCCTCGGTCGTACGCCAAGGGTGACGGCGGGGCCTTCGGCGGGGACGGGTTCCCCCGGTCCGCCCGGCTTCGGCGCCGCGGCTACCGCCCCGTGGCTCAGCAGCCGCAGTCGTCCGCCGCGACGGGCGCGGTGAGCGTGTCGGTGTCCCGCCGGGTCAGGCCTTCCCAGGTCTCGTACTCGAAGCCCTCGCGGGCCCAGTACTCGAAACCGCCGAGCATCTCCTTGACCCGGAAGCCCAGTTCCGCGAGGGCGAGCGCCGCGCGGGTGGCGCCGTTGCAGCCAGGGCCCCAGCAGTAGGTGACGACCGGGACGGACCTGTCGAGCAACTGTTCGGCCTGCTCAGGGATCAGCGCGGTCGGCAGGTGGACCGCGCCGGGGACATGGCCCTGGTCCCAGGACTCGGTCGAGCGGGAGTCCAGCACGACGAATCCGGGGTCGTCGCCGGCCGCGAGGGCGTCGGCGACATCGGAGACGTCGGCGTGGAAGGCGAGGCTCGCACCGAAGTAGGCGGCCGCGACGGCCGGGGAGGCGGGCGGGACACGGAGGACGGGGTTCCCACCCAGCCTGCTCCGATGGCCCCCACTGCCCTGATCTGCGGAAATCTGCGTCGTGGTCATGACTGAGAATCTATGGCCGTTGATCGTTTCCAGGAAGTGGGATTCCACGGGACCTGACTTGATCCGCCGGTGATTCCCCTGTTGTCTCTCCGGCATGACCGGATATTCACCGGACGCCACCGACTGGCGCATCCTCCAGGCGCTCCAGGCCCAGGGCAGGGCCAGCTTCGCCGAGCTGGCGCGGGCCGTTTCGATGTCGGCGAGCGCCGTCACCGAGCGGGTGCGCCGGCTGGAGGAAGTGGGGATCATCAAGGGCTACACGGCGGTCGTCGACCACGAGCGGCTCGGTCTGCCCATCCTGGCGTTCGTACGGCTGCGCTATCCGAACGGCAACTACAAACCGTTCCACGATCTGGTGGAGACGACGCCCGAGATCCTCGAGGCGCACCATGTGACGGGCGACGACTGCTTCGTGATCAAGGTCGCCACGCGCTCCATGAACCACCTCGAGGAGGTGTCGGGGAAGATCGGCACACTCGGGTCGGTCACCACCAGCATCGTCTACTCCTCGCCGCTGCCACGCCGCGCCATCGGCCGCTGAACGGCGCGCCTCACGCGCCGCCCCCGGCCGTACGGTGCCGCACCGTCGACCCGTGCCGGTCCTTCACGACCTCCAGCTGGGTGGGGATACGGCGGCGGAGATCGGCGACATGGCTCACGATGCCGACGCTGCGGTCCCGTTCGCGCAGCGAGTCGAGCACGTCCAGCACCTCGTCGAGCGTCTGGTCGTCGAGACTGCCGAAGCCCTCGTCGATGAAGAGAGTGTCCAGCCGCACTCCCCCGGCCTCGTCGGTCACCACGTCGGCGAGGCCGAGCGCGAGGGCCAGTGACGCGAAGAACGTCTCTCCTCCGGAGAGCGTGGCGGTGTCGCGCTCGTTGCCGGTCCAGGCGTCCACGACATGCAGTCCGAGACCTGCCCGCTTGCCACCGGTGCGGGCGTCGGAGTGGACGAGCGTGTAGCGGCCGGACGACATCCGCTCCAGCCGTACGGTGGCGGCTGCCGCGACCTGTTCGAGCCGCGCGGCGAGGACATAGGACTCCAGGCGCATCTTGCGCTCGTTGTCGGCGGAGGTGCCGGCGGTCAGCCCGGCGAGGCGGGCGACACGGTCGTACTCATCGCGCAGCGGCCCGAGCCGGAGGACTTCATGCGCCGTCTCGCGGGAGAGCCGGTCCAGCTCGGCACACCGTTCCCCGGCCGCTGCGAGCCGGGAGGCGGCGTCACGCAGTCCCTGCTCGGCGGCCGCGGCGGCGGCTCGGGCGGCCTCGGGCTGCGCGGCGGGGCGCTCGGCCGCGAGGAGGGCGTCGGGCTCGGCGAGACGGTCGGCGACGGCGGCGGCCTCGGTGCGCCAGGCGTCGATCCGCCGCTGCATGTCCCGTTGTTCGGCGTCCGTGACGACGGCGTTCGCCGCGGCGCCCGGAGTGTCGAACCCTGCCTCGTACGCGACATCGGCAAGCCGGTCGTCGGCCTCCTTGAGCCGCTCCTCGGTGCCCTCCTGTGCCCGTAGGGCATCGGAGGCGGCCGCGAGCAGCCCGGCGCGGCCCTCGAGGACCGCGGCGTGAGCGGCGACGCTTCCGGCGTCGCCGCGGGCACGTGCCAACTCGGCTGCCATGGCCGTCTGTTCCTGGTCGAGGGTCTCGCGGCGTGAGGTGCGGGCGGCGATACGCCGCTCGGCCTGCTGCTGGGTGTCGACGCGCTCGCGGTGCTCACGCTCGATCCGCTCGAGCGCTTCCTGGGCAGCGTGCCTGCCGGACGCGGTGCGATGAGCCTCGGCGTGCTCCCGCTCCAGTTCCTCGACGGCGGAGCTCAGTTCGCCGACGGTCGGGTCGGCGGCGGTGTGCGCGCCGCCGTCCGCGGCCGCTGCGGCGCGGCCGTGCGTCGCGCGCCCCTCGGCGTGCGTCCCCGCCGCAACGACCTGCTCGACGGGGCCACTCGCTCCCGGTTCCCCGGCACCGCGGGGCCCCGGCACCCCGGCGCCGGGGTGCAACGGCCCGCCACGACCGCCGTCGTCCAGCAGCAGACGGGACACCGGCGCGGCGTCCGCGGCACCGACCGCTTCGCGCCCCAGGCCCGTCCCCCCGGCGGCCGGTCTCCGCCGCGCAGGTGCCGCCGCATCGACGGCTCCCGGTGCAACCCCCCGCGCGCGGGCCGCCGCGGCCGCACCTGCCTCTCGTACCACGGCCAGATCGCGAGCGGCTGCCGCCTTCGCCTCCTCCGCCCGCACACCGGCGGTGTACGCCTCGTCCTCCGCCGCGCGGTCCACATGGCCCGAGCCCGCACGGGCGGGGGCAGGATGGTCCGCCGAACCGCAGACGGCGCACGGCTCGCCCGGCACCAGCGAGGACGCCAGCTCCGCCGCGATTCCCCGCAGTCGCCGCTCCTTGAGGTCCAGCCACGCCGCCCTGGCCTCATTGGCCCCGTCGTGCAGGATGCGCAGCCGGTCCGCCGCCCGCTCGGCGCGGACCGACAGCTCATCGCGTTCACGCGCGGCGTGCAGCCGGTCGCGGGCGGGTTCGAGGCGACCCGCGAGATGTTCGGCGCGGGTCGCGGCCTCCTGAGCCGCCGCGACGCGGTCCTGGTGGCGGCGTCTCAGGCCCTCCCAGCCGGCCAGCCAGACGGACGCCTCCTGCAGGATGTCGTCGTCCGCCCGCGCCTGGCGCTCCAGATCCGCCCGCTCGCGGTCGATCTCCGCGCTGCGCTGCTCCGCCCGCCGGGCGGACTCCAGGCCGCCGAGCTCCTGGCGCAGCGCGCGCTCGCGATCCGTGAGGTGCTCGGCGCCCGCTTCGGCCAGCTCCTCGGGCAGCCCGGCCCGGGTCCGCTCGCGCTCCACGGCCGCCGCGCGGTGGGCGCGTTCGGCGTCATCGCGCAGCCGCAGCGCGGGTACGACGAGCTCCGCCTTGCGGGCCCGCTCCAGGCGTGCCACGAGCCCCTCGTGCTCACGGCGGCCTTCCTCGATCGCCTCCGCGCGCCGCCGGGCGTCCGCGTGCCGCTGCTGCAGCCGGTCCCGTTCACGCTCGTCGTCGAGAGCACGCCTGGCCGCCGCCTGCCGGCTCTCCGCGGCGGCCAGGCCGCACTCGGCCGTGCCGAGCCACTCCCTCGCGTCCACGCGGGCGATCGCCGCCCACTCCAGGACGCCCGCGGCAAGCCCCGGGTCACCGGGCTGCTGCCCAGGCAGCGGCCGGTCCCCCGCCACCGTGCCCGCGGCCTGGGCCATACGGTGGGCGAGTGCGAGCAACCGCTCGTCACCGGCCTTCACCTGGTGCTCCGCGGCGCGCCGGCGCTCGGCGAGCCGTTCTTCGACCGCCGCGAAACGCCGCGTGTCGAAGAGCCGCCCGAGGAGCCTGCCGCGCGCTTCGGCGTCCGCCCGCAGGAAGCGCGCGAAGTCGCCTTGCGGAAGCAGCACGACCTGGCAGAACTGCTCCCGGCTCATCCCCACCAGCTGGGTGATCTCCTCGCCGATCTCCTGGTGGGACTTGCTCAGGGCCTGCCACTCGCCGCTCGTGGCGTCGTACTCGCGCAGCAGGCTCTGGGCGCGCTCGGTGACGAAGCCGGTGCCGCGCGCCTTCGGGCGGGGCTGTGCGGGACGGCGCGTGAGCTCCAGCCGCCGTCCGCCGACGGTCAGTTCGAGGCACACCTCGGTGGGGGTGCCGACCGTGGCATGGTCGCTGCGCAGCACGGCGCCGGGGCTCTGCCGCGCGCCCGGCACCGCTCCGTACAGCGCGAAGCAGACCGCGTCGAGCACGGACGTCTTGCCGGCGCCGGTCGGTCCGTGGAGCAGGAAGATCCCGGCGCCGGCCAGCGCGTCGAAGTCGACTTCCTGCGTGGCGCCGAACGGTCCGAAGGCGGTGACGGTCAGTCGGTGCAGCCTCACCCGGCCACCTCGCGCACACCCGCGTCGACCCGTACGTCGTCGAAGGCGCCCCGCAGCACGGCGCGCTCGTGGTCGTCGGGCCCGGTGCCGCCGCGCACATGCGCCACGAAGTCCTCCGCGATCTGATGGTCGCTGCGGCCGCGCAGCCGCTGTGCGTAGGAAGCGAGGGTGTCCTGGTCCGCGCGCTCCGGTTCGAACACGAGGCTGAGGGTGTGCGGGAATCGTTCGGCCATGCGCGCCATGGGCTCGGCCGGACGCAGCGCGTCGGTGAGGGTCGCCTCGACGAACGACTCCTCGTGGCGGGCGAGCGCCGGGTCGGCCAGGAGGTCCTCCAGCGTGCCGCGCAGCCGGGCGAGCGGCCGGGGCCGGGGACAGTCGACACGTTCGGCGGCCAGACCGCCCCCGGCATCGAGGTCCACCAGCCACATGGTCTTGCGGTGGTGGGTCTCGGAGAAGGAGTAGGCGAGAGGTGAACCGGAGTAGCGCACGCGCTCGGTGATGGTCTGGCAGCCGTGCAGATGCCCCAGGGCCACATAGTCGACGCCGTGGAAGACCTCTGCGGGCACGGCGGCGACCCCGCCGACCGTGATGTCCCGTTCGCTGTCGCTCTCCTCACCGCCCGCCACGAAAGCATGGGCCAGCACGACGGACCGGGTGCCCGCAGGCCGGTCGGCCAGGTCCTCCCGTACGCGCTGCATCGCCGCGGCCAGCACCGTCTCGTGCCGGGCCTTGTCCGCCTTGAACTCGTCCTTGACCAGGGCCGGTTCCAGATACGGCAGCCCGTAGAAGGCGACCTCGCCGTCGGCATCGGCCAGCACCACGGGTGTGGCGCAGCCCGCCGGGTCGGTGCGCAGATGGATGCCCGCCCGCTCGATGAGTCCGGCGGCCACGCCGAGCCGGCGCGCCGAATCGTGGTTCCCGGAGATCATCACCGTGGGCACGTCCGCCGCCGCAAGCCGGTGCAGCGCCTCGTCGAACAGCTCCACGGCCGCGAGCGGCGGCACCGCTCGGTCGTACACGTCTCCTGCGACCAGCACTGCGTCCACGTCACGCTCGCGTACCGTCGCCACCAGGTGGTCGAGGAACGCGGCCTGGGCGTCGAGCATGCTCACCCGGTGGAACGACCGCCCCAGGTGCCAGTCCGACGTATGCAGGAATCTCATGATCCAGGAGCGTATCGGCGTGGTCCGACATCGCGGGCTGCTTCGCCGATCCCCGCCTTACACGCCCTCACCGCAAGCACCCCCGCCTCAAGCACCGTCGCCTCACACACCTGGACGCCGGGCATCGTCGCGTCAGGCATCTCCGTAGGCCTCGCCGCCGAGCTCGAGTCCCGCTGTCCCGGCCGTGACATCGGCCAGCCAGGCGCGGAAGGCGTCCACGTCGGAATCGGGCAGGCCGATCTCGATGGCCACCGCGTCGGCGTACCGCACCTCGCGCACCTGCCGCCCGGTCGCCCGCAGGTCGTTCTCGAGTTTCCCGGCCCGCTGGTGGTCGACCGTCACGGTGGCGAGCCGGTAGCGCTGCCGGGTGAGAGTGCCGAGCACGTCCAGAGCTTCGCCGACCGCTCCCCCGTACGCCCGGATCAACCCGCCCGCACCGAGCTTCACTCCGCCGTAGTACCGGGTGACGACAGCTACGACATAACGGACTTCACGCCTCATGAGCATCTGCAGCATCGGCACCCCCGCCGTGCCACCGGGCTCACCGTCGTCACTCGCCTTCTGCACGGCGGCACCCGCTCCGATGACGTACGCGAAGCAGTTGTGTGTGGCGGTCGGATGCTCCTTGCGGATGCGCGCGATGAACTCCTGCGCCTCCTGCTCGGTGGCGGCGGGGGCGAGCGCGCAGATGAAGCGCGATCGGTTGATCTCGGTCTCGTGGACGCCCTCGCCGGCGACCGTCCGGTACTGCTCCTGCATACGGCCACCCTATGCGGCGCCCGGAGGGGAATTCTCCGCCGGGCCGGCCCGTTCCTCCTGGCATGTACGCAGACGCAGAGACGCTCCGTAGGATCCTGACCGCCGGCGGCGACACCTGGGCCGTGGTGGGCCTGTCCAACAACGAGTCACGGGCGGCACACGGCGTGGCCGATGTGCTCCAGCGCTATGGCAAGCGCATCGTGCCGGTGCATCCGAAGGCCGAGACCGTGCACGGTGAGAAGGGGTACGCGACACTCGCCGACATCCCCTTCGACGTCGACGTGGTGGATGTCTTCGTGAACTCCGGCCTCGCCGGGGAGGTCGCCGACGAGGCCGTCGCGATCGGCGCGAAGGCGGTCTGGTTCCAGCTGGGCGTGATCGACGTGGAGGCCTACGACCGGACGCGCGCGGCCGGTCTCGACATGGTCATGGACCGCTGCCCCGCGATCGAGATCCCGCGCCTCGGCTGACCCGCCAGAGCCCCGGACCCAGCCCCGGGACCACAGCCTCGGGATCGGCCCCCGAGGCCCGGGGTCAGACGCCGAGGCCCTCGACGGCCACCGCGCCCGGCAGCCCGACGAACGCCTTGCCGGGCACGATCAACTTGCCGCGCCTGCGGCCGCTGCCGATGAGCACCCATTCCGCGTCCACCACCGCGGAGTCCACCAGCAGCGGCCAGCCGGCAGGCAGCCCGATCGGCGTGATGCCGCCGTACTCCATGCGGCTCTCGCCCGTCGCGACGTCCATGGCCGCGAACGACGCCTTCCGGACGCCGAGTTGCCGGCGTACCGCGCCGTTGACGTCGACGCGTGTGTGCGACATGACCAGGCAGGCGGCGAGCGTCGTCTCCCCGCCGCGCTTCCCCGCGACGATCACGCAGTTGGCGGACTGCTCGAGCAGTTCCCCGCCGTAGTGCTCCACGAACGCCGCCGTGTCGGCGATCTCCGGGTCGGTGTCGACGTAGATCAGCTGCTCGGCGGGGACGTCCGCGCTCCAGGCGCGCAGCGCGTCGGCGACCGGGGCCGTGAGTTCGTCGAGGCAGTCGGGAGCGGGCCTGGCATGCTCGAAGTTTCCGATGGGTGCGCGCATGAGACGCACGCTAACAGCCCGCCCCGCCCCGGCGTCGGGACACCTCAGCGCACGGGCGGCACCGAGACGGCCATCGTCATCTCGGCCGCCTCCTCGCCGTCGTTGCGGTACGCGTGCGGGACATTGGCCTCGAAGGTGGCCGAGGTTCCCGCGGGCACGGTGCAGGACTCCCCGTCGACGACGAGGGTCAGCACACCGGCGGTGACGTGCAGCAGCTCGGTGGTGCCGTCCGGGTGCGGGTCGGAGGCACTCTGGTCACCGGGCATCAGTCGCCAGGCCCACATCTCCAGTGGCCCGCCGCTCTCGCTGCCGATCAGCAGGGTGGTGTAGCTGCCGTTGGAGGTGGACCACATCCGCACGGCCTGGTCCGGCGGGACGATGCGGACCTGGGCGCCCTGCTCGTAGTCGAGGAGGGTGGTGATGCTGACACCGAGGGCGTCGGCGAGCTTCACCGTGGTGCCGACGCTCGGGTTGGTGCGCGCCTGCTCGATCTGGATGATCATGCCTCGACTGACGCCCGAGCGGGCGGCGAGGGCGTCCAGCGTGAACTTCCGCTCGCCGCGCCAGTGCTTGAGATTGCGTGCGAGCGACTGCGTGAGCTGGTCGAGGTCCGACACGTTCCGTCCAATATTCTCAATGGCAGAGTTCAATACATTGCACTATCGTGTGGTGCACCGCATCGTTCACTGCACTGTACTGCGAGGCCACCCATGACCGCACTGTTCGCCCTGGCCACCAGCCTGCTCTGGGGACTGGCCGACTTCGGGGGCGGACTACTGACGCGGCGCACGCCGGCGCTCACCGTGGTCGTCGTCTCACAGTCGATCGCCGTGCTGGTGCTCGGCACGATCGTCGTGGCCACCGGCGGATTCGCCGAGGCCGGCCCGCAGCTCTGGTACGCCGTGGCGGCGGGAGTGGTCGGCCCGGTGGCGATGCTCTGCTTCTACAAGGCGCTCGCCCTCGGTCCGATGGGTGTCGTCTCACCACTCGGCTCGCTCGGCGTCGCCGTACCGGTAGGCATCGGACTGGTCCTCGGTGAACGGCCGGGGCTGCTGCAGTTCGCCGGTATCGCGGTGGCCGTCATGGGCATCGTGCTCGCGGGCGGCCCGGAGCTTCGCGGCGCACCCGTACAGCGGCAGGCGATCATCCTGACCCTGGTGGCCGCCTTCGGGTTCGGCGCCGTACTGGCTCTGATCGCCGAGGCCTCGACCACCATCACCGGCCTGTTCCTCGCGCTGTTCGTGCAGCGCGTCACCAATGTCACCGTCGGCGGCGCGGCGTTGTACGTCTCGGTGAAACGCGGCGCCCGGGCGCTGCCCGAGGGGGGCGGCCTGCGGATGCTCCTGACCGCGCTTCCCTCGCTCGCGTTCGTCGGCCTGGCCGATGTCGCGGCGAACGGCACCTACTCCATCGCCGCACAGACCGGACCGGTCACGGTCGCCGCCGTGCTGGCCAACCTCTACCCGGTGGTCACGGTCCTCGCGGCGCTCGTGGTGCTCAAGGAGCGGCTGCGTACGGTCCAGGCTGCCGGTGCCGGACTGGCACTGGTCGGCACCGTACTGCTGGCCACGGGATAGTTCAGCTCTCCTCGAGCTCGGCGAGCGCCACCAGCTGCGCAGGGGTGACACCCTCCGGGATCGGCCGGGGCGTCGGCGTACGCAGCGGCGGCTGCCAGCCGCGTTCCTCGTCCCAGCTGCGCACCACGCGGGCGGGTGCGCCCGCGACCACCGAGTGGTCGGGGACCTCTCCCCGTACGACCGCACCCGCGGCGACCACCACATTGCGGCCCAGCCGCGCGCCGGGCAGGATCACCGCGCCGGTGCCCAGCCAGCAGCCCGGACCGATCTCGACAGGATCGGTGCGCGGCCACTGACGGCCTACGGGCTCGTGCGGGTCGTCGTAACTGTGGTTGGTCGAGGTGATGTAGACGTACGGCCCGCAGTACGTGTTGGAGCCGATGGTCACGCGAGTGTCCGCGATGACATGGCTGCCGCGCCCGAGGACCACCCCGTCGCCCAGCGTCAGGATCGGGTCGGGGCCGAGGTCCAGGCCGGGCATCATCCCGGCCGTCAGGGTCACCTGCTCGGCGATGATGCAGTGGTCGCCGAGCTCGATCCAGGCTTCGCCGAAAACGGTGCCCTGCGGAAAGGCGAGCCGGGTGCCGGGGCCGAGGCGGCGGAACCGCAGCCGCCCGGGATGCTCGGCAGTGATGGCGCCCGCCTCCTGCACCACGCGCCAGCCACGGTGGACCGCACGCGCGAGAACGCGCCGGCCCCAGGCGGCCGGCGACGAGAACGTGTTTCTGTTCTTGGGCACCCGCACACGGTAGTCGCCGCCGGCCGGCCGGCCTGGCGCCGCATGCTGTGATCTTCACCCCACCGGCCCCACCCGCCGACGGGTCGCCTACGGTGCTCGTACGCACGACCGGAGATCACCAGGGAGAAGGCATGGCGGAGCGGGCATTGATCGCAGGTGTGGGCAGCCGGAAGCCGAAGGTCGACCCGGGGTCGTTCACCGCTCCGACGTCCGTGGTGGTGGGCGATGTGACGCTGGCCGCCGGGTCGAGCGTCTGGTACCAGACGGTGCTGCGCGCCGACTGCGGTCCGATCGCGATCGGACCGGACAGCAATGTCCAGGACAACTGCACGGTGCACTCCGACCCCGGTTTCCCGGTCACGGTCGGCGCACGGGTCTCGGTCGGTCACAACGCCGTCCTGCACGGCTGCACCGTCGAGGACGACGTACTCGTCGGCATGGGCGCCACCGTCCTCAACGGCGCGCACATCGGTGCCGGTTCACTGATCGCGGCGCAGGCGCTCGTGCCCCAGGGGATGCAGGTGCCCCCCGGCTCGCTGGTCGCGGGCGTGCCCGCGAAGGTCAGGCGGGAGCTGACCGCCGAGGAGCTGGAGGGCATCAGGCTGAACGCCGCGGCGTACGTGGACCTGGCCCGGGAGCACCGCTCCGCGCAGGGGGACTGAGGCGCGGGCAGGCCGGGCGCGGGGGACCGGGCGGCCGTCAGTCGTTGGCGGTCACGGTCTCCCGCTCGGCCGCCACCGGCTGCTCGGCGGGCGTCTGCGCGGCCGCCTTCTTGGCCCGGTTCTTCAGGACCAGCATCGAGGTCACGCCGATCGCCACCGCGAGGACCAGGCCCAGCCAGGAGAACCGCTTGAGCCAGGCCTCGGCGACGATGCCGAGGGAGTAGATGACGGCCGTCGTGCCGCCGGCCCACAGGATGCCGCCGAAGACATTGGCGATGGCGAACTTCCAGTACGGCATCCGCAGCACGCCCGCGAGCGGTCCGGCGAAGATCCGCAGCAGGGCGACGAAGCGGCCGAAGAACACGGCCCACATGCCCCACTTCTCGAACGAACGCTCCGCCATGGCGATCTGCGCGTCGCCGAAGTGCTTGGGGAACTTACCGCCGAGCCAGGCGAGCAGGGGCCGGCCGCCCTTGCGGCCGATGGCGTAGCCGATCGAGTCGCCGATGATCGCGCCCGCCGAGGCGCACGCGCCCAGAACGTAGGGGTTGATCTCACCGTGCTGGGAGGCGAGCAGCGCCGAGCTGACGAGGACGATCTCACCGGGCAGCGGAATACCGAGGCTCTCGAGCCCGATCACCACGCCCACCAGCAGGTAGACACTGATCGCCGGGACGTTCTCGAGCCACTCCTGGACGTGCAAGGCCGGTTCCTCCCGAAGATCGCGTGGGCCACGGCCCGGTGTGCACCCCCGTCGGCACACGACGGGCAGCCTACCTGGTCGCACCGGCAGACGGCCGGTGCGCCGACGGCGGCACCGGCCGCCCGGGGGTGCGGGACTCGGGCCCGCACCCGCACGCCCGGGACTCGGGTCACGGCCTCTGCCGGGCCGCCCGTGACGCACGCAAGGGCCGCCCCGTCACCTCGGGGGTGTCGGGGCGGCCCGGTCCGTGTGCGTCAGGCGTTGGGGCGCAGCGTCCATACGATGGTCATTTCGCCGGTCACCGCGCCGTCCTCACGCTGGATGGCGATGTTCACCGAGAACTCGGGGCGCTCTCCGGCGTCCAGCTCCTTGACGACGTCCGCGACCGGGCGGCCGAGCGTGGCGGTGGCGGTGACGACGCCCATGGCCAGCTTCTTGTAGCCGATCTCGGCCTTGACGGCGAGCGGTACGGCGCGCGAGAGCTGGTCGCCGAAGGCGGCGAGGACGATGGCCCCGCTCGCGGACTCGGCGAGGGTGAACATCGCTCCGGCGTGCGGTCCGCCGACATGGTTGTGGAAGTCGGCCTGGTCCGGCATGCGGACGACCGCACGCTCGGCGGTCGTCTCCAGGAACTCGAGGTTGAGGGTCCGGGCCATGGGCACGGTGGCAGCGAGCATCTCGCCGACGGACATCTGATCAGCGCTCATACCGGTATGTTACCCATGAGTAGCACTCGGGGGAATCCCCCTGTTCGGGGGTGGACGTGGAGCGAGGCGGGGCGCACCTCTATCGTTACTCGCCATGTGGCCAGGAGAGCAGCCGCCCGGGGGCGAGCAGAACCCGCAGAACCAGAACCCGTACCAGCAGCAGGGGTACCAGCAGCCCAATCCGTACCAGCAGCCGGGATACCAGCAGCCCAACCCGTACCAGCAGCCGGGATACCAGCAGCCGACCGCGCCGCAGTACGCCGTGCCGGGGCAGATGCCCGGCGCGCCCCAGCCGCCGCAGAACGAGCGCAGGAAGACGACGATCGTCGCCATCGTCGCCGCAACGGCCGTGGTCGCCACCGCCGTTGTCACCGGTGTCATCGTCCTGAAGGACGACGGCAAGGGCACATCGGCCAAGGGCGGCGGTCAGCCGGCCGTGTCCACGTCGCCCTCGTCGAGCGGGGCCCCGGAGCCGGGCACGTCGCCGACCGCCAACCCGCGGGGCGGTGAGGACGAGAAGCCGACGATCGAGGGCTGGAAGGTCGTCACCAACCCCAAGCACGGTACGCAGTTCGACGTTCCGGCCGACTGGGAGGTCGCGGGGTCCGGCGTGAGCGTCGGCTTCGACGACGAGAAGAAGAACGACGGGACGCCGGCCGCCATCATGGGGGCCCCGGCGGAGTACAAGAGCAAGTGGTGCACGCTCGACACCGACAAGGACGGCCGCAAGGAGGAGTGGGACCTGGCCACGACGGGCACGAAGGGTGCCTCCGGAGCCAAGGACACCGCCGAGGCCGCTCGGGGAACGGCGTACCAGTGGGCGTGGGCGGCGTACGCCCAGACCGAGGAGGACAAGGTGAAGGTCTCCCCGGCGAAGGAGTACACCACCAAGTCCGGCCTCCAGGGCAGTGTCGCCACGGCCACGGCCAAGGGCGTCAAGAAGACGAACAAGTGCGAGACGGACGGCAAGGCGATCGCGTTCGGCTTCAAGAACGAGAAGGGCGACTTCAAGAGCTGGGTGCTCTACGCCAATGCCGGCATCCCGGACGAGGTCCCCGACGAGACCATCCAGAAGATCCTCAGCACGGTACGCGTGGTCGCCGCCGAGACGGGCTGAACCGGTCCGAGCCTCGCTCACGGCCCGCGGTGACGGAACACGATCGACTGTCCGTCACCGCGGGCCGTCGGCCTGTCTCAACCCACGCTGAACGCCCCGTCCGGCGGCTCCGGCGAGGCCACCGCGTCGTCGTCCTCGACCGCGGCCGCGTCACCGATCAGCCGCACGAGCGCACGGCCGTGCTCGACGCGCGCCGGGAAGGCGTCGGCAGCCGTACGGCGGGCCAGGGCGGAGGTGTCGAGGGGAGCCTGCGAGGCGAGCAGCACGGCATTGCCGAACCTTCTGCCCCGCAGCACCGACGGTTCCGCGATCAGTGCAAGCTCGGCGAAGACCTCGGCGAAGGTGGCCAGTTGGGAGCGGAGGAAGGTGAACGGCGCACCGTCCGCGAGATTGGCCGCATAGATGCCCGCCGGCCGCAGCACCCGCTCCGCGGCGCGCGCATAGGCCAGCGATGTGAGGTGGGCGGGGACGCGCGAGCCGCCGAAAACGTCGGCGATCAGGACGTCCGCCGAGTCCGCCGGCGCGGCCTGTGTCCAGGCCCGCGCGTCCGCCGCGTGGACGCTGATCCCCGCGTCCTCGGACAGCGGCAGCTCCTCGGTGACGAGCGCCAGCAGGCCGCGGTCCACCTCGACCACCTCCTGCCGCGAACCCGGACGTGTGGCCGCGACATAGCGCGGCAGGGTCAGCGCACCGCCCCCGAGATGCAGCACATCGAGCGGGGCGCCCTCCTCGGCCGCGACGTCGAGGACATGGGCGAGCCTGCGCGCGTACTCGAACTCGAGGTGCGTGGGCTCGTCCAGGTCGACGTACGACTGCGGGGCGCCGTCGACGGTCAGCAGCCAGGCCCGTTCCCGGTCCACGTCGGGCATGAGCTTGGCGGTGCCGCCGTCGACGGCCCGCAGGACGGGGATCTGCTCGTTCACCCGTCCCATTCTGCCTGCCGGCCGGGCCTCAGAGCAGGCCGGTGACCGTCCCCGCCCCGACCGTGCGCCCGCCCTCGCGGACGGCGAAACCGAGACCCGGCTCCAGCGGTACGTCACGGCCGAGTTCGACGGTCAGCGTGACCGTGTCACCGGGCCGGGCCACCGCCGTCGCGCCGAGGTCGATGTCACCGACGACGTCCGCGGTGCGGATGTAGAACTGTGGCCGGTAGCCGGTGGAGACCGGGGTCGTCCGGCCGCCCTCCCGCGCCGAGAGCACATAGACCTGCGCCGTGAAGCGCCGGCTGGGCACCACACTGCCGGGGGCCGCCACCACATGCCCGCGGCGTACCGCGTCACGCGGCATCCCGCGCAGCAGCAGCGCGACGTTGTCCCCGGCCTCGGCGGACTCCATGGGCTTGCCGAACGTCTCCAGTCCGGTGACGACGGTCGTCTGCGGACCACCGTCCGCGCCGAGCACCTCCACCCGGTCGCCGACCCGCACGATGCCCCGCTCGACGGCACCGGTGACCACCGTGCCGCGACCGGTGATGGTGAGCACGTTCTCCACCGGCAGCAGGAAGGGGGCCTGCGTGTACCTGACCGGCATCGGCACATAGGTGTCCACGGCGTCGAGCAGCGCCTCCATCGCCGCGGTCCAGCGCGGGTCGCCCTCCAGCGCCCTGAGCCCCGACACCCTCACCACGGGTGCGGCGTCGCCACCGTACCCGTGGGCGGTGAGCAGCTCGCGGACCTCGAGCTCGACCAGGTCGGTGAGCTCGTCGTCGCCGGCGTCGGCCTTGTTCAGGGCGACGACGATGTGGTCGACGCCCACCTGGCGGGCGAGCAGGACATGCTCGGCGGTCTGCGGCATGACGCCGTCGAGCGCGGATACGACGAGGATCGCTCCGTCGAGCTGGGCCGCGCCCGTGACCATGTTCTTGACGTAGTCGGCGTGACCCGGCATGTCCACGTGGGCGTAGTGACGCGTCTCGGTCTCGTACTCGACGTGCGCGATGTTGATGGTGATGCCCCGCGCGGCCTCCTCCGGCGCCCGGTCGATGCGGTCGAAGGAGACGTACGAGGTGCCGCTGCCGGCGCGCTCGCTGAGGACTTTGGTGATGGCGGCGGTCAGGGTGGTCTTGCCGTGGTCGACATGGCCCATGGTGCCGATGTTCAGGTGCGGCTTGGTGCGCACGTATGCCGTCTTGGGCATGGCTGGGACGGTTCCTTCCCGGAACTCGAAGCGTGAGGTGGACCCCTGGGCCGTGCCGACCCTCCCCCTGCGGGGTCCGCCGGACTGTCCGGGAAGGGTCAGCTTCGGGCGCCGCCGAAGGGCGCTGCGGCGACGGCGGCCGCGGCATCGGATGCTGCGGCGACGCATGCTGCGGCAAGGGCTGCCACGGCAGCGCCTGTCGCGGCCGTGGCGGGGAAAGCGGCAGCCTTCGGCGCGTCCGCGACTGCGGACGGCGCTGCGGGGAAGGCGTACCGGAACATGCCGCCCAGCTTCGCCTACGGCCCTGCCGCCGTCGAATGGTTTTCCCGGTACGGGAGTTCAGGCGGTCGCACCGGTCACAGGTTCTTGAGCGCTTCCCGGACCGACAGCGGAGCGAGCCGGTCCCGCGCGCCCTCGACGAACTCCCGTACCGCGTCCGGGTCGGTCTTCGCGTACTCGCGCAGAGCCCAGCCGATCGCTTTGCGGATGAAGAAGTCGGGATGTCCGGCGCAGCGCAGGCAGTAGCCGAAGAGCCGTTCCGCGTCGGTCGTCTCCCTGCGGCGCAACTGGTGCAGGAGTGCCGTCCTCGCGACCCACAGGTTCTCGTCGTCGATCCAGGCGTCCATCTCGGCCGTCAGCGTGGAGTCCGCCGCCACCAGCGGGCCGACGACATGCGCGGCAAGGATGTCGACGGTGTCCCACCAGGGCACCGTTTCGACGAGATGGCGGATCACGGGCAGAAAGCCGGACGAGCAGCGGCCGACATGGCGGCGCAGATAGTCGGCCGCGAAGTAGCGGTACTCGCGCTCCGGCAGTTCCCAGCAGCGCAGGGCGATCGCGGCGCAGTCCGCCTCGGCGGGCCGCCCGGTGCCGTCGAGGACCGTACGGGACAGGGCACGGCGCTCGGGGGTCGGGATGCCGAGGAAGGGGGCGACGCCTTTCATGTACGCGGCGGCCTGCGCGGCCCTGGCCGCGTCCGCCCCGGTGGGGTACACGGCGGTGAGCCGGTCCATGACGGTGTCGGCGAGATCGCTGCGCGGGACGGCATACGTCATAGGGCTCACATTACGGCGATCACACCTGCCCTTCGGTTAGTCTCCCCGGATGCTCGACCCCGTCCCCAGGCCCGCATCCGGTCTCGCCCTGCGCTGCTCCAGGGCGCTGCTGTCGCCGTGGTCCCGCCTGTCGCTGCTCGTTGCGGTGCTGGCCGCCGCGGCGGTGACGGTGCTGACGTACGAGCCGCAGCGTCTGCTCTCGGGAGGCTGGCCGCCCCAGTTGAGCGGTCCGGCGGCAGTGGTGCTGTTCGGTGTGGGATACGGCGTGTGCACGGCGGCCTTCGTGCCGCGGCCGCTGCTGAACCTGGCGGCGGGCGCGTTGTTCGGCTCGCAGGCCGGCCTGGTAGCGGCGCTGGCAGGGACCGTACTGGGAGCTGGTATCGCCTTCACGCTGGGCAGGGTGCTGGGGCAGGAGGCCCTGCGGCCGCTGCTGCGGGGGCGCTGGCTGAAGGCGGCGGACGGGCAGCTGAGCCGCCACGGATTCCGTTCGATGCTGGCCGTGCGGCTGTTCCCGGGCATCCCGTTCGCCGCGGCCAACTACTGCGCCGCGGTGTCACGCATGGGTTATCTGCCCTTCCTGCTCGCGACGGCCATCGGTTCCGTCCCCAACACCGCGGCCTACGTCATGGCCGGCAGCAGCGCCGCTTCCCCGACATCGCCGGTCTTCCTCGCCTCGATGGGCTTCATCGCGCTGTCCGCTGCCGGCGCGGCCGTCGTCGCGTGGCGCAAACGCCACTGTCTGCGCAAGGCCTGACGCCGGCTGCGGATCCTGTAGGACCTACGGAAAAGCGGGTTGTCCACAACCCGCACGAATGCCGGACAGCCGTTGACGCTACGCTGCCACGCGACGGCCGCATGATCGCGGCCCCACCCGTACGTTCCGACCTGACCAGCGCTTGGACGGCTTTGCTTCATGTCGTGGTTCGAATCATTCATCCTCGGGCTCGTCCAGGGGCTGACGGAGTTCCTGCCCATCTCGTCGAGTGCGCATCTGCGCCTCACGGCGGCCTTCGCAGGCTGGCAGGACCCGGGCGCGGCCTTCACCGCGATCACCCAGATCGGTACGGAGACGGCCGTGCTGATCTACTTCCGCAAGGACATCGCCAGGATCCTCTCGGCGTGGTTCCGCTCGCTCACCGACAAGGAGATGCGCAGGGACCACGACGCGCAGATGGGCTGGCTGGTGATCATCGGCTCGATCCCGATCGGTGTGCTCGGCGTCACGCTCAAGGATCAGATCGAGGGCCCCTTCCGCGATCTGCGGCTGATCGCCACGACGCTGATCGTCATGGGCATCGTGCTCGGCATCGCAGACCGGCTGGCCGCGCGTGACGAGGACGGCGGCAAGCACCGCGCGGTCCGGGAGCGCAAGACCCTCCAGGAGCTGACGGTCGGGGACGGCCTGATCTACGGCCTCTGCCAGGCGATGGCGCTGATCCCCGGAGTGTCGCGGTCGGGCGCGACGATCAGCGGCGGTCTGCTGATGGGCTACACCCGCGAGGCGGCGGCGCGTTACTCGTTCCTGCTCGCCATCCCTGCCGTACTGGCCTCCGGGCTCTTCGAGCTCAAGGACGCGGGCGAGGGCGGCCATGTGTCGTGGGGGCCGACCATCTTCGCGACGGTCATCGCCTTCGGCGTCGGCTACGCGGTGATCGCCTGGTTCATGAAATACATCACTACGAAGAGCTTCATGCCGTTCGTGATCTACCGCGTACTCCTCGGTATCGCGCTGTTCGTGCTGGTCGGCACGGACGTACTGAGCCCGCACGCGGGTGAGTCGGGTCACTGACCCCCGCCAGGCGGCGGCCGGGCGGTGGAGACCACTGTCGGTGCGAGCCCGTAGCCTTGAGTCATGTCCGCCTCTCCCAGCGAGTCCCCTTCTTCCGCTTCCTCCGCGTTGTCCGCCGCCGAGCTGAACGCCCGGATCCGTGAGCTGTGGGCCGACGGCGAGCTGCCCGAGGACCGGCGGCCGGAGTACGAGGCGCTGGTGGTGGAGTGGGCCGCTGCGGCACGCGAGGACATACAGCCCGCAGCGTGACCCCGGAGTCCGCCGGGGCCGCTGCACGCGGCCCGGGTTCCGGCTGCGATTTCCGCCGCGCCCGTGCACTCTGGGTGCATGGCCTGGCAGGCGCCGATCGTGGTGCATCCGCCGTCTCCCGGAGGCGGGCGGCGCGTCGCGGTGCGCGGTGAGATCGTCGGGCTGGCCCGCAGCGACACGGATCTCGTGGAGTTCCTGCGCCGGGCAGGGCTCGAGGACGCCGACATGATCCTCGACGATCCGCACCTGGTGGAGTGGCGCGGCGGCGGGGCCCACCAGGGGTACGCCGCCTGAACCCTCCCCGGCCCGTGCACTCCATGGCCCGGCCCGCTCCGGCGCTCGGCTAGCCTGAGTGCACGATGAACCGTTTGACCACGTCCTGGGGCGCCTTCGACCTCGCCCGATTCCCCGAGGACCCCCGCGACCCGCTCCGCGCCTGGGACGCCGCCGACGAGTATCTGCTGCGGCATCTGCAAGGCATCGACGGCGCCCCACCGGTGGACCTGTCCGGTGCCGTGGTCGTCGTCGGCGACCGGTGGGGCGCGCTGGCGACCGCGCTCGCCGCGCATCGTCCGGCCGGGTCCGAGCACCCCGTCGTACAGATCACGGACTCCTGTCTCGGCCAGGAGGCGACCCGGACCAATCTCGCGCGGGCCGGCGTCACGGCGGACCAGGCACGGCTGCTGTCGGCCAGGGACACGCCTCCCGAACGCGTCGACGTCCTCCTCGTACGGGTACCGAAAAGTCTGGCGCTGCTCGAGGACCAGCTGCACCGGCTCGCGCCCGCCGTCCACGAGAACACCGTCGTCGTCGGCACGGGCATGGTCAGCGAGATCCACACCTCGACGCTGAAGCTCTTCGAGAGCGTCATCGGTCCGACGCGGACGTCGCTGGCCGCGAAGAAGGCCCGGCTCATCTTCTGCGCACCGGACATGGGGCTCACCCGTGTGCCGAGCCCCTGGCCGCTGACGTATGCGCTGCCTAACGACATCGGTACGCTCGCGGGCCGCACGGTCACCAACCACGCCGGCATCTTCTGCGCGGAGCGCCTCGACATCGGCACCCGCTTCTTCCTGCGCAGCCTGCCGCGCCGCCGGGGCCACGACCAGGTCGTCGATCTGGGGTGCGGCAACGGCGTGATCGGTACGGCGGCGGCGGTGGCCAACCCCGAGGCCGAGGTGACCTTCGTCGACGAGTCGTTCTCCGCGGTGGCTTCGGCACGGGCCACGTTCGGCGACAACGCCCCGGCCGGCGCCACGGCACGGTTCATGGTCGACGACGGCATGTCCGCGCTGCCGGACGGGTCGGCAGATCTTGTGCTCAACAACCCGCCGTTCCACTCCCACCGGGCGACGACCGACACAACTGCCCGGCGGATGTTCGCCGATGCCCGCCGGGTGCTGCGTCCCGGTGGCGAGCTGTGGGTCATCGGAAACCGCCACCTCGGGTACCACGTGCGGCTGCGGCGGCTCTTCGGGAACTGCGAAGTGGTCGCCAGCGACCCCAAGTTCGTCGTGCTGCGGGCGGTCAGAGGCTGAGTCTCAGCCGGCCTGCCCGCGGCCCTGCCACTCCGTGTAGGGAACCCGGCTGATCTCGCGCACCTCGCCGAGCGTCCCCCACTCGTCCTTGCCGAGCCGCGACAGGGGCGCGAGACGGGCCACTTCGGGATGACCGTCCGTCATGACCGCCGCGTCGACGGCCGCGTGCACCACCCGGCCGAAGACGACGGTCGAGTCGCCGAGGCGCACGGTGCTGTGCAGTTCGCACTCCAGCGCCACCGGCGAGGCGGCGACCCGCGGCGGCTTCACCCGCAGGCTCGCCTCCCTCTCGATCCCCACCGTGTCGAACTCGCTGATGCCGCGCGGAAAGTCGGTCGCGGTCGCGTTGATCTGTTCGAAGAGCGGTTCGGGCGCGAAGTTGACCACGAAAGCGCCGGTGTCCTCGATGTTGCGCAGCGAGTCCTTGCGTCCGACCGAGGTGAACTGGACCACCGGCGGCTCCACGCACGAGATGGTGAAGAAGGAGTGCGGCGCGAGGTTGTCGGTGCCCTCGGCCGACGTGGTGGAGACCCAGGCGATCGGCCGGGGCACGACGGTGGCGGTCATCAGCCGGTAGAAGGTGTTGCGGTCGCAGCGGGCGGGATCGAAGTCGATGCGCATGAGGGCAGTATGGCTCGCCGGTGCAATGCTCTTGGCATGTAACACCGCCTGCCCCGACACTGACCCGATGACGCAGCGCGTGGATCTCGCGACCGTGATGGACCGGCTGGCCATCGACGAGGTGGTCACCGGTTACGCGGTGGCCGTGGACGACGGCGACTGGGGTGCCTACCGGGCCCTGTTCACTCCTGAAGGGCGGGCCGACTATCGCGCCTCCGGCGGCATCGAGGGGCCCGCGGCAGAGGTCGCCGACTGGCTGGCGCAGACGATGCAGCTGTTCCCAGTGCGCCAGCATCTGATCGTCAACCGGCGGCTGCGCCTGCAGGATCTGGGCGGCTACCCGGGTGACGGCGCCGAGGTGCAGGCGGACTACATCAATCCGATGCGGTTGGAGTCGGGCGAGGACTTCGTATCGGGCGGGCGGTACACGTTCGGACTGCTGCGCACGGATTCCGTCTGGCGGCTGAGCTCGGTCGTGATCCAGGAGAAGTGGCGCCGGGCGGGCGGTGCGTTCGGCGACAGCTGACCCGCCGGCACGTGCGCCGGGGCGTCCAAGGCGCTCTGTCCCCCACCCGGTCCTTCGCGCACACTGGTGGTGAACGGGCCGTTGATCTCGGGCAGGTCCCCTCTCCCGAGGTTCTGGGGCCTGGCCGGCGGCGGGCGGAGGTCGCGCCTGCGAGGCGGGACGAGGAGGCGCGGCATGCGGATTCCGGTCGGCCTGCGGGTGCGTCAGCGGTGGCGCGGTCGCTCGGAGCGGCTGCTGGAGTCACCCAGGTGGCGGAGCGGGGCCGCGGTTGTGGCCGGCGCTCTGCCGGCGCTCGCCTTTCCCGAGCCGTCGCTGTGGTGGTTCGCCCATGTCGCGCTGTTGCCGTGGATGCTGCTGGTGCGCACCGCGCCCACCTGGCGGCGGGCCGCGGTCGAGGGGTGGCTGGGCGGCATGGGGTTCATGGTCGCCATGCATCACTGGCTGCTGCCGAGCCTGCATGTGTTCCTGCTGGTGATCGGTGCCCTGCTCGGGCTGCTGTGGGCGCCGTGGGGCGTTCTGGTGCGGTCGATGCTCGGCGGCACGCCGTCGACGGCCCGGGCGGCCGCGGCCGTCGCCGTGATCCCTTCGGGCTGGCTCATGATCGAACTTGTCCGGTCCTGGGAGGGCCTGGGCGGCCCCTGGGGGCTGCTCGGGGCCAGTCAGTGGGAGGTGACGCCCGCGCTGCGCCTGGCCTCGGTGGGCGGTGTGTGGCTGGTGAGCCTGCTGGTGCTGGCGGTGAACACCGCGGGCGTGCTGCTGGTGGCGGTGCCCGCGGCGCGGACTCCGGCTCTGGCGGGGACGGTCGTGTGCGCTCTGGCCGTGACGTCGGCGTGGATATGGGCACCGCAACCGAAGGAGGCGGGGCGCGTCCGTATCGCGGTGGTGCAGCCGGGCGTCGTGAACGGCATGGACAGCGTGGAGCGCCGGTTCGACCGCGGCGAGGAGCTGACACGGCAGGTGCGGGGCAGCGATGTGGATCTCGTTGTCTGGGGTGAGAGCAGTGTGGGGGCGGATCTGGGCCGGCGGCCGGATCTCGCGGTCCGGCTCGCGGAGCTCTCGCGGGCGGTCGGTGCCGAGGTGCTGGTGAACGTGGACGCCAGGAGCGAGGGCACGTCCGGACAGGCCGGAATCTTCAAGAGTTCCGTCCTGGTGGGTCCGAGCGGTGTGACCGGGGACCGCTACGACAAGATGCGCCTCGTCCCGTTCGGCGAGTACGTCCCGGCACGTGCCGTGCTGGGATGGGCCACGTCGGTGGGCAAGGCGGCCGGCGAGGACCGGCTGCGGGGCGCCGCACCGGTCGTGATGACGATGCCGGCCGACGGGCAGGGCGGACCCGGCGGGCTGCGGCTCGGGCCGCTGGTCTGCTTCGAGTCGGCTTTCCCGGACATGAGCCGGCACCTGACCCGGGCCGGCGCGCAGCTGCTGATCGCGCAGTCGGCGACCTCGTCGTTCCAGGGGAGCTGGGCCCCGGAGCAGCATGCCTCGCTGGCGGCGCTGCGGGCGGCGGAGAGCGGCCGGCCGATGGTGCACGCCACGCTGACCGGGGTGAGCGCGGTGTACGGGGCGGGCGGCCGGCAAGTGGGCCGGTGGATCGGCACCGACACCAGCGGCGCGGTCGTGTACGACGTCCCGCTGGCGGACGGCACGACGCTCTACGTCAGATACGGCGACTGGCCCGTGTACGCCGCGCTGGCTGTGCTCGTGGCGCTGGGTGCGGCGGGGGCGACGCGCTCGCTCAGGCGGCCTTCCCGGCCAGCTCAAGGGCCCGCAGAACCACCCGTTCGCACAGCTCATGGGTCGCCAGCGCGTCCTGTGCGCTGAGCAGCTTGCCCGCACGGACGGCGTCGAGGAACGCGAGCACGGTCTGCTCGATGCCGCGCTGGCGGGCGACCGGCACCCAGTCGCCGCGCCGCCGGATGCTCGGCTGCCCCTTGTGGTCCACGATCTCGGCGAGATTGCGGACCTCGCGTTTGGCGTCCGCGCCGGACACCTCGAGGATCTCCTCGGCGGAGCCGCTCATCCGGTTCATGATGCCGATCGCGGTGAAGCCGTCACCGGACAGCTGGAGCACGACGTGGTGCATCAGGCCGTCGACGATCCGCGCGCGGACATCGGTGTGTTCGACGGTTCCCGGTACCAGGAAGCGCAAGGTGTCGACGACATGGATGAAGTCGTCCAGGACGAGCGTGCGCGGGTCCTCGGCGAGTCCGACGCGGTTCTTCTGCATCAGGATCAGGTCGCGCGGGTGCTCCAGGCACTGTGCGTAGCCGGGGGCGAGCCGGCGGTTGAAGCCGACGGCAAGGCTCGTTCCCCGTTCCTCGGCAAGTGCCACGAGCCGCTCGGAGTCGGCGAGTTCGTACGCAAGGGGCTTGTCGACGTACGTGGCCACGCCGGCCTCGAGGAGCCGGGCGACGATCTCGGGATGCGCGGCGGTGGAGGCGTGGACGAAAGCCGCATCCAGGCCGTGGCCGATCAGCGACTCGAGGTCGGTGTGGCATCGGGCGGCGGGGATGTGATGGGTCCGGGCCACCCGGTCGAGCGTGGCGGGTGTACGGGTCTGCAGGTGCAGTTCCATGCCGGGCACGGTGGTGAGGACGGGCAGATAGGCCTTCTGCGCGATGTCGCCGAGCCCGATGCAGCCGACCTTCACAGGTGTCTCCCTCGCTCACTGTGCGGGAACGGCTGCCGGCCTCAGTGCTGTGCGGGCCGTTCCGTGTGCACATCCTTCGCTCCGGCAGCATACGTGCGCTGCGGCGGCCGCCAGTCGGCGATGCCGTCGAAGGTGCGCAGCACCGGACCGGGTCCGAGGCGGGAGACGACGGACATCACGGTGTTGCGGACCGCCACGGCCGGGGGGCTGGTGAGCGTCATCAGGCGGACCACGCCCGCCGCCTTGCGGACGACCGCGGTGGTGCGTGGGAGCCGTTCGGCGCTGTACGCGGCGAGGGCGGCGCCGAGTTCGCCGCCCGGGGTCACATGGTGGGCGAGGACGATCGCGTCCTCGATGGCCTGGTTGCCGCCCTGGCCGAGGGTCGGTGCCATGGCGTGGGCGGCGTCGCCCAGCAGCGCGGTCCGGCCACGGTGGAAGTCTGGGAGCGGTTCGAGGATGTGGTGGACGTCGTTGCGCAGGATCTGGCCCGGGTCCGCGGCGGCGATGACCGCGGGGATCGGGTCGTGCCAGTCGCCGAACCGGCGCAGCAGTTCGGCCTTTTCGCCGTCCGCGGCGTGCTGTCCGGCGGGCGCGGCAGCCGCCCCGTACGCGTAGATCCTGCCGTCCTTGAGCGGGTGGGTGCCCCAGAGCAGTCCCGCTCCCCAGGTCTCGTGGGGTTCGAAGGGCTTCCCGGGTGCGGGAACGACGACCCGCCAGGTGGTCAGTCCGGCGTAGGACGGACCGGGATGCCGGGGGAAGAGGGCCCGGCGTACGCCGGAGTGGATACCGTCCGCGCCGATCACGAGGTCGGCCTCGAGTTCGCCGTCCGCAGTGGTGATGCGGGCGGGCCGGCCGCCGGCAGTGCCGGAGTCCGCCAGTTGTGCGGGGCAGCCGGTGCGTACGGCTCCGGCAGGCAGCCGGGAGGCGATGGCGTCGACGAGGACGGCGCGATGCACGAGTACCAGGGGTCCGCCGAACCGCTCGGCAGCCGCGGCACTGCTGGTGCGGGCGAGCCACCGGCCGCCGGGGGTCCGCATGCCGCCGTCGCCCTGCCAGGCGGCAAGGCCGCGGATCGCGTCGCCGAGACCGATGACATCGAGGGCACGCTGAGCATTGGGGGCGAGTCCGATGCCGGCACCGACGGGCTCCAGCGACGGCGCGCGTTCAAGGACGGTGACCTGCCAGCCGATCTGGTGCAGGGCCACGGCGGCGGTCAGTCCGCCGATTCCGCTGCCGATGACGACGGCGCGGCCTGCGGCACGTGTTCCGGGCATGGTGGCCCTTCCATTGCTGACTACACCTGTAGTGACACCAACATCGTACTACAGCTGTAGTGCAGGCGATAGGTTGGAGCCATGGCCACACGCAACGCCCCGAGCGCCCCACGCACCGAACTGATCGCCGATGCCGCACTGCGCCTCCTGGCGGAGCGCGGGATGCGCGGGCTGACTCATCGGGCGGTCGACGCGGCCGCCGGTCTGCCGCAGGGCTCGACGTCCAACCACGCCCGCACCCGCCAGGCACTGCTGGAGACGGCGGTGCGCAGGCTGGCCGAGCGCGAGGCGGCCGTACTGGCCATGGACGAACTGCCGCCCGCACTCGGCGGCGAGGCCGGGGGCGGGGGCGGGGGCGACCTCCTCGATGCGCTCGCCCTCGCCCTGCACCGGTATCTGACCACTCACCGCGCACTGCTCGTCGCCCGCTACGAGCTGGCCCTCGAGGCGAGCCGCAGGCCGGAGCTCCGGGAGTTCTACGACCGGGCCGGCAGCCGCTTCCGGACTCCGCTCAACGCACTGATGGCCGCATCGGGTTCAGCGGAGCCGGAACGTCACGCGCTCTCCTTGATCGCCTGGTGCGAGGGGCTGATGTTCTCCTGCGCGGTGGGCTCCTACCATTCCGCCGTCCCGAGCCGCGAGGAGCTGCGCACCGGCTTCGGCGAGCTGCTGCGCGGCATGCTGGGCACGGGAACCGGCCCTCGGGCATAAGCGCTGGCGGCACGAGTGATCATGCACGAGGATGGCCGCCATGACCACGACAGAGCGCACCGAACCGTCCACCACCGCCGCCGAACGCGACATGCTGGAGGGCTGGTTGGAGTACCACCGGGAGACCCTCATGCTCAAATGCGCGGGCCTCAGCGACGAGCAGCTGCGCACGGCGGCGCTCCCGCCGTCCGCACTCACGCTGATGGGCCTCGTGCGGCACCTGGCGGACGTCGAGCGCTACTGGTTCAGGGAGATCATGGCCGGTGAGAACGTATCGGCCCTCTACTACAGCGAGGAGGACCCGGACGGGGACTTCCGCGTCACCGACGAGACCACCTGGGTGCAGACGCAGGAGGCCTGGCGCGCCGAAGTCGCCGCTGCCCGCGCGGCCGCAGCGCCGCTGGGGCTCGACGATCTGAGCGGGGCGAAGAGCGGTAGCGGCAAGTCGTTCAACCTGCGCTGGATCATCACCCACATGATCGAGGAGTACGCCCGCCACAATGGTCATGCGGATCTCCTGCGCGAGCAGATCGACGGTGCCACCGGCGAGTGACCGCTCCCGCCCGGTGCCGCCGGGCGTCACCCGTGCGGGCCATTCTCGGCCTGTGATGCTGAGGAACGTCCCGCTCACACAGCAGAGTTACGCGGGTGCACCCGACGAAGACCACAGCGAAGGTTCTGGTGGGGATGGCGGCCTGGGCCGCGACCGGCTGCGTTTCCGTGGAAGCGCAGCCGGGCCCCTTGCCGCCGTCCGTAGCCGTCACGGGTACGGAGCACGTGAAGGCGCCGCAGATCGTGGAGGGCCCGGCGCGCGAGGCCCTGGAGGCGGCGCTGCCGCACGCAACGCCCACGCCCCGGCCGTCACGGACGCACGGGCCGCCGGCCCCACGGACCCCCGCGGCGGAGCCTGCGGCCCGGCCGAGCGTACCGACGGTCCCCGATGCCCCCGGTGGACCCGGTGTCCCGGACGTCCGGCAGTCCGCCCTGCCGTCCTTCCGCCCGCTGCCGCTCGGCCGCAAGGACCTCTGCACGCTGGGCGAGGAGTACGGCGGCGTGCGGCCCGACAGCCCCCTGGCGGGATTCTGCCGGGATGCCTACGGGCATTGAGCGCAGGGGGCCACTGCGGCGTCAGGGAGCTCCCAGCGAGCGCTCCAGGCGGTCGATCGCGGCCCGGACGCCGGTTCCGTAGCCGTCGTCCCCCAGTGCGTCCGTCGCGGCCCTCGCCAGGTCGAGGTGGACCCGTGCGGCCTGACGGCGGTGCAGCTTCGCATAGTCGGTGGCGAGGTTGAGATGGAGAGCGGGGTAGAAGGCCCGCACCGCGAGCGCCTCCTGGTGGCGGGCGAGCCGCTCCTCGCTCAGCCCGTCGGCCGCCGACAGGGCCCGCAGATCCCAGGCGAGCTCGTCGCACGGGTCGTCCTGGGTGTCGGCCATGTAGTGGGCGAGGGTGCAGCGGTGCAGCGGGTCGCCGTCCTCCCCGATCTCCGACCACAGCAGCGCGAAGCGGTTGCGCGCCTCTTCCCGGTCCCCGCCGTGCAGCAGCATGACCGCTTGCCCGATCCGGGTCATGACGGCGTCCTCCGACGCCTCCCTCTGCTCCGTCACTGCGGCCTCCCACGTCAAAGCGGCGCTTCGCCCTCGCAGGGTCCGACGCTAGCCGCAGGTCCGGGCAATGCCGGACAGGCTCGGGCACGGGCCCGAGCCTGTCAGCCGGGCGAGCGAACGCACTCAGCCGAGGTCGGGGATCCGCCAGTCGATGGGGTCGTGGCCCTGGGCGGCGACCGCCTCGTCGATCTGGGTGAAGGGACGGGAGCCGAAGAACTTCTTGGCCGACAGCGGCGAGGGGTGCGCGCCCTTGACCACCACATGCCGCTCCTCGTCGATGAGCGGCAGCTTCTTCTGCGCGTAGGCGCCCCACAGGACGAAGACGGCCGGGTCGGGCCGGGAGGCGACCGCGCTGATCACCGCGTCGGTGACCTTCTCCCAGCCCTTGCCCTTGTGGGAGTTCGCCTCCCCGGCCCGGACCGTCAGCACCGCGTTGAGCAGCAGGACGCCCTGCTCGGCCCACGGCATCAGATAGCCGTTGTCCGGGATGGGGTGGCCGAGCTCGGCCTGCATCTCCTTGTAGATGTTGCGAAGTGAGGGCGGGGTCCTGACGCCGGGCCGCACGGAGAAGCACAGACCGTGCCCCTGTCCCTCTCCGTGGTACGGGTCCTGGCCGAGGATGAGCACCTTGACCCGGTCGTACGGAGTGGCCTCGAGGGCCGCGAAGACCTCCGCCCGGGGCGGGTAGACCGGACCGTTCGCCCGCTCCTTCTCGACGAACTCGGTGAGCTCCCTGAAGTACGGCTTCTGCAGCTCTTCGCCGAGGACGCCGCGCCAGGACTCGGGCAGCATGTCGGTGTCGGTCACGTCAACAACCTCCGGTAAGCGATCAGTTCTGAGATCTCGTCTCCGAGATCTCAGAACCTACCTGCGGCCACTGACAATGGTGGCTACCAGCTTGCCTTCCGGTACAGCTCCCACATCTGCATGACCGTCTGCGGGTCGAGGGCGCGCTCGCCGCCGCCGATCTCCTCGCTGGCCGCGACATACAGCTTGCCCTGCCACACGGGCAGCAGGCGCACGTCCCGGCCCAGGATCTTCTGGGCCTTCTCGAACTGGCCGGCGACCGCGCCGCGGTCGCTCTCGCGCCGGGACTGCGGCAGAAGCTGCTCGGTGATCTCGGGACTCTCGTACGGGGTACCCAGCGCGTTCTTCGCGCCGACGAACGGTGCGACGAAGTTGTCCGGGTCCGGGAAGTCGGGGAACCAGCCACGGCCGAAGACCGGGTACTCGCCCTTCTGGTACCCCGCCTGGAACTCCTCCCACGGCTTGCCCTGGATCGTGATCTTGAACAGGCCGGATGCGTCCAGCTGGCGCTTGAGCTCGGCGAACTCCGGAGCGGTCGCGGAGCCGTAACGGTCCGTGGTGTACCAGAAGTTCAGCGGCACCGGCTCGGTGATGCCGTCCTCCCGGAGGATGTCGCGCGCCTTGGACACATTCGGCTCGCCGTAGCGGTCGAAGAACTCGGTGGTGTGCCCGGCGATGCCCTTGGGGACCATGGAGTACAGCGGCTCGGCCGTGCCCTGGTAGACCTTGTTGACGACGGCGCCCCGGTCGATGATCTGCGCGATCGCCCGGCGCACGGAGAGCTTGCCGGCGTACCGGTCCTTGGGGTTGAAGACCAGGTAGCGGATGTCGGCGCCGACCGACTCGACGAGCTGGAGGTGGTCGTTCTCGGGGCGCTTCTCCTGCAGCTCGACAACCTCCTCCGCGGTCAGACCGCGGTAGGTCGCGTCGATCTCCTTCTCCTTCAGGGCCGTGGTCATCGCCTCGGATTCCTTGAAGTAGCGGATGGTGACGGCGTCGTTGCGGACCTTGGCGAAGCCCTTGTACTTGTCGAACTTCGACAGCTCGGCCCGGTCGCCCGCGTTGTACGAGTCGAGGACGTACGGCCCCGAGCCGGTGAGCTTGCCGTCGTCGCGCAGTTTGTCGGCGGGATACTGCGAGGGCGGGACCAGCGACATCGCGGGCGTGGCGAGAATGAACGGGAACGTGGCGTCGGGCGCGTTCAGACGGAACGTGATGGTGCGGTCGCCGGACGTGTCGATCTTGTCGAGGGACCCCAGCAGACCGTTGGGACCACCCTTCTGATCGATCGTCCGGATCCGGTCGATGGAGTGCTTCACGGCGGCCGCGTCCAGCTTGTCGCCGTTGGAGAAGGTCAGCCCCTCGCGGAGCTTGCACTCGAAGATCTGATTGCCGGTGTCCGTGAATCGGCAGCCCTCGGCGGCGTCCGGCTGCGGAGCTGTGGTCCCGGTCGGGAAGCTCAGCAGCGTCTGGAAGACATTCCGGTACAACTCCCATGAACCGTCCCAGGCGGCGGCCGGATCGAGAGCGCTCGGCATGCTTGTGGTACCGACGGCTATCTTCTGTTCACGGTCGGTGTCCTCATCGGAGAAGAGGCCGCATCCCGCCAGCAGAGACATGGACGCTAGGGCTGCAGCGGCCTGCAGACAGGTCCGGTTGAACACGTGCACGCTCCTCGTTCAGCCATGGGTCGGCCGACCATACCGCAGCGCCCCGCCTGGTCAACCTATGGGCCTGGCGGGGCACTTGGATCATTCAGGAACAAACCGGCTCAGGACGGGCCGGAGGGCGTCAGTGGACTCCCGCGTTGAGGAAGATACCCCCATCGACGACCAGTGTCTGGCCCGTGACCCAGTCCGACTGGTCGGAGGTGAGGAACGCGGCGGCGCCACCGATGTCCGAGGGCACCCCGAGCCGCCCCAGCGGGTAGGCCGCGGCGGCCTCCGCTTCCCGGCCCTCGTACAGGGCTTCGGCGAACTTGGTCTTGATCACCGCGGGGGCGATCGCGTTGACCCGGACGCCCGGCGCCATCTCGTGCGCGAGCTGGAGGGTCAGATTGACCATGGCCGCCTTGCTCATGCCGTAGGCACCGATGAAGGGCGAGGCGGAGACTCCGGCGACCGATGCGATGTTCACGATCGCGCCGCCGTTCTCCTTCTGCCATGCCTTCCAGGTCTGCTGGGCGAAGCCCAGCGCCGAGATCACGTTCGTCTCGTAGACCTTGCGCGCGACACCGAGGTCGAGCTCGGCGATCGGGCCGAACACCGGATTCGTACCGGCGTTGTTGATCAGGAAGTCCACCCTGCCGAACGCGTCCATCGCGGCCTCGACGGCGGCGGCCTGGTGGGCCTCGTCGTGGGCCTTGCCCGCGACGGCGATCACCCGATCGGCACCGAGCTGCTCGACCGCCTCCTTGAGGGCCTCCTCACCGCGTCCGGTGATGACCACCTTGTCGCCACGGGCCACGAGCGCCTCGGCGATGCCGTACCCGATGCCGCGGCTCGCGCCGGTGATCAGCGCGACCTTCCCGCTCTCCGCCACCTGTGCAGTCATGATCGTCGTACTCCGATTCAGTTGAGCGGGCCGCCGGCCACGTACATGACCTGGCCGGAGACGAAGCCGGCGTCGTCACCGGTGAAGAAGGCGATCGCGTTCGCCACGTCCTCGGGACGGCCGACGCGCTGGACCGGGATCTGGGTGGCGGCGGCGGCCTGGAAGTCCTCGAAGCCCATGCCGACGCGGGCGGCGGTCTGGGCCGTCATCTCGGTGACGATGAAGCCGGGGGCGACGGCGTTGGCGGTGATGCCGAACTTGCCGAGCTCCTTGGCGAGGGTCTTGGTGAAGCCCTGGAGACCGGCCTTGACCGCGGAGTAGTTGGCCTGGCCGCGGTTGCCCAGCGCCGAGGACGAGGAGAGCGAGACGACGCGGCCGAAGCCGGCGTCCACCATGTGCTTCTGGACGGCCTTCGCCATCAGGAACGCGCCCTTGAGGTGCACGTTGATCACGGTGTCCCAGTCGGACTCGCTCATCTTGAACAGCAGGTTGTCGCGGAGCACACCGGCGTTGTTGACGAGGATCGTCGGCGCGCCGAGCTCGGCGGCGACCCGTGCCACCGCGGCCTCCACCTGGGCGTTGTCGGACACGTCGCAGCCCACCGCCAGAGCCTTGCCGCCGGCCGCGGTGATCTGCTCGACGGTGTCCTTGCAAGCGGCCTCGTCGAGGTCGAGTACGGCCACGGCGCGGCCCTCTGCCGCCAGCCGTACGGCGGTGGCGGCGCCAATGCCGCGCGCCGCCCCGGTCACGATGGCCACGCGCTGCTCGGTGGTGGACATGCTGGTTCTCCTCGTCCTTGAAGTCCTTGAAGCCCTTGTTTGCCCTGGGTCGCAACCCTGGAACCCTCTGCCGCGGCGGCTCGCTGCTCATTTACTGAGCAACCGCTTAGTACCTTCGGCAGACGTGACGCTAGAAGCCCTGGCACACGGTGTCAACGCCGCCAGGCGCGTCCGGCACATGTCACATCAACTGCGGCACTTCCTCAGCGCACCAGCACATCGAGCAGACGCTCGACCTCGGCCTCCGGATCGGCCGTCAGCCCGGTGTGCACAGGGCCCGGCTGGACCACCGTCGAACGGGGTGCGATCAGCCAGCGGAAGCGCCGCCCGGCGTCGTCACGCGCCGCCTGGCCCGCGTCCTCGCCGCCCCGGCACACCCCCTCGACCGCGTGCAGCGCGGCCCTCACTCCGGTGACATCCGCGTGCGGGTCGAGAGCCGTCAGTTTGTTCTCGTCCAGATGAGTGCGGGCGGCCACGAACGACTTGGCACGGCAGTAGACGACCACACCCGCGTTGAAGAACTCGCCGCGCTCGACGCGTGGCACGACGCGCAGCACCGCGTACTCGAAGACGTCACGGTCGCTCACAGGTTGCTGTCCTTCTTGCTCTTCTTGGCCGGGTGGGGCCAGGGGGTCAGCTGCTCGGTCAGCCAGCCCGGCGCCTGCGAGGGCCTGCGCCCGGCCCGCGGCCCGAGGCCGATGCGCTCGTGGATGTCCGCGGCACGCGGCAGCAGCGCCTCGACATAGGCCCGGCGCAACGCGTCCGTGGACTCGAAGCCCGGCTCGTCGACCAGCCACTCGTCGGGTACGTCGGCGGCCACCTCGGTCAGCAGTTCCTCGGTCACCTGCGGCGCCAGCTCGGCGGCGGCAGCGGCGATGTCCGGGCCGAAGGGGGCCAGGGCGTGGTCGGAGGCGTCGTAGGGCTTCGCGGCGGAGGCTGCGACCCCCGGCCAGTTGTGGTGCCAGATCATGGTGGCGCCGTGGTCGATGAGCCACAGATCGCTGTGCCACACCAGCATGTTGGGGTTGCGCCAGGAGCGGTCCACGTTGTTGATCAGTGCGTCGAACCAGACGACCCTGCCGGCCTCGGCCGGGTCCACCTCGTACGCCAGCGGATCGAAACCGAGCGACCCCGGCAGGAAGTCCATCCCGAGGTTCAGCCCGCCGCTCGCCTTGAGCAGCTCCTGCACCTCCTGGTCGGGCTCGGAGAGACCGATGACGGGGTCGAGCTGGATGCTGACGAGATCGGGCACCCTCAGACCGAGCCGACGGCCGAGTTCGCCGCAGATGACCTCGGCGACCAGAGTCTTGCGGCCCTGTCCCGCGCCGGTGAATTTCATGACGTACGTACCGAGGTCGTCGGCCTCGACGATGCCCGGGAGCGAACCGCCCTCACGCAAGGGCGTGACGTAGCGGGTCGCCGTGACTTCAGAAAGCATTACGCCACAGTAATCCTTGAGGGTTTGAACGAGCGTGGCCTGCGGCTCGTACACCATCGTGAACCGGCCGGGCGTGGGCCGGCAGCGGACAGGGAGCCAGTATGACCGGATCGCAGGAGAACTCCCGGACCGTGGCGCGCCGAACGGTCGTGGCCGCGGTGGGCGGGGCCGGTCTCGCCGTAGCGCTGAGCGCGTGCGGCGACGCGGACGACTCGGGCCGGTCCGTGTCGCAGCAGCAGGCGGGCGGGCCGTCGATCGGCAGTGCGGCCGGCAAGGAGCTGGCCAGGACCGCCGACATTCCCGAGGGCGGCGGGAAGGTCATCGGCGACGTGGTGGTCACGCAGCCGCGTGCGGGCGAGTTCAAGGCGTTCTCGTCCAAGTGCACGCATCAGGGCTGCGCGGTCAAGGACATCGCCGGCGGCACCATCAACTGTCCGTGCCACAACAGCCGGTTCGACATGGCGGACGGCAGCGTGAAGGCGGGTCCCGCCACCTCACCGCTGCCGCCCGCCGCGATCAAGGTCCAGGGCGACTCGATCACCCTCGCGTGACGCGAAGCCGGCCGGGTCAGGCCCGCGCGGCCCGGCGCGGCCGCTTCCAGCAGGCGAGCACCTCGTCGCTGGTGGCGATCGTGGCGACCAGGGCCAGCGTGTTGCGGATCATCGCGGGGGTGTACTCGGCCGGTACGCCCGCGATGGCGTCGGCGACGACGACCGCGGTGTAGCCGAGATTGACCGCGTCGAAGACGGCGTTGGGAATGGCCACGTTCGCCGAGACTCCGGTGACGACGAGGGTGCGGCAGCCGAGGTTGCGCAGCAGCGGGTCGACGTCCGTGCCGGCCAGCGGCGAGAGACCGTGCAGCCTGCGTACGACGAGGTCCTCGTCGGCGACCTCGATCGGCGGCGCGACGCGCACCGCCGTGGATCCGCTGTGCTGCTGGACCGGCAGACGCGCGGCGGCGCGGAAGAGCCGGGCGTTGTGGCTGGCGCCCCGCCCGTCCGGACGCCGTTCGGCGACGGCATGCATCACCTGGACGCCGGCTTCATGTGCCGTTGCCACCAGCCGGGCGACATTGCGCAGGGCACCCGAGGAGCGGGCCGCCTCGGCCAGTTCGGGCAGGGCGCTGTCCGTGCCCACGACGCCCTGCTGGCACTCGACGGTGAGCAGGACGGTGCTGGACGCCTCCAGCTGTTCCGCGAGTTGTTCGATGGATGGCAAGGTTCCCCCTGTACGGATGGGCCGCGGGTCCTGAGCCGGACGTTCTGCGGCGGGACCGGGCGCGCGAGAGTAGCCTCCGTTGCGCTGTGCCGGAAGAGGCCCCATGATTTCTGACACCCAGTCAGCTGCCATAGGGGGCTACAGATGGCCGTCACACAACGCCGGGGCCGCCGGATCATGATGTCACCCGGAGAGCTCGACGCATTTCTGACCGAGAAGCGCACCTGCCGGGTGGCCACCGTCTCCGCCGGCGGGCAGCCGCACGTCGGCGCCCTGTGGTTCGCCTGGGACGGCGACTCGCTGTGGCTCTACTCCATCACGCGCAGCCGCCGCTGGGCCCAGCTGCGCCGCGATCCGCGGATCGCGGTCGTGGTCGACGACGGCGAGGAGTACGGGGAACTGCGCGGCGCCGAACTGTCGGGGGCCGTGGTGTTCGTCGGCGAGTCCCCGCGCACCGGTGAGGCCTGCCCCGAACTGGCCGAACCGGAGCGGCTGTTCGCACGGAAGTACTTCGGCATGGACGAGATGCCGCACGACGGCCGGCACGCCTGGCTGCGGCTGACCCCGGGGTCCGTGGCTTCGTGGGACTTCCGGAAGCTGCCGGCCCCCTGAATCGCCGGCGCTCCCGCGGGCCGGAGCCGGGTGCCCCACGTGAGGCGAAGGCCCGCCCACTGGTGGACGCCGGTGCCACCGCAGCTGACCTGATGTCAGCTGTCCTCTTGCCGGCCGACTCCGCGCCGTCGTCTTGTCAGCTGACCCGGTATCAGCTGTCCCCCGCGCACGCGGCCCGCCGCAGCGCGTCGGCAGCCGCCCTGATCGACGGCCTGCGGTCGGCGTCCGTGCGCCACACGGCGTACACATGCCGGCGCATGTGCTGGCGTACGGGTACGAGCGCGACGCCGTCCGGGACGGGACCGCGACCGAGCCGTGGCGCGACGCAGACACCGAGTCCGGCGGCGATGAGCGCGAGCTGGGTGTGGTGCTCCCCCGCCAGATGCGTGATGCGCGGCTCGAAGCCCTTGGAGCGCAGGGTGAACACCAGCCAGTCGTGACAGAACTCGCCCTCGGGCCAGGAGACCCACTCGTCGTCGGCGAACTCCTCGAGGTCCACCGCCGGCCGCCCGGCCAGCGGGTGATCGAGGGGCATGGCCACATCGGGCACGTCGTCGAGCAGATGCGCCTGCGTGAGGCCGCCGGGCACCGGCAGCCGCTTGTTGCTCCAGTCGAGCACGACGGCGAGGTCGAGGTCACCCCTGAAGACCTCCCGGATGCCGCGCTCGGGCTCCAGTTCCAGGGACTGCACCCGCAGATCGGGATGAGACCGGCGCAGTTCGGAGATCGCCGACGGGAACAGGCCGCGCGCGGCGGTCGGGAAGGCCCCGATCCTGACCTCTCCGACCACCTGTCCCCGCTGGGCCTCGATGTCGGACTGCGCGAGCTCGACCTGCGACAGGATCCGCGCGGCATGGTCGGCGAGCAGCTGACCGGCGTCGGTGAGGCGTACCCCCCGGCCGTTCTTGGCCAGCAGCTGCTGGCCGACCTCCCGCTCCAGCTTCGCCAGTTGCTGCGAGACCGCCGAGGTCGTGACATGCAGTCCGTCGGCGGCCGCGCTCACCGAGCCGTGCCGCGCGAGTGCGTCGAGTGTGCGCAGGCGCTCCAGATTCAACATGTAAGCAATACTAATCGAACGGCTCAAACATTTCTCGCTTGTGCTACGAGGTTGATGCCTGGATCGTAGAGGTCATGAGCATCGCAACTCCTCCCCGGGGCGCACCCGCCCGCATCCGTACCACCCCGACCGACTCCACTCGGGCCGCTTCCTGCCCGGACGTACCCGCCCGGCACCGGCGGGGCGTCGACTGGCGTATCCGCTTCGCGGTGCTCTCGCTCGTCTGGGGCTTCAGCTTTCTGCTCATCAAGGTGGGGACCGGCGCCTTCGCCCCCTTCCAGGTGACCCTCGGCCGGCTCTTCTTCGGCACCGCGGTCCTGGCCGTCGCGATCGCGGTACGCCGGGACCGGCTGCCGCGGGGTCTGCGCACCTGGGCCCATCTGGCGGTCGCGGCATTCCTGCTCAACGCCCTGCCGTTCTCGCTGTTCGCCTACGCGGAGCTGACGATCCCCTCGACGCTCGCCGGTATCTGCAACGCCACCTCACCGCTGTGGGGCATGGCCCTGTCGCTCGTGGCGCTCTCCGAGGACCGGCCGACCAGGCGCCGGGTCGCAGGGCTCGGCATCGGGTTCCTCGGTGTGCTCACCGTGCTCGGGGCCTGGCAGGGTTTCTCCGGCCTGGACGGGCGCGGGACGTCGATGGCGCTGCTCGCCTCGCTCAGCTACCCGGTCGGCTGGATCTACGTCCGCCGCACACTGGCCGGGACCGGGTACTCGAACCTGTCGCTGACCGGCACCCAGCTGGGTCTCGCGATGGTCCAACTCGCGATCGTGACCCCGTTGTTCACCTCGTTCCCGGGCTCTTTCCCCGTCGTGCCGCTGCTCGCGGTGGTCGCGCTCGGCGCGCTGGGGACAGGACTCGCGCTGCTGATGCAGTACGGCCTGGTCGTCGAGGTCGGCCCGACGACCGCGCAGATGGTCACGTACTTCATCCCGGTCATCGCCACGGCGGCCGGGGTCGCGCTCCTCGACGAGCCGCTCAGCTGGAACACGCCGGTCGGCGCGCTGATCGTGCTGGCGGGCGCGGCACTCACGCAGAGCCGGGCAAGGGCCGCCCGGCCGGTGCGGACGGCGCCCGCCGGCGGCGGTGAGGGATCGGGCAGCGGTCAGCCGTGACTGCGCACCGGCATCGGGCCGACCGCCGAGGCCACGGCCGCGGCGAGCGGCTCGATGTCGGCCTCGGTCAGAGCGGAGACCGTCAGCCGTACGGCCGGGGGTGCGGAGATCCGGAACCGCGCCCCGGGAGCGACCGCCCACCCCGCGTGCAGCAGCCGCGCCACCGCGCCGGTCTCGTCGGGAACGGGCACCCAGACGTTCATCCCGCTGCGCCCGTGGGCCGGAACGTCCCGCCGCGCGAGGGCCTCGACGAGTGCGTCGCGCCGGTCCGCATAGGCGCGGGCGACGGCGAGCGGATCGACCGCACCCGACGCCCAGAGCTCGGCGACCGCCCGCTGGAGCAGCCTGCTGACCCAGCCGGGGCCGAGGCTCTGCCGCCCGAGCACCCGGTCGACGGTCACGGCGTCACCGGTGAGCACGGCCACACGCAGATCAGGGCCGTACGCCTTGGCGGTGGACCGTACGAACGCCCAGTGATCACTCACCCCGGCGAGCGGATGCAGCGGCTGGTCGACGATGGCGTGGCCGTGGTCGTCCTCGATGAGCAGCGTGCCCGGGAACCGGGCGAGGACGTCACGCAGGTGGCGGGCGCGCTCCCGGCCGACGACCGCGCCGGTCGGGTTCTGCGCCCGGTCCGTGACCACGATCGCGCGGGCTCCGGCCGCCAGCGCCCGCTCCACCTCACCGGGCAGCGGGCCGTCGTCGTCGAGCGCCACCGGCAGGGCTCTGAGACCGAGGGCCGGCACGAGGTCGAGCACGCTCCCCCACCCCGGATCCTCCACGGCGACCGCGTCGCCGGGCTTGAGATGCGCGGCCAGTACGCGCTCGATGGCGTCGAGGGACCCGGAGGTGGCGGCGAGCGGCCCGGGCGGTACGCCGTCGGCGTCCATGGCCTCCCGGGCCAGCCGGGCGAACGCGGGGTCGAGGGGCGACCGTCCGTACAGAACGGGCGACTCGGCGTTGTGCCGGGCCGCCGCGGCGAACGCGTCGTGCAGCGGCGGCAGCAGGGCCGTGTCCGGGTTTCCCTCGCCGAGATTCCGTACGCCCGGCGGCGCGTCGACCCTGATGGAGCCGCGCGCGGTACTGGCCGGGCGGGGGCGGATGCGACTGCCCCTGCGGCCGGCAGTCTCGATGACTCCGCGCTCGCGCAGCGTGCGGTAGGCGGCGGCGACGGTGTTCGGGTTCACGCCGAGGTCCAGTGCCAACTCCCTCATGGGTGGAAGCAGTTGGCCCGGTTCGAGGTCTCCCGAGCCGACGCCGCGCTCGACGCTCGCGGCAATCTCCGCTGCGCGGCGCCCGATAATCCGATACTCTCCTAGCACAAACTAGATTATGCACTAGTGCAATGGAGTTTGCAATGTCCTACGAGCCGACCGCCCGCACGGTCCCCACCCGCGCCAGGGAACGCGCGTCGTACGACCGGGAGCTCGTGCACGCGATACTCGACGAGGCCTACGTCTGCCATCTCGGCTTCGTACGGGACGGGGCTCCGGTCGTGCTGCCGACGCTCTTCGCCCGGGTCGGCGAGACGCTGTACGTCCACGGCTCGACGGGCTCCCGCCCCTTGCGCATGACGGGGGAGGCGGATCCGGGGCTGCCGGTCTGCCTGACGGTGACCCACGTCGACGGCCTGGTGCTCGCGCGCTCCGCGTTCCACCACTCGCTCAACTACCGCTCGGTGGTGGTCCACGGCACGGCGCACCAGGTCACCGACCCGCACGAGAAGCGGGCGGCTCTGGACGCCCTGGTCGACCACGCGATCCCCGGCCGCTCCGCCGACTCCCGCCCGGCGAACACCAAGGAACTGGCGGCAACGGCGGTCATCCGCCTGGACCTCACCGAGGTCTCGGCCAAGACCCGCACCGGCGGCCCGAACGACGACCCCTCGGACCTGTCGCTCCCGCACTGGGCGGGGGTCGTCCCGGTCGCCCCGGCCTACGGCCCGGCCGTCCCCTCGGCGGACCTCCCGGCCACGACGGCGGTACCCGCGTACGTGACGTCCCGCGCGTAACCGCCGTCCGGCCCTGCCCCCGGCCGGGCCGGGCCGCCGCGAGGGTGGCGCGGGAAGATCCGCCGGGACGGCTCGGGTTTCCTGCGGACTCGCGGCCCGCAGACCGGGGTCCCGCAGCAGGGGTCGCTGAGGCCTCCCGCAGTCCCGCACCACGCATGCGGACACGGTCGGGGACCGAGCCGCCCCGCCCGGGTACAGCGCGCCCGAAGGACGCGGGTCCGCGGCGCTACGCCGGCACGAGCGCGCGCCGTCGCAGCGCCGCGCCCCTGGCCTCTGCCACCGCGAGACCCGTAACCGCCGACAGCAACAGCAACGTCCCCGCCACCGTCGCCGCCGTCAGGCTCTCGTCCAGGACCGTCACCGCGATCAGTGCCGCGCTCACCGGCTCCAGAAGCATGATCACCGAAACGGTCGCCGCGCGGACCACGGCCGCGCCCGCGAAGTACAGGGCGTACGCCAGCGCCGTCGGCACGGCGGCCACGTACACCAGCAGCCACACCACGCGCGCCGGATCAGCCGTGTGGGGCAGCAGCCCCTCGCCGACCGCCATCGGCAGCAGCCCGACCGATCCGATCGCGAACGCCCACGCCGTCGTCGACAGCGAGTCGCCGCCACCCCCCTCGCGCCCCAGCCACCGGGTCAGCAACGTGATCGCCGAGTACCCGGCCGCCGACAGCACCGCGAGCGCGACGCCGACCGGCCGCACCGTGGCACCGTCACTGCCGAGCACCAGCACACCGAGGCCGGCGAGCGCGCCTGCGACGGCGAGGGTGCCGCCGCGCCCGAGCCGCTCACCCATGGACAGGCGCGCGCCGAGGGCGATGAGCACAGGGCCCGTGCCCAGCGTGACGACGGTGCCGACCGCGAGCCCGGTCGCCTCGACCGCAGCGAAGTACGCACTCTGGAAGACGGTGAGCCCCACTCCCGTGGCGGCGATACGCACCAGCCGGCGGCGCCGCGGCTCCGCCGCGACCGCTGTCGCGGCTCTGGCACGGGAGCGTCGCCGTACCGCAAGCACCGCGAGCAGCAGCGCCAGACCGCCCACGCAGCGCCAGAACGACAGCGCGAGCGGTCCGAGGTCGCTCACCGCGAAGACGAGGGAGGCGGCCGCGCCCGCGGTCCCCCACGCGACTCCGGCCAGGATCAGATAGACGAGACTCCGGCCGACAGGCATGGCGGCAGCAGGAGATGAAGAATGAATCGACACGTGACTTCTCCGTGTGAAGAACTGAAGGGCTGGTCGCTCGGCTCCGTCACGCGGGCAGCGACAAACCGCTCGGGGACACCCCGAGCCAGGTCTTCGTCACAGATGGGCCGCCCGCGCTAAGCGGCAGGCGGCGGAAGTACGGTCTTGTGCATGATCGGCACCCTATGCCGTGGGCTGTCGGGCCGCCAACTCGGCCCCCGGGCGCACGCCGTCGCCGACGCTCTCGTGCGCACCGCCCGCAGCCGGCGGCCCACCCGAGGCAACCGGCCCGGACGGCGCCTTCGGTGCCTGCGACTGCGCGATGAAGGCACCGGCCAGCACCAGCGCACCTCCCACGATCTGCGGTGCCGACAGGTGCTCACCCAGCAGCACCCACGCCAGCACGGTCGCCACGACCGCCTCGAGACAGGCCACCACTCCCGCGATCTGCGGTGAGAGCTTGCGCACCGAGACGACCCCGGTGACATAGGCAAGCACGGTCGCGACGAGCACGACCCAGCCGAGGAGCAGCGCCGCGGGGACCTCCGTCCCGCTCATGTCCGCACTGCCGCCCAGCAGCGCCCAGTCCATGGACCACGGCCGGGCCACGAGCGTGAGGACCGCGGCGCCGACGAGAAGTCCGTACGCGATGACCCCGAGCGGGTCGGCCGCGTCGTCGCCGCCCGTGCCGTGGTCGGCCAGGACGAAGTAGCTGACCTGGCAGCACGCGGCCCCCAGCGCCAGCAGCAACCCGAGCGCGTCGAAGCCGAGTCCCGACCAGACCTGGACGACGCAGGCGAGACCGGCGACGGCGAGTGCCACGCCGACCGCCGCGGCCCGGGTGACGGGCCGGCGCTGGACGAAACGGATCCAGCCGAGGAGCAGCGCCGGGCCGAGGTATTCGATGAGCAGCGCGACGCCGACAGGAATCCGGGAGATCGCGGCGAAGTAGCAGGCCTGGACGCCGGCCACGGCCAGCAGGCCGAACCCGGCCAGCAGCGCGGGCTTGCGCACCACCAGCGCCCGGTGGCGCCAGGCCACGGGCAGCATGATGAGAGCGGAGCCGGCCACTCGCAGCCAGACGACATGCAGCGGGTCGAGCCCCGCTTCGATCAGCGGCTTGGCCGCGACACCTGATCCACCGAACGCGAACGCCGAGCCAAGGGCGAGTCCCAGGCCGGCGCTCCTTCCCTGAGACGCACGCATTGGCACATCATGTCAGGCCGAGTCAGGACCGTCACCCGGGTGACACATGTCGAGACCTGCCCGATATCCGCTCTGCCAGCAGGTTCGTGTCGACCCCGGCCCGCCGCAGCACTTCGACCGCCCGGCACCGGGGGTCCACGGCGATGCAGGCGAGCACATCCGTGCCCCTCACACGCGCATCGCCGCGCAGCCCGGCCCGGGCGAACGCACCCTCCATGGCGGCCACCGCCGACGGCGACCAGCCCGACCCCGAATCCACCCCCGGACGGGCCGGACTCCCTGCCGCACTTCGCCCCTCCCGCAGTACCGGAACCGGACCGGAGTCCTCGACCGAGCTCTGCCAGCGCAGCCCGTAGCCGATGCTGCGCTGCACGAGGTAGCCGAGCACGCGCGCGATCCGGGAAGCGTCTCCGACGGCGGCCCGCACCTCGGGGTCCGACTCCATCAGGGAGTGGAGCAGATGGGCCGTGTCGATCTGCCGGTCGCCGTCCCTGAGCGCCCGTCTGCGCGCACCGGCGACCACCGAGGCCAACTCCTCGGTGAGTACGCCTTCGACGGCTGCACGGAGAGGGGTGGTCTGGGCAGGCACCCGCGGGACCGGACTTTGCACAGGTCCCACCTCATCAGTTCGCGGCCGCTCCGGCGTCCCCGCGGGGAATCATTTCCGCCTCCCACCGAGGTTGCGGACGCGCAGCCGGCCCGTCCACCTTACGGATGAGATCGGGACATGTTCCCCCTCCGGGGCGCGCCGCCTTGCCGTATCTCCGCGCGGCGCAATCTGACTGTTCATCAGTATTGAATGTTCCGGCACCTGCAGCTACGTTCCGCGACACCGAAACCCGACCCGAAGGGGTGGTCGCATGGCCGAAGTCAGCGCAGAGGCACGTATCGAGGCGCCCGCCGGGAAGGTCTGGGCCCAGCTGACGGACTTCGACTCGTACGGCCGGTGGAATGCGACCCACACCAGCTTCCCCCAGGGCGGTCCGGACATCCTGGCGGCGGGCTCCACGTTCGCGGAGAACATGAAACTGATGGGCTTTCCCGCCGAAGTGACATGGACCATCGAGGAGTTGGAAGCGGAACGGGTGTTCGCCATCAAGGGCAAGGGCCCGATGTCCGTCAACGTCGGCACCCGGTACGTCCTCACCCCGGACGGGGACGCCACCACAGTGCGCATCGACGGGGAGTTCACCGGCGCCGCGGTGTCGCTGATGGCCGGCAAACTCAAGGATTCGGCAACCGCGGCGCTCAACGAGTCGCTGCGCAAGCTCGGCGGCCTGGTGACCTGACCACGCACAGGAGCAGGGGCCCGCACGGGACCCCTGCTCCTGTCAGAGCCGGCTCGGCGCTCGTCCCGGACGGCTCAGTGCTCGTCGGCGAGGATCAGATACAGCTTCTTGCGTGCTTCGTTGATGACGCCCACGGCCTTCTGCCGCTGCTCGGCGCTACCGGTCTTCCAGACCTGGCCGAACGCCTCCATCAGACCGAATCCGGCCTGCCGGATCTCGTTGACCGTGTCCCAGTCGACGCCGCGCCCGGCCTCTTCCCAGGGAGCCTCCGGCCCCGACTGGGCCTCGGTGCGCCCGGCATCGGTGAGCGTGAACAGCTTCTTGCCGCCCTCACTCTCGCTGACGATCAGCCCCTCGTCCTCGAGCAGCTGAAGCGTCGGATAGACCGAGCCGGGACTGGGCTTCCAGGCCCCGCCGCTGCGCTCGCCGATCTCCTGGATCATCTCGTAGCCGTGCATCGGGCGGTCCTTGAGCAGGGCAAGGATCGAGGCACGCACATCACCGCGCCGCGCGCGCCCCCGGCCGCCGCCGCGACCGCGCCCGCCCCCGAAAGGTCCGCCGAAAGGTGGCCCCCAGGGCCCGAACGCCGCACGTCGCGCCTCGTACTCACCGTGACCTTGATGGCCGGGCCCGCAGTGCCCATGACCCCGACCGTGTTCGTGTCCATGTGAACGCATCGCTACGCTCCCTCCATCGTTGATCTGTCGCGATGCGTCAACGATATATCGGAATGTGTCGCCTGACAAGACTCGATCGGTCCAACGACCTCGAATTGGCCTTGGCCTGCGGCTTTGCCGGACCTCTACGGTCACTGCATGCGGATTCGAATCGTCGACGCCTTCACCGACCGCCCCTTCACGGGCAACCCCGCCGGAGTCCTGCTGCTGGACTCCGACGGCTTCCCGGACGACTCCTGGCTCCAGCACGTGGCGACCGAGGTGAATCTCTCGGAGACCGCGTTCTGCCACCCGCTGCCCGCCCACGGCGAGGCGGACTGGGCGCTGCGCTGGTTCACCCCGGCCACCGAGGTCGACATGTGCGGCCATGCCACGCTCGCCGCCGCCCATGTCCTGCACACCACGGGCACCGCGAGCGGCACGGTCCGCTTCGCGGCGCGCTGCGGCATCCTCACCGCCACCGCCCACCCGGACGGAACGATCACCCTCGACTTCCCCACGTCGCCGCTCACCGCCGTCGAGATCCCCGAGGGCCTTGCCGAGGCCCTCGGCGCGAAGGCGGTGTCCGTCCACGACACCGGCGTGCACATCGGCGACCTGCTGGTCGAGGTGGCCGACGAGCGGACCGTACGGGGTCTGAGGCCCGACTTCGCCGGGCTCATGGCGCTGTCCGAGCGCGGCATCATCGCCACAGCCGCGGCCGCGGACCCCTCGGCCGGTTACGACTTCGTCTCGCGCGGCTTCTTCCCCCGGGTGGGCATCGACGAGGACCCGGTCACCGGCAGTGCGCACACGGCTCTTGCGCCGTACTGGTCCGACCGGCTCGGACGCGACGAGCTGACCGGTCTGCAGGCCTCGGCCCGCTCCGGCCTGGTCCACACCGCCCTGCGCGGCGATCGCACACTGCTCACCGGCCGGGCCGTGACCGTGATCGACGGCGAGCTGCTCACGGCACCCTGACCGGTGCTGCCCACGTAAGCGTGAGGGGCGTACGGCCGCGGCCGTACGCCCCTCGTCCTGCTCATCACGCCGCTCTCATGGCGTGGGCAGCCACCCCACCTTCCCGACCAGCAGCCCGTAACCGACGAAGGCCACGATGTCGAGCAGCGCATGCGCGGCGACCAGCGGCCCGACCCGCCCCCAGCGCCGGTACAGCAGGACGAAGACGGCGCCCATCACCATGTTGCCGACGAAGCCGCCGATGCCCTGGTAAAGGTGGTACGAGCCGCGCAGCACCGAACTCGCGGCCAGTGACCCCATCGGCGACCACCCCAACTGGTCCAGCCTGCGCAGCAGATACCCGACGACGATCACCTCCTCCACGACGGAGTTCTGGATCGCCGAGAGGATCAGCACCGGGTACTTCCACCACACATCGGGCAGCGACTCCGGCACCACGGTGAGATTGGCCCCCGACGCCCGGACCACGAGATAGAACACGAGCCCCACGCTGCCGATCCCCGCGGCGACCAGCGTGCCCCGCCCGAGGTCCTGCCAGGGCCTGCTGCGGTCGAAGCCGATCGTCCGCATCCCGCCGGCCCGTTCCCGGTACAGAAGGTGCGCCACCAGCGCGACCGGAACGAGGGCCGTGGTGATCCCGAAGAGCTGCCAGGCGAGATCCAGCCAGGGCCGCCCGGGGGCGAACGAGCTGTTGAGGTTTGCCGCCTGCTCTTTCAGACCACCCGGTTTCGTCACCGAGCCGACAAAGCTGATCAGCGACGACATCGCACTCGCCCCGAGCGAGAGTGCGAGGACGAGCGCGGTCTCGGACCTCAGGATCCTTCGCGACATACCCTCCTGAGGGAGAGAACCAGCCACGCCACCTGCCTCCGCCTGCACCACTGCCTCCAGTTGAGTAATCCCGCCTCATGCTCATCTTCGCCCCGCTAGGGTCTCGAAAGCAGTTACGAAGATCGCGCACAACGAGCCGGGGGACACACGTCACGCGATGACGCTGGTCCCCTTTTTCTTGCACGTCGCACGTCGCACATCGCACAAGGAGGGGCACCACCGCATGGGACGTCAAAGCTTGCCCGACGACGGAGCGACGGACTCAGGCAGGTCCCGCCGGCCGCACGCGCGCCGGCGCTCGGTCGCCCTCGCCGCGATGCTCGTCCTCGCCGTGGCAGCGGGGACGGGGGTCGCGGCGCAGACCGGCCTGCTGTCCTTCACCGGCTCCTGCGAGGACACTGCCGTCGAGCTGGACCTGGTCGCCTCCCCGGACATCGCACCCGCCGTGCGCGAGATCGCCGACCGCGCCCGTGAGGACCGGGTCACCTCGGACGGTCAGTGCATGGACGTGCAGGTCAGCGCCCGCGAGAACCATCAGGTGGCGCAGGAACTGGCGACGGGCGGCAACGACCGCGGCTACGAGGTGTGGCTGCCCGACTCGGCGATCTGGGCGGAGCGCGCCCAGGGCACGGGCGGCGGCGTCCCGCTCACCGCCGCCGGCAATGTCGCGGCCTCCCCTGTCGCTCTCGCAACGCTTCCGTCGGCCGGAAGCAGGCTGGGCTGGCCGGCCAGGACGTACACCTGGGCACAGCTGACGGCGTCGGCCACCGCCACGGACGATTTCCGCCTCGGCGCCGCCGATCCGGCCCGCAGCGCCACGGGTCTGCTGGCCCTCACCAGTGTCGCGCGCTCGGCGAAAGCAGCCGGCTCGAAGGGGGACACGACCGTGGCGGCCACGGCCAGGCTGCTGTCCCGCCGGGTGTCGGCGACGGACGCGCGCGCCGCGCGCACGCTCGCCGGGGCCGACTCCGGCGTGTCAGCCGGCGACCCGACACGCAACCAGGCCGTCTTCCTCTCCGAGCAGGCGGCCTTCGCCTTCAACTCGGACGCCGACGTGGCGGCGCCGAAGCTCGCGCTCTTCTACCCGACGGATGTCGCGCCGCTGCTCGACTACCCGTACCACCTGGTCGACGAGTCACGCCTGAGCACCGACGAGAGCCGGGCGGCGACACGCTTCATGGCGCTGCTGGCGGAGCCGGAGTCACGCCGCACACTCGACAGGAGCGGCTTCCGGGCGGCGGACGCCACGGCCGGCCCGCGGGTCGTGGGTACGGCGGGCGGGCGGCCACCACAGCGGTACGCGGCCGCGGGCCGGTCGGAGCCGCTCTCACCGGACGTCCTGGAGGAGACGCTCGGCATGTGGACGATCACCGTGCAGAGCGCCCGGCTGACCGCGGTCGTCGACATCACGGGCTCGATGCAGACCCCGGTGCCCGGCCGTGGCGGCAGGACCCGGCTGGACGTCACCGAGGCATCCCTGCGCCGGACCATGGACCGGTTCTCCCCCGACGACGAACTCGGGCTGTGGGAGTTCGCGACCGGCCTGGACGGAGGGCAGGACTTCCGCGAGCTGGTGTCGACTCGCCCGCTGGGCCCGGCAGGCAAGGGAGGCGGAGCCCAGCGGGCGCGGCTGTCCAAGGCCTTCGACGAGCTGAAGACCGTGCCCAACGGAGCGACCGGCCTGTACGACACCACGCTCGCGCTGTACGAGAAGGCCCGGGCCGGCTATGTACCGGGCAAGCTCAACGCACTTGTCGTGATCACCGACGGCACCAACGACGACCGGTTCAGCATCTCCCGCAGCGCGCTGATCTCCGGGCTGAAGAAGCTCGGTGATCCCAAGCACCCGCTGCCGGTGATCGCCATCGCCGTCGGGACGGAGACCGATCTGCAGGAGATCGAGCAGATCGCCGAGGCGACCGGCGGCGCGGGCCACCAGGTCGCCGACCCCTCGGAGATCCAGGGTGTGATCCTCGAGGCGATCGTGGAGATCGGCCGGCGGGCCCCCGCGGATCAGGACTGAGGCCCCGGGAAGCCCACCGGCCAGGTGTGCACGGGCTCCCCTTCGTGCATGAGCTCGACATAGCGACGGGTGGTGGCCGCGAGCGCCGCGTCCCGTTCCAGTCCGGCCTCCAGCGCCCGGTGGTACGTCTCGGCCTGCCACGATGCTCCGTTCACCCGGCGCCGGCACCTCTCCTCGATCACGCCCAGATACAGATCGCGGTCGGCGGGCTCGATGTGCCATGCGTCGAGCCCGGCCGCCGCCAGTGGCAGCAGCTCGTCGCGGATCAGTTTCACGGCGGGCACCGTGGTCATACCGCCACCCCGGCCGGGCCGCGGCCAGACGAGCTCGGCGTCGATGCCGTGACGGCACGCGGTGTCGAAGTTCTCGGCGGCGGTGGTGAACGGCAGCCGTGTCCACACCGGGCGCGACTCCTCGGCGAGGGCCCGCACCAGCCCGTAGTAGAACGCGACGTTGGCCATGACGTCGGTCACCGTAGGACCGGCGGGCAGGACACGGTTCTCCACCCGCAGGTGGGCGACCCCGTCGACGACGCCGTACACCGGCCTGTTCCAGCGGTAGACCGTGCCGTTGTGCAGGACGAGCTCCTGCAGCCTCGGTGTGCCGCCGTCGTCGAGGACCCTCAGCGGATCCTCGTCGTCACAGATCGGCAGCAGGGGCGGGTAGTAGCGCAGATTCTCCTCGAAGAGGTCGAAGGCCGAGGTGATCCAGCGCTCGCCGAACCAGGTACGCGGGCGCACTCCCTGCGCCTGAAGCTCGGGCGGGCGGGTGTCGGTGGACTGCTGGAACAGCGGCGGGCGGGACTCGCGCCACACCTCCTTGCCGAACAGGAAGGGCGAGTTGGCACCGATCGCCACCTGCACCGCGGCCACCGCCTGCGCGGCGTTCCACACATCGGCGAAGCGTCCCGGTGTCACCTGGAGGTGCAGCTGGACCGAGGTGCAGGCGGCTTCGGGGGCGATGGAGGCCGACGTGCAGGTGAGGTGTTCCACGCCGGATATGTCGAGACTGAAGTCCTCGCCCCGTGCGGCGACGATCTGGTCGTTGAGCAGCATGTAACGGTCGACGTCGGAGAGGTTCGCGGTGACCAGGTCATGCTGGCGCAGCGTCGGCAGAATTCCGATCATCACAATTCCGGTGCCGGCTTCCTGTGCCTTGCGGTGCGCATACCCCAGACCGGTGCGCAGCTCTTCGGCGAGCTGATCGAGCACACGTCCGCCCAATCGGTGCGGCACGATGTTCACTTCCAGATTGAACATTCCCAGTTCGGTCTGGAAATCAGGACTCGCTATGCGCTCCAGCACCTCCGCATTCATCATGCGTGGCATGCCGTCGGCACCCGCGAGATTCAGCTCTATCTCGAGCCCCATCAGATTCTTGGGCCGATCGAACCTCTTCTCTGCCAGGAGTCGCTCCAGCCCCGCCAGGCACTGCTGCAACTTCCGCCGGTATCTCTGCCGATCGGACAGGTCGAACCCGCCTGCCACGACCTTCTCCCCCATCGAAGCGTCCCTCCTCGAGTGGGCAGCCACGCAGCATCGGCCGCTCGTGTACGGACGATAATGCCCAGACTCTCTGATCCATAACGCCCGCACGGCCGCCCCGTGGCCGATAGTCTGGGACTTGGCGGTCAGTGGGCACATTCCCGCGGCATGGCGCAGGCGTCACTTTCCGCCACCCGGCACCCGGCGTACCACCGATCAGTTTCGGCCTACCGCTCCTTCGGTGAATCCGCAGGCCGCAGCTCCGCGTTCGTTTAAATCAGCATGAATTGCGGCAGAAGAAGGACCGATAGTGACCTTGCCGGTAATACGGGCGACGGCTAGCGGAAACACTGCCTGAACACGTGTCGTATAAACTCCGTGGACGAGGCAGAGAGTTGGCGCCCGGTGGCCTTCCGGCCTTCCTCTGGCCCCGCACGCGACAGTGCCGTCCGCACCTGCCCCGCTTCACCCTGTCTCTTGAGTGAGAGGCGACCCACCATGCCGCTGCATGTTCCCCCGGCTCCCGCGCCTGCCCTGCGCAGCGTCCTCGCGGCTCTCCATTCCCCCACAGCCGTCAGCGAGGCCCGCACCCCGGCCCTGAGGTCCGTCCAGGGACCCCTGTGCCCCGAACTTCCGCTCCCGGTCCATGTGCTGGACCAGATCGTCCCGAGCGGCCACACCCCCTACACCCGCCTCGCCGGCTGGCGCTTCCTGATCCGCAGCGGCGACCGTGCCGTGGCGGCCGCGGACACGATGCTGACGGCGGACGGCTGGACCTTCTCGCACTTCTTCGAGGGTCCGTACCTGAGCTCAACGGAACGGGCCCTGCGCCAGGCAGAGTCGCTGGCCACCGACTTCCAGCCACGTCTGCTGTCCATCCCGGAGCTCTACATGCTCACGCTCTGGCTGCACGGCAACACTGACAGTGACGCATCGGCCGGCACACCGCTGCCCACGGACGTGCTGGTGCCACTGGCACCGGCTCCGCCGGGTATCGCCGCGCACCTGCCGCACCGTGTCGCGGATCTGCTCCCGGTGATGACCATGAGGCTGACTCCCGCACCGCTGCTCGGCTCTCCCGCCTGACAGCCGGCAGGCCACCCGCCTTCGCGCCCCGCAACCATCCGGTCGCGGGGCGCAGGCATGACCACCCGGACTAGCCCGGCCGGGCCATCCGGAACCACCCGAAAGGACAGCCCAGTTGAGCTGAACCGTCCGCGTGGGTGATACGTCATTAAGCAGTAAGGAACTGCTGCCGCGAAATCCCTGCGGAATTACTCCCGTGGGGCAACACTGGGATCGGACCGACAGATACGGGGGGCGGCGATGAACAGCTCATCAAGCCGCAGGACACTCGACACAACGCAGCGAAAGAACCCACCCATGTGCCAGCACCAGCCACCCTGCCCCACCTCCGACTCCGCCGACCGGGAGGCGGCCCGCCTCGTGGCGCACCACCCCGAGCAGGGTTGGAGCCTGCTGTGCAACGGTGTCCTGCTCTTCGAGGACACCGGTGAGCTGCTGCCGGACGGACAGATCATCGCGCCGCACCGGCCGCGGCAGGCCATGACCGCCGCCTAACGCGGCCGGACACGACAGGGGCCGGCCCGGAGGTTTCCCTCCGCACCGGCCCCGATGCATGTGCACCCGCTCAGGCGGGGTCTGCCTCAGTTGTCGTACTCGTCCAGCGGCGGGCAGGAGCAGACAAGGTTGCGGTCACCGAACGCCCCGTCGATCCGGCGCACCGGCGGCCAGTACTTGTCCACGGCGCTCACGCCGGCCGGGAAGACCGCCTCGTCACGGCTGTAGGCATGCTGCCACTCACCGCCGAGCGCGGCCGCCGTGTGCGGCGCGTTGCGCAGCGGGTTGTCGTCGGCGGGCCACTCGCCCGACGCCACCTTCTCGATCTCGCCGCGGATCGCGATCATCGTTTCGCAGAAGCGGTCCAGCTCGGCCAGGTCCTCGCTCTCGGTGGGCTCGATCATCAGCGTGCCGGCCACCGGGAACGACATCGTCGGCGCGTGGAAGCCGTAGTCGATCAGCCGCTTGGCGATGTCGTCGACGCTCACCCCGGTCGCCTTGGACAACGGGCGCAGGTCCACGATGCACTCGTGCGCGACCAGCCCGGCCGGGCCGGTGTACAGCACCGGGTAGTGCGGCTCGAGGCGCTTGGCGATGTAGTTGGCCGCGAGTACGGCCACCTGGGTCGCCCTCTTGAGTCCCTCGCCGCCCATGAGGCGGACGTACGCCCAGGAGATCGGCAGGATGCCCGCGGAACCCCACGGGGCGGCCGAGATCGGGCCCACCCCCGTCTCCGGGCCCGCGGTGGGCTGGAGCGGGTGGTTCGGCAGGTACGGGGCGAGGTGCGCACGCACACCGACCGGGCCGACGCCCGGCCCGCCGCCGCCGTGCGGGATGCAGAAGGTCTTGTGCAGGTTCAGGTGCGAGACGTCGCCGCCGAACTTGCCCGGCTTGGCGAGGCCCACCAGCGCGTTGAGGTTGGCGCCGTCGACGTACACCTGGCCGCCGGCCTCGTGCACCTGGGCGCAGATGTCGGCGACGTGCTCCTCGAACACACCGTGCGTGGACGGGTAGGTGATCATGAGCACCGAGAGTTCGTCGCGGAACTGCTCGATCTTGGCGCGCAGGTCCGCCACGTCGATCTCGCCGTCGTCGGCGGTCTTCACCACGACCACCTTCATCCCGGCCATCACCGCGCTGGCGGCGTTGGTGCCGTGCGCGGAGGACGGGATGAGGCAGACGGTGCGCTGGTCGTCGCCGTTGGCGCGGTGGTAGGCGCGTACGGCGAGGAGGCCGGCAAGCTCGCCCTGCGAACCGGCGTTCGGCTGGATGGACACCTTGTCGTAGCCCGTGACCTCGGAGAGACGCTCCTCCAGCTCACGGATCAGGGTGAGGTAGCCCTGTGCCTGCTCGACCGGCGCGAACGGGTGCATCTGGCCGAACTCCGGCCACGTCACCGGCTCCATCTCGGTGGTCGCGTTCAGCTTCATGGTGCAGGAGCCGAGCGGGATCATGCCGCGGTCCAGCGCGTAGTCACGATCGGCGAGGCGGCGCAGGTAGCGCAGCATCGCGGTCTCGGAGCGGTGCTGGTGGAAGACCGGGTGGGTGAGGACCTCGTCGCTGCGCAGCAGGCCGGCCGGCAGCGCGTCGGCGATCGCCGCGTCGAGCGCCTCGATGTCGCCCTGCACGCCGAAGGCGGCCCACACGGCGGTCAGCTGTGCCCGCCCGGTGGTCTCGTCACAGGCGATGGAGACGTGGTCGGCGTCCGCGAGGTGCAGGTTGACGCCGTTCTCGCGGGCGGCGGCCACGACATCGGCGGCCTTGCCCGGTACCCGGACGGTCAGCGTGTCGAAGTACGAGCCGTGCACGACCTCGACGCCGCCGGCGCGCAGTCCCTCGGCAAGGACGGCCGCGTAGCGGTGGGTGCGCAGGGCGATCGCCCTCAGGCCCTGCGGGCCGTGGTAGACGGCGTACATGCCTGCCATCACGGCGAGCAGCACCTGGGCGGTGCAGATGTTACTGGTGGCCTTCTCGCGGCGGATGTGCTGCTCGCGGGTCTGCAGGGCCAGGCGGTATGCCTTGTTGCCGTCCGCGTCCACGGAGACGCCGACGAGGCGGCCGGGGAGGCTGCGGGCGAACTTCTCGCGGACGGCCATGTAGCCGGCGTGCGGGCCGCCGAATCCCATCGGGACGCCGAAGCGCTGGGTGGTACCGACCGCGATGTCCGCACCGAGCTCACCCGGTGAGGTGAGCAGCGTCAGCGCCAGAAGGTCCGCCGCGACGGTGACGATCGCACCGATCCCGTGGGCCTGCTCGATGACCGGCCCCAGGTCCCGTACGGCACCGGAGGCGCCCGGGTACTGCAGCAGGACGCCGAAGACGCCTCGCTCGGCGATCTCGGCCGGGATGCCGTCGCTCAGGTCGGCGACGACGACCTCCACGCCGGTCGGCTCGGCGCGGGTCTCGATCACGGCGACGGTCTGCGGCAGAGTGTCCGCGTCGACCAGGAAGACGCCGTCCTTGACCTTGCCGACCCGACGGGCCAGCGACATGGCCTCGGCGGCCGCCGTCCCCTCGTCGAGGAGAGAGGCGCCGGAGGTGGGCAGACCGGTCAGATCGGCGACCACGGTCTGGAAGTTCAGCAGCGCCTCGAGACGGCCCTGGGAGATCTCCGGCTGGTACGGCGTGTAGGCGGTGTACCAGGCCGGGTTCTCCATGACGTTGCGCAGGATGACCGGCGGCGTGAAGGTGCCGTAGTACCCGAGTCCGATCATGGGAGCGAGGACCTGATTGCGGTCGGCGAGCGCCTGCAACTCGGCGAGCACCTCGGCCTCGGTACGGGCATCGGGGAGATCGAGCGCCTCCGCGCTCTTGATCACATCCGGGACCGCGGCGGCGGTCAGCTCGTCGAGCGACCCGTAACCGACCTGCGCCAGCATCTTCGCCTGGGCCTCGGCATCAGGGCCGATGTGGCGCTGTTCGAAGGGGGTGCCCCGCTCCAGCTGGGAAAGCGGAATCCGGTTGGCGGTCATATGGGAGGCCTCCTGGTCTTGAACGACCTGCGAGGGGCATCGCGGCACGGATGCCCGGACGGCCTCCCCCTCTGTCATCTCAACCTGAGAGTTTCACCGGACGCCCACGGGCCGTCCGGCTTTCACCGTCGGTGAGAGCGGATGCCGTCCGACACTCGCCCTGCTTTCCAGAGTGACCTCTCCCGTGCGGTACAGGGGCCTGAGAGATTCCGGGGAGGATTTGCTCCTTCGGCGCCGCCGGCACTTTCACCGGAGGACTCTCCCGCACAGGGTCAGCAGCCGCTAGCCAGCCTACCAGCGCGCCTCCTCGCCGATCGCTCAAGTGGCCGACACCCGAGATGTAGCCTTTCGTAGTCCTTACAGATCAATTGCGACCTGTTGGAGGGACCGTGCAGACCGACATCGATCCGCGCAGCCTGATCGGCCGCAAGGCGTTCGACCGCAACGGCACCAAGATCGGGACCGTCGACGAGGTGTATCTGGACGATGCCACAGGCGTACCCGAATGGGCGGCCGTGCGCACGGGCCTGTTCGGGCGCGATGCCTTCGTCCCGCTGGAGCCCAGCGAGGTCGTCGACAACACCCTCCGTGTCCCCTACGAGCGCGCACTGATCAAGGACGCACCCGACTTCGGCGTCGGCAGACACCTCTCGCCCGAGCAGGAACTTCAGCTCTACCACCACTACGGGCTCGACATCTCCTCTCCGCCCGAGACGCCCGCCCCCTCGTCGGGGGACCCGTCCTTCGGGCGGGTCTCCGGCCAGGAGGACTGAGCCGGCGCGGGCGACGCCACCAGCGGCAGCGGGTCCGACGGCTCCAGATCGGGGTCGTCGATCCGGAACGTGCGCACGCGTCCGGGCGCCGAGCCGGGCTCCTCGAAACGCACCGTGACCCGGCCTACGCCGCTGCCCTGGACCCAGCCCGCCCCGTACAGGGCGTGCCGCACATCATGTCCGGCCGCCCAGCGGCGCTCGGCGGGCAGCTCGGGCGCGCTCGCGCCGTGGTCCTGCCCCAGGCCCTCCGGCCGCCCGCCCTGCCCCCCAGCGGCCGCCTCGGACTCCTCCGGTGCGGCTCCCCCGTCGCCGTGGTCCTCGGCGGCGGCCTGGGCGAACAGGTCCTCCTGCGTGTAGTCCGTGAGCCCGGTGACGCCCACCCCGAGCAGTCGTACGCCTCCGGTGGTGTCCACGGCCTCCAGCAGCCGTCCTGCGGCCTCCCGCACCACTGCCGGATCGTCCGTCGGCCCGCGCAGCGTCTCCGAGCGCGTCAGCGTCGAGAAGTCGAACCGCCGCACCTTCAGCACGATGGTCCGTCCCGAGTGTCCGGACGCCCGCAGCCGGCGCACACAACGCTCCGCCAGCCGCTCGACCTCCATGCGCACCCGCACCCGGTCGTGCAGATCCACGTCGAAGGTGTCCTCCACCGAAACCGACTTCGCGTCACGCTCGGCCACCACCGGCCGGTCGTCATGGCCGAGTGCCATCCGGAACAGCGAGGTCCCGTGCGCCCTCCCCAGCAGCCGTACGAGCTCGTCCTCGCCTGCCTCCGCGAGCTCCGCCACGGTCGTCATGCCGGCACGCCGCAGATGCTCCCCCGTCGCCGGCCCCACGCCCGGCAGCGTCCGCACGGACATCGGCCCCAGCAGCTCACGCTCGGTGCCCGGCTCGATGAGCACCAGACCGTCGGGCTTGGCCTGCTCCGAGGCGATCTTGGCGATCATCTTGGACCCGGCGAGACCTACGGAACCGGTGAGCCCGGTCACCGCCCTGATGTCCGACCGCAACCGCTCACCGGTCGCCCGCGCCGACGCGGAGTCGTCCGCCGTTCCCCCCGCCTCGAGGTCGACGAACGCCTCGTCCAGGCTCAGCGGCTCCACCAGGGGCGAGAGCGTGCCCAGCAGCTCCATCACCTGCTCGCTCACCGCGCGGTACAGGGAGAAACGCGGCACCAGATACGCCGCGTTCGGTGCCAGCCGTCTGGCCTGCGCCATCGGCATCGCCGAGTGCACACCGAAGCGTCTGGCCTCGTACGAAGCGGTGGCGACGACGCCGCGGGGCCCGAGCCCGCCGACGACGACCGGCTTCCCGCGCAACGAAGGCTTCGCCGCCTGTTCGGCAGCGGCGAAGAAGGCATCCATGTCCAGATGCAGAATCGTCGGCGCGGTTCTCACACCACCGATGCTGCCTCACGCCACTGACACGGCGCCGGTGACAACGCCCGCACTCCGCGTTCGGACGGGCGTGGTGCGTTCAGACGGCGCGGTCGCGCCGCCGCCTGGCCAGTTCGTCCATGGGGTTGTTCCCGACGAGGGTCTCCCCGGTGTCGACACGCTCCCCGTGCAGTTGCGACAGCGCGGCCTCGACATCGCGCCAGACGACACCCACGGCGATCCCGAAGATCCCCTGGCCGCCCTGGAGCAGATCCACGACCTCGTCGGGCGACGAGCACTCGTAGACCGTCGCACCGTCGCTCATCAGCGTCATTCGTTCGAGATCGCGGAACCCGCGGTCCTGCAGGTGCTGCACCGCGGTACGGATGCTCTGCAGGGCGACGCCGGTGTCCAGAAAACGTTTGACGATCTTGAGGACGACCACATCGCGAAAGCTGTAGAGCCGCTGCGTGCCCGATCCGTACGCCGACCGGACGCTCGGCTCCACCAGGCCCGTACGCGCCCAGTAGTCGAGCTGACGATAGGTGATGCCGGCCGCCGCGCACGCGGTGGGCCCTCGGTAGCCGATGGTGTCGGCGGAGGGTTCGGCCGCGCTGCTGTGAAGCGGCACCGGCCCGCCTTCTACCGGACTGCGTCCGGTGCCGCCCCCAGCCGTACTGTCGCCGCTGCTTCTCACGCCGACCTCCGTCCTTGACCTGCCTCCTCGACGGTAGGCAGTCACCAGGGGTGCGTCAACGATCGCCACACTCGGCACGCCGAGTGATAATCACCCTGAGAGTGGTTTCTCGTGCCCCGATCCGGGGAAAGGCTACTCGAATGCGCCGAGGCGGGGCGGCCACACCATCACTGGCTGCTGGAGCCGAAATCCTCGGGCGAGATCTGGTCGAGGAACTCGCGGAACTTCTCCACCTCGTCCTCCTGCTCGTCCGGGATCGCGATACCGGCGTCGTCGAGCACCCCGTCGCTGCCGTAGATCGGCGTACCGGTGCGCAGCGCCAGCGCTATGGCGTCCGACGGCCGGGCGCTCACCTCGACCCCACTGGCGAAGACCAGCTCCGCGTAGAACACGCCCTCACGCAGATCCGTGATGCGGACCTCGGTGAGCTCCTGCCCGACGGCCTCCAGCACGTCCTTGAACAGGTCGTGCGTCAGCGGCCTGGCGGGGGCCATGCCCTGCTGCGCGAAAGCAATGGCGGTCGCCTCCCCTGGACCGATCCAAATAGGGAGGTACCTGTCGCCTCCCACTTCACGCAGGAGCACGATCGGTTGGTTCGAGGGCATTTCGACCCGGACACCCACAACGTCGAGCTCGTTCACACAGCAACCCTAGGACGTGCCCGACCGGTTTGGGTAGTCGGGCTCCCCCATGATCAGTGCAGCCGGACCCCGAGAGCGGTCTGCACCAGGGCGGCGTGGAGCCGTACGGACAGCGCCGCAAGCTCCCTGGTCGTCGCCTCGGCATGCGCTCTGGTCTGCGGATTCCGATGCCGCCGAAGGGGTGCCACCACCTGCTCGACCAGGCCGGCGTCGCGTTCGGCGGAGGCCTTCATCGCTCTCAGATGTCGAGGTTCGAGACCGAATCTGCCCAGATCCGCGACCAACCGGGCGACGGTGATCGCCTCGGAGTCGTATCCGCCGTCCTCGTCGGGCGTGAGCAGGCCGTACGACTCCCACTCGGCGAGATCCTCTTCGCCGGACTCGGCGGCGGCCAGCAGCTCCGCACGGCCGATCCGGGCGGCAGTGGGGCGCTCGCCCTCCGCAGGGTCCCAGGTTCCGTCGAACAGCTCCCGCTGCGGGCCCTGCGCGGGCAGCTGAAGGGGCTCACCGCGCTCCAGGGCGTCCAACTGCTCCCGGATCACCTTGAGGGGAAGATAGTGGTCGCGCTGCATCCGCAGCACCAGCGCGAGCCGCTCGACGTCCCTTGCGGTGAACTTGCGGTACCCGGACGGCGTCCGGCGCGGTTCGACGAGCCCCTCGGTCTCCAGGAAACGGATCTTGGAGATCGTGACCTCGGGAAACTCGTCACGCAGCTGGGCGAGCACCGTGCCGATGCTCATCAGCGTGTCGCCCCCGGTGGCGGTGCCGTGGCCGGCACCGCCCGTCGGTGTTCGCAGCATGGACCTTCCTTGGGGTCCCCCCGGACGGAGTCCGGGGGAGGGTCACACGCCCCGCTGGCTCGCGTAGAAGACCAGCCGGTACTTGCCGATCTGAACCTCGTCACCGTTCGCCAGGACCACCGAGTCGATCCGCTCACGGTTGACGTATGTGCCGTTCAGGCTGCCGACATCGGCGACGCTGAAGAGGCCTTCCGGGCTCCGGCGGAATTCCACGTGCCGCCGGGAGACCGTCACGTCGTCGAGGAAGATGTCGCTCTGCGGGTGACGGCCGGCCGTGGTCAGGTCGCCGTCCAGCAGGAAGCGGCTGCCCGAGTTCGGACCGCGGCGCACCACGAGGAGCGCCGAGCCGAGCGGCAGGGCATCGACCGCGGCCTGGGCCTCCGGGGAGAGCGAAGGAACCGCGGTCTGGCCCGTCACCTCCGAGTCGTAGGCCTCGATACCGGAGATGGAGATGGTCGAGGTCGTCTCCGAGGGGCGCTCCGCCGCCGCTCCGCGAAGCGGCGCACCGCAGTTGGAGCAGAACCGGCCGGCCTCGGTGTTCCGGTGTCCGCACCTCGTACAAACCGGCAAGCCCGCCATGGACGGATCCTCCTGCCCCGACTGTCCCGCGTGAGGATTGGTGGCATACGGATCGGAGGAAAACCCTCCACCCGTACTTGAGGTTGATGGTTCTCCGAAACCTATGCGGCCGGAACCTGCAGGGTCAACAGACGACGCGCCCTGTCCGCCCGAATTGTCACCGCCCGGACCAGTGACCTCGTCCCGGAACAGCGGGCGGTCGGCGCCCTGATCCTCACTCTGGCCATGGCGCGGCGCGCGATGTCTCGCGTTGCCGCCGTCCTCGCGCGCGCTCTTGCCGAACCACTTCGAAAACAACTTCACGGGCGTTTCCCCTTGACCGAAATAGACCCGCCCGTGGGGCAGGACGACCTCTCGACGACCACACCTGCCGACCCGGACACCTTCACAACGTCCGTATCCGTCAGACAGTTTCCACCACGCACCACATGTGTGGCGCGTCGCCCCCCTGCATGCTTATGCCCTGGTCCGGCAGCCTTCATGATCCCCCGTCTCACTGCGACGACGACCGAGCGTAGTCAGGCCGCTCCGCCGGTCGCAAGGCATCGACAACGATCTTGTCCGAACGGGTCACCGTGGCGGTGGCCTGCTCCTTCTCCAATGTCTGCACCACACCGCCCGGAATGTTCAGGGCGGGTTCCAGGTCCTGCGGCTTGCCGATGACCTTGAAGCGGTACGGGGCGGTGACCGGCTTCCGGTCCACCTGGATGTCGCCCGCCGTCCCGGAGAGGTAGGTGTCGGCCACCACCCTCACGTCGTTGACCTGTATCGCCTCGGCACCGGCGGCGCGCAGCTCCTGGATCGCGTCGAGCAGCTTGTCCGGCTCCACGATGCCGGTCGGGTCGTCGATGGTCAGCGTGATGCCCGGGCCCTCGGCCGCGACCGTGCCGGCCAGGATCCCGAGCTGCTGTTCCTTCTGGAGCGTCTGCTTCCGGGCCTCTTCCGCCTGGTCCGAGCTGTTCTCCAACTCGGTGCGCTGGTCCTCGAGACGCTGCTTCTCGTCCTCGAGCCTCTGGGTGCGGTTGTCGAGTTCGTCGAGGATGCGCACCAGGTCCTCCTGACGCGCACCGCGCAGGGCGCTGTCCTCGCTGTTCGACCGGACCTGAATGGCAAGTCCGAGACCGAGCACGAACAGCAGCAGGGCGACGACGAGTTGGGCCCGGGACGCCCGTGGCGGCCACAGCGACGCCAGCAGCCGCTGGCGTCCGGTCTGCGGCTCGGCGGAGGCGGCCGGCGGGGCGGGAGCCGACGGTTCGGTGTCCGGCTGCGGGGCCGGCGGAAGGTCCGCCGGGGTTGTCGGTGGGGTGGCCGTTGGGGCGGGCTGCGACTCCGGCCGCTGCGGCGGCTCCGCCCCCTGCTCCTCGTCCTTCGGGTTCTCTTCGTTGCTCATCCGCATCACGCCCTGAACACGTGCCGGCGGATGGCGGCGGCGTTGGAGAAGATCCGGATTCCGAGCACCACGACCACACCGGTGGACAGCTGGGCGCCGACTCCCAGCTTGTCGCCGAGGAACACGATCAGCGCGGCGACCACCACGTTCGACAGGAAGGAGACCACGAAGACCTTGTCGACGAAGATGCCGTCGAGCATGGCCCGCAGACCGCCGAACACGGCGTCGAGCGCCGCGACGACCGCGATCGGGAGATAGGGCTCGACCACCGCCGGCACTTCGGGCCGGACCAACAGTCCGACCACGACTCCCACGACGAGGCCCAGTACGGCGATCACGATGTGCCCTTCCCTGTGTCTGCCGTCTCCGGCCTGCCGCTCCGGGCGGCGTCGGCGGTCTTCGGCTCTGCTGTACGTACGATCAAGCTCGGGGCAGCGGGCAGGCGCACCGTTTCCTCGTCCGAAATGCTGGACCGGATCCCGAAGTTCTCCCGCAGCGCGTCGAGATAGTGCCCGTCGGCACTGTCCTGGAACGCGGTGCTCAGCTTCTTCCCGTCCCCCACCGCCAGCACCGTGTACGGCGGTACCAGCGGCCTGTTGTCGACCAGTATGGCGTCGCCCGCGGCGCGGATCGCCGACAGGGCCGTCAACCGCTGGCCGTTGATCGCGACGGCATCGGCGCCCGACTCCCACAGGCCGTTGACGACCCGCTGCAGATCGCGGTCCCGTACCCGTCCCGTGTCGGAGAAGCCGCTGCTCTCACGCGGTCCCCCACCGCCCTCGTCGGACTCCTCGGCGTCGTCGACGACGAGTTTGACTCCCGGCCCCGCGACCTCGGTCGCTCCGGCCAGCAGCGCGACGAGATCGCTCTGGTCCCCACCCTGCGTCTTGAGGGCTTTGCGCTGCTGCTCCTCCACCTCACGCCGCAACGCCTCGACGTTGCTCTCCAGCTCGTCCACGGCCTCGGTCTGCGCATCGACGCGGTCGATGAGCTCCTCACGTTCCTTGGCGAGCTCGGGAGCCGATATCCGCGCCTGCGCGGCACCGACGGTGACGATGACTGCCGCGATGACCAGACCGGCGGCAAGCCCCAGCTTGGCCCTGAGGGTACGGGGCAGTCCCCCGCCCTCGGCCTGCCTGCGCGCCGTCGCCTCCGCGTATCCGTCGTCGAGGCTGTGCTCCATGACGTTCGTCAGCAGCGACATGGAGGCATCGGGACGCGCGGGCGGGGAACCGGTGCTCCGAACGGGGGGCTGCTGCGACATGCCGCACATCGTCGCACGTCGTGGCCGCTACCGCCGAATGGCCCCACCGGTGTGCCGGAGGCCGTCCTCGGACGACCGCCGGCACACCGGCTCACACCTCAGTGACCTGCGCTGTCGACGACCGCGGCCCACTCGTCCAGCAGGGCCTGCGCCGATGTGTCGTCCGGCCCTTCTGCCCACAGATGGGTGACTGCCTCGGCGGGGTCCGGGAGCACCATGACCCAGCGCCCGTCGGCCTCCACCACGCGGACTCCGTCGGTCGTGTCGACGTGCCGGTCACCGGCCGCCTCGACGACGCGCCTCATCACCAGCCCCTTCACGGCCCACGGGGTCGGCAGATCACGCTTCAGCACATGCGCCCTCGGGATCCGGGCATCGATCTGGCTGAGCGTGAGCTGCGTCCGGGCCACCAGACCCACCAGCCGCACGAACGCGGCCGATCCGTCGAACACACTGCTGAACTCCGGGATGATGAAGCCGCCCCGGCCGTCGCCGCCGAAGATGGTGGTCTCCTCCCGGCCGACCCGGGTGAGGTCATCGGGCGATGTGGTCGTCCACTCCACCTGCGTGCCGTGATACGCCGCCACCTGCTCGGCGATCCTCGTGGTCGTCACCGGCAGGGCGACCCGACCGCTGCGCCGCTCGGCGGCCACCAGGTCCAGCAGCACCAGCAGCGCCCGGTCGTCCTCGACGATCCGGCCCCGCTCGTCGACGAGCGAGAACCGTTCACCGACGGGGTCGAAACGCACGCCGAACGCTGCCCGTGCGGAGGCGACGATCTCGCCCAGGCGTACCAGTCCCGACCTTCGGGTCTCGGCCGTCTCCGTGGGCCGGGCCTCGTCGAGACCCGGGTTGATCGTCAGGGCATCCACACCGAGGCGTCCGAGCAGGCTCGGCAGTACGAGCCCGGCGCTGCCGTTCGACGCGTCGATGACGACCTTCAGGCCGGACTCAGCGATCCCCGACGTGTCGACATTGCGCAGCAGGGACCCGGTGTACGAGTCGAAGACGCTGGACGGGAAGTGCAGATCCCCGATCTCACCGGGGAACGCCCGGCGGTACTCCTGGCGGGCGAACACCCGGTCCAGCTTCCGCTGGCCGCCCTGGGAGAGATCGGCGCCGCGTTCGTCGAAGAACATGATGTCGACGGAGTCGGGCACACCCGGCGACGTACGGATCATGATTCCGCCCGCGCTGCCGCGCGCGGTCTGCTGCCGTGCCACGGGCAGCGGCACGTTCTCCAGGTCGCGTACGTCGATGGCACTGGCCTGGAGCGCGGAGATGACCGCCCGTTTCAGGGCTCGCGCACCCCGCGAGTGGTCGCGCGCGGTGGTGACCGTCGCACCCTTCTTGAGGGTGGTGGCGTACGCGCCTGCCAGCCGCACCGCGAGCTCGGGCGTGATCTCCACGTTCAGGATCCCGGAGACACCGCGGGTACCGAACAGATGCGCCTGCCCCCTCGACTCCCAGATCACCGACGTGTTGACGAACGCACCGGCCTCGATGGTCTTGAACGGATAGACCCGTACGTTGCCCTGGACAATCGATTCTTCGCCCACCAGGCATTCGTCACCGATCACCGCACCGTCCTCGATGCGCGCGGCGCGCATGATGTCGGTGTTCTTACCGATGACACAGCCGCGGAGATTGCAGTGCTGGCCGATGTAGACGTTGTCGTGGATCACGGCGCGGTGCAGGAATGCCCCGCTCTTGACGACGACGTTGGAGCCGATGACGGTGTGCTCGCGGAGCTCCACGCCGGCTTCGATCTTGGCGTAGTCGCCGATGTACAGCGGGCCCCGCAGAACAGCCTCGGGGTGCACTTCGGCGCCCTCGGCGACCCAGACACCCGGCGAGATCTCGAACCCGTCGAGCTCCACCTGCACTTTGCCCTCGAGGACGTCGGCCTGAGCCTTCACATAGCTCTCATGGGTGCCCACATCTTCCCAGTAGCCCTCGGCAATGTAGCCGTAGATCGGCTTGCCTTCCTTCATGAGCTGGGGGAAGACATCCCCGGACCAGTCGACCGACACATCGGCTTCGACATAATCGAAGACTTCGGGCTCCATGACATAGATGCCCGTGTTGACGGTGTCCGAGAAGACCTGGCCCCAGGTCGGCTTCTCGAGGAAGCGCTCGACCTTTCCTTCTTCGTCGACGATCGTGATACCGAATTCCAGCGGATTCGGTACACGCGTCAGACAGACAGTGACCAGTGCCCCTTTCTCCTTGTGGAAGGCGATGAGGTCGGTGAGGTCGAAGTCGGTGAGGGCATCCCCGGAAATGACGAGGAACGCGTCGTCCTTCAGCGCTTCCTCGGCATTCTTCACACTTCCCGCGGTGCCGAGTGGCTTCTCCTCATTGGCATAGGTGAGCTCCATCCCGAGCTCTTCGCCGTCACCGAAGTAGTTCTTGACGAGCGAGGCGAGAAACTGCACGGTAACGACGGTCTCATTGAGCCCGTGCCGCTTGAGCAGCCGCAGCACATGCTCCATGATCGGCCGATTGGCCACCGGCAGGAGCGGCTTGGGCATGCTCGACGTCATGGGGCGAAGCCGGGTTCCTTCGCCACCGGCCATCACGACGGCCTTCATGTCGGAAGCGTCCTCCTTGAAGAGACGACGGTCTAGCCGACTTCACCCGCCCAAAATGAGGCCCTTTGGCGTCATGCGCGGCCGGCGACACTGCACGGCACCGCGCCGACGAGGTCAATCGGCCACTGCGTCCGCCTTGACGAGTCGGCGGACCTGGACCACATAGAGGATCCCTGCCCACCAATAGAGAGTTGTACCCCATCCGGCGAACGCCCATCCGAAAATCGCGGCGAGTGACGCAAGCCACCCCACTCCGTCACTCAGGAGCAGCAAGGGGAAGGCGTACATGAGGTTGAAGGTGGCCGCCTTGCCGAGGAAGTTCACCTGTGGCGGCGGATAGCCGTGCCGGCGAAGGATGCCCACCATCACCAGCAGCATCAGTTCTCGTGCCAAAAGGGCGAGCGTCAGCCAGAGCGGCAGAATCTCGCGCCACGTCAGTCCGACCAGGGTGGACAGGATGTACAAACGGTCGGCGGCCGGGTCGAGGATCCGGCCCAGGCTGCTGATCTGGTTCCAGCGCCGGGCGAGCTTGCCGTCGAGATAGTCGCTGACGCCGCTCAGCATGAGTACCAGCAGTGCCCAGCCGTCGCTCTTGGGCCCGCCGAACTCGGGGCGGAGAATCAGCCACAGGAAGAGCGGCACGCCGAGAAGACGCGCCATGCTGAGGATGTTGGGGATGGTGAGTACCCGGTCCGTCTGAACGCGGGTCTCCTGGACCTCCACCCGGGGGCCTCCTGTGTGGAACGTACCAACGATGCCCCATGACCTTACCGTCAGCCATCGGGGTCTCCTGCACAGGGGTATCAGGACTGCCCCTGAACGCAGAAAAGCCCCGCACCGTAACCCGGTGCGGGGCTTTTCACAAAGATTGTTCGGCGGCGTCCTACTCTCCCACAGGGTCCCCCCTGCAGTACCATCGGCGCTGAAAGGCTTAGCTTCCGGGTTCGGAATGTAACCGGGCGTTTCCCTAACGCTATGACCACCGAAACTCTATGAAGATGTCGAACTCCAGCCGACCGACACCCGCAAAACGGGGGTCTGGCGAGTTCGTTACTTCAGAACTGACACAGTGGACGCGAGCAACTGAGGACAAGCCCTCGGCCTATTAGTACCGGTCAACTCCACCCATTACTGGGCTTCCATATCCGGCCTATCAACCCAGTCGTCTACTGGGAGCCTTACCCTCTCAAGGAGGTGGGAGTCCTCATCTCGAAGCAGGCTTCCCGCTTAGATGCTTTCAGCGGTTATCCTTTCCGAACGTAGCCAACCAGCCATGCCCTTGGCAGGACAACTGGCACACCAGAGGTTCGTCCGTCCCGGTCCTCTCGTACTAGGGACAGCCCTTCTCAAGACTCCTACGCGCACAGCGGATAGGGACCGAACTGTCTCACGACGTTCTAAACCCAGCTCGCGTACCGCTTTAATGGGCGAACAGCCCAACCCTTGGGACCGACTCCAGCCCCAGGATGCGACGAGCCGACATCGAGGTGCCAAACCATCCCGTCGATATGGACTCTTGGGGAAGATCAGCCTGTTATCCCCGGGGTACCTTTTATCCGTTGAGCGACGGCGCTTCCACAAGCCACCGCCGGATCACTAGTCCCGACTTTCGTCCCTGCTCGACCCGTCGGTCTCACAGTCAAGCTCCCTTGTGCACTTACACTCAACACCTGATTGCCAACCAGGCTGAGGGAACCTTTGGGCGCCTCCGTTACCCTTTGGGAGGCAACCGCCCCAGTTAAACTACCCATCAGACACTGTCCCTGATCCGGATCACGGACCCAGGTTAGACATCCAGCACGACCAGAGTGGTATTTCAACGGCGACTCCACCTGAACTGGCGTCCAGGCTTCAAAGTCTCCCACCTATCCTACACAAGCCGAACCGAACACCAATATCAAACTGTAGTAAAGGTCCCGGGGTCTTTCCGTCCTGCTGCGCGAAACGAGCATCTTTACTCGTAGTGCAATTTCACCGGGCCTATGGTTGAGACAGTCGAGAAGTCGTTACGCCATTCGTGCAGGTCGGAACTTACCCGACAAGGAATTTCGCTACCTTAGGATGGTTATAGTTACCACCGCCGTTTACTGGCGCTTAAGTTCTCAGCTTCGCCCTGTCGAAACAGAGCTAACCGGTCCCCTTAACGTTCCAGCACCGGGCAGGCGTCAGTCCGTATACATCGCCTTACGGCTTCGCACGGACCTGTGTTTTTAGTAAACAGTCGCTTCTCGCTGGTCTCTGCGGCCACCCCCAGCTCAGAGTGCAAGACTCATCACCGGTGATGGCCCCCCTTCTCCCGAAGTTACGGGGGCATTTTGCCGAGTTCCTTAACCATAGTTCACCCGAACGCCTCGGTATTCTCTACCTGACCACCTGAGTCGGTTTAGGGTACGGGCCGCCATGAAACTCGCTAGAGGCTTTTCTCGACAGCATAGGATCATCCACTTCACCACAATCGGCTCGGCATCAGGTCTCACCCTGCATGAGAGACGGATTTGCCTATCTCTCGGGCTACACCCTTACCCCGGGACAACCACCGCCCGGGCTGGACTACCTTCCTGCGTCACCCCATCGCTTACCTACTACAGATCTGGGCCGGCGGCTCCACCACTCCCCCTCACTCCGAAGAGATCAGGGGCGGCTTCACGGCCTTAGCATCGTCTGATTCGATATTGGGCGTTTCAAAGCGGGTACCGGAATATCAACCGGTTGTCCATCGACTACGCCTGTCGGCCTCGCCTTAGGTCCCGACTTACCCTGGGCAGATCAGCTTGACCCAGGAACCCTTAGTCAATCGGCGCACACGTTTCTCACGTGTGTATCGCTACTCATGCCTGCATTCTCACTCGTGAACCGTCCACAACTCGCTTCCGCGGCTGCTTCACCCGGCACACGACGCTCCCCTACCCATCACAGTCCCCGTTGGGGGTACATACTGCAATGACACGACTTCGGCGGTACGCTTGAGCCCCGCTACATTGTCGGCGCGGAATCACTTGACCAGTGAGCTATTACGCACTCTTTCAAGGGTGGCTGCTTCTAAGCCAACCTCCTGGTTGTCTCTGCGACTCCACATCCTTTCCCACTTAGCGTACGCTTAGGGGCCTTAGTCGATGCTCTGGGCTGTTTCCCTCTCGACCATGGAGCTTATCCCCCACAGTCTCACTGCCGCGCTCTCACTTACCGGCATTCGGAGTTTGGCTAAGGTCAGTAACCCGGTAGGGCCCATCGCCTATCCAGTGCTCTACCTCCGGCAAGAAACACACGACGCTGCACCTAAATGCATTTCGGGGAGAACCAGCTATCACGGAGTTTGATTGGCCTTTCACCCCTAACCACAGGTCATCCCCCAGGTTTTCAACCCTGGTGGGTTCGGTCCTCCACGAAGTCTTACCTCCGCTTCAACCTGCCCATGGCTAGATCACTCCGCTTCGGGTCTTGAGCGCGCTACTGAATCGCCCTGTTCGGACTCGCTTTCGCTACGGCTTCCCCACACGGGTTAACCTCGCAACACACCGCAAACTCGCAGGCTCATTCTTCAAAAGGCACGCAGTCACGACATACAAGCAAGCTTGCATGCGACGCTCCCACGGCTTGTAGGCACACGGTTTCAGGTACTATTTCACTCCGCTCCCGCGGTACTTTTCACCATTCCCTCACGGTACTATCCGCTATCGGTCACCAGGGAATATTTAGGCTTAGCGGGTGGTCCCGCCAGATTCACACGGGATTTCTCGGGCCCCGTGCTACTTGGGTGTCTCTCAAACGAGCCGCATGAATTTCAGCTACGGGGGTCTTACCCTCTACGCCGGACCTTTCGCATGTCCTTCGCCTATCCATACGGTTTCTGACTCGTCTCACGGCCGGCAGACCGTAAAAGAGAGATCCCACAACCCCCACGACGCAACCCCTGCCGGGTCTCACACGTCGTAGGTTTGGCCTCATCCGGTTTCGCTCGCCACTACTCCCGGAATCACGGTTGTTTTCTCTTCCTGAGGGTACTGAGATGTTTCACTTCCCCTCGTTCCCTCCACACTGCCTATGTGTTCAGCAGCGGGTGACAGCCCATGACGACTGCCGGGTTTCCCCATTCGGAAACCCCCGGATCAAAGCCTGGTTGACGGCTCCCCGGGGACTATCGTGGCCTCCCACGTCCTTCATCGGTTCCTGGTGCCAAGGCATCCACCGTGCGCCCTTAAAAACTTGGCCACAGATGCTCGCGTCCACTGTGCAGTTCTCAAGCAACGACCAGCCACCCGCCACCCCGCCCACAAAGGACGAGTTCACCGGGGCCGGCATCGCGAAGATAGGGACCGCAGTCCGTACCCTCAGATACCCAACAGCGCGCCAGGCGCCCTCGCCGCTCCCCTGCCGTTCCACGCTCCGAAGAGCAGTACTAGGAAGAAAAGACGGTCAAGTGCGCCGAATAATCAACGTTCCACCCATGAGCAACCAGCATCGGACGTTCGCCGATGTCCTGGCCTCTGACCGACCCGAGGGCCGGTAAGAAGTGCTCCTTAGAAAGGAGGTGATCCAGCCGCACCTTCCGGTACGGCTACCTTGTTACGACTTCGTCCCAATCGCCAGTCCCACCTTCGACAGCTCCCTCCCACAAGGGGTTGGGCCACCGGCTTCGGGTGTTACCGACTTTCGTGACGTGACGGGCGGTGTGTACAAGGCCCGGGAACGTATTCACCGCAGCAATGCTGATCTGCGATTACTAGCAACTCCGACTTCATGGGGTCGAGTTGCAGACCCCAATCCGAACTGAGACCGGCTTTTTGAGATTCGCTCCGCCTCGCGGCATCGCAGCTCATTGTACCGGCCATTGTAGCACGTGTGCAGCCCAAGACATAAGGGGCATGATGACTTGACGTCGTCCCCACCTTCCTCCGAGTTGACCCCGGCGGTCTCCTGTGAGTCCCCATCACCCCGAAGGGCATGCTGGCAACACAGAACAAGGGTTGCGCTCGTTGCGGGACTTAACCCAACATCTCACGACACGAGCTGACGACAGCCATGCACCACCTGTATACCGACCACAAGGGGGGCACTATCTCTAATGCTTTCCGGTATATGTCAAGCCTTGGTAAGGTTCTTCGCGTTGCGTCGAATTAAGCCACATGCTCCGCTGCTTGTGCGGGCCCCCGTCAATTCCTTTGAGTTTTAGCCTTGCGGCCGTACTCCCCAGGCGGGGAACTTAATGCGTTAGCTGCGGCACCGACGACGTGGAATGTCGCCAACACCTAGTTCCCAACGTTTACGGCGTGGACTACCAGGGTATCTAATCCTGTTCGCTCCCCACGCTTTCGCTCCTCAGCGTCAGTAATGGCCCAGAGATCCGCCTTCGCCACCGGTGTTCCTCCTGATATCTGCGCATTTCACCGCTACACCAGGAATTCCGATCTCCCCTACCACACTCTAGCCTGCCCGTATCGAATGCAGACCCGGGGTTAAGCCCCGGGCTTTCACATCCGACGTGACAAGCCGCCTACGAGCTCTTTACGCCCAATAATTCCGGACAACGCTTGCGCCCTACGTATTACCGCGGCTGCTGGCACGTAGTTAGCCGGCGCTTCTTCTGCAGGTACCGTCACTTTCGCTTCTTCCCTGCTGAAAGAGGTTTACAACCCGAAGGCCGTCATCCCTCACGCGGCGTCGCTGCATCAGGCTTTCGCCCATTGTGCAATATTCCCCACTGCTGCCTCCCGTAGGAGTCTGGGCCGTGTCTCAGTCCCAGTGTGGCCGGTCGCCCTCTCAGGCCGGCTACCCGTCGTCGCCTTGGTGGGCCATCACCCCACCAACAAGCTGATAGGCCGCGGGCTCATCCTTCACCGCCGGAGCTTTCAACCGCAGACCATGCGGCCCGCAGTGTTATCCGGTATTAGACCCCGTTTCCAGGGCTTGTCCCAGAGTGAAGGGCAGATTGCCCACGTGTTACTCACCCGTTCGCCACTAATCCACCCCGAAGGGCTTCATCGTTCGACTTGCATGTGTTAAGCACGCCGCCAGCGTTCGTCCTGAGCCAGGATCAAACTCTCCATGAATGTTTACCCGTAATCGGGTCGACACCACGAGAGCGGTGCGACAGGGAGGAATAGTCCCCGTCGCACACAGCGTCCTCGCTGTGTTTCTACAAAGGAACCCTGCCATCCGAAGATGGACGGGGTATCAACATATCTGGCGTTGATTTTTGGCACGCTGTTGAGTTCTCAAGGAACGGACGCTTCCTTTGGGCTCTTTTCAAGGAGTCCTCCGGGCGCTTCCCTTCGGTGTTTCCAAACTCTATCAGGCTTTTTCGGCCCCTCTGACCACCACCCTGCAGACATGCAGTGGTGTAGACCAGTTAGGATCCGGGCTTGACAGGTGCTGCCGCCGACCTTCGACTCAGTGTCGCGTTGGGGTCAGGCAGGAGTACGACGGTACAGCTCACCGGGAGTCGTGGCAAATCGTTTCCGGTGCACCCCTAGGTCCGCCAACTGGTATCTGTCAGGCGGAACTAGGACTTCATATGACATACCCTGCTGAACAGTGCGCCGACTGCGACTAGCAGTGACGGCGCAGTTCCAAACTCCGCCCCTGGAGGGTCCATGACCACCACAGTGACGTCCCCTCTCTCCGGACGCACCATCGGGCTTGCCGCAGTGCCCGACCCCGTGTTCTCCGGTGCGATGGTCGGTCCCGGCACTGCCATTGATCCCGTTCGTGAGGCTTCGGAGGCCGTCTCCCCCGTCGACGGCATCGTCGTGTCCCTGCACCCGCACGCCTTCGTGGTCGTCGACGGGGAGGGACATGGGGTGCTGACACACCTCGGTATCGACACTGTGCAGCTCAACGGTCAGGGCTTCGAGCTGCTCGTCAACAAGGGCGACACCGTCTCGCGTGGGCAGGCCGTCGTGCGCTGGAACCCGGCGGCCGTCGAAGAGGCGGGCAAGTCCGCCATCTGCCCGGTCGTAGCCCTCGAGGCCACGACGGACCTGCTCGGCGAGGTCCGTGAGGACGGCGACGTGAAGTCCGGTGACGTGCTCTTCACCTGGCAGTGACGCCGACGCTGCTATGACGGCGCGCCCTATATCCACCGCGGCGGCCGGGGGGTCGTCGCCCAATCCAAGACGGGTGACATGGAGACAACGCTGAGAGGCGTCGGCGTGAGCCACGGGGTGGCGATCGGCGAAGTACGGCACATGGGGACGGCGGTACTCGAGCCGCCGGCCAAGCAGATCCCCGCGCAGGATGCGGGGCGCGAACAGGGGCGTGCCCGCCAGGCCGTGGGGGCTGTGTCCGCCGACCTGATTGCTCGGGGCAATCTGGCAGGCGGCGAGGCCCAGGCCGTGCTGGAGGCGCAGGCCATGATGGCGCAGGACCCGGAGCTGATGGCCGATGTGGACCGCCGTATTGCCGTGGGCAGTACCGCGGAGCGTGCCGTGTACGACGCGTTCGCCGCGTACCGGGCGCTGCTGGCGGGGGCCGGTGAGTACCTCGCGGGGCGGGTCGCGGACCTGGATGACGTACGCAACCGGATCGTGGCGCGGCTGCTCGGTGTGCCGATGCCTGGAGTGCCGGACAGCGACGAGCCGTATGTACTGATCGCGCGGGACCTCGCGCCGGCCGACACCGCGCTGCTGGACCCGACGCTTGTGCTCGGGTTCGTCACCGAGGAGGGCGGGCCGACCAGCCACAGCGCGATTCTGGCGCGGGCGCTCGGCGTGCCCGCCGTGGTGGCGTTGCCTGGTGCAGGGGAGATCGGCGAAGGCACGATGATCGCGGTCGACGGCAGCACGGGAGAGATCTTCGTGGAGCCGAGCGAGGAGAAGAAGGCGCAGCTCGCTGCGGCGGCGGCCGAGCGGAAGGCCGCTCTGGCGGCTTCCAGCGGGCCGGGCGCCACATCCGACGGGCACAAGGTGCCGCTGCTCGCGAATGTCGGTGGTCCCGCCGATGTCCCGGCGGCGGTCGAGGCTGGTGCCGAGGGGGTGGGGCTGTTCCGTACCGAGTTCCTGTTCCTGGACGACAGCAAGCAGGCTCCGTCCGAGGAGAAGCAGGTCGAGGCCTACCGCCAGGTGCTCGAGGCGTTCCCCGAGGGCCGGGTCGTGGTGCGGGTGCTGGACGCCGGTGCCGACAAGCCGCTGGACTTCCTGACGCCTGCCGATGAGCCGAACCCTGCGCTGGGCGTGCGGGGGCTGCGCAGTCTGCTCGACCACCCGGAGGTCCTGCGGACGCAGCTGACCGCGCTGTCGAAGGCGGCTCACGGTCTGCCCGTGTATCTCGAGGTGATGGCGCCGATGGTCGCCGACCGGACGGACGCCAAGGCGTTCGCGGACGCGTGCCGCGAGGCGGGGCTGCAGGCGAAGTTCGGTGCCATGGTGGAGATTCCGTCCGCCGCGCTGCGGGCGCGCTCGATCCTGCAGGAGGTCGAGTTCCTGTCGCTGGGGACCAATGACCTCGCGCAGTACACCTTCGCCGCCGACCGTCAGGTGGGTGCCGTGTCGCGGTTGCAGGACCCGTGGCAGCCCGCGCTGCTCGACCTGGTGGCGCTGTCGGCCGAGGCCGCGAAGGCCGAGGGCAAGAGCTGCGGTGTGTGTGGCGAGGCTGCCTCCGATCCGCTGCTCGCGTGTGTGCTCACCGGTCTGGGCGTGACATCTCTGTCGATGGGCGCGGCGTCCCTTCCTTATGTACGGGCGACGCTGGCGAAGTACACCCTCGCGCAGTGCGAACGTGCGGCCGCCGCGGCGCGTGCCGCGGACAGCGCCGAAGAGGCGCGGCTGGCCGCACAGGCGGTGCTGTCCGGCGAGTGACCGGGGCGCGGTACGCAGGGTGATCGCAGGGGCTTCCCGCCGTCGGCGGCGGGAAGCCCCTTCTTGCGCAGCGATCAGTGATGACTCTCGGGGTCGTCGGTGATGAGGGGGAACCCGGCGCAGTATTCGACGCCGGGCTCCGGGGAGACGGGGCCGCCGGTGGCCGCGTCCGTGCAGTAGGCGCTGAACACCTCGCCGGCGGTCAGGGGCGTGAGGCGGCCCTGGGTCAGGCGCCAGCCGTGGAGACGGTCGGCGCTGTCCGGGGCGCTGGTCCGCAGCACCAGCCCGCCCGGGCTTTCGAGCGCGATGCCCGCGGCCAGCACGGTGACGAACTCCGCGCCTTCGGAGGCCTCGAGCTGGGCCGGTGAGCCCGCGGCCGCGTGCGTGTGCAGAACCGCGAGGAGTTGTTCGTCGGGGCCGGCGATGCTGCACACGAGGTGGTGGTCGCCGGGTCCGGCGAGTTCGAGGAGCCGCATCAGGGCGTGGGAGGCCCGGTCGAATGCGGACCGGCCGATGTCCTGGCCGCAGTCCGCGCACGCGCCGAGGTCGGCGAGGAGCATCGTCGCGTACTCCCATGTCGCCTGTCGTACGGCCGTGTTGATCAGCTCGGGCAGCAGGCTGCCGAGCGGCTGACCGGTGTACGGCACGGTCGCGCCGCGCCCCGCGATCTCGGCGGTGAAGCGGCTGCGGCTCTCGGCCGTGTCGGCGTCGAGGCCGGCTTCGGCGCAGAATTCCGCGAACTCGTCGGGGTCGAAGAGTGCGGCGGATGTGTGCAGTTGCTGGGAGGCCAGTGATTTCAGCAGGTGCTCGGTCTGCCGGAGATAGGTGGGGTGGTCGTCGAAGGTGAAGCTGTCGTAGTGGCGCATCGCCGTGAAGTCCTGTTCGTCCGCGAGGATGCCGACGGTGCTGGGGACTTCCCGGCGCAGAGTGCGCCGCATCGATGTCCGGGTGACGGTCCGCTTGTTCTGCCTGGTGTGCGCCATTGCTGGTTCCCCCTGTGTGCTGTTGATCAGTCGTGACTCACCGTAGTCGAGGGCACTGACACTGCGGGGCTGGGCAGCCGGTCGCGCACGAGCCGGCTCTGGGCGAGGCAGGTGGCGGCGAGGCCGGCGCCGAACAGGGCCCAGCCTGCCGGGCCGACGGCGATCACCGCGCTCATGACCAGGGGGCCGGCGCTGCGCTGGGCGGATACGGCGAGGGCATGGGCGCCCAGGTAGGCGCCTTGCGCCTCGTCGGGTGCCAGGGCGATGGACAGTTCCCAGGACGCGACGGAGTGCAGCATCTCGGCAACGGTGAGGGCGACGGCGGCGAAGGTGAGTGCGACGCTCGCCGTCCATGCTCCGCCGACGGCGGACAGGCTCAGGGCGAGGGCGCCCGCGGCGAAGGCGAGGGCCAGCGGCACGAGGAGCCTGCGGGCGGCCTGGCTGGTGGCGCCGTAGCGGGCGAGCGGGATCTGAAGGGCCACCACCAGCAGGTTGTTGAGGACGAGCAGCAGTGGGGCGAGTCCGTCCGGGGCGTCGGTGGAGTGCACGATCCACAGAGGCAGGCCGACCTTGAAGACGGCGTCGTCCAGGAAGAGCACGGTCTCACTCGCGGTGAAGAGGAGATAGGTGCGGTCGCGCCAGGGGCTCTTGGGCCTGGTGGCGGGGGCTTGCTCGGCGGAGCCGGTGACGAGTCGGGACGGGGCGGGTGCCTCGCCGCAGCGGGTGATCAGCAGTGCGGCGGAGGCGGAGGCCAGCGCGTTGCCGACGACGAGTGCCTGATAAGCGAGCGTGGTGCCTACGCCGAGAGCCGCTGCCGCGGCGAGTCCTCCGATCGCGAAACCGACGTTCGAGACGGTGCGGTTCACGGCTTGGTAGCGAACCCGGTCGGGGCCGGCGATGCGGGCGGCGTAGAGCTTGGTGAGGACGTTCGTCGCGCGGTCACCGAAGCTGCCGGCCGCGGCGAACGCCAGCAGCAGCGTGTAGTGGTCGGTCGTGAGAAGGGCGAGGCCTGCTGCTGCGCGCAGCAGTTGCATGCCGGACATCAGGCGTGTGAGCGGCAGCCGGTCGGCGATGCGTCCGGCGACGGGGGCACCGGCGACCCCGATTCCTGCGGAGACGGCGAGCAGGATGCCGACCTCGGTGACGGTCAGACCGGTGACGTAGGTGAAGTAGAGCGCTCCGGTGGTGGCCCAGAGGCCGGTGCCGGTCTTGTCGACGAGGGTGGTCCAGAGCATCCGGCGGCCGTCGGCTCCGCCGGGGATGCGTTTGCCGAGTGCGGCCCGGCGCTGCTGCAGACTCACTGACTTCCCCCACTTGACGTCAAGTATGTATTGGTACATAATTTAGTACGTGGCAACACAATATGCGATCAGCGGTACGACCGCCAGGACGATTGCCGCCTCTGTCGAACGGGGCGTGGCCGAGGGCTCTCTGGGACCGGGGGGCGCGCTGCCCCCTGTGCGCGCACTCGCCGACGGTCTGGGGGTCAGTCCCGGCACCGTCGCCACCGCGTACAGGGAGCTGCGTCAGCGTGGGATCGTGGTGACGCGCGGGCGCGGTGGGACGGTCGTGGCGCACGCCCCGGCCGTCGGTTCACGCCGGCCGCCGCGGGTGCCCGCAGGGGTGCGGGATCTGGCGGGTGGACATCCGGATCCGGCGTTCCTGCCCGTACTGACGCCGCCGGACCGGGTCGCACCGGTCCACGGTTCACACCGCGGAAGCCCCCGGCTGCCCGCCCTGGAGACGCTGGCCCGGGAGTGGTTCACGCGGGACGGTGTGCCGGACGGGCAGGTGACCTTCGCTCACGGGGCGCTCGACTGCATCGCACGGCTGCTGTCCACCGAACTGAAGCCGGGTGACGCGGTCGCCGTCGAGGATCCCGGGTTCCACCATCTGCTGGATCTGGTTCCGGCACTGGGCCTGCGCATGGTTCCGGTGGCCGTGGACGACGAGGGCATGCGGCCCGACGAACTGGGGCAGGCCCTGCGCGCCGGGGCGCGTGCGGTGCTCTGCAGTCCGCGGGGACAGAGTCCGCGCGGGGGCTGGTTCTCGGCACGGCGGCGCGAGGAGCTGCTGGAGGTGCTCGGCGCGTACCCCGAGGTGCTGGTGGTCGAGGACGATCACAACGCGGACATCGCCGGCGTGCCGCTCCACTCGCTCACCACCGCCGGGCTGCCGCGCTGGGCCCAGGTGCGCACGGCGTCGAAGCACCTCGGCATCGATCTGCGCTGGGCAGCGCTGGCGTGCGACGCGACGACACTGGCGCGGCACGACGGGCGGCTGCTGCTGACGTCCGGGTGGGTCAGTCACGTACTGCAGGAGACTGCGGCCCGGCTGCTGGCCGATCCGGGGACGCGGGACCTCGTGGCTGCGGGCCAAGCGGCCTACACGGCACGGCGGACAGCCCTGATCGAAGCGCTCGGCCGGCACGGCATCGCGGCTCACGGCGAGAGCGGGCTGAATGTGTGGGTGCCGGTCCGGGACGAGTCGGCGGTGGTGAACGGACTGCGCACGCGCGGCTGGTGGGTCGCGGCCGGGACGCGGTTCCGGATCGAGAGCCTTCCGGCGGTACGGATCACCAGCGCTGCCCTCGAGGAGGCGGATGCACTCCTGCTGGCCTCGGACTTCGCCGCTGTGCTGGGCGAGTCCGAGGCCACGTACGGGGGTTGACCGGCGTCCGGGGTGGCTACTCTCCGCTGCGGGAGCGCGCCAGCTCCTCGTAGAACCGCAGCAGTTCGAGGTTGTCCACGGACCCGGGATTGACGGCCTTGGCCAGCGCCGTCCCCTGGAGCAGCCGCTTGACCGGGACCTCGATGCGCTTGCCGGTGAGGGTGTGCGGGACCCCTGGGACCTCGATGATGTCGTCCGGGACATGGCGGGGCGACAGGTTCTCGCGAATGGTCTGCGTGATGCGCCTGCGCAGGCCGTCGTCGAGTGTCGCACCGTCGGCGAGGTGCACGAAGAGCGGCATCCAGTAGCCGCCGTCCGGCTCCTCGAGACCGATGACGAGCGATTCACGGATCTCGGGGAGCCGCTCCACGGCCTCGTAGATGTCGGCCGAACCCATCCGTACGCCCTGGCGGTTGAGGGTGGAGTCGGAGCGGCCGTGGATGACGACCGATCCGTGGTCGGTGATCGTGATCCAGTCGCCGTGCCGCCAGACACCGGGGAACATCTCGAAATAGCTGTCGCGGTAGCGGCTGCCGTCGGGGTCGTTCCAGAACCGGACGGGCATGGACGGCATGGGGTTGGTGACGACCAGTTCGCCCACCTCGCCGATGAGCGGTTTGCCGTGCGGGTCCCAGGACTGCAGGTCGGTGCCGAGGCAGGCGGCCTGAAGCTCGCCGATGTGCACGGGGAGCGTGGGTACGGCGCCGGCGAAGCAGCTGCACACGTCGGTGCCACCGCTGACGGACGCGATCCACAGGTCCTCGGCGACCTCGTCGTGCAGCCAGCGGAAGCCGTCGGGCGGCAGCGGCGAGCCGGTGGTGGCGACACACTTGACACGGGAGAGGTCGAAGTCGCGCGCCGGGTGGACCTCCGCCTTGGCGCAGGCCATGACGTATGCGGCGGAGGTGCCGAACAGGGTGGCCCCGGTGCGTTCGGCGATACGCCACTGGGCCCCTGTGTCGGGGTAGCCCGGACTGCCGTCGTACAGGACCACGGTGGTGCCCGTCAGCAGACCGGAGACGAGGAAGTTCCACATCATCCAGCCCGTGGAGGTGTACCAGAAGAACCGGTCCTCGGGGCCGAGGTCGCAGTGCAGGCCGAGCTGTTTGAAGTGCTCCAGCAGGATGCCGCCCTGCGACTGGACGATGGCCTTGGGCAGGCCCGTGGTGCCGGAGGAGTAGAGGACCCACAGCGGATGGTCGAACGGCACCTGCTCGAAGACGGGCTCCCCGTCGCTGGATGCCGCAGTCCCTGCGGTCACGGCGGACCACTCGAGGGCGCCCTCGGGAGCCTCGGTGCCCAGCAGCGGGATGTGGATCACGGCGCGCAGGGTGGGCAGCTCGCGGCGCAGTTCGGCGACCGTGTCGGTGCGGTCGTGCTCCTTGCCTCCGTAGCGGTAGCCGTCGACGGTGAACAGCACGACCGGCTCGACCTGCTGGAAGCGGTCGAGGACGCTGCGGGCGCCGAAGTCGGGGGCGCAGGAGGTCCACACGGCTCCGACGGCGGCGGTGGCCAGCAGCGCGGTGACGGCCTGCGGGACATTGGGGAGGTAGCCGCTGACGCGGTCGCCGGGGCGCAAGCCGAGCGCGCGCAGTTCGGCGGCGAGTGCGCCGACCTGGCGGCGGAGCTCCGACCAGGTGATGGTGGTGGGTTCATGTGTCTCGTCCACATGCACAAGGGCGGCGTCATGGGCGCGGGCCGGGTCCTCTGCCGTGCGCAGCGCATGCTCGGCGTAGTTGAGGGTGGCACCGGGGAACCAGCGGGCGCCGGGCATGGCGGGATCGGCCAGCACGCGTTCGTACGGCGTCGAGAAGCGGATGTCGAACCAGTCGGCGACGGCCCGCCAGAACGTCTCCAGTTCATCGACGGACCAGCGGTGCAGCGCGGCGTAGCCGCCCTCGGCCGGTGCCCCGTGGCGCTCGGCGGCCCACGCCTGGAACCGGGTGATCCGGGCGGCCGCGATGCGCTCGGGGTCGGGCTGCCACAGAGGGGCAGGGTTCGCTGCTGCGGTCATGGGGCGGCTCCCGGGCTGGCTCGACGCGGTGTGTGCGTGGGCACGCGCACGAGCGGGGTGTGCGCGTGACGCGGCTGACAGGGACGATGCCATGTGATCGTCTTTCACACCAGGGCTCATCACCCATGGTCGGGTCGGCGAACATGTGGCGCCACCACGGGTGAACGGGAGTTGAACAGAGCCCCCGGGGGTTGGACCGAATGGCAGGGTGAGCTGCATGGACGGTCGTGATCTGGTGCACTCGCTGAGGTTCTTCGGCACGGTGAGGGGGCTGCGGGCGGCACGCTCCGCGTGGCGGCGGTACAGGACGGATGCCGTGGGGCTGCCGGCCCGGGGTCCGGAGCGGGCGAGGGTGCCCGGCCCGGTGACCGAGGCCGAGCCGCTGCCGGGTGGCGGGATCGTCCGCTTCGCCCGCTCCGAACTGCGGATCATGGTCGCGGCGGGCGGGGCGGTGTTCTGGGGCTGGGACGGGGCGCGGCCCGAACCGTCGTACGCGCTGGCCGGCGATGCGCCCGAACCCGACACGCGGGCCGGGCTGGAGCCGGACAAGGACGGCGGCTGGCGCGTGGTGTCGGAGCGGGTGAGGGTCGAGGTGTCCCGGCACGGCGCGATCGAGGTCCGTACCCCGGGCGGCGTGGTGCTGCGCCGGGATCTGCCACCCCGCTGGTGGGAGCCGGCCCAGGGCGGCCCGGCTCGCTGGGTGCAGCGCAGCGAGGTCCCGGCGGATGCGCGGTTCTTCGGTCTGGGCGGCCGGGCAGCGGGGCCCCGGCTGCCGGACGGGACCTACCGGCTGTGGAACACCGACCCCAAGGGGAGCTTCGCACCCGGCGACGATCCGCTCTACATCACGATGCCGGTGCAGATGGTGGTGTCCGACGCGGGGACGCATCTGGCCTTCCACGACAACTCCTGGGACGGCCGCGTCACCCTGCGCGAGGGCGAGGAGGGCGCGGGTTCCGGTCACGACCGGCCGGGCACGAGCGAGGTCCGGATGGACGGCGGGCCGCTGCGCTGCTGGGTGGTGGCCGGTACGCCGGCCCGCGTCCTCGGCGGGTGGGCGCAGCTGACGGGAGCCCCGGCACTGCCGCCGTCCTGGGCCCTGGGCCCGCAGCACGCCCGCTGGGGGTTCGGCAGCGAGCGGGCGGTACGGCAGATCGTGGCCGGGTACCGGGACCAGGGCCTGCCGCTGTCCGCGGTCCATCTGGACATCGACCACTACGACGCCCATCAGGTGTTCACGGTCGACCAGCAGCACTTCCCCGATCTGCCCGGACTGGCGAAGGATCTGCGCGAGGACGGGGTACGGCTGGTGTCCATCGTCGATCCGGCCGTGAAGGCGGAGCCGGGCAACGCGGTGTACGACAGCGGGTCGGCGGCCGGTGCGTTCGTGCGGGACGCGAGCGGCCGTGAGGTGCACGGGGTCGTCTGGCCGGGCGACTGCGTCTACCCGGACTTCACCGATCCGCTGGTACGTCAGTGGTGGGGCGATCTGTACGAGGAGCGGCTCGCGCAGGGCTTCTCGGGCGTGTGGCACGACATGAACGAGCCTGTGGCGTTCACACCGTTCGGCGACATGACGCTGCCGCGCTCCGCCCGGCATGCGCTCGAGGGGCGCGGCGGCGATCACCGGGAGGCCCACAACGTGTACGGCCTCGCCATGGCGCAGGCCGGGTACGAGGCGCTGCGCCGGCTGCGGCCGGACGAGCGTCCCTTCCTGTTCTCCCGTTCGGGCTGGGCCGGCATGCAGAGATACGGCGGGACCTGGTCGGGGGACGTGTCGTCGTCCTGGCCCGGGCTGCGGGCCTCGCTGGGGCTGGTGCTGGGGCTGGGGCTGTGCGGAGTGCCGTACTCGGGTCCCGATGTGGGCGGCTTCGACGGCAGCCCGTCGCCGGAGCTGTATCTGCGCTGGTTCCAGCTCGGCGCGTATCTGCCGCTGTTCCGTACGCACTCCGCGATCGACGCGGGCCGCAGGGAGCCTTGGGAGTTCGGGCCCGAGGTGCTGGCGCACGCGCGGACGGCGCTGCTCGAACGCGAGCGGCTGTGGCCCTACTTCGTCACGCTGGCGCACCTGGCCCGCACGACGGGTGCGCCGTACGTGCGCCCGGTGTGGTGGGGCGCTCCGGAGGACCGGGTGCTGCGGGACTGCGAGGACGAGTTTCTGCTGGGCGACGCATTGCTCGTGGCACCGGTGCTGGACCGGGGGACGGACCGGCGTGCGGTGCGGCTGCCGCGCGGCCGCTGGTACGACACCGCGACCGGCGTGGCGTACGACGGACCCGGCCAGGTCCTGGTGGACGCGCCGCTCTCACGTATCCCGGTGCTGGCCCGCGCGGGAGCGGTGCTTCCGGTGCAGGGCGGCGACGGGGTCGAACTCGAGGTGTGGGCGCCGGCGGCCGGGCGCAGGGGTGGGGGGCTGGTCGTCCGGGACGTGGGCGACGGCTGGGCGAAGGCGAAGATCGAGCGCTATGCGTCGCGGCTGGAGGGCGGCCAGGTGGTGGTGGAACGGATCACGAACGCGGGCCGGGTGAAGACGGAGGTACCGGCGCGGGTACGAGGGCCGGCCTGAGCCCGGCGGCGGCATCCGCTGCGGTACCGGGAGCCGGCCGCGAGGCCCATCCCGGCGCACACGCTTGATCCATCAGTCGTTCGTACCCGTGGCGGGGCCGGCTGGACCGTGGTGGGCCCCGCACTCGGAGCGCTCGCCGCGGGCCGGTCGGGGAGCGTGCGCGCCTCAGCGCCTGGAGGCGTTCGGTGTGTTCGGAAGCGGGGTGCGGGCCGGGCCCGCGAGGGTGACCGCTGGTCGGCGAGGCCGGTCAGGACGCAGGGTGTTCGACGCACTTCGCCTCGCAGGAGCCCGGACTCGCCGAACCGCGCAGGAGGTCCGTCCGGCCGGGAGGTCACGGACCGGCCGGTCGCAGCGTTCGCGGGCACGGTGCCTGCCCTACGTCGAGCAGCGGACGCCCAGTGCCCCGGCGGCTGCGCACACCGATGGCCGCCGCGGCCGCCGCGCCGATCAGGCCCGCGTCGAGGGCCAGGCCGGAGGCGGTGATCCGCAGACCGCGGGTGAAGTCGAGGGTGGCGTAGTGACCCAGATACCGCCGCAGCGGCGCGAGCAGGACCTCGCCGGCCTGGGCCACTCCCCCGCCTATCACCACCAGGTCCAGTTCGACGAGCGATGCCGTGGCGGCGATGCCCGCCGCGAGTGCCTGGGCGGCCCGCTCGTAGGCCCTCCGGGCTCGTGTGTCGCCCGCGCGGGCCGCGACCGCGACAGCGGCGGCCGACGGAGGCACCCCCTGCGGCGGTGACCAGCCCGCTTCCAGGGCTTGGCGAGCGATCGCGGGGCCGCCGGCCAGCACTTCGACACAGCCGCGCGCGCCGCAGGGGCACAGCGCTCCGTCCAGATCGACGCTGATGTGTCCGATGTGGCCGGCATTACCCGTCGGGCCCGGGTGCAGTGTGCCGCCGAGGATCAGGCCACCGCCCACGCCTGTCGACACCACCATGCACAGCGCGTTGTCGACGCCCCTGGCCGCCCCGAGCCAGTGTTCGGCCGAGGCCATCGCCACCGCGTCGCCTATCAGTGCGGGCACGATCACGGCAGGCAGCCGGGGATGCGATCGCACCTCGTCCACCAGGGGAAACGCCCGCCAGGCCGGGATGTTGACAGGGCTGACCGTACCGGCGGCGGCGTCGACCGGTCCGGCGCTGGCGATCCCCAGACAGGTCATCTCCTCCCAGCGCGGGTCCCGGGCGAGTTCGTCCAGGACCGCGGCGACGGCCCCCATCATGGCGGCCGCGGAACCGCCCGCCGGAGTGGGCTGCCTGGTCCGTAAGAGGATGCGGCCCGAATCGTCGATCAGGGCGCCTGCGATCTTGGTGCCGCCGATGTCGAGTGCTCCGTACACGGGTGGCTCGAGCCCTTCTGTGGTGGACCGGTCGACCGTCGTCCGCTCGCCCGGTTCAGCCGTCGTAGCGGCCCTCGAACCATCTGCGGGCGGCCGTGGTGTGCAGGGGGAAGGCCAGCTCGGCCGGGGTGCGCAGCACGTGCCAGCCGCTCGTCTCGTCGGTCGGTGCGGACGGCGGCAGCTCGGCGGCGGGGCGTTCCGGCAGCAGTCCGAACAGCAGGAGATGGCCTCCCGGGGAGCTGAGTGCATCGGCGAGCCGGACGTCCTGCGCGGACGCCTCGATGCCGGTCTCCTCCCTCAGTTCGCGTACGACCGCCCCCTGCCAGTCCTCGCTGTGGTCGATGAATCCGCCGGGCAGGGCGATACCGCCGCGTGCGGGTTCGATGGTTCGGGTGATCACGACGAGTCCGGTGCCCTGCTCGTCACGCGCGGGCAGCAGCGCGACGGCGACGGGCAGGGGGTTGCGGTAGGCGATCTCGCCGCAGGACGGGCAGGTGCGGGGCCAGTCGGTGACGGAGCCGTACGGCGCTCCGCAATGGCCGCAGTGGGAGTCCTTGGACACGCGCGGACTGTATCCGATCACTCTTTCCCGCCGGGCCGTGAACTGATAAACGGTGGGCGCATGACCGGACTTGGAACCGCTTTCCGTGCTCTGCCCACCCTCGTCGCCGGACTGCTCGCTCTCACCGCTGCCGCTCCCGTCGCACAGGCCGCACCCGAACCCGAGGCCCCACCGGAGTTCGTGGCGCTGCGCAGCGTGGCTCCGACGGTCACCGAGGAGATGCGCTACACGACGGTGCACAACTTCGTCGGCGACCGGATCGACGGCTACCGGCAGCCGCTGTGCATCCTCACGCGCCCGGCCGCCGACGCACTGCGCCGGGCTCAGGCCCGGCTGCTCCGGCAGGGCTACTCCCTGAAGGTGTACGACTGCTACCGCCCGCAGCGGGCGGTCGACCACTTCGTGCGGTGGGCGAAGGATCTCCAGGACGAGACCATGAAGCAGGAGTTCTATCCCCATGTCGACAAGTCACGGCTGTTCGCCGACGGCTACATCGCCGAGAAGTCCGGGCACAGCCGTGGCAGCACGGTGGATCTGACCCTGGTGAAGCTGCCCGCGCTGCCGACCAGGCCCTACCTGCCCGGCGAGCCGCTCGTGCCGTGCTTCGCGCCGCGCTCGGAGCGGTTCCCCGACAACTCCGTCGACATGGGCACCGGCTACGACTGCTTCGACACCCTGTCGCACACGGACGACCCCCGGATCACCGCGAAGCAGCGCGCCAACCGGCAGATGCTGAAGAGCACGCTGGTGGCGGAGGGCTTCGTGAACCTTCCCGAGGAGTGGTGGCACTTCACGTACAAGCCCGAGCCCTTCCCCGGCACCTTCTTCGACTTCCCGGTCGCACGGAGGTCGGTCGCGGGTCACCGCGCGGGCTGACGCGGAGGCGCCGAGCCATTACGGTGCCCGCATGGCAGAGCAGACTTTTGACTCGTACGAGGAATTCTGGCCGTACTACGTCGCGATGCACTCACGCGCGGCCACCCGCTGGGTCCATCTGACGGGCACCCTCACCGGGCTCGCGATCAGCGTGTACGGGCTGGCGCGCGGCCGTAAGCGATACGCGGCCGCGCTGCCGCTGATCGGCTACGGCACGGCCTGGCCGGCGCACTTCTTCATCGAGAAGAACAATCCGGCCACCTTCGGGCATCCCGCCTGGTCGCTGCGCGGCGATGCGCAGATGATCCGGATGATGCTGGCCGGCCGGGATGCGGAGCTGGCCGAGATCGCCGCCAAGTGGCTCGCCGAGAACCGCTGACCCGTGGCACACTTCTGACGTTTCGTCAGATCGTGCTCCCGGGGAGGGGTCTTGACGCGCACACCCGTGGTTGCCGGATGGTTCACCCACGACACCGGTGAGGAGGACTTCCGGCTGCTGGGCACCCGCTGCACGGCCTGCTCGTCGGTCTTCTTCCCGCGCGAGGACGCGTTCTGCCGCAATCCCGCCTGCCAGAGCGGCGAGCTGGCTCAGGTGCCGCTGTCCAAGCGGGGCCGGGTGTGGTCGTACACCGACGGCCGCTACCGCCCTCCCGCGCCGTACGTGTCCGATCCGGACGTGCCGTGGGAGCCGTACACGCTGGTCGCGGTCGAGCTCGAGGCCGAGCGGATGGTCGTGCTCGGCCAGGCCGTACCCGGCGTCACCGTCGCCGATCTGACGGTGGGGATGGAGGTCGAGGTCGTGCCCGGCGTGCTGGACGAGGACGCCGGCACGGTCCGCACGACCTGGCACTGGCGTCCGGTGGGAGGGACTCGGTGAGCGGGGACATCGCGGTCCTCGGGGCCGGAATGCACCCCTGGGGCAAGTGGGGCCACAGCTTCGTCCGGTACGGGACGGTCGCCGCGCGGGCCGCACTCGCCGACGCGGGTGTCGACTGGCGGCAGGTGCAGTCGGTGGTAGGCGCCGACACGGTGCGCGGCGGCTATCCGGGCTACGTGGCGGGGGCGACGTTCGCCCAGGCACTCGGCTGGCAGGGGGCCAGAGTCGCCAGCGTGTACGCGGCCTGCGCATCGGGCGCCCAGGCGATCGCGGCCGCGCGCGCCCAGATCCTGGCCGGGCTGGCCGATGTGGTGCTGGTGGTGGGCGCGGATGCGGCGCCCAAGGGCTTCTTCGCCCCGGCCGGGGGCGAGCGGCCGGACGATCCCGACTGGCTGCGCTTCCGGGTGCTGGGAGCGACCAACCCTGCCTACTTCGCGCTGTACGCCCGCCGCCGCATGGCACTGCACGGGGACACACCCGGGGACTTCGCGCTGGTCAAGGTGAAAAATGCGGCGGCCGGCGCGCTCAACCCCAACGCCCGCTACCGCAAGGCTGTCTCGGCCGAGGAGGTGGCCGCGTCCGCGGTGGTCGCCGATCCGCTGCGGCTGCTGGACATCTGCGCGACCTCCGACGGGGCCGCCGCACTGGTGCTGTCCGGCATGGACTTCGCCCGCCGGCACGGGGCCGCCGACCCCGTACGTATCCGGGCCGTGTCCACCGTCACGCCGACGTATCCGCGCGATGTGCTCGACCTGCCGGACATCGCCACGGACTCGGCGGCGGGCGTCGCTCCCTCGCCGCGGTCCTACCGTGCCTCGATCGCCGCGGCGGCGTACGAGGAGGCCGGAATCGGTCCCGAGGATCTCTCACTGGCCGAGGTGTACGACCTGTCCACGGCCTTGGAGCTGCAGTGGTACGAGGACATCGGGCTGTGCAAGGCGGGTGAGGGCGCGGCGCTCGTACGCGACGGCGCCACCGCTCTCGGCGGCCGCGTCCCGGTGAACGCAAGTGGCGGTCTGGCCTCGTTCGGCGAGGCGGTGCCCGCCCAGGCCATCGCGCAGGTGTGCGAGCTGACCTGGCAGCTGCGCGGCACGGCTGGAGAGCGCCAGGTGCCCGGTGCCCGGGTCGGGATCACGGCGAACCAGGGCCTGTTCGGTCATGGCTCCGCGGTCGTGGCGGTGCGCTGAACCGGCCGGCTCAGCTCCTGGAACTCCGTGTGAGCGCCTTCGAGGAGGCGTGAGGGCACCCTGACGTTCCACTCTGTCATGTCCAGAACCGGTGCTGAACTGCACATGCTGTCGGCAGGCTTGACGGTCCATCAGGGCAGGTGAACACTGCCTCTTCGTCGGCATGCCGCGCCTGGGCACGCTCACCACGCTCGTCACGGATGCCGGGACATGAGCAACGGAGACCTCTTCTCAACGAGGTCAACGGCTCTGCGCCCGGCCGCTGGTGGGCGGATCGCCGGCAGGTCTCGTCTTCAGCGCAGCCTTCTGACAAAGGGACGTCATGACGGACACCTCGCACACTTACGTCGCGGCAATCGACCAGGGCACCACCTCCAGCCGCTGCATCATCTTCGACCAGGACGGCGTGATCGTCGCCGTCGACCAGCGTGAGCACCGGCAGATCTTCCCCAAGCCCGGCTGGGTGGAACACGACGCCACGGAGATCTGGTCGAAGGTGCAGGCAGTGGTGGCCGGAGCCCTCGCCAAGGCGGGTCTGCGGGCCGAGCAGCTGAGTGCGCTCGGCATCACCAACCAGCGGGAGACGACTGTCCTGTGGGACCGGGCGACCGGGAAGCCGGTGCACAACGCGATCGTCTGGCAGGACACCCGCACCGCCGGCCTGTGCCGGGAGCTGGGGGGCACGGACGGACAGGACCGCTTCCGCGACGCCACCGGACTGCCGCTCGCGAGCTACTTCTCCGGCCCCAAGGCCGCCTGGCTGCTGGACAACGTCCAGGGGCTGCGCGGCCGCGCCGAGCGCGGCGAGATAGCCTTCGGCACGATCGACTCCTGGCTGATCTGGAATCTGACCGGCGGCACGGACGGCGGCGTCCATGTCACCGATGTCACCAACGCCTCGCGCACGATGCTGATGAACCTGCAGACCCTGCAGTGGGATCCGGACATTCTCGCCGCGATGAACATTCCGCCGGCCGTACTGCCCGAGATCCGGTCGTCGGCCGAGACGTACGGGACGGCCGTCGGCCCGGTGGCGGGCGTCCCGGTGGCCTCGGCCCTCGGCGACCAGCAGGCCGCTATCTTCGGTCAGGCCTGCTACGACACCGGCACGGCCAAGAACACCTATGGCACGGGCAGTTTCCTGTTGCTCAACACGGGCAGCAGGCCGGTTCCGTCGAAGAGCGGGCTGATCACCACCGTGGGCTACAAGATCGGCGACGAGGCTCCGGTCTACTGCCTGGAGGGCTCCATCGCGATCACCGGTGCGCTGGTGCAGTGGTTCCGGGACCAGCTCGGCATCATCCGCTCGGCGGACGAGATCGAGACGCTGGCGGCGAGCGTGGAGGACAACGGCGGTGCGTACATCGTGCCTGCCTTCTCCGGGCTGTACGCGCCCTACTGGCGCTCCGACGCGCGTGGCGTGATCACGGGCCTGACGCGGTACGTCACCAAGGCGCATCTGGCGCGTGCGGTGCTGGAGGCGACCAGCTGGCAGACGCGTGAGGTCGTCGACGCGATGTACCAGGACTCCGGGGTGCAGATCACCACGCTCAAGGTGGACGGCGGCATGACCGTGAATCAGTTGCTGATGCAGCATCAGGCGGATGTCCTGGGAGTGCCGGTGATCCGGCCCATGGTTTCGGAGACGACCTGCCTGGGCGCGGCGTACGCGGCCGGGCTCGCCATCGGCGTCTGGTCGGACCTGGACGAGCTCAAGACCCACTGGCGGCGCGATGTGGAGTGGTCGCCGCGCATGGAGGCGCAGTTGCGCGAGCGCGAGTACGACAACTGGCGCAAGGCGGTGGAGAAGAGCTTCGGATGGGAGGAGGAGTCCGGCCTGGGCTGAGCCCGCGCCGGACACGGGGCGGTGCGGCATGCGCCGAAGGCCCGGTCACGGACCACGGCCCGTACCCCAGTCGGTGGGGGTACGGGCCGTGTTGCGCCGGTGTGACAGCGCCAGGGCCGTCTTCCGGAGGAAGGACCCTAACTGTTCGCCCCGGTGGTGGCGCGCTATGCGTGCAGCCGGTCGGCGCGGGTCAGCGCATGCTCGACCACCCCCACCAGCACGTTCTTGACGGAACCCCGGTCACGCGCGTCGCACATCATCAGCGGCACCTCAGGATCGAGATCGAGGGCCGCGCGCACGGAATCGATCGGGAAGCGGTCGGCTCCCTCGAAGCAGTTGACGGCGATCGTGAACGGGATGCCCCGGCGCTCGAAGTAGTCGACGGCGGCGAAGCAGTCCTGAAGCCGGCGGGTGTCGGCGAGGACGACCGCGCCGAGCGCGCCCTGTGCCAGCTCGTCCCACAGGAACCAGAACCGGTCCTGGCCCGGGGTGCCGAAGAGATAGAGCACCAGGTCCTCGCGCAGCGTGATGCGCCCGAAGTCCATCGCGACGGTCGTGGTCGTCTTGCTCTCGACGCCATCGGTGTCGTCGAAAGGCCGGCTCGCTTCGGTCAGCGTCTCCTCCGTGCGCAGCGGTCTGATCTCGCTGACCGCACCCACGAGGGTGGTTTTGCCGACTCCGAAGCCGCCCGCCACCAGGATTTTCAGCGTCACCGGCTCCACCGGGGGCGCCGGGTGGCGGCTAGAGCGCCCGAAGGCCATTGATCACCTCACGGAGAATGCTCACGTCCGGCAGCTCGGCCGGCGGAACAGGGCGGGTTACATGCACGAGAGCGTCCTCGACGAGATCGCCGACCAGGACACGGACGACGCCGACGGGCAGATCGAGACCTGCCGCGAGTTCGGCGATCGACTGAGGGGTGCCGCCGCAGCGCTCGACGATCTCGACATGCTCCGGGGAGAGCATCTGGTCACGGCGGGGGTCGCCGACTGCGGTGTGCGGTATGACCAGGGCGATCAGATCGAGTGGGTGGCGGCTTGAACTGCTGGTACGGCCGCGGGTCATGGCGTAGGGGCGGACCACCGGACCGGCGTCCGCGTCGATCCAGTGATGTGTCCTGCGTCCTTGGCGGACTGATTCACTCATGCCCGCCACTCACCCTCCGGCGGCCGGACCGGTCCGCGGTGCCGTGACAAGGTGAACACCCACGCGCTTGACCATGAGCGTCATCTCGTACGCGACCTGGCCCACATCCGAGTCGGCGTCGGCGAGGACGGCGAGACAGCTGCCGTCGCCGGCGGCGGTCACGAACAGGAACGCCTCGTCGAGCTCGACCACCGTCTGCCGGACCTGGCCGGCGTCGAAGTGACGGCCGACTCCCTTGGCGAGGCTGTGGAAACCGGACGCGACGGCGGCGAGATGCTCGCTGTCCTCGCGGCTGAGGTCCCTCGAGGTGCCGGTGGCAAGGCCGTCGCTGGAGAGCACCAGGGCCCTGCTGATGCTGGCGACCCGGTCGACCAGCTCGTCGAGGAGCCAGTTGAGCTCGCCGGAGCCCTTGGTGGTGGTGTGGGCGCTCATGCTGCCCTGTGCTGCGGCGTACGGTGCGGTCATCGACCGTCCCCCTCCGATGTCGTTCCTGGTGCGTGCCGGCCGGGGCCGGTGGCCTGGTCCGTGCGCTGCTGCGGTTCCCGGGCCACGACGTGCTGCGGTCGCGGGCCTGGGGTCTGTTCGATCCGGGTCTCGTCGGCGCCGGTTTCCTCCTCGTTCCGGCGACGGCCGCGCTGCCAGCCGCGCTGCATGGCGGCCATACGGTTGCGTACCTCGTCCGCGTCCCGCTCGAAGACGTCCGGACCCGGCGCGGCAGGCGGCATCTGCCCGGCTCCCGACCCGGCCGACTCCCTGAGCTGGGGGGCGAGACTGGCCTGGCGGACACGGCGGGGCAGCCCCTCCGGGGCCGCCGGGGCCTGAGCGGCGGGCCCCGGCGCGGGCTCTTCGGTGGACGCGTTGCGCCGGACGCGGCGAGGCAGTCCGTCGATCGTCAACGGGGGGGCGGCGGGCTCCGGCGCGGGCGGCGAGGGCCGCGCATCCTGTACGGGGACCGGGGAGAGGCGCTCCGGGCCGGGGACGGACCGCGGCCTGCCGCTGCTGCGACGGTCACCCGAGATCGGCGTGGGCGCTGCGGAGCGCGAGGGGCCGGGGGCGGGATGCGTGCGCCCGCCGGCACCGCGCTCGTCCACCCGGCGGCCATGGTCCGCGACCAGGGTCGGGGGCGTGCGGCGCGGCAGCGGCACCGGGCCGCCGTAGTGCTCCTGCGACGGTTCCCGGGCGAGCTGGTGCTGCTCGCCCGCCGTGTCGTCGTGCCGTCCGCGGGACCGGGCGCGGAAGATGCCACCGCGCTCGCTCTCCGTGTCGTCCAGGCCGGTGAGAGGGGCATCCGCGCCGAGAAGTGCCGAACGGTCGTCGAGGCCCAGCGTGCCGACCGGTGCCTCCAGTTCGACGGGGCCGTCCAGCAGCGCCGAGGCGTTCAGGCCGGCCGGGGCCTTGGAGATTGCGGCGCGCTTCCCCTCACCCCGCCGGCCGGCCGGGCTGTCGCTCTTGCGGTCCAGACGGAAACCGGTGCCCTGGGTCTCGGGAGCCTCGGTGAGCAGCGCCGCGGGGATGAAGACGACCGCGGTGGTGCCGCCGTACGGGGACTGCTGCAGCGACACCCGGACGTTCTGGCGCTGGGCGAGACGGCTGACGACGAACAGACCGAGCCGGTCGGTGTCGGAGAGCTCGAACTCCGGTGTCTCGGCGAGCCGCAGATTGGCGTCGAGGAGGGCGTCGGCGGCCATGCCCAGGCCGCGGTCGTGGATCTCGAGGGTGAAGCCGTTGGCGACCCGCTCGCCGTGCACCTGCACACCGGTGTGCGGGGGCGAGAACACCGTGGCGTTCTCGAGGAGTTCGGCGATGAGGTGGGTGAGGTCGGCGACGGCGGGGCCGCCGACGCCGATGCGCGGCAGGCGGCGTACCTCGATGCGCTCATAGGCCTCGACCTCGGCGACCGCGGCCCGTACGACGTCCATGAGCTGGATCGGCTTGCGCCACTGCCGGGACGGGGCCGCGCCGGAGAGAATCACCAGGCCCTCGGCGTGCCGCCGCATACGGGTGGTGAGGTGGTCCAGCCGGAACAGGTCGGCGAGTTCCTCGGTGTCCTCGGTGCGTCGCTCCATCGTGTCGAGGAGCGTGAGCTGGCGGTGCAGCAGCACCTGGTTTCGGCGCGCGAGGTTGACGAACACCTCGGAGACGCCGCGCCGCATGTCCGCCTGGCGGACCGCTGCCTCGACCGCCGCCCGCTGGAGGGTGTTGAGGGCCTGGCCGACCTGGCCTATCTCGTCCTTGTCGAACTGCAGGCGCGGCGCCTCGGTCTCGACGTCCACCTGCTCGCCGGCGGCCAGGCGGCGCATCACGCTGGGCAGCCGCACGCCGGAGACGTCGTGGGCTTCGTTGCGCAGCCGGGACAGGGCCCGGACCAGGTCGCGGCCGATCCGTACGGAGACGATCACGGAGACGAGCAGCGCGAGGAAGCCGAGGACCCCTGCCACACCGGCACGTACGAGCACGCTGTACGCGGCGGGCTCGACGCGGTCCGCGTAGCGTTCGCCCGCCTCATCGGCGGTGCCGGCGAGCTCGACGAGCACCGGGGTCGCGGCTTCGGTCCAGCGCTGCAGGTCGGAGGTGCCGAGTCCGTCGGCGGGGCCGTCGGCGAGGATGCGTTCCTCGGTGTCGCGCAGCGGTGCGGTCTCGGGGCTGCGCCAGTAGCGGACGAGGATCTCGCGTTCCTTGGCGGGCAGGATCTCGAAGTTGGCCTCGTAGTACAGCTTGCGGTGGGCCACGAGATCGGAGAGCTCCCGGATCTCGGTGGCGGTGATCCTGCGCGTGATGAGCGAGGAGGCGGCCAACGCGTCCTCGCGGGAGAGCATTTCGCGGGCGCGGGCCAGGCCGACGAGGGCGCGCCCTTCGCGTTCCAGTGCGACGTCGTCGAGTGCGTGCAGGGTGAGCAGGAAGCTGAAGCCAGGGTCGACAAGACGGTTGTAGTACTTCAGCGCCTTGCTGCGGGAGACCGTACTGGTCTCCACGGAGCGGCGCAGGGCACCGAGGCCGTCGAAAGCATCGATCAGTGCGGTGAGCTTCTGCTCGGATTCGGACGTCAGGCCGTCGCGGACCGAGGATTTCTGCGCGTTCGTCTTGATCACGGCGAGCGCGCTGTCGGTGGCCTCACGATCCAGACGCAGGGTCGGGAGAGCATCCGAGGCACGGCGGTCCGCAAGGTAGACGAGGGTCTGCTTGCGTTCCTTCTGGACGGAGTCGATGACTTCCTCGACGGGCCCGCCCAACTGCTCGGCGACGGTGCTGACCTCGAGCAGTCGATTCGCGTCCCGGCCGGTGAGCACGGTGGCGAACCCCCACAGTGCCGTGAGGGAGACCAGCGGAACGAGCAGCAACGCCACGATCTTCCGGCGGATGGACTTCCCGCGAAAGCGCATGGCCTCCCCCTGCTCGACCCGCCCGGTGCGGGTGATGTCCGTCAACAAACGGCGCGAGCCTACTACTGTCACCCAGCCAACTCGAAGGCGTGTCCGGGCAGTTTTCGGCCTGCGACGATCGTCTTGATCATGGGATGTCCTGGTATCCGGGGAGATGCTATCCCCCGTGTCGGCCGACGCGTCTCGCGTAGGTCACTTTTCGGACCGCGTCAGATGGCTGGAATTCTGTGCCGCACGGGAATCATCGCGGAGAGTCAATCGTCGTTCTGTACGGGGTGTTTCGCGCGTCCGGCCGTGGCCTTCCAGGGCTTGTGGGAGTTGTGGGTCCGGGTGCACGCCGCCCACGAGGCGGTGTGGTGCCGTGCGGCGCCGGGGCGGTGTAGGCCGGCGGATCCGGGGCAGCCACCCAGAAGTCGGACAGACGTGGGGAGTGAAACGATCCATGGACACGGACGAGCGTCGCGGCGAGGCGACGGCGTCGCGGGCGGCTGATGCGATCGGTGCGACGGGTGCCGTGGGCGGGCGGCAGCTGTGGGTGGAGGAGCCGGTGGGCAGACGGCGCATGGCCGACCCCGTGCGCACGGCTGCCGTCCGGGCGGTGATCATCGCGTCGGTGACACTGGTTCAGGCGATGGCGGCGGTGCTCTTCACGCTGACGGCGTCGTGGCTGGCCTTCCCCTTGGTGCTCAGCAGCGTGGCGAGCACGGTGGTGGCGACGTGGGCCGTCCTGGATGTGTGGGTGACCCGCCAGGTGTGGAACCAGCGGCACGGCGTGGTGTCGGAGCCCAGCAGCACCGCACGCGGGCTCCGACGCGAGCGCCGCCGGGCGCGGCGGACCGCGCGGGCGGCAGGCCGCGCGGCCGCACGCATACGGCGCCGGAGCGCCAACCGGCTTTCGGAGGCCTGACCTTCAGGGGCCGTCCCCGTCAGGACCGTCAGCCCGGCCGTTCCCCGTCAGGGCGGTGGGCCGGATGCCGTGGCGGGCCGACCCGGCCCGGCGCCGGCCGGCCATCCGCTACTCGGACAGCCCCGCGCCGTGGGGGGCCGACGTCTGCGTGGGCAGTCCGGCGGCCCGTTCCGGCGGGACCGGGGTCCTCTTGAACATGCGGGTCGCGGTGATCTCGCCGTGGACCGTCTCGCCCGACGGGTCGGTCTGCGGCAGTCCGGGGCGCAGATGCTCCTCGACGCTGATGTACTTCAGTCCCGCCCGAAGGTCGGCGTCGTTGCGCAGCCGGATCACCAGAGGGAACTCGGCGAGGGCCGTGGTGTCGAACAGCCCCGTCGTGTACAGCAGCTGCACACCCAGCGCGTCCGAGACCGCCCGCTGGAGCTCCAGCAGATACGTCGCGTTCGCGCGGCCGATGGGGTTGTCCAGGAACAGCGTGCCGGCGTGCCGGTGCTTGTCCCTGCCTCGGTCGTTGCTGCGCAGCGCGGCCATGGTGCAGTAGAGCGCGATGGCCGCGGTAAGCAGCTGGCCGCCGGAGAACACGTCGCCCATCTGCCCGACCGGCACCCGCTCGGCGCGCAGCACGGCATCCGGCTTGAGGATCTCCACCGCCACTCCCCTCGGCTGCAGCGCCGCCTGAACGCCGCGCAGCAGCAGTGACATACCGTCCCGCCGCAGGTCGGAGTTCTTCTTCACAGCGGCGTGGGTCGCCTCGTCGATGACCTCGCCGAGCCGCTCCGCGAGGGTCGCCTGGTCCGGCTCCTCGAAGCGGATGCGGAGGAACTCCTGCCCCGACCACTCGCCCAGGCCTTCGGGCAGCCTGGACAGCCGCTGAGCCGAACGCAGCGTGGTGAGCGCCGACTCCACCAGACCGCGCAGCCGGTCCACGATCGTGTCGCGGTTGCGCTCCAGCTGCTGCAGCTCGTCGGTGAGCACCCGCAGCCGCGGCGCGAACGCCTCTGCCCATTTCGCGGCGTGCTCCGGAAGTGCCGCCGCAGGCAGCTCACGGATCTGCTGGCGCGCGGGGGTGCGCACCTGCTCGTACCGGGTGGCGTTGGCGTGCCGTACGAGCACGTCGCTCGCCTCCCGTACGGCCGCCTCGGCCGCCGACAGGTCCGTCGCACAGCCGCGCAGGGAGCGGCGGGACTCGGCGGCGAGGTGGCGCGCCTCGTCCAGCGTGCCGGGATACGGCTCCGAGGCCTGCCCGCTCTCCTCCTCCTGGTGGTGGTCGCGCAGCAGGTCCCGCAGGAGCGCGGCCGTCTCCTCGAACCCGCCTGCCGCGTCCTCGGCAGCGCGGTGCGCCCGGAGCAGCGTGGCGTGTGCGGCCCGGGCCATGTCCAACGCGTCCGTACGGGAGGACAGTTCGGCGGTCGCCGAGCGCAGCAGGGTCTGGGCCTGCTCCACGTCCGCGGGAACCAGTTCGTCCGGCAGCTCGGTGTGTGAACCGCCGTCGGCGGGAGCGAGCCGCTCGGCCTCGCCCCGCAGCCGGCCGAGCTTCTCGCTCGCCTCCGTCGCGCGGGACTCCAGCATCTGGACAAGGGACTCGGCGCGGGCCGCGGCAGCCTGGCGCGAGGGGCCGTCGGCACCGTCCGTGCTCTCGAGGAGCTGGGCGGCGCGCGTGCGGACCTTGTTGGTGAGCCGGTCCAGCTCGGCGAGCGCGGCGCTCTCGTCGCTCTCGGCCCGGGCCTGCTCGGCCCGCAGGTCAGCGCCGACGCCCACCTTCTCGTACAGCTGCGACGCCGCACGGTAGGCCTCGCGCAGGGCGGGCAGCGCGGCGCGGGGTGCCGTGTCGTCCTGCCCGGGGAGGCTTTCGGGGGCTCCGGCGATCTCGGCACGCTCGGCGCGCAGCGCACGCGCCGTACGGCGGGCGTCGTCGCCCGCGCGCTGGGCGGCCCGGCGGTCCTCGTCGGCGGCCTTCGCCCGCTCCAGGCAGGTCGCCGCACGGGCCTCGGACTCGGCCGCCTCATCGGCCAGTTCACGCAGTTTCGCCTGCCAGCCGGCCCGTTCGCGCAGCCGGAAGGCAAGGCCGGCGAGGGCGTCGGCGACGCGGCGGGCACGCTGGGCGGCGTCCTGCCGCTCGTCCCGCACCCGGGCCGCGTCGGCGGCCGCCTCGTCCGCCTCCGACCGTGCCGTACGGGCCTCGGTGAGGGTCTGCTCTGCTTCCTCGGCCGCTGCGCGGGCCCTGCCGGCGGCGTCGGCGAGCTCGGCGAGCCTGCCGGGCGGGCAGTCCGCGCGCCAGGCGCCGAGCCGGGCCGAGAGTGCGCGGTCGCCCGCGAGCCGGGCCGCGAGCGCACGGATCTCCTCGTCCCGGGCGGTGGCCCGGCCTCGCAGCGCCTGCCGCTCCTCGTCGGCGGCCTGCTCGTCGTGCATGGCCGGGTTGGGCGGCACGAGGAAGACGTCCCCGTCCGCGTCGCCGGTCCCGGGGGCCGGCACGGGCGCGAGCAGTGCGGCGGCGGTGCCGACGGCCACGGTGGACCGGGGCAGCAGCGCTGCCCCGGCGAGCACGTCACGTGCCCGCACGTAGGACACCGGGTCGGTGATCACGACTCCGTCGACCAGCTCGGGCCGCGCGGCCAGCACGGCGGCGTGGTCGGCCGGATCGACGGCCTGGGCGAGATAGCGCCAGCCGGGGAGCGCCGGGATGCCGTGCTCGCCGAGGTACTCGACGGTGGCGAGCACGTCCGGCCCCGGCGGCAGCAGTCCGCCGTCGCCGAGCGCACCGAGGATGCGGGCGTCGTCGGCGGCGGCGGTCCGCAGGTCGAACAGCTGCCGCTCCGCCGAGGAGACGGACCGGTCGAGCAACTCGCGCAGTTCGTCGGCGAATCCGTCGAGCTCCTCGACGGTGAGGGGCCCGTCGCCGTTGCGCAGCGGCCGGCCGGGGACCGGGGCACGGGACACCGCCGCGGCGGTGTGTCCTGCGGGCGCACTGTCCCGGGGGGCGCCGGAAGCGGCAGGCGCCACGTCCGCCGAGGTGTCGCCGCGAGCCGCGTCACGGGTGGCGGCGTGCCCGGCGGGCGTCGTACCGGGTTCTCCGGGGCTGTCGCCCTGCGCTGCGGCTGCCGCGCCCCCGGCGAACGATCCTGCCGTCACGCCGGATACGCGTCCGGCGGACATGCCGTGGGCCGAGCCGGAGCCGGCGTGCCGCGTCTGCCCTCCGCCCGGCGCGGAGGGCAGAGCACCCGCGACCGGGGCACCCGGCGCAGCACCGGACCTGCCGTCGGCTGACACCTCACCACCGGCCGGGCCACCCGCCGCGGAGCCGGACCCGCCTCCGAAGGACACCTCACCACCGGCCGGGCCGGACCCGTTCCCCGCCGGGCCGCCCTCGGCGGTGCCGTCGGGCGCCGCCTCCGGGTCGTCCGGCTGGACCGGCACGGTCGCCCGCACACCCGGTGCGGCGTCATCTGCGGCAGGCGTGGATTCACCCGAGGCGTGGCGCGGGTGCGGGAACGCGGGAGACGGAGCTGCCGTCGGCGGCAGGCTCAGCAGCGCCGCGAGGCGTTCGTCCCGGGCGATCGACTCGGCGGCTCGGCGCTCCGTCTCGTAGGCGTGCTCCGCGGCGCTCGCCGCGTCCGCCGCGCGTGCAGCGGTCAGTTCGGCGCGGGACTCCGCGGCGGCGGCGTCGCGTGCCCGGTCGGCCGTGCCACGGGCGGCCTCGCGTGCGGTGTCCCACGCGGCGACCGCCGTCTTCTCGGCGTCGCTCGCGGCGAGCGCGGCGCGGGCCGGGTCGGCGTCCGGTGCGGTGTCGTCGAGCCAGCCGGCCCGTACCGCCTCGGCGGTCTCCTGCTCGACCTCGGTCAGCCGCTGGCGCAGATGGCCGATCTCGCTGCGGGCGCGCTGCGCCTCGGTCGCGGCGGCCGTGGCGTCGCGGTGCGCGGCCTCGCCGGCCTCCTGCAGCGCCTGGGAACGCTCTTCCTCCTCGTTGGCCACGCGCTCGCCGTCCTCCGCGGCCGCGTGCAGCGCGCGCACCAGGTCACCGGCGGCCTTGGCGCGTGCGGCAAGCGCGGGGGCGGCGTCCCGCTCGGCCTCGCGGATCGCCGCGGCGACGCGCGCGGAGCGGTCGCCCGCGGCGCGGTGGCGCAGTACCGCTTCGGCCGCCTGCCACGCGGAGTGGAGGGTGCGGGCGTCGGTCAGCTCACGTCGCTGTGCCGCGGCACCCTTTTCGGCGACGGTCAGGGCCAGCGAAGCGTGCCGGTAGGCCAGTTCCGCGGCGATCAGCGCACTGCGGCTGCGCGCCTGCTCCGCCTCGGTCACCGTGTGGGCGGCGGCGGTGACCTGCTGCGCGAGGTCGGCGGCCAGGCCCCGTTCGTCCCCGGCGCGGGCGGACATCCGGCGCGCGAGTGTGCGGGTGCGGCGCTCGGCGCCCCCGTGGATGTCGCGGGCACGGGCACGGGTCTCGGCGGCCTCGACAATGCGGCCGAGCAGGTCGACCGATCCGGACGTGAAGTCCCGCTCGGCGGTGAGCTCGGCGCGGCGGCCCAGCTTGTTGCCGAAACCGCTGACCAGGTCGGCCAGTCCGTCGGTGTCACGGGTGTCGGTGACGGCGCGCAGCAGCAGGTCGGTGAAGTCGGAGTCCTTCTTGACCGCGAAGAGGCCTGCCGCCTCGCCCTCGTCGGCGTTCATCTCCCGCTGGTAGCGGAACAGTTCGGGGTCGAGGCCGACGTCGCCGAGGTGCTCGTTCCAGCGGTCGTGGATCTCCTCCCAGTACACGTCGAGGTGCGGATAGACCTTGCCGGCCTCGGTGACGGCGTCGCGGAAGCCCTTCATGGTGCGGCGCCGGCCCTGCGCCCCGGAGGCGCCTTCGACGCGCGGCCGTACGGAGGTGGACTCGGCGACCGGCAGTGAGTCGAGGCTGAGGCCGGGACCCGGCCGGAAGGAGTACCAGGCCTCGGCGAACTTCCGCGGGTCGTTGGAGACCTGGCGGCCCCGCCACTCGCTGACCTTGCCGACGACGATCAGCTCACCGGTGAGCGTGTGCTGCCACTCCAGGGCGACATGGCCGCAGTCGTCGGCGAGCAGGAACTTGCGCAGCACGCCCGAGCTCGCGCCGCCGAGCGTGTTGCGGTGGCCGGGGAGCATGACGGAGAAGATCAGCTTGAGCAGTACGGACTTGCCGCCGCCGTTCTCGAGGAAGAGCACGCCCGCGGGCGCGGGGCGGCGCGGCGGGCCGACCGGCTCCTCCTCGAAGAATTCCGCCTGGGTGGGGGCGGGGTCGGGCACGGGCTCGCCGACACCCCGCAGGTCGAGCACGGTGTCGGCGTAGCGCGCACCGGCAGGACCGATGGAGTAGAGGCGGACCCGGGACAGCTCGTACATGTCGGCGGACTCTCAGTCGTCGTCTGGCGGTTACGCGTGGAAGGGCAGGCCGGCGTCGGCGGCCAGCTCCAGGTCGTCGCCCTCGGGCGGCGGCACGAGGGAGGCGCTGCCGTCGCTGACCGGTACGACACCGAGCTCCAGCAGTTCGGCCATGGCCGCGCTGCCCGCCATGTCTCGCACCTGCAGCTGGTAGCGGGCCGTCGTGCGGTAGGCGCCGCCGGCGTCGTCTCCGGTGCGCTGCAGGAATCCGGAGTCGGTCAGGAAGGCGACGGCCTTGCCCACGATGCCGGTGGTGGATCCGGCGAGACGGCGGGCGTCCTTGGTGGCGCCGGTTGCGCTGCGGCGGGCGTAGATACGCCAGGCGGCCTCGAGGCCGGGGGCGTCGGTGGCCGGGTCGGTGTTCTCGCCGTGCTCGTCGGCGCGCTCCTCGAGGCGCCGGCAGGCCTGGCGTACGAAGGAGTCGACGCCGTTGACGGTGATCCGGCCGATGTAGCCGTCGTCGGCGAGGTCCTCGGGGCGGGGGAACGCCAGGGCGGCGACCGCCAGATGGGCGAGGCCGTGCAGAAAGCGGTCCGCGGAGTCGGCGGCGGCGCGACGCGCGTAGTCCCCCATGCGGACGGCGAAGACCGAGTCCTCGCCCGCGGTCACGGCCATGCCCGCGCGGGGCGAGACCTCGAGGACCACGAGACCGAGGCCGGTGGCGACGGCGTCGGCGAGGCGGGCGAACGCGGTGTCCTCCCGGTAGCGGCGCAGCAGTTCGGCGTACTCGACGTCACGGGCGGGGAGCAGCTTGGGCTGGAGCCCGAAGGAGACGAGGCGCGCGGCGTCGGCGGCGTCGGCGGGGGTGACGCCCCCGGACGCCGAGATCGGTCCGGCCGGGGGCCCCTGCGGGGCGACGGGCTCGCTCAACGCGGCGGCGTGTTCGTGCAGGTCGCTCACGAAGGGGACTCCTCGGTGTGGTGGTGCCGTCGTACGGGGTGGACGGGTGCGCCTGTGGCGGGCGGGGCCCCGTCCCTTCCCGCGGTGTCGATGGACGGCTGCGCCGTCTCCCGCTCGGACCTGGGCGCGCCGGCGCGGACCCCGGGCTCGGTACTCACGCCGCCTCCGTGCGGTCGGCCGCCATGCCCGCAGCGTCCAGCAGCGCGGTACCCACGATCAGGTCGGCGCCGCCGAACTCGGGGTCGTCGAGCTCGGTGCCGTCGTCGACGGCGAACAGCAGGCGCTGTTCGCCCTGACGGTAGGCGGTGCCGACCGGCGGACTCGCCGCGTGGACGGCGAGCAGGGCGACCAGATAGGGCAGATCGGGGTCGCGACGGCGCGCCTCGGCGAGCAGGCCGGAGAGCCGGCGGGGGGCGTCGTGCTCCAGGTCGAGCAGCTGCATGGCGCTCGCCAGCTGCTCCTCGCTGAAGCGGCTGTCGTCGGGGGTGGCGATCAGGTCCGGCTCCGGCATCTCCGCGCCCAGGTGCTCGCGTTCCACGGGCGGGGTGAGCAGCAGGTCGACGAGATCGCCGACCCGGACCGAGGCCGGTGTACGCAGCCCGGTGCCGCGCGCGAAGAACGCGTCGGTGACGCGGATCGCCGACTCCACCGGCAGCGGCAGCAGCGGAGCCACCAGCTGGCCGTAGAGATCGAGACCGGTACGCGTGGTTGGCCGGGCGAAGGCCTGACGGTCCTGCTCGGCGCGGAACAGCGGGCCGGCCTCCAGCAGCCGGGACTGGAGCTGGGTGTGGCGGCGGATGCAGTCCTTGACTATGTCGACGAGCTCGGCGGCACGCCGCTTGTGCTCGGGGTCCTCGGCCTCGTCGCGTGCCTTGCGGATGTTGGTGAGGATCGCGTTCTCGTGGCGGTAGCGGTCGGCGACGTGGTCGAGCGCCTCGGCGATCATGTCGGGTACGGCATTGAGCCAGTCCACGGCGCGCACATTGCGCCGGGTGGCCTCCAGTGTCCTGCGCAGGATCTGCGAGTACTGCACGGTGCGGTAGCGCGCCTGCTCCGCGGCGAGCTGGGCGTCGGCGAGGCGGCCCCGGCTGATGAGGACCTCCAGCTTCACCTCGGCCGCGATCTGCGCGCTGGTGACATCCGTGTCCAGCGCCCCCACCAGGACGTTGACCGCTTCGTCGGTGGTGCGCAGATAGACACTGCCGCCGTAGCCGGGGACCTCTTCGATCAGCTTGAAGTCGTAGTCACGGCGCGTGTAGACGCCGTCGGCCCCGAACGTGCCGTACACGGCGCGGAATCCGCGGTCCACACTGCCGACGTTGATCAGGTTCTCCAGCACCCAGCGGGCGACCCGCTCGTGCTCGGCGACGGGCCGCTGCGGAGCCTGGGCCGCAACGCGCGGCAGGAGGCGCGCCACTATCTGGTCATGGTCGGCCCCGGTGTCGAAGTCCATGTTCAGTGTGACGAGATCGATGGCGGCCAGGGCGATCTCGGCCATCGCGTAGATCGAGTACTCCCCCGCGAGGTTCGCCTTGCGCACGTCGAGGTCGTGCAGCGGCGCGGTGCACGCGAGCGCACGGAGCCGCCGCGCGAGCCCTTCGTCGGCGGCCGGGCCCTGCGCGGGCCGCGGCCCCGCGCTGAGCTGGGGCGGAACGAAGTCCGTCGAGGCAGGCGAAGTCACGGTGCACAGATTAGGTCCTCGCACTGACAACGGTCGAAACGGCGCGATCCGCCCCGGCAGGCGGTGCGCGGTGTACGGGGCGCCCGTCCCGGGCCTGGCGCGAGGGGTACCCGTCGCGGGCCTGACGCGTCGGTGAGCGCGTGCCCATGAGCCCCCGCTCGGAACTGGCGGCGCTTACGGCGCGTTACGGCGCGGACACGACCTCTGCGCGTCCCTCGCCCGCGGCGCTCTTCCCGGGCGGCACGCCGTACCCGCCGCCTCCCGGCGTGCTCATGACCAGGACGTCGCCGGGCCCGACGTCCACGGCGTCGACGCCGCCGAGCCGGGACACGGTCCCGTCGGCGCGCTCCACATGGTTCTCGCCGAGCTCCCCGGGTGCCCCGCCGGCCATGCCGTACGGCGGGACGCGGCGATGCCCGGTCAGCAGCGCGGCCGTCATGGGCTCGAGGAAGCGGATCCTGCGGACGACTCCGCACCCGCCGCGATGACGTCCGTCGCCGCCGCTGCCCGTGCGTACGGCGAAGGAGTCCACGCGGACCGGATAGCGCCATTCCAGGACCTCGGGATCGGTCAGCCTGGAGTTGGTCATATGGGTCTGCACGGCATCGGCCCCGTCGAAGTCCTCGCCCGCTCCCGCTCCGCTCGCCACCGTCTCGTAGTACTGGACCCGCTCGTTGCCGAAGGTCAGGTTGTTCATCGTGCCCGAGCCCTCCGCCTGTACGCCGAGGGCCGCGTACAGCGCGCCGGTGACGGCCTGCGAGGTCTCCACATTGCCCGCGACGGTGGCGGCAGGATGGACGGGAGCGAGCATCGAACCGTCCGGCACGCGCACCTCCAGGGGTTCCAGACAGCCGCTGTTGAGCGGGATGTCGTCGGCGACCAGGGTGCGGAAGACGTACAGCACGGCGGCCATGACCACCGACTTCGGGGCGTTGAAGTTGCCGGGCTGCTGCGGCGATGTGCCGGTGAAGTCGATCACGGCGCTGCGGTGTTCGCGATCCACACGCAGCGCGACCTGGATGACGGCGCCGCCGTCGGTCTCGTAGCGGTACGAGCCGTCACCGAGCCCGGCGATGATGCGGCGCACCGACTCCTCGGCGTTGTCGCGGACGTGCCGCATGTAGGCCTGCACGACATCGTGTCCGAACTGGTCCACCATGCGCCGCAGTTCGGCGATGCCCTTCTCGTTGGCCGCGATCTGGGCGCGCAGGTCGGCGAGGTTGGTGTCCGGCGCACGCGACGGATAAGGAGCGCCCGTGAGCAGTGCGCGGGTCTCCGTCTCGCGCAGCCGCCCGTCCCGTACGAGAAGCCAGTTGTCGAAGAGCACGCCCTCCTCGTCGATGGTGCGGCTGAAGGCGGGCATGGAGCCGGGCGTGATGCCGCCGATCTCGGCGTGATGGCCGCGCGAGGCCACGAGGAAGCGAAGCTCCTCGCCCTCGAACACGGGCGTCACCACGGTCACATCGGGCAGATGCGTGCCACCGTGGTAGGGGTCGTTGATCGCGTAGACATCGCCCGGTCGCATCTGTCCTTCGTTGCGTCGCAGCACCTCCTTGATGGACTCGCCCATCGAACCGAGGTGCACGGGGATATGGGGTGCGTTGGCGATCAGGTTGCCGTCGGCGTCGAACAGGGCGCAGGAGAAGTCGAGACGTTCCTTGATGTTGACGGAGTGGGCGGTGTTCTCGAGACGGACGCCCATCTGCTCGGCGATGGCCATGAAGAGGTTGTTGAAGACCTCGAGGAGCACGGGGTCGACATCGGTGCCGGCGGCAGCCCTGCCGGGGCGGGGCCGGACGCGCGTGAGCAGCAGATGGCCGCCGTCGCCCGCCGCTGCCTGCCAGCCGGGGTCGACGACGGTCGTGGCATCGGCCTCGGCGACGATCGCCGGCCCTTGGAGCACGTCGCCGGGCCGCAGGTCGGTGCGGCCGTACAGCGGAATCTCGCGGCGCCCCCCGTCGACGAACATCCCGACGCGGTCGCGCGGGGCGACGTTCGCGGAGTCCCTGTCTCCTGCGGCCGCTTCCACCACGGTCTCACCGTGTTCGCCGGCCGCACCGATCGCTTCGACGGAGACCGCCTCGACCACGAGCGGCTTGTCCATGGTGAAGGCGTAGCGCGCGCGGTGCGCCGACTCGAAGGCGTCCTTCATGGCGGCGGCGGTGTCCAGCGGGACGGGCAGGCTCGCGTCCGTACCGGCGTAACGCAGCAGGACGCGGGCGCGGGTGCTGATCGCGGATTCGGGGATGTCGTCGGCACGCAGTTCGGTGCGGGTCCGGTCGGCCAGCTCGTCGCACAGGGCCCGGACATGGTCCACGGACCGTTCGTCAAGTTCCGCCTCCACGGACTGTTCGCGCATCGCGGTCGCATCGGCCAGTCCGATGCCGTACGCGGAGAGCACCCCGGCGAGCGGCGGCACGATCACCGTGTTGACGCCGAGCGCGTCGGCCACCGCGCACGCGTGCTGGCCGCCGGCCCCGCCGAAGGACGTGAGGGCGTAGCGGGTGATGTCGTGCCCCCGCTGCACCGAGATCTTCTTCACGGCGTTCGCCATGTTGAGGACGGCGATCTCGAGGAATCCTGCGGCGACCTCCTCGGGGGTGCGCTCTGTGCCGGTCTCCTCGCGAACCCGCGCGGCGAGCTCGGTGAAGCGCTCGCGCACGATGTCGGCGTCCAGCGGCCGGTCGCCGGCCGGACCGAAGACCGCCGGGAAGTGGGCGCCTTGGACCCGGCCGAGCATCACATTGGCGTCGGTGACGGTGAGCGGTCCGCCGCGCCGGTAGCAGGCCGGTCCGGGCACGGCGCCCGCCGAGTCGGGGCCCACCCGGTAGCGGCGGCCGTCGAAATGCAGCACGGAACCTCCGCCCGCGGCCACGGTGTGGATGTTCATCATGGGCGCACGCATCCGGACCCCGGCGACCTGAGTGCCGAGCTCACGCTCGAACTCGCCCGCGTAGTGCGAGACATCGGTGGATGTGCCGCCCATGTCGAAGCCGATGACCTGGCCGAACCCGGCCTGTTCCGAGGTGCGTGCCATCCCGACGACGCCGCCGGCCGGGCCGGAGAGCACTGCGTCCTTGCCGCGGAAGTGGGCGGCTTCGCGCAGCCCGCCGTTGGACTGCATGAACATCAGCCGGATGCCCTCGAGTTCGGCCGCGACCTCGTCGACGTACCGGCGCAGGATCGGCGAGAGATAGGCGTCGACGACGGTGGTGTCCCCGCGCGGCACCAGCTTGATCAGCGGGCTGACCTCGTGCGAACAGCTGACCTGGGTGAAGCCGAGTTCCCTGGCCGCGGCGGCGATGCGCCGCTCGTGGTCGGGGTGGCGGTAGCCGTGCATGAGGACGACGGCGGCGCTCGTGATGCCGTCGTCGCGGGCCGTCCTCAGCTGTTCGGTGACGGCCTCGAGGTCGAGCGGACGGACGGTGTCGCCGCGGGCGTCGGTGCGTTCGGGGACCTCGACGACCCGGTCGTACACCGCTTCGGGCAGCAGGATGCGGCGGTCGAAGATGCGCGGGCGGTTCTGGTACGCGATGCGCAGCGCGTCCCGGAACCCCTCGGTGATGACGAGTACCGTCGGCTCACCGCGCCGCTCCAGCAAGGCGTTGGTGGCAACGGTGGTGCCCATCTTGACGCAGGCGACGCTGTCCGCCGGGACGGGCCGGCCCTCGGGTGTGCCGAGCAGCAGCCTGATGCCGGCGACGGCAGCGTCGTGGTAGCGCTCGGGGTTGTGCGACAGGAGTTTGCGGGTCACGAGCCGGCCGTCGGGGCGTCGGCCCACGATGTCGGTGAAGGTCCCGCCACGGTCGATCCAGAACTCCCAGCGCCCGCTCATTCCCCCATTCTGGCAACGGGCACGTCCCTTGACACGGCGGCGAGCGCGGAGGAGAGGGCGAGCTCTGCGCTGCGGTCCAGGCGTGCGCTGGTGCCGCGCGCCCAGTGCTGGACCTCGTGTCCGGCGAGTCGCAGCAGCTGCGGCAGCAGATCGGTGCACCGGCGGGCGACCCATGCGGTACCGGCCGTGGCGAGCCACAGCACCGAGGCGGCACGGGTGGGCCTGGGCTGGTCGGGTTCCGTGGCGGGTGCGCTGCCGTGGGCGAGTCCGCGGGCGGCGAGCAGCTCGTGGAACCCCCGGGCGAGCATCCGGTGTCCCCGCTCGCCGGGATGCAGCCGGTCGGCGCTCCACATGGACCGGTCGGCGACCCAGGCGTCGTCGGCGGCGTGCAGATGTACGGCGTCGTAGCGGTCGGACAGGGCGTGGACGACGGCGTTGACCGCCCGCTGCCGGCGGGCCAGCGGCCGGGCGAGCGGGGCGGGCAGCCCGAACATCGCGCCGGGGTCGGGCAGACAGGCGGTGAGCAGGACGGTGCCCTTGGCGGCGAGGGAGGCGCAGACCTCGTCGAGGCGGACGGCGAGGTCCGCGATGTCGAAGGTACGGCGCAGCGTGTCGTTGACGCCGACGACGACGGAGGCGACATCGGGCGCGAAGGCGAGCGCCTGCGGCGCCTGCGATGCGGCCACGTCCTTGGTGAGGGCACCGCTGACGGCGAGATTGCGGAACACGGCGGGCTCGGTCGGACTCCCCATGCCGGCGGCGAGCAGGGCGGCCCACCCCCGCCAGCCGCCCTTGACGGGGTCGCCGACGCCTTCGGTGAGCGAATCGCCGAGCGCGACGAACCGCGGGAGGCGCAGCGCGGGCACGATGCGTGCGGCGCCGCGCCCAGGCACGGCGGGCTCCTCCCGCCGCACCGATGCCGTACCGGCCGTGCCCGGGCCCGGAACACCGGACACGGCCTCTGTGGCATGAGCACTCCCGCCGGAGGACACCCCCACAGGCGCTACAGGCACCGCTAGGCCGGCGCTGCCGCCCGAGGACGCCGCACCCGCAGCGCCGGCCCCGGGCACCATCTCGACGGCATGACCGCTCCCGTCGCGGGACACGACGACAGGCACCGCAGCACCACCGTCCGCAGACCCCACCGACCCACCCGCCGGACCCGCAGACCCGTCCCCGGACAGCACTTCGGCTGCCTGACCGCTCCCGTCGGAGGACAGCACCACAGGCACCGGTCCGGCAGTGTGATGCGTTCCGTCAGGGAACGCGGCGACAGGCGCCGCATCGCCGCCGCCCGCGCCACGCGGCGCACCCCCGGCCGTCCCCGCGGGGACGCCGGCGGAGGCAGCGCCGGGCCAGGGCGACGACACGGCCGCACCCCGTGCTTCGGCGCTGATGCACGGCTCGTCGCCCGTAGGGGACACCGCGTCCTCGACGGTTCCGGCAGGGGTCGCTGCCCCGTCGAGCGGTGCGGTGCCGGCCGCGCCGATGTGCTGCGCCCGCCGGGCAGCTGGAACGCCGTCGGGCCGGGCCGGGGCAGCTCGGCCCGGCAACCGCCTGCCGCTTGTCGCGGCGTGCCCGTCCCTGACGTGTCCGGCCGTCGCTCCCGGCGCTCCGTCGGCATGGCCCGACTGCCGGGGTACCGGGTGGACGGCCTCCTCCGGCGATGCCGCGCCGGTCACCTTCCGGCCTCAGTGGCGTTGGCGCCCTCGTGGACAGGGGTGGCGTCATGGGCCGGGACGGCGTCGTGGGCCCTGAGGAAGGCCGCGACGGAACGGTGCCAGTCGAAGAGCTCTGCCCGCGCGCGGGCCGCCTCACGGCGGGTGCCTTCCGGGCGCGCCAGAAGATCCTGGACCGCCGTGGCGAAGTCCTCGCCCGTGTCCGCCGCAGCCGCGCCCGCATCTCCCACGACCTCCGGGAGTGCGGAGGATGCACTCGCGACGACCGGGGTGCCGCAGGCCAGAGCCTCAAGGGCGGACAGGCCAAACGTTTCGGCCGGGCCCGGGGCCAGGCACAGGTCCGCCGCCGCCTGGAGGTCGGCGACCCTCTCGCGGTCCGCGACATGTCCGAGGAACTCGACCGGCAGCCGCTCCGTCTTCGCCCTGCGTATCAGCGAGCCCTTCAGGGGCCCGTCACCCGCGACGACCAGGGCCGCCCGCACACCTCGCTCGCGCAGCGCGGCGAGCGCGTCAAGGGCGGTGCCGGGCCGCTTCTCGACCGACAGCCGGGAGCAGAGCAGCAGGAGCACGTCGGCCCCTGCCGCGTGCCGCGCACGCAGCGCGGTGCTGCGCCGGCCGGGCCGGCAGCGCTCCAGGTCGACCCCGAGCGGCGCCCGCACGACGTTGCGCGCCCCGATCCGTACGAACTCGCGCTCCGCCCATTCCGTTGTGCACACGATGCGCGAATACGCCCATGCGCTGCGCCGGTTGAGCCGGTCCGCGGCCCTCGCCGCGGCCGGCTCGGACAGCCCCCAGGTGCGCAGCACGCCGTCGGCGGTCTCGTGCGACACCATGACCGAGGGGATCCGGCGGCGACGCGCCCATTCGCCGGTCCACCGAAGGGTGGTGCGGTCGGAGACCTCGAGCCGGTCGGGGGCGAGCTCCTCCAGCAGGTGACGCAGGCGCCGCCGGCCGGCGAGCACCCGGTAGCCGCCGGTGCCGGGCAGTTCGGGCCCCGGCAGGGTGATGATCCGCCCCTGGAAGGTCATGCGGTCGCTCTCGGTCTCCCCCGGCACGACGAGCACGGGCTCGTGACCGGCCGCCAGATAGCCGCGGCCGAGCTCACCGAGCGCGGTGCGCAGCCCGCCGGAGGAAGGGGTGACGAAGTTCGCCAGCCGGACGATACGGAGCCCGTTCCCGCCGCTCATGCCGCCACCGCCGTGCGCGCGCCGAGCACATCGGCGTAGTGGTCGAGCAGCATGTCCCCGACGGCGGCCCAGGTGCGGCCTTCCACGGCAAGGCGCCCGGCCTGTCCGTAGGCCTCCCGCAGCGCCGGGGCGGCCGCGAGGTGCGCGACGGCGGACGTGACCGAGTCCACGTCGTGCGGCCGCACCAGCAGCCCGGTGCGGCCGTGGTCGACGAGGTCGAGCGGGCCGCCGGCCGCGGGTGCGATCACCGGTACCCCGCTCGCCATGGCCTCCTGGACGGTCTGGCAGAAGGTCTCGTACGGGCCGGTGTGCGCGAACACGTCCAGCGAGGCGAAGATCCGGGCGAGGTCGTCGCCGGTGCGGCGCCCGAGGAAGACCGCGCCGGGCAGGGCGCTGCGCAGGGACGGCTCGCTCGGCCCGTCGCCGACGACCACGACCCGTACACCGGGCAGTGAGCACACTCCGGCCAGGTTCTCGACCTGCTTCTCGGGGGCGAGCCGGCCGACGTAGCCGACGATCAGCTCACCGTCCGGCGCGAGTTCGCGGCGCAGCGCCTCGTCGCGCAGCTCGGGCCTGAAACGCGTGGTCTCCACGCCGCGCGGCCACAGCCGGACCCGTTCGACCCGGTGCTCCTCCAGGTCGCGCAGCGCGGCGGAGGAGGGTGCGAGCGTGCGGTCGGCGGCGCCGTGCACGGCTCGGATCCGGCGCCACGCGGCGCCTTCTCCGGCGCCGACGTAGGTGCGGGCGTAGCCGGCCAGATCCGTCTGGTAGACGGCGACGGCCGGCAGGCCGAGCTTGGCGGCGGCGGCCATCCCGCGCACCCCCAGGACGAAGGGGCTGGCGAGGTGGACGATGTCGGCCCGGTGGGCGGTGATCGCGGCGGCCACCCTGCGGCTGGGCAGGGCCACCCGTACTTGGGGATAGCCAGGAAGGGGAAGGGAGGGAATCCGCACCACCGGGCAGGGTGCGCCCGGGTCGGCGGCGTCGGCCCCGGCCGCTGCCGGGGCTATGACGAGCGGTTCATGACCGCGTGCGGCGAGATGCCGCGCGGTCTGCAGGGCGCAGTGCGCCACACCATTGACGTCTGGCGGAAAGGACTCGGTGACGATGACGACACGCATACTCGTGTTGTCCTCGGGCCCGGGGTGGCTGGCCCAACGTGGATCTTTCCGGACGGGGAACGTCCCATGAGCGTTTGTGGGCGGCGGCCTGCCCACGCGTCAGATGATCAGGCCGCCGTCACGCCGTCCACACGCGGGGATCACATGGCGGTCATGTCCGGGCCGATTCTGCTCCGCACGGCCGTCTGTACCTCGGCCTCTTCGGCGGGGTCCGCGGCCAGTCGCCGCAATCGCTCGGCCACGCGCACATCACCGGTCTCGGCGTGCAGCGCGGCGACTTCCCTGGTGGTCTCCTCGCAGTCCCACAGGCATTCGACGGCGAAGCCGGTGGCGAAGGAGGCGTCGGTGGCGGCCAGCGCCCGGGCCGCGCGTCCGCGCAGCTGCGAGGAGGCGGTCTCCCGGTACACATGGCGCAGTACGGGTGCGGCGCAGGCGATGCCGAGGCGTCCGGCGCCGTCGACGAGGGAATTCAGCAGGGGCGCGTCGGGCCCGTCGGCGCGTACGGTCTCGCGCAGCGCGCCGAGAACGAGCGCCGCGTCACTCGCGCCGCCGCGGCAGGCCAGCACTCCGGCGGCGGACGCTCCGAGGGCGTCCGGGCGGTGCACCCAGCCACGGGCACGGTCGACGGCTTCCTCGCCGCACATCCGCTCGAACGCGGCCACGGCGGCTTCGGCGACGGTACTCGACGCGGTACTCGCGGCGGCCTCGATCAGATCCAGGACGACGGGATCGCGTGACTCGGCGAGAAAGTGCAGGGCGGCACAGCGAGCGCCCTCCGGGCCGCTGAGGGCGGCTTCGAGGATGGCGGGCCGGTCCTCGGGACCGGCCACGGCCGACAGGCAGCGGGCGGCCGGCACATGGAGCACGCTGCCGCGCTCGAGGCCCTGCTGCGCCCACTCGAAGACGGCCTCGACGCTCCAGCCGGGGCGGGGGCCGGACGGCCGCATCTGCCGCTGCCACCGGTCGAAGGAGCCCGTTTCCCGGGCGGCGCGGATGCGCGCACCGATGGTCTCGCGGGGGTCCTCGGCCCACAGCCGCCACGGCCGGGGCTCGAAGGCGTCGCGTACGGCGGAGGCCAGTTCGGCGTCGCCCTCGGGCGTGGCGGGGAATCTGGCGAGGATCGGGGCGGCGAGCTCGCGCAGGCCTGCGTCGTTGTCGCGCAGGGCGAGCTCGTCGAGTGCCCAGGCCCAGTTGGCGCCGCTCGCGGCGTAGCGCCGCAGCAGGGCCAGCGCGTCACCGCGGCCGTAGGAGGCGAGGTGTCCGAGCACCGCGAGCGCGAGACCGGTCCTGGCCTCGTCGGTATCGAGGTGGTCGTCGACGTCGTTCAGGTGCCGCTCGATCTCCTCGAGGGAGCCGTGGAGGTCGAGGTAGAGGCGCGCGTAGTAGAGGGAGCGGTTCTCGACCTGCCAGTCGTGGCGTGGGTCGTTGAGCACGCAGTGGTTGAGGGCTGCGAGAGCTTCCGCCCGCGGCGCCGCGAGTGCGTGCAGAGTGCCGTCGCCGCGGCCCCTCTGCAGCAGGCCGAGCAGGGTGCCGCTCGGCGCTATGACTGGATCGAACATGGAAAGTGCCTCACATCAAGCTGTCGACGCGACCGGGGGATGACATGCCTAGGCCACGCAGCAGCATGTGGGGCCGCCTGTCGTCGTCTGCGTCTTCCGCTTGGTGTGAACCATCTTCCTCTGCCTCTCCTCGGTGGCCCCAGGGGAACTCCCGGCTGACGTCCGGGACAGGGCTCGACGTCATGATGACCCACCCATTTCGCCACCGCGACCACATTTACGACGAGCCATAGGTGGCTGCTCAGCAGCAGGTCACAAGCTGATCAGCACTCGCCGCGCGCGCCGGTGGCGCGCGTTCCGCTTGGGCTCAGCGACCGTCGAACAGCTCCAGCAGGTCGGCCTTCCCGAACATTCGTGCGGTATCCGCCGCGGACGGTGTGCCCGCCTGCGGATCCGCACCGCCGTCCAGCAGAGCGCGGATGACGTCACCCTCCCCCTTGAACACCGCACCGGCCAGCGGGGTTTGGCCGCGATCGTTGGCCCGGTCCGGCTCGGCGCCCCGTGCCAGCAGGGCCTCCACCGTGGCGGCGTGTCCGTGGTAGGCAGCGAGCATGACAAGGGTGTCGCCCCTGTCGTTGGTGAGGTCGGCCGGGACGCCCGCGTCGAGGTACGCGGCGAGTGTCTCGGTCTCCCCCTGCCGCGCGAGGTCGAAGACCTTGGTCGCGAGTTCGATCACTTCGGAGTCCGGGACCTCGCTCATCGTTCGGACCGCCTTTCACGACGTTGACCTGGGACGCGCGGCAAGGGCAGCCGCACGAATGAACCGACAGGGTACTGCCGCCCGACCCGTGCGAGGGGGCCCGTGCGACGAAGGGACCACACCGGGACGGGAGCGCTGCGGACACTGTGCCGCGCCACTGCACCGCGTGCCCGCCGATCAATGACCGGCCGTCCGCCAACGCAGTGAAAACTCAGGATTTTCACCCATTTGCAGCTTTTGTCACATAGATACCACCCGTAAGCATGGAAGAACTCATGGTGTCTGTCCCCTCAACCAGGAGAAAGCTCATGATTCTGTCCATGTCAGGCGTCGTACTGCTCGGCATCATCGTCTTCCTCTTCTTCAGGAAGGACGGCCTCAAGGCGTCGCACGCCACCGTCTCCGCGCTCTTCGGCTTCTTCCTCTCGAGCACCGCGATCGCGCCGAGCATCACGGCAGGCACGACGAGCCTCGCCGGACTGCTGGGCGGGATCAAGTTCTGACAGCCCCGACCCCGTCAGCTCAGCACCTTCAGGAGACAGATGTGGCCCGGCGACCACTCCCCCGCATTCTGAGCAGTGGCAGCGCACAGATCACACGAAGCCGCGAGATCGCGCGCACGGCCGCCGAAAGCGCCACAGACGTGCTCCACCCGCTGATCACGGTCACCCGTGGTCTGCGGAAACTGGCCGTCCTGGCCCGCCACAAGTGGGCCGGCACCCCCAAGGAACGGCGTGGTCCCGCGCTGTTCGCCGTGGCGGCCACTGTCCTCGCGGTCGCGCTCATCCCGTACGGGCCGCTGCTGGCCCTGATCACGGTGATGGGCGCGGCCGCCTGGCAGGGACGCGTACGCACTCCGGTCAGAACGGGCCCGGACAAGGCGGAGGCGGGGCGGCTCCAGGCCGTGTACGAGGCCCTGGTGCCGTACTTCTCGGTTCCCGAGGACCCCGCGCCGCTCTACGGCCACGGCGGTGAGTGGACCAAGGCCTTCAGCGACTTCGAGTTCGACGGCGACGGGCGGATCAGCAGGCTGCGCGTGAAGTACCCCGCGTACTTCACCGACAGCGAGGCCGCCTCCCGGGCCCGGATCGAGCAGCTGCTGCACGCCAAGTCCGGTCGCGGCCGCGAGTACCGCTTCAGCTGGGACGAGGAAGGCAACCAGCTGCTGATGAGCGTGCTGCCCGCGCTGTCCACCTCCATCGCCGCCCAGCGCTTCGTCACCGTGCCCGGCGAGACCGTGCTGGGGTTCACCGACGCCGACGCGGTGCAGCGGACCGTGCCGGTGACCCGCGGCGAGGAGACGGAACTCGCGCCGCCGGTCGTCTGGCGCACCGGGCCCCGCTCCACAGAGCCGCATCTGCTGGTGGTCGGCGAGCCCGGCAGCGGTACCACGACACTGCTCCGCTCGATCGCGCTGCAGGCACTGCAGCACGGAGAGGTGCTGATCGTGGAGGGCAGCGGGACAGGCGAATACGCGTGCCTGACCGGCCGCGCGGGCGTCCTCGCCGTCGAATGCGGTCTCACCGGTGCACTCACCGGCCTGGAGTGGGCGGCGAACGAGACCGAGCGGCGGCTGATCGCGTCGAACCGCGCACGCCAGGCCGGGCACCCCGCTCCCGACGACACCAAGCGTCCGCTGTGGATCCTCATGGACCGGCCCAGCGTGTTCGGACACCTGGCCGCGGCCGACGGCCGCGCCGACCCCCAGGAACTGCTCCAGATCCCCCTGCGGCACGGGCGGGCGGCGCAGGTGACGGTGGTGGTGGCGGAGCAGTTCGACAGCATGGACTGCCTGACCGAGACCGTGCGGACCCACACCCGGGCGCGGGTCGTGCTCGGGCCCGCCGACTTCGACCAGGTCGCCACGGTCCTCGGCGTCCAACCGCGCACGACGCCGACCGCGGACGTACCGCCCGGCCGCGGGTACGCACGGCTCGGCACCGGCCCGGTCCTGCGGCTCCAGGTCCCGGCGACGCCGGACCCGTTCGACGAGGGCTCGAGCGAGGCGCACCGTCAGGCGGTCCTGGCGCTGCTCCCGGAGCACCCTGAGCTTGACCTGCCGGAGCACCCTGAGCTTGACCTGCCGGACCACCCGGAGCTTGAGCTGCCGGACCACCCGGAGCCGACCACGGCGCCCCAGGTCGCCGCACCGGTCCCGGCGGAGGGCTGACCCCGGTGGGGCCGCCGCCCCACCCGGTCGCCGCCGGCTCCGCCAGGCCTGTTCCGTGCGCAATCCCCGGGGCGCCTCGGTCACAGGCGAGCGAGGGCGGTCACGCCACGAACGTGCGCGGTGCCTCCGTGCCGGTCGACGCGCCCGTTTCCACCAGCCGTGCCGCGGCGGCCAGGCGGACCGCCGCCTCCTCGGCGACCGGGCCGCCGACCGTGAAGGGCAGCCGCACATAGCCCTCGAACGCGCCGTCGACGCCGAAGCGCGGCCCCGAGGGGACCCGGACGCCCACCCGCTCGCCGACCTCGGCAAGGCGTGAACCGGACAGCCCGCCCGTACGGACCCAGAGCGTCAGACCTCCGTGGGGGACCTCGAACTCCCACCCCGGGAGCTCCCTGTGCAGCGCGCCGACGAGCGCGTCACGGTTCTCGCGGGCCTGTTCGCGCCGCAGGGAGACGGCTTCCTCCCAGCCTCCCGTGCTCATCAGCCAGTTGACGGCGAGCTGTTCGAGGACGGGCGTGCCGAGGTCGGCGTAGGCACGCGCCGCGACCAGGGAGCGGATCACGTCGGGGGCAGCACGCACCCAGCCGATGCGCATGCCCGCCCAGAACGCCTTGCTGGCGGAGCCGACGGTGAGGACCGTCGAGCCGGCCGGGTCGAAGGCGCAGACGGGACGGGGCATGTCCACATCGAGGTCGAGACGGAGCTCGGACATCGTCTCGTCGACGACGAGGACGGTTCCGGCCGAGCGGGCCGCGTCCACCAGGGCGCGGCGCTGGTCCTCGTCGGCGAGGGCGCCCGTGGGGTTGTGGAAGTCGGCGACGACATAGGCGAGCCGGGGCGCGGCGTCTCGCAGGACCTGGCGCCAGCGGCTCATGTCCCAGCCGGTCAGCCCCTCGGCCATGGCCACGGGCACCAGGCGCGCGCCGGCCTCACGCATCAGCTGAAGGATGTTGGCGTAGGAAGGGGACTCCACCGCGATGCGCTCACCGCGTCCGGCGAACAGATGGCAGATGGCGTCGATCGCGCCCATCGCCCCGGTGGTGACCATGATCTGCTCGGGCATGGTCGGGATGCCGCGCTCGGTGTACCGGTCGGCGAGCATCTGGCGCAGCGCGGGCAGACCGGCCGGGTAGTCACCGTGGGTGTGGGCGTACGGGGGCAGTTCCTCGAGAGCGCCCTGGACGGCTCGGGTCAGCCAGGGCTCGGGCGCGGGCAGCGCGGCACAGCCGAGGTCGATCATGGACCCGAGCGACTCGGGCGGCAGCGGTTCGAGGCCGCGGGCGGGCAGGGGGTTGCCCGCAGGGACGGCGGTCCAGCTGCCCGCCCCTCGGCGGGACTCCAGAAAGCCCTCGGCGCGCAGCGCCTCGTACGCCGCGGCCACGGTCGTACGGCTGACGGACATCGACAGGGCGAGCTCGCGCTCGGCGGGGAGCCGGGCGGCGACCGGCACCCTGCCTTCGAGGACGAGCAGCCGGATGCCGTCGGCGAGCGCCCGGTAGGCGGGCGGCTTGCGGGTGCCGGGTCCGGCGGGGCGCGGCTGCTGCGCGGTGAGCTGCCTGGCGAGCTGGGCTGCGCCCACGGCCGAGGTCCACTGTGACATGAAAGTCAGTCCACCTTCCTCGAATTGGCCATGGTTGCCATTCATTCCGTAGCCACAGAGTGTCATGCATCAGTCCACTACCACCACTCAGGGGGCAACATCGTGTCCGCGCACCTCACCCGCCGACTCGTGCAGCTGTACGGAGGCCTCGCGCTGTACGGAGCGAGTTCGGCGCTTCTCGTACGCGGCGGGCTCGGCCTGGAGCCATGGGGCGTGCTGCATCAGGGGCTGGCGGAGCGGACCGGGCTGACGATCGGGGTGGTGTCGATCATTGTCGGCGCACTGGTGCTCCTGGCATGGATCCCGATCAGGGAGCGGCCGGGTCTCGGCACCATCTCCAATGTGTTCGCGGTCGGCCTGGGGATCGACGCCACCTTGGCACTGGTGCCGGACGTGCACGGGCTCGGGATGCAGATCGCCGTGCTGGCGGCGGGCATCGTGCTGAACGGCGCGGCGACGGGTCTGTACATCTCGGCCCGGTTCGGGGCCGGGCCGCGGGACGGACTGATGACGGGTCTGCACCGGTTCACGGGCCGCTCGATCCGGCTGGTGCGTACCGGCATCGAGGTCGTGGTGGTCGCGGCCGGCTGGGCGCTGGGCGGCACGGTGGGTGTGGGAACCGTGGCATACGCGCTGGCCATCGGGCCGCTCGCGCAACTGTTCCTGCGGCTTTTCGCCATCCCCGGGACGGAGGGCGGCAGCACGGTCGTGGCCGTCGGGTCACCCGAACAGGCGATACTGCGGAAGTGACTCGTGTACGCCACCCCTATCTCGACCACCCGGCCACGCTCGCCTTCGCCCACCGCGGCGGGGCGGCGGACGGCCTGGAGAACACCGCGGCCGCGTTCCGGCGTGCCGCCGATGCCGGTTACCGCTACTTCGAGACCGATGTGCACACCACCGCGGACGGCCGGCTGGTGGCGTTCCACGACGCCACCCTGGACCGGGTCACCGATGCGCGGGGGCACATAGCGGCGCTGCCGTGGAGCGAGGTCCAGCAGGCCAGGGTCGGGGGCACGGAGCCGCTGTCCCTGTTCGAGGAACTGCTGGAGGAGTTCCCGGAGGCTCGCTGGAACGTGGACCTCAAGGTCGAGTCCGCGCTGGTTCCGCTCGTCGATCTGATACGCCGCACCGACGCCTGGGACCGGGTGTGCGTCGGCTCGTTCTCGGAGAGCCGCGTCACCCGGGCGATGCGGCTCGCGGGCCCGCGGCTGGCCACCTCCTACGGGGTGCGCGGCGTGCTCGCGCTGCGGCTGCGCTCGTACGGGATCCCGGCGGCGCTGCGCAGCGGCGCGGTGTGCGCCCAGGTGCCGGAGACACAGAGCGGCATCCGCGTGGTGGACCGGCGGTTCGTACGGGCGGCCCACGAGAGGGGCCTCCAGGTCCATGTCTGGACGGTCAACGAAGCCGATCGAATGGCCGCGCTCCTGGACCTTGGCGTCGATGGCATCATGACCGATCATCTGGAGACACTGCGCACGGTACTTTCCGACCGGGGAGTGTGGGTCTGACCCCGAACGCGCCTGCAACGGGTATGAGCGAGGGGGCGCGATGACGGCCGGGACCACGGACCGCACCGACGGGACGGATGAGCGCAGACGCGAGCAACGCGGCTGGTACTTCTACGACTTCGCGTGCTCGGTGTACTCGACGAGCGTCCTGACCGTATTCCTCGGGCCCTATCTGACGGCCGTGGCGAAGGCCGCGGCGGACGCCGACGGGTTCGTGCATCCGCTCGGCGTGCCGGTGCGGGCGGGTTCCCTCTTCGCATATGCGGTGTCCGCGTCAGTGGTGATCGCGGTGCTGGTGATGCCGCTCGTGGGTGCCGTGGCGGACCGTACGGGCCGCAAGAAACCGCTGCTCGCCGTCGCGGCGTATCTGGGCGCGACGGCCACGACCGGGATGTTCTTCCTGGACGGCGACCGGTACGTGCTGGGCGCGTTCCTGCTGATCGTCGCCAATGCGTCGCTGTCGGTCTCGATGGTCCTCTACAACGCCTATCTGCCGCAGATCTCCGAACCTGACGAGCGCGACGCGGTGTCGTCGCGAGGCTGGGCCTTCGGCTACACCTCGGGCGCCCTGGTGCTGGTACTGAATCTGGTCGTCTACTCGGGCCACGACACCTTCGGGCTCTCCGAGGGCGACGCGGTGCGGATCTGTCTCGCCTCCGCCGGCCTGTGGTGGGGTGCCTTCACGCTGGTGCCGCTGCGCCGGCTGCGGGACCGCCACGTCGCGCCGGGCGCCGAGGGCACGGTCGGATCGGGCTGGCGCCAGCTGATGGCGACGCTGCGGGACATGCGCCGCCATCCGCTCACGCTGTCGTTCCTGCTGGCGTATCTCGTCTACAACGACGGCGTGCAGACCGTGATCTCGCAGGCCTCGGTCTACGGTTCCGAGGAACTGGGCCTCGACCAGACGACGCTGATCACGGCGGTGCTGCTGGTCCAGGTGCTGGCGGTGGCGGGCGCGCTGGGGATGGGCCGGCTGGCACGGACGTACGGCGCGAAGCGGACGATCCTCGGCTCGCTGGGCGTCTGGACCGTGATCCTGGCCGCCGGCTACTTCCTGCCCGCGCACGCTCCGGTCTGGTTCTACGTGCTGGCGGCCGCGATCGGACTGGTACTGGGCGGGAGCCAGGCGCTCTCGCGTTCGCTGTTCTCACATCTGGTGCCGCGTGGCAAGGAGGCGGAGTACTTCTCGGCCTACGAGATGAGCGACCGGGGGCTCAGCTGGCTCGGCCCGCTGGTGTTCGGCCTCGCGTTTCAGATGACGGGCAGCTACCGGGACGCCATCATCTCCTTGGTGATCTTCTTCGCGCTCGGATTCGTGCTGCTCGCACGGGTGCCGGTGCGCCGCGCGGTGGCTGCCGCGGGCAACCCGGTACCGGAGCGGATTTAGACGTTGAAGTGAAAGGCCGGTAGTGTACGCCTTTGGCCTGCCAGGCGGACCGTTACTGCGTGCGGAAGAAGTGAAATCACTGGGTGACACTTTCTGTCAGATGTGACAAACCGGGCACTGGTGGGTACCCCAAGCAATGGGAAAGCAGCGGCACGACGGGCGACGCATGACCCGGAACGGGAATCTTTACCGCCGACCGGACGTTGACCGGATGACGACGACAGCGACACCTGTCCTGTGGGCGACAAGCCCGGGAGGCACGATTCATGAGTGAGCGAGCTCTCCGCGGCACGCGACTTGTGGTTACCAGCTACGAGACGGACCGCGGCATCGATCTGGCCCCGCGCCAGGCGGTGGAGTACGCATGCCAGAACGGACATCGATTTGAGATGCCGTTCTCGGTCGAGGCGGAGATTCCGCCGGAGTGGGAGTGCAAGGCGTGCGGCGCCCAGGCACTCCTCGTTGACGGGGACGGCCCCGAAGAGAAGAAGGGCAAGCCGGCGCGTACGCACTGGGACATGCTCATGGAGCGGCGTACCCGCGAGGAACTCGAGGAGGTGCTGGCCGAAAGGCTGGCGGTCCTGCGCTCCGGCGCCATGAACATCGCTGTGCACCCGCGTGACAGCAGGAAGTCCGCCTGATCGCACAGCTACAGCTGCAGAGCTGAACAAAGAGCCGTGGGCTGCGACACACCGAGTGTGGTCGCAGCCCGCGGCTTTTCTGTGCCCACGTTGGGGTGTTCCAGAGGTGAGACGCCCACCGGCCCGGACGCACCGCCAGGTGCGGCGAACCCGTCGGAGCGTGCGGGCCGCCGCACGCCGGGCGGTGCACCGCGGCAACCGCGCGCGCACCCGGGGCGGACCGTCGGGTGGTGAGGTTACTCATGGCCCATCGGCCGGACCCGGCACCTGACGTCGGATTCCGCCGCTCGCTCTCGGCCCCGGACGGGGCGGCGGCCGGCGGCGTGTGTCCACAGCGCCGACCGGACGCAGTACACCTGCCCGGGCGGACCCGCCGACCGATGCCCAGGCCCACCGACCGGGTCGACCGACGGCGGCGGGGCTGTCCACGGCCGACCGGACGCAGCACACCTGCCCGGGCGCACCGACGGCGGATGCCGCCGTTCGGTCCCGCGGACGTGGCCTCGCGGTCCGCCGCGCCCGCGCGGTCAGGGCGTCAGCGGCGGCCTCGGGCCCTGCTCCTCGTGGCGGCTCGCGGCCGCTTCCTCGTTCCTGATGACCTCGCCCTGGACGATCTTGCCGTCCGGCCGGTGGATCCTCGCCTGCTGGAAGACATCGCCGAAGCCGCCGGGCGCCGCGGCGCTCATCCGGCGGTCCAGCGACTTCTCCGTGTACCGCCCGAGCCGGGCACGGACCGGCTTCAGCAGCAGGAGCAGCCCCACCGCGTCCGAGATCAGGCCGGGCAGCATCAGCAGCAGTCCGCCGAGCATCAGAAAGCCGTTGCCCTCGCTGCGCGGCGGGGTGGCCGACGTGGGCGGGGCCTGGCCGGTCTGCTGCTGGAGTGTCTCGGTGAGACTGGTGAACGCACGGCGTCCGGCCCGCTTGATCACCACGGCCCCGAGCACGCCGGCGCCGACCAGCAGGACGAGGACGGTGAGCCCACCGGCCACGTCTGCCACGACGGTCAGCAGCCAGATCTCCAGGACCAGCCAGGCGGCGATGCCGAGCGGCAGGAAGGTGCGGGCGCGCGAGCGCCTGGGGGCTGTAGGGGGCGGTGCGCCGGTCGTCATGCCCCCCAGTGTGCCTGGGCGTCCGGCCGATCGGCGTAAGCGGGTGATCAGGAAGATCGCGGAGAGCGGGAATCCGGTGATCCGGACAGGGGTTTGCGGCCCAGCAGCCGGTTCGCCCGGTCCCCCACACCCCACGCGGTGACCCGCCACAGGGCTTCCACAACGATGTCCCGGCTCATCTTGGAGTCGCCGAGTTCGCGTTCGACGAAGGTGATGGGTACCTCGACGACGTGGTAGCCGGCGGCCACCGCGCGGCGGGCCAGGTCGACCTGGAAGCAGTACCCCTGGGAGGCCACCTCCGTGAGGCCGAGCCCCTGGAGGGTCTCGGCGCGGAAGGCCCGGAAGCCTCCGGTGACGTCCCGGATGGGCACACCGAGCAGCAGACGGGAGTAGGTGCTGCCGCCGCGGGAGAGGAACTCGCGGTGCCTGGGCCAGTTGACGACCCGGCCGCCCGGAACCCAGCGGGAGCCGAGGACGAGGTCGGCGCCCTTGAGCGCGGTCAGCAGCCTGGGCAGCTCTTCGGGCTGGTGGGAGCCGTCGGCGTCCATCTCGACCAGGACGCCGTAACCGCGCTCGATGCCCCAGGCGAAGCCCGCGAGGTAGGCCGCCCCGAGGCCTTCCTTGCCCTTGCGGTGCAGTACCTGCACCTGCTCGTCCTGGACCGCGATCTCGTCGGCGAACTTGCCCGTCCCGTCGGGGCTGTTGTCATCGGCGACGAGCACGTCGGCATCGGGCACGGCGGCGCGCACCCGCGAGACGATCGCCTGGATGTTCTCGGCCTCGTTGTAGGTCGGGATGATCACCAGGGCCTTGCCGAGCGGGCCGTACCGCCGCTCCTGGACTCCGCCACGGGGAACCCCACCACCGTCGTTCACTGCTGCCCCTTCGGTCCGTGCACAGAGCCCCACCATAGCGAGCGTGTCGAGAGCGCCTGCGTCGGCACGGACCGGAGGCGGACTCCTTGGCAGGGCGGCGGAACGCAGCGGACAGAAGCGGCCATGCAGGCGGTGCGGTGGGAGGCGGCGGGGTGCGGCAGCGGATCGGACCCGGCGTCCTTCGGGCCGACCTGGCGCCCGCTGGCTGCGGGTCGACCGAGAGCCGTTGTCTACTGAACGCCGGGCCCTACCCGGGTCACACCTGCCGCACGGCTGAAACCTTCCCTCTGCCCCCGAGGCGCGAGCACTGGACCTGGCTCCCAGTGGTGGTGCGCCGGTGCGGCACACCACCCCATGGCCCAGCGGCGGTCGACGACTGCGTGGAAGGTCTGCCGGACGGACGTCCTGTGGTGGACTCGGCCGAACCTACCGGCCGGTGGGCGCTCGCTGTCAACAGTCGCCCGAGCAGCGAGGATTGGTCGAACGACCAGGTCAGCGACGAAGATCCGCAGGTCGCGGCGGAGCTCGGTGCGCACCGGCGGGTGGTGCGGAATGTCCGTACGTCACCCGTTCGGCGTTGCGAAGACGGTGCGCCCGCGGACCACTGTTCGCAGACACTCCGGCAGCTCGGTCCCGGGAGTGAGATCGGGCAGGCCAGGGGTGCCGGAGCGGGGGTCGGTGGACCAGCGTGCGACCCGGTCGTCGGGCGCCTGCACCACCAGTTCGTCGGTGCGCCAGACCGCGTAGTCGGCCGGCGCGCCGGGCACGAGCACCCCGGCGTCGTCACGGCCGACGGCGCGCCAGCCGCCCCGGGTGTGGGCGGTGAAAGCGGCCCGCGCCGACACCCGGTGCTCGGGCGTGCGGTGGAACGCGGCCGCCCGGACGGTTCCCCACGGGTCGAGCGGGGTCACGGGACTGTCCGAGCCGAAAGCCAGGGGGACCCCGGCCCGCAGAAGCGCCGCGTACGGGTTCAGGGTGCGGGCCCGCGCGGCGCCGAGGCGCTCGGCGTACATGCCCGCCTCCCCGCCCCAGGCGGCGTCGAAGGCGGGCTGCACGGAGGCGGTGAGGCCGAACTCCACAAAGGCCGCGATCGTTTCGGGCGTGAGCATTTCGGCGTGCTCGACCCGGTGTCGGGCAGCGCGGACGCGGGACAGGCCGAGCTTTTCGGCGGCGGCCTTCATCCCCTCGGCCACGGAGGTGACCGCCGCGTCGCCGATCGCGTGGAAGCCCGCCTGGAGCCCGGCCTCGGTACAGGCGATGACATGCTCCGCGACGGCCGCCGTGTCGAGGCGGGCCGTGCCGTTGTGTGCCGCGTCGGCATACGGCTCGTGGAGGCAGGCCGTGTGCGAGCCGAGCGAACCGTCGACGAAGAGGTCCCCTGCCGCCCCCAGGGCCCCCAGGGCCCGCGCACGCTCGACGTCCAGGTCGGCCCAGTAGCCGACGACCCGCGGACCCGGCTCGTCGGCCGCCAGCTTCAGCAGTCCGGTGAAATCGTCCTCGGAGGAGATGTCGGGCCCGCCGCACTCATGGACGGTTCCGACGCCGAGCGAGGCGGCGTGCCGCAGCGCGGCGCGCTGTGCCTCGGTGCGCTGCAGCGGGGCGAGCCCGGCATAGGCGGCCGCACGAACGGCGTGGTGGGCGTCGCCCGTGAGCGGCTCGCCGTCCCGGAAGCCGCTCATCGACCGGACACCGGGCACCAGATCCAGCAGGGCCGTGGTGACGACGGCGGAGTGGACGTCGATGCGGGTCAGATAGAGCGGCCGCCCGCCGGTGGCTTCGTCGAGGTCGGCGCGGCGCGGCGGCCGCCGCTCGGGCCAGCGGGAGGCGTCCCAGCCGTGGCCGATCAGGACCCGGTCGCCGGGACGGGCCGCCGCGTACTCCCGTACGAGAGCGTCCGCCTCGGCGAGCGAGGCGGCGCCGGACAGATCGAGGCCGGTGAGGGCCAGTCCGGTCGCCGTGGTGTGGACATGCGCGTCCGTGAAGGCCGGGGTGACCAGGGCGCCTTCCAGGTCGATCACCTCGTCGACCCCGGCGGCGAAGGCGTCGGCCGCGCCTTCGGAACCCACCCAGGCGACATGTCCTTTCTCGACGACCATCGCGGTGGCGAAGGGGTCGGCGGGGCTGTGGACTTCGCCGCCGCGCAGCAGCACGGTGCGGTGTTCGCTCTGGGGGGCGGTGCTCTCGGTCATGGGACCAGCCTAGATACGCGGCGGACGTGCCTCGTACGGGGTGGACAGCACGACCGTGGTGCGTGTGGACACCCCGGACAGGGAGCGGATGCGGCTGAGCAGCTCCTCCAGCTCGTGCGGGGTGGAAACGCGCACCTTGAGGATGTAGTTCTCGTCGCCGGCCACGCTGTGACAGGCCTCGATCTCGGGGACGCCGGCGAGCCGTTCGGCGATGTCGTCGGGAGCGCTGGGGTCGAAGGGTTTCACCGAGATGAACGCGGTGAGCGGCAGCCCCACCGACTCGGGGTCGACGACGGCGGCATAGCCGCGGATGACGCCCCGCTGCTCCAGGCGGCGGACGCGCTGATGCACCGCCGAGGTGGACAGGCCCGTGGCCTTGCCCAGGTCGGTGTAGCTCATCCGCCCGTCCTTGACGAGCAATTCCACGATCTGACGATCCAGCTCCTCCATGCGGTCAACTTATTGCCCCAGGTCGCTTCCGGCACAGTCTCGGAAAGCCCCGAGAGGGCACCGGCCGGGGGCACCTCCCACGGCCGCAGGGCCGTAGGGGGAAGTCATGTGACGAATGCCACAGGGTTGCCGCCGGGTCCACCGTGACCTCGCGGTTACCCACCCGGCGCGATGGGAAGTGCTTGGTGTGGTCGAGGCCACACGTGCCTGCTCGGCCCATCCGAGGGGGAGATTCTCCATGCAGAGCCTTAAGAACACCGGACGTACTGAACCGGAGCCTGTCGATCTGGCGGAACTGGCCGATATCGACGAGCTGGACGCGTACGACACCTTCGAGATGTTCCGGGTGGTCTGCCCGGACTGTGCACAGCCGATCGCGTTGCTCGCGGACGAGGACGTGCTCCCGGAGCACGCGCTGTGCCCCACTCCGTGGAACCCCTTCGGCCTGACGGTGTGCGCCGGCACCGGCCGGCCGGCCGCCGAGGCCCGGCCCGCCGATGAGTCGCTGGAACTCCAGGAGCAGGACACCGCCCTGCTGTTGACGCTTCCTCAGGGCCTTGACTGGCGGATGCAGCCCTTCTCGCACGTCGGCGGTCCGGGTTCGCGTCCCGTGAAGGTGCCGCGTATGCGGCGCGCGGCCTGATCCCGCAGCACGGTGGCCGGCCGGGGATCCGCCCTCTCCGGCCGTGCCGGGTAGCCCGTGCACTGGCGCGCGATTATCCCCGCCGGTAACCCGGTCCGGGGTGCAGCCGTTGGCCAGTCATGACCCTGGTGTACTCCACGACCGGTCAGCGTCGTCGGCGGCTGGTGATGCCGGCTCCGTCGGCCCCGCCGGCCCTGCCGACTCCCGGTCCTGCCGCACCGGCTCCGCCGGTTCCCCCACCTGCGCCTTTGCCCACGGCGCGCGCAGAATCGGTTTACCATCCGGCCGATCCGCCCATCTACCGGGAACTGCTCCAGCTCTGGGCCAGCCACGGCAGAACCCTGCCCGGGCGCCGCGACCCCGAGTGGAGCAGGCTCGCGGCGCCGGTGACGTTCACGCCCGTGTTCAGGCGGGCGGATCAGCTGCGGACGGATCAGCGCGTCTCGGGCCCCGCGAGGTGACGGGCGATGACCATGCGCTGGATCTGGTTGGTGCCCTCGACGATCTGCAGCACCTTGGCCTCCCGCATATAGCGCTCGGCCGGGAAGTCCTGGGTGTAGCCGTAGCCACCCAGCACCTGGACCGCGTCGGTGGTCACGCTCATCGCCGCGTCCGTGCAGAACAGCTTGGCCATCGCGGCCTGCCGGGAGAACGGCTTGCCCGCGTCCCGCAGCCGCGCCGCGGCGAGATACAGGGCGCGCCCCGCCTCTATACGGGTGGCCATGTCGGCGAGCATGAAGCGCAGCCCCTGGAAGTCCGCGATGGGACGGCCGAACTGCCGGCGGCCGGTGGCGTAGGCGAGGGCCTCGTCCAGGGCCGCCTGGGCGACACCGATGGCGCAGGCGGCGATCCCGAGACGGCCCGAGTCCAGCGCCGACAGAGCGATCGCGAAGCCCTGGCCCTCCTCGCCGAGGCGGCGGGAGTCGGGGACCCGGACACCGTCGAAGTGGAGCTGCGCGGTGGGCGAACCCTTCATGCCCATCTTCTTCTCGGGTACCGCCGCGTTCAGGCCCGGCGCGTCGCCCGGGACCAGGAAGGCGGTGATGCCCTTCGCCCCCTCGCCCCCGGTGCGGGCCATGACCGTGCAGAAATCGGCGACACCGCCGTGGGTGATCCACGCCTTGGTGCCGGTGATGACCCAGTCGTCGCCGTCACGGACCGCCTTGGTGCGCAGTGACGCCGCATCGGACCCCGAAGCGGGCTCGGACAGGCAGTAGGCGCCGAGCAGGCCCCCGCCGAGCATCGCGGGAAGGTGTTCGGCCTGCTGCTCCTTGGTGCCGTATCCGGCCAGAGCGTGGCAGGAGAGCGAGTGGACGCTGACACCGAGGCCGACGGTGAGCCGCGCCGCGGCGAGCTCTTCGAGCACCTGGAGGTACACCTCGTACGGCTGGTCGCCGCCGCCGTACTCGGAGTCGTAGGGCAGACCCAGCAGTCCGGCGTCTGACAGCAGCGAGAAGACCTCGCGCGGAAAGTGCCCTGCGTCCTCCTCCTCGGCCGCGCGGGGGGCGATCTCCCGCTGGACGATGTCGCGGACCAGCGTGATCAGATCCCTGGCCTCCTCGGTGGGCAGTTGACGGTCCACCGGCTGCGGGGCGCGGTCGGGCATTACGGCGCTCTCCTCCCTGTCGGGCGCTGCGGCAGGCACGCACAGGGTGTGGGCGCGCCGCCGATCTTCTGCCAGGCCGATGCTGCCCTTCCGGATCACGAAAGCGGCTGGTTGGCGGCTGTGGCGCGTTGAGTATGCCCGATCGGCGGGCGTCCGTCACGAGGTGCCCGCACTCCTGCCGGACGGGGTGGGACTGCCATGGAAACGGAATCGGTGGTTGGTCCGCACCATTGATCGACCGGTCCGGTCCTTCGGTGCCCGCCTTGGACCCGCAAGCCCGCGGGCAACCCTGCGGCGCGGTTCCGGACAGGAGCGGTTCCGGACAGGAGCGGCCCCGTTCACGGGCCGCCACCCGGTCGCGTCGGCCTAGATCAGGCCGATCTGGGTGACGAGCATCGCGAGAACCATGACGAGGGTCCAGCCGAGGACGTGCTCGAGGACCTTGGGGCCGTCGCCGGGGCCACCGGTACGGGTACGGCTCTCGGCGCGGTCCATGGCGGCTGCTGCTGCGGTCGAAGTCATGGCGGTTCTCGTTCGGTCGTCCGGCTGATGGTCGCCCCCCGGTGACCGCACCACAGTGCCAGGGATACGGCCCCCGGGCAGTGACCTGCGTCTCTGCCCGGGGGCCGGTCCCAGCTCAGCGGATGCCGACGGCGGCCAGCGCCCGGCGCTGGGCGGCGGTCGGCTGGTCGGGCCAGTAGAGATAACAGACGCCACCTGTGCCGGAGACCACCTTGCCGCTCGCGTTGTAGCGCTTGGTGCGCAGCCAGATCTTCTCCCATTCGGCGCGCCGGTAGACGCGTCGCACGGCCGAGTTGCCGGGCGACGCCGGGTCGTTCGCGATCACATCGCCGCCGGCGGTGAAGCCGATCACCGTCATCAGATGCCCGGCGGTTCCGTAGCCCGCGCCCGTCAGCTCCTCCTTGAGGAAGGACTGGGACGTTATGGCCGGGATCCCTGCTCCGACCAGGTTCTCCAGGTCGGTGAGTGAGGAAAGCCGGGTGACCACGGCGTTCATGTCCCGGTAGGTGGCGGCGTAGGCGGCGTTGAACGGCCAGTTGCCGCAGCCTTCGTACTGGTGGTCGAAGGTGAACCGGGCCGCGTGGCACACCTGCGGGTCGGCGAAGTCCGGGTTCACCCAGGCCAGGTCGGCCGCGGAGGGCCTGCGTCCCCAGTATTCGATGATCATCTGTGACGAGGTCGGGCTGCACCAGGCCTCGCCGCCGTTGTCGTACTCGGGGTACTGGCCGACATGCGTGTTCTGCGAGTACCGCGGCACGGGCAGTTCACGCGCCGGGCCGGCCGGGACCGACGCGGGCACCGAGAAGCGGTCCGGGATGTCGGATGCCATCGCGCCGAGCCGCCACACGGTCGGCGTGAGCTTGGTCCCGGGTTTGCGGTAGAGGGTGAGCCGCAGCTGGTAGGTCGTCAGCCTCAGCCCGCTCGCAGCGTCGTCGATCGAGAACGTGTCGGTCCAGATGGTCGCCCTGCCGTCGCTCTGGTCGTCGACCGAGGTACGGCGGATGTCCCCGTCGCCCGCGGCCCAGCGGCCCATCACGAACCACGGCGTCCGTGTGCCGTCGGAGTAGGTCCCGCCCAGCTCGACCTGGAGCCAGGTGCCGGCCGGCGTGTGGGCGTTCCAGGAAGCGATGACCTCGGTGGCGGGAACCGGCGAGCGGTGCACCGGCGAGGTCCAGGCGGCGTGCTCCCAGCTCGCCTGGCTGCCCGTGTGCGGGTCGGTGTATTCGGTGAGGCCTGCCGGGGCGGCGATCACCAGGCCGGGCCGGCGGCCGGCGACGGCCTTCGTCCCTGCCGCACCGCCGGAGCGCCAGTCGGTGTAGGAGGACCAGAAGTGGTTGTCGATCAGCGGTGCGGGCGCCTTCGCCCGGCCCGAGGACGGCGGGGCGGCGGCCGCGCCGCTCAGAGAGGACAGCGAACCCGCACTCGCGGCTGCCGCGACGGCGGCGCCCAGGACGGTTCTGCGCGAAGTCGGTCCGGCCATGGGGCCCCCAAGTCAGATGCGCGGCAGTGGGGGCAACTATCCCTGCCCCCCAGGGACTTCTGCCAGCTCTTCCACGCCGCGTCGCGCCACCAATATTGGTCTTGTCCACTGGCGGCCTCACACAGGGCGCAGGGGAGTGACCTGCGGCAGGACGCGGCGCCCTCGTAGGGTGTCGCCATGGACGACCTCGACCGGCAGGCCGCGCGGCTGCGCTCCCTCGCCCCGTCCTGCGGGCCGGTCCGGCTGATCGCGGTGGACGGCCACGCCGGATCGGGCAAGAGCACCTTCGCCACGCGGCTCGCGGCGGCAGTCGGCAGCGGCGAACCGGCGCCGGTGGTGCATCTGGACGATCTGGCCACCCACGAGGAGCTGTTCGCGTGGACCGGCCGGATGCTCGCCGAGGTGATCACACCGCTGTCAGCAGGCCAGGCCGCGCTGTATCACCCGTACGACTGGAATCTGCGCACCTTCGGAGCTGCACGGCGTCTCGAGGCCTCACCGGTCGTCCTGGTGGAGGGGGTGGGGGCGGGCCGGCGGGCGCTGCGCCCCCATCTCGCGTGGCTGCTGTGGATGGAGCGGGGCGCCGAGGAGTCCTGGGCCCGCGGCAGGGCGCGGGACGGCGCCGCACTGAGCGATTTCTGGGACGAGTGGACAGCGGCGGAGACGCGCCATTTCTCGACGGACCCTTCGCGCCCGTTCGCCGACACGGTGGTGCGTGAGTGCCGAGAGGGGTACGAGTGGCGCCGCGGACCTGCTGGGACTCCGCGATCGAACCGAGTCATCACGTAGAGTTATGGGAAATCCCTGGACATACCGATCGGTCGGAATTCTGGCTCAAGAGTGCCTCAACTCTGCTTGACCGACGGGGCTTACAGGTCTTACGTTCTCAATGTGCGGCTTTTAGGAGCCGCCGCAGACGCGAAGCCCCCGGTTGTTCCCCCGTGATCGGGGGCTTCGTTCTGCCCTCCCCCCTTCGCCTTGCAGCGCAGCAGACCCCATTCGCTCACCCTGGGTCACCGTTGCCAGGTCCTCGCGACGCCCTTAATCGCCACCCTCTGCCCGGGTACGATGCACCCCGGTGGGTCAATTCCCGTCCGTGGCTTGGTGGTTGCCCACCCTGCCGAAGGGCGCCACCAGGCGTGACAACACTGGTGCACGGCTTGTGGGGGGAGTGGGGGGACCCTATGAACGTCGGCACGCAGGGCGTGCAGTCACCGGCCGACATTGCCTGGGTGCGCGGCGTGGACGCCTGCACCATGGGCGCGTACCCGCAGGCCGAGGAAGAATTCCGTACGGCCGTACGACTGGACCCCGGGATGGCCGACGCCTGGCTCGGGCTGCATGCGCTGCGCGTCGACACCACCACCGCGCTGCTGCGCATGTACCGCAACCGGGAACGGTTCGGGGAACAGCGGGCCCGTCACCGCCGCACCCTCAACTCCTGGTACTGGCTGGGCTGGTGGGTCCAGCCAGTGCTGGAGAGCCCGCGCGATCTGCTGCTCGCCCACGCCTCCCACTGGCTCGACGGCCGCCATGTGGCCGAACTGGACCGTGCGCTGGCCGCTCTGCCCCCGGTGGACACGGACCCTCAGGTGCGGTTTCTGCACGCCTGCCGGGCCTATCTGGTCAAGGACTGGGAGCAGCTGGTGCGCCACACCGAGCCGCTGGTCAACGATCCGCTGCTGGGCATCGAGGCCGGCCTGTTCGGCGGGATGGCGCGGGTGCGACTGGAGATGTACGGGCAGGCGGAGCCGCTGCTGTCCGCCGCTCTGATGCGCTGTCGCAGCGAACAGCCTCAGCGCAAGGAGCTGCGGTACTGGCTGGCGCGGGCGCACGAGGGCACCGGCCGCAGCGCCGCCGCGCTGCCGCTCTACCGGGCGGTGCACAAGATCGACCCGGCTTTCATGGACACCTCCGCACGGCTTGCGGCGATCACCGACTACGACGGGATCGACGGGTACGACGAGTCGGCGGGCCTGGCCACCGTGACGCTGGCCGGCGTCGGTCAGGATGCCGCGGACGCCCAGGCCGAGAGCGAGACACCGCTCGCGGCCGAGCCGCGCCTCGGCGGTGATGCGCTCTCCCAGCTGCCCGGTGTGGGGCCGCCGCCCCTGCCGCCCGACGCCTTGCGGCACAAGGCGGCCGTTCCCTCCCAGGCCGCTCCCCCGCCGTTCCCGGCCGGCCCCACCGACCCGGTGCTGCTGGCACAGGCGCTGGACGAGCTGGAGCGCATGGTGGGCCTGGAGCCGGTGAAACGGCAGGTCAGGGCGTTGTCCGCGCAGCTGGAGATGGCCCGGCTGCGGGCCGGGCAAGGACTGCCGGTGCAACCGCCCAAGCGCCACTTCGTCTTCTCGGGGCCGTCCGGCACCGGCAAGACGACCGTGGCCAGGATTCTGGGCCGGGTCTTCTACGCGCTCGGGCTGCTCGGCGGCGACCATCTGGTGGAGGCGCAACGGGCCGATCTGGTGGGCGAGTTCCTCGGACAGACGGCGGTCAAGGCCAATGAGCTGATCGACTCGGCGCTCGGCGGGGTGCTCTTCGTGGACGAGGCGTACAGCCTGTCCAACTCCGGCTACAGCAAGGGCGACGCGTACGGCGACGAGGCCCTGCAGGTGCTGCTCAAGCGGGCCGAGGACAACCGTGACCATCTGGTCGTCATACTGGCCGGCTATCCCGAAGGGATGGACCGCCTCCTGGCAGCCAACCCCGGTCTGTCGTCCCGCTTCACCACCCGGGTCGACTTCCCCTCGTACCGTCCGCTGGAGCTCACGGCGATCGGCGAGGTGCTCGCGGCCGAGAACGGCGACATGTGGGACGACGAGGCACGCGACGAGCTGCGGTCCATCAGCGGCCATGTCGTCGACCAGGGCTGGATCGACGAGCTGGGCAACGGCCGCTTCCTGCGCACTCTGTACGAGAAGAGCTGTGCGTACCGGGATCTGCGGCTGTCCACATATCCGGGGACGCCGAACCGCGAGGACCTCTCGACACTGCGGCTGCCCGATCTGATGCAGGCGTACGGGGAGGTCCTGTCGGGCCGCGGTCCGATGGGCCGCGGCCCGCAGGATCCTCCCCTCGGCTGATCCGATCCCGGCAGGTCAGCTGACGAGGGCCGTGTCCGGTGCCGTCCGCGGCGCCCTGGGCCCGGTGAGCCGGTGGGCCGGATCGCGGACCTCACCGACCAGCATCTCCAGTACGTCCTCCAGCGCCACCAGGCCGAGCACCCGTCCCGACGCGTCGGAGACCTGGGCGAGATGCGTGGCCGCGCGGCGCATCACGGTGAGGGCGTCGTCCAGGGGCAGTTCGGCCCGGAGCGTCGCCATCGGCCGCCAGACGTGCTGAGGCACCGCCCGTTCCCGCTCCTCCAGGTCCAGCACGTCCTTGACGTGCAGATAGCCCATGAAGGGCCCGGCCACGTCCTGGGTGCAGACCGGAAAGCGCGAGTAGCCGGTGCGTACCGTCAGCTCCTCCATCTGCCGGGGCGTGACCGAGGGGGGCACGGTCACGAGGGCCGAGCGGGCGATGAGCACATCGCTCACCGGGCGGCTGCCCAGTTCGAGCGCGTCCTCGAGGCGCTCCTGCTCGGCAGGCTCGAGGAGGCCCGCCTGGCCCGCGTCCTCGACAAGCCGGTTGAGCTGCTCGCTGGTGAAGACCGCCTCCACCTCGTCCTTCGGCTCGACGCCGAAGACCCGCAGCACCAGCCGGGCGCAGGCACCGAGCGCCGTGGTGACCGGGCGGCACAGCCGGGCGAAGCCGACGAGGCCCGGGCTGAGCCACAGCGCGGTCTTCTCCGGTGCGGCCATCGCCAGGTTCTTCGGCAGCATCTCGCCGACGACGAGATGAAGGAAGACCACCACGGCCAGGGCGATGACATAGCCGAGCGGATGAACGAGTCCCTCCGGCACACGGGCGGCGTGGAAGACCGGCTCCAGCAGATGCGCGACGGTCGGCTCGGCCACCGCGCCGAGGGTCAGGGAGCAGATGGTGATGCCGAACTGGGCGGCCGCCATCATCTGCGGGAGGTTCTCCAGTCCGTGCAGTACCTGGCGGGCCCGTCCGGATCCTGCCGCGGCGAGCGGGTCGATCTGGCTGCGGCGTACGGACACGAGAGCGAACTCGGCGCCGACGAAGAATCCATTCGCCAGCACCAGCAGCAGGGCGAACAGCAGTTGCAGGACGCTCATCGCACGGCCTCCGTCATGACCGGCACATCCGCGGTGCGCACCAGCCGCACCCGCTCTGCGCGGTAGCGCTCCACCTGGCGGACCGAGAGCCGCCAGCCGGGGAGTTCGGCCCGGTCGCCGGGGGCGGGGATACGGCCCAGCAGATCGGCCACGAGGCCGGCCACGGTCTCGTAGGGACCGTCGGGCACCTCAAGTCCTATCCGGCGCAGGGTGAGCACCCGGCAGCTGCCGTCGGCCTCCCAGGCGGGCCTGCCGTCCTCCGGGGCGACCGGTGCCAGTTCCGGCCGTGCGTCCGTCTCGGCGTCGTGCTCGTCGCGGACCTCGCCGACGAGCTCCTCGACGATGTCCTCGAGGGTGACCACGCCGGCGGTGCCGCCGTACTCGTCGACGACGACGGCTATGGGCTGTTCGCTGCGCAGCCGCTCCAGCAGCTGCTGCACCGGCAGGGTCTCGGGCACCAACAGCGGCGGGACCGCGATCCGGTCGACGCGGGTGCGCAGCCGTTCGGCCACGGGCACCGCGAGTGCGTCCTTGAGGTGCAGCATGCCGACGATCTCGTCGATGCGCTCCCGGTAGACCGGGAAGCGCGAAAGGCCGGTGGCCCTGGTCAGGTTGAGGACATCGGCGGCGGTGGCGTCGGACTGCAGGGCGCTCACCTTCACCCGCGGGGTCATCACATGCTGGGCGGTGAGATGGCCCAGCGACAGGGTGCGCACGAAGAGGTCCGCAGTGTCCTGTTCCAGGGTTCCCGCGCGCGCCGAGTGGCGGGCCAGTGCCACCAGCTCGCCCGGGGTACGGGCGGAGGCCAGCTCCTCGGCGGGCTCGACGCCGAACATCCGTACGAGGCGGTTGGCGGTGGCGTTGAGCAGGGTGATGACCGGGCGGAAGAGGGTGGAGAAACGGTGCTGCGGGCCGGCGACGAAGCGCGCGACCTGCAACGGCCGGGACACCGCCCAGTTCTTGGGGACGAGCTCCCCGATCACCATCTGGACGGCGGAGGCGAGCAGCATGCCGATGATCACCGCCACCCCGGACACGGCTCCCTCGGGCAGCCCGGTGGCGGTCAGCGGCCCGTCCAGCAGCTGGGCGAGCGCGGGCTCGGCGAGCATGCCGACCACGAGTGAGGTGATGGTGATGCCGAGCTGGGTGCCGGAGAGCTGGAAGGACAGCTCCTTCAGCGCGGTGACCACGCGACCGGCGCGCCGGTCGCCTTCGGCCGCTGCACGCTCGGCCTCGGGGCGTTCCACCGTGACCAGGCCGAACTCGGCTGCCACGAAGAAGCCGTTGGCGAGGATCAGCAGGAACGCTGCGGCGAGCAGCAGTAGGGGAACGATCATGCCGCCGCCTCCTGGGAGGGGGCGGCGCAGGTACTACCGGACGATCCGTCCATTGCCGGAGTCAGTCACTCCTCGGTTTGCAGGTGCCCCACGGCCGGGGCCGCGTGGCCGGGGGGCGGCGGCGCACTCGGCGCCGCCGCCACCAGAGTAATAGGGCTTCGGCCGGGTGGGGCAGAGGAGGTGACCTAGACCTCGTCCGGTCGGGTGCCGTGGGTCTCGGCGAGGGCGCGCAGCGCGCGGGCGTCGCTGATGGCATGTGCCTTGGCGATGCCCGGCTGAATGCCGAGCACGGGCAGGCTGGTGCCGTCGCTGAGATCGAGGAACACCCAGGGGTCGCCCGGGCGCAGATTGACGCGGAGGATCTCCGGCCACGCGAGGCGGCGCGTCCGCGTCAGGTTGACGACGGTGACACCGTCCTCGTCGGCGACGACCTTGGGCCGGCTCAGCAGTGCCAGCACGCCGAAGAACAGCAGCGCGGTGAAGATGAAGCTCACCCGTTCGGGCGCACTGAGCCTGTCGAGCAGCAGAGTCACCGAGATGAGGACGGCGCACATCGCCGAGCCCACGGTCAGCAGGACGATCCGGGTCCGGGTCGGCCTGAACGTGACCGGGAGCGCGGGGAGTCGGGGTGCTTGAGCAGACATGCGGGTCGAGTGTCCTTCAGAGCCGGCACGCGTGGATGGCCGTGGTCAGGATGGCGCGGGCGCCGAGGTCGTACAGATCGTCCATGATGCGCTGGGCTTCCTTGGCCGCCACCATGGAGCGGACCGCGACCCAGCCCTCGTGGTGCAGCGGGGAGATCGTCGGGGACTCGAGGCCCGGGGTGAGGGCCACCGCCTGCTCCAGGTGCTCGACCCGGCAGTCGTAGTCCATCATCACGTAGCTGCGGGCGACCAGGACTCCCTGGAGGCGGCGCAGGAACTGCTGCACCTTGGGGTCCTCGCCGTTCGCGCCCGTGCGCCGGATGACGACGGCCTGGGAGTCGAGGATCGGCTCGCCGATGACCTCGAGACCCGCGTTGCGCAGGCTGGTGCCGGTCTCGACGACATCGGCGATGACCTGGGCGACGCCGAGGTCGATGGAGGTCTCGACGGCGCCGTCGAGGTGGACGACCGAGGCGTCGATGCCGTTGTCGGCGAGGTGCTTGGCGACGATGCCCTCGTAGGAGGTGGCGATCGTCATGCCGTCGAAGTCCTCTACGCCCTTGGCGGTGCCGGGCTTGGTGGCGTAGCGGAAGGTGGAGCGCGCGAAGCCGAGCTCGAGGATCTCCTCGGCGTTGGCACCGGAGTCGAGCAGCAGATCGCGGCCGGTGATGCCGATGTCGAGCCGTCCGGAGCTCACGTAGATCGCGATGTCGCGTGGGCGCAGGTAGAAGAACTCGACCTCGTTCACCGGGTCGACGAGCACGAGCTCTTTCGACTCCTTGCGCTGCTGGTAACCGGCCTCATGGAGCATCGCCGACGCAGGTCCGGACAGTGAACCCTTGTTGGGGACGGCGATGCGCAGCATGAGACAGGCTTCCTTTGTTCGCGTGTGTACGTGCGGAGCGGGGCTGGACTCAGAGGTGGGCGTAGACGTCGTCGAGGGAGATCCCGCGCGCGACCATCATCACCTGGACGTGGTAGAGCAGCTGGGAGATCTCTTCGGCGGCGGCTTCCTTGCCCTCGTACTCGGCGGCCATCCATACCTCGGCGGCCTCCTCGACGACCTTCTTGCCGATGGCATGGACGCCCTTGTCCACCAGTTCGGCGGTACGGGAGGTGGCGGGATCGCCGGTGGCGGCCTTCTGCTGGAGCTCGGCGAAGAGCTCCTCGAACGTCTTCTTGGACATGGTGGTCCCACCCTACGCGGAAGTGGCTTCTGCTCAGCGCCAGGGTTCAGATACTGAACGCAGCGTGGCCGCGGTGGCGACGGCGGCGGTGACCGCCTCATGGCCCTTGTCCTCGTTCGAGCCCTCGATTCCGGCGCGGTCCAGGGCCTGCTCCTCGGTGTCGCAGGTGAGTACACCGAAGCCGATGGGGACGCCGGTGTCGATGCTGACCTGGGTCAGGCCCTGGGTGACGCCCTGGCACACATAGTCGAAGTGCGGTGTGCCGCCGCGGATGACGACGCCGAGCGCGACGATGGCGTCGTAGCCGCGGCCGGCCAGCACCTTGGCCACCACGGGGAGCTCGAAGCTGCCGGGGACGCGCAGCAGCGTCGGCTCGTCGATGCCGAGCTCGTGCAGTGCGCGCAGGGCGCCGTCGACGAGGCCGTCCATGACCTTCTCGTGCCACTGGGCCGCGATCACCGCCACCCGCAGGTCGCCGCAGTTGCGTACGGACAGTTCGGGTGCACCCTTGCCGCTCATTTTTCTCCCTAGCCGCTTGCTGACGTGCAGCTTGCTGAATTGCTGACTTACTGATTGCTGGATTACTGGTTGCCGCAGGTCGACGCTGCGTGGGGGTCCTCCCGGCGGAGCGAAGGGGAGTCGAGCCAGGGCAGGTCGTGTCCCATCCGGTCGCGCTTGGTACGCAGATACCGGAGGTTGTGCTCGCCCGCCTGGACGGCCATCGGTTCACGGCCGAGGACGGTGATGCCGAACCGCACGAGCGCGGAGACCTTGTCGGGGTTGTTCGTCATCAGCCGGACGCTGCGCACGCCGAGGTCATCGAGAATCTGCGCGCCCGCCGCGTAGTCGCGTGCGTCGGCGGGCAGGCCGAGCTCGAGATTGGCGTCCAGGGTGTCGCGGCCGCGCTCCTGGAGTTCGTATGCGCGCAGCTTGGACATCAGTCCGATGCCGCGTCCCTCATGGCCGCGCAGATAGACGACGATTCCCCGTCCGGCCTCGGTGATGTGCTGCATGGAGGCCTGCAGCTGGGGGCCGCAGTCGCAGCGCAGCGAGTGGAAGATGTCGCCGGTCAGGCACTCGGAGTGGACGCGCACCAGCAGGTCCTCGCCGTCGCCGATGTCGCCGTGGACGAGCGCGACATGCTCGATGCCGTCGGTGGTGGAGCGGTAGCCGTAGGCGGTGAACCGGCCGAAGGAGGTGGGCAGGTTCACCTCCGCCTCACGCTTCACCGTCGGCTCGGAGCTGCGCCGGTAGGCGATCAGGTCCTCGATGGAGATGATCGTCAGGCCGTGCTTGCGGGCGAAGGGCACCAGTTCGGGCAGGCGCAGCATGACGCCGTCCTCGCCGGCGATCTCCACGATGGCGCCTGCGGGGCGCAGCCCGGCCAGGCGGGCCAGGTCGACCGCGGCCTCGGTGTGGCCGTTGCGGACCAGTACGCCGCCGGGCTTCGCGCGCAGCGGGAAGATGTGGCCGGGGCGTACGAAGTCGGTCGCCTCGGACTTCCCGTCGGCGAGCAGCCGCAGTGTCGTGGCGCGGTCGGCGGCGGAGATTCCGGTGGTCACGCCGTGGGCCGGGCCCGCGTCGACCGAGACGGTGAAGGCCGTCTGCATGGACTCGGTGTTGCGCTCGACCATCTGCGGGAGCTCGAGCCGGTCCAGCTCGTCGCCCTCCATGGGCGCACAGATCAGACCGCGGCATTCGCTCATCATGAAGGCGATGACCTCGGGGGTCGCCTTCTCCGCGGCGATGACGAGGTCGCCCTCGTTCTCGCGGTCCTCGTCGTCGACGACCACCACGGGCCGGCCGGCGGCGATGTCGCGGATGGCCTGCTCGACAGGGTCGAGCGAGAGGTCCTCGGCGCTGTCGGCGGAGTACCACGCGGGCAGGGCAGTCATGCCGGTGCTCCTTCCAGGGAGGGCTCGGCGCTCCGGCGGGAGCGCTGCCACCAGTCGCGCATGCCCCACAGGACGAGCGCGCCGTAGATCACATAGACGAAACCGGAGAAGGCGTAGCCGTTGGCGAAGTTCAGGGGTACGCCGACCAGGTCGACGAGCAGCCATGCGAACCAGAACTCGACCATGCCGCGTGCCTGGGCGTACATCGCGACGAGGGTGCCGACGAAGATGTACGCGTCGGGCCAGGCGTCCCAGGACAGCGACGGGTACGCGGTGAACAGTCCGCCGACGGCGAGGGTGCCGAGGAGGGCTGCGCCCGCCATGACACCGCGCTCGCGCCAGGTGGCGAAGCGGACGGCGATCGCCCCGTCCTCGGCCTGCTTCTGGCCGTGGGTCCACTGCCACCAGCCCCACGCGGCCACGGCCATCACCACGACCTGCTTGCCGGCGCTGCCGGTCAGGTGGGAGGCAAAGGCGGTGAACAGGATGAGACCGGAGACGAACTGCACGGGCCAGGTCCACACCGAGCGCCGCCAGCCGAGCGCGAGCGCGATCAGTCCGATCGTGTTGCCGGTCATGTCCGACCACTTGATGTGCTGCCCGAGGACCGTGAAGGCCTCCGAGTTGAGCCAGGACAGACCGCTCACTTCGCGCTCTCCCTGGCGTCGGCGCCGAGCAGCCGCTCGACGTACTTGGCGATGACGTCGACCTCGAGGTTGACCGGGTCGCCAGGCTGCTTGATGCCCAGCGTGGTCAGGGCGAGGGTGGTGGGGATGAGGCTGATCGTGAAGTGGTCGGGGCCGGCGTCGACGACGGTGAGGCTGACGCCGTCAACCGTGATCGAGCCCTTCTCGACGACGTATCGAGTGAGGTCGGTGGGAAGGGAGATCGTGACGATCTCCCAGTTCTCCGACGGCTTGCGCGCGACGACGGTGCCGGTGCCGTCGACATGGCCCTGGACGATGTGACCGCCCAGCCGGTCGCCGACCGCCATGGGGCGCTCGAGGTTGACGCGCGAGCCGGCCTCCAGGGCACCGAGGCTGGAGCGGTTCAGGGTCTCGGCCATCACGTCGGCGGTGAACTCGCCGTCGCCGAACTCGACGACGGTGAGGCAGACACCGTTGACGGCGATGGAGTCGCCGTGCTTCGCGCCCTCGGTGACGACAGGTCCGCGCAGCCGGAAGCGCGAGGAGTCGCCGAGGTCCTCGATGGCGGTGACCTCACCCAGTTCTTCGACAATTCCGGTGAACACTCTCAAGCTCCCTTGGGGACGGTCGCGGTGATCCGCAGATCGGGGCCGATACGGACGGTCTCGGTGACGTCGAGCCGCAACGCCTCGGTGATGGTGGTGATTCCTGCGTGGGCGAGGGCGGCGGGGCCCTCACCGAGGAGTACGGGGGCGAGGTAGCCGACGACCTTGTCGACGGCGCCCGCGGCGACGAAGGCGCCGGCGAGGGTCGGGCCTCCCTCGAGGAGCACGGAGCGGACGCCGCGCTCATGGAGCTCGGCCAGCAGGGCGGGTACCGACAGGCCCGTGGCCGTCCGCGGCAGCCGTACGACGCCGGGAAGAGCAGTGTCGGCATCCTCCGCGACCGCGATCACGGTCGGCGCGGCGTCGTCGAGGACGCGCGCGCCGGGCCTGACGGCGGCGGCTTCGGTGTCGACGACGACCCGCAGTGGCTGGACGGCGCCGTCGATGCCGCGCACGGCCAGGTGCGGGTCGTCCGCGCGGACGGTGCCGGAGCCGACGACGACCGCGTCGGCCTCGGCGCGCAGCCGGTGGACGTCGGCGCGGGACTCGGGCGAGCTGATCCAGCGGCTGGTGCCGTCGGCAGCGGCGATACGGCCGTCGAGCGTGGCGGCGTACTTCCACAGGACATAGGGGCGCCCGAGGCGTACGGAGGTGAGCCAGGCGATGTTGCCGGCCTCGGCCTCGTCGGCGAGCAGTCCCTGTTCGACCTCTGCGCCGGCCGCGCGCAGGGTGTCGGCACCGCCGGTGGCCTGCGGGTTCGGGTCGCCGACCGCGTACACGACGCGGGCGATCCCGGCGTCGGCGAGTGCCTGGGCGCAGGGGCCGGTGCGCCCGGTGTGGTTGCAGGGTTCGAGGGAGACGTACGCAGTGCCGCCGCGGGCGCGCTCGCCTGCGGCGCGCAGGGCGTGGATCTCGGCATGGGGGCCGCCGGCGCGCTGGTGGAAGCCCTCGCCGACGGGCTCTCCGCAGGCGTCGGTGATGACGCACCCGACGACCGGGTTGGGGCTGGTGGAGCCGAGTCCGCGGGCGGCGAGCGCGATGGCTCGGCGCATGGCGGTCGAGTCGGCTGCGGTGGCCACCGGGTCCTCCTGCCTCTTCGGGCACGGACTCCGGGGCTGTCGATGACGACAGAGAGCGGAGAAACACCTCATGGCAACGCCAGGACCGACAGAACCGGTCGTCGCTGAGGACGATCGGCCACAGACGGCCGGCGAACCACAAGGGTCACCCGCCGCGCACTGCCTCCCATCCGGACTTTAACCGTCGGTCCAGGAATTTCACCTGGTCAACCGGCCGCTGGCTGCGGACGGGTCGCGGACTGTAACCGCCGGTTCGGAATTGCACCGACCCCGGAGTGCGCTGCTGCTGATACAGGGCAAGTGTGCCACGCCCGGCGCTCGGCCATGCAGGTGATGGCTGTGGACTGGCTCACAGACAGCGTACGGAGTGGCCGAAAAGGCTTCCACCTGCGGAATGGTCCAGACCTATTGACGCACTGGTCTAGTCCTCTTAATCTCTGCGACACCTCCGCGGATCACGCCGCGGGCGTGCGCACGCCCGTAGGCCAACCCGCACCATCCCCATGCCAGTTGTGCGAGGCCGAACCCCCCTGCGCCCCCCTGGCGGGGTGCAGCGGGATCCCCACCAGGAGGAGAACGATCGTGCTGTCCCCCACCCGTACCAGAGCCTCGCTGCTCGCGGTCGGCGCGGCAACTGCCGCCTCGCTGCTGGCCGGCGCGCTCTCGTCAGGCGTATCGCACGCCGCAAGCCAGGAGTCCTGTCGCCCCGACGGGCTGTACGCGACTCCGGGCGTGAACGTTCCCTACTGCTCCGTCTACGACACCGAGGGCCGCGAGAAGATGGGCGCCGACCATCAGCGGCGCGTCATCGGCTACTTCACCGGCTGGCGTACCGGAAAGGACGGCGCCCCCGCCTACCTCGCCTCCGACATCCCGTGGGACAAGGTCACCCACATCAACTACGCCTTCGGACACATCGATTCGGCCAACAAACTGTCGGTCGGCGCGGACGGCGCCGACAACGCGGCGACCGGGATGACATGGCCCGGCGTCGCCGGGGCCGAGATGGACCCGGCGTACACGTACAAGGGTCACTTCAATCTGCTGAACAAATTCAAGAAACAGCACCCCCAGGTGAAGACGCTGATCTCGGTCGGCGGCTGGGCCGAGACCGGCGGCTACTTCGACGGCAACGGCACCCGGGTCGCCTCCGGCGGGTTCTACTCGATGGCGACCAACGCCGACGGCTCGGTGAACCAGGCCGGTATCGACACCTTCGCGGACTCGGCCGTCGCCTTCATCAAGAAGTACGGCTTCGACGGAGTCGACATCGACTACGAGTACCCGACCTCGATGAAGGACGCGGGCAACCCGCTGGACCATTCGGTCTCCAACGCCCGCCGGGCGGGTCTCGTCAAGGGCTACGCGGCGCTGATGAAGAGCCTGCGAGAGAAGCTCGACCGGGCCGGGGCGAGCGACGGCAAGCACTACATGCAGACCGTGGCGGCGCCGTCCTCCGGCTATCTGCTGCGCGGCATGGAGACCTTCCAGGTCCAGAAGTACCTGGACTACGTCAACATCATGTCGTACGACCTGCACGGCGCCTGGAACGAGTACGTCGGGCCCAACGCCTCGCTGTTCGACGACGGCAAGGACGGCGAACTGGCCGCGGCGGGCGTCTACTCCACGTCCCAGTACGGCGGGATCGGCTACCTCAACACCGACTGGGCGTACCACTACTTCCGCGGATCGATGCCGGCGGGCCGGATCAACATCGGCCTTCCGTACTACACGCGGGGCTTCAAGAACGTCCAGGGCGGCACGGACGGGCTGTGGGGCAAGGCGCCCTCGACCACCTGTCCGGCCGGCGCCGGTCTGACCAGGTGCGGGGACGGGGCCGTCGGAATCGACAACCTCTGGCACGACAAGGACGCGGCGGGCAACGAGTCCCCGGCCGGATCCAACCCGATGTGGCACGCCAAGAACCTGGAGAAGGGCGTCGTCGGCGACTACGTCACGGCATACGGCTTCCCGGCCGGTACCGCGCTGACGGGTACGTATGTCCGCAAGTACGACGCCACGCTGGTGGCACCGTGGCTGTGGAACGCCCAGAAGAAGGTGTTCCTGTCGACCGAGGACGAGCAGTCGGTGAGCGCCAAGGCCGACTACGTGGTGGACAAGGGAATCGGCGGCACCATGATCTGGGAGCTGGCGGGCGACTACGACTGGAACGCCGCCAAGGGCCAGTACGAGATGGGCGACACGCTCACCACGGCCATGTACGACGCGTTCAAGGCGGCGCCTCCGTACGGCGCGACGCGCGCGACGACCACCCTGCCGGCCGAAGCGGTCGCGATCGACGTCGAGTTCGGGCAGTTCCCGCTCGGCGACTCCAACTACCCGATCAGCCCCAAGCTGAAGATCACGAACAACACGACGGCGACGCTGCCCGGGGGTACGGAGTTCCGGTTCGACTACGGCTCCTCGGCGCCGGGGAACGCCAAGGACCAGTCCGGGTTCGGCACAACGGTCATCCGCAGCGACCACACCGGCACCAATGTGGGCGGGCTGAAGGGCGACTACCACCGTGTCTCGCTGAAACTGCCGGCCTGGCAGACGCTGGCGCCCGGCGCCTCCGTCGAGCTGGACTTCGTGTACTACCTGCCGGTGTCGACCCCGTCCAACTGGACCGTGACGTTCGGCGGGAAGACGTACGGACTCGCCGGTGGCCTCGCCCGCGGTACGACGATCGTGGAGCCCGGCCCGGGTCCGTCCCCGTCACCGACGCCGTCGCCGAGCACGTCGACCGGCCCCTCGCCCTCGCCGACTCCCACGGGCAGCGGCGGCAACGGGCAGTGCGCGGCGCCGGCGTGGAACGCGGCGACCGAGTACGCCGGCGGCGTGACTGTGTCCCACGCCTCGCACAACTGGAAGTCCAAGTGGTGGACGAAGGGCGAGGAGCCCGGTACTACCGGTGAGTGGGGTGTGTGGCAGGACCTGGGAGCCTGCTGACCCCTCCCGTGACAGCCCGGCGGCGCGATCCGGCCCTTGCCGCCGCCGGGCCCTCGGGCGGACGGAGGACCGGTCTGCCCCCCCTCGGGCCGAGCGCGGTGCCTTGGTGCGACGCCCTCGCGCGGGTCGTGGCATCCCGGGTGTGGCCGGCCCTGGGGCGGGCCGCGGGCCGGGGTGACTTTTGCCGGGGCGTGGCCAAGTCGGCGTCCGTGGCGCCCTGGAGGCCGCTGGGTTCTCGTGACTGCGCTCTGTTCACGCGGTCGGCGTCGGGCCGCTCCGGGACGGTGCCCTTCGGCGGGCGGCGCCGGGGTGACGCCCCGGACCTCGCCCGGTCCGGGAGCGTGGCGTCGGGACGCGCCGGGGGTCGTATCCGGGACTGCTTTCCCGGGACCTGACCCGCTCAAGACCTACGACGCCTTACGTCCCGGACACGGCCCCTGCGCGTCCCCGGCCGGGGCGTACGTCCCGGGCCCGCCCGGATCGTGCCACGGTCCGGCGCCCGCCGGCAGGGGTCCCGGATGCCGCACCACGGGAACTTCTACGCGCTCGGAGCGAAGAGGTCCTTCTGGGCCGTCTCGCGGGCAATCAGCAACGCGCCGCTGAGAACCGCCGAGCCGCCCAGCGCCCCCGCTCAAGACCTACGACGCCTTACGTCCCGGACACGACCCCTGCGCGTCCCCGGCCGGGGCGTACGTCCCGGGCCCGCCCGGATCGTGCCACGGTCCGGCGCCCGCCGGCAGGGGTCCCGGATGCCGCACCACGGGAACTTCTACGCGCTCGGAGCGAAGAGGTCCTTCTGGGCCGTCTCGCGGGCAATCAGCAACGCGCCGCTGAGAACCGCCGAGCCGCCCAGCGCCCCCGCTCTCACCTCCGTACGCAGCGGCGAGAGTGCGGCCAGGCGTGCCTCCACCCGCCTCGCCAGTTCCGTGCCGCCCGCGTGCCCCACTTCTCCCCCGAGAACGACGCAGCCCGGATCGAGCACCGCGGCGACCGCCGCCGCCCCGAGGGCCAGCCGGTCGGCGAGTGCCGTCAGGAAGTCCTCACGGCCGTCGGCGACTGCGGACGCGACGACGTCCGCCGCCACGGGCTCCCGCGCCCCCGACGGCACACCGACCCCGTACTGCGCGGCCAGCGCGCAGATCGCCGCCGATCCGGCAAGCGAGTGGAATCCCCCGTCGCAGTCGACGGCCGACGGCACCCCCGCTGTGCCCGGCACGGGAAGGAAGCCGATCTCGCCCGCACCGCCCGAAGCCCCCCGGCGCAGCTGCCCGTCCAGGACGAGCCCGGCGCCCACCCCGGCACCCAGCCACAGGAACGCGAAGGTGTCCCGGTCACGCGCTGCCCCCAGGCGCTGCTCGGCGACGGCCGCCAGGTTGGTCTCGTTCTCGACGACGACCCGCGCCGGCAGCCGGTCCTGCAGCACGGCGACCAGGCTGCGGTGCCAGGCGGGCAGCCCGGAGGTGTTGCGCAGCTCGCCGCCGGCCGGGTCGATCAGGCCGGGGGCGCCGACACCGACACTGTGCAGCCGCTCCGCGCCCGCATCCCGCACCGCGCGTTCGAGCAGCGCCGCGGCGCTCTCCACGGCGGGCTCGGTGCCGGTGTCGCTGCCGATGGGCATGGTGGCTTCGGCGAGCGTCGTCCCGAGCAGATCGGCGACGACGACGGTCACGCTCCGGGTCCGTACGTCGAGCGCCGCCAGATGCGCGCGGTCGGCGACGATCCCGTACAGCCGGGCGTTGGGCCCGCGCCGCTCCGAGCCCGACTCCCCGACGACCCGGACGAGCCCGGAGGCCTGGAGCCGTTCCACCAGGTCGGCGACGGTGGGCCGGGACAGGCCGGTCATGGTCTTGAGCTGGCCTGCCGTCAACGGGCCCTCCTGCTGGAGGAGTTCGAGGGCGAGCCGGTCGTTGATGACCCGGGCGGTACTCGGGGATGCGGGCATGGCCGAATCCTTCCAGACGAGCGTCCGCCGCTATCTATCAGGCAGGGTTCCTGATAGTTTAACCCCGGATTCTCAGGGGAGGGACATACGCATGGCTCACGAACCGATCGTCGGCCTTCGGCAGTTGAAGCGCGCCCGCATCGCAGTGGCCGCGGTCTTCTGTGTGCACGGGGCCGTCACCGGAAGCTTTGCCACCCGCATTCCCTGGATCCAGGATCATGTGGGAGCAAGCGCCGGGCAGCTCGGCCTCGCCCTCGCCTTCCCCGCACTCGGCGCCTCCGTGGCGATGCCGCTGGCCGGGGCGATCAGTCACCGGTTCGGCGCGCGCACCGCGCTGCGGGGGCTGCTGGCCCTGTGGACCCTGTCCCTCATCCTGCCGTCCTTCGCCCCGAACCTGCTCACGCTGTGCGCCGCACTCTTCCTCTTCGGCGCGACCGCGGGCATGTCGGACGTGGCGATGAACGCGCTGGGCGTCGAGATCGAGAACCGTCTCGACCGCTCGATCATGTCCTCACTGCACGGCATGTGGAGCGCGGGCGCCCTCGTCGGTTCTGCGGGCGGGACACTCGCCGCCCATCTGGGCAGTGATGCCCGGCTGCACCACGCACTCGCCGCGCTCACCCTGACCGTGCTCGGGCTGATCGCCTGCCAGGGCGTCCTGGACCTGCAGAGCACACCCGACCAGGAGGCGCCGCCGCGCTTCACGCTGCCGCCCAGGTCTGCGCTGGTCATCGGCGCCGTCGGGTTCTGCGCCGTGTTCGCGGAGGGCGCGAGCCTGGACTGGTCGGCGGTCTATCTGCGCGACATCCTCGGCACCTCCCCGGGCATCGCGGCCGCGTCGACCACGGCCTTCGCACTGACCATGGCGGTGGCCCGGCTCGCGGGCGACCGGATCGTGGACCGCTTCGGCCCGGTGCGCACGGTACGGGTGGGCGGTGTGATGGCGACGGCGGGCGGACTGCTCGTGGTCGCGGCCCGGCATCCGGCGGTCGCGATGCTGGGCTTCGCCCTCATCGGGCTGGGTGTCGCCGTCGTCGTCCCGCTCGCCTTCGCGGCCGCCGGGCGCAGCGGCCCCCACCCGAGCCAGGCGATCGCCGGTGTCGCCACCATCACCTACACCTCCGGCCTGATCGCCCCCTCGGCGATCGGGGCGGTGGCCGACGCGACCAGCCTGGTGGTCTCGTTCGCCCTGGTGACGGCGCTCGCCTGCGGCCTCGTGGCCGGTGCGGGGGTGCTGCGTACGGCGGGGCGGGAGAGCGCGAAGGTCAGTCCTGCGGACGCAGCAGTCCCCGACCCGCGTCCCTGAACGCCTCGCTCCACGGGGCGGGGCGCAGGGTGCCCGGGTCCAGCCGGACCAGGACCCGTGCGCCTTGCGCATAGGTGACGGCGCCGTCCGCCGAGCAGAAGCGGAAGCCGTACGTCAGCCCGGTGCGGCCGAGCCGGTCCAGCCAGAGGTGCACCGCGTACTCCCCTGTGCGGTTCACGGGGAGCTCATAGCCGATCCGCAGCTCCCGTACCGCGTTGCAGGCGTCGCCTGCCGCGGCCCAGTCGCCCTCGAAGCTGAAGCCGCGCTCCTGCCAGTGCGTCACCCAGGCCCGCTCGACCATCAGCGGGTAGCGGGCGTTGTGCAGCAGGCCGAGTGCGTCGAGGTCGTCGAAGTGGACGACCACGGGAACGAGGACGCCGTACTCGACGGCGGGGACGGACGGGGCGCGGGTGGTCACGGTCGGGGCTCCTGAGGGCGCTGGCTGAAAGATGCCGGCGTCAAGCAGTCGGCCGGAACCATCCTAAGCAGTCGCTCAGGTACCCCGTTCGGGCGGGCTCGTCCGGTCGGCGATCGGACTGTCCGCTCCGCCCGCCCCCGGTCCAGGCCACCGCGGGTGTCATCAGCGGCGTCGGCGGCGTCGGCCTCCGGCCCCTCGCCGTACGACAGCGGCGACGGGGGCAGCCGGTCGGGCCACGAGCAGCGGTAGCGGTCAGCCCGTCGCCAACTCGTAGGCGTACTCCGGGGTGAAGGACCCGGCGCCGCCCTTGCAGCCGTCCGACTCCCCCGGCAGCTTGACCCACAGATAGGCGTCGATGTCCGCCTCGCCGGTGTCGGTGGTCGGCGCGCGGCCGATCGCCCGCCCGTCCGGGTCGCACCACTGCCCGGCCTGCGGCGCACCGTTGCCGTTGCGGCTGGTGTCGATGACAGCTCCGAGGCCCGGCCGGCCACCGAGCGCCGCCAGCACCCGGCGCGCGTAGGCCACCTCCTCGGCGGTGCCGTGGAAGTTGGAGACATTGGTGAAGATGCCGTCGCCGCTGGTGCCCGCCTCGGCCGAGCGCAGCGCCGCGGCCTGCTCGGCCACCGGATGCCAGCCGGAGTGCCCCGCGTCGAAGTAGACCTTGGCGCGCGGGTTGGCCGCCTTCAGCGTCCGCGCGGCGCGTCCGAGGGTGGCGAAGCGTGCCGACCGCTGACCGGCGGACAGGCAGTCGGCCTGGGCGATCGAGTCGGGTTCGAGGATCACGAGGACCGGCTTGTCGCCGAGGCCGGCCGCGAACTCGCCGATCCAGCGGTCGTACGCGCCGAGGTCCGGGGCGCCCCCCTCGGAGGCTCCCCCGCAGTCCCGGTCCGGTATCGCATAGGCCACCAGGACGGCCGTGCGGTTCGCCGCCGCGGCCGCCGACGTCACCGAGCGCACCTTGCCCGTGACGGTGCCGGGGTCGTACTCGGTGAACCAGACGGCACTGGGCTGTGCCGCGATCCGCGCCTCTATCACGCTCCGCCTCGGGTCGCTGCGGTGCGCGCGGACCCAGTCGAGCGCCTGTGACCCGGGGTGCCGGTACAGGGCGGCAGCGGCGGTGCGGGTGCGGACGGGTCCGGGGGCGGCGGACCGGGACGGCTCGGGCGCCCGGCTCGGCGAGGCGCTGGGCTTGGGCGGGGTGGGCGTCGGGGACGGCCGGACGGGCAGCGGGGCGGGGGCCGTGGCCTTGGTGACCGATGGGGCCGCCCGCTTGGTCCCGCCGTCCCGCGACGTCTGCGACAGCACACCGGCCGCCGCCGCGGCCGCGACCACGGCCGATGCGGCCGCCACCATCGCCCGACGGCGCGCGGCGCGCCGTCCGGCAGTGCGCTCGGCACGGCGTTGAGTACGGACGCCTGACACGATCTCCCCCTCCAGGTGACACCGGCAGCCCCGTCGTTCCCCCGTTCTGGGGAAGCCCCGGCCGGGCACCACGGCCACGAGCCTATGGCTGGGACCCTTCGTTCATGGCGCAGATGGAGCATTTCGCTGTCCGGCCGGGCTTCGGCCCGGCCGCGGTCGGCTCGGTGATGGAGCGTATGTCCGCGTACGGCTCCGCCTGGCCGGCCGGCGACGGGCTCGCGGTGTTCAACCGGGTCTATCTGACCGTCACCGAAGAGATCGGCCGGCGTATCGACCGCGGCGGCTTCCCTGATCCGCAGGCCGCCGCCACCCTGAGCGTGCTCTTCGCCGAGCGCTATCTCACGGCCGTGGAAGCGGCCGCCGACGGTGTGCGTCCGCCCGCCTGCTGGCGGCCGCTGTTCCAGTACCGCCGCCATCCCGGCGTCCGGCCCCTGCAGTTCGCGCTTGCGGGGGTCAACGCCCATGTCGGCCATGACCTGGCACTCGCCGTGGTGGACACCTGCCGTGCCCTCGGCTGCGAACCGGCGGAGGTGGAGGACGAGTTCGACCGGGTCGGCGACATCCTCGAACTGCTCGAGGAACGTGTCCGCGAGGATCTGATGCCCGGCCCCGACCTGCTGCAGATCGCCGACCCGCTGACCCACCTGGCCGGATCATGGAGTCTGGAGCGGGCGCGTGACGGTGCCTGGACGGCGGCGCGGCTGCTGTGGCGGCTGCGCGATCTGCCGGAGCTGGCCGAGGAGTTCACCCAGCGGCTGGACGCCGGCGTCGGCCTGGTCGGCCGCTGCCTGCTCACACCCTGGCGCTGACCCCGGCTTCCGCCGGCCACAAGATGGTCGACGGGTTGAGCGCCGCCCGGGGCGGCCGGATCGCGGCCGTCCCCGGGCGGCAGGTCGGTCCGCCGGCGGGTGGGGATGCCTCCTGCGGCCGTCGGCCGCAGGAGGAGTGTCGGCGGAAGTCCCCGGGCGGCACCCGCCCTCGGGCGCCGCCGGCGGGTCAGTCCTCGGGCAGCTCGACCGGCGCGATCTCGTCGTAGAGGTCGCCGGGGCCCGGGTTGGTGGGGTCGGTGGCTCCGCCGAACTGGTGCATCACGCCCCACACGGCGTTCAGCGCGGTCTGCACGGCTCCCTCGGCCCAGCCCGCCGTCCACGAGATGTCGTCGCCGGCCAGGAAGATGCCGCGCTTGTCCTCGGGGAGACGGTCCTGCATGAAGTGCGTGAACAGGCGGCGCTGGTAGCGGTAGTGACCGGGCAGGTTCGCCTTGAACGCGCCCATGAAGTACGGCTCGTTCTCCCACGACACCGTGACCGGGTTGCCGATGATGTGGCTGCGGATGTCGACGTTCGGGTAGATCTCGCCGAGCGACTTCAGCATGACCTCCATCCGCTCGTTCGCGGACAGCGGCAGCCACTTGAGGCTGTCGTCGCACCAGGTGTACGAGAGGCAGATGACGGCGGGCTTGTCCGGCCCGTTGTCGAGCAGGTACGTGCCGCGGGTCATCCGGTCGGTGAGGGTCATCGACATCGTGTCGCGGCCGGTGATCTCGTCCTTGTCGAGCCAGAACGGACGGTCGACCGGGACGAACAGCTTGGAGGACTCCATGTAGTGGGTGCGCTCCATCGCCGTCCAGTGGTCGATGGGGAAGAGCGAGTCGTCACACGCGATCTTGGACAGCAGCATCCAGGACTGCGCGGTGAAGATCGCCGCCTGGTAGGTGCGGATGTCGCCGGAGGCGTCGGTGACGGTGATCCGGTTGCCCGCGGTGCGGTGGAGGCGGGTCACGGCCGGCTTCGGGTCGCCGTCGTGCAGCGAGCTCAGCGACGTACCGAGGGGCCAGTGGACGATCTTGGCCGGCTCGCGGTCCCACAGGCGCAGCGGCAGCTGCTGGCTGCCCTCGACGATGCCGCGGTGGTGGTCGTCGGCCTCGGAGTAGACGACCCGCAGGATCTCCAGGATGGAGTTGGGGAAGTCGGTGTCCCAGCCTCCGGTGCCGAAGCCGACCTGGCCGAAGATCTCTCGGTGCCGGAAGGACTTGAAGGCCTCGGAGTCGCAGAGGAAGCCGTAGAACGTCTGGTTGTCGAGCTTCTCGACCAGCTTGGCCCAGATCTCCCGGATGCGCGGGACGTCGCGCTCACGCATGGCGCGGTTCATGTCGGAGAAGTCCGCGCCCTCCTCCAGACAGGCGTTCCAGGCGTCCATCACATCGCGGTAGACCTGCGGCAGGTCGTCGATGGTCTCGGCGTAGTGCGACTCGCCCTTGAGGTCCACGACCGTCGACGGGGTGCACGGGGCGAGCGGGTTGGGGAACGGCTGCGTGGTCAGGCCCACCAGGTCGATGTAGTGCTGCAGCGCCGTCGAGGAGGGCGGGAAGCGCATGGCGCCCATCTCGGCGGAGAGCTCAGGGTCGCAGCCGTCGAAGCCGACGGTGCGCAGCCGGCCGCCGATCTTGTCCGCCTCGTAGACGACCGGCTTGAGGCCCATCTTCATCAGCTCGTACGCGGCGACGATGCCGGAGAGGCCGCCGCCGATGACCGCGACCTCCGTGCCGTGCTCGGTCGCCGGTATCTGGCCGATGCCCGCGGGGTGGGCCAGATAGTCGTCGTACGCGTACGGGAAGTCCGGGCCGAACATGGTGATGGGCGGCTGCGCGTCGCTGTGCTGGACGGCGGTGGTGGGCACCGTGGACGTCATGGGGTACGGACTCCTTGCACGGAAGGGTGAAGCAGCGGGGCGGGGGGTCGGGAAGGCGTCAGGCGAGGGAGCCGTAGAGGCCGGGGCGCCGGTCGCGCAGATAGGGGTTGGTCTCCCGCGAGGCGCTGAGCAGCACGGGGTCGACCTCGCCGAACACCAGCTCCTCGCCGTGGCCGGCGCGGGTACGGACGGTTCCGTCGGGGCTTGCGAGGCAGCTGAGTCCGACGAACTCGAACTCGCCCTCGGGGCCTGTCCTGTTGACGTACGCGATGTACATCTGGCTCTCGAAGGCCCGGACGGGGACGACCGAGGTGGCCACGAACTGGAAGGGGTGCATCTGCGCGGTGGGCACCAGCAGCAGATCCGTGCCGGCCAGGGCGTGCGCCCTGACGTTCTCCGGGAACTCCACGTCGTAGCAGATCAGCAGGCCGACCCGGATGCCGTCGAGGTCCGCCTGCACCACAGGCTGGTCGCCGGGCGTGAACCACTCCTGTTCGAAGCAGCCGAAGAGATGGGTCTTGCGGTAGTTCGCGAGCCGGTCGCCGTTCGCCGAGATCAGCTGGGAGGAGTTGTGGATCAGCTCGCCGTTGCGCTCGGGGTAGCCGTAGAGGACCGCGAGGCCGTGGCGCACGGCGATCTCCGCGACGCTCACGGCGCAGGCGCCGTCGGCGGGCTCGGCCAGTCGGGGCACGTCGTCCCCGATCGCGTACCCGGTCAGGAACATCTCGGGGCACACCAGCAGCCCGGCACCGGCGGCGGCCGCGCGGCCCGCGGCCTCGTCCAGCACCTTCAGGTTCTCGGCGACCGAGCCCGGCCGGCCGGAACTCTGGAGCAGGGCGGTGCGCAGGGGCATGGGATGACCTCGGGCGATAGGGCAGGTGAAGGGGAGACGTCTAAAAAGGTACGTTCCGCCCTTCCGCCGGGACAAGACGCGAGCGTTGCGCGCTGGTGCGCGATCTGTTGCGCAATCGGAGGCGCCGGCGGTGATTCGTTGCGCACCCGGTTGCCGACGGGCGGCCATGTGACGGCGGTCACCTCCCGGGCGTCTGTACCGGCGGCCCGGTCCGCGGACGCGGCGCGACGGACCGGCTCGGCCGCCGCGGGCCCCTCGCCTCGGCGTCTACGTCGGCGCGCCCGACGTGAAGCGCCGCAGCAACGGGGAGAGCACGAGCACCGATTTGGTGCGCTCGACGAACGGCTCGCCCGCGATCCGCTCCAGCACCCGCTCGAAGTGGCGCATGTCGGCGGCGAAGACCTGGACGATCGCGTCCGCCTCACCGGTGACGGTGGAGGCGGACGCGACCTCGGGATACCGCTCAAGACCGCGCTGGATGGTCTCGGGCGAGGTGTTGCTGCGTGCGTAGATCTCGATGAAGCCCTCGGTCTCCCAGCCGAGCGCGGCCGGGTCGACCCGGACCGTGAAGCCGGTGATGGCCCCCTCGGCCCGCAGCCTGTCCACGCGCCGCTTCACGGCGGGCGCGGACAGGCCGACCAGTGAGCCGATGTCGGCATAGGAACGACGGGCGTCCTCGGCGAGGGCGTGGACGATGCGTTCGTCGAGATCGTTCAGTCGCACAGGAGGCGGATCACTTCTCTGCTGAGGCCAGTCGGGAACGGCGCAGGCCGTAGACGAAGTAGAACACGAGGCCCGCGGCCATCCAGCCACCGAAGACCATCCACGTGGCGGGCGGCAGGCTCCACATCATGTAGGCGCAGAAACCGAAGCCCAGGATCGGGGTGAGGGGGAACAGCATCACCCGGAAGGTGCGGTTCATCTCCGGCCGCTTGTAGCGCAGGATGACGACGGCCACATTGACCAGGGCGAACGCGAAGAGCGTGCCGATGCTGGTGGCGTTGGCCAGTTCACCCAGCGGGATGAAGGCGGCGAGGATGCCGCAGAACAGCGACACGATCACGGTGTTGGCGCGCGGCGCTCCGGTGCGCGGGTTCACCCGGGCGAACACCTTCGGCACCAGGCCGTCACGGGACATCGCGAACAGGATGCGGGTCTGGCCGTACAGCACGGCGAAGACGACGCTGGCGATGGCGACGACCGCGCCCGCGGCGAGCACCACGCCCCAGAAGCTCTGGCCCGTGACGTCCTTCATGATCTGGGCGAGCGCGGCCTCGGTGCCCTCGAAGTTCTCCCACGGCATCGCGCCCACGGCGACCAGTGCCACGAGGCAGTAGAGCACGGTGACGATCAGCAGTGACAGCATGATCGCGCGCGGCAGGTCCCGCTTGGGGTTCCTGGCCTCCTCGCCGGCGGTGGAGGCGGCGTCGAAGCCGATGTACGAGAAGAACAGGGTGGCCGCGGCGGCGCTGATCCCGGTGACGCCGAGCGGAGCCAGCGGGGCGTAGTTGCCCGCCTTGATGCCCAGGAAACCGATGCCGATGAAGAGCAGCAGCGTCACGATCTTCACGACGACCATGATCGTGTTGACGCGGGCGCTCTCCTTCGCGCCGCCCATCAGGAAGACCATGGCCAGCAGCACCACGACGAGCGCGGGGAGGTTGATGAAGCCGCCCTCGCCGAGCGGCGCGGCGACGGCCTCGGGGATGGTGACGCCGATGGTCCCGGCAAGCAGTTCGTCGAGGTACTCGCCCCAGCCGACGGCGACGGCCGCGACCGAGACGCCGTACTCCAGCACCAGGCACCAGCCGCAGATCCAGGCGACGAGTTCGCCCATCGTGGCGTACGAGTAGGAGTACGAGGAGCCGGAGACCGGGATGGATCCTGCCAGCTCGGCGTAGGACAGCGCCGAGAAGAGCGCGGTCAGGCCGGCGATCACGAACGAGATCGCCACGGCCGGGCCGGCGAGCGGGGTGGCCTCGCCGAGCACGACGAAGATGCCGGTGCCCAGTGTGGCGCCGATGCTGATCATGGTCAGCTGCCACATCGAGAGCGAACGGCGCAGTGCGCCGCCCTCGCCCTGACCGCCTTCGGACACCAGCTGCTCGACCGGCTTGCGCCGCATGAGCCTGGTGGCGAGACCCTGGGCCTTCAGAGGCGGAGGCTCGGTCGCGGGCGGGGCTGCGCCGTGATCCAGCACGTGGGGGCTCCTTCATCGCTGCGGGTCGGCGAAGGTGACCTGAGGCGGCCCGCGGGCATGACGGGGAGCCCGTGCATGGGTGTGGGACCGCCGAGCAGACGACGGTCACCGTCACTCCTGGTTCGAGGCCCGAGCCTACGAGTCCGCCGCTCATGCCCGTAATGCATCGATGTTGCGCACCGGCGAACGATCATTGCGCGCTGAGGGGAGGCGCGGGGAAACATTGCGGCCCGATGCATGCCCGGGTCGGGCGGCGTCACAGCCTGCGCAGGGCGTGGACGATGTCGCGCAGCAGGTCGGGGTCCTCCAGACCGGTGCGCACGGCGGGTGCGGACACGGTGATCAGGCCGGCCTCGGCGAGGTCGGCCAGCAGTACGCGGACGACCGTGAGCGGCAGGTCCGCGTCGGCGGCGATCTCCGCGACGGGGCGCGGCGCGCGGCGAACGAGCTCCAGCAGCGAGCTGCGGGCGTGGTCGAGCCGTGACTCGGTGCCGTCGGCCACCGTCGCCGAGATCCTCGACATCAGATCGAACGAGTGCTCGGCGGCGGGCCGGGTCCGGCCCCGGGTGACGGTGTACGGCCGCACCATGGGGCCGGTCTCGTCCTCGTACCAGGTGTCGCTCACGGCCGCCCGTCCGGAAGTCTGCGTCGTCGGCTAGAGGTCTGCGTCGTCGGCCTGGCCGCCCGATCGCGCGGGTACGGCCATGTGCCGGCCCACCTTCGTGACCAGCAGGGACATCTCGTGGGCGAGCTGGCCGACGTCGGTTGCGAAGTCGGACAGCACGGCGAGCCTGCTGCCGTCGCCGGCCGGTGTGACGAAGAGATACGCGTCGTCGAGCATGACCATGGTCTGCCGCACGTCGCCCGCGCCGAACCGGGAACCCGCCTCGTTCGCAAGGCTGTGGAACCCGGCGCAGACGGCGGCCAGGTGGTCGATGTCCCTGCGAGGCATGCCGCGGGAGGCGCAGATCGCGAGGCCGTCCGCGGTGAGCAGCACGGCCTGGCGGACGTTCTCGGTCTTGGCCAGCAGCTCGTCCAGCAGCCAGCCGAGGTCCGGCTGGCTGTACGCCGGCGCGTCGGCGGATCTGTGCTCGGGTGCCTCAGGCATCGTCGTGCGTCCCTTCATCGGTGGTGCGAGGGCGTGGCGTGCTGCTCGCCGACGCCGGTCCTGCGGGTTCGCCCCTGCGGCCGCGGTCCAGCCCACGCTGGAACGACCCGAAGATGGAACGCATCTCGTCCGCGGACACCTCCCGTGCGGGCGCGGTCTCCGCCGCGGTGGGCGCGTCCCGCAGGGGCGCGGCCAGGGAGGCCTGCCGCACCCGTGTGGGCAACGCATGCGGCACCACCTCGCCGGCCGCCTCGACCGGGCCGGGCTCGGCAGGACCATCACCCCGGCCTCGCTCGGGCAGCTCGCCGGACTCGGCGCGGCGCTGCGGCAGTACATCGCCGTGGCCGCCGAACGCCTCCGCCGTGTCCCCCGTACCGCGCTCGGCCGGCCCATCGGACTCGCCGCGACCGCGCTGCGGCAGGGGACCGCCGTGTTCCCCCTGGTCACGCCCGGGCTGCCCGGCTACGCCACGACCACTGTGCGACGAGCCGTCGCCGCGGTCCGCGCCCCGACTGCGCTGTCGCTGCGGAAGCACACCGGCCGGCGCCTCGGCGGGGGCGGACGTGTCCTCACCATCGTGCTCGTCGAACGAGGCGCCCGCCTGCGTCCGCCGGCCCGCGTCATCCCGCGGCACCCCGGCACCCGGCCTGTCCGGGCCGCGTTCCCGGTCACGGCGGGGCAACACGTCCGTCTCACCGTGGCCGCGGTGGGGAAGCGGGCTCGCACCGTAGGAGCCTGCCTCGTGGGTGGGCCGCGCCGGCTCCTCCCCCGTCGTGCCCTCCGGCCGGTGGGCCCGCGCCCCCGCCGGGACGTCCGTCGGTACGACCGGGGCGAGGACCGCGCTGGGGAGCAGCACCACCGCCGTCGTGCCGCCGTACGGGGACCTCGTGAGCGTCACGCCGATGCCGTGCCGCTCCGCCAGCCGGCCCACGATGTACAGGCCCAGACGCTCGTCCTGCGCCGGGTCGAAGTCGCCGGGCCTGGCGAGCGTCCCGTGGGCTTCCTCCAGCTCGGTGTCGTCCATGCCGAGGCCACGGTCGTCGATCTCCAGGACGAAGCCGTTGCGGACCTCGCTCGTCCGCATGGTCACCTGGGTGTGCGGCGGGGAGAACGCCGCGGCGTTCTCGACGAGCTCGGCGATCAGGTGCACCACGTCCGCCACCGCCTGCGCGCTCACGCCCACCGAGGGCATGGGCGGCACGACGACCCGGGTGTAGTCCTCGATCTCGCCCACCGCGGCGCCGACGACGTCCACGACCGGCACCGGCTTGCGCCACCGGCGTCCCGGCGTGGCGCCGGCGAGGATGATCAGGCCCTCCGCGTGGCGGCGCATACGGGTCGTCAGGTGGTCGATGCGGAACAGGTCCTCCAGCGTGTCCGGATCGCTGGTACGCCGCTCCAGGGTGTCGACGAGCTTGGACTGGCGGTGCACCAGCGCCTGGTTGCGCCGGGCGATGTTGAGCAGCACGGCGAACACCCCGCGGCGCAGGGTCGCCTGCTTGACGGCCGCCTCGACAGCCGCGAGGCGTGCCGTGTTGAGGGCCTGGCCGACCTGGCCGATCTCGTCCAGGTCCTTGGCCTCGGCGCCGAAGTCGAGCGGCGGTGCCGCGGCCGCGGGGTCGATCCGCTCGCCTGCGGCGAGGCGTTCCATCACCTCGGGCAGCTGACGGCTGGCCAGTACGTCCGCGGCGTCGCGCAGTTCCTCCAGGCGCCGGGAGATCCGCCGGCCGCTCGTCATCGAGAACCAGATGGAGAGCCCGACCGCGATCAGCCCCACCCCGCCGACGACCGCGGCCTTGACCATCTCGTCGTAGGCGTAGGCCCGTCCGCGGTCCGCGGCGTTGAGCGCCGACTCGGTGCACAGGAGCATGTAGCGCTTGACCGCCCGGTCGGTGGTCGTACGCCAGGAGTCGGTGGCCATGGCCGCGCCCGCACCGGACGCTCCGGCCCGCAGCAGCGCGTCCTCGCCCGCCACGAGCGCCCGGTACTCGCCGGTGCGCTCGAAGTCGGTGAACAGTCTGCGGGAGTCGGCGGCCAGATCGGGGACATAGGTGCGGTGGAAGACCCGCCGGTCCTCGATGGTGGCGGTGAGGGTGTCGTACTGCCGGTCCGTGAGGCCTCCGGTGGCGCGGGCCCCCGCGACGAAGGCGTCCTCGCGGGAGACGAACTCGCGGACCCGCACCAGTTCCACGACGACCTGCGCTTCACGCGCGAGCTGGCCGGCCTGCAGCGCGGTGAGCGTGGACTGCACGTCGAAGGCCGGCTCGACGATCCCGGTGTAGGCCTCGATCGACCCGTCCCAGGTGATGTCTCTGGCCAGCACCCGCTCCCGCAGCCCGTCGAGGCGGTCGACGGCCGCTCCCATCGCGTCGACGGACTCCCGCTGACGGCCGGAGAGCTCGGATCGCCGCTCACCGTCGCCGATCGCGTCGCGCATCTCGGCGACGGTCCGGTCGGTGTTCCTTTGCTGCCGCATCAGCGCGGCGAGGGCGGCCTCGCTGCGGTTGCGTGCGGTGCCGAGATACTCCGCGGAGAGCCGGCGTTCGATCTGGATCTGGCCCACGGCGGTGTCGATGGGCGTACCGAAGCTCTCGTACACCCCCTGCAGTCTGACCAGGGCGCGGAGGTCGCCGGTGACGGAGACCATGGCGAAGCTCCACAGCATCAGGAGCGCGACGACCGGTATGACGGTGAGTGTCACGATCCGGCCGCGGATCGTGGGGCGGCGAAGTCGCCGTCGCATGGTCTCCCCTGAGCATGTCGAGCACGATGACGTAGTGGACCAACCGCGGTTAGTTACCCCTTGGTAGCGGCGTCAAGTTACGGGATTTCGGCACGTCGGCGCAATGGTTTCCTCCGGTAACGAAATCGTTGGGTTCCGCGCACCGATATCCGGGGGCCGACGGGGTAGGCGAGTCCTCGATGAACGCAGAACCGCACGTCGTGATCGAGGAGTCACGGCGTCACGACACAGGTGACGGATCAGGCAGCGCAGGCGCCCGGTCGGCCACCGCGGCGTTCCTGCTCCAGCACTGCCCCTGGGCGGATCCGGACGCGGTGCTCCTGGTCGTCTCCGAGCTGGTCGCCAACGCGGTACGGCACACCGCGGGCTGGTGGCGGCTGCATCTGACGGCGGGCGCGGACACCCTGGTCGTCGCGATGGAGGACTCCAGCCCGCAGCAGCCCGTCGCGCGCCGGCCGGACCTCGGCGGCGGCGGCGGCTTCGGCTGGCACATGGTGCAGAACCTGGCGGGGCGGGTGGAGGTCCGGCCCCTGCCGCACGGGAAGCGGGTGCAGGCGACCTGGATACGCAGCGCGGCGGGCGCCCCTTCCGGCTGCTGATCCACTCGGCATCCCCCGGCGCTCGGAAAGGCCGGCGGTCAGCAGACGCACCGCCCAGCGCCCAGCCGCACCACCAGAAGGTCCAGCCGCACCACCAGAAGGTCCAGCCGCACCACCAGAAGGTACGGACCACCAGAAGGTACGGATGCAGAGGCGGCGCCCTGGTCGGCCAGGACGCCGCCTCCTCCGTGGGGGGAATGGGTTCATGACGGGCGTTCCGGATGCGTCACCATCCGGGTCGCGGCCCGAGGCGCGGTCACTCCACCACGAGCAGTCCTTCTCGCAGCCGCCCGGTGATCCGCGTCAGCAGCCGCGAGACGTGCATCTGCGAGACCCCCAGCTCCTGGCCGATCTCGGACTGGGTCATCTCGTCGCCGAACCGCATCTGAAGGATCTTCCGGTCCCGGTCGTCCAGCTCCTCGATCAGCGGTTTGAGCGCCTGGACGTTCTCCGCGATCTCGAGGTCGGAGTCGGGCGCTCCGAGCCGGTCGGACAGCGGGGCCGCGGTGTGGTCGGAGGCGTCGTCCATCGGCATGTCGATCGAACCCGCGGTGTAGCCGTTGCTGGCCACCACGCCCTCGATGACCTCCTCCTCGTCGAGCCCGAGATGCCCGGCGAGTTCGGCGGTGGAGGGGGTGTGGTCGAGCCGCTGGGAGAGTTCGTCGACGGCCTTGGCCAGATCGATCCTCAACTCCTGGAGCCTGCGCGGCACATGGACGGCCCAGCTGGTGTCCCGGAAGAAGCGCTTGATCTCACCGACGATGTACGGGACGGCGAAAGTGGCGAACTCGACCTCGCGGCTGAGCTCGAAGCGGTCGATCGCCTTGATCAGACCGATCGTGCCGACCTGGACGATGTCCTCCATCTGCTCCGCACGGTTGCGGAACCGCCCGGCCGCGTACTTCACCAGTGCCAGATTGAGTTCGATCAGGGTGTTGCGTACGTACTGGTATTCGTGGGTTCCTTCGTCCAGCGAGTCGAGCCGCCGGAAGAAGACCTTCGAGATCTCCCGTGCGTCCTTCGGTGCAACCTCCCCCGGGTTCTCCACGTCCGGAAGGTCCAGCTCTGCCGCAATCGGGCGCTGTACTCCCACCTGCGTGAGTTCGGTCGGGACTGTGCTCGCCGTGGACACTTCGTCCTCCCCTGCTCCGTTGTCAGTGCGAAGGGGCGCCTACCCCGGCTTCCGCCGGGCATGCCTGCGAAGTTGGGCGGATCCAACACGCCGGCCTCCGGCCGCCGCGAAGAGGCGGCGACCGGAGGCCGGCGGAGCGGAGTCCGTCAACTCCAGCTGGCGTGCAACGGCTTGCCCTCGGCGTAACCGGCGGCGCTCTGGATGCCGACGACCGAGTTCTCGGCGAACTCCTCCAGCGAGCGGGCGCCCGCGTACGTGCAGGAGGAACGGAGACCGGCGATGATCGAGTCGATCAGGTCCTCGACGCCGGGGCGGTCCGGGTCGAGGAACATCCGCGAGTGGGAGATGCCTTCCTCGAACAGGGCCTTGCGGGCCCGGTCGTAGGACGACTCCTCGCTCGTGCGGTTGCGCACGGCGCGCGCGGAGGCCATGCCGAACGACTCCTTGTACAGCCGCCCGTCGGCGGTCTGCTGCAGGTCGCCAGGAGACTCGTACGTGCCGGCGAACCAGGAACCGACCATCACATTGGACGCGCCGGCGGCGAGGGCCATGGCGACGTCGCGCGGGTGGCGCACTCCGCCGTCCGCCCAGACGTGCTTGCCGAACTTCTTCGCCTCGGCGGCGCATTCGAGAACGGCGGAGAACTGGGGCCGGCCCACGCCGGTCATCATGCGGGTGGTGCACATGGCTCCGGGGCCCACACCGACCTTGATGATGTCCGCGCCGGCCTCGACGAGGTCGCGTACGCCCGCGGCGGCCACGATGTTGCCCGCGACGATCGGTACGTGCGGGTCGAGACCTCGCACCGCCTTCAGCGCGCTGATCATCGACTCCTGGTGGCCGTGCGCGGTGTCGACGACGAGGGTGTCGACGCCCGCATCGAGCAACTGCTTGGCCTTGCCCGCCACATCGCCGTTGATACCGACGGCGGCGGCGATGCGCAGCGTGCCCGCGGCGTCGACGGCCGGGGAGTACAGCGTCGCGCGCAGCGCGCCCTTGCGGGTGAGCACACCGGCGAGACGGCCTCCGGCGTCAACGGCGGGCGCGTAGCGGCGGTTGGCGGCGTCGAGCGTGTTGAAGGCCTCGCGCGGATCGATGTCCGCGTCGAGCAGCAGCAGGTCCCTGGACATGACCTCGGACAGCTGCGTGAAGCGGTCCACGCCCGCCAGGTCGACGTCGGTGACGATGCCGACGGGCCGCTGCTCGTCGTCCACGACGACGCCCGCGCCGTGCGCGCGCTTGGGCAGCAGGGACAGCGCGTCGGCCACGGTCTGGTGCGGGGTCAGGACGATCGGGGTGTCGAGCACCAGGTGGCGGCTCTTGACCCAGGTGATGACATCGGTGACGACCTCGATCGGGATGTCCTGGGGGATGACGACGAGGCCACCGCGGCGGGCGACCGTCTCGGCCATCCGACGGCCCGCGATGGCGGTCATGTTGGCGACGACCAGCGGGATGGTCGTGCCGGTGCCGTCGGGGGAGGAAAGGTCCACGTCCTGGCGGGAACCCACGGCCGAACGGCTCGGCACCATGAACACATCGTCGTACGTGAGGTCGTACGGCGGCTTCAGGTCATTGAGGAAACGCACGTGCTGAACATCCCAGTCGTTCGAGTTGGCCCCCGGGCATTTCAGCCGGGGGGAAAACGCACGTACTTCAGTGTCCCATGACAGGCGATCGTCCGGCCCCGGAGAAACCTCCAGCTCATGGCCGCCTCCACAAGCAGATCCTCCAAATCCGCCCGCGGCGGGAACGCGCGGGTCCCGGCCGCAGCGGCCGCCCGCCCCCTGTTCCCGGGGCCTTCCCGTGCCGGATCAGTCGTCGGGGTCGGCGCGCTCCAGCGCCGGGCGCGGTCCGGGGGCCGCCGTCAGCAGCTGGTCCGCCGCGGCGGTGTCCGTCACGAGGCTCGTGACCAGACCCGAACGCAGGACCGCTCCGATCGCCTCCGCCTTGCGCTGCCCGCCCGCGATCGCGACAACCTCGGGGATACGGCGCAGCCGGTCGGCCTCGACCGTGATGCACCGCTCCCCCAGGTCACGGCCGACTCGCCGGCCCTCGGTGTCGAAGAGATGCGCGGACATCTCGGCGGCGACGCCCAGAGACGCGTAGTGGGCGCGCTCCTCGTCGGTGAGCATGTCGTGCACGGTGGAGATACCCGGCTCCCACGAACCGATGGAGACGCAGGCGACGGTGACCTTGTCGAAGTACTCGAAGGCCCGGGCGATCCCCGTCTGGTTGCGCAGGGCTGCCGCGGTGGCCGGGTCGGGCAGCAGCATGGGGGCGTAGATGGGGTGCGCCTCGCCGCCGGAGACCTGCGCCGCCCGCCGTACCGCCTCGACCGAGCCGCGCTCGGCGGTGCCCGCGTCGTACACGCCCGTCAGCTGGACGACCGTGCAGGGCGGCAGCCGGTCCAGCGCGGCCGCCATGTGAATCGTGGAACGGCCCCAGGCGAGTCCCAGCACATCGCCCTCCGCCACCAGCTCGCCGAGCAGGTCAGCGGCCACCTCGCCCAGGTTCTCCGGGTCGGGGGACTCGTCCATGCCTTCCGCAGGGGTCTCGACGACGACCGCGTGGCGCAGCCCGTAGCGTGCGCGCAGGGCGTCGGAGCGCTCCGCGTCCAGCTCGGCGGGAACGCGGATCTCGATCCGTACCAGATCACGCTCGAGCGCCGTCTCCAGGACCCGGGCCACCTTGAAGCGGCTCACGCCGAACTCCTCGGCGATCTGGATCTTGGACTTGCCCTCGAGGTAGAAGCGGCGCGCCATGGCAGCCGCCTGAACCAGCTCGGCGGGTCCCATCCGCAGGGCTGGCCGTCCCGCCGACATTGCAGACACCGCGCTCTCCTCACTGCTGTACACACTCCGGATCCGCCATCCTGTCAGATCCGGTTGCTGTTGATCGGCCCTGATGGGCCAACATCGGTTGAACAAGCACAGCCGCCGAGCCGGGGCTCAGTGGCTGCACGCCCAGGCTGCCGAAGCGGTCGCCCGCGTCGCCTGGTCGCGCAGTGCCCGTACGGCCGCCGCCGGGTCCTGCGTGTTGTAGACCGCCGAGCCCGCGACGAAGACATCGGCGCCCGCTTCCCCGCACCGCTCGATGGTCGACGCGGACACTCCCCCGTCGACCTGGAGCCACAGCTCGAGGCCGTGCTTGGAGATCAGTTCCCGGGTGCGGCGGATCTTGGGGAGCATGATGTCCAGGAACGCCTGGCCCCCGAAGCCCGGCTCCACGGTCATGATCAGCAGCATGTCGAGCTCGGGAAGCAGGTCCTCGTACGGCTCGATGGGCGTGGCGGGCTTGAGCGCCATGGAGGCGCGGGCGCCCTTCGCCCTGATCTCGCGCGCGAGCCGGACGGGTGCGTCCGCGGCCTCGACATGGAAGGTGACCGATCCGGCCCCGGCCTCGACGTACTGGGGTGCCCAGCGATCGGGGTCCTCGATCATCAGGTGGCAGTCCAGCGGGGTGTCCGTCGCCTTGCTGAGCGACTCGACCACCGGCACGCCCAGCGTCAGGTTGGGCACGAAGTGGTTGTCCATCACGTCGACGTGCAGCCAGTCGGCGCCCTCGACGGCACTGGCCTCTTGCGCAAGGCGGGAGAAGTCGGCGGAGAGAATACTGGGGTTGATCTGTACGGCCATGGGCCAAGCCTGCCACGTCCGGCGGCTCTTCCCCTCCCCGAGACGGGCATCGGTACGGACCGGAGACCCCCGGGCCCGGCACAGGCCTCGCAATCCCGGCGATTCGGTCCGCCTGCCCGTGCCGCGGAAGGCGGGTTTTCCAGGGTGAGGGCGGGGGGCCTGCCCGACCCCGTACCCACCTGCGGGCCGGATGTCCTCGGCCCGCCCGCCCCGTGAGCCACCGGTTCACTCAGCCACTCAGGGGGCACGCCCATGCGCCGTACGGCCATCACCCGCACGACCGTCACCGCCGTCGCACTCGCGCTCGGAGCAACGCTCGTCACCGGCCCGGCGCCGGCGGCGGCGGCCGCGAAGGACGCACACGTCGAGGGGGTATGGCGCAGCGACGGTTACGGGGCTGTGTACGCGATCGACGAGGGGCGGCTGCGGGAGTTCCAGACCACGGCGGCAGGGTGTCTGCCGGGCGCCACGGCGCAGCGGACGGGCAGCGGTCGCCGGGCCTCGTACACCACCGAGGACGGTACGGTCCTGGACGTACGGCCCGGGAAGCTGCGCTTCGCCGGGTCCCCCGGGGAACGGGGGCTTCGCCGCCTTTCGGCACTGCCCGCCGAGTGCACACGGCCGGCGCCGAGCGGCCCGCTCGCCACGTTCGACGTCTTCCGGCAGACGTTCGAGGAGAACTATCCGTTCTTCGCCGCCAAGGGCATCGATCGGCATGCGGTCCGGGACCGCCACCGCCCCCGGATCAGCGGCCGCACCACCGACGAGGAACTGTTCGCCGTGCTGAGCGACATGGTCCGGCCGCTGTACGACGCGCATGTGCGCATCACCGCGGGCAAGGACCGGTTTTTCTTCGAGAAGCGCCCCGGCACCGAGATTCCCGGGCCCGAACTGGACCAGCGGGTCAAGGCGCACATCGAACGCCGCGACCTCGGCGGCCGCCCGCTCCAGGAGTTCGCCAACGGCCGGATCGGCCACGCGGACCTGCCCGACGGCCAGGGCTACCTGCGCGTCACGGGCTTCGGCGGCTACACGGACGCCGATCCCGAGACGTACGACGACTGCTCTGCGGCGCTGGACCGTGCCCTGGACGCGGTCTTCACACGCGAGCGCACGGCCCGGCTGAACGGCTTGATCATCGACCTGCGCATCAACGGCGGCGGATCGGACAGCCTGGGCCTCCGCCTCGCGGGGCGGCTGACGGACCGCACACACTTCGCCTACGCCAAGCGCGCCCGCAACCACCCGTCCGACCCGGCACGCTTCACGCGCTCCCAGCCCCAGTACGTCCACCCGCCCGAGGCCCGCGCTACACCGGTCCGGTCGCGGTCCTGACCGGAGGCTCCACGGTGAGTGCGGGTGAGACCGTCACTCAGGCCCTGATGGACCGCCCGGGCCGCACGGTCCGCATCGGAGCGCCCACCCAGGGTGCGTTCTCGGACATGATGCCCCGAGTACTGCCGAACGGCTGGCAGCTCATGCTCCCGAACGAGGAGTTCCGCACCCGGACGAGCCGCACCTTCGACGGCCCCGGCATCCCGCCGCACCTGACCGAACCGGTTTTCACGGACGAGGAGTTCGACCGCAACAGGGACTCGGCATTCGACCGCGCGGTGAGCGTACTGCGCCTCTCACGCTGAACGCTCGCGAGTGTCGTGCACCTGGGCCACTGGTCAACGTCATCGGACGCCCGCCATCATGGCGCAGACATGCCAATGACGCAGTTCGCCGGACGGATCGCACTCTGCGAGGGAACGGGTGGTCGTGAACAGGTATTTCGTCAGGTGGGCGCCGGCCGCCGTGATGCTGGGCGTCCTGGCGGGCGCTTCGGTCGCGCCTCCGGCAGCAGCCGAGTCGGTGCCCTCTGCCCCCGCGCCTGCCCCCGCCCCCGCGCCTGCCGGGCATGGCACCGAACTCGCCGCCGTCCGGCCGGCGGAGGCATGGACACCTCCCCTGAGCACCCGGGGCCGTTACGTCGTCGACGCCGGCGGCAACCGGTTCAAGCTGAAGTCGGGCAACTGGCACGGGGCGAGCGGCACATGGACCGGTTCGGGCAGCCCCGACGACCCGGCGAACAACCACGCGGGCGAGAAGTCGGACCGTATGCCGCTGGGCCTGGACCGCGCCCCGATGTCCGAGATCGTCGGCGGATTCCGCGAACTCGGTCTCAACAGCGTCCGCCTCCCCTTCTCCAACGAGATGGTCCACGACGCCCGCCCGGTCGCGGACGCCTCGGTGGCGGCCAACCCGGCGCTGAAAGGAAAGACGCCTCTCCAGGTCTACGACGCCGCCGTCAAGGCCCTGACGGACGCGGGCCTCGCGGTGATCCTCAACAACCACACCAACACGACGCGCTGGTGCTGCGGCGTCGACGGCAACGAGCGGTGGAACGCGAGCCGGAGCACCGAGACCTGGGAGAGTGACTGGCTGTTCATGGCCCGCCGCTACCGGGACAACCCCCGGGTCGTCGGCGCCGATCTCTACAACGAGGTACGCCGCTCCGTCCTCGACGACCCCAACTGGGGCCTCGGCGACCGGCACGACTGGTTCGCCGCGTCACAGCATCTGGGAGACCGGATCCTTCAGGAGGCCAATCCAGACCTGCTGGTGATCGTCGAAGGAATCAACTGGACCGGAATTCCGGTGGACGGTCTCCCGCACGAACGGCCCACCCTCGAGCCCGTCCAGCGGCTCTCGCACACCCTCGTGCGATCCGGGAAACTGGTGTACTCGGCCCACTTCTACGACTACACGGGACCGAACCACAGCGGAGCCACCGGCATCGGAGAGACCTCCGACCCCCGCTACCGCGACTTCAGCCGCTCCGAGCTGTACGACGTGCTGCGGCGGCAGGCCTTCTACGTCGCCTCACAAACGGACCGGCACTTCACGGCACCGGTGTGGATCAGCGAGTTCGGCGTCGGCGGCCGGGAGGAGACCGGGGCGAAGCAGCGGGCATGGTTCCGCCACTTCGTCGACTTCCTCATCGAGACGGACGCCGACTTCGCCTACTGGCCGCTCGTCGGCTGGCACAAGGACCGCAAGGGCAACGGCTGGGCGCTGCTGCACTGGGACTCCGCGGGACGCAGGGCCGGCGTCTTCGACGGCGACGACTGGCGCGCCGAGCACTGGACGCGGCTGATCGAAGCACGGGGCCGGACGGGCGAGGTCGCCCCGGCCGACCGCTGGTCGATGCTGAGCCCGGACCACGGGGACTTCGTCCAGTCACTGCGGATGCGCGAAGTGCAGGACTGGGACCACGGCGCGCGGAAGGCGGCGTGCCCGGACGACCAGCGACTTGCCGGGCTCAGCCACTCCGGCAACCGGGGACTGTGCTCCGACGCCGGAGCCCGCGCTCTTCGCGCACCTGGCGGCGCCCATGAGGTGGTCCGCGACGAACGGCACGTCGAGCCCGGCCGCGACTGGGCCTCCGGATACACCAAGCTCCAGTGTCCGCCGCGGCACTTCCTGGTCGGCTACAGCGTGCGCGGGGCCGCCGTGTCCGCCGCCCTGTGCGCCGAGGCGGGCGAACCGCTGGGATCGGCGGGGCGGACCGTATGGTTCGACCGGTCCGACAGCCGCCCGCCGGCGGCAGGCGGAGGCGACTTCGCGTACGGCCACCACAAGGGGCAGTGCGCGAACGACGAGTACGCCGCCGGTATCGCGTACACCGGCCGCCTGGGCTCGTCACGGACCCCGGATGCGCTCCTTTGCCGGAAGCTGCGCTGATGCCGCCACCGCCCCGCCGTACCCGGCGGATCAGGGCGGCGGCAAGGTCCACGGGCTGAGGACGTCCAGGCCGGCCGGCGCGGGCCGGCCTGGACGTCATGATCAGACGAGGTCGAACCGGTCGAGGTTCATCACCTTGTTCCACGCCGCGACGAAGTCGTTCACGAACTTCTCCTTCGCGTCATCGCTCGCGTAGACCTCCGCGAGCGCGCGCAGCTCGGAGTTCGACCCGAAGACGAGGTCGGCCCGGCTGCCGGTCCACTTGACCTCGCCCGTGGCGGCGTCGCGGCCCTCGAACGTGTTCTGGTCCTCGGACGTCGCCTTCCACGTCGTGCCCATGTCGAGCAGGTTGACGAAGAAGTCGTTCGTCAAGGACCCGGGCGTCGTGGTGAGGACGCCGAGCGACGACTCCTGATAGTTCGCGCCCAGGACGCGAAGGCCACCGACGAGGACCGTCAGCTCCGGCGCGCTGAGGGTCAGCAGGTTCGCCTTGTCCAGCAGCAGGTACTCGGCCGGCAGGCGGTTGCCCTTCCCGAGGTAGTTGCGGAACCCGTCGGCGGTCGGCTCGAGCGCGGCGAACGACTCCACGTCGGTCTGCTCCTGCGACGCGTCCACACGCCCCGGCGTGAAGGGGACCTCGACATCGAAGCCGGCGTCCTTGGCGGCCTTCTCGACACCCGCGGCACCGGAGAGCACGACCAGGTCGGCGAGGGAGATCTGCTTGCCGCCGCTCCGGGCGTCGTTGAAGTCCTTCTGGATGGTCTCCAGCGTGCGCAGCACCGCCGCCAGCTCGTCGGGCTCGTTGACCTCCCACCCGCTCTGCGGCTGGAGGCGGATGCGCGCACCGTTGGCGCCGCCGCGCTTGTCGCTGCCACGGAAGGACGAGGCCGACGCCCACGCGGTGGACACGAGCTGGGACACCGACAGGCCCGAGGCGAGGATCCGCTCCTTGAGGGAGGCGATGTCCTCGGAGCCGACGAGCTCGTGCGTCACCGCGGGGAGGGGGTCCTGCCACAGCAGCGTCTCGGCCGGGACCTCCGGGCCGAGGTAGCGCACGATCGGGCCCATGTCGCGGTGGGTCAGCTTGAACCACGCGCGGGCGAAGGCGTCCGCGAACTCGTCGGGGTTCTCGAGGAAGCGCCGCGAGATCTGCTCGTAGGCCGGGTCGAACCGGAGCGAGAGGTCGGTGGTCAGCATCGTCGGGGCGTGGCTCTTCGACGGGTCGTGGGCGTCGGGCACGGTGCCCGTCCCGGCCTCCTCCTTCGGCCTCCACTGGTGCGCACCGGCGGGGCTCTTGAACAGCTCCCACTCGTAGCCGAACAGGATCTCGAAGAAACTGTTGTCCCAGGTGATCGGGGTGTTCGTCCAGATGCCCTCAAGGCCGCTGGTGATCGCGTCGCCACCCTTGCCGGTGCCGAAGGAGTTCCTCCAGCCGAACCCCTGTTCCTCGATCGGGGCGGCCTCGGGGTCGGCGCCTACGCTGTCCGCCGGGCCCGCGCCGTGGGTCTTGCCGAAGGTGTGGCCGCCCGCGATCAGGGCGACCGTCTCCTCGTCGTTCATCGCCATCCGGCGGAACGTCTCGCGGATGTCGCGGGCCGCGGCGAGCGGGTCCGGATTGCCGTTCGGGCCCTCCGGGTTGACGTAGATGAGGCCCATCTGGACCGCGCCGAAGGGATTCTCCAGCTCACGGTCGCCGCTGTAGCGCTCGTCGCCGAGCCAGCTGGTCTCGGGACCCCAGTAGACGTCCTCGTCGGGCTCCCAGACGTCCGCACGACCGCCGCCGAAGCCGAAGGTCTCAAAGCCCATCGACTCCAGGGCGACGTTGCCGGCGAGGATCATGAGGTCGGCCCACGAGAGGTTCTGGCCGTACTTCTTCTTGACCGGCCACAGCAGGCGGCGAGCCTTGTCCAGGTTCCCGTTGTCCGGCCAGCTGTTGAGGGGGGCGAAGCGCTGCTGGCCGGCTCCGGCGCCGCCGCGGCCGTCGCTGATCCGGTAGGTACCCGCGCTGTGCCACGCCATCCGGATCATGAACGGGCCGTAGTGCCCGAAGTCGGCGGGCCACCAGTCCTGCGAGGTCGTCAGCACCTCCGCGATGTCCTGCTTCACCGCCGGGAGGTCGAGGGTCTTGAACGCCTCCGCGTAGTCGAACTCCTCGCCGAGGGGGTTGGCCACGGCAGGGTTCTTGGCAAGGATCTTCAGGTTCAGCCGCTCCGGCCACCACTGGCGGTTTCCGCCGCCCTGAGTCGGGTGCGGGGCGCGCCCGTGCGCGACCGGACAGCCACCTCCACCCTCCGCCTTCGCGTCTACGACGATTGCATCATGGTTCTCAGACATGGGAATCCTTCCGGACCAGACGGATCACGGTGCTCAGAAACTGCGGGCGGTGGAACAGCCGGGGCGCAGGCCCCGGTGGATGACCTCGGCCTCGTCCACGAGAAGTCGTGGTCGCCGACGGCGGCGGGGCAGGGGGGCCTTGCCGAGCGCGCACCCCGGAGGCGATCGCCTCGATGCCGAGGTGTTCACGCCCTGGAAGGTCTCGGGCGGCGGGACACGGACGGCCGTCATACACAGGCCGGCACCGCCCAGCTCCTCGGCGGTAGTCCCGTCACGTCCCTGTCTCCTGCCCCTACTGGAGTCTTCCTGTCCCTTGGCCGGCGCCAAAACCGATCCTACGATGGACAGAGTCCAAGTCAAGAAGCGCGCCAAGCCCATATCCAATCAGAAACCGGACGTCCACCGGTAAACTTCGGGCATCCCACCGAATCTGAATAGGTGAACCGATATGAGTGACCTGCTGGAGCGACTGCGAGGGCGTGGCTGGCGGATGACCTCCCAGCGGCGTGTCGTTGCGGAGGTCCTCGACGGTGACCACGTGCATCTCACGGCCGACGAGGTGCACGCCCGCGCGGCACAGCGGCTGCCCGAGATCTCCCGGGCGACCGTCTACAACGCCCTGGGCGAGCTGGTCTCCCTCGGCGAGGTCATGGAGGTCTCCACCGACGGCCGCGCCAAGCGTTACGACCCCAACGCGCACCGTCCGCACCAGCACCTGGTGTGCTCCCGCTGCGGCACCATCCGCGACGTCCACCCGACCGGCAATCCACTGGCCGATCTCCCGGCGGAGGAACGGTTCGGCTTCACCGTGTCCGACGTCGAGGTCACCTACCGCGGACTGTGCCCCTCCTGCGCCTGACCACAGCGCGTTGCAGAGGGGCAGGCCCCGCTTCCACCGTTGACCTGGTTGCTGAGTACCTCGCATCCGCGACGTGAGTACGCGGACGGATGCGGCGGAACGGGGAGTTGACGTCGGATGGGGGCATGAACACAACGGAGTCCCGGTCGACGCCCGCGACCAAGGAGATGCGCGCCACGGACCGCGCCGGCTTCGGCGGCCGCAGCAGCCGATTCTGGTCCGTCCTGGCCGCCGTGCTCTTCGTGCCTGCGGCGCCGGCCGCGGGCGTGCTGACCCTCGCCTCCGAGCGGGCGGGGCGCTGTATGACGTACGGGGAGCAGTGCGGCTCGCCGCTGCCCGGGTGGCTGTTCGTGTGGGGCGTCGGCCTGGGCGGTGTGGCGTGTGTCGTCGCGCTGGCCGCGCCTGCTGTACGGGTGCGTCGGGTGGCGTTGATCGCGCAACTCCTGGCGGAGTGCGTGGCGCTGATGGTGATCCTCAGCTACGCGTGACACGCGAGCTCGCGGGCCGCGCACCCGCCAGCCGCCGGCGGTGAGCGCTTCAGCAGGCGGGCCTCGCCGGCTGAAGCGCTCCTTCTCAATTCCCGGGGGGGTCGGCTACCTCGCTTCAGTCGGCCCTGTCGCGCTACAGCTCACAACAGTCGGCCCTGTCGCGCTACAGCTCACACCTGGGTCACGCCGTGCGGCGCAGCAGTGCCAGATACATCGCGTCCGTGCCGTGCACATGCGGCCACAGCTGCACGTCCGGTCCGTCGCCGAGCATCGGGACGCCCGGCATCAGCGGGCGGGCGTCGATCCACTCCGCCTCGGCCGGTGCGGCGCCGCCGCGTCCCCGCAGGACGTCGTCGACGACGATCCTGGTCTCCGCGAGATGCGGCGAGCAGGTCGCGTAGCCCACCACGCCGCCCACCCGCACGGCACTCAACGCCTCGCGCAACAGGCCGCGTTGCAGCGGTGCGAAGCCTTCGAGGTCCTCCGGTCGCCGACGCCAGCGGGCCTCCGGGCGGCGGCGCAGCGCGCCGAGGCCCGAGCAGGGGACGTCGACGAGTACGCGGTCGAAGCTGCCGGGGCGCCACGGTGGGCGGGTGCCGTCGGCGGCGATGACCTGGTACGGGCCGGGGTTGCCGGCCAGCGCCCGCTCGACCAGCCGTGCGCGGTGCGGCTGCCGCTCGGAGGCGAGCAGCGCGGCGCCGCGTCCGGCCGCCATCGCCCCGAGCAGGGCCGCCTTGCCGCCCGGCCCCGCGCAGCCGTCGAGCCAGCGCTCGTCCGGACCGTCCAGGGGCGCGTTGGCCAGGGCGATCGCCACGAGCTGGCTCCCCTCGTCCTGGACACCGGCCCGGCCGTCCCGTACCGCCTCGATGGCACCGGGCTCGCCGCCCTCGGCCAGGCGTACCGCGTACGGGGACCAGCGCCCGGGCAGCCCGGAATCCTCGCCGAGCACGTCGAGCAGTTCGTCGGTGGTGGCCCGGCCGGGCCGTGCCACCAGGGTCACCTCGGGCCGCTCGTTGTCCGCCTCCAGGAGGTCCTCGATGCCCGCGCGCCCGCCGCCGAGCGAGTCCCACAGCGCCGAGACGATCCAGCGCGGATGCGAGTGCACGACCGCGAGATGCTCCTCGGCGTCCTCGTCGTACGGCGGCGCGACCCGGTCCAGCCACGTGCCCAGGTCCTCCTGCGCGATCTTCCGCAGCACGGCGTTGACGAACTTCGCCCGGCCGTCGCCCAGCACCACCCGCGCGAGCTCCACGCTCGCCGAGACCGCGGCGTGCGTCGGGATGCGCGTGCCCAGCAGCTGGTGGGCACCGAGTGAGAGGACGTCCAGCACGGGCGGATCGACCTCGCGCAGCGGCCGGTCGATGCATGCCGCGATGATCGCGTCGTACGTGCCCTGGCGGCGCAGCGTCCCGTACACGAGCTCGGTGGCGAGCGCCGCGTCGCGCCCGTCGAAGTCGTCCTTCTCGCGGGCCTTCTTCAGCAGGGGCGGCAGGACGAGGTTCGCGTACGCGTCCCGCTCGTCGACGGCCCGCAGCGCCTCGTAGGCGAGGATCCGCACGGGATCCTTCTGGGGCCGGCGGTACGGCTTGTGCGGGGGACGGCGACGTGCCTGCTCGTTCAAAGGTGCTCCGCTGGTGACATTCGTGCTGATGAATCCGCTGGTACCCGGCGAATGGGGCCGGCTCAGAGAGGCGGGCCCGCTCTCAGCGTACGTCCGTCGTACCGAGCCGCTCGCCCGGGGCGATCCGCACCCCCCGCGCCCAGTCCGCCGCGCGCATCGGCTTCTTGCCCTGCGGCTGGACCCAGAGCAGCTCCACGGCGTGCGATCCGGTGCCGACGTAGACGTTGTTCCTGTGCACGTCGAGCTGGCCGGGAGCGAGATCCGCCCGGTCCGGCAGCGGCAGCAGATTGACCAGCTTGAGCCGCTCGCCCCGGAAGACCGACCATGCGCCGGGCGCGGGCGTGCAGCCCCGGACGACCCGGTCCACGCGCAGCGCCGGAGCCGCCCAGTCCACGTGCGCACTTTCGACCGTGATCTTGGGGGCGTGGGTGACGCCGTCGGCCGGCTGCGGCACCGCCTTCAGCGAGCCGTCCTCGATGCCGTCCATGGTGGCGGCGAGCAGCCCCGCACCGGCGAAAGCGAGCCGGGTGAGCAGATCACCGCTGGTGTCCGTGGGCCGTACGTGCTCGGTGATCACGCCGTAGACCGGTCCCGAGTCCAGCCCCTCCTCGATCAGGAAGGTCGAGGCGCCGGTCATGTCGTCGCCGGCCAGGATGGCGTGCTGCACGGGTGCGGCGCCGCGCCAGGCGGGCAGCAGCGAGAAGTGCAGATTGACCCAGCCGCGTGCCGGGACGTCGAGAGCCACCTTGGGCAACAGCGCGCCGTATGCGACGACCGGGCAGCAGTCGGGGCCGATCTCGCGCAGCCGCGCCAGGAAGTCCTCGTCCCGCGGCCTGGCCGGCTTGAGCACCTCGATCCCGGCTTCCGCGGCCCGCTGGGCGACCGGGCTGGCCACCAGCCTGCGCCCGCGTCCGGCAGGGGCGTCGGGGCGGGTGACGACGGCCGCGACCTCGTGCCGGCCGGAGGCGATCAGGGCGTCCAGGGCGGGCACGGCGACCTCGGGGGTACCTGCGAAGACGAGCTTCATCGGTTGCTGACTGCCTCTCAGACGTGTACGTGCAGGTGACGGCTGTACGTGCGGCTGTCATCAGTACACGCGACATGCGGTTGGCGTGCGGAAGCCCAAGGTGCCGACATGCGGTGTGCGTGCGGTGACGACCAGCACACCAGTCTATGGGCCGTGGCGGCGGGGGCGTACGGACGGCCGCGCGCCCCACTCTGATGCGTACACGCCCCCGAAGCGTGACCAGATCGACGGGTTGAGCGTTGGTCAAGACAGATTGACCCCAAGCGGGCCGCCCTGACGCGGCCCGGCCCCTTTCCAACGCCGGTTCGAGAGGCTTTTCCATGGCCGACCACGCAACCCACGACGCCCAAGCCCGGGCAAGCCTGCACCTTCTGGTGCGGGACATCGAGCGGGTCCGCCGGCAGGTGGACGCACTGCGCACGCTCACCGCCCAGCTGGGCAACGTCTACCGACCGCGCCGCTCCGGCCCCTCCACGGGCTTCGTCGTCTATGGCAGGGCCCCGGCTCCGACCGTCCGTCTCGCACAGGAACTGCGGGACAGCGTCGAGACCCTGGTGACCGCGGCTGTGGACTTCGACCGTTCGCTGGGCTTCTCCTGGGATGCGGTCGGCTCGGCCCTCGGGGTCACGAAGCAGGCCGTGCACCGCAGGTACGGGGCCCGGCGGGCCGCAGCCCAGGCCGGACCGGCCGACGCCGAGGGGACGGGCGACGGCACCACGACCCGTACGCTGCCGAACCCGTCGGGCATGCCGGCGTTGTCCCCGGTGCCCGCCGTACCTGCCGCGCGCTCCATGCCGCCGCAGCCGACGGCGAGCAGCCAGTCGCTCCGGGAGGAGCCGCGCACGAGCACGTTCCCGGGTCCGCGCAACGGCTGACGACCGCGGCGCGACCGAGCAGCCCCGGGGCGCTCCGGGCTTCGTGCCGGGGCCGCTCCTGGCACACGGCCACGAGCCGTTCCCGCAGGAGGCCCGGGAAGCTGGGCGCCAGGGACGGATCGGCACACGTGCCGAGGCACCTCGCAAGGCCCCGGGTTCGCGCCGCAGGCCGCGCTGCCCGGTACGGAAGAAGCACCGGCCGGTGCCCGGGACGGCAGGCACCGGCCTGAGCGCGTCCGCCCGGCGGGTGCCCCGCCTCGACGCCGGATGCGGCGCATCGGCGGACGCCCGAGCCGAAGGGGCTGCGTCCGCCAGGCATCGGGTGCCTCGAACCTGCCGTTACGCACCGGCCGTCACACACCGGGCGAGAAGGGCCGGGCCACACGGGCGGACAGCCCGGCACGGCTCGGGGCCGCACCCGGGCAGGGCCGGCCCGGCGAGGGCGTACGCGCCCGTGTCAGCCGATGTCCGGCGGGTCCACCCTGATCCGTACCGTCTCTGCGCCGCCCCGCGCCAGCCGCGCCGCCTGCGCCGTCTTCAGGGCGGTGGCCAGCGCTGCCCCGCTCCCCGGCGGCACTCTCAGCAGCGCCCGCTCCCACCGCTCCCCCACCGGAGGGTCCTTCGGCCTGCGCGTCCGCCCCGGCTCCGTGACCGGCAGCGGCACAGGCCCCAGCACCTCGGCGTCAGCGGGCAGTTCGGCCGTGACCAGGAACTCGGCAACAGCCTGAGGACTGCCGGTCACCTCGGCCATCCTGGACACCGGCGGAAAGCCCAGCTCGGCCCGCTCGGCCAGTTCGCGCAGGGCGTGCCCGACGGGGTCCCAGCGCACCAGTGCCTGCACCGGCCGCAGCGTCGGCTCCGCCACGACCACGACCGTGCCGCCGTCCTGCTGTCCGCGCACCAACGAACCCGCGGCGATCCAGCGGCGCAGCGCCTCCTCGCCCGCCCGCAGATCGGGCCGGCCAAGCATGGCCCAGCCGTCCAGCAGCAGCGCGGCCGCATAGCCCCCGTCGGCGACCGGTTCGGCGCCCGGTGTGGCCACCACCAGCGCGGGCCGCCCTGGTACGGAGTCGAGCACGTGGTCGCGCCCCGAGGTTCGCACGGGCACGGCGGGGAACGCCCGTCCCAGCTCTTCGGCCGTGCGGCGGGCGCCGACTATCTGCGCCCGCAGCCGCGTGGACCCGCATGCGGCGCAGTGCCACTCCGGCTCGTCGAGTCCGCACCACGCACACCGCAGTTCCCGCTCGTCCGGAGCCTGCAGCGGCCCGGCACAGTGGCGGCACCGCGCGGGCGTCCGGCAGCGCTCACAGGCGAGCCGGGGCACGTACCCCCGCCGGGGCACCTGCACCAGCACGGGCCCGCTCTTCAGCCCGTCCCGCACCGCCTGCCAGGCGAGACTGGGCAGTCTGGCCGCCCGTGCGGCCTCGTCCCTGGCCAGCTCCTGGTCGCCCACGGTCCGCACCAGCGGCGCCGCGGCCCGCACCTGGGCCCGGTCGGCCACCAGCGGCACGGCCCAGCCGCTCTCGACGAGCTGCGCGGCCTCGACCGTGCAGCTCGTACTGCCCAGCAGGAAACCACAGGCGTCGTGCGCCGCACGCAGCTCCAGCACCTCGCGCACATGCGGGAACGGCGCGTTGTCGTCGCTGTGGCTGGAGTCGCCGTCGTCCCATATCGCCACCAGACCGAGGTCCGGTACGGGGGCGAACATGGCGGCCCGCGTTCCCACCACCGCCCGCACCGAGCCCCGGCGCACGGCGAGCCACTGCCGGTAGCGCTGCTCGGGTCCGGACTCCGCGGTGAGCACGGCATGCCGCCCGGCCCCCAGCAGTGCGGTGAGCGCGGCATCCACCCGCGCCGCCCGCCTGCCGTCCGGTACGACGACGAGCGCGCCCCGGCCGGAGGAGAGCGTCGCGGCGACAGCACGCGCCAGCTCGTCCGGCCAGTGCGGCCCGGGCAGCGCGGTCCACACGGCCCGTGGCGTGCCTCGGCCCGACAGCGCCTCCAGGAATGCCGGCCCGCGGCCGTATCTCACCCAGGTGCCCGGGTCGGGCGCAGGGGGCGGCGGCAGGGGCTCTGGTGAGGGCTTGGACTCGGCCCGTCCGTTACGCGGCGGGACGGCGAGCTGCAGCACATCCGCCAGGCTGCCCGCGTACCGGTCGGCGACGGCTCGGGCGAGGGCGAGCATCTGCGGGCTGAGCACCGGCTCGGGCGAGACGACATAGGCGAGCGCGGCGAGCGCTCCGCCGTAGTCCGATTCGGCGCGGCGCTCGATCAGGAACCCGTCGATCAGGCCACCGCCTTCGCGCCGCCCTTCCCGCACCCGGTGCGCTCCCGCCCCGAACCGCACCCGGACCCGCACCCCGGGCTGGGCCGAGGCGTCGAGCTCCTCGGGTACGGCGTAGTCGAAGAACTGGTCGAGATGCAGTGCGCCCTTGTTGACCATCACCCGGGCGACGGGCAGCTCCTTGGCGAGCGGCGCCCCGCGCCAGGTGCGCGGCTTGGCCTTGGGCACCGCGGCCTTGCGCACGGTCTCCCGGATGAGCGCAAGCTGCTCCGGCCCACCGGCGGGGGGCTCTTCGGGCTGCTTGTCGTTGCTGCTCACAGCCACATACCTACCAGACGGGACCGACAGCCCGGCGTGCCCGAGATCGGAGCGGCCGCGGATCGCTCACGCCCTGGCGGGGCGCGTCTGCCTTTGCCCACTCGGCCACACCGGCCCACGGGCCGGCGGCAGGATTCGAACCTGCGAGGGAACACGTCCCGGGAAGTATCCGCTGCCTGCGCACCGGGCACACCGGCGCGTCGGTCTCCCGAGATCACTCAGGCGGCGGAAAGAGGTTCCTTCACGGCGGGACACGTCCCGCTCCAGATGTATCCGTCGCCTTCGCACCGGGAGATCACGAGCGTATCGAGGGCGCGTGCGGACCGTCACACGATTAAGAGGCCTGCGCGCGAGGGCCCCGGACCAGTTGGTCCGGGGCCCTCGTACGAAGCGGTACGGCTCAGAGGCCGGCGGCCTGGCGCAGCGCGTCCACGCGGTCCGTGCGCTCCCAGGTGAAGTCGGAGAGCTCGCGGCCGAAGTGGCCGTACGCCGCGGTCTGGGCGTAGATCGGGCGCAGCAGGTCGAGGTCGCGGATGATCGCGGCCGGACGGAGGTCGAAGACGTCCGCGATGGCCTGCTCGATCCTGTCGACGTCCACCGTCGCGGTGCCGAAGGTCTCCACGAACAGACCCACGGGCTCGGCCTTGCCGATCGCGTACGCGACCTGGACCTCGCAGCGGGCCGCGAGACCGGCGGCCACCACGTTCTTGGCGACCCAGCGCATGGCATAGGCGGCCGAGCGGTCCACCTTGGACGGGTCCTTGCCGGAGAACGCGCCGCCGCCGTGGCGGGCCATGCCGCCGTACGTGTCGATGATGATCTTGCGGCCGGTGAGGCCGGCGTCGCCCATCGGGCCGCCGATCTCGAAGCGGCCGGTCGGGTTGACCAGCAGACGGTAGCCCTCGGTGTCGAGCTTGATGCCGTCGTCGACGAGCTCCTTGAGCACGTACTCGACGACGAACTCGCGGATGTCGGGGGCGAGCAGCGAGTCCAGGTCGATGTCGGAGGCGTGCTGGGAGGAGACGACGACCGTGTCGAGCCGGACGGCCTTCTCGCCGTCGTACTCGATGGTGACCTGGGTCTTGCCGTCGGGGCGCAGGTACGGGATGGTCCCGTTCTTGCGGACCTCGGACAGGCGGCGGGAGAGCCGGTGCGCCAGGTAGATGGGGAGCGGCATCAACTCGGGCGTCTCGTCGCACGCGTAGCCGAACATCAGGCCCTGGTCGCCCGCGCCCTGCCGGTCGAGCTCGTCGTCGTCACCCTCGACCCGGTTCTCGTACGCCGTGTCGACACCCTGGGCGATGTCGGGCGACTGGGCGCCGATGGAGACCGAGACGCCGCAGGACGCGCCGTCGAAGCCCTTCTTCGAGGAGTCGTACCCGATCTCGAGGATCTTGTTCCGCACGAGCGTGGGGATGTCGGCGTACGCCTTGGTGGTGACCTCACCGGCGACATGCACGAGGCCGGTGGTGATGAGGGTCTCCACGGCGACCCGGGAGGTCGGGTCCTCGCGCAGAAGCGCGTCGAGAATGGTGTCGCTGATCTGGTCGGCGATCTTGTCGGGGTGACCCTCGGTCACGGACTCCGAGGTGAAGAGACGGCGGGACACATCGCTCCCTGGGGTTGCAGCGGCTGCTGGCTGATCATTGGCGGACCGGCAGGGGGCTGCGCCCCACGACGTTCCGCGACCAGTTTACGGGTCGCGCTCCGCCACCGGACAACCCGTCTCGCGGCTTGGAAGGGCATCTGCCTGCGGTCCAATGGCAAACGGTACGTGGCCGACGCCGGCTCCGGGAGCAATTCGCCAGTTTTCTCCGAATTTCTTCAGCGCCGGGATGACACCCAGAGTTCATCCGAGCCGTGGTGCGACAAGATCCCAGACCGTGTCGGCAAGTGACTCCTTCGGGCCGTAGGGCACCGGGGTCTCGGCGCCGTCGGCGGCGAGCACGACGGCTTCGTTCTCCTCGGACCCGAAAGTCTTACGCTCGCCCACCTCGTTGACGACGAGCAGATCACAGCCCTTGCGGCGCAGCTTGTCGCGGCCGTTGGCCAGCACGTCGTCGGTCTCGGCGGCGAACCCGACGACGATCTGGCCGGGGTGGGCGCGATCGGCGGAGATCTCGGCGAGGATGTCCGGGTTGCGGACCAGGGCGACGGGCGCGGGCTCCTGCCCGTCCTTCTTCTTGATCTTGCCCTCGGCGTACGCGGCCGGGCGGAAGTCGGCCACCGCCGCGGCCATCACCACGGCATCGGCGTCCGCGGCCGCCTTGAGCACGGCCTCGCGCAGCTGCACGGCGGTTCCGACATGGACGACATCGACGCCCGCCGGGTCCGGGATGCCGGTGTTCGCCTCGATCAGGGTGACGCGCGCGCCACGAGCGGCCGCGGTACGGGCCAGGGCGTAGCCCTGCTTGCCGGAGGAGCGGTTGCCCAGGTACCGGACGGGGTCGAGCGGCTCGCGGGTGCCGCCGGCGCTGACGACCACATGGCGGCCGGCGAGGTCGGGGGCGGTGACGCCGCGGGCGAGGACCCGGCGGCAGACCTCGAACAGCTCGCCCGGCTCGGGAAGCCGGCCCTTGCCGGTGTCGACGCCGGTGAGGCGGCCGCTGGCGGGCTCCACGACCAGGGCGCCGCGCCGGCGCAGCGTGGCGACGTTCTCCTGGGTGGCGGGGTGCTCCCACATCTCGGTGTGCATCGCCGGCGCGAAGACGACCGGACACCGCGCGGTGAGCAGCGTATTCGTCAGCAGGTCGTCAGCGAGGCCGTGAGCGGCCTTGGCCAGCATGTCGGCGGTGGCGGGGGCGACCACGACGAGATCGGCGTCCTGACCGATGCGCACATGCGGGACCTCGTGCACATCGGTCCAGACCTCGGTCGAGACGGGACGGCCGGACAGCGCCGACCAGGTGGCGGCACCGACGAACTGCAGCGCCGACGCGGTCGGGACGACCTGGACGTCATGACCGGACTCGGTCAGCCGCCGCAGCAGCTCGCAGGCCTTGTACGCGGCGATGCCTCCGCTGACACCCAGAACGACCTTCGGCTTGTCCACTGCGTCTCCCCGCACTCGGATGCGTACGACACGTTCCGTACGACTCCATGCTGCATCACCCTGGGGGAAGGCTCCCCGGGACCCCCCGGTACGCACCACAGGCCCGGCGGATGTTCCGCCGGGCCTGTGGTGAAGAACTGTTGACGCCTACTGGGCCGGGCCCTCGATGGCCTCGGAGGTCAGCAGACCCGCGTTGATCTCACGCAGGGCGATCGAGAGCGGCTTCTCGTGGACGTGGGTGTCCACCAGCGGACCGACGTACTCGAGCAGGCCCTCCCCGAGCTGCGAGTAGTACGCATTGATCTGACGCGCGCGCTTGGCCGCGTAGATCACGAGGCTGTACTTCGAGTCAGTGGCCTCGAGCAGCTCGTCGATCGGCGGGTTGATGATGCCCTCGGGCGCAGTGATGGAAGAGGACACGCTCTAGCCTTCCGAAGAACTTGCAAAAAAGATCGGACAAAAGATCAAACAACTGCCATCAAGGCTAGCAGCTCACGGGCTACGTCCTCGACGGAGGTGTTGACCAGGGTCGTATCGAACTCCGATTCGGCGGCGAGCTCCACCTTGGCGGCCGCCAGCCGGCGCTCGATGACCTCGGGGGACTCGGTGCCCCGTCCGGTGAGCCTGCGGACCAGTTCGTCCCAGCTCGGCGGGGCCAGGAAGACCAGCTGGGAGTCCGCCATGGACTCCTTGACCTGCCGGGCACCCTGGAGATCGATCTCCAGCAGCACGGGTTCGCCCGCCTCCAGGCGGTCGAGAACCGCACGGCGCGGCGTGCCGTAGCGGTTGCCCGCGAATTCGGCCCACTCCAGAAGCTCTCCGTTGGCGACGAGCTTGTCGAACTCGTCGTCGGTCACGAAGAAGTACTGGACGCCGTGGCGCTCGCCTGGGCGCGGCTTACGGGTGGTGGCCGACACCGAGAGCCAGACCTCGGGGTGGACCTTGCGCATATGGGCGACGACCGTGCTCTTACCGACCCCGGAGGGGCCGGAGAGCACGGTCAGCCGCGGACGTACCTCTGCTGCCATGCAGCGATTATCCAGGTTCTCGGGAGTGCCCGGGAACGTCAGGCAGCGCCGCCGCCGAACTCGCGCTCGAGGGAGGCGATCTGGTTGGAGCCGAGACCCCGCACGCGGCGGCTCTCGGAGATGCCGAGCCGCTCCATGATCTGCTTGGCGCGGACCTTGCCCACGCCCGGCAGGGACTCGAGCAGGGCGGAGACCTTCATCTTGCCGATGACGTCGTTCTCCTGGCCCTGCTTGATGACCTCGTGGAGCGAGGCGCCGGAGTGCTTGAGTCGATTCTTGACCTCGGCCCGCTCCCGGCGAGCCGCGGCGGCCTTTTCGAGCGCGGCTGCGCGCTGTTCAGGGGTAAGGGGCGGAAGAGCCACGCCTACGTCACCTCGGATGTCGAACTGTCGGATACGGACCGGTGAGGAAGCTGGGTAGCCCCGCACCAGGCGAGCAACGAACAACGCAGATCACCTGCGCTGCACGTTCGCTCTGGTCGGAGACTAGCGGCCATGGCCGCTCTCGTCAGCGAGAACAGACGAAAAGTCCTGGTCAGCATCGACCGACCAGGACATTTCCGCCATAACGACCGACATTTGAGCCAAGATTCCGTCAAGGGCGCCGGATCCCGCCCCTGGATCACGCGGAGGCGACTGCCTCGCGCACCTCGTCCGCGAACCGCAGGGCCGCTTCACGCAGCGCCGCCGCGTCCGGACCGTGACGCAGGACACCACGGCTGACATTCGGAACGACATTGCGCACCGCCGGGCCGAAGACCGCCGGAAGATCCGCGGCATTCGCGCCCTGGGCTCCGATACCCGGGGCCAGCAGCGGGCCGTTGATGTCCAGATCGAAGGAGGCGAGGTCCCCGAGCGTCGCGCCGACCACCGCGCCGAACGAGCCCATCGGGCTCCGGCCGGCGTTCTCGGCGGCCAGGTGACCGAGCATGGTCGCGCCGACGGAGCGGCCGTCCTCACACACCGCCCGCTGGACCTCCGCGCCCTCCGGGTTGGAGGTCAGGGCCAGCACGAACAGACCGGCGCCGCTCTCCCGGGCCAGCTCCACGGCCGGCTTCAGCGAGCCGTACCCGAGATACGGGGAGACCGTCAGGGCGTCCGAGAACAGCGGCGAGTCCTTGCGCAGGAAGGTCTCGGCGTATGCGGCCATGGTCGAGCCGATGTCCCCGCGCTTGGCGTCCATGACGACCAGGCCGCCGGCCGCGCGGAGATCCTCGACGGCCCGCTCCAGTACGGCGATGCCCTTCGAGCCGAAGCGCTCGAAGAACGCGCTCTGCGGCTTGAAGACGGCGACGTGGCCGGCCAGAGCGTCCACGACCGTACGCGTGAACGTCTCCAGGCCCGCGATGTCGTCGCTCAGGCCCCAGGCGGACAGGAGGGACGCATGCGGGTCGATGCCCACGCACAGCGGGCCGCGGGTGTCCATGGCGCGGCGCAGGCGGGCGCCGAAGGGCTCGGTGATGTCGGTCATGGCAGTTCCTCCGTGGATGATCGCGCACGCGCGCGGTGAAGCGGTCTTGCCGGGGGCGCCGTCGGCGGCGGCCGCAGGACGCCTCCGGGTGCGCTCACCCGTGGTTCTTCGCGGCGGCGGCCCCTACCGCCTCGGCGAGAGTGGCGTACGGGCTGGCCGCGAGGCGCGCGGCGAGGCCCTTGTGGATCGCGCGGGCGTAGAACGGGCCCTCGTAGACGAAGGCGCTGTAGCCCTGGACGAGCGTGGCCCCGGCCAGGATGCGCTGCCAGGCGTCCTCGGCGTTCTCGATGCCGCCCACGCCGACGAGCGTGATCCGGTCCCCGACGCGGGCGTACAGACGGCGCAGCACCGCCACAGAGCGTGCCTTGACGGGAGCGCCGGACAGGCCGCCGGTCTCCTTGATCAGCTCGGGCGAGGACTTCAGGCCCAGTCCGTCGCGCGCGATCGTGGTGTTGGTGGCGATGATGCCGTCCAGGCCCAGCTCGACCGCGAGATCGGCGACGGCGTCGACGTCCTCGTCGGCGAGATCGGGGGCGATCTTGACGAGCAGCGGGACCCGGCGGTCGGTGACCGCGCGGTCGGCGGCCTCGCGTACGGCGGTGAGCAGGGGGCGCAGCGACTCGGTCGCCTGGAGGTTGCGCAGCCCGGGGGTGTTGGGCGAGCTGACGTTGACGACGAGATAGTCGGCGTGGGCGGCCAGGCGCTCGGTGGAGGTGACGTAGTCGCCGACGGCCTCGGCCTCCGGGACGACCTTGGTCTTGCCGATGTTGACCCCGACGATGGTCCGGCCGCGCTTCGTGCCGAGGGTCGCCTTGCGGGCGGCGAGGCGCGCGGCGACGGCTGCCGAACCCTCGTTGTTGAAGCCCATGCGGTTGATCAGCGCACGGTCCGGTACCAGCCGGAAGAGGCGCTTCTTGGGGTTGCCGGGCTGGGGCTGCGCCGTGACCGTGCCGATCTCGATGTGGTCGAAGCCGAGCATCGCCATGCCGTCGATGGCGACGGCGTTCTTGTCGAAGCCGGCCGCCAGCCCGAAGGGGCCGTGCATCCGCAGGCCGAGTGCCTCGGTGCGCAGCTCCTTGTAGCGCGGGGCGAAAGCGGCGGCGACGAAGGTCCGCAGCACGGGGATGCGGACCGCGAGCCGGATCCAGCGGAAGGCCAGGTAGTGGGCCTCCTCGGGGTCCATCCGCTTGAAGACCAGGTTGAAGAAGAATTTGTACATCTCAGCGGTGTCCTCATGAGGAGGGGGACACCGTTTCCGGTGTCCCCCTCTCGGTTGCTAGTCGCGGGCCGCGGTCAGGTGTTCCGCGTGTTCCTGAAGTGAACGCACGCCCACGTCGCCGTGGTTGAGCGCGTCGATGCCCTGGACGGCGGCGGCGAGCGCCTGCACCGTCGTCAGGCACGGCACGGAGCGGGCCACCGCAGCCGTACGGATGTCGTAGCCGTCGAGGCGGCCTCCGGTGCCGTACGGGGTGTTGACGATGAGGTCGACATCGCCGTCGTGGATCAGCTGGACGATGGTCCGCTCGCCGTTCGGGCCCTCGCCCTCGGACTGCTTGCGCACGATGGTGGCGTGGATGCCGTTGCGCTTGAGCACCTCGGCCGTGCCGGAGGTGGCGAGCAGCTCGAAGCCGTGGGCGACCAGCTCACGCGCCGGGAAGATCATCGAGCGCTTGTCGCGGTTGGCGACCGAGATGAACGCGCGGCCCTTCGTGGGCAACGGGCCGTACGCACCGGCCTGCGACTTGGCGTACGCCGTGCCGAAGACCGAGTCGATGCCCATGACCTCACCGGTGGAGCGCATCTCCGGGCCGAGGATGGTGTCGACGCCGCGGCCGTGGATGTCGCGGAAGCGCGACCACGGCATGACCGCCTCCTTGACGGAGATCGGGGCGTCCATGGGGAGCGTGCCGCCGTCGCCGTGCGCCGGGAGGAGGCCCTCGGCACGCAGTTCCGCGATGGTCGCGCCCAGCGAGATGCGGGCGGCGGCCTTGGCCAGCGGCACCGCGGTCGCCTTCGAGGTGAAGGGGACGGTCCGGGAGGCGCGCGGGTTGGCCTCGAGGACGTAGAGGATGTCGCCGGCCATCGCGAACTGGATGTTGATCAGCCCGCGGACGCCGACGCCCTTGGCGATCGCCTCGGTGGAGGCGCGCAGGCGCTTGACGTCGAAGCCGCCCAGCGTGATCGGGGGCAGCGCACAGGCGGAATCACCGGAGTGGATACCGGCCTCCTCGATGTGCTCCATCACGCCGCCGAGGTAGAGCTCGGTGCCGTCGTACAGCGCATCGACGTCGATCTCGATCGCGTCGTCGAGGAACCGGTCGACGAGGACCGGGCGGCTCGGGGAGATCTCGGTGGACTCGGCGATGTACGTCTCCAGACGCGCCTCGTCGTACACGATCTCCATGCCGCGGCCGCCGAGCACGTACGACGGGCGTACCAGCACGGGGTAGCCGATCTCGTCGGCGATGGCCTTGGCACCGGCGAAGGTGGTGGCGGTCCCGTGCTTGGGGGCGGGCAGTCCGGCCTCGGCGAGCACTCGGCCGAAGGCGCCGCGGTCCTCGGCGGCGTGGATGGCCTCCGGGGGCGTGCCGACGACCGGTACGCCGTTGTCCTTGAGGGCCTGGGCGAGGCCGAGCGGGGTCTGGCCGCCGAGCTGGACGACGACACCGGCGATCGGGCCGGCGAGCGACTCCGCGTGGACGATCTCCAGCACGTCCTCCAGGGTGAGCGGCTCGAAGTAGAGCCGGTCGGAGGTGTCGTAGTCGGTGGAGACGGTCTCCGGGTTGCAGTTGACCATCACGGTCTCGTAGCCCGCGTCGCTCAGCGCGAAGGAGGCGTGGACACAGGAGTAGTCGAACTCGATGCCCTGGCCGATACGGTTCGGACCCGAGCCGAGAATGATCACGGCCGGCTTGGTGCGCGGCGCGACCTCGCTCTCCTCGTCGTAGGAGGAGTAGAAGTACGGCGTCCTGGCGGCGAACTCGGCGGCGCAGGTGTCGACCGTCTTGTAGACCGGGCGGATGCCGAGCGCGTGCCGTACCTCGCGCACCACCTCCTCGCGCAGCCCGCGGATCTCGCCGATCTGGGCGTCGGAGAAACCGTGGCGCTTGGCCTCGGCCAGCAGCTCGGGGTCGAGCTTCTCGGCTGCGGCGAGCTCGTCCGCGTACTCCTTGATCAGGAAGAGCTGGTCGACGAACCACGGGTCGATCTTCGTCGCCTCGAAGACCTCCTCGGGACTCGCGCCCGCGCGGATGGCCTGCATGACGGTGTTGATACGGCCGTCCGTGGGGCGCACGGCCTCGCGCAGCAGCTCGTCCTTGTCGCCCGCCTCCCCGGTGAAGGAGAACTGGCTGCCCTTCTTCTCCAGGGAGCGCAGGGCCTTCTGCAGTGCCTCGGTGAAGTTGCGGCCGATGGCCATGGCCTCGCCGACCGACTTCATGGTGGTGGTGAGGGTGGCGTCCGCGGACGGGAACTTCTCGAAGGCGAACCGCGGGGCCTTGACCACGACATAGTCGAGGGTCGGCTCGAAGGAGGCCGGGGTCTTCTCGGTGATGTCGTTCGGGATCTCGTCCAGCGTGTAGCCGACGGCGAGCTTCGCGGCGATCTTGGCGATCGGGAAGCCGGTGGCCTTGGACGCGAGCGCCGAGGACCGTGAGACGCGGGGGTTCATCTCGATGACGATGATCCGGCCGTCGTCCGGGTTGACCGCGAACTGGATGTTGCAGCCGCCGGTGTCGACGCCGACCTCACGGATGATCGCGATACCGATGTCGCGCAGCCGCTGGTACTCGCGGTCGGTCAGCGTCATCGCGGGGGCGACGGTGATCGAGTCGCCGGTGTGCACGCCCATCGGGTCGAAGTTCTCGATGGAGCAGACGACCACGACGTTGTCGTGCTTGTCGCGCATCAGCTCCAGCTCGTACTCCTTCCAGCCGAGGATGGACTCCTCCAGGAGCACCTCGGTGGTCGGGGAGAGCGTCAGTCCCTGGCCGGCGATACGGCGCAGCTCGCCCTCGTCGTGGGCGAAGCCGGAGCCGGCGCCGCCCATGGTGAAGGAGGGGCGGACGACGACGGGGTAGCCGCCGAGGGTCTCGACGCCCCCGAGGACGTCGTCCATGGAGTGGCAGATGACCGAGCGGGCGGACTCGCCGTGGCCGATCTTGGCGTTGACGGCTTCGACGACGCCCTTGAACAGGTCGCGGTCCTCGCCCTTGTTGATCGCCTCGACATTGGCGCCGATCAGCTCGACGCCGTACTTCTCCAGCACACCCTGCTCGTGCATGGAGATGGCGGTGTTGAGCGCGGTCTGTCCGCCGAGGGTGGGCAGCAGCGCGTCGGGGCGCTCCTTGGCGATGATCTTCTCGACGAACTCGGGGGTGATCGGCTCGACGTAGGTGGCGTCGGCGATCTCCGGGTCGGTCATGATCGTGGCCGGGTTGGAGTTGACCAGGATGACCCGCAGGCCCTCGGACTTGAGGACGCGGCAGGCCTGGGTGCCGGAGTAGTCGAACTCGGCGGCCTGGCCGATGACGATCGGGCCGGAGCCGATGACCAGGACGGACTGGATATCGGTGCGCTTAGGCACGCTCGGCCTCCATCAGGGATACGAAGCGGTCGAAGAGGTACGCGGCGTCGTGCGGGCCAGCGGCCGCCTCGGGGTGGTACTGGACGCTGAAGGCCGGCTGGTCGAGGAGCCGGAGGCCCTCCACCACGTTGTCGTTCAGGCAGACGTGGGAGACCTCGGCGCGGCCGTAGGGGGTGTCGGAGACCTTGTCGAGCGGGGCCTCGACGGCGAATCCGTGGTTGTGCGCGGTGACCTCGACCTTGCCGGTCGTGCGGTCCTGCACGGGCTGGTTGATGCCCCGGTGGCCGTACTTGAGCTTGTACGTGCCGAAGCCCAGCGCGCGGCCGAGCAGCTGGTTGCCGAAGCAGATGCCGAACAGCGGGGTCCTGCGCTCCAGGACCGCCTGGACGACGCTCACATCCGCGGTGGCCGGGTCGCCGGGACCGTTGGAGAGGAAGACGCCGTCCGGGCCCACCGCGTACACGTCGTCGGCGGTGGCGGTGGCGGGCAGGACATGCACCTCGATGCCGCGCTCGGCCATGCGGTGCGGCGTCATGCCCTTGATGCCGAGGTCGATGGCGGCGACGGTGAACTTCTTCTCACCGATCGCGGGGACGACGTACGGCTCGGTGGTAGCGACCTCGGCGGAGAGGTCGGCGCCCTTCATCTCGGGGGCTTCGAGCACCCTCGCGAGCAGGGTCGCGTCGTCGGCCAGCGCCTCGCCGGAGAAGATGCCGACGCGCATCGCGCCGCGCTCACGCAGATGGCGGGTGAGCGCCCGGGTGTCGATGCCGCTGATGCCGACGATGGACTGGGCGACGAGTTCGTCGTCGAGGGTGCGCCGGGAGCGCCAGTTGGAGCGGACCCGCGCGGGGTCGCGGACGACATATCCGGCGACCCAGATCTTCTTCGACTCGTCGTCCTCGTCGTTGACGCCGGTGTTGCCGATGTGCGGCGCGGTCATCACGACCACCTGGCGGTGGTATGAGGGGTCGGTGAGCGTTTCCTGGTAGCCGGTCATACCGGTGTTGAACACCGCCTCGCCGAAGGTCTCCCCCACGGCCCCGTAGGCACGGCCGCGGAAGGTGCGGCCGTCCTCCAGGACGAGTACGGCGGGAGCTTTGCCGGCTCCCCGGGTGGAGATCGTCATCGTGCGGTGCCTTCCGTCGTGTGGGTCATGGCTTCGGGGGTGCCGGGGGTCGTCCCCGGAATGAGGGCGGCCAGGGCCTCGACCCAGGCGACGTGTTCCGCCGCGTGGTCGGAGCGGAACCCTGAGTCGATCAGTTTGTCGCCGTGCGCCCAGGTGATGACGAGCAGTCCGCCCTCGGCGAGGACCTTGCCCGCGATGCCCTTGTCGAGGCGGGCCTCGCGCAGCGCGTGACTCGGTACGAAGAAGTCCTGTGCGCCGGGCCGTACGACATCCAGGCCTGCGTCGGTGAGCCGGAGCTCGACGCGGCTGCGGACGCCCAGGCCGTGGGCGACGATCCGGTCGAGCCACTGCCCCGCGGTCGTCGAGCCGTGGTAGCGGCCGCTCATCGTCAGCTTCGCCTCGCCCGGCTCTTCCGGCGCGCCGGGCAGCTCGGGCAGGTCCGACTGGAGGCTGCCGCGCCACTTCCAGCCCTGGCGCATCAGCCAGTAGACGAAGGCGATGAAGAGCAGGAGCCCGGCGACCCAGGAGAGGCGGGCGGCCCAGTCGGTCACCTCCGCCGACTTCTGCTCGGCGGCCAGATTGATCAGTGCAGGTGTCACGCCAGCTTCCCGTCCACGACCGTTGCCCGGCCCCGCAGGAAGGTGTGGGTGACGCGCCCGGGCAGCTCGCGGCCCTCGTAGGGGGTGTTGCGGCTGCGGGAGGCGAAGCCCGCGGGGTCCACCACTCCACGGTATGCCGGATCGACCAGCGTGAGGTTCGCGGGCTCACCTGCCGAGACGGGACGGCCGTGCCCCTTGGCCTGTCCGATCTGCGCGGGCTTGAACGACATCCGGTCGGCGACGCCGGCCCAGTCCAGGAGCCCGGTCTCGACCATCGTCTGCTGGACGACGGACAGCGCCGTCTCCAGGCCGACCATGCCCATGGCGGCCGCGGCCCACTCGCAGTCCTTGTCCTCGTGCGGGTGCGGGGCGTGGTCCGTGGCGACGATGTCGATCGTGCCGTCGGCGAGTGCCTCGCGCAGCGCCAGGACGTCGCGCTCGGTGCGCAGCGGCGGGTTGACCTTGTAGACGGGGTTGTACGAGCGGACCAGTTCGTCGGTCAGCAGCAGGTGGTGCGGGGTGACCTCGGCGGTGACGTCGATCCCGCGGGACTTGGCCCAGCGCACGATCTCGACCGAGCCGGCCGTCGACAGGTGACAGATGTGCACCCGGGAGCCGACGTGCTCGGCGAGCAGGACGTCGCGGGCGATGACCGACTCCTCGGCGACGGCGGGCCAGCCGCCGAGGCCCAGCTCTGCGGAGACGATGCCCTCGTTCATCTGGGCGCCCTCGGTCAGCCGGGGTTCCTGCGCGTGCTGCGCGACCACGCCGCCGAAGGCCTTCACGTACTCCAGAGCGCGGCGCATGATCACGGCGTCGTCGACGCACTTGCCGTCGTCGGAGAAGACGGTGACACCGGCCGCCGAGTCGTGCATCGCGCCGAGCTCGGCGAGCTTCTTGCCCTCGAGTCCCACGGTGACGGCCCCGATGGGCTGGACGTCGCAGTAGCCGGACTCCTTGCCGAGCCGGAAGACCTGCTCGACCACGCCGGCGGTGTCGGCGACCGGGAAGGTGTTGGCCATGGCGAACACGGCCGTGTAGCCGCCGCTTGCGGCCGCGCGCGTACCGGTGAGGACGGTCTCGGAGTCCTCGCGGCCGGGCTCACGGAGGTGGGTGTGCAGGTCGACGAGGCCGGGCAGCAGGATCCTGCCCTCGGCCTCGACCACCGCCGCGTCGCCGGCCTCGATGCCCGTCCCGACCTGAGCGATGGTCTCGCCGTCGATCAGAACGTCCTGGGCCTCGCCCCCGAGCACCTTCGCACCACGGATAAGGATCTTGCTCATGGTTCTTACTTCTCCTCGGTACGGGTGGTGGTGGCCGGCTCGTTGCCGCCCAGAAGCAGGTACAGGACGGCCATGCGGATGGACACGCCGTTGGCGACCTGCTCGACGACCGTGCACCGGCCGGAGTCGGCGACCTCGGCGGTGATCTCCATGCCGCGGACCATCGGCCCGGGGTGCATCACGATGGCGTGCTCGGGCATCCGCGCCATGCGATCGCCGTCCAGGCCGTAGCGGCGCGAGTACTCGCGCTCGGTCGGGAAGAAGGCGGCGTTCATCCGCTCGCGCTGGACGCGCAGCATCATGACGGCGTCGGACTTGGGCAGCGTGCTGTCCAGGTCGTACGAGACCTCGCAGGGCCAGGCCTCGACTCCGACCGGCACCAGCGTGGGCGGGGCGACGAGGGTGACCTCGGCGCCGAGGGTGTGCAGCAGGTCGACATTGGACCGGGCGACGCGGCTGTGCAGGATGTCGCCGACGATCGTGATCCGCTTGCCGGCCAGGTCCCGGCCGATCCCGTCGTCCTTGCCGACCAGGCGGCGGCGCATGGTGAAGGCGTCGAGCAGGGCCTGCGTGGGGTGCTGGTGGGTGCCGTCGCCCGCGTTGATGACGGCGGCGTCGATCCAGCCGGAGGTGGCGAGGCGGAAGGGGGCTCCGGAGGCGCCGTGGCGGATGACGACGGCATCGACGCCCATCGCCTCCAGGGTCTGGGCGGTGTCCTTGAGGGACTCGCCCTTGGAGACCGAGGATCCCTTGGCGCTGAAGTTGATCACATCGGCGGACAGGCGCTTCTCGGCGGCCTCGAAGGAGATCCGGGTCCGGGTCGAGTCCTCGAAGAAGAGGTTGACGACGGTGCGGCCGCGCAGGGTCGGAAGCTTCTTGATCGGCCGGTCGGCGACCCGGGCCATCTCCTCGGCGGTGTCGAGGATGAGGACGGCTTCGTCGCGGGTGAGGTCGGCGGCCGAGATGAGGTGGCGCATCATCTGGGGGATATCTCCAGGTCTGTGGAGGTTGTGACGACATGAGGGCGCGCAGGGCGACCCGCCGTACGCAAGGGGTGGGTCGTACGGGGGTGCTACTGCCCGCCTGCCGGGGCGGACTCCTTCACACCGAGCAGCACGGTGTCGCGACCGTCCTCCTCGGCGAGCTGGACCATGACCGTCTCCCGCAGCGACGTGGGGAGGTTCTTGCCGACGTAGTCGGCGCGGATGGGCAGCTCACGATGGCCGCGGTCGACGAGGACGGCGAGTTGCACCGCGCGGGGGCGGCCGATGTCGCCGAGCGCGTCGAGGGCGGCACGGATGGTGCGGCCGGAGAAGAGAACATCGTCGACGAGGACGACCAGGCGGCCGTCGATGCCGTCACCGGGGATGTCGGTGCGGGCGAGCGCGCGGGCGGGCCGCATGCGCAGGTCGTCCCGGTACATCGTGGTGTCGAGCGAGCCGACCGCCGTCTTGCGGCCGGTGATCGATTCGAGCTTGTCGGCGAGCCGGCGGGCGAGATGGACCCCGCGGGTCGGGATGCCGAGGAGCACCACGTCGTCGGCGCCCTTGGCGCGTTCGACGATCTCGTGGGCGATGCGGGTCAGTACCCGCGCGATGTCGGGCGCCTCGAGGACGGGGCGGGCCACATCGGAGCTGTTGTGCGTGTCCATATGAAACGGACCTCCTTCTCCGCCTCACGGGACGGACCTTAAAGGACGCCGGAAATTGCGGCCCCCACGTTACCAGGGCCCGCGGCCCGCTCCTGATCCGCCCCGGGTACCCCGGCCGGCCGAAAGCGGTCCGGACCGTTCGGCTTGACTCACCCAAGTCACGCTGCGTAACCTCACAGTGAGTGACCAGCCGCGCGGCGGAGCCGCACGTCGACACAGTGTCCGGGGAGCTATATGTCCAGCGAATACGCAAAACAGCTCGGGGCCAAGCTCCGCGCCATCCGCACCCAGCAGGGCCTTTCCCTCCACGGTGTGGAAGAGAAGTCGCAGGGCCGCTGGAAGGCCGTGGTGGTCGGGTCGTACGAGCGCGGCGACCGTGCCGTGACCGTGCAGCGGCTCGCCGAGCTGGCGGACTTCTACGGCGTCCCGGTACAGGAACTGCTTCCCGGCACCACGCCGGGCGGGGCCGCCGAGCCGCCGCCGAAGCTCGTCCTGGACCTGGAGCGCCTGGCGCACGTGCCCCAGGAGAAGGCCGGCCCGCTGCAGCGCTATGCGGCCACGATCCAGTCCCAGCGTGGTGACTACAACGGCAAGGTGCTGTCGATCCGCCAGGACGACCTGCGCACCCTGGCCGTGATCTACGACCAGTCGCCCTCGGTCCTGACCGAGCAGCTGATCAGCTGGGGCGTGCTGGACGCGGACGCGCGCCGCGCCGTGGCTCATGAGGAGAGCTGAGAAGCAGCCTCCATCGCTTCAGAAAAAACGTCACCTCCGAGGGCGGGCCTGGTCTGACCGGGTCCGCCCTCCGACGTCTGTCCCGTTTGCGGACCGTCCCCGGACGCGGTAAAGACGGCCGAGCGCCTCCGGAAGCAGGCTCTCCCGGGCAGGTTCGCGGAGTACGGGCCACCCCGGTCGTGAGGCGCACCCCCTCCCCCGGCGCGGCGCCACGGCGACCTCGTCGCGGCGCCGTCCGGCGTCCGGCTGCGCCGCAGCGGCAGCGATCACGGCATCGGCTCGGCCGGGCCCTCTGGCGGCCGAGCTTTGGCCACGGCTCAGGCGAGCACACTGGGACGGTTCGCCTCTCGCTCCCGGGTGTGCCGGGGGCGCTCCGGCCGCAGCGCCCCTTGGCATGCATCAGGCCCGGAGCAGAAGGCGAACAACCTTCCGCTCCGGGCCTGATGAGACCGGCCACCGCTAGTCGCGGCGCAGGCTCGGCTTGAGGTCCTTGAACCGGCCCAGCAGCCCGTTCACGAACGACGGAGACTCGTCGGTGGAGAACTCCTTGGCGAGCTGGACCGCCTCGTCGATCACGACAGCGTCCGGGGTCTCGTCCATCCACACCAGCTCGAACGCGCCGAGCCGGATGATGTTCCGGTCGACGACCGGCATCCGGTCGAGCGTCCAGCCGACCGAGTAGGTGCTGATGAGTTCGTCGATGCGGTCCGCGTGCTGCGCGTACCCCTCGACGAGCTCCATCGTGTATTCGGCGACCGGTGGCTGCCGGTCGTCGGACCGCGAGTGCCTGACCCAGTCCGCGAGGACGGTCTGCACGGACGCCCCGCGCTGATCGGCCTCGAAGAGGATCTGGAAGGCACGCTTACGGGCCTTGTTGCGGGCAGCCACGGTTAGCTGTTCACCCGGCCGAGGTAGTCGCTCGTGCGGGTGTCGACCTTGATCTTCTCGCCGGTGGTGATGAAGAGCGGGACCTGGATCTGGTGACCGGTCTCCAGCGTGGCCGGCTTGGTGCCACCGGTGGAACGGTCGCCCTGGACACCCGGCTCGGTCTCCTGGATGACCAGCTCGACGGCGGCCGGGAGCTCGACGTAGAGCACCTCGCCCTCGTGCGTGGCGACGGTGGCGGTGAAGCCCTCGATCAGGAAGTTGGCGGCGTCACCGACGGAGGCGCGCGAGACATGCAGCTGGTCGTAGGTCTGCATGTCCATGAAGACGAAGTATTCGCCGTCCATGTACGAGAACTGCATGTCGCGGCGGTCGACGGTGGCCGTCTCGACCTTCACACCGGCGTTGAACGTCTTGTCGACGATCTTGCCGGAGAGCACGTTCTTGAGCTTGGTGCGCACGAAGGCCGGGCCCTTGCCGGGCTTGACGTGCTGGAACTCGACGACGGACCACAGCTGGTCGTTGTCGAGCTTGAGCACCATGCCGTTCTTGAGGTCGTTCGTGGAAGCCACGGTTGCGGAATCTCCTGGACTGACGCTGGTGGACGACCCAGTGGCTGCCTGTGGCGCGCTACAGCGCGAGCAGCTCCTTGGTCGTGATGGTGAGTAGCTCGGGTCCGCCGTCCGCCTCCTGGCGCACGACGAGCGTGTCATCGATCCGGACGCCGCCCCGGCCAGGGAGGTGAACCCCCGGTTCGACGGTGACCGGCACACAAGTGTCCAGTTTACCCATGGCCGCAGGGGCCAGCTGCGGGTCCTCGTCGATTTCGAGCCCGACGCCGTGCCCCGTGCGGGCCGCGAGGGCCCCGCCGTGGCCGGCCCCGTCGAGGATCTGGCGGGCGGCGCGGTCCACATCGCGGTATGCCGCGCCGGGCACCAGAGCCTCGCGGCCGGCCCGCTGAGCGGCGAAGACGAGCTCGTACAGCTCGATCTGCCAGTCCGCCGGCGTCGTGCCGATCACGAAGGTACGGCCGATCTCGCAGCGGTAGCCGCGGTAGTTGGCGCCGAGACAGACGGAGAGGAAGTCACCCTCCTCGACCCTTCTGTCGGTGGGACGGTGCCCCGCCCGCCCGGCGTTCGGCCCCGTGGCCACGGAGGTCGCGAAGGCGGGCCCGTCCGCGCCGTGGTCGACGAGCCGCCGTTCGAGCTCGAGCGCGAGATGCCGCTCGGTACGGCCGACGAGGATGGATTCGAGCAGCTCGCCGAGGGCCTGGTCGGTGATCTCCGCGGCGATGCGCAGGCAGGCGATCTCGTCCTCGTCCTTGACGATCCGCTGCTGTTCGACCGCGAGCGCGAGGTCGTCGAGACGCAGCCGCGGCGCCACGGAGCGCAGCGCGCGATGCCGGGCGACGGTCAGATGGTGCTCCTCGACGGCCAGCGACTCCACCCCGGTGCCACGTGCCATCTCGGCGGCGGCGACCGCCGCGTCACTGGCCGAGGTGGGCAGGGCGGTCAGCCGCACCTCCTCGTCGGGTCGCCCGTCGGCTGGGTCGCCGCTGGGCGTGCGGGGACACAGGAGCATGTCCTCGTCTGGCCCGAGCAGCAGCACGGCACCGGGCGGGGCAGCGCCCGCGAGGTAGCGGACGTTGGCGGGCCGGGAGACGAGGGCCGCGGCACTACCGGTCGCGGCGCACCGGTCACGCAGCCGGCTACGGCGGACGCCATACACCTCTGACATTCTCCGAGCGTACGAGCGATGCGGCGGCTCGGCCCGGTCAGCGCGTCCGGACGGGGTGCGCCCCGGCGTCGGACGCGCATCTGCCCACACCTTTCCGGCAGCGGGGCGCAGCTACCAGCTCGGAGGGCTCGCTATCGCGCGCGCCAGGACGTCGTCCAGGACGCGGGCCGTGGTCTCCACGTCGTAGGTGGAGTTGTCGATGATCGGCAGGCCCGATCCGTACCAGCCCGCCATCCGGCCGTGGATACCCGCCACCTCCTCGTCCGACAGCCGGCGGTTGCCGCTGCGCTCGGCATTGCGCTCCAGCACGATCTCGAGGCCCGGGAGCAGGACGACGGGCAGCAGGCCGGGGCCGACATGGCGCTTCCAGCCGCCGAGGCCGACGACGGGGCGGTCCGGGAACACGGCGTCGTCGAGGATGCACGAGATGCCGTTGGCAAGGAAGTTGCGGGCGGCGAAGCCGCAGGTGCGGCGTGCGAGCCGGTACTGCGCCTCGGAGTTCTCGTTCCACCCGGACTGGGGGTCGGCGAAGCCCGAGCAGACCCACTCGCGCACGTCGTCGAGGCTGATGTGGGCGGTGGGCACCCGGCGCGTACCGGCCCAGTGCCGGGCCACGGTCGTCTTGCCCGCGCCGGCCGGGCCGATGAGCAGTACGGCCAGCATGGTGGCGCCGGTGCCGGTGTCGGCGGGCGGCGGTGCCGGTATGGGTACCGGCCCGCCCGGCGGCAGTTGGATGTGGCCCGTGTGCTCGCGGGAGGGGTGGTACGGGGCGGGGGCGCTCCAGCCGGAGGCCGGCGACTGCCCCTGCGGCGGTGCCGGGGGCGGCGGCGGTCCGGAGGGAGCCCCGGCCGGCCGCGGAGGCAAAGGCCCTGCGGGAGCACCGGGCGCGGGCGGCGGTGGCCCTGCGGGGAGGTGGGGAACGGGCCCCGGGTGCTGGGCGCTGTGTGTCCATCCGGCCGGTCCCTGCCCCGGTCCGTGGGGCGGCGGCAGCGGAGCCCCCACTGCGTGCTGCATCCGGTGCCACTCCGTCTCGTGCGACTGACGCTGGTCAGAGCGGCATCGGCCGCCTTGTTCCCGAACGGTACCCCCTGGACCACCGCTCGCACGCGGCCCGTTCCCGGCCGCCACTGCGGCAACGACCGGGAACGGCACAAAGTGCCAGGGCCGGGTCAGCCGCCGAGTTCCTCCGCCAGCGCGCGCAGAGCGAGCCGGTAGGAGCCGATCCCGAAACCGGCGACCGTGCCGCTGGCCACCGCAGCGACCACCGACGTGTGCCGGAACGACTCCCGGGCGTACGGGTTCGAGATGTGCACCTCGATCAGCGGGGCGGTCCGCTGAGCGGCGGCGTCGCGCATCCCGTACGAATAGTGCGTGAAGGCACCGGGGTTGAGAACGACCGGAATTGAACCGTCCGCCGCCTCGTGCAGCCAGCGGATCAGCTCGCCCTCGTCGTTGGTCTCGCGCACGTCGACGTCGAAGCCGAGCTCCTTGCCGAGCTGACGGCACGCCTCGACCAGGCCGGCGTAGGACGTCGAGCCGTACACATCGGGCTCGCGGGAACCGAGCCGGCCCAGGTTGGGCCCGTTCAGCACGAGCACCTGGCGGGTCACGCGGAGACCTCCCCGTACGCGGCGAGGAGCACGGCCGGGTCGGGGCCTTCGAGGACGGTCGGCTTCGCGAGGCCGTCAAGGACGATGAAACGCAGCACGCTGCCGCGGGACTTCTTGTCGACCTTCATGGTCTCCAGCAGCTTGGGCCACTGGTCGCCACGGTAGGTCAGCGGCAGCCCGACGGAGGCAAGGACGCTGCGGTGCCGGTCCGCGGTGGCGTCGTCGAGCCGCCCGGCCAGCCTGCCGAGCTCGGCGGCGAAGACCATGCCGACGGACACCGCCGCGCCGTGGCGCCACTTGTAGCGCTCGTTCTTCTCGATGGCGTGCGCGAGAGTGTGCCCGTAGTTGAGGATCTCGCGCAGTCCGGACTCCTTGAGGTCGCTCGAGACGACCTCGGCCTTGACCCGGATCGCACGCTCGATCAGCTCGGCGGTGTGCGGCCCGGCGGGCGTACGCGCCCCTTGCGGGTCCGCCTCGACGAGATCGAGGATCACCGGGTCGGCGATGAACCCGGCCTTGATGATCTCGGCCATTCCGCTGACGTAGTCGTTGACCGGAAGCGAGTCGAGCGCGGCCAGGTCGCACAGCACTCCGGCCGGCGGGTGGAACGCGCCGACGAGGTTCTTGCCCTCGGCGGTGTTGATCCCGGTCTTGCCGCCGACCGCCGCGTCCACCATGCCGAGCACGGTCGTCGGCACGGTGATCCAGCGCACTCCGCGCAGCCAGGTCGCCGCGACGAACCCGGCGAGGTCGGTCGTGGCGCCGCCACCGACACCCACGACGACATCGGTGCGGGTGAAGCCCGTCTGGCCGAGCGCCTTCCAGCAGTACGCGGCGACCTCGGCGGTCTTGGCCTCCTCGGCATTGGGCACCTGGATGGCAACGGCCTCGTACCCCTGCTCGGCGAGGTCACCGCGCAGCGCCTCACCGGTCTCGGCGAGTGCCTCGGGGTGGATGACGGCCACACGCTGGGCCCTGGTCCCGATCAGGCCGGGCAGCTCGCCGAGCAGCCGCCGGCCGACGAGCACGTCGTACGGGTCGGTGCCCGCGGTGCCGCCGACCTGGATACGCGTCACTGCCTGCTCCGTCATGATGTCTCTTCCTTGCCGGGGGTCCGGGGGCCGTCCCCCGGGGAATGCGGCAACTCCAGTGCGTCGAGGACCGCCTGGGCGACCTCTTCAGGGGTGCGGTCGTCGGTGGCCACCACGACCCGGGCCACCTCGGTGTACAGATGACGCCGGGCCTCCATCAGCTCGCGCCACTGGCGGCGCGGGTTGACAGCGAGCAGCGGGCGGGCGGTGTTCAGCCCGACGCGCCTGACGGCTTCCTCGACGTCCATCGAGAGATAGGCGACGGGCAGCCCGGCAAGCAGTTCCCGGGTTCCTTCGTCGAGGATGGCGCCTCCGCCGAGGGCGAGCACGCCCGTGTGCTCGTCGATCGCGGTCCGCACCGCGGCGCGTTCCAGCGCACGGAAGTGCGGCTCGCCGTCCTCGATGAAGATGTCCGAGATCTCCCGGCCCTCGGCCGCGACGATGTCGGCGTCGGTGTCCCGGTAGGGCACGCCGAGCCGGTCGGCGAGCAGCTCGCCGACCGTGGACTTGCCCGAGCCCATCGGCCCGATCAGGACGATCAGCGGCGCGTTCACCGGATGTGCAGGTGGTCGAGGTAGGAACGGACGTTGCGCCGGGTCTCGGTGACGCTGTCGCCGCCGAACTTCTCCGCGACGGCGTCCGCGAGCACCAGCGCGACCATGGCCTCGGCGACGATTCCGGCAGCCGGCACCGCACAGACGTCGGAGCGCTGGTGGTGGGCCGCGGCAGGCTCGCCCGTCTCGACGTCGACGGTCCGCAGAGCCCGCGGCACGGTCGCGATCGGCTTCATCGCGGCGCGCACGCGCAGCAGTTCACCGGTGGACATCCCGCCTTCGGTGCCTCCGGAGCGGCCGGAGGTCCGCTTGATGCCGTCCTCGGTCGGGACGATCTCGTCATGCGCCTTGGAGCCGGGCACCCGGGCGAGCTCGAAGCCGTCGCCGACCTCGACGCCCTTGATCGCCTGAATGCCCATCAGGGCGGCGGCGAGCCGGGCGTCCAGGCGGCGGTCCCAGTGGACGTGCGAGCCGAGGCCTACGGGCACCCCGTAGGCGAGCACCTCGACCACACCACCGAGGGTGTCGCCGTCCTTGTGGGCCTGGTCGATCTCGGCGACCATCGCCTTCGAGGCGTCCGCGTCCAGGCAGCGCACCGGATCCGCGTCCAGCTTCTCCACGTCGGCGGGCGTCGGGTAGACGCCGTACGGGGCCTTGGCCGCGGCCAGCTCCACGACGTGGGAGACGATCTCGATGCCGGCCGTCTCCTTCAGGTAGGAGCGGGCGACCGCGCCGAGCGCGACCCTGGCCGCGGTCTCGCGGGCGCTGGCGCGCTCCAGGATCGGCCGGGCCTCCTCCAGCGCGTACTTCTGCATACCGGCCAGGTCGGCGTGGCCGGGCCGGGGCCGGGTCAGCGGTGCGTTACGGGCGAGCTGGGCCAGCTCGTCGGGGTCGACGGGGTCGGCCGCCATGACCTTCTCCCACTTGGGCCACTCCGTGTTGCCCACCATGACCGCGACCGGTGATCCCATGGTCAGACCGTGCCGCACACCGCCGAGGAAGGTGACCTCGTCGCGCTCGAACTTCATCCGGGCACCGCGTCCATAGCCGAGGCGCCGCCGGGCGAGGTGGTCCGCCACCATTTCGGTGGTGACGGGGACACCGGCGGGAAGACCCTCCAGCGTCGCCACCAGTGCGGGTCCGTGCGACTCGCCCGCGGTCAGCCAACGCAACCTGCTCAACGGTGCTCCTCATGCTCGCGCCTGCAACTGCGACGGCGCGGCCTGGGGGCACCTCCCAGCGGTAGCTGGGGGAGCGCGGCCCTGCCCCGCCTGACTCGATCCTCCCACGTCCGGGCGGATCGCCCGGCCACCGGTCCATCAGGCGGACGGGGCGTGGACAGCCCGAAGGCCGGTCCCCGGGGCCCGGGGACCGGCCTTCGGGACCCGGTCTCAGTCGCCGTCGCGACGCTGCTGCGGAGCGTACGAGCCGAGGAAGTCGGCACCGCTCGGCTCCTGGCGGGCGGGCTGCGGGTCCTGTGCCGGCGAGGCCGGCGCGTACGGGCCGAGGTAGTCGGCTCCGCTGCCCTGGCCGCCGGCCGGCGGCACAACGACAGGCTGCCCGGTCCGTGCCGCCCGCCGCTCGGCGACCTTCTTCCGGAGCGACTGGATCCAGCCGAACACGACGAGGAGGACGATCAGGCAGAGCAGCGGGATCTCCAGCCAGTCGGGCAGGAACGAGATCAGGCCCTCGAAGATGTTCTTGGCGATCGATGCCTGCGGCTGACCGGTTTCCATGGCCGGGCTCCCCCTGTGCTGTTGACGTGCTCCTGCATGAACGCGCAGATACTAGCGGGCTTCGAGCGCCTGTTCACCAGCGATACGCATCGCCTGCAGCGGGGCAGGCGAACGGCCCGTCATCTGCTCGACCTGGAGCACCGCCTGGTGGACCAGAAGATCGAGTCCTCCTACCACCGCACCGCCGCGCCGCGACCAGGCGGCCGCGAGCGGGGTGGGCCAGGGTTCGTACAGCACGTCGAAGAGCGTCCCCGGCCCGTCGGGCACGGCGGTGGCGAGAGCGTCGGTCGTCCCGGCCGGAGTCGTCGCGATCACCAGCGGCGCCGCGAAGGCGCCGGGCGCCTCGGCCCAGTCGGCGGTGCGCACGTCGAGGCCGATGCGCTCGCCCCACCCACGCATCTCCTGAGCGCGCGCCTCGCTGCGTACGTAGGCGGTGACCGGCCCCGTACAGATACGGGACAGTGCGGCGAGCGCCGATGCGGCGGTGGCGCCCGACCCGAGGACGGCGGCCGACTCCACCTTCCCCACACCCCGCTCGCGCAGGGCGGCGACCATCCCGGGGATGTCCGTGTTGTCGCCGAGGCGCCTGCCGTCCTCGGTGATGACGACGGTGTTGACGGCCTCCACAGAGGCAGCGGTGTCGCTGATGCCGTCCAGCAGGGGAATGACCGCCCGCTTGAGCGGCATGGTCAGCGACAGCCCGGCCCATGTGCTGTCGAGCTTCCTCATGAAGTCGGCGAGCCGGAACTCGTCCACCTCGTACCGTTCGTACGACCAGTCGGTGAGGCCCAGCTCCGCGTAGGCGGCGCGGTGCAGCACCGGCGACAGTGAGTGCGTGATGGGTGAGCCGAGGACCGCCGCCCGGCGGACCTCAGTCCCGGCTTTCATCGAACTTCGCCTTCAGCTTCAGGAACTCGGCGTGCGTCTTGGCGAACTCCGTCTTGTGCCGGCCGTCGGTCGCCACGAAGTACAGCCAGCCTTCCTGAGTCGGATTGAGCGCCGCCGACAGCGCCACGTTGCCAGGGTTGCTGATGGGCCCCGGTGTCAGGCCCTTCTGCGTGTACGTGTTGTACGGGTCCTGGTTGCTGTTGATCTCGTCCTCAGGGATGTCAATCTTGCTCTGGCCCTTGAGGTAGTTGAATGCCGAGTCGAACTGGAGCAGCTGGTTCGTCTCGGTGTTGGTGGGCTTGAGGCGGTTGTAGACGACCTCGGACATCTTGCGGTAGTCGTCCTTGGTCTTGCCCTCGACCTGCACCAGGCTCGCGAGCGTGAGCAGCTCCCACGGGCTCTTGAGCCCCAGGCCCTTTGCCTTTTTCTCCAGGCCGGCCTTCTCGTACTCCTTGCCGGCCCGGGCGACCATCTCCTTGAGGAGGGCCTCGGGCTTGGTTCCCTTGGGCAGCGGATAGCTGGCCGGGAAGAGGAAACCTTCCAGCGGGTCCTTGACGTCGCGGTGGCCGGTCGCCCACTTGGGCAGGCCCAGGTTCTTGGCCTTGGCGGTCGCGACCGACTTCGTGGTGCCTGCCTTGAGCTCGAGCTCCTTGTCGATCTGTTCGTAGATCTGGCTGTTGCGCTGACCCTCGGGAATGATCAGGACGTTACGGCTTTCCGGGTTGAGCATCAGGGCGACCGCGCTCTTCGCCGACATGCCCTTCTTCAGGAGGTAGGCACCGTCCTGGATGGAGTTCCCGTCGGGGTTCTGGCTCTGGGCGGACACGAACGCGTCGACGCTCTTGACCACACCGGCGGCCTTGAGAATGTTGCCGATCTCGTAGCCGGTGGCGCCCTTGGGAATCGTCACGGCTGCGGAACCGCTGCCGCTGCCGTCGTAGTCCGGTGCCCCGCCGAACTGCTCCTGCCAGAACTCGTAGCCGAAGTAGGCGGCACCGCCGAGGCCGCCGACGAGGACCGTGGCGACGAGGAGGCAGGCCATGCCGTTGCGGCCCTTTTTCTTGCCCTTGCCCCCGCGATCGCGTCCGCCGTCGTCGCGACGCCGATCGCCCGGGTCGTCGTCGTACTCGTCGTCATCGTCGTCGTCGCGGCCGCCGGCGCCGGTGAAGAAGGGGTGGTTCTCCGCCTGCGAGTCCTCCGCGTCCCAGTCCGGCGCGGGGTCGGGTTCGGGCTGCCGCCTGCGGTTCGGGGGCTCCGGTGGCGGATAGGCCTGGGGAGTGCCGTAGTAGTCGGCCTCCTGCCGGCTGCCGTAACCGGGTGCCGGCTGTCCCGCGTAGGTGCCCGTCGGATCGGCGCCGTACGGCATGACCGGGTGCTGTCCCGTCTCCCAGGCGCCGGTGTACTGCTGCTGCTGATACTGCTGCTGGCCCTGGCCCTGGCCGTACGACTGGGGCGCCTGCGGGTGGTACTGCTGCTGGCCCTGGCCGTACTGCTGCGGGGCCTGCTGGGGGTACTGCTGTCCGGGCTGCTGACCGTACTGCTGCTGACCCTGGCCGTACGGATCCTGGCCGTACTGCTGGCCGTAACCCTGCTGATGCGGGTCCGGAGGCGTGCCGTACTGCTGCGGCTGCTGCGGGTACTGCTGCTGCGGCTGGCCGCCGTACGGGGCATGGCCGTCGGCCTGCTGCCCTCTCCACCCCTGGTCCCCGTACAAGGGATCCTCGGGATGCCACGGTTCGGAGCCCGGGCCCCGGCCATACTCAGTCATCGATCCCCTAGCGGCCGCGAGACAGGGCGCCTGTCGGTCCCGCCTCTCTCTGCTGTGCGGCAGCTGTTCGAACCGCCGCACCGCGCGGAACGTTACCGTATCGCGATCAGATGACCACTTCGACGCCCTCGCCGGGCGGATTATCGGATACCCGTTCAGACTCAAGAGCATTCTGAAGGATGATCACAGCGGCCGCCTGATCGATGACCGACCTGCCCTTTTTCGACTTCACGCCCGAGGCGCGCAGCCCCTGGCTTGCTGTCACTGTGGTCATCCTCTCGTCGACCAGTCGTACCGGCACCGGGGTGACGCCCCGCGCCAACTCCTGGGCGAAGGCACGGACCTTGGCCGCGGCCGGGCCCTCCCCGCCGCTGAGCGAGCGGGGCAGGCCGACCACGACCTCGATCGGCTCGTACTCCTCGACCAGCTGCCGCAGCCGCCGGTGGGCGGCCGGGACATCACGTCCCTGCACGGTCTCCACCGGCGTCGCGAGGACCCCGTCGGGGTCGCACGAGGCGACCCCGATACGGGCGTCCCCGACATCGATCGCGAGGCGTCGGCCGCGGCGCATGCCCACCGTCACGCGGTCTCGGCGACGAGGCGCTCGACGGCGGCCACGGCTTCGCCGATGGCCTGCGGGTTCTGGCCGCCGCCCTGGGCGACGTCCGGCTTGCCGCCACCGCCGCCGCCGAGGGTCTTGGCGGCCGCACGGACCAGGTCGCCGGCCTTGAGACCGCGCTCGCGAGCGGCCTCGTTGGTGGCGATGACGGTCAGCGGACGGCCGCCCGCGGTGGTGAACAGGGCCACGACGGAAGGACGGTCGCCGGCCCCGGACATTTGATCCAGCCGACCGCGGACGTCGAGGACCAGCTTGCGCAGATCGTCGGCTGCGGTGCCGTCCGGCACCGTGCCCGTCACCAGCGCGACACCGCGGACGTCCTTGGCACCCGAGGCGAGACCGGCGGCGGCGCCGAGCACCTTCTCCGCACGGAACTTCTCGATCTCCTTCTCGGCGTCCTTGAGCTTGCCGAGCATGGCGGCGATCTTCTCCGGGAGCTCCTCCGGACGGCCCTTGACCAGCTCCTGGAGCTGGGCGACGACCGTGTGCTCCTTGGCGAGGAAGCTGTAGGCGTCCACGCCGACCAGCGCCTCGACACGGCGCACACCGGAACCGATCGACGATTCGCCGAGCAGCTTCACCAGGCCCAGCTGGGCGGTGTTGTGCACATGCGTACCGCCGCACAGCTCCTTGGAGAAGTCGCCGATGGTCACGACGCGCACGCGCTCGCCGTACTTCTCACCGAACTCGGCGATGGCGCCCTGCTTCTTGGCCTCGTCGATGCTCATGATCTCGGCGTGCACATCGAGCTCACGCGAGAGGACCTCGTTGATCCTCTGCTCGACATCGGTGAGGACCGTGCCGGGAACGGCGTTGGGCGAGCCGAAGTCGAAGCGGAAACGGCCCGGCGAGTTCTCCGAACCGGCCTGGGCGGCCGTCGGGCCGAGGGCATCGCGCAGCGCCTGGTGGGTCAGGTGGGTGGCGCTGTGGGCGCGGGCGATGGCACGGCGGCGCTTGACGTCGATGGCGGCGTAGGCGGAGGCGCCGACCGTCACCTCGCCGACCTGGACGGAGCCCTTGTGCACGGAGACACCGGGGACCGGCTGCTGGACGTCGCGCACCTCGATGACGGCGCCCGAGTCGAGCTTGATACGTCCCTGGTCGGCGAGCTGGCCACCGCCCTCGGCGTAGAACGGGGTGCGGTCGAGGACGACCTCGACATCGTCACCCTCGGAGGCGGCGGGCGACGGGACACCGTTGACGAGCAGGCCGACGACCGTGGACTCGCCCTCGTTGGCCGTGTATCCGGTGAACTCGGTGACACCGGCGCCGTCGGCGATCTCGCGGTAGGCGGAGACGTCGGCGTGACCGGTCTTCTTGGCCCTGGCGTCGGCCTTGGCGCGGTCGCGCTGCTCCGTCATCAGACGGCGGAAGCCGTCCTCGTCCACGGACAGGCCCTGCTCGGCGGCCATCTCAAGGGTGAGGTCGATCGGGAAGCCCCAGGTGTCGTGGAGCAGGAACGCCTTGTCGCCGGCCAGGACGGTGCCGCCGGCGGCCTTGGTCTCGGTCACGGCGGTGTCGAGGATGTTCGTGCCGCCCTTGAGGGCCTTGAGGAAGGCGGCCTCTTCGGCGAGCGCGACGGTCTCGATGCGCCTGCGGTCGGTGATGAGCTCCGGGTACTGCTGCCCCATCGTGTCGATCACGACGTCGATGAGGTCCTTGACGACCGGACCGGAGGCGCCCATGAGGCGCATGTTGCGGATGGCACGGCGCATGATGCGGCGCAGCACATAGCCGCGGCCCTCGTTGCCCGGCGTGACGCCGTCGCCGATGAGCATGACGGAGGTGCGCATGTGGTCCGCGACCACGCGCATCGAGACGTCCGTGTCGTGCTTGTCGCCGTAGCGGACACCGGTGAGCCCGGTGGCCTTGTCCATCACGACGCGCAGGGTGTCGGTCTCGTACATGTTCTGTACGCCCTGCAGGATCATGGCGAGGCGTTCGAGGCCGAGACCGGTGTCGATGTTCTTGGAGGGCAGGTCGCCGAGGATCGGGAAGTCCTCCTTGCCCTCGCCGGCGCCTCGCTCGTACTGCATGAAGACGAGGTTCCAGATCTCCACGTAGCGCTCGTCGTTGACGGCGGGGCCGCCCTCGGCGCCGAACTCCGGGCCGCGGTCGTAGTTGATCTCGGAGCAGGGTCCGCAGGGGCCGGGGACGCCCATGGACCAGAAGTTGTCCTTCTTGCCCAGGCGCTGGATCCGCTCGGCGGGCACGCCGATCACGTCGCGCCAGATCGTCTCGGCCTCGTCGTCGTCGAGGTAGACGGTGATCCAGAGCTTCTCGGGCTCCAGGCCGTAGCCGCCGTCCGCCACGGAGCCGGTGAGCAGCTCCCAGGCGTACTTGATGGCGCCTTCCTTGAAGTAGTCACCGAAGGAGAAGTTGCCGCACATCTGGAAGAACGTGCCGTGCCGGGTGGTCTTGCCGACCTCTTCGATGTCCGGCGTGCGGACGCACTTCTGCACGCTGGTGGCCCGCGGGGCGGGCGGCTTGGCCTCACCGAGGAAGTACGGCTTGAAGGGCACCATGCCCGCGTTGACCAGCAGCAGAGTCGGGTCGTCCGCGATGAGCGACGCCGAAGGGACGACGGTGTGCCCGCGCTCCTCGAAGAAGCTCAGCCAGCGGCGGCGGATTTCAGCCGACTCCATCAGTGGTCCTCATTCCGGTTGTACGAATGCTCGGTGGGTGAATCGTTGGTCTGCGGTCGCTCCGCCTTCGGCGGCTTCGCCGGTGCGTGCTTGCTGTGCAGGTAGGCGATGGGCGCGGGCCCGCTGCGTTCGACCGCACCCAGCCTCGGCTGGGCGGGGAGCTCGCGGTCCGGCGATGTGTTCAGGCCCAGCACCTCGCCGAGCTCCGCCTCGCGCTGCAGCATCCCCGACCGGACGTCGAGGGCGAAGTCCTTGAGGCGGTGGCCCGCCTCGACCGCCCTGTTCGCGGCCTGCGCCGCAAGGCTTTCAGGGGTGAGCTGCTTGAGCTTGCGGTTGACCTTGGTGGTGGCCCACACTCCGGCTGCTGCGCCGGCGGTGAACCAGAACGTGCGGCGGAACATCGTTCGTCAGCCTTTCCGCTTTCCGCGCCTCGCGGCCGGCACCGTGCGTCCGACGATCAGCGTGCGACGGGTCGGCGCGGCGGGGGTGTCGTCGCTCGTGCGGCCCAGCGCCCGGCGTACGCCGTACCCGAAGGCGGCGACCTTGACCAGGGGGCCGCCGAAGGTCGATGCGACCGTCGTGGAGAGCGCGGAGGCGTTGGAGGTGACTTCCTGGACGTCGGATGCGATGGCATCGACCCGGTCGAGCTGGGTCTGCGCCGCGCGTACCGTCACGGAGGCGTCTGCCAGCAGCGGAACGGCCTGTTCGGTCACGTCCGCAACCAGCTTGGTGGTCGCCCTGAGCGTCTGCGCCAGCCTCACCAGCACCACGGCGAGGAAGGAGACCAGGATCGCCCAGAAGACGGCCACCAGAAGCCCGGCAACCTCTCCACCGGTCACTGTGCACCGCTCCCTGCTTGTAGAAAATCTCCCTCCGACCCTATCGCGCCCGGGGTGGCACCCCATACCGCATTAGCGGTGCACGGGACGGCAGTTGCCCCGGGCAGATTGTACGGAGTGCTTACGGGTGGGTACGCTGCGTGTCTCATGCGCCGCTCCTCTCGCTCCTTACCTCCCGTCGGCGACCGCCCGCCCCGTCAGGGCAATCTCCCCGCCGAGCTGAACCGCTTCGTGGGGCGGGCCGACGAGCTGGCAGCCCTCGACCGGGCGCTGGACGACACGCGCGCCCGCCTGGTGACCGTGGTCGGACCCGGCGGGGCCGGGAAGTCGAGGCTCGCGGCACACGCTGCGGCCGCAGCGCAGAATCGGTACGCCGACGGCGTGTGGCTGACCGAGCTGTCGCTGCTGCACGACGCCGATCTGATGGCCCATACCGTGGCGGAGTCGCTGGGGATCACCGACCACACCCGCCGGCCGCCCCGCGAGGTTCTGCTCGCACATCTCGCACGCCGCCGGTTGCTGCTCGTCCTGGACGGCTTCGAGCATCTCGTCGACGAGTGCGCGGCGCTGGTACGGGACATCCTGCGCCGTGCATCCGCCGTCCAGGTCCTCGCCGTGGGCCGCAGGCCGCTGCGCCTCTCCGGTGAGCAGGTCTTCACACTGTCGGCGATGACCGAGGACGACGCCGTGGAGCTCTTCACCGACCGGGCGAGACGCACCTGCCCGACGTTCCGGCTCACCGGCGCCGACCGTCGGCCGGTCGAGGAGATCTGCCGCCGCCTCGACCGGATCCCGCTCGCGCTGGAGCTGGCCGCCGGGCGGCTGCCCGCACTCTCCCTCGATCAGCTGCTGGACCGGCTCGACGACCGGTTCGGGCTCCTCACCGGCGGCTGCCGGGGTGCGCTGCCGCGCCATCGGACACTGCGTACGGCGGTCGGCTGGAGCCATGAGCTGTGCACGCCCGAGGAGCGGCTGCTGTGGGCGCGACTGTCGGTGTTCGCCGGTCAGTTCGACCTGGAGGCTGCCGAGTACATCTGCAGCGGACCCGAGCTGCCCGCGGACCGGGTGCTCGACGTACTCGGTGAGCTGCTGGCCCAGTCCGTGGTCGGCCGCGAGGAGACGCGCGCAGGCGTCCGCTACCGCATGCTCGACACCGTCCGGGCCTACGGCGCCGAGTGGCTGGAGGCCCTCGGCGACGACGAGCGGCTGCGCAGACGGCACCGTGACTGGTACATCGGTCTGGCCACCTGGTGCGAGCTGGAGTGGTTCAGCCCTCGTCAGGCGGAGGTCGCGGCCTGCGCCGACAGCGCACTGCCCAATCTGCGGGCGGCGATCGAGCTGTGCCTCGAGCAGCCCGACGAGGTGCATCTGGGCCAGTATCTGGCGGGCACGCTGTGGTTCTACTGGGTCGGCTGCGGCCGGCTCGCCGAGGGCAGACACTGGCTGGACCGGTCGCTGGAGCTCCAGGCGGATCACGAGGAGTCCCGGCTGAAGGCGCTGTGGGTGCTCGGGTACGTGGCGGTGCTACAGGGTGACAACGCCTCGGCCGCGGGCGCGCTGTACGAGTGCCGGGATGCCGCGGAGCTGTCCGGCAACCGCGTGGCCGCCGCGTACGCCGTCCATCGCATCGGCTGTCTGTCGCTGGTCACCGATGACATGCCGCGCGCCGAAAGGCTGCTGCGGTCGGCACTGATCGGGTACGAGGAGGCCGGAGAGCTCAACAGCAATGTGCTGATGGCCCGGGTCGCGCTGGCGATGACCCTGGTGTTCCAGGACCGGCTGGACGCCGCGGTGGCGCTGTGCGAAGAGGTCCGGGAGATCTGCGAGGAACGCGGAGAGCGCTGGACCCGGTCGTACGCGCTGTACGTGCTGGCGTACGCCGCCTGGGCGGCCGGTGATCCGGGTTTGGCGCGGACACTGCTGGCCGAGTGCATCGATGTCGGCCACCGGTTCAACGACCTGGTGGCCCTGGTGCTGGCGATCGAGCTGCTGGCCCTGGTCACCGCGACCGAGGGCGATGCGGCAGAGGCCGCCGTGCTGCAGGGGGCGGCGGCGCCCGTGTGGGACGCGGTGGGCCTGCCGCTGTTCGGTTCCGGCCATTTCGGCGCACCACGGGCGCTGTGCGCGGAGCAGGCGGGCCGGCTCCTGGGGGCCGAGCGCTTCGAGGAGTGTCTGCGGGAGGGGCGCGAGCTGTCGCTGGACGCGGCCGTGCGGCGTGCGCTGACCGCGCCGGAGCCACCGCAACGGCACATGGCCCACCGGCGCAGCGTGCCGGCCCCGCCGCCGGTGGACCCCAGGAACGCGGGAGCCCGCCGGCTTCCCCACCGGTGAGGCGGGGAAGCGGCGGGCAGAAGCGCTGTGAGCTACGCCTTGATCAGCGGGCGTAGTACTCGACGACCAGCTGCTCGTCGCAGATGACCGGAACTTCCTTGCGCTGCGGGTCACGGTCCAGGCGGAACGCCAGGGCCTTCAGGTTGACCTGCAGGTAGCGCGGGGTCTCGCCGTCGGGGGCGAAGCCACCCTCACGCGCGACCTGGAAGAGGGCCTTCTCGCGGCTGCGCTCGCGGACCATCACGACGTCGTCGGGACGGACGCGGAACGACGGCTTGTCGACCTTGCCACCGTTTACCTCGATGTGGCCGTGGACGACCATCTGACGGGCCTGGTAGATGGTGCGGGCGATGCCCGAACGCAGGACCAGGGCGTCGAGGCGGCGCTCGAGCTCGATGACGAGCGCGTCACCGGTCTTGCCCTCGGCCTTCTTGGCGCGGTCGTAGGCACGCGCCATCTGGCGCTCGCTGATGTCGTACTGGGCGCGCAGACGCTGCTTCTCGAGCAGACGGACCTTGTAGTCCGAGTTCTGCTTGCGGCCACGGCCGTGCTCGCCCGGCGGGTAGGGGCGGGCCTCGAAGTACTTGACAGCCTTCGGCGTCAGGGCGATACCGAGCGCCCTCGACTTCTTGACCTTGGGACGCGACTGGTTAGGCACGTTCTCCAGACCTCCGTTGTAGGTTAGGTTAGGCTCACCTTACTCAAGGAGATCGCATGTCTCGCCCTGGGAACACCAAGCGCATCACGGACAGCACAACAAACACCGACGCATCTCAAGGCGTCGAGGTGACGGAGGTCCGATCAGCTCATGGTCAGCCGCGTCCCAGCGGGCTTGAAATCACTCGGATGCCGTCAGCAGCCGAGCGCACACGAACTCTCGTACAGAGTACATGCTCCGCACTGCTGCTCGTCCCCGGCCTGGAGTCGGCCCGGCCCGAGCAGCTGATGCCGCAGGCCCGTGTGGTGGGGACGGACGGCGAGGTGTTCCTGCTCTTCCCCGCCGACGCACCGACCGTACGCGCCGCGACGCACGCGCAGGACGACGAACTGTCCGCGGTGCTGGAGATCACCGATGTCGCGCCGATCTCGGTCCCCCAGCGTATTCGCGGCCGCGCCTGGGTCTCCGGCTGGCTGACCTGCGCGCCGGACTTCGCCGAGCCCGGGTCGATGATGCTCCGCCTGGAGGTCGGCGAGGCGAGCGTCGACGATCTGTGGGGCGCCGAGAGCGTCGACCCGGAGGCCTTCGCGAACGCGGCGGTCGATCCGCTCGTCGCGCACGAGGCCGAACTGCTCCAGCATCTGCACGCCGCGCACGACGATCAGGTGCAGGCGCTGTGCGGGCTGCTCGGCGAGCGCAGCGGGACGGTGGTCCCGCCGGCCGAACGCCGGGCGGACGCGCCGGAGGCGGTCACGCCGCGACTGCGGGCGGTGCCGCTGGCGCTGGACCGGTTCGGCCTGCGGGTGCGGTTCACGGGTGAGCAGTGCTTCGACGCGCGGTTCGACTTCCCCACCCCGGTGCGGGACATCACCGAACTGCGCCGCGCGATGCACACGCTCTTCGGGGCGGCCTCGCACTGACGCTTCGAGGCGGCTCGACCCGACGCGTGGCGTCAGCCCTGCTGCTCGCTCGGGCCCTCCCCGCGCAGCCGCTCGCGCACCTTCTCCACCACGTCGGCGTACCGCGCTTCCGCCCCGTAGCGGGTCGGCTCGTAGTAGCGGCGGCCGTGGACCGCGTCCGGTGCGTACTGCTGGGCCGCGATACCGCCCGCCACGTCGTGCGGATACACATAACCCTGCGCATGGCCGAGCTTGGCCGCGCCCTTGTAGTGGCCGTCGCGCAGATGGGCCGGCACCGGGCCCGCCAGCCCGTTCCGCACGTCCTGCCGGGCGGCGGAGATCGCGGTCGTCGCGGCATTCGACTTGGGGGCCAGTGCGAGGGCGATGGTGGCGTGGCTGAGGGTGAGGGCGGCCTCCGGGAAGCCGATCATCGCCACGGCCTGTGCGGCCGCCACCGCTGTCGGCAGCGCCGTGGGGTCCGCGAGGCCGATGTCCTCGCTCGCCGAGATCATCAGCCGGCGAGCGATGAACCGCGGGTCCTCCCCCGCCTCGATCATGCGCGCCAGATAGTGCAGTGCCGCGTCCACGTCGGAGCCGCGGATCGATTTGATGAGCGCGCTGGCCACGTCGTAGTGCTGGTCGCCGTCGCGGTCGTACTTCACCGCCGCACGGTCGACCGTCTCCTCGAGCGTCGCCAGGGTGATGTCCGGCTCGCCCTTGTCCAGCGCGGCGCCCGCGGCAGCCTCCAGCGCGGTCAGCGCACGGCGCGCGTCACCGCCGGCGATCCGCAGCAGGTGCGCCCTGGCGTCCTTCGGGAGCGTGACCGCGCCGCCCAGTCCGCGCGTCTCGGTGAGCGCCCGCTGCAGCAGCCCGCCGATGTCCTCGTCGCCGAGCGGCTCCAGGGTGAGCAGCAGGGAGCGGGAGAGCAGCGGGGAGATCACCGAGAAGTACGGGTTCTCCGTGGTGGCCGCGATCAGGGTCACCCAGCGGTTCTCCACGGCGGGCAGCAGGGAGTCCTGCTGGGCCTTCGAGAAGCGGTGGATCTCGTCGAGGAAGAGGACGGTCTCCTTGCCGAAGCCGCCGGCGGCGCGCCGGGCACCGTCGATGACCGCCCGGACCTCCTTGACGCCCGCGGTGATCGCGGAGAGCTCCACGAATCGCTTGTTGGTCGCCTTCGACACGACATACGCGAGGGTCGTCTTGCCGGTGCCCGGCGGGCCCCAGAGGATCACCGACGACGCGCCTGCGGGCCCGCCGTTGCCCTCCCCGACGAGACGGCGCAGGGGCGACCCGGGCTTCAGCAGGTGCTGCTGGCCCACGACCTCGTCGAGGGTGCGCGGGCGCATCCGGACGGCCAGGGGACTCGCGGACGGGTCCTTCTCCTGGCGTTCCTCGGCGGCTGCGGTAAAGAGATCGGGCTCCACTTCATGAAGCCTAGGTCAGCCCACTGACAACGAGGTCAGCCGGTCCAGAAGTCCCACCAGCGGGTCAGGATCAGCATGCCGATGATGCCGGTGTGCAGCACCGGCAGCACCCAGGTGAACTCGTCGAGGAATCCGCGCAGCCACGCCGGGGCGGGCAGCAGTCCTTGGCGGATGTTGTGCGAGGTCACGTACCAGAACATGAAGATCGTGGCGACCCAGGCCAGGCAGCACCACAGGCACAGCGCGTTGATCGTGTACAGCGACTGGTACTGGAGCCAGGTGCAGAAGCCGACGCCGAAGAGCGTGCCCGCATTGAAGGTGAGCCAGTACCAGCGGCGGAAGCGAGCGCCCGCCAGCAGGCTCATGCCGACGCAGATCACCATCCCGTAGGCGACCAGTCCGAGCATCGGGTTGGGGAACCCGAGCGCGGACGCCTGGTCGCTCTCCATCACGTTGCCGCAGGAGACGACGGGGTTGAGGCTGCAGCCGGGGGTGAAGGTCGTCCCGGCGATCTTGGCCTCGAGGATCTTGAACTTGTCGATCGTGATGACCCAGGCGGCGAGGAGTCCGGCCGCGCCCGTGATCACCAGCAGCCAGGCGAACGCCCTGCCGCCGCCGACCGTGCCGCGCGCATCACGCGCCCCGTGGTCGGAGGACACATCGCCGGCCGCTGCAGTCGTCATATCGCTTCCATCGCTCGATGCCTGTGGGGGCCCGGCCATTCTGCCCCACGCACCTCGGTGTCCGCCGTTCGAGGGACATAAGGAGTCCCTCCGGCCGTCCCGGTCGGGGTCCGGCGGGAAAGGCAACTGGCGATGCAGGTGAGCCGCGAGTCGACGGGACGCCCATCTGCCGTGCGAGTTCGGCACGTTGGGCACGTCGGGCACGACAGGACGGTGGCCGGACGACGCGGGGCCCGGGCCGTTCATCCGGCCCGGGCCCCGCGCTCACTGCCGTACTCAGGCGAGCTTCGTCCGGATCTCCTCGATCAGCACATCCAGGGCGACGGCCTGCTGCTCGCCGGACTCCATGTCCTTGAGCTGCACCACGCCCTCGGCGAGGTCACGCTCGCCCGCGACGATCGCGTACCGCGCGCCGCTGCGGTTGGCGTTCTTCATCGCGCCCTTGAGGCCCTTGCCGCCGTAACTGAAGTCCGCGGCGACGCCCGCCTTGCGCAGCTCGGTGACCACACCGAACAGTACGCGGCGCGCCTCCTCGCCCAGCGGTACAGCGAACACACTGGTGCTGGCGGGCAGTTCGAGCTCGATGCCCTCGGCCTCCAGCGCAAGCACCGTGCGGTCGACGCCGAGCGCCCAGCCCACCGACGGAAGTGCCGGGCCGCCGATCATCTCGGACAGACCGTCGTAGCGGCCGCCGCCGCCCACCGCGGACTGCGAGCCGAGGCCGCCGTGGACGAACTCGAAGGTCGTGCGCGTGTAGTAGTCCAGACCGCGCACCAGCTTCTCGTCGTCCTCGAAGAGGACACCGGCCGCGGTCAGCAGCGCGCGCACCTCCTCGTGGTACGCCTTGCAGGCGTCGCAGAGGTAATCACGCAGCAGCGGCACGCCCACCAGCTGCTTCTGCACGCTGTCGCGCTTGTCGTCGAGAACCCGCAGCGGATTGATGTCGACCCGGCGGCGCGTGTCCTCGTCCAGATCCAGCCCCCGCAGGAAGCCCTGGAGCGCGTCACGGTAGACGGGACGGCACTCCTTGTCTCCGAGCGAGTTCAGCAGGATGCGGAAGTTGCGCAGGCCGAGCGAACGGTACGCCTGGTCCGCCAGGATGATCAGCTCGGCGTCCAGCGCCGGGTCCTCTGCGCCGATCGCCTCGGCACCGACCTGGGAGAAGTGCCTGTAGCGGCCCGCCTGCGGCTTCTCGTAGCGGTAGTACGAGCCCGAGTACCAGAGCTTCACGGGCAGGTTGCCCGCCTTGTGGAGGTTGGCCTCCAGCGCCGCGCGCAGCACGGACGCGGTGCCCTCGGGGCGCAGGGCGAGCTTGTCGCCGCCCTTGGTTTCGAAGGCGTACATCTCCTTGGACACGATGTCGGTGGACTCGCCGACACCGCGCGCGAACAGCTCGACGTTCTCGAAGCCGGGCGTCTCGACATAGCCGTAGCCGGAGTTCTTCAGCGGCGTGGAGATCGCCTCGCGCACCGCCAGGAACTTGGCGGAGCGCGGCGGAATCAGGTCGTACGTGCCCCTGGGGGCCTGAAAAGTGCTCACGGAAGGTCTCGTCACATTCCTCGTCGGGGAGCGGCCTGTGCGCTCCCGAGGCCGGCGGCCACTTCCCTCAGGTAGGGATTGCTGGCGCGCTCACGGCCGATGGTCGTCTGGGGACCGTGGCCGGACAGCACCACGGTCGAGTCGTCGAGCGGCAGGCAGACACGCGCCAGCGACTCGAGCATCTCGGCGTGGTCGCCGCCGGGCAGGTCCGTGCGTCCGATGGAGCCGGCGAACAGCAGGTCGCCCGAGAAGAAGACGGACGGAACGTCCGCGGACTCGGGCATCCGGAAGGTCACCGACCCCTTGGTATGCCCGGGCGCATGCGCGACGGAGAAGTCGAGGCCGGCCAGCTTCAGCGCGGCGCCGTCGGTCAGCTCCTTGACGTCGTCGGGCTCACCGACGGTCAGCTCACCCAGGAGCGGCATCCCGATGGACCGCCCGAGCGCCTTTTCCGGGTCGCTCATCATGTACCGGTCGGCGGGGTGGATCCAGGCAGGCACGTCGTGAGCACCGCACACGGGGACGACCGAGGCGACATGGTCGATGTGGCCGTGGGTGAGGACGACGGCGACAGGCTTGAGCCGGTGCTTCTTCAGCGCTTCCTCGACGCCTTCGGTGGCCTGGTGGCCCGGGTCGATGATCACGCACTCCTCGCCTGCGGCAGGGGCGACCAGATAGCAGTTGGTCCCCCAGGCCCCGGCAGGGAACCCGGCAATAAGCACGATCGTCCTCGGTTCGGTCGTCGAAAGGGCAGCTGGCGCAGCTGATTGCAGCAGATCAGAGCCTACCGGCGCCGCTTGTCCCACAGCCAACCCGTATACGGTACGGGCAAGCTCGGCGGTCAGCATTGACGTGACATCACGACGTACAAGGAGAAGACCTCGGTGGTCACCAGCGATCAGCGGCGGCGGCAGCTCGCCAGAGAGAAGTTCGTCCGCCAGCAGCAGCGGCGGGAGCAGGCGCAGATCAAGGCGAAGCGCCGCAACACCGTCATCGCCTCGGCACTGGCCGTCGTACTGCTCGCCGGCGCGGCCGCCTATGTCTCGGTCGGCCTGTCGGACGGCGACAAGGAGAACAGCGCCGCACCGGGCGAGAGCACATCGCCGGAGCCCACTCCGTCGAAGAGCGAGAACCGCGAGCCCGCCATGTCGATCGACACGAAGGCGAAGTACGCGCTGACGCTCAAGACCAACGAGGGCGACATCACGGTCGCGATGGACGCGACCAAGACCCCGCACACGGTGAACTCGTTCAAGTCGTTGGCGGACAAGGGGTACTTCGACGGCACGAAATGTCACCGTCTGACCACGCAGGGCATTTTCGTTCTGCAGTGCGGCGACCCCAAGGGCGACGGCACGGGCGATCCCGGTTACACGATCCCGGACGAGAATCTGACGAGCCTCGGCAAGGCGGGCGCGGACGGCACGGTCACCTACCCGGCCGGCACGGTGGCCATGGCCAACACCGGTGCTCCGAACTCCGGCGGCAGCCAGTTCTTCCTCGTGTACAAGAACACCAAACTGGCCCCTGGGTACACGCCGTTCGGCACCATGGACGACAAGGGCCTGAACACCGTGCTCGAGGTGTCGAAGGCCGGAGTCGAGGGCGGCGCGGGCGACGGCGCCCCGAAGAAGGCCGTCACCATCGAGAAGGCCACCGTCCCGAAGGTGTGAGCCGGGCAATTTCGGCCGCGCTGGGTGCGGACAGCCGGGCGGCCGTTCGCCTAGATTGGCGTTGTGCAGCGCGGACCGGGTTCGCGTTGTGAAGGGCGGGCGAGGCCCGTCCAGGAAACTGTGGACGATGCCCGGGGGGCGAACCCCCTCACTGGCATCAGGTGGAGGAGGCGCTGTGAGCAGCGACCCGTGGGGCCGCGTCGATGAGACGGGCACCGTGTACGTGCGTACTGCCGATGGCGAGAAGGTCGTCGGCTCGTGGCAGGCCGGGACTCCCGAGGAGGCGCTGGCCTACTTCGAGCGCAAGTACGAGGGCCTGGTGGTCGAGATCGGCCTCCTCGAGCGGAGGGTGAAGACCACCGACCTGTCGGCCAAGGACGCCCAGACCGCCATCGACCACCTGCGTACGCAGGTGGACGAGCATCACGCTGTGGGTGACCTCGACGCGCTGAGGACCCGGCTCGACGCACTCGTCGCGACGGTCGACAAGCGTCGCGAGGAGCGCAAGGTCCAGAAGGCGAAGCAGCACGACGAGGCCCGGCACGCCAAGGAGGCGCTGGTCGCCGAGGCGGAGGAGCTGGCACAGAGCGAGCAGTGGCGGGCGGCCGGCGAGCGGCTGCGCGCCCTGGTGGACACCTGGAAGGGCCTGCCCCGGCTCGACCGGAAGTCCGACGACGAACTGTGGCACCGCTTCTCGCACGCGCGCTCGGCGTTCTCCAAGCGCCGCAAGGCGCACTTCGCCTCGCTGGACGCGCAGCGCGAGGAGGCCCGGAAGACCAAGGAGAAGCTGGTCGCCGAGGCCGAGTCGCTGTCCGCCTCGACGGACTGGGGTGTCACGGCCGCCCGCTACCGCGAGCTGATGGCGCAGTGGAAGGCCGCGGGCCGGGCGCAGCGCGAGGCCGAGGACGATCTGTGGAACCGCTTCCGCGGTGCCCAGGACGTCTTCTTCGCCGCGCGCAGCGGTGTCTTCGCGGAGCGGGATGCCGAGCAGGCCGAGAACCTGAAGCTCAAGGAGGAGCTCGCGGCCGAGGCCGAGAAGCTGGTGCCGGTGACGGACCTCAAGGCGGCGCGTGCCGCCTTCCGGTCCATCAACGAGCGCTGGGAGGCCATCGGCCATGTGCCGCGCGACGCCCGTCCCAAGGTCGAGGGACGGATGCACGCGGTGGAGCGGGCGATCCAGGAGTCCGAGGACAACGAGTGGCGCCGTACGAACCCGGAGGCGCGTGCGCGTGCCGCGGGTCTGACGGGTCAGCTGCAGGCGGCCGTGGACAAGCTGCGTGGGCAGATCGACGCCGCGCGTGCCGCGGGCAACAACGCCAGGGCGGACAAGCTGGCGAAGGAGCTCGAGGGCCGGCAGGCGCTGCTGGACCAGGCGCTGAAGGGCCTGGAGGAGTTCGGCGGCTGATCGTCGCGGTGAAGGGGGCTCCCGGACCTCGGTCCGGGAGCCCCCTTCGTCTGCGTGGTCAGGGCGTCTGCCCGGTCAGGGACGGCGGGCCGAGGTCACGCGGTACACGTCGTACACGCCCTCCACGCCCCGTACCGCCTTCAGCACGTGCCCGAGGTGCTTGGGGTCGCCCATCTCGAAGGTGAAGCGTGAGGTGGCCACCCGGTCGCGGGAGGTCTGCACCGCCGCCGACAGGATGTTGACATGCTGGTCGGACAGGACCCGTGTGACGTCCGACAGCAGCCGGGAGCGGTCCAGTGCCTCCACCTGGATGGCGACGAGGAAGACGGACGACTGGGTCGGGGCCCATTCGACCTCGAGGATCCGCTCGGGCTGCTGCGAGAGCGAGTCGACGTTGACGCAGTCCGCCCGGTGAACCGATACGCCACTTCCGCGCGTGACGAAACCGATGATCGGATCGCCGGGCACCGGCGTACAGCAGCGGGCCAGCTTGACCCACACGTCCTCGACACCCTTGACGACCACACCGGGGTCGGCGCTGGAGCGGCGCTTGCCGCGGCTGCGCGAGGGCGGGACGGACTCGGCGATGTCCTCGTTGGCGGCCTCCTCGCCGCCGAGGGCCTGCACCAGCTTCTGTACGACGCCCTGCGCGGCCACATGACCCTCGCCGATCGCCGCGTACAGGGACGAGATGTCGGGGTAGCGCATCTCGTGCGCGAGCGTGACCAGGGAATCGCCGGTCAGGATGCGCTGGATCGGCAGGTTCTGCTTGCGCATGGCCCGCGCGATGGCGTCCTTGCCCTGCTCGATGGCCTCGTCGCGGCGCTCCTTGGAGAACCAGGCCCGGATCTTGTTGCGCGCCCGGGGGGACTTGACGAAGCCCAGCCAGTCGCGTGAGGGCCCGGCGCCTTCGGCCTTGGAGGTGAAGACCTCCACCAGATCGCCGTTGTCGAGGGTCGATTCGAGCGGGACGAGCCGTCCGTTGACCCGCGCGCCTATGGTGCGGTGGCCGACCTCGGTGTGGACGGCGTAGGCGAAGTCGACGGGGGTGGCGCCCGCGGGGAGCGCTATGACATCGCCCTTGGGGGTGAAGACGAAGACCTCGTTGCGGGACAGGTCGAAGCGGAGCGACTCCAGGAACTCGCCCGGGTCCTCGGTCTCCTTCTGCCAGTCCAGCAGCTGCCGCAGCCACGCCATGTCGTTGACGGTGTCCTGGCCGGCGCTGCCCTTGGCGGCGCGGGGCACGTCGGTGCGCACCTTGGAGGTGCCGGCGACGGTCTCCTGCTTGTACTTCCAGTGGGCGGCGATGCCGTACTCGGCGCGGCGGTGCATGTCGAAGGTGCGGATCTGCAGTTCGACCGGCTTGCCGTTGGGTCCGATGACCGTCGTGTGCAGCGACTGGTACATGTTGAACTTGGGCATCGCGATGTAGTCCTTGAACCGGCCCGGGACCGGATTCCAGCGCGCGTGCACGGTGCCGAGGGCCGCGTAGCAGTCCCGCACGGTGTCGACGAGGACTCGGATGCCCACCAGGTCGTAGATCTCCGCGAAGTCCCGGCCGCGGACGATCATCTTCTGGTAGACGCTGTAGTAGTGCTTCGGCCGGCCGGTGACGGTGGCCTTGATGCGGGCGGCGCGCAGATCGGACTGGACCTCGTCGGTCACTATGGCGAGGTACTCGTCGCGCTTGGGCGCGCGCTCGGCGACGAGCCGCACGATCTCGTCGTACATCTTGGGATAGAGGATCGCGAAGGCGAGGTCCTCGAGCTCCCACTTGATGGTGTTCATGCCCAGGCGGTGGGCCAGGGGCGCGTAGATCTCGAGGGTCTCGCGGGCCTTCTTCTCCTGCTTCTCCCGCTTCAGGTACCGCATGGTGCGCATGTTGTGCAGCCGGTCGGCGAGCTTGATGACCAGGACGCGCGGGTCCTTGGCCATGGCGACGACCATCTTGCGCACGGTCTCGGCCTGTGCGGCCTCACCGAACTTCACCTTGTCCAGCTTGGTGACGCCGTCGACGAGCAGGGCGACCTGGTCACCGAAGTCGCGGCGCAGGGTGTCCAGGCCGTACTCGGTGTCCTCGACCGTGTCGTGCAGCAGCCCCGCCATCAGGGTCGCCGGGTCCATGCCGAGCTCGGCGAGGATGGTGGTGACGGCGAGGGGATGCGTGATGTACGGGTCGCCGCTCTTGCGCTTCTGACCGCGGTGCCAACGCTCGGCGACCTGGTAGGCCCGCTCGACCTGGCGGAGTGTGGAGGTCTCGATCTTGGGGTCGTTGCTGCGCACGATCCGCAGGAGCGGTTCGAGGACCGGGTTGTACGGGGAGGAGCGCTGGACACCGAGGCGGGCGAGACGGGCGCGGACGCGGTTGGACGAGCCGCCGCTGCGCGCCACGGCGGGGGGCGCGGGCTTGGGGGCGGAGACAGGCGCCGGACCGTGTGCCCGCTCGGCACCGGCCGGCTTCTGCTGCTGTGCCTGCCCGCGGTCGGGCGTGACTGGGGCTGCCGCGGCCTTGTCGGCCTTCTGGTCGGGCTGCGCGGCGGCGGGCTGGGCCTCGTCTGGCAAGGGCACTCCTCGTGCGGTTCCGGGTCCCCCGGTCAGGCCCGGAAAGCCCATGGTATCGACCTCGCGCGTTCGGCTCGCGCTCGGACCGGGGCCCGGGCACGACCGAGGACGGGCACCTGGGTGTTCCCAGGTGCCCGTCCTCATGGTGAACGCTGCGCCGACCGGCTGCTGAACCCCACGGGACGGCGCCGGGAATCCGCTGATCAGGACGGTGTTCAGATGGTGATCAGTGCCTCCAGCGGAGCCCCGCCGAGAGTCGGCTCCAGGCGGGCACGGCCGCCGAGGAAGGCCAGTTCCATCAGGACCGTGAGGCCGACCACTTCTGCGCCGGCCCGGCGGATCAGCTCCAGCGACGCCCCGGCCGTGCCGCCGGTGGCGAGGACGTCGTCGATGATCATGACCCGGTCGCCCGCGGCCAGATCCTCGGCGTGCACCTCGACCTCGGCGGTGCCGTACTCCAGCTCGTACGCCTGGGAGAGCGTCGCTCCGGGCAGCTTGCCCGCCTTGCGTACGGGGATGAACCCGAGCCCGGCGCGTACCGCGACCGGCGCCGCCAGGATGAAGCCGCGCGCCTCCAGACCGACGATCTTGGTGGCCTGCGTCCGCACGCATACATCGGCGAGCGCCTCGGTCAGCGCCGTGAAGGCGACCGGATCCGCGAGCAGGGGTGTGATGTCCTTGAACATCACTCCCGGCTTCGGGTAGTCGGCCACATCACGGATACGGCTGAGCAGGAGCTCCTGGATGGCGGCGTCGGTCATCGACGCCTGCCCGACGGACGCCCACGGCCACGGCCGCGCTGGCCGACGACCGCGCCCGCGGGGGCGGCGTCACCGGGCACCCCGCCGAAATCCTCGTCGGAGCCCTCCGTCCCGTCCTGCGCCGACTCGCCCTTGGCAGCGGCGGCAGCGCGCTTGGCGAGCACCCGCTTCTTCAGGGCCTTCATCTGCGGCTCGCGCTCCTTGAGGTCGGCGACCAGCGGAGTGGCGATGAAGATCGAGGAGTACGCACCGGCCGCGAGACCGACGAACAGCGACAGGGAGATGTCGTTCAGCATGCCGGCGCCGAGGACACCGCCACCGATGAACAGCAGGCCCGCCACCGGCAGCAGCGCCACGACCGTGGTGTTGATCGAACGCACGAGAGTGCTGTTGATGCTGCGGTTGGCGACGTCGCTGTAGGTCCAGCGGGTCTGCTTGGTGATGTCCTTCGAGCCCTCCTTGAGGGAGTCGAAGACCACGACCGTGTCGTACAGCGAGTAACCGAGGATCGTGAGCAGACCGATCACGGTGCCCGGGGTGACCTCGAAGCCGACCAGCGCGTACACACCGACGGTGATGGTGATGTCGTGGATCAGCGCGACCAGTGCGGCGACGGCCATGCGCCACTCGAAGGCGATCGCGAGATAGATCACCACAAGGATCATGAAGACCCCGAGACCTGTCCAGGCCTTGTTGGCGATCTCCTTGCCCCAGCTGGGTCCGACCAGTTCGGCGTTGATCGTCTCCGCGTCGACCTTGAAGTCCTCGGCGAGCTCCTTCTCGACCTGGTTGGCCTCCTGAGTGTCCAGTTCGCTGACCTGGATGCGCAGGGTGCCGTTGCCGAGCTTCTGGACGATCGCGTCGTGGCCGGAGGCCCGTTCCGCCGCTTCCTGTGCCTGGGCGACGGAGACGCTCGTCTTCGAGGTGGTGAAGACGGCACCGCCCTTGAACTCGATGCCCATGTTCAGGCCCGGCACCACCAGGCTGACCATGGCCGTGATGGTGATCAGGATCGAGATGCCGTACCAGATCTTGCGCTTGCCGATGAAGTCGTAGCCGACCTCACCGCGGTACAGACGGGCGCCGAGATTGCCGAGTCGCGACATCTCACGCCTCCTTCGGGTCGACGGGGGCGGTGACGCGACGGGAGCGGCGCAGCGGCGGCTTGGCGCCGAGACGCTTCGGGTCCAGTCCGGACCACGGGTGGCCGTCCGCGAAGAACTTCTTGCGGGCCATGATCGTCATGAGCGGCTTGGTGAACAGGAACACCACGACGACGTCGAGCAGGGTGGTCAGGCCCAGCGTGAACGCGAAGCCCTGGACCTTGCCGACGGTGACGATGAACAGCACCGCGGCGGCGAGGAACGACACGAAGTCGGAGACCAGGATCGTGCGGCGGGCGCGTGGCCAGGCTCGCTCGACGGCCGGCCGCAGGGTGCGGCCCTCGCGGATCTCGTCCCGGATACGTTCGAAGTACACGATGAACGAGTCGGCGGTGATACCGATCGCGACGATGGCGCCACAGACCGCGGGCAGGTTCAGCGCGAAGCCGATACCCGGGCCGAGCAGGGCCATGATCGTGTAGGTCAGGATCGCGGACACCAGGAGGCTGAGGAGCGCGATGAACGCCAGGCCGCGGTAGTACGCCACGAGGTAGATGACCACGAGCGCGAGGCCGATCGCACCGGCGATCAGGCCCGCCTTGAGCTGCTCGCCGCCGAGGGCGGCGGTGACGGTCGTGACACTGTCCTCGTCGAAGGAGAGCGGCAGCGCACCGTAGGACAGGATGTTGCCCAGGTTCTGTGCGGAATCCTGGTCGAAGTCTCCGGTGATCTCGGCGCTGGCGCTCAGCGTCTGGTTCACCCGCGGGGCGGAGACCACTTCACCGTCGAGGACGATGGCGAACTGGTTCATCGGGGGCTGCTGCTGCGACAGGCGGCTGGTGATCTTCTGGAACTTCTTGGCACCGCTGCCGGTGAAGTCCATCGTGACGATCCACATGCCACGGTTCTGGTCCAGCTGGCCCTTGGCGTCGTCGACGTCCTTACCGTCCACCTCGGCGGGGCCGAGGATGTACTTGAACCACTCGCCGTCCTCCTGGCCACAGGCGACGGTCGGCTCGCTCGGCTTGACGTTGTCGCCGAGCTTGCCCCGCACCTTGTCGTCCGCGCAGTTCAGCTCGGTGAACTGCTTCTGGAGAGCGGCGGTGGCAGGGTCGGCCGACGGCGTCGCGCCCGGCTTGGGGCTGTCCGACGGCTCGGGGCTCTGCGAGCCCTTCGGGTCGGTGGACGCGGAGGGGGTCGGCGACGCCGCCGGAGCCTTGAGCGCGTCCGTGACGGCGCGGCCCTGCGTGGTCGGCGTCGCTGTGGGCGAAGGCGAACCGGACGGCGCGCCGGCCGTCGGCTTGTCCTTCGCCTTGCCGTCCCCGGCCTTCTCGCCCGCCGAGGCGCTGGGCTTCGGCTCAGGGGCGGTGGGGCCACCGGCGGCAACCGTCAGCACAGGCCGGAAGTAGAGCTGGGCGGTGGTGCCGACCTGGTCACGGGCCTGCTGGGAGTTCGTCCCCTTGGGGATGTTGACGATGATGTGCGATTGACCTTGGGTCTGAACTTCGGCCTCGGAGACACCCAGACCGTTGACACGGCGCTCGATGATGCCGACCGCGGTGTTCATGTTGGTCTCGTTGACCGCGTTCTCCTGGCCGGGCTGGGCCTTGGCCTTGAGCGTGATGGTCGTACCGCCCGCCAGGTCGATGCCCAGACGCGGCGTGAGCTGCCCCGCCCAGAACATGCCGCCTGTGAGCGCGACCATGGCGATCAGGATCAGAGCCAGGGCGCGCCCCGGCTTGCTCTGAGCCCCCGCGGGCCTTCGGCCCCTGTTCGGTGCTGCCACCTTCTCGTTTCTCCCTGTCCAACCGCCCCCGCGCCGGTGCGCGCCGGTGCGGCCACGAAGTGTTGTGGGGACCTGCCCCCGCGATCAGTCGGCACAACCCCAGGGACCGCCGGACGCCGGCAGGCGTCCGATGCGGTCCCCGGTCGTGACTACTTCGCGTCGCCGTCGGCCTTGCCGTCCTTGGGCTCGGCCTCGTCCGACTCGGCCTTCTTGCCGAGGTCGATCTTGGCATCGTCGGCCGAGGAATCGGTAACGGCGGCGTCGGCAGCGTCGGAGTCGGTGGTCAGCGAGGAAGCGTCGTCCGGAACGACCGGACCGTCCGCCTTGAGGTCGTCGTCGCCGTCACCGTGCACGATGCGGTTGTACTCCTCGTCGTCGAGGACGGCACCGATGGCGTTCTTCGCGAACACGAGGTGGACGCCCGGGGCGGCCTCGAGGAGGACCGTGTCGTGGTTGACCTCCTTCACGGTGGCGTACAAGCCGCCGATGGTCCGCACGCCGGTGCCGGGCTGCATCTGGTCGCGCATCTGCGCGGCCTGCTGCTGCTTGCGCTTGGCCGAGCGGGTCATCAGGAACATGGCCCCGATGAGCACGATGAAGGGGAGGAGGGTCAAGATATCCACGGGGGAATTCCTTCGTACGACCGCGGTGATGAACGGCCTGATCTACGGGGGTGGGCACGCCGACCCTGGAAGGGCGGCATCGGCGGAGTCTAAGCGAGTCCGCATCACTGGAACAACGCCCAGCATCCCACCGTGGTTCCTCGGCCGACGACTGTCCTCGCCGTCACGCCCCGAACAGACCCTGTTGTCGATGTGCACCGGTGGCCTGTGGCGGGGGTACGAGTCCGAGATGCGCCCATGCCGCGGCCGTGGCCACCCGGCCACGGGGAGTACGCGCCAGCAGCCCCTCGCGCACAAGGAACGGCTCGGCGACCTCCTCGACCGTCTCGCGCTCCTCGCCCACGGCCACCGCCAGCGTCGACAGACCGACCGGCCCGCCGCCGAAGAGCTTGAGCAGCGCCTCGAGCACGGCACGGTCCAGCCGGTCGAGGCCGCGGGCGTCCACCTCGTACACCTGCAGGGCCGCGGCGGCCACCTCCCGGCTGATCAGCCCGTCCGCCTCGACCTGGGCGTAGTCCCGCACACGGCGGAGCAGGCGGTTGGCGATCCGGGGTGTGCCGCGGGAGCGGCCGGCGATCTCGGCGGCGCCGTCCGCGTCGATCTCGACGTCGAGGAGCTGTGCGGAGCGGTGGACGACGCGCTCCAGTTCCTCGGGCCCGTAGAACTCCATGTGCGCCGTGAACCCGAAGCGGTCGCGCAGCGGGGGCGGCAGCAGACCGGCCCTGGTGGTGGCCCCGACCAGGGTGAACGGCGGCAGCTCCAGCGGGATGGCGGTGGCGCCGGGGCCCTTGCCGACGATCACGTCGACGCGGAAGTCCTCCATCGCCATGTAGAGCATTTCCTCGGCAGGACGGGACATCCGGTGGATCTCGTCGAGGAAAAGGACCTCGCCCTCCTGGAGGGAGGACAGGATCGCGGCGAGATCGCCGGCGTGCTGGATGGCGGGACCGGAGGTGATGCGGATCGGCGCCTCCATCTCCGCGGCGATGATCAGGGACAGCGTGGTCTTGCCCAGTCCGGGCGCGCCGGAGAGCAGGACATGGTCGGCGGTGGCACCGCGCCGTCGGGCGGCCCGAAGGACCAGGTCGAGCTGGGTGCGGACCTTCTCCTGCCCGATGAACTCGTCGAGGACCTTGGGCCGCAGCGCCGCCTCGACGGCGGTGTCCTCCCCATCGGCGGAGGCTCCGACCAGGCGCGCCTCCGCTTCGGCGGTGGTCTCGTCGTCCCAGTTCACGTTGTCTGCCTTCTCGGTTCGTACGGTTGTCGGCCGGTCGGTGGGCGGGTGCCCTGCGGAAGGCTTCCGCAGGGCACCCGTGTCAGCGCGCCCGGTTCAGCGTCTGCAGGGCGGCCCTCAGCAGAGGACCCACCTCGGGCGCGGCGCCCATGGCCTCCGCCTGGGGAGTGACCGAGGCAACCGCTTCGTCGGCCTCGCGCGTGGCGTAGCCGAGGCCGATCAGCGCGGCGTTCAGCTGATCACGCCAGGACGCGGTGACGGCCGTGCCGATGCCCTGCCTGCCGATGTGGGTGCCGACGGGCTCGCCGAGCCGGTCCTTCAGCTCCAGGAGCAGCTTCTGGGCGCCCTTCTTGCCGATGCCGGGCACGGCGGTCAGGGCCTTCTCGTCGCCGGTGGCGACGGCCACGCGCAGTGCGTCCGGGGTGTGCACCGCGAGCATGGCCTGGGCGAGCCGTGGGCCGACCCCGCTCGCGGTCTGGAGCAGCTCGAAGACCTGGCGCTCGTCGTCGTCCGCGAATCCGTACAGCGTCAGCGAGTCCTCACGCACGACCAGGGAGGTGGCCAGTCTGGCCTCCTGACCGATCCTCAGTCCGGAGAGTGTGTTCGGCGTGCACTGGACGGCCATGCCGACGCCACCGACCTCGATGACCGCGGTGGTGGGGGCGAGGGCGGCGACGGGGCCGCTCACAAAGGCGATCATGCGGTACGGCCTTTCCTTGCGTGATGCGCGGCGACCGCCTCCTGCAGGCGGTTCTGCGCGGGTGCGCGCCAGATGTGACAGATGGCCAGGGCCAGCGCGTCTGCGGCGTCGGCGGGCCTGGGCGGGGCGTCGAGCCGCAGGAGCCGGGTCACCATCGCGCCCACCTGGGCCTTGTCGGCGCGGCCGCTGCCGGTGACCGCGGCCTTGACCTCGCTGGGGGTGTGCAGGGCGACAGGCAGTCCGCGGCGGGCGGCGCAGAGCATGGCGACGGCGCTGGCCTGGGCGGTGCCCATCACCGTGCGTACGTTGTGCTGGCTGAACACCCGCTCCACCGCGACCAGTTCGGGCCGGTGCGCGTCCAGCCACTCTTCGATGCCGCGCTCGATGGCCACCAGGCGGTCGCCGATCTCGGCGTCCGCCGGAGTCCGTACGACGCCGACGCCGAGCATGGTCAGCGGGCGGCCGGCCACTCCCTCGACCACGCCGATGCCGCACCGGGTCAGTCCGGGGTCCACCCCGAGCACACGCATGCGCCCACCCCTCCCCTCTCTGCGGCTGAGCCTCCCCCACAGCTTCGCCCGGGGGTGCCCCAAGCCTCGCGGAAGTGGTCGTTCGCCGTCGTGGCCGATCAATTGACGGTTGTGGTCGTCAGGCTAACCGCTGCCTCCGACAACGACGGCGGGCCGACGGGGATCCGTCCCCGTCGGCCCGCCGCGTCGAAGCTGGATCAGGCGTCGACCTTCGCCATGACATCGTCCGAGACGTCGAAGTTGGCGAAGACGTTCTGCACGTCGTCGCTGTCCTCCAGCGCATCGATCAGCTTGAAGATCTTGCGCGCGCCCTCCTCGTCCAGCTCCACCTGCATGGTCGGGACGAAGTTGGCCTCGGCCGAGTCGTAGTCGATGCCGGAGTCCTGGAGCGCGGTACGCACCGCGACCAGGTCGGTGGCCTCGCTGATGACCTCAAAGGCCTCACCGAGGTCGTTGACCTCCTCGGCACCGGCGTCCAGCACCGCGCCGAGCACGTCGTCCTCGCTCAGCTCACCCTTGGGCAGGACGATGACACCCTTGCGGTTGAACAGGTACGACACGGAACCCGGGTCGGCCATGGAGCCGCCGTTGCGGGTCATCGCCACGCGCACGTCCGATGCGGCACGGTTGCGGTTGTCGGTGAGGCACTCGATGAGCACCGCGACACCGTTCGGGCCGTAGCCCTCGTACATGATCGTCTCGTAGTCGGCGCCACCGGCCTCGAGGCCGGCGCCGCGCTTGACCGCGGAGTCGATGTTCTTGTTCGGGACCGAGCTCTTCTTGGCCTTCTGCACGGCGTCGAAGAGGGTCGGGTTACCGTCCAGATCGGCTCCGCCGGTGCGGGCGGCGACCTCGATGTTCTTGATCAGCTTCGCGAAGAGCTTGCCGCGCTTGGCATCGATCACGGCCTTCTTGTGCTTCGTCGTAGCCCATTTAGAGTGGCCGGACATCTGCCTGTCTCCTTCGCGTAACCAATTCTGCGGTGTTCGGCAGAGATCCTACCGGGATCAGGTCACAGGCCCTTGCGCACCATGTCCACGAACAGCGCATGCATCCGGTGATCACCCGTGAGTTCGGGGTGGAAGGATGTGGCCACGGCATTGCCCTGACGGACGGCGACGATATGACCGTCGTACTCGGCGAGCACCTCGACCTGGGCGCCGACCGACTCCACCCACGGCGCGCGGATGAAGACGCCCTCGACCGGGCCACCGTCGATGCCCTTGACGTCGACGGCCGCCTCGAAGGACTCGTTCTGCCGTCCGAAGGCGTTACGGCGGACGATCATGTCGATCCCGCCGAGCGTCTCCTGCCCCGAACGCGGATCGATGATCTTGTCGGCCAGCATGATCAGCCCGGCGCAGGTGCCGTAGACCGGCAGCCCCGCGCGCAACCGCTCACGCAGCGGCTCCATCACACCGAAGAGCACCGCCAGCTTGGAGATCGTGGTGGACTCACCACCCGGTATCACCAGGCCGTCGACCTCCGCGAGCTCCTCGGGGCGCCGAACCGGCCTGGCCACGGCGTCAGCCGCGGCCAGGGCGATCAGGTGCTCCCGTACGTCGCCCTGGAGAGCCAGGACACCAATGACGGGAGTGGTCATTACCAGCCTCGGTTGGCGTAGCGCTCGGTCTCGGGCAGGGTGTCGCAGTTGATGCCGACCATGGCCTCACCGAGGTTGCGCGAGGCGTCCGCGATGATCTTCGGGTCGTCGTAGAAGGTGGTGGCCTTCACGATGGCGGCGGCGCGCTTGGCCGGGTCGCCGGACTTGAAGATGCCGGAGCCGACGAAGACGCCCTCGGCACCGAGCTGACGCATCAGCGCGGCGTCCGCCGGGGTGGCCACACCGCCGGCGGAGAACAGCACGACCGGCAGCTTGCCCAGCTCGGAGACCTCCTTGACGAGCTCGTACGGGGCGCGCAGCTCCTTGGCGGCGGCGTAGAGCTCGTTGTTGTCGAAGCCACGCAGCCTGGCGATCTCGTTCTTGATCTGGCGCAGGTGGCGGACGGCCTCGACGACGTTGCCCGTGCCGGCCTCGCCCTTCGAGCGGATCATGGCCGCGCCTTCGGCGATACGGCGCAGGGCCTCACCGAGGTTGGTGGCACCGCAGACGAACGGCGTGGTGAAGGCCCACTTGTCGGAGTGGTTGACCTCGTCGGCCGGGGTCAGCACCTCGGACTCGTCGATGTAGTCGACACCGAGCGACTGCAGGACCTGGGCCTCGACGAAGTGGCCGATACGGGACTTGGCCATCACCGGGATGGAGACCGCGTCGATGATCTCCTCGATCATGTTCGGGTCGGACATCCGGGCCACGCCGCCGTCCTTGCGGATGTCGGCGGGTACGCGCTCCAGGGCCATGACGGCCACGGCGCCGGCGTCCTCGGCGATCTTCGCCTGCTCGGCGTTGACCACGTCCATGATCACGCCGCCCTTGAGCTGCTCGGCCATGCCGCGCTTGACGCGCGCGGTGCCGGTCTCGGGGGACTGGGGGGTGACGGGGGGCGTGGTGGACACAGAGACCTCACTCAGGACGACGTAGTAATGCGTCACCGATGGAACACTCCGCAACCAGTCCACATCAAGGGCCAATGAACAGCCGGTGGATCGTTTTGCCGGTGTTCATCCACCCCGGCCTACTGCGGCCGGTCCGCCAGGGCAGTCGGCGGCTCGTCGTCCATCTCGAACGCCAGCGGGAACGGGGCGTGGCCGGCCAGCCGGAACCAGCGGACCTTGCGGTGCAGGCGCAGCGCACGCGCCGCGCGCACCGCGTCGTTGTGGAACCGGCGCGCCATGGGCACCCGGCGCACGGCCTGCGCCAGTTCCTCGGCCGCCTCCTCGCCACCCGGCACCTCACGGACCGCCTCGACCTGGGCCGTCTCCCCGAACACGGCCCGCAGCGCGGCACTCAGCTCGCTCTCGGCCACCTCGCGATGGTCCTCCTCCGCCTGTCGGGCGGCGTGCGCGGCCTCGTAGAGCACGATGGACGCGGCCGGATCGAGAACGCCGGAGGTGGCGAGCTCCTGGGCCACCGAGGCACGGCGCAGCAGTTGGGCGTCGAGGGCGGCGCGGGCGGCGTCGATCCGCGTATGGAGTCGGTCCAGGCGGCCGGCGGTCCAGCTGAGGTACATGCCGACGGCTACGAGGCCGACGATGATCCAGATCACGGTGCTCACGGGCGGCAAGGCTACCGGTGCGCTGCGCGGTGCCCTTGGGCGGGCGACGCCGGGGACGCTCCCGGGCGTGGCCCTGTCCTGGTGCGGTCCCTGTCGGGCGAGCACGTGGCTCCCGGGCTGCACTCACGGGAAAGCAGTCCGGGTACCCCACTCCAAAGGCCCCGGCCCCCGCACCACCCACCGGCCAGGCACCCTGCGGGCAACACCCACGGGCGCGCCCGCCCGACGGGACGCCTCGCGAGCGTCAGCGAGCCTGGCCGAAGCGGGAGCGGAAGCCGCTGCGTTCGTCCGCCGCCACCGACGCCGCACCGTGCGTCACCGTCTCGTACACCGCCAGGATGTCCGCGCCCACCGTCGACCAGTCGAAGCGCCGCACATGTGCCGAGCCCCGCCCACTCAGCTCCGCGCGGCGCGCCGGGTCCGACAGCAGCCGTACCGCCGCCGACGCGAGCGCCCCCGCGTCCTCGTTGGCGAACAGCTCACCTGCCGCCCCCTGGTCCAGCACCTGTGCGAAGGCGTCCAGGTCCGACGCCAGCACCGGCGCCCCCGCCGACATGGCCTCCACCAGGATGATGCCGAAGCTCTCACCACCCGTGTTGGGCGCGACATACACATCGACGCTGCGCAGCAGCCGCGCCTTGTCCTCGTCGCTGACCATGCCGAGGAACTCGACGCGTGAGCGCATCTCCTTCGGCAGCGTCGCGACTGCCTCCTCCTCGTCGCCACGCCCTGCCACGAGCAGCCTCACGTCCGGGCACTCGGCGAGGATCGCCGGGAGCGCCCTCATCAGCACCGGCAGCCCCTTGCGCGGCTCGTCGATGCGCCCTATGAAGCCGATGGTGTTGCCCTGCCACTCCTCCTTGGGCTCGGCCTTCTCGAAGAAACCGACGTCGACACCGTTGGGAATGACGACAGCGTCACCCCCGAGGTGCTCGACCAGCGTGCGCCGGGCGTACTCGCTGACCGCGATGCGGGCACTGATCTTCTCCAGTGCGTGCTGCAGGATCGGGTACGCCGCGATCATGGCGCGCGAGCGCGGGTTGGAGGTGTGGAAGGTCGCGACGATCGGGCCCTGCGCCGCCCAGCAGCTCAGCAGCCCCAGCGACGGGGAGGCCGGCTCATGGATGTGGATGACGTCGAAGGCGTTGTCGTGCAGCCAGCGCCGCACCCGCGCCGCCGACAGGAAACCGAAGTTCAGGCGGGCGACCGAGCCGTTGTACGGCACGGGCACCGCCCGGCCCGCGGAGACCACGTACGGCGGGAGCGGCGTGTCGTCGTCGGCCGGAGCCAGGACGGACACCTCGTGCCCGAGCCGGATCAGATGATCCGCCAGGTCACGGATGTGGAACTGCACGCCGCCCGGCACGTCCCACGAGTACGGGCAGACGATGCCGATCTTCACGTACGGCGCTCCTCGAGGTCGTCGAGCCACAACCGCTGCAGCATGTGCCAGTCCTCCGGGTGGTCGGCGATTCCCGTGGCGAAGGCATCGGCCAGCGCCTGTGTCATGGAGGACGTCTTCTCGGCCCGGGTACCTGTCTCGGGTACCTCGACGGGCGGGTGGATGCGTCCCTTCATCACCGACGACTCGTCGTACCAGAGAGTCACCGGAACCAGCAGCGCGCCGGTCTGCTGCGCGAGCAGCGCCGGACCGGCCGGCATCCGGGCCGTGTCGCCGAAGAACTTCACCTCGACGCCGGACGCGGACAGATCGCGGTCGGCCACCAGGCAGACCAGACCGCCGTCCCGCAGCCGGCGGGCGAGTGTGCCGAAGGCGGAGCCCCCGGAGTGCGGCAGGACCTCCATGCCGAGGCTCTCCCGGTAGGCCACGAACCGGTCGTACAGGGTCTCCGGCTTGAGCCGCTCGGCGACCGTCGTGAACGGCACGCCCAGCGCACGGGTCACCCAGATCCCCGCCACGTCCCAGTTGGCCAGATGCGGCAGCGCGGCCACCACGCCCTTCCCGGAGGCCAGAGCGTCGGTCAGGTGGTGGAGGTCCTTCGCGGAGAAGCTCTGTGCCGCACGCTCCTGGCTCCAGGTGGGGAGCCGGAACGACTCCATCCAGTACCGCATGTAGGAGCGCATGCCCGCCTTGGACAGCTCGGCCAGCCGCTCGGCCCCGGCGTCGGGCACCACCCGCGCCAGATTGGCCTCAAGGCGCAGCACCCCCTTGCCACGCCGCTTCCAGGCGATGTCGGCGATGGTGCGGCCGAGCGCCGCCGCGACCGGCTCGGGGAGCTTCTTGACCGCGGCCCAGCCCAGTCCGTACAGCGCGTCCGTCAGCCGGTCCCTGGCCCCGCTCATGCCTCACTCCCCTGCGATGTGCCGTGCGCGGTGGGCGACCCGTCGGCTTCCGCCGCCTCACGCCGTACGGTCACCACCCGCTGCCCCAGAGTCACCAGACTGCCGACGGCCACGATCCACAGGGCGATCGGCAGCAGCACGTCGACCCCGGGAACGCCGAATCCGTGCAGACCCGCCAGACCGGCGGCCACCAGCGAGATCACCAGCCGCTCGGCACGCTCGACGAACCCGTTGACAGCCACCGGCAGGCCGATCGACTCGCCGCGGGCCTTCGTGTACGACACCACCTGGCCGCTGGCCAGACAGAAGATGGCAACCGCACACAGCACATTGTCGTTGCCCTTGCCCGCGTACCAGAGCGCGAACCCGCCGAAGATGGCCCCGTCGGCGACCCGGTCCAGCGTCGAGTCCAGGAACGCACCCCAGCGGCTGGAGGTCCCCGCCTGACGCGCCATGTTCCCGTCGACCAGGTCCGAGAACACGAACATCGTGATGACGATCGTGCCCCAGAAGAACTCGCCCCGGGGAAAGAAGACCAGTGCTCCCACCACGACTCCCGCCGTGCCGATCAGGGTGACCGCGTCCGGGCTCACCCCGCGGCGGAGCAGAAACGCGGCGAACGGTGTGAGAACACGCGTGAAAAATGCACGCGCGTACTTGTTCAGCATGGCCTTCCCGAGGGTTCGGTGGGCCGAGTGGCCCCTACGGCCACCGGCTGGCCCATCGTAGCCACGACGTCAGCACCGCATGGGCGGCACCCGGCCTCCCGGGTTCGCGTACGACGTATGGACGCACCATGACGGGAGTGGAAAGCTCGAAAGACCACCCGCGGGCACCGCCGGAGCTGCCCCGGACGCCGTTCGGGGTCCACCACCCATCTCCCCCGCGCCCGCAGCTCCCCACTCCTCACCGGGCAATCGATCGGGAGGCATGAATCATGGGCGACAAGGCGAATGCACACCCCGGGGCCGCCGGCAGGGCAGTAACGGCCGACCACCCCGCATCCGTACGGAATGTGGTGCTGGTCGGCCACAGCGGTTCCGGCAAGACGACCCTGGTCGAGGCGCTCGCGCTGACCGCAGGAGCGGTCAACCGGGCCGGCCGGGTCGAGGACGGGGCCACGGTCTCCGACTACGACGAGATCGAGCACCGTCAGCAACGATCCGTACAGCTCTCCCTCGTCCCGCTCGAATGGGGCGGGTGCAAGATCAATCTGTTGGACACTCCCGGATACGCCGACTTCGTCGGCGAGCTGAGGGCCGGTCTGCGCGCCGCGGACGCGGCCCTTTTCGTCGTCTCGGCCGCCCAGGAGGCCGACGCGGTGGCAGGCGCGACGCGCATGGTGTGGGAGGAGTGCGCCGCGGTAGGCATGCCGCGCGCCATCGTCGTCACCCACCTGGAGACCGCGCGCACCGGCTTCGAGGAACTCACCCGGGTCTGCGGAAACATCTTCGGCGGCGACGACCCCGACGCCGTACTGCCGCTGTACCTGCCGCAGTACGGACCCCAGCACGCGGACGGGCACGCCCCGGTCACCGGACTGGTCGGCCTGCTCTCCGAAAAGGTCTTCGACTACACCTCCGGCGAGCGCAAGGAGAGCCCGCCCGACGCCGATCAGTCGGCGCTGATCGACGAGGCCCGCAACCGCCTGATCGAAGGGATCATCGCGGAGAGCGAGGACGAGACCCTCATGGACCGCTACCTCGGCGGCGAGGAGATCGACATCAAGACAATCATCGACGACCTCGAGAAGGCCGTCGCCCGCGGCACCTTCCACCCCGTGCTCGCCGCGGCGCCCGCATCCGACGGCGGAAAGCAGGGCCTCGGGACCGTGGAACTCCTCGAACTCATCACCGGCGGCTTCCCCACCCCGCTCGAGCAGACGGCACCTGCCGTCACGACCCCCGCCGGCGCACCACGTCCACAGATCACCTGCGACCCCGCGGGCCCGCTGGTCGCCGAGGTCGTCAAGACCGCATCCGACCCCTACGTCGGCCGGATATCACTCGTACGGGTCTTCTCCGGCACCCTGCGCCCCGACGAGACCGTCCATGTCTCCGGGCACGGCCTCGCGGACCGCGGCCACGAGGACCACGACGTCGACGAGCGGATAGGAGCCCTGACGGCGCCCTTCGGCAAACAGCAGCGCCCGCTCGGCCAAGCCATCGCCGGCGACCTCGCCTGTGTCGCCAAACTGTCCCGCGCCGAGACCGGCGACACGCTGTCGGCCAAGGACGACCCCCTGCTCATGGAGCCCTGGACCATGCCCGACCCGCTGCTGCCCCTGGCCATCCAGGCCCACAGCAAGGCCGACGAGGACAAACTCTCCCAAGGGCTGTCCCGGCTGGTCGCCGAGGACCCGACCATGCGACTGGAACAGAACCAGGCGACCCACCAGGTCGTGCTCTGGTGCCTGGGCGAAGCACACGCGGACGTCGCCCTGGAGAGGCTGCGCAACCGCTACGGGGTCCAGGTCGACGTCGTACCGCACAAGGTGTCCCTGCGCGAGACGTTCAGTGCCAAGGCCGCCGGACGCGGCCGGCATGTGAAGCAGTCCGGCGGCCACGGGCAGTACGCCATCTGCGAGATAGACGTCGACCCGCTGCCGCCCGGATCAGGCATCGAGTTCGTCGACAAGGTCGTCGGCGGCGCGGTGCCCCGCCAGTTCATCCCCTCTGTCGAGAAGGGCGTACGCGCCCAGGCAGCACGCGGCGTCGCCGCCGGATACCCGCTCGTCGACGTGCGCGTCACCCTGCGCGACGGCAAGGCCCACTCCGTGGACTCCTCCGACGCCGCCTTCCAGACCGCCGGCGCACTCGCCCTGCGCGAAGCCGCCGCCGAGGTCCCCATCCACCTGCTGGAACCGGTCGCGGAGATGCAGATCCTGGTCTCCGACGAATACGTGGGCCCCGTGATGAGCGACCTGTCCGGACGGCGCGGCCGCGTCGTCGGCACCGAACAGGCCGGAGGGGCCCGCACCCTCGTACGCGCCGAGGTACCGGAGATCGAGATCGGACGGTACGCAGTCGATCTGCGCTCCATCTCCCACGGCACCGGCCAGTTCAGCCGCTCCTACGCACGCCACGAGGCCATGCCCCACGCGGTCGCCGAACGCATGCGGGAACAGGCCGACAGCCACTGACAGTTACCCCTCCCGCCCGCCCACCACCCGGTGGGCGGGCGTCATTCCCACGTCCCCTGACGCGCCGGGCGCACCCCCGATACGCTGGGGTGCCCAGCTCAGCAGGTGTGCGGGGCACGGTAGTTGGGAACAGGCCGCTGTGCGGACGCACGCGGCGATGGGGGCGGCAGTGACAGACGGATTCGATTTCACACCCGGGGCCCAGGTCCCGCTCATGGGGTCGGCCGGACAGACCGCGGCGACGCACGCACTCGCGTCGGCGGCGTACCGCGACAGCCCGGTCAAGGACATCCTCAAGGCCAACAGCGACTGGCATGCCTCCGAGGTGAAGGAGGGCAGGTTCTCCCTCTTCGAACCCAACCTCGGCGAGGCGTTCTCACGAGCCGTGCAGGTGCGGCTCCTCGGCGGCGCCCGCGCGGCACTCATCCAGTCCTTCGGCACCGAACCACAGTCCGTCGTCGAGCACTGCCTCGCCGCCACCCGTATCCGCAAGGAGCGCGACACCAAGCTCACTGCGGTCATGGCGGTGTGCGGGCTGCTGTTCCTGCCCGGACTCCTGCTGTGGATGGGAGTCTTCCAGCTCCGCCGTACCATCGCCGGAGCCCAGAACAAGAGCGCCGGGGCGCTCGGCACCCTGCTCCTCGTCGGCATCGCCGGCCTCGCCATGCTCTTCCTGATCCGGCTGCCCTTCAGCGGACTGTGGGGCTACTACATCCGCGGCATGATCGTCGCACCCATCGTCGGCTGGGTCCTCGCCAAGCGGATCTGCGAAACCACCGCCAAGGACATGCGTGCACGCTGGGACAGCCTCCTCAGCGGCGGCGGCATCGGCGCCAAGATCCCCGAGGCCGTACCCGGCAACCCGGACGACGCCGCACGCGAGCAGCTGCGCCAGAGCCTGGAAAAGCTCACGGCCGAGCAGAACTCAAACGCCGTCTTCTACGCCGGCCCCAAGGGCATCCTCGGTATGGGCACCCGCTGGGGCAGCTGGCAGCTCGCCGAAGAGCTGGTCTCCAAGGAGTCCGGCAAGGAGATCAACCAGTTCCGCAGCTGGGACGTCATACGGGCCATCCACGACAAGCTCAAGATGCTCGAACGCGGCCCGCTCCACTCCGGCGGATTCCCCACCCCGTCGGTCAAGCACTGGATCGTGGCTCCCGTCGGCGAGAACGCCGCGGCCGTCACCCGGCCCGAGGGCGACGTGGACGCCTTCCAGATCCGGAACCACGAAATACAACGCATCTGCAACGAGCAGCAGTTCGGCGGCGGCAACCGCCACTACCTCGGCGTCCAGTTCACCCTCTGGGACGGCCAGCTGGTGATCACCATGATGATCACCGTCACCGTCCTGCACGAGACCCTGCGCATCGAGGTCACCGGCCATGCCCTCGGCCCGGTGCACTCCCTTTTCACCACCAAGCCCGAGCCCAAGATCGTCACCGTCAACAAGACGATCAGGTTCTGGGAGACCGTCGACCGGGTGCTGCCCCTGGTCGAGACCAGGGAGGTCGTACGGCTCGCCGTACGGGCCCCCTTCACCTGGTATCCGCCGCTCCTCGACTACCTCGGCGGCAAGCTCGTACTCCCCGAACCCTTCGGGCTGCGCCACGCCTGGGCCGAGAAGCCCTGGCGGCACCGGTTCATGGCCGACGACGCGATGCGCGCCGCCACACCTGTCCTGCGCGTGGCCCACGCGGCGGCGATGAGGGTGCTCGCGGACAACGGCGTCGACACCGAGAAGTTCGACAACCGCTCCATGGTCGTCAGCGGGTTCGTCCAGGACCCCACACCGAGGAACGCCGACCTCTACGACGCGTGACCCTGCGGCCGCCTGGCCCGTGCTACGCGGGCCAGGCCTCCGCCAGCATCTTGCGGGTGTCCGCGAGCAGCTGCGGCAGCACCTTGGTGTTGCCGACGATCGGCATGAAGTTGGTGTCGCCGCCCCAGCGGGGCACGATGTGCTGATGCAGATGGGCGGCGATACCGGCGCCCGCCGCGGTGCCCTGGTTGAGCCCGATGTTGAAGCCGTGCGCACCGGACGCGGTACGCAGCGCCACCATCGCGCGCTTGGTGAAGTCGGCGAGTTCGAGCGTCTCGGCGTCGTCCAGATCCGTGTAGTCGGCGACGTGCCGGAACGGGACGATCATGGCGTGGCCACCGTTGTACGGGTACAGGTTCAGCACCGCGTAGACCGTCTCGCCACGAGCGATGATCAGACCGTCCTCGTCGGACTTCGACGGGATCGAGCAGAACGGGCAGCCGTCGTCGGAGCCCGGCCCGGTGGGCTTGTTCTCACCCTGGATGTACGCCATCCGGTGAGGAGTCCACAGGCGCTGGAACGCGTCAGGCGTCCCGACTCCGATCTGCTGCTCCGGCTCAGTCGTCATGCGGGCCAGCATATTCGCTGGGGCCGACATGATGCGGCGAGGGGCGGCCCCGGCCGGGACCACCCCTCGAAACCCCACTTGCGCGGGGACCATGTCACACCTGTACGCGGCGCTCCACCACGTCGACGAGCTTCGCGACCGCCGCGTCACGCGGAATCCCGTTCTCCTGCGAACCGTCGCGGTAGCGGAAGGACACCGTGCCGGCGTTCATGTCGTCGTCGCCGACGATGATCATGAACGGGACCTTCTGCTTCTGCTGGTTGCGGATCTTCTTCTGCATCCGGTCCGAGGATGCGTCCACGTCGACCCGCAGGCCCTTCTTCTTCGCCTCCGCGGCGAACTCCTGCAGGTACCCGACGTGCGCGTCACCGATCGGGATGCCCACGGCCTGCACCGGCGCGAGCCACGGCGGCATCGCGCCCGCGTAGTGCTCGAGGAGCACCGCGAAGAAGCGCTCGATCGAGCCGAACAGGGCGCGGTGGATCATGACGGGGCGCTGCTTGGTGCCGTCAGGGCCGGTGTACTCCAGGTCGAAACGCTCCGGCAGGTTGAAGTCGAGCTGCACGGTGGACATCTGCCAGGTACGGCCGATGGCGTCCCGCGCCTGCACCGAGATCTTCGGGCCGTAGAAGGCCGCGCCGCCCGGGTCAGGGGTCAGCGGGAGGCCCTGCTTCTCGGCCACCTGGCGCAGGACCTCGGTGGCTTCCTCCCACACCTCGTCGCTGCCGACGAACTTCTCCGGGTCCTTGGTGGACAGTTCCAGGTAGAAGTCGTTCAGACCGTAGTCGCGCAGCAGGTTCAGGACGAAGGTGAGCGTCTTGTCGAGCTCCTCCGCCATCTGCTCCTTGGTGCAGTAGATGTGCGCGTCGTCCTGGGTGAAGCCACGGGCACGGGTCAGACCGTGCACGACGCCCGACTTCTCGTAGCGGTACACGGTCCCGAACTCGAAGAGACGCAGCGGCAGTTCACGGTAGGACCGGCCGCGCGCGTCGAAGATCAGGTTGTGCATCGGGCAGTTCATGGGCTTGAGGTAGTAGTCCGCGCCCTCGTCGAGCTGCATGGGCGGGTACATGCCCTCGGCGTACCAGTCCAGGTGGCCCGAGATCTCGAAGAGCTTCCCCTTGGTGGCATGCGGGCTGTAGACGAACTCGTAGCCCTCCTCCTCGTGCCGCTTGCGCGAGTAGTCCTCCATGACCCGGCGGATGATGCCGCCCTTGGGGTGGAAGACGGCGAGGCCGGAGCCGATCGCGTCCGGGATGGAGAAGAGGTCCAGCTCGGTACCGAGACGGCGGTGGTCGCGCTTCTCGGCCTCGGCCAGGAAGTCGAGATGCGCCTTCAGCTCGTCCTTGGACGGCCATGCGGTGCCGTAGATGCGCTGAAGCATCGGGTTCTTCTCGCTGCCGCGCCAGTACGCGGCGGCATTGCGCATCAGCTTGAACGCGGGGATGTTGCGGGTGGTGGGCAGGTGCGGACCGCGGCAGAGGTCCTTCCAGCACAGCTCACCGGTCTTGGCGTCCAGGTTGTCGTAGATGGTCAGCTCACCGGCTCCGACCTCCACGTCCGCGCCGTCGTCGTGGGACGCGGAGCCCTTGAGGCCGATCAGCTCCAGCTTGTACGGCTCGTCCGCCAGCTCCTCGCGCGCGGCCTCGTCGGTCACGACGCGGCGCGAGAAGCGCTGGCCGCGCTTCTGGATCTCCTGCATCTTCTTCTCGACGGCCTTGAGGTCATCGGGGGTGAAGGGCTTGTCGACGTCGAAGTCGTAGTAGAAGCCGTCCCGTACCGGCGGGCCGATGCCGAGCTTCGCCTCGGGGAACAGCTCCTGCACGGCCTGGGCCATGACATGCGCGGTGGAGTGGCGCAGGATGTTCAGTCCGTCCTCGGAGGAGATCTCGACGGGCTCGACCTCCTCGCCGTCCTTGATCTCGTACGCGAGGTCCTTCAGCTCACCGGCGATGCGGGCGGCGACGATGGTGCGCTCACCTGCGAAGAGGTCCGCCGCCGTGGTGCCCGTGGTCACCACGCGCTCTTCCCGCTCGGAATCGCGTTGGATGATCACACGGACGTCTGACACCGGTCTCTCCTGACTGAAGGGGTACGCCGCATTCGTATTGCGCACGCGCTACGAATCGTACCGAGCCGCGGGGACCACTCGCGAAATGGTTTGTCTGACGCGCTCCCTATGCCTCCCCTGGTCCGCAGGCGTCCTCGAAGGTGTCGAGATTCTCGTGCAGGGACTTCATCAGCCGGTCCCGTTCGGCCTCGTCGACCTGCACGGGCACCACATCGGTGGCGTCGGTCAGGCGCCGGAAGCCGCCGCGGCTCTCCAGCCGTCCCACCACCCTGATCGGCAGACCCACCAGGTGGGCGTGGCCTGCGGTGCGGTACGCCTCCTCGTCGAGCGCCACCCGTACGTGGGGCACCTCGGCGCCGCCCAGGACCCGAAGCCGCACGGTCCCGGCGCCACGCGGCCCCGAGCGGCGCATGCGGACGACCGTGCCGGTGATCCGTACGGGTACGGACGGCTCGTCCTGGAGGTAACGGGCGCCCGCCTCGCGCAGTGCGGGCAGATCGCCGGGGGAGAACTCCACCGGCTCCATCCGGGCGGTGCACCCGTGCGGCACGCCCGCGGCCGGTGACCACTCCAGTGCGATGCTCGCTCCTTCGGAACCACGGACGAGGGCGATCACGGCCTCGGTGAGCTCTCTGCTGACTCCTGCCTGGACCCCTGCGTCGAAGGCCTCCATGCCCCCGGCCGCGCGCTGGAAGTCGATGGCCTCCCGGGTGGCCTGCAGGGCGTGGCTGAGGCGGACCGCGACGGCGCGTCCGCTCTGCACGGGGACGAAGGCGGTCAGTGACCGGCCGCCGGGGGCGGGGCCGACCAGGATCCCTTCGAGCGAGGCCTGGGCGGTCCTGCGGTGGCGTGCTCCGTAGTAGCCGGCCCGGCCGCGTACCGCGAGCGCTCCGGCGAGCAGCATCTGCCGGGCGGCGGAGCGCAGTTGTTCCTGTGCGGGCCAGGAGGCGGTGCCCGAGGGGCCCGGTGGCACATCCCGCCACCAGCGGATCTCGTCGCTGGGCACGGTCAGGCCGACGAGGACATCGCGCGCGGAGGGTGCGGCGCTGCGGGCGAGGGCGGTGAGCGCCTCGCCGAGCAGGTCTTCGCTGTCGGGGAAGGCCCTGCTGTCGGGCACGAGAAGACTGGTGCCGCCCCCTGCGGGCGGGGGCGGTGTCCAGCGCGTGTAGCGTCCGGCGGCTCCTCCGCGGCGGCGCCAGCCGTGCCGGTCGAGGAGTGCGCCGAGGACGGCGGGGTCGACCTTTGCGGGGTCGGGCTGCCCTCCGCCGTACCAGGGGCCGGGCGGTTCGCTCGCCGGGTGTGGGCGCATGGGCTCGTCGAATGGCCGGTGCATCAGGGTCTCCCTCCCGCCCCGACGCGCATCATGATCTCGCAGAGCGCCCGGTCGTCGAAGATCCGTGCGGTGGGTATCCGCACGGTGGTCCTGCGCCGGCCGGTGACAGGGTGGCCGGCCAGGTTGGTCCAGTAGCAGCAGTGGCGCAGGTCGAGGCGGTCGTGGCCGGCACGCAGCCACTCGTCCTGGGTCCGGGGGACGAGCATGACGACGAGGATCTTGTGCACGGAGACGGGGGTGCGGGCGAGCTTCACCAGGTGGTCGTTGTCGAGGGTGAAGGAGAACGCCGGTCCCGGCGGGTGCGGGGGGATCTGGTAGGTGCATTTGAGCTGCACCTTGATGGTGACCTCGTCGTCGACGGTGTGCCGGGCCGAGCTGTGGCTGACGTGCCAGTCGATGCCGTTGTCGGGAAAGGGCTGGGACAGCGAGCATCCGGCTGCGGCGGCGACCGCATGCAGATAGCCCACCTGAAGGGTCTCCATGCAGGCGGTGGTGGCGAGAGCGCCGCGCAGCGGGACCGTCCGCTGGGGCAGCAGCCCTCCCGATTCGGGCTGCGCGAGCGCCATGGCTCCGTGTGCCTTTCGGGCTGTGCCGGTCGATGTCTTCGCACGACGGAGCCGTCCTGCCGTCATATCCGCACCCCGTCATCTGTGTTGTCACCGCCCTGCGTACAGCGCAAACGGTCCGGGTATCACCGATTCGGGCAGGGGTTGTCGCCATCTGCCGGGTACGTGCGAGGAGTTCGGGGATGACGTACTGGTTCGACGGCCCACTGGCCGCATTTGACACAGAGACCACAGGCGTGGATGTCGAGGAGGATCGGATCGTGTCGGCGGCGATCGTCGTCCAGGACACGCCGGGCGGGCGGCCGCGGGTGACGCGGTGGCTGGTGAATCCGGGGGTGCCGGTGCCTCCTGGTGCCACGGAGGTGCACGGCCTGACGGATGATCATCTCCAGCGCAACGGCCGTTGGCCGGCGCCGGTGATGGAAGAGGTGGCGAGGTCGCTGGCGGAGCACTGTGCGGCGGCGCGTCCGCTGGTGGTGATGAACGCGCCGTTCGATCTCACCATTCTGGACCGCGAGTTGCGGCGCCACCGGGCGTCGTCGCTGGGCCGCTATCTGCAGAACTCGCCACTGTGCGTGCTGGACCCGCGGGTGCTGGACAAGCATCTGGACCGCTATCGCAAGGGCCGGCGTACGCTCACCGATCTGTGTGCGCACTACGAGGTGGTCCTGGAAGGCGCTCATGATGCCGCGGCCGATGCGGCGGCGGCGCTGGAGGTCGTACGGGCGGTGGGGCGCCGGTTCGCGTCGCGGCTGGAGCGGTTGTCGCCGGCGGAGCTGCATACGCTGCAGGCGGTGTGGCACGCGGCGCAGGCACGGGGCCTGCAGGCGTGGTTCGCCCGCAGCGGCACGCCGGAGGTCGTTGATCCGGCGTGGCCGCTGCGGCCGGAGCTGCCTGCCGCGGCCTGAGCATGACGGCTCGTCATCCTCAGGGCCCCGGCCTCGGGTCAGCCGGTGAATCCCGCCGTGATGGAGGTGAACTGCCAGTTGCTCCGGCTGATGCCGGAGCAGTTGCTGACGACTCCGCCGCCGGGGCAGGGCCGGTCCCGGTTGACGGACCAGAAGGCGACTCGTGCGATGTGGTGGGAGTTGGCCCAGTCCTTGATCTGGGTCCAGGTCGCCGGGCTGGTCAGCTCCTGCTGGTCGCTGAGGCCGTTCATGCCCGAGATGCAGTGGCCCGGCTCCCCCGACGGTCACCCGGGCAACCACTGGAGCACGGCGGACAAGGCAAACAACACCGCCCTGATCGCGGAGTTCCGCAAACAGCTCGACGAACTGGGCGGCGAGCACAAGCTGCTGACCGCCTTCACCCCTGCCGACCCCAAGAACATCGATGCGGGCTGGGATCTGTCGAAGATCTTCGACTCCATGGACTACGCCAACGTCCAGGGCTACGACCTCCACGGCGCCGGCAGCGACAACTCCTGGGAGCCGAACCGCACCGGCCATCAGGCCAATCTCTACCCCGACGCACAGTCGCCGTACGCGAGCGACTTCAGCGTCGACGGGGCGGTGCAGAAGTACCTGGGTGCAGGAGTCCCGCCCCGCAAACTGACCATCGGCTTCCCCTTCTACGGGCGCGGCTGGAAGGAGGTCGCCGCGGGAGGCGTCAACGGCGAATGGCAGTCCGCCAACGGGGCAGATCCGGGCCGGTTCAGGAGGAAGCGGGCACCCGCGGCTACCAGAACCTGGTGACCACGGTCCCGAACATGACGGTCCACCATGACACCCAGTCGGTGGCGACCTACGGTTACCAGGGCGCGAACGGCCAGTGGTGGTCCTTCGACGACACCTGGTCCATCGGACAGAAGGCCGCGTACATCAAGTCCAAGGGTCTGCTGGGGGCGATGGTCTGGGAGATGTCGGGTGACACTCCGAGCGGCTCACTGATGGGAGCGCTCGACAGCGGGCTCCGGTCGCGCCCGCCCGGAACACGTCGGGACACAAGTGAGGCCGGTCCGTCTGATGACGGACCGGCCTCTCCCGGTGGGCGATACTGGGTTCGAACCAGTGACCTCTTCGGTGTGAACGAAGCGCTCTCCCACTGAGCTAATCGCCCGGGAACGGACTGAACCATACAGGGCGTCGCGCCGTTCCTTCAAACTCCTTCCAGGTAGGCCACGAGCCCACGCCGTCCTCCGCGCATCATCAGCGCGTGATTGGCGAGGAAGACGGGGCGGCACGGCAGTGCCAGCCGCCTCATCAGCGGCTTGCGTACCTCGACCTCCTGCTCGTACACCGCCCGTGTACCGGTGTGGTGCGCCCGCAGGGTCCAGCGCACCCAGCCCTCGAGATCGCCGTCCATCCGGATCTCCAGCACCCCCGCCGCCCGGTCGCTGCGCTGCGCGCGAGCGGTGACGAGAAGGTCGTAAGGGAGGACGGAGCGGAAACGGGCAGTGCCGCGGTCGTCGCCGGCCAGGGTGACCGCGCGGACCTGCGGCCACCACCTGGGATACTCCTCGGCACGTTCCAGTACGCCGTAGACGGCGCCCGGGGCCGCCGGTAGATCCCAGACACTGCGGAAGCGGAAGTGGCACCAGTCCATGGCCCCAGTCTGCGCCGCGGGCGTGTGTACCGGGAAGGTACTCACCCGGCATCTGAGTACTCGCACCCATGTCCGGCGCGTGTGGCCGCGGCCACACTGCGGCCATGGACAACGTTCCGCCGCCGGCCGAGGAGCTGGCCACCATCGACCGCGAGCTGAGACAACTGGATGCCCGACGGGCACAGTTGCTGGCTCGCCGCGCCTGGCTGCTCAATGTGCTGCGCTCGCCCGCCTTGGCGCCGCCGGCCCCCGCCCGCCCCTTCGCCGCGCCGTCGGCCGAGACCTCCCCGCCGAGTGTGCAGAATCTGCTGCTGACCCTGGGCGGCATCCTGCTGGCCGTCGCGGCGATCGCGTTCACACTGGTCAGCTGGGGCTCCATGGGCATCGGCGGCCGCTCCGCCGTGCTCTTCACTGTGACCGCCGCGGCCCTCGGCGCGCCGGTGGTGCTGCTGCGCCGCGGGCTCGCCTCGACTGCGGAGTCGCTGGCCGCCCTCGGCCTGCTGCTGATGGTCCTCGACGCCTATGCCCTGCACCGGGTGGCACTGCCGGACACGGACGGTCTCGGTTACGCGGCCGTCGCATCCGCCGCTCTCGCCGGGCTCTGGACGGCGTACGGCCTGTCCCTGCCGCGGCTGCGCACACCGCTGCCGTTGGCCGTGCTGACCGCTCAACTCCCGCTCCCGCTCTGGTCCCTGGCCGCCGGGCCGCTCGATGTGCCGCTGGAATGGGCGCTGCTGCTGACGGCCGCGCTCGATGTCGTGCTCGTGGTGCGGACGAAGCCTGCCGTGCTGCGCGGGTTCGCCGGAGCGGGTGCGGTGCTCGCGGGCGGCTGGGCGCTGGTGATCGGCGGCTGGCAGTCGCTGACGGCGGCGACGGCTTCCACTGCGGCGGGCCCGGCGGTGCTGCTGGTGGCGGCCGCCGCGGTCGCACTGTTCACGGCGTGGCGGCTACCGTCCTGGGCCGTGGCCCTCTCGGCGGTGGCCGGACTTGCTGCCGTCGCGGGTGTCGGCGGCGTGATCCGCGCCACGGTGCCGGACGGCTGGGCGATGACCGGGTATCTGCTGTGCGCGATCGCCCTGTTGGTCTCGCTCCGCGCACCGCTGCCGCGCCACCTGTTCCCGGGTCTCACGGCCGCGTCGGCGGCGGTCCACGCCGCGGCGCTGCTGTCCGCGCTCCCCCTGGTCGCCGTGGCTCTGGCGGGCCCGGCCCGTGCCCTGACCGACATCTGGTCGGGGTCCCCGGCCGGTGTACGCGAGGCCCTGGGTGGCCGGCTGCCTGTGCAGCCGCTGACCCCGGTCCCGATCATCCTTCTCGTCACCGCCGCCGTCGTGGCGGCGGTCGCGTCCTTCCGCCCGGCGCGGGCTGCTTCCGCCGCACACGCCGGCGACGAGTCCGCCCGTCCGCCGGTCACGCCCGGCGACGCGGGGCCGGCAGCCGGCCCCTCCGGGCCTCGGTCCGACGCACCCGGGGCCCCTGGGGACCGGACCGCTCCGGGCAGCGAGCCCGACGGCAGTGCGTGGGGACAGACCTGGGACGCGGCGCGCTCCGCGAAGGCCGGACCGTCGCGGGAGTCCCTGCGCGCCGGCGCTGCCGCGGGCGCGCTCGCCCTGGTCTGGGCCGCGCTGCTCGTCGTGCCCGCCGTGGCCGGCTTCGGGTACGCCGTGGGCGTCGCGTGGCAGCTCGCCCTGAGCGTCGGCCTCCTCGCGCTCGCCGCGCTGCGGCCCGGAGCGGACGCCCGGGGTGCCGCCGTCGCGATCACCGCCCTGGCCTGCGGGCTCGGCGGCGCGGTGAGTGTGGGACTGCTGGCCCTGGCCACCGAGCCGGCCACGCTCACCGTGCTGGGTGTCCTGGTCGTGGGGCTCGCGGGCGCGGCGCTGCGCGCCGGCCGCTCAGTGCAGACCGTGCTCGCCTGCGCTGCCGTGCTCTTCGCGATCGGGCTCGTGTGGGCGTCGGTCGCCGCCGGCGGGCTCCCGTCGCACCGTTCCGCGGTGGTCCTGCTCGTCGTGCCGGCGGCTGTCGGGCTGCTCGGCGCCCGGCTGGGCCGCCACCCGGTCGCGCTGCCGGTGGAGATCACCTCCGCCTCGGCGGGGTTCGTGGCCCTGGGGCTCGCCGCCGGTGACCGGCCGTCGATCGCCCTGGTGCTCGCGCTGTGCGGAGTGATCGCGGCGGGCGCGGCCGTGCGGGCGGAGCGCCGCCCTGCCGCCGGATATCTCGCGGCGACGCTGTTCGTGCTCGCCACCTGGGTGCGTCTGGCAGCGTCCGAGGTCGAGGCCCCGGAGGCGTACACGCTCGCGGTGACCGTCCCGGCGCTGGTCGTCGGTGTGCTGCGCCGCCGCCGGGATCCGCAGGCGTCGTCGTGGACGGCGTACGGGCCGGGTCTCGCCGCCACCCTGGTGCCGAGCCTGGTCGCGGCCTGGGGCGACGAGCACTGGCTGCGGCCGCTGGTGCTGGGCGTCGCGGCCCTGGGGGTCACGCTGCTCGGTGCCCGGCTGCGGCTGCAGGCGCTGCTGGTGCTGGGCGGCACGGTGCTCGCGCTGGACGCGCTGCACGAGCTCGCGCCGTACGTGGTACAGGTCGTCGGCGCGCTGCCCCGCTGGCTGCCGCCGGCCCTGGCCGGTGTGCTGCTCCTGGCGGTGGGTGCGACGTACGAGCAGCGGCTGCGCGATGCGCGCAGGCTGCGGGACACCCTGGGCCGGATGCACTGAGCACGACAACGCCGAAGGCCCCGGAGACGTGGAGTCTCCGGGGCCTTCGGTCCGGGTGGGCGATACTGGGTTCGAACCAGTGACCTCTTCGGTGTGAACGAAGCGCTCTCCCACTGAGCTAATCGCCCGGGCGCACCGCAAACATTACCCGATGTCAGCGCGTCCCCCTGACCACTTCGAGGTCACTCGTCGATCTTCCAGGGCATCACGATCCCGAACTTCCAGACATAGATCGCGACCAGCACCGTGATGATCACGACACCGATCGTGGTGAGGATGATGTTGCGCCGGCGGACCCTGGGGTCGAGCGCCCGCTGAGCCGCTTCGGTGACCTTGCGCTTGGTCCAGCGCAGCACCAGTTGGGCCCAGACGAACTCCGTCGCCCAGATCGCCATACCACCGAAGATCACCAGCCAGCCGGGGCCGGGCAGCGGCAGCATCACGATGCCGGCACCGACCACCGCGAGGCCGACGATGAAGACGCCGACCTGCCAGCTCAGATGCAGCGGTCTGGACCGCTTGATGAAGTGCGGCGCCCGGGACCCGAGCTCCGGCTCCTCCTTGCGCACCGCTTCCGGCTCCGCGGCCCGACCGGGCTGCACCGGCCCGCCTGTCACGTCCCCCGTCGCAGGGATCGAGGCCGTCGCGGCGACGGCCTTCCCCTGCTCGTCACTCTCCGCATTCATGATTCCCAACCTACCGGATCCGAGCACGATTGAACGTGATCACCGAAATGGCCGTATAACACAAAGTCGAGCACGGCCGGATGAGCGACATGAGGGATCACAAAACGGTCAGAGGGGTTTACAACGGCACCGTAGGTGGCATGTCGATTTCGCCGACGTGCGAATCCCCGAGCGCACACTGAGCGAAAGGCCCTGGCGCTTATGAACACCACGGTCAGCTGCGAGCTGCACCTGCGCCTCGTTGTATCGAGCGAGTCTTCACTGCCTGTACCCGCGGGCCTGCGGTATGACACGGCCGATCCCTACGCCGTGCACGCCACCTTCCACACCGGAGCCGAAGAGACGGTCGAATGGGTGTTCGCCCGCGACCTTCTCGCCGAGGGTCTGCACCGGCCCACCGGCACGGGCGATGTCAGAGTCTGGCCGTCCCGCAGTCATGGACAGGGCGTCGTCTGCATCGCACTGAGCTCCCCGGAGGGCGAAGCCCTGCTCGAGGCCCCGGCGCGGGCCCTGGAGTCGTTCCTGAAGCGGACGGATGCCGCGGTGCCACCGGGCACCGAACACCGGCATTTCGACCTCGACACGGAGCTCTCCCACATCCTGGCCGAGAGCTGAGCCAGGCCGAGAGCTGCACGGCGCCGTCCGACTCGGGGAGACGGCGCCGCGCGGAACAACCGCATATCGCGCACGGCCACGCCGTCACCATGGGTTCCACCATGGTGACGGCGTCCAGGTGCCCGGGAACGAACCGCTAGAGTCAGCGCAATTCGGCGGGCACCGGCCCGCAGCAGGCCAGGGAGCGAATCGTGCTGATCCCCCACGACACCCGTTTTGCCCTCGACACCGTCGTCGATCTGGTGAACACCGCACCAGAGAGCGAGCAGGACGACAGGCTCGCGGACGTCGAGGCACTGTACGAGTTCGTGCAACGCCACAACGTGAGCGACGTCGGTGAACTGGGTCCGCGGGACCTGAAGGCGGTGCACGGCGTACGCGCGCAGTTCGCGGCAGTCTTCGCGGCGCCCGACAGCCGCGGCGCCGCAGATCTGATCAACGGGCTGGTGGCGGGCGCGGGAACCACCCCGCGGCTCACCGACCACGACGGCTACGACTGGCACGTGCACTACTTCGCGCCCGGCGCCTCGATCGCCGACCATCTCGCGGCGGACTGCGGAATGGCGCTGGCGTTCATCGTGGTCGCGGGTGAGCAGGAGCGACTGCGGCGCTGCGAGGCACCGGACTGCGGGCGGGCCTTCGTCGACCTGTCGCGCAATCGCTCCCGGCGCTACTGCGACAGCCGCACCTGCGGCAACCGCCTGCACGTCGCCGCCTATCGCGCGCGCCGCAAGGAAGCGGCGGGCTGACCGGCGCGGGGCGCGGCCTGCGCTCATAGCAGGAAGAGATCGTGCACGGCGGCCATCAGAAGCAGAAAGCCGATGACCCCGAGGAAGATCATCAGGGGCGGCTGGGACAGCGCGAAGAGGCAGCCACGGGGCTCTGGGGTCGGTGCGGGGGCCTGGCCCCGGGAGGTATCGAGCATCTCGGGGTGATGATGGCGCAGCACGGGGCGCAATGATCGACCAACACGCCTTCCGAGCTGGGTAGTTCATCACATCCCGGGCACCGCCAAGGCGGACTTTGCTGCTGCCGGGCGCTGCCCGCTCGCGCTCACGAAAGCGCCCGGAGTCAGATCCCGTGCTTCTTGAGGATCGCCTCGATGTCGCTGAAGTCGTCCCCGGTCCCGGCCGACTTCGGCGCGGGCCGGGCGGCGGCGTCGCGCGAGGGCGCCGGGGCCGGGGCGATCGCGTCGCGCTGCGCCCCCTTTGCGGCCTTGGGTTCCTTGCCGGCGCCGACGCGGCGCCGCTCGACGGCCCTGGTCGTCATGAACAGCAGCCAGGCACCGCCGAGCAGGCCGAAACCGACCCAGGCGGTGGGGCTGAAGGCCGTGTCGACGAGCCACTCGACCGCGCCGGTCAGCACCAGGCCGAGGGGGACGAGTGAATAGGCGGTGATGCGGGCCGCGGCGAGGAAGCGCCTGCGGTACGCCGTGATCGCGGCGATGCCCAGGCCCGCCGCGGACACCGCGGAGCAAATGGTCTCGGCCAGCATCCGGTCCTCCAGCCATCGGCGGGCAGCGGTTACGTCCCTTCCATCCTGCACCGTCGCACGTGATCCGGGCCACGGTCACGGACGACCTTCAGGGACATCTCCGGGACGCCCTCCTCCCCAGGTCCCGGTTGGGCAGGCGGAGCCGGGCTGGGAGACTGGCCCCATGAGCGACTCCACCCCCACCCGCCCCGTCGTCCTCGATGTCTGGTGCGAGCTCCAGTGCACCGACTGCCATCGCGCCATGGAGGACCTGCGTGCTCTGCGCGCCCGCTACGGTGACCGTCTCGAGCTGCGGCTGCGGCATTTCCCGCTCGAGCGGCACAAGCACGCGTTCGCCGCGGCGCAGGCCGCCGAGGAGGCGGCCGAGCAGGGCAAGGGCTGGGCGTACACGGAGGCGGTGCTGGCGCGGGCCGAGGACCTGGCGGCGAAGGGCGAGCCGGTCCTGCTCGAGGTCGCTCGTGAACTGGGCCTGGACGCCGAGGAGTTCGACACCGCGCTGATCGACGGGCGGCACATCCTGATCGTCGACGCCGACCAGGCCGAGGGCAAGGCGATCGGTGTCACGGGCACCCCGACATATGTCGTCGACGGGCAGCGGCTGGACGGCGGCAAGAGCCAGGAAGGTCTGCGGGAGCGGATCGAGGAGATCGTCGACCGGCTGCTCACCGAGCCGTCGGACGCCCAGCGCGGTTAGAGCAGTTGCTTGACGTAGTTGTGGTGCGTGACGCGGTAGCCGAGTGTCTCGTAGAGGCTGACCGCCGGGGTGTTGTCCGCGAAGACGTGCAGGGCGATCAGGCTCGCGCCCGCCTCGTGCGCGAGCCGCTCGGCGAGCAGCATCAGCGCGCGGCCGTGTCCCCGGCCGCGGTGCCGCTCCGCCACCTCGATGTCGAACACGTACATGCCGCGCTCGCCCGTGCTCTCCTCGCGCGACGCCACCCAGAGGTGGCCGACCACCGTGGCGTCCGCGGTCAGGACGCGCATCCAGGCGCCGGGGGTCGCGAGGCCGTCGGGGAGCTTGGTGCGGTGGTCGGCCTCGGACTTGGCGCGGGCCTGTTCCTCGGGCACTCCGCGGACCATCCAGTTCTGCGCGTAGCTCTCGACGGCGCCTGCCCGCCAGGCGCCGAACTCCGCCTCGCTCATGGGACGTCCTTCGACGCACTCGGGCAGGGCGGGAGCCGGGCCGGACAGCTGCTTGGCCATGTTGCGGCCGCGTTCGGTGTAGCCGAGGGCGGCGGCCAGGCGCAGCGCCGTGGTGGCCTCCGCGGGGACGGAGGCGAGGATCTGGGTGCAGCCCCAGCCGCGCAGCACTTCCTCGGCCGCGAGCGCGGCGACGGTGCCTCTGCCGCGCCGCTGGTCGGGCTCGTCGATCCGCAGGGCACGTACGACGCCGGCCGACGGTCCGAATCCGGGGTGGGTGGCGAGCTCGACGGCACCGACGGGTCTGCCGTTCACACAGACGTCGTAGATACGCGAGGTGTCACCGGACTCGCCGCGCTGGATCGGCCCGGACGGCCGCAGGGTGGTGGTCATCAGGTGTGTTCTACCTGTCCCGCGGCCGCCCGTCACCCGTTATTACCGGGCTCGCGGATCCGGGTCGGCGGCCGAGCGCTCGTCGAAGATCCGCATGGCCTTGGCGGTGACGGGTCCCGGGGCTCCCGTGAGATCACGGCCGTCGACGCGGTGAACCGCCTGGACGTCGCGGAGCGTGGAGGTCAGGAAGATCTCCTCGGCCCGGTGCAGTACGTCCAGCGGCAGATCGGTCTCCTTGGCCCCCGTCCACTCCACCGTCAGGGCGCGGGTGATGCCCGCGAGGCAGCCGGAGGATACCGGCGGGGTGTGCAGTTCGCCGTCGAGCACCACGAAGACGTTGGAGCCGGTGCCCTCGCACAGCTGCCCCACGGTGTTGGCGAACAGTGCCTCGGACGCACCCCGCTCGCGCGCCTTGGCGAGCGCGACCACGTTCTCCGCGTACGAGGTGGTCTTCAGCCCGGTCAGCGCGCCGCGCTCGTTGCGTGTCCAGGGGACGGTGATCACGGCGGTGGTGTCGGGACGGCGCGGGCTCTCGCCGAGGGCGACGACGAGGGTCGGACCCTGCTCACCACGGTCGGAGCCGAGCGGTGAGAGGCCGCCGGTGTAGGTGAGACGCAGCCGGCCCAGGGGCATCGGGTTGGCGGCCAGGACCGCATCGCAGGCGTGGCGGATCTCGTCATGGTCGGGCTCGGGCAGGTTGAGGCCCGCCGCCGAGCGGGTCAGCCGGTCGAGGTGGCGGGTGAGCGCGAAGGGCTGCCCGTGGACCGCTTTGATGGTCTCGAAGATGCCGTCGCCCACGGTCAGTCCGTGATCGAAGACCGACACCCGCGCGTCCTCGGCGTCCACGAGTGCGCCGTTGACCCAAAGCTTCATCCAGCTGTCCTTCCGCTTGCCGCGTATGCGCCCGACGCTACCGCGAGCAGCCGCGAGGCCTTGAGCTCGGTCTCGGCCCACTCCAGCTCGGGGTCGGAGCCCCAGGTGATCCCGGCGCCCGTACCGAAGCGGAGTCGGGGGCCGTCGGCCGGTGTGCGGTCGATCCAGAAGGTGCGTATGCCGACCGCGAGCTCCCCGGTGCCGCGGTCGGCGTCCACCCAGCCGATTCCGCCGCAGTACGGTCCGCGGGGAGCGGTCTCCAGAGCGTCGATGATCTTCAGGGCGCTGGATTTGGGTGCGCCGGTGACCGATCCGGGCGGGAAGGTGGCGGCGAGCAGTTCGCGCCAGCCCGCGTCCCGCGCGAGCTCGCCGCGGACGGTGGAGACGAGGTGCACGAGTCCGGGGTGGGGCTCGACGGCGCACAGCGCGGGGACGCTCACGCTCCCCGTGGCGCAGACCCGGCCCAGGTCGTTGCGGACCAGGTCGACGATCATCACGTTCTCGGCGTGATCCTTCTCGAGCAGCTCCTCGGCGGTGCGTCCGGTGCCCTTGATCGGGCCGGACTCCACCGTGTCCCCTATGCGCCGCAGATACAGCTCGGGCGAGGCAGTGGCGATCTCGACGCCGTACGCCGGCAGCCGGATCGTTCCTGCGTAGGGGGCCGGGTTGCCACGGGCGAGCAGTGCCGTCAGTGCGTCGACATCGGCGGCCGCCGGGTCGGGCAGCGGGGCGGACAGCACCCGGCAGAGGTTGGCCTGGTAGACCTCGCCCGCCGCGATGTGCTCCCGGATCCGGCGTACGCCCGCGGTGTAGGCGGCGCGGTCCAGCGAGGTGCTCCAGTCGCCGGCGGCCGGGCCCTGCCACTGGCCGGGCACCGGGTCGGGCACCGGCTCGATACGGATGTCATCGAAGCGGGCACAGGTCAGACGGCCCTCGAAGTCTGCGGCGACGGCCCAGAAGCCGGCGGAGTCGAGGGCCGCAGGGTCGTTGGTCACATCCCGCAGCCCGGTGGCGACGAGATGGCCGAAGCGGGCCATAGGAGCAAGGTCGTGCACGTCTGTGAGTGTATGACCGGGGACTATGGAGTGCCGACGGCAGTGGGCAGGGCGTTGATCAGCCGCCGCCGAGCCGCGGATGAGCTGCCGTGACGCGAACACACGTCAGCACGCTGCGGAAACGCGTTTTTGTGCTGGCCCAGGAATCCGCTAGAGTTCAACACGTCGCCGGGACGCGCAAGCGGGCCGGAAACGACAAGCGGACGTGGCTCAGTTGGTAGAGCATCACCTTGCCAAGGTGAGGGTCGCGAGTTCGAATCTCGTCGTCCGCTCGAGAAGAGGGGGATCTTCCCGAACCCCCTGCACTCCGGGTGGAGTGGCCGAGAGGCGAGGCAACGGCCTGCAAAGCCGTCTACACGGGTTCAAATCCCGTCTCCACCTCCAAGGACGATTAGCTCAGCGGGAGAGCGCTTCCCTGACACGGAAGAGGTCACTGGTTCAATCCCAGTATCGTCCACTGGATCCGTCCGGATCCCCGCGCGATTAGCTCAGCGGGAGAGCGCTTCCCTGACACGGAAGAGGTCACTGGTTCAATCCCAGTATCGCGCACGTGGTTGCAGTACCTGCAGGTTCTCCCCCGGCTTCGGCACGGGGACCTGCGCGATTAGCTCAGCGGGAGAGCGCTTCCCTGACACGGAAGAGGTCACTGGTTCAATCCCAGTATCGCGCACCAGCCAAAGCCCCCCGGCCGTCGAGACGGCCGGGGGGCTTTGTCGTTCCTCCGGGGTTCAGGAGGAGAAGAGCATCCGGCCGAAGCCGCGCTGATGGTGGTGGCCGCCGTGGTGGCCGCCGTGGTGCTGCGCGCCCCAGGCAGGAGCGGGGGCGGCGGGGTAGGCCTGAGGGGCCGGCGGCGCGGGCGGGGCCTGCTGCACCCACTGCGACTCGAGGCGGGTCAGGGACTCCAGCTCCCCGTAGTCGAGGAATATCCCGCGACAGCCGCTGCACTGCTCGATCTGGACCCCGTTGCGGTTGTACGTGTGCATCGCTGCATGGCACTTGGGACACTGCATGTTCTTGTCAGCTCCTCGCCGTTCGGTCGGCGTCGCCGGGATGCCTGCCCGGCGACGAGAGATTCACCCTACGACGCAGGATGGCACTCCAACTCGGGTGGGAGTGTGCCGATTCGGGCACAGGTGTCGATCACCGCCTGCTCGACCTCGTCGAGCTCGCGGCGCTCGGCGGCCGACTTCGCCAGCGCGAGGGCGGCGGTCTGGACGGTCAGAGCGCGGGCCGGGACGTCGAGCCGGGGCCACGGGTCGCCGGCCGCGGGGACCGCCGGGCCGTGCCCGGCGGTGTAGGCGCCGAGGAAACGCTGCCAGACCTCCGGGGGCAGCAGGCCCGCCGCGAACCATGCGGCGGGGCGTGCCAGGTCCCAGGCGGGATCACCGAGCCCCAGGTCGTCGACATCGATCAGCAGCCACGGCCCCGCCGGGACGGGGTGGCGGACGAGCTGGCCGAGGTGCAGGTCGCCGTGGCACAGAGCACTGCGAGACGGGGCGGGGGCCTCGTCGCGGGCCCAGGCGGGCAGGCGCTCCCAGGCGCGGCGTACCGCGCCGGCCGCGGGGCGGTCGGCTGCGGCGGCCTCCATACGAGCCACGGCGGCCGCGGCCTTGGCGGGTCCGCGCATGGGGGGCAGCGGGCCGGGCAGAGCGTCCGTCCGCGTGCGGTGGAGTCGGGCGAGCAGGAGCGCGGCCTCCTCCCAGGGGGCGGCGTCGGGGTCCTCGGGGTCGACGGGGAGGCCGTAGGGCCAGGCCGTTACGGGCCGGCCGTGGGTGTCGCTCGCGGGCAGCGGCAGCGGGGGCAGCAGGATTCCGCCGAGGGCGGGGTGCGCCGCGACGGCGATGCGGACGCGGTGCGCGTGGGGGTCGGTGTCGGGTGCGTGCGCCTTGGCGACGGCTTGGCCGTGCCGTACGACGACGCCGTCGGCCCGGTCCGCGAGTACAGCCTCGCCGTGGCCGCAGGCACGGCAGGCCTGGCGGGGCGCGGGAAGGTGGGCTGCGTCGCGGGCGGCGTCGGCGAGGGCACGTACGACGGATGCGGTCACACTGTCCCCCGGGTGGCGTTGCACGGTGCTCGCCCGAGCCTAGCCTCCGGACGCGCCCGGGTGCCTTGTGCGCTGTGTCCTCGGGGGCGGGCCTTGGTGCTCGGGCGTGGCCGGGGTCCGTGCGCTTGGCGTTGGGCCGCTCCAGGGCGGGGCCCTCGGGCGGGCGGCGCCGGGGTGACGCCCCCGGGCCTCGCCCGGCCCGCGCGCGTGACGTTGGGCCGCTCCGGGGCTCGTATCCGGGACTGCTTTCCCGGGACTTGCCCCGCTCAAGACTTACGACGCCTTACGCCCCGGACACGACCCCTGCGCGTCCCCGCCGGGCCGTACGACCCGGGCCCGCCCGCCAAGGACCATCACGCCCGGCGGGAGACGACGCCCTGCCCGGCGAACGACCGGCGGCCCGCGGTCGCCCTGCCCCCGTGAGGGGGACGGGGGCACAGGAGAGGGTTGCCCGGACGCGACGCGTCGGCAGACAGGGACCGGCCCGTCACGGGAAAGCAGTCCGGAACGCGCGATGGCCGGCCAGCTCCCCAGCTGACCGGCCAAACGCTGCCGTCCGCCGCACCCCCGTCCCCACGGGGTTGTTGGCCGGATGTCCCCGACCCGGACCGCTCTTCCGGGTCCGGGGCGCCCTTCAGCGCCCCAGCATCACGCCCACGGACGACGCCTGTGTGACCACCGCATCCCAGCCGCCGAAGACGACCACGAGCAGGGCCGCGAGAGGGAGGACCATGGCCGTCGCCACCAGCGGGTGGCGCCTGCCGGACGGGCTGACGCCGAACGCGGTGAAAGCCCTGCGTCCTTGCGTGCGGATCATCGTCCGCGAAGCCGTGTCCGCCATGGTCCTTCTCCTGTCGTGGTTGGCAGCGGCGGGTGTCTGACCTCGGGGGACGAGTGCTGCACCCGCCGCTTGACATCAACATTAGGGAAACGACAATCCCCGGGCGTCATGCCCGAGTCCCGATTACCGGGCCTCCCGGAGGATGAGCCGTCAACCGGCGGCGTACTCCCCTGGGTGGAGACGCGGCCTCGGGACTTGGGGTCTTCCCGGAGGGGGCGCTCAGTCCTCCGAGGCGTCGTCGCGCGGAACGGGCTGTTCCACCAATGCCAGGACCCGGTTGGCCATGAACCGCGCCGTGCGCACCACTGATCCCGAACGCGTGACTTCGCTCACTTCGACCACCCCTCTGCGCACCGCCGTCTCGACCCGTCGGCCTGCCCGGCTTGCCACCACTTCGTAGGTCCGAGTGGTGTCTCCCGCGTCCACCACTATCTCCACGCGGTCACCCTTCATCGATCCAATCCCCCTTCTGCGACTGACCGTTGAGATCTCGCACGGGTCCGGAGCGCTGGATCCGCCGTCCCCTGACCACTCCTCAAGTTTCGCACCCGGCACTGACAATCGATGGAATCGCGAGGGCGCGGCCTATGAGCACACCGGCGCGCCGATACGTAAGCTGTGCCACGTCAAGCGACGACGACCGGGCAGCGGGGTGGGGCACCCCACCGTAGGTAGGGGACGGACATGGCGATGATGCGGCTCCGGCGCGAGGACCCGCGTGTCGTCGGTTCGTTCAGGCTGCACCGGCGCCTCGGCGCGGGGGGCATGGGTGTCGTCTATCTGGGATCCGACCGCCGTGGGCAGCGGGTCGCTCTCAAGGTGATCCGGCCGGACCTGGCCGAGGACCAGGAGTTCCGGTCGCGGTTCGCGCGCGAGGTGTCGGCCGCGCGCCGTATCCGCGGTGGCTGCACGGCGCGGCTGGTGGCCGCCGATCTGGAGGCGGACCGCCCCTGGTTCGCCACCCAGTACGTGCCCGGCCCCTCCCTGCACGACAAGGTGGCCGAGGACGGCCCGCTGCTCGCCGCCGAGGTGGCCGCGATCGGCGCGGCGCTGTCCGAGGGGCTGGTGGCGGTGCACGAGGCCGGCGTGGTCCACCGGGACCTGAAGCCCTCCAACATCCTGCTGTCCCCCAAGGGCCCCCGGATCATCGACTTCGGTATCGCCTGGGCGACGGGCGCCAGCACCCTCACCCATGTCGGCACCGCGGTCGGCTCCCCCGGCTTCCTCGCCCCCGAGCAGGTCCGGGGTGCCGTCGTCACCCCGGCCACCGACGTCTTCGCGCTCGGTGCCACGCTCGCGTACGCGGCGACCGCCGACTCCCCCTTCGGGCACGGGAGTTCGGAGGTCATGCTGTACCGGGTGGTACACGAGGAGCCGCACCTGTACGGGGTGCCCGACGCACTGGCGCCACTGGTGTCGGCGTGTCTGGCGAAGGACCCGGAGGAGCGGCCGAGCACGCTGCAACTGTCCATGCGGCTCAAGGAGATCGCGGCCAGGGAGACGCACGGCCTGACGGAGGCGCGCCCGCCCGCCCAGCGGGACAGGGAGCGGGAGCGTGTCGAGCCGGTGCGGCCGACCGCACGCTACGCGGAGCGCGCGGACCGTACGGAGCGCATGGAGCGGCGTACGGGAGGCTCGTCCGTGCCCCGTCCGCAGCCGTCGTCGCGCCCCAGCGGCTCACGGCCGCACCCTGCGCGCAACACCAGTCGTCCGAACGGCCGTCCGGGCACCAGACCGGGGGTGCGCACCACGTCGGCCGGACGGCGGCCCGCCAATCCGCGGCTGCTGCGTCAGCGGATCGTCGTGTTCTTCGTCGTCACGCTGATCGTGGCACTGGGCATCGCCGCCGCCCAGCAGTTGTAGACCGGGCAGCGCCTCAGGACCCGGGGCGGCCCGTCGCCACCGCGTAGAACGCGACCGCCGCGGCCGCGCCGACGTTGAGCGAGTCCACGCCGTGCGCCATCGGGATGCGCACCCACTCGTCGGCGGCCATCAGGGCCTTGGTGGAGAGGCCGTCGCCCTCCGCGCCGAGCATGAGGGCCACCCGCTCGAGCCGGTGCGGTGCGGCCTCGTCGATCGCCGCGGCCTTCTCGTCGGGGGTGAGGGCGAGCAGCTTGAAACCCGCCTCCCGGACCGCTTCGAGCCCCTTGGGCCAGGTGTCGAGGCGGGCGTACGGGACGGAGAACACCGCGCCCATGGAGACCTTGACCGAGCGGCGGTAGAGGGGGTCGGCGCAGTCGGGTGACAGGAGCACGGCGTCCATGCCGAGGGCGGCGGCACTGCGGAAGATGGCGCCGATGTTGGTGTGGTCGTTGACCGACTCCATGACGACCACCCTGCGGGCCGTACGGAGCAGTTCTTCGGCGGTCGGCAGCGGCTTGCGCTGCATGGAGGCGAGGGCGCCACGGTGCACGTGGTAGCCCGTGACCCGTTCGGCGAGGTCGGGGTGGACCGCATAGACAGGGGCCGGGACCTCGTCGATGACGTCGCGCATGACATCGACCCACTTGGCGGACAGGAGCATCGAGCGCATCTCGTATCCGGCCTGCTTGGCACGGCGGATGACCTTTTCGCCCTCCGCGATGAACAGGCCCTCGGCGGGCTCGCGCTTGCGGCGCAGCTCGACGTCGGTCAGGCCCGTGTAATCGCTCAGGCGCGGATCGTCGGGGTCCTCGACTGTGATGAGATCGGCCACAGGGTGATACTGCCTTCTTCGGAGTGGGGTGCCAACGGCTCGCGCCGAGATCTGTAACCGCTGGTTACTCGGTCCGGTCCGCGCGGACGCCGACCACATCGCCGACAACGATCACGGCCGGCGGCCGCACGTCCTGCGCCTTCACGGTCTCGCCGACGGTGGCGAGGGTGGCGTCCACGCGGCGCTGGGCCGCGGTGGTGCCCTCCTGGATCAGGGCGAGGGGGGTCTGCGGAGCCTTGCCGTGGGCGACGAGGGCCGCGGCGATCGCGCCGATCTTGTCGACGCCCATGAGGATCACGAGGGTGCCGGTCAGCTTGGCCAGCGACTCCCAATCGACGAGCGAGCGGGGGTCGTCGGGGGCGACATGGCCACTGACGACGGTGAACTCGTGGGCGACACCGCGGTGGGTGACCGGGATTCCGGCGGCTCCGGGCACCGAGATCGAGCTGGAGATTCCGGGCACGACGGTGCAGGGGATGCCCGCCTCGGCGAGCGCCTGGGCCTCCTCCATGCCGCGGCCGAACACGAACGGGTCGCCGCCCTTGAGGCGTACGACCGCCTTGCCGGCCTTCGCGTGCTCGATCAGCGCGTTGTTGATGGCCTCTTGGGCCATGAAGCGCCCGTAGGGGATCTTCGCGGCGTCGATCACCTCGACGTGCGGCGGGAGTTCGTCGAGGAGGTCGCGCGGGCCGAGCCGGTCGGCGATGACGACATCGGCCTCGGCAAGAAGCCGGCGCCCGCGCACGGTGATCAGGTCCGGGTCACCGGGGCCGCCACCGACGAGGGCGACGAACGGGGCGCGGCTGCGGTGGTGGGGTGCCGCGAGGCTGCCGTCGCGCAGGCCTTCGACGATCGCGTCACGGACGGCGGCCGAGCGGCGGGGGTCGCGTCCGGTGAGGACGGCGACGGTGACGCCCTCACTGCGGCCGGTGGCCGGTGTCCAGGCGGTGGCGGCCTCGGCGTCGTCGCTGCGTACGCACCAGGTCTTGGTGCGGTCGGCCTCGGCGGAGGCGCGGGCGTTGGCATCGGGGTCACTCGTGGCGACGAGGGCGTACCAGGCGTCGGCGATGTCCCCGTCCTCGTACCGCCGCCGGGTCCAGGTGATCTCTCCGGATTCGGCCATCGCCTCCACGGAGGGGGTCGCGGAGGGTGAGATCAGGGTGACGTCGGCGCCGGCGGCGATGAGCGCGGGGAGCCTGCGCTGGGCGACCTGGCCGCCGCCGATGACGACGACGCGCCGCCCGGAGAGGCGGAGACCGACGGGGTAGGCGGGGTGCTCGGCGTGCTCGGCCATGGCGGTGCGGCTCCTCGTGCAGGGCGGGTACGTGCGGTACGTATTGAGGCCGCTGCGGCGGTGAAGCGGCTGGTGGGGAGAGGGTAAGGGGCCCTGTGGACACCTTAAGGGTGCGGGCATTCTCCCCGCCCTCCCCCTGCGGCCCGGAGGCCGTGGGAGGTGCCCCCATCCCGTTCCCCCGCGCCTCGGACTCCCCCGGCGCTTCGTCCGGGGGACCCCCACGCGGCTGGGTCTGCCTCGGGCAGGTCCAGGCCGACCGGCGGTCGAGGGCACTCCCCCTACGCCCCGCGGGCGTGCGAGGTACCCCACCTCAGGCCGTACGGGTGCGGGGGCTTGCCCCCGGTTACGGGACGGGCCGGGTGGGGCACAGCCCCACCCGGCGGAGAGTTACTTCTCCGTCACACCCGCCGAGTCGAACGTCGCGACCTCGTGCATCGCGCGGGCCGCGCTCTGCACCAACGGGAGGGCGAGCAGGGCTCCGGTGCCCTCGCCGAGGCGGAGGTCCAGGTCGACCAGCGGGCGCAGGCCCAGCTTGTTGAGGGCCGCGACATGGCCAGGCTCCGCACTGCGGTGGCCCGCGATGCAGGCGGCCAGCGCTTCCGGAGCGATCGCGCGGGCGACCAGCGCCGCGGCGCCGGCGCTGACGCCGTCGAGGACGACCGGTGTACGCAGGGAGGCTCCGCCGAGGATGAAGCCGACGAGCGCGGCGTGCTCCAGGCCGCCGACCGAGGCCAGTACGCCGATGGGATCGGCGGGGTCCGGCCGGTGAAGTTCGAGTGCGCGGCGGACCACGTCCACCTTGCGCGCGTGCATCTCGTCGTTGATGCCCGTGCCCCGCCCGGTGATCTCCGTCGGGTCCGCGTCCGTGTAGACCGAGATCAGCGCCGCCGAGGTGGTGGTGTTGGCGATGCCCATCTCACCTGTGAGCAGTGCCTTGTTGCCGGCGGCAACCAGGTCGCGGGCCGTCTCGATGCCGACCTCGATCGCGGTGAGCGCTTCCTCGCGGGTGAGCGCGGGACCGGTCGTGAAGTCGGACGTACCCGGCCTGACCTTGCGCGGCAGCAGGCCGGGGGTGGCGGGCAGGTCTCCGGCGACGCCCACGTCGATGACGCAGACCTCGGCGCCGACCTGGTTGGCGAACGCGTTGCACACCGCGCCGCCGCCGAGGAAGTTGGCGACCATCTGGGCCGTCACCTCCTGGGGCCAGGCCGTGACGCCCTGGGCGTGCACGCCGTGGTCGCCGGCGAAGATCGCGACGGCCGCGGGCTCCGGGATCGGCGGCGGGCACATCCGGGACAGACCGGACAGCTGCGCGGAGATGATCTCCAGCATGCCGAGCGCACCTGCGGGCTTGGTCATCCGCTTCTGGCGCTCCCAGGCCTCGCCGAGCGCCTTCGCGTCCAGCGGGCGGATGTTGGCGACGGTCTCCTGGAGCAGGTCGTGCGGCTCCTCCCCGGGCAGCGCCCGGCGGCCGTACGTCTCCTCGTGGACGACCCACGACAGCGGTCGGCGCTTGGACCAGCCCGCCTGCAACAGCTCAGGGTCCTGCGGGAACTCGTCGACGTAACCCACGCAGAGGTACGCGACCACCTCGAGGTGCTCCGGCAGGCCGAGGGCACGGACCATCTCGCGCTCGTCGAAGAAGCTGACCCAGCCGACACCGAGACCTTCGGCGCGGGCGGCGAGCCAGAGGTTCTCGACGGCGAGCGCCGACGAGTACGGCGCCATCTGCGGCTGTGTGTGGCGGCCGAGGGTGTGGCGGCCTCCGCGGGTCGAGTCGGCGGTGACGACGATGTTGACCGGCGTGTCGAGGATTGCCTCGATCTTCAGTTCCTTGAACTGCTTGGCCCGGCCCTTGGGCAGCGACTTGGCGTACGCCTCCCGCTGGCGCTGGGCGAGTTCGTGCATCGTGCGGCGCGTCTCGGCGGAGCGGATGACCACGAAGTCCCACGGCTGGGAGTGGCCGACGCTCGGCGCGGTGTGTGCGGCCTCGAGAACGCGCAGCAGCACCTCGTGCGGGATGGGGTCGCTGCGGAAGCCGTTGCGGATGTCGCGGCGCTCGCGCATCACGCGCAGTACGGCTTCGCGTTCGGCGTCGTCGTAGGCGGGAGCGGGGCCGGCGTCACCGTCGGGGGCCGGGGGGTCCTCGGCCACGGCTTCCGGTGCGGCCTCGGGCCCGGCGTCCGGCACGGACCCGGAGCCCTGCACGGTCTCGGACACGGCGGCGTCCGGTGCCGGCTCGGCTTCCGGTGCGGCCTCGGACGCGGACTCGGCGGCTGCTTCGGGTGCCAGCTCGGACGCCGCGGCGGGCTCCGGCGCCGGGACCACGACGGCCTCGGGAACGGGAGCGGCCTCGGTAGCGGGGGCGGCCTCGACCGTGATCTGTGCACCTGACTCGAGATCGGCCACAGGCTCTGCGGCGGCCTCGGGCGCGGGCGCCGCTTCGGCCACTGCCTCAGGACCGGGCACGGCCTCGTCCACCGGCACGGGCACGCCCTCCGGCGCGACCTCCGGCTCCGGCTCGGGCTCCGGTGCGGCCTCGGCCACAGGAACCTCCGCCTCGCTCGCGGCGGCGGCCACGGTCTCATCCGTGAACTGCGGGACATCGGCGACGGGCTCCGGCTGCGGCGCCAGCTCCGCGGGCTCCACAGCGGACGGGACCTCAGCGGTTTCGGCGGCGAGGGGTGCCGCTGTCTCCGCCACCGCGAGCGGGACCTCCGAGTCGCCGACACGCGGCGCCGGTACGGTCGCCTCGACCGCAGGCTCGGCGGCCGCCAAGGGCTCCGGCGCGTCGTGGGGCACGACCGTTTCTGCTCCGAACGGCGGCTGCGGGTCCCACGGAATCCCGGCCTGCGGCGGAATTTCACCGAGCTGCGGCCCCGGCAGCACCGCCGCGTCGTCACGCGGCCCGTCGAGGTACTCCAGGCCCATCGTGGGCGGTGCCGGGTTGTTGCGTACGACCATGGCGTGCGGCGGTGTGTCGGCCGGGCCGCGGTCGGCGAGGGAGCGCACGACACCACCGGAGTTGTCGGGTACCGGCGGGCCCATGTGCAGCGGCCTGCGGGCGGGCGGCGGGGTGGGCATGGCGGAGGTCGCGGCCGCCGGCACTCGTACGGCTCCGAGGTCGACGGAGCCCGAGTCGCGGCCGCCTGCCTCGTGCGCTCCCGTCTCGTGGGCGGGCGTCTCGTGGACGGGCATCTCCTGTGCGGCCTGCGCCGGAGCCGGCGCCTCGGCGTGCGCCGGTTCCGCCGCGACCGCCTCGGTCAGCGGGTCGGGGGCGACGCCCGGCATCACGGACATGGTGCCCTGCGCCTGGAGCAGCGGTTCCGCCGCGTATCCGGACACCTCGGGTGCGACCGGGGACTGCTGAGCGCCGAACGCGACGTCCGGGGCCGAGAGGTCCACGGGAGCTCCCGGAACCGCGTGTGCCACCGCCACGAACTCGGGCGCGGCAGGCGCAGCTGCGTCGGGCCCGGACGGCGGGGCCGGCTCCGGGGCGACGGGCTGGATGTCCGGCGCGGCCACGGACTGCGGACCCGCCGTCTGCGCGGGCGCACCGAGCTGGTCCAGCGCCGACTGTTCGGATCCTGTCAGGCCTTGCATCTGAAACTCCGGCTGGTACGCGGTGCTGTGGTACTCGCTGCCCTGGACGTCGACCGCGTGCCCCGCCGCCGCGTACTGCTCGGCGAGCGGTGCACCCGGCAGACCCGGCAGCTGCCCTGTCGGCATCTGGGTCACGGGCGCCCCGGGGGGCATCTGCTGGGGATCGCTCCAGGCGCCTTGCGTACCGGGCATCAGCAGCAGGTCGTCCTCTTCGGGGGTGTGCTCGGAGGGGTCGAGGTAGGTGTACGCGCCGGGAGCGGGGATGCCCGGCTGCTCCACCATGCCTGCGTTCTCCGGCAGCCCCTCGCCCGGGATCTGGCCGGTGTCAGTCATGCGCGTACCCCTCGCCCATCGGTTGCTCCTTCGCCCATCGCCCAGGGCGCCCGATCGCGTCGCACCTGACGCCCGTCAACAAGAACGAGCGTGTGCGCCGCGCGGCACGATTGACCCACGGACCCCAGGCAATTGTCGCCGTCGTTCGCCACCGCGACAGTGAGATCCGCCGCGGTCCGCTGTGGGCTGCGCCACGTCGCGCGACCCCCCGGTTTCGACGTACCACATCCTGGGGCCAAAGCGACCCTCTTTTCCGGACATTGACGAACGAATCGACGAACGCCGGGGTGCGGTACAACGATCGGCCAGCCTACCTCGGACCGTCCTGCGACACGGGGCGGGGGCGCGGGTCGGACTGCCGGCCACAGAGCAGGAAGACGACCGACCGCTCCCGTTCCGACCAGGCGGCGGTGTCCAGTTCGACGGACTGGAGCAGCGCGCATTCGACCGTGTACCCGCCGGCCGCCAGGGCGGCGCCGATGGCCTCCGCCTCGTCACGGGTCGAGGCGTGGGTGACGATGCGCTCCGGCCGCCGGTCGGCGACGGCGGTGACCACGGGCACTCCCCCGCCGCCGATCCGTACGACATCGGGCTCGGGCAGCCGTTCGAGCACGTGGGGCGCGCGTCCGTGCACCACCTGGAGCTGGACGCCGAGGCGCCGGCCCGCGGCCTCGGTCCGGGTGCAGGCGTCGGGGTCGTTGTCGACGGCGATCACCGCGGCGCCGAAGCGGGCCGCATCGGCGGCCAGAGCGCCGCCGCCGGAGCCGATGTCCCACACCAGATCGCCGACACGGGGCCCGAGCCGTGCCAGCTGGGCGGCGCGCAGCCCGGCCCACTCGCCCTCTCCGGCCGTGGCGGCTGTCGCCTCGTCCGGCGGCAGGGCCCAGCCGCGCGGGGCGGGCGGGAAGCCGGGTTCGCGGCCGGCGATCCAGCCGCCGGTGACGGTGCCTCCGGCGCTGCCGCTGCCTCCGATGACGATGACGACATTGGGGTCGCGCCACACATGGTCGACGACCTTGTCGGAGGTGAGGACGGTGACCTGTTCCCGTTCGGTGCCCAGTTCCTCGCAGATCACGAAGGTGCGGTGGACTCCGTCGAGCAGCAGGGCGAGTTCTGCGGGGCCCGCGCCCGGGGAGGTGAGGACGGCGACCTTGGTGTGGGCCCGGCACACGTTCACGGCCCGCCGCAGGGTCCGGCCGTGGGCGACGACGATCTGGGCGTCGTCCCAGGGCATGCCGGCCCTGGCGAAGGCTGCCGCCACGGCGGAGACCGCGGGGACGACCTCGACCTCCAGACCGTGCTCGGGGGCGCGCAGGGTGCGGACGACACCGAAGAATCCGGGGTCGCCGTCGGCGAGGACGACGGCGCTGCCGCGGTGTCCGGCGATCCTCCGGGCGGCGAGGTCGACGCTGCCGAGCCGGATGCGTTCGGCGCGCGGCGGCACCTCGGGCAGCGCCAGATGGTGGGCCGCTCCGGCCACCAGGGTGGCAGCGGTCAGGGCGGACCTGGCCGCTTGGGTGAGCGGCGAACCGTCCCAGCCGATCACCGTGACCCGGTCGGCCATCGTCGTCAGTCTCCTGGAGTTGTCGCAGGTCGGGGCTCCCGCGGACGCGGGCATGGCGAGCGTACCTGGAGGAGGGGTGATAGGGCCGGGAGCGGGGGTGCCGGGCGTTGTTCCGCCGGGGCCGGTCAGTTCCAGTCGGTGAAGGAGGCGTAGCCCGCCTGCGCCATCGGGTCCACGGCTCCGTCGAGGTCTTCGGGGAGCAGGCTCCAGATGATCAGGTCGGTGCGGATCTCGGTCCACGGGGCGCCGGGGTCGTTGTCGGGCCGGGTGCGCACGATCCAGGCGTTGCGCAGCACGCCCTCGCTGATGCAGCCGATCTTCTGGGCGACCTGCTGGGAGGCGGTGTTGTCGGCGGCGGTGCGCAGCTCGATGCGCTCGAACCGCTGGGTGCGGAAGAGCCACCGGGCGACCGCGAGCACGGATTCGGTGGCGTACCCCTCGCCGCGTGCCCAGGGCGCGGTGACGTAGGCGACCTCGGTTGCGAGAGTGCGCCAGTCGGTGTTCCGCAGATGGATCGTGCCGACGAGCCGCTGGGTGAGGAATTCGGTGACGGCGAGGACGATGCCGCGGCCTTCCGCGCGTTCTGCAGGAGCGATCCTGCGCACCCAGTCCTCGGAGTCCTGCGTCGTGTACGGGTGGGGAACGGAGGTCCAGGCGGTGACCAGTTCGTCGTTCATCATCTCGGTGTGCGCCGCGATGTCGGCCTCTTCGAAGGGGCGCAGCACCAACCGCTCCGTGCTGATGGACACGTCCGGGAAGGTGGTAGTCATGCGCAGCTCCATGCCGAAGACCGTGAGACAAGGGTCGTAGCCGTAAAGGCACAGCATGCAACATCATGTGGCGGGTGTGCATGGCCGGGGTACCGGTACGCCGAGGCCCCGCGCACCATGGTCGGTGTGCGGGGCCCGCGTCAAGTGCCGTGACAGCGGCGTTACTTGAGAAGCATGCCGGGCGGGAGCCTTACTGCGCGGCACCGAAGGCCGGGATGACCGAGCCCTTGTAGGTGTCCTCGATGTACTGCTTCACCTCGGGGGAGTTGAGAAGCTCCGCGAGCTTCTGCACACGGGCGTCCTTCTCGTTGCCCTTCTTGACGGCGAGGAAGTTGGCGTACGGGTTGCCCTCGGCCTTCTCCAGCACCAGGGCCTCCGTGGCGGGCTCGAGTTCGGCCTCGATGGCGTAGTTGCCGTTGATGACCGCGGCGTCGACGTCGTTCAGGGCGCGGGGCAGCGTGGCGGCCTCCAGCTCCTTGAACTTCAGGCCCTTGGCGTCCTCGATGTCGGAGAGCTTGGCGTCCGCGCCGGCGCCGTCCTTGAGGGTGATCAGACCGTTGTCGGCAAGGAGCGCCAGCGCGCGGCCCTCGTTGGTGGTGTCGTTGGGGACGGCGACCGTCTGGCCGGCCTTGATGTCCTTCAGCTCCTTGGCCGACGCGGAGTAGAGGCCGAGCGGCTCCAGGTGGACATCGGCGACCGGGACGATGGTGGTCTTGTTCTTCTTGTTGAAGTCGTCGAGGTACGGCTTGTGCTGGAAGAAGTTGGCGTCGACCTGGCCCTGCTGGGTGGCGGTGTTGGGCAGGACGTAGTCCGTGAACTCCTTCACCTCGAGGTTGAGCCCGGCCTTCTTCGCCAGGTTGTCCTTGATGTAGTTCAGGATGTCGGCGTGCGGCGTCGGGGAGGCCGCGACGACGAGCGCCTTGGACGCGTCGGCCTTGGCGCCGGATCCGGACGCGGCGCCCGGGTCGGAGGCCGTCCCGCAGGCGGTGAGGCCGAGAGCAAGGGCGGCGGTGGCAGCGGCAGCGGTGAGCTTGGTGTTCTTACGCACGAAAAGTGCCTCTTTCTTGTGTGGAACGACGCCCGGACAAGGAGTGCGGGCCCATGGGGAGTGAGGTCTGGAGTCAGCTCGCGGTGCGGCCACGGCGGGCCAGCAGCCGTACGACGCCGTCTCCGATCAGCTGCACCGCTGTGACGATGGCGATCAGGATGACGACGGTGACGAGCATGAACTGGGTCTCGAAGCGCTGGAATCCATACGTGACGGCCTTGGATCCGAGGCCTTCGCCGCCGACCGCGCCGGCCATCGCCGAGTACCCGACGAGGACGATCACCGTGGTGGTGACGGCGGAAACGAGCGACGGCAGGGCCTGCGGGAGCAGCACCTTGCGGATGATCGTGGGGATGGAGCCGCCCATGGCCTGCACGGCTTCGATCAGGCCGTGGTCGACCTCCCGGACCGCCGTCTCCACCAGCCGGGCGAAGAACGGGATGGCTCCGACGGCCAGCGGCACGATCATCGCGGTGGGGCCGATGAAGGTCCCGACGACGAGGGTGGTGAAAGGGATCAGCGCGATCAGCAGGATGATGAACGGCAGTGAGCGGCCGATGTTCACGATCACGCCGACGGCCTTGTTCACCGGCGTGTTCTGCAGCAGTCCGCCCTTGTCCGTGAGGACGAGCAGCACGCCGAGCGGCAGTCCCCCGATGACGGTGACCAGGGTGGACCACAGCACCATGTAGAGGGTGTCGACCGTGCCCTGGCTGAGCAGGGGCTGCATCTCCGACCAGGTCACTTGGCGGTCTCCTTCGTGAGTACCGGGCCCTGGGCGGGCAGGGTGATCTTCTCGGTGGGTCCGTCGCCATCGACGACGTCGACCTGGAGGCCCTGCTCGCGCAGGAAGCCGACGGGGATGACGTTCTCCTCGTAGCGGCCGGGCAGTTCGATACGCATCCGGCCGATCTGCTTGCCGCCGACGGTGTCCATGGCGGCACCGAGGATCGATATGTCGATGTTGTAGGTACGCGAGAGCTGGGAGATCACCGGCTGGGTGGCGGCCTCGCCGTGGAAGGTGACGTCGATGACCGTGCGGTCGGTGCCGGAGGCCTCACCGCCCACCGGGAAGAGCTCGTCGGCGAGTTCGGAGCCGGGGGTCGCGAGCAGTTCGCTGACCGTGCCCGATTCCACGATCCGGCCCTTCTTCATCAGGGCGGCGGAGTCGCAGATCGACTTGACGACGTCCATCTCGTGCGTGATGAGCAGCACGGTCAGGCCGAGCTGCCGGTTGAGGTCGCGCAGCAGCTGGAGGATCGAGCGGGTGGTCTCGGGGTCCAGGGCGCTGGTCGCCTCGTCGGAGAGCAGGACCTTGGGGTCGCCCGCGAGCGCCCTCGCGATGCCGACGCGCTGCTTCTGACCGCCGGAGAGCTGGGCCGGATAGGCCTTGGCCTTGTCGGCGAGGCCGACGAGGTCGAGCAGTTCGAGAGCCTTGCGGGAGCGTTCGGCGCCGGAGACGCCGAGGATCTCCAGGGGCAGCTCGATGTTGTCCTTGACAGTGCGCGAGGACAGCAGGTTGAAGTGCTGGAAGACCATGCCGATACGGCTGCGCGCCTCGCGCAGTTCCCTGGAGGCGCGGCGACCGCGTCCGGCGAGCGCTGTGAGGTCCTGGCCGGCCACTGTCACGGTGCCGGCGGTGGGGCGCTCGAGCAGGTTGACGCAGCGGATGAGCGAGGACTTTCCGGCTCCGCTCTGACCGATGACGCCGAAGACCTCGCCCTCACGGACATGGAGGTCGACGCCGTCCAGGGCGGTGACTTCGCGGGTTCGGGACTGGTGGGCCCGGTAGATTTTCGTCAGGCCCGTAGTGGTGATCACAGGGGTTTCCGTCACTGTCGAGTGCACGGCGCGGTGTCCGCCGGGCAGGGGGCATTTCTTCGTTCGGACAGTCGGCGCAGGAGGGCCGGTCCCGGCTCATGGCCGGGGGCGGCGTGCGCGCGGGGGCAGGCCGGGTCCGGGTGCGTTCCAGGTGGAGCTTCGGACACGGCTCGGCTGTCGGTCTCGCTTCGGGGCGCGAGGCTCAGGCAGGGGCCCTCAGAAGGCGCACATTCGACACAGACAACGAGCACCGGGCGTCGTGATCGCCTCGGTCGCAAGGGTGCGGCTGCTCGTCCTGGTCATGGCGGCAAGTAAAGCAGACTGCATGCTGAACCTATCTCCGGTGTCCGTATACCGGACGCAGGGTGCGCAGTATGTGGACGGATCACTCCGCTGTGGTGATCTCCACGCCATCCACCGTGGCCTGCGCGGACACGGACGAGAGGTCGGGGACGACGATGTCGGCGATCAGCTCGGACGCGGCGTGCGTTGTGGTCAAGGCCACGGTCGTCATACCGGCGGCCCGCCCCGCGGCGAGGCCGGCCGGTGCGTCCTCGAACACCACACAGCGCGCCGGGTCCACGCCCAGGAGCCGGGCGGCGCGGAGATACGGCTCCGGGTCGGGCTTGCCGCGGGTCACGTCGTCGGCGGCGATCATCGCCTTGGGCCGTATGCCGGCCTCCTCGAGGCGGGCCTCGGCCAGCCTGCGGGTCGCAGAGGTGACGACGGCCCAGCGGTCGGCGGGCAGCCGGTCCAGAAGCGCGGCGGTTCCGGGCAGCAGCTGCACTCCCCCGGCGACATCCTCGACCTCCAGCTGCTCGATGCGGGCCAGGGCCTCGGGGACCACGGCGGGGGGCAGCAGATCGGCGGCTATCTCCACGGCCGGCCGGCCGTGGAGTTCGATACGGGCGAAGTCCTCCGCCGCGATGCCGTACTCGTGCGCCCATCGGGTCCAGCAGCGGTTCACCGACTCCAGGGAGGAGACAAGGGTTCCGTCGTTGTCGAACAGGAGCGCTTCGGCGTGGATCTTCATGGTTCCCGACCCTAGGCCAACCCGCGGCGCGCCCTGGTGCCCGGCCCCCTGCGCACTCGGGGCCGGGCGCATCCGGCCCTTCGGCCCGTAATACTCTCGGAGCCATGCTTGACGCCCTGACGGTCGCGGTCGCCGTGGCCGCGACCGCCCTCACCGCATGGTGCGGCTTCGCCGCCTTCCGCGATCAGCCCACCAAGGACTGGCACTTCATCGGCATGGCCGTGGTGTCGGTGCTCGCCTTCGCGCAGCTGGTGGTGGGGATCGTGCAGCTGGCGAGGGGCGAGAAGGCCGACGAGGGCACCGCGATCTTCCTGGCCTATCTGATCGGGGCCTTCGCCGCAGTGCCGGCGGCCGGATTTCTGTCGCTGGCCGAGCGCACGCGATGGGGATCGGCGACGGTGGCCGCCGGCGCGGTGGTGCTGGCGGTCCTCGAAGTACGCCTCTACGACATCTGGGGAGGCTGACGATGCCCGAGCCGCTCACCGACGGGGCGCAGCAGCGGAACGGGCAGAGCGACCGCCCGGAGCGGGCCAGGCTGGTCGGGGGCCCGGGGCTGCTGCTGGTCTGGCTGTACGGAGTGATGTCGGTCGGCGCCGTGTCGCGCTCCGTCTACCAGATCCTGACCGACTTCGGCTCGGCCCCGCTGGCCCATGTGCTGTCCGCGGTCGCGGCCGTCGTGTACGCGTTCATCACCTACACCCTGGTGCGCGGCGGGGAGGCGGCCCGCAGGGCGGCGCTGGTGTGCTGCGCCGCCGAGCTCGCGGGCGTACTGATCGTCGGGACCTGGACCGTCCTCGATCCGTCGGCCTTCCCCGACTCGACCGTGTGGTCCACGTACGGGATGGGCTACCTCTTCATCCCGGTGCTGCTGCCGGTCACGGGCATGCTGTGGCTGCGCCGGGCGCGCAGCCTCGGGGCGTAGCGGGCGGGAGCGTCAGGCGCTGGCCGCGTATTCAGCGGCGGCCGCGTCCTTCTCCAGCGTGACGAGGGTGAGCCGGGGTCCGACCTGCTCGCTGGACACGGGGACGTAGCCGCGGCTGCGGTACAGCCGCAGATTGCCCTCGCTGCGGTGTCCGGTGAACAGCTGGAACCGCTTGGTGCCGGCGTCCCCGGCGAAGCGTGTCTCGATCGCGTCGAGCAGCCGGCCGCCCAGGCCGTGGCGCTGCATCCGCGGGTGCACGATGAGCTTGGCGATCCGCGCGGTGCCGGTCTCGTCGACCCTGGCACGCACGGAGGCGACGACTTCGTCCCCGAGCTTGGCCACCAGGGCGTGCCCCTGGGCGATTTCGGCCGTGAGGTCGGCGAGCGACTGGGTCAGGGGCTCGATCCCGTAGTCGCCGTAGAGTTCGGCCTCACTCTGATAGCACAGATACTGCAGCTTGAGGATGTGCTCCGCATCGTGCTCAGCTGCCGCTGAGATGGTCACGCTCATGCCCATGTGCGCATGCCTCCCGCTCACCTGTCCTGCCGGTTGTCTACCGCTCCTTTCCCAAATGTTCAGGAGCTGCAACCTCTGCCGCGAGCATTCTGCGCAGACATCCCAGGCAGCGGGAACGCATGGGTCCCAGACTGCCTTGTGAGATTCCCAACGTCCCTGCGATTTCCCGGTAGGTGGGGTCCTGCGGGGACAGCATCGCGGTCAGCAGCCGTGGGCAGTTCCCGGGGGTGCGGGCCACCGCGGCGCGCAGTGTGCGCCGCCGCTCCGAGCGGAGCACGGCCCGCTCCGGGGTGCAGGCCGGGTCGCCGGCGCGATCGGTGGACGGGTCGGTGGTGTAGGGCAGTTCACGCGCGGCCGTGCGGCGGGCTCGGCGCGCCTCCGCCCGTACCGCCGTCCTGACCCACCGGGCGGTGTCCGGCGGCGGCCCGTCCCCGTCGAGCCGTTCCAGCAGCCGTACCCATACGGCCTGTTCCAGATCGTCCGGTTCGAGTGCGGTGCCGGGGGCCTCGGCCGTGGCCTCGGCGCTGACCAGCGGGCCGAGTGCGCTGACGACATGGGCGGAGGTGCCGGCGGCCGGGACGGGGAGCTCATCGAGAACGGTCATGCCCTGCGGGACGTGCCGTCGAGGGCGCCCGGTTGCCCGGCGACGGCACAGTCACCCGTACGGGCGGCGGGTGACCGTGCCGTGGACGCTCGGCCGGCTCGTCGGGACTCAGCCGCGGAAGTCGGCGGCCGCCAGCAGTCCGGTGTCCGGATTGTCGGTGAAGATCCCGTCGATTCCGGTCTTGAAGTACACCTCGAGCGCACCGAACGCGTCGCCGTATGCGTTCGGGTCGGTACCGCGCCGGAAGTCGGCGGGCAGGAAGCTGTTCTCGTTGCGCAGGGTGTACGGGTGCAGGATCAGGCCCTTCGCGTGGGCGTCCCGGACCAGCGTGGTCGGCTCGGTGAGCCTGCCGGTCGCGTCCTTGGGGATGATCAGATCGAGCAGCGGGCCGATTCCCTGCGCGAACGAGGCGATCCACTTCAGCCCGTCGGGCTTGACCAGGTCGGCGACCGTGCGCGGGTCGCCCGACGTGCGGAAGTCCCACGGCCGGTCGTCCGGGGTCCACAGCAGGACCACGCGCGGCGTGTCGACGAGCCCGGCCATGCGCTTCATGCTGGTCGGCTCGAAGGACTGCAGGAACTGCGGGGAGTTCGCGCGGTGGCGGCCGTAGCGGCGCAGCAGCCTGGCGAGCCGCTCCTCGAGGCCGAGACCGAGACCGCGGAAGTAGGTGGGGTGCTTGGTCTCCGCATGCAGCCAGACCGGAGCGCCGCGCCGGCGGCCCTCCTTCTCGGCCCAGCGCAGCACCTCCTCGAAGGTGGGCACGGTCCAGCGGCCGTCGTAGAGGGTGTTCTCCTGGCGGGTTCCCGGGATGCGCTCCTTGGCGCGCAGCGTCTTCAGCTCGGCGAGCGTGAAGTCCTCGGTGAACCAGCCGGTGATGCTGACGCCGTCCACGGTCTTGATGGCCTTGCGGGAGGCGAACTCCGGGTGGTCGGCCACGTCGGTGGTGCCGGTGATGTCGTTTTCGTGACGGCATACGAGATGGCCGTCCTTGGTGGGCACCAGGTCCTGCTCGATGACATGGGCGCCCATGTCGAGGGCGAGCTGGTAGGCGCCGAGCGTGTGCTCGGGCCGGTAGCCGCTGGCTCCGCGGTGGGCGATGACCGTCGGCACGGGCAGATCCCGGTACGACGGCCGGTGGCCTTGGTGGCGCTCACCGGCGGGTGACGCCTGTGCCGTACCCGCACCCGCGCCGACCCCTATCGCGGCGGTGCCGAGAACCGCGGCTCCCAGTACGCTGCGCCGGCCCGGACTGCTGCTCGCACCCTGTGTCATCGAGTTCCTCCGTGTGATGTCCCGCACCTGTCAGGCGGACGCCTGATGCTAGGCAACTACGCCTTACCTACGGCGGATCCTGGGCCAACACCGTGAAAACTCGGGTCAACACTGCGTATCTCTCGCGTGAACCCGACGTGCGAGGGGGTATGACCCGCGAGTATCGTCCTCACCTGCATGGACTTCTCGGCCGCCGCACACTCTGCCGGCCGTGGACCTCCCGCCGGCCCCTGATTGATCCGTCCCTGACACCGGAGGACCCGTTGTCCCGCTTGTCGCTCATCAAGGCAGTGCTCGGGCCGATCCTGCGCCTGATGTTCCGGCCCCGCGTGGAAGGCGTCGAGAACATCCCCGGGACGGGAGCGGTGATCCTCGCCGGCAATCACCTCACCTTCATCGACTCGATGGTCCTGCCGCTCGTGTGCGACCGGCCGGTCCACTTCATCGGCAAGGACGAGTACGTCACCGGCAAGGGCATCAAGGGCCGGCTCATGGCCTGGTTCTTCACCGGCGTCGGCATGATCCCGGTGGACCGCGACGGCGCGAACGGCGGTGTGGCCGCGCTGATGACCGGCCGGCGGGTGCTCGAGGAGGGCAAGGTCTTCGGCATCTACCCGGAGGGCACCCGCTCCCCCGACGGCCGGCTCTACCGCGGCCGTACGGGCATCGCGCGGCTGACGCTGATGACAGGTGCGCCGGTGGTGCCGTTCGCGATGATCGGCACCGACAAGCTCCAGCCGGGCGGCGCGGGTCTGCCGCGCCCGGGCCGGGTGACGGTCCGCTTCGGCAAGGCGATGGAGTTCTCCCGGTACGAGGGAATGGACCGGGACCGCTATGTGCTGCGCGCCGTCACGGACTCGGTGATGGCCGAGGTGATGCAGCTGTCCGGCCAGGAGTACGTGGACATGTACGCGACGAAGGCCAAGGCGGCGTAACCCCCGCGTGGGACCTGAGGTGGCCCCCGGTGCCGTGTGCACCGGGGGTCACCTCGTTGTCCGCGTCAGTGCTCGATGCCGACCGCGTCAGTGATCGATGCCGTCGGCCAGCTTCTGGCCGCGCAGCAGGAACCATGCGGCGACGGCGGTGGCCAGGAGTACCGCCGCGCCGACGCCCGTGGCGAGCCGCAGCCCGTCCACGAAGGCGTCCTGGGCGGCGGTGATCAGCTCCGCGCCCTGCTGCTGCGGCAGTGCGGCTGCCGCCTCGACGGCCCCGCCGAGCGACTCGTGCGCGGCGGATGCCGGCCCGGCGGGCACACCGGCCGGGGTGGCGAAGTCGCGGTAGGCGCCGGTGACGATCGAGCCGAGCAGGGCGATGCCGAGGGCCGCGCCGAGTTCGTACGCCGTCTCGGACACCGCCGAGGCGGATCCCGCCTGCTCCTTGGGAACGCTGGAGAGGATGACGTCCGCCGTGACGGTGAACGAGAACCCGGCGCCGATTCCGACGACGAGCAGAGCAGCGCCGAGCAGCGGGTAGCCGGTGGACCGGTCGACCAGGGTCATCACGGCCAGCGCGATGCCCACGGCGGCAAGGCCCGCGGCCACCACGGACCGTACGGTGAACCGCCGGGCGACCGTACCCGCCATCAGACCGGTGACCACCGCGCCGATCGCGGCGGGCAGTTCCGCGAGCCCGGCCTCGAACGGCTGCCGCCCCTGGACCAGTTGCAGGAACTGGGACAGGAAGAACACCAGGCCGGACAGGCCGAGGATGGTCAGCAGATCCGCGAGGACCGCGCCGGAGAAACCCGGGTGCCGGAACAGCCGCATGTCGAGCAGCGGCGCCGGGAGCGTGAGCTGCCTGCGGACGAATCCGTACAGGGCGGCGGCACCGATCAGGGCGGCCACGCCGGCATCCGAGCCCGGCCCGTGGGTCGCGGCCTCCTTGATGGCGTAGACGATGCCGACCACACCGATGAGGGACAGCACGACGCTGATGAGGTCCCAGGGCCCGGCGACCCGGTTCTTGGACTCGGGCAGCAGCCTGATGCCGACGATCACCAGCACCGCCATCACGGGCAGGTTGATCAGGAAGACGGAGCCCCACCAGAAGTGCTCGAGCAGGAAGCCGCCGACGACCGGGCCCACGGCCGCGCCCGCGGAGGCCATCGCGCCCCAGATGCCGATGGCGAAACTGCGTTCCTTCGGGTCGTGGAAGATGTTGCGGATCAGCGCCAGCGTGGACGGCATCAGGGTCGCGCCCGCGACACCGAGCAGCGCCCGGGCGAGGATCATCATCTCGGGGCTGGTGGCGTACGCGTTGAGCACGGAGACGGCACCGAAGGCGACGGCCCCGGTCAGCAGCAGCTTCTTGCGGCCGATCCGGTCTCCGAGGCTGCCCATGGAGACGAGCAGACCCGCGATGACGAACGAGTAGATGTCGCCGATCCACAGCAGCTGCGTGCCGGTCGGCTGGAGGTCCTCGCTGAGGAACGGGGTGGCGAGGCCGAGCACCGTGGCGTCGACGGCCACCAGCAGAACGGCGAGCACCAGGACAGCGAGCGCCAGCCAGCGCCCGGGGCGGTACACGGTGTCATCCGTCCCGCTCGTACGCTGGACGGTACTGCTGGTCATTTCTCCACACTCCGTCGTGCTCCGCCGAGCAGCAGCTCGGCGATCATGTACTGGAAGTCCTTCTTGGCGACCCGGCCGTCCAACACGGCCCAGGCGCAGCTGCCCATGAGGCCGTAGAGCGCCTCGGTGAGCCATGCGGGTGTGAGGTCGATGCGGAACTCGCCCTGCTCCTGGCCGCGCCGGAACAGTGCCGAGACCCGGGCGTCGAGCCGGGACCAGCCCTCGTTGACCTGGTCGCCCTCGAACAGCTGGTTCTCGGTGACGAGGAAGGCCAGCAGATCGGCGGCGGGCTCCATCTCGGCGATGAGCCGCCGCAGCGCGTCGCTCGCGCCGCCCGTCTCGAGACCGGCCCGGTCCAGGGCGGCCTCGAACTCCTGGATCCCCAACTGCTCCAGCGCCTTGACCAGCGCCTCCCGCCCGGCGAAGTGCCGGTGCAGGGTGGCGCGGCCGATACCCGCGGCCCGGGCGACCTCGTCCATGGTGGCGGTCGACCGACGGGACAGCAGGGCGGCGGCGGTGCGCAGCACGTGTTCACGATCCATGGCCATGAGACAACCATACCCCACATGAGACATCAATGTCTCATTCAATGCATGAGCGTCCCACTGTTGCCGCAGATTCTCAGGCTGCACCACCGGCGGCGTCCACTCTCGTCGAGGAACAGCCACCCGCACTCCGGGCCGGGGCAGGCACGGATCGTGAAGCGCCTGGGGTCTGCCAGCAGATCCGCGGCGCTGCGGGCGACGCACCACAGGGGCAGCAGCAGACCGGCGGAAGGGGTGATCCGCCAGCGGCCGAGGCCGTCCTCGCCCCGGGTGAACACAGCGGAGCCGGCGGCGTCCTCGGCGACAGAGGCCACCGCTGCGAAGGCCCGGACATCGTCCGGATCGGTCAGACAGGCGTACAGCCGCCTGCGGAATTCCCGGGCCCGCTCCAGCGCGGCAGCGGCCTCGGCGGGGTGGTCGGCCGCCTGCTTGAGCAGTCCGGCAACCACCCATTCCTCCGCCAACCCGTGATGGCCGGCCCACACGGCGAGCGTGGCGTAACGGCGCAGCCACTCCGAGCCGGGCCTCTTCGGGCCGCCCCAGCCGGCGTACGTGTTGCAGAACTCCAGCGCGGGATGCCCGCTGGTGATCCAGGGCAGCCACTCGTCGCCCACCCGTACCGCGTGGACGGGCACGGACGGCCGGATCAGCCCTGGATCCACGCGCAGAATGCGGTCGTGCAGGGTCGCCAGCTCCGGGCCGGGCTCGATGCCGAGTCCGCTCACGAGCGCCTGGCGCGTGCGGCGGTACAACTGCAGGGCATCGGCCTGGCGGCCGCTGCGGTACAGCGCGGTCATCTGGACCGCGACCAGCCGTTCGCGCTCGGGGTGGAGCGGGACCAGCGGAGTCAGATCCGTCACGACGCGGTCGTGCAGCCCCAGGGTGAGCTGGGCATCGGCGCGCTGCTCGAACGCGGACAGCCGCAGCTCCTCGAGCGGGCCGCCGAGCCGGTCACGCAGGGGCCCGTCGGCGACATCGGCGAGCAGTGGGCCGCGCCACAGGCCGAGCGCCAGGTCGTAGAGACGCACGCGGTGCGCCCGGTCGCCTGCCGCGGTGGCCTGCCGGACGAGGCTGCCGAACTCCTGGGCGTCGATCTCGTGGGTGCCGGGCTCGATGCTGTACCCGTCGTGCCGGGTCTCGACCTCGAGGCCGTAGGGAGTCAGGGCGGCACGCAGGCGGCCGATGTAGGTGTGGACGGTGCCCCTGGCGGCGGCCGGCGCATCCCCGTGCCACAGGAGATCGATGAGGCGCGCGGTGGTCACCACGCGGCCCGCGTGCAGCAGAAGGATCGACAGCAGACAGCGCTCCTGGCGGCGGCTGCCCACCAGGACCCGCTGTCCGTCGTGGCGGGCCTCGAAAGGTCCGAGCAGCTGGAACTCCATGGCTGCGGCGAGCCTAACCGGGCGGAGCGGGCCGGTCCCAGCCCTGGTGAGTCTGTGGTCAGGGGACCCGGAGAGGCTCGGGCCGACACATCACCCCTCTCTTCAGGGAGACATCGTGCGACGAACTGTTGTTGCTCTCACGGCACTTGCCGCCGCGGCCCTCGGCGCCGCTCCGGCTTCGGCATCGGCCGGCACCGATGCGGGCTGGGAACCCGCGCCGTCGACGCCGTGGGACGTCGCTGCGGGCGTGCGCTGCGATTTCCCCGTGCACGGTGAGCCGATCGTGGACGAGGTGGTGCAGCGCGTGCTCTCCACTCATCCGGACGGCTCGGCGAAACTGGTCGCGTACAAGGGCGACCTGGTCATCAGGGTCACGAACACCGACACCGGTGACTTCTACGACGCCGACGCGAGCGGCTCGGCGCTCGTCGACCACGGCACCGACGGCTCCCAGTTCTGGACCGTGCTCGGTCCCGTGCTGGTGGGCGTCGGCGAGGGGCGCGGGAACCTGCCGCGCAGCCTCTACATCATCGACGGCGCGTACACGATGGACATCAGCCCGACCGGGTACAAGACCGTGACCATGGCGCATGGTTCGCGCACCGACATCTGCGAGCAGATCGACTGAGGCCGCCGGACCCGCGCCCGGTCGCCCAGGAGGTGAGCGCGGCGAGCAGTTCCAGCACAGTCGGGTCGCGCTCACGCTCACGTTCACCACAACCCGATGCAGGAACAGGGCAGTGAACGCAGGGCCGTTGCCGACCAAAAGCCTCAAGGCAGCCACCGCGACGGATCCCGGATGGGGCCGGCGGCACGGGCGTACACGGGGCGTCGTCGCTTCGCGAGGAGACTGTTCGGCCACCGGACGACAAAGGGCAAGGAGTACCCACTCCTTGCCACTCTCAACTTATAGCGCGCTGGGGGGCTTGCGGCAAGGCCCCGGGTGTCCCGCAGAATCCTCGGCCGAGGCCGGAAACCGCGGAAGGTGAGAGTCGCGAAATGCGTGTGCTGTTGTCGACGTATGGATCGCGCGGGGACGTCGAACCGCTGGTGGGGCTCGCGGTGCAGTTGCGCGCAGTCGGCGCCCAGGTGCGGGTGTGCGCGCCGCCGGACGAGGACTTCGTGCAGCGGTTGGCCGGCGTCGGCGTGCCGTTGGTGCCGGTCGGCCCGTCGGCGCGCGCGCTGACGAAGGCGGCGCCGCCGCCGTCATCCATGCCCCGGTACGCGGCCGAGGTGATCTCCAGTCAGTTCGGCGCGGTCACCGCGGCGGCCGAGGGATGCGATGCGCTGGTGGCGACCGGCATGATGCCGGCCGCGGCCGGCGCCCTGTCGGTCGCCGAGAAGCTCGGCATCCGCTCCGTGTCCGTGACCTTCCAGCAGCTCACCCTGCCGGCGCCGCACCGTCGGCCGCTGGCGTATCGGGGCCGGCCGTTCCCGCCGGAGGTGACGGACAACCGGGTGCTGTGGGATCTGGACGCCCAGAGCATCAACGCGCTGTTCGGTGAGGCGCTCAACACGAACCGGGCGTCGATCGGTCTGCCACCGGTGGACAACGTCCGGGACTACGTCATCGGCGGCCAGCCGTGGCTGGCGACGGACCCGGTCCTGGACCCGTGGCGGCAGACGCCGGACCTCGACGTCGTCCAGACCGGCGCGTGGGTGCTGCCCGACGAACGCCCGCTCCCCGCCGAGCTGGTGGCGTTCCTGGACGCCGGCACACCACCGGTGTACGTGGGCTTCGGCAGCATGCCCATGCACACGTCGACGGACGTCGCCCGGGTGGCCGTCGAGGCGATCCGGGCGCAGGGCCGCCGCGCGGTCGTGGCGGGCGGCTGGGCCGATCTGTCCCTGATCGACGAGCGGGACGACTGCTTCGCCGTCGGCGAGGTCAACCAGCAGGCACTGTTCGGCCGGGTGGCCGCCGTCGTACACCACGGCGGCGCGGGCACCACGACGACGGCCACCCGGGCCGGCGCGCCTCAGGTGGTGGTACCCCAGGGGGTGGACCAGCCGTACTGGGCCGCCCGGGTGGCCGACCTGGGCATCGGCACGGCACACGACGGTCCGACCCCGACCTTCGAGTCCCTGGCAGCCGCGCTCGGCACCGCCCTGGCCCCCGAGACCCGCGCACGAGCTACCGCCGTGGCCGCCACGATCCGCACCGACGGAGCAACAGTGGCCGCGAGACTGCTGCTCGGCGCGATCAGCCGAGACAGGCCGCCCATGTCCGCGTGAACACACGGGATCGTCGAGCCAGGACCCGTAACGCAACAACCTGCGAACCCTGGCGACCTGAACCGACAACGGCCATGTGGTCCACGTCAGGCAGAGCGTTGCCCGTCATGGCCACCTGGTCCCTCACGCCGGTTCGGACGCCTACTGCGCGCAATGGCTGCAAGCGGCCTCAGATCGGAGCTCTAGAAGTGAACCCCCTGACCACCAGCGCGTTCGACCTTCCCGACCACCTCTCTCCCAAGGCCGACCCGACGCTGACCGCCGGCGATGAGCAGCACTTCGCGGCCATCACGGAGTGCCTCGAGCAGTCGATCGCCGAGCTGTCCGATCACCTCGATGCCGCGCGCAGGGCGCCCGGCGGCCTGGGCCGGCAGGCGATGGACCGGGACATGGAGGTCCACCGGCTGACCGCCCGCCTGCGCGCACTGCGTCGCTTCGGTCTGGACCTGTGCCTCGGACACATGGCCGGCGCCGACAACCCCGAGCCTGTCTACGTCGGACGACTCGGCCTTACGGACAGTACGGGCCGACGGCTGCTGCTCGACTGGCGCTCCCCCGCGGCTGAGCCGTTCTTCGGAGCCACCCACGCCAACCCGATGGGTCTGGCAAGCCGCCGCAGGTATCGCTGGACCGGCGGCCTGATCAGCGACTACTGGGACGAGGTGTTCACCGCGGACGGGTTTGCCGGGCACGCCGCGCTCGACGACCAGTCCGCCTTCATCGCGAGCCTGGGCAGTAACCGGTCGGCACGGATGCGAGACGTGCTCGGCACCATCCAGGCCGACCAGGACGCCATCATCCGCGCGGGATCCCGCGGCGCTCTCGTCGTCGACGGCGGTCCGGGTACGGGGAAGACCGTCGTCGCTCTGCACCGCTCCGCCTACCTGCTCCACTCCGACCCCCGTCTCGGTCACCGCCGGGGCGGCGTGCTGTTCGTCGGTCCCCACCGGCCCTACCTGGCCTACGTCTCCGACGTCCTCCCCAGCCTCGGAGAGGAGGGCGTGCAGACGTGCACCCTGCGGGACCTCGTCGCCGAGGGAGCCGCAGCGGCGATCGAGGCCGACCCGCACGTGGCCCTCCTGAAGTCGTCCGCGAACATGGTGGAGGCGATCGAGACGGCCGTCAGGTTCTACGAGGAGCCGCCCGCCGAGGGGATGACGGTCACGACCCACTGGTCCGACATCCGGCTGAGCGCCGACGACTGGGCCGTGGCGTTCGAAGCAGCGGAACCCGGTACTCCGCACAACGAGGCGCGCGACCAGATCTGGGAGGAGCTGCTCACGATCCTGGTGGACAAGCACGACGGCGACGACGTCTCGTCCGACCTGCTGCGCAAGTCGCTGCTGCAGAACAGGGAACTGCTCACGGCCCTCAACCGCGCGTGGCCGCTGCTCGAAGCGGCCGACCTCGTCGGAGACCTGTGGTCGGTCCCCGCCTACCTGCGCAAGTGCGCTCCCTGGCTCAGCCGCGATGACGTGTCGAAGCTGCAGCGCGGGGACGCCCAGGCCTGGACGGTGTCCGACCTGCCGCTCCTGGACGCGGCACGGCAGCGGCTCGGCGACCCGGAGGCGTCACTGCGCAAGCGTCGGCACAAAGCCTCTGTCGCCGCCGAACGCGAGCGCATGGCCGGCGTCATCGACAACGTGCTCGAGGCCGATGCCGACGGTGAAGGCGCGGTGACGATGCTGCGCGGACAGGACCTGCGGGACACCCTGGTCGACCAGACCGCACGGCCCGGCACCGAACCGGACCTGCTCGCCGGCCCGTTCGCGCACATCGTCGTGGACGAGGCTCAGGAACTGACCGACGCGGAGTGGCAGATGCTGCTGCTCCGCTGCCCGTCCCGGAGCTTCACCATTGTGGGGGACCGTGCCCAGGCCAGGCACGGGTTCACGGAGTCGTGGCAGGAACGGCTCGAGCGGATCGGGCTCGACCGGATCAGCCTGGCCTCCCTGAGCATCAACTACCGGACGCCGGAGGAAATCATGACGGAGGCCGAGCCGGTCATCCGGGCCGTGCTCCCGGACGCCAACGTGCCGACCTCCATCCGCAGCGGCGGCGTCCCCGTCCTGCACGGGGCTGCTTCGGATCTGAGCTCGATCCTCGACACGTGGCTCGCCGCCCATGCCGACGGGATCGCCTGTGTCATCGGCGATCCCGCGTTCCGGACGACGTCCCGCGTCCGGTCGCTGACCCCGGAGCTGTCGAAGGGGCTCGAGTTCGACCTGGTCGTCCTCGTCGACCCGGAGGCGTTCGGCAACGGCATCGAAGGAGCGGTCGACCGCTATGTCGCGATGACCCGAGCGACGCGGCAACTCGTCATCCTCACGAGCTCCTGACGCCGGCCGGGCGAACGCCCGCTCCCGGCCGGGTCGGTGGCCCACCAGGCGCTGCTCGGCCGGGTCGCCGCCGTCGTGCACCGCGGCGGCGCGGGCACGACGACGGCGGCCGGGGGACCTGTCCGTCGAAGGTCAGTTCTTCGCGGTCGCCCACGCGTGCTGGACCGCCAGGTCCGCCTTGATCTCGGCGAGCTGGACGGCGACGGCGGACGGAGCCGTGCCGCCGCGCCCGTTGCGCGAGGCGAGCGCGCCGGGGACGTCGAGCACGGTGCGCACCTCGGGCGTCAGGTGCTCGGAGATCTTCGCGAACTGTTCGTCGGTGAGCTGGTCCAGCTCGATGCCGTGCTGCTCGCACTCCTTGACGCACTCGCCGGCGACCTCGTGCGCGACCCGGAACGGCACTCCCTGCTTGACCAGCCACTCGGCGATGTCGGTGGCGAGCGAGAAGCCGGCCGGGGCGAGCTCCTCCATCCGCTCCCGGTTGACCGTGAGGGTCGCCATCATCCCGGTGAACGCCGGGAGCAGCACCTCGAGTTGGTCGCAGGAGTCGAACACCGGCTCCTTGTCCTCCTGAAGGTCGCGGTTGTACGCGAGCGGGAGCGCCTTCAGCGTGGCGAGCAGGCCGGTCAGGTTGCCGATGAGGCGGCCGGACTTGCCGCGAGCGAGCTCGGCGATGTCCGGGTTCTTCTTCTGCGGCATGATCGACGAGCCGGTGGAGAAGGCGTCGTGCAGGGTCACGAAGGAGAACTCCTTCGTGTTCCAGATGATGATCTCCTCGGCGATCCGGGAGAGGTTCACACCGATCATCGCGGTGACGAAGGCGAACTCGGCGACGAAGTCACGCGAGGCCGTGCCGTCGATGGAGTTGCCGGCGGAGCCGTGCTCGAAGCCGAGGTCGCGGGCGACCGCCTCCGGGTCGAGGCCGAGCGAGGAGCCGGCCAGCGCGCCGGAGCCGTACGGGGAGACCGCCGTCCGCTCGTCCCACTGACGCAGCCGCTCGGCGTCCCGGGACAGCGACTGGACATGGGCCAGGACGTGGTGGGCGAACAGCACCGGCTGGGCGTGCTGGAGGTGCGTGCGGCCCGGCATGGCGACGTCCGGGTGGGCCTCGGCGAGGCCGACGAGGGCGTCCTGCAGCTCGGCGATCAGGCCGCCGATGATCCGGGCGTGGTCGCGCAGATACATCCGGAAGAGCGTGGCGACCTGGTCGTTGCGGGACCGGCCGGCGCGCAGCTTGCCGCCGAGGTCGGGGCCGAGCCGCTCGAGCAGGCCGCGCTCGAGTGCGGTGTGGACGTCCTCGTCGGCGATGGTGCCCACGAACGAGCCGTCGGCGACATCGGCTTCGAGCCGGTCGAGGCCGGCCAGCATGCGCGTCAGCTCGTCCTCGGTCAGCAGGCCTGCCTTGTGCAGCACCCGTGCGTGGGCACGGGACCCGGCGATGTCGTACGGCGCGAGACGCCAGTCGAAGTGGACCGACGCGGACAGCTTCGCCAGGGCCTCGGCGGGACCGTCGGCGAAACGGCCGCCCCAGAGCCGTACGTCACCGCTGTTGCTGCTCACTTGCTCTGCTCCTCAAGACGGGTGATGTGCGACCTCCCCCGGGCCCGGGGGCCTGGGGGACCTCCACCTCACCGTAGCGGTGAGGCAGCGGTTGCCGGGCCGGCTGTTACGCCAGGTCCCGCTTGGCGGCGATCTTCTGGGACAGGCCGAAGATCTCGATGAAGCCCTGCGCCTTGGACTGGTCGAAGGTGTCGCCCGAGTCGTAGGTCGCCAGGTTGAAGTCGTACAGCGAGGAGTCCGACTTCCGTCCGGTGACGACCGCGCGGCCACCGTGCAGGGTCATCCGGATGTCGCCGGTGACGTGCTGGTTGGCCTCGTTGATGAAGCCGTCCAGGGCGCGCTTGAGCGGGGAGAACCACAGGCCGTCGTAGACCAGCTCGCCCCAGCGCTGCTCGACCTGCCGCTTGTAGCGGGCGAGCTCGCGCTCGACGGTGACGTTCTCGAGCTCCTGGTGGGCGGTGATCAGCGCGATCGCGCCCGGGGCCTCGTAGACCTCACGGGACTTGATGCCGACGAGCCGGTCCTCGACCATGTCGATCCGGCCGATCCCCTGGGCGCCGGCCCGCTCGTTGAGCTGCTGGATCGCCTGAAGGACGGTGACGGGCTTGCCGTCGATGGCGAGCGGGACGCCCTCCTTGAAGGAGATGACGACCTCGTCCGCCTCGCGGGGGGTGGCCGGGTTCGAGGTGTACTCGTAGATGTCCTCGATCGGCGCGTTCCAGATGTCCTCCAGGAAGCCGGTCTCGACGGCCCTTCCGAAGACGTTCTGGTCGATGGAGTACGGCGACTTCTTGCTGGTGGCGATCGGGAGCTGCTTCTCCTCGCAGAACGCGATCGCCTTGTCCCGGGTCATGGCGTAGTCACGGACCGGGGCGATGCACTTCAGCTCGGGAGCGAGGGCGACGATACCGGCCTCGAACCGCACCTGGTCGTTGCCCTTGCCGGTACAGCCGTGGGCCACGACCGAGGCGTCGTGCTTCTTCGCGGCGGCGACGAGGTGCTTGACGATGGTGGGCCGGGAGAGGGCGGAGACCAGCGGGTAGCGGTCCATGTAGAGGGCGTTGGCCCTGATCGCCGGAAGGCAGTACTCCTCGGCGAACTCGTCCTTGGCGTCGGCGACCTCCGCCTCCACCGCACCGCAGGCGAGCGCGCGCTTGCGGATGACGTCCAGGTCCTCGCCGCCCTGGCCGACGTCCACGGCAACGGCGATGACCTCGGCGCCCGTCTCCTCGGCGATCCAGCCGATGGCGACGGAGGTGTCCAGACCGCCCGAGTAGGCGAGTACGACGCGCTCGGTCACTGGCTTCTCCTTCGGTGCATTCGGTGATGGGTATAACTATGCAATCCTCCGTATGTTTTGTCAATGCAAGCAGGAATGCGCTGGTGAGGCGTGCCCCTGCGGCTCGTACGGAGGCGGGCAGGCCGGGAAAACTCTGCGGACGTCTCCGTATCCGGTGCCCGCCCGGCTGCGCGACAGGACGGGGCGGCTCGCCGCCCGCATCACCGTCGACCACGGTCCGGCTCTCCGCGTGGCGCCCCACGCACACACGCCGGGCCGCCTTCCGGCTGCTGAAGGCGCACGGCGGGCTGAGCGAACCGAGCGCTGCAGTGGCCTTGTCGGCCGACACCGACCCCCGGCTGCGCCGAATCCGCCGTGCAGCGTTGGCTGGACGAGGTTCCGCGGGGCGACGCCGGCGTGGACGGGTTGCTCCGGCAGTGCACCCATTTGCTCAGCGACTACGTGATGAGCGGTATGCGGAGCCGCGTCGGCCTCAATGCGTGAACGCCCGGCCGGGCGGCCGGACGGGGCCGATAATTCAGCCATGGGGCAAACGTATGAACGCATAGAGGGCCGGATCCGCGAATTCATCGAGCAGCAGCCGGTCTTCTTCACGGCCACCGCGCCGCTGTCCGGAGACGGACACGTCAATCTCTCGCCGAAGGGGCGCAGCGGGACGCTCGTCGTCGTGGACGCCACGACGCTGGCCTACATCGACTTCGGCGGCAGCGGGGCCGAGACCATCGCCCATGTGCGCGAGGAGGGCAACGGGCGCATCACGCTGATGTGGTGCGCGTTCGCCGGGCCGCCCAAGGTGCTGAGGGTGCACGGCCGCGGCGAGGCGATCTTCCGGGACGACCCTCGTTGGTCCGCCTGGATCGGCCACTTCGAGCAGGTCGACGGCCCGAGCGCCCGCGCGATCATCGTCGTCCGCGCAGTGCGGATCAGCGACGCCTGCGGTTTCGCGGTGCCGTTCATGGACTACCGCGAGGAACGCACCCAGCACGCTGAGCACTTCGGCCGCAAGACGGACGAGGAGTTCGCGGCGTACTGCGAGAAGAAGGAGCACGTCGCCGTGAGCCTGGACGGGCTCCCCGCCCTCCCGCTGCCGCTTCCCGCCCGCACCGACTGAAGCGCACTCACCCGCGCCCGCCCCGCGGTCCTGCACCCGAGCGGCGCAGCCCGGACGGCGGGCGCACCGAGGCGGGGCTTAGCATCGTGAACCATGCGCCCTCGTCCTGCACTTGGCATCGTGCTGCTGTTCCTGCTCGCCTCGGGTTCCGTCGCGGCCGCGCCCGACCCCGTTCCTACGCCCCTGCCCGCCCGTATGGCGGACACCGGCGGCGGCAGCCAGCTGATCACCGCCGAGGCCCCGGGCCCCGGGTCCACGACCGGGAAGGTCACCTGGTGGGACCGCCGTCCGGACGGGCAGTGGGTGGCCGCGGGTTCGACGGACGCCCGTTTCGGTGCGAACGGCCTGGTCGAGGGCGACAGCCGCAAGCAGGGCACCTCCACCACACCGACCGGGCTGTTCGGCATGCCGTACGCGTTCGGGATCAAACCGGCGCCCGTCGGCACCGACTACCGGTACCGCAAGGTGACCGAGCGCTCCTGGTGGTGCCAGGACAACGCGGCCCGTACGTACAACCGCTGGGTGGAAGGCCTGCCCAGGGACTGCCGGGGCACCGAGTCGGAGCATCTGGTCTCGTACACCACGCAGTACGCCCACGCCCTCGTCATCGGTTTCAACTACGACCGTCCGGTGCGCGGCCGGGGTGCCGGCATCTTCCTGCACGTCAACGGGCGTGGCGCGACGGCCGGTTGCGTGTCCGTCCCGGAGTCGGCCATGGTGAAGATCCTGGCCTGGGCCGACAGGTTCCGCCATCCGCACATCGCGATCGGAACGGCCTCCGGGCCCACGGCCATCACCCGCTACTGACGCACAGCCGGCCCACAGCTGACACAAGCGCCCCGCAGATTGAACTCCTGGAGGCTCGTCTCCGTATCCACCTGAGCGATACGGAACAGCCGAGGAGCAGCGGTGGCGATGATTCAGAGCGGTCGGGCCGCCAGGCGCCAGACCATGCGCGCGATCCGGCCCAGGCGCAACCCGGCAGTGATGCTGCTGGGCCTTGCCTGGGCGGGCGCGGCGGCAGTGCTGTGGCTGTGGTGGCAGAACACGGCCGTGGTCGGGATGAACACCGCCGAGTGGCTGATCGGGGCGGGCCGGATCACCGGCCTGCTCGGCGGGTACATGATCGCGCTCGTGGTGCTGCAGATGGCGCGTGTGCCGGCACTGGAACGGCGCGTGGGTTCCGACCGGGCGACCCGCTGGCACGCGATGAGCGGCCGGTATGCGATCAGCCTCGTCGTCGCGCATGTCGTCCTGACCGTCTGGGGCTACGCCGTTCAGGCCCGTACCGGTGTCGTCGAGCAGACGGTCACCGTGGTCCTCGACTTCCCCGAAATGATCAAGGCGGCGATCGGCACCACACTGCTGCTGGTGGTCGGCTTCGTCTCGGCCGGCGCGATACGCCGCCGGATGCACTACGAGACCTGGTACTACCTCCATCTGCTCACCTACGCCGCGGTGTACCTGACCTTCTGGCACCAGCTGGCCACCGGCACCGAGTTCGTGGCGAACCCGACCGCACGAACGGTCTGGTACGTCCTGTACGCGGCAGTCGGTGCGCTGCTCGTCTGGTACCGGGTCCTGGCGCCCGTGCGGCTGAACCTCTGGCACCGGATGCGGGTCGAGTCCGTGGTGGACGAGGCGCCTGGCGTGGTCTCCGTGCTGATCAGCGGGCGGCGGCTGCACCGGCTCGGTGCTCAGGCGGGCCAGTTCTTCCGCTGGCGGTTCCTCACCAAGGGCCTGCGCTGGAGCGCCAATCCGTACTCCCTGTCCGCCCCTCCCCGCCCTGATCTGCTGCGTATCACCGTCAAGGCCGTCGGCAAGCACAGCACGGCCCTGTCCGAGCTTCAGCCCGGGACGCGCGTCTGGGCGGAGGGTCCGTACGGCGCGATGACCGCAGGACGGCGGAGCCGGAACAAGGTGCTGCTGATCGCCGGCGGAGCCGGTATCACGCCGCTGCGGGCGCTGTTCGAGACGCTGCCCGGCGGTCCCGGGGATCTGACCCTGCTCTACCGGGCCGGCAAGACCCAGGACCTGGCGCTGTGGAGCGAACTGCGGGAGATCGCGGACGCCCGCAGCGCGCGGCTGATGTACGCCGTGAACGGGCCGGACGGGGCGCGGCCCGAGATCACGACCGAGCGCCTCACACAGGTGCTGCCCGACATCGATGAGCACGACGTCTACCTCTGCGGGCCGCCCGGTCTGGCCGAGGAGTCGTACAACGCACTGCGCGCGGCGGGCGTGCCCTCCCGCCGAATCCACCACGAGTCGTTCGAGATGTGAGGCCGTCCATGAAGAGGAAACATCCGCTGCGCCGGATCATGATCGGCATCGCAGGCACCACGTCGGCCGTCGTCCTGCTGCTCGCACTGAAGCAGCCGGGCACCTCGGTGGCCGGCTCGTCGTCGCAGGCCGGCGGCGTGCCGCCGGCCGCTTCGGGGTCCGCGGGGAGCGGGCTGGAGGCGGCCGGCGGTCAGACGGTGCTGGGGGACGTGGCCGAGACCCAGTACGGGCCGGTACAGGTCCAGCTGACCCTGAGCGACGGCAGGATCACCGCGGCCACGGCCGTGAAGGCTCCCGGCTCGGACGCCAACAGCCGGAAGATCGCCGCTGGTGCCGTACCCGAACTCAACCAGGCCGTCGTCGCCGCGCAGAGCGCACAGATCGACGCCGTCTCCGGCGCCACGTACACGAGCCAGGGCTACATCAAGTCCCTGCAGAGCGCCATCGACAAGGCCGAGGCGGCGGGGGCGGAGGAGGACGGCCCCGGTGAGGGAGCCGGCGCGGGGGCCGCATTGCCCGGACCGGACGCAGGGGCCGGCACCGGCGGGTCGGGGGCGGCGTCCGGCACGGGCGACGCCGGGGCCGGAGGTGCCTCGGGCACCGGCGGGGGCGGGGGCTCGGAGCCGGCCGCGCCCAAGACGGTTGTCGGCGCTGCGGCGAGCACCCAGTACGGCGACGTCCAGGTGCGGATCACCGTCAGCGGCGGCAGGATCACCGCGGCCGACGCCGTCAAGGCACCGGACTCGGACGCCAACAGCCGGAAGATCGCCGCCAGGGCCGTGCCCGAGCTCAACCAGGCCGCCGTCGCCGCGCAGAGTGCGCAGATCGACGCCGTCTCCGGCGCCAGCTACACGAGCGAGGGCTACATCAAGTCCCTGCAGAGCGCCATCGACAAGGCAGGTCTGTGAAGGCCGGCGGGGCGCGTCTGCGCCATGTCGAGCACTCGATGGGCACGGTGTTCTCGTTCGACGTCCGCGTCGCCGCCGAGAGCGACACCTCACGGGTGCAGGCCGCACTCGCCGCCGCCGTGGCGAGCCTGCACCACGCCGACGAGACCTTCTCGACGTACCGCGAGGACAGCCAGTTGAGCCGGCTGTCCCGGGGCGAACTCTCACTCGGCGACTGCGTCCCGGAGATGGCCGAGGTGCTCCAGGGATGCGAGGAGGCCGAGGCCGAGAGCGAGGGATGGTTCACCACCCGGTACGCGGGCGGTCTCGACCCGACCGGCCTGGTCAAGGGCTGGGCCGTGCAGCGTGCGGTGCGCATGCTCGCCTCGTCCGGCGCGGATGCCGTCTGCCTGAACGGCGGCGGGGACATCCAGCTGTACGGCGGCCCCTGGCGCGTGGGAGTCTCCGACCCTCTGCGTCCCGGAGGACTGGCAGCGGTGATCGAGGCGCACCGGAGCCTGGCCGTGGCCACATCGGGTCCTGCTGAGCGCGGCTGCCACATCCTCGACCCGCACACCGGGCGGCCACCGGCCGCCGGCATCGCCTCGATGACCGTCGTCTGCCCCGGGCTCACCCGGGCGGACGTACGCGCGACGGCCGCGTATGCGATGGGTGACCGGGCCCGCGCATGGCTGGAGGAGCTGCCCGACACGGAGGGCTTCGCGGTCTCCGCCGACGGCTGCACGTGGCAGACCAGCGGCTTCGCCCGCCATACGGCGAAGCTGGCGGCATGAGGCGGGTACGCTGCCGCCCGCCCGGCCTGATGCCCACCCTGTCGTGAACCCCGACCGCGCCGGTGCGTTCGGGCCCGGCGGGCGGACCGCGTGCTCACCCCGCGGCGCCCGACAGCCCGAGGGGCAGCCTGCCGCTGCACCGCCCGGCCGCTGAGGACGGTCGGGCCCCGGCCGCACGCGCCGGGTCACCCGTTGCGGGCGCGGCGCGAAGTGCTCACTCGCCCGGAACCGGCCACGGGCGGCGGCAGGTGCGAGGCGAAGAGGGCGGCAGCCTCGGGACAGGCGACCGAGGCCGCTTTGAGTCCGACCGATCCGAGGCCCTTGCGGCCCGGCTGCCGGCCTTGACCATGCGACGACCACCCGCCTTCGGTGGCCTGCCGCCCGCGGGCCGGTCCGGCGACACGGCGGTCGCACGACGCCTCGGACCCGACAGCCCCGCCCGCCGGCCTTGACCACGCGACGACCACCCGGCTTCGGTGGCCTGCCGCCCGCGGGCCGGTCCGGCGACACGGCGGTCGCACGACGCCTCGGACCCGACGGCCCCGCCCGTCGGGCGCGTCGGCCACTCTCCGTCCCGACGGCCCTGCCCGCCGTCCCGTGCGGTCACCCGCCCCGGACCGTCCGGCCCGAGGCGGAGGAACTGTTCCGTACGCGGACAGCCGCAGGGGGCCGGGCCCCGGCCGGGTGCCCCTGTCAGCGGTCGTTCTGGGCCAGACGCAGCAGATGGTCCGCGAGCGCCTGTCCGCCCTGGGGATCACGGCTGATCAGCATCAGCGTGTCGTCGCCCGCGATCGTGCCGAGAATGTCGTGGAGTTCGGCCTGGTCGATGGCCGAGGCCAGGAACTGGGCTGCGCCCGGCGGCGTACGCAGGACCACGAGATTGGCCGAGGCCTCCGCGGAGATCAGCAGTTCACCGGAGAGGCGCCTCATGCGCTCCTCCTTGGCCGACTCACCGAGCGGGGCCTGCGGGGTGCGGAAGCCTCCCTCACTGGGTACCGCGTAGATCAGCTCGCCGCCGGTGTTGCGGATCTTCACCGCGCCCAGCTCGTCGAGGTCGCGGGAGAGCGTCGCCTGAGTGACGTTCAGTCCGTTGTCCGCGAGGAGCTTCGCCAGCTGGCTCTGGGAGCGCACCGGCTGCCGGTTGAGGATGTCCACGATCCGGCGGTGGCGAGCCGTGCGCGTCTGCGGTACGGCCGGGCCGCTGTGCTCGGTGTCCTGGCCCTCGGTCATCGTCGTCTCATTCTCCGGGTCGCCCTTCGCCGTCGCTCGCACTGATCGCCTGGAGGATGCCGGGCAGCGCTCCGAGGAACGCGTCCACCTCCGCGTCCCCGATCGTCAGCGCGGGCATGAGCCGTACGACATCGGGTGCGGGGGCGTTCACCAGGAAGCCGGCATCCTGGGCCGCCTGCTGCACCTTGGGTGCGTGCGGCCCGGTGAGCACGATACCCAGCAGCAGACCACTGCCACGGACATGGGAGACCAGCGGGTGTCCCAGACCCTCGATCCCGTCGCGCAGTTTTTCGCCGAGCCGCTTGACCTCGTCGAGCAGGCCGTCGGTGGCAAGGGTGTCGATGACGGCGAGACCGGCGGCGCAGGCCACGGGGTTGCCGCCGAACGTGGTGCCGTGCTGACCGGGCCTCAGCAGCTCGGCGGCCTCGCCGAAGACCACGGTGGCGCCGATGGGAAGACCGCCGCCGAGTCCCTTGGCGAGGGTGACGACATCGGGCTCGACGCCCTGGTGCGCCTGGTGCTCGAACCAGTGGCCGCAGCGGCCGATGCCGGTCTGCACCTCGTCGAGGACCAGCAGGGTGCCGGTGGCCCGGGTGATCTCCCGGGCCGCCTCCAGATAGCCCTTGGGCGGGACGACCACTCCGTTCTCGCCCTGGATCGGCTCGATGATCACCAGCGCCGTCTCCTCGGTGACGGCGGCCCGCAGCGCCTCGGCATCGCCGTAGGGGACGTGCGTGACCTGGGCAGGCAACGGCAGGAACGGCTGCTGCTTGGCGGGCTGGCCGGTGAGCGCGAGGGCGCCCATGGTGCGGCCGTGGAAGCCGCCGGTGGTGGCGACCATGTGCGTACGGCCCGTCAGCCGGCCGATCTTGAAGGCGGCTTCGTTGGCCTCGGCGCCCGAGTTGGCGAAGAAGACGCGGCCGGGGCGGCCGAACAGCTGGATCAGCCGCTCGGCGAGTGCGACGGGCGGCTCGGCGACGTACAGGTTGGAGACATGGCCGAGGGAGGCGATCTGGCGGGTGACGGCCTCGACGACGGCGGGGTGCGCGTGACCGAGCGCGTTCACGGCGATGCCGCCGACGAAGTCGGTGTACTCGGTGCCGTCCGCGTCCCAGACCCTGGCGCCCTCGCCACGGACGAGGGACAGTTTCGGCGTGCCGTAGTTGTCCGTCATCACGCCCTGCCAGCGCTGCGTGAGTTCCTCGTTGCCGCTCATCAGTCCCCCTGTCCGTCCGGCACGACCATCGTGCCGATGCCCTCGTCGGTGAAGATCTCCAGCAGGATCGAGTGCTGGACCCGGCCGTCGATCACGCGGGCGGTGTTGACCCCGTTGCGTACGGCGAACAGGCAGCCCTCCATCTTGGGGACCATGCCGCTGGAGAGGTCGGGCAGCAGCTTCTCCAGTTGAGTGGCGGTGAGCCGGCTGATCACTTCGTCGCTGTTCGGCCAGTCCTCGTAGAGGCCCTCGACATCGGTGAGGACCATGAGGGTCTCCGCGCCCAGCGCCGCAGCGAGTGCCGCAGCAGCCGTATCAGCATTGACGTTGTAGACATGTCCGTCGTCCTGCGAGCGGGCGATCGAGGAGATGACCGGGATACGTCCGTCGGTGAGCAGCGCCTCGATGGCGCCCGTGTCGATCTCGGTGATCTCGCCGACCCGGCCGATGTCGACCAGCTCGCCGTCGATCTGCGGCTGATGCTTGGTGGCGGTGATGGTGTGGGCGTCCTCGCCGGTCATGCCGACGGCGAAGGGGCCGTGCTGGTTGAGCAGGCCGACGAGTTCGCGCTGGACCTGGCCGGCCAGCACCATGCGTACGACGTCCATGGCTTCGGGTGTGGTGACCCGCAACCCTGCCTTGAACTCGCTCACCAGCCCGTGCCGGTCGAGCTGGGCACTGATCTGCGGGCCGCCGCCGTGCACCACGACGGGCTTGAGGCCGGCATGGCGCAGAAAGACGACGTCCTGCGCGAAGGCGGCCTTCAGCTCCTCGTCGATCATGGCATTGCCGCCGAACTTGATGACGACGGTCTTGCCGTGATGACGGGTCAGCCAGGGCAGCGCCTCGATAAGGATCTCGGCCTTGGGCAGCGCGGTGTGCTTCCGCGTCGTGTTCGTCATGAGCTGTACGCGCTGTTCTCGTGGACGTAGTCGGCGGTGAGGTCGTTGGCCCAGATGACGGCGGACTCGGACCCGGCGGCCAGGTCGGCGGTGATCTTCACCTCGCGGTAGCGCATGTCGACCAGCTCCCGGTCCTCGCCGACGCTGCCGTTCTTGCAGACCCAGACGCCGTTGATGGCGACATTGAGCCGGTCGGGGTCGAAGACGGCCTGGGTGGTGCCGATGGCGGAGAGCACCCGGCCCCAGTTGGGGTCCTCACCGTGGATGGCGCACTTGAGGAGGTTGTTACGGGCGATGGAGCGGCCCACCTCGACGGCGTCGTCCTCGGTCGCCGCGTTGATCACCTCGATACGGATGTCCTTGCTCGCGCCCTCGGCGTCACCGATCAGCTGGCGGGCCAGGTCGTCGCACACGGTCCGCACGGCCTCGGCGAACTCCTCGTACCGCGGCGTGATCTCGCTCGCTCCGGAGGCCAGCAGCAGCACGGTGTCGTTGGTGGACATGCATCCGTCCGAGTCCACCCGGTCGAAGGTCGTCCGGGTGGCGTCCCGCAGCGCCTTGTCGAGGGTGGCCGACTCGAGGTCGGCGTCGGTGGTGAGGACGACGAGCATGGTGGCGAGGCCGGGGGCGAGCATGCCGGCGCCCTTGGCCATGCCGCCGACGGTCCAGCCGTCCCCTGTGGCGACGGCGGTCTTGTGCACCGTGTCGGTGGTCTTGACGGCGATGGCGGCCTTCTCGCCGCCGTGCTCGCTGAGCTGCGCGGACGCCTTCTCGATGCCCGGCAGAAGCTTGTCCATCGGCAGCAGGACGCCGATCAGGCCGGTGGACGCGACCGCGACCTCGCCGGCGCTGTGGCCCAGCACATCGGCGACCTTCTCGGCGGTGGCGTGGGTGTCCTGGAAGCCCTTGGGCCCGGTACAGGCGTTGGCGCCACCGGAGTTGAGGACCACGGCGGTCACCTCGCCGCCCTTGAGGACCTGCTCCGACCACAGGACGGGCGCGGCCTTGACGCGGTTGGAGGTGAACACGCCCGCGGCGGCACGGCGGGGCCCGTTGTTGACCACGAGGGCCAGGTCCGGATTCCCGCTCTCCTTGATCCCGGCGGCGATGCCGGCCGCGGTGAATCCTTTCGCTGCGGTCACGCTCACTGTGCTTCTCCGTTCTCTCCCGGAGCTGACGCCTGGGAGGTGCCCCCGTCTCCGCCCGCGCGGCTCCGGGATGTGGGCATCGTCATCGACTGCGGACCGGTGGCTGCGTGCGCGTCGCTCACGGGGCAACTCCGGTCATGGGAAGACCTGCGCTCTCGGGGAACCCGAGGGCGATGTTCATGCTCTGCACCGCGCCGCCGGCAGTGCCCTTGGTGAGGTTGTCGATGGCGCTGATCGCGATGATGCGACCGGCGGCCTCGTCGTGGGCGACCTGGATCTGCACGGCGTTCGATCCGCAGACGGACGCGGTCGCCGGCCACCGCCCCTCGGGCAGGAGGTGGACGAACGCCTCGTCCGCCAGTGCCTTCTCGTACGCGGCCCTTACGTCCGCGGCCGTCGTGCCCGGCTTCGCCTTGGCGGAGCAGGTGGCGAGGATGCCGCGGGCCATGGGCGCGAGCGTGGGCGTGAAGGACACGGTGACCGGCTCCCCCGCGGCCGCGCTCAGGTTCTGGATCATCTCGGGGGTGTGCCGGTGACCTCCGCCGACGCCGTACGGAGTCATGGAGCCCATCACCTCGGACCCGAGCAGATGCGGCTTGAGCGCCTTGCCGGCACCCGAGGTGCCGGACGCGGCGGTGATCACGGCCTCTGCCTCGGCGAGGCCTGCGGCGTACGCCGGGAAGAGCGCGAGCGAGACGGCGGTGGGGTAGCAGCCGGGGACCGCGATGCGCTTGGACGCCTCCAGCGCGCTGCGGGCACCCGGCAGTTCGGGGAGGCCGTACGGCCAGGTACCGGCGTGCGGGGAGCCGTAGAACCGCTCCCAGTCACCCGCGTCCTTCAGCCGGAAGTCGGCGCCCATGTCGATGACGAGGACGTCGTCGCCGAGCAGCTCCGCGACCGCGGCGGATTGGCCGTGCGGCAGGGCGAGGAAGACGACGTCGTGGCCCGCGAGCGCCTCGGGGGTGGTCGGCTCGAGCACCCGTCCGGCCAGCGGGAGCAGATGGGGCTGGAGACCGCCGAGCGGGCGGCCCGCGTTGGAGCCACCGGTCAGGGCGCCGATCTCGACGTGGGGATGGGCGAGGAGCAGCCGGAGCAATTCCCCGCCCGCGTAGCCGCTGGCCCCTGCCACTGCTGCTCGTACCGTCATCGGACCTCCTCCTCGATGGCATGACTATACGCAACCATGCAGATCTATGCAATCACGCCGCCGACCGGCCTCGGCGAGGCCGGGGTGACCGAGACTCTTGGTTGACGGGCGAGCGTGCCAGTTGGCGGATCTTGGGTCCCGTAACGCCGCGTTGTGATAGTTCCGAGGAACGGTCCCCGTTGCCGGTCGCGATCGGGGGCGTTCGTGGCGTGGGTCAGATGGTGAGAGCGGGCCAGGGGACGTCGGTTTCGACGGGGGCGGTGTAGTCGACGCCAGGGACGGAGAAGCCGTAGAGGCGGCGGACCTCGTCGCTGAACCAGTCGAGGTCGGCGAGTTCGGTGACGGTCTCGCTGGTGGCGGTGCTCCAGCGTTCGGCGACGGCGTTCTGCACTGCGGGGGCAAGTTCCCAGGTGTCGAGGCGGACCCGGCCCTCGTCGTCGAGGTCGAGGGGCCGGGCGCCGGTCAGTTGGTCCCACAGGTCCACCAGTTGACCGATCGGGGCCACCATGGCGTCGCCGAGGACACCGCGCAGCAGCCCGACGTACAGGGCGATGCCGGGGATGGCGGTGGAGGACTGGGTGACGGCAGCGGCGTTGACCGAGGTCACGGCCCGGCCGCCCACGGTCTTGCCGAGACGCTCGTCCAACGTGCGTGCGGTGGCTTCGAGATGGGACTTTGCGGCGCCGATGGTGCCCTGCCGGTAGATCGCCGCAGTGAGTGGAGAACCGATGTAGGACAGGGCGGCGGTGGCGAAGCCGTCGGCGAGCAGGGACCGGTCGGCCAGGAACGTGATCCACCGTTCCCAGTCGGTGCCACCCATCACCGCCACGGTCTGCTCGATGTCGTCGCCCTCGGCCGGCGCGGTGGTGACCTCCTTGACCTCCGGGGCACCGGACTCGTCGAAGACGAGGGTCTTGGTGGTGTACTGCGAGCCGACCGGTTTGAGGACCGAGGCGTACACGTCGCCGCTGTCCGGGTCGGTGCGGCGAGGCGCGGCCACCGAGTAGATCAGGAAGTCGAGCCGCCCCCCGAACCGCTCGGTGAGGAGGTCGGCAACCTGCTCCTTCATCGCGTCGCTGAACGCATCGCCGTTGAGGAAGACCATGTCCCGCCCGTGCTGTTGGGCGAGCCGGGCGGTGGCGGCGGTGCGATACCAGCCTGCCGTACCGGTGCGCCGCGCGGGCGCCTTCTCGAAGCACACGCCGATGCCACGGATACCGACACGGGCCAGGCCCGCGATCGTAGCGGCCAGGCCATACCCGGCGGACGAGCCGATGACCAGAGCCACCGGCCCTTCGCCCCCGGCGGTGACCGGGGCGGGGACGGCGTGCCACATCTCGTCCACCAGCTGTCGGCATCCGCCGGGATGGGAGTCGAGGAACAGGAAGCCCCGGCTCTTGGGCGCAATGACGCGTTCGCTCACGGTGTGGTGCCCCAGGTGTCGTCACGGACAAGGACGCGGCGGCCGCCTCGGCCGCCCCGCCCTGCAAGTCTGCGGCCGTGCGGATGAACACGGTGATCTTGACCGGCACAACGATGTCCAGCCGGGCTTGGAGGGTTCCCACTAGCTCCAGCGGGGACAGCCGGCGGTGCCAAGTCCCATCCCGCGGGACAGGACCGGACCTGATCACCGGCCAGATCCTCGAAAGCCTCTTCGGTGCTGGTTCAGGGACCGGTCGCTCGGCCCGAGCGGGGTTGCGTGCGCAGGGCCGGCAGCCGGGTTTGATCATCACGTACCGACCGTACGGGACCCTCATTGAGCGCCTCCCTGCCCCACCCGGAAGGCGCTCAGCCCACGACCCGCTGCAACATGACTCAGACCAGTTCGGGCTGCGGTTCGCGTCGCGGTTCCGGCAGATGCGCCGACGCGGCCTTCCGTTCCCACAGCTTGGTGGTCCGTACATAGCCGTAGATCACCGAGGTCATCGCCAGAACGAGCAGCGGCCCGAACACCCACGGATGTCCGGCCATCTCCACCGACAGATAGCGATACGACGCCAAGAGCGCAGCGAAGACCGCGGTGCCGTAGACGACCAGCTGGATTCCCGCCCGGTCCCAGCCGCGGTCGAGCGAGCGCAGCGCCGCTTCGATCGTGAGCGTGAACACCACGCCGGCGACGATGTCCGCGCCGTAGTGGTAGCCGAAGCCCAGCGTTGCGCCGAGCGTGGCGATCAGCCAGAACGTGCCCAGGAATTGCAGAGCCCGCGGGCCCTTGAGGGAATGAATGAAGATCGCGGTGGCCCACGCCGTGTGCAGGCTGGGCATGCAGTTGCGCGGGGTGATCTCGTCGAAGGGCATCGGGCGCGGGGTACCGACCGGCGGCGGCGTGTCCGGCCACAGGTTGGCCATCGCCCACTGCCCCCCGTCGGCGCCGTAGGCGAAGACCGGCCCGACCACGGGGTAGATCATGTAAATGCCCGGCCCGAGCAGACCGATGACCAGAAAGGTGCGCACCAGGTGATGGCCCGGGAAGCGGCGCTCGGCCGCCACGTTGCGCAGCTGGTACAGCGCGATGATGACCGCGGCCACCGCGAGCTGAACGTAGACCCAGTCGAGAACGTGGGCGCCGACATTGCCGGTGGCCGCGACGATCCGGCCTACCACCCACGACGGGTCGCCCAACGCGCGATCGGCGGTCGCCACGTACTGGTCGAGCACCGTCGGGCGGGTCTTCGACGTGATCAGCAGCCAGGTGTAGCCGGTCTTGCGGCCGGCCACCAGCAGCAGGGCCAGTCCGACGCCTTTCAGCAGCAGGACACGGTCCCGGCCGGTGCGGCGCGTGACGGCAATGACGGCACAGGCCAGAGTCACCCACAACGCGCCGTTGCCGACCATCATCTTGGCGTCGACCGCCCACCGCACGAGCCAGAAGACACCGTCGATGCCGACCGCGGCGCCGACCGCGATGAACCGCTGCCGCCAGGTGAGCACCACCATCATCAACGCCATACTGGCGTACAGCACCGTCCCCGATTGGGGAGCGAATATCACCTCACGCGCCTGGGTGGTGATCGGCCCCGACACGCCGTACCGACGCGCGGCGATCTCCAGTGCGATGAGGAATCCGAGGGCCACCACACTCACGGCGACCCACAGCATGACGCGTGGTTGACGCCACCCGGCCAACCTAATTCTGCCGCCTATTCGCGAAAACACCCGCGTTACCCTAGATGTCAATTTTTCAGCCGATTTGTCATATTCAATGTGATCGTCGTGAGCTCGAACATGTTAACGGAGCAGGCGGGTTTCGCTGATCACGGGTACATCGAATTCAGCGATCGGCTCCCCTTGCCCGCGGCCACGGCGGACACGGAACGCCGCAATGAGGGCGTTCACCGTGGAGCTAGGCGGCCGCCCGGGCCGGCGCCCTCCTCACGAAGCTGCGGCTTCACTGCCGACGGACGATCCCCTTGGGGCAGTTGGCCGCTCAGCCCGTTACGGCCCCGAGCCCAGGGATACTCGGAATCGACGAGTTCGCTTTCCGTAGGGCCGGACCTACAACATCCGCCCTCGTCGGCATCGAGACTTCAGGGGTGACGGACGTGTCTACGGCGCTCAGTCACATTCACACCCCCCGAGGCTTGCCCAACCCTCTGGCCTCGAGCAACGGCGGACGAGCACCTGTACCACTCCGGGACGCATCCACCGGCCCGACATCGTCGACTGCGCCAGGGGCATCGTGACCGGCGCTCAAGGACCATGCGAAGCGGGTGGCCAAGCAAGACGGCGGCAGTCCCGGGGCGGTGATGCGTGGCTTCTTCTTCCAACGCCTGACCGCAGGAGTCTTCAAAGCCGACCCACACGGATGGCTCCTCAAAGGCGGCCAAGCCCTCCTGGTCCGCTACCCCGCCGGAGCGCGGCTGAGCAAGGACATCGACCTTCAGCACCTGAGCGGGGACAAGGGCGAGGCGCTCGCCGCCCTCATTTCCCGGCCATGGAGACGAACACACAGCCAGATGCGATTGAACCGCTCCGGCCGGCCGACCTCACCCAGAGCGTCAGCGTTCGTCTGCGTTCGACCGACCCCAATCCTCGACCGCCCGTGCCGGCGATGGTCCCCTCCTCATGCACGGTGGGAATCATGCCCGGACCAGGCTGTCAAGGCGAAGCCCTGTTCCGGCGGTCGGTCAAGTGCCTCAAGGCTGAGCACTTCAGTTGGCGTCGCCAGAGGTGGTGAGGCCACCCCCGGTCGCGCTGCCTCGCCGGGCAGTGACCGGCGCGTGGGGCCGGGACGTTCCGGCGGCAAATTCGTGTGCTTCGGTGGGCAGCGCCGCGTTATGGTCGCCCGCATGAACGTCACCGGCCCGAGCACCACCGCAACCGCGCGAGCGACCAGCTCGCCGGTTGCCGCCGCCTGACTTCCCCTTTCCCCGGCGACCGGAAACGGTCCGTCGGTAGTGCCGTGGCGCCCCCTGTCTTCGGTCGGACGACTGAACGGTCCCGTTCTCCGGTGCCTCCCCCGCTGTGATGCGAAGGAGTCATCCCATGAATACAGAACAGCTGGTCAGGACGTTCGTCGAGTACTTCGAAGAACGCGGCCATCGCCGGATCGTCGGCTCGACGCTGCTGCCGCCACCCGGCGACCCCGTGCTCTTCACCACCTCCGGCATGCACCCGCTCACTCCGTACCTGGAGGGCCGCCCCCATCCGCTGGGCAGGCGGCTGGTCAACGTACAGCGCTGTCTGCGCACCACGGACCTGGAGGAGATCGGCGACGCCACTCACCTGACGGTCTTCGAGATGCTCGGCACCTGGTCGCTGGGCGACTACGAGGGCCCGCTCAGTCTCGACTGGGGATACGGGCTGCTCACCGAGGGACTGGGTATCGATCCCGGTCTGCTGCATGCCACCGCCTATGCCGGCGACGACCGGACCGGACCGGACACCGCTTCCCTTGAGCTGTGGCAGGACCGCGGCGTCCCCGTTGAACTCACCGTAGAGGACAACTGGTGGTCCAACGGACCTGTCGGACCGTGCGGTCCCGACTCGGAGATCTTCCTGTGGAGCGGTGACTGCCCGCCCCGGTCGACACCCACCCGCGACGACCGGTGGGTGGAGGTGTGGAACCACGTGACGATGAGCCACCGCCGCCGCGACGACGGTTCCCTCGTGCCTCTTCCCCAGCGCAACGTCGACACCGGACTCGGCCTGGAGCGGCTGGCCTCACTGCTCCAGGGCAAGTCGTCCGTATTCGAGTGCGACGTTTTCGACCCCTGGCGCCGCCTCGTGCCGGCCCTGTGGCCCCTGGAAGAACCGTCGCTGCGTCTGGTCTGCGACCACCTGCGCTCGGCCGTCGTGGTGCTCGGCGACGGCGTGCGCCCGGCCAACACCGGACGGGGCTACGTGCTGCGACGCCTGGTGCGACGCGTGCTCACCGTGCTGTGGCGGGACGATCCCTCGCGCGGTGTCGAGGACCTGCCGGACGAACTGGTCCAGCACAGCCTGGACCACTTCCGGCAGGACATGCGTCCAGGCGACGTGCTTCGGATGTTGCTCGAGGAGGAGCGCCGGTTCCGTCGGCTCCTGGAGCGCGGCCGGCAGGTGCTCGCCCGGCCCCGCTTCCAGGGCCCGCTGACCGAGGAGGACTTCCACTACCTCCACGACACCCATGGTCTGCCCCGCGACCTGGTCACGAGCCTGCGGCAGGGGTGACGACACGGGTGCGAGCGGGCTCGGCAGGACAGGCCTGACCTGCTGGCCGCGGCAAGGCAGATCGTGCCCTCGACCGAGCCGTGGTTCGCGGCCGCCCGCAACGTGGCGATGTACGCGAACGAGGGCGGGATGTACGGCAGCCATGGAGGAGACGCCCCGGGCTAGGGTCGCTGCAGCAGTCCCCTCTCCAGGGCCACCACCACCGCCCGCGTCCGGTCGTTCACGTCGAGCTTGGCGAACAGGCGCAGGAGATGGGTCTTGACCGTGGCCTCCGTGATGACGAGGCGTTTGCCGATCTCGGCATTGGTCAGGCCGTCGGCCACGGCGTTGAGGACGTCGGTCTCGCGTGCGGTCAGCGGCTCCTGGGCGGGGCGGCGCATGCGCGCGATCAGCTTCTCGGCCACACGGGGGGCGAGGACGGTCTCGCCGCGTGCCGCCGAGCGGATCGCGTCGGCGAGCTGTTCGCGGGTGGTGTCCTTGAGGAGATAGCCGATGGCGCCGGCCTCCACTCCGCGCTCGATGTCCTGGTCGGTGTCGTATGTCGTCAGGATCAGGACCCGGGTGCGCGGGTATCGGGCGACGATTTCGGCTGTCGTCCCCACACCGTCGAGCACGGGCATCCGCAGGTCGATGAGCGCGACATCGGGGTCGTACCGCTCGACGAGTGCAAGGGCCGCCCTGCCGTCTCCCGCCTCTCCGACGATCTCGATGCCGTCCTCACCGGCGAGCAGGGCGACCACGCCCGCCCGCATCACGGTGTGGTCGTCCACGACGACCACCCGGATTCGTCCGCCGGTCATCCTGTCACCCCCCTCCCCTTGTCGCTGTCCTCGTCGCTGTCCTTCGGTGTCTCCATGGGCAGCACCGCCAGGACCCGCGTGCCGTCGCCGACCGAGCTGGTGACCATCAGCCGGCCGCCCAGTTCCGCCAGGCGTTTTCGCATTCCGTCGAGCCCGAAACCCGTCGATTCCTCCGGGACGAAACCGGCGCCGTCGTCGGTGACCTCCAGCTCCACCCGGTAGGGCCGGAGGGTCAGGATCACCCCGACCGTGGACGCGTGCGCGTGTTTGCGGACGTTGGCCAGGGACTCCTGGGTACAGCGCAGCAGCGCGATCCGGGTCTGCTGGTCGCACGCCACGTCCGCCAGGTCGGCGACCACTGTGAGCCCCGTGTCCTCCGCGAAGCGGTCGAGGATACGGCGCAGTGTCTGCGCCACGGAGCCGGCCGCCGCCTCGCCCTGTTGCTGTGCGGATCCCACCAGCTCCCGTGCCTCGGCGAGGTTCTCACGGGCGGTCGACTCGATCGAGCGCAGTTGCTGGGCGCTGCGTGCCGGATCGGTGGCGAGTCCCGCCCGGGCCGCCTCCGCGAGCACGACGATCGACGCGAATCCCTGCGCGAGGGTGTCGTGGATGTCGCGCGCCATCCGTTCCCGTTCGTCCGCCGCCCCCTGACGCTTGTGCGCCTCGGACAACTCCGCCTGGGTCCGCCCCAACTCGACGATCAGTCGGGCCCGTTCGGTGCTCTGCGCGACCACCGAGTGCGCCCACAGCCCGATGAGGACCCCCACGGCCACGACGATCAGGGTGGACACCACCGTCTCGCTGAAGAACTCCAGTGACCAGCCCTGCCGGGACCAGCTCCCCGCCAGCGTCGCGGCGGCCGCCAGCCCCAGGAACCCCATCGAAGCCCTGGGGGTCCGCCCGAACATCCAGTAGTGCGGCAGCGTCACCATGAACAGCGCCGCATAGCTGCTGCGCAGGTACGCGAGCCCGCCGAGCGCGAGCACGAGCACGGAGAGATAGACGTGCGGCCGTACGACGGAGTGGTCGGGGAAGCGATCCAGGAGCGCGTAGCAGAGCACCACGCAGCCGAGCAGCGCGAGCGCCCAGTACCTGCTCCCGCCGGGCCGGTCCATCGCGGCGAGCCCGACCGCCATCGCGGCGAACAGTACCCAGCACACCGCGTTCCATCGGCGCAGCGAAGCGGACCAGATGGCGTTGGCGGAGGGCCCGGCAAGAGCAGTCATATCGATCAACGTACGTCAACCGCCGGTTCTCCATGGGCCGCTGCTCGGCCGGGCACGGCCGGGGCACGTCGCGCCGGACGTGACGGCCACCAGGTCGCCTCGCCGAGCAGGAGCAGGGCCGACGGCAGAATCATGATCCGGACGACGAAGGCGTCGAGCAGCACGGCCGCCGCCAGGACGAAACCGATCTGCTTCATCTCGATGATGTGCAGGAAGACGAAGCTCGCGAAGACGGTCGTCATCACGACCGCGGCACTGGTGACCACGCTTGCCGACCTGCGAATCCCGTCGAGCACGGCCTGCCGCGTGGGGACGCCGGCGAGCGCGGCCTCTCTGATCCGGCTGACCACGAACACCTGGTAGTCCATGGAGAGTCCGAAAAGGATCACGAAGAGGAAGAGCGGGACGCGCGACCCGATCGAACCTGTGGAGCGGAAGTCCAGCAGCCCCTCGGCCCAGGTCCCCTGGAAGACGAGGACCAGCAGCCCGAGCGCGGCCGCGGCCGACAGCAGATTCAGTACGACACCGATCAGACCGAGCACCGCCGAACGGAAGACGTACACGGTCATCACGAACGTCACGAAGAGCAACGCCCCGAGCACCAGCGGGAGTTTGCTGTTCTGATGGGCGGGATAGTCGGCGTACCGGGCGACGTCACCGCTGACGCCGTACTCCGCGCCCTCGACCCGGCCGACGGTGGTCGGCAGGTAGTCGTTGCGCAGGTGGTCGAGGGAGTCGTACGCCTGAGGGGAGTTGCCGAGATGCGGCACCTTCAGCCGCAGGACACTGGTCCGGTGGTCGGCCGATGTCGTGATCCGCGAGCCGTCGGCGAAAAGCGGGTCGCTGTCGGCGAGTTCGGCGAGCCTGCGCAGCGCCTCGTCGACCTCTTGGACGCGCGAGGCGTCGGCGCGCACGACGACGTCGTGCGTGACCCGCTGCTCAGGAAACGCCTTGTTGAGGCGGTCGTACACCTGCATCGCACGGATCTCGCGGGAGTGTGTGTCCCGGCTCATCTCCGTGATCTTCAGCCCGGCCAGCGGAAGGGCGAGGGCGACCAGGGCGAGGACCGAGACGCAGAGCGTGGCGAGGGGATGCCCGGCGGCGGGCCGCAGCAGCGCCGTCCAGATGCGTCCGCCACCCTCGCCGCGCGTCCACCGGGCCGGTTTCGCGCGCTCCGCCCGGCGCCGTGCCTTGCGTTCCGCCCGCTTGCCGAGCACTGCCAGCAGTGCGGGCAGCGCCGTCAGGGAGCTGGCCACGGCGACCAGGACGACCACGATGGTGCCGGTGGCGAGCGAGGAGAAGATCACGTCGGAGGCCAGATACAGCGTCGCGGTAGAGGCGACGACCGCCAGCCCCGACACCACGACCGCACGGCCTGACGTGGCCGCCGCCAGCTCCACCAGCGCCTCGGTGCTCAGCCGGCCGCCGCTGCGGGCCCGCTCCTCGCGTTCCCGTTTGAGGTAGAAGAGTGTGTAGTCGACGCCGACCGCGAGACCGATCATCAGGATGACGTTCGTGCCGACCCCGGCGTCGGGGGAGAGATGCGAGACCACCATCGACAGGCCGATCGCCGCCGCGATCGACGACAGCGCGAGCAGCAGCGGCACTGTGGCCATGACGACAGAACCGAAGACGACCAGCAGCGTGAGCAGCGTGACCGGAAGCGTGATCTTCTCGGACAGCGCCAGGTCCTCGCCGCGCTGCTGGTCGACCCCCTTGCTGACGGAAGGGCTTCCGGTCTCCTCGAGCAGTAGCCGGGGGTGGGACTTCTGGACGGCCTCGGTCTGTGCGACCAGTGCGTCGACCTTGTCCTTCGCATCCCGCTCCTCGCCCTTCAGCGCCACCTCGACCATGACGATCCGGCCGTCGCCCGACCACAGCGGGGCGGCCACGCCGGCAACCTCGGGCAGTGACTTCATCCGCGCCGTGAGGTCCCGCGCGGCCGCTTCGGCGGCCTGCTTGTCGAGGGCGCCCGACCGGGCGGAGATCAGCACCTGCTCGGTGGAACGGCGCTCCAGACGCCCCTCGGCCGCCATGGCCTCGGCCCGGCCCGCCTCGCCGACGCGGTAGTCCGCCGTCTCGGCGCTGTTGGTGCCGACGGCTCCACCGACGACCAGGCACAGCACCACGAACACAAGCCATCCGGCGACCGCCCGCCAGGGGTGCCGCGCACTCCAGCGCGCCATACGTACCGTGAGTGAGTTCATGCCCAAAAGTCTTGTTGAGCAGGGCAGTTGACGGACAGAGGTGTCAGGTTGAACCTGCCGTCCACCGATCGGTGGACCCGGAGGGTGAGGAAAACCCCCGCAGGCGGCCGGCCGGTGGGTCGGTCCCGGGATGGGCTGCCGGCAGGTGACGGTTCTGGCAGCGCCCCGGCATCCCGCGTCTGCGCCGGGGACGGGCCACGAGGACGTCGCCTGCCCCATCGCCTTCATGGTCACCCGGCCCCGGGCACGCCGCGGTCAACGAGATCATGGTGCGCCGACGGCCGCAGGAGCGATGAGCCCGTACCGGACTCGGCAGCGGCCGACCGGGCGGCGCCGACTGCCGTGCGATGCTGGTACGCGTGACACTTGAGGACCTCGTCAGGCTGCGCCGCGCGCGGGACGTGATGGACCGCGACTACGCGCAGCCGCTGGACGTTCCGGCGCTGGCCGCCGTCGCCCTCATGTCGGCCGGACACTTCTCCCGCAGCTTCCGCGCCGCTTTCGGTGAGACGCCCTACAGCTACCTGATGACCCGCCGTGTCGAGCGGGCCAAAGCGCTGTTGCGGCGGGGCGACCTGAGCGTGACGGAGGTCTGCTTCGCGGTCGGATGTACCTCACTGGGGTCGTTCAGCTCGCGCTTCACCGAGTTGGTCGGCGAGAGCCCGAGCGCGTACCGGGCCCGCCGCCACGAGGCGGGCGCCGCGATCCCGGCGTGCATGGCCAAGATCCTCACGCGACCGCCCAGGAACGGCGAACCGGTCAGGATCGGAGAAGCGGAATCCGCCGCCGCCTCGTAGCGTCGAAGCCATGAACATCAAGCTCTCACAGTGCTTCATCGCAGTCGACGACCATGACAAGGCGCTCACCTTCTACCGCGACGCCCTCGGCCTGGAGGTGCGCAACGACGTCGCGTTCGAGGGGATGCGCTGGTTGACCCTCGGGGCGCCCGCGCAGCCTGACGTGGAGATCGTCCTCGAACCGCCGCTCGCCGACCCCAACGCCTCGCCGGCCGACAGGCAGGCGATGGCGGAACTGCTGGCCAAGGGCATGCTGCGCGGTGTGATCTTCTCCACCGACGACTGCGACGCCACCTTCGAACAGATCCGGGCCGCCGGCGGCGAGGTCCTCCAGGAGCCGGTCGACCAGCCCTACGGCGTCCGCGACTGCGCTTTCCGCGACCCGGCCGGCAACATGCTCCGCTTCACCCAGCCCCGTACGCGCTGACCCCTCGTCGAGGGCCCGGTTCGCCTGCGCCTGCGACAGTGCCGGCCGACGACTGCACAGCCTCCAACTCATCGGCGGGCGCGGGCGATCCGGCTCCTTGACCCGCACGCGTGAGGGAGCGTCCCCGTCCGGCGGGACCCGCCAAGGGCGCTCAGCCCGCACCGCCGGCGTGCGGCAGTGGCAGAAGCGGGTCGGAGCCATGCACGCATGGGAACCCATGCTCGATTTTCTGCGCATCGACGTGCGCCCGTGACGGTGGCGGCCGACCCTGAACACAGGGGGTCCTGCCGAGCGGCGCCCGGCTCGCACCTCTGGCCGGCGCATGAGCTCGGACCGAACTGGAAGGTGCACGTCACCATGAAGACACCCCCGATCGTTTCGCTGCAGGACTGGGAGGCCGCGCGCGAGCAGCTTCTGGTCGAAGAGAAGGAGTTGACCCGCGCCCGTGACGCACTGGCCGCCAAGCGACGGCGGATGCCGTGGCTGGCGGTGGAGAAGGCGTACGAGTTCGACGGACCCGAGGGCAGGGCGAGCCTGCTCGACCTGTTCGAGGGGCGCCGTCAGCTGATCGTCTACCGCGCCTTCTTCGAGCCCGGGGTGTCCGGCTGGCCCGAGCACGCTTGCCCCGGCTGCTCCATGGTCGCTGACCACGTCGGCCACCTGGCCCACATGAACGCCCGCGACACCACGCTCGCCTTCGTCTCGCGCGCGGCGCAGCCGGACATCGGGCGCGTGAAGGCGCGGATGGGCTGGACGATGCCCTGGTACACGATCACCGACGAGTTCGACACCGACTTCGGCGTGGACGAGTGGCACGGCACGAACGCGTTCATCCGCGAGGGCGACGAAGTGTTCCGCACCTACTTCATCAACGCCCGCGGCGACGAGGCACTGGGGAGCACCTGGAGCTACCTCGACATGACTGCGCTCGGGCGGCAGGAGACCTGGGAGGACTCGCCCGAGCAGTATCCCCAGACCCCGCCGTACGAATGGTGGAACTGGCACGACGAATACGGCGACGCCGAGCCGGCGAAGGAGTGACGTGCCCGGACTCGCGGAGACCCCCGAGCCCGGCGTGGCCGAGCCCGTCGTCCGGCGGCTGAGCGGTCGAACCGGCGGTGGAGAACCCCCCGGGTCGCGGCAGGTCAGGACCGGGCCGCAGGGCCCGGCGTGCTGCGGTGCATGGGCGCTCGGGTCGCGGCGAGGCGCGCTGAGCGCTTCGGTTGGCCAAACGGGCCATCCGAAGCGCTCGGTCGCAGAGAATCACGCCGGTCGTCGATAGATTCCACCCAAAACGGTCGCACCCGTCCCCAGGGGGAGCACGATGGCCAAGGCCGACACCGCCGACGCAGCGCCGCCGACCGCCAAGCTGACCCTGATGACACTGACGGCGATGGTCGTCGGCTCGATGGTGGGCGCGGGCGTGTTCTCGCTGCCGCGGCGCTTCGCCCAGGAGACAGGTGTCGCCGGGGCGCTGATCGCCTGGGCCATCGCCGGCACCGGCATGCTGATGCTGGCCTTCGTGTTCCAGTCCCTCGCCGTCCGCCGGCCCGATCTGGACGCCGGCGTCTACGCGTACGCCAAGGCCGGTTTCGGCGAGTACCTCGGGTTCTTCTCCGCCTTCGGTTACTGGGCGAGCGCCTGTGTCGGCAACGTGACCTACTGGGTGTTGATCATGTCCACGATCGGCGCGGTCTGGCCGGCGCTCGGTGACGGGGACACCCTCCTCGCCGCGGTGCTGTCGACCATAGGGCTGTGGGCGTTCTTCCTGCTCATCCGCCGTGGCGTGAAGGAAGCCACGGCGATCAACAAAGTCGTCACCGTCGCCAAGGTCGTCCCGATCCTCGTCTTCGTCATCCTTGCGCTCTTCTACCTCGACACCAGCGTCTTCGCCGAGAACTGGGGCGGCGCCGACTACGCCGGCTCGCTGTTCAACCAGGTCCGGGGCACGATGCTGGCCACGGTGTTCGTGTTCCTGGGCGTCGAGGGCGCCAGCGTCTACTCACGGCACGCCAAGCGGCGCGAGGACGTCGGACGCGCGACGGTGCTGGGCTTCCTCAGCGTCTTCGCCGTCTTCGCCTCGGTGACCATCGTGTCGTACGGAATCATGCCGATGAGCGAGATCGCCGAGCTCCGCCAGCCGTCGATGGCCGGTGTCCTTGAGTACGCGGTCGGCACCTGGGGCGAGGTGTTCGTCAGCGTAGGACTGATCATCTCGGTGCTCGGTGCCTATCTCGCCTGGACGCTGATGGCCGCCGAGGTGCTGTTCGTCGCCGCCAAGGACGACGACATGCCCCGCTTCCTGCGGCGGGCGACCGCCGCCGACGTCCCGGTGCCCGCGCTGGTGATGACGACGCTGCTGAGCCAGATCGTCCTGATCGTCACCCTGTTCTCCGAGGACGCGTTCAACTTCGCCCTCGATCTGACCAGCGCACTGACCCTGATCCCGTTCCTGCTGGCCGCGGCGTTCGCCGTCAAGGTCGGAGCGCGGCACGACAGCCTCACCAAAGGCGGCAAGGCCTCCGCGCGGGAACTCGTCGTCGCGGTGGTCGCCACCTTCTACACGGCGTTCCTGCTGTACGCGGCCGGACTGAAGTTCGTGCTCGTCTCCTTCATCATCTACGCCCCCGCCACCTTCCTGTTCGTGAAAGCCCGCCGCGAGCAGGGCAAACGGCTGTTCTCGCCACCTGAAGCCGTCCTCTGCGCCATCTCGGTCGCCGGTGCAGCCGTCGGCGTGGCCGCCGTGGCTGCCGGCTGGATCAGCCTCTGACCGCCCACGACGCCCACACCGGCTCCCGCCGTCGAGCCCGAGGAAAGGCCCAGCAGGATGAACGACACGACCCCGGCCGCACAGGCTCTCGGCGTCCACTCCGAGGTCGGCAGACTGCGCAAGGTCCTGGTCTGCGCCCCGGGGCTGGCGCACCGCCGTCTGACCCCCACCAACGCGGACGATCTGCTCTTCGACGACGTGATGTGGGTGGAGAACGCCCAGCGCGACCATGCCGACTTCGTCAACAAGCTCCGGCAGCGCGGCGTCGAGGTCGTCGAACTCCACGAGCTGCTCGCCCGGACCGTGGCCATGCCCGAGGCGAAGTCCTGGCTGCTCGACCGCAAGATCGTCGCGAACGAGGTCGGCGTCGGGCTGATCGATCCCACCCGCGCCTTCCTGGAAACACTGGAGCCTCGTGAACTCGCCGAGTTCCTCATCGGCGGCCTCGCGTCCGCCGACCTGCCGGACGAGTTCCGGCCGCCGTATCTCGCTCTGGCCCGGGAGTCGACCGGCATCCGCGAGTATCTGATGCCGCCGCTGCCGAACACCCTCTACACCCGCGACACCACCTGCTGGCTGTACGGCGGAGTCACCCTCAACCCGCTCTACTGGCCGGCCCGCCACGACGAGACACTGCTGATGAAGGCCGTCTACCGGTTCCACCCGGACTTCACCGGCAGCACCGTGTGGTGGGGCGACCCGGAACGCGACTGGGGGCAGGCGACGTTCGAGGGCGGCGACATCATGCCCGTGGGCAACGGCGTGGTCCTGATGGGCATGAGCGAGCGCACCTCCCGCCAGGCGATCACCCAGGTGGCGCTGTCCCTGTTCGAGAACGGTGCGGCGGAGCAGGTCGTGGTCGCGGGCATGCCCAAACTGCGCTCCGCGATGCACCTCGACACCGTCTTCACCTTCGCCGACCGGGATGTCGTGACGCTGTACCCGCACATCATGGACGCCGTCCACACCTTCACCCTGCGGCCGAGCGACAGGGCCCCCGGTCTGGACGTGGCCGACGAGGGGTCCCGTGCCTTCGTCGATGTCGTCGCGAGGGCCCTGGGCCTGTCCGAGCTGCGGGTGATCGAGACCGGCGGCGATGTGTACGCCTCCGAGCGGCAGCAGTGGGACAGCGGCAACAACGCGGTCGCCCTGGAGCCGGGCGTGGTCTTCACCTACGACCGCAACACGCAGACGAACACACTGCTGCGCAAGGCGGGGGTGGAGGTCATCACCATCGTGGGCGCCGAGCTGGGGCGGGGGCGGGGCGGCGGGCACTGCATGACCTGCCCCCTGATCCGTGAGCCGGTGGCGTTCTGAGCGAATTCCGTCTCTGCTGTCGATCCGGCGGGAGGCCGTTCGTGTAGAGAGTGAGACAGGGGCGAGCCGGATGCCACCCCGCGGAGGAGGAGCGTCATGCAGCAGTATCTGCTCAGCATCTACCAGCCCGACGGCGAGCCGCCGGCGCCCGAGGTGCTGGATCCGATCATGCGCGATGTCGAGGCCCTGAAGGCGGAGCTCAAGGAGGCGGGGGCCTGGGTGTTCTCAGGCGGCCTCCATGCGCCGAGCACGGCCACCGTGCTGCGGCTGAAGGGTGACGAGGTGCTCACCACCGACGGCCCGTATGTCGAGGGCAAGGAGCACCTCGGCGGTTTCACCGTCATCCAGGCCCCCGATCTCGACGCAGCGCTGGAGTGGGGGCGCAGGCTCGCCCGGGCGATCACGCTTCCGATCGAGGTGAGGCCGCTGCAGCACGGCCACGTCTGATGCCGTCCGGCCTGCCCGAGATGCCCGCAGCCGCGGTGGAGCGTGTCTTCCGCGAGGAGTACGGTCGCGCGGTCGCCGTCCTGGTCCGGGTCTTCGGTGACATCGACATCGCCGAGGAGGCGGTCCAGGACGCGTTCGCCACGGCCCTCGAACGCTGGCCCACGACCGGGCTGCCGCCGAGCCCCGCGGGATGGATCATCACCACCGGGCGCAACCGGGCGATCGACCGCCTTCGCCGGGAGGCGTCCCGCGCCGACCGGCACGGGCAGGCCGCCCTGCTGCAGGCCCGCGACCACGACGGCGAGGAGGAGGGGCCGGTGCGCGACGAACGGCTGCGTCTGATCTTCACCTGCTGCCATCCGGCGCTCGCCCCGGCCGCCCAGGTCGCCCTGACCCTGCGGCTGCTCGGCGGGCTCACCACCGCCGAGATCGCCCGGGCGTTCCTGGTCGCCGAGCCGGCCATGGCCCAGCGTATGGTCCGTGCCAAGGGCAAGATCCGGGATGCGCGGATCGCCTACCGGGTGCCCGGTGAGGCCGAACTGCCCGACCGGCTGCCCGCCGTGCTCGCCGTGATCTATCTGATCTTCAACGAGGGGTACGCGGCGGGCTCGGGCGACCGGCTCGTACGCGAGGACCTGTGCGTGGAAGCGGTACGCCTCGGGCGGCTGCTGGCCGCCCTGATGCCCGACGAGCCGGAGGTGACCGGCCTGCTCGCGCTGATGCTGCTCACCGAGTCCCGCCGCGCGGCGCGGACGGGCCCGGGCGGCGAACTGGTTCTGTTGGCCGACCAGGACCGGGGCCGGTGGGATGCCGCTCTGATCGCCGAGGGGCACGCGCTGGTACGGCGGTGCCTGCTCCGCGGGCGCCCGGGGCCGTACCAGATCCAGGCGGCGATCAGTGCCGTGCACAGCGAAGCCCCGGCGGCGGCGGAGACGGACTGGGGGCAGATCCTGCGGCTGTACGACCAGCTGGCGTCGATCGCGCCCAGCCCGGTCGTGGCGCTCAACCGCGCGGTCGCGGTGGCCGAGGTCGAGGGCCCGGCCACCGCGCTCGACCTGGTCGACGGTCTCGGCTCCGCGCTCGACGGCTTCCGTGTCTTCCATGCGGTCCGCGCCGATCTGCTGGTGCGCCTGGGCCGCCGGGCGGAGGCGACGACGGAGTACGACGCGGCGATCGGGTGCGCGGGGAACGCGGCGGAGATCGCCTTCCTGCGCCGCAGGCGGGACGGGCTGCGGGAAGCACCATAGCCCGGGGAAGGCCTCCCCCCCGTTGCCAACAGCCTGGTGAGGAGGCCGGGTTACCCTTCGCGCATGTCTGTTTCCCTCAGTACGGCCGCCCGTCGGCTGCTCGATGCGCCGAACCCCGCGGTGCTGGCCACCGTCCTCCCCGACGGGAGCCCCCAGACCTCCGTGGTCTGGATCGCCAGGGACGGCGACGCTCTGGTCATCTCCTCCGAGGCGGGCCGCCGCAAGGACCGGAACATCGCGGCCGACCCGCGGGTGAGCGTGACCGTGTACGACCTCAAGGACCCGCTGCAGTACGTGGAAGTGCGCGGCACCGCGACGATCACCGAGGACGCGGGACGCGAGCTCGCGGTCCAGCTGGCGGAGCGGTACGAGGGCCCGGGTGCGGGCGCGGAGTACCTGGGGCTGCCGCCGGAGGTCGTACGGATCGTCATCCGCATCACGCCCGAGCGGGTGGTGGGAACGGCCGCGTGATGCCGCGCGGCCGGGGCGTCACGCCGCCGCCTCCAGGCGCAGGCTCCAGTGACCGGAGAGGCCCGTGAGGGTCACGGTCGACAGCGGGCGCACGTCCACCGCCCAGTAGGTGGCCGGCGGCAGCCTCAGGGCGTACACCAGGGCCGCTCGGACGACGCCCGGTTCGGCCACGGCGACGATGGTGCCGCCGTCGTCGGCGGGGCGGGTGTCCAGCCAGCTCCCTATGCGTCCGATGAACGCGAGCAGCGGCTCGCCGCCGTGCGGCGCCGAGCGCGGGTCGGCGAACCACGCGTCGACGGCGGCAGGCTCGCGGGCGGTCACCTCGGAGAGCGTGAACCCGCGCCAGCGGCCCATGTCGCAGTCCCGCAGCGCGGGCTGGGCCATGGGAAAGAGGCCGAGCGCCTCGCCGGTCGCCCGGCTGCGGGGGGTCGGCGAGCAGTACCGCAGCTCGGCGGTGTTCAGCGGCACAAGGGCGTGCGCGGCGAGCCGCACCTCCTGCCAGCCCACCAGGTCGAGCGGGCGGTCGTCGTCGAACCGCTCGGCGAGCAGCGACGAGCTGCGCGCGGCGGCGACCAACGTGACCCTCACACTCATGGCGTGATGGTGAACGGGAACGCCGCGCAGGTCAAGAGTCAGTTGAAGGCGATCTGCAGCCAGTTCCCCGGGTTGCCGAGTACCTGGAATCCGACCTTTTCGTACACACCGTGAGCGTCGTCGGTGGTGAGCAAGATCCGGTTCAGCCCGAGCGGCGCGAGATGGTCGCGCACAGCGGCGACGAGGGCGGTGCCCAGTCCCGTCCCGCGGGCGGACGGGTCGACATAGACGTCGCAGAGGTAGGCGAAGGTGGCCCCGTCCGTGATGACGCGCGCGTAGGCGGCCTGCTCGCCCGAAGCTGCTTCGTACGCGCCGAAGTTGAGCGATCCGGCGATGGCGAGGTCCTGCCGCTCCCGGCTGCGGCCGAGCGCCCAGTAGGCATCGCTCGAGAGCCAGTGGTGCACCCGGGCCGCGTCGAGGCGGCCCGGGTCGGTGGAGATCGTGTAAGGGCCATGGGTCGTCTCGCTCATGGCGTGAGATTCGCATGCCCGGTCGCCGGCTGTCACGCTCGATGTCCCGGCCGGGGGCAGGCGGCGGTCGTCACGGCCGGTGTCCCGGTCCCGGGGGGAGGCCAGGGGTCATGCCGCCCATTCGTCGCACGCCGTCCGCAGCCGGCGCACACCCTTCTCGATCTCGGCCGGGCCCGCGACGCCCGCGAAGCTCAACCGGATGTGTCCGGCGGGGGGTTCGGCGCAGAAGTAGGGGCGGCCGGGGGCGACCGCGACATCCGCCCGGAGGGCGGCGGCCACGAGGGCGCTCTCGTCCATGGCGTCCGGCAGGCGCAGCCACAGGTGGTGGCCGCCGGACGGGATGTGCGGCAGGGACAGTTCGGGCAGGTGCATCCGAAGTGCCGCGGTCATGGTGTCGCGGCGGCCCTTCAGCTCGGCGGCCACGCGGCGCAGATGGCGACTCCAGGCCGGGGCACCGACCAGTTCCAGGGCCGCTTCCTGGAGCGGGCGGGGGACGAAGAAGTTGTCGACGACATGGATGGCGCGCAGCCGCTCCAGCACCGGGCCGCGGCCGGCGAGCATGCCCACCCGCAGGCTGGGCGAGGTCGCCTTGGTGAGCGAACTGACGTGGACGACCACTGCGTCGGGGTCGTCGGCGGCCAGGGGCCTGGGCAGCGGGCCGGCGTCCTCGTGGACCAGGCGGCGCGCGAAGTCGTCCTCGATCACGAAGGCTCCGGCTTCGCGGGCGATGCGCAGCACCTCGGGGCGGCGCTCCGTGGCGAGAACGGCACCGGTCGGGTTCTGGAACAGCGGCTGGCACACGAACACGCGCGCTCCGGTGGCGCGGAACGCCGCGGCCAGGAGGTCCGGTCGCACACCGTCGGGGTCCAGGGGGACGGGCACCGGTCGCAGCCCCGCGGCGCGGGCGATGGCGAGCATGCCGGGGTAGGTGGGTGATTCGACGAGGACGGGGGCGCCGGGCGGGGCGAGAGCGCGCAGCGCGGTGGTCAGGGCCGACTGGCCGCCGGCGGTGACCAGCACATCGGCCGCGCCGACGGTGCCGCCGAGTCCGCGGGCGAACCACTCGCGCAGTTCGGGCAGCCCGTCGGTCGGCGGCCGGCCCCACGCCCCGGGGCGGCGTCCCGCGCGGGCCAGCGCGCCGGCCATGGCCCGTTCCGGCTGGAGCGAGGGATGCAGATAGCCGCCGTTGAACTCGACGACTCCCGCGGGTGGCGCTGACAGTGTGACGAGCACGCCGGACGCGTCGACCGCGCGCGGCACGACTTCGGTCGCCGCGTCCGCGCTGAGGGTGACTTCCTGCCAGGAGGTGTCCCCCGGTGGTGGGGTGTCGGTGCGGGGCCGGGCCCGGAAGGCGCCTGCGCCGGGCCGCGTGACGACCAGGCCTTCGGCGGCGAGCTGGGCGAGAGCCCGGGAGACGGTGACCGGGGAGACCCGGTGGCGCTCGACCAGCGCCCGGCTGGACGGCAGCTTCTCTCCTGGTGAGTAGCGGTCCAGTTCACGCTTCAGCGAATTCGCCAATTCCGCCACACTGCTACGCTCTTGCATGACAGTACAGGATAGCGCTACTCCCACCACTTCGATAGCGGTGAGCAGTGGCACCCTTCTCGCCGCGCTCGGCGTCGTCGCCTTCTCGCTGACCTTTCCGGCCACGGTCTGGGGCATGGAGAGCTTCGGCCCCTGGTCCCTGGTCGCCGTACGCAGCGTGCTTGCCGCCCTGGTCGCGGGCGGGTTCCTGCTGGCACTGCGGGTGCCGGTCCCCCACCGCAGGCACTGGGCCCCGCTCGCCGTCGTCGCAGGCGGCGTGGTGGTCGGCTTCCCGCTGCTGACGACGCTCGCCCTGCAGACCTCCACCTCCGCCCACGCCGCCGTGGTGGTGGGACTGCTGCCGCTGACCACTGCGGCCTTCGCCGCCCTGCGCACCCGCCGCCGTCCCTCCCGCACCTTCTGGGCCGCGGCGCTCGCCGGTGCCGGCGTGGTGCTCGCCTTCACCGTCCAGCAGAGCGGTGGTGCGCTGCACACCGGTGACCTGTATCTCTTCGGCGCGCTGCTGGTGTGCGCCGCCGGCTACACCGAGGGCGGCCGACTGGCCGCGGTGATGCCGGGCTGGCAGGTGATCGGCTGGGCGCTGATGCTGTGCCTGCCGCTCGCCGTCGCCGGATCGGCCGTCGCGCTCGCCTTCGAGCCGGTGCGCCTCGGGACGCACGGCGTGATCGGCCTGCTGTGGGTCGCGGCCGGCTCGACGTTCTTCGGTCTGTACGTCTGGTACCGCGGGATGGCGCAGATCGGGATCGCGAAGGCCAGCCAGCTTCAGCTGGCCCAGCCGCTGCTCACTCTCGTGTGGTCCGTGTCCCTGCTCGGCGAGCGGCTCTCCCCGGCTGCTCCGCTCGCCGCGGTCGCGGTGCTGGTCTGCATCGCCGTCACCCAGCGCACCAGCGGTTGAAGGGGCAAACGACCACGGGCGGAGCCGGAGGTGCGACTCGCGGCCCCGGCCGTAGACTCGAAGTCAGGCACGACCAACCTCTTCGAGGAGGTCACTCCCAGATGCAAGCGAACGTGGGCGACAAGCTGCTGATGCACGGCAGGATCGTGGGACAGCACGACAAGGTCGCCGAAGTCGTCGAGGTGCTGGGCCCTGAGGGCAACCCCCCGTTCCGCGTCCGCTTCGAGGACGGGCACGAGGCGCTGATGTCCCCCGGTCCCGACACCGTCGTACGCCACCACGAGCAGACCTGATCAGCTCGGGGGCCTCACCCGGGTCGGATAGTGGTCGGCGACCACCTTTGCCATCGCCCCGGCCGGATCCGTCATGACCTCTTTCGCCGAGAAGAAGCAGTGGCCGCGGACCGTCGCGTACCGCCGGGCGAAGGTGAGGTGCCTGGACAGCTCCGCCGGATCCTGCCAGGGCGCGGGCTGACCGGGCATGCCCGCTTTGTACAGCGCTTCGCCGATGTACAGGTCGACGCCGGTCCCCCGGGCGACATCCGCCCACCAGGGAACCAGGGCCGCATAGTCGGCGGCCTGGAAGCCGATGTTCCAGTAGACCTGCGGAACGACGTAGTCGATCCAGCCCTTCCGGACCCATGTGCGGGTGTCGGCGTGCAGGGCGTCGTAGGTCTGGACACCGGCGGCGGTCGCCGAGCCGCGCGGGTCGGTCGCGGAATTGCGCCACACGCCGAACGGGCTGATCCCGAAGCGGACGCCGGGCTTGGCCTTGGTGATACGGGCGGCCATCTCGCTCACCAGCCGGTCGATGTTGCTGCGCCGCCAGGAGGCCTTGTCCGGGTGTCCGGCACCGTAGCGGGCATACGTGGCGTCGTCCCGGAAGACCTGTCCCGCGACGGGATACGGGTAGAAGTAGTCGTCGAAGTGCACCGCGTCGACGGCGTACCGGCGGACGGCGTCCATCATCGCGTCCTGGACGAAGCGGCGGACCTCGGGGATGCCGGGGTTGTAGTACAGCTTGCCGCCGTAGGGCAGGATCCAGCCGGGGTTCCGCCGGGCGGGGTGGTTCGGGACCAGCAGTGAGGGGTCGGTGTGGTTCGCCACCCGGTAGGGGTTGAACCAGGCGTGCAGCTGGAGACCGCGGCGGTGGGCCTCGGTCACCGCCGTACCGAGCGGGTCCCAGCCGGGATTCCTGCCCTGGACGCCGCTCAGATACTGGCTCCAGGGCTCGTGCGGGGACGGCCACAGCGCGTCCGCCGTAGGCCTCACTTGGAAGATCACCACATTCAGCCGGCGGGCGACCGCACTGTCGAGGTGGGCGAGCAGCTCGGCGCGCTGCGCCGCGGCGCTGAGGCCGGGCGCCGACGGCCAGTCCCGGTTGCCGACCGAAGCCAGCCACATCCCGCGGAATTCGCGCCGTTCGGCGCTGGTGCGCGGCGGTGCGGCGGCCGGCCGATCTGACGCAGCGGCCGCGTCCCCCGTCGCCGCCAGCGCGGACAGCGCTCCGGCGGCGGCTGCCACGAAACCCCTTCGCCCGATACGTGCCATATGACTGCCCCCTGCCCACTCGATGTGCGCTGTCGTGACTCTCCGTATTCAAGCAGCATGCCCGGCCCTGGCGGCCGGACACGCATACTCCCGGAGTAACGTCATGGGGTCGGGGCGGGCACCGGAACCATACGGGACCCCGCCGCACGAGTATCAGCGAAAGGCACGAGGTGACGGACTCAATGGCCGACATTGCACGCGTCGGAGTGGTGGGCTGCGGCCAGATGGGCGCGGGCATCGCGGAGGTGTGTGCCAGAAGCGGCCTCGAGGTGAAGGTCGCCGAGACCACGGGCGAGGCCCTGGAGATCGGGCGTACCCGCCTGCACAACTCCCTGTCCAAGGCCGCCGAGCGCGGCAAGATCACCGAGGCGGAGCGCGACGCGACCCTGGAGCGCCTCACCTTCACCACCGACCTCGGGGAGTTCGCCGACCGCGATCTCGTCATCGAGGCCGTCGTGGAGAACGAGCAGGTCAAGACGGAGATCTTCCAGATCCTCGACCAGGTGGTGACCCGCCAGGACGCGATCCTCGCCTCCAACACCTCCTCGATCCCGCTGGTGAAGCTCGCCGTCGCGACCTCGCGCCCCGACCAGGTCATCGGCATCCATTTCTTCAATCCGGCACCGGTCCAGAAGCTGGTGGAGCTGATCCCGGCGCTGACCACGTCCGAGGAGACCGTCAAGCGGTCCGAGGCCGTCGTGCAGCGCGTGCTCGACAAGCACCCGATCCGCGCCCAGGACCGCTCGGGCTTCGTGGTCAACGCGCTGCTCATCCCGTATCTGCTCTCCGCGATCCGGATGTTCGAGTCGGGCATCGCCAGCCGTGAGGACATCGACAACGGCATGGAGATGGGCTGCGCCCACCCGATGGGTCCGCTGAAGCTCTCCGACCTGATCGGCCTGGACACGGTGGCCTCGGTCGCCGACTCGATGTACGCCGAGTTCAAGGAGCCGCTGTACGCCGCTCCCCCGCTGCTCCAGCGGATGGTGGACGCGGGCCGGCTCGGCCGCAAGACGGGATCCGGTTTCTACCCGTACTCCTGAGCGCCTGACGCCCGCTCCTGATTCACACGGGGTGCGAGGGGCGTGCCCGCATATGCCGTGCGCACACGCTCCCGCCCCCCGAGCAGGGAGGGTTGACTCGGACCCGCTCAGTCAAGGGCCCGCCGTACACCCCCCGAACAGGAGCGACATCCGTGACAACCGACGCTGATCACTTACTGGCCGTCGAGGAGTTCGCAGAACTGCGCCGCAGCCTCGATGTCGGCCTCGCCCGGATCGACGGCCGGCTGGAGCTGCTCGCCCAGCGCAACGACCAGATCGACCGGGACCTGACCGATCTGGTCGCGCGCGTGGGGGCACTTGAGCATGCCCGGTGGCCACTGCCCGCCGTCGCCGCACTGACCGCGCTCGGGGCACTGGCCGTCGTGGTGTGGCAGGCGCTCGGGCCGTAGGCGCCTCGCCTCCCCTGCCGTGCCCGCCCCGTCCGATCAGCCCTGCCGCGCCGACCAGGTCGGATCAGCCCAGCCGCAGATGGTGCAGCATCAGCAGCCCGGCCGCCATGTTGGCGGCCGGGACCTCGCCGCGCGCGATCATGTCGGGCACCAGTTTCAGGGAGATCCACTCCCGGCGGGAGGACTCGAAGTCGTCCTCGGGGTGGCCCATGTACGTGGCCTCGTCGGCGACGTAGAGATGGTGGCGCGCGTCCGTGAGCCCGTTGGACGGCTCCACGGTGAGCAGATGCCGGAGGGGGCCCGGCCGCCAGCCGGTCTCCTCCTCCATCTCACGGGCGGCGGCGGCCGCGATGTCCTCGCCGTCCTCGACGACACCGGCGGGGAGCTCCCAGCCCCAGCTGTCCGTGATGAACCGGTGCCGCCACAGCAGCAGCACCTCGTTGGCCTCGTTGACCACGGTCGCGACGGCAACCGGGCGCAGCCGGATCAGGAAGTGGTCCAGATGCCGGCCGTCGGGCAGCGCGACATCCGCGAGGTTGACCCTGAACCAGCGGTTCTCATACACAGTTTGTTCGCTTAAGTTTGTCCACTGCACGTGTGTGCCACCTTCCGACAAGTAGGTGGCAACATCGCAGCAGGAGTACGGTCACAGGGGAACGCGCAGCGCCCCGTCGATGAGTTCGGCCGCTTCCTCGGCGTCGGCGCAGCCGCTCGCCGCGAGGGCCCGCCGCACGGCACGCAGCCGGTCGCGCAGCCGCTGGGACTCCATCCCCCGCGCCCGCTCCACCATCTCGGCCGCCGTCCGCGCCGCCCGGTCCATCTCACCCGCGCGCATCTCGATCTGGCTCAGCATCGCGAGCCGGTGCACCCGGCCGCGGTCGTGGGCCGGGGTGCCGACGGCCGCCGTGGCATGTTCCCGGGCCACCGTCAGATCCCCGAGGCTGAGCAGCGCTTCGGCCACCTGGACATTGACCAGTCCCGGTTGCACGTACCCCGTCTCGTCCGGTTCATGGCCCGGGCGGATCCGCTCCGCCTCGGACTCGGCGCAGTGGATGCACCGCAGCGCGCTGCCGCTGTCACCCAGGTGCGCGTACGCCTTCGCCTGCATCGCGTACAGGTCCGCGGCCAGGGCCGGCGTGATCTGGTGACCGGCAGCCCGCAGCGCCGCCTCGGCGAACGCCACCGCCTGCCGGTACTCGCCCATGTACAGCGACTGGTTGACCAGCAGCGCGATCACATAGGCGCCAAGTCCGCGGTCGCCGCTGGCCTTTGCCAGACGCAGTGCCTGATGGAAGTAACGCTGGGCGAGACCGTGCGCGTCGGAGTCGTACGCGCAGATGCCCGCCACCGCCACCAGCCCGCCCGTGGCACGGTGCAGTTGACGGCCGAGTGCGTCGCTGTAGGCGCCGCGCAGCAGGGGTGCGGTCTGCGCGTTGAGGAAGCCGACGACACGGGCGCGGACGGCGACACCGCCGGCCTTGCGGTACATCAGCTCGTAGTGCGCCCGCGCGGCACGCAGCATCTTGATGTCGGCCATGCTGACCCGGGTCGTGCCGCTGCGCGAGACATCCGCGTCCTCGGGCGGGTTCTCCCACTCCCACACGGGCATCACGGCGGGGGTGCCGGTGACGGCCGGGGCCCCCACGATGTGTGGCCGTTGCTGCTCGTCGGAGCGCCACAGGGCTGTTGCGCGGTCCACGAACCCGGAGAGCGAGGAGGCGCCCTGTGGCGACGGCCCGGGCGTGGCGAGTCCGATGTCGCCGAGCGTGATCACCCTGTGCAGCCGGCCGGCGAACACCTCGCAGATCAGGTCGGGCACCTGGCCGCGCGGGCGCTGGCCCTTCAACCACCGTGCCACGGCCGTGTGTTCGTACCGCAGCGACAGGCCTCTGGCCCGGCCCGCATGGTTGACGCGGGCGGCAAGTCCGGCGTGCGAGATGCCCGCTTCGTCGAGCAGGGCGTCGAGCAGGGTGTTGGGCTGCATGGGCACCCTCCGGTGACTCGGTCCGCTCAGCGTAGTAGAGGACGATTCGCACGGGGTGTGAAACAAGTGCGCTTTTCTGTGCCTTGCGTACGCTGCCGCCGGGCGGTGCGCGCCGGTTGACTGAAGGGCCTCTCACAGAGGCGGCCGGGCCGCCGGCTCCCCCTCGTACAGTGCGGCGGCCCCGATCGCGTCGTCTGCCCTGCTGATCTGCCCGACACTCCGCGGCAGGGCGGGCGGCGCCGGCCGTCGGCAGTCCCACTCCTGCCGAACACTGCACACGGCTGCGGAGAGCTATCGATTGGAGGGTTCCGGCCGGGCACGGCGCAGGGCGGTGTCACCGCTCTGCGCCGCTGCCCGTGTGCGGTCGTCGCGCAGCACCAGCAGCGCCACATCGTCGGCGATCCGCCCCCGGCGGGGGCGGTTTCCGGCTCCGCACACGCGTGAGGGGCGCATCCGCACGTGGCGGATGCGCCCCTCATCGGCGAACGGCCGCTCAGGCCCCGCGCAGCACCGCGCCGGTGCGCTCGGCGGCGAGCGCGACAGCGGCGTCACGGGCGGCCGACGCCTCGTCGACCGTCAGCGTGCGGTCCGCGGCACGGAAGCGCAGTGCGTACGCCAGGGACTTCTTGCCCTCGCCCAGCTGCTCGCCGGTGAAGACGTCGAACAGCCGGATGGACTCCAGCAGTTCGCCCGCGCCCTCGCGCAGTGCGGCCTCCACGTCGCCGGCGGGCACGTCCTCGGCGACGACCAGCGCGACGTCCTGGGTCGCCACCGGGAAGGTGGAGATCCGCGGAGCCTCGACGATGCCCCCGGCCTGCTCCAGCAGATCGAGCTCGATCTCCATGGCGCAGGTGCGCTCCGGCAGGTGCAGCTCCTTGACGACCCGCGGGTGCAGCTCACCGGCATGGCCGATGAGCGTCTCCTCACCGTTGACGGTCGCGAACAGTGCGGCGCAGCGCCCGGGGTGCCACGGCGCGTGCTGGTCGGCCCGCACGGTCAGCTCGACACCCGCCTCGCGGGCGAGCAGCCGGCCCGCCTCGATCGCGTCCGCCCATTCGGCCGGACCTCCCTTGCCCCACCAGCCGGCCTGCTCGCGGGCGCCCGCGAGGACGACCGCGGCGCGGCGCGGCTGGCGCGGCAGCGCGGCGTCCAGCTCGGCGATCTGCGCGTCGGTCGGACGGCGGTCGACCGGCAGTACCACGGCCGGCTTCTCGTCGCCGGTCGGCAGGAAGACCAGACCGGTCTCGAACAGCGCGAGGTCGTGGCTGCCACGGCCGTTGTTGCGCCGCAGCGTGGCGAGCAGGCCGGGCAGCAGTGTGGTGCGCAGCGCCGGCTCCTCGTCGGACAGCGGGTTGGAGAGCCGGACGACCCGGCGACGGGCGTCGTCCCCGTCCAGGCCGAGCTGGTCGAAGACCTTCTCGGCGATGAACGGATAGTTCGGCGCCTCGACGTAGCCGGCGCCCGCGAGCGCCCGGCCGACCCGCCGGTGCAGCCGCTGGCGTGCGGTCAGACCGCGGCCGGACGGCGGTGTGGGCAGCGTGGACGGAAGGTTCTCGTACCCCTCGAGCCGGATGACCTCTTCTGCGAGGTCGTTCGGCTGGGCGAGGTCGGGGCGCCACGACGGCACGGTGACGACGAGCTCGTCCTGCCCGTAGACGTCGCAGCCGACCTCCTGGAGGCGGCGTACGACGGTCTCGCGGCCGTAGGCGACACCCGCGACGCGGTCGGGGTGGTCCGCCGGCATGGTGATCGTACGCGGCGCGTACGGCGCGACGACCTCGGTGACGCCGCCGTCGGCGGTGCCGCCGGCGAGCAGCACCAGCAGATCGACGGTGCGCTGCGCGGCGGCGGCCGCGGCCAGCGGGTCGACGCCGCGCTCGAAGCGCTTGGACGCCTCGGAGGACAGCTTGTGCCGGCGCGCGGTCCGGGCGATGGCGACCGGGTCGAAGTGCGCGGCCTCGATGACGACCTCGGTGGTGGCCCCGGCGGTGTCGTCGTGGTCCGCGATCTCGGTGTTGGCACCGCCCATGACACCCGCGAGGCCGATCGGGCCGCGGTTGTCCGTGATGACCAGGTCCTCGGCGTCCAGGACGCGCTTGGCCCCGTCCAGGGTGGTGAGCTTCTCGCCGGGCTCGGCGCGGCGCACCCCGATCGGCCCGTCGAGACGGGAGCGGTCGTAGGCGTGCAGCGGCTGCCCGAGCTCCAGCATCACGTAGTTGGTGACGTCGACGGCGAGCGAGATCGGGCGCATCCCGGCCTTCTGCAGCCTGCGCTGCAGCCAGATCGGTGAGCGGGCCTCGGGCTCCAGGCCGACGACGGTGCGCGCGGTGAAGCGGTCGCAGCCGACCGGGTCGGAGACGTTGACCACGTGTCCGTACGAGTTCGGGCCGGGCACGTCGAGCAGCGCCGGGTCGCGCAGCGGCAGACCGTAGGCGATGGCGGCCTCGCGGGCGACGCCGCGGATCGACAGTGCATAGCCCCGGTCGGGGGTGACCGCGATGTCGAGGACCTCGTCGACGAGCTCCAGGAGCTCGATCGCGTCGGTGCCCACCTCGTACTCGGGCGGCAGCACGATGATGCCGCCGCTGCCGTCGTCGCCCATGCCGAGCTCGTCGCCGGAGCAGATCATGCCGTGCGAGGTCCTGCCGTACGTCTGGCGAGCGGCGATCGCGAAGTCTCCGGGCAGTACGGCGCCCGGGAGGACCACGACGACCTTGTCGCCGACGGAGAAGTTGCGCGCCCCGCAGACGATCTCCTGCGGCTCACCGCTGCCGTTGGCCTGGCCGACGTCGACGGTGCAGAAGCGGATGGGCTTCTTGAAGCCCTCCAGCTCCTCGATGGTCAGCACCTGGCCGACGACGAGCGGGCCCTTCAGGCCCGCGCCGAGCCGCTCGACAGTCTCGACCTCGAGGCCGGCGGAGATGAGCTTGGCCTGGACGTCGCGGCCGGTCTCCGTCTCCGGCAGGTCGACGTACTCCCGCAGCCAGGAAAGCGGGACCCGCATCAGATCTCCATCCCGAACGGCCGGGTGAACCGGACGTCACCCTCGACCATGTCTCGCATGTCTTCGACGTTGTGGCGGAACATCAGCATTCGCTCGATGCCGAACCCGAAAGCGAATCCGCTGTACTTGCTGGGGTCGACGCCGCAGGCCGTGAGCACCTTCGGGTTGACCATGCCGCAGCCGCCGAGCTCGATCCAGCCCTCGCTGGAGCAGGTGCGGCAGGGGCGGTCCGGGTTGCCGACGGACTCGCCGCGGCAGACGTAGCAGACCATGTCCATCTCGGCGGACGGCTCGGTGAACGGGAAGAAGTTCGGGCGCAGCCGGGTCTTCATGCCCTCGCCGAACAGCGCCTGGACCATGTGGTCCAGGGTGCCCTTGAGGTCCGCCATGGTCAGGCCCTCGTCGACGGCGAGCAGCTCGACCTGGTGGAAGACCGGAGTGTGCGTGGCGTCCAGCTCGTCGGTGCGGTAGACGCGGCCCGGGCAGATGACATAGACGGGCAGCTCACGCTCGAGCAGGGAGCGGATCTGCACGGGCGAGGTGTGCGTGCGCAGCACGACGCCGGAGCCCTGGCTTCCTGCTGCCGGGCCCTCGGCCTGGGCGGTGTCCCCGCTGCCCTGCACGAAGAAGGTGTCGTGCTCGCCGCGGGCCGGGTGGTCGGTGGCGATGTTGAGCGCGTCGAAGTTCAGCCATTCGGTCTCGACCTCGGGGCCTTCGGCGACCTCGTAGCCCATGGCCACGAAGACGTCCTCGATGCGCTCGGAGAGCGTGGTCAGCGGGTGGCGGGCACCTGCCGGGATGCGGTCGTAGGGCAGCGTGACATCGACCGCCTCCTCGACGAGCACCCGGGCATCGCGCTCGGCCTCGAGCTCGGCCTGCCGGGCGGCGAGCGCCTTGCTGACCTGGCCGCGGGCCTGGCCCACGCGCTTGCCGGCCTCGGCCTTGGCCTGCGGGGGCAGTGCGCCGATCTCACGGTTGGCGAGCGAGAGGGGTGAGGTGCCTCCGGTGTGCGCGACCTTGGCGTGGGCGAGCGCCTCGAGGGAGTCTGCGGCGGCGAAGGCGGCGAGCGCCTCGTCCCGCATGCGCTCGATCTGTTCCGGTTTCAGTGCCTCGACCTCAACGGGGTCGTACGACTTATTGGGTGCGGACATCTCTTCCCGTGCTTCCGATGGGCTGGCTGGGGACCCCGCACGTCGACCAAGGACGACCGAGGACGCAAAGGTGCCAAAGGTCGAGTCTAACGGGGTATGGGGAGGCGAATGAGCCCGCGGGCGGCTCGGGCGATCTCTACTGGAGATATGCCGGAGTGCCGACGGGCAGGATAAATCGGAACTCGGCGCCGCCGCCGCTCCCCCGGCCGACGGTGATCGTCCCGCCGTGCGCCTCGACGATGCCCTTGACGATGTAGAGGCCGAGACCGGTGCCACCGCGCTTGCTCCCCCGCCAGAAGCGGGTGAAGACACGGCCCATCGACTCCTCGGGGATGCCGGGGCCTTCATCGCTCACGGTGACCGCCGTGCCTTTCTCGTCGTTCTTCGCCGCGGCCGGCGCCACCTCGATGGTGACGGTTCCCTCGCCGTGGCGCACCGCATTTTCCAGCAGGTTGCCGAGTACCTGGTCGATCTTGTCGGGGTCGGCCCACAGGTCGGGCAGCTGCTCCCGGATGCGTACGAAGAACCGGTCGGGAGCCTGGCCGCCGGCTATGTGGGCCTGGACGTGCCTGCTGACGGCCGCGGGCATGTCGACGGGCTGGCGGCGCACCTCGAGCCGTCCGGAGTCGATCCGCGAGATGTCGAGGAGCTCGGCGATCAGCCGCGTGACACGGTTGGCGTCGGCATCGACGGTCTCCAGCATCAGGCGCTTCTGGTCGTCCGTGAAGCGCTCCCATTTGGCGAGCAGCGTCGCGGTGAAGCCCTTGACGGAGGTCAGCGGCGAGCGCAGCTCGTGGGCGACGGTGGCGATCAGTTCGGCGTGGCTGCGTTCGGTACGGCGCCGGGCCTCGGTGCCGCGCAGAGTGACCACGAGCCGGCGCAGCGGGCCGGTGGGGACGTCGCGTACATAGCGTGCGGAGACGAGGACCTCACGGCCGCCGGGGAGGAGCAGATTGCGCTCCGGCTGGCCGACGCGGGTGGCGAGTCCGCCGTACGGATCGGTCAGGGTCCACCAGCGGCGGCCCTTGAGATCCTCCAGCGGCAGCACACGCTCCAGCGGCAGTCCGATGGCGTCGTCCCTGGCGACGGCGGTGATGCGTACGGCGGCGGCGTTGAAGCAGACGACGTGGCCGGTCTCGTCGGCGACGACGAGTCCGTCGGGAAGGTCGTCGGGGTCGATCGCGGGCAGCTCGGGACTGCCGGATCGGCGCAGGAGAGCCGCCTGCGCCTGGGTCGGCCTGCTGGTCCCGACGGTCATAGCCCCGTACCCCACCTCTCCGCTGCCGAGTGGGCCCCCGAGCCCGCCACCCTACTAGCTCCTTGTGACGGAGCGGACCCCCTGAGCGAGTGGTCCGCTCAACGGGTGGCGCCGCCGGCGCGCTGGGCTCGTGCTGAGGCGTAGAGACATACGGCGGCGGCGGTCGCCAGGTTCAGGCTCTCGGCCCTTCCGTGGATCGGTACGCGCACGACGGCGTCGGCCAGCGCGCGGGTCTCCTCGGGCAGGCCCCAGGCCTCGTTGCCGAAGATCCACGCGGTGGGGCCGCCCATGGTGCCCGCGTCGAGCTCGGCATCGAGGTCGCGGTCGCCCGCGCCGTCGGCGGCGAGGACGCGGACCCCGGCGTCCCGCAGGCCCCGCACGGCCTGTTCCACGGGTACGCCGACGGCCACCGGCAGATGGAAGTGCGAACCGACCGACGCCCGCACGGACTTGGGGTTGTACAGATCGACGGAGGCGTCGGTGAGCACGACGGCGTCGGCGCCCGCGGCGTCGGCGCAGCGCAGCACGGTACCGGCGTTCCCGGGGTCGCGTACGTGGGCGAGTACGGCGACGAGCCGGGGGCGGGCGGCCAGGATGTCCTCGAACGGCGAGTCGAGGAACCGGCAGACGCCGACCAGACCCTGCGGAGTGACGGTCTGGGAGACCTCGGCGAGCACGCTGTCCGCGGCGTGATGCACCCGGGCGCCGGTGGCGCGGGCGGCGTCGACGATGTCCGCGTAGCGCTCGGCGGCCTCGACGGTGGTGAACAGCTCGACGAGCGTGGCCTCACCGCCGGGCCCGCGGTGGGCGACGGCCTCGCGCACGGCCTGCGGCCCCTCGGCGATGAACAGCTGGTCCTTCCCGCGGAAGTTGCGCTTGGCGAGCCGCCGGGCGGCGGCGACACGCGGGGAACGCGGGGAGATCAGCTCGGGGGTCGGCATGTGCCTGCGGCTCTCTGACTCGGTCCGGGCCGGGGCCCGGATACGGGGGTGCCCCCGCCCTGGCGGCCGACGGGGGTTCGGGGGGCCACCCCCGAGAACAACACCAAACGTGACCGGACCCGCAGGCCGCGCGGCCTGCGGGTCCGGTCACATGCGGATCAACGGACCCGTCAGGCGGCAGCCTTGGGGGCGTTGACGTCGCTCGGAAGCGCCTTCTGGGCAACCTCGACGAGCGCGGCGAACGCGTTGGCGTCGTTGACGGCCAGCTCGGCCAGGATCTTGCGGTCCACCTCGACGTTGGCGGCCTTCAGACCCTGGATGAGGCGGTTGTACGTCATGCCGTTCTGGCGGGCAGCGGCGTTGATGCGCTGGATCCACAGCTGACGGAAGTCGCCCTTGCGCTTCTTGCGGTCGTTGTAGTTGTAGACCAGGGAGTGGGTGACCTGCTCCTTGGCCTTGCGGTACAGGCGCGAACGCTGACCGCGGTAACCGCTGGCCTGCTCGAGGATCGCCCGGCGCTTCTTGTGGGCGTTGACTGCCCGCTTGACGCGTGCCACTTGTTTAACTCCTTGTAGCGGGGCCGTGGTCGGTGGTCACACGGCCCGGAAACGAATAGGTCCCGGTCTCGGCGTCCCGTCCCCGGCAGCGGGGACGGCGGACGTCACTTGCCGAGAAGCTTCTTGATCTTCTTGGCGTCGCCCGGAGCCATCTCGGCGTTGCCGCTGAGGCGACGCGTCAGCGTGGACGGCTTGTGCTCGAGCAGGTGGCGCTTGCCGGCGCGCTCACGGAGCACTTTGCCGGAGCCGGTGATCTTGAAGCGCTTCTTGGCACCGCTGTGCGTCTTGTTCTTCGGCATCGCGCCGTTATCTCCTCATCAGTGGCGCTCCCCCGGTGGGTACACCGGACAGCGGGAGCGTCAGATCTTGGTTTGTGGATTCCGGGCAGAACCCGGGGCCGCCTGGATGGCAGCCCCAGTGGTCATGCCTCGGAAGGTGTGTCGGAAGGTGCCTCGGCCGGAGCTTCGGCGCCCTGGTCCGCCGACTCTCCCGGCTGGCGTCCGGCCTTGCGGGCGGCCTGGGCCTCCCGGGCTTCGGCCATGGCCTCGGTCTTCTTCTTGTGCGGGCCAAGAACCATGATCATGTTCCGGCCGTCCTGCTTCGGGTTCGACTCGATGAAGCCGAGGTCCTCGACATCCGAGGCGAGACGCTGCAGCAGGCGGAAGCCGAGCTCGGGGCGGGACTGCTCACGACCACGGAACATGATCGTGATCTTGACCTTGTCGCCCTGCTTGAGGAACCGAACGACGTGACCCTTCTTGGTGTCATAGTCGTGCGGGTCGATCTTCGGCCGGAGCTTCATCTCCTTGATGACCGTGTGCGCCTGATTCTTGCGCGCCTCACGGGCCTTCATGGCCGACTCGTACTTGAACTTCCCGTAGTCCATGAGCTTGCACACGGGCGGACGGGCGTTCGCCGCGACCTCGACCAGATCGAGGTCGTACTCCTGCGCAAGCTCCAGGGCCTTGGCAAGCGGAACAATCCCGACCTGCTCGCCGCTGGGACCGACAAGTCGCACCTCGGGAACGCGAATTCGGTCGTTGATGCGGGGCTCGGCGCTGATGGATCCTCCTAAGTAGCACCACACGACCGCCTGGCAGACAGCCGCGTAACGTCTGTTTCAACGGACCAACCGCACCGGAACACGAAAAATGCCCCGGACGGGACACAGGCGGATGCTCCTTGGAATACCGGAACACCGCCGCGGTCAACCGCGGGGCGCACATCGGGCGACTCCATCGTCCGTACGGAACGATGGGGGCCGCCTGACCGGTGACCCGCCGCCCGGAGGGCGGTCAGGTGGGAGATCGGAGCCTCCACTTGTGGGCTGGGCACGCAGGTGTCCAGCCGGTCGTCACACAAGGTTAGCAGCTCCCGGCGGAAGGGGCTAACCGGTGGCCGCGGCGGGGGGCCGGACGGCGGGGCATATCGTGTGCGTCATGAGTGACGCGACCTCCCCCCAAGAGCCCTCCCCCGACGAGGCCCCCGATTTCGACGCCATGACCCGCGACATCGCCGAGGTCCCCGCCGTCGAGGTGATCGTCACGGTCGCGGTCAATCTGATGAGCGCCGCCGCCGTGAAGCTCGGTCTGACCGAGGACGCCGAGGACCACAAGGACCTGGACGAGGCCCGCAAGCTGGTCCATGCGCTGGCCGGTCTGCTGGACGCCGGCGCCACCGAGATCAGCTCCTTCCACGCGGCGCCGCTGCGTGACGGACTGAAGTCGCTGCAGCTGGCCTTCCGCGAGGCGTCGCTCGTGCCGGACGAGCCGGGCCAGGGCCCCGGCGAGAAGTACACCGGCCCGGTCTACGGCTGACCCGCCCGGACAGGGCTATACGCGGACGAACAGGGGCTCGCCCGGAGGGGTGGCCTCGGCAGGCAGCAGTGCCAGGTCGAGGCCCCGCACCAGGCGGGCCCTCAGTACGTCGTCGGCCGCCAGCGCCGCGGCGACACGCCGGCCGGCCTCGGCCGGGACCGCGTCCGCGGCGAGCACCAGCGCGAGCGTGCCGTCCGTGTCCCGGCCACGGACGAGATGTGCCCGCAGCACCATCGGCTCGGCGGCGACCGCGTTCCGTACGGCGCCGGTGACGGCGGGGTCGGCCAGCGGGTCGGTGCTGGTGCGGCCCTCGGCGAGGGCGAGCAGTGCCCGGCCGGCCAGCTGGTACGGAACGGGCCCGGCCAGGTCGATGACGAGGGTGTCCGCCTTCTCGTGGGCGGCGGCCTGGAGCGCCTGGTACAGCGGCACGGCCACGGGGCGGGCCTCGGGGTTCCAGCGGGCGAGCGAGGCGATCGACGTGAAGGCGGGCAGGGCTCTGCGGTCGCCGGCGGTCAGCGTGGGAACCGCCATGTCACTGGTCTTCTCGCGGCGCAGGCCGTTCTCGTCCTCCTCCACCTCACCGAGTACGGCGACGACAGGGACGAGCAGCCGCGCGCCCTTGAGTGCTTCGAGCACCGGTTCTTCGGCCGAGCCGTCCTCGGCCCAGGCGGCGAGCGCCGCCTCGAGGGCCGGGTCGGCCGTGCCGTCGTCGTCGGAGAAACCGGGGTCGGGAATGTTCTTGAGCGCCACGCGTCGAGCCTAGCCTCCTGTCCATGAGTGCCAGCGTCTCGGTCGCCGTCCTGCGCGCGGGAAGCGGCGAGCCCTTGGTGTACGGCGACGAGCGGACGTATCCGTGCGCCAGCATCGTCAAGATCGCGATCCTCGCGGCGCTGGAGGAACCGCTGTCCGAGCCGGAGCGGGGACGGGCCCGGGCCATGATCGTGAGGAGCGACAACGACGCCGCGACGGCCTTGTGGGAGCGGATCGGCGGGGCGGCCGGGCTCGATGCGGCCGTTGCGCGGCTGGGGCTGGGCGAGACCGTGGCGGACCGGGCATGGGGCCTGACCCGGACGACGGCACGCGACCAGCTCACCCTGCTGCGGGCGGTGTTCGAGGGGAACCACGCGTATCTGCGGTCCCTGATGCGGCAGGTGGTCCCAGGACAGGACTGGGGCGTGTCGGCGGCGGGCGCTCCGTGGGCGCTGAAGAACGGCTGGATGCCGATGCGTGCGACCGGTCTGTGGGTCGTCCACTCGGTGGGCCAGGCCGGCGGCAGCCTGATCGCGGTCCTCTCGGACGGTCATCCGACGAAGGAGTCGGGCGTCGCGTGCGTCGAGGCGGCGGCGCGGAAGGCGGTGGGGGCGCGCTGAACGGTGAGCGCCGCGGGCCCCTACCGCGTACGGCTGCTGCGTCCGCCGCGCCAGAGCGCGACGGCGGCGGCGAGCATCAGGACGCCGAGGCCTCCCGCGACCGGGGCGAGTACGCCGGTCGGTGCGCCGTCCTCGTCCGCAGGGGTGGGCCCTGGGCCGAAGTACTGCTTCGCGTAGCCCGCGGTCGCCGTCCCAGGCTGCGCGGGGCGCAGCTTGGCGCCCGCCGCGAGGGCCGCGGCGGGGTCGACCAGGCCGTGTCCCCGGGAGTCGTCACGGCCGCCCGTGGGTGAGTTGCGGGCGGTGTCACTGAGGAGCTTCTTGATCTGGGCCGGGCTCAGGTCCGGGTGGGCGGACCTGACCAGGGCGACCGCTCCGGACACGAAGGCGGCGGCCGCGCTGGTGCCCCAGCCCTGGTAGTAGCGGCGGTCCGGATGGGCGATCACGATGTCGACGCCGGGTGCGCTGACGGTGGCGTACCAGCGACGGGTGGAGAAGGCGGCGTGGGTGCCGAAGCGGTCGACGGCCGTCACCGCGATCACGCCGGGGTAGGCGGCGGGGTACGAGACGTGGTCGCCCTTCTCGCCGCCGTTGCCGGCCGAGGCGACCACGACTGCGCCCCTGGAGAGCGCGTACTGCACGGCGGCGTCCTCGCCCGCATCGGGGTGCGCGGACTTGCTGTCGTCGCCGAGGGAGAGGTTGATGACGTCGGCGCCGTGGTCGGCTGCCCAGCGGATGCCCTGGGCGAGAGCGGTGCCACGGGTCTTGCGGGCGCGGTCGCGGCTCTTGTCGCCGCCTTCGAGGATGACCCGGACGGGGAGGATCTTGGCCTCGGGGGCGATGCCCATGACCCCGGACTCGTTGCCGAAGCCATGACCGTGGGCCGCGATGATCCCGGCCATGGCGGTGCCGTGGTGGGCCCAGGCGCGGTCGCCGCGCTCGGCCCCGAAGCCGACGAGATCCTTGCCGGGCAGGACCGATCCGGCCAGGTCCGGATGCTGGTCGTCGACGCCCGTGTCCAGGACCGCGACGGTGATGCCCTTTCCCTTGGTGGTCTGCCATGCCTGCTCGGTGTGCAGCGCCTCGAGGCCCCACTGCTGGGCCCGGATCGCATCCGCGTGGGCGGGTGTCGCGGGCAGCAGCGCGAAGGAGACGGCGGCGAGGAGGGCGGCGACGCGGTGGCGGCGGCGGGTCATTCGGGCTTCTCCGTCGCGGCTGCGGTGAAGGCGGTGCGCAGCCGGGTCTTTACGGCGGTGGCGATTCCGTCGGCATCGTGGCCGAGGCCGGCCTGCGCGGGCGCGGAGGTCGCGCCGGCGGCCTTGGCCTCGTCGGCGGGCTGGGGGTCGGTGACGGTACGGCCGTCGGCGAAGCCGGACACGGCGTAGACGACGACGGGCGCCTCGGTCATCACGTCGACGGTCCAGCTCGCGCGCTGCTTCTTGCCGAACTTCGCGGCGACGGTCTTCTCGGCCCCCAGCGTGCGGGGCATCAGGTCGGTGCGCTCCCCCAGCGACTGCGCGGTGAACCGGTCGCCCAGAGCCCGCATGCCCTGCTTGTCGGCCTTGGTGAAGACCATGCCGACCGTGGTGACGCTGGTGGCGGTGGCGTCGGTGTACGTGGCGCGCAGCACGCGGGAGCAGCCGACCGGCTCCAGCGTCTTGACCAGCAGGGGATCCAGGGCGGTGGCGCAGCCGCCGGCGGGTGCGACGGCGACCCGCGTCCAGACCCGGTCGGCGCCGCCGGGGCCCGCGTCGGGGCCCTTGAGCGTACGGGGGAACAGTGTGTCCACGGGGACGCTGTGCCAGAGCGAGCCGGCCTCGGCGTACGGGTCGCCGGTGGCGGAGTCCGCGCTCGAACTGCCGGTCAGCCAGATGCCGGTGACCGCGCCGCCGATCAGCCCCAGTCCGAGCACGACGCAGGCGACGGCGCTGACGGTGCGCGCGGGGTGCCGGGTGCGTACGGGCCGCAGCCGGGTGGTCATCTCGGCGGGCGTCTCCGGCGGAGCCCAGGCATGGACGGGTGGCCGGGGCGCGCCCGGCCGCGGCGTCATGTCCACGGTGCCGACGGGCCTGCGGCGGGCTTGCGGCGGGAGCGGCGGCCGGGGTGGCGGGGTGCCGGCCCCGCCGATCGGCCGCAGGCGGGTGGTGGTCTCGGCGTCGGGGATGCCGGCGCCGGATCCCGTCGTCGTGCTCGGCGGAGCCCACGGCGCGGTGGCCTCTGCCCTGGCGGCCGGGTCCGCGGCGGGCCGGGCAGGCGGGGCCTGAGGGACGCGGGCGGGCGGTGCGGTGGGGGCGGGCGGCACCGGCCGTGCCGCCTGCCCGGGCGCGCGGGCGACGGAAGCGCGAGACGCGGTCGAGGGGCCCGGCTCGGCACGGGACACGGGCGGGGTTGCGGGCGGCGCCGGGGGTCCGCCGGGGTGCGGAGCGCACGGCGCGGGCCGCGGGGGTACGGCGGGCGCTTGAGCATCCTGTCCCGCCGCCGGGCCGGACCTCGCCGGGCGGGCCTCGGGGGCGCGCGGCGCTGACGGCTCAGGGGTGGTGGTGGACGGTCTCGGCGACGGCGCGCGGTCGGGGGCCGCAGGCGTGGCAGGCCGGTGCGGAGCCACAGGCGTACGCCCGTCGAACCCACCCTCACGCGTCACGGACGCGGACCGGGGCGACGCATCCGAAGCGGACACGCGCCCGGGCGCCTGACCCGACGCTCCCGGAGCGGCGGTGCGCGCCGCAGGCGCGGGTGCGCCAGGGACGGACCGGTCCGGAGCGGACGCGGCAGGCGCGGGTGCGGACCGGTCCGCAGCGGACGCGGCAGGCGGCGTCGGACGGTGCGGGGCAGATGAGGCGGGCAGGCGCGTCGCGGGGCCGGGCGCCGAGCCGGGCTCTGGGGGCGTGACACGCGCCGGCGGCTGGGGCGGCACCGTCGGCGCGGCCCGGTCCGGGTCGGGGGCCGTGTGCCGGTCCGGGTGCGCAGCCTGGTTCGACGTGGCGGGCGGCGTGTCCCCGTCCGCGGCCGGCGGCTCCATGGGCTGGAAGGCGTCCGAGATGCGCGACGGCGACGGGCGCTGTGCCTCCGTGCTCATTCCGCCCCCGTTCCAGGTTCACGTTCGCCGACGGATCACCCTTCGGGGCAGGCCCGTTCGCCACTGCGTGCCCGTCACTCTAACGGGCTCGGCCGAGGTCGTCGGCCACGCGCCCGCAGGTCCGGTGGATCTGCCCAGAACATCCCCTACCCCGGGGTATTCCGGTCTGGCAAGCTCAGGCCATGACCCGCTTCGACAGGGCCACCGCCCATCTCGACGCCCCGCTCGCCGTCGTCGATCTCGACGCATTCGATGCCAACGCCGCGGATCTGGTGCGCAGAGCGGGCGGCAAGCCCATCCGGGTGGCCAGCAAGTCGGTGCGCTGCCGCGCACTGCTGGAGCGGGTGCTGGCGATGGACGGTTTCGCCGGGATCATGTCGTTCACGCTCGACGAGTCGCTGTGGCTCGCGCGCGCGGGTTTCGACGACGTACTGCTGGCGTATCCGTCGGCGGACCGTTCGGGCTTCGCCGAGCTCGCGGGCGATGCCAAGCTCGCCGCGGCCGTGACCGTGATGATCGACGACCACGCGCAGCTCGAACTCATCGACGGTGCGCGGGCGGGCGGCACGGAGGAGATCCGGGTGTGTCTGGAGCTGGACACCGCGCTCCAGCTCCTGGGCGGCCGGGTACGGATCGGGGCGCGGCGCTCTCCGCTGCGCGAGCCCGCCCAACTGACCGAGCTGGCCAGATCCGTCGTCCGCCGGCCCGGTTTCCGGCTGGTGGGGCTGATGGCGTACGAGGGGCACATAGCCGGGGTCGGCGACTCGGTCGACGGATCTCCGCTGCGCTCACGGGCCGTACGGCTGATGCAGAGTGCGGCCCGCAAGGAGCTCGCCGCTCGGCGGGCCGCTGTGGTGCGGGCGGTACGTGCGGTCGCACCCGGCCTGGAGTTCGTGAACGGGGGCGGCACGGGCAGTGTCCAGCACACCGCCGCGGAGGACGCGGTGACCGAGATCGCCGCAGGCTCGGGTCTGTACCTCCCGCGGCTCTTCGACAACTACACCTCGTTCAGCGGTCGTCCTGCCGCTCTGTTCGCCCAGCCCGTGGTGCGGCGCCCCGGTGTGGGCGTGGTGACCGTGCTCGGCGGCGGCTACCCCGCGTCCGGCGCGGCCGGCAAGGACAGGCTGCCGGTCCCGTGTCTCCCCGAGGGTCTGCGCTACGACCCGCAGGAAGGCCCGGGCGAGGTGCAGACCCCGCTGCTCGGTTCCGCCGCCGACGACCTGCTGATCGGTGACAAGGTGTGGTTCCGGCATGCCAAGGCCGGGGAGATGTGCGAGCGGTTCGACACGCTGCATCTGATCGAGGGCGACCGGGTGACGGGCAGTGCCCCCACCTACCGCGGTGAGGGCCTCACCTTCCTCTAACGCGTTCCGCCGGCGCGCTGCCGGCCGAAACGCGCTCGGTCGCGTACGGCGGCCGTGGTCTCATACCCGCGGGACAGCGCCTCCCCGACCACTCGGCGACCTGTGTTCCCCGCTGCTCCGAACACAGTGATCCGCGTGAAGGGAGCCTTGCTCCCTGTCCTGTGTCTGCTTGTCCTGTTTCTGCTTGTCCGGTATTTGCCGGCTCTGCCGGCGGCCCTGGGCCGCGACGAGCGCGGCGAGGACGACGAGACCGCCGACCGCCTGAAGGGGGTTGAGTCGCTGGCCGAGCACGAGCAGGCCCAGCGCGGTGGCGACGAGGGGGCTGAGCAGCCCGAGGAAGGACACGCCCGTCGGGGACAGCGCGCGGATCCCCCGGAACCACAGGGCGTACGCGAGGGCGGCGCCGATGAGCGAGAGATACGCGTACCCGGCCAGATTCGCCGCCGTGAGCGTCGTGGGCGGCGGTCCTTCGACGGCCAGGGCGACCGGGAGCATCAGCAGTCCCCCGGCAACCAGTTGCCAGCCGGTGGTGGCGAGCAGCGGCGCGGGCGAGGGCCACCGCTTCGCCAGAACGATGCCCGCGGCCATCACGAGTGCCCCGCCGAGTGCCGCAGCGACCCCGAGGCCATCCAGCCGGGCGTCCGCCCGCAGCACGAGCAGGCTCACCCCGCCCACCCCCGCGACTCCCGCGAGCGCCGTGCGCAGCGACAGCCGCTCACCGAGGAGCACCGCGGACAGTCCCGCCGCGAACAGGGGCTGCACGGCTCCGACGGTGGCCGCCACCCCGCCCGGCAGCCGGTAGGCGGCGACGAACAGAAGCGCGTTGAAGACACCGATGTTGAGCGCGCCGAGCACGAGGGCGCGGGACCACCACACGCCGTGCGGCAGTCGCCGGGTGATGGCCATGAGCAGCAGTCCCGCGGGCAGTGCCCGGACGACCGCGGCAAGCAGGGGGCGGTCGGGCGGCAGCAGTTCGGTGGTGACGAGGTAGGTGGTGCCCCAGATCGCGGGCGCCAGCGCGGTCACCAAAGTGATTCTCAACTGGTCACTTAGCACTAAGTGAATGTATCTCATCGCTAAGGAAGTGACTAGGCTGGAGCCATGGCAGACCATGTCGATCTCGTTCTGAGGCAGTGGGGAGCACAGCGCCCCGATCTGGATGTGTCACCGATGGCGGTGATCGGCCGGCTCTCGCGGAGCTCACGGCTGATCGGCGGGGAACTGGCCCGCACGTTCGCGGCGCACGGGCTGGACGCGGCATCGTTCGACGTGCTCGCCACGCTGCGGCGCAGCGGACCCGCGCACCGGATGACACCCGCCGCGCTCACGCGGTCCGCGATGGTCACATCGGGCGCCATCACCCAGCGCCTGGACCGCCTGCAGGCCCGCGGCCTGGTGACCCGAACGCCGAGCGAGTCGGACGGCCGGGTCGTGCACGTGGCGCTCACCGACGAGGGCCTCGAGCTCATCGACCGGGCACTGCCGGACCACATCGCGACGGAGAACAGACTGCTGGCCGGGGTCAGCGGCTCCGGGCGCGCCGCACTCGCCGCGGCACTCCGCTCGCTGCTGGAGTCGCTCGGGGACACCGTTCCCCAGGAGCGGCATGGTTATGAGAATGAGTTTTGCGAAATTCCCGGGGAGGCCGTCGCGGCGGGGACGCAGCCCGTGCGCATCGAGTACGACGGTGAGCGTGGCTCGGGTGCCCGGCCCGAACTGGAGAAGGCTCTCGCGCTTCTGCGCGGGATCAGGCGGACCGCACCCGACCAGCAGGTGGTTCTCACCGTGCCGGACCTGCGGACCCTCGCGCGCGGCACCGGCGAGCTGGCCGCGATCGCCGTCCGGCTGCGTGAGTACGGTGTGCGGCTGGAGATCCAGGCCGGGCCGCTGAGCGGCGTCCATGACCCGGCCGAGCCGGGGACCACATTCTTCGCGGTGCTGGCGGCGGCCTCCCAGCTGGAGCAGGACCGGCCCGCTGATCACGAACAGGGAACAGGGCCGACGGCCGGGGCGGGCCCGGAGCCGGACAGGGACGCCATGGCGGGCCCGGAGCCGGAGCAGGCGGCCGGGACGGGTTCGGCCGCCCGCGGCGGGCGGCCGAAGGTGATCGACGACGCCATGCTCGCGCGCGCCCGCGCGCTGCGCGAACAGGGCGTGCCGGTGGCCGAGATCGCCGGACAGCTGACCATCACCACGGGCCGGAACGCGGGCCGCAGCCCCTCGGTCGCGTCGCTGTACCGGGCGCTGGCGCAGTCGGACACGCGCCCCGACCGGGCGCGGTGACCTACGGGGCCGTAGGGCCCGTGGTGCCCGGAGCGGGCCGCGTGGTCGGGCTGCTGCCTGCTGCGCTACCGCGGGCCGATGCTGCTGCCGACGCCGCCGCTCGTCGCGTCCCCGACCGGGCGGATGCTCGCGACGATCTTGTCCATCTCGTCGGGTTCCGGCGCGTCGGGCCCCGCGTCGAAGGCGAGGCGGACCATGACCAGCGCCTCCGTACCCACGGTCGAGGGGAAGACCACCGACTGGACATAGCCCCCGGGGCCCTTGCCGGTGATCACACGCCAGCGCACCAGATGACCCGCCCGCCCCGCGACCGCGATGGTGCGCTGGTCGAGCACGGTGTGGGAGGTGATGCCGCCGTGAATGCTGTTGCCGATGGCGTCCTCGCCGTACACCTCGTCGGCCGCCCGTTCGATGTCCTTCTCCGCCACCGCCTTGGCCGAGGTGCCGTCCGCCTGGGGCGCCGTCAGGGACGAGACCCGGCCATGACGGCAGAGCGGCGAGCCTCCGCCGGGACATTCGTATGTCTCGGCGGTGTGCATCGTCGTGCCCTGGTCGAGGGAGCTGTTGGACTTCTCCCAGCCGTCGGGGACGGGCATGGTGATGCCGTTGAACTGGTCGACGAGTTCGGCCGCGTCCCCGCCGTCCGAGGGGGACTCGGAGGCGCCGTCCTTGGGGTCGTCCGTCGCCGTGACGGCCGGCGTGACGGAGCCGGTCGCCTCGGGCGTGGATCCGTTGTCCTTGCCGAGGAGCACGGCACCGGCGGCGACCGCCGCCACGAGCACCACCCCCGCTGTCGCCAGCGCGAGCGTGCTGCGGTATCTGGCGCCGGTGCCCGGCGTCGTCGCAGGCCGGTGCAGGGGCACGGCCGACGCCCCGAAGCCGACGCCGTGCGGATCGCCCTGCGGCGACCCTGCCTGCGGTACCGGCCCCGGTGCCTGGGCCGCACGGGAGTGCGCGGTCCAGGCGGTCCCGTCCCACCAGCGTTCGGTGGCGGGCGTGTTCGGGTCCGGGTACCAGCCGGGAGGGGTCGTCATGCTCATCCGGCCACCCTAGGCCCTGTCCGGGCGATCTTCGAGGATCAGCCTGCGGCGTCAGATGCGGTGCATCGCAAGGCGGAGGATCGCCCTCGTACTGGACGTACTTGGGCGACTCCGACAACACAGCGAGGTGCCGTAGCTGTCGCCGCGGGCCCGACAAGATCGCCCGGACAGGGCCTAGGGGCGGCGGCCGTACGGGCTACAGCGGGGTGACGTACGCGCCCGAAATGCCACCGTCGACAAGGAAGTCCGTCGCGTTGACGAAGGACGCGTCGTCGCTGGCCAGGAAGGCCACCGCGGCCGCGATCTCCTCCGCCTGCGCGAACCGGCCGACCGGAATGTGCACCAGCCGCCGGGCGGCGCGCTCCGGGTCCTTCGCGAACAGTTCCTGGAGCAGCGGGGTGTTGACCGGCCCCGGGCACAGCGCGTTGACGCGGATGCCCTCGCGGGCGAACTGGACGCCCAGCTCACGCGACATGGCCAGCACACCGCCCTTCGAGGCCGTGTACGAGATCTGGGAGGTGGCCGCACCCATCCGCGCCACGAAGGACGCGGTGTTGATGATGGAGCCCTTGCCCTGCCGCCGCATGTAGGGGATGGCTGCCTTGCAGCACAGGTACACCGATGTCAGGTTGACCTCCTGGACGCGCCTCCAGGCATCCAGCCCGGTCTCGAGGATCGAGTCGTCGTCCGGCGGCGAGATGCCGGCGTTGTTGAAGGCGATGTCGACGGAGCCGTACGTGTCGAACGCGGTCTTGAACAGAGCCTCCACCTGCTCGGTGTCGGTGACATCGACGCGTACGAAGGTGCCCCCCACCTCGTCGGCCGCGGCCTTGCCCGCGCTCTCGTCGATGTCGCCGCAGACGACATGGGCACCCTCGGCGGCAAGGCGGCGCGCCGTGGCCAGGCCGATGCCGCTGCCGGCACCGGTGATGACGGCGGTGCGGCCCACCAGGCGGCGGCAGATGTTCTCGGTCTCTGTCATGGTGGTTCAGGCCTCCGTGCTGATGAAGACGTTCTTGGTCTCGGTGAAAGCGGTGAGGGCGTCGGGGCCCAGCTCGCGGCCGAGGCCGGAGCTCTTGTAGCCGCCGAACGGCGTCCAGTAGCGGACGCTGGAATGGGAGTTGACGGAGAGATTTCCGGCGGACACGGCCCCGGAGACGCGCAGCGCACGTCCCACGTCACGGGTCCAGATGGAGCCCGAGAGGCCGTAGTCGGTGGCGTTGGCGAGCCGGATCGCGTCGGCCTCGTCGTCGAAGGGCAGGACGGCGGCGACGGGCCCGAAGATCTCCTCGGTGGCGGCAGGACAGGCGGGGTCGACACCGGTGAGGACCGTCGGCGGGAACCAGAAGCCGGGCCCGGCGGGTGCCGAGCCGCGGATCGCCTGCGCGTCGTCGGGGACGTAGGAACGCACCTTTTCCAGCTGGGACTTGGAGATCAGCGGGCCCATCTGGGTCCGCTCGTCGGCCGGGTCGCCGACGACGACCGACTCGATCGCGGGCGCGAGGAGTTCGAGGAAGCGGTCGTGGACGGAGCGCTGGACCAGGATGCGGGTGCGGGCGCAGCAGTCCTGGCCGCTGTTGTCCAGGAAGGACATCGGGGCGGCCGCGACGGCCTTCTCCAGGTCCGCGTCGGCGAAGACGATGTTGGGGCTCTTGCCGCCGAGTTCGAGTGTCACCCGCTTCACCTGGCCGGCGCAGAGCGACATGATCTGCTTGCCGGTCCGGGTGGAGCCGGTGAACACGATCTTCGCCACGCCCGGGTGGCGCACGAGCGCGTCGCCGGCGATGTCGCCGCGCCCCGACAGCACCTGGAACAGATGCTCCGGAAGTCCTGCCTCCAGGGCGAGTTCGGCAAGGCGCAGCGCCGTGAGCGGGGTGGTCTCGGCGGGCTTGAGGATCACCGCGTTGCCGGCGGCGAGTGCCGGGGCGGTGCCCCAGGCGGCGATCGGCATGGGGAAGTTCCAGGGCGCGATCACACCGATGACGCCGAGTGGTTCGAGGATCGTGATGTCGAGGCCGCCGGGTACCGGGATCTGCCGGCCGTTCAGCCGCTCCACTCCCCCGGCGGCGTAGTCGAGCAGATCGCGGACATTGCCCGCTTCCCAGCGGGCGTTGCCGACGGTGTGGCCCGCTTCGCGGACCTCGAGCGCGGCGAGTTCACCGATGTGGCCGTCGACGACGGCGGCGAAGCGGCGCAGCACTCTGGCGCGGTCGGCGGGCGCTGCGGCGGACCAGACGCGCTGGGCCGCGGCGGCCCGGGCGACGGCGGCGTCCACGTCCGCGGGGGTGGCGCCGGGGACGGTCGCCACGACCTCCTCGGTCGCGGGGTTCAGCACATCGAGTTCGTACGGCTCTGACACGTGGTGCCTCACATGCGTTCGAAGGAGCGGCGCAGCTCCCAGTCGGTCACCGCGGCGTCGAAGGCTTCGAGCTCGACCCGCGCCATGTTGCGGTAGTGCGCGACGACTTCGTCACCGAAGGCGGCCTTGGCGAGGGCGCTGTTCTCCCAGAGCTCGGCGGCTTCGCGCAGGGTGGTGGGCACATGTTCGTAGTCGGCGGCGTAGGCGTTGCCCGGACAGGCGTCGGGCAGTTCCAGTTGCTGCTCGATGCCGTACAGGCCGGCCGCGATCAGGCCCGCCACGGCGAGATGCGGGTTGACGTCCCCGCCGGGCAGCCGGTTCTCGAAGCGCATCGAACGGCCGTGGCCCACGACGCGCAGCGCACAGGTGCGGTTGTCATGGCCCCAGGCGACGGCGGTCGGGGCGAAGGAGCCGGGCTGGAACCGCTTGTAGGAGTTGATGCCCGGGGCGTACAGCAGCGAGAAGTCGCGCAGCGCGGCCAGCTGGCCGGCGAGGAAGTGGCGCATGACGGGCGACATGCCGCCGGGTCCGTCGCCTGCCATGACGCTGCGGCCGTCGGCGTCCTGGAGGGACAGGTGGATGTGGCAGGAGTTGCCTTCGCGCTCGTTGTACTTGGCCATGAAGGTGAGCGAGACGCCCTCCTGCGCGGCGATCTCCTTGGCTCCGGTCTTGTAGACGGCGTGCTGGTCGCAGGTGACCAGCGCCTCGTCGTACTTGAAGGCGATCTCGTGCTGGCCGGGGTTGCACTCGCCCTTGGCTGATTCGACGGTCAGGCCGGCGGCGGCCATCTCGTTGCGGATACGGCGCAGCAGCGGCTCGATCCGGCCGGTGCCGAGGACCGAGTAGTCGATGTTGTACTGGTTGGCCGGGGTGAGTCCTCGGTAGTTGCGGTCCCAGGCCTGCTCGTAGGTGTCCTTGAAGACGATGAACTCGAGTTCCGTGCCGACGTGTGCCGTGTAGCCGTGCTCGGCGAGACGCTCCAGCTGGCGGCGCAGGATCTGGCGGGGCGCGGCGACGACGGGCGAGCCGTCGTTCCAGGCGAGGTCGGCGATGAGCAGTGCGGTGCCCTCGTGCCAGGGCACGCGGCGCAGCGTGGTGAGATCGGGATGCATGGCGAAGTCGCCGTAACCGCGCTCCCAGGACGACATTTCGTAGCCGTCGACCGTGTTCATCTCGGTGTCGACGGCCAGGAGATAGTTGCAGCCTTCGGTGCCGTGTTCCAGCACCTCGTCGAGGAAGAAGGGTGCGGCGAACCGCTTGCCCTGGAGCCGCCCTTGCATATCGGGGAAGGCCAGGACAACTGTGTCGATCTCGTCGTTCGCGACGAGGGCGCGCAGTTCCTCGACGGCGAGCGGGGGTTTGCGGTCTGCCACAGGGTTACGCCTCCTTGGATCAGCCGGGAGTCATAAGGTATTGCTGAAGACCATTGCTTGGGAAGGGGAAACGGCGAGGTGGCGAAGACAAGTGGGGCGACGGGCGGGCCGACCGACCGGCTCACCCCTGTACTGCGGCCCGTCCGCGCGGGCAACGGCTTCGAAGAGGCGCTGGAACAGATCCTCCAGTTGCTGCGCCTCGGCCTGGTCCCCGCCGGCGGGCGGCTGCCGGCGGAGCGCGAGCTCGCCGAGCGCATGGGGATCAGCAGGGTCACCCTGCGCGAGGTGCTGAAGGTTCTCACCGACCAGGGCCTGGTGGAGAGCAGGCGCGGCCGTTACGGCGGCACGTTCGTGCTGCACCGGCCGGACAGCCACGGCGAGGACGAGCTGCGGCGGCGGGTGGCGGGCGTGGACGTCGAGGACACCCTGCGCTTCCGCGAGGTGCTGGAGGTCGGGGCGGCCGGGCTGTGCGCGGCGCACGGACTGGGGGACCAGGACGCACAGCGTCTGCGTACAGCGCTCACCTCGACGCACGACGCGCCGCTCGCGGACTACCGCAGGCAGGACACACTGCTGCATCTGACCCTGGCCGAGCTCTCCGGGTCGCCGTCGCTGACGGCGCAGTACGCCGCGGTGCGGGCGACGCTGAACGATCTGCTGGACTGCATCCCGCTGCTCGTACGGAACCTGGAGCACTCGCAGCATCAGCACGCGGCGCTGGTGGAGGCGGTGCTGGACGGCGACCCGGACGGGGCGCGCGAGGTGATGCGCGAGCACTGCGAGGGCACGGCGGCGCTGCTGCGCGGTTTTCTGGCCTGAGCGCGGCGGCCGGCCGCGCGGGGCGCGACGCCCGCGCCGAGCCCGCCGTCGGCCGATCCGTAACCTCGCATTTACGCACGGGGCTTGCGCAGTCGGCTTGGCTGCCGCAATGGTGTCCGCACAAACCTTTGACCTCTGCCAGGAGCGACCCATGGCTGAAGGCACCACTTCGCGCACCCCGACCCCCGCACCCCCCACGGACAAGATCGTGGGGGACGCCTATCTGAATCGGCGCACGCTGCGCAGGGGCAGCGCCGGCTGGCTCCTGCTGACCGGGCTCGGCGTTGCCTATGTCGTCTCCGGCGACTTCTCGGGCTGGAACATCGGTCTGTCCAAGGGCGGATTCGGCGGCCTCGCCATCGCCACCGTGCTGATGGGCGGCATGTACGCCTGTCTGGTCTTCGCGCTCGCCGAGCTGTCGGCGATCCTGCCGACGGCCGGCGGCGGCTACGGCTTCGCCCGGCGCGCTCTCGGCACCTGGGGCGGGTTCCTGACCGGCACCGCGATCCTGATCGAGTACATCCTCGCGCCCGCCGCCATCTCGATCTTCATCGGCGACTACGTCGAATCGCTCAAGCTTTTCGGCCTCGAATCGAGCTGGCCGGTCTATCTCGCCTGCTTCGTCGTCTTCATAGCCATCCATCTGTGGGGCGTCGGCGAGGCGCTGCGCTTCAGCCTGGTGGTGACGGCGATCGCGGTGGCGGCGCTGCTGATCTTCGCGGTGGGCGCGTTCACCGACTTCCAGGCGGACAGCCTCGACGACATCCCGGTCGACAAGGACGCGTTCGGCGCGAACTCCTGGCTGCCGTTCGGCCTGCTCGGCATCTGGGCCGCGTTCCCCTTCGGCATGTGGTTCTTCCTCGGTGTGGAAGGCGTGCCTCTCGCCGCCGAAGAGGCGAAGGACCCGGTCCGCTCGATGCCGCGCGCGCTCGCTCTGTCGATGGGCATCCTGGTGCTGCTGGCCGTGATCACCTTCTTCGCGTCGACCGGCGCACGGGGCTCCGCGGCCATCCAGGATGCCGGAAACCCGCTGGTCGTGGCGTTGCAGGGAGACGGCGACCCGACGCCGCTGAGCCGCTTCGTCAACTACGCGGGCCTCGCCGGCCTGGTCGCCTCCTTCTTCTCCCTGATCTACGCCGGGTCCCGTCAGCTGTTCGCCCTGTCCAGAGCCGGCTATCTGCCGCGCTTCCTGTCGCTGACCAGCCGCCGCAAGTCGCCCTATCTCGGGCTCCTGATCCCGGGTGCGATCGGCTTCGCACTGGCGGCCGGCACGGGGAGCGGGCTGCGGATGCTGAACATCGCGGTGTTCGGCGCGACCATCAGCTACGCCCTGATGGCGCTGTCGCACATCGTGCTGCGCCGTCGCGAGCCCGACCTGCCCCGCCCCTACCGGACCCCGGGCGGCATCGTCACCTCGTCCGTCGCCTTCGTCCTGGCACTGTCCGCGCTGGTCGCGACGTTCCTGGTGGACAAGGACGCCGCGTTCATGGCCCTGGGCGTCTACGCCGTCGCCCTCGCCTACTTCGCGATCTACAGTCGGCATCATCTGGTGGCACGCGCGCCGGAGGAGGAGTTCGCGGCGCTCGCGGCCGCCGAGGCCGAGCTCGAACGAGACTGACCGGATCGATCAGGAACGGAGTCACCGTGTCCGTGCCGCTCATCGGCATCAGCACCTATCTGGAGTCCTCGGCCCGATGGGGCGTGTGGGACCTGCCCGCCGCGCTGCTGCCCGCCGGGTATCCGCACCTGGTCCGGGCGGCGGGCGGCCTGGCCGCGATGATCCCGCCGGACGACCCGGCGCGCGCCGATGCGGTGGTGGCGCGGCTCGACGCCCTGGTCATCGCCGGCGGACCGGACGTGGAGCCCGCACGGTACGGCGCGGAGCGCGAGCCCCGCACCGGACCGGCGGCCCAGGAACGGGACGCCTGGGAACTCGCCCTGATCCGGGCCGCCTTGGCGTCCGGCACCCCGCTGCTGGGCATCTGCCGCGGGATGCAGCTGCTGAACGTCGCCCTGGGCGGCACGCTGGTCCAGCACATGGAAGGGCACAGGGAATCGTTGGGTGTGTTCGGGGAGCACACGGTGAAACCTGTGCCGGGCACGCTGTACGGGCGGATCGCGCCGGAGGAGACGCCGGTCCCGACGTACCACCACCAGTCGGTGGACCGTCTCGGCACGGGTCTCGTGCCGAGCGCCCACGCGGCGGACGGCACGGTCGAGGCCGTGGAACTCCCGGGCGGCGCGTGGGTGTTGGGCGTGCAGTGGCACCCGGAGATGGGCGAGGACGTCCGGGTGATGGCATCCCTGGTGGCGGCGGCGACCGGCTAGGCCCAATACCGGTGATTTAGTCACCGGTATTGCGGCTAGGCCCTGTGGCGGGGGGCGCCGGCCCCCGCCCGGCCTCCCCCTGCGTGCCCGGGGGTACGTCCCACGGCCGCCCGGCCGTAGGGGGAGGGCCGGGTGCGGAAAAGGCCGCGCAACGGCCCCCACCCGTAAGCGCCCGGCACCCGGCCCTCACCCCGACGACGACCCCCGCGTCAGCCCCAGCAGATCCCGCGCGGGCCCGGTCGGCCGGTGCGACTGGGGCCAGACGGCCCGCAGATCACGCTCCAGCCGCACCCCCTCCACCGGAATGCGGGTCAGTCGTCGCGACGCCAGCTCCTCGGTGACCGCCAGTTCGCTCAGCACCGCCGGCCCCGCCCCGCTCACCGCCGCCGCCTTCACCGCCGTGGTGGAGGCGAGCTCCAGCAGCGGTTCCGCCAGTCCGCCGTAGGAGGACAGGGCCGAGTCGAGCACCTGACGGGTGCCGGAGCCCCGTTCACGCAGTACGAGCGGCACGGCCGCCAGCTCCGCGGGCGTCAGCGGGGCACGCCGCCGCCGCGCCCAGGCGTGTCCCGGCGCCGCGACCACCAGCAGCCGGTCGTGTCCGACGACCGTGCCGTCCAGGCCGTCGGGTACGGACAGTCCCTCGACGAAGCCCAGGTCCGCCTCGCCGTCGAGCAGCTGCTGGGCCACCGTCGCCGAGTTGCCGGCCAGCAGCGAGACCGCGGTGCCGGGCCGCTGAGCCCTCAGGGCGATCAGCCAGCCGGGCAGCAGATACTCGGCGATCGTCATGCTCGCGGCCACCCGCAGCCGGGAGTCGCGCCGCCCTCGCAGCGCCTGCGCCCCGGCGTCGAAGGCCTCCGCGGCCTCCACGATCCGCCGTGCCCAGTCGGTGACGAGGGCCCCCGCGTCGGTGAGCCGGGAGCCACGCGGCGAGCGGTCGACGAGCGCCACGCCCAGCTGGCGTTCCATCGAGCGGATCCGGCTGCTGGCGGCGGGCTGGGTGATGCCGACCTCGCGCGCCGCACGCCCCAGGCTGCCGTGCCGGGCGACGGCGAGGAGCAGCTCCAGCGCGCCCAGGTCGGGCACCCGGTGGGTGAGCGGCACACGTTCCTCATCACTCATAAAACCAGCTTATGGGTGCATAGGGAGAAGGTTCCTGGTGGGGCCACTCTGCTCTGGCCACAGTGTGCCCATGGTCACCGTCGCCCCACCCCGCGCCGAGCTTCGCGCGCCCGCTCGCACCCCAGACGCCGTCGCGCTGCGGCCCTTGAGGTATCTCGGCCCGAACTGGTACGCGACGGTGATGGGCACCGCGATCGTGGCGAGCGCCGGCGCCGCCGTGCCGCTGGACTTCCCCGGCTTCGCGGCCGCCCGGACCGGGGTGTGGGCACTGTCCGCGGTGCTGCTGTCCGCGGTGCTCACGGCCCGTACAGCGCACTGGATCCTCCATCGTGACCAGGCCCGCGCCCATCTGCTCGATCCGGCGGTCGCGCCGTTCTACGGCTGTCTGTCCATGGCGCTGCTCGCCGTCGGCATCAGCACCCTCACCGTCGGCCGCGGCGCGCTCGGCGAGCAGGTGGCACTACCGGCTGCCGTGGTGCTGTTCGTGGCGGGCACCGTCATCGCTCTGGTGGCCGCCGTGGGCGTGCCCTGTCTGATGATGGTGCGCCACCAGGTGAGCCCCGGCAGCGCCTCGCCCGTGTGGCTGCTGCCGGTGGTCGCGCCGATGGTCTCCGCGGCCTTCGGGCCGCTGCTGATCCCGTTCCTGCCGACGACAGGCCAGTGGCGCGAGACGCTGCTGCTGGCGAGCTACGCGCTGTTCGGCATCAGTCTGCTGGCCACACTGCTGATCCTGCCGGTGGTCTTCGCCCGGCTCGTGCACCACGGCCCGCTGCCGCTCGCGCTGAGCCCCTCGCTCTTCCTCGTTCTCGGACCGCTCGGCCAGTCGACCACCGCCGTGAACAAGCTCGCAGATGTCGCACCGGTAGCGATCGAGGCGCCGTACGCGTCCGCGTTCTCCGCGTTCGCCGTCGTGTACGGCGTGCCCGTGATGGGTTTCGCGCTGCTGTGGCTGGCGCTGGCCGGCGCGATGGTGCTGCGGTCGGCCCGCCTCGGGATGCGTTTCACGATGACCTGGTGGGCCTTCACCTTCCCGGTCGGCACCTGCGTGACGGGCGCTGCCACCCTTGCGCGCCACACGGGTCTGGCCGTCTACGAGTGGCTCTCCCTCGCCCTGTACGCGTTCCTGGTGACGGCCTGGGCGGTGGCCGGAAGCCTCACCCTGCGGGGCCTGCTGCGCGGAGAGCTGCTCGCAGCACCTCTACAGAAGTAACTTCGATCTGACCCTCTGCGCTTCGTTCAGTCCGGCCGACGTACAGCCGACGACACCTGCTTTGTAAGCCTGGCACGCATCGCAGACGCGTCCTCGCTGGTCACCCGCCATCCGAGGGCATTGAGCTTCCCCACACACGTCTGCACCGTCACGCGCACCGATTGACCGTGGCTGACCGCTCGATCTGGCACGAATCTGGCACGACCACCCCTCCGTGTGGCACGTCTGTGGCACGGACAGACCTCTCAAGCCAATTCCCCACTCGATCAAACGTGCGACCACTCCGGAAGTTCTAGCGTTTTCTTGACACTGCCCGAAAGGCAGGAATTGCCCGGCGTGCGAGCCGAGAGCGGGGGACATTCGCCTACGGCCATGGGGCTGCGTTATGCCCGGCCCTGCGCCAATTTGGGGCCCGCTCGTAGGTCGGGTTCTGCCTCCAAACCCCTCGTAGGAGTCCGGCACCCACCTCCGTGCGCGCGATCGTTGGCGGGGTCAATTGCTGCCTACGCTGATCTGGCCGTCTCCGGATGGTCGAAATCGTCCGCCATAGCCCTGGAGCACCGATGTCCGCGCCCCTTCCCACGAGTACGAGCCGAATGCGCGCGTGGATGCTGGAGGGCCTGTCCGACATGGCCAGGCACCAGAAGGGAGCACGTGCTGAGGCGCCGGCGGCTCACAAGGGGCAGCGCTGGTGGCGGGTCATGTGCCTGACCGGTGTCGACTACTTCTCCACCCTTGGCTACCAGCCCGGCATTGCCGCGCTCGCCGCGGGGCTGCTGTCACCGGTGGCGACCATCGTGCTGGTCATCGTCACTCTCGCCGGAGCGCTGCCCGTCTACCGGCGCGTGGCCGAGGAGAGCCCGCACGGTCAGGGCTCGATCGCCATGCTGGAGCGACTGCTGTCGTTCTGGAAGGGCAAGCTGTTCGTCCTGACCCTGCTCGGCTTCGCCGCCACCGACTTCCTGATCACCATCACCCTGTCGGCGGCGGACTCCTCCATTCACCTGGTGGAGAACCCGCACGTGCCCCATTGGCTGCATGGCCAGCAGATGATCGTCACTCTGCTGCTGATCGCTCTGCTCGGGGCGGTCTTCCTCAAGGGCTTCCTGGAGGCCATCGGCGTCGCCGTTGCCCTGGTCGGCGCCTACTTGGCCCTGAACGTGGTCATCGTCGTCACCGGACTGTGGCACCTCGCCACCGAGGCGCACGTCGTCACCGACTGGTCCACCGCCCTGACCACCCAGCACGGAAACGTCTTGGCCATGGTCGGTGTGGCCCTGCTCGTCTTCCCCAAGCTGGCGCTCGGCCTGTCCGGCTTCGAGACCGGCGTCGCGGTCATGCCCCACGTCGAGGGCGTCCCCGGCGACACCGAGGAGAAGCCCACCGGACGCATCCGCGGCACAAAGAAGCTGCTCACCACCGCCGCGGTCATCATGAGCGTGTTCCTGATCACCACCAGCTTCATCACCACTCTGCTCATCCCGGCCAAGGAGTTCGAGCCTGGCGGTGAGGCCAACGGACGAGCGCTCGCCTACCTCGCACACGAGTACCTCGGAAGCGCCTTCGGCACCGTCTACGACGTCTCCACCATCGCCATCCTCTGGTTCGCCGGCGCCTCCGCCATGGCCGGACTGCTCAACCTGATGCCCCAATACCTGCCCCGCTACGGCATGGCCCCGCACTGGGCCCGCGCCGTGCGACCCATGGTGATCGTCTTCACCCTCGTGGCCTTCCTCGTCACCTGGATCTTCAACGCCGATGTCGACGCCCAGGGCGGCGCCTACGCCACCGGCGTGCTCGTACTGATCTGCTCCGCAGCGATCGCCGTGACCATCGCCGCCCACCGTGCCGGACAACGGAGCTGGACGATCGCCTTCGCCGTCATCTCGGCGGTCTTCCTCTACACCACCGTCCTCAACGTCATCGAGCGCCCCGACGGCGTGAAGATCGGCGCCTGCTTCATCGCAGGCATCATCATCCTGTCCCTGGCCTCCCGCCTCGCCCGCGCCTTCGAGCTGCGCGTCACCGGCGTGACGCTGGACGACATGGCCGAGCGCTTCATCCGCGACATCTCCCATCGCACGATCCGCTTCATCGCCAACGAGCCCGACCAGCGCGACGTCGCCGAGTACCGCGAAAAGATCCACCAGATCCGGGCCGACAACGACGTGCCGACAGGGGACGACTTCATCTTTGTCGAGGTCACCGTCGGCGACCCCTCGGAGTTCGAGGCCGGCCTGAACGTACGCGGCGAGGTGATGCACGACCGCTACCGTGTCCTGACCCTGGAAAGCTCCTCCATCCCCAACGCCCTGGCCGCCTTCCTCCTGCACGTACGTGACGCCACCGGCCAGCGCCCGCACATGTACTTCGAATGGTCCGAGGGCAGCCCCTTCGCCAACTTCCTCCGCTTCTTCCTCTTCGGCCAGGGCGAGGTCGCTCCCGTCACCCGCGAGGTCCTGCGTGAGGCCGAACCCAACCGCGAGAACCGACCCCGCATCCACGTCGGCTGAACCACGGCCATGGGCGCCAGCGGCAGGCGCAGTCTCGAGGGCCGAGGCAAGTCCCCGGCCCGCCTGACCTTTCGTCCCGAAGCACCATGGCCGGGCGCCCGACCTTGGGCCGCCGTGCCTTTCAATGCTGCGATAGTCCGTCGGTGTGCGCGGGTGTCCGCTGTTGTGCGTCGGCGTTGTCACGCAGTTAGACACTCACCCTGACCCTCGATGTGAACTATCGGCGGGGCGGTCGCTGAGGTCTGCTGGGCTGGCTTCCCGGCTTCTCAGGTGTGTTGAAGGTCAGCCGCAGTCGGCGTGTTGCTGTACTCCACTGCTGTACAGCACGATCTGACCGCTCGATCTGGCACACAGCCCTTCGTCACCCCGAGGCGATCAGCTGTGGTGACGACAGTCGCAATCCGACGTGGAGAAACACGCACTGGTGAGGGCCCGGCACTCTTGGCTGTCGGGACTTCGCCTCAGCCGTCCACGTCCGCGCAGATCGCCCGTACGAAATGGTCGGACGCGAACGATTCCGTCGGAGATTGGTTTTGGACCTGCGCGAACCATTGGGTGCTTGTCAGCGGCCCGTTTGACACGACGTAGGGGGCAGCGCCGCTCCACTGCTCAGTGAAGAGACCGCCGCCGGTGAGAATCTTCCCCGGGGGACAGGATGCGTCCTCCCCACAGAGCTGCTGCGGTTCGCACGAGAAGGGCACAGAAACAATCTCGAGCCCTGTCAGACCAGGAGCACCGGTGGCACCCGTGGCGCCCGTCGGCCCTGCGGGACCGGTCGGACCCGTCGGACCGGTCGGACCCGGGTCACCCGGGTCGCCCTGCGTGCCCGTCGGACCCGTCGGACCCGTGGGTCCCGACGGTCCCGTGGGCCCTGTTGCGCCGGTTGCGCCCTTCGGGCCTTTCTTGCAGTTGTCCTTGTCGCCGCGGCCCGGCCCGTCCTTGCACTTGTCGCCCGGGCCGCTCGTCGCGCTCACGCGTTCGTTCACGCTGGGAGCGGCGGCCGCGACCGGACTGACCACCCCGGCCGCCAGGACCATCGCCAGTGAGGCGATCGTGCCGCTGGCCCTCCACTTGGCTCGACGGGGCAGAGGTCCCAGTCGGGAACCTGTCCTGTTGTCAGGACTCATGTACGCGCTCCTCGTTCGATCGGTTGGGGACTCCTTGTCCGAACCCAAGGGCGAGCCTGTCCCGTGGGCAGCCGATCGATCGTCACACCTGATCGACACGCAGCGATTATCAGCAAATCGGAGTAATTCATACAGGGCTTCGACAAGCGCCTGACACGCCTCTACCTACAGATGCCCGGCATGAGTGGCACGGCGGGTGCTGCTGATTCCCCGCTTCACCTTTTCCAGGACTACCGCCAGCCTCGGCGCTGCCTTCTCGTACTTGCCCGGGATCGACGCCATGCGTCCCAATGAACAGTGCGAGACCAACAGTGTCGAGGTCGGCTGTGCGGGTTTGGCCGGTGTCCTGTCCGGGATGGGGTCGTGCATGATCAGGGGGCCGTACGCTTGCCGGCTACTCGGGCAGGCTTGTCCCCTGCCCGTAATACGTCCGAGTGGCCCCCTGCTCTTGCTCGACGCGGGACCCGAATCGGGGAGGTGGGTAAAGCGAGCCGATCGTCCCCACCCCCGGCCTGGTTCTTTTCGCCCCCTCGTGGGCGCGGGCGGGCGACGACGTGCGGCCCCGGTGGCGTAGACATTGAGGGGCAAGCGCGGCGGCGTCCGGCCGGCGGCGCCGCGCTGTGCGCGGCACCTCTGACCTCGCGTCAGACTGCTACCGCAGTTCAGGAGGCCGGGAACGCAGACGCTCGATGCGTCAACTGTGGTGTTCTCCCGAGCGTCCGCCTCTTCCCCCGGGGCGTGGTGCGCTGCTGTCTTTGAACCTTCTGGGGGCCACTCGTCGCATGGGCGGCTGAGGATGGAGCCGGGCCGTTGTGGCTGGGCTGCGTGGCAACGGCTGGGCTGGCACTGATCCGGCTTAACCGCCCGAACCCCGGTCGGGCAGCGAGCGCAGCGAGCACTTGATGATGTAGGGAAAGTCTGTCCGCGCCACTCAACGGGCGCTCGTGGAGATCATGTACCGAAGGTCAGTAGCGGGACGTTGTAGAGGTCCGGATTCTGTGGACGGGTCATGACCGGTGAGATCACCTCGACCACGAGCATCTCGACGAGGAACTGAACCTGGGCGCTGAGCAAGTGACTTGTATGCCCGTTGGCTGAGCGCGCCTTCTCTCCGAGTGACGTATGGATGTGCGGCGACACCGTATCCGTCTCGGCGTCGTAGGCGAGAGTTCCGCATCCCATCGCCTCGACTCCGGTCAGGTGCACCTTGCTCCATACCGGAGCCTCTGGATCTTCCAGCTTCTCGCACGCACCGACGATCTCGGCCTCGGCGAAGCCTGCGATGAACATGGGGATGTATCCGTGCCGTACGCCGTTGCTGCGGCAGAACTCGGCGAGTGTGGGAAAGAAGTCGTCGCCGTGGTCGAATGCCACTCCGAAGGTTCGGCCGGTGGTCAACTCGTAGCTGCGCAAGACGGTCCTCTCAGGATGGGCCTGGGTCAGTGGATGTGGCTGAGGTGCTCTGCGATCTCGCTGGTATCGGCACCACGCATCAAAAGGAGTTGGAGCAGAATCCGAGCTTTGACGGGCCCGAGAGAGTTGGCCGCGATGAGCCCACGGGACAGCAGATCGGCTTCCGAACCTGGGAATCCGTAGGTATCGGAGAGGACAGGTCCAGCCCCGGTGCGCGTCGCCAGAATGACCGGCATCTCCTTGGCAAGGTCTGCCAGGGCATCAACGCAGCTCATCGGAACGTGACCGGCGCCAAACGCGGCAACAACCAAGCCGTTGACCTGCGCTCCGATCGCTCGCAGAACGACTCCATCATCTCCGAGTCCGACGAGCGCCACTGCGGTCCTGACGTCGTTGCTGAGCGGATTGAGCGGGATCCTGGGCTCGTCGGCCGGCCGGCTCCAGATCCGGACTCGATCCTCCGCGACGTATCCAACCGGTCCGGGGTAGGACGTGAACGCGGTAGGACTGGTGGCGTGACTCTTGCGTACCCATCGGGCTGCGTGAATCTCCTCGCCGAACACAACCACGGTCCCAAGCCCTCTGGCCTCGGCGCTGGCTGCGACACGGACGGCTGCGAGCACGTTGGCCGGCCCGTCGGCACCCGCCATGCTCGCGTTGCGCATCGCTCCTGTGACCACGATCGGCATCTCGGCTGAGTACACGAGGTCGATCAGGTACGAGGTCTCTTCGATGGTGTCCGTGCCCTGTGTGATCACCACGCCGTCCACATCGAGCGTTTCGATCTCCTTGACGAGATCGAGCAGGTCACTGAACGCCAGCGAAGCCCCCGGAAGTTGCCGGAAGTCGTGGACCTGGATCTGGATACCCGTCTTGGCAAGGCCTGGTACGGCCGCCACGAGATCAGTTGCTGAGAGCGTCGGGGTCGCACCGCCCGCATCCTGCGAGGTCATCGCGATGGTGCCGCCGAGTGAGAACACTGCGACGTGTCGATGCCTGTCCGTCATCTGAGCCTTCCCTATGTGCTGTGTGGCTTGCTGGCTAACCATCGGTCGGTAGGGCGCCGACGTATGAGCATGCTGCGTCGAGGCCGACTGCTGACACGAGACGGCTCCGGGACTGGATCAGACCCGATGTTCCGTACTTGCCCAACTGGCCACATCGATGGATCAGCCACGTCCAAGGAAGATCGAGGTAGTGCGCCAGGGCGCGCAGACGCTGCCCTGCCGTTGGCGCCTCGATGATCGAATCTGCGGCAACGTCGCCTGCGGCGTTGGTGAACGCACGGACGATCGAGGACCGTCCGGTCACGTCGACATGCCACATTCCATCACCCCGAACCCAGTTGGCGATGATCGCTTCCTTGTTGGGCGCAACAACGAACCCTTCGACGGCTTCGTACGACGCGTCGGTGGTGACCTGCGCATGGATGCCGAGAGATTCCATGAGTGCCACCGCAAGGAAGAGCAGGATCCGCTCATGTCGGGGCGAGGCTTGAACGACGGCTTCGGGGACGCAGAACGCCCGCGTGCTCGGCCCTCCAAGGGTCTTGGTGCAGCAGCGTTTCGTGCCGATGACCGGCAGAGACATCAAGAGCACGGAGGAGCAGGAGAGCGACGGCTCCGACTCTCCGGCGAGTATCTCGCCCTCGATCTCCTCCGTGGACAGCCGTGCCAGCCCTGCCCAGTTCTGCCCCTGTAAGTTGCCCCAGTGTGCTCGCTGTACCAGGTCATCGGTCCGGGGATTCGCACCGAACGGTGAGCGTGTCGACGGGCTGATCGTTTACGACATCGACCGCCTGACGCGAGACCCCCGGCACCTGGAAGACGCGATTGAGACGGTCGAACATCACCACCGGCCCATGCGAAGGAAGTTACATCCGATGGTGTGCTGCTCGCAGCGCCGCGCTGAGCACCTGCGGGGCAGTCACCAACGAGGGGCCGTACCAGGTCAGATGCCTGCCGTCGAGGAAGGAGGCGGGCAGGCCGGGGAACGCCTCGGGACCGTCGTCAGGGCCGAAGGCGTAGGGCTCGTCGGGCAGGACGACCAGATCGGCGCCGCTCGCCCGCAACTCCTCCAGCGGGATGCGGGGGTAGCGCTCCTCGTGGTCCGCGTACACATTGGCGACGCCGAGCCGGGCCAGCAGATCGCCGGCGAAGGTGTCGCGGCCGAGCACCATCCACGGCCGCCGCCAGACGGGCACCACGGCACGCAGCCCGGTCAGCGGCTCGACCCGCGACCAGGCCCGCTGTGCCTCGTCCAGCCAGCGTGGCCGTGGCAGCGCGCATCCGGTCACCAGCACCCGCTCCAGTTCGGTGAACGCCTGGTCCAGGTCACGCACCTCGGTGAGCACCACCTCGACGCCCGCGTCCCGCAGGGCGGTCAGGTCGGGTGCGCGGTTCTCCTCCTCGTTCGCGATCACCAGGTCGGGCCGCAGCCCGACGACGGCCGACACGTCCGGGTTCTTGGTGCCGCCGATCCGTACGACATCCAGGTCGGCCGGGTGACTGCACCAGTCGGTGGCACCGACCAGCAGCCCGGGGGCGCTGACGGCGACGGCCTCGGTCAGCGAGGGCACCAGCGACACAACACGCACCGGGGAGCCCCTCAGCCGCGCGGGTCGCCGGAGGCATCGACGTGTTCGGCCACCGCGACGACGAGGATGCGGGTGTCCGGTGCGGTGGCGCGCCACCGGTGCCGTACCCCGCCGGACAGGAACAGCGAGTCGCCGCGCCCCAGCCGGTAGGCCCGGCCCTCGGCCTCCACCTCCACGGCGCCGTCGGCGACGTAGAGCAGCTCGTCGTTGCGGTGCTTGTACTCGCGCCCGGTGTCCTGCTCGCCGCTGAATTCGAGGGCGTGCAGCTGATGCTGTCCGCGCACCAGGCTGCGGATCCGGGAGCCGGGGCCGGGCTGCGGACGGGCGTCGTCGCCGGCCCGTACGAGATCGACGGTGCGCGCCGCGTCGGATGCGGCCAGCAGCAGGCCGGCCGTGGTGTCCAGGGCGTCGGCGACCCGCTGCAGCGAGCGCATGCTGGGCCGGGCCCGCTCGTTCTCGACCTGGCTGAGGAACGGCACGGACACTCCGCTGCGCGCCGAGACGGCGGCAAGCGTGAGGCCGAGGGCGCGCCGGCGTCTGCGCACGGCCGCGCCCACGCGGAGAGGCTCTTTCCTCTCCTTCGCGTCCTTCGCGTCCTTCGCGTCCATGGGCCGGGCTCCCCTCCCCTGGGTCCTGTCTCACCTTACGCAGCATCCGGCCGCGGGGACTCACCGAGCGCAGGAGTACACGGGTGGCACGCCCGCAGCATGGGGCCTCGGGCACCGCAACGGAAAGGGGTGGGTCCCGCCGTGTGGCGGGACCCACCCCTTTCGGCCGTCCGGGAGGACGGTCACGGGCTGTCAGTGCGGAGCGAGCCGGTCCGCGAGACCCGGGTTCTCCTTCAGCCAGGCCCGGACGGCGTCCTGCTCCTTGCCCTTGCCGGTCTTCTGGATCTGCGCCTCGAGGCCGGTGAGCTGCTTCTCGGTCAGCTTGAAGTTCTTCAGCCAGGTGCCGACCTCGGGGTTGTCGGCGGCGAAGCCCTTGCGCGCCAGCGTGTGCACCCCGTCGCCCTTGCCCCAGGTGCCCTTCGGATCCTTGAGCTTCTTCAGGTCGTAGGTGCTGTAGGCCCAGTGCGGCGACCACAGGGTGGTGACGATGGGCTCCTTCTTGTCGTACGCGCGCTTCAGTTCGGCGAGCATCCCGGGCGTGGAACCGTCGACGATCTTGTACTCGCCCTCGAGGCCGTACTCCTTCAGCACCTTGTCCTTGAGGATGCCCATCATTCCGGCGCTCGGCTCGATGCCGACGATCCGGCCCTTGAACCGGCTCGAGCTGCCCTTGAGGTCCTCGAGCGAGTCGACGCCCTTCATGTAGGCGGGCACGGACAGCTCCAGCGAAGTGGGGCCGTACCAGGCGCCCAGGTCCTCCAGCTTGTTCCCGTACTTCTTCCAGTACTGGGCGTGGGTGACCGGGAGCCAGGCGTCGGTCTGGAAGTCGATCTGGCCGCCGGCGAGGCCGGTGTAGAGCGCTCCGGCCTCCAGCTGCCGGGCCTCGACCTCGAAGCCGCGCTTCTCCAGCAGTTCCTTCCACAGGAAGGTGGAGGCGATCCCCTCGTCCCACGGGATGTAGCCGAGCGAGATCTTCCTGCCCTTGCCGATGTCCGCGCCGCCGGACGCGGCGGTCTGCGGGGCGCCGCCGAACATGCCCATGCCTCCCGCGACCAGCGCGAGGACGACGATGCCGACGACCGCGACCGACGCCCGCGGACGGTATGTCCAGATCTTCGCGCCGCCGGTGGCGGCACGTGCCTTGGCCGACGCACGGCGGCCGAGCGGCGAGACCTGGCGGCCGAGGGCCCCGGTGATCCGGTCCAGGTACATGGCGAGGATGACGATGGAGATGCCCGCCTCGAAGCCGAGACCGATGTCGACGTTCCCGATGGCCCGGTAGACGGCGCCGCCGAGGCCGCCGCCGCCGACCATTCCGGCGATGACCACCATGGACAGCCCCAGCATGATCACCTGGTTGATGCCGGCCATGATCGTCGGCAGGGCGAGCGGGAGCTGGACGCGCAGCAGCGTGTTGCGCGGTGTGGTGCCGAAGGCCTCCGCGGCCTCGACGAGCTCCTCGTCGACCTGCCGGATGCCGAGCTCGGTCATCCGTACGCCGGGCGGCAGGGCGAAGACGATGGTGGCGATGATGCCGGGCACCACGCCGACGCCGAAGAAGATGATGCCGGGGATCAGGTAGACCATGGCCGGCATGGTCTGCATGAAGTCCAGGACCGGCCTGGTCACGGCGCTGACTGCCGCGGACCGGGATGCCCAGATGCCGAGCGGCACCGCGATCGCCAGAGTGACGAGCGTGGCGACGAGCACCAGCGAGAGGGTCGACATGGCGTCGTCCCACAGATCGACGGAGTCGATCAGCGCAAAGCCGGCGAAGGTGAGGCCGCCTGCGGGCAGCCCGCGCAGCCACCAGGCGACGACGGCGAGGATGCCGCCGAAAAGCAGCGGCTCGGGCGCCAGGAGCGCGGCCTCGATGCCGTCGTACATACCGGTGACGAGCGAACTGATCGCGTCGAAGAGCCAGGAAAGGTGGCTCTGGAGCCAGTCGACACCGCTGTCGACCCAGGCGCCGAGAGGAAGCCTAGGCACGGGCCACCTCCTTCGCCGCGGCACCGGCCCGGTCGGCGGCCTCGGTCTGCGCGGGGATGCCGTTCGTGCCGGCGGGGCTCATCGGCTCGCCGAGCACGGCCAGCAGCCGCCCCCTGGGCACGACACCGGTCAGCTCGCCCTCGTCGTCGACGACGGCGACGGCGTGTCCGCTGTCGGCGCAGGGCGTGAACAGCTCGATGACCGGAGTCCGCTCCGTGACGGTGGCGGGCGCCGCGGCAAGCACGTCCGCCGCGGAGCGCAGCACCTTGCCGCTGTCGGTCCTCGTGCCGTACACGGTCTCCGGATCGGCCATGATCGCGCCCGCGGTGAGCACGCGGGAACGGTCGACGTCCTGGGTGAACGAGGCGACGTAGTCGTTGGCCGGGGTGACGAGGATGTCCTCGGCCGTGCCGAGCTGCACGATCCGGCCGTCGCGCATGACGGCGATCGAGTCGCCCAGGCGCATGGCCTCGTTGAGGTCGTGGGTGATGAAGACGATGGTCTTCTTGAGCCGCTTCTGCAGGTGGAGCAGCTGATCCTGCATGTCGCGCCGGATCAGCGGGTCCAGGGCGCTGAAGGACTCGTCCATCAGGAGCAGATCGGCGTCCGTCGCGAGCGCCCGGGCGAGGCCCACGCGCTGCTGCATGCCGCCGGAGAGCTCGTCCGGCCAGGAGTTCTCCCAGCCGGCGAGGCCCACCAGCTCCAGTGCCTCGGCGGCGCGGCGCGCCCGCACTTCGCGCGGGACACCCTGGACCTCGAGGCCGTAGCCCGCGTTCTCCAGCACGCTGCGGTGCGGGAACAGCGCGAAGTGCTGGAAGACCATGCTGATCCGCTTCGAACGCACCTCGCGCAGGTCGCGAGCGCCCAGCGCGGTCAGATCGCGGCCGTCGTGGAGCACCCGTCCAGCGGTCGGCTCCAGCAGTCCGTTGAGCATGCGCAGCAGCGTGGACTTGCCGGACCCGGACAGACCCATGACGACGAAGATCTGGCCGGGCTCGACGGTGAAGGACGCATCGATCACCGCGGCGGTCGTGCCCTCGGCGCGCAGCTCGTCGCGGCCGGCGCCGCCCTCGAGCCTGGTCACCGCTTCGTCGGGTCGTCTGCCGAACACCTTGTACAGGTGCTCGGCCTGGAGCCTGGACACATACACCTCGCGCATAGAACGGAAAACAGCCCGCCACCCCCGCCCGGCGAGCTGTGGAGCGGGTCGGGATCCGCCCGTTTGCCCGATGCAATGGTTGAAATCGCTACGGGATCCGCTCCGGGCTCGCGCCTGCCCTCGGCCCCTGGGGGCAAACACGAAGGTGAGCCACCTCACGGGTGCGCCGCGACGGGCGGGCGCTCTGTGACTGTCAGTGGCGTGCGGCATCATCAGGGTTGTGACGCGACGCCTGATGCTCCTCGACACCGCTTCCCTGTACTTCCGGGCCTATTTCGGGGTCCCCGACTCGGTCCGGGCTCCGGACGGCAGCCCGGTGAACGCCGTGCGCGGGCTGATGGACTTCATCGCGCGACTGGTCCAGGACCACCGGCCGGACGATCTCGTCGCCTGCTGGGACAACGACTGGCGGCCCGAGTGGCGGGTCGAGCTGATTCCGTCCTACAAGGCGCACCGCGTCGCGGTGGAGACCGAGCAGGGCCCTGATGTGGAGGAGGTCCCCGACACGCTCTCGCCGCAGGTCCCGGCCATCGAGGAGGTGCTGGCGGCGGTCGGTATCGCCCGTATCGGCGCGGACGGTTACGAGGCGGACGACGTGATCGGCACCCTCACCGCACGCGCCGAGGGCCCGGTCGACATCGTCACCGGCGACCGTGACCTGTTCCAGCTGGTCGACGACGCCCGCGGGCGTCGGGTGCTGTATCCGCTCAAGGGCGTCGGCACCCTCCAGACGACGGACGAGGCATGGCTGCGCGAGAAGTACGGCGTGGACGGGCCCGGATATGTCGATCTGGCGCTGCTGCGCGGCGACCCCAGCGACGGGCTGCCCGGCGTGCCCGGCATCGGCGAGAAGACCGCGGCCAAGCTGCTCGACGCGTACGGCGACCTGGCGGGGATCATGGCCGCCGTCGACGACCGGACCTCGAAGCTCACCCCGTCGCAGCGCAAGCGGCTGGACGAGGCCAGGGACTATGTGGCGGTCGCGCCCAAGGTGGTCCGGGTCGCCACGGACGTACCGCTGCCCGAATTCGACCCCTCGCTGCCCGCCGAGCCGCGCCACCCGGCTGAGCTGGACGCGCTGGCCGCGCGGTGGGGACTCGGCGGGGCCGTGGTGCGGCTGCGCTCCGCACTCCAGCGCTGAGAGGTGCTAGCTTAGGCAACCCTAAGCAGCGATATTCCGGGGAGAGCGCCGTGGCAGACCGACCGGCACGCAAAGCACCGAAGGCACACGAGGCCAAGGTGGTGCGCACCGAACGCATCACTCCGCACATGGTGCGTGTCGTCCTGGGCGGTGAGGGTCTGGCCGCGCTCGAGCTCGGCCAGTACACCGATCACTACATCAAGCTGCTGTTCGCGCCCGAGGGCGTGAGTTACCCGGAGCCGTTCGACATGGACCGCATCCGTGAGGAGCTCCCGCGTGAGCAGTGGCCCGCCACTCGCACCTACACGGTGAGGCAGTGGGACCGGGCCCACCTGGAGCTGACGGTCGATTTCGTGGTCCACGGCGACGAGGGCCTGGCCGGGCCGTGGGCGGCACGCGTGCAGGCCGGTGAGACGGTGCGCTTCCTGGGCCCCGGCGGGGCCTACGCCCCCTCCCCTGCGGCCCACTGGCATCTGCTGGCGGGCGACGAGAGCGCGCTGCCCGCGATCGCCGCGTCGCTCGAGCGGATGCCGGCAGGCGCGGTCGTGCACGCCTTCATCGAGGTCGCGGGCCCCGAGGAAGAGCAGAAGATCGTCTCTGGGGACGGGGTGGAGATCACCTGGCTGCACCGCGGCGACCGGGCGCCGGGCGAGGCGCTGGTGGCGGCGGTAGCGGCGCTGGAGTTCCCCGAGGGGGAGGTCTGCGCGTTCGTCCACGGCGAGGCGGCCTGTGTGAAGGAGCTGCGTCGTCAGCTGCGGGTGGAGCGGGGCATTCCGCGTGAGCAGTTGTCAATCTCCGGCTACTGGCGCCTGGGTCAGACGGACGAGGCCTGGCGTGCGGCCAAGCGCGAGTGGAACGACCAGGTGGAACGGGAGCAGGAGTCGGCGGCCTGACGACCACTCTCTTCCTTATCCCCCGGCCGGACTCGGCCGGGGGGCCTTTGCCGGTACCGGGATCCGGCCGCCTGCCCATCTGGAGCCGGTCCTGACGCTCCTGCCGTCACCGATCGGTCTGCTCGCCCTCCTGCCGCTGCGCGTTGCGGCGTCGGCGCGTTCGGCAAGGTTCGACGAAGGCAATTCCGACGGCAATTCCGACGGCGATACCGACGGCGATTCCGACAGCGACGGCAACGACGACGGCGACGACGGCGACGACGGCGACGACGGAGCGGGACAGGCACGAGACGGGGACCCACACGGGGTCGGTCCATGGCACGATGCGGCCACCCGGACCAATCCATCGGGCCTTCGGCTCCGAATGCGTCGTGACAGGTGTCCGGACGTGCCGTCCGACCCGTGGAGGAACACCGCGTGAAAGAAGCCGTACAGATAGGCGGCCCCGCCTCGGCCGGTCCCGATCTGCAAGAACTGCTCGCCCTGGTTGCCAGGGGCGACCAGGGCGCTTTCTCCCGGTTGTACGACGCGGTCTGCGGACCGGTCCTGGGCCTGATACGCGCCGTGCTGCGCGACCCCGCCCAGTCGGAAGAGGTGACACAGGAGGTGCTGATCGAGGTCTGGCGTACCGCCGTGCGCTACGAGCCGTCCCGCGGCTCGGCGATGACCTGGATCCTCACCCTCGCCCACCGCCGGGCCGTGGACCGGGTCAGGTCCGCCCGTGCCGCCACCGACCGCGAGCGGCGGGCCGCGCTGCTGGACCAGGGCCGCGCCTACGACGAGGTGACCGAGGAGGTGGAGGCCCGGCTGGAACGCGAACAGGTGCGGCGCTGTCTGCAGGGCCTGACCGAACTGCAGCGCCAGTCCGTGACGCTGGCCTACTACCGGGGACTGACCTACCGGGAGGTCGCCGAACTGCTCGCCGTGCCACTGGGCACGGTGAAGACACGACTGCGTGACGGGCTCATCCGGCTGCGCGACTGCCTGGGGGTGAGCGCATGAACTCCGCCGATCTGCACACATTGACCGGCGCCTATGTGCTGCACGCGCTGGCACCCGACGAAGAGGCCGAGTTCGAGCAGCATCTGCGGGCGTGTCCGCCGTGTTCGCTGGAAGTACGCGAACTGGCCGCCACCGCCGGCCGGCTGGGCTCGGCGGAGTACGTCACGCCACCCCCGGAGCTCAAGCACCAGGTGATGGCCCGCGTGGGCGCCGAACGGCAGGACCGCCCCCGGGTCACCCGGCAGGCGCACCGAGGCGTGGTGCGCCGCGGCCGCGCGGTGTCCCGTTTCGCGCTCGCCGCCTGCATGGCCGTGGCGGCGAGCCTCGGCGGGGCGGCCGTCTGGCAGCACGACCGGGCCGAGGACGCCCGCGCCCAGGCGCAGCGCGCGGAGCGCACGGCCACGGAACTCGCCGCCGTACTCGCCGCGCCGGACGCCAAGGTGAGCACGGGGCCGCTGACGGACGGGGCGACCGGCACGGTCGTCGTGTCGCGCAGCCGCAACCGCGCGGCGTTCTATGCGTCGGGGATGCCGAAGCCGCCGCAGGGCAAGGTGTACCAACTCTGGTTCGAGGACGGCGGCACGATGCGTTCGGCGGGGTTGATGGAGCTGACCGCCACGTCCGGCGCCGTGCTGATGGAAGGGCCGGTCAACTCCGCGTCCGGCATGGGCGTCACCGTCGAACCGGCGGGCGGCTCCCGCCGGCCGACCTCGTCTCCGCTCGCCCTGATGCGCCTGCCGTCCTGATCCGGCCCTGCGGCCCGGTCCACCGCCGATCCGGCCCGGTCCACGCATGCACGACCAGCCGGCGCGGCGCACCGCCGGCTGGTCGCCCCGCTGTTCGTACCGGCCCGCGGTGCCTGCCGCTCCGCTCATCGGCGGGCGCGGGCGAGCACCGGCCGTGCGGGCGGCCCCCTCCCGCCCGCACGGACGCCGGAGGGCTCGGGCCGTGCCGACCGGCCCCGCCCGGGACCTCTCAACCGCCCGTCCGTCAGCGCCGCTTCGGCGGACGCGGCAGGAAGCCGCTTGTGCGGGCCGCGTACTCCGCGAAGCCGGGGCGGTCGGCCATGTGCCGTTCCAGCAGCGCCTTTCCGCTGCCGCTGATCAGGAGGTAACTCATCACCAGGGGACTCACGACGACCACTGCGGCCGGCGCCGGCTCGTCGCAGACGACCAGGAAGAGTCCCCACCACACGCAGAAGTCCCCGACGTAGTTCGGGTGCCGGGTCCAGCCCCCACAGCCCCCGGTCCATGACGCGGCCCCGGTTCGCCGGATCGGCCTTGAACCGGGCCAGTTGCCCGTCCCCGACCGCCTCGAAGAGGAATCCGGTCAGCCACAGCGCGCAGCCGATCACGCCGACGGGCCCGGGGACGTACTGCGCGGCCTGCACCGGCAGCGAGATCAGCCATACCAGCGCGCCCTGGAGCAGATACATGATGCGCAGGGCGTACAGCGTGCGATGGCCGGGTGCCTTGGCGAGCAGTGCCTCGTACCTCGGGTCCTCGCCGTGCCCTCGTCCGCGCCGGGCGATGTGCGCGGCCAGCCGCAGTCCCCACACCGCCGTGAGCACGGTGACCAGAAGCCGCCGCCCGTCGTCCCCCTCCCCCGCCGACATCGCGTACCCGACACCGCGACGGCCGTGAAGGCGATCCCCCACGCCACATCCACCCCGCGGTGCACTCCGGTGCGCAGCGCGACGGCGAAGGCGAGAAGCATGACCGCGAGAGCGGCGGCCGCGGCGGGGCCGAGACCCTGTGCGAACGCCGCCCACGCATGGCCGTTCACCGCCGGCAGCCCTCCGCGTGGCCGTGGTTCGGCGTCGCGCACGTCCCCCGGTCGTCCCGGCCGGTGGTCCGCACGGCCGGGACCGGGCCGACGCCCGTGCGCCGCTCCTCGAACGCAGGCCGGCCGGCCACCGGACCCCACCGCCGCACCGGCGTGGTCACGCCGCCTCCCCCTTCGTCAGCAGCAGCTGCTGCACATCCAGGTAGCCGGACCTGAAGCCGGCTTCGGAGTAGGAGAGGTAGAAGGTCCACATACGGCGGAAGACCTCGTCGAAGCCCAGGGCTTCGACCTCCTCGGCGCGCTCGGTGAACCGTTCGCGCCACAGGCGCAGCGTCTCGGCGTAGTGCGGCCCGAAGCCGTCGCGAGCGGCCGTCGTGAGGCCGGTGCAGCCCGCGACGATCTGCTCGATGGCCTCGGAGGACGGCAGCTGTCCGCCGGGGAAGATGTACTTCTGCACCCAGGTGTAGGTGTCGAGGGAGGCGAGCATCCGGTCGTGCGGCATGGTGATCGCCTGGAGGGCGATCTGCCCGCCGGGTGCGAGCAGCCGGTCCAGCGTCTGGAAGTACTCGGGCCAGAACTCCGCTCCGACGGCCTCGATCATCTCCACGCTGACGATGGCGTCGTAGCGGCCGAGCACCTTGCGGTAGTCGCGCAGCAGTACGGTCACCCGGTCCTGGAGGCCGGCGGCCCGGATGCGCTGCTGCGCCAGCGTCTGCTGCTCGCGGGAGAGGGTGACGGTCAGGACGCGTGCGCCGCGCTGCGCGGCGCGGATCGCCAGCTCGCCCCAGCCGGTGCCGATCTCCAGCAGCTGGGTTCCCTGTCCGACCTGCGCCAGGTCGAGCAGCCGGTCGATCTTGCGGTGCTGGGCCGCGGGCAGCAGCTGCCGCTCGGCCGGGAAGCCCCGGAAGAGCGCGGAGGAGTACGTCAGGGTCTCGTCGAGAAACAGCGCGAACAGCTCGTTGGACAGGTCGTAGTGATGGCTGACGTTGGCCTGCGAGCCGCTTGTCGTGTTGCGGTGCCGCCCCGGCCTGCGCGGCGCCCAGGCGCCGCGCAGCCGCTGCAGCGGGCCGGGCACGAGAGTGGCGGCGTTCTCGGCGAACACGGACAGCAGTCCGACGAGGTCGGGGGCCTCCCATTCACCGGCCATGTAGGACTCGCCGAAGCCGAGCAGCCCGCGGGCACCGATCCGGCGGAAGAAGGCCGCTGGGTTCCGTACGTCCATCAGCGGTCCGCCCTGGCCGATCGTCTCGCGGCCGGCGAGGCGCACCCGCACCGGGAGCCCGCCGAGCGCGTGCCTGACAAGGCGTTCCGCGACGGCCGTGCGCAATTTGGAGGCCCTCGGCAGGCGGGCCGGCCCTGGCCGGCGCCGAGGGTCGACGGACGCGGTTCGCGAGGACGCCGGGGAGACGGACACGCTCACTTCACACCCTCCTGGGGCAGATGGTGGGGACGGGGTTGGACCGGGAGTCCGCGCAGGAACAGACGGATGCCGTGGAACCGGATGCCGACGGACACGGCGAGGGTCGACAGCGGGTGCGCCAGTGCGGCGCGGAGCAGGGCGCCGGCGGTGGCCGGGCGGCGCTCGCCGCGTACGGTCGCGGTGAACGGGCGGGCGCCGTCGCGCTCCAGATGGATCGTCAGCTCCAGCCGTTCGTCCGGCTCGGGCAGCCGCATCCGGTAGCCGCCGTCCACCGGGAAGAAGGGCGAGACGTAGAACTCCTTGTCCACGAAGGCCCGGTGGGCTGCGTCGGGGCGCAGCAGATAGCAGTGGCGCTCACCGTAGGTGTTGTGCACCTCGGCGACGACGCAGAGCGGACGGCCGTCGCGGCCGTGGCACCAGTAGAGGGTCAGCGGGTTGAAGACATGGCCGAGCACCCGCGCGTGGGCGAGCATGACGACCGCACCGCCGTCGAGGTCGGTCCCCCGCGCCGCGAGGAACGCCTCCAGCCCGGCACGGATGGTCGGCGCCGCCCCGCCGAAGTGGTCACGGGCGTCGAAGCGGGCGAGCGGGCGCAGCGCCCTGGGCAGCCGCGGTGGCACCTCGGGGTCGGTGAGCCACATGTAGGTGCGGTGGCGCAGCGCAAAGCGGCGCGGCGTGGTCCGCACGTGGGTGACCGTGCAGCGGTAGAGGGCCGGCGGAGCGCTCACCAGGGGACCCCCAGCGCAGCGGCGGCAGCGACGCCCGAGCGGCAGCCGTCCTCGTGGAAGCCCCAGCCGTGGTATGCCCCCGCATACGCGGTCACCGGTCCGCTCAGCTCGGGGAGCCGGCGCTGGGCGGCCACCGACTCGGGGGTGAAGACAGGGTGCTCGTACTCCATGGCGGCGATCACGCGGGCGGGCACGACGTCTTCGGAGCCGTTCAGCGTGACGACATAGGACTCTGGGGCGTCCAGCCGCATGAGGCGGTTCATGTCGTAGCTGACGCGCACCCGCCGGGCGTCCGCGTCGCAGGCCGGCATGGAGAAGTTCCAGCTGGCGCGGGCGGCGGCGGTGCGCGGCAGGACGGAGGCGTCGGTGTGCAGCACGGTGGTGTTGCGGGAGTACGGGAACGCTCCGAGGATCTCGCGCTCCTGGGTGCTCGGGTCGGCGAGCACCCGGAGCGCCTGGTCCGGATGGGTGGCGATGACGACGGAGTCGTAGCTCTCGACGCTGCCGTCGTCGGCGGTGATCCCGACGCCGTCGGCGTGGCGGCGCACGGCGCGTACGGGGGTGGCGGTGTGTACGGCGGTGAGCTGCTTGCCGATGCGGTCGACGTACGCGCGTGAGCCGCCGGTGACGGTACGCCAGACCGGCGAGCCGGTGATCGTGAGCATGCCGTGGTGGTCGAGGAAGCGGAAGAGATGGCGGGCCGGGTGGCGCAGGGCGGTGGCCGCGTCGCAGGACCAGACGCAGGAGACGAGCGGCGTCATGAAATGGGCGGTGAAGTAGGCGGAGAAACGGGCGTCGGACAGGAATCGGCCGAGGATGGGACCCTCTTCGTCCTTCCGGCTGCCGTTCGCCTGCCGGGCGAGCAGACGGCGCGCGAGCCGGTGGAAGCGGGGCACTTCGGCGAGCAGGCGCAGATAGCGTCCGCGCAGCGCGTTCGCGGGCCGGGCTAACAGGCCGCCCGGTCCGCGGGCTCCGGCGTACTCGAGTCCGCAGCCCTCGCACCGCACCGACATGCTCATCTCCGACTCCTGGGTGGCCACGCCGAGTTCCCGGAAGAGCCGCAGCAGCTGCGGGTAGGTGCGCTCGTTGTGGACGATGAAGCCGGAGTCGACGCGCTGCAGCCGGCCGTCGGAGGCGGCGATGTCATGGGTGTGCGCATGCCCGCCGAGCCGGGGCTGTGCCTCGTAGAGCGTGACCTCGTGGCGACGCTGCAGAACGTATGCCGCGGTGAGGCCCGAAACTCCGCTGCCCACCACGGCCGTACGCCGCCGTTGCCCTGTCATTCCCGCTCCTTCCCGGCCGGCCTGGAGCCGTCCCGCAACCGTCATTCGGCGCACGGGGCCGGTCGGATTGGTCGGCGTCAGATCTTTCTTCGCCGAAGGTTCGGGGGCGCCGCCCCGGGGGCGCCCCCGGGCGGGCCTGCGGGCCCGCCTACGCTGGATCGATGCGGCGTTCGGAGCGTGTGATCGGCACGGTGGTCGGCTCGGCGGTGGGCGACGCCCTGGGCGCCCCCTTCGAGTTCGGTGAGCGCGGTGTGTTCCGGGCCCGATTCCCGGACGGCGTCGCCACGATGTGCGGGGGCGGCGGCTGGGACCCGGGCGAGGCCACGGACGACACACAGATGGCGGTGCTGGTCGGCGAGTCACTGCTGGAGCGCGGCGGTCTGGACCCGGCCGACATCTTCGCGCGCTTCCAGCGCTGGGCCGCGGGCGACCCGAAGGACATCGGGCTGCAGACGGAGGACGTGCTGACGAACGGCGAGCCGTGGGACCTGGCCGCCGCACTGCACTTCCAGGTCACCGGCCGGGCCGCGGGCAACGGCTCGCTGATGCGCGCATCCACCTCGGCCGTCCGTTTCGCGGGGACCGGCCGCGATGCCACGATGGCGGCCGCCCGGCGGATCGCGGCGCTCACCCATGGCGACCGCGCGGCCTGGGAGGGCACGGCGGTCTTCCACGAGTTGGTACGGGTGGCTCTGGACGGCGCGGACCCACTGGCCGCGATTCCGTCGGCACTGGCCCAGGTCGACCCGGCGCACCGGACGCGCTGGGCGACGGTGCTGGCCCCCGACTGGCACCCGGACGACGCGACGGAGTTCAACGGGGCGGTGTGGCCGTGCCTGGGGTCGGCGCTCTGGGCGCTGCGCACGACGGCGACCTTCGAGAGTTGCCTGGGCGCGGCGATCGACCTGGGCGGTGACACGGACACGGTCGCGGCGGTCGCGGGGGCGCTGGCGGGCGCGGTGTACGGCGCGGGGGCGATCCCCGAGCGCTGGACCGGCCCCCTCCATGTCCCGCTGCCCGGCTACCCCGGCCGGGTGCTGCGCCTGGCGGAACTCACCTCGCTGGCAAAGGCGCTGGCTGCCTGAGCCTTCTAGGAAGGGGAGGCGATGCCCACGATCCGGAGCGCGGCGTCGGCGGTGGCTTCGGCGAACCGGGCCACGGACCGGCGCGGATCCGACCGGTGCACCAGGATCACGCCCTCGATCAGACCGAACACGAGATCCGTACGGAGTGCGCGCTCGGCCTTGGTCAGCGCGGCGCCCTCCGGTGTCGCTGCCAGCAGCAGCCCGTACGCGGCCTTGAGCTCCGCCCGGACCCGGCGGAAGATCTCGAAGCGTTCGCCCTGCACTTCGGGGAGGAGATACAGCGCGCCCAGGTTGTACGGCCCGCCGCACAGCAGCTTCACGTCCGAGCGGCACAGCTCCCACAGCCGCGTCCGCGCCGGCCGTCCGTCGTCGGCGAGCAGTTCGCGCGCCAGGGTCAGGGAGGGGGTGACGGTCGACTCCAGGAGCTCGGCGAGGATGTCCTCCTTGCCGCTGAAGTAGTGGTACATGGAGGCCTGGCGCATGCCCGCGCTCTCGGCGACCGCCCTGGTCGAGGTCGACGTGTAGCCCTGCGTGGTGAACAACTCCGCTGCCGCGGCAAGCAGTTCGTCACGAGCGGACAGTCCGCTGTCCGGCCGTTTGATAGCGCGCGGCCGTCCGACCTTGCGTCCCGTGGTGGTGCTCATACAGGCGATCGTCGCACATCGGCATCCGGCCAAGATCGGCATCGCCCCCTGGCCACGGCCCCGTCGTGGCGCGCTGGACCGCATGGACAGCCCCTGACACCCGACGGATGATGGACAAAAGTGATGATAGGGATGAAAGGTGTGGTTCACCATGTCCGAGCACCCCGACTGCGCCCTGGTACGCAGGGGTTACGTAGCGTTCGTCGAGGGCGACCTGAAGACGATCGAATCCCTGATGACGGCAGACGTCGTCCACCACGTACCCGGCCATCACCCGCTGTCCGGGCATCACAAGGGCCGCGAAGCCGTCCTCGACCTGTACCGGCGCCTCGGCGAGGAGACCAACGGAACCATGCAGGTCCAGCTCGAGGCCGTGCTCGCCGACGGTCGCGGGCACGTCATGTCCTTCCACACGTCCAGGGCCGACCGGGGCGACCACGGCCTGGAGATCCGCCAGGGCCTCTTCTTCACCATCGTCGGCGGCAAGATCACCGACATCGACGAGTGCACCGAGGACATCGACGAGGAGAACCGCTTCTGGGGTCCGCCGGCCATGTGACCCTGCCCCCGTCCGACACCGCCGGCCGGCGCACCGAGCAGCACGGCCCTGGTCACCGCGCAGCAGCGGTACCAGGGCCGCGTCGTGCCCGCGGGGCGACTCGGCCCGGCGGGCCGGTCAGCCGACCGAGCTGTACGCCACCACACCCCGCAGCAGCGCGTCGACCGCCTTGCGGGCGTTCTTCGCGACCGTGCTGTTCTCCCGCGGCGCGGCGGCCGCGATCTGGCCCAGCACGTCGATGACCTGCTTGCTCCAGCGCACGAAGTCGCCGGCCGGCATCTCGGCCTCGCGCAGCACCTCGTCGAGCCCCTTGTCCGAGGCCCACTGGTAGGCGGCCCAGGCAAAGCCGAGGTCGGGTTCGCGCTGCCCGACCCCCTCCGCCTGGTTGATCTTGAATTCCTCCTCCAGGGCATCCAGCCGGCCCCAGATACGGACCATCTCGCCGAGCGCGGCCTTCGCCTTGCCGGCCGGCACCTTGGGCGGCACCGCATCATCGGCCTGCCGCGCCTCGTACACCAGCGCCGAGACGCAGGCGGCCAGTTCGGCAGGGTTCAGCCCCTCCCACACCCCGTCGCGCAGACACTCGCTGGCCAGCAGGTCCAGCTCGCCGTAGAGCCGGGCGAGCCGCTTTCCGTGTTCGGTGACCTCGTCTGCCCGCAGATAGTCCAGCTCGGTCAGCAGCGCGACGATCCGGTCGAAGGTCCGCGCGATGGTGTTCGTACGACCCTCTATACGGCGTTCCAGCTGACGTGTGTCGCGCTGCAGCCGGTGATAGCGCTCCGCCCACCTGGCGTGGTCCTCGCGCTCGTCGCAGCCGTGGCAGGGATGTGCCCGCAGCTCGGCACGGAGCCGGGCGATCCCGCGGTCGTCCGCCGCCGGGGCACGGTTCCTGTGGTGCCGGTCGGGCACGATGTGACCGGCCTTGGTGCGCAGCGCCGAAGCGAGATCACGGCGCGACTGCGGGGAGCGCGGGTTGAACGACTTCGGGATCCGCATCCGCTCCAGCGCCTCGACCGGCACCGGAAAGTCGATCGATGCCAGCCGCTTGACCTGCCGCTCGGCGGTGAGCACCAGCGGCCGCGGGCCGTCGTGGTACTCCAGTCCGCGGTGCCCGTTCGTCCGGCCCGCGGGCAGCCCGGGGTCGAGCACGAGGGCGAGGCCCGCGAACTTGCCCGTCGGGACATGGATGACATCGCCCGGCTTGAGCTTCTCCAGCGACGTGGCCGCGGCGGCCCGGCGCTGGGCGGCACCCTGCTTGGCCAGCTCCGTCTCCCGGTCCTTGAGGTCGCGGCGCAGCTGCGCGTACTCCTCGAAGTCCCCGAGGTGGCAGGTCATGCCCTCGCGGTAGCCCTGCAGGCCCTCTTCGTTGCGCTGCACCTGGCGGGAGATGCCGACCACCGACTTGTCCGCCTGGAACTGCGCGAACGACGTCTCCAGCAGCTCGCGCGAGCGGTGCCGGCCGAACTGGTGCACGAGATTGACCGCCATGTTGTACGACGGCTTGAAGCTGGAGCGCAGCGGGTACGTGCGGGTACCCGCAAGACCGGCGAGCGCGGTCGGGTCCATGGCGCGCTGCCACAGGACCACCGCATGGCCCTCCACGTCGATTCCGCGCCGTCCGGCCCGGCCGGTCAACTGGGTGTACTCGCCCGGGGTGATGTCGGCGTGCTGCTCGCCGTTCCACTTGACGAGCTTCTCCAACACCACCGATCGGGCGGGCATGTTGATACCGAGGGCCAGGGTCTCGGTGGCGAACACGGCCTTCACCAGGCCCCGTACGAACAGCTCCTCGACGACCTCCTTGAAGGTGGGCAGCATGCCGGCGTGGTGGGCGGCGATACCGCGCTCCAGGCCTTCCAACCACTCGTAGTAGCCGAGGACATGGAGGTCCTCGCGGGGGATGGCGGCGGTGCGCTCCTCGACGATCCGGCGCACCTTCGCGCGCGCCTCCTCATCGTTGAGCCGCAGCCCTGCGTACAGGCACTGCTGCACGGCGGCCTCGCAGCCCGCCCGGCTGAAGATGAACGTGATGGCGGGCAACAGCCCTTCGGCGTCCAGCCGGTCGATGACCTCGGGCCGCCCCGGCGTCCAGATACGGCTGCGCTGACGCCGCTCACGCTCCCGGTCCGCCTCGCGCACCATCTTTCCGCGGCGCCGGTCACGCGGGTTGTAGGTGCGCTGGTTCTCCATCCGGGCCAGCCGCACGAGATCGGGGTTGACCTCGCGCCGGCTCGCGCCGCGGCCGCCGTGGTCGGTCCCCTCCTCGAAGAGGTCGTACATCCGGCGGCCTGCCATGACGTGCTGCCACAGCGGTACGGGCCGCTCCTCGGCGACGATCACCTCGGTGTCACCGCGGACGGTGTCCAGCCAGTCGCCGAACTCCTCCGCGTTCGACACGGTCGCGGAGAGCGAGACCAGGGTCACCGACTCGGGAAGGTGGATGATCACTTCCTCCCATACCGCGCCGCGGAAGCGGTCGGAGAGGTAGTGCACCTCGTCCATGACCACATGGCCGAGGCCGAGCAGCGACTGGGAGCCCGCGTACAGCATGTTCCGCAGCACCTCGGTGGTCATCACGACCACGGGCGCCTCGGAGTTGACACTGTTGTCGCCGGTGAGCAGGCCCACCTTCTCGGGGCCGTAGCGCCTCACCAGGTCCGCGTACTTCTGGTTGGACAGCGCCTTGATGGGGGTGGTGTAGAAGCACTTGCGGCCCTGGGACAGGGCGAGATGGACGGCGAATTCGCCGACGATGGTCTTGCCTGAGCCGGTGGGTGCGGCCACGAGCACGCCCTTGCCCGCCTCCAGGGCCTGACAGGCCTCGATCTGGAAGGGGTCCAGGTCGAATTCGTACATCGCGCGGAAGGGGGCCAGCGCAGTGGCCTCCTCGGCGGCGCGGATGCGGGAAGCGGCATAGCGCTCGGCGGGAGAGAGATCCTCGGTCATCTTGTTCATGAGCCTACCCGTCCCCTGTGACAGTCAACGGATCTTTAATTGACCGGGGCACCTACCAGGGCGGACACCCCGTCCCGTACGCACGAACGGCCGGGTGCGCGCTCCGTGCGCCCCGGCCGCCGGCCTGCCTGCAGGTCAGGTGACGTCGTCGTACCCGTTGAGCCGGTGACTGCGCGCGTCCGCCTCGCCGGTTGCCTGCTCGGGCAGGGCACGCGAGGCGGGGACCGTCTCCACCTCACCGAGCGAGGAGGGCGTCAGGTCGAGCTCCGAGGCCTCGTCGTCGTCGAGTCGGGCGTCGGGGTCGTTGCGCCGCCGGCGCTTGTCGTTGAGCAGCGCGAATCCGACGGCCATGAAGTAGAGCAGGATGATCGGCCCGGACAGCGCGATCATGCCGAGCGGGTCGGTGGACGGAGTGGCGATCGCCCCGAAGACGAAGATGCCCATGACGGCGCCGCGCCACCAGCCGAGCATCCTCCGGCCGGTCACGACGCCCGCCGCGTTCAGCATGATCAGAATCAGGGGCAGCTCGAACGAGAAGCCGAAGACCAGCACCATGCGGACGGAGAAGTCGAGGATCTTGTCGACCGCGAGGAAGTTCGCCGCGGTGTCGGGGGTGATGCTGAGCAGCACCTTCATGCTCACCGGCATGATCAGGAACGCGAGGTAGGCCCCGGCCGCGAAGAGCGGAACGGCCGCGCAGGAGAAGAGGTAGGTGTACTTCTTCTCGTTCTTGTGCAGGCCCGGCGCGACGAAGGCCCACAGCTGGTAGAGCCAGACAGGGCACGACACGAGAATGCCCGCCATGAGAACCACCTTCACCGTGGTGGTGAAGGGAGACAGCAAGTCGTTGTACGCGATGGTGGCGCACTTGCCGCCGGTCTCCAGAACGCCCTTCTCACAGGCGGGTACCGGCGACGCAAGAAGATCCATCAGCTCCTGGCTGTAGAACGCGGCGGCCACGGACGCGATCACGATCGCCAGCATCGCCTTCGCGAGCCGGTTCCGGAGCTCACGCAGATGGTCCGCGAGCGGCATCCGCCCCTCGGGGTCCTTCTCCTTCTGCTGTGTGCGGGCAGACTTGAGCAACCCACGTCCTCATCTCGTGCGGCAGGCCATGATCACGGCCTTGGGGTCAGCGCTGGTGGGTGTCGGTGGGCTCGTTCACGGGGCGAGCGCTGGTCACATCGCCGGGAGCCGCCTGGATGGTGCGGGGAGCGGGCTGGTCCTGCGCCGGGTCCTTGGGCTCGGCCGGGGTCGCCGCCGGCTGCCCGTCGGACTTCATCGCCTTGGCCTCGCTCTTCAGGATCCGAGCCGACTTGCCCAGCGAACGTGCCATGTCGGGAAGCTTCTTGGCCCCGAACAGAAGAAGGATGAGCAGCGCGATGATGATGATCTCGGTGGGCCCGATCTGACGGAACATAACTGTGTCTACCTTCTCACCGAGGCGGCTTGGGGCTCTGGTCTGCCGATCACGGTGGACTGGTGTCCGAGCCGCGACCGGCTGCGATCGTAACTCGCACGGGTAAACGCCGGGCAATCCCCGTGCATACTCCCGTCAGCGGTCGGCGCCTCATCACCGGTGCCGCCACCAGCAGCGTACCCCTCGTATCTGTGCCGCAGCAGGGTGCGTGCGCGATCGCGGACAACGCTGTCAGCGTGCTCCCGCTCCCGGCTCCGGACGTGCTGCGCACGGCCTCAGCGCAGTGCTTCGCCCGTGCGCGCAAGATCCGTGGCCGCCCGCTCCAGATCCTCCGCGGCCCTGTTGATGCGCTCCGTGGTGCGGGAGACCTGGCGGCCGAGCCGCTGGGCCTCGATGAAGACCCTGATTCCGAGCACGCCGAGTACGGCGATGCCGAGGAAGCCGAGGGCGATGGCGAGCATGGGCCAGAACATGCGCAGAGCCTAGACCGTTCCGGAACCGTAAGGTCACATGCCGGTGTGCAGGCGCAGGGTCCGCACGCCGCCACCGGTGAGAAGTTCGACGATCCGCTCACCGGCGGGCTTGCGCACCGCGATGCCGCACTCGGGGCAGGTGAAGGAGTAGAAGGTGGTTCGGCGGCTGCCGCCGATCGCCAGGCGCAGCGCCCCCGCCGAGAGTTCGAAGCGGGCCCGGCAGTCGGGGCAGGCGGCCTTGAACAGGACCGGTCCGACGGCGGCCGGGATCTTGGGCATCACAGACATGGGCGCGCTGCTCTCCTTATTCCTGACCGTCGTAGGCCGCGAGCGCCTCGCGCGCCGCCGTCCTGGCACTGTCCGCCAGGTCCGCCGGCGAGACGATCCGCCCGTCGCGGCCGAGCCTCAGCCCCAGCCGGCGCAGCGACGCGGGGTCCGGGGTGCGCAGAGTGATGCGCAGACCGCCGTCCGGCAGCTCCTGGGCACTGTCGTGCGGGTAGTACTCGGCGACCCAGCGCCCGCCGGGTCCGACCTCGACCACTACCTCAGGGTCGTCCGCCGACGGCTGCACCAGCCCCTCGGACAGGTCACGCAGCTCGATCTCCGGCGGCGCGGCGGGGGCGTCGAGCAGCTTGATCTCGGCGACCCGGTCGAGCCGGAAGGTCCGGCGCGCCTCGGAGAGCCGGCACCAGGCCTCCATGTACGTGTGCCCCACCGCGAAGAGCCGGATCGGGTCGACCTCGCGCTCGGTGAGCTCGTCGCGTGCCGGAGAGTAGTAGCGCAGCCACAGCCTGCGCCGCTCGGAGATCGCCCGGTCCACGTCGGCGAAGACCCCGCCCTCGGACTCGAAGGTGACCGACAGCCGGGAGCTGGCGCCGGCGGCCTCGCCGGCCGCGGCCTCCAGTTTGGCCGTGGCCCGCAGGAGCGCCTCACGGTCGCCCTCCCGCAGCCCCGGCAGGGTCGCCACCGCCCGTGCGGCCACCAGGAGGGCGGTCGCCTCGTCGGCGGCGAGCCGCAGCGGCTCGGCGGTGCTGGAGCCGGAGGCGTCGGGGTTGCGCCACCAGATGCGTTCGCCGTCGGTGTCGATGTCGAGCAGATCGCCGCCGCGGAAGCTCGTCCCGCACATCGGCAGTACGTCGAGATCGGAGATCAGCTCGTCCTCGGTGATCCCGAAGGCGCGGGCGACGTCCACGATGCGCGCACCGGGGCGCTCCCGCAGATAGGTCACCAGCGAGAGCATCCGCCGGGTCTGGTCGATCGCGTTCGTGGCCATGGTCGTACGAGTTCCCCTCAGCCCTTGGCCACGGCGCGCAGCCGGTCCACCACATCGGCCCGCAGATCCGCGGGCTCCAGCACGACGACGTCCGGTCCGAACTCCACCAGCCAGGCGTCGAGCCCGTGCCCGTACGGAATCTCCAACTCGTCCCAGCCCTCGCCCAGTTCCGTCACCGACCGGGCCCGGGAGCGCAGCGGGTAGCCGCAGCCCGCGCGCAGTCTGATGCGCGCGGTACGGGTCGCGCTCTCCCCGGCCCAGCTCTCGACGGTCTCGCGCACGGTCACCACATCGGGCACAGGCGCGGTGAACGGCCCCGAGCGGGAGCGGACCTTGCCGGTGATACGGGACAGCCTGAAGACGCGCTCCGCGCCCCGGTCCCGGTCGAAGCCGGCGAGATACCAGTGCCCGCGCCAGCATTCGAGCGTCCACGGCTCGACGTGGCGCTGCTCGGGTCGTGCCGCGTTCGCCTTGCGGTAGTCGAAGACGACGGGGCGGCGGTCACGGCAGGCGAGCATCAGCGGCTCGAACGACGCCTCGTGGACGGGGATTCGGGGCTCGAGTGCGCTGTGCTGCGCCTCGTAGTCGTCCTGCGTCTCGGGCATTCCGGCCGCCCGCAGCTTCTGCAGTGCGCCGCTCGCCGCCCCCGCGAGCCTGGCCTGCTGCCACACCTTGGCCGCCAGTCCCAGTGCCGCGGCCTCCTCGGCCTCGAGGGTGATGGCGGGCAGCCGGTTGCTGTCGCGGCGGGCGAGATAGCCGATGTCCCCGTCGAGATTCTCCACCGTCTCGATGACCAGGCCGAGTTCGCGCAGATCGTCCTTGTCGCGCTCGAACATCCGGTTGAAGGACTCGTCGGAGCCGGCCTCCAGGTAGGCCTCGATGGATCCACGCAGCTCCCGCTTGCTGAGCGGACGCCGGGTCCCCAGCAAGCACAGCGCCAGATTCATCAGCCGCTCTGCCTTGGCAATGGCCATCGACGCCCCGCACCCTCCTGCCGCAAATCACTTCCGAGCGTCGACCGTACCGCTCCGGGGTGTCCGGGCCAAAGCCGAGGGCCCATGCCATCAGGCATGGGCCCTCGTCGAGCTGTACCGCGCCGGATCCGACCGGAGCCGGTCACAGACGAAAGATCAGACCGCGACCAGGTCGCAGACGAAGATCAGCGTCTCGCCCGGGGCAATGGTGCCGCCACCGGCGCCCCGGTCGCCGTAGGCGAGGTGCGCGGGGATGGTCAGCCGGCGGCGGCCGCCGACCTTCATGCCCTGCACGCCCTGGTCCCAGCCCTTGATGACCTGGCCGACGCCGAGCTGGAACTGCAGCGGGGTGCCGCGGTTCCAGGACGCGTCGAACTCCTCGCCGGTGCTGTAGGCGACGCCGACGTAGTGGACGGAGACGGTGTCCCCGGCCTTGGCGACCGGCCCGTCACCCTCCCACAGGTCCACGATCTCGAGCTCGGTGGGAGCCGGGCCCTCGGGGAAGTCGATCTCGGGCTTGTCGATGCTCACGGATGTTGCTCCTTGCGTTCTCTGTTCGAGTCAACCAGGACAGTCTTACAGAACTGCCAGGATGTCGACGGAGAAGACAAGCGTGGAGTTGGCCGGGATCTTGGGCTGCGCCTGGTCGCCGTAGGCCATGTCCGGCGGGATGACGAGCAGTACGCGGCTGCCCACCTTCTTGCCCTCCAGGCCCTTCTGCCAGCCCGGAATAACCTGTGCGAGCGGGAAGCTGACCGGCGCGTCGCCGCGGGAGTAGCTGCTGTCGAACTCCTTGCCGTCCTTCCACACGACGCCCTTGTACTTCACCGCCAGCGTGTCGGACGCCTTGACCGCGGGGCCGTCGCCCTCGATGACGTAGTTCGACACCAGCTTGGTCGGCGCGTCCTTCTTCGGCACCGTGATCGAGGGTGCCTTGCCGTCGGTGTTGGTGCCGACCTTGGGCAGGTCGATGTTGTCCTGGGCGACGTCGGTGCCCTTGGCGGAGGCCGGGATGGTGGTCGCCTTCAGGATGTCGACGATGAACACGAGGGTGGCATTGGGCTTGATGTCGCCCTGGCCCTGCGCGCCGTAGCCGAGCGCGGGCGGGATGACGAGCTGCACCCTGCTGCCGACCTTCTGGCCCTCCAGGCCCTGGTCCCAGCCCTTGATGACCTGGCCGGCGCCGATCGTCAGATCGAACGGCTGCTTGCGGTCGAAGCTGTTGTCGAACGGCTTGTCCGAGTCCCAGGCCTGTCCCAGATAGTTGACCGTGACCGAGTCGCCCTTCTTGACGGTCGCGCCGTCGCCCTCCTTGATGACCTCGACCTTCAGCTCCTTGGGCGGATCGCCCTTACCCTTCGCCAAGGTCGGCTTTTCACCGAACTCGGCGCCGGCCGTGATCGCGGGCAGGCCATTGGCGGACGCGGTGGATTCGGAGCCCTTGTCGTTGCCGCAGGCCACTGCTGACAACAGCAGCAGGGGGACGACAAGAAGGCCGGCAAGTCGGCGCACGTGTTCCTCAGATCTCAGACGGCACTTTGGTTTCCCGACACTCTAGGGTGTGCCACGGGCCCCGTACGTGCAACGTACGGGGCCCGTGTGACGTTCCGAAGGATCTGCTACATGCCGGCGATGAGCTTCTCCACCCGGTCGTCGACCGAGCGGAAGGGGTCCTTGCACAGAACGGTGCGCTGCGCCTGGTCGTTGAGCTTCAGATGCACCCAGTCGACCGTGAAGTCCCGTCGCTGCTCCTGGGCCCGCCGGATGAAGTCACCGCGCAGCCGCGCCCTGGTGGTCTGCGGAGGCACCGACTTGCCCTCGAAGATCTTCAGGTCGTTGCAGATACGGGCGGCCTGCCCCTTGCGCTCCAGGAGGTAGTACAGTCCGCGCCGGCGGTGGATGTCGTGGTACGCGAGGTCTATCTGCGCGACCCGCGGATGCGACATGGTCATGTTGTGCTTGGCCCGGTACCGCTCGATGAGCTTGTACTTCATCACCCAGTCGATCTCGGTGCCGATCCGGTCCAGGTCCTCCGCCTCGATCGCGTCCAGCGTGCGGCCCCACAGCTCCAGGACCTGCTCCACGACGCCGGTGCGGATGCCCCGGCGGTCCACGAAGTCCACGGCCTTCTCGTAGTACTCGCGCTGTACCTCGAGGGCGGACGCCTCACGGCCACTGGCGAGGCGGACCTTGCGCTGGCCGGTGATGTCGTGGCTGACCTCGCGGATGGCCCGGATCGGGTTCTCCAGGGTGAGGTCGCGCATCACCGTGCCGGCCTCGATCATGCGCAGCACCAGGTCGGTCGCGCCGACCTTCAGCAGCATGGTCGTCTCCGACATGTTCGAGTCGCCGACGATCACATGGAGGCGGCGGTAGCGCTCGGCGTCGGCGTGGGGTTCGTCGCGGGTGTTGATGATCGGGCGCGAACGGGTCGTGGCGGAACTGACGCCCTCCCAGATGTGCTCGGCGCGCTGGCTGACGCAGTAGACCGCGCCTCGCGGCGTCTGCAGCACCTTGCCCGCACCGCACAGCAGCTGCCGGGTGACCAGGAACGGGATCAGAATGTCCGCGAGCCGGGAGAACTCTCCGTGGCGGGCCACCAGATAGTTCTCATGGCAGCCGTAGGAGTTTCCCGCCGAGTCGGTGTTGTTCTTGAAGAGATAGACGTCGCCCGCGATTCCCTCCTCGTGCAGGCGGCGTTCGGCATCGACGAGCAGGCCCTCGAGAATGCGCTCGCCGGCCTTGTCGTGCGTGACCAGCTCGGTCACGTTGTCGCATTCGGGTGTTGCGTATTCCGGATGCGAACCCACGTCGAGGTACAGACGGGCGCCGTTCCGCAGGAAGACATTGCTGCTGCGGCCCCATGACACAACACGGCGGAAGAGGTAGCGCGCCACTTCGTCAGGTGACAGTCGGCGCTGTCCCCTGAACGTGCACGTGACGCCGTACTCGTTCTCCAGCCCGAAAATGCGGCGGTCCATGTCTGAACATTACGCCTCACGGCCTGAGCTGAAACCGGGTTGGGCAGCACCGTTTCGATCATTTTCCGAAGAGGCCGGGGCCGAGCCCGCAATGTCCTTGCTGCGGCCGGGAACTGCCAGTACCCGCTGAGTGGCTGTCAGAACCAGCAGCGCGGCACATCCCGCGGCCCCCGCGACCGCGAAACTCCACGCCGTGCCGCCGATCTCGACGGCCGGGCCCGCCACGGCCGTTCCGGCCGCCGCACCGACCCCGAACGTGGTCACGAGCCACGAGAACGCCTCGGTGACCGTACCCCTCGGGGCATGCCGGTCGACCACGATGAACGCGCAGGCGATGGCAGGGGCGAGGAAGACACCGGCGAGCGCGGACAGTGCCGTCATCGCCACGACACCGGGAGTGAGGACCAGCGGCAGGTACCCGGCCGCCAGCAGGGCCACCAGGACCCGCAGCCGGCGCTCGGGGGCCCCGGCCCACTGGCGGGCTCCGTACGCGGTGCCGCCGATCAGCGCGCCGAGACCGAGAGCGGCCATCAGCCAGCCGTACACCGACGCGCGGCCGTGGTCGTCGGCGTACGCGACTCCGGCGACGGTGATCGAACCGAGGGCCAGACCGACGAAGAAGAACGCGCCGAGCAGGGCCAGCAGTCCCGGCGAGCGCAGCGCGCCGAGCCAGTGCGCCTCGCGGGGGGCCGAGCGCCAGGAACGCGAGGGTGCGGACATGACCACGGACAGTGCCCCCAGGACGCCTACCGCATTGATGACGAGCAGCGCCGCGGCGGGCGACCAGAGGGCGACGAGCACGGTCACGAGCAGCGGGCCGACCGTGAACATCACTTCCTGGGCCACGGCGTCCATCGCGTACGCCCGGTGCACCTGGTCCTGGCGGCCGAGCACGCTGGGCCACAGGGCCCGCAGTCCGCCCTCCAGGGGCGGCGTGAACAGGCCCGCAATGGTCACGGCGGCGTAGGCGAGAGGCAACGGGCCGGTGCCCGCGACGGCGAACAGCGCCATGCCGAGCGCGGAGACGACGGCGGCGGGCAGCTGCACCCGGGGCTGGCCGTACAGGTCCACGGCACGCCCCAGCAGCGGCTGGCCGAGCGCGGTGGCCAGCCCGTACACCGCGGCGAGCGCACCCGCGAGGGTGTAGCTGCCTCCTTCGGCGCGGGTGAACAGGACGATCGCGATGTGGCCGGTGGCGTTCGGCAGCCTGCCGACCAGGGTGCCGGTCAGCAGCCGTGCCGCGTGCGGCGCCCTGAGGATGTCAGCGTATCCGGCGGCCATGCCGCAACCCCTCTCCCCCGGACCGTCCGAGGTTTTACGTATAACGTACGCCGTCATACGTACCATGTCGACAGTCCGCGGGTCCACCGAGCCGCCGCCGGCGGACGCGTGCACGAGCGGACGGGCGGCGGAGGACGGCACGTATGGCACACCGGTCCCGGCAGGACCGCCCCGTCGCCCCGGCGACGGAGACCCCCCGCCCCACCAGCCGCGACGTGGCCCGCGTCGCCAGGGTCTCGCAGGCCACCGTGTCCCTCGTGCTGGGCGACAAATGGAGGGGCCGCGTCTCCGAACGCACCGCCGCCGTCGTGCGCGGTGCGGCAGAGGAGATCGGCTACCGGCCCAACCTCGCGGCCCGCAATCTCCGGCTGGGGCGCACCCGGACCGCGCTGCTCGTCGTCCCCGCCCTCACCAACGAATTCTTCGCCCGCGTGTACGCCGGCGCCTCGACCGTCGCCGCCGAGCACGGTTTCGGCGTCGTGCTGTACCCCTCCCCCGAAGGCATCGGTCCCGCCAAGGACCCCTTCGCGTCCGCACGCGCGGCACTCGACGGCGTCATCGCCTCCTCCATGGCCGCCCAGGCCCTCACCGCCATCCGCGGCACCGAGCTGCCGCTGGTCATGCTCGACAGCGACCCGGCCGACCGCGGCGCGGCCGGCCACGTCAACCTCGACATCGCGGACGGAATGCGCCAGGTCACCGACCACCTGCTGGCCCTCGGCCACCGCCGGTACGTCCACCTCGCCTCCGCCGTCACCTCCTGGACCTTCGACGTACGCGCGCGGGCTCTGCGCTCCGCACTCGACGCCGTCCCCGGCACCGAGCTGCGCACGGTCCGTGCCGCCCTCGATGTCGGCAGTGCCCGCGCGGCGGCGGAAGGCGCCCTGACCGCATCCGGCCCCCGGCCCACAGCCCTCGTCTGCGACGACGACATCCTGGCCGCCGGTGCCTGCAAGGCGGCCCGCCGCCTCGGCCTGCGCGTCCCGGAGGACCTCACGGTCACGGGCTTCGACGACCTCGCACTCGCCACTGCTGTGGAACCGGAGCTCACCACGGTGCGCCTGCCCGCCGAACGCGTCGGCGAGCAGGGTATGACCGCCCTGCTCGCGGTCCTGTCCGGCCGCGAACCCGAGGAGACCGACCTGCCCGTGGAGCTCGTCGTCCGCGGCTCCTCCGCGCCGCCGCCGGCCGGCTGACGGGCCGCCCGGAAAAAGGCCGCCGACGCCCGGACCGCAGTTCGACCACCGGCCGCTCCCGGGCCCGGCCACGGCGGCCCGGAAACGCCTGTGCCCGGACCGCACGGGCGATCCGGGCACAGGCGGAACAAGGCGCCGGGAACTACTCCCCGGCCTCCTCGCCCTCCTCGGTGTCGGAAGGAGCATCGGTCGGCGTCGACGCGGCGCCGTCGGCCTCGAGCAGCCGGGACAGCTGCCGCCCCACGATCCGCTTGAACTTCCGCTGCTGAGGCCGCGTACGGTCGAGAACAGCGACCTCGAGCCGCTCCGCCGGGATCTCCCGGTCGGTGCCGTTGGCCTGGCTGGACAGGGCCTGTACCGCCAGCTTCAGCGCCTCTGCGAGCGTCATCCCGTCACGGTGCCGCTGGTCCAGGAAGGTGCTGATCTGCTCCGCGTTGCCGCCGACCGCCACCGAGCCGTGCTCGTCCACGATCGAGCCGTCGTGCGGCAGCCGGTAGATCTGGTCACCCTCCGGAGCGGTGCCCACCTCGGCGACCACCAGCTCCACCTCGTACGGCTTCTCGCCGGCGCTGGAGAAGATGGTGCCGAGCGTCTGCGCGTAGACGTTGGCGAGCCCACGGGCCGTCACATCGTCACGGTCGTAGGTGTACCCCCGCAGATCCGCGTAGCGCACCCCGCCGATCCGCAGGTTCTCGTACTCGTTGTACTTGCCGGCTGCGGCGAAGCCGATCCGGTCGTAGATCTCGCTGAACTTGTGCAGCGCACGGGACGGATTCTCGCCGACGAAGACAATGCCGTCGGCGTACTGCAGCACGACGAGGCTGCGACCACGGGCGATGCCCTTGCGGGCGTATTCCGCCCGGTCGGCCATGGCCTGCTGGGGTGAGACATAGAACGGCGTCGACACCGGCTATCCGTCCCTTTCTGTCAGAGGCAGAGGCGAGTACATCAGAGCAGCGCGGCGCGCGGGCCGTCGGGCTGGATGAGGCGTCCCTCGATGATCGAGCGGGCGATCTGGGAGGTCTCGGCCTCGGTCAGCCTGCGGAAGCCCTCGTCCGTGATGACGGTGACGATCGGATAGATCTGCCGGGCCACGTCCGGACCACCGGTCGCCGAGTCGTCGTCGGCCGCGTCGTACAGCGCCTGGACGACAAGGGTGGTGGCCTGCTGCTCGGTGAGGTCCTCGCGGTAGAGCTTCTTCATCGCTCCACGGGCGAAGATCGAACCGGAGCCGGTCGCCGCAAAGCCGTGCTCCTCGGAACGGCCGCCGGTCACGTCGTAGGAGAAGATGCGGCCCTTCTCCCGGTCGATGTCGTACCCGGCGAACAGGGGCACCACGGCCAGGCCCTGCATGGCCATGCCGAGGTTGCTGCGGATCATCGTCGAGAGACGGTTCGCCTTGCCCTCCAGCGACAGCTGCGCACCCTCGACCTTCTCGAAGTGCTCAAGCTCGAGCTGGAACAGCTTGACCATCTCCACCGCGAGCCCGGCGGTGCCGGCGATCCCCACGGCCGAGTACTCGTCGGCCGGGAAGACCTTCTCGATGTCGCGCTGCGCGATCATGTTGCCCATCGTGGCCCGCCGGTCGCCGGCGAGCACCACACCGCCCGGAAACGTCGTGGCGACGATGGTCGTGCCGTGCGGCGCCTCGATGGCACCCTGCACGGGGGGCAGAACGCGCTTCCCGGGCAGCAGCTCCGGGGAGTGCTGGCCCAGAAAGTCCATGAACGAGGACGAGCCGGGCGTCAGGAAGGCAGCTGGTAGACGCCCGGTGCTACGAGTGTTGGCTTCCACGCGTTTCCTTCCACATATGTGGCTGTACGCCTTGTGACGTCCGGCCGATCCTTGAAAATGCCCCAGCGCCGCGTTGCAGCTGAAGCACGGTACGCCTCGGACCCTACCCGTCTCAGGACAGTGATCCACATGTTCGGCCGGAGCAGAAAGACAGATACCGCAAACGCCTCGCCGCTCGGCAGTCGTCCCGTCCAACTCGGCAGGAGTCGGGCTGCACTTGCACTGCAGGTGGCTGATGCAATTCCGCTTCGCCCGACTGTCCGGCCTTGCGCCTCCCGGCGCTGCCGGGAGCACTCCGCGGAGCACTCCCGGCAGTACGCCTGAAGGCCTTACCGAGCCGCTCTTATCGCCGGCGAGAGAATTCTCCCGGCAATGTCCGTCCGCAGCGCGGGCAATCCTCCCCACCCGCCAATTCGGACATCAGCGACTATTGCCCGCCCTTTTGCACAAATGACCTGACGAAGTCCTCTGCGTTCTCTTCGAGCACATCATCGATTTCGTCCAGCACGGAGTCGACGTCGTCCGACAGCTTCTCCTGGCGCTCCTTGAGGTCGGCCGCAGCCTGCGCATCCTGCGCCTGCTCCTCGACCTCCTCCGTGGAACGCGTGGCCTTCTGCTGTCCGCCGCCGGTGTCCTTGGTCGCCATGTCCCTCACCCCGCTCGGTTTGCCCTGACGTGAGTTCGTTCGGTCAAGATCAGACCCTACAAGCAGGGTCCGACATCGGCCCCGCACTTCACTCAACGTCCGGGGACCACCTCGATGATTCCCGGACGGGAGCCGTTTCAGCCGCCCGAGAGCACCCGGACCAGCTCCTCCGCCGTGCGGCACCGGTCCAGCAGCTCCTTGACGTGGTTGCGGGTGCCCCGCAGGGGCTCCAGGGTCGGCACCCGCTGGAGGGAGTCCCTGCCCGGCAGGTCGAAGATGACCGAGTCCCAGGAGGCCGCGGCCACGTCGTCGGCGTACTGCTCCAGGCAGCGGCCGCGGAAGTAGGCGCGGGTGTCCTCCGGAGGCTTGTTCTCGGCCCGCTCGACGGCCTGCTCGTCCAGCAGCCGCTTCATCTTCCCGCGGGCCGCCAGCCGGTTGTACAGGCCCTTCTCGGGACGTACGTCGGCGTACTGGAGGTCCACCAGGTGCAGCCGCGCCGCGTCCCAGTCGAGGCCGTCACGCCGCCGGTAGCCCTCCATGAGCTCCTTCTTGGCGATCCAGTCCAGCTCGCCGGCCAGGCTCATCGGGTCGTTCTCGAGCCGGTTCAGGGTGTCCTCCCAGCGCGTGAGGACGTCCTTGGTCTGGTCGTCGGCATCCGCCCCGAAGCGTTCCTCCACGTACTTGCGGGCGAGCTCGAAGTACTCCATCTGCAGCTGGACCGCGGTCAGTGTCCGGCCGCTGCGGAGCGTGACCAGGTGCTTCAGGCTCGGGTCGTGGGAGACCTGGTGGAGGGTGCGTACGGGCTGTTCCACTGCCAGGTCGACAGCGATGAAGCCGTCCTCGATCATGGAGAGCACCAGGGCCGTGGTGCCCAGCTTGAGGTAGGTCGAGATCTCGGACAGATTGGCGTCGCCGATGATCACATGGAGCCTGCGGTACTTCTCGGCGTCGGAGTGGGGCTCGTCCCGGGTGTTGATGATGGGGCGCTTCAGCGTGGTCTCGAGACCGACCTCGACCTCGAAGTAGTCGGCCCGCTGGCTGATCTGGAAGCCGTGCTCGTGGCCGTCCTGGCCGATTCCGACCCGTCCGGCACCGGTGATGACCTGCCGGGAGACGAAGAACGGCGTCAGATGGCGCACGATGTCCGAGAACGGGGTTTCCCGCTTCATCAGGTAGTTCTCGTGCGTGCCGTAGGACGCGCCCTTGTTGTCGGTGTTGTTCTTGTACAGGTGGATCGGCTGGGCGCCGGGGAGCTGGGCCGCGCGCTCGGCGGCCTCGGCCATGATGCGCTCGCCGGCCTTGTCCCACAGGACCGCGTCCCGAGGGTTGGTGACCTCGGGCGAGCTGTATTCGGGGTGGGCATGGTCGACGTAGAGCCGTGCACCGTTGGTGAGGATGACGTTGGCAAGGCCGATGTCCTCGTCGGTGAGCTGGCTGGAGTCGGCGGCCTCGCGGGCGAGGTCGAAGCCGCGGGCGTCCCGCAGCGGATTCTCCTCCTCGAAGTCCCAGCGGGCGCGGCGCGCCCGGTGCATCGCCGCCGCGTAGGCATTGACGATCTGGGACGAGGTGAGCATGGCATTGGCGTTCGGGTGGCCCGGGACGGAGATGCCGTACTCCGTCTCGATGCCCATTACTCGCCGTACAGTCATGCGGCCCTCCTTGCCCGGCGGCGTTCCTGTCCGGGAACGGCGCTCAAGTACCGCTGTTGCTCCGGTGCGTGTGCGGTGCCCGTCCCCGCACTGCGCGACTCGGCGGTACCGACGAGCCTAGAACGCCTCTGCGCTGGTGGGGAGATCAATTTCGTCATTGCTCCGGTGTGGTCGGACCTGTCCGGAAAGCAACCGGCTGCGGATGCTGGGGGTCCCCCCGCCGAAGGCGGGGGGACGGGCATCCGCAGCCGGTGCCGCCTGTTACAGGTACTGACCGGTGTTGGCCACCGTGTCGATGGAACGTCCGGTGTCGGCGCCCTGCTTCCCGGTGACGAGGGTGCGGATGAAGACGATCCGCTCGCCCTTCTTTCCGGAGATCCGGGCCCAGTCGTCCGGGTTGGTGGTGTTGGGCAGGTCCTCGTTCTCCTTGAACTCGTCCACGCAGGCCTGGAGGAGGTGGGAGACCCGAAGGCCCTTCTGGTTGTGGTCGAGGAATGCCTTGATGGCCATCTTCTTGGCCCGGTCGACGATGTTCTGGATCATCGCTCCGGAGTTGAAGTCCTTGAAGTAGAGGACTTCCTTGTCGCCGTTGGCGTACGTGACCTCGAGGAAGCGGTTCTCCTCGGTTTCGGCGTACATCTGTTCCACGACCGACTGGATCATGGCGTGGGCGGCGGCTTCCTTGGACCCGCTGTGCTCGGACAGGTCGTCCGCGTGCAGCGGCAGCGAGGCTGTCAGGTACTTGGCGAAAATGTCCCTGGCCGCCTCGGCGTCCGGACGCTCGATCTTGATCTTGACGTCGAGCCGGCCGGGCCGCAGGATCGCGGGGTCGATCATGTCCTCGCGGTTGGAGGCGCCGATCACGATGACGTTCTCCAGGCCCTCCACACCGTCGATCTCGGCGAGCAGCTGCGGGACGATCGTGTTCTCGACGTCCGAGCTCACACCCGATCCACGGGTACGGAAGAGGGACTCCATCTCGTCGAAGAAGACGATGACGGGGGTGCCCTCGCTGGCCTTCTCCCGGGCACGCTGGAAGACGAGGCGGATGTGCCGCTCGGTCTCGCCGACGTACTTGTTCAGGAGTTCGGGACCCTTGATGTTGAGGAAGTAGCTCTTGCCGGCGGGCTGGCCGGTGACCTCGGCGACCTTCTTGGCAAGGGAGTTGGCGACGGCCTTGGCGATGAGCGTCTTGCCGCAGCCGGGCGGACCGTAGAGCAGGATGCCCTTGGGCGGGCGCAGTTCGTGCTCCTTGAACAGGTCGGGGTAGAGGTACGGCAGCTCGACCGCGTCGCGGATCATCTCGATCTGGCCGCCCAGACCGCCGATCTTGTCGTAGTCGACGTCCGGGACCTCTTCGAGGACCAGTTCCTCGACCTCGCTCTTGGGCACGACCTCGTAGACGTAACCCGAGCGGGGCTCGAGCAGCAGGGCGTCACCAGGACGGATGGTGATGTCCATGAGCGGCTCCGCGAGCCGCACCACCCGCTCTTCGTCGGTGTGGCCGATCACCAGGGCACGCTCGCCGTCCTCGAGGATCTCCTTGAGGGTGACGATGTCCCCGGCACGCTCGAATTCCATGGCCTCGACCACGTTGAGCGCCTCGTTGAGCATGACCTCCTGGCCGCGCTTGAGCTCGTCGAGCTCGACGCTGGGGCTCACGTTCACCCGGAGCTTGCGGCCCCCGGTGAAGATGTCACATGTGCCGTCCTCGATCGCCTGCAGGAAGACACCGAAGCCGGCCGGCGGCTGGGCGAGCCGGTCGACCTCCTCCTTGAGGGCCACGATCTGGTCGCGGGCCTCACGGAGCGTGTTGGCGAGCCGCTCGTTCTGAGCGGACACGCCGGCCAGGTTGGTCTGCAGCTCGACGATCCGCTCTTCGAGAATCCTCGTATGACGCGGAGAGTCGGCGAGCTTGCGGCGCAGGACGGCGATTTCCTGCTCGAGATAGGCAACCTGGCCGGCTGGGTCTTCAGACCCCCGCCCCGGCCGGATGCCGCGGTTGATGTCGTCGTCGTGGGCTGCCACGGTCCTCACCTCCTCCAAGGGGAGCTGGACGCTTCCTGACCCTACCTGTGTGGGTGGTGATTGAAACCCCTAGATCACTAAAGACGGAAGGGGGTGTGTCCGATCTTCACCCTTGCGCTCTCCCTCACGCCAGGGGAATACCCACCCGATACCCACCCAGCAACATCGGAAAGCGGGCGGTTGTATCGTCGAAGCGTTCAACACCCGTCACGGCTCGCACGACTTGCGTCACTGCGATCCACGTCGCGGGCCCGCTGGGGCCGGCGTCGGCGCCCTGCTTCACCGGCCGGGGGTCCGGGGGTTGTCCCCGGAACACAGCACAGGGCTGTACCCGACGAAGGAACGGCAGGAGATATGACCGTGCAGCACGAGGCTCCCTCCGAAGGCGTCGGTGAGGCGCTCGAGGTCTGGATCGACCAGGACCTCTGCACCGGCGACGGCATCTGCGTCCAGTACGCCCCGGAGGTCTTCGAGCTGGACATCGACGGGCTTGCCTATGTGAAGTCCACCGATGACGAACTGCTCCAGGACCCGGGCGCCACAACGCCTGTGCCGCTTCCGCTGCTGAACGACGTGGTGGACTCGGCCAAGGAGTGCCCGGGCGACTGCATCCACGTCAGGCGCGTTTCGGACAGGGTCGAGGTCTTCGGCCCCGACGCAGAGTGACGCGTCACACACCCTGCGCCTGAGGCTGGGCGGTGCGGACGAACGTCCCTCCCTGCCACTGCCACTTGACCGTCTCCCGCAGGTCCGGGCAGCAGCTCGGCACCTCGGGCGAGGAGTACCCGAGCAGGGTCGCGGTGATCGCGCCGTCACGTACGGCGATCTCCTTGACGCTCCGCTTCTCGGCGGGCGCGACCAGGGTCGCGACGACACGGGGGCTGCCCTCCCGGCTGCCGGCCAGCACATAGATGCCGCTCGGCGGGGTGCCGGAGCCTGCGTCGCAGCGGGCCGCCGCCACCGTCTCGGGGGTGCCGTCGCCGTCGAGGTCGCCGGTCACCTTGTGCGTGACCAGGCTCTTCGCTCCCCCGCACTCGAGCGGTAGCGCCACATCCGCAGGGTCGGGCGCCGGCAGCGGGGCCGCTGCCGTGGTGGTCCGCGGGGCGCCTGGCTGTGAGGCGGTGGCGGCATCGGGCTGGAGCAGTCCGGCACCCGCGACGACCGCGGCCATCGCCGTCGCGGTGGCCAGCCAGTGCACCGGGCGGGCGTGGGTGTGCGCGAGGTCCGGGACGGCGGAGTTCTGCACGCGGGGAGTCTCCTGAGAAGGCGGTGCCGGTGGGGTGGCTCGCATCGTGCCATACGTCACACCCGGGCGGAACACTGGGGTCCGCACTTCGTCGCAATGGCAACGCAAGAAATACCCGAGTACGGCTCGAGCGCGGCACGACGGCAACACGAGGACGCCGCCGCCGAGTTCTCCGTATGGCACGGGAACTCGGCGGCGGCGTGGGTGCGTTGTGCGCAGGATCGGGCGGTTCAGCCCTTGTTGGGGCCTTCGTAGTCCTCGCCGTACGCACCCTTGGCGGGCCGGCGGCGGCGCATCGGCGGCTCCACACCGTCGGCGAGACGGCGGGCGGTGACGAGGAAACCCGTGTGCCCGATCATCCGGTGGTCCGGGCGGACGGCCAGGCCCTCGACGTGCCAGTTGCGGATCATCGACTCCCACGGCTGCGGCTCGGCGAAACAGCCGATCTCACGGATGGACTCGACGGTGCGCGCGAGCTGGGTGGTGGTCGCCACGTAGCAGCACAGGATGCCGCCGGGCACGAGCGCCTTGGAGACGGCCTCCAGGCACTCCCAGGGGGCGAGCATGTCCAGGATGACGCGGTCGACGTCGGCGTCGGTCAGGTTGTCCTGGAGATCGCCCACGGTGAGCTGCCAGGCGGGGTGCGGGCCGCCGAAGTAGCGCTCCACGTTCTGCTGGGCGATTTCCGCGAAGTCCTGGCGGCGCTCGTAGGAGTGCAGCATGCCGTGGTCGCCGATGGCGCGCAGCAGGAAGGCGCTGAGCGAGCCGGAACCCACCCCCGCCTCGACGACGCGCGCGCCGGCGAAGATGTCGGCGAAGGCCAGGATCTGCCCCGCGTCCTTGGGGTAGACCACGGCGGCACCGCGGGGCATGGACAGGACGTAGTCGGGGAGCAGGGGGCGCAACGCGAGGTAGGCGACGTTTCCCGTGGTTCGGACAACACTGCCCTCGGGAGCGCCGATCAGCTCGTCGTGCGGGAAGGAACCCTTGTGGGTGTGGAAGTTCTTCCCGGCCTCGAGCGTGAACGTGTAGTGGCGTCCCTTGGGGTCGGTGAGCTGGACCTGGTCCCCGACCTTGAAGGGCCCGCGACGGCGGGCGGCACCGGTCGGTTCGGACATGTGACCAGCCTACCGGGCGCAGCCGGGGGCGGTGACCACGAGGCGGGCGGCGCGAGGCCCGTCGGCCGCCGGCGCCGGACGGGCGGGTTTCCCGGACGAGGTCCGTCAGGAGTGCGGCGATCGCGAGGGCTGCGTCTGCGGCTTCGCCGCATGGGGGACCGGGCACGGACGACCCTCGGGGCACCCTCAGGCGGCCGGCGCGAGCGCTCAGGAAGACGGCCGCGCCATGGCGGCGACGAAGGCGCGTTCCACGTCCGCCGTGGACAGGACACCGTAGATCTCGCCGGTCTCCTCCACCACCAGGTACTCCGTCGCCGGGGAGGAGCGGAGCTTGTCGAGCAGGGCTTCGCCGGCCAGCTCGGCCGGGATCCTCATGCCGTCGGTGAGCTCCTGGGCCAGGCCGCTGACGGCCACCCAGGGGCGGCGGTGCTCGGGGACGCCGACGATGGCCGTTTCGCGGACGATCGCGGTCGGCTCGCCTTGGCCGTCGACGACGACCAGGGCGCGCGCTCCGGCTTCGTTGGCGCGGCGCAGGGCCTCGGAGAGCGGGGTGTCGGACTCGACGGGGACCGCGCGCCGGGTGAGCGCGCGGGCGGCCAGCTCGGGCAGGTGCTCGCGCAGCCTCGCCATACGCAGGCTGTTGCCCGCACCGGTCCAGATGATCGCGGCCAGGATGGCGGCGAGGAGCGCGTCCATCACCGTCTCCATGCCGCCGATGTCCTCGGTCGCGTTGCCCAGCGCCCCGGTGTGGGTGAGCAGCGGGAGGCCGATGAGGACGGCGACGGCAAGGGCGCGGCCGACCCAGGCGGCGGCGACGGTGCCCGTCATGGGCCTGCCGCTGATCTTCCACACGACGGCGCGCAGCATGCGGCCGCCGTCCAGCGGGAGACCGGGCAGCAGGTTGAACGCGGCGACGATCAGGTTGGAGATCATCAGCCCGGCGAGCAGCACCCCGGGCACGGTGCCGGGCTCCACGGCCTGCATGCCGAGGTAGAAGACCCCGGCCAGGACGAGCGAGAGCAGAGGCCCCACGAAGGCGAGCACGAACTCGCGGCCGGGGCTCTCGGACTCCTTCTCGAACTCGGTGGCACCGCCGAAGAACTGGAGCTGGATGCGGCGCACCGGCAGCTTGAAGCGCAGGCCTGCCACGGCGTGGGCCAGTTCATGGACGAGCACGGAGGCGTAGAAGGCGACCGCGAAGAAGAGGGAGACGAGATAGCGCAGGGCGCCGAGTTCGGGCAGGACACGGTCGAGTTGGTCGCCGAAGATCCAGGTGATCAGGGCGGCGACGACGAACCAGCTGGGTGCGACGTAGACAGGGACGCCGAAGGGGCGGCCCATGAGAATGCCGCCGCCCGGTTCGCCGGAGCGGCGCTCTTCGCGGCCTTCGGGGTCCGTCTTCCCCGCTCCGGACTGCGGCCGCTTGCGCTCGCCGCTCGCGTCGTCCTCGTTCACGGGTTCCCTTCGTTGCAAATGCGTCGCTCGCTCGATCATGCAGTGCGCGAGGGTCTGACGTCGATGGTATGCCGCTGGCTGTCAGTGGCGGGCCGTAGGGTCTGAGTCATGACTGAGAGCCAGCAGCCCGAGCGGGGCACCCAGCCGAGCTCGCTGTCGCCTTCGCGGGCCGGCGACTTCATGCAGTGTCCCCTGCTGTACCGCTTCCGCGTCATCGACAGGCTGCCGGAGAAGCCGAGTGAGGCGGCGACCCGCGGGACGCTGGTCCATGCGGTGCTGGAGCGGCTCTTCGACGATCCGGCGGTCGAGCGCACGGCACCGCGGGCGAAGGCGATGATCCCGGGCCAGTGGAACCGGCTGCTCGAGTCGAAGCCGGAGTTGAGCGAGCTGTTCGCCGAGGACGAGGGCGGCGAGCGGCTGACGCGCTGGCTGGGCGAGGCGGAGCAGCTGGTGGACCGCTGGTTCACGCTGGAGGATCCGACACGTCTCGAGCCGGCCGAGCGGGAGATGTTCGTCGAGACGGAGCTGGAGTCGGGGCTGCGGCTGCGCGGGGTGATCGACCGGGTGGACATCGCACCGACGGGCGAAGTGCGGATCGTCGACTACAAGACGGGCAAGGCGCCCCGCCCCGAGTACAGCGAGGGCGCGCTGTTCCAGATGAAGTTCTATGCGCTGGTGATCTGGCGGCTCAAGAGCGTGCTGCCGCGCCGGCTGCAGCTGGTGTATCTGGGCAGCGGCGATGTGCTGACGTACGACCCGGTGCCGGCGGATCTGGAGCGCATGGAGCGCAAGCTGCTGGCCCTGTGGGACGCGATCAAGCTGGCGACCGAGACAGGTGACTGGCGGCCTCGGCCGACGAAGCTGTGCGGCTGGTGCGACCACCAGGCAGTCTGTCCGGAATTCGGAGGCACTCCCCCGGTATATCCGCTGAGCGTTTCCCCGGCGGGACCGGGCGAGGATGGCCAGGGCAAAATGGGTCCGGTCTAGAGAAGGAGTCCCCGTGGCTATCCGCGTCCTGCTGGTCGACGACCAACCACTGCTGCGTACCGGTTTCCGGATGATCCTGGAGGCGGAGCAGGACATTGCGGTCGTCGGTGAGGCCGGGGACGGCCTCCAGGCTCTCGACCAGGTCCGGGCCCTGCAGCCCGATGTGGTGCTGATGGACATCCGGATGCCGCGCATGGACGGCGTGGAGGCGACGCGGCAGATCACCGGGCCGGGACGCGACGGTCCGGCGAAGGTGCTGGTGCTGACCACATTCGATCTGGACGAGTACGTGGTGGAGGCGCTGCGGGCCGGCGCGAGCGGCTTCCTGCTCAAGGACGCGCCCGCCGATGAGCTGGTTCAGGCGATCCGGGTGGTCGCGGCGGGCGAGGCGATGCTGGCGCCGAGCATCACCCGCCGGCTGCTCGACAAGTACGCGGACCATCTGCCCTCCGGCGACGCCCCGGTTCCGGACACGTTGCACACGCTGACCGAGCGCGAGGTGGAGGTGCTCAAGCTGGTCGCGCGGGGTCTGTCCAATGCGGAGATCGCCGCGGATCTGTTCGTCAGCGAGACGACGGTCAAGACGCACGTGGGCCATGTGCTGACCAAGCTGGGTCTGCGGGACCGGGTCCAGGCCGCGGTGTACGCGTACGAGAGCGGCCTGGTGCGCCCCGGCGCACAGTGACGTCCGGGGCGCGGGGCGGGGTCCTCAGGCCTTCTCGATCTCCCAGAACCGGAAGACGGTGGAGGCATCCAGGGTCCACTGGAGACCGGCGACGTCGCCTCGGGCCACGGCGTACTGCTTGCCCTGCCAGAGCGGCAGGATGGGCAGCTCCTGAGCGACGAGATTCTGCAGCTCGACATACGGCTTGTCGACGGCGGTCCGGTCGGATTCGCCTGCGGCCTCGGGCAGGATCGAGCCGGTGATCCGCTTGTTGTCGTAGTTGTTGCCGAGGACGTTGCCCTCGCCGAAGAACGGCTGCGTGAAGTTGTCGGGGTCGGGGTAGTCAGGGACCCAGCCCTTGACGTAGACGCCGTACTTCCCGGCGGCGATGCCCTTCTCGTACTCCTCGAAGTCGACCGACTTGACGGTCGCGTCGAACAGCCCGCTGGCGTTGAGCTGCTTGGCGATCACCTTGAACTCCTGGTCGGTCGCCGGGCCGTAGCGGCTCGGGGTGGACCAGAGGGTGAGCTTCACCTTGCCGCTGATTCCGGCGGAACGCAGGGCCTGCTCCGCCTTCTGCGGCTGCGGTTCGCCGCCGTACAGGTCGAAGAAGGCGGTGTTGTGGCCGGCGATGCCGGCCGGGATGATCGAGTACAGCGGGGTCGCCGTGGACTGGTAGACGTCCCGCACCAGGGCGTCGCGGTCGATGAGGTAGGCGATGGCCTTGCGTACACCCAGCCTGCCGACGACCGGGTCGTCGACGTTGAACACCAGGTGCTGGACCTCCGCGCTGGATCCCTCGACGACCTCGATCCCCCGGTCATCGGCGGCGGCCGAGCCCTGGAGCTCACTGATCTCCTCGGCAGGCAGTCCTCGGTAGGCGACGTCGACGTCGCCCTCGCCCAGCGCCGATGCCAGCGCCTTCTGGTCACCGGGGAAGAACTTGAGGGTGACGCCCGCGTTCCGCGTCTCGGCGGTTCCCCGGTAGTCCTCGTTGACCGAGAAGGCGGCCTCTTCCTTGCTGTACGAGTCCAGCTTGTACGGGCCGGAGCCGACCGCCTTTCCGTCGGTGCGCAGGGCGTCGGCCGGATACTCGCGGTGATCGACGATGGAGCCCGCACCCGAGGCGATCTTGCTCGGGAAGGTGGCGTCGGGGACGGACAGCTTGAAGACGACGGTCTTCTCGTCGGGTGTCCTGATCTCGTCGATGGTGGACAGCAGCGGCATCGGTCCCGCTTCGCTGTCGATCTCCCGTACCCGGTCGAAGGAGAACTTCACGTCCTTGGACGTCAGCGGGTTGCCGTTGCTGAACTTCAGACCGTCGCGCAGTTTGCAGCGGTAGACCGTGCTGCCGGACCCTTCGAAGCCGCAGCTCTCGGCGGCCTCCGGCTCAGGCATCGAACTCCCCTTGGGGAAGCTGAGCAGTGACTGGAAGACGTTGTTGAACAACAGCCAGGACCCCGGGTCGTAGCCTGCCGCCGGGTCCGTGGACAGGACCTCGTCCGACATGCCTATGACCAGTGAGCTACCGCCGGAGTCTCCGGAACCGCTTCCCTCGTCGCCGCAGCCGCTCAGCAGACCGGCAGCCAGCCCCGCCGCGAGCGGGGCCGTCAGCCACTTGTTACGTGCCTTCACAGAACCGTGCCTTTGTTCTCAAGTAACGGCGGGCGCCGTTTGCCCCGCCGAAACCTCCACGGTCAGACGCCGTCGCTGCGCGAGAGCTCCCAGAGCTGGAGGTCTGAGCTGGAGTTAAGCACGTACTCGACCCCGATGACCCCACTGCGGGCGGCAACGTACTGTTTGCCCTGCCACAGCGGCAGCACGGGGACATCGTTGGCGACGATCTCCTGCATCTGAGTGAAGGCCGGAGATGCGGCGTTTCGGTCCGATTCGCGCCTCGACTGGGGGATCAGCTCACGGGCCTTCTCGCTCACATAGGGCGAATTGAGGAAGTTGCCCTTGTCCAGGAACGGTGCGATGTAGTTGTCCGGGTCCGGGAAGTCGGGGAACCAGCCGAGGCCGTAGACCGCGTAGTCACCGCGCTTCTGAGCGGGGCGGAACTTGGACCACTCGGTGCCCTGGACGGTGACGTCGAAGAGCCCGGTCGCGTTGAGCTGGTCGCTCAGCGCCTCGAACTCCTTCTCCGTGCCCGCGCCGTAGTGGTCGGTCGTGTAGTGCAGCTTGAGCTTCACCGGGGTGCTGATGCCGGCGCCGGAGAGGATCGACGCGGCCCTCTTGCGGCTGGGCTCGCCGTACTTGTTGTAGAACGAGTTGGTGTGCGCGGCGATGCTCGTCGGGATGAGCGAGTAGAGCGGCTCGGCGGTGGCGCCGTAGACCTGGCCGGCGATCTGACCGCGGTCGACGACGGCGGCCATGGCCTGGCGGACGGCCTTGTCCTTGACCGACGGGTCGTTGGTGTTGAAGGCGAGGTAGCGGATCTCCAGGCCGGGCACCTCGGTGAGCTCGATGTCCTCCTTGGGCTTCTCGGCGAGCTCCTGGATCTGCTTGGGCGACATGGCGCGCGTCATCATGTCGATGTCGCCGGACTCGAGCGCCTCGCCCATGGCCTCGGCGTCGGCGAACGAGCGCAGCTCGACCTTGTCGTTGTTGAGCTTGACGTCGCCCTTGTAGTGGTCGTTCCTGCTGAAGACGACCTTGGTGATGTGATCACCCTCGGTCTCGGTCTTCATGGTGTACGGGCCCGAGCCGTCGACCTGGAAGCCCTCGCGCAGCTTGCTGCCGTCGTAGTGCTTCTTGCTGACGATGCCGGCGACGGGCGTGGACAGCTTGTACGGGAAGGTCGCGTCCGGCGTGGAGAGGTGGAAGATCACCTCGTTGTCGCCCTTGGGCTCGATGGTGTCGATGTTCGCGAGCAGGGCGGCGGTGCCGTTGTCCGACTCGATGTTCAGCACGCGCTCGATGGAGAACTTGACGTCCTCGGCGGTCACCGGGGTGCCGTCCGCGAACTTCAGCCCGTCACGCAGCTTGCAGCGGTACCTCTCGCTGGCGTTGTCGGTGAAGGTGCAGGACTCGGCCGCGTCCGGCACCGGCTCGCCGCCGCCGCGCGGGGCGTGCAGGAGGGTCTGGACGGTCTGCCGCAGGACGTTCCAGGCGCCGGTGTCGTAGGCGTAGGCCGGGTCGAGAGGGGCGGGGGCGTCCGCAGTGGCGACGAACTGGTCCGTGGTGCCCACGACGATGGCGTCACCGCCGCCGGACCCGCCGTCCTGGCTGCCGCAGGCGACGAGCACGGGCGCGAGCAGACCGACCACGGCCGGCAGCACCAAAGTCTTACGGTTCATCCTGGACGTTCTCCCTCATCCATCCGGCACAGGTACAGCGGTGTGTGCGAGGTGCTCCGCCACTTCCGCCCGGTCGGGGCGGTGCGATCGGGCCGGGGGATTCTCAGCGATCGGTCCTGGCTTTCCGACGGCTTGGTGGCCGTGGGAGCGCCATGGTGCGGCGGCGAAGTTCTCGCGATGAGATTAGTGGGCGGTGCCAGGAAAGGGTGACCGAACGCCAGTTGGGGGCTATTCGCAGAGTGATCAGCAATGCGCACCGATGGATGACCATGCCGAGGGATTTTCGGTCATAGGGTAATCAATCAGGACACATGGGTGCACTCAAACTGCCCATGATGCGGCGCAGGGACATCCAGGACGGACGCGCAACACCACCCAGCGTGATGAAGGTCACGCCGGAGATGGGGTTGGCAGATCTCGAAAAACCATCCGGTCATCACGGAAAAAGCACGTCTCGCCGCCGCGGGTTTTCCGTACATTCACACACCACGGACAGTACGCGTATCAGTGCGGAGCGGTGATCAGAGTGCGCAGAAAAACAAGGTCGACTTCTTCGAGGGACTGAACGACCACTCGGCCCGCCGCCGGCGCGATCGACGCCACCGACGGCACGGCGACGACCCTGCAGCCGGCCGCCTCGGCAGCCGCCACACCGGTCGCCGTGTCCTCGACCACGGCACACCTGGCGGGCTCCGCACCCAGGCCCGCGGCGGCCAGCAGATAGGGGTCGGGGTGCGGCTTGGTACGGGGCACCTCGTCGCCCGCGACGGACAGGGCGAAGTGCTCGGGTCCCAGCGAGGCGAGGATGCGGTCGATGATGCGCCGGTGGGAGGCGGAGACCAGTGCGGTGGGCACATTGTGCGCGGCGAGCTCGGCGAGCAGCCGCGCGGCGCCGGGCATGAGCGGCACTCCCCGCGCGATCCGGTTCTCGAACTTGTCGTTGAGCAGCACGGTCAGCTCGGCGAGAGTGATGTCCGCGCCGGTGGCCTCGATGAGGTAGCCGGCGCTGCGCGTCATCGGACCGCCGACGACCACATCCCGCCATGCCTCGTCCAGCCGGTGTCCGAGGTCGGCGAAGACCTCCACCTCGGCGTCCCACCAGAAGCCCTCGGTGTCCACCAGGGTGCCGTCCATGTCCAGGAAGACCGCCTGCAGGGCAGCGCCCTCCGCCAAACGGGTCAGGGACGCGGGGACCGTGCTGGTCATGGGCACACCTCCGTGAGGGACGAGAAGGCCGGCCGCCTTTCCCTGCGGCTTTCCCGCTGGAACAGGTGACCGGCCTGCACTGGACCGACCAGTGTACGTCTCGTTCGTCCGGCGCGCGTCGGTCATCTGGACGACACGCCCTGAACGACGCGCTAACGCGCGTTGAAGTACTTCGCCTCGGGGTGGTGGATGACGATCGCGTCGGTGGACTGCTCGGGGTGGAGCTGGAACTCCTCGGACAGCTGGACGCCGATGCGCTCGGGCTCGAGCAGCTCGGCGATCTTCGCCCGGTCCTCGAGGTCCGGGCACGCTCCGTAACCGAGTGAGAACCGTGCGCCGCGGTACTTCAGTGCGAACATGTCCTCCACATCGGCCGGGTCCTCGCCGGCGAATCCGAGCTCGGCGCGCACGCGGGCGTGCCAGTACTCGGCGAGGGCCTCGGCCAACTGGACGGACAGGCCGTGCAGTTCGAGGTAGTCGCGGTAGGAGTCGGCCTCGAAGAGCTTGGCCGTGGCCTCGCCGATCCTCGAGCCGACGGTGACGACCTGCAGGCCGACGACATCAATCTCACCGGACTCCTCCGGGCGGAAGAAGTCCGCCAGGCACAGGCGCCGTCCGCGACGCTGGCGTGGGAACGAGAAGCGCGTGCGCTCGGAGCCGTCCTCGCCCAGGATGATCAGGTCGTCGCCCTTGGACACGCAGGGGAAGTAGCCGTGGACCACGGCCGCCTCCAGCAGGTTCTCGGTGTGCAGCCGGTCCAGCCAGCCGCGCAGCCGCGGCCGGCCCTCCGACTCCACGAGCTCCTCGTACGAGGGGCCGTCACCGGCGCGGGACTGCTTCAGGCCCCACTGGCCCTTGAACAGGGCGCCCTCGTCGAGCCAGGAGGCGTACTCCTTGAGCTGGATGCCCTTGACGACCCGGGTGCCCCAGAACGGAGGGGTGGGGACCGGGTTGTCGATCGCGACGTCGGAGCGTACGGCTCCCTCTTCGGGGCGCTCCTCGACCACCGCGTCGGACGTGGCCCGCACGCGGCGCTGCTTGAGTTCGGGGAGGGTGGCGCCGGGGACGCCGCGCTTGACGGCGATGAGGGCGTCCATCAGCCGCAGGCCCTCGAACGCGTCCCGTGCGTAGCGGACCTCGCCCTGGTAGATCTCGTGGAGGTCCTGCTCGACATAGGCACGGGTGAGCGCCGCGCCGCCGAGGATGACCGGGAAGTCGGCGGCCAGCGAGCGCTGGTTGAGCTCCTCCAGGTTCTCCTTCATGATCACCGTGGACTTCACCAGCAGGCCCGACATGCCGATCACATCGGCCCGGTGCTCCTGCGCCGCCTCCACGATCGCGGACACCGGCTGCTTGATCCCCAGATTGACCACGTTGTAGCCGTTGTTCGACAGGATGATGTCGACCAGGTTCTTGCCGATGTCGTGCACATCACCGCGCACCGTGGCCAGCACGATCGTGCCCTTGCCCTCGGCATCGGACTTCTCCATGTGCGGCTCGAGGTAGGCGACCGCGTTCTTCATCACCTCGGCGGACTGCAGCACGAACGGCAGCTGCATCTGACCCGAGCCGAACAGCTCACCGACGACCTTCATGCCCTCCAGCAGCGTGTCGTTGACGATCTCCAGCGCCGGACGGTCCTGGAGCGCCTCGTCCAGATCCGCCTCCAGACCGTTCTTCTCCCCGTCGATGATCCGCCGCTTGAGCCGCTCCTCCAGCGGCAGTGCCAGCAGCTCCTCCGTCTTGCCGGCCTTCATCGACTTCGTGTTGACGCCCTCGAACAGCTCCATCAGCTTCTGGAGCGGGTCGTAACCCTCGCTGCGCCGGTCGTAGATGAGATCGAGGGCGGTCGTCACCTGCTCCTCGTCGAACCGCGCGATCGGCAGGATCTTCGAGGCGTGCACGATCGCCGAGTCCAGACCGGCCTTCACGCACTCGTCCAGGAACACGGAGTTCAGCAGGATCCGCGCCGCGGGGTTGAGGCCGAAGGAGATGTTGGACAGGCCCAGCGTCGTCTGTACGTCCGGGTGACGGCGCTTCAGCTCACGGATGGCCTCGATGGTGGCGATACCGTCCTTGCGGGACTCCTCCTGCCCCGTGCAGATGGTGAACGTCAGGGTGTCGATGAGGATGTCGGACTCGTGGATCCCCCAGTTGCCGGTGAGGTCCTCGATCAGACGCTCGGCGATCGCGACCTTCGTCCCGACCGTGCGGGCCTGTCCCTCCTCGTCGATGGTCAGCGCGATCAGCGCGGCACCGTGTTCCTGGGCGAGCCGGGTCACCTTGGCGAAGCGGGACTCGGGGCCGTCGCCGTCCTCGTAGTTGACCGAGTTGATGACCGCGCGGCCGCCGAGCTTCTCCAACCCGGCCCGCAGCACCTCGACTTCGGTCGAGTCCAGCACGATCGGCAGCGTCGACGCGGTCGCGAAACGCCCCGCCAGCTCCTCCATGTCCGCCACACCGTCCCGGCCGACATAGTCCACACACAGGTCGAGCATGTGGGCGCCCTCACGGATCTGGTCCCGCGCCATCTCCACACAGTCGTCCCAGCGGCCCTCCAGCATCGCCTCACGGAACTTCTTCGACCCGTTCGCGTTCGTCCGCTCACCGATCGCCATGTAGGAGGTGTCCTGACGGAACGGCACCGTCTGGTACAGCGACGCGGCACCCGGCTCCGGGCGCGGCTCACGCACCGGCGGCTCCAGGCCGCGCACGCGTTCGACGACCTGGCGCAGGTGCTCCGGCGTCGTGCCGCAGCAGCCGCCGACCAGCGACAGCCCGTACTCGCGCACAAAGGTCTCCTGCGCATCCGCGAGCTCGGACGCCGACAGCGGATAGTGCGCGCCGTCCTTGCCCAGGACCGGCAGGCCCGCGTTGGGCATGCAGGACAGCGGGACACGGGAGTGGCGGGCCAGATAACGCAGGTGCTCGCTCATCTCCGCCGGGCCGGTCGCGCAGTTCAGACCGATCATGTCGATACCCAGCGGCTCCAGCGCGGTCAGCGCCGCACCGATCTCCGACCCGAGCAGCATCGTGCCCGTCGTCTCCACCGTCACCGAACAGATCACCGGAACACTCACCCCGACGGCCTCCAGCGCCCGCCGCGCCCCCAGCACCGCCGCCTTGGTCTGCAGCAGATCCTGCGTCGTCTCCACCAGCAGCGCATCCGCACCGCCCGCGATCATGCCCTCCGCATTGCGCTGATACGCGTCCCGCAACGTCAGATACGGCGCATGCCCCAGCGTCGGAAGCTTCGTACCCGGCCCCATCGACCCCAGCACCCACCGCTGCCGGCCCGTCGAGACCGTGAACTCGTCCGCCACCTCACGCGCGATCCGCGCACCCGACTCCGACAGCTCGAACACCCGCTCCGCAATGTCGTACTCCGCCAGCGCCGCGAAGTTCGCACCGAACGTGTTCGTCTCCACACAGTCGACCCCGACCTCGAAATAGGCCGCATGCACCGACCGCACGATGTCCGGCCGCGTCACATTCAGGATCTCGTTGCAGCCCTCGAGATCCTGGAAATCCTCCAGCGTCGGATCCTGCGCCTGAAGCATCGTGCCCATCGCACCGTCCGCCACCACCACACGGGTGGCCAGCGCCTCACGCAGGGCTTCGATTCGGGTCCGGCTGTCAGCGGAAGGGGTCGGCAACGCGGCCATGGATGTACTCCCTGGGATGCGACGGCTGTCGGCTTTGCGTCTCCCGGTGGAAGGCGCACGAAGTCAGGGTAGCCGTGCTTCCCGCCGAGGGCGGAGGCGTCCCACGGGGCGGACGGCAAGTTGTACTGGGGGTTTCTGCAGTCTGACCATCGGAGAGATACTCGTCACCGATGACCAAGGTCGACATCGGCCGATAGTGTTCAGCATTGTCGAACCACAGGGGAGAAAGGCCGAGACGATGGCGAAGAGCATCCAGTCACTCGAGCGGGCCGCGGCCATGCTGCGTCTGCTCGCGGGCGGAGAACGCCGGCTGGGACTGTCCGACATCGCCTCGTCGCTGGACCTGGCCAAGGGCACGGCGCACGGCATTCTGCGCACACTCCAGGCCGAGGGCTTCGTCGAGCAGGACGCCGCCTCCGGCCGCTACCAGCTCGGAGCCGAGCTGCTCCGGCTGGGCAACAGCTATCTGGATGTCCACGAGCTGAGGGCGCGCGCCCTTGTCTGGACGGACGATCTCGCCCGCTCCAGCGGCGAGAGCGTGCACCTGGGAGTGCTGCACCAGCACGGCGTGCTCATCGTCCACCACGTCTTCAGGCCCGACGACAGCCGCCAGGTCCTGGAGGTGGGGGCCATGCAGCCGCTGCACTCCACGGCGCTGGGCAAGGTTCTGGTGGCCTACGACCCGGTCGCCCACACCGAGGCGCTCGAGGTCGACTTCAAGGCGTTCACGCCGCGCACGGTCACGGATCTGACCGAGTTCGAGTCGCTTCTGGACCACACGAGGGCACGCGGCTGGGCGGCAGATGTGGAAGAGACCTGGGAGGGCGTGGCGGCCGTCGCCGCACCCATCCACGACCGGCGCCGGATGCCGGTGGGCGCCGTCGCCATCACGGGTGCCGTGGAGCGGGTCTGCCAGGGCGAGGAGCTGCGTTCCGAGCTGGTCGCGGCGGTGCGGGACTGTGCACGCGCCGTTTCCCGCGATCTGGGCGCCGGGCGGTTTTGACCGTTTTGTTCCATCGTAAGTAACGATCGGGTTATCGGCGTCACAACCCTTGACGCCGTCTTAACCGGAGGACAAAACTGCCGTTCATCGGTCGGCATTGTCGAACACCTAACGGTAATACGCGCTAGAGTGTGGCAACGCCAAGGGCCGGCAACGCTCTCATCCCGAGGGCATCGCTCTCACCCCCGAGGGCGCGAACCACGGTGGGACCCGTTGGTTCGCCTTCCCCTGGACGAAGGACAAGGAGTCGCGGGTGTCCAGCTCCGACATCTTCATCGGCGAGATCATTGGTACCGCCGTACTCATCCTGCTCGGCGCCGGCGTTGTCGCCGCCGTCGTGCTCAAGCGCTCGAAGGCGCAGAACGCCGGCTGGTTGGCCATCACCTTCGGGTGGGGCTTCGCGGTCCTGACCGCGGTCTACATCGCAGGCCCCCTGTCCGGTGCCCACCTCAACCCGGCGGTCACGCTCGGTATCGCGATAACGAGCGGGGACTGGAACAACGTCCCCGTCTACTTCGCGGGCCAGCTGGTCGGCGCCATGCTCGGTGCCTTCCTGGCCTGGGTCGCGTACTACGGCCAGTTCAAGGCCCACCTGACGGACCCGGAGATCCTCGCCGCGCCGCCTCACGAGGAGGGCCTGGTCACCGAGAAGGCCGCCCCGAACGCCGGTCCGGTGCTCGGTGTCTTCTCCACCGGCCCCGAGGTCCGCGTCGTCTGGCAGAACCTCGCCACCGAGATCATCGGCACCGCCGTGCTCGTCCTCGCGGTCCTCACCCAGGGCCTCAACGACAGCGGCAAGGGGCTCGGGGTCCTCGGCGGTCTGATCGTCGCGCTCGTCGTCGTCGGTATCGGACTCTCGCTCGGCGGTCCGACCGGATACGCCATCAACCCTGCTCGTGACCTGGGCCCGCGCATCGTGCACGCCCTGCTCCCGCTGCCCAACAAGGGTGGTTCCGACTGGGGCTACGCCTGGATTCCCGTCGTCGGCCCGCTCGTGGGTGCTGCGATTGCCGCGGGTATCTACAACATCGCGTTCGCCTAAGCCGTACGTCCTCCTCACAGACCACAGGAGCAACCGTGACTGACGCACACGCCGGCCCGTTCATCGCGGCCATCGACCAGGGCACCACCTCCAGCCGCTGCATCGTCTTCGACAAGGACGGCCGGATCGTCTCGGTCGACCAGAAGGAGCACGAGCAGATCTTCCCGAAGCCGGGCTGGGTCGAGCACAACGCCGCCGAGATCTGGACCAACGTCCAGGAAGTGGTGCAGGGAGCCATCGAGAAGGGTGGCATCACCCCCTCCGACGTCCTGGCCATCGGCATCACCAACCAGCGCGAGACCACCGTCCTCTGGGACAAGAACACGGGTGAGCCCGTCCACAACGCCCTCGTCTGGCAGGACACCCGCACCGACAGCCTCTGCAAGGAGCTCGGCCGCAACGTCGGCCAGGACCGCTTCCGCCGCGAGACCGGCCTGCCTCTGGCGAGCTACTTCTCCGGTCCCAAGGTCCGCTGGCTGCTGGACAACGTCGAGGGGCTGCGCGAGCGCGCCGAGCGCGGCGACATCCTCTTCGGCACCATGGACTCCTGGGTCATCTGGAACCTCACGGGCGGTGTCGACGGCGGTCACCACGTCACCGACGTCACCAACGCCTCCCGCACCATGCTGATGAACCTGCACACCATGGAGTGGGACGAGAAGATCCTGCAGTCCATGGAGGTCCCGCCGGCCGTGCTGCCGGAGATCCGCTCCTCCGCCGAGGTGTACGGGCACGTCAAGGGCGGCGTCCTGGACGGCATCCCGGTCGCTTCCGCGCTCGGCGACCAGCAGGCCGCGCTGTTCGGCCAGACCTGTTTCGCCGAGGGCGAGGCCAAGTCGACCTACGGCACCGGCACCTTCCTTCTGATGAACACCGGCGACAAGATCATCAACTCGTACTCGGGTCTGATCACCACCGTCGGCTACAAGATCGGCGACCAGGCGCCGGTGTACTCCCTCGAGGGGTCCATCGCCGTCACGGGTTCGCTGGTGCAGTGGATGCGCGACCAGATGGGCCTGATCAGCACCGCCGCCGAGATCGAGACGCTCGCGTCGTCGGTCGAGGACAACGGTGGCGCGTACTTCGTACCGGCCTTCTCCGGACTGTTCGCCCCGTACTGGCGCTCCGACGCCCGCGGTGTGATCGCCGGCCTCACCCGGTACGTCACCAAGGCGCACATTGCGCGCGCCGTTCTCGAGGCCACCGCCTGGCAGACCCGCGAGATCACCGACGCCATGACCAAGGACTCCGGCGTCGAGCTCTCCGCACTCAAGGTCGACGGCGGCATGACCTCCAACAACCTGCTGATGCAGACGCTCTCGGACTTCCTGGACGCCCCTGTGGTGCGCCCGATGGTTGCCGAGACGACCTGCCTCGGCGCTGCCTACGCCGCCGGCCTGGCCGTCGGCTTCTGGCCGGACACCGAGGCTCTGCGTGCCAACTGGCGCAGGGCCGCCGAGTGGACCCCCCGCATGGACGCTGACAAGCGTGAACGCGAGTACAAGGACTGGCTCAAGGCCGTCGAGCGGACCATGGGCTGGATCGAGGACGAGGAGTAATACGAGATGACCACCCTGCAGAGCGTCCCGGCCCTCGGGACGCACCCGGCCTCCGGCTCTCACCCGAGCCGGGCCGAAACTCGGGAGCAGCTTTCCAGGGCGACCTTTGACCTCCTGGTGATCGGCGGCGGCATCCTGGGCATCTCCACTGCCTGGCATGCGGCTCAGTCCGGGCTGCGGGTGGCACTGGTGGACGCCGGCGACTTCGCCGGCGCCACCTCCTCCGCCTCCTCCAAGCTGCTGCACGGCGGTCTGCGCTACTTGCAGACCGGCGCGGTCAAACTGGTCGCCGAGAACCACTTCGAGCGGCGTGCGGTCTCCCGTCAGGTGGCACCGCACCTCGCGAACCCGCTCACCTTCTACCTGCCCGTCTACAAGGGCGGCCCGCACGGCGCGGCCAAGCTCGGCGCAGGCGTCTTCGCCTACTCCGCGCTCTCCGCGTTCGGGGACGGCGTCGGTCATGTCATCTCCGCGTCGAAGGCCGCGCGTGACGTGCCCGAGCTGCGTACGGAGAACCTGAAGGCCGTGGCCGTGTACGGCGACGACCAGATGAACGACTCCCGGATGGCGCTGATGACGGTCCGTGCGGCCGTCCAGGCGGGCGCGACCGTCCTCAACCACGCCGAGGTCACGGGCCTGCGCTTCACCAAGGGCCGGGTCACCGGTGCCGAGCTCAAGGACCGCACCGACGGCGCCGAGTTCGGTGTCACGGCCCGCCTGGTGCTCAACGCCACCGGCCCGTGGGTCGACCACCTGCGCAAGATGGAGGACCCGAACGCGGCTCCCTCCATCCGTCTCTCCAAGGGCGCGCACCTGGTCCTCAAGCGCACCGCCCCCTGGAAGGCCGCGCTGGCCACCCCGATCGACAAGTACCGCATCACGTTCGCCCTCCCGTGGGAGGACATGCTGCTGCTCGGTACGACCGACGAGGAGTTCGAGGGCGACCCGGCGGATGTCGCGGTCAACGACAAGGACATCACGCAGATCCTGGACGAGGCCGCGTTCTCGATCCGGGACCAGCAGTTGTCACGCGACTTGATCACGTACTCCTTCGCGGGTCTTCGGGTGCTGCCCGGCGGTCCCGGCGACACCTCGAAGGCCAAGCGGGAGACGGTCGTCACCGAGGGCAGCGGCGGCATGCTGTCGGTGGCCGGCGGCAAGTGGACGACCTTCCGCCACATCGGCCGTACGGTGATGAACAAGCTGGCCGAGCTGCCGGGCCGCCCGCTCGCGGACGACATGGAGCCGATCGCGGACCTGCCGAAGAAGCTGCCGCTGCCGGGCATAGCCAACCCGCGCGCGGTCGCCCACCGGCTGCTCGTGGACGGGCCCGCGCCCGGTCCGCGGATGGCTGCGGACACCGCCCGCCATCTGGCCACGCACTACGGCTCGCTGTCGTTCGACATCGCGCGCCTGGCCAACGAGAACCCGGCGCTGGCGGAGCGCGTCCACCCGGACGCGCCCGAGATCTGGGCGCAGGTCGTGTACGCGCGTGACCACGAGTGGGCCGAGACGGCGGACGACGTGCTGCGCCGCCGTACGACGCTGACGATCCGTGGTCTCGCGACGGACGAGATCCGCGCCAAGGTCGAGGACATCCTCGGTAAGTAGCAGCAGGCGAAAGGGGCGGCCCACGGGGGGCCGCCCCTTTCTCATGTCCGGTGCCCGTTCGGTTCCTCAGGTCCGCGGCACACGACGCCGGTGCCCATACCGGAGTTCCTCGCCGTGCGCCGCATCCTGGAGGCGGCCGCGACGGCGGGGGCGCGGATCACCGACGACGAACTGGACGAGCTCGCCGCACAGTTGGACGCCCTGGATTCCGACCCGTCGGTGGAGGAGCCGGCCGCCGCGGATCTGGAGTTCCGTCGTTCGATCGTGCGCTGCTCGGGGAACTCGGTGCTGGGCTCGCTGCTGGAGGGGCTGTCGGGGCCGACGACGCGGGCCCGGGCGTGGCGCGGCCTCACCCGGAAGGGCGCGGTCGGCCGCACCCTGGACGAACACCGCGCGATCCTGGCGGCGCTGCGTGACCGTGACGGAGAGGCGGCGAGGTCGTGGGCCACGGTGCATGTGGCGAGCGCGGAGCAGGGGCTGAGGTCCACTCTCTGACCTCGTCGTGCACGCCGCTCGGCCCCGACGTGCCGCCTCGTGCCGGCCTGTGCGAGAAGGACATCGGACCTCTCCTCGGCATCCGATCTCCGTCCCCGTCCGGGCGCGAGACGCGGGGAGCTCCGCGCCGATACCGATTTCCCCTGCACAGCTCGGATGAATCGGCCGGTCAGAGGTCCGGACGCCGCGGCATATGCCTGCGTCGGGGAACTTCACCTCGCCGTGCAGGAGGGCTGCGGAGCGGGGCCCCGTTAGCCGTAAGGTTGGCGTGTACGAAAGGGAACTTCGGAAGGAGGCACTGGGTGATCGAGCTCGAGGGGGTTCCCGAGCTGATCGACCCGGTCATGGTGGCCGCGTTCGAGGGCTGGAACGACGCCGGCGACGCCGCCTCCACCGCGGTCGCGCATCTGGACCGGGAGTGGAAGGGCGAGGTGTTCGCGGCGCTCGACGCCGAGGACTACTACGACTTCCAGGTCAACCGGCCCACGGTGTGGCTGGACGGCGGTGCACGGAAGATCACTTGGCCCACCACACGGCTGTCCGTGGTCCGGATCGGCGGTGACAAGCCGCGCGACCTGGTGCTGGTCCGCGGTATCGAACCGTCCATGCGCTGGCGCTCGTTCTGCAACGAGATCCTCGGCTTCGCCCATGAGCTGGGAGTCGAGATGGTGGTCATCCTGGGCGCGCTGCTGGGCGACACCCCGCACACCCGGCCGGTGCCCGTCAGCGGGATCACCTCGGACCCGGATCTCGCGCGGACCATGGATCTCGAGGAGACCCGGTACGAGGGCCCGACCGGCATCGTCGGCATCCTGCAGGAGGCGTGCACGCACGCGGGCGTTCCCGCGGTCAGCCTGTGGGCGGCGGTGCCGCACTACGTGTCGCAGCCGCCCAACCCGAAGGCGACACTGGCGCTGCTCAACCGGCTCGAGGACCTGATCGGGCTGCGCATCCCGCTGGGCGAACTCCCCGAGGACGCACGGGCCTGGCAGCTCGGCGTGGACCAACTGGCCGCCGAGGACAGCGAAGTGGCGGAGTATGTGCAGACGCTGGAGGAGGCGCGGGACACCGCGGAGCTCCCGGAGGCGTCCGGCGAGGCCATCGCCCGCGAGTTCGAGCGTTATCTGCGGCGGCGCGACGGCGGCCACGGCCAGGCGCCGGGCGGTCATGCCACCGAGGGCGGCGACTCGTATCTGCGGGACACCTCCAGCGGACGCACCCGGCCGCCCAAGCCACCGCGCCCGGAACCTGGTTCACCGCCGGAGACGGGGCCCGGAGCCGGGCCGGACGCGGAGGGCGACGAGGACGCACCCGATGCGTCCGACGACTGAGCGGTAGGAGCGCCGAGCAGTACGAGCAGCGGGGTGGTGCCGGCCGGTACCACCCCGCTCCAGCATCCGCGCCCCTCACACCTGGCCGACCGCCACCACGTCGTACTCGGTCTCCGGCGTCGGCCCGACATCGAAGCGGGCGTTGGGCAGATAGATCCGGCGGCCGAAGGCCGCGGCCGTGGTCGGGATCCGGAATCGCTCCGGGTCGGTGATCCGCCCGATCGCCGTGCCCCTGGTGCCCGCGTCGTTCAGCAGGACCACATCGATCTGGTTGCGCTGCTGCTGAACGATGTACAGGTGACGGCCGAGCAGCAACAGACCGTCACCGAAGGGGATCCTGAGATCGCCGAGGTCGACTCTGCGGGCCATGGCCGTGCGCGGGTCGACCCGCATCAGCGAGCCGCCCTCGACCACGGTGTTCACCACCAGCAGGGCGCACCCGTCCGGGGTTCGCTCGATGCCGTTCGCCGTGAAGTCCGTGCCCTGCTCCCACTCTCCGCCCAGCGGCACCGTCTCCACCGCCCGGCCTGGCTCGCCCCGCAAGTCCAACGGCAGCCGGTAGAGCTGAGGTTGGAACGAGTCCGTGAACCAGGCGGCGCCCGGCGTGAGGATCACATCGTTCACCATCGAGTTCGCGGCGCCCACGGGGAAGTTCCGGACGATCTCCCCTGAGCGGGCGTCGGCGACCCGGATCTCCCGGCTGAAGCCGCCGGACAGGAACAGCCGCCGTTCGTGCCGGTCGATCTTCAGCCCGGCGACCGAGTGGCCGGTGCCGGCCCCCTCGCTCACGATCCGGCCGCGTCCGGTGGCCAGACTCGCCCGGTACACATCACCGGTGCCGAGCGAGCCCAGGTAGGCGTACGGGCTGCGCCCGATCGTGATGCCCTCGGGCTGGAAGCCGTTCGGCAGGAGGAAGCGGGCGGGCCAGGGCCCTTCGGCGGATCCGTCCGCCGCCCGTGCGGAGCCGGCCGGTGGTCCGAGCAGTGCGGCCGCGCCGACGGCGGCGGCCGTGCCCAGTAATTCTCTGCGTGCGAAGGAACGTTCCATGGTGCGTCCTTCCGACTCGTCATCGACGAACGCACCACACCCCACCACACGACAGGTGGCCCCCGCAGCATGAACCCCGAAGCGGAGGCAAGGGTGCCGGAGCGGGCTCGGGCCCGCCCCGGCACCGCGGGGATCTACAGGGCCACGCCGAGCAGAGCGTCCACGGAGCGGGAGACCAGGCCGGGGGCGCCCTCGTCCGTGCCGCCCTCGGCGTGCTGGGCCGCGACCCAGCGGTCCACGGCCGCGAGTGCGGCCGGTGCGTCGAGGTCGTCGGCGAGCGCGCCGCGGATCTCCTCGACCAACGCGTCGGCGGACGGCCCGTCAGGCCGGGAGACGGCGGCGCGCCAGCGCCCGAGCCGCTCCACCGCTTCCTCGAGCACGGAGTCCGTCCACTCCCAGTCCGCCCGGTAGTGGTGCGAGAGCAGGGCGAGGCGGATGGCGGCAGGGTCCACGCCGTCGCGGCGGAGCTTGGAGACGAAGACCAGGTTGCCCTTGGACTTGGACATCTTCTCGCCGTCCAGGGCGACCATGCCGGCATGGACGTACGCCTTGGCGAACGGGTGCTCGCCGGTGAGGGCCTGAGCGTGCGAGGCCCCCATCTCGTGGTGCGGGAAGACCAGATCCGAGCCGCCGCCCTGCACGTCGAAGCCCATGCCGAGGTGGTCGAGGGCGATCGCCACGCACTCGATGTGCCAGCCGGGGCGGCCACGGCCGAGCGAGCCGCCGTCCCAGCTCGGCTCGCCGTCACGGGCGGCCATCCACAGCATGGGGTCGAGCGGGTTCTTCTTGCCGGGCCGGTCCGGGTCACCGCCGCGCTCGGCGGACAGCAGCCGCATGGCTTCGGCGTCGAGTCCCGACACCTCGCCGAAGTGCGGGTCGGCCTCGACCGAGAAGTAGACGTCGCCTTCGAGCTCGTAGGCGGCGCCTGCGTCCCGCAACCGCTCGACGAGCGGCACGATGCCGGGTATCGCCTCGACGGCGCCGATGTAATGCTGCGGGGGCAGCATCCGCAGTGCGGTCATGTCCTCACGGAACAGGGCGGTCTCGCGCTCGGCGAGCTCGGTCCAGTCGTGCCCGTCGCGGATCGCGCGCTCGAGCAGGGGATCGTCCACGTCCGTCACGTTCTGGACGTAGTGAACCTGCCGCTTGGTGTCGAGCCACACGCGCTGCACAAGGTCGAACGCGTTGTAGGTCGCCGCGTGACCCAGGTGGGTCGCGTCGTACGGTGTGATGCCGCAGACGTAGATACGGGCGACGGGACCGGGGTCGAGGGTCACCGGACCACCGGTCGCGGTGTCGTGGATCCGGAGGTCGCGGCCCTTGCCGGGCAGGGCGGGGACCTCAGAAGCGGGCCAGGCATGCATGTCATGAGCGTAACCGGACGCCAGTTCCACATACGAACCGGACCACTGATCTTGGCCGGTTGGGCATTCTTGCGCCTGGGCGCGGTGTGTGCTGCGTTCCGGGCTATACGGGAGGCCAGGGAATCGCAGGCCAGTCACCCGACGGGACAGGGTGCTTCCCCGTGCCCCGCAGGGCCTCGACCCGGTCCCTGAGCGCACGCACCTCGTCCGCGGTGAGCAATTGCTCCAGTCGGGTGGCGAGCGGCGCGCCCTCGGCCAGGGACCGGGCCACCGTGCCGAGCGCTTCGAGCGCGTCCGCGGTCAGCGGCTCCCCCGCCCATCCCCACAGCAGGGTGCGCAGTTTGTCGTCCACGTTGAAGGTGACGCCGTGGTCGATCGCGTACAGCGTGCCGTCGGCCGTCGGCAGCAGATGGCCGCCCTTGCGGTCGCCGTTGTTGATCACAGCGTCGAGCACCGCGAGCCGCCGCAGCCGCTCGTCGTCCGCGTGGACCAGCAGGGCGGTGCGTCCCTCGCCGACGTCGGCGAAGCCGACAGCCTTCCAGCCGGCGCCGGGCTCCTCGTCCTCCACGAGCGCCAGCAACGGCGCCTCGGGATCGGCCTCGATCCACAGCTGGACCATGCCCTGGCCGTACGGGCCGTCGCGCAGCACGGTGGGCGGCACCAGGCCCCACCCGGTCGCCTCGGAGAGCTCGTACGCCGCGACCTCGCGGTGCGCGAGCGTGCCGTCCGGGAAGTCCCACAGCGGGCGCTCGCCGGCGATCGGCTTGTATACGCAGTGGGCTTCCTGACCGTCGTACGAAACCGAGCAGTACAGCACCGCGTTGGATGCCTCGCGGACCCGTCCCCGTACGGTGAGCTCGCCCTTGGTGAGCAGATCCACCGCCGTCAGGCGCCCCGTCGGTATCCGTTCTGGCGCGGGCATACGTGTCCTTCCGGATCGAGCGGCAGGCTGCACAGCGGGCACGGCGGGCGGCCGGCGTTCACGACGTCCAGCGCGCGCTTGGCGAATGCCCGGGCCTGTGCCCCGGTCAGCCGCACACGCAGCATCGGCGGGCCGTTCTCCTCGTCCTGAAGCAGCCGCTCCTCGGCCTCCGCAAGGTCCTCCTCGGAGTCCACGTCCAGCTCCACGAGCGCCTGCGCCTCGACGATCATGCGCTGTTCCTCGCCGTCCCAGGCCAGCGCCATCGTGCCGACCCGGAACTCCTCCTCGACCGGGTTGTCGAGCGGAGCGGTGTCGGCGACGTCGGCGGGAGCCATGGCCGGCACCGGGGCGTTGCCGCCGGTGCGGCGCACCACCTCGTCCAGCAGCTCGTCGATCCGCTCGGCAAGCGCGGCCACCTGGGTCTTCTCCAGGGCGACGCTGGTCACGCGCCCAGCGGCGGAGGCCTGCAGGAAGAACGTACGGCGGCCAGGCAGCCCGACCGTACCGGCCACGAAACGCTCCGGCGGGTCGTAGAGGAACACCTGACGGGACACGTTCTGTCTCCCTTGGGAAGGGTCGGTCGGGACTGCGGTCGCGGGGACTTCAGCATTACGGCCCGTCCACCCTACTGCGCGAACGGATCACGGTGCGCCCGCGCCGCCTCCGACGACGGCGGCCCCGCTGTCACCGCCCGTTTCGGCCTCGCCCCTCTCGGGCGGCACGAGCGAGGCGAAGTTCCCGGTGTCACCGAGACGCAGCAGGAAGGGACGGGTACGGGTGTAGCGGATCGCCGTGATGGAACACGGTTCGACATGGATGCGCTGGAAGAGATCGAGATGCATGCCGAGGGCGTCGGCGACGAGGGACTTGATGATGTCTCCGTGCGAGCACATCACATAGGCGGCGTGCTCGCCGTACTGGGCGTCGATGCGCGCGTTCCAGTCCCGTACCGCGTCGACGGCGCGCGCCTGCATGGCCCGCATCGACTCGCCCCCGGGGAAGGCGGCGGCGGTCGGGTGCTGCTGAACCACCTCCATCAGCGCCTCGTCGGCGAGCTCGGCGAGCTTGCGCCCCGACCAGTCGCCGTAGTCGCATTCCCCGATGCGCTCATCGCTCACCGGCTCCAGCTCCGGCCGGGCGTCCAGCAGGGGCTGGAGGGTCTGCCGGCAGCGCTCGAGGGGGCTGGTGACGGCGGCGACCAGGGGGACCCGGGCCAGGCGCTCGGGCAGGGCGGCGGCCTGTTCGGCGCCGCGCTCGTCGAGGAGGACGCCCGGCGTCCAGCCGGCGAGCACTCCCGAGGTGTTGGCGGTGGATCGTCCGTGGCGTACGAGGATCAGCGTGGCCATGCCCGTCAGCCTAGGGGGTGCCCGCCGGGGTGCGCCGAGGCGCCGAGCGCGGAAGAATGCGCGCCGTGATCGTGGACTGTGCCATCTACCGGGGCGGGCGGCGTACCGAGGGCCCCGACGACCTCTCGGACGCGCTGGAGGAAGCACGCGCGAGCGGGGACGCCTTCTTGTGGATCGGGCTGCACGAGCCGACCGAGAAGGAGTTCGATCTCGTCAGCAGCGAGTTCGGTCTGCACCCGCTGGCCGTGGAGGACGCGCTGCGGGCGCATCAGCGCCCCAAGTTGGAGGTGTACGACGACTCGCTGTTCGTGGTCCTGAAGCCCGTCGTGTACGAGCCGGAGAGCGACACGGTCAGCAGCGAGGAGGTGATGGTGTTCATCGGTGACTCCTTCGTGGTGACGGTCCGGCACGGCGAGGGCACACCGCTGCATTCGGTGCGGCTGCGGATGGAGGCCGATCCGAATGTGCTCCGACACGGCCCCACGGCTGTCCTGTACGCGGTCAGCGACGCCATCGTCGACCACTACATCGACGTGGCGAACGAGCTCCAGGTGGACCTGGAGGAGATGGAGGCGGACGTCTTCGCTCCGACGGGCGGGGAGCTGCGCAACACGGCTGCGCGGATCTACACGTTCAAGCGCCAGCTGCTGGAGTTCCGCCGGGCGTCCGGTCCGCTGGCGGCGCCGATGGTCCGTCTGGCGAGTGCGGGCGTGCCGTTCGTGCACGAGCACGCGCAGCCGTTCTTCCGCGATGTCAGCGACCATCTGACGCGGGCGAACGAGCAGGTGGACGGGTTGGACCGGCTGCTGTCGGACATCCTCTCCGCTCATCTCGCGCAGATGGGCGTGCGGCAGAACGACGACATGCGCAAGATCTCGGCCTGGGCTGCGATGGCGGCGGTTCCCACGATGGTCGCGGGGATCTACGGAATGAACTTCGAGTACATGCCGGAGCTGAAGGAGCCCTGGGCGTATCCGGCGGTCATCCTGCTGATGGCCACCGCGGTCTACGGCCTCTACCGCCTGTTCAAGCGCCGCGGCTGGCTCTAGGTCGTCTCAGTCACGGCCCGGCCCGGCCCCGGGCGTCGCTGTCGGCCGGACGGTCGGTGCCAGATAGGCGCGGGAGTTGTGGTGGCCCGGCAGATCCGGGAGGCGCGTGAGACGCCAGCCACGGGCGTACGACGGTGGCCGGCTCTCGCCCGTCACCACGAACGCCACCGGCCGGTCGCGGGCGAGGGCGACGAGCCCGGCAGGGGTGATGCTGCCGTCGTGGCCGCGGGTCTGGCGTGAGGCGCAACCGGTGAAGAAGGCGATCCGCACGGCTTCCGCACCACTGATCGCGCAGGGCGGGCGCATGCCCTGGAGGTGGAGTTCGGCGGCGATCCGGTCGAAGGCCAGGCGGTTGGCGCGGTTGCGCGAGACGGCGCCGTCGAGGACGGAGTACTGGATCGCCAGATGTCCGGCCAGCAGCAGGGCGAGTGCGACGGCGACCAGGGGGCGCGGCCGTGCGTACGCGGCGATCCGGGTCAGACACAGCGCCGCGGGCAGCGCGAGCAGCGCGTAGGCGGGGAGCAGGAAGCGCGGGGCGGCGTAGTCGATCAGCAGCAGATACGGCACGGCCAGCGACAGACCGGTCAGCGCCGGAACCAGGATGCCGGAGGGCCGCCGGGTGCGCATCGCCGCCGCGCAGCCGCCCGCGACGAGCAGGGGCAGAACGAACCACCACAGGGCGGTGACCGGCCGCTTCCAGGGCACATCGCACGGGCGGCACAGCGACCGTCCGTCGAGTGAGCGCACCTGGTCGTCGACGGCAAAGTGTGGGCCGAGGTGCCCCTGGATCTCGCTCGCACGCCGCAGCCGCGCGAGGAGCCCGTCGTAGCTGACAAACGCCTCGACGACCCATGGGGCGCAGCCGACCGCCGCTCCCGCGGCGAGCACCAGCAGCAGGACCGGGTGCCGCCAGACCCTGACGCACAGCGCGACGGCGGCGAGCGGCGCGGCCAGCCAGAACGCGTCGGTGGGCCGCATCAGCGCGACGAATGCGACGCCGGCACCGAGGCCGATGAGGGCCGTGCCGTCGGACGGGTCCCGGGCGGCCCGCAGGAAGCAGCCGACGGTGAAGAGTGCCCCGAGGGCGACCCAGAGGTTGGGCATGGCCTGGGGACCGTAGAACACGGTGATCCACAGTCCGGCGAACAGCGCGCCGGCCACGGCGAGTACGGATGCGGGGAGCAGCCGCTTCCACACCCACAGCGCGAGGAACAGGCCGGCGCCCGACAGCAGCGCCAGATAGACGCGCAGCGCCTCGACGGACGAGGTGAAGGCGGTCAGCGGAGCGATGAGCAGGGTGATGCCCCGGGCACGCGGCGCGCTGAAGAACGCGGCATCCGCGCCGGGCGTGACCTGGCTGACGTACACCGTCTCGTCCCAGCCGAGCCCCGTCCCGGGGACGGCGAGCGCGAGTTGCACGATCGTGTACACGGCGGCGACAACGGCCGGCCACCGGAAGTCGCGGGTGGCCGGCCGTTGTGTGCGCGCCTGGCTCGGTCCGCGCAGGCGGAGAACCGGGGCAGGGGTCTGCGTCATGCGGTCCACGCTGCTACCGGAGCGCGCACCCGGCAATCGGGGTGCGGCACTCGGAGGAGCACGCCCGGGGTCAGGTGGCGGGTGCGGGGGTGGCGGGCCCGTCGAGGGCGCCGCGTCGCTCCGGCATCGAGAGGCTGATCATCCGGTGCCAGCCGCCGAAGCGTTCGTACGCGTACATCCCGTGGATGCCCGTGGCGAGCGCCGCGGACTTGGCCTTGGGCCACTGCAGGAGCCGGCCCATGTGGCTCATCACGGCGAGGCTCACGTCGCGGTAGACCCCGATCTCGGTGAGCGCGCTCGCGCGCAGCACGCGGTGGATCGTGGGGCCGTGCCCGGCGGCGGCGAGGCGGAGCAGCTCCTCGTGGCAGTAGGCCAGGTGGTTGTCCTCGTCCTCGCAGATCATCCGGATGGCGCGGCCCAGCTCCGGGTGGTCGCCGAAGTGCTTGACCAGCATGTCCATCTGATCGGCGGCCCGCTGCTCGGTGACGCGGCTGTGCGAGAGGTAGACGACGATGTCCTCTTCGCTCAAGGGCTCGTCGCGGCGCAGCTTTTCATGCGCGAGTCCGATGCCCTGCCGCTCCAGCAGCATCGTGTAGTCGGTCTCGGACGGGACCGGTACCGGGTCGAGCTGCCGCTTCTTGAGCAGGGCGTTGAAGATCCGGCCGTGCTTGTCCTCATCGGCGCCGTGCCGGGTGATCCTGGGCGCGAGGTGGCGCATGCTCTCGGGCACCAGGGCCGCGATCCTGCCGTTCTCCCAGCCGCCCTGGGTCTCGCCGCTGGCAGCGATGGAGCAGAAGAGCTGGAAGGAGTCGTCGTTGTCGATGATCTCCTGGAACAGGCTTCGGGCCGAGAGCATGACTCCACCTCCATGAAGGCATCCGCAAGGAACGAGTCAAATGCGAGACGCCGCATGGAGCAACAGGTGGCGGGAACCACTCGTCCGAACGGGGGAACGCAAGCCGTGGGGCCGGGGGAGTAACCGCAGGGGTCCGTCGCGCGTTGTAGTGCGTGACGGCCGTGGCGGGGAAGACCCCCGAGCCCCCACCACGGCCGCAGAATCCGCAGCGGGCCGCGTTACGCGACGCCCGCGCGCTCCAGGGCGTCGGTGCCGGCGCGCAGCGCGGTGAGCCGCTCGTCGAGCGTGAAGCCGGCCGGGGCGAGGGTGAGCGTGGTGACACCGGCCGCCGCGTACGCCTGCATCCGCTCAGCGATCCGCTCGACCGGACCGAGCAGCGCCGTCTGGTCGATCAGCTGGTGCGGCACCGCCGCGGCCGCCCCCGCCTTGTCGCCCGCGAGGTACTTGTCCTGAATCTCGGCGGCTTCCTTCTCGTAACCCATGCGCTGCGCAAGCTGGTTGTAGAAGTTCTGCTTGCGGCTGCCCATGCCGCCGACGTACAGCGCGGTGTACGGGCGGAACATGTCGGCCAGTCCGCTGACGTCGTCGCCCACCGCGAGCGGCAGGGTCGGGCAGACGTCGAAGCCGTCCATGGTCTTGCCGGCCTTCTCGCGGCCCGCGCGGATGTGCCTGAGCGCGGTCTCCTCCAGGTGGTCGGCGGAGGGGAAGATCAGCAGGGCGCCGTCGGCGATCTCGCCGGTCTGCTCGAGGTTCTTGGGGCCGATGGCCGCGATGTACAGCGGGATGTGCTCGCGCTCGGGGTGGACGGTCAGCTTGATCGGCTTGCCGGGGCCGCCGGGCAGCGGGAGGGTCCAGTGCTCACCGTCGTACGAGAGGCGCTCGCGGGTCATCGCCTTGCGCACGATCTCGACGTACTCGCGGGTCCGCGCTAGCGGCTTGTCGAACTTGACGCCGTACCAGCCCTCGGAGACCTGCGGTCCCGAGACGCCGAGGCCGAGGCGGAAGCGGCCGCCGGAGAGGGAGTCGAGGGTGGCGGCGGTCATGGCGGTCATCGCGGGCTGGCGGGCCGGGATCTGCATGATCGCGGAGCCGACGTCGATGCGTTCGGTCTGGGCGGCGACCCAGGCGAGCACGGTGGGAGCGTCGGAGCCGTATGCCTCCGCGGCCCAGCAGACGTCGTAGCCGAGCCTGTCGGCCTCCTTCGCGACCTCGAGATTGTCGCTGTCCATCCCCGCGCCCCAGTAGCCGAGGTTGATGCCGAGCCGCATAACCGCTCCCTCTTACTGATCAGTAACGTCCCTGTGCGGGGACTCTAGCGCGCGGACAGGGGATCCGGCAGAGGGACGTTGTCCACAGGCTCTCTCGGGGTGCGCCCTTGGCCAGTACTCTCAGCGCCCATGGAACAGAGGCATCTCGGCCGCACCGGCCTGCGCGTGTCCCGGCTCGGTCTCGGCACCCTGACCTGGGGCCGGGACACCGACGAGCACGATGCCGCCGATCTGCTCAAGGTGTTCTGGGAGGCGGGCGGGACGCTGGTCGACACCGCCGATGTCTACGGGGGCGGGGAGGCCGAGTACGTACTGGGCCAACTGGTCGAGCGGCTGGTGCCCCGCCGCGATCTCGTCATAGCCACCAAAGCGGGCAGTGTGCCGGATCCGGACCGGCGCTTCGACGGCTCGCGCGGACATCTGCTCGCCGCGCTGGACGCCTCGTTGCAGCGGCTCGGCACGGACCATGTCGATCTGTGGCAGGTCCATGCCTTCGACACGGAGACCCCGCTGGACGAAACGCTGCAGGCCCTCGACATCGCGGTCTCCAGCGGTCGCGCGCGGTATGCGGGGGTGTCGAACTTCTGCGGCTGGCAGCTCGCGAAGGCCGCGACCTGGCAGCTGGCGGCGCCGGGGGTGCGGACTCGGCTGGCCAGTACGCAGATGGAGTACTCGCTGCTTCAGCGCGGAGTGGAGCGCGAGGTGCTGCCGGCCGCGCTGGACCTCGGCGTCGGGCTGCTCCCGTCGTCGCCGCTCGGCCGCGGGGTGCTCACCGGGAAGTACCGCACGGCGACGCCGGCGGACTCGAGGGGTGCCTCGGAGGACATGGCGCCGTTCGTGGAGCCGTATCTCGACGACGCGGCGAGCCGCATCGTCGACGCGGTGGCGACTGCGGCGGACGGGCTGGCCGCCACGCCGCTGGAGGTGGCGCTGGCCTGGGTCAGGGACCGGCCGGGCGTGGCCGCCCCCATCGTCGGGGCGCGCAACGCGCAGCAGCTCGCGGCCGCATTGTCAGTGGAGGCGCTTAGTCTTCCTGACGAGATCTGCCAGGCGCTCGACGATGTGTCGGCGCCCGTGCACCGCTATCCCGATCAGGACTGGAGCACGCTGTGACTGTGCCTTCCCGGGGGACGTCCCCCGGATCCGCGGCCGAGGACACCGAGGCCCGGGACACTGCCGCCGACCCCGAGGAGGCAGTGGCCGACGAGGGCTCGGGAGGCACCGTCGACGGCGAGGCGGCGCCGGACGCCGGGCACGGCGTCGACGGCGAGGACGGCGAGGTCTCCAAGGAGTCCGTGGGGTCCGAAGAATCCAAGGACGCGGACGAGACCAAGGAGGCCGACACCGCCGACGGCGGGATGAGCGAGACCGAGGCGGAGCTCGCCGCGCAGCGGGAACTGCGGGCGAAGATCGAACAGCGCAAGGCCGAGCGGGACGAACCGATCCACAGCGGCGGCAAACTGCGCGGCACGGCCGCCGATCTGCTCGCCGCGGTTCGGGCCGTGGAGAGCGGCGAGAAGCCCGGACCCGAGTTCTACGACTCTCCCCCTCGCTCCGCCGGGGGGACCCCCAGCGCGGATGCGCCCGCACCGCGCAGAATCGCCCCGGCTCCCGAGACGCCGGTCCGGACCGGCCTGCCCGGGCCCACGCCGGAGCCGGGGGCGGCCGCCCCCGAGACGGTGGCCGCGGTGCAGGCGGTGCTGACCCAAGGGGGTGCGCCCGACACGCTCGCGCCGCAAGCGGCCCAGGTGCTCGGCGAGTCGGCGGCGGATGTGCTGTCCGAGGATCCGTGGCAGCTGCTCACCGTTCCGGGGGTGCGCCCCGAACAGGCGGACGGCTTCGCACGGGCTCTGCTCGGCGCTCGGTGCGGCCCCGGTGACGAGCGGCGCACCGCGGCTCTGGTGACCTGGCTGCTGGAGCGCGCGGCGCTGCAAGGGCACACCGCCCTGGAAGCGTCGCAGGTCCGGGAGGGGCTGGCAGGGCATTCGGTGCCCGGCCCGGACGAGGCCGTACAGCAGGCGATCTCCGACGGCCTGGTCCTGGTCTTCCAGGACGGTCCGGAGGAGACGGAGGACATCGACGGGGAAGAGGCCGCCGCCGAAGCGCCCCTACCGGTCCTGTTGGGGCTCGACCGGTACGCGATGGCCGAGGAAAGCCTCGCGGACGGGCTGGCCCGGCTGGTGCGGACGGGACCGGACGACGTCTGGGAGGGGTCCGAGCTGGCCCGTGCCGCCGGCGCGCACGGACTGGTTGTCCACACGGGTGGCGAGGCTGCCAGGGCCGAGCCGGTCGAGCTCGCGGAGAGGGCCCGCGGACTCGGGCTGCGTACGGTCGTCGCGGTCCACGGCGACAACGGCCGTCGCAGGCTGGGGGCGCAGGCGGCTGCGGTCACCGTGCCGGACCTGCTGAGCGGCGCGGCGGGGCCCGGGAGGGACGCGGAGGGGGCGCTCGCGCTCGATCTGCTGGTCGTACTCGACGCGCCGCAGCTGGACGTCGAGACCGCGGCGATGCTCGTGGAGTCGATGCCGGACGGTGGCCGCCTGGTGCTCAGCGGCGATCCAGGCGTGCTGGGCTCGGCCGGCGCCGGCCGGGTGTTCGCCGATGTGCTGGCGGCCCGGGTCTGCCCGCAGATCGCATCCCGCACCCCCGATCCGGGTCCGATCGGCGAGCTGGTCTCGGGGATCGGCATCGGTGAACTCAGCCAGGTCGAGGCACCCGGCAAAGAGGTCGTGATCGTCCCGGTGCGGGACGCGGGCGAGGCGGTGCACCGCACGGTGCAGCTGGTCGCGGACTCGGTGCCTCGGGCCATCGGCGTACCGCCCGAACAGACCCAGGTGATCACAGTCGGCCATGGCGGCTCGGCCGGCACACGCGCGCTGAACACGGCGCTCAAGCAGCGTCTGAATCCCGGCCCGGGCCGCTTCGGCGGCTTCGACGCGGGCGACCGCGTGGCCTACGCCCAGGCCCCTGGCCGGACGCTGACCGGAACGGTCGTCTCCGCCGCCGCGGACGGTCTGCACCTCGACTGTGAGGGCTCACCCGCCGTCGTGCCGAAGGAGCACGTCGAGTCCGCGCTGCGGCACGGCTGGGCACTGACCGCGCACCAGGCGGCAGGCATGCGCTGGCCCGCGGTGGTCGTGGTGCTGCCCGGGGACGCGGCGCAGGGGCTGAGCCGCCCCTGGGTCTACACCGCGTTCGGCCGTGCCGAGCGGCATCTGTCCGTGGTCCACGGGGTGGACCAGGCGCTCGCCCGCGCGGTGACCGAGATCCCCGGCCCGGAGCGCACGACCCGGCTGCGGACGCTGCTGGAAGGCCTGCTCGCACCGAGCAACTGAGCGCCGGCGGCCGGGGCTGGTGCACCACCTGTGCCCGAAGGGCGGTGTGGGCGCCGAGAGCTCCCGATGCGATCGCCTCGGCCGTCCGCGGGGAACCGTGCCGCATGGCGGCGGCCGGCAACGGCGGTACAAGCCCACGCCGGACGGGCCTGCCCGGACGCACAGGCCAGGGTGCGGTCGCAGACCGCCCGGAGAGGCGCACCTTCGGTGCGTCGGCCGGGGCGGCGCGCCCCGGCTGCATGAACCGTGCCCCGACGCCACGAACGTCCGCGCCCGGCACGGCACAGTGCGCGAGCCGGGCGCGGCGGCCGGCAACGCCGAAGGCCCCGGCCGGGACGACTGCGGATGTCGTCCCGGCCGGGGCCGGGCGTTCTTCGTGGGTGTGCGTGCCCGAGCCGTACGGGACCGATCAGGTCCCGACGGTCTCGTGCGTCAGCGGTCCGCCTCGTCCACCTCGTCCGGGTCCTCGCCAGAGTCGTCCTCGTCGAAGACCGAGCTGACGTCGAAGCGGCATACGACCCGCTCGGGATCCGCCTGGTCGAAGGGGACGCTCAGCCACTCACCGGGCTCGGGCAGCTCGTCCGCAGCCGACACCCAGAGTGTCGAGTCGCCCTCGCCGAGTCCGAACTCCTTGTGCCGGGAGGCGATTTCGTCCGGTTCGAACTCGCCGAAGAGTACGCCGAGCGCGGCATGCACGCTCGCGCCGACGGTCGGGGCATTCGCCGGGCGGTCCTCGTCGGGGTCCAGATCGGCGATGCGCTGTGCCTGCGCGAGCAGTCGCTGGGGCTCCACCACCGCGTAGTCCCGGCGGATCAGCACACTCAGGGCGTTCGGCTCCTCGGGGCCCGCGTAGGGCGGCAGAGAATCGTCCGCACCAGGGATCTCGAAGGGTGTGACCTCGTCGTAACGGTCGTAGAGCCGCTCGTCGTACGCCTCCGCCGCTGCGGCGAGTGCGTTGAAGGCGTCATAGACGGCCGGGTCGTCCTCTCCCGTGCGGTTCTCGACCGCCTCGAGGTGACGGTCCAGTGCGGCTTTGACCGCCTCGGCGGCGGCACGTACCTCGGCAGCCGTGGGCTGCGCAGCATCAGACATAGTGCAGACGCTATCCGTACCGGGGCTGTGCCCGCACAATAGATGCGATGCCGGAATACGAATTTGTCGACGTGTACGTCCCGCGCGGGGTCTCCCGCCAGGAGGCGACCCGACTGCTGACCGACCATGCCGAGTACGGACACTGGGAGTTGGACCGACTGAGCCTCCACCGGGACGGGAGCCGCAGGGTGCGGCTGCGCCGGCGCATCATCCGCCAGGTACGCGCCACCTGGTGATCGGCGAGTGAGGACGAGCAGAGACGAAGCGGGCCCCGCGACCGCGGGGCCCGCTCTGCTCGGCTCGTGCGAGGACGTCCGGGCAGCTGCCTGGACCGTCGCTACGCCGAGGCGCGGGCGCGGCGGTAGAGCACCACTCCCGCCAGCAGCATGCCGACACCCGCCGGGGCCAGCACGTCGAGCGCACCGAAACCGGTCTCGGCCAGCTGGTCACCGCCGTCGCGCGGGGTGACGGTCTGCTCGCCAGGGGTGTTCGGCTGGGCCGGGGTCAGCGGGACCTCGGGAGTGCCGGGCACCTCCGGGGTTCCGGGGACCTCCGGCGTACCGGGGACCTCCGGCGTACCGGGGACCTCCGGGGTACCCGGCTCCTCCGGGGTGCCGGGCTCCTCCGGCGTACCGGGCTCCTCCGGCGTACCGGGCTCCTCCGGGGTACCCGGCTCCTCCGGCGTACCGGGCTCCTCCGGCGTACCGGGCTCCTCCGGGGTACCCGGCTCCTCCGGCGTACCGGGCGGGGTGGCGCCGTCCGAACCGTTCTGGCAGCCGTTGCCGAACGCCGGGTTGAGCAGGCCGCCGATGGTGACGCTGTTCCCGCAGACGTTCACGGGGACGTCGACGGGGACCTGAACGTTGTTGCCCGAGGCGACGCCGGGCGAGTTGCTCGTCTCGCCCTCGGCAAAGGACCCGCCGCCCGTCCCGGTGTTCGAACCGGACTCGTTGGCGCAGCCGTTTCCGAACGCCGGGTTGAGCAACCCGACGACGTTCACGCTGTTTCCGCAGACGTTCACCGGCACATGTACCGGCGCCTGAACCGAATTCCCGGACAGCACGCCCGGAGAATTCGACGCCCCGCCGACCGCACCGGCGTCCGCCTGGGCATAGCCGCCGCCGATGGCAATGACGCCACCCGCCGCCGCCATGGTGATCAGGCCCTTACGCGTGACCTGTCGCATGTTTTGTTTCCCTGCCTTCCAGCTTCAGGAAAAAGCCCATGGGCGCTGTGCCCGAGGGCTGGGAAAGGCCGGGCGGCTCCGGAGTACATGGCGCGCACTCCGGAGCCGCCCGTGGGTGAAACCCGGACCCTCGCGGGCCGGGGTCACAAAAATCAGGCGTTGGCGCAGGTGTTGCCAGCGGCGGGGTTGAGCAGCCCGATCACGGAGACCGTGTTGCCGCACACCCCTACCGGCACGTGGACGGGGGCCTGCACCAGGTTCCCCGAGAGCACGCCCGGAGAACCCATGGCGGCACCCTGGGCACCCGCGTCGGCCATGGCCACACCCGCGCCGGCGAGCACCAGACCACCAGTGGCAGCCGCAGCAGCGACGACCTTCTTGATCATTATTCCTCCTCGTTGGCAATGCGGTTCCAGCCGCGAACCGCAACACCTGTAACGAGGAGGCCACACAAGGGCTACGAGGTTATTCCTCCATTCACTCTTCTCAGTCACATGCGTACGTGTTGACGATTATGGGAGTGGCATCTCAGCTGTATGTCATCAGCAATGGTCCAGAAATCGGTCGAGGACGCGGACGCCGAACTTCAGACCATCGACCGGCACGCGTTCGTCCACCCCGTGGAACATGCCGGCGAAGTCCAGCTCCGGGGGGAGCTTGAGCGGCGCGAAGCCGAAGCAGCGGATCCCGAGATCGTCGAAGGACTTGGCGTCGGTGCCGCCGGAGAGCATGTACGGGACAGCCCTGGCGATGGGGTCCTCGGCCTTCAGCGCGGTCTGCATCGCATCGACGAGCGCCCCGTCGAAGCTGGTCTCCAGCGCCTTGTCACCGTGCACGTCAGCGCGCTTGATCCGCGGTCCGAGCAGCCGGTCCAGCTCGGCCAGGAACTCCTCCTCGTAGCCGGGCAGGAAGCGGCCGTCGACGTGGGCGGTCGCCTGCCCGGGGATCACGTTCACCTTGTAGCCGGCGCCGAGCATGGTGGGAGCGGCCGAATTGCGCAGTGTCGCGCCGACCATCTTGGCGATGCCGCCCAGCTTGGCGAGGGTGGCCTCCATGTCCTCGGGGTCGAGCGGGGTGCCCAGCGCGTCGGACAGCTCGTCCAGGAAGGAGCGCACCGTCTTGGTGACCCTGACCGGCCACTGGTGGCGGCCGAGACGTCCGACGGCCTCGCACAGCTCGGTGATCGCGTTGTCGTTGTTGGTCATCGAACCGTGGCCGGCGGTGCCCTCCACGGTCAGGCGCATCCAGTGCATGCCCTTCTGCGCCGTCTCGACGAGATAGAGCCGCAGGTTCTCGTTGACCGTGAAGGAGAAGCCGCCGACCTCGCCGATCGCCTCGGTGACGCCCTCGAACAGTCCGGGGTGCTTGTCGACCAGATGCCGCGCGCCGTAGGTGCCGCCCGCCTCCTCGTCGGCGAGGAAGGCGAGCACGACATCCCGCGGGGGCTTGCGGCCGCTGCGCAGCCGGTCCCGTACGACCGCGAGGGTCATCGCGTCCATGTCCTTCATGTCGACCGCGCCGCGACCCCAGACGCAGCCGTCCGCGATCTCGCCGGAGAAGGGATGGTGCGTCCAGTCCTCGGCGTTCGCCGGGACGACGTCGGTGTGGCCGTGGATGAGCAGCGCGGGCCGGGAAGGGTCCTCGCCCTCGATCCGGGCCACGGTGGAGGCCCGGCCCTTGTGCGACTCGATGATCTGCGGCTCCAGGCCGACCTCGGCAAGCTTCTCGGCGACGTACTCGGCGGCGGCCCGCTCGCCGGGGCCGGAGTGGTCTCCGTAGTTGCTGGTGTCGATCCGGATCAGGTCGCGGCAGAGGTCGACGACCTCGTCCTCACCCGTGACGGCACGGGCTGTGCTCGACGCGCTCACGCTGGTTCCTCCCACTGTCGCTGCTGGTGGTCCGTCCTCATCCTCTCGCCATCCTGCCGTCCGCCCCAAGGGCGCGAGTACGCCGTCGCGCCGCCGTCCCGCGGCGAAGAGGGGTGATCGGGGCGGTCCGAATGTTTGCTATGGTTTTCCACGTCGGAACGGCCCAGGGCCGCGAGACAGACACCTTGTCCGGGTGGCGGAATGGCAGACGCGCTAGCTTGAGGTGCTAGTGCCCTTTATCGGGCGTGGGGGTTCAAGTCCCCCCTCGGACACCAGCAAGATCCCCACGGGAATCCGTGGGGATCTTTGTGTTTCCGAGGGAGTCACGCCGATGGGATTGGTGCTGGTCGCGGGCGCGATCGCCTTCGAGGTCATGGCAACACTGGCGCTGCGCGCCTCGCACGGCCTGAGCCGGCTCGGCCCCAGCGCGCTGGTGGTCGTCGGTTACGGGACGGCGTTCGTGCTGCTGGCGCTGGCCCTCAAGTCACTGAACGTCGGGCCGGTGTACGCGGTGTGGTCGGGAGTGGGCACCATCGGAGCCTTTCTCGGCGGGGTCTGGCTGTTCGACGAGCCCGTGAGGCCGGCGACGCTGATCGGTGTCACGCTCATCGTCATCGGTGTCGTGGTGATGTATCTCGGCGGCGGGATGGAGCAATGACGGCCGGAGTATCGCGGTCGGGCCCGTGGCAGCGGCCCGCCGAGCTCGCTGCAGGCACGGTGGGCACGGTGGGCATAAAGTCTCATCGGTGAGAGGGAAACGACGGAAACACAGCGCCCCGCCGTCCCCGCTCCCCCAGCGCGACGGCATCGATCCGGTCCGTCTGCGGCTGCCCGCCGACCCGGACGGGCTGTGGGGCACCGTGCGGGAGCATCTGGTCGAGCGGTACGGGAACGCGATCGGGGCCGAGCAGGTCGATGCCATGCTCCGCGAGGGCCGCATCGTCTCGGCGGACGGTCCGGTCCGGTCCGACGAGCCGTACGAGGCCGGACGGTATCTGTTCTTCCACCGGGACTTCGCCGCCGAGGAGCGGGTCCCGTTCGAGGTGGCCGTCGTGCACCGCGACGAGCACCTGGTGATCGCCGACAAGCCGCACTTCCTCGCCACCGTGCCCCGTGGCAGCCATATCACCGAGACGGCGCTCGCCCGGCTGCGCCGCGAACTAGATCTGCCGCGGCTCCAGCCGGCGCACCGGCTCGACCGGCTCACGGCGGGCCTGGTGCTCTTCGTCGTACGGCCCGAGGAGCGGGGCGCGTACCAGACGATGTTCCGCGACCGGCAGGTGCGCAAGGAGTACGAGGCGATCGCACCGTACGCCCCGCACATCGCCCTGCCCGTCACCGTACGCAGCCGGATCGAGAAGGAGCGCGGGGTGCTCGCCGCCCGGGAGGTACCGGGCGGGGAGCCGAACAGCGAGAGCCGGATCGAACTGGTGGAGCAGCGCGGCGGGCTCGGCCGGTACCGGCTGCTGCCGACCACCGGCCGTACCCATCAGCTGCGGGTCCACATGAACGCGCTGGGAGTGCCGATCCTGCACGACCCGGTGTATCCGGTCGTGCTGGACGAGGCCGCCGAGGACTACGGAAGACCTCTGCAACTCCTCGCCAGATCCCTGGAATTCACCGATCCTGTGACGCGTGAGCCACGCCGTTTCGTCAGCGGGCTGCGGCTGGCCGATTGGCCGGGGTGAGGCGGACGGGGGTCACAGCAGTACGACGGACCGCAGGACGTCGCCTTCCTGCATCCGGGCGAACGCCTTCTCCACGTCGTCGAGTCCGATGGTCTCGGTGACGAACGCGCCGAGGTCGATACGGCCCTGCTGGTGCAGGTCGATCAGCATCGGGAAGTCCCGGGACGGCAGACAGTCGCCGTACCAGGACGACTTGAGTGCGCCGCCGCGGCCGAACACGTCGAGGAGTGGCAGTTCCAGTTTCATCTCGGGGGTCGGCACGCCGACCAGGACGACCGTGCCGGCCAGGTCCCGGGCGTAGAAGGCCTGTTCGTACGTCTCCGGGCGGCCGACGGCCTCGATGACGACGTCCGCGCCGAAGCCGCCGGTCAGTTCACGGATCGCCTCGACGGGGTCGGTGTCACGGGAGTTCACGGTGTGTGTGGCGCCCATCGCGCCGGCCGTCCGGAGCTTGCGGTCGTCGATGTCGACGGCGATGATCCGGGCCGCGCCCGCGAGCCGGGCACCGACGACGGCCGCGTCACCCACGCCGCCGCAGCCGATGACGGCGACCGAGTCGCCGCGGCCGACCTGCCCGGTGTTGACGGCGGCGCCGATTCCGGCCATGACACCGCAGCCCAGCAGGCCCGCGATGGCCGGGGAGACGGCCGGGTCGACCTTGGTGCACTGGCCGGCGGCCACCAGGGTCTTCTCGGCGAAGGCCCCGATGCCGAGTGCCGGCGACAGCTCCCTGCCTCCGGCGAGTGTCATCTTCTGCCGCGCATTGTGGGTGTCGAAGCAGTACCAGGGGCGGCCGCGCAGACAGGCGCGGCAGCGACCGCACACCGCACGCCAGTTGAGGATGACGAAGTCTCCGGGCGCGACGTCGGCGACCCCGGCGCCGACCGACTCGACGACACCGGCCGCCTCGTGGCCGAGCAGGAAGGGGAAGTCGTCGTTGATCCCGCCCTGCTTGTAGTGCAGATCGGTGTGGCACACCCCGCAGGCCTGCACCTGTACCACGGCCTCGCCGGGTCCCGGGTCGGGCACCGTGACCGCCTCGATCCGGACCGGCTCGTTCTTCCCGGGCGCGATCACACCCTGCACCTGCTGCGGCATAGCAGAACCTGCCTTCCTCGCAACGGACGTCGACCCTTCACTATGACCGTTCCCCAGCACTGCGCGGGAGGGAATCCTGTTGCCAGGACGGCTGCTCAGCGGCTTACCCCGAACGGTTGTGGGCACCATGGTCGCCCGCTTTCGCGCCAAGGCCGGGCGGCGCGCCCGTTGTGCGCGGTCCGGGAATGTGGGGGGCGGGTTCCGCGTCGCCGGGTGCACGGTCGGGCCGGGACGGTCCGGTGAACCCCTCGTGCGGATACGGGAAGGCCCCCGCGGATGTTCCGCGGGGGCCTCGCCGTGGTGCGCTCAGTCCGGGGCGTCAGAGGGACGTGCTCTGCGCGGCCATCCTGCGGACGCGGCCGCGGACCAGGTACCAGCCGCCGACCAGCGCGGCTGCGATCACCGGCAGGCAGTTCACGGTGGTGCGGCTGATGCCGCCGTCCATCCACATCAGGACCAGGACCGAGGCGAGGAAGACCAGCGTGGTGATCTGCGTGTACGGGGCCCAGGGCAGCTGGTAGCCAGGACGGGTGACCCGGCCGTCCTTGGAACGGTGCCAGAACAGCAGCGAGCAGACCATGATCATGCCCCAGGTGCCGATGATGCCGATGGAGGCGAAGTTCAGCACCAGCTCGAAGGCGTCGCCCGGCATGACCTTGTTCAGGACGACGCCGACGATGCCGAACGCTGCCGTGAGCAGGATGCCGCCGTAGGGCACGCCGCCCTTGTTCATCACGCCGGTGAACCTGGGAGCGGATCCGGACATCGACATGGAGCGCAGGATGCGGCCGGTCGAGTACAGGCCGGAGTTCAGGCTGGACAGGGCGGCGGTGAGCACCACGAGGTTCATCACGCCGGCCGCGCCCGGGATGCCGAGCTTGTCGAAGACGGTGACGAAGGGGCTCTGGTCGCCGGAGTAGGCGGTGTACGGCAGGAGCAGCGCGAGCAGCACGACCGAGCCGACGTAGAAGAGGCCGACGCGCCACATGATCGAGTTGATCGCCTTCGGCATGATCTTCTCGGGGTTCTCGGTCTCACCGGCGGCGACGCCGCACAGCTCGACGGAGGCGTAGGCGAAGACGACACCCTGGATCAGCAGGAGCATGGGCATGACGCCGGCCGGGAAGATGCCGCCGTTGTCGCCGATGGTGGCGAGGCCCGGGGTGTGGCCGCCGACCTCGTGCTGGGTGACGACGAGGTAGATACCGATGAGCATGAAGATCGCCAGCGCGGCGACCTTGATGATCGCGAACCAGAACTCCATCTCGCCGAAGTACTTCACCGAGATGAGGTTGGCGGTCAGGACCACCGCGAGGGCGATGAGGGCGAGCACCCATTGCGGGATGTCGCTGAACATGGCCCAGAAGTGCGCGTAGGTCGCGGCCGCGGTGATGTCCGCGATCGCGGTCGTCGACCAGTTGAGGAAGTACAGCCAGCCTGCCGTGTAGGCGCCCTTCTCGCCCATGAACTCACGGGCGTAGGAGACGAAGGCGCCGGAGGAGGGCCGGTAGAGGACGAGCTCGCCGAGTGCGCGCACGACGAAGAAGGCGAAGACGCCGCAGAGCGCGTACGCGATGAAGAGGGAGGGGCCGGCGTTGGCCATGCGGCCACCGGCTCCGAGGAACAGGCCGGTACCGATGGCACCGCCGATGGCGATCATGTTGATGTGCCGCGACTTGAGGTCCTTGCGGTACCCGGCGTCACCGGCGTCTACGTGGGGGGTGCCCGTCGCGGTGGCGACAGACGTATCGGCCGCAGCCAGGGTGCGGTCACTCATTGAGGTTGTTCGCCTTCGTGAGGGGGTGTGCGGTACCCGGCCGAACGCCGGGGGCCTTCCCGTGGTGAGAAGGGGGTCACCACGGCTCGGCCTCGGAGCGCAGAACGCCCGAGGCAATGGTCAGGGCAACCCTGGGATTTTGGCAGTGGTCAACCTCACTCAGACACATATCTGAGGTATTCCAGAGGTTTCGACAAGGTTAAGCAAGGCGGTATGCGGCAGGCACCGGCCTCAGGGAGCGAGTACGTCCAGCTCCTGGAGGGCCCCCACGGCGATCTCCCGGGTCAGCCTCTCCGCCCGGTCGGCGTCGCCTTCGCGAACGGCTTCGGCGACCTGCACATGGAGGGTGACGGCCGCCGGGTCGGGGTCGTCGAACATCACATGGTGGTGGGTGCGGCCCGCGAGGACCTCGGCGACCACATCGCCGAGCCGGGCGAACATCTCGTTCCCGGAGGCATTGAGCACGATGCGGTGGAAGGAGATGTCGTGCTCCAGATAGCCCTCCAGCTGGTGGCCACGGGAGGTGGCGACCATGCCGAGGGCGCACGCGGTCAGCTCGGCGCACTGCTCGGGGGTGGCATGACGGGCGGCCAGACCGGCGGCGACCGGTTCGACCGCGGAGCGCAGCACCGTCAGTGAACGCAGCTGGCGGGGGCGGTCGGCGCCGGCGAGGCGCCAGCGGATGACGCGCGGGTCGTAGACGTTCCACTCCTCGGTGGGGCGCACGGTGACGCCGACGCGCCGCCGGGATTCCACCAGATGCATGGACTCCAGGACCCGTACGACCTCGCGGACGACGGTGCGCGAAACATCGAAGCGCTGGGCCACTTCGTCGGTGCGCAGAACGCTGCCCTGGGGGTGTTCGCCCGCGGTGATCGCGAGGCCGAGGGTGTCGAGCACGTGCGTGTGGAGCCCTCGGCCTTCTGTGGTCATGGACACAGCCTACGGGCCACGAGCGAGGAACAAAAAGTATGACGTTTAGATCTCGACCTCTTGAATAAGTCGTACCTAATAGGTTTCCATGGCGCGACGACACCGATGTCGAGGACAGCGAGGCAGGCAATGAACACCCCCCACGTCGTTGTGGTGATGGGCGTCGCAGGGACCGGCAAGACCACGATCGGCCCGCTGCTCGCCGCTGCACTGGGCGTCCCCTACGCCGAGGGCGACGATTTCCATCCCCCGGCGAACATCGCCAAGATGTCCGCCGGCACTCCCCTCGACGACGCGGACCGGTGGCCCTGGCTCGATGCGATCGGCCGGTGGGCGCACGCGCGGGAAGGGCTGGGCGGTGTGGTCTCCAGCTCCGCCCTCAAGCGCAGCTACCGCGACCGGCTGCGGGCGGCCGCACCAGGTGCCGTGTTCCTCCACCTCACCGGCGACCGCGCACTCATCGAGAAGCGGATGTCGGAGCGCAAGGGCCACTTCATGCCCGCCGCGCTGCTGGACTCGCAGTTCGCCACGCTGCAGCCGCCGGCGGCCGACGAGGCAGGAGTCGGTGTCGATGTGTCCGGCACTCCCGAAGAGATCACCGAGCGGGCGGTCGCCGCACTGCGCCTGCTCGACACGTAACGCCGCCGGCCCGGCCGGCACCCCCGTCCCCCACCCTCTCCCCCTCTCCACCACAAGGAATCACCGTGACCAGTCTCAGCGTCGAGATGCTGGCAGCGGACGCCGTCGAGCCGATCACCTCGGCGGGCGACGCACAGCTGGGCATCGCCGTCCTCGCGGGCATCGCTGTCATCGTCCTGCTCATCACCAAGTTCAAGCTGCACGCGTTTTTGGCGCTGACGATCGGGTCGCTGGCGCTCGGCGCGTTCGCCGGAGCCCCGCTGGACAAGACGATCGTGTCCTTCAGCACCGGTCTCGGCACCACCGTCGCCGGTGTGGGTGTGCTGATCGCCCTGGGCGCGATCCTCGGCAAGCTGCTCGCAGACTCCGGCGGCGCCGACGAGATCGTCGACACGATCCTCGCCAGGGCGAGCCGGCGTTCCATGCCGTGGGCGATGGTGCTGATCGCCTCGATCATCGGTCTGCCGCTGTTCTTCGAGGTCGGCATCGTCCTGCTGATACCCGTCGTGCTGATGGTCGCCAAGCGCGGCAACTACTCGCTCATGCGCATCGGCATCCCGGCGCTCGCGGGACTGTCCGTGATGCACGGTCTCATCCCGCCGCACCCCGGCCCGCTGGTCGCGATCGACGCCATCGGCGCCAACCTGGGCGTCACGCTGGCTCTCGGCCTGGTCGTCGCGATACCGACGGTGATCATCGCCGGTCCGCTGTTCTCCAAGTACGCCGCCCGCTGGGTGGACATCCAGGCACCGGACGGCATGATCCCGCAGCGCGCTTCCGAGGACCTCGAGAAGCGCCCGAGCTTCGCCGCCACCGTCTCCACCGTGCTGCTGCCGGTCGTTCTGATGATGGGCAAGGCACTCGTCGACATCGTCGTCGACAACCCGGAGAACGGCGTGCAGCGGGTCGCCGACGTGGTCGGCTCCCCCCTCATCGCACTGCTCGCCGCCGTGATCGTCGGCATGTTCACCCTCGGCCGCGCCGCCGGGTTCACCAAGGAGCGCATCTCGACGACCGTCGAGAAGTCCCTGGCCCCGATCGCGGGCGTGCTGCTGATCGTCGGCGCGGGCGGCGGCTTCAAGACGACGCTGATCGACATCGGCGTCGGTCAGATGATCCTGGACCTCTCCAAGAACTGGGCGATCCCGACGCTGTTGCTGGCCTGGCTGATCGCGGTGGCGATCCGGCTGGCCACAGGCTCGGCGACGGTCGCGACGATCTCCGCGGCCGGCCTGGTCGCCCCGCTCGCCGCCGACATGTCGACGGCCGAGTCCGCGCTGCTGGTGCTGGCGATCGGCGCCGGTTCGCTCTTCTTCAGCCATGTCAACGACGCCGGCTTCTGGCTGGTGAAGGAGTACTTCGGGCTGAGCGTCGGTCAGACCGTCAAGACCTGGTCGGTGATGGAGACCATCATCTCGGTCGTCGGCATCGTCTTCGTCCTGCTGCTGTCCCTGGTGCTGTAACGCGCCGCCAGGCGCGTCAGTCGTCGTCGGGGTCCCACAGCGGGTGTTCCGTACGGGCCCAAGGCCGCTCGACCGACCCGGTCCGCATGCCACGGCGTGCCTCCGGGTCGGCGAGCGCCATCGCGATGTGCCCGAAGAGCACGATCCCTATGGTGAGCGCGAGCCAGTCATGGACGAAGGTCGCGCCCGTACGCCACACCAGCGGGGCCAGGTGCGTGAACCACATCAGCAGCCCGGTGCCGATCATGACCAGGACGGCGCCGGCGATCCAGGCGGCGTAGATCTTCTGCCCGGCGTTGAACTTCCCGGCCGGGCGCGCTTCGGGTGACCTGTCGCGCCGCCGGACCGCCCGCAGCCAGGTCCGGTCGTGCGGGCCGAACCGGTTGAGCCGACGCAGGTCCCTGCGGAAGGCAGGCGAGGCGAGCCCGCACAGGAAGGGCACCGGGAGCAGGATCCCCGACCACTCGTGCAGCGTCACCACGAGGTGGCGGCGGCCGACGAGTTCGGCGATCTGGGGTACGTACAGTGCCGCAGCGGTCGCCACGCACAGCAGCATCAGCGCGGCGGTGGTGCGGTGCACCCAGCGCTCGGCGCGGCTGAATCTCGCTGCCCGCGCGGGCTCGTCAGACGGTGGGTGCGTCGTCGCGGCCGTTCGACCGGCCGACCCAGGCGTCGACGTCATAGCCTCGCTCCTCCCAGTACCCGGGGTCGACCCTCGAGGTGAGTGAGATCCCGGAGAGCCACTTCGCCGACTTGTAGAAGTACATGGGTGCCACATAGAGACGTACCGGCCCGCCGTGCGCGTGGCTGAGCGGCTTGTCCTGCATCCGCAGGCAGACCAGGACGTCGGAGCGGCGGGCCTGGGAGAGGGTGAGGCTCTCGCTGTACGTGCCGTCGAAGCAGGTGAACCGGATGGCCCGGGCCTCGGGCCGTACCCCGGCAGCGTCCAGCAGCGCCGACAGGCGCACGCCTTCGAACGGCGTGTCGGGCACCCGCCAGCCCGTGACGCACTGGACGTCGCGCACCACCCGGGTCTGAGGCAGCGCGCGCAGGGCGTCGAGCGTGTACGACGTGGGCCGCTCGACCAGCCCGTCGAGAGTGAGGCGGTAGTTGCGCTCGTTCTTCGGCGGTACCGATGCGGCGACGGAGTAGTAGCGGAAGCCTCCGCCGTTGGGCAGCAGGCCCGTCAGGCCCGTCGGGTCCTTGTCGGCTGCCGCACCGAGGAAGGACTCCATCCCGCGCTGCAGATACGGCGCCGATGCGACGCCGGCCGCGCCAAGGCCCAGCATGCCGAGGACCAGGCGACGCCCCACGGGCGAGCCTTCGGCGTCACGGTCGGATGTGGTCACCCCTCGATTCGAGCACTGCACGACGGCAGAATCCAGAGCGATCGGCGGTACGTCAGACTTCCGTCACACTCCGCGGCGGGGCGCGCTGCGGTGTCGGCCGGTCCTGGCCGGTCGGCGTCGCGTCAACCGCCGGTGCTTGGATGGCTGCCATGAATCCGGCCGAGGAGATCCTGGACATCGTCGACGAGTCCGACCGCGTCATCGGGCAGGCGCCGCGCGCCGAGGTGTATGCGCGCGGGCTGCGCCACCGGTGTGTGTTCGTCCAGGCCAGGGACGCGGAGGGGCGGGTGTTCGTGCACCGCCGTACGCCGGAGAAGCTGGTGTTCCCCTCGCTGTACGACATGTTCGTGGGCGGGGTCGTCGGCGCGGGCGAGAGCAACGACGAAGCCGCGCTGCGTGAGGCGGAGGAGGAGCTCGGCGTGAGCGGACTGCCGTGCCCCGTGCCGCTGTTCACCTTCCTGTACGACGGCGGGGGCCACCCGGCGCGGACCTGGTGGTCGTACGTCTACGAGGTCCGCTGCGACCTCCCGGTGAACCCGCAGGCGGAGGAGGTCGCCTGGCACGCCTTCCTGTCCCCGCACGAGCTGGAGCGGCGGCTCGGCGAGTGGGATTGGGTCCCGGACGGGCTGGAGGCGTACCGGAGGCTCACGGCGTTCCGCGCCGCAGGCTGACGTCCGGGCACCGGTCAGGCGCGGCCGGCCAGGGCGTCAGCGAGCGACCGGGTCTGCTCGGCCGTGATGCCCTGGGCGAGAGGCATCATGAAGCGCGGGCTGGAGGAGCCGGTACAGACCGGCACGGGGCTGCTGTCGCGCACCTCCCAACCGGGCGCGTCCCAGAAGGGGTTGTCGAGGACGCGGCCCGCGATGTCCAGCGCCTGAGCCTCGGGTATGCCGCATCGCGTCAGGCGCTCCGCGACGATCCGGGACGCGTCGGCAGGCATGTCCATGTCTCCGAGCATGGGCAGGAGCAGCAGGAAGCGCTCGGCGGGGTCGGTGAGTCCCGGCATGCCGGCCTGGACGTCGTCCGCGACGGTGATCAGCTCCCGCCAGGACAGCCCGGGTCCCGTGTCATGGCCGTCCATCTGGCCCAGGTGACCGAGCCGGCCCCACTCCGGATGGTGGACGAAGTAGTCGATGCCGTTGTCCTCGGGGAAGTTGCGGTACGCGACGACGGCCGCGTGCCCGCCGCCGAAGGGCACCCGGAACACCGGCCAGGGCGCGTCCTCGTCGAAGAGCCGCTCGTACAGCGCGTCGACATCGGCGGTGTCCGCGCCGAAGCTCTCCGCCGTCGCCCTCGGCTCGCCCTGCCACATGTACAGATGCAGGAACCAGAACTCCGGGCCGGTGACCAGCTGCTCACTGCCGGCGAGCTCGAACTCCTGCTCGTACTCCGGTATCTCCACACGCTCCGTCATGCCCCGCACGCTAGCCGGACCCACGGGCAACGGCGCAGGTAGGGTGCGCTGCGTGAGCGACTTCGTACAGAGCCTGCGGCTGTGGTTCGCGCCCGGACGGATCCGGGAGGAGGGCGAGACCCCGGACTACCGGTTCTCGCTCGCCAACGAGCGCACCTTTCTCGCCTGGATCCGCACGGCACTCGCGCTCATCGGCGGCGGGTTCGCGGTCGACCAGTTCCTGCCGGATCTGCGCTGGGGTGTGCGGGCCGGGCTGGCGATCGCCCTGATCGGGACCGGGGCGTTGTGCGCGGTACGGGCGGTCAATCACTGGGTGCGGTGCGAGCTGGCGATGCGCCGGGGTGAGGATCTGCCCGTGTCGCGCTTCCCCTCGCTGCTGGCCGTGGTCGTGGCTGTCGTGTCGGTCGCCATGCTGGTGATCGTCGTCCGGGAGGGCGTGTGACACAGCCGGACCGTGACCCGGGGCTGCAGCCGGAGCGGACCCGGCTGGCCTGGCGGCGGACCACCCTGTCCTGCACGGTCGTGGCGGTCCTCGCGGCGAGGCAGGCTGTCGAGGACGAGACCACGGCGGTGGGGGTGCTCGCGTCGGGGCTGAGTCTGCTGGTCTGGCTGGGCTTCCTCGCGGTCGCCCACCGCCGCGTCACGGCGATGGGTGCCACGCGGCCGGCGGCGATGTCGGTGCGAGGGGCGGTCGCCGGGGTCGCGTGCGTTCTCGCGCTCGCCGGGTTCGCCGTCGCGATCGTGACCTGACCTGCCCGGTCACGGTGTGCGCGGTCCCGCACGAAGGGCCAGTGCGAGACGGCGCTGCTCACGCCCTGCGAAGCCGGGCTCGCGGCCCATCAGCCTGATCAGCGCGTCGCGCACGGCACGGCTGCGGCCTGCTTCCACGAGTGCCCTCGCGAAGGCGAGTGCGTGCGCCAGGTGCCGGTGACGGGTCTTCGTCGTGGTCTCCACGTCGAACCACTGATGCGGCGGGAAGCCGGGCGTCACCTTGGGCTGGCGGTCCGCCAGTTCGCTCCACATCCGGCTGTCGAGCGAGACGTTGACGACGTGTCCCGCGGGCAGGGTGCGCACCCAGTCGTGGGCCCGGTCCTGCTGCCAGCGCCAGTGGTGGGGGCTGGTCGTCCCCTGTTCGGTGACCCCGATGTAGCGCAGTTTGCGCCGTATCACCGGCCAGGGCTCGCGGCTCTCCTCGATCCAGTCGGCGAGCTGCCGGTGCACGGTGGTGAACGTTGTTCCCTGGTGCACGACGTCCAGCAGGGCGATCGGGCGGGCGCGGCGGGCCAGCGCGTACGGCTCGAGGCCGGCCGCCGCGAGGTGCTCGCGGAGGCGGTGCCGCTCGGCCGGCCCCCAGTCGTCGTCGCAAAGGCCGGACAGGGGCAGTCTGAGCAGCCGGCCCTCCCACCCCGAGTGCTCGAACGCGCCGGTCAGCAGGTCGTACATGGAGTCGAGCGAGCGGCCGACGAAGACGAGATCGGCCCCCTCGGCGCGGGCGAGCACCTTGGCGGTGCAGGCGGTGAGTTCGCCGAGGAACCGGTCATGGGGACGGGTGTCCCCCGCCCCGTCGGTGAGCGCGCCGAGCCGGTCGGGGGCGATCCCGTCGTACGACGCGAGTCTCCAGCGGTAGCGCTGCGGCGGCGCAGGGTGAACAGGTGGGGTCACACGGTTCAGTCCAGCAGGAGCGGGGAGGGCGGGTCATCTGGTTTTCCCGGGCGAGGCGGGCCGGTGACCCGCCCAGGCAGGGTCCGGCGACTAGCCTGGATGGTGACATAACATGCCAATCCCGACATAAAGGTGAGCACTATGCCCGTCCTTCACCACGAGCACCCCACGCACGAGCACACCCACGGCCCGGAGTGCGGACACACCAAGTTCCCCCACGGCGACCACATCGACTACGCGCACGACGGGCATCTGCACCGGGAGCATGCGGGGCACTGGGACGAGTGCGAGCCGGGCGAGCACATCTCGCACAGTGGACACGCCCATGAGCACGGATCCGGGTGCGGGCACCCGGCCGTGGCACACGGCGACCATGTCGACTACATCCACGACGGCCACCGGCATGCGCAGCACGACGGGCACTGGGACGACCACTGACCGGCCCGGGCCGGTCAACCGCGTCCGACGCGGGCCCGACTTCCCTGGGTCGACGCCAACTGGCAGGCTCTGAGCGACCGTTCGCCATCGACTCGGGGGAGCCCCGTTGCCTGCCACGGAACCGTACACCGTCCCGCTCGCGCCCGGAGTGCACGCCTATGTCCAGCCCGACGGCGGCTGGTGCCTGAACAACGCGGGTTTCGTCAGCGACGGGGGTACCACCCTGCTGGTCGACACGACGGCCACCGAGCGCCGGACCGCGGCACTGCGCGAGGCGCTCCTCGCGACCGGCGCCCCGCTCCCCCGCATCCTTGTCAACACCCACCACCACGGCGATCACACCTACGGCAACGGGGTGTTCCTGCCCGAGGCGGTGGTGATCGGGCACGACGCGTGCCGCAGCGAGCAGCTCGCGGCCGGGCACCAGCTGCATCTGATGTGGCCCGAGAACGACTTCGGCGACATCCGGATCACCGCACCGACCCTGACGTACGACGACCGGATGGCCGTCCACGTCGGGGAGATCGAGGTGCGGCTCATCCACCCCGGCGGTGTCGCCCACACGCCGGGGGACACGGTGGTGCATCTGCCGCAGCAGGGCGTGGTCTTCACGGGTGACCTGATCTTCCAGGGTGGGACACCGTTCATCCCCATGGGCTCGCTCGCCGGATCGCTACGGGCCCTGGACGTGCTGCGCTCGCTCGACGCCACGACGGTGGTGCCGGGCCACGGCCCGCTCACCGATCCGTCCGCGTACGACGCGACCGAGCGCTATCTGCGCTTCGTGCTCGCCCTGGCCGAGGAGGGGCGCGCGAAGGGGCGTACCCCGCTGGAGAGCGCGGCCGAGGCGGACCTCGGACCCTTCGCGGCCCTGCGCGAGAGCGAGCGGCTGGTGGCGAACCTGCACCGGGCGTACGCGGAGCTGGACGGGCAGCCGGAGGGCTCCCCGCTGGATCCGGCCATGGTGTTCGCGGACATGGCGAGAATGAACGGCGGGGTTCCGGTGGCCTGTCACGCCTGACCGCACGCCGGCCTGCGCCCGGGGCAGCCCACCCGCCGATGAGCACGTGTTCTCCGCCGACCTGGGCGTTCGTCACCACCGGCTCCCGGATCCGATCTGCCGGCCGGCTTTTCCGCCGTGCCGTCCGGGCGCCTTTCCGCGCCGGGCCGCTTTTCGGCGCCCCGCCCTCGGCACCCGGTGTGTGATCCACGTATCGGTCGGGGCGCCGCACTGGACGACATACCGACTGGTCGGTCATCATGAACGCGTTCCCCATGACCACCCCGGAGGTGCGCATCATGAGCTCATCCCCTCCCCCGCAGCCTTCGGCGCGGGAGGTACCCCCACCAGGCCTCGACCCCGAGAAGCTGCGCAGCTGTCTCGACCGCGAGCGCCCGGGGCTGGTGGGCGGACCGCTCCGCGCACAGTTGATCCAGGGCGGCCGCTCCAACCTCACGTACACCGTCACCGACGGCGCCGGCCGCTGGGTCGTACGCCGCCCGCCGCTCGGCCATGTGCTGGCGACCGCGCACGACATGAAGCGCGAGCACCGGGTGATCACGGCGCTGCACGGCACCGCGGTGCCGGTGCCCACGCCGGTCCTGCTCTGCGAGGACGAGTCGGTCCTCGGTTCGCCGTTCTACGTCATGGAGTTCGTGGACGGCACCCCGTACCGCACGGCCGAGCAGCTCGCACCGCTCGGCCCGGAGCGCACCCGGGAGGCGGTGCTCTCTCTCGTCGACACCCTCGTCGACCTGCACGCCGTCGACCCCGAGTCGGTCGGACTCGCGGACTTCGGCCGGCCCGAGGGCTTCCTCGACCGGCAGCTGCGGCGCTGGGGCAAGCAGCTGGACGCCTCGCGCAACCGCGAGCTCGCGGGCATCGACGAACTGCACGCCGCGCTCGGGCGTGCGCTGCCCGACTCCCCCGCGCCCAGTGTCATCCACGGGGACTACCGTCTCGACAACGTCCTGATCGGCGGCGACGACCGGATCAAGGCCGTACTCGACTGGGAGATGTCCACCCTCGGCGATCCGCTGACCGACCTCGGCCTGCTGGCGATGTACAGCCGGCCGATCGACCTGCCCGGCTCACCGATCAGCACCACCGCCACGGCGGCGGGGCATCCGCCGGCGGCCGAGCTGATCGAGCGGTACGCCGAGCGCTCCGGCCGGGACACCTCCGCCATCTCCTGGTACACGGCCTTCGCCTGGTTCAAGCTCGCCGTGATCCTCGAGGGCATCCACTACCGCTACACGCTCGGCCAGACCGTCGGCGCCGGCTTCGACCGGATCGGGGATCTCGTCCCCGTCTTCATCGGGCACGGCCTCACCACCCTCCAGGAAGGCTGAGTTCCTCATGGACTTCGCATTCGACGTGCGCACCGAAGAACTCCGGGCCAAGCTGCTCGCCTTCATGGACGAGTACGTCTATCCCGCCGAGCCGATCGAGCACGAGCAGCGCGCACAGCTCGCCTCGCCGTGGGACACCCCGGCGATCTTCGGCGAGCTCAAGGCCGAGGCGCGCAGGCAGGGACTGTGGAACCTCTTCCTCCCCGACGCCGAGCACGGCGCCGGACTGACGAACCTCCAGTACGCGCCGCTCGCCGAGATCACCGGCCGCAGCCCTCACCTGGCCCCCACCGCGCTGAACTGCGCGGCCCCGGACACCGGGAACATGGAGGTGCTGGCGCAGTTCGGCACCGACGAGCAGAAGAAGCAGTGGCTGGAGCCGCTGCTCGCGGGTGAGATCCGTTCGGCGTTCGCGATGACCGAGCCCGAGGTCGCCTCGTCCGACGCCACCAACATCCGCACCCGGATCGAGCGGGACGGCGACGACTACGTCATCAACGGCCGCAAGTGGTACATCTCCGGCGCGATGAACCCGGACTGTCAGATCTTCATCGTCATGGGCAAGACGGACCCCGAGGCCGACGTACGCCGCCAGCAGTCGATGATCCTCGTGCCGCGCGACACACCGGGGCTCGAGGTGCGCCGCGCCATGCAGGTGTACGGCTACGAGGACCATGCCCACGGCGGCCACGCCGAGGTCGTCTTCACCGATGTGCGGGTGCCCGCGTCGAACCTGATCGGCGAGGAGGGCGGAGGCTTCGCCATCGCCCAGGCGCGCCTCGGACCGGGCCGTATCCACCACTGCATGCGCCTGATCGGCATGGCCGAGCGCGCGATCGAGCTGATGTGCCGGCGGGCCGTGTCCCGGGAGGCCTTCGGCAAGACGATCGCCCAGCAGGGCGTGGTGCAGAACTGGATCGCGGATGCCCGCGTCACCGTGGAGCAGCTGCGGCTGCTCGTGCTCAAGACCGCCTGGCTGATGGACACGGTCGGCAACCGGGGCGCGCACACCGAGATCCAGGCCATCAAGATCGCCACGCCGCGGGCGGTCGTGGGCATCCTCGACAAGGCGGTGCAGGTGCACGGCGCAGGCGGTGTCAGCCAGGACTTCCCGCTTGCCGAGCTGTGGGCCGGCGCGCGCACGCTCATGCTGGCCGACGGCCCGGACGAGGTGCACCAGCGTTCGCTGGCCCGGCGCGAGCTGAAGAAGTACATGTAGCCGCGGGTGCGCGGCCGCCGGGCCGCGCTGTCCTGCCGCCCTGACCGGCAGGGGAAAGTCAGCCGGTCAGGGCACTAGGCCCTGTCCGAGCGATCTTCGAGGATCAGCCTGCGGCGTCAGATGCATGGGGTCCCGCCAGGGCCGAGGCATGGGGCCTCCCCAGGCCCGCCAGGGCCGAGGCATGGGGCCTCCCCAGGCCCGCCAGGGCCGAGGCATGGGGCCTCCCCAGGCCCGCCAGGGCCGAGGGGACACATCGCAAGGCGGAGGGTCGCCCTCGTACTGGACGTACTTGGGTGACTCCGACAACACAGCGAGGTGCCGTAGCTGGGGGTACCTCCTGGGGGTCCCCCGGACGGAGTCCTGGGGAGAAGCTCTGGGGGAGCGTCGCAGGCCCGACAAGATCGCCCGGACAGGGCCTAGTACCCGCCGAAGGGCGTGTGGTCCGCGCGTGCGAGCTCGCGGACCAGTTCGCCCGCTCGGAGCACGAGCCTCGCCAGGAGCCGCACGGACGGCCGGCGTGAACAGCAGGCCGCGGACCACAAGGGCGGTACGCGATCCATGAGTCCATGGTGGATCGCGTACCGCCCTTGGTCGAACGGAAGGCTTCGCCTACGGGCGCAACGCACGCAGCAGCAGGTCGGCGAGGTGGTCGGCGACCTGCTGCTTGGTCATCGGGCCGTCGGGACGGTACCAGGTCGACAGGTGGTGGACGGAGCCGAAGTGGTAGTCCACCACCAGGTCGGCGGGGGTGGCCGAGGAGAAGACCCCGCCCTGCTGCCCCTCCTCCACCAGCGCACGGAAGCGCTCGTGGTAGCGACGGCGCTCGGCGCGCACCTGCTTGTGCTTCTCCGGGCTCAGATGGTGCATGGAGCGGAAGAAGATCGCGGCGTCGTCCAGGTTGTCGATCGTCGTCACGACGACGTCCGCGGCCGCCGCGCGCAGCCGTACCTCGATGGGCTCGTCGGCGTTCGCGTAGGCGTCGAGCCGCTCCTGCTGGACACGCAGCACGCGGGCGTAGACCTCCTGGAGGAGGTCCTCCTTGGAGCCGAAGTAGTGGTACAGAGCGCCTTTGGTGACGCCGGCCGCCTCGACGATCTCCTGCACCGACGTACGGTCGTAGCCGCGCTCCGCGAACAGCCGGGTGGCGGCGGCCAGCAGCCTCTGCGGGACGGGGGTGCCGTCCCCGTCCGTCGTCCTGGCCATTGCCGCCACCCGCCTTTCGCTCGTTTCCTCATGTGTCTTGAAAAGTTCTGCGCCTGTTGAAGAGTTCTACAGCCGCGAACGCGGTTCCCGCCCGAGGATCTTCCCACTCGTCGCCTCCGGCAGATCGGGCAGGATCTCCCCTTGCCGTGGATTTGTACGGGCGGCGGGCTGCTCGGCACAGTACGCGCAGGAGCACGCGGGCTCCACGACGGCTCCCGGCCGGGTGCCGGCATACGCCGTGAAGGTCTGCGCACAGCAGTTGGCCGGAATACCGACGACGGCCGCCTCGCGCGCGGACGGGTGCGCGAGAAGCATGTCCTCGGGGCAGGCCGGCCACCGCTCGAAGGAGGCGGGTGCCCAGTGCGCGGGCGCTCGTTCGGCCGAGTGGACGGAGCTCACCGGCGCCTCATCTCCTCCCACTTCTGCTGGAGGTGGTTCATGTTGGTCAGCCAGCGGTCCGGTTCGGTGGCGCGCGCCTGGTAGTAGCCGGCGACCTCGGGGTGCGGCAGCACCAGGAAGCGGTCGGCGGCCATCGCGTCGAAGAGTGCTTCGGCCACGTCCTCGGGTTCGATCGCGGTCGGCTGGAGGACGAGGTCGCCGGCCGATCCGGTCGCGGCGAGCATGTCGGTGCGCACGCCCTGCGGGCAGATCGCGTGCACCTTGATGCCGCGGTGGCGGTAGGTGAGCGAGAGCCACTCCGCGTAGGCCAGCACCCCGTGCTTGGTGACGCTGTACGGGGCGGCGCCGATCATGGTGAGCAGGCCGGCGGCGGACACGGTGGACACGAAGCGGCCACTGCCGCGCTCCAGCCAGTCGGGCAGCAGTGCGCGGCTCGCGCGTACGTGTGCCATCACGTTGACGTCCCAGGCCGAGGCCCAGATGTCCTCGTCGGCGAACGCGTCACCGGGCGAGCCGAGGCCGGCGTTGGCGCAGTAGATGTCGACGACGCCGTCGAGTGCGTCGCGCGCCTCGTCCACGATCTGCGAGGCGTCGCCGGGCACGGCGTGTCCGCCGATCTCGTCCGCGACCTCCTTGGCCCTGCCGGAGTCGATGTCGTTGACCACGACCCGGGCACCCTCGGCGGCGAACCTGCGGGCCAGCGCGGCGCCGATGCCACCGCCGGCGCCCGTGACCACAACTCCCGCACCCTGCACGGTACTCATCAAGCTCCGCCTTCCTGCGCGTCGACCGTCGGCGGCGACCGTCCGGGCCGTCCGTCCGCACCTGTCCAGGAGCAGACTAACCAGTCGGTATGTAGCTGGGGAAGAGGCCCCTGCGTCGGTCCGGGCGAACCTGAGAAGAAAGCGCGTTCACAGCGCTCCCCAGGGGCATGAGGAGCGCGTAGCGTGCGTGCCCATGACAGACGGCGATCACGGAGGTGGCTCGATGAGCTTGTCCAGACGGGGTTTGCTGGCCGCCGGAAGTGCGGTGGGAGCGCTTGCCGCGACGGCGGGTGCCGCGCCCGCGGCGGCGGCCCACCAGGACCGGCACCGGATCCGTACCGGCTTCGAACGGCTGGCCGCCGGCGGCTATGCGGCCCTCGCCGGCGAACGGGTCGGCGTGGTCACCAATCCGACGGGCATCACCCGGGACGTACGGCACATCGTGGATGTCATGCACGCCGACGACCGGGTGAACCTGGTGGCGGTCTTCGGCCCCGAGCACGGCTTCCGCGGCACCGCGCAGGCGGGGGGCTCCGAAGGCCGCTACGACGACCCGGCGACCGGACTGCCGGTCTACGACACGTATCTCAAGAGCGGGCAGCCGCTCGCCGACATCTTCACCGCCTCGGGCGTGGACACCGTCGTCTTCGACATCCAGGACGTCGGAGCCCGCTTCTACACGTACATCTGGACGCTCTTCGACTGCATGCAGGCGGCCGAGCTCGCGGGCAAGCGCTTCGTCGTGCTCGACCGCCCCAATCCGGTGACGGGCCGGGCAGCCCTCGGCCCGGTGCTGGACAAGGCGTTCGCGACCTTCGTGGGCCGCGAGCCGATTTCGCAGGCGCACGGGATGACGGTCGCGGAGCTGGCGCTGCTGTTCAACGGGGAGTTCCTGACCCGGCCCGTGGAGCTGGAGACCATTGCCATGACGGGCTGGCGGCGAAGCGACTTCTACGACAGCACGGGACTGCCCTGGGTCCCTCCGAGCCCCAACATGCCGACCCCCGAGACGGCGCTGGTCTACTCGGGCACCTGCCTGTTCGAGGGCACGAATCTCTCCGAAGGGCGGGGCACGACCCGGCCGTTCGAACTGCTGGGCGCCGAGGGCATCGGGCCGGCCTGGGCCGATGCCGCGAACGCACTCGGCCTGCCGGGGGTGCGCTTCCGGGAGGCGTACTTCGCCCCGACGTTCTCCAAGTGGCAGGGCAAGACGATCGGCGGCGTCCAACTGCATGTCCACGACCGGGAGTCGTACGACCCGGTGCGCACCGGCATCGGGCTGCTGGTGACCGCCAGGCGCAGCTGGAGCGGCTTCGCCTGGCGTGCGGACAACTGGATCGACAAGCTGAGCGGTTCGGCGAAGGTCCGCACGCTGATCGACGCGGGCGCCGGCACCGACGAGGTGGTGGGGGCCTGGCAGGACGAGCTGGCGGCGTTCCGGGCGATGCGGCGGGAGTACCTCCGCCACCGGTGAGGTCATCACGCGCGGATCCGGCGGGCCCGCTACCGGGGCACGGCACGCCGTCCGGGCCGGCGGCCGCGCGGCCGCCGGCGTCGTCGCCTTCGGCGAAGGGGTCCGTACCACCTGCCCGCCGTTGCGGACGGAGATCCGCATACGCACCTTGGTGGACCGTATCGGGGCTTCGCGAGGTATGGCCGTTTCTTCCCTTGCGCAGCATGCTGTTGCTGCGGCAGAGCGCGCTGGGGAGGGGGCCGGTCATGGCGGTGACGGGCGTGGAACCGTATCGGGAGATCACCTTCGACGCGGACGGCGATATGCGCGGCGGCGCGCCTGACGGGATGCGGGGGCTGGATGTCACCGATCTGGTGATGTTCGCGCACGGCTGGAACAACTCACCTTCCGTCGCCGCCCGGTTGTACTCGGCGTTCTTCGCGCCCTTCCCGCGGCTGCTGGCCGGCAGGCCGGGAGTGCGGCTCGGGTACGCGGGGATCGTCTGGCCCTCGATGCGGTTCACGGACGAGCCGATCCCCGACTTCGAGCCGTCGGCCGCGGTGGCGGCCGTACCGCCGGGTCCGGGGGCGGCGTCCGGAGCGTGGCAGGGCCTGGACAAGACGACGCGGGACGTGCTGGCCGGGCTGTTCCCGGGACACCGGACAACCCTGGACCGGCTGACCGTACTCCTGGACGAGCAGCCTGATTCTCAGACTGCGTTCGCCGAATTCGGTTCGCTGGCCCGTGAGTTGGCGGCGGTTCCGGCCGGAGGACTCGAATCGTGCTTCGCGGACGATCTGCCGCACGACGAGCAGAGCCCGCCGGCGGTCCTGTTCGAGGACCCGCTCACCCTGTGCACACGGTTCGCGGCTGCCCTCGATGCCCGGTCGCCGTCACTGGGCCTCGGAGGCCTCGGCGGCTTGGGCAGCCGGCTCGGCGGCGGAGTGACGGGGGCCTGGAAGGGCGCCAAGGAACTGCTGCGGCAGACGACGTACTACGCGATGAAGCGTCGGGCCGGCACGGTCGGCGAGCTGGGCCTCGGCCCGCTGCTCGGTCGGCTCTCCCGGTCCTCCCCCGGGATGCGGGTGCATCTGGTGGGGCACAGCCAGGGGGCGCGGCTGGTCGCCTTCGCCCTGCGCGGGCTGCCCGAAGGCGCGCACAACGTGAAATCGGTGACGCTGCTTCAGGGAGCTTTCTCCCACTACGCGTTCGCGACGAGCCTGCCGCACGCGCCGCACAGCGCGGGTGCGCTCGCCGCGCTGCAGCACCGGGTCGACGGGCCGGTGGTCGCCTGCTACTCACGGCATGACAGCGCCCTGGGGGTGATCTATCCGCTCGCCTCCAGCCTGGCCGGTGACTCGGCGACCGCGGTGGGGCTCGACCGGCGTTGGTGGGCCATGGGCCACGACGGCATACAGGCCGTCGCCGGGGCGCGGCGGCTGACGCTGGAGGAGGCTCTGCGTGACGGGGTGCCCCTCAGGGGCTGTGTGAGCGTGGACGCCGCCTCCGTGGTGCGGCGCGGAGGGCCGCCGTCAGGCGCGCACAGCGACATCTGCCACGAGGAGCTGGCGCGGGTGGTGCTGGCCGCGGGCCGCATCGGGCGCTGATGAGCGCCCGTCGGAGCGTGGGCCGCGAGATGCGTCAGCCTTTCCGTGTCGCCACAGGCGCGGGAGCGGCGGCCGTGCGCAGGTGCTGAAGGACCGCTGTCAGCACCGGGTCGTGCTCGGCGCCCGCCCGGACGGCGGCGAAGACATGACGGACGGGCGCTTCCCCGGTGGGGGCCCGCAGCACCAGGCCGGGGCGGTGGAGCGGCTGCACCAGGCGAGGCACCAGCGCGACACCTGCCCCTGCCTCGACGAGGCAGGCGAGTGCCTGCCAGTCGTTGACGGCGTGACGGATCTCCGGGGTGAAGCCGCCGGCCGCGCAGACGGATCGGGTCACCGCACCGCAGCAACTGCGCGCGTCCCCGACGATCCACGGGTCGCCGGCAAGCTCCCGCAGCGGAACCCGGTCCGAAGCAGCGAGGCGGTGCCCGGCGGGCAGCGCCACGTCGAGGATGTCGGTGAGCAGGTCGGTCCGCACGTAGCGGCGGTCGGTGAACGCGGGCGCCTCGGCGAAGTCCACGGCGACGGCCACGTCGATCTCGCCCGCGTCGAGCCGCGTGAACAGGTCCGGCGGTTCGGCCTCCACCACCGCGATGCCGATGTCGGGGCGTGCGTGCGCCAAGGCGGTGAGGGCGGCGGGCAGCAGCCCCGAGACAGCGCTCGAGAAGGCCCCGACGGTCACCTCACCGCGCCGTCCATGACCCCACGCCGCGAGGTCGGCGCGTACCCGTTCCAGCTGCGCGGCGATGACGTCCGCGTGCTGCAGCACGATCCGCGCCTGTCCGGTGAGCCGGACACCGCGCCCCTGCCGCTCGATCAGCGGCACGCCCAGCTCCCGGGAGAGCGCCGCCAGTTGCTGCGACACCGCGGAGGGCGTGAGATGCAGGGCCTGCGCGGTCCTGGCCAGACTGCCCCGGCGGTCCAGCTCGCGCAGGGCGCCGAGACGGCGCAGATCAATACTGAAGGCTGCGCTTACCTGTTCCATCCAGAAACATTAACTGGACCTGCTGAATGGAGTGGCCGAGGATCGCAACCGTGACCATGAACACGACCAGACCGACGACCACGTCCCTGGCCACGGCCGCGGCATCGACCGCGTCCCCGGCCATGCACTCGGCCCCATGTGCCTTCCTGATCCTTCACGGCTGGCAGAACCGGCGCCCGGCGGGCCACTGGCAGCACTGGCTGGCGGGCGAACTGGCAGGCCGCGGCCACCACGTGACCTACCCGCAGCTTCCGGACCCCGACCGTCCGGACCTTCAGGCGTGGCTCGGCCGGCTGGGCACCCTCCTCGAAGCCCAGCGGGACACCCGGGCACGCGAGCGGGTGGTGATCTGTCACAGTCTGGCCGTTCTGCTGTGGCTGCACGCCGTTGCCCGCGCAGGCGCCCGGGCCGACCGGGTGCTGCTGGTCGCACCGCCGTCCGGCGAGGTGATCGCCGGGTACGAGGAAGTCGCCGGCTTCGGCGGGCCCCGTGCCACCCGTGCGCAGGTCGGCGCCGCCGCGGGCAGCACACGTCTGGTGGCCGGGGACGACGACCCGTACTGTCCGGGCGGCGCGGCCGAGCTGTACGGCCGGCCGCTCGGTCTCGCCACCGACGTCGTACCCGGCGGCGCCCATCTGGACCTGGACGCGGGCTACGGACCCTGGCCGTCGGTCCTCGGCTGGTGTCTCGATCCTGCCGCACGGGTACGCGCGCGGAACGGATGAGTTCAGGACAGCTGCCCGGCTGATGGGCTCCATCGGATTTTCGATGGAGCCGGATCGGGCACCCGTACGTCCATTCAACGACGCCGATGTACCAGCGACGGAGGTGGCAGTGCGATGGCCGGTTTCCGGAGTCTTGCGAGACAGGTGCGCGATGCGCGGTGTGACCTGGCGCTACGGCGCTACTCACTGCGCAAGTGCCTGGAGCGGTTTGCGCCTTATGGGCACCGGGCGACCTGGGACCACCTGTGCGCAAGGCACAGGATCGAACCCGAGGACAGGGCCCCCGATCCGGCGCGGCTGGTGGCCGCGCTCGAGGAGTTGGAGGAGGCGCGGGCCGTCTGGCTCGCGTACGAGGAGAACTTCGCGGACCGCCGCAAACGGGAGAAGCACGAGGGGCTTCGGCGGCCCGGACACATCGACGACTGGCACCGGCGGACCTGGGGCGGAAACGGCGTCGCACGCTGCGACACCCCACAGGCCCATCCCTCCGCGCCGCTCGGTGAGGTGCTGCGCAGGCTGATCGCCGCCCTGGAGGACGAGCCCGGTACCGCCTGCCCGGTGTGCACGACCACGCACATCGTGTGGCGTCAGGACCTGGAGCACGAACCGTGGTTCGGGCCGGTCTGCACCGGCTGCGGCATCGTGGTACCGCAGCCGGTCCTGACATCCGATGCCGTGGCCGCCGCCAAGCGGGCGGGACGCCGGGAGCTGGCCTCCGTGGCGTGAGGCGTACGGTCCCGGGGGCCGGGGGCCCGGGACCGTTCCGGTGGCGAGCGGCCGGCGGCGGGTGGCGCCGTCCGGCCGAAGTGGCGTGTGGTTTCGGCCCGAAGCGGGCGGACGTCACCAGAGACAAATTCGATGGCTCCAAGGGATTCGGCGCGCGACAGTTGGCCGTGATGCAACACGACCGAGGAGCCTGACATGTCGACGCTGCGCGTCACCGCCGAACCGCTGACCGTCCATGAGCACCCCAACGCCGATGCGCTCGAGCTGGCCCAGGTCGGTCTGTACCGAGCCGTGGTCGCCAAGGGCGCCTACCGCAGTGGTGACTTCGCCGTCTACATCCCGGAACAGGCCGTGCTTCCCGCGGAGTTGGTCGAGGAGCTGGGACTGACGGGACGACTCGCCGGCAAGGCCTCCGACCGCGTCAAGGCGGTGCGGCTGCGGGGTGAGCTGTCGCAGGGCATCGTGTGCCGGCCGCGGGCGCTCGCGGACGTCGACCTGGCGCGGGCTGCGGCCGACGGTGAGGACTTCGCGGAGCGGCTGTCGATCACCAAATGGTCGCCGCCCATCCCGCCCACCATGTCCGGGGACGTGGAGCGTGCGCCCGATCTGCTGCCGTGGGTCGACATCGAGAACATCCAGCGCTACCCGGCGATCTTCGAGCCGGGCGAGCCGGTGGTGCTCACCGAGAAGCTGCACGGCACGGCCTGCCTGATGACCTACAGCGTCGCCGACGGCGGCTCGGTGCAGGTCTCGTCGAAGGGATTCGGCGCCAAGGGGCTCGCCCTGCAAGAGGACCCGCGCAACCTGTACTGGCGCGCGGTGCTGGGCGCGGACGTACCGGCGGTCGCGGCGCGGCTCGCCGAGAAGCTGGGGGCGAGCCGGGTCGGCGTCTTCGGGGAGGTGTACGGCGCGGGCGTCCAGGACCTGGCGTACGGGGCGAACGCACGTGCCGAGGACAGCCTGGGCTACGCCGTGTTCGACGTGTCGGCCGAGATCGACGGCCAGGTCCGGTGGCTGGACGCGGCCGAGGTCCTCGGGGGTGAACTCCCGCTGGTGCCACGGCTGTACGAGGGCCCGTACGACATCGGCAAGGTGCTCGAGCTCGCGAGTGGCCGCGAGACCGTGTCCGGCCGCGAGCTGCATCTCCGCGAGGGTGTGGTGATCCGCCCGGCCGTGGAGCGCTACAGCCCGGTCGTCGGCGGCCGGGCGATCGCCAAGACGGTCAGCCCGGCGTATCTGACCCGCAAGGGCGGTACGGAGTACGAGTGATCCGTAGGCCGCCGGTGGGCCCGGCTCCGCGCGGACCGGGCCCACCGGCGTGCCCGCGTGCGCCTCAGGATTCGCGTTTCCCGGCCCGCCCGCGCTCCGGCAGCAGCCGCGAACCCGTCAGGCGTTCACCGAAGATGTCGTCCGGGTTGGACAGGACGCAGGTCTCCAGCGAGAGACAGCCGCACCCGATGCAGTCGGTCAGATGGTCACGGAGCCGGCCGAGCTGCCTGATCCGCTCGTCGAGTTCGCTCCGCCACGCCTCGGAGAGCCGCGCCCAGTCCTGGCGGTCGGGCGTACGCTCCTCGGGCAGTTCTGCGAGGGCGTCGCGGATCGTGGCAAGCGGGATGCCGACCCGCTGGGCGGCGCGTACGAAGGCGACACGGCGCAGCGCGTCCCTGCCGTAGCGGCGCTGGTTGCCGCTGGTCCTGCGGCTGCTGATGAGGCCCTTGGACTCGTAGAAGTGCAGGGCCGACACGGCGGCGCCGCTGCGCGCGGAGAGCTGCCCGACCGTGAGCTCGTGGATCTTCTCGGGAATCTGTGGCACTCCTCGAAGCCTACTGGGTGGTCCGTTGACAGGAGGGCGCCCGTCGAACCATGCTGAGCAAGCGCTTAGACAGGAGCGTCGAAACGCTTGAGAGGCAGGGACCAGGGACATGGCAGAGCCGAGGATCTTCACCTCCGCCGACGAGCTGCGGGCCGGGGTCGGCGAGCAGCTGGGGTACAGCGACTGGCTGGAGGTCGACCAGAAGCGGATCGATCTGTTCGCCGACGCCACCGGGGACCACCAGTGGATCCATGTCGATCCGGAGCGGGCGGCGAGCGGCCCCTTCGGCACGACGATCGCCCATGGCTATCTGACGCTGTCGCTGCTGCCGGCCCTGGTGCCGCAGGTGCTGCGGGTCGAGGGCATGAAGATGGGCATCAACTACGGCGCCAACAAGGTGCGCTTCCCCGCCCCCGTACCCGTGGGCTCACGGCTGCGCGCCACCGCGGTGCTGCAGAGCGTCGAGGACGCGGGCGGCGGCGTGCAGGTGACCGCCCTCGTCACGGTCGAGCGCGAGGGCGGCGACAAGCCGGTGTGTGTCGCGGAGTCGGTGTCGCGCTACTTCTTCTGAGCGCTCACCATGCGCAGGACGAGGTCGGCGTAGAGCGCGCCGACCTCGTCGGGCGTGCGGCGGCCGGCGACGTTGAACCAGCGCGCCACGTCGATGCAGAGCGAGAGCACGGCGACGGTGGTGCCGGGGACGTCGGGCACGTCGAACTCCCCTGCCTCGACGCCCTCGTTCAGGATGCGGCGCACCACGGCGTCGCTCTGCCGGCGCAGCTCCATGATCTCGGTGCGGTGGGCCTCACCGAGCGCGTCGAGTTCGTACTGGACCACCCGCGCGGTCGTGTGCCGCCCCGCGTGCCAGCGGACGAAGGAGCGCACGGCGTCGGCGAGACGCTCGGTCGGTGTGCCCTCGCCCTCGTACGCGGCCTCGAGAATCTCCAGGGCCTTGTCGTGCCCGATCCGGCTGATGCGGTGGAGCAGTTCTTCCTTGGTCTTGTAGTGGATGTAGAGCGCGGCGGGGCTCATTCCGGCGCGGCCGGCGATGTCCCGGGTCGTGGTCGCGTGGTAGCCGCGCTCGGCGAACGCCTCGACGGCGGCGACGAGCAGTTTTCGGGCAGCGTCAGGGGTGACCTCGTCCCATGGCTTTTCCTCGTCGGGCGTCAGGTCCGCCGCACTCATCGCTCGCCCCTTCCGTGGCAGGACGAACACCATACCCCGAGGGTGAGCGAGCGCTTAGATCTTCCTACAGCTTCTGGAACGGGTCGTGCTCGGCGAGCAGCTTCTCCAGCCGCGCCTGGTCGACGCGACTGACGATCTGCCCGGCCTCCTGCCGGTCCCTGACCACCTTGGCGAGGGTGAAGGCCGAGGTCGTGAGATAGAGGACGGCAATACCGAGGAAGGCACGCACCCATGCGTCGGCCTCCAGGTTGAAGATCCCGAGGGCGACGGCTCCGAGCGCGAGCGCGAAGGAGGCGACGGCCTGGCCGTAGTACGCCGCTGTGTTCTGCTGCTTGACCGGTGTCTCACTCATGAGCACAGCCTCGCGGGATACGGCGACCGCCGGGATGGGCGCTCGTACTCACCGAGGTACTCAAACCGGGGGCTCAGAACGCGGACACCCCGGTAAGGGCCCGGCCGATGATCAGCTTCTGGATCTGGCTGGTGCCCTCGTACAGCGTCATCACCCGGGCATCGCGCAGCAGCTTGCCCACCGGGAACTCGTCCGTGTAGCCGTAGCCGCCGAAGACCTGCAGGGCGTTGCCGGCGCAGCGCACGGCCGCCTCGGAGGCGAACAGCTTCGCCTGGGAGGCAGCGGTGGCGAAGTCCTCGCCGCGGTCGATCAGATCGGCGACCCGCCAGGTGAGCAGCCGGGCCGCGTCCACGTCCACCGCGATGTCGCTGAGCAGCTCCTGGACGAGCTGGTAGTGGGCGATGGACCTGCCGAACTGCTCCCGCTCGCCCGCATAGCCGACGGCCGCGTCCAGGGCCGCCTGGGCGATGCCGACGCAGCCGGCCGCCACCGACATCCGGCCCTTGGCGAGGGCGGACATGGCGATCGAGAAACCCTTGCCCTCGGGTCCCAGCATCGCGGACGCCGGGACACGGACGTCCTCGAGGACCAGTTCGGCGGTGGCCTGGCCGCGCAGGCCCAGCTTGCCGTGAATGGTGCGGCGAGTGAGTCCGGGGGCGCTCGTGGGCACCAGGAAGGCGGAGATGCCCTTGTGACCGGGGGTGTCGTTGGTCCGCGCGAGGAGGAGCACCACATCGGCCCAGGTGCCGTTGGTGATGAACATCTTGGAGCCGTTGACGACGAATCCGTCGCCGTCGCGCACGGCCCTGGTGCTCAGGTTTCCGGCGTCGGAGCCGGTACCCGGCTCGGTGAGCCCGAAGCAGCCGAGCGCCTCGCCGGAGGTGAGCCGGGGCAGCCAGTGGCGCTTGTGCTCCTCGCTGCCGTGGGCGGCGATGGTCTTGGCCACCAGTCCCAGCGACACGGAGACGATGCCGCGGACCGAGGAGTCACCTCGGCCGAGTTCCTCGGTGACCAGGCAGTACGCGAGGTGGTCGCCGCCCGAGCCGCCGTACTCCTCGTCGATGGTGAGTCCGAGGAACCCGAGGGCGCCGAGCTTCTTCACGATCGAGCGGTCGACGCTCTCGGCACGGTCCCACTCGGCGGCATGCGGGGCGATCTCACGGTCGACGAAGTCCCGGGCCAGCCGGCGGACAGCCGTCTGCTCCTCACTGAGCTCCAGGTTCATACGACCCTCTCCCACTTTTAACTACCACCGCTAGTTTCTCTCCGGCAGGCCCTACTATGTGCCGCATGGCCCGACCGCGCAAGCCCCTGCTCAGCCGAGATCGCATCGTCGACGCGGCGAGCGCACTCGTGGACGCGGAAGGCCTGGACGCGGTCTCCACCCGCCGGCTCGCCGCGGAGCTCGGCGTCAGCGGGCCGTCCCTCTACAACCACTTCCGCAACAAGGACGAAATCCTCGACGCCGTCGCGGACGCGGTCAGCGCCCAGATCGATCTGTCGATGTTCGACGAGCACGACGGCCGCGACTGGCGCACCGCACTGCACGACTGGGCCGCCTCCTACCGGGCCGCCCTGGCCGACCACCCGCACATCGTCCCCGTCCTCGCCCAGGGCCCCGGCCGCCGCCCGGCGGGTCTGCGGGTGGCCGACGCGGTCTTCGGCGCGATGGTCAGGGCGGGCTGGCCGCCAGCCCAGGCCACGTACATCGGTGCGCTGATGCGGTACTTCATCACCGGCTCGGCACTCGGCTCCTTCGCCCGCGGCTTCGTCGACGACGCGGCGGCGTACGACCCGGCCGACTATCCTCACCTGGGCCAGGCCCACCTGCTGGCAGACCATCAGGAGCAGGTCGACGAGGGGGCGTTCGAGACGGGGCTGCGCGCGCTGCTCGACGGGTTGACGATGCAGTACGAGACGGGGGTACGGGGGAAGTGGGAGACGCAGAGCTCATAGCGGCGGTGCGGCGCGGGGACGCCGATGCGGTACGGGCCCTGCTCGAAGAGGGCGCCGATCCGGACGCGCTCGACGCGGACGGTCTCCCGGTGCTGTGCACCGCTGTTGCTGCGTACGACGACCCGGTCGCCGAAGCTCTGATGGACGGCGGCGCGGACCCCGACAGGCCGCTGCCGGACGGGACCACGCCGTTGCTGCGGGCAGTCGATCTCGGTTCTCCGGCGATCTTCTCGACCGTACTGGGGCGTGAACCCCGGCTACGGCTGCCGGAGGCCGCCCGGGAACGGCTCCTCACCCTGGCCAGGACCTGGTACGAGACGGGTGCAGCCGAGGAGCTGCGACGCCGTACCGGGGCGACGGGCCCCGCCGAAACGGTCCGGGTCCAGGACGACGAGTACCACCACGTCGAACAGGTCACGCTCGGCGGACTCACCGTGCGGGCCGGGCACGGCGCCCTCCTGACCTCACTGGAGTGGGCCTTCCGCGTCCTGCCGCCCGTCGAGGAGCTCGTCGCCCGCGGTCTGAAGTACCCCGATGAGGACCATGTGGACTGGTCGTCGGCCAAGTGGATTCTCAGCCAGCGGCGCAGCAAGGAGACCTGGCTCGCCGTGACGGCCTTCCGACACCATCCCGACCCGGCCCATCGCCGTTTCGTGCTCGATTTCCTGCGGATCCGATCGCTCGCGGGGGCCAGCGACAGGCACTCGTACGACAAGGAGGAGAGCGAGCTCTTTGCGGCGTGGGCGGCCGAGGAGACGGACGTCGACGTCCTCGCGAAGGTCCTCGACGTCTTCGGCGGATACGAGCACCCGGGCATGGAGTCCGTCGGGCTCGGGTACCTCGGCCATCCGGACCCCCGCGTGCGCAGCGAAGTGCCCTACCTCCTCGGCACGTACGACTCGCCCCTCACGCCGACGGGCAGGACCGCGCTGCTCGGCCTCGTGCGGGACCCCTCCCCCGAGGTCCGCGGCAGCGTGGCCACGGCACTCGGCACGTGGCACGACCTCACCCCCGAGGTCTCCGCGGCGCTGCTCGCCCTGGTCCGGGATCCGCACGCCGGAGTGCGAGGGGCCGCCGCTACGGCGCTCGCCGCATCCCCGGACCGCACGCCCGCCGCGACGGAGGCCCTCGCGGTACTGCTCGACGACGAGGAACTGCTGATCCGCCTGGAGGCCGTGCACGGGCTGGCTGAGCGGAACGACCCCCGCTGCGTGGAAGGGCTTGCCCGGATCGGCCCGCTCGACCCCGCCTTCGACGACGATCACCGGCGCTCCGCCGTCTGGCGCTACGAGTGGCGCATGCGGGAAAAAGCTTCGGCGGACGCCGAACAGTGACTCCACGATCCTGGGAGCATGGCACCCAAAGACCTTGCCGCCTTCGCGGCGCTGCTCGCCGACGAGACCCGTGCCGCCTTCTGTCTCGCGCTGCTGGACGGGCGGGCCTGGACCGCGGGCGAGCTCGCCAGGTACGCGGGCGTCGCACCCTCGACCGCCAGCGAACATCTGGGCAAGCTCGTGGCCGGCGGCCTGCTCGCCGAGGAGCGCCAGGGCCGGCACCGCTATGTGCGGCTCGCCGATCACGGCGTCGCCCAGCTCGTGGAGGAGCTGGCCGCCCACGCAGCCCTCGGACCGGCGCCGCGGCCGGACTCGCTGAAGTCGGCCGGCATCGCCTCCGCCATGGCCCGTGGCCGCACCTGCTACGACCATCTCGCCGGGCGGCTCGGGACCACGATCACCCAGGCCATGACCGAGCGCGGACTGCTCAGCCAGGACACCGGCTTCGCGCTCACCGGCCGGGGCGCCGCCTGGTTCGAGGAGCTGGGGATCGAGCTGGAGCGCAAGGGACGGCGGCCGCTTGTGCGCAGTTGTCTGGACCGGACCGAGCGCCGCCCGCATCTGGCCGGGGTCGCCGGGGCGCAGCTGTGCCGGCATGCGCTGGAGGCGGGCTGGTGCGTACGCATCGGTTCGGAGCGCGCGGTGAAGGTGACCGAGGAAGGAGAGCGGGCGCTGACGCGGCTACTGGGCATCGCGCCCGGAATATTTCGGTGAGCACCGAACCGTCCGGCCCGTACGGTCGCTCCATGACGAATTCCGCCGGCACCGCCCACCGTTCCCCATGGCCTGCCCTGGTCGCGGCGGGCGTCACCGTCGTGCTGTGGGCTTCCGCCTTCGTGTCGATCCGCAGCGCCGGTGCGGCCTACTCCCCCGGCGCGCTCGCCCTCGGCAGGCTGCTCGCCGCGTCGGTCGTGCTCGGCTGCGTCCTGCTGATCCGGCGCGAGGGGCTGCCGCCGCGGGCCGCCTGGCCCGGCATCGCGGTCTCGGGGCTGCTCTGGTTCGGCCTGTACATGGTCGCCCTGAACTGGGGCGAGCAGGAGGTCGACGCCGGTACGGCCGCGATGGTGGTGAACATCGGCCCGGTGCTGATCGCGCTGCTCGGCGCGCGGATGCTGGGCGAGCACCTGCCTCCCCGGCTGCTCGCGGGAATGGCGGTCTCGTTCGCGGGTGCCGTGACCGTGGGCCTGTCGATGTCGGGCGAGGGCGGCGCCTCCACGATCGGGGTGCTGCTGTGCCTGCTGGCCGCGGTGGCGTACGCGACCGGTGTGGTGGCACAGAAGCCGGCGCTCGCGCACGGCAGTGCGCTGCAGGTGACCACCTTCGGCTGTCTGGTGGGTGCGGCGGCCTGCCTTCCCTTCACCGGGCAGCTGCTCGACCAGGCCTCCGACGCGCCGGTGTCGGCGACGCTCAACATGGTCTATCTGGGCGTCTTCCCGACCGCGCTGGCCTTCACGACCTGGGCGTACGCCCTGGCGCGTACGACGGCAGGGCGGATGGGCGCGACCACGTACGCCGTGCCCGCCCTGGTGGTGCTGATGTCGTGGCTGGCGCTGGACGAGGTGCCAGGGCTGCTGACCCTCGCCGGGGGTGCGCTGTGTCTGGCCGGGGTGGCCGTCTCGCGCTCCCGCCCCCGCCGGTCAGTGGACGGCGGGGACGGGGGTCTGCGGGAGACCAGCCGGGTCAGCGGGCGGCCGCCCGGGTAGCCAGGATCTTGATGGAGATCAGGGCGATCACGGCGAGACCGATGATGTAGCCCGCGACGGACATCGAGGTACCCGTCGCCTCCAGCAGCAGGACCATGACGAACGGGGCCAGGCCACCGCCGAGCACGGCGGCGATCTGGTAACCGAGGGAGGCGCCGGTGTAGCGCATCTCCGCGGTGAACAGCTCGGCGAACAGCGCCGCCTGGGGCCCGTACATGATGCTGAGGAAGCAGCTGGTGACGAAGGTGCCGACCGCCAGCCACACCAGCGACGCGGTGTCGATCAGCAGGAACATCGGCACGGCCCACACCAGCAGTCCGATGGCGCCTGCCGCGTAGATGCGCAGTCGTCCGATGCGGTCGGAGAGGGCCGCGGCGGCCGGGATCATCACGAGCTGGGTGATGCTGACGCCGAGCGAGACGGCGAGAACCGAGCTGCGTTCCATCTCGAGCGTGCGGGTCGAGTAGTCGAGCACGCCGGTGATGATGATGTAGAAGGTCGCGGTGTTGACCGCGAACGAGCCGCCCGCCAGGAAGACGGTGCCGAGGTGGTTGCGCAGGATGGTGCGCAGCGGCGAGCGGGCCTCGCTCTCACCCTTCTCCTGTTCGGCCAGGGCGCGCTCGGCCTCGCGGAACGCGGGGGTCTCCTCGACGCGGGTGTGGATGTACCAGGCGAGGACGAGGACCAGGAATCCGACGAAGAACGGCACCCGCCAGCCCCAGCTCGCGAACGTCGCGTCACTCGTGAGTGATCCGGCGACCAGGAAGACGGTGTTCGCGGTGACGACGCCGATCGGGACGCCGAGCTGGACCAGGCTGCCGTACAGACCGCGCTTGCCCTCGGGGGCGTACTCGGTGGCCATGAGCATGGCGCCGCCCCACTGGGCGCCGACCGCGATGCCCTGGACGACGCGCAGCAGCACCAGCAGTACGGGTGCGGCGATGCCGATGGTCTCGTACGTGGGGAGGAGGCCGATGCCGGCGGTGGCGATGCCCATCAGGGTGAGCGCCAGGACCAGCATGGGCTTGCGGCCGTGCTTGTCGCCGAGCTGGCCTGCGATGACGCCGCCGACGGGCCGGGCGAGGAATCCGACGGCGAAGGTGGCGAAGGCGGCCAGCACACCGGCCGACGAGCTGCCGGCGGGGAAGTAGAGATCGCCGAGGACCAGAGCGGCGGCAATGCCGAAGACGAAGTAGTCGTACCACTCGACGGCGGAGGCCAGGGCCGCGGCTGTCGCGACCTTTCTGCGGTTCCGGTCCGTGGGAGCAGGGGACGCGGAGTCCGTGAGCTGAGCGGGGGTGTCCATGAGAAGCACTCTCCGGGGAGCGGGGGACGGAGCTTGGGGTGCCACGGGTGGAGATTGCGGGGACCGTACCGACCAGTGGGTATGTAGGTCAACGGGTTGAACACCAGGAGTTTTTGCGAGTTTATTACCCTTCGGTAACCCGGCTCGGGACAGCACGGAAGCCCCGGCCGCGAGGCGGCCGGGGTCGTACTGCGGGGGTCGCGGTGGATGCTAGAAGACCACCAGCGCCCGCCCGCCCTTGCCCGCGAGCATGGTGTCGAAGGCGGCCGGGATGTCCTCGATCCCGATCCGCTCGGTCACCAGGGCGCCCAGGTCGAGACGCCCGGCGCGGATGTGCTCCGCCAGCACGGGCAGGTCCTCGGCGGGGTTGGAGTTGCCATAGACGCAGCCGGACAGCGTGCGGCCCCAGTGGAACAGCTCGAGAGCGTTGAACGTCACCTGCTGGTCCTTGCCGCCGATGCCGACGACGGTGGTGCGGCCGCCGCGCCGGGTGGAGTCCCAGGCGGTACGGATGGTGGCGGCCCGGCCGACGCATTCGATGGCCACGTCCGCGCCCCGGCCAGCGGTGAGCCGCCGGATCTCCTTCGCGGTGAGGTCGGACGCGACGACGTACTCGGTGGCGCCGGCGCGGCGGGCGAGCTCCTCCTTCTCAGGGGAGATGTCGACGGCGATCACGGCTGCGGCGCCTGCGATACGGGCCGACTGGAGCGTGGCGAGGCCCACCCCGCCGACGCCGAACACCACGACCGACTCGCCCTCGCGGACCCGGGCACAGTGGTGGACGGCCCCGTACCCGGTGAGCACGGCGCAGCCGAGCAGCGCGGCGTCGGTGAGCGGGACGCCATCCGGGACGGGCAGGACGCAGTTCGCGGGGACGACGGTCTCCTCGGCGAACGCGGCGACGTTCAGGCCGGGATGGAGCTCGGTGCCGTCCTCGGTGACGGCGTGGACGCGGCCGGCGCCGGTCAGCGCGTCGGCACACAGCCACACCTCGCCGATCGAGCAGTGGTGACATCTCCCGCAGGAGGGCGCCCAGTTGAGGACCACGCCGTCACCGGGAGCGACATGGGTCACGCCCTCGCCGGCCGAGACGACGGTCCCGGCGCCCTCGTGGCCGAGGACGGCCGGGACGGGCAGACGCATGGTGCCGTTGGACAGGGACAGATCGGAGTGGCAGACCCCGGCGGCGGCGAGACGGACCCGCACCTGGCCGGGGCCGGGTTCGGGAAGTTCGATGCCGGTGATCTCCAGCGGAGCTCCGACGGCGGGCAGGACGGCGGCGCGGACCACGATGGATTACTCCCGGCTCAGAACTGGAGGGACTTGGTCTGAAGGTACTCGGCAAGGCCGTGCGGACCGAGCTCACGGCCCACGCCGGACTGCTTGTAGCCGCCGAACGGCGCCAGGTGGTTGAAGCGGCCGCCGTTGATGTCGATCTGGCCGGTGTCGATGCGGCGCGCGAAGGCGGCCGCCTCGGCGTCCTCGCCCGCCCAGACGGCGCCGGCGAGACCGTAGACCGTGCCGTTGGCGATCTCGACGGCGTCCTGCTCGTCCTCGTACCTCAGCACGCAGACGACCGGGCCGAAGATCTCCTCCTGAGCGATGGTCATCTCGGGGGTGACATCGGCGAAGACGGTCGGGCTGACGTAGTAGCCCGTCTCGAACGGAGCGGCGGGGCCGCCCGCGACCAGGCGGGCGCCTTCGGCCACGCCCGTCTCGATGTAGGCGCGGACGCGCTGCTGCTGCTTGGCATTGACCAGCGGGCCGACCTGCTCGCCCGGTACGAACCGGTCGGCGGCGGCCGCGGCGAGGGCCACGGCCTCGTCGTACTGGTCCTTGTGGACCAGCATCCGGGTCCAAGCGCTGCAGGTCTGACCGGAGTTGGACATGACGTTGGCTATGCCGTGGGACACGGCCCTGGCCAGATCGGCGCTGGGCAGGATGACGTTGGCGGACTTGCCGCCGAGTTCCAGGGCGACGCGCTTGATGGCTGCTCCGGCGGTCGCGCCGATCTGCCTGCCGACGGCGGTGGAGCCGGTGAAGGAGACGAGATCGACTCCTTCGTGCGCGGCCAGCGCCTGCCCTGCGACCGGCCCGAGACCCGTGACCAGGTTGAACACACCGGCGGGCAGCCCCGCGTCATGGACCGCGTCGGCGAAGAGCTGGGCGGTCAGCGGAGTGTCCTCGGCCGGCTTCAGCACGATGGTGCAGCCGGCCGCCAGCGCGGGGGCGACCTTGGCCACGATCTGGTGCAGGGGGTAGTTCCACGGGGTGATCGCGCCGACCACTCCGACCGGCTCCAGCAGGACGGTGGAGTTGTTGATCCTCTCCTCGAAGGAGTACGAGGCGGCCAGTTCGGCGTACGAGCCGGCCACCCGCAGGGGCAGTCCCACATGGACCCGCTGGGCGAGCACGGGCGGTGCGCCGAGCTCGGCGGTGACGGTCCCGGCGATCTCGTCCGCCCGCCGGGTCAGCTCGTCGCGCAGCGCCTCCAGGTGCGCGGCGCGCTCGGCGGGCGGTGTGGCCGCCCATGCCGGGAAAGCCTCGCGGGCGGCGCGCACCGCGGCGTCGACGTCCTCGGCCGTACCGGCGGGGACATGGGCGATGACCTGCTCGTCCGCCGGGTTGACCACGGCGATCGTGTCCGGCCCGGCGGCGGGCAGCCACCTGCCGCCGATGTACATGCCGTCGTGAGCCTTCATCGCATTCCTCCACACCTCGGCGGCACCGTCCCGCCCCAAACTAGCGCCGTTAGTTTTCTGGCGCCAGAGCCGTCTCGGCGAGCGAGCACGAAGGCGGAGGAGGACAGAAAGGGCACAAGGGACGGAGAGGACGCAGGGGGGCGGAGAAGGAGGGGAACGGAGGGGATCAGACGTCCAGTCCGGGCAGGTCCAAGGGAGCCGGGCAGATCCTGCGGCCCTGGTGGTCGAAGACGTACAGATGCGCCACATCCACCAGGAGCGGCACCTGGGCCCCGGTGCGCAGCCGCAGGTCCGGACCGGTGCGCACCACAAGGTCGCCGGTGACGGACGCGCGCTCCCGGGGCGGTTCCGGCGCGTCGAGCACCGCGACGGGCCGGGCGACCTGCGAGATCGCCCGGTCCTTGATACGGGTCAGCACACCGGGGCCGACGTTTCTGCGGCGGCGCGCGGTCTGCCTGGGCCGGGGCGACTCCAGATCGGCGACGACGGCGGGCGTCGAGCCGGTGCTGAAGTGCACGAGCGCCTCGTGTCCCTGGTACTCCATGTGCTGGACGATGCCGGTCAGCGCGACCTCTCCGGGGCGGGCCTGGCTCGGCGGTGCGATCCGTGCCGCCTCCGAGCGCAGCCCGACGATGATCTGCCGCCCCTGCTGGATGCGGAGCAACTGGTGGTCCGTGCTGAGCGGTTCGGGCAGCGGCAGCCGCTGCCGTCCGAGGTCGATGGACATCCGGCCGTCCAGCGGCGCGTGTACGACGGCCTGCAGCAGATTGATCCGCGGGGTGCCGATGAACGCGGCGACGAACACGTTCTCCGGCAGGGCGTAGGTCTCGCGCGGGGTGCTGACCTGCTGCAGCACGCCGCCACGCATGACCGCGACCCGGTCCCCGAGCGACATTGCCTCGGCCTGGTCATGGGTGACGTAGACCGTCGTCACCCCCAACTCCGCGGTGAGCTGGGCTATTTCGGCCCGGAGATGGTTACGCAGCTTGGCGTCGAGGTTCGACAGCGGCTCGTCCATCAGAAAGACGGAGGGCCGCCGGGAGATCGCCCGGCCCATCGCGACGCGCTGGCGCTCGCCGCCGGAGAGCTGGCTGGGATAGCGGTCCAGGAGATCCTCGATGCCGAGCATCCTCGCGGTCGCCTCCACGCGCGGGTTGCGGTCGGCACGCGGGTTCTCCAGGCGCAGCGGGAAGCCGATGTTCTCGCGGTTGGTCATGCTCGGGTAGAGCGCGAAGTTCTGGAACACCATCGCCATGTCCCGCTCACGGGGCGGGATGTCGTTGGCGTACTCGCCGTCCAGCAGCAGTTCGCCCTCGGTGATGTCCTCGAGTCCGGCGATCATGCGCAGCACCGTCGACTTTCCGCAGCCCGAAGGGCCGAGCAGGACAAGGAACTCCCCCGGCTCGATGCCGAGGGAGAAGTCGTCGACGGCACGCTGGGCGCGCCCGTATCTCTTGCTGACGTGGTGCAGGGAAATGGCGCGCGTCATCGAGTCCTGCCCTGAGGGAAAGAGTGAGGAGCAGCTGGGTGGCCAGAAGCTAGCCGACTACTTCCTGTCAGGGAATGGCTCTTGCGAAGGTTGGGGCCGCCTTCTTGCGGAGTGAGATGTTGCGTGACCTTCGCACCGCTTGCGGGTCGTTCGCACGAAGGAGGTCCGCCGCGGCGCTGCGACCACACCCGGTTCACGGTGTACCGGGTGTGGTCGCAGAACTCGACCTTGGCCATGCCGACCGGGACGGGAGCCGTCACCGTCCGGCGAGACGATCGCGGCGATCACCGCCCTGCCGACGACTATGCGCAAAAGCGCAGGTCACTTGCTTGGTGACAGTTCTACGGGGAAGCCGTTGAGCACGGCGGTGCCCGACAGGGGGTCCAGTCGGGAGCCGTCGAGGAGCTGATTGACATTGACTCCGGGGCGTGAGGAGGCGACCGACATCCGGGTGCCGGGACGGTTGTGCCCCCAGCCGTGCGGCAGACTCACCACTCCCGTCCGTACGGTGTCGGTGATCTCCACGGGCGCCTCGAGGCGGCCGCCGTCCGCGCTGATGCTCACCACCGCGCCGTCCGTGAGGCCGAGCCGGGCCGCGTCCTCGGGGTGGACATGGAGGGTGCAGCGGTTGGAACCGCCGTTCAGCGAGGGCACGTTGTGCAGCCAGCTGTTGTTGGAGCGAAGATGGCGGCGGCCGACCAGGACCAGCGCCGCGGGCCGCTCGCCGAGTGCGCGCCGGAGCCTCGGCAGATCGTCGGCGATGGGGCCGGGCAGCAGCTCGATCCGGCCGCTGACGGTCTTGAGGACCTGCTGGATGCGCGGCTGGAGCGGACCGAGGTCGATGCCGTGCGGGTTCTCGACGAGCTTGTCGAGGGTGAGATCGTACGGGCCGAGGCGCAGCATCATGTCGAGTCGGCGCTCCGCGCCCCGGTGGCCTGTGAGTTCGGCGGCGAGTTCCGTGACGTCCTGGCCGTGCACCGGGGAGTGCGGGTCGGCGACGGCCCTGGCGAGGGAGCTCTGGATGACCATGTCGTCGACCGCGGACGGGTCGGCGCCGTGCATGCCGGACACGGCGAGGATCAGCCGGGCGTGGATCTCGCACTCGTCCATGAGCCCGGCCTCGAGAGGCACGGCGGCCGGGTTGTAGCGGGCCTGGTTGCGCACCGCGAGCGCATTGAACGCGAAGTCGTAGTGGGCGCTCTGGGACGGCGGAGGCGGGGGCAGCACCACATCGGCGTGGCGCGAGGTCTCGTTCAGATAGGGGTCGACGCTGACCATGAAGTCGAGACCCTCGAGCGCCCGGTCGAGACGGTCCCCGTCGGGCGCGGAGAGCACGGGGTTGGCGGCGATGGCGATCACGGCGCGGATCTGCCCTTCGCCGGACGTCTCGATCTCCTCGGCGAGCGCGGTCATCGGCAGTTCGCCCTTGGCCTCGGGGTGGCCGCTGACCCTGCTGGACCAGCGGCCCAGGGCGAATCCCTTGCCCGGGCCCGCCGGGCGGGGTGCACGGTCGGTGGCGGAGAAGGGGAAGAGCGCGCCGCCGGGCCGGTCGAGGTTGCCGGTGAGGATGTTGAGGACGTCGACGAGCCAGCTGGCGAGGGTGCCGTGCTCGACGGTGCAGCTGCCGATACGGCCGTATACGGCGGCGGTCGGCGCCGCGGCCAGTTCGCGGGCGATCGTACGGATCTCCTCGGCGTCCATGTCACAGGCCGCGGCGACGGCGTCCGGGGTGAACTCCCCCATTGCTTCCCGCAGTTCGTCCAGTCCCTGGACGTGCTCGGCCAGCTCGCCGAGGTCGGTGAGCCCTTCCTCGAACAGGACATGGGCGAGGGCCGCGAGCAGCAGCGCGTCGGTGCCGGGGCGGATGGCCACATGCCGGTCGGCGAGCTGAGCGGTCCGGGTGCGGCGCGGGTCGACGACGGTGAGGGTGCCCCCGCGGCGGCGCAGCGCCTTGAGCTTGCCGGGGAAGTCGGGGGCGGTGCACAGACTGCCGTTGGACTCCAGCGGGTTGGCACCGAGGAGCAGCAGATGGCCGGTGCGGTCCAGGTCGGGCACGGGGATGGCGATCGCACTGCCGTAGAGCAGGCCGCCGGAGACATGCTTGGGCATCTGGTCGAGCGTGGAGGCGCTGAAGATGTTGCGGGTGCGCAGGGCGGAGAGCAGGACGGGCGGGTAGAGCCCGCCGGCCATGGTGTGCACGTTCGGGTTGCCGAGGACGACGCCCACGGCGTTGCCGCCGTGCTCCTCGATCAGTGGCCGCATCCGCGCGGCCACCAGGTCGAACGCCTCCTGCCAGGTCGCCTCGCGCAGCGTGCCCCTCTCGCGCACGAGCGGTGTGCGCAACCGGTCGGGGTCGGCGTCGAGCTCGCCGAACGACGCGCCCTTCGGGCAGATGAACCCCTGGCTGAAGACATCGTCCCGGTCGCCGCGCGCCTTGGTCACCCGGGTGCCCTCGATGGTGAGGGTGAGCCCGCAGGTGGCTTCGCACAGGGGGCAGACCCGCAGGGCCGTCCGGGCGCCGGCGTCGGCGGCCCCGGACTCGGGCGGGGGTGCAGCCCGGGGTGTGGTCTCGGGACGTGCGCCGTCCGTCGGTGCGGTGCGGGCGGCGGAGGTGCGGGACATGGGCTCTCCCCGGGGCGGCGGCGATGACGCGCTGACCGAACCGAGCATACCGACCGGTATGCACGGGCGGGAGTCCCTGCTCGCATCCCGTCGGGATTTCTCCGGCGCCGCGCCCGTCAGTCCAGGACCCGGGCGAGCCGGTCGGCGCTGCGCTGCTGAACGGGCATACGGCGCAGATGGGACTGGGACACGCGCCCCATCATGCCGTCCCGCTTCCTTTGACGGGGCGGACCTGTAATCCTACGGTTGTACATAGGATTCCTTCGGTTCGGAACCGGGAGCGGGAGCGGGCGATGAGCGGCATCGAGCAGGCGCGGAAGACAGTCGAGGGACTGACGGACAAGTCGTTCTCCCTCGGCTTCGGCAACGAGCACAGCTCGGAGGCGGTACCGGGCGGCCTGCCGCACGGCCGCAACTCCCCGCAGCGCGCCCCCCTCGGTCTGTACGCCGAGCAGCTCAGCGGCAGCGCCTTCACCGAGCCCCGCGCCCATAACCGCCGCTCCTGGCTCTACCGCATCCGCCCGTCGGCCGCGCACCCGGCGTTCGTCCGCATCGACAACGGCAGCCTGCGAAGCGCCCCCTTCACCGAGAGCGTCCCGGACCCCAACCGGCTGCGCTGGAACCCGCTGCCGGAGCCCGAGCCCGGCACCGACTGGCTGTCCGGCCTGTGGACGCTCGGCGGCAACGGCGACACCACCCAGCGCACCGGCATGGCCGTGCACCTCTACCACGCCAACGCCTCGATGACCGACCGGGTGTTCAGCGACGCGGACGGCGAGCTTCTGATCGTCCCCGAGCGCGGCGGGCTGCTGCTGGTGACCGAGCTGGGTCTGCTGCCGGCCCGGCCCGGCGAGGTCGCGCTGATCCCCCGCGGTGTCCGTTTCCGTGTGGAGCTGCTGGACGAGAGTGCCCGCGGCTATGTCTGCGAGAACTACGGACAGCCCTTCGAGCTCCCCGACCTCGGCCCGATCGGAGCCAACGGCCTGGCGAACGCCCGGGACTTCCTGGCTCCGGTCGCCGCCTACGAGGACCTCGAGCGCCCGGTGGAGGTGGTGAACAAGTTCTGCGGGAATCTGTGGGCCGCCACCTACGACCACTCCCCGCTCGATGTGGTCGCCTGGCACGGCAACCATGTGCCCTACGTCTACGACCTGCACCGTTTCAATGTCATCGGCAGCATCAGCTACGACCACCCCGACCCGTCGATCTTCACCGTGCTGACCTCGCCGTCCGACACCCCGGGTCTTGCCGGTGTCGACTTCGTGGTCTTCGCGCCGCGCTGGCTGGTCGGCGAGGACACCTTCCGCCCGCCGTACTTCCACCGCAATGTGATGAGCGAGTACATGGGCCTGATCGAGGGCGCGTACGACGCCAAGACTGCCGGTGAAGGGGGCTTTGTGCCGGGCGGCGGCTCGCTGCACAACATGATGTCGGCGCACGGTCCCGACCGGGAAACCTTCGACAGGGCGAGCGCCGCCGAGCTGAAGCCGCAGAAGATCGACGACGGTCTTGCCTTCATGTTCGAGACCCGCTGGCCGGTGACGGCGACCGGGCAGGCCGCGAGCGCCGACCACCTGCAGAAGGGCTATGACACCGTGTGGCAGGGTCTTGAGCGCCACTTCAGGCCGTAGTTCGTCGAAGTACGGAGATGCCGTGACCTCCTTCGCCCCCGACTCGCTGGTCCTGAACCGCAAGCTCCCGCTGTGGTACCAGGTCTCGCAGTCGCTGCGCGCCTCGATACTCGGCCGCACGCCCGAGGCCTCGCTGCGGCTGCCCACCGAGGAGCAGCTCGCCCAGCACTACGGCGTCAGCGTGCTGACCATGCGCCAGGCCCTCAAGGAGCTGGAGGAGGAGGGCCTGATCAGCCGGCACCGCAGGCGCGGCACGTTCATCGAGCCGGGGGCGCGGCGCAGTGCCCCCCGGCGGCTGCTGGGCTCGATCGACGCGATCGTGGCCCAGCAGTCCGGGGAGCGCACGACGATCCTCGGCCACGGTCCGGCCCCGGTCCCCGGTGAGCTCGCCGAGTACTTCCCCGGCGCCGACGAGGTCGTCATGTACCGGCGGCTGCGCTGCGACGGCGACAGCGGCGAGCCCACGAACTGGGCCGAGAACGCGTTGTGCGCGGATGTCGCGGCCCGTGTGGACCTCGCGGACCTGGAGCGCTGGCCGATGACCAAGGTGCTGCGGGACGTGCTGGGCGTCCGGATCAGCAGGATCACCGACACGGTGGAGGCGCGGCTCGCGGACCCGCCCACGGCGGAGCTGCTGCGGGTGCCGCTGCTGAGCCCGATCCTGCATTACACCGGGGTGACGTACGACGAATCGGGCCGGGTGGTGGACGTGGCCCGGATCCGCTACCGCGGCGACCGCTTCTCCTTCTCGGTCACCGTGGATGCCGCGGACTGACTCCCGTCACCCTCTCTCACTACCATGCGGACAGTGACCGAGACCGCGACCGCCACCGACGAGGTGCCGCTGCTCGACGACCTCATGCCCTGGTCCGTGGCACCGCTGCGGCTGGGCAGGCCGTGGGTGATGGCACCCGATGCCCCGTCCCTCAGAGCCCGCTGGGACACACTGACCGGCGCCGACGAGGCCCGGCGCGCGGCGCTGTTCGGGTCCACCCGTGCCCGTACGCCGCACAGCGCGGTGGCCCAGCTGCCGGGACAGGACACCCGGACCGGCCGGATCGCCCGCGAGGACGGCCGTTGCCCGGACCCGGTACGCGTACTGCACGGCGGGTTCGACGAGCAGTGGCTGATACCGGACCACCGGCTGATCGATGTCGCCCGGCCCGAATTGTGGCGGGTGCTGGACGATCGGCAGCTCTTCGTGGTCGAGCAGGGGCATGTGCCGCAGTCCGCGGGGCCCGCGGTGCTGGTGTCGGCCCTGCTGCCGGACGGGCGTTCGCCCGCGGGCCGTCCAGGGCGGATCCGTCCGCTGTACCGGCGGCCCGGGGGGCACGAACCGAACGTCGCGCCGGGGCTGCTCGAAGCGCTCGCGGGCCGGTACGGACACCGGGTGAGCGCCGACGATCTGCTCTGCTGGGTCATGGCGGCCGCCGAGTCCACACCGGGGGGATGCGCGGTCCCGCTGACCGCTGACGCAGGCGTGTGGGCGTCGGGAGTGGAACTGGGGCGGCGCATGGCCCGCATCCAGCTGCGCGGCGCGCACGGTGGCGAGCGCCCGAGGCTGCCCGGTGGCCGTCGGCCCTATGTCCGCGCGGCGTTGCCTGCCCGGCCGGACTCGATCGCGTACGACCCGGACGAGGAGGAGCTGCGCATCGGCGACGGCGGCCGTATCTCGCCCGTCCCGGCACAGGCCTGGGACTTCGAGGCCGGGGGCGTACGCGTGCTGGAGCTGTGGTTCGAGCGCCGTACGGCCACGGCGGAGGCGGGCACGCTGGAGGCGGTGCGGCCGGCCGCCTGGCCGCAGGAGTGGACCTCGCAGCTCCTGGAGCTGATCACGGTGCTGGCGCTGCTGGACGAACTGCTGCCGCGGCGTGCCGAGTTGACTCACGGACCACGGATCACCGCGGCGGAGCTGCGTACGGCCGGAGTGCTGCCGCCGCCTGCGGCGGTGCGACGCCCGGCGTCGGTGCTGGACCACCAGGAGGAGGGGCCGGAGGGGCAGTTCGCGCTCCTGTGAGGGGGCGCGGGGCGCCCGCGTCGGCCGCGCTTGCCGGGCCGGGACAGTGCCCCGGACCCCGGAACGCCCTTCGGGTGTTGTCCTCGAACGCCGGACGGAGTGAAATGTGCCGCTGCCCGGCAGACCGGCCGCGCAGGACGACCTCCGGCCCCGCCGGCGACCGAGGCGGGGGCGGGTCCAGGCCCAGCAGGCCCGCCGCGTCCCCGGGTGCGGCCTGGCCGGGGGCTCTCGGTACGGAGCTTGTCGAGGCGCCGCGCGAACGGGTGCGCGTGCCCTGACGGGCGCGTTCGGAGACCTGCAGGCGATTGAGGCGCCCGGTTCGGGCAGAGCCCGCAGTCCCGCCGCGCCGGGGGCGCCGGCCGTGACCCGGCGGCTGCGACGTCCGGCGCGGGCCGGTAGTGGGGCACCGGCGTGGTGATGCGCCGGTGTGACAAAGGTGCCCCATACACGATAGGTACAGCGTCATGAGCCAACAGCCACTGCCCCTGGACGGGATCACGGTCGTCGCCGTCGAGCAGGCCGTCTCGGCACCCTTCGCCACCCGCCAGCTCGCAGATCTCGGGGCTCGCGTCATCAAGGTCGAGCGCCCGGACGGCGGCGACTTCGCGCGGGGATACGACACCGCGGCCCGCGGCCTCGCCTCGCACTTCGTGTGGTGCAACCGCGGCAAGGAGTCCCTGGCGGTGGACCTCAAGGACCCGCGCGGCCTCGACATCGTGCACCGGCTGATCGCGGACGCCGATGTGTTCGTCCAGAACCTCGCCCAGGGCGCCGCCGCCCGGCTCGGCCTGGACGCCGCCACCCTGTGCGCCGCTCGTCCGCGGCTGATCGCCGTGGACATCTCCGGGTACGGCCCGACGGGCCCGTACGCGCACAAGCGGGCGTACGACATGCTCGTGCAGTGCGAGGCCGGGCTGGTGTCGGTGACCGGGACGGCCGAACAGCCGGTGAAGGCGGGGATCCCGGCGGCCGACATCGCGGCGGCGATGTACGCCTTCTCCGGAGTGCTGGCGGCGCTGGTGCGGCGCGGCGTCACGGGGCGGGGCGGGCCGGTGGAGATCTCGATGCTGGATTCGCTCACCGAGTGGATGGGCCACCCGCTGCACTACGGGATGCATGGAGGTGAGGCCCCGGCGCGTACAGGGGTCGCGCACGCCGTCATCTCACCGTACGACGCCTACATCACGGCCGACGGCGAGCAGGTCCTGCTGTCGGTCCAGAACGACCGGGAGTGGCGGCGTCTCGCCGAACAGGTGCTGGAACGTCCCGAATTGGGTATTGATCCGGCCTTTGCCACCAACACCGCCCGTACGGCCAACCGTGCGCAGACGGATGCGGCGGTTGCCAGGGCGCTGGCGGGTCTGCGGACCGACGAGGCGATCGGCCGCCTCGAAGCGGCGGGGATCGCCTGCTCCCGGCTGAACAGCGTCAAGGATGTGGCCGGGCATCCGCAGCTCGCCGCCAGGGAGCGGTGGCGGGAGGTGGACACTCCGGCGGGGCCACTGCGGGCCCTGCTGCCCCCGATCACGCTGCCGGGCGGGGCCCCGGCGCGGATGGGCGCGGTACCTGCGCTCGGCGAGCACACCGACGCACTGCTGCGGTCCGTGGGGATGAAGGACGAGGATGCAGCGGCGCTGCGCCGGGACGGTGTGGTCGCCTGAGCGCGTTCGCTTGTGTGGTGGAGCGGCCGGGCCCGGGTCAGCCGCGGCTGCCGAACAGTGAGCGGCGCAGTCGCCGCAGCGGGGCGAAGAGCGAGACACGCGCGCTCTTGCTCCGGCGGGTGTGCGTCACATCACGCGAGGTCAGTTCACGCATGAGAGAGGTCGCTTCGGCCGCCTCGCCGTGCGGGACGGCAGGGCCGCCGAGCACCGAGAGATGTCGGTCGAGCCGCGAACTTGTCGCCGTACTCCCACATGTGATCGCAGGCACTCGCGGCCTGCTGCGCATTGCTATCTGGTCCATGTCACTCCCCACCCGTACGAGACACCCGGCCCGGGCAGATTAACCCTATCGCCCCTTCGGGACACTCGTGTATCCCGCCCGCATGATTCAGCACACCCGTACGGGGGTTGACGGCCACGCTCCGAATCCGCCTGATTCCAGGCCGAGTTGGCCGCGCATGTCAGTGAACGTTCTCGGTCTTCGAAGACCCTCTCGGATCCCGACCAATCCGCTGGGCCCGCGGCACCGAATGGCTGGCAAGGAGCACGACCAGCCACTCGCGTGAAGGACGGATTCGATGACCGCACTCAGCAGCAGCGGGCGGGGGCCCCTCAGGCTCGCGGCACTCGCCTGCGCGGCGCTGGCCACCGGGGCGCTCGCGGCTTCCGGCGTGACCGGTCTGGAGCCTCGAGCGGCCCAGGCCTCCAGCCACCGCGAGGCCCCGCTGATCTCCGGCCAGCCGCAGTACGACAACACCGACGTGTACGCGTTCGTCAGCCCCGACAAGCCCGACACCACCACGATCGTGGCCAACTGGCTGCCGTTCGAGGAACCGGCCGGCGGACCGAACTTCTACTCGTTCGCCGACGACGCCCAGTACGACATCCATATCGACAGCGACGGCGACGCCCAGGGCGATCTCATATACCGGTGGACCTTCAAGGACCACGTCAAGAACGGCAGGACGTTCCTCTTCAACACCGGTCCCGTCACCACGCTCGACGACCCGGACCTCAACATCACCCAGACGTACGACATCGATGTGCTGCGGCTCAGGAACCAGCGCGTGACGAGCACCACGAAGATCGCCGACGATCTGCCGGTGGCGCCCTCGAACGTGGGCAAGGCATCCATGCCGGACTACCAGACCCTGCGCGACCAGGCCGTGCGCCGACTTCCCGGCGGTACCACGGCGTTCGCCGGTCAGGCGGACGACCCCTTCTTCCTCGACCTGCGCGTCTTCGACCTGCTCTACGGCGGCGACCTCTCCGAGGTCGGCAACGACACACTCAAGGGCTACAGCGTCAACTCCATTGCCCTGCAGGTGCCGACCGCGTACATCCGGCAGTCGCAGAAGCAGCCCATCGTCGGAATCTGGTCCACCACCCAGCGCAGGAGCGCCGGCGGCCACTGGACGCAGGTGTCCAGGCTCGGAATGCCACTGGTCAACGAGGTGGTCATCCCCGTGAAGGACAAGGACAGGTTCAATGCGTCCCATCCGTGGAACGACGGCGACTTCCTTCCGTTCGTCACCCAGCCGGAACTGCCGAAGCTGATCGAGGGCATCTACAAGATCAAGGCCCCGGCCGAGCCGCGCAACGACCTGGTCTCCGTGTTCCTGACCGGTGTCGACAAGCTCAACAAGCCGCCGCACGTCCGCCCCGCCGAGGCGCTGCGGCTCAACACCTCCGTCCCGCCGAGCGCCGAGCCGAAGAGGCTGGGTGTGCTGGACGGCGACAACGCCGGGTTCCCGAACGGGCGCAGGCTGTCCGACGACGTACTGGACATCGCGCTCCAGGTCGTGGAGGGCGAACTGCTCGGCCAGAAGAACGACCTGGGCGACGCGGTCGACCAGAACGACCAGAAGTTCGGCAGCTCCTTCCCGTACCTCGCACTGCCCGAGGCCGGCTCCCGAGGCCCGGTCGCCAAGGGCGCGGGGACCAAGGTGTCGCAGGACGGCCTGCTGACCGGTGGGGCGTCGTCCGCCGCCGGCGGTGACGCGACCACCACGACGCTGGTCGTATCGGCGGTCGCCACGGGCGTGGGTGTGCTGCTCGTCGGTCTGGGACTGCTCTGGTGGCGGATGCGGCGCCGCACTTCGTACAGCTAGGTGCCCGGCACAGTCCACACCTCGCAGTGCACAACTCGCAGTTCGCAGCCAGCAGTTCACAGCTCGCAGTCGCACCTACGAGAGGAAGGGCGGACCGATGTCCCTGCCAAGGACGCCGGACACGGTCGCGGCGGCCGGCCACGGCCCCGAGGACCGGGAGCCACGGCCCCGGCGCGGGGCGGGGAGGATCCGGGGCCGGCGCGGGGCGGGGAGGATCCGGGGCCTGTTGTTCCCCGCCGGGACACTCGCCCTCGCTCTCACCGTGGGCGCCGTCGTGTCGGGCGGTGCGGACCAGCAGCCCTCGGCGGCCCGCACCGCCGCACCTGCGGCGGACGCACCGTTCGACCGGATCGACACCGGTGACCTCGCCCGCGGGATCACCGGCCTCCAGACACATCTGCGGGCCCGGCCCAAGGATGACCGGGCGTGGGCGACACTCGGCGCCGCCTATGTCGAACAGGCCAGGACCAGCGGCGACCCGACCCGGTATCCCCAGGCAGACAAGGCACTGGCCCGTTCACTGGAGCTCCGGCCGCGGGACAACGATGCGGCGCTCGCGGGCCGTGCCGCACTCGCGGCGGCCCGGCACGACTTCTCTCAGGCCCTGCGGGACGGGGAGGCGGCGCTGAAGGTCAATCCTTTCGGCGAGCGCGCGCTCGCCTCCCGGATCGACGCGCTCGTCGAACTGGGCCGCTATTCCGAGGCGTTGGCCGCTGCGAAGGAAGCCGATGGCCGCCGGCCCGGCATCCCCGTGTTCACGCGCTATGCGTATGTACTGGAGCTGCGCGGCGATGTCACGGGCGCCCGCCGAGTGCTGAACACCGCCATGAACTCGGCATCTTCGCCCGGAGACGTGGCGTATGTGGCGACGGCGACCGGGCAGCTGGAGTGGAGCCAGGGGGCGTACGCCCCGGCGCTGAAGAACTTCACGACGGCACTCGAAGCGGACCCGGAGTATCTGCCGGCGCTCGAGGGCCGCGCCCGTGCGCACGCCGCACGCGGTGACACCGAGTCCGCCGTGTCCGGGCTCGAGGCGGTGGTCGACCGGCTGCCGCTGCCGGGTCACCTGGTCGCGCTGGGCGAGCTGTACGAGGCCGCGGGGCGCACGTCCGATGCCCGCCGCCAGTACGAACTCATCGGCGACTGGACGGAGTTGGCTCGCGCCAACGGCGTGGACACCGACCTGGACACCGCACTCGCCCTGGCCGACCACGGCGACAAGGCGCAGGCGCTGGCCGCCGCCCGCACCGAGTGGGCCAAGCGCCGGACCGTGCACACGGCGGACGCCCTTGCCTGGGCGCTGCACGTCAACGGCCGCTCCGCACACGCCATGAAGTACCTCTCCGCGTCGGCGCCGAGGGGCTGCCGTAACGCCGTGTTCCTCTACCACCGCGGCATGATCGAGCGCGCCGCGGGCCGGCCGGCTGCCGCCCGCACCTCGCTCGCCGCCGCGCTGGAGATCAACCCCGGTTTCTCGCCCGTCGGCTCACGCACGGCCCGGACGGCACTGCGGAGTCTGGAGGCGTCATGAAGACCGCAGACGGAACGACGACCAGAGGCGGCACAGGAAGCAAGGGCGGCATCAAGGGGCGTACGGCAGCCGTCGGCGCGGCGGTCCTGGTGGCCGGTGCGGCGCTCGCGCTGCTGCCCGCGGGGACGGCCGCCGCGCATCCACTGGGGAACTTCACCGTCAACCGCTACGACGGACTGCTCGTCGCACCCGGACGGCTGAGCGTCGACCATGTCGAGGACCTCGCGGAGATACCCGCCGCTCAAGCTCGCACCAGGATCGACCGGAACAGCGACCGGGAGATGTCCCCCGGGGAACTCTCCGAATGGGCCGGTCAGCGCTGCCGGGACGCGGCCCGGGACAGCCGGGTCACGGTCGAGCGGCACGGTCCGGTCGCGCTCACGCCCGGCGCGAGCCGCGCCGAGGTGCGACCGGGGCAGGCCGGTCTGCCGACGCTCCGCGTCGAGTGCCGGCTGGCGGCCGCACTGCCGGACGGGCGTCGCACGATCGGCTTCCGGGCGGCGGGCAGCGGCCAGGGACCGGGCTGGCGGGAGATCACGGCCCGCGGAGACCGGATGACGCTCGTGTCGTCGGACGTACCGAAGGCGTCGACATCACGCCGGCTGGCGGTGTATCCGAACGGGCCGCTCTCGTCGGCGCCGGACCGCACGACGGCGGCGCTGTCGGTCACCCCCGGCGGCGCACCTGCGGAGGCGGACCGCCAGGAGGCCGCGCCCCCGGCCTCCGTGCTGCCGCGCGGGGCGGACCGCTGGACCCAGGCACTGACCGGGATGGTGTCCCGGCGCGATCTGACCGTGGGGTCCGGCGCGCTTGCCCTGGCGACCGCGGTCCTGCTGGGCGCGCTGCACGCCCTCGCACCGGGTCACGGCAAGACGGTGATGGCCGCGGCCGCGGCGGCGGGCGGCAGGAACTCCTTGCGCGATGTCCTCTCCCTGGGCGCTTCGGTGACGATCACGCACACGCTCGGTGTGTTCGCACTGGGCGCCCTGATCGCGGTGGGCTCCGCGGCGGCACCGTCGGTGGTGGCGTGGCTGGGCGTCGCGAGCGGGGCCCTGGTGGCCGGGGCGGGGGCGGTACTCGTCCGGAGGGCGTGGCGCAACCGCGGACACGATCATGCGCACGGGCACACGTATGGACAGCAGCACGGCCACGGGCCACAGCAGGGACACGGACCGGGCAGCGAACAGGACCACGGCACGGAACACGGTGGCCATGAGCCGACGCACCTTTGGGAGACGGGTCCCGTCGGCGGTCCCGCCCCTGGACCGGAGCACATGCCGGAGGCCGGACACGGGCACAGCAAGAGGGACGAGCACGGCAACGGGGACGGCCACGTGCACAACCACAGCCATCCGCACCCGCACCCGCACCCGCACCCGCACCCGCACCCGCACCCGCACCCGCACCCGCACGGGCATACCCACACCCACGACCACCGTTCCCTCGGGCTGCGGTCCACTCTTCTGCTCGGCTTCGCCGGCGGCCTCGTCCCCAGTCCGTCCGCCGTCGTCGTCCTCGTCGGCGCCGCCGCGCTCGGTCGTGCCTGGTTCGGCCTGCTGCTCGTCGTCGCGTACGGTCTCGGGCTCGCCCTCACTCTCGCCGCCGCCGGGTTCGCCGCGGTCCGGCTCGGCGCCCGCGCCACCCGGCTGCTCGCCGGGCGCAGCCGCCCCACATGGCGGTTGGTCTCCGCCGCTCAGCGTGCACTCCCGCTGGGCACCGCCTGCGTGGTCCTCGCGCTGGGATGCGGATTGGCGCTCAAGGGGGCGGCAACAGCACTTGCGTGAGCTAGCTTGGAGTCACTGCTCTGCTACCGATGGGGGCCCGCTGTGAGCGAAGTGCCCGGCGACGAGCGGCTGTTGGCAGGTCGCTACCGCCTCATGAGCCCCTTGGGCGAAGGCGGCATGGGAGTGGTGTGGCGCGCCCGCGACGAGTTGCTGGGCCGCGAGGTCGCGGTCAAGGAGGTCCGGGCCCCCGCCGCCCTCGGCACCGACGACGAGCGCCGGCTCTATGCCCGCCTCGAACGGGAGGCCTGGGCGGCGGCCCGCGTCTCGCACCGCAATGTGGTCACCGTCTACGACGTGGCGACCCAGGACGGCCGCCCCTGGATCGTGATGGAGCTGGTGCGCGGACTCGCCCTCTCCGACGTACTTGACGCCGAGGGCCCCCTCGCCCCGGCGCGCGCCGCGCGCATCGGCGCAGAGATCCTCGCTGCCCTGCGCGCCGCGCACGACGCGGGCGTGCTGCACCGGGATGTGAAGCCCGGGAACGTACTCATCGGCAACGACGGCCGCGTGGTGCTGTCCGATTTCGGGATCGCGACGGTGGAAGGGTCGTCCAACCTGACCATGACGGGCGAGCTGATCGGCTCTCCCGAATTCCTCGCCCCGGAACGGGCGCTGGGACGTACGCCGGGGCCCGAGTCCGATCTCTGGTCGCTCGGCGTCCTGCTGTACGCCGCGGTCGAGGGCAACTCGCCGTTCCGCCAGAACACCCCGTTGAGCACGCTGCGGGCCGTCGTGGACGAGGAGCTTCCGCTGCCGCACCGTGCGGGTCCGCTGACGCCGGTGATCGCGGGGCTGCTGCGCAAGGACCCGGCGCAGCGGCTCTCGGCGGCGGAGGCCGAGCGGGAGTTGCGGGTCGTGGCCGCGGGCGGCGCACCCCGCACGGCTCCGCCGCCCGGCGCCGACCACCCCACCGTGGCGGCCGGCTCCCCCACGACTGCGGTGCATCCGCAGTCGCGCACGCCCGCACCGGTGCCCGGTCCGGCCACCGCGTCCACCACAGCTCCCATGTCCGGCGCAGCTCCCGCGGCCGCGAACGGCCTGCCGCCCGACCGTGCGCGGCGCGCGGCGGTGGTGCTGATCGCCGGGGTAGCTGTGCTGCTGCTCGCGGTCAGCGGTCTCGCCTGGGCGCTGGTCAACAGCAACAGGGACCCGGGCGGCGGCAAGGACAAGGGCAGCAGCACACCCTCTACGCCGGGCACTTCGAGCACGAGCCCCGGCAGTACGGCCTCCGCGCCCGGAGGCGGCGCGACGGACGACGGCACCTCGGACGACGGCGGAGACGACGGCGGAGACAGCGGCGGTGACGGCGGTACGTACACCCCGCCTCAGAGCGTCGAGGTCCATGTCCAGGGGGTGAGGGACAGTTACGCGGGCACCTGCCCGCCTGCCGAAGCGCAGGCTCCGGCCTTCCGCGCGACGATCACTGTCGCCCGCACGCCGGTGGGTGTCGACTACCGCTGGGTGACCAGGAACGGCGACGGCGACGGCGACGGTTCCGGCTCCGGCTCCGGCTGGAGGACGCTGGACTTCGCGGCCGGGAGGCCGAAGCAGAAGCAGGTCGACCACATCGAGCTGACCTACGAGCAGGGCGGGACACACCACGACCGGATCCGGGTGGAGATCCGGAGTCCGGTCGAGGTGCGCTCGCACTGGATCGACTTCTCGGTCACATGCGATCAGGAGACCCCGACGGACGAGGTCTCCTCTTCGGCCGGTACGGCGAGCGCGGTGAGCGCCGCGTTCAGGCGTGATCGGTGAACGCGGGGAGATAGCCGCCGGACTGGCCGGAAGCCGTCGGGTGGTAGGAGTCACCGATGTTGAGCCAGTTGACGCTGTGCAGCCAAGCGGCGCCGGAGCAGATCTCGTGCCCGGTGAAGGCCGGGACGACATCCGCGAAGTCGTAGCCGTGATCGGCCGCGCGCTTCGCGATCGCCGCGTTCAGGTAGTCGGCCGCGCCGTTGATGGCCGACCGTTCGTTCTCGCTCAGGCCGGTCACACAGCTGCCGGCCAGCTTGTAGAAGCGGGGGTAACCCAGGACGACGACCTGGGCTGCGGGGGCTTTGGTGCGGATGGCGCCGTACACCGAGTCGAGCCTGCCGGGCAGGGTGGAGTCGACGTAGGCACGGGCCTGCGCGATCCGGTTGAGACAGCTCGATTCGGACTGCAGGACACACGTGGTCATGACGTCGGAGAAGCCCGCGTCATTCCCGCCGATGGTGATGGAGACGAGGTCGGTCGCCGAGTTGAGCGGACCGAGCTGACTCGCCGTGACATCACTCGTACGAGCGCCTGAGCAAGCAGTGAACGAGAACGACGAGGGTGAATGGGTGTTGGCCCAGAGCGTCGGGTAAGCCCTGGTGCTGCGCTTGCAATTGCCGCTTGCGCTGTCGTAGCTGCCGGCTCCCACACCTGAGGAGTAGGAGTCGCCGAGGGCCACGTAGTCCACTGCTTGGGCGGTGGAGGAGGCCTGCGCCGTGCTCGCTCCGGTGAGAGTGAGAACGACGCCGAGGAGGAGTGACGATGAGAGTGCCGCGGCTCGGGACAGTTTCATGGAACCTCCCTTAGCAGGATCTCTGCCACAACTTTGGTAGCAGTCAGGACACTTCAGTGGAAGTGTCCATGCCAAGACTTTCGGGAGGATCTTCCCGGGATCTCCCGAGATCGACCTGTCGCACCGTCAGGCGGACCGAGCGGGAGGACTCATCCGGAACTGGTCATTCAATCGATCAGCGCAGAAAAGGGATCAAGAAACAGTGATCGGGATGTTCCACGTGCGATCGCCCAATCATCATGAAAAAGCAAAAAAGCGGGGTCATGGCCCACCTCTTGCCATACAGTCCTCATCATCAATACCGTCATACATCCACCCGCAACGGTCCATCATGCAAAGCGGCTCAGGGGAGGGCGTTAGCGTCGCGATGGATCCGGAGCAGGGTGCGGCAGGGGGGTGCCGTGTCGGTTCCGCGCTCGATCCGATCGATTCGAGGCGTGCCGCGCGGCCAGTGATGCCGACTCGTCCGACCAGCACGGAGAGCGCTTCCGGCATGGGCGGATGACAACAACCCCCCTTTCGAACCGGACATTCATCCGGGCTGCCCGGGGGCGGGCGGTCCACCGGTGGAGAGAGGGAACACAGTCATGAGTTCAGTCCTGCACCCGGCGGCGCCGGGGCAAGATCCGGTGAACGACATCGGCCGCATATCCGTCAGGTACCGGCCCATCTCCTCGCACCTCGCGATCACTCCGCCCGTGAGCGTGGTGATCCCCGCCATGAACGAGGCGGAGAATCTCCCGTACGTCTTCAAGAGCCTGCCCGACTGGATCCACGAAGTCGTTCTGGTCGACGGGAACTCCACCGACGACACCGTCGAGGTCGCCCGCGAACTGTGGCCGGACGTCAAGGTCGTCCAGCAGCTCGGCAAGGGCAAGGGCGACGCCCTCATCAGCGGCTTCGCCGCTTGCACCGGGGACATCATCGTGATGGTCGACGCCGACGGCTCCGCCGACGGTTCGGAGATCGTCTCCTATGTCTCCGCCCTGGTCTCCGGAGCCGACTTCGCCAAGGGCTCCCGGTTCGCCAACGGCGGCGGCACCGACGACATGACCGCCATCCGAAGACTCGGCAACAGAGCGCTCTGCGCCGTCGTCAACGCCAAGTTCGGCGCCCGCTACACCGACCTCTGCTACGGCTACAACGCCTTCTGGGCGCACTGCCTGCAAAAGATCACTCTCGACTGCACCGGATTCGAGATCGAGACGCTGATGAACATCCGCGTGGTCAAGGCAGGGCTGCGGGTGCAGGAGGTGCCGAGCCACGAGTACCTGCGCATTCACGGCGTCAGCAATCTCCGCGCCGTCCGGGACGGTCTGCGGGTGCTGAGGGTCATCCTCAAGGAGAAGCGAGCGAAGCGCGCCCGGCGGGGCACAGCGTCCGCCGCGCGCCGGCATTCGGCACTGGGCGTCAGCATTCCCCGGGGAGAGGTCTCTTGACGGACGCGGACCGGGCCTGGGGGGAACGGTTCTCCGTGGTGATCTGCGTCTACACCGAGGACCGCTGGGAGGACATCCTCGCGGCCGTCGACTCGGTGCGGCGCCAGTCCCTGCCGGCTCTCGAGACACTGCTGGTGGTCGACCACAATCCGGCGCTGCTGGATCGGCTGCGCGTCCAGTACAAGGAAGAGGGACAGGAGGTGCGGGTGCTCGCCAATGCGGGCCCCCGCGGCCTGTCCGCCGGACGCAACACCGGAATCGCCGCGGCACGCGGCGCGTTCGTGGCCTTCCTCGACGACGACGCCGTGGCCGAGCGCGACTGGCTGCGGTACTTCGCCGCGGGATACGCCGACCGGCGGGTGATGGCCGTCGGCGGGCGGACCGAGCCCGCCTGGGCGTCGGGCGGCAGGCCCGCCTGGTTCCCGGAGGAGTTCGACTGGGTCGTCGGGTGCACCTACCGGGGCCTGCCGCCGGGCAGGGTCAGGGTGCGCAACGTCCTCGGCGGCAACGCCTCCTTCCGACGCAGCGCGTTCGACGCCGCGGGCGGCTTCGCCACCGGCATCGGGCGTGACGGCGACAAGCGGCCGCTGGGCTGCGAGGAGACCGAGCTGTGCATCCGGCTCGCCAGGGCCGTACCGGACGCGGTGCTGCTGATCGACGACCGGGCGGTCATCCACCACCGGGTCCCCGCCGGGCGTGAGCGGTTCGGCTACTTCCGTACCCGTACGTACGCGGAAGGACTGTCCAAGGCGCTCGTGGCGCACAGCGTCGGAGCCGGCAAGGGGCTCGAGTCCGAACGCCGTTACACCACCAGGGTGCTGCCGGCCGGTGTCGCACGCGGGCTGCGCGATGCGCTGCTGGGCCGGCGCGGCGGCGCGGGCCGGGCCGGCGCGATCGTGGCGGGCGTGGCGGTGGCCGCGAGCGGCTATGTGGTGGGGAGTGTCCGGGCCCGCGCGGGTGCGGTGACGTTCTCGTCGGGACCGGTCGAGGGAGCGGCACCATGAAGGGGCCGGTGCCGATCCTGATGTACCACGCCGTCAGCCACCGGCCGGCCGCGGCCACACACGGGCTGTCGGTGAGTCCCGACGCCTTCGCCGCGCAGATGGCGGTGCTCCGCACGCAGGGGTTCACTCCCCTGAGGACCGCGCAGCTCGGCGACGCGTGGCGGCCGGGCGGCCGGCCGTTGCCGTCCCGGCCCGTGCTGATCACCTTCGACGACGGCTACGAGGGCGTGCACCGGCACGCCCTCCCCGTCCTCGCCGAGCACGGCTTCGCGGCCACCGTGTTCGTATCGACCGGGTGGCTGCGCGGCGCCCACGACGAGGGCGGCTCGCTCGACACCATGCTCGACTGGGACCAGGTGCGGGAACTGGCCGCCGCGGGCGTGGAGATCGGCGGCCACACCCACACCCATCCCCAGCTCGACCAGTTGTCCGACGAGCGGCTGCGGTACGAGACGGCCCGCTGCCGGGACATCGTCGCGGACGAGCTGGGGGCCGAGCCGGTCTCGTTCGCCTATCCGTTCGGCTACTCGAACCGGCGGGTGCGCCGGGCCGTACGGGCGGCCGGCTTCCGGCAGTCGCTGGCCGTCGGCAACAGGCCGGCGGCGCACCGTCAGGGGCCGTACGCCCTCCAGCGCCTCACCGTGCGGCGCACGACCGGTGCAGTGGAGTTCGAGCGGCTGGTCGAAGGGCGCGCCATCGCCCGGTCCTTCGCGAAGGACCGGGCACTCACCAAGGGGTACGCCGTCGTGCGGCGGGCGCGGCGGGCGGCGGCGCTGATCACCCGGGCGGAGGGCTGAGTACCGCGTCCCGGTCACCCGCCGGGGAGCCGGGCGGGGGTCCGGCCCCCTCGGCGGGGCCGGGCGGCGAGCCGCCGCCCGGTCGGTGCGGCGCCACGTCCCCGGCGCCGCACCGGGCAAAAGACGGTGCGTCGGCCGATCCCGTGCCCGATCATGGGCGCATGTCTGCCAACCCTCAGGACGCTCTGCCGATCCGGCTCAACGTCGACGACAGCGATTCGCCCTCGGACGTCGTCGACGCGCTGTTCCTCGGCCGCTTCGCGAAGGGCGAGCAGCCGTACTCCCACAGCTCCACCATCGACCGGGTCAAGCCCGGAGCGACCATGCTGCCCGCCGGGGCGAGGGTGCTGCGCGCCGCCCGCGACGACGACCGCAGTGCGACGCTCGCGGAGGGCGACGGCTGGACGCTGCTGATCTCGCGCTGGAACCGCGGCGCGGACGTCACCGTCACGGCGGTCAGCGCCGACCTCGCCGAGACGGTGCTCAAGGAGGCGACGGACAACGCGACCGACGAGCCGGAGCCGCAGCCCGAGAACGTCACGATGGGCTTCTGGTACGTCTCGCCGCGCCGCGGCCCGCACCGCACCACCCGGCAGATCGCCGCCGGGACATGGGAGGAGGTGCGGCCCAACTACACGGCGCCGGTCGCCGACGCGATGGACCGGCTGATGAAGGTGACACCGGACGACATCGCGGGCCGGCTGCTGCTGCTCCACGGCCCGCCGGGCACCGGCAAGACCTCGGCGCTGCGGACGCTGGCGCGGTCCTGGCGGGACTGGTGCCAGGTGGACTGCGTCCTGGACCCGGAGCGGCTTTTCAACGACGTCGGCTATCTCATGGACATCGCGATCGGTGAGGACGAGGGCACATCCAAGGGCCGTTGGCGGCTGCTGCTTCTGGAGGACTGCGACGAGCTGATCCGCGGCGAGGCCCGCCACACCGCGGGCCAGGCGCTGTCGCGGCTGCTCAATCTGACGGACGGCCTCCTCGGCCAGGGTCGTAACGTCCTGGTGGGCATCACGACCAACGAGGACCTGGAACGCCTCCACCCGGCGGTGGTCCGCCCGGGCCGCTGCCTGGCCCGCATCGAAGTGGGCCCTCTGACGCGGCCCGAGGCGATCACGTGGCTGGGCACGGAAGAGGGCGTGGGCCGCGAAGGCGCCACCCTGGCCGAACTGTTCGCCCTGCGCCGCGGCACGACCCCGGCGTCGGTCCCGTCCCAGACGGCGGGCGCGGACGCGGGCCTGTACCTGTAGGGCCTGGCCGGCGTCGACGGGCGCCGTGCGCCGGCCGCCGTGGCTGTCACCACCGCTCCGACGGCGTTGCCGGGCCGTCCGCCTCTGGACACGGCCGACGCCGGGGCAGCTGCTGCGCGGCACGGTAATTCCTTTGCGGGGCCTGGGCGGAGGTCCGTAACGTGGGTCTTCGCCGGGTGGTGCAGCTAGGTAGCACGCTGGGCTCATAACCCAGAAGTCGCGGGTTCAAATCCTGCCCCGGCCACTGAAGGAAGGGCCCGGCGCCGCCAAGGCGCCGGGCCCTTCCCCCTGCGGGGGCTACCGCGCGTACACGGCCCGCACCGCCTCCTGCGCCGCCGCCAGCGCGGCCGGCTGCGGAACACCCAGCCGCTGGGCGCGCTCGGCGAAAGCCTGGGCCGCCGCTGCCAGTTCACGGGCCGCGGCGTCGCCCGCCGCTGCGATGAACGTGCCGTTGCGGCCGCGCGTCTCGATCACCCCGTCCGACTCCAGCGCGCGGTACGCCTTGGCCACCGTGTTGGCCGCGAGCCCCAGTTCCTCCGCGAGGCCGCGGACGGTCGGGAGCTTGTAGCCGACAGGCAGCCGGCCCGAGCGCGCCTGGCTCGAGACCTGGGCGCGCAACTGTTCGTACGGCGCGGTCGCCGAGTCCGTGTCAATGACGATCTTCAAGGTCACGGCCCGATTCTCCCCCACTGCCAGGCGGACCGCCGCAAAATGGGAGGCGGCCGCGCCGGGCCCCACGTAACGTGCGGCCTCATGACCTTGATCGTCCGTGACTTCCGTACCCAGGATGCCGACGACGCCCAAGCGGTGGCCCGGGCCCGCCGAGCTTCGATCCCCTTCGAGGTGACGACCCCCGCGTCCCTCCTCTTCGGCCTCCGGACCGCCAACCCCGCCAAGAAGTACCGGCTGTTGGTCGCCGAGCACAACGGCGAGATCGTCGGCACGGCCCATGTGGGCATCGCGTACGACAGCACCGAGCCCGGCCAGTCCTACGCCACCCCTCAGGTCCACCCCGACCACCGTGGCCTTGGCGCGGGATCACTGCTGCTCCGCACCGCCGAGGAACATCTGGCGGCCCAAGACGCGACGAACGTGTACGCCTGGGTGATGGACAACCCCGAGTCCCGGGCCTTCGCCGAGAAGCGCGGCTACCGGCCGACCCGCCCGGCCCACTTCCAGCATCTTGACCTGGCGAACGGCACACTGCCCCCACTGCCGGAGCTGCCCGCAGGCGTCGAGTTGCGTACCGCCGCGGACTTCGAGGCCGATCCACGGCCGATGTTCCGGGCCGATGCCGAGGCCACCTCGGACGAGCCCGGCGACATCAGCATGGCTTTCGGCGACTACGACGACTGGATCAGCCACACCTGGAACAACCCGCTGCTCGACCGTGTGCTCAGCACGGTCGTGCTGGTGGACGGCAAGGTCGCCGCCTTCACCGCCGCGGAGTCGGACGGCGACACCCGCTACATGTCCGGCATGACCGGCACTCTGCGCGCCCACCGCGGCCGTGGTCTGGCGAAGCTCGCCAAGACGGACTCGCTGCGGCGCGCCCGCGCGGCGGGCTACACGGACGCGTTCACCAGCAATGACGCCGACAACGGCCCCATGCTGGCCATCAACACATGGTTCGGCTACAAGATCTGCGCGACGGAGGTACGTCATGTCCGCACACTCGTTTGAGGTGGTCCTGCTCAAGGCGGGCCGGACCAAGATCCGCTATGCCGCCGAGCTGCTCACGGACGACGGAATCCATCTGGTGGTCCGCGCGCCGTGGGCGGGCGAGGGTGCGCGCGATTTCGGCTTCGTACGCTTCGAGCCGGGCGATGTGTTCACCGAGCACTACTGGCGCGACCGCTGGTACGCGGTGAAGGAAGTCCGCACCGGCGAGGGCACGTTGAAGGGCTGGTACTGCGACGTCACCCGGCCCGCAGTACTCGACGGCGGTGCCTTGTCCGTCGAGGACCTGGACCTCGACCTTTGGGTGTCGGCGGACGGCAAGGAGATCCTGCGCCTGGACGAGGACGAGTTCGCCGAGAGCGGCCTCGCCGACCGTGACCCCGCGGCGGCCGAAGAGGCCCTGCGTGCGCTCGATGAACTCGAACTCCTTGCCCGTCGCGGCGGTTTCACCGACCTCCTCGGCTGATCAGCAACGCCGTCGCCCCCAGCCGGGCCCGGTCCATCCGGGCCTGGTCCGGGCGGGTTCGTATGCGGCCGTGTCGTCCGAGGGCGCTCAGCACCGCGGGGCCGACCGGGCCACCAGCACATACCGCTCGTCGTCCACGGGCCCGCCCCACAGCGCCTGATCGCCCGACAGCCGCTCGTGGTCGACCCGGTCGGCGAGCGGCCTCAGCGCTGCGGTGAGCCGTGCGGCCGGCAGCCCCGTGCCACCCCACACGCCCTCGACCAGCACCAGCCGCCCGCCGGGCCGCAGCAGTGAGGCCCAGTGCCGCAGAGCCGCCTCGGGATCGGGAAGCAGCCAGACGACATGCCGGGCCAGGACGACGTCGAAGCGGCGATCCCCCACAGGCGGCCGGTCGGCGGACCCTTCCCGTATGTCCGCGCCGGTGCCGGCGAGCTTGGCGCGTGCTCGGGCGACCATCTCGGGCGAGAGGTCGACTCCCGTCACCCGGTGGCCCTGTTCGACGGCGAGCAGCGCAAGGCTGCCCGTACCGCACCCGAGGTCGAGCACATCGGACGGCTGCCGGGGCAGCCACCGCTTCAGCCGCTCCGCCCAGGCCCCGCGGACGGCAGGGTCGAGCAGCCCGTGGTCCGGTTCCTGGTCGAAGGAGTCCGCGGCCCTGCCCCAGTCGATCGTCGTCATGGGTCGATCGTCGCAGCCACCACTGACAACGGGCCGTCTCCGGCGGACTCATGACGCGCATCCGCCCCCGGCCGCAAACGGGCCAGGGGCGGACGGCATCACAAGGGCCGGTGGGTCACGACACCTCCGTACGACGTCGTACGAACAGCCTCTTCAACCAGGGCCAGGCCACCAGGATCACGATCACCGCGTAAACCGTCACCGAGAAGGGCGTGTTGACCAGACCGGTGACACTGCCGTCACTGATCTGCAGTGCCCGGCGCAGCTGCTGTTCGGCGGCCGGGCCGAGGATCACCCCGATCACCGCGGGCAGCACCGGCAGCCCGTAGCGCCGCATGCCGAACCCGATCAGGCCGATGATCAGCAGGATCACCAGATCGACCGCCTCGCCGCCGACCGCGTACGCGCCCACCGCGGCGAAGAAGAGGATGCCCGCGTACAGGTACGGCCGCGGGATGCGCAGCAGCTTCGCCCAGACCGGTGCCAGCGGCAGGTTGAGGGCGAGCAGCAGCACCATGCCGACGAACAGCGAGGCGATCAGGCCCCACACCAGGTCGGGTTCGCGCTCGAACAGCAGCGGTCCGGGCTGGATGCCGTACTGCTGGAACGCGGCGAGCATCACGGCCGCCACGGCGGTCGTGGGCAGGCCGAGCGTCAGCATCGAGACGAGCGTGCCCGCTGCGGAGGCCGAAGCCGCCGACTCGGGTCCGGCGACGCCCTCGATGGCTCCCCTGCCGAACTCGTCCTTGTGCTTGGACAGCCGCTTCTCCGTCACGTACGACAGGAAGGTCGGGATCTCCGCGCCGCCGGCCGGGATCGCGCCGAACGGGAAACCGATGACGGGACCGCGCAGCCAGGCTTTCCAGGTGCGCTTCACATCGGATCCGGCGAGCCAGGGCCGGCCGACCGGAATGGCCTCTCCTGCCGTACGGCGCAGATGCGCGGCGACCCACAGCGCCTCGCCGATGGCGAAGAGGCCGACCGCGACGATGACGACATCGATGCCGTCGGCGAGCTGCAGCGAGCCGAAGGTGAGTCGCTGCTGGCCGGTCATCCGGTCCAGGCCGACCAGGCCCAGCGTGAGGCCGATCAGCAGGGAGGCCAGCCCGCGGATGCGGGAGGAGCCGAGCACCGAGGTGACGGCGATGAAGGCCAGCACCATGATCGCGAAGTAGTCGGGTGCACCGATGTCGACCGCCAGTTCGGCGACGGCAGGGGCGAGAAGTACCAGCAGGATCGTGCCGATCATGCCACCGGCGAAGTGGCCGCCGGCCGCCGCGGCGAGCGCCTGTGCGCCACGGCCCGCTTTGGCCATCGGATTGCCTTCGATGGCCGCTACGACCGCCGCGCTCTCACCCGGGGTGTTCAGCAGGATCGAGGTGGTGGAGCCGCCGAACATCGCGCCGTAGTAGATGCCGGCGAACATGATGAACGCGCCCGTCGGCTCCAGCCCGTACGTGACCGGCAGCAGCAGCGCCACGGCCATGGCCGGGCCGATGCCGGGCAGTACGCCGATCGCCGTACCCAGCAGCACACCGATCGCGGCCCACAGAAGATTGACGGGGGTGAGGGCCGTGCCGAACCCGTCGAGCAGGGAGTTGAGAGAGTCCATCACTACAGCACTCCCATCAGCGGCCCGCCTGGCAGGGGGACGCCGAGCAGGTTGTTGAAGACGAAGTAGGTGACCAGCGCGAGGACCGCGGCGATCAGCGGGTCGCGGTGCGGATGGCGGCTGCCGAGCGCGAAGGCCGCGCCCCAGAAGAGCAGCGCTCCGGCGACGGGGAAGCCGACCGGGCCGACCAGGACGGCGAAGGCGAGGAAGACGCCCGCGAGCAGGAGCACGGTGCGCCGGTCGCTCGGCCCGCCGAGGTCGATGTCCTCGCCGGTCTCGGCCTCGCCCCGGCCGCCGCGCAGCACGTCGACCGCAAGCAGGACGGCCACGAGCAGCAGGCCGGTGCCGACGACGACGGGGACGGTCTTCGGTCCGACGGGTCCGCGCTGGGTGATGTCCACGTCCATGGTCAGGGCGTCGGTGAGGACGAGCGCACCGATGGCGAACAGCAGGACGCTCACGCCGAGTTCGGAGTGCTCTCGCAGCCAGACCTGCCAGGGACGGCCGGTCTTGCCCGTCGGTGTGGCGGCGGGGGTGGGGGTGGAAGTGGTCACAGCCCGAGCTCCTTCAGCACCTGGTCGACGTTTCTGTTCTGTGCGTCGAGGAAGTCACCGAACTTCTCGCCGGTGAGGAAGGCGTCGTCCCAGCCGTTCTTCTTCAGGGACTCCTTCCACTGCGGGGAGTCGTGGAGCTCTCGGACGAGGCCGACGAGCTTGTCGCGCTCGGCGTCGGACAGGCCGGGCGGGGCGACGACGCCGCGCCAGTTGGTGAAGTCGGTGTCGAGTCCGGCCTCCCGCAGGGTCGGGGCGTCGAGGCCCGGCACCCGCTCCGGTCCGGTCACGGCCAGCAGCCGCAGCTCTCCGGACTTGATCTGGTCGAGGTACTCGCCCACACCGGAGACACCGAAGGCGACCTTGTTGCCGAGGATGGAGGCGAGCAGTTCGCCGCCGCCGTCGAAGGGGATGTAGTTGACGGACTTCGGCGCGATTCCGGCGGCCTGCGCCATCAGCATCGGCGCGAGGTGGTCGGGCCCGCCGGGCGAGGAGCCGCCGCCGACCGGGAGCTTGCCGGGATTCTGCTTCCACGCGGCGAGCAGGTCCTGAATGGTCCTGTACGGGGAGTCCTTGGCGACGACCACGATGTCCTGCTCCTCGGTGAGCCGGGCGATCGGTGTGGTGTCGGCCAGGGTCTTGGGCGATTTGTTGGTGTGTACGGCGCCGACGACGCCGAGGCCCATGGACATGGCGAGCTTGCCGTTGCCGCGCTCGCCGACGAGGCGGGTCAGGCCCACGGTGCCGCCGGCGCCCGGCAGGTTGAAGACTTCGATGCTGTGGGTGAGTCCGGCGTCCTCGGCGTTCTTGGCCGCCGTACGCGCGGTGATGTCGTATCCGCCGCCGGGTGTGTTGGGGACCATGAACCGCAGGCCGGGTATCTGCGTGCCGGCCTCGGCGCCGCTGCCCGCGGTGAGCAACGGCGGCCCGACGAGCACGAGCAATGCCGCCCCGAGCAGGGCGAGGGGAGTGCGCAAACGCACGAGAACGCCTCTCGTTGTGGGAGCTGTGAGGTGGCCCACATGTTGCCTGCGCGTTAAGAAGCTGTCTCTCTTCCGGAATCAACGGACGTTGTGGTCCTTGTGGTCGCGGCCTAGCGTGTCGGCGTGACACTGAGCTCTGCCGGGGGACGGCCCCCGGACCCCCGAGGTGACTCCCGGTGAACGTCCTGGTGGTGGACGACGACTTCATGGTCGCCAAACTGCACAGCCGCTATGTGTCCGCGACGGAGGGATTCAGGGTCGTCGGGGTGGCCCACAGCGGCGCGGACGCGCTGCGCGCCGCGGAGCGGCTGCGACCGGATCTCATCCTGCTCGACGTCTATCTGCCCGATATGGACGGGATCAGCGTGCTTCGCGAGCTGCGCGCCGCTGAGGAGCGCGACGAGGACGGCCGGCCGTCGGCCGACGTCCTGTTCATCACGGCCGCGCGGGACGCGGGTACGGTCCGCTCGGCGCTGCGTGCGGGCGCGCTGCACTATCTGATCAAGCCGTTCAACCAGGCGGCGCTGCAGGAGCAGCTTCGCCATGTGGCGTCGCTGCGCGCCCGTCTCGACCAGCTGGAGGAGGCGCGCCAGGAGGACGTCGACCGGATCTTCGGCACCCGGCCGCCGGGCTCACGTGAGCTGCCGAAGGGCCTGGCAGCGCACACGGCGGAGCTGGTGGACCGGATCCTGCGGGAGCACGCCGGTGATCTGTCGGCGTCGGAGTGTGCCGAGGCGGGCTCACTGTCACGGGTGAGCGCACGCCGCTATCTGGAGTACTTCGTGGAAACGGGCCGGGTGAAGGTCACGCTGCGCTACGGAGGCACGGGCCGGCCGGAGCGCCGCTACCGTCTCGTCGGCTGACGCGCGCGCTGCCGGCCCCGGCCGCCGGCGCATGCGACGCAGCGGCGGCGGCGCCACGCTCGTGCACCCGACCCCACGGGCTGCCCATCACGGCCCACGGCGCTCAGCTCCCATGCCGGGCCCGCTGCCTATCCCCCGGCGGGCGGCTCGTGCAGACCGAAAGGCGAGCCCTGGTCGTCGTGGCAGAGCTGGAAGCGGCCGAACCGCGCGACGGTCTCCTCGTCACCGCCCACATCGATGTCGTCGACGGTGCCACCGAGCTCGCGCACGCGTGCGATCGCCGCCGTCATGTCGTCGACCCTGAAGAACAGATACGCCCCGGCGCCCGGGTCCCCGCCGTGCACCCCGCCGGGAACATTGGGCGTCCGGATCACATACCCGCCTCCGTCGGTCGCCCCGGCGTCGAAGGTCCAGCCGAAGAGTCCGGAATAGAAGGTGCGGGCCCGCTCGAAGTCGCCCACGCCCAGTTCGAAGAAGGAGATCTCTCCGGCCATCGCGGGCTCCTGCCATCCGTACGGTCACTGCCGGTCCCACGGTACGACCGCGGTCGCGGCCCTGCATGCGGACGGTGGCTCCGACGGTGGGCACCGCCGCTGATGACGTCTCGGACTGGGTGGTCATGTTCCGCTCACGGCTCCGCACCATCGCCGACGGCTGCCCCGTGACGCTTCCCTCGAGGATCACGAAGCGAGTTGGGTGCGCTGGATGCCTCTCGTTCCCTCAGTCACGTCCCGGGCACCACATCATGATCCGCCGGTCAGCTTCTGCACCTCGGGCGGGAGCTCATTGCCGGAGTACGAAACCACGAACTTTGCTTCTTCGGGTGTGGCCCCGACTGCGATGGCCACCTTCGGCGACACGCCTTCGACGCTGTAGGCAATCTCCTTGGTCGGCGACTCCTCACCCTCGTCCTGGCCGCCGGTGTCATCACAGGGTGGCTGGGTCGCGGTGCCAACCTTCTGGCCGACCGTGAAGTCCACGTTTGCAACATCCTTATAGGTGCGGCCCTGGTAATTGAACTGAACAGCGCAGGACCTCACCCCCTCGGCACTGCTGCTGTCCGTGCATGCGACTGCTGACATCATCACGGCTGCCGCCAGTAGCACGCCTGAACATCGTCCGGCCCAGCTCATAAGGGTGCCCTCTCCAGTAGATGCTCCGGAGACCAAGGACATCTCCATTGCCGAGCGTTCTCATCCTCGTCCAGCACAGGAACGAGTGGTAGATGCAGCGAACCTGGTCGTTGAGCTGACGACCGGCCCGACCGGACCAGGTCTGTCAAACCCCTCGTCAAATCGTCGGTCACCGGCTGGAATCCCCGTCCTCTTCGACGATCTCACCCGTGGCTTCTGCGCCGTCTTCGATGCCTTGACGCAACCCCTCCCGGTGGCCCCTCTCCATGGTGCCGCTCCGCCATCGTTCCGGGCCTGGCTCCGCCAGCCACGCGGCGAAGCCTTCGTTCGGACCGTCGGGCCCGACTGCTCACCGCCGATCGGTGCGCCGACGGAAATTCCCTACCGTGGTGGCCGGGAAGGGCGGAGACTCGTCTCGTGACTGACATGGGATCGTTCCAGGAGGCGGTTACCGCGTGGGCGGCCGGTGGCCCCGGTGACCCCGCGCGCGAGCTGGCCGCACGGCTGCCCGTCCGGGCAGCCGTCCTGCTCGAAGGGCCGAGCGACGTCGCAGCGGTCAGCGCGCTGGCCGCGAGCCGCGGCCGGAACCTGGCGGCCGAAGGAATCTGCCTCCTGTCGATGGGCGGTGCGATGAACGTCGGGCGCTTTGCCCGCCTCCTCGGGCCAGCCGGCCTGGGCCTCCGCCTCACGGGACTGTGCGACGAGGCGGAGCGTCGCTACTACGCCCGCGGCCTGGAGCGGGCCGGTGCGGCACAGCAAGGGTTCTTCGCCTGCGCGGCGGATCTGGAGGACGAGCTCATCCGCGCGCTGGGCGTGACACGGGTGGAGGAGCTCGTCCGGGCGGAGGGCGACCTGCGCGCCCTTCAGACCTTCCTGCGCCAGCCCGCACAGCGGGGCCGCACCTCACAGCAGCAGTTGCGGCGCTTCCTCGGCACGACGAGAGGGCGCAAGATCCGCTACGGCCGCGTCCTCGTCGAGGCCCTCGACCCCGATGGCGTACCAGCCCCACTCGACGGCCTGCTCACCAGCCTCTGACCGCTCGGCGCGTCTCGGCGACGGCCTGAAGTCGGCCCGCTGCGTGCAGTACGTACGGGAGTTCCAGGGCCGCATCACTGACGGCATGAAGAGTTCCGGGACTTCACGGAACAGGCCCGCGGCTTCCGCCTCTGGCAGCAGGTCGGGGGACGGCCCTGGCTCACGGGTGCAGTTCCGCTTTCCGCCGGACCGCCCTTCCGCGATGCACCAGAATTGTGGATGCCGCCGACGCCGCGGCGGCCGGGGCCATCAGCAAGACGGCGTCGTCAACGCAGACGGTTGACCAGCGCGAACGCATCCTCGGTCTTGGGGTGGGTCTGGCCCAGCCGGGTGTGCAGGATCTGGGCACCCCGGCGCGCGAAGTCCGCTGCGGTCGGGTCGTCCAAGTGGTGCAGGACTCGGGCCTGGAACAGCAGGACGTACCCGATGTACAGATGGTCCGACGCGTAACTGGCCTCGCGGATCTGCAGCGCCCGCGAGATCAGCGGCAGGGCCGTGGCGTGGTCGCCGAGGTCGACGTGGACGTTCGCCAGCGCTACCAGGTCGAAGCTCACGTAGGGATCATGCGGCCCGTACGCCGCCTCGTCGATCCGCAGCGCTCGCTCGGCCAGTGGCCGCGCCGCCTCGTGATCGCCGAGAATGCAGAGTATCCGCGCCAGCGTGGCAAGGTCCGTGGCGATGGCGGGACTGTCCGCCGGCAGGCAGGAATCGTGCAGGCGCAGCGCGCGTTCCGCCGGCGGGCGTGCCCTCTCCGGCGCGCCGAGGTCCCGGTGGACCTGCGCCAGGGTGATCAGGTCGAAGCCGACCTCCGCGTCCCGGCCGTCGAGCGACTCGTCGATCGCGAGGGCACGTTCGCACAGGGGCAGCGCGACCGAGCAATCCCCGATCTGGATGAGGAACTCCGACGCCAGCCTCAGTAGCACCGCAGTCTCCGCGGCGCACTCGGCCGGCGGATCGTCCTTGGTCACCGCGATGACGTGCGGGAGCAGCTCCTGCCATCGCGGCCGCGCATCCGGGTCGGCGTGGATGTCCTGCGGCACGGCCGCAAGCAGCGCACGACACAGCCGGACCCGAGCGTCCGTGTGCACCGCGTCCGGCATCGCGGCCCGGACTGCGGCCTGAACCAGACGGTGCAGCACCAGGGACGCGTTCCCGCGCCTCGCGAGTCCCAGACCGGCCAGGGCGCCGACCGTCGTGTCCCATGCCAGCGGGTCGGCTGCGGGTACGTTCAGCAGGTCGGGGCTGCCGGTGAACAAGTCCAGCGGGATCGGCTCCGGCGCCAGCAGGGCACACAGCTCCAGCAGCCGCACCGCCTGGGGCTGCTCCGCCTCCAGCCTCCGCACACTGAGCTGCCACAGGGTCGCGACCACCACCGCAGGCCGGTCGGTCAGCTCGCCCTGCCCGATCATGTCCTCCAGCCGCGACGTCAGCAGAGACAGGTACTCCTCGGGCGCCGTGTGGTTGTAGTCCATGTACCCGACCGCCTGCTCCAACGCCAGCGGCAGATCCCCCAGTTGTCCGGCGATCCGGTCCGCCACCTCCTCGCTCATGCCGGGCACCCGCCGGATCAGCAGCTCCACCGACTCCCGCCTGGTGAACACGTCCAGGTCGATGACGTCGGCTCTGCTCGACCAGCCGCTCACCCTGGTCGTGACGATGACATGGCCGTTGCCCGCCGGACCGCCCGACGGCAGCGCGTGCGTGAGCGTGCCGGGTTTCTCCCCGTTGTCGAAGATGATCAGCCAGGGCCTGCGGTCCTGCAGCTTGCCATACACCCGTGGAATGGCCTGGCCGGAGTTCACCTCCGTCAGTCCCAGCTCGTCGGCCAGCGATACGAACTGCCGCGCCACCAGATCGGGGTGCTCGGCATCCACGAACGCGACGAACCGGTACTTCGACAGGTGGCGGTACGCGTACTCGACCGCGAGCTGGGTCTTGCCGACGCCACCCAGCCCGTGCACGGCCAGCGTCGCGACGTCGTTCATCGAGGTGAGGCGCTGCCGCACCTCCCGCAGTGTGGCGTCACGGCCGGTGAAGTTGGTGTTGCGCGGCGGCAGCCGGTACGCCATGGGCGCGGGCGGGGCCTGCGCACGGTCGCGGCGCGGCGCCTGCCACAGTCCGATCAATGCCATGGGTATCAGGACGAGGAGCACCACCCACGGGTGGACCCGCACAAAGTCGAGCGGCCCCGGCCAACGGCTCTGGCCGGACGCCGCGTTGAAGGCAAGACTGCCGACGAACAGCACGAGCAAACCGGCCACCGCGCTGGCCAGTGTTCGCCACATGGCTCCCTCTTCGGTATGACGGCGACCTTCAACGATCAACAGCCAGCGTGATCTTATCCCAGGAGCCGCACGACCCAAGGGGAATCGACCAACGTCAGCGGACCGGCAGCACGGATGCGACTCTGACCAAAAGGACAGAACCTGGTCGACCGACGCGGCGGCGTCAGCAGTCTCCGCAGCTTCTGATCTGCGGCAGACAGCGCTGTTGATCCTGCGAGTGGGGAGCCGACCGGGGCGACACGAGCCGGCTCCCCATGGACGGCCACGGACGATGGAGCCCCGAACCACGTGGTCACGCGCTTGCGCTCCGCAGTGTTCCTCAGCCCCTCCTTACCGCCTCCTTAAAGGGACCAGACGACCGGCTCAAGCACATCGACCAGCAGATCCGGCAGACCTTCCGCACCCACCCGCAGGCCAACATCATTGAGTCCCTGCCGGGCATGGGTCCGATTCTGGGTGCCGAGTTCATCGTCGCCGCGGGCGACCTGGCCGCCTACCCCGACGCCGGCCACCTCGCATCCGCCGCCGGCCTTGTGCCGGTTCCCAGGGACTCAGGTCGACGCACCGGCAACCTCCACCGCCCCAAGCGCTACAGCCGACGTCTGCGCCGTGTCTTCTACCTGTCCGCCCAGACCAGCATCATCCGCGAAGGCCCCAACCGGGACTACTACTTGAAGAAGCGAGGCGAGGGCTGCAAGCACGTCCAAGCCGTGATCGCCCTCGCCCGCCGGCGCGTCAACGTTCTATGGGCTCTGCTCCGGGACGGAAGGCTTTTCTCCACGCAGCCACCAACCATCCGCCTAGCCTGACAAGGGGCCTCAGTAAGCTGCGGTCGGACCAGGAGGCACAGCCAGTGAGCATTGGACCAGAACGATCAGCCCGCATCGCAGCCATGATCGAATCGGCCCGACCGGTCTGGGAGGCAACGCACGACGCCGACACACTGCAGCAGTGGTTGAAGGACCACGACTGCCACGGGGCCGATGCCGTGTTCGTCACCATGGGCCTCTTGAACTGCGGACTTGCCGAGGCTGGACACATGTTCTTCGCCGCCCCCTGCCGCCAGGGGGAGCGCGAGTTCCACAACCAGGTCATGGACGGCCTCGAGGCCGCCAGCGAAGAGCTCTGACAGCATGAGAGCCGCCCGCAGCTCCCCTTGACTCGGCCATTAAGACTCCACCGACCTGCTGCTACCCGCGCGCGTCACCCCCGAGCTGTGCGGCGGACGGTGTGTGACATGCCGCTGGTGGCGTAATGGGGGTTTGGGCCGTCTGGCGGGATGACGCTGTGTTGCGTCGGATGACGGGCGTAGCCCGGGGAGTGCACACGCTGCGCGAGTGGTCTTTGGGCGGGTCCACCGAGAGGAGCCGGACATGGTCGAGGGTTCTGCAGGGCTGGCCGGACTGCTTGCTGCGGCAGAGGCAAGGATGCCTGTCGAGTCGGCTGAGGCGGTCGCCTTCAAGTTGGCGAGGAGCCTGGACGCCCTATCCGTGTCCTTTCTGATCACTGACTTCACCGGCAACGCCGTCGTGCGTCTGACCAACACCGACGCCGGCGAGGAACGGGAGCACATCAAGTTGCCCGGCACCATCTATGAACAGGTACTGCGCGACCAGCGGGTGTCTGTCCGCCCAGCCCCGGAGACCGACAGGCAGGTCCAGATCGTGGCCCCAGTGACCAACCGCGGGGATGCCATCGGGCTTCTTGAAGTCTTCCTCCCTGCAGCTCCCGAATCCGCAACTGTGCAGACAATCGCCGAAGCGGCCCATGCTCTGGCCTACATCCTCATCGCCAACCGCCGTTTCACCGACCTGTACCAGTGGGGCCGCCGCACCCTCCCGGTGAACCTGGCCGCCGAGATTCAGAACACTCTCCTGCCCGACAGCCTCACCTGCGAAGCACCGCAGTTCACGGTCTCCGGGGAGCTGATCCCCGCCGAAACGATCGCTGGCGACACCTTCGATCACTCCCTCGACCGACACACCCTTCATGTGTCCATCACCGACGCCATGGGCCACAACATCCGTGCCGCCCTCATGGCCACCCTGCTTGTCGGCGCTCTGCGCTGTGCCCGGCGCCGTGGAGCCGACCTGGCCGAACAGGCCCGGCAGGCCCATCAGGCCCTGCTCGACCACGGACTCCTCGGCCCATTGGTCACCGGCCAGCTCTTGCGCATCGACCTGCAGACGGGAAGCGCCGGCTTCGTCAACGCCGGCCACCCCTGGCCCTGGCGCCTGCGCGGGGGACGCCTCGATCACATCACCCCCGAGATCGATCCGCCCTTCGGCGCCCCCCTGCCGCACCCGCACCGCGTCCAATCTCTCCAGTTGCAACCAGGTGACCGCCTCATCCTGGTCACCGATGGCATGCTCGAGCGCAACGCCGCCGCCGAAGAGCTTCCCACCCTGATCAAGGCCACCCGCGATTGGCATCCTCGCGAGACCGTTCACGGGCTTACCCAGGCCGTTCTGCATGCCCAGCAAGGTGTCCTGCACGACGACGCCACCGTGGTCTGCCTGGACTGGCGAGGCACCCAGGACTAGGTGCATGTCTCTATCCCGGCACCTACCGCAGTCTGCAAGTCCGACATCCACTGCTGACATCAACAGCAGCGGATGTCAGCAGTCCCCGGAGGACCGCCAGGACAGCGTCGCCACCGGTCGGCACGTGCGCCCGGACACCCGAGCGAACTTGTAAAGCGGTGGTCAGCAGTCTTGCTGTTCAGGGTCGGAGTCCAGCAACCACACTGGCCGCAGCCGACCAGCAACACGCGCGCGGACCCTAGGCGGCCAGCCCAACAGACCCCAGCGACCGCCCGCCGGCAGTTCGCATCGATGGGCCGCACGCCACTGGGGAGCCACATGGGGAGCCACCCCTGACGACACGAGGTGACTCCCCATGGACGACCACGGACGCTGCTGCGGCGAAATGCGTGGTCGGGCGTGTGCGCTGCGCAGTGTTCCTGAGCCCCTCCTTACCGCCTCCTTAAAGGGACCATAAGGATCGCCATCCCCCCTCTCAGCAGGCGATTTCGCCGTCCCGAGCGGCTAGCTTGCTGCTCGCCGGGGCCGGTTCGAACAGTCGGCGCAGCAGTCATGGGGAGGGTCGCGCCGCCCGCCTCGAACCGGGCCCCTCTCCCCCTCTCTGCCGCTTTGAAGGAGAACGTCACCATGACCGCTCGCCGTAAGGCCTTCACGGTCGCCGCACTCGGACTCGCGCCGCTCGCGCTGGCCGGGCTGGCCACCGCGCCCGCGTCCGCACACGGTTCGATGACGGACCCGGTCAGCCGGGTGTCCGCCTGCTTCGCCGAGGGGCCGGAGAACCCGACGTCGGCGGCGTGCAAGGCGGCGATCGCGGCCAGCGGTACGCAGGCCTTCTACGACTGGAACGAAGTCAACATCGCCAACGCCGCAGGAAATCACGAGCAGTTGATCCCGGACGGCAAGCTGTGCAGCGCCGGGCGGGACAAGTACAAGGGGCTCGATCTGCCGCGCGCCGACTGGCCGTCCTCGCCGATGAGCGCCGGCAACCGTACTTTCACGTACAAGGCGACCGCACCTCACAAGGGGTCCTTCGAGCTGTACCTGACCAAGGACGGCTACGACCCGGCCAAGCCGCTGACGTGGTCGGATCTGGAAGAGAAGCCGTTCGCCAAGGTGACGGACCCCAAGCTGGAGAACGGGGCCTACGTCTTCAACGGCATCGTGCCCAAGAAGTCCGGCCGTCATCTCATCTACTCCATCTGGCAGCGTTCGGACTCGCCCGAGGCCTTCTACACCTGCTCCGACGTGGTGTTCGGCAAGGACAACGGGGGTGGCGCGCCCGCGCCGACCGCCTCCGCGCCCACCGAGGAGGAGATCGAGGAGGGCGCCGAGCAGTCCACGGTCGACCACGAGGGCCACGGTGGCGACGGTCCCGACGACAGCAGCGGCGCAGGCAGCGGCAAGGACGACGCGGCGCAGAGCGGCGAGGGCGGCGGCAACGCGCCCGAGGCGAACGCCGCCGCCGAGCCCGCCGAGGCCGATGGCGCCGGGGCCGGCTCCGCTCCCGCGGCGGGCAGCGACAACCTCGCCGAGACGGGCGGCGACAGCAGTACGCCGTACCTCGCGGTCGGCGGCGCGGCCGCGCTGGCGCTCGGAGCTGCGGCGCTGTTCGGCACGGCCCGTCGCAGGGCCGTATCGGCGAGCGGCGGGCGGCACGCCCGCTGAGGTCGCACGCCGCACAAGGGACTGCCGTCCGCTCCGGGGGGAGCGGACGGCAGTCCCGTCTGTCACCCGTCAGCCGAAGACGGATGCGCACGTGGTGCGCTTGGCGTTCGCCGGGTCAAGGGCGTTGGCCACCTCGTGGTAGGCGATCAGGTCGAAGACGCCGATGGCCAGGTGCTCGGACAGGTCGATCGGGCACAGGTCCTGGAGCAGGACGTTGCGCACGTTCGCCCCGTTCAGATACTGCGAGCGGAACGGTGTGACCACCTCGTCGTAGCGGGTGGCGATGACGGTGTAGCGCACGCCGGGCACGGTGTCGCCGCCTTCGTTGAGTCTGGTCATGAAGGCGGAGCCGGACATCTGATCGGCGAGTCCGGGGGTGTGGGTGCTGATCAGGTCCTCCGCACCGGGGAAGTACGGCAGCAGCTCGGTGAACCCGTTGAGCGTGGTGCCGTGGTTGTTCGGCGCGAGGCCGACCAGGGCGTTCACCTTGGACGCGCCACCCAGGAACTTGAGGTAGTAGCGCGGCATCATGCCGCCCTGGGAGTGGCCGACTATGTCGGTCTTGGCCGCGCCGGTCGAGGCGAGCACCTTGTCGACGAACGCTTTGAGCTGTTCTGCCGACTTGTCGATAGGGCCGAGGCCGTGGAAGAAGGGCACGTTGGGGAGCTGTCCGTAGTCGAGAGAGAAGACGCAATAGCCGCGCTTCACCAGATACGGGGCGAGTACGAGCCAGTTGTCGATGGAGTTCCCGAGCGTTCCGTGTACAAGAACCACGGGGCGCGGGTGGGCGGTGGAGGGCTTGCAGGAGTAGTCGTTCCAGCCACTGCTGGGGGCGGCAGCGGTGGAAGCGGCGGTGGTGGTCGCGGTGGCGGTGGCGGCCGGGGTGACAGCGAGGGCTACGGCCAGCAGCAGGGCTGACAAAGGCCGGAGCGCACGTTTCCAGGGCAGCATCGATCGGTCTCCTTGCGGCTCAAGGGAGTTGCGATGGCTGGATTCGCACATAGATTTGCTGTGCTCACGACAACCTACGGTCGAGTAACCTGCCTTGGGAAGTTACGCGTCGGTAAAGAATTGACTTTTCGTCAATAGCAACAAGGACATCTCCTGATGCCGGGCTTCCGGACGGGGACCCGCTTCCCCGCTCCTTACGCCGCGAGCGATCCCGGCACGATCACCCGCGGCCCGAACCGCGCCCGCGCCCGGTCCGCCACCGCCTCGATCCGGCGCGCCCGCTCGTCCGCCGGGTCGAACGTCAGCTGCCGGGCGGCCTGTTCGGCGGGCGTCAGCCCTTCGGCGCGCAGCGCGAGGCTCCGCACCCGGGCCCGCTGCAGACCCAGCGACTCATGGAGCGCGTACGCCGCGTCGGTGAGCGCCACGGAGTGGGCGGTCGGCTCGCGCAGTGCACGGGTGCGGATGGTCGTGGACCGGTCGGCGTAGCGCACGGTGAGGGTCAGCGACCGGCACACCTGGCGCTCGCCACGCATCCGGGCGCCCAGCTCCCCGGCGATCGAGAGCAGTGCCCTGCGATGGTGCACCTGGTCCAACTCGTCGTGAGGGAATGCCCGTTGGGCGGCGATCGAGGCAGAGACGGCGTTCGGGGCGACCGTCGTACGGTCGATGCCGCGAGCCCGCTCCCACACCTCGCGCCCGGCCCGCGCGCCGATGATCCGCTGGAGCACGGCGAGCGGCGCGGCAGCCACCCGGCCGGCGGAGTCGAGACCGTAGTCGCACAGGGTGCGGGCCGTCGCCCGGCCCACCCCGTCCAGCGCGGCGACCGGCTTGTCGGCCAGGAATCCGACGGCCTCGTCCTCCGTCACCACCATGGTCGTACCGGGCTCGGCGACCTGGGCCGCCATCCTGGCCAGCATCGGCCCCGGACCGGCCCCGACCACACAGTCCACGCCGCAGTGCGCGAGCGCCCGCACCCGCAGCAGCGAGGCGAGTTGGGCGGCGTCCCGCCCGAAGTACCGTTCGGCGCCCCGGACGTCGATGAGCGCGGCGTCGGGCGGCAGCGCCTGCACGACGGGGCTGATGCCCTCGGCAAGACCGAGCAGCGCGGGCAGCAGCGTCTCGGCCCCGTCTGCCGCGGACCCGGACGGCGGAAGCAGAAAGCGTACGCAGAGGATCATCCGGCGCTCCCTGGACTCTGGTGCCACAACTTCCTTCCGGTGGCGGCCTTTTCACCCGGCGGCTGCAGATCCGCCCAGGGGTTGAGCCGGTAGCCCGTGGGCAGTTCGATACGGCGGCCGCTGTCGGACGATGCCTCCGGCTCCGGTTCCGCCGCCGGGGCCGCCAGCCGGGCCGCGACCGCGTCGAGTCCGCCCGTACGCCGCAGCTCCACCAGCTCCGCCAGGTTCCAGGCCGCCGCACCGACCACGCTGAGGCTGCGCGGTCCGCGCCGCTGCACCACCCCGCGTACCAGCAGCAGCCAGGAGTGGAAGACGGTGTGGGCGCACGCGGCGTGGCTGTCGTCGAAGAAGGCCAGGTCGACCAGTCCGGTGCCGTCGTCGAGGGTGGTGAAGATGACCCGCCTGCCGGACCGGATCGGCGGTGTCTGGGTGGCTGCCTTCGCGCCCGCGACCAGCACCGTCTGCCCGTGCGGGGCCGCGCGCAGCCGCTGGGCGCAGACCACTCCCAGCTCGGCCAGGAAAGCGTGGTGATCCCCCATCAGATGACGGGAGGCGTCCATGCCGAGGACGCCCAGCTCGGCGCTGAGGCGTTCCGTGTCCCCCAGGTCGGGCAGTCCGACCGGAGCCGTTTTCCGCCCGTCGCCCAGAGGGAGCTGGCTTCCGTACGCGCCCGGACTCCGCCGGCCGCGGTGGAGTTCGGTCAGGTGCAGCATCAGATCGCGGCGGTTCGCGCCGAAGGCGTCGAGCGCGCCGACCTGGGCGAGCCGTTCGGCGACGGGCCGGCCGGGGTGAGCCCGCTCCCAGAAGTCCCGCAGCGAGGAGTAGGGCTGCCCGGCCTCGATCCGCGCCGCCTCGGCCTCGCTGATGCCATGGACGTCCGCGAGCGCGAGCCGCAGCCCCCAGACATCCCGGCCACCATCAGACACCAGTTCGATTCGATGGGCGACCGCCGACCGGTTCACATCCAGCGGCAGCACCGGAACCCCGCGCCGCCGCGCGTCCGCCAGCAGCAGTCGCTTGGGATACATCCCGGGGTCGTGGGTGAGCAGTCCTGCGTAGAAGGCCGCCGGGTGGTGCGCCTTGAGCCACGCCGACTGATAGGTCGGCACGGCGAAGGCGACCGCGTGCGCCTTGCAGAAGCCGTACGACCCGAAGGCCGCGATGATCTCCCAGGTGCGGGCGATCACTTCGGGCGTGTACCCCCTCGCCTCCGCATGCTGCGCGAACCAGACCTTGATCTTCCCCTGCGACTCGGAGTCGGAGAGTCCGCGCCGCACCCGGTCGGCCTCGTCCCGGCCGCAGCCGGTCATGAGGTTCACCATCTCGATGATCTGCTCGTGGAAGACGACCACCCCGTACGTCTCCTTCAGCGGTCCCTCCAGATCCGGGTGCGGAAAGCGGATCGGCGCACGCCCGTGCCGGGCCTCGATGAAGGGGCGCACCATGTCGGCCGCGACCGGCCCCGGCCGGAACAGCGAGATGTCGACGACCAGATCGTGGAAGGTCTCCGGCTGCAGGCGTCCGACCAGATCCCGCTGGCCCGGCGACTCGATCTGGAAACAGCCCAGCGTCTCGGTCGACTTGATGAGCGCGTACGTGTCCGGGTCGCCCGGCGGTACCTGAGCGGGGTCGTCGAGGTCCACCTCCCGGCCCGTCGCCCGCCGCACCTCGGCGACCGCATGCGCCATCGCCGACTGCATCCGCACCCCCAGGACGTCCAGTTTGAGCAGCCCGAGCTCCTCCACGTCGTCCTTGTCGAACTGCGACATGGGCAGGCTCTCGCCGCTGGTGGGCACCACCGGGGTACGGGCGAGCAGCGAGGCGTCGGAGAGCAGCACTCCGCACGGGTGCATGGCGACGCCGCGGGGCAGTGCGTCCAGCGACTCGACCAGATCCCACAGCCTCCCGTGACCCTTCAGCTCCTTTGCCACATCCCGCAGTTCCGGCAGCTCCTCCAGCGCGGCGCGGGCGTCACGGGCCCTGATGTGCGGGAAGGACTTGGCGATCCGGTCGATGTCGGCGGGGTCCATGGACAGCGCCGCGCCCACGTCCCGTACCGCATGGCGCACCCGGTAGGTCTCCGGCATGGCGACGGTCGCCACCCGCTCCTCGCCGAACCGGCCGATGATCGCGCGGTAGACCTCGATCCGGCGGGCGGACTCCACATCGATGTCGATGTCGGGCAGTACGTGCCGCCGCTTGGACAGGAAGCGTTCCATCAGCAGCCCGTGCTCGACCGGATCGGCATGAGCGATACCGAGGAGATGGTTGACCAGGGACCCCGCCCCGGAGCCACGCGCCGCGACCCGGATGCCCATCTTCCGGGTGTCGTCGACGACTTGGGCGACCGTCAGGAAGTAGGAGGCGAAGCCGTGGTGGGCGATGATGTCCAGCTCGTGGTGCATCCGCTCCCAGTAGGCGCGCCGGCCGTCGTAACCACGCAGCACCATTCCGGCGGCGGCCCGGGAGGCCAGCACCCGCTGGGCACTGCGGTGCTCCGCGCCGACGAGGTACGGCTCCGGGAAGTGGACGGCGCCGATCCCGAGGTCGTCCTCGGGGTCGACCAGACATGCGGCGGCGGTCTCCTCCGTCATGGTGAGCAGCCGGTGCGCGGTGTCTCGCCGCAGGCCCGCGGCCTGGGCGACCCGGTCGGCGAGATGAGCCATCGCGGCCGGGTCCTTGAGCCAGCGCTCGCCGCTGTCGAGCCCCTTGCGCGGGTCGACGGGGACGAGCCGGCGGGCCGCGTCGAGGACATCGGCGACCGGGCCCTGCCCGGCGTCGGCGTACCGGACGGCGTTGGTCAGCACGGCCCGTACACCCTGCTCTGCGGCGAGGCCGAGGGTACGGGCGGCATGCCTCAGCGAGCCGGGGCCGGTGCCCTCGCGGCCGTGGTGCACGACCTCCAGGCACAGCCGGTCGCCGTACCTCTCCCGCCACGGCGCGAGCAGCTTCGCCGCACGGTCGGGCCGGCCCGCGGTCAGCGCCCGGCCGACCTCGGACGACGGGCCGAGCAGCACGGTCAGTCCGTCGCCGTGGTTGTCGGACCAGGGCAGCAGCGGGCTGCCGTCGTCCGCGGCATGGGCGGCGGTGATCATCCGGCACAGCTCGGCCCAGCCCTGGCGGGAGCGGGCGAGAAAGACGGTACGAGGCGCGGATTCGTCGATGAACGCCCCGCCGCGCACCGGGGTGCGCCGCCGCTCGGCGGGCCCCTCCCGGTGCGTACGCTCCGCCACCGCGAGGTCCACCCCGAACAGCGGCCGTACCCCGATGCCCTCCCTGGCGCAGGCCTTGGCGAAGCGGACCGCGCCCGCGAGGGTGTCGCGGTCGGTCAGCGCGAGGGCGTCCATACCCCGCTCGGCGGCGCGCTCGGCAAGCCGTTCCGGGTGGGACGCCCCGTACCGCAGGGAGAACCCGGACACGGTGTGCAGATGCGTGAACCCGGGCACCCGCACCTCCTGGATCAGACCGTTTCACCTCCCCCTGTCTCCACCATAGACCAAGTTTCGAACATTCGTGCGACACCTGAGGGAAGCGTCCCGCCAGGCCCGCGGCCCCTGTCCGCCAGGTCCGCGGCCCGCCCCGGGCCTGCGGCCCATCCGCCATTCGGCCCCGTCCCACCTGCACGAACACCGAGTGCCGCCGAGCGTTGGGCCATGGCACAGACAAGCCCCGGCCCGGCGGGCGGCGACAGGCCCGCCGGGGAGCCCCACACCGGTGGCCCGTCCCAGGCGCGGCGGCTGCGTATCCGTACGGCACGCCGCATGGCCCACCGCCCGTCCGGCCCGGCTCCCCGCGCCGGTACGGGGCCCGCCGGCACGGAGCCGGGCGCCGGGCCACGCGTCCCCCCGCTCCTTGGGACCGCCGCAGCGTACGCCTGGCGGCTCCTGGTGGTGGGCGCCGCCGTGTACGCCGTCTTCTCGCTGCTGGGGCGCTTCCACGAGATCGCCGTGGCCGTCTTTCTCGGACTGGTCGCCACCGCGCTGCTCCGGCCGGTGACCGATCTGCTGGCCCGCAGGCTTCCACGGGCGCTCGCCGTTGCCATCACCCTGATCGGCAGCATGATCGTCGTCTTCGGCACCCTCGCGCTGATCGGCGAGGTGGTCGCCGGGGAGCGCGCCACGCTCCAGCGGGAGTTCGGGGCGGGCCTCGGCAGAATCGAACGATGGCTGGAGGAGCCGCCGTTCCGGCTCAACCCCGACACCCTCACCGATGTCCGGTCCCGGATCGGGCAGTTCCTGTCCAGCCACCGTTCCACTCTGATCAGCACGGCGCTCAGCGGCGCCGGGCGGCTGGTGCAGGTGCTGACGGTGCTCGCGCTGGCACTGTTCTGCTCGGTGTTCTTCCTGCACTCGGGCGACCGGCAGTGGAGCTGGTTCTGCGGCCGGCTGTCGGCGCGGCTCAGGAGCCGCGTGGTGCTTGCCGGACGGGCGGGCTGGCGGACCTTCACCGGGTACACCCGGGGGATCGTGCTGGTGGCCGCCACCAACGCCGTCCTTGTCGGCGTCGCCCTCTACGCACTCGGTGTGCCGCTCGCCGTGCCCCTCGCACTGCTCGAGTTCTTCGCCGCCTTCGTTCCGCTGATCGGCTCGCCCATCGCACTGGCCGTCGCGGCGGTGGTGGCGCTGGCGTCCAAGGGGCCGGTGATCGCGGCCGTCGTCGTCGCACTGATCGTGATCATCGGCCAGATCGAGGGGCATCTGCTGCACCCGCTCGTGATGAGCTGGGCGGTCCGGCTGCACCCGGTGGTGGTCGCGCTCACGGTGATCGGCGGAGCCATCGCGGCGGGGGTGGTGGGCGCGGTGGTGGCCGTCCCGCTGGTGTCGGTCATCTGGGCGGCCCACCTGGCGCTGCGACGGCCGGATGAGCCGGGCCGGGAGACAGGTCCCGAGGGCCGGGCATGAGCAGGGCCCGGGCCGCCCGTGACGGGAGACCCGGGCCCTCGGCCCACGGTGGGGTATGTCAGCCGATCTCGGCGCCGAAGACGCTCAGCGCCTCGGTCACCGGCTGGAAGAAGGTCTCGCCGCCCGAGGTGCAGTCACCGCTGCCGCCCGAGGTGAGCCCGATCGCGGCGTCGCCGGCGAAGAGGGAGCCGCCGCTGTCGCCCGGCTCGGCGCAGACGTTGGTCTGGATGAGGCCTTCCACGATGTCGCCGTTGCCGTAGTTCACGGTGGCGTCGAGCCCCGTGACCTCGCCGTCGTGGACCTGGGTGGTGGAGCCGCTGCGCTGCACCTGCATACCGACGGTCGCCTCGCCCGCCTGGGTGATGGCCTGCGCGCTGCCGTTGTAGAGGTCGACCTCGCTCGGGTGCTCGGTGCTGCCGCTGTACTTGACCAGCGCGAAGTCGTTGCCCGGGAACTGCGAGTCGACCATCGTGCCGATCGGCGCGCCGTCCGCGGACTCGGACCACTCGCTGCCGGACTGGCCGCAGTGGCCGGCGGTGATGAAGTGCGGTTCGCCGTCCTTGACCACGTTGAAGCCCAGCGAGCAGCGTCCGCCGCCGGAGTGGATCGCGTCGCCGCCCGCGATGAACGGCTTGAACTCACCTGTGGTCTTCTTGAGCTCGGCCTTGCCGCCGAGGCCCTTCACGACCTGCTGCAGCTTGGTCCACTCCGCGCCGGAGACCGTGCGGTCGGCCGTGACGACCACCTTGTTGGTGACCGGGTCGGTGGCCCACGAGGTGCCGGGAATGGACGCCTTGTCGGTCAGGGTCTGCCGGGCGCCGGTCAGCTCGGCAAGGGTGTTCTCGACGATTCTGGCCTTGCCGCCCGCCTCGCGAACGGTCTGCGCGGCCGCCTCGTCCACCACGTTGACGACGAGGGCCTTGGCCTTGGTGTCGTAGTACGCGCCTGCCTCGTCGGCTCCCAGGTCCGCCTTCAGCGTGACGGCGAGATTCCCGGCAGCCGGCGCCGTCAGCGACTTGACGCTGAACTGCTCGGTGTTGTCACTGGCGTTCGCACTCTGGAACGTGAGGCCGGCGGCGACCAGGGCGACGATCGCGCCACCGGCGATCGCTGCCTTCCGCTTGGGTATGCGTCGGTGCTTCAACGTTTGACCTCCTGTGGGGGCCGCGCCCGGCGCACGTGGGGGTGGCCGGACACGGAGGATCGGCCGCCCACTATTCCGACGCGTCGCACTCGCACACAAGGTCGACCGCGGGACGGGCACACGACACCACGGTTGCGTTCACAGACTCTTCACAGGAGGCCGGATTGCAGCGGCACGTCTGCGTCCTGATGGGTAATCACCGGACGTGCGGGGAATTTCAGGCTCATGATGTCTGCATAGGGCAGGTACGGCCGAAGGGGGGCGTTCGGGTGCGACGTCGGGTGCACGCGGCGGACGGGCGGCATCTGATGGTGGAGCGACTGGGCGATCCGCGCGGCAGGCCGGTCTTCCTGCTGCACGGCACGCCCGGCAGCAGACTGGGCCCGGCGCCGCGCGGCATGGTGCTGTACCAGCGCGGCACACAGCTGATCGCGTACGACCGCCCCGGCTACGGCGGTTCGGACCGGCTGGCAGGCCGCAGCATCGCCGATGTGGCCGAAGACGTACGGGCGATCGCCGACGCACTCGGCCTGGAGCGCTTCGCCGTGGTGGGCCGCTCCGGCGGCGCCCCGCATGCGCTGGCCTGCGCGGCTCTGATGCCCGAACGGGTCACCCGGACCGCCGCGTTAGTGACGCTGGCCCCCAAGGACGCGGACGGACTCGACTGGTTCGAGGGCATGGCCGCGTCCAATGTGCAGGAGTACAGAACGGCGTTGGCCGACCCGGCCGATCTCGTCGAACGGTTCATCACACGCTCTGCCGAGATCAGGAAGGATCCGGTCAAGCTCCTCGACGATCTGCGCCGGGAGCTGACGGACTCGGACCGCATGGTGGTCGCGGACGCGGGCGTCAGATCCATGCTGCTGCGCAACTACCGGGAAGCGTTGCGCACTTCGGCGTACGGCTGGATCGACGACGCACTGGCCTTCCTCAGCCCATGGGGCTTCGATCCCGCGGACATCAAGGGTCCGGTGATGCTGTGGCACGGTGAGAAGGACGTCTTCGCGCCGGTCGGCCACTCCCGCTGGCTGGCGCAGCGCATCCCGGGCGTGACGGCAGTCCTCGAACCGGCCGCCGCGCACTTCGACGCGCTGCACGCGCTGCCGAGGATCCTCACCTGGCTGCTCGACGACTGACCCCGGCGCCGGGGCCCGCGGACGGACGCGGGGCGCCGCCCCTCGGACCTGACTCCGGCCCCGCCACACCACGCAAATGCCGCCGCCCGACCACCCCGACCCAGGAACCCGGCGTCGGCCTCCGCACCGCCCGACGCGCACCCCGAAGCCCGGTGCGGGACGCACTGCCCCGCACCGCGCCTTCGGGCCTCACACCGCCAGCGGCTCCAGGTCGCGGTGTGCCCTGCGCTCGTCGCGGGCGATCCGGGTCAGCGCATGCTCGTCGCCGAGCTGGCGCTGCAGCTCCTTCAACGTCTCCGTCCGCAGCTGCCCCGCCTCGTCCTTGCGCCCCAGCAGCCCGAGCGTGACGGACAGGTTGGAGGCGATGCCGAGCACCTCCGGGTGGTGCTGGCCGAGCACCTTGCGCAGCTTGGCCACGGTCCGCTGCTCGATCTCCAGTGCCTCCTCCAGACTGCCCAGATCCGCAAGGGCGTTGGCGAGGTTGATGGTGCAGTACAGGGCGTGCGGATGATTCTCGCCGAGCACTTGGCGCATCACCGCGGAGACATTCTGCAGCAGCTGCGCCGCGGACTCCGCAGACCCACAGCCCCATGTGTAGATGCCGAGGTTGTTGATGGCGGCCAGGGTGTACGGGTGCCGCTCCCCCGGCACCAGCCTGTACTGGTCGACGACCTCCTGCGCCAGGTCCCGCGCCGCCACCGGCTCACCGGCCGCGAACAGGTCGGCCGCCAGGTTCAGGTCGCAGGCCAGCAGGTCCGGGTTGGCCGAGGTGTACTTGGCCCGGTAGCGGATCCGGGTCGCGGTCGTCAGCCGCCGCGCGTCCTCCAGCCGGCCGGCCCTGCGCAGGGAGACCGCCAGGCTCTTGGCGGCAGCCAGCGTGCCGGGGAAGGCCCGGCCGAGCTGCTCCTTGTAGCGCTCGTAGGTGCGGCTGAGCAGCGAAACGGAGTCCTCGTACATCCCGAGCTCCCTCATGTCCCGGGCGAGATTCATCGCGCAGGAGAGGGTGTACGGGTGTGCCGGGCCGTGGAGCTCGAAGCGCCGGTCGAACAGGCTCTGGTCGAGCTCGAGCGCCTCGGCGTACCGCCCGACCATGCGCAGGTTCAGGGCCAGGTTGTTGGCCGCGGCCAGCGTCCGCGGATGGGACTCGTGGAAGATCTGGCTGAATCCCTCGTGCGCCCTGGTCGCCAGCTCCATCGCCGTGCCGTACTCGCCGAGCGCGCCCAGGTCGGTCGCGAGTCCGCTGGTGGTCATGTAGGTGTGCGGATGGGTTTCCCCGAGCACTCTCCGCTGCCTCTCCAGGGTCTCCTCGTCGAGCTCCTTGGCCTCCACGTAACGCCCTTGGGAGCGAAGGATGTTGGAGAGGTGGAAGCGCAGATACAGGTACTGGAGGTCGTCGTTGCCGAGCATGTCCCGCCATGCTTCGCGCAGATCGTTGGCGAGGACGGAAGCCGTGTTCCAGTCGCCGCGCTTCCACAGATAGCGCACCCGGTCGATCAGCAGCCGCCGCGTCTCCGGCTCCTTGCAGTACCGGGCCTCCGACGGGCCGAGGTGCGGCCAGATGGTGGCGAACCGCGGCCAGGTCTCGGGGTTGTCGATCGGCTCGTCGTCGTCGGGCCGCGCCCCGGCGAGGATGCGGTGCACCGCGTGCCGCGCATCCATCTGCTCCTGTTCGCCGAGCTGGGCTCTGATGACCGCCTGTACCAGCCGGTGCACCTGGATGCTGTTGGAGACCTGGTCGACCTTGGCGAGGGCGAAACGGCCGATCTCCCGGATGACCCGACCGAGCACCAGCTTCTCCTGGAGCGACGCGTCGTAGGGCTTCAGCTCGTCGATCATCTCCTTGCTGTAGAGCAGGTTCGCGGAGATCGGCTCGGGTGCGAAGAAGGCACAGAGCTGCAGCAGACGCACGGCGGCGGGTGAGCGTTCCTGGAGCTGCTCGATGGACACGTTCCAGGTCGCGGCGACCGGTTCGGGGTAGCCGGCGGGCTGGTTGAGCGCGAGGACGCTGGTGGCCTGCTCCCTGAGCTGTTCCAGATAGGCGGCGACCGGGGTCGCGGTCTCGGCTATCCAGGCGGCGGCCTGTTCGACGGCGAGTGGCAGGTCACCGACGGCCGTGGCGACCTGATCCGCGTCCTCGACGCTCAGCCCTCGCGCGCGACGCTGGATGTGCTCGATGGACTCCTCGCGCAGGAAGACGTCGACGGGCAGGGCGTCCCCGTACTGCGACCAGGTCTGGTTGCGGGAGGTGACGAGGACGTGCCCCGGTCCGCCCGCGGGAAAGTACTGCTTGAGCTGCTCGGGATCGTCCGCGTTGTCGAACACGAGCAGCCAGCGGGGGGACGGCACGCCGCGCCGCAGCAGGTCGATGGCTTCCTGCGAGGCGGCGGCCATGTCGTCGCCGCCCTGCGCGCCGAGGCGGACGGCGAGTTCGGCGAGTCCGGCCACCACATCGTCCTGCTGCTCTGCGGAGATCCACCAGACCAGGTCGTAGTCGGCCATGAACCGGTGGACGTACTCCAGCGCCACCTGGGTCTTGCCGACGCCGCCGAGTCCGTAGAGAGTCTGCGGCTGCGGCAGCACCGCGGCCACGGACATACCGCCGCCGAGCTGGTCGCGCATCCGCTCGAGGACCACCGAACGCCCGGTGAATCCAGGGTTGCGCGGGGGCGCGTTCCAGATCTTCGGCACGGTGCCGGGGAAGCGCGGCCCGGCCGACGCCGCCTCGGGCAGCTGCACCGGACGGTCGAGGGAGCGCAACAGCGACGCGGTGGCCTGCACCTCGTCGAGGCGGAACAGGTCGACGGGGTTGCGGTCGATGTTCGGACTGGTCATGCGTACGTCGCCGACCCGCACCTGCACCAGCTGACGCCGCGCGCCCGGTTCGGCGGCCGCGGCGCGGGAGAAGACGTCCACGGCGTGGGCGGACTTGAGGTAGGCGGGCGACAGCAGCACCACGGTACGGGTGGCAGCCTCGTCGCTCTGCGTGTCGACCTCGACGCGCTCACGCTCGGCCGACACATCGCGCGGCACGACCCGGAAGCCCGCCCGGGTCAGGACGTACTCGACCCAGTCGGCCCACATGCGGTTCTCGGCCACGTAACTGAGGAAGAGGTCGGCGGGCAGGGCGGGCCGGCGGCGTGTGAACGCGTCCCTGATCCGCAGCCGTGCCTCGTCGCCGACCGCGGGCATGGAGGTGATCTCCTGGTCGGTGATGACGGCGGTGAGCCGCTCGAAGGCGGAGAGCAGCGAACTTGTCAGCCCGGCTTCGTCGCCGAAGGTCGCGAGCGTCTCCTCGTAGGCGTAGTACGGCCGGTACGGAATCTCCACCGCGCCCCAGTAGGCGGTCAGTTCGTCTCCGGTGAGCCCGCTCGGGATGCCGTCGAACTTGAGCCGGGCCAGAGCCCGCCCGGCATCCGCCTTCTCCTTCTCGCCCTCGTCGATACGGCACGGCACCGGGAAGATCCTTATTCCGCGGCCGCCGTAGCGTTCGTCGATCTGCCGGGCGACGGCGGCGGCGCCGTCGATGGACTGGTCGGAGAGGGTGAAGCAGTCGACGAGCAGGTCGGGCAGGTGGACGGTGCAGATGTCGGCGATGTCGCTGAGGCCGGTGCGGCTGTCGATCAGCACGTAGTCGTAGTTGGTCTTCATGTCGTCGCGCAGCGCGTCGAAGAAGTGTCCGCCGCCGAGCCGGTCGTAGAAGTTGTCCCAGTCGAAGGTGGACACGGTCGCGGAGTATTCGCGGTTCTGTCTGCCGGCCGAGACGAAGTCGAGTGTGCCGCCCTCGGGGAATTGCCAGCCCAGGCTCTCCGGTGTGAGGGAGACGGCGTGCGGCTGGATGCGTGCGTAGTCGAGATGCCAGTCGTCGCGGCGCGGTTCCGGGTTGGTGGCCGCCCAGGCGTACTCGGTGATCAGATCGATGACACCGGTGGTCGCACCGAGGGTGGAGGGGTCGAGAAAGGGGTGGAAGAACTTGTGCAGGCCGGGTGCTTCCAGGTCCCAGTCGACGGCGAGGACCCGCTTGCCGTTCGCGGCCAGGATCCAGGCCACGTTGGCCAGGGCCATCGTGCGGCCCGTGCCTCCCTTGTACGAGTAGAAAGTGATGATGCGCCCGTCACGACTGGCTGTCATCCGTGTCCTCCGCATCAGGGGCTATGTCACGCATGTTCGGGACGTAGTGCGTGGTGCTGTACTCGGCCGCCATCGGGCCGCGCAGCCGGGGCCGTTCGCTGCGGCTGCCACCGCCCGGCGGGGCGGGCGGGAAGACCTCGGCGTGCCGCAGGTACTCCTGGGCCGCCGACTCCACCACCTGCGGCAGCAGTTGGCCGAACGCCTCCATGCTGAGCACGCCCTTGGCCGCGGCACGGCAGGCGGTGCGGCCCTGGCGCATCTGGTGCGGCATGGTGCGCTCCAGCTTCTCGATCAGCTCGGCCTCCGAGGCCCGGCTCTGCGGGTCGTCCCGGTTCCACGGGACGACGACGCAGACCCAGGGCCGCGGCTCGGCGTCGAAGGCCGCGAGCCGCCGGCGGCGGTCCTCGTCCTCCAGCGCCCAGCGGTCGACGAGCAGGATCTCGGGCCGGGTGGGCGGCTGCCCGGCGTCGGCGGGTGTCTCGTGGTCGAACGACGAGACGCTTGCCTGGTAGTTCAGCGAGCGCACCAGGTCCTGGGCCACATACGCCAACGGTCTCGCGGAGTCCGGATGGTAGGGGTTCCAGTCCTGGGACTGTTTGCCGTAGTAGTCGGAGGCGCGGCCTTCGGGGAGGTCGTGCTGGGTGGGTGCGGCCACGGTGACGTGCATGGGCCGTGGGCCGCCGGTCGGTCTACCGAAGGCGCTGGGCGCCTGGCGGTAGTCGACGGGGTTGCCGGACGGCACGCGCGTGGTGTCCGCGACGCTGACGATGCGTTTGGCCAGTTCGTAGACGGCGGCCTCGTACTCCTCGGCGAAGATCCGGAGTTTGATCAGCCCGTAGAGCCCGTCGGTCACATAGCGGTCGCCGAAGGCGCGATGGTTGAACTGCAACCGCTCGGCGGGTCCTGGGAGTTGCTCCGGAGGCATCGGCACCCATAGCGCCGGGACGATCGCCTCGGCGGGCCGGTTGCTCTTCGCCTGGTGGTAGATGGCCCGTTGGGCGAAGGCGTACCACTCCTTGCCACACATCTCGCTGGCGAAGTAGCGGGGGGAGAAGAGCGGGACGAAGACCCGGCAGGTGGCGAGAACTTCACCCAGCCGCTCGGACCAGCCCTCTCCCGACCGTATCTCCCGGTCGATGAACCCGGCGGGTGCGCCGGCCGGCAGATCGGTCATGGCCATCACATGGCCGCACAGATCGCGGAAGAGCCGTTCGACCCACATGTCGGGGTCAGGGCCTCCCGCTCCGTACCGCGGTGTGTGTGCGTAGCTCAAAAAGAAGTACGGCCGATGATCAGCCGTCCGTTGCGCTGAATCCGACACACGACCCCCGTCCTGTGTGTAGCCCGACCTGACACCCACGATCGATGAAAGATGCGAGCGACGACTTCATCATTCCGGAGCAGGACACACTCCATGCCCCCGACGTTCAGTCATTCAACGCCGCTTTTCGGTCATCCATCTCTCCGCATGGTCGACCGCATCCCTGATCGAGAACAACCTTGTGACCGCTCCCCCCAGTTGTCTCTCCTGTTTCAGGCCATCGAAGAAAGCACTGCCGATGACACCGAAATCGCTGTCGTCCAGTTCGATGTCCTTGTACTCGGTCCATTCCCGGCCGCCGTCGGGCCGGGGCACCACACAGCGATAGGTGCGCAGGGGCACCTGGGTGCGGTACTCGGCGAGATGAAATGCGGTGCACACGCGGTAGCCGGTATTGATCATCAGTACCCGCGCATCGGCCCGGTAGAGCGCGCCGAGCGGTGAGCGCTCACCGAGATGGCAGGTCAGCGGATGGTCGGCGAGGAGTTCCGCGGAACGGTGCCCGATCGCGGCGAACGAGGTCTGCGGATGACCGCTGCGCAGAGCCCCCTCGGCGGTGCGTACGGACTCGGCCAACCGGCCCATCCCCTGGCTGGGTGTGGTGCCCGCGTGAAAAGCCGGCATGTCCGCCCGGAAGGCTGCCTCCTGCTGGGGTGACATGCCGCTCACCTGGGCCCGGTAGGCCGGGGAGGTGTCGGAGTTCTCCGCCGTGAAGGCGGGCACCACCAGCGTGCCACCGGGGCCGAGTACGTCCAGCAGGGCGTCGCGCACGGCCGCTGCGCGCAGTCCGGTGCCGTGCAGGGACGCATGGACGAGCAGGGTCATGCCGCTGCGTACGCCCGCCTCCCGCACGCTGTCCGCCAGGTTCCGGTCCTGCCGGGGGTCAGCCACCACGGGTGGCCTCCGCCCGCAGGACGGCCACCAGGCGCTTGCCGTCGACGGTCAGTTCGGCACTGCTCTCCAGGACGGCGAGTGCGGGTCCGGCCGGTGCCGCCTCCCTGGCGTCGAGTGCCCGCAGTCCGACGCGTTCGTACACCTCGGCCAGCAGTTGCGACACCGGCAGCGGCTCGTCCTGCCAGGGGGCGGGGTGGTGCCACCAGCCGTCCTGGGCCCAGAGGTCCGTGACCTCGGTCAGCGCCTGGAGTTTGGCGCGGCGGAAGCCTCGCAGCAATGCGGCCGCCAGCTGGACGGGCGGGCCCTGGAGCCTCAGGCCGAGGGCTCCGTAGCCGTGCCGTCCGACGGACGGCCCGCCGTCCGGGAGCGGTGTCAGGGTGGTGAGCGAGTCCGCGATCTCGGCGGCCTGGCGTGGGTCGGCCCGCCGCAGCAGCGTCCATGCCTCGGTGAGCGGTCCGGGGTCCTCGTCCTCGTGCACCGGTTGCCGGAAGTCGCGGTGCGGGTCGATGTCGTCGAGCACCAGGTCGGGCCAGCCCTCGAGCCCGGGCCTGTGTACGGGCCGCCAGCCGTCGGCGGCGACATCTGGGCGTACGCGTAACGCCTCACGCCCCGGCACCCGCACCCACAGCTCGTGCCGGCTGCCGCGTACTTCGGCCTCGCACTGGTCGGGGACCCCGGCCAGCCGCAGCTCGCCGAGGGTGGGCAGGGCGAGCGTGCCGCCCCGGCAGATGACCCGTACGGGCATGTCCAGCCCGCCTCGTACGGCCGCCGCCGCGACGTACGCGTCCAGCTGCAGTGCGAGCTCGACGGCGTCCGGCCGCTGCTCCTGGAGGGCGTCCCGGCAGGTGCGCAGCCAGCTGCGGGTGTAGGGATGGGCGAGGATCTCGTCCATCCCGTCCGACCGCTGCTCGACGACGGACGCCAGCTGCCAGGCCGCCCGCCACTTCTCGCCTCCGCGGCCGTCGAGGCGTGCGTCGAGCTCGGCGAGCAGAAGGCGGGTCAGCTCCTGCTGGAGGATGCGAAGGGCTTCCGGGTCGGTCACGGCCGGGGACCCGGTCGCGGCCGTGCGCTGCTCGATGCCGCGGACAAGCGCTTCGAGGTCGGTGCAGTACACGGAGGGGTTGTCGAAGGCGGTGCCGGTGGCGTACCGGTGGGTGTAGAGCCCTCCGCCGCACGAGCGTACGACGGGGCACTGACGGCATGTCCGGCTGACGCCCGCCAGCCCGAGCTGTCGGGCGCGGACCCCGGGGTGGGCGGCGACCTCGTCGAAGGTGTGCGTGAAGACGTCGAATCCGGTGGCTGCGGCGCCGTCGTAGGCGCTCTTGAGCGAGTCGACCTGCTCCAGTGCGCCGTCGGTCTCGACGACGACGAGATCGGTGGGGGCGAGCCCCAGGGACTCGGTGAGGCTGGGACCGCCGGCGAGGGTGGAGAGCACGGACTCGAAGAGCCGTACCGGCACCGGCCTGCCCTGTGCTTCCCAGCGGTCGAAGACGGTGAGGATCCAGTCGGCGTACGCGGTGGGCGAGCCGTCGGGTCGGACCGGCGGGTCGGCCCAGGTGGCGTGCGGCAGCAGGAAGTCGATACGGGGCGGCGTGAGCTCGGTGAGGGCGTCGTACACGGCGTGGGGGTCGTTGGCCACGTCGATCGTGCAGAGCAGCCCGAGGAACAGATGCCGGTAGCGCTCCTGGCGGAGCAGGTCCACGGCCCGCAGAACCAGGGGATGGCTGGTGCGGCCGTCGGCGAAGCGGCGGTGGCGGTCGTTCGCGGCCCGGTCGCCGTCGAGGGAGATACCGACCCGGACCCCGAATTCGTCGAACAGGTCGAGGTATCGAGGACTGAGCTGCAACCCGTTGGTATGGATCCGCAGATCGAGGGCGGTGTCCTTGTCGAGGGCCGCGGTGAGCTCCTCGCAGATCCGCCGCAGGCGTGCGGGGCCCGCCAGCAGAGGCTCCCCTCCGTGCAGGATCACTGACACGGAGGGCAGGGCATGGCTCTTGGCATGCTCGGCCAGTCGCAGAGCTGTCCAGGAAATCGCTTCGTCAGAGATTGCCTTCGGGCGGGTTCGCCAACTCTGATCAGCGTGTTCGTAGATGTAGCAGTGGTCGCACGCAAGGTCGCACCTGCTGTGGACCTTCACCACAATCTCGCGGAAAGGGACCAGGGGTCCAGTCATTGCGCCAGTCTAGAGCGCAGACTGAAAGGTGGATGCCCGCATTGCTCGGTCGTCGGAAACCGGAAGCACGCGCGCCAGCTTCTTCGCGGCATCAGCACCACGCACGTCGATCTGCGCCAGCGGGGCCCGATTCTTCTTCGCAGCAGCGAAGGATGGGGAGGAGTGAAGCGTCATAGGGGGCCATCCTTGATGTTGTGTCCAGCTCAATGCCGTGTCCAGCACAGATACCACGCACCGTTGCGATGCCGGCGGCACGACTTTACCCTCATGGCCACCCGCAGCAACTCAGCGCGTGCGATACGGAACGAAAGAGTTTCGCAGCATTCTCGCAGGACAGTACGGAACGAGCCATTCCACCTAAAGGGTGAAGGCAAAACCGCAGACGGGGGTGCGTATGAGCGAGTTTCCGCGGCCATTGGAAAGCATGGTCTTCCGTAACTCCGACCTGCCGGTTCTCTTCCATCACACGGACGCAGCGGCCATCGCCCGCCAGCGGGAGGCCGTCGCCGCCACCCGCCACCAGCTCCTGCTGCTGGTCCTGGGTGCCGCCTTCGCCGCGCTGCCGTCCTCCCTGCGGCTCGGCGGGTCCTTCCAACTCATGGGATTCTTCAGTGCGTTGGCCTACGCGGGAGTGCTGGTGCTCAGTTACCGCTCCTCCCGGCGGCGAGCAAAGTCGCACTGGCAACTCAACCGCTCCGCCGCGGAGTTCATCAAGTCCATGTGCTGGCGCTACGCCGTCCACGGCACGCCGTTCGGAACCACGGAGGCCGGCACCGATGCCGACACCTTGTTCACCGCCCGGCTGGAGGAAGGGTTACAGGAGTTGGCCAAGGTCGGCTGGGAGGACCCGCGTGGCGCCGATGCGAGTGCGGCAGCCGCGGACCTGATCACCACACCCATGCGGCGGCTGCGGGCGAAGGCGTTCAGCATACGCAAGGAGACGTACGTCAGGGACCGGCTGATCGAGCAGCGCAACTGGTACCACCGGCGTACGGAGATATCCCGTCGCGCCACCGCGTTCTGGTCCGCGTCGATCGGCCTGCTCACGCTGTTCGCACTGTTCTTCGCCACGCTGCGGACCTTTTCGGTCGCCGGGTCCGTCCATCTGGCCGGGGTGCTGTCGGCCGCGGCGGCCGCGTGTCTCGCCTGGAGCGAGATCCGCCGGCACCAGCCGCTCATAGCCGCGCACTCGCTGGTGGAGGAGGGCCTGGCGGCGCTGCACACAGCTATGGAAACCACGGTCACCGATGCGCAGTGGCCTTCCGCGGTCTACGAGACCGAGCGGATCGTCTCGCCCCAGCACACGGACTGGCTTGCCAGGCACCGTAGTTGAGGCTGCACCAGTCCGGTCCTCAGTCGCGCTCGAGGCCCTCGCGCCACAGGACGGTCACCGGCTTGCCGAGATCTCTGGCGTAGCGGACGATATCGCCGGTTCCGCCGTGACCGCGGGCGGGGCGTCCGTCCCAGACCGCGAGAAGCCGGTCGCAACGGTCCGCGATATAGGCGCCGGCCGCGTAGTACGCCTCGTCGGTCGAGGTGGGGAAGGACAGCTGGATCTCCCGGGTGGCCAGGCTCTTCAGCCGTCGGTAGTGGGCGAGCTCGTCGGGCCGCGCGAAGCCCCGCTCGTAGTCGCCGCTGGGGATCACCACGGTCAGCTCCGCGCCGCAGGCCAGTGCGACATCTGCGAAGAGCTGGTCGGCGCCGACCGCCAGGGACGACAGCGCCTCCAGCGACCCCCGATGGCCGCAGAGCGCGGCATGCATACCGGCCCGGATATGAGCCAGCGCCTCAGGCGGGATACCCCGGTGGCCGGTCACTCCAATGCGTTTCACGAAGCCTGCAACCCCCGTCACTGCGACGTCCACGCCTCCTGACATCCTCTCAAACAGGGGCGGAACGTCGAAGCCCCCGTCCGGCATGCAGTGCATGCCGGACGGGGACTCGACCGGTTCGGTTGTCTTGCGTCGACGTCAGTAGACGCTCACTCCATAGGCGCTCAGTGCCTCGGTGACCGGCTGGAAGAACGTCGTGCCGCCCGAGGAGCAGTTGCCGCTGCCGCCCGAGGTCAGACCTATCGCCCGGCTGCCGGAGTAGAGCGGGCCGCCGCTGTCGCCGGGCTCGGCGCACACGTTGGTGCGGATCATGCCGTAGACGATGTCACCGCCACCGTAGTTCACGGTCGCGTTCAGGCCTGTGACGGAGCCGCTGTGGGTGCCGGTGGTGGAGCCGCGGCGGGTGACGGACATGCCGACGGTCGCGTTGGCGGCGCTGGTGATGTCGACGCTTCCGACGGAGCCCGGGTGTGACAGCGAGGTGTTGGTGTAGCGGACGATGCCGTAGTCGTTGCCCGGGAAGCTGGAGCCGGCGGTGGGTCCGATGCTCGTGGTGCGTGACGAGTTGGTGTACCAGGTGCCCGCGCCGTCGGTGCAGTGGCCTGCGGTCAGGAAGTAATAGGTGCTGCCGCTGCGGACGTTGAAGCCGAGGGAGCAGCGCCAGCTGGTGGCGTATACGGCGTCGCCGCCCGAGATGAGCTTGGAGAACGTGCCGGGCGTGCGCTCGATGCGCAGGGCTCCGGCGTTGCTGCCCGCCTCGCTCCTGATCCTGGCGATCTCGGCCTTGGAGACGGTGCTGTCGGCCGTGACGACCAGGGTGCCCCTGGCCTGGTCGATGTGCCAGGCGGTGCCTGCGACATCCGCTTCGAGCATGGCGTCGCTCGCGGCGGTGAGCTGGTTCGCGCTGAAAGTCTGTGCCGGGTCGGCGGTGGCGGTGGCGGTGGGGACGGCCAGTGCTGCGGCTGCGATCAGGCCGGTGGACGCGGCGAGCAGACGGATGCGTCTGGAGCTGCCGCTGCGGGGGATGGTGCGCTTGATCCTCACTTTTCGTTCCTCCCGAGGGGGATGGGGGCCCGTTGGTGGGGTTCGGGGCCCGTGAGGCGCAGCCAGGACGTACGGACACCATCCGGTCATTCCGCTTTCCGGACAGGCCATACACCTGACAAGCGCTGCTCGGGAGTATTCGTGCCGTCAACTTGCCGCACAAGGGCTCTTTTCGGCCGCTCGGCACATGCATGCCACATGGCCCCGGCGGCCTCTTCGGCCACCGGGGCTGTGCATGCGTCTCGGTGTTCGTCCGCCCCCTAGGACGGATCGGCGTCCCGGGCGGTTCCGTTCGCCGGCCGGGACCGCACGGGCAGTGTGTTCCCTGGCGGCGGGAAGGGGCAGACGAAGTGGCCCGCGAAGGCGCACGGCGGCAGCAGCACGGCTGAGGCGACGCTCACCGAGCGCTCCGGTGACGGCGCGGCCGGCCGCAAAAACCCGAAGCGGTGGCTGCTGTCACCGCTGGTCGCGTCGGCGAAGGCCGCCCACAGCGATCCGTCGCCCCGACCGGCGCCTTGAGCGTGCGATCCTCGCCGTCGAGGTCGAAGACGATCTCCCCGCCGAGGCCGGGACCTCGCGCGCGGCCCTCGGTGTTCTCGCCCCGGATGCTGTGGTCCCGCTCGTAGGCCCGGAAGTGTCCCGGCACTGCCCGGCGAAAGCCGTACGGTGCCGCCGCGAGGCCCCGAAAGGCCGTGCAGGCATGCCTGCGGGTCGAAGTCGCGCACCGCCCACAGGTCTTCGCGGCGCAGCACGACCAGTCGGCGCTCGCCTTGGGAGACGCGGTTCGGGGACCGGCGCATGGTCGGCGTTGAGGCGGATCCGGCAGGTGAGCGGCTTGCGGTCGACGGTGAGAGCGTCCGCGTCGGTGGCGCTGAGCCCCCCTCGTCACCTTCCTCGGTCCAGGTTCCCGGGACGGCCGGAATTGCCCTTCCGGGTGGTCGGCAAGCCTGGGGACACCTCCCGCCGAAGGCAGGGGGGAGGCTCCCGGTGAGGGACAGTGGGCCGTACGGACCCGGGATCATGGCGAGGCGCCTTCACGCACACGGCACCGTGCCGCCCCCTCGCCGCACTCGTCGTTCCCTCCTCCGAGTGAGCTTCACACCTCTCATGTTCAGGACACGCCGCACCGCCGGTTCGCGCCGAGACGGGAACGCGAGCCGGCCGGGACCAGGTGACCCGGTCCCGAGAGGTCCGACAGACCGTCAGCAGCCGTCGCAGGGGCAGCAGCAGTCGCAGTTCGGGCCGCAGTCGCAGTCGCACTTGTGGCAGCAGCCCTCGCGCTTCTTGCGGGACCAGGGGCCCTCGTACTCCTTGGCGCAGCAGATGCGGCAGGTGCAGAAGAGCCCGGTGGAGACCGCGCAGCCCGCCCAGAAACCGCGCGGCTTCGGTGTCGGCGGCTCGCCGCCGAACTGCGGGGGCAGGCCGCCGCCGGGGCCGCCCGGGCCGCCCGGCATGCCACCGCCGTAGGGGTTGTTGGAGCCGTAGGGTCCGCCGCCGGGATAAACCCCGCCCTGACCGTACGGGTTGCCCTGGCCGACGTACGGGTTGCCGCCCTGCCCGGGCTGCGGGCCGTACCCCTGGTGCGAGCAGGTGGTCGAGCCGAAGGCACGGTTCACCGAGGTCCGGATCTCGTGCACGAGCAGGACGTGCGCCAGTTTGCCGTCCACGAAGTCCGCGTCCCGCAGCGCCAGCCGGATGCCGTGCACCGCGTCGTCCGCGAGGCGGCGCGCCTCGGCGAGCGAGGTGCCGGTCGCCGTCAGCGGGTTCCACGCTCCCGACGCGGCGTCAGCCTCCTTGTCCTCGACGGCATCCAGCAGATGCGCGAGCCGCCCGAAGAGCCGGCCGGCCTCGGCGAGGGGTGCCACGTTCTGCGGGCGGCCGGCGAGCACTGCGGTGTGCGCGAAGGCGGCCGCCGTGGCCGTCTCGGTCGGCTCGGTCACCGTCAGCAGGGAGGTCCCCGGCCCGGCCAGCGTCTCGATCCCTGCCTGCCGGTCGACCGCGTCCACAAGCACCGCCGTGTCGAAGCCGAGCTCCGCGCCGGTGCGCGCACCCGCCCGGTCCCAGCCGGAGGCTATCCGGCGGGCGGCGGCGGCCACCGGTCTGCGGGCCAACACGCCGTCCCGGTCGGCGACGTGGTCCCGCACCTTCGCCGAGGCCAGCACCAGCGACACGGCGGCCGCCAGGCGCGCCCCCTCGCCGCGGGCGACGGGCGCGGTGCGCATGGCGCGCAGCGGGCAGGGCCCGGCGGTGCGCCGCTGTGCGGTGGTGCGCCCGGTCTGAGCCTCCGTCAGAACCGAGACGATCAGGCCGTCGTAGTTGGTGACGATCCTGGCGAACTGACCGTGGTCGGCGCGAAGTGCGAGACACAGGCCGCACAGATGGGCCATCCACTCGGTCTTCAGCCCGTCGCCGAGCCTGTGCGTGCAGGGTCTGACGATTCCGAACACGACGCCCCCCGAGGGTCGATCGACAGTGCGGCAGGCATCGTATCGAGTGATCCGTTCACCCATACGCCCCCGGGCTCACCCGTCCGGCCCGACTTTTATATTTTGATCCCCTCATGCCCCCTACGCAGGAAGAACATTGACGAATCGCCACATCTTCTGCACCAGTACCGTCACGAATCCCCTGCGCGGCGACTATCCACTTGGCGCGCGATCCGCATTATGGACGACCATAGGGGTGCGGAACGACAGAGACCGCAGTGAGACCACTGCAGCAGCGGAAGGAGGCGTCCATGGGTTCGGTACGCAAGGCGAGCGCCTGGCTGGGACTCGTCGAGGACAACGACGGGCGTTACTACGACGACGAGTACGCCGGGGATGCTGACACGGGTGACGCATGGGTCACCGACCCCAGGGTGCGCGTGGCCTCCGAATCCGCCCAGGAACAGGGCCGACGGATCGCCACCATCTCCCCGGACGGATTCCGGGACGCGCGCGGCATCGGCGAGCTGTTCCGGGACGGCGTTCCCGTCATCGTGAATCTGACCTCGATGGAGGCGGCCGACGCCAAGCGCGTGGTCGACTTCGCCGCCGGGCTGGCCTTCGGGCTGCGCGGCTCGATCGAGCGCGTGGCCACCCGCGTGTTCCTGCTGACCCCCGCCGACACCGAGATCGTCAGCGGGGAGTCCGCGGGGCGTGTGCAGGACGGTTTCTTCAACCAGAGCTGAGGGTGGGGGCACTCCCCCCAGACTTCGTCCGGGGGCACCCCCTCCCCGCGGTGGCCGGGGGAGCTCTCGCCGGCCGAACCGGGACCTACCGGAACGCGTCCAGGCCGGTGAGCGCCTTGCCCAGCACCAGCTGGTGCATCTCGACCGTGCCCTCGTAGGTGAGCACCGACTCGAGGTTGGTCGCATGGCGCATCACGGGGTACTCGAGGGAGATGCCGTTCGCGCCGAGGATGGTGCGCGAGGTGCGGCAGATCTCGATGGCCTCGCGCACGTTGTTGAGCTTCCCGAAACTGACCTGTTCGGGCCGCAGCGTCCCGGCATCCATACGCCTGCCCAGGTGGTGGGCGAGCAGAATGCCCTTGTGCAGCTCGACCGCCATGTCGGCGAGCTTGGCCTGGGTGAGCTGGAAGCCGCCGATCGGCCTGCCGAACTGCTCGCGCGTGCGGGCGTACGCCACCGCCGCATCGAAGCTGGAGCGCGCGGCGCCCATTGCGCCCCAGACGATCCCGTAGCGGGCGTGGCTGAGGCAGCCGAGCGGTCCGCGCAGTCCGGTGACCTCCGGCAGCACCGCGTCGGCGGGCAGTCGTACCTCGTCCATGACCAGTTCGCTGGTCACGCTGGCGCGCAGCGACCACTTGTGCTTGATCTCGGGCGCGGAGAAGCCGGCGCTGTCGGTGGGGACCACGAAGCCGCGGATGCCGTCGTCGGTCTGCGCCCAGACGACGGCGACGCCGGCGACCGAACCGTTGGTGATCCACATCTTGCGGCCGGTCAGCACCCAGTCGGCGCCGTCCTTCTTGGCGTAGGTACGCATGGCCGCGGGGTCGGAGCCGACATCGGGCTCGGTCAGGCCGAAGCAGCCGATGGTCTCGCCGGCCGCCATGCCGGGCAGCCAGCGCTGCTTCTGCTCCTCGGAGCCGTACCGGTGGATCGCGTACATGGCGAGCGAGCCCTGTACGGACACCAGCGAACGGATGCCGGAGTCGGCGGCCTCGAGCTCCAGGCAGGCAAGTCCGTACTGGACGGCGGTGGCCCCGGCACAGCCGTAACCCTCGAGCGACATGCCGAGCGCGCCGATCGAGCCGAGCTCCCGGGCCAGCTCCCGGATGCCGGGCAGCTCGCCGCGCTCGTACCAGTCGGCGATGTACGGCAGGACACGGTCGGCGGCCCAGGTGCGCACGGTGTCTCGGATCGCGAGGTCCTCGGCATCGAGCAGATCGTCGATGCCGAGCGGATCGCCGGCGTCGAAGGGCGGCAGCTTCGAGGGTGCGGACATGGTCTGGCCTCCGGCGGCTCTCACACAGCGGAACACGAACACACGACGGACGAAAACTAGCAGTGCTAGTTGCGGCTGACGTTACGGCTCAGTGTGCCGCGCGTCCAGACCCTGCCGCCTCCGCCGGCTCACGGCCGGCCGGGATCGAGACCTCGGGCAGCCGCTGCCTCGGGCACTTGTCTACCGCCGACTCCATCATGCGCGGCAGCTTGAGCGCCGCCAGGGCGCCGACGAGCAGCAGCCCGGCGCTGACCAGCAGCGTGACATGCAGACCGTGGACGAAGGAGTGGCGGGCCGTGGTACGCAGCGCGTGCCCCGCCGGCCCGCCCAGCGTGTCGGCGACCTGGTAGGCCTCCCCCAGGGAGTGCGCGGCAGCGGCACTCGCCCGGTCCGGCACTCCGGACAGGGCGGTGACCGCCGGCGCGTACGCGGCGTTCATCACGCTTCCCAGCAGGGCGATGCCCATGCCCGCGCCGAGCTGGTACGAGGTCTCGCCGATCGCGGCCGCTCCCCCCGCCTGGTGGGCCGGGGCCTCGCTGAGCATCGACTCGTACGCCCCGAACAAGGTGCTCTGCAGTCCGAAGCCGAGCAGTACGAACGCCGCGGTGAGCAGCCAGGGCCGGTCGTGCTGGCCCATCACGGTCAGCAGCAGCACGGAGGCCGCGGTCAGGACGAAGCCCCAGCCGACCATCCGGCGCGGGCCGACGCGGTGCAGGGTGTACGAGCCGGTGGCGCCGGCGGCCATCGCGGCGAAGGTGAGCGGCAGCAGCCGCAGGCCGGTCTCCAGCGGGCTGAGCCCGAGGACCAGTTGCAGGTACTGGACGGCTATGAGCTCCAGGCCGACGAGGGCGAGCATCGCGAGGATGATGCAGCCGACGGAGGAGGAGAACGCGGCCCTGGTGAACATCTGCATGTCGATCAGCGGGTGTTCGCGGCGGCGCTGACGCCGTACGAACACAGCCAGCAGGACGGCACCGACCAGCAAGGGACCGAGGGTGCCGGCGTCGAGCACCCGGTCGCCGCCGCCGAGGCGCTTGACTCCGAGAACGACTCCGAGCACACCGGCCGCTGCCGTCAGCGCGCCCAGTACGTCCCACGGTCCGTCCGCCGAGCCCCTGGACTCGGGCAGCAGCCAGCGGCCGACGGGGAGGATCAGAGCCATCAGCGGGATGTTGATCAGGAAGACCGAGCCCCACCAGAAGTGCTCGACCAGAAAGCCGCCGAGCACCGGGCCGGTCGCGGCTCCGATCGCGGCGACAGCGGTCCAGATGCCGATGGCCATGGCCCGCTCGCGGCGGTCCGGGAAGACGTCGCGCAGTATCGACAGCGTCGCCGGCATGATCATGGCGCCGCCGACGCCGAGCAGGGCGCGCGCGCCTATCAGTACCTCGGGTGTGGGCGCGAAGGCGGCGACCGCCGAGGCCGCGCCGAAGAGGCCGTAGCCGATCAGCAGCACCCGGCGACGGCCGACCCGGTCGCCCAGCGTGCCGAAGAGGATCAGCAGGGAGGCACAGATCAGCGGATAGGCGTCCACGACCCACAACAGCTCGACACCGCTGGGTCGCAGATCCTCGGTGACGGCGGGAACGGCGACATGCAGCACGGTCGCGTCGAGGGCGACGAACAGCAGGCTGACACAGAGGACGACGAGGACGACCCAGCGGTTGGCACCGCCGCCGGCGGCACGCAGGCGTGCTCCGGCCGTGGTCGTCACGGACATGTACGTACCTCCCAGTGAGTCCCTCGCACTCGGCGGGCCAGCGCCGGGGACGGTATTTGCTTGTCGTCCCGGTGGGCGGCCCGGCGTCGACGCGCGAGCGAGCCGCCAGCGTACGCGAGTTCGGGCGCGTGATGCGTGGTCGATCTCTCACCTGGGCGAATGCCCCGGTGTGGCGTACGCCACACCCCGCGGGAGCGAAGACGATCTTGGCGGGCCCTGAACAACGGGGAAATTCCGCACGGTGCACCGGTGAACCATTTCGAACCCGAGATAAGAACGTGACAGGAAGACCGTCCGATAAATAGGGAACCGGGTCACCCGCTTTTCCTGACGGACCGTGAATAGAACCGGCCCTGAGACATACTCCACATCACATCGGCATCACAAAGCCCGTGGATCGGCCGGTCCGCTCACTCACTCGCTGTAACGTCGATTAGGTGCGTACCGACATCTTTGCCCGGCTGGACCGGGAGCCGGAACCGCCGAAGATAGAGATCCCGCGGATGAGCCGCACCCGTCTCGCCCTCTTCGGCGGGACGTCGGCGTTCTATCTCGCCATCGTCGTCGCCGTTCTGGCCTCGACCTGGCTGGTGGCCCTCGACTGGAAGCTCATGCTCTTCCGGCCGTACGAGCAGTGGCCCGAACAGCACGCGCTCCTCGACTACTACGTGGTGCTCGGCCAGCGCGGCCCGACCGCCGTGATGGTGGCGGCCTGGCTGGGCTGGCGTTCCTGGCGCCAGCACACGCTGAGGCCGCTGCTGGTGCTCGGCGCTGCTCTGCTGCTGCTCAATGCGACCGTTGGAGCGGTCAAGATCGGTCTGGGCCGGCTCGGCCCTCACTACGCGACGCAGATCGGCTCTGCCGAGCTCTTCGCGGGCGGCGATATATTTCCGTCCGGACACACCGCCAATGCGGTGGTGACGTGGGGAATCCTGGCCTATCTGGCCACCACCCCGCGGGCTCGCCGCTATCTGTCGGCACTGTCGGCCGTGGTCTCGCTCGGTGTGGGTCTGACCACCGTGTATCTCGGCACGCACTGGCTGAGCGATGTGCTGCTCGGCTGGGCCGCCGGCCTGCTGATCATGCTCGCGCTGCCCTGGTGCGAGCCGCTCATCGGCCGTGCGGAAGCCTGGATCCTGGCACTGCGCGACCAGTGGCGTGCACGCGGTCGGCTCACTCCCTCCCTGCCCGTCGCGGCGGGCGGTCTGCGGCCGGCGATATTCCCTCAGCGCGACCCGCACAGCAGTGATCCGTCCCGCGAGCCGGTGGCCACGGTCGGCCACACCCGGCCCGGGCAGGCAGGCAGGACGAGCGGCCACCTCACCCAGCCACGGCCGCATGCGATCCGCTCGGAGCGCGCGCCCATCACCCCGTCGGGCAGCCGCAGACCACCGCACTCGCGGCCGGTCGCGGGCGGCTGATCCGGCCCTGCGTCCCTGCTGTATGTGACAGGCCCCGGCACTTCGGTGCCGGGGCCTGTCACATACAGGCAGGGACTGTCAGCCCTTCCAGCAGCGGATCACCGTGCCGTCCACGACCTCGAAGTTGAGCCGGCCGACCATGTACTCCATGGTGATGATCGCGCCCTTCGGCAGCGATCTGACGGATGTCCAGCCGCGCTCACGGGCCAGCAGTTCGGCGGCCTGCGCCCCGAGGCCGACATACGAATCGGGGGCATCCTGGGGTTCTTGGGAGGAAGACGGTATGGGTGCCATGCACCCACGGTAGGCGGCAGCGGACGGTGACGGAAGGCGGATCACCAGCTTGCTCAGCAGCCTCAAGTACCCCAGCTGTCACGCTTCTGTCACAGGATCTCGACACCTGTTCAACGCGGACCTGTTCACCCGAACGGGCAGTTCAGCGGCGTTCGTACGGTAATTCGGCGGGGCCTCGGTGCAGGCCGGAATTACCGTTGCGGAATTATCTCGGACACGGGAAGCAGGATGAATTGGAGCACCGTCAGAAATTCACCGCTTCCTTACACGATCCCCCCGACCCGAAGATGCCCGGGGCGTTGACCGCGAGGGGACGGCGATGAGTACAAGGACGGCCGGGCCGGTCCCGGAGGCACCGTCGCACCGGCTGGGCAGGGTGATCGTCGACTGGCTGACCACGACCGATCACAAGAAGATCGGGCATCTGTATCTGGTCACCTCGTTCGGCTTCTTCGTGATCGCCGGGGTGCTGGCCATGGTGATGCGGGCGGAGCTGGCCCGCCCCGGACTCCAGCTGATCAGCAACGACCAGTACAACCAGGCGTTCACGCTGCACGGCACGATCATGCTGCTGCTGTTCGCGACGCCCACCTTCGCGGGCTTCGCGAACGAGCTGGTGCCACTGCAGATCGGTTCGCCCGACGTGGCCTTCCCCCGGCTGAACATGCTCTCGTACTGGCTGTTCCTCTTCGGCGGCCTGATCGTGCTGGGCTCGCTGGCGGTGCCCAGCGGCCCGGCGAGCTTCGGCTGGTTCGCCTACGCGCCGCTCAACTCCCTGGACCGCTCGCCCGGCATCGGCGCCGACCTGTGGATCATGGGCCTGGCACTCGCCGGCTTCGGAACCATCCTCGGCTCGGTGAACTTCCTGACCACCATCCTCGCCCTGCGCGCCCCCGGCATGACCATGTTCCGGCTGCCGATCTTCACCTGGAACGTGCTGTTCACAACCATCCTGGTGCTGATCGCGTTCCCGGTGCTGGCGGCGGCGCTGCTGGTGCTGGAGTCCGACCGGCAGTTCGGGTCGGTGGTGTTCCAGGCCCAGAACGGTGGTGCGCTGCTGTGGCAGCATCTGTTCTGGTTCTTCGGCCATCCCGAGGTCTACATCATCGCGCTGCCCTTCTTCGGCATCATCAGCGAGATCATCCCGGTCTTCTCCCGCAAGCCGATCTTCGGCTACCTCACGCTGGTGGGGGCCACGATGGCCATCACGGGTCTGTCGGCGGTGGTGTGGGCGCACCACATGTTCGCCACGGGCTCGGTGCTGCTGCCGTTCTTCTCCTTCATGTCCTTCCTGATCGCGGTCCCGACCGGGGTGAAGTTCTTCAACTGGACCGGCACGATGCTCAACGGATCACTGAGCTTCGAGACCCCGATGCTCTGGGCGGTCGGCTTTCTGGTCTCGTTCCTGTTCGGTGGGCTCACCGGGGTCATCCTGGCGTCACCGCCGATGGACTTCCATGTCACCGACTCGTACTTCGTGGTGGGCCACTTCCACTACGTCGTCTTCGGCACCGTCGTCTTCGCGATGTTCGCCGGTTTCTCCTTCTGGTGGCCCAAGTTCACCGGGAAGATGCTCGACGAGCGCCTCGGCAGGATCCACTTCTGGACGCTGTTCCTGGGATTCCACATGACGTTCCTCGTCCAGCACTGGCTGGGCGCGGAGGGCATGCCCCGGCGGTACGCGGACTATCTGGCGGCCGACGGCTTCACGGCTCTCAACACCTTCTCCACCATCGGCTCCTTCCTGCTGGGCGCGTCGACGCTGCCGTTCCTCTACAACGTCTGGAAGACGGCCAGGTACGGCAAGAAGGTGGAGGTGGACGACCCGTGGGGGTTCGGGCGTTCGCTGGAGTGGGCGACCTCCTGCCCGCCGCCCCGCCACAATTTCACGGCGCTGCCCCGGATCCGCTCCGAGTCGCCCGCCTTCGATCTGCACCACCCCTCCTTCGCCGCCGAGCGCCCGGCCGTGCCGGAGGCCCCGCACGACGACATCAGCCGGCGGGGGCCAGAGCCCGGGACAACCGGTCCCTGATCGCTGTGATGTGCTCGGTCAGCTCCTGCGGCTCGACCACCTCGAAGTCGACGCCCATGAGCATGATGTGGATGACCAGGACGTCCAGGCTCGCGGCTCCGGTGCGCAGCAGGCAGCGGGTGTCGTCGACGCGGCTCCAGCACCCCGTCGGACGGGCCGATCGTCTGTGCGGCCCGCTCGGCGGAGGTGTGCAGCCGGATGACGGCCTGGGCCGCGTACGCCCGTGTGGACACGCCCCCGGAGACATAGGCGGCGAGGTCCTCGGCCGGCGGGGTGCGCGGCGCGAACCGCGGGCCGTGCGGCGGCTTCGGTGTGATCCGGTCCGCCCGGAAGGTACGCCAGTCCGAGCGGTCCACGTCCCACGCGACGAGATACCAGCGGCGTTCGGTGCACACCAGCCGGTGCGGCTCGACGGTCCGGCGAGTCGTGCTGCCGCCGTGGTCGCGGTACTCGAAGCGCAGCCGCTCGCTGTCCCGGCAGGCGTTGGCGAGCTCGGTGAGTACGGACGCGTCGAGCTGCCCTTGGGGCGTGCGGAACATGGGCACGGTGAAGGTGTTGAGCGCGCTGACCCGGCGGCGCAGCCGGTGCGGCAGGACCTGCTCCAGTTTGGCGAGGGCCCGTACCGAGGTCTCGCCGATGCCCTCGATGCCCTGGCCTGCGGCTGTGCGCAGCCCGACGGCGACCGCGACCGCCTCGTCGTCGTCGAGCAGCAGTGGCGGCAGTTCGGCACCTGCGCCGAGCTGATAGCCGCCGCCCGTACCGGGGCTGGCGTTGACCGGGTAGCCGAGTTCACGCAGCCGGTCGACGTCCCGCCGTACGGTGCGCGGGGTGACGCGGAGGCGTTCGGCCAGTTCGGCGCCGGACCATTCGCGGTGGGCCTGCAGAAGGGACAGCAGGCGCAGCAGACGTGCCGAGGTTTCCAACATGCGCCGAGTCTGCCAGCCGTCGAGGACAGCATCTGTCCTCGACGGCCGGCGGAGTTCCGCGCTGCGCGCGGACGGTCAGCCGGCCGCCGTGAGCCGCACGCACAGGTCGTTGTCCCCGGTGTAGCAGGGCACGGCGCGGTAACTGTCCGTCGCCTGCTTGGGGTAGACGAAGATACCCTTCTTGTCCCATATGTCGTCGAGGATGCGCGAGATCCGTATCCCGTCGGCGTCCCGGGCCGGGCGCAGCCACAGCTCCCACAGCTGTTCCTTGCCCGGTGGCGTGTCGGAGATCGGCGCATACGGCAGGGTGAACCCGAAGGCGCGGCCCTCGCCGGTGACCGGCACCTCGTGCACCCGGTCGCCGGAGCTCAGCCGGGCCTCGGCCACGGCGCCCTCGCCCAGCTCGGTTCCGTACAGCAGGCCCTCGACGGACATCGTGCCCGCCTCCGGCGCGAGCCCGATCGCGCCGGCCTCGGCGTGCGGGGCGCGCACCCAGCAGCGCACCGCGAGCCGGCCGTCCGCCGTCGGGTACGGGACACGCACGGCGATGCGGTCGGTCCCGTCCCCGGGTGTCTGGTCGACGATCGCCCGCAGATCACGGATACCGGGCTCGAGGGCCACACCGTCGTCGGTGCGGGCGTCCCAGCGGCCTTCGGCGAGTTCGACCGTGCTCGGCAGCACGGCACGGGAGACGCCGCCGCCCAAAGGAGTCAGCGGAAGGCGCAGTTCGTCCTCGGGGGCCTTGCCGCCGCCCCTCCGCTTCAGCACGAGCGCCGCCTGGGGCGAATCGGCTCCCACCACGTCGAAGGTGATGCCGCCTGCGGCATCCGCGATGCAGTCGGCCCGCGGCACGGGCCGCAGGGTGGACGTGGTCATGTGCTCTTCTTCCGTTTGCGGATCACATCCGCGGCAACATAACGCAGGGAGTAGGCGGCGTCATAGAGTGCGCTTCGGCACCTGTGGAACGCGTCACGTGCGGCGCTCGCCGAGCGGCCGCCCTCGCCGCGGGCGACGAGTTCGGTGAACAGCGCGAGGTGACGTCCCGCGATCCGCGCGGGATCGAAACGCGCGGAGGACGCCAGAGCGGCCTGGCCGGTGCGGCGGCGCAGATCACCGTCGTCCATCAGTGCCAGCAGCGCGTCCGCGATCCCGTCGACGTCGCCGACGGGCACGAGGCGGCCGTCCACGCCGTCCTCGATGATCTCGCCGGGGCCGTGCGGGCAGTCGGTGGACACGACCGGGAGGCCGCAGCGCATCGCTTCCACGATGGTCATACCGAAGGACTCGAGGCTCGAGGTGACCACACCGATCGACCCCTTGACCCACTCGGGCTCCAGCGGGTTCGCCGTACCCATCAGAAAGACATGGTTGTGCAGGCCGCGCTCCTCGATGAGCCCGCGCAGCGCGTTCTTCTCGTTTCCGGTCGCGTCCCCGCTTCCGTAGATGCGCAGCCGCCAGTCCGGGCGGGCGGCAACGACCTTGGAGAACGCCTCGATCAGCACGTCGTACCGCTTCACCTTGGTGAGCCGGCCGGCCGCGACGACCCACGTGGCACTCAGGTCCGCCGGTGCCACGCCCGGCGCCGGGACGCTGTTGGCCACCGCCTCGATCCGTACGCCGGGCAGCTTCAGCCGCTCGCGGTAGCACCGGGCGTCCGCCTCGGTGACCGTGGTGACGGCGTCGAGCACGCGGTAGCGGTGCCCGATCTCGCGGCGCAGCCGGTAGCCGTGGCTGTCCAGGGTCAGATGTTCCTGGCCGATCCGGACGGGGCCGCGCCGGGTCTGGCGGGCGACATGGACATTGAGGCCGGGCCGGGTACCGACGACGACATCGGCCTCGACCGAGGCGAGGTGGGCGCCGATCCGGGCGTCGGTGAGCCGGCTGTACTGCTTGTGCCGGCCGTCCCCGCGCGGGAACACCTTGGCCGGTGCCTTGGCCAGCGGGTCGTCGCCGTCGTAGCCGGAGCTGTTCTTCCGCAGATCGACGAGATGCTTCATCGTGACGCCGGCCGGTGCCCCCATGGCGGGTTCGTCACGATGACGGAAGACCGAGACGATCTCGACTTCGTGGTCCCGCGCCAGCGCGCGAGCGAGATTGAACGTCGTCCGAATCGTCCCGCCTATGCCGTAGGCATTGTGCAGCAGAAATGAAATACGCATGGCGTTGCCGCGTTCCCCCTGGTCATGGTCGTTTCCCCAAAGGACTCTACTAAGGCGGGTAGCAGTTCCCTGGGATGCAGTGCGACAGGGACGCGTCGCGGCACCCCCAGGGTCCGCTCCATGTGTGCGGCGGCGGCGCACGAACGCCCCGGGCCGCGCCTTCCGATTCCGTCCGCGTTCACGCGTGACCCCTGCCGCACATCACCCGTTGAGCTCTTTATGAGCCGGGAACCCGCCCGGCCCCATGGTCGAATCCGTACAAGTCCGAGGAGCCACCCGTGCCGCGCATGCTCGACGTCAGCGAGGACGTACGCGCCGAGATCGGCGACGAAGAAGCCGACCGGCTGCTCGCCGGGGAGAACGCCCCGGGCAGCTACGACTGCACCTCCTGCCGCACCCCTGGGGACTCCGAGCAGGAACGCACGAGCACCGTGCTGTTCGTCGGCGAGGAGACCGCCGTGCTCGCCTTCGCCCACGCCACCTGCATCCCGTCCCAGGTCGTCCAGGTCGCCGAGGACCAGCTCCAGGGCGCCGTCCGCTCCATCACCGGCGAGGAGCCGCAGGTCCCCGGGGCCGCACCTCAGCAGGCCGTGCTCGGTGTCACCAGCGGACTCGTGCTGATCAACGGTGACGTGCACCCCGCACTGGTGGTCGAACCGACCGCCCCCATCGCCCGCCCCGGCACGGCCGGCATCGGCGGCGACGACTTCCTCCCGCTGCTGATCGAGTCGGGCTTCCTCCCGGTCACCGACGTCAACCAGTACCCGGCCCAGCTGCCGGGCTGGTCCGTGCTCGTGGCCATGGGCCAGCTGCACGCCGTGCTGCAGCCCGGGAACGGCGGAGGCAGCCCCGTCGCCTGGTGGCAGGCCCACCAGCCGCTCCAGGTCACCGAGGGCTGGCGCACCGCCGCCAACAAGTCGCGCATGGTCCTGGTCTTCGCCGCCCCGGTGGGTTCGATCGGCCAGCAGCCGCGCGAGGACCTGCTGCGTGACGCACTGGAGAAAGCCGCCGCCAACGGCCGGCTGGTGGCCGCGGCGATGCCGCTCGCGGGCACCTGAGACCTGCCCGTCGTACGGCAGAACCGCAGGTGAGGGGCGCCTGCCCGATCGGCCGGGCAGGCGCATCAGGTACGCCGGGGGTGCTTTCGTGCCCCGGCGTACGCCTTCGTGTGTCCTGAGAGGTACTGCCTCCGGCCCCCACAGAATCATCCCGGGCCCGCCCGCATCCGCCGGGCCGCGGGGTCGTTGCAGGTACGTGCACTCATACGACCCCTCCCGTCAGCCGTTCCAGAGCCACATCCCCTCCATGCGCCCCGCGCACGACATGTCGGCAGGCCCGTCGGCCACGCCGATCTACGACGCGCTGTACTCCGAGTTCCGCCGGGCGTTCAGGACGCTGCCCGGCGACCGCAGCGGCGAAGAGCATCTCGGCTTCAAGGCCTTCGGGACGGGACTGCACAGCAGCCGTGGCGGATCGTTCAGCCAGAGCGGCCAGACCGGCCATCAGGGCAACTGGCAGCCGTACCAGCCGAGCCGGCCGAGCGCCCACCTGCCCCCGGCGCTGCCCCCGGCGCCCCGCAGAGGCATGTGACCGGCGGGGCGCGGACACGAACACGGCCCCTGCACCGGAGTTCACCGGTGCAGGGGCCGTGCTGGGGATCCGCGGCTACTTCTTGCGGCTGCGCTTCTCGCGCACACGGACCGAGATGTGGATCGGCGTGCCGTCGAAGCCGAACTCCTCGCGCAGCCGGCGCTCGACGAAGCGGCGGTAGCCGTGCTCGAGGAAGCCCGAGGCGAACAGCACGAAGCGCGGCGGCTTGGTGCCGGCCTGAGTGCCGAACAGGATGCGGGGCTGCTTGCCGCCGCGGATCGGGTGCGGGTGGGACGCGACGATCTCGCCCAGGAAGGCGTTCAGCCGGCCGGTCGGGACACGGGTCTCCCAGCCCGCCAGCGCGGTCTCGATCGCCGGGACCAGCTTCTCCATGTGGCGGCCGGTCAGGGCCGAGACATTGACCCGCGGGGCCCAGGCGATCTGGCCGAGCTCGGTCTCGATCTCGCGCTCGAGGTAGTAGCGACGCTCCTCGTCGAGGGTGTCCCACTTGTTGTAGGCGATGACCATCGCGCGGCCGGCCTCGACGGCCATCGTGATGATCCGCTGGTCCTGGACGCTGATCGTCTCGCTCGCGTCGATGAGAATGACGGCGACCTCCGCCTTCTCGACGGCGGCGGCGGTACGCAGCGAGGCGTAGTAGTCCGCGCCCTCCTGGAGGTGGACACGGCGGCGGATACCGGCCGTGTCGACGAACTTCCACGTCACACCGCCGAGTTCGATCAGCTCGTCGACCGGGTCACGGGTGGTGCCCGCCAGTTCGTTGACGACGACGCGTTCCTCGTTCGCCACCTTGTTGAGCAGCGAGGACTTGCCCACGTTCGGGCGGCCGATCAGAGCGATCCGGCGCGGGCCGCCGACCGCGTTGCCGAAGGTCTGCGCCGGGGCGTCGGGCAGGACCTCCAGGACGGCATCGAGCATGTCGCCAGTGCCACGGCCGTGCAGCGAGGAGACCGGGTGCGGCTCGCCCAGGCCGAGCGACCACAGGGCGGTCGCGTCCGCCTCACCGCTCGGGCCGTCGACCTTGTTGGCGCACAGGACGACGGGCTTGCCGGCCCTGCGCAGCAGCTTGACGACGGCCTCGTCGGTGTCGGTCGCGCCGACCGTCGAGTCGACGACGAAGACGACCGCGTCGGCGGCCTCGATCGCGTACTCGGCCTGTGCGGCGACGGAGGCGTCGATGCCGAGGACGTCCTGCTCCCAGCCGCCGGTGTCGACGATCTTGAAGCGGCGGCCGGCCCACTCGGCCTCGTACGTGACGCGGTCGCGGGTGACGCCGGGCTTGTCCTCGACGACGGCTTCGCGGCGCCCGATGATGCGGTTCACCAGGGTCGACTTACCGACATTGGGGCGGCCGACGACGGCGAGGACGGGCAGCGGGCCGTGCCCGGCCGCCTCGATCGCGCCCTCGACGTCTTCGACGTCGAATCCCTCTTCCGCGGCGAGCTCCATGAACTCCGCGTACTCGGCGTCGCCGAGCGCTCCGTGGTCGTGCTGGTCGTTCATGAAGTGCTTACCTCGTTACGTTGCATCATCGATGGACCGCGTCCCGCGGCCCACTACTCGTTGTCCTGCTTCGGGTACTACTCAAGTCTCGCCCGGCGCCCCGTGAGGTGCCTGGCGTTTTCCAGGTGTGCGGTGAGCCGCTCCTGGATGCGCACGGTGGCCTCGTCGAGCGCCTTGCGGGTGCGGCGGCCGCTGCCGTCGCCGGCCTCGAAGGCGTCGCCGAACACGATGTCGACCTGGCTGCGCAGCGGAGGCAGCGCCTTGACCAGCCGTCCGCTGCGGGCGGTACTTCCCAGCACCGCTACCGGGACGATCGGCGCCCCGCTGCGCAGGGCGAAGTACGCGAGCCCTGCGCGCAGTGAGGCGAAGTCGCCCTCGCCCCTGGTCCCCTCGGGGAAGATCCCGAGGACCCCGCCGTTGTCCAGTACGCCGAGCGCACGGGTGATGGCCGTACGGTCGGGGGCGTTGCGGTCCACCTTGAGCTGCCCGATCGCGGTGAGGAACGGGTCGAGCGGGCCGACGAACGCCTCCTTCTTGATCAGGAAGTGCACGGGACGGGGGGCGGTGCCCATGAGCATCGGCCCGTCGATGTTGTGCGCGTGGTTCACCGCGAAGATCACCGGGCCCGCCGAGGGCACCCGCCAGGCACCGAGGACGCGCGGCTTCCACAGCCCGTACATCAGGCCGATGCCGATGCCCCGGCCGACCGCGGCGCCCTTGGCTGACGGAACGGTCACTCGGCCGCTCGCTTCTCCTCGACCAGGGTCACGACACACTCGATGACCTGCTGGAGGGTGAGGTCGGTGGTGTCGACCTCGACCGCGTCGTCCGCCTTGGCCAGCGGGGAGGTCTTACGGCTGGAGTCGGCCGTGTCGCGCTTGATGAGCGCTTCCTTGGTGGCGGCGACGTCCGAGCCCTTGAGCTCACCGCTGCGACGGGCCGCGCGGGCCTCGGGCGAAGCGGTGAGGAAGATCTTCAGGTCCGCGTCCGGGAGGACTGTGGTGCCGATGTCCCGGCCCTCGACGACGATGCCCTTCTCGGCGCCCGCGGCGATGGAACGCTGCAGCTCGGTGATCCGGCTGCGCACCTCGGGCACGGCGCTGACGGCGCTGACCCTGGAGGTGACCTCCTGGGTACGGATCGGACCGGCGGCGTCCAGGCCGTCGACGGTGATCGTCGGCGCGGCGGGGTCCGTGCCGGATTCGATCACGGGCTTGCCGGCGGCGCTCGCTATGGCGACGGGGTCCTGCACGTCGATGCCGTTGCTGATCATCCACCAGGTGATCGCGCGGTACTGGGCGCCGGTGTCGAGGTAGCTCAGCCCCAGCGCTGCGGCGACCGCCTTCGAGGTGCTCGACTTGCCCGTGCCGGAGGGGCCATCGATGGCGACGATCACGGATTCCACGGTGTCGGACACCTTCCTGGTTCGTGGGAGAGGGCAGGCGGGAATGCCGGTGCGCCCCGAACAAGGTTACCGAGTCCTGGACACCACCTGCGCACCCCGTCGGCGACGGGCTGTACGGCCGGGCGGCGCGTGCCCCGCCGCGCTGCGGCGAAGCCTGCGGGGCGGGGCGGGGAAGCGCCGCCCCTACTGCCGCAGCGCCCAGCCCCGCTCCCGCAGTGCCGCCGAGAGCACCGGCGCCGCCGCCGGCTCCACCATCAGCTGGACCAGACCCGCCTGCTGGCCCGTCGCGTGGTCGATGCGGACGTCCTCGATGTTCACGCCCGCACGGCCGGCGTCAGCGAAGATCCTGGCCAGTTCGCCGGGCTGGTCGCTGATCAGGACCGCCACGATCTCGTACGTCGCCGGGGCCGCACCGTGCTTGCCCGGCACGCGTTCCCGGCCGGCGTTGCCCCGGCGCAGGACGTCCTCGATGCCCTCGGCGCCACCGCGGCGCTTGGACTCGTCGGCGGACTGCAGGGCCCGCAGCGCCTGGACCGTCTCGTCCAGGTCCGCGGCCACCCCGGCGAGCACATCGGCCACCGGGCCCGGGTTCGCGGTGAGGATCTCGACCCACATCCGGGGGTCGGACGCCGCGATGCGCGTCACATCGCGGATGCCCTGACCGCACAGCCGTACTGCCGTGTCGTCCGCCTCCGCCAGCCGCGCCGCCACCATCGAGGAGATCAGCTGCGGCGTGTGGGAGACGAGCGCGACCGCGCGGTCATGGGCGTCGGCGTCCATGACGACGGGGACGGCGCGGCACAGCGCGACCAGTTCGAGGGCGAGATTGAGCACCTCGGTGTCGGTGTCGCGGGTCGGCGTGAGGACCCAGGGGCGGCCCTCGAAGAGATCGGCGGTGGCGGCGAGCGGTCCGGACTGCTCCTTGCCGGCCATCGGGTGCGTGCCGATGTAGTGGGACTGGTCCACGCCGAGCGCCTCGAGCTCCCGGCGCGGTCCGCCCTTGACGCTGGCCACGTCGAGGTAGCCGCGGGCGACCCCGGCGTGGATCGCGTCGGCCAGCGCGGTGGCGACATGCGCCGGCGGCACGGCGACGACCGCGAGGTCGACCCGGCCCTCGGGCGGCTCGTCGGTGCCCGCACCGAGCGCGGCCGCGGTGCGCGCCCTGGCCGGGTCGTGGTCGACGAGGTGCACGACGACGCCGCGCCCGGCCAGTGCGAGCGCGGCGGAGGTTCCGATCAGTCCGGTCCCGATGACGACGGCGGTTCTCACTGGGCGATGTCCTTGCGGAGTGCGGCTGCGGCGCCCAGATAGACATGCGCGATCTGCGACTTGGGCAGGTCGCACTCGACGTGCGCGAGTACCCGTACGACGCGCGGCATGGCGCCCACGACGTCGAGCTCCTGCGCACAGATCAGCGGTACGTCGACGATGCCCAGCTTGCGCGCCGCAGCCGCCGGGAAATCGCTGTGCAGATCGGGTGTCGCCGTGAACCAGACGCTGATCAGATCGTCGGCACCGAGCCCGTTGCGTTCCAGGACGGCGGTGAGCAGCTCGCTGACCTGCTCGTCCATGTGCCCGGCCTCGTCCCGTTCCAGCTGCACGGCTCCACGGACCGCTCGTACCGCCACGTCGTGCTCCTAACCTGTGCGAGTGCTTCGTTCAGCCTAGTCAGCGCACGGGGGCGCAGCCGCGCCGACCGCTCTGCGAGACGCTCAGGTCAGAGCTGCTGCTGGCGGACGATGTCCTCCAGGGATGCACCGGCGGGCGGCAGCTGTCCGCTCGGCGTGAGCCTGTCGACGGCCGACCGGGCGATCTCGTCCGCGGCCTGCTGCGGGGTGACACCGGCCTGCTGGGCGACCTGGTCCAGGGTCTCGTTCGGCAGTGCGTCGGCGATCTGCGTGCCGCTGACCGGTTGGTTGTCACCGGTACCGACCCAGGACTGGGCCGGTCGGCCGGACCGGACCGGGTGAGCACGCCGATCAGAGCTTCGAGCGGGCTCCCGTCGCGGCTTCGGCCGCCGGCACCCTGAGCGCCGCCGCCGAGCGCGCCCAGCAGCGCGCCGAGGATGTTGCCCGCGCCGCCGCCGCTCTGGCCGCCGCCACCGAGGAGGCCGCCGAGAAGACTGCCGAGGTCGTTTCCCGCCATGGTTCTCCTTTCGCCTGGGAGAGTCGCGTGGGAAGTGGGTGGATCGAACACGGTCAATGTCACCCGAACCGCATCGCCCTGCCACCTGGGGAACCCCGTCCCCCCGACACTCTGTGCCCGGGCTCTCGGCTACAACTGGCGGCATGATCTTTCATGTCGTGCCCGCCGACGAATGGACCGCGGACACCGAGCGCCCGTACGCCCCCGCATCCCTTGCCACCGAGGGCTTCGTGCACTGCTCGGGCGACGAGCCCGCGGCGCTCGCGATCGCGGACGCCCTCTTCCGCGCTGTGCCTGAACTGCTTGTCCTGCAGATCGACGACGCCGCGCTCGACGCCGAGGTCCGCTGGGAGGGATCGCAGGGCACGCGGTTCCCGCATGTGTACGGCCCGATCGAGCGCCACGCCGTGAGCTCCGTGCTGGCGGTACGCCGCGACGCGGACGGCCGTGCACGGGAACTCACCTCCTGGGCCTGACGGCGACGAGGCGCGCACTGGGCTGACGGACGGACAACGCACCCGCATTGGGGGCACGCGCTGCCCGGTTGCTTCGCCTTCGGCGTCCGCGGCGTCAGGATGCTCGTGCCCCGAGCGGGTCGGGGCACGAGCAGAGGAGACTGTCATGGACACGTGTCGTAGGACGGTCCTGGCGGCAGGCACGGCGGGCGCCGCCGCGCTGGTGGCGGGCTGTGGGAACGGCGGCGGTGATGCGGGCGGCGAAACGACGGCACCGGCGAAGACGAAGGCCGCACCTGCCGAATCCCCGTCGTCGACCGGGAAGCCGGGCGAGTCACCGTCGCTGGCCGGCAAGAAGCTGGCCGCCGCGTCGGAGATCCCGGTGGGCGGCGGAAAGGTCTTCGCGAGCGAGAAGGTGGTGGTGACCCAGCCGACGGCCGGGGACTTCAAGGCCTTCTCCGCGGTCTGCACCCACCAGGGCTGCACGGTCCGCACGGTCGCCGACGGGACGATCGACTGTCCCTGCCACGACAGCAAGTTCCGGGTCTCGGACGGCTCGGTGGCGGAGGGCCCGGCCACCAAGCCGCTGCCGCCGGAACAGATCATGGTGTCCGGGGACACGATCACCCTGGCGTAGCCGGAACAGGCGGTCACCGCCGGTCGTGCGCTCTCGCGCACGATCCCCGACGCCCGTACCGCGGTGGTGCGCGACCGCACCGTCCACTCCTGCGTCATGAGGTCGCGTGCCTTCGGGCCGGCCACCGAGGGGAGCGACACCGGCCTCCGTGGAGCACGCTCCCGACTCCGCCGACGGCGTCCACCGGTCCCGTGCGGCCGAGCGGCGGCCGGGGTCCCCGGGGCCCGCACTTCGGGCAGACCACCCGCACGAACGATCCGCACGCCCCGGCACGGCGTCGGTCAATCCATGCGCAACCGGACCACGATGCCGGCCGGTCGTGCGTATGCCCCGGCGGCGGGCACCGACGGCAGCCGCGATGCCGTCCGCGCGTCGTCAAGGACGGCGTGCGGCCTGTCGACGTACGCGCGCACCCGCTCCGCGCCGACCCCGGCCGGTATGGGCTCGGCCGCCGCCTTCGCCGCTGTCGGGCCGGGTCTGCGGCGGCGACTCCCGCTCGCCGAGCAGCCTCGGCCGGGTCGGCCCGGGCGGTGACGACCGGGCCCAGATCCACGGCCAGGGGGTCAGCTCTCGGTCAAGAGTCCCAGAGCGCGGCGAGGGACAGCAGATCGCTCCGGTACTCGATCCGCTCCGCCCACTCCTTGGGCCATGCGCCCGCCCCCAGGTGCGCCCCCGCGAACGCGCCCGCGAGGCACGCGATCGAGTCGGAGTCGCCCTTGGTGCAGGCGGCACGGCGCAGCGCCGTCACGGGCTCTTCGGGGAACATCAGGAAGCACAGCAGCGAGGTGGCGAGCGCCTCCTCCGCGATCCAGCCGTCGCCGGTCACCAGGCAGGGGTCCAGCTCCGGATCCGGTGAGCGCAGGGCCGCGGCGAGCCGCTCCAGCACCTGGAGGCAGTCGTCCCAGCCACGGGCCATGAAGGCCTCGGGCGTCGGGTCGTGGGAGTAGGTCCACAGATTGCCCAGCCAGTTGTGGTGGTAGCGGCTGCGGTTCTCGTACGCGTACGAGCGCAGCTGTCCCACGAGCCCCATCGGCTCGCCGCCCTGGGCGAGGAGGTACACGGCCCGTGCGGTGAGGTCGCTCGCCGCGAGGGCGGTGGGGTGCCCGTGGGTCAGCGCGGACTGCAACTGCGCCGCGCCCGCACGCTGTTCCTCGCTCAGCCCAGGGACGAGCCCGATGGGCGCGACACGCATGTTGGCGCCGCAGCCCTTGGAGCCGATCTGGCTGGCCTCGTGCCAGGGCAGCCGCTCGTTGTCGAGCAGCCGGCAGGCGTCCATGCAGGTGCGGCCGGGGGCACGGTTGTTGTCCGGCGAGTGGTACCAGGACGTGAACTCCTCGCGCAGCGGCCGCACCAGCCGGGATCCGACCAGCAGTCCGCGGTCCATCGCGGTCCGTACGGCCCGGCCCAGGGCGAGCGTCATCTGGGTGTCGTCGGTGACGAACGCGGGCGTCGGCAGTTCCATCTCCCGCCACGGCCCGCACTTGGCGAGGATGGCGGGCACGTCGTTGAACTCGGTCGGGAAGCCGAGCGCGTCCCCGAGCGCGAGTCCGATCAGCGAGCCCGTCGCGGCCTGCTTGGTGATGGTCCGGTGGGTCCCCAGAGTGGTCATGAGTGCCGTCCTTCCGGTCGCAGGAGTGGCGGGTGCAGCGCGGTGGCCCCACCCGCCCGGTACAGAGCGGCCGGTTTCCCCCGTCCGCCGGTCAGGCGCGGCGGTCCCTTCACGGCCTGGACGAAGCCGGGTGTGGTGAGGACCTTGCGCCGGAAGTTGGGGCGGTCGAGCTCGACGCCCCAGACCGTCTCGTACACCTGCCGCAGCTCGCCGAGGGTGAACTCGGACGGGCAGAAGGCGGTGGCGAGGCAGGTGTACTCGAGCTTGGCGCAGACGCGGTCGTGTGCGTCGGCGAGGATCGTGTCGTGGTCGAAGGCGAGGGGACCGTACGTCCCGAAGGGCATCCACTGGGCCCTTGCCGCGTCGCCGCCGCCACGCGGCTCCGGCAGATCCGGCAGGAGCGCCGTGTACGCGACGGAGACGACGCGCATCCTCGGGTCGCGGTCCGGTTCGCTGTAGGTGCGCAGCTGTTCCAGGTGGAGGCCGGCCGCGGTCTGCTGCGACAGACCCGTCTCCTCGGCCAGTTCGCGGCGTGCGGCGAGTTCGGCGGACTCGGCGGGCAGGACGAAGCCGCCGGGCAGTGCCCACGCGCCCAGGTACGGCTCCTGACCGCGCTCGACGAGCAGTACGTGCAGCAGCCCGTCGCGCACCGTGAAGACGGCGAGGTCGACAGTGACGGCGAAGGGCGGGAAGGCGCCCGGGTCGTAGCCCTGCATCAGCGGCGCTCCGGCAGAGGGTCGGCGAGATCCCAGCCCTCGTCGATCAGGGCGTCCACGGCGGCGACGGCGGTGGCGAGCCGCTGCTCGTGGGGTCCGGTGAGTTCGACGAAGGTCCGGCCGGTACGGGTCAGTTCGTCGCGGAACCGCTGGGTCATCCAGGGCCGCAGTTCCTCGCCGTCGCGCAGCCCGTCGTCCTCGAAGGCCACGCCCTCGTGGTCGGTGAGCAGCCAGAGATGATGGGTGACCCGGTCGGCGATCTCGTCGACCAGGGGGTTGCGCCCGCCGATGTACCGCTCGTGCCACACGGTCGTCGCGAAGGAGTCGGTGTCGCAGAAGAGCACGGGCGAGCCGCTCCGGGCGGCCCGGTTCTCGCGGCGGTTCTGCCGCCTGGCGATCACCGGGAACTCGTCCGAGATGAACTCCACGTCCTCCCACTGGGCTTCGGGCCACTGCTCCCGCAGCGAGGCGAGTTTCCCGGCGCTGTAGTCGCGCCCGCACTCGGGCACCCAGCGGGTGCCGGACCATGGTCCGCCGCGCCGCTGGTAGTGCTCGGCGAGCGCCCGCGCCATGGTGGTGGTGCCGGTGGACTCGGCGCCGAGAACGACGACGCGGCGGGTGAGCCAGGCCCGGGCCGGCTTCTCCAGGAAGTCCCAGCACCCCACCGGGTCCTTGCGCACCGCGGTTCCGGAGACCGGGAAGAGGGTGCGGTCCAGGTCGACGCAGATGTGCTCCGCGCCGAAGCGCAGGGCGAGTTCGTCGCCGTACGGCTCGGACGTGAAGACCGCGTCCACGGGGCGTGTCACGGCTTCCCGGAAGACCGCCATGTGCGCGTCCCAGACTGCGGGGTCGTTCAGATCCACCGGGATGTCGTCGACGGCCCCGACGACCCGCACGTCCTGGTGCACCTCCTCCATCCAGTGCACCCTTTCCCGCAGCGGGATCGACTCCACGGAGGAGGCGCAGACCAGTACGGTCAGCCGCTCGCAGCGGTCGGCGGCGGTGCGGACGAGATGGTGGTGGCCCGCGTGCGGCGGATAGAACTTCCCGAGGACGAGGCCGTGTCCGTAGCGCTTCATGCGGTCACCCCGAGTGCGTCGCGCCGTCGTACGGCGAGGTCGCGCGACCAGCTGCGCAGGCCGACGACGCAGAGCGTCATGAAGCCGACGTAGAGCAGGGAGGTCAGATAGAGCTCCTTGTAGGCGTACAGCGGCACATAGATCACATCGGCGGCGATCCACAGCCACCACGACTCGAGGCGCTTGCGGCACTGCCCGTACGTCGCCATCAGGGACAGGGCGGTCGTCAGCGCGTCCCAGAAGGGGACCGTCGAGTCGGTGACGCGCTCCAGCAGGAGTGTGAGGCCGAGTGTCCCCACCACCCCCGCCGCGATCAGCCACGTCCACTCGGTGCGGGTGGTGCGTCGCACCGGGAGGACGTCGGTCCCTGGTCCACCCCCGTGGGTCCAGGTCCACCAGCCGTACGCGGCGAGGGTGATGAAGACGACCTGCAGGCCGGCGTCGGCGTACAGGCCCGCCTGGGTGAACAGCAGGATGAAGAAGAGGTTGTTGGCGATGCCGATCGGCCAGTTGGCGATGTGCTGGCGGGCGACGAGCCACACGCACAGTGCGCCGCTGCCGAAGCCGAGGAACTCGGCCCAGCTCACCGCAGTGCCGAGCACGGTGAACAGCGGTTGCTGCAGGGGTTCGAGGATGTCCGCGAGGCTCACGCCCGCCTCCTTAAGAGTCACCCTGACTATAAAGGGCCGGGGGTTGCGTCCACAAGACGAAAAGGCCCGTGACCTGAACGGTCACGGGCCCTTTCGGATGCTTTTGTACGACTACAGGCCGACTTCCTTCATCAGCATGCCGACCTCGGTGTTGGTCAGGCGGCGCAGCCAGCCCGACTTCTGGTCGCCGAGCGAGATCGGGCCGAAGGCGGTCCGTACGAGCTTGTCGACCGGGAAGCCTGCCTCGGCGAGCATGCGGCGCACGATGTGCTTGCGGCCCTCGTGGAGGACGACCTCGACCAGGTAGTTCTTGCCGGTCTGCTCCACGACCCGGAAGTGGTCCGCGCGGGCGTACCCGTCCTCGAGCTGGATGCCGTCCTTGAGGCGCTTGCCGACCTCGCGGGGCAGGGGGCCCTGGATGGCGGCGAGATAGGTCTTCTTCACGCCGTACTTGGGGTGGGTGAGGCGGTGTGCCAGCTCGCCGTGGTTGGTGAGGAGGATGATGCCCTCGGTCTCCGTGTCGAGCCGTCCGACGTGGAAGAGACGCGTCTCGCGGTTGGTGACGTAGTCGCCGAGGCACTGGCGGCCGTCCGGATCCTCCATGGTGGAGACGACACCGGCCGGCTTGTTCAGCGCGAAGAACAGGTACGACTGGGTGGCCACGGTCAGGCCGTCGACCTTGATCTCGTCCTTCTCGGGGTCGACGCGCACGCCCTGCTCGATGACGATCTTGCCGTTCACCTCGACCCGGCCGGCGTCGATCAGCTCCTCGCAGGCGCGGCGCGAGCCCACACCGGCGCGGGCGAGCACCTTCTGCAGCCGCTCCCCCTCCTGCTCGGCGCCGGGGAACGTCTTGGGCGTCCTGACCTCCGGCTTGTTCGCGTATCGCTCGCGGTTGCGCTCCTCCGAGCGGGCGTCGTACTCGCGCGACCGCGCCGGAGCCGTACGGCCGCCGCCCCGCTGGGGAGACTGCCGGGGGCCGCCCTTGGCGCCGCCGCGGGCGGCGGCGCCACGGCCGCGCCTGGGGCCCTCCGAGCCGTCGCCCACGTCGTAGGTGCGCTCCTCGGGGCGGGGGCGGCGCGGGTTGCTGTCGCGCTGCTGCCGGTCGTCGCGGCTGTTACCGGCACCCCGGTAATTGCCGCGGCCGGCGCTGCTGCCGCGGCCGCCGCTGTTGCCACCACGGCTCCCGCCGTTGTTTCCGCTGCTGTTCCTGCCGCTGCTGCTTCGCATCAAATTTCCGTCTTGTCGTCTGCGTCGTCGGAATCCGGTGCATCCGGATCGAACGACGGAACGCCTTCCTGCGTCTCGGCCTCGATCGCGTCCGCCTCGGGGAGGAAGGGCGCGAGCTCCGGGAGCTCGTCCAGGCCGCGCAGGCCCATCCGCTCCAGAAAGTAGTTCGTCGTCCTGTACAGGATCGCACCTGTTTCGGGTTCCGTGCCCGCCTCCTCGACCAGACCCCGCTGGAGGAGGGTGCGCATGACCCCGTCACAGTTCACTCCGCGCACCGCGGAGACCCGCGAACGGCTGACCGGCTGGCGGTACGCGACGACCGCCAGCGTCTCCAGGGCGGCCTGGGTCAGCCGTGCGTGCTGTCCGTCGAGCACGAAGCGCTCGACGGCGTCGGCGTGCTCTGCGCGGCTGTAGAAGCGCCAGCCGCCCGCTACGAGCCGGAGTTCGAAGCCGCGGCCCTGGACGGTGTACTCGTCCGCGAGCTCCCGCAGCGCGTCTGCGACAGCCCTGCGGGGCTGCTCGAGCACCTTGGCGAGATGCTCCTCGGTCGCGGGCTCGTCGACGACCATGAGGACGGCCTCGAGGGCGGGCTTGAGCTCGCTCACTGCTTCTCCTCCGTGTTGTCGGGGACTCGGTCGAATTCGTCCGTGACGGTCACCGACCCGCTGCCGGACCAGATGACGACGAGCTCCCCCAGCGCGTGCTCCTGGTCCAGTGCGACGGCCTTCTCACGGTAGAGCTCGAGCAGGGCGAGGAAGCGGGCGACGACGGTGAGGGTGTCGTCGACGCCCTCGGTCAGCTCCGCGAACGTGGCCCGCCCACGCTCCCGCAGCAGCCCGACGACCACGTCGGCCTGCTCCCGGACGCTGACGAGGGGGGCGTGGATGTGGTCGACGTACACCTGCGGCCTGGGCTTGGGCTGCATGGCCTTGACCGCGAGTCTGGCGAACCCCTCGGCGCCGATGCTGATGACGACATCGGGCAGCAGGTCGGCGTGATGGGGTTCGAGCCCCACGGTACGGGGGTACCGGCGGGCCTCGGCATCCAGCCGGGCGCTGAAGATCTCGGCGATCTGCTTGTAGGCGCGGTACTGCAACAGCCGCGCGAAGAGGAGGTCCCGCGCTTCGAGCAGTGCCAGATCCGCCTCGTCCTCCACCTCGGCGGAGGGCAGCAGGCGGGCGGCCTTGAGGTCGAGCAGCGTCGCGGCGACGACAAGGAACTCCGTGGTCTGATCGAGGTCCCAGTCGGGCCCCATGGCCCGGATATGGGCCATGAACTCGTCGGTGACCTTGGAGAGCGCCACCTCGGTCACGTCGAGCTTGTGCTTGGAGATCAGCTGCAGCAGCAGATCGAAGGGGCCTTCGAAGTTCGCCAGCCGCACTTTGAAGCGCCCGTCGTCGGCGGGTGCGTCACCGTCCGCGGGGCCTGCTGTCTGCGCACCGATGCGCACGCCGGCGCCTGTCGCGCCACCGCCGGCGGATCCGGAGCCGACTCCGCCGTCCTCCGACGGCGCGACGATCGCATCGGCGCCGGCGGCGGTGGCCTCGTCACGGGCGGGAAGCTGCCCGTCGCTCGTCCGGTCGGCCGCACCCGGGGCGCTGCCGGGCCAGGACAGGGCAGAAACGCCACTGTCGCGCTGTGAGCGGCCCGGTGCGGCGGCCTCGCCGTCCGCCGGGTCGCCGTCCGCCGCGTCGGCCGTGGCGTCGGTCCTGGCCTCGATCCTGGGCGGCTGGGGCTCCGGGGGCCGAGCCCCGGATTCAGGAAGCGACGGGGTGGGGGAAGGCTCCGCGTCCGGCGGCGCATCGCGGACTGGGCCCGTGCCCGGGCCGCGGCCCAGGAGGCGGCGGGAGCGTGCGGGTGCGTCGTCGGTCGGGGGCATGGTGGTCCAGGGAGCGGAAGGAACGTCGCGCGCAGGCTACCCCGTCAGCGCCCGCGCAGGCGCCGCACGAGGATGCTCGCGTCGCCCCGCTGCTCCAGGTCCGCCAGCACCACCGCGACCGCCTCGCGGACGATCCGCCCGCGGTCGACGGCCAGCCCGTGCTCGCCGCGCAGCACCAGCCGCGCGTGCTCGAGGTCCATCAACTCCTCGGCCGAGACATAGACCGTGATCTTCTCGTCGTGCCGTTCACGTCCGCTGGGCCGGCGGTTCGCGCCGCGACCGCGCCGCCGAGGCTGGGCGGCGGCCTCGGCCTCGGCCGCGGGTGCCCGGCGCGCCTTGGGCGGCCCGGCCGCGGCAGGCGCTCCCGAAGCGACGGACGCGGCTTGTCCCGAAGGCTCCGCGGCCCGGCCGCGTTCCTCCCCCGCGACCTCCGCCTCGGCGGCCGAGTGCTCCTGCGAGCCGCCTGTGGCCGAGGGCTGTGCGGCGGAGTCGTTCTCCCCGGCCGGTGCGGGCACGCGCGGCTCGCCGTTCGCCTGACGGCGCGGCGTGGACGACTGCAGCGCCATGCCCCCGGTCGTACGGAACAGCTCGTCGGCCCCGGGCAGACTCACTCGGCGTGACACCGGGCGAGCACCTCCCTGGCCAGCTGGCGGTACGCGGCGGCGCCGACGGAGTTGGACGCGTAGGTGGTGATGGGCTCACCGGCGACCGTGGTCTCCGGGAAGCGCACGGTGCGCCCGATGACCGTGTGGTAGACGTGGTCGTCGAAGGCCTCGACCACCCGCGCGAGCACCTCACGGCTGTGCACCGTGCGCGAGTCGTACATCGTGGCCAGGATGCCGTCGAGCTCCAGGTCGGGGTTGAGCCGCTCCTGGACCTTCTCGATCGTCTCGGTCAGCAGCGCCACACCACGCAGCGCGAAGAACTCGCATTCCAGCGGCACGATGACCTTGTGAGCCGCCGTCAGGGCGTTCACGGTCAGCAGACCGAGCGAGGGCTGACAGTCGATCACGATGTAGTCGTAGTCCGACATCAGCGGCTTCAGCGCACGCTGCAGCGTGGACTCACGCGCGACCTCGCTCACCAACTGGACTTCCGCGGCCGAGAGATCGATGTTGCTCGGCAGCAGGTCCATGTTGGGCACGGCGGTCTTCAGCAGCACGTCGTCCGCCGACATGCCCCGCTCCATGAGCAGGTTGTAGACGGTGAGGTCGAGCTCCATCGGGTTGACGCCGAGGCCGACCGACAGGGCGCCCTGCGGGTCGAAGTCGACGAGCAGCACACGCCGTCCGTACTCCGCGAGCGCCGCACCCAGGTTGATGGTCGACGTCGTCTTGCCGACGCCGCCCTTCTGGTTGCACATCGCGATGATCTTCGCCGGGCCGTGGTCGGTCAGCGGGCCCGGGATCGGGAAGTACGGCAGGGGGCGCCCGGTGGGGCCGATCCGCTCGCGGCGCTGCCGGGCAGCGTCGGGGGCGAGGGTGGCCGCGTACTCGGGATCGGGCTCGTATTCGGCATCGGGGTCGTAGAAGTGCCCCTCGGGGACTTCCTCGTAGGCGGCGAAGTGGGTGGACTCTCGGCCACTCTCGTTGCCGGCCATGGCGTTCACGTGTTGGCCGTCCATCATCTTCATCGTGTGGGGTGTCGTCATGTGCGTCGTGTGCTGGTGCGTCGCGACGGTGCGGACAGCGACGGAGCCGACAGCCTCGAGCCCGGACGACGCACTCTGGCCCGCCGCAGGCGTTCCCCCGGGAGTAAATGTCGACTCATTCACAAGTCGTCTTACCTCCTTGGACGTGACCAGGAAACTTATCGATAGGTCAGCGTGGCACCATGCCGACGGTTGGCGACTCTATGGCGTGTCCCCGGTCCGCAGCAACACAATCCGCCGGACCCGGCCCGATGTGTCGGCAATCGAACACATCCCTGTCAAGGGTGCACTGGGGTCCGGGCGTGCTCCCGCGCGCAGGTTTCATGGGTACGCGAAACGGTTAAAGGGCTTCGTTCGAGGCGAGTTGAGCAAGCGTCGCAAAGCGGTCGGACATGCGTCCGGCCGGACCTTGCTCGGCAAGGTCCGGCCGGGTGCGTGATGTTGACGCCGGGCGTTGACCGCTCAGCCGAGCAGCGCGCTCAGCTCGACGCTTTCGAGGCCGTGGGCCTCGGCGACCGGGCCGTAAACGACCTGGCCGTCATGGGTGTTGAGACCCAGGGCGAGCGCCTGGTCGCGGCGCAGGGCCTCGACCCAGCCGCGGTTGGCGAGCTCCACGATGTACGGGAGGGTCGCGTTGGTGAGCGCGTAGGTGGAGGTGTGGGGCACCGCGCCGGGCATGTTGGCGACGCAGTAGAAGACCGAGTTGTGCACCCGGAAGGTCGGCTCGGCGTGGGTGGTCGGTCGCGAGTCCTCGAAGCAGCCGCCCTGATCGATTGCGATGTCGACAAGTACACTTCCGGGCTTCATCTTGGCGACAAGCTCGTTGGTGACCAGCTTCGGGGCCTTGGCGCCCGGGATGAGAACGGCGCCGATGACGAGGTCCGCCTCGACGACGGCCTTCTCCAGTTCGAAGGCGTTGGAGACGATCGTCTTCACCTTGCTGCCGAAGACCTTGTCGGCCTCACGCAGCTTGTTGATGTCACGGTCGAGCAGAGTGACGTGGAAGCCCATGCCGACGGCGATCTGCGTGGCGTTCCAGCCGGAGACACCGCCGCCGATGACGACGGCCTCGCCGGCCGCCGTGCCCGGGACGCCGCCCGGCAGCACACCGCGGCCGCCCGCCGAGCGCATCAGGTGGTACGCGCCGACCTGCGGGGCCAGCCGGCCCGCGACCTCGGACATCGGGGCGAGCAGCGGCAGCGCGCGGTTCGCGGTCTCGACCGTCTCGTAGGCGATGGCGGTCGTGCCGGATTCCAGCAGGGCGTCCGTGCACTCGCGGGAGGCGGCGAGGTGCAGGTAGGTGAAGAGCGTCTGGTCCTTGCGGAGGCGGTGGTACTCCTCGGCGATGGGCTCCTTGACCTTCAGCAGCAGGTCGGCGACAGCCCAGACCTCGTCGGCGGTGGGCAGGATCTGCGCACCGGCGGCGATGTACTCGTCGTCCGTGATCGAGGAGCCGACGCCGGCGTTCTGCTCGACGAACACCTGGTGGCCGTTGCGCACGAGCTCGTGCACGCCGGCGGGGGTGATGGCCACCCGGAACTCGTTGTTCTTGACCTCGCGGGGGATGCCGACCTTCACGTCGATCACGGTCCTTGGCTCTGGGATTTCAACGGTCAATGCCATACATACCCGGATACTCAGGGCGCACCGGGAGACACCGCAGCAACATGCGATGGAGCCAGTCTAATGAAGGATTTCTCGCTGTCTAGCCTTGCAAAGCACTAATCTTCGAGCGAGGCACTGCGGATTTCGTAGGCGGAACCTTCCTCTCCGAGCAGCCTTTCCGCAGTGGAGCGGTGCAGACGGGCCGCCGCCGGGTCGCCGAGCCGGTCGAGTGTGTCCGCCAGTCTGAGCTGCAGCGCGGCCTGCAGCCGGACGTCGTCGGCCCGGCGCGCCAGCTCCACCGCTTCCCGGCAGGTGCGCAGCGACTCCTCGGGCCGCCCCGCGTACTCCTGTACGCGCGCGGCCTCGCTCAACGCTCGCGCCTGGGACGGGAGATCGCCGAGCCTGCGGTAGCCGGCCACCGCCGCGCGCCAGTTGCGCAGCGCCTCGCCGTAGTGCCCCGCATAGGTGTGCACGGTGCCCAGCCGCCCGTACAGGCGGGCCTCGTCGGCCCGCTCCCCGCGTGTCTGCCGCTGGGCGAGCGCCCTCCCGTACCAGTCACCGGCCCGCTGCCAGTCCCCCAGCTCCTGGTACGCGCCGCCTACGGATTCCATCGCGCGGCCGGTCGCATACGGATCGTTCGCGGCCCGCCCTGCGTCCAGTGCGGCCCGGTAGCGGGCCAATGAGTCCTCGACCCGGCCGGTCTGCGCGTCGAGATCGGCGAGATTCAGCAGTGCGGCGGCCTGCTCGCGGTGCAGGCCGCCGCGCTCGGCCACGTCGAGGACCAGCTCGTGCAGACCGTAGAGCTCGGGGGCGGCCGCTTCGGTGCCCCGGTGCGCGACCAGCGCTCTGACCAGGGCGGAGACCAGCCGGCGCGCCAGAGTGTCCAGCTCCCCGTCCTCGACCGCGAGCCGTGCCGAGGCCAGCAGCGTGCCGAGACGGTCGCGCAGCCACGCGTCGGCGGCCTGCGGCGTGGGAAAGCGCAGTGCACGGGGCAGCGCCGCGAGCTTCTTGCGGGCCGCCGACCCCTCGGGTTCGGTGATCGCCCGGCAGGACTGCAGCAGCCGTACGGTCCGCTCCAGCATCCGCGCCCGCGCCAGCTGCACCTCGGCGGGCCGGTCGGTGCCCTCGAGCAGGGTACGGAGCATCGGCAGCAGGGCGCCGGGCACCTCGAAGCACTCGTCGGTCCGCTGCCGTACGAGGCCCAGCGCGGCGAAGTTGTCCAGTGTCGCCCGGGCGGCCGAGACCGAGCAGCCGGCCAGCGCGGACGCGGTGTGCGCATCGGCCAGACCGGCGGGCGCGAGCGCCAGCAGTCGCAGTGTCCGCGCGGCAGACTGCGGCAGGGACTCGTACGCCAGCCGGAAGGCGCGGGCCAGCGGGCGTGTTCCCTTGGGCTGCTCGTGATCGTCGGGCAGCACCCGCAGCCGCTTGACGGCGTCGGCGACCGAGGCCTTGGGCCGGGCCGCGAGCCAGCCGCCGACCAGCACCAGCGCGGCCGGCTGTCCGCCGCACTCCTCGGCGATCGTCTCCGCGGCCTGCGGGTCCACGGTGATGCGCACGGAGCCGGTGAAGGTGGCGAGCAGTTCGATCGCCGCCTTGGCGTCCATACCGCCGAGCGCGCAGGGCCGTACGTCGGGGATACCGGTGAGCGGGCCCCGGGAGACCGCGACCACCAGGCAGTCGGGGTTGTCGGGCAGCAGGGCGTCGACCTGCTCGGCGTCGACCGCGTCGTCGAGCAGGAGCACCGCGCGGCGCGCGGCGAGCGCGTCGCGCACCAGCTCGGTGAGTTCGTCCTCGGCCGCGCCCGGCGGGGCCGCGATGCCGAGGGAGTCCAGCAGCTCCCGGGCGGCTTCGTCCAGGGGGACGGGCCGGCCGGCCGGTTCGGTCAGCCGCAGGCGCCACACCCCGTCGGGGTAGTCCTCGGCGAGCCGGCGCGTGAATTCCTCGGCGAGCGAGGTTCTGCCGGAACCAGGGTTGCCGGCGATCAGCAGTACGCGGGCGCGGGGGGCCTTGCGGCCGGCGAGCGTGTCGAGTCCGGCTCGCTCGATGTCGGCGCGGAGCGCTTTCAACTCCCGTTGCCGTCCGAAGAACCGGGGATCGGGCGTGGCCTGGGCGGCGGACGGCCCGGCGGCCTCCGCGCCGTCGGGGCAACCCGAGTCCACCGCCTGATCCGTCACGGGGCCACGCTCCAGTCCGTCCGCGCACGAGCCGAGCCCGCCGGGGCTCCACACGGGCGTTCCGAGCGTAGTTCACGCTCTGCGACGAACCGTGCGGAGCACGACGGACAGATCGCCCGTTCGGATCAGCAGATCGTCACATTGCCCCTCGGCAGGGCTCAGGCCTCGAACGGACGGGCGGGCCAAGGGGCTTCGGCCGGCCGCAGCGCGTCGAAACCGCTGCCGTTCAGCGCTGCCGCGGCCGAGAGAACGCCGACGACCAGGCAGGTGTTGTGGAGTTCACCGCCCAGCGCACCCCGGACGAGCTCGTCCAGGGGAATCCTGGCCAGCTCCATGTCGGCCTCCTCCTCGGAGACCTCGAACCGCTCGCCCTCCGCCTCCGACAGATCGCGGGCCAGGAAGATCCGCACCGCCTCGTCGCAGCCGCCTGGTGTGGTGTAGATGTCGGTGAGCACCCGCCAGTCCTCGGCCTTGACGTGCGCCTCCTCGTACAGCTCGCGCTGTGCGGCGTGCAGCGGGTTCTCCCCGGGCACGTCGAGCAGGCCGGCCGGGATCTCCCACAGCCTGTGCCGCACGGGGTGCCGGTACTGGCGCAGCACCAGGACCCGTCCCTGGGTGTCGAGGGCGAGCACCGCCACCGACCCAGGGTGCACCTGGTAGTCGCGCTTGACGACGGTGCCGTCGGGCATGACCACATGGTCGGTGCGGACGCTTGTCTTGTTACCCCGGAACGGGGTGTCGGTCGCGGTGACCTGCCACTCTTCGGGCGTGTCCTTGATGGTCATGAAAAGCGTCCTCCCACCACACAACAGAAAACCGGGGTACGGCCGCGTCGGCCCGTACCCCGGTCAACCGTATCGCCAAAGGATTACGCGCCCGTCGTACGAGCGGCTTCCTGACGCTGCACGGCCGCCTTCACCAGACCGGCGAAGAGGGGGTGCGGGCGGGTCGGGCGGGAGCGCAGCTCGGGGTGGGCCTGCGTGGCGACCAGGTAGGGGTGCACGTCGCGGGGGTACTCGACGTACTCGACGAGCTTGTTGTCCGGGGACGTGCCGGAGAAGAGGATGCCCGCCTTCTTCTCCAGTTCGGCGCGGTACGCGTTGTTGACCTCGTAGCGGTGGCGGTGGCGCTCCTCGACGTACGGCTGGTCGTCGTAGACCTCGCGCACGATGGAGCCCTCGGCCAGTTTGGCCGGGTAGAGACCGAGCCGCATGGTGCCGCCCAGGTCACCGGCGCCCTCCACGTAGGCCAGCTGCTCCTCCATCGTGGAGATCACCGGGTGGGCGGTGGCCGCGTCGAACTCGGTGGAGTTGGCGTCGGTGATCTCGGCGAGGTTGCGGGCGGCCTCGATCACGATGCACTGCAGCCCCAGGCACAGACCGAGCAGCGGGACCTTGTTCTCGCGGGCGTAGCGGATCGCGCCGACCTTGCCGTCGACCCCGCGCTCGCCGAACCCGCCGGGGATGACGATCGCGTCGACGTCGCCGAGCTGCTTCTGGGCGCCCGCCTCGGTCCTGCAGTCGTCGGAGGTGACCCACTTGACCTTGACGCGGGCCTTGTTGGCGAAGCCGCCGGCGCGCATGGCCTCGGTGACCGAGAGGTAGGCGTCGGGCAGGTCGATGTACTTGCCGACCAGGGCGACGGTGACCTCGTGGGCGGGGTTGTGGACGCGGTCCAGCAGGTCGTCCCAGAGGGTCCAGTCGACGTCGCGGAACGGCAGGTCGAGCTTGCGCACCACGTACGCGTCCAGGCCCTCGGTGTGCAGGACCTTGGGGATGTCGTAGATCGACTTGGCGTCGATCGCGGCGACCACGGCGGCCTCGTCCACGTCGCACATCAGCGAGATCTTCCGCTTGATCGCGGTCGGCACGTCCCGGTCGGCACGCAGCACGATCGCGTCCGGCTGAATACCGATGTTGCGCAGGGCGGCCACGGAGTGCTGGGTGGGCTTGGTCTTCAGCTCGCCGGACGGGCCGATGTAGGGCAGCAGCGAGATGTGCACCACGAAGACGTTGTCCCGGCCGACCTCGTGACGGACCTGGCGCACCGTCTCCAGGAACGGCAGCGACTCGATGTCGCCGACGGTGCCGCCGACCTCCGTGATCACGACATCGACGTCGTCGGTGGCCATCCTGCGGATACGGGACTTGATCTCGTTGGTGATGTGCGGGATGACCTGCACCGTGTCGCCGAGGTACTCGCCGCGCCGTTCCTTGGCGATCACCTGGGAGTAGACCTGCCCGGTGGTCACGTTCGCGGAGCCGTCCAGGTCCACGTCGAGGAAGCGCTCGTAGTGGCCGATGTCCAGGTCGGTCTCGGCGCCGTCGTTGGTGACGAACACCTCACCGTGCTGGAACGGGTTCATCGTGCCCGGGTCGACGTTCAGATAGGGGTCGAGCTTCTGCATGGTGACCCGCAGGCCTCGGGCCTTGAGCAGCGCGCCCAGGCTGGAAGCCGTCAGGCCCTTGCCGAGGGAGGAGGCGACACCCCCGGTGACGAAGATGTGCTTGGTCGTCATGGAATTGGGCGGCATCGCCAAGAGGGGGCTCCCGTGGTCGCGAAGTGAGGTGCTTGAGGCATCTGCCCGGGATGATCCTGGGGTGCCGAAGCTGCGGTTTCGGGGCCCCTGTTTTACGCAGGACGGCCACCGGTCCACGGGGTACCAGGGTATCAGCGCCGACGGATGACCGCTTCCGGCCACGCGTGCCGTGGGCGGACCGGCCGCTCACCGCAGCTCACCCGCCGCTCACCCGTTCGGCGTACCCTCGTTGCCGGGACGGCCGCGCAGATCACTAGGGTGCGTCGTATCCTGCTCGGACATCGCTGCCGAGCCAGGCCGGCAAACGGCACCATCCCCGCCCGTCAACGCCGCGAGCTCGTCAACGACCCTTGACCGCAGTAAGCGCCCCGCGGGGCGGACGTGGCCGTTCGACTGGAGATGCACGTGGCCGGGCGCATCGAGGATTACGCACTCATCGGAGACATGCAGACCGCAGCACTGGTCTGCCGGGACGGCACGGTGGACTGGCTGTGCCTGCCGCGCTTCGACTCGCATGCCGTCTTTGCCGGGCTGCTCGGCACCGAAGAACACGGATTCTGGCGGCTCGGCCCGGCGTACGGCGAGAGCGCCGAGCCGCAGGCCGCGGACCGCCGCCGCTACCTGGGCGACTCCCTGATCCTGGAATCCGAGTGGGACACGCCGCGCGGCACGGTCCGGGTGACCGATTTCATGCCCCCGCGTGACGGAGCGCCCCAGCTCATCCGTGTCGTCGAGGGCGTGAGCGGGCGCGTTCCGATGCGCTCGGCGCTGCGCATGCGCTTCAGCTACGGCCGTGTCGTGCCCTGGGTGCACAAGGTCGGCGCGCGTACGGTCGCCGTCGCCGGCCCCGACTCGGTCTGGCTGGACACGGACGCGGAGACGTACGGCGAGGACCTCACGACGTACTCCGACTTCACCGTCACCCCGGGTGAACGGTTCACGTTCACGATCAGCTGGCAGCCCTCGCACAAGGGACCCCCGGCGCTGCCGGACCCGGAGGGCGCGCTGGAGGCCACCGGAGACTTCTGGCGGGAGTGGGTGGAGCACTGCACCTACCACGGGCCCTATCGCGAGGCCGTGGTCCGCTCCCTGATCACGCTGAAGGCGCTGACGTACGCGCCGACCGGCGGGATCGTGGCCGCGCCGACGACCTCGTTGCCGGAGGAGATCGGCGGCGTACGGAACTGGGACTACCGCTACACCTGGCTGCGTGACGCCGCGATCACCCTGTCGTCGCTGCTGCGCACCGGCTACCGCGAGGAAGCCCGCGCCTGGCGCGAGTGGCTGCTGCGCGCGGTGGCGGGCGACCCGGAGAACCTGCAGATCATGTACGGGATCGCCGGCGAAAGGGAGCTGGGCGAGGCCGAGTTGGACTGGCTCCCGGGCTACGAGAACTCCGCCCCCGTCCGGGTCGGCAACGGAGCCGCCAACCAGCTGCAGCTCGATGTGTACGGCGAGGTCACCGAGGCACTGCACCTGGCCCATATGACGGGTCTGTCGCGCAACGACTACGCCTCGCTGCTCCAGCTGAAGCTGATCCGCTACCTGGAGGACCACTGGAACCAGCCGGACGAGGGCATCTGGGAGGTCCGCGGGCCACGCCGGCACTTCGTGCACTCGAAGGTGATGGCCTGGGTCGCGGTCGACCGCACCATCAAGCTGATCGAGTCCGGCGACGCTGACGGGCCGCTGGAGCGGTGGCGCGAGCTGCGCGACGAGATCCACTACGACGTGTGCGAGAAGGGCTACGACAAGGAGCGCAACACCTTCACGCAGTCGTACGGCTCGAAGGAGCTGGACGCCTCCCTGCTGCTGATCCCGCAGATGGGCTTTCTGCCGCCGGACGACAAGCGGGTCATCGGCACCATCGAGGCCATCCAGCGGGAGCTGTCCACCGAGGACGGCTTCATCCTGCGCTACCCCACCGAGGGTGCCGACGAGGGTGTGGACGGGCTGCCCGGGGACGAGGGCGCGTTCCTGGCGTGTTCGTTCTGGATGGCCGACGACCTGGCGATGATCGGCCGGGTCGACGAGGCACGGCGGCTGTTCGAGCGGCTGCTGGCGCTGCGCAACGACCTCGGGCTGCTGGCGGAGGAGTGGGACCCGCGGCTGCAGCGGCAGGTGGGCAACTTCCCGCAGGCCTTCAGCCACGTTCCGCTGATCGACACGGCGCTGCGGCTGACCGCGTCCGGCGCCTACGGCGGATAGGGGCGCGGGCGCCAGGTGCGCGGGTGCGGGGCAGGACCGCACGACCCTACGATGAAAAGGTCCTGCTCGCGCCCCGGAAGGGGGCACCATGGCGCCCCATCCCCTCGCGGAACCTGCCCTGAACGGACTCCGCGAAAGCCTGGCCGGCGACGCCATCACCCCTGGTGACACGGCCTACGACGAGGCTCGCACGATCTTCAACGGGATGATCGACCGGCGGCCCGCGGTGATCGTCCAGTGCGAGTCGGCCGCCGATGTGGCGGCGGCCGTGCGCTTCGGCCGGGAGCACGACCTGGAAGTGGCCGTCCGCGGCGGCGGACACAGCGTCGCGGGGCTCGCGACCACCGACGGCGGTCTGGTCGTCGATCTGCGCCGGATGCACTCGGTCGTCGTCGACCCCGTCGCCCGCACGGCACGCATCGGCGGCGGGGCCACCATGAGCCATCTGGACCGGGCCACGCAGCCGTTCGACCTGGCGACCACCGGCGGCCGGGCCTCCACCACCGGAGTGGGTGGCTTCACGCTGGGCGGCGGATCGGGCTGGCTGGAGCGGAAGTTCGGCCTGGCCTGCGACAACCTCGACGCTGTCGACCTGGTGACGGCCGAAGGCGCCGAAGTCCACGCCGACGACGACGAGCACCCGGAGCTGTTCTGGGCGCTGCACGGCGGCGGCGGCAATTTCGGTGTGGCCACGTCGATCACGCTGAAGCTGCATCCCCTGCCCGCCATGTCGGTCGCCCTGCTTCTCTTCCCCGCCCAGCGGGGCGATGAGGTGCTCCCCGTCTACCGCGAGGTGCTGGAGTCCGCACCGGACGAGGTCGGCGGAGGGTTCATCTACCTCACCGGCCCGCCCGAGGAATTCGTGCCGGAGCACCTGGTGGGCAAGGCTGCGGCCTGCGTGCTCGTCACATATACCGGCACCCTGCCCGAGCTGCGCGAGGCGGTGGCGCCGCTGCTCGCGCTCGGACACGACGCGGAGCTCATCACGGAGCTCCCGTACGCCGATCTGCAGTGCATGATCGACGACCCGCCGGGGCTGCGGAACTACTGGTCGGCGGAGTATCTGGCCCGGCTTCCCGAGGAGGCCATGCAGGTCTTCTGCGCGCGTGCGGAGAGCATGATCGTGCCCTCGAACTCGCAGCACATCCTCTTCCCGATGGGCGGGGCGCTGGAGCGGGGCGACTCCGCCTATCCGGTGCCGTGGCGGACCGCGTCCTGGGTCTCCCATCCCTTCGGGATCTGGGACAGCCCGGCCGACGACGAGCGCGGCAGGAAGTGGGTCCGTGACGCGCGGGAGGACGTCGTACCGTGGTCCATCGGTCTCGTGTACCTCAACTTCATCGGGCTGGAAGGCCCCGAGCGGATCGTGGCCGGTTTCGGCGCCGAGAACTACCGGCGACTCGAAGCGGTCAAGGCGCAGTACGACCCGGACAACGTCTTCAGGCTGAACCACAACATCAAGCCGCGATGACAGTTGTCCTTCGAACTTTCGCCCAGGTAGCGTCCCGGCCATGGAAACACAGGGCGGAATCACGGTGCAGCGGGCGCTGGAGCTGCCCGGACTCCGCAGCGGGCTCCCGGAGGTCGTGGCAGCGGCCGACCGGCTGAACCGCACGGTCCGCTGGGTGCACGCCGGTGAGGTGCCGAACATCGCGTCGCTGCTCAAGGGCGGTGAGCTGCTCCTCACCACCGGTCTCGGCCTCGGCACCCGGCCGGCCGAGCAGCGCGCGTTCGTGGCACGGCTCGCGGAGCGCGGGATCGCGGCGCTGGTCGTCGAGCTGGGTCCGCGCTTCACCCGGCTCCCCGCCTGCCTCGTCGAGGCGGCGAAATCCGCCGGACTGCCCCTGATCCAGCTGCATCGCGAGGTGCCGTTCGTCTCGGTGACGGAGGAGATCCACACCGAGATCGTCAACGGCCACTACGCGCTGCTGCAGCAGGCCGAAGAGGTGCACCGGCGGTGCACGCAGGCGCTGCTGGGCGGCGGCGGAGTCCCGCAGGTGCTGACCATCCTCGCCGACTTCACCGGCGACCCGGTCTTTCTGGAGACCCCGGGCGGGCAGTTGCTGTACGCGGCGGACACGCCCGGCGCGGAGCCTGCCGTCGCCGATCCGCTTCAGGTGTGGGAAGGGCTGCGCGGCGGGCGCGAGGCCCAGCAGGACGGTCCGCCGGCCAACGCCGTGCTCGTCGATGTGCCGGGCGGCGGCCAGGGCACCGGGGCCGTACGCGCCCGGATCGTGCTGCTGGCCGTGTCGTCGCCGCTGCAGCCCGTCCACCGCATCGCCGCGGAGCGGGCCGCGGCCATCCTGGCCGTCGTGCTGATGCAGGCCCGTCAGGAGGAGGAGCTGGCGGCCCGCGGGCGCGGTGACTTCCTGACCGACCTGGCCGAGGGACGGATCGCGGCGGACGACGCACCCGCCCAGGCGCGTGTTCTCGGCTTCCGGCCCGGGACCGGGCCGCTGCTCCCGGTGGTGATGCGGCTGGCCCCGGAGCTGTCGCCCACGGGCAACTGGGCGGTCCTGGCGCGGGCCGTCGCCGAGGAGCTGTCCTCGCTCGGTGTGCCGGTGCTGCTCGGGGTGCGTCCCGTGGAAGGGCGGGTTCCGCTGTTGCTGGGCCTGCGCTCGGAGTCGGAGCGCACGGCGGTGGCCGACCGCGTCGCCGCAGCGCTGCGGGCCGGGGTCGAGCGGGCCGGCCTGGCGGGGGTTCCATCGGCCGGAGGCATGGGGAGAGCGGGCGCGCATCCACCGGTCGTGGTGGTCGGGGTCGCGGGCGGCTGGGCGGCGGCGAGTGCGGGCCTGCGCCACGCGGCGGAGACGGCGACGGCTGCGCAGGGGCTGGGCGACCGCCCCTGGTACGACGCCCGCCGTCTGGACATCGATCTGCTGTTGTGGCGTCTGCGCGAACACCCGGACCTGGCGGCGTTCGTGGACCGCGCCATCGGCCCGCTGCGCGAGCACGACAGGACGTCACGGCCCGCGCTGCTGCCGACGCTGGAGACGTATCTGGCGCATGCGGGGCGCAAGGCCGAGACGGCGCGAGAACTGCATCTGAACCGGCAGACGCTGTACAACCGCCTGGCTCGGATCTCGGAACTGCTGGGCACGGACCTGGACGATCCGCAGACCGTACTGGCACTGAGCCTGGCGCTGCGGGCTCGGCGGCATACGCCGTAGCGGCGCGGGGATCGGGAGCCGAAGCCGTTGGGCCCTGTCCGGGCGATCCTGTCGGGCCCGCGGCGCTCCCCCAGAGCTTCTCCCCCCAGACTCCGTCGGGGGGACCCCCAGGAGGTACCCCCGGCTACGGCACCTCGCCGTGATGTCGAAGTCGCCCAAGTACGCCCAGTACGAGGGCGATCTGCCCCGGCCGCCGGCCGGGCGGGTAACCCCACCGGCTTTACGTCCCCTCGGCCCTGGCGGCCTGGGGAGACCCCATGCCTCGGCCCTGGCGGCCTGGGGAGACCCCATGCCTCGGCCCTGGCGGCCTGGGGAGACCCCATGCCTCGGCCCTGGCGGCCTGGGGAGACCCCATGCCTCGGCCCTGGGGACCTGGGGAGACCCCATGCATCCGACGTCGCAGGCCGATCCGCGAAGATCGCCCGGACAGGGCCTAACCGGCCCGGCTCTGGACCAACTCGTCGTAGACGCTGAGCACTTGCGCGACCGTCTCGTCCTCCGTCTGCCATGTTCTCGCCTGGGCCCGCCCCGCCGCCGCCAGCTCGGCCCGCCTCACCGGGTCCGACAGCAGCCGGGACACCGCTGAAGCCAGCGCGACAGCATCCCCGTACGGCACCAACTCCGCTGCTTCACCGACCAGTTCCGGTACGCCGCCCACCGCGGTGGCGACCAGCGGGACGCCGAGGCGCAGGGCCTCCTGCGCAAGCAGGGAGCGGGCCTCCCAGCGGCTCGGCAGGACGGCCACGTCCGCCGCGGCCAGCAGGTCGGCGACGTCGTCGCGCCGCCCCAGCAAGCGCACCGGCAGGTCCTCGCGGTGGATCCGGCGCTGGAGCGCGGCCCGTTCCCGGCCCTCCCCCGCAACCATCAGGAGCGGGACCGGATCGAGCCCGCGCCACCTCCGTGCGGCGTCGAGCAAAGTGCCGTAGCCCCCGTGCGGCACCAGGCTGCCCACGGTCATCAGCAGCGGACGGTCCACGACGCCCAGTTCGGCGCGGGTCTTGCCCTGCTGGCCGCGCTGCGCACAGCCCCAGGTTGCCGCGACCGGTGCGAGGCGGGCGTCCCGGGCGCCGCTCTCACGGGCCCGGTCGACCAGCTCGGAGCACGTCCCGAAGACAACTGTCGCCGCCCGCGCCGCTCTTCGCTCCAGCAGGCGCAGCACATGGCGCCGGGCGCCCTCGCTGTGGGACCTGGTGTGCCAGGTGACGACGAGGGGGATCCGCTGACCGCTGATGGCGAGCGCCGCGCGGACGGCGGCGTGCAGACCGTGTGCATGGACGATGTCCGCGCCGCCGCATACTGCGCGCAGCGCTCCCACCACCGCGGGGTCACTTCGGCGCGGCAGGGGCGCGAAGTGCGCCCCCGCACCCGGGAAGTCGTAGGCCTGCTCCAATGCGGTGGGGGCGCACACCGTCACCCGCACGCCCCGTGCCGCCAGCCCGGCGGCCAGCGACCTGACGTGCGCGCTGCTGCCCGCACTGCCGCCGCCCAGCACCTGGACCGTACGCAGCTGTGTCACGCGCCAAGGATGCCAGTCCGTACGCACGTTCCGGCACCGCCCCCGCGCCGCGCCCAGGCAGGGGACGGGTACTTCGGAGTGCTGGGATCACTCACATGGGTGATCCGGCCGCCGGCCGGCCTCCGTGCCGTACGCCGCGGCGGCCATGGCTACGAGCACCGGTGTCGCCGCGCACGGCCGGTTCCCCAAGGTCATCGTTGACGACGGCGGCCACCCCGGCACGGCCCGCTGCCCCTGCGCGCCCGGCCCCGCGGGCGTCCCCGGCACCGGCGCGGTCCCTACGACACGCCGCCCCGGGCCGCCGCCGGACACCCGGACCCGGCCGACCCGTGCGCTCGGCGCGCCGGGACCCGGGCACACACGTCCGGTTGCGCACACGGGAACGCGGGCGCACCCGGCAATGATGCGCCCCCTCAGCCGGCGTGCACGCCCCCCGCGCTACCCGTCCGCCCGTGCCGCGGCCAGGAGCTCCTCCGCGTGTGCGCGCGCCGTCTGGGAGTCCTCCTGGCCCGCGAGCATCCGGGACAGCTCGCGCACCCGGTCCTCGCCCTCCAGAACGGTGACACCGCTTCGGGTGACCGAACCGTCATTGGTCTTCTCGACCAGCAGCTGGCGGTCCGCGAACGCCGCCACCTGCGGCAGATGCGTCACCACCACCACCTGGGCCGACTTCGCCAGCTTGGCCAGCCGCCGGCCGATCTCGACCGCGGCCTTGCCTCCGACGCCCGCGTCGACCTCGTCGAAGAGATACGTCGGCACAGGGTCGGTGCCCGCGAACACCACCTCCACCGCGAGCATCACGCGCGACAGCTCACCGCCCGAGGCGCCCTTGGCGATCGGCCGGGGCGGCGCGCCCGGGTGCGGGGCCAGCAGGAGTTCGACCTCGTCGACGCCGTAGGGCCCGTACACCACCGAACGGCCGCCGACCTCGACGCCCGAGGCCTCGTCCGCCGCCTCGGTCTGCCGGATCGCGAACGACACCCGCGCATGCGGCATCGCGAGCGATGCCAGCTCCTCGGTGACCGCCTCGGCGAACCGGGCCGCCGCCTCGCTGCGCGCGTTCGTCAATGCCTGGGCAAGGCCGGAGAGTTCGTCACGCAGCGCATCCCGCTCAGCCGTGAGCTCGCCGATCCGGTCGTCGTCGCCGTCCAGCTCGATGAGCCGGGCCGCGCCCTCCTCCGCCCACGCCAGCACGGACGCGATGTCCTCGCCGTACTTGCGCGTCAGTTGCGTCAGCGCGGCCCGCCGCTCCTCCACCGCGGCGAGCCGCAGCGGATCGGCGTCCAGATTGTCCGCGTAGCCGGCGAGCTCACCGGCCACATCGCCGAGCAGGATGGAGATCTCCCCCATCCGGTCCGCGAGCGCGGCCAGCGCCGGATCGTGGGAACGTACGGCGTCCAGCGCCCGCCCGGCGCCCGCGACCAGCGTCGTGGCGTCGACGCCCTCCGGGTCCTCGGGGTTGCCGGCCAGCGCGCCGTGCGCAACGGCCGCCGCAGAGGCCAGCGCCTCCGCGTGACCGAGCCGCTCCGCCTCCGCGGCGAGCTCGACGTCCTCGCCCGCCCGCGGTTCGACGCCCGCGACCTCGTTCAGGCCGAAGCGCAGCAGATCGGCCTCCTGGGCACGCTCGCGCGCCCGCGTGGTCAGCTCGTCGAGCTCCGTACTCACCGCGCGCAGCCGCCGGTAGGCGGCCGCGTACTTGGCGTGCGGCCCGGCGACCGCGTCACCCGCGTACCGGTCGAGCGCCTCGCGCTGCCGGGCGGGCCGCAGCAGGCCCTGCTGGTCGGTCTGGCCATGGACGGCGATCAGTTCGTCGGCGAGCTCGGACAGCATGCCCACCGGCACGGACCGCCCGCCGAGATGCGCACGGGAGCGCCCCTCCGCCGAGATGGTCCGGCTGATCAGCAGGGTGCCCTCGTCGAGTTCGGCCCCTGCCTCCTCCGCCCGCAGCGCCGCGGGGGCGTCGACGGGCATCCTGATCCGCCCCTCCACCACGGCCGACTTCGCGCCGATCCGCACCAGGGCCGGGTCGGCGCGCCCGCCGAGCAGCAGCCCGAGGCTGGTGACGACCATGGTCTTGCCCGCCCCGGTCTCGCCGGTCACCGCAGTGAAACCGGGCGACAGCTCGACGACCGCGTCGTCGATGACCCCGAGCGACCGTATCCGCATCTCCTCCAACACGGACACGACCTTACGAGGTCCGAGCCCCCGAGTGCGACGGGCCCCGGCCACTGATTCACTCTCCCGGGCAGCCGGGCGCCGCAGCAAGCCGCGGCCGGGCGTCGTGCGACGGGGGCGGCTAGCTCGGCGCTCCGCGCCAACCCGACACCGGCAGCGCGAACTTGGCCACCAGCCGGTCCGTGAACGACGCATGGTGCAGCCGGGCCAGCCGTACGGGCACGGCGCCGCGCCGCACTTCGACGCGAGCCCCCTGCGGCAGCTCGACGGTCCTGCGCCCGTCGCACCACAGCACGCCGTGGGGGGTGTGCGGCTGCACCTCCACCGCGAGGACGGACGTCGGCGAGGTCACGAGCGGCTTGGCGAACAGGGCGTGGGCGCTGATCGGCACCATCAGCAGCGCCTCGACCTCCGGCCACACCACCGGCCCGCCGGCCGAGAACGCGTACGCCGTCGAACCTGTCGGCGTGGCGCACACGATTCCGTCGCAGCCGAAGCCGGTGACCGGCCGGCCGTCGATCTCGAGGACGACCTCCAGCATCCGTTCCGGGGAGACCTTCTGGACTGCGGCCTCGTTCAGCGCCCAGTCCCGGTACACGACATCGCCGTTGCGGTGCACGACGACATCGAGGGTCATGCGCTCCTCGACCTCGTAGGCGCGGGTGACGACCCGGTCCACGACCTTGTCCAGGTCGTCGCGCTCGGCCTCCGCGAGAAAGCCCACCCTGCCCAGGTTGACGCCCAGCATGGGCACCCCGGAGGCGCGGGAGAACTCGGCCCCGCGAAGCAGCGTCCCGTCGCCGCCGAGCACGATCAGAAGTTCGCAGCCGTCGAGCACCTCGGGTGTGGCGTCCACGACGGTCTCCACGGACGCGGGCAGCGGCAGATCGGCTGCCTCGGCCTGGAGTACGCGTACTCCGATGCCGCTGCGCAGCAGCCCTTGGACGACGAGCTCGGCACTGCGGATCGCCGCGGGCCGGCCGGTGTGCGCGAGGAGGAAGACAGTCCGTCTCGCAGGCATGTCTGCCGCTTCGGCCGATGCTGCCGAAGCCGGTGAAGCTGCTGATGTCGTGGTCAACGAGGTCCCTCCGCCACTGCACGGTCGACGTCCGCCGGATCGAGCTCGGGCGCCCCGGCCCGGAGCCACAGAAAGTATTCGACGTTCCCGGAAGGGCCCGGCAGCGGGCTGGCGGTGACCGACCGCACCCCGAGACCGAGCTCCCCCGCCCTGCGCGCCACGTCCCGAACGGCCTCGGCACGCAGCTCGGGACTGCGCACCACACCACCGCTGCCGAGGCGCTCCTTACCCACCTCGAACTGTGGTTTGACCATCAGTACGAGGTCCGCGTCGGGCGCGGTGCAGCGCACCAGCGCGGGCAGAACCAGCCCGAGCGGAATGAAGGACAGATCGCCCACCACAAGGTCCACCGGCACTCCGTCGATCGTATCCAGCGTCAATTCACGGACGTTGGTACGGTCCTTGACGGTCACGCGTTCATCGCTCTGCAGAGACCAGGCGAGCTGGCCGTAGCCGACGTCCACGGCGAGGACATGCGCGGCGCCCGCCCGCAGCAGTACGTCGGTGAATCCGCCGGTCGACGCTCCCGCGTCCAGGGCCCGCCGGCCCTCGACCTTCAGCCCGAGCGGTACGAAGGCGGCCAGCGCGCCCGCGAGCTTGTGGCCACCGCGCGAGACGTAGTCCGGGTCGCTGTCGTCGGATGCGACCACGATGGCGGCGCTGGTCTCGACCTGGGTGGCGGCCTTGCCGGCGGTGTTGCCGCCGACGGTCACCCGCCCTGCGGCGATCAGCTGGCTCGCGTGCTCGCGCGAGCGCGCGAGTTTGCGGCGTACCAGCTCGGCGTCCAGACGGCGGCGGGCCACTCCTGCCACGGTGGGTTCAGCTCCTGTAGTCGTTCTGGTGGCCCGAAGGGCCGCGATGCGGGGTGGTGGTCGGCAGACGGGCGGGAAGGGAGGGCTGGGGCCCCTGGCGGGTGTCGAGCGCGGTCAGTGCGTCCCTCAGCCCTCGATGTACATCCTCGTACACCTCCAGGTGTCCGTCCGCCGGGAGGTGGTCGGCGTCGCCCAGCCGCTCGAGGAGCACATCGACCTCGGCATTGCCGGTGGGCGTGCGCTGCACGCCGAGCGGCGCGGGTGCGGCCGGGTCGTCCGCCTCGGCCGCGGGCGCGCTCTCCTCGGGAGCCTCGTGCTCCGGTTCCGTGCCGGGTCCCGGCATCGAGTCGTTCATGCCCAGACGCTATCGCGAAGCCCTGCGGTACCGTCGATCACGATGGCCACAACGCAAGAGTGCCGCAGCGCACTCGACAAACTCTCGGACAATCTGGCGAAGGCGGACGGCGACGTACGCGGCGCCGCTGCGCTGGACCGTTCGCTCAGCTGCCACATCACGGACCTGGACATCACCTTCACCGGACGGCTGGGCGCCGGCCGGATCGAGGTGCTCGACACACTGCCGGGGGCGCCGCGCGACAAGGCCCAGATCCGGCTGGCGATGACGGGCGACGACCTGGTCGCGATGGTGGGCGGAGAACTGAACTTCGCCAAGGCGTGGGCATCGGGCCGGGTGAGACTCGAGGCGGGCTTCCGCGACCTGCTGCGCCTGCGGACGCTGCTGTAGCGCGCACATCGGCTCGGGCGAGTCCTGACCGGGGACGTGTGCGTTGTGCGCCGGCACGGATTCCAAGGCGCGCCACGACCCGCGGCCGGCTCACGGCGTATGACGCTCGTACAGCGGTGCGCCGGTGCACCGCCGTAAGCCCCTGCGCCTGCCCGGCGCCCACGATCGGCCGGATCGTCACCAGGTCTCACGCCCGCCGACCGGCCACCGGGGCTTCGCCGTCCACGGCGCCTGCATCGCGGGAGCACGGCCGGGCCCCGAGGCACTCACGCACCGCGGCGGCCGGCGCCGGCCAGGGCTGCCGACCGCGGCTCCGCCGCCGGCAGCCCTGGCCCGAGGCGGCGTCCGCTCGCCCTCAGACCTTCACCGGCGCGCCGCGCCTGCGGGCAGCCGGGACCACCAAGGGCGTGCCGGACTCCGGGTCTTCGATGATCCGGCTCCTCACCCCGAAGACCTGCTCCACCAGCTCCGCCGTGACCACATCGGACGGCGGGCCCTCCGCCACGACCTTGCCGTCGCGCAGCGCGACAAGGTGGGTCGCGTAGCGCGCCGCCTGGTTGAGGTCGTGCAGGACCGCAACGAGCGTGCGTCCCTGCGACTCGTGGAGCTCCGCGCACAGATCGAGCACCTCGAGCTGGTGCTGGATGTCGAGGTACGTCGTCGGCTCGTCGAGCAGCAGCAGTGGTGTCTGCTGCGCGAGCGCCATCGCGATCCACACGCGCTGCCGCTGTCCCCCGGAGAGTTCGTCGACATAGCGGTCCGCCAGCTCGTGGACCGCGGTCGCGGTCATCGACTCCTCGACGATCCGCTCGTCCTCGGGCGACCACTGCCGCAGCAGTCCCTGGTGTGGGTAGCGCCCGCGGGCGACCAGGTCGGCGACCGTGATGCCGTCCGGCGCGATCGACGACTGCGGCAGCAGGCCCAGCGTCCTGGCGACCTTCCTGGCGGGGAGCGAGTGGATGGCCTGCCCGTCCAGCAGGACCCGGCCCCGAGTGGGCTTGAGCATCCGCGACAGGGCCCGCAGCAGCGTCGACTTGCCGCAGGCGTTCGGGCCGACGATCACGGTGAAGGAGTGGTCGGGGATCTCCACCGAGAGGTTCTCGGCGATGACCCGCTGGTCGTAGCCGAGGGTGACCGATTCCGCGCTGAGGCGCTGCATTGCCGTCGTACTCCTGGATCCGTAGGAAGTCATATCCGTCCCGCCCTGCGCTCGGTGACGAGCAGCCAGAGCAGGTAGCAGCCGCCCAGCACTCCGGTCACCACACCGACCGGAAGCAGGCGGTCGCCGAACGCGTGCGTGGCCACCCAGTCCGCCACCAGCAGCAGGGCGGCGCCCATGACGGCGGCCGCGACCAGGTTCGGCCCCGGCGAGCGGGTCAGCCGGCGGGCCAGCTGCGGCGCGCTCAGCGCGACGAAGGCGATCGGCCCGGCAGCGGCCGTCGCGCCCGATATGAACAGCACGCCCGATGCCATCAGCACCACTCGGGTGCGCTCGACCGGCACCCCGAGCGCGTACGCCGCGTCGTCGCCCATCTCCAGCATCCGCAGGGGCCGCCCGTGCAGGAACACCAGTGGCATCAGCACCGCGCCCATCCCGAGCAGCGGCCACACCTGCGCCCAGTCGCGTCCGTCGAGGGATCCGGTCATCCAGAGCGTGGCCCGGGTGGCGTCCACCAGGTTCGCCTTGGTCACCAGATAGTGGATCACGGCCGTGAGCATGGACGCGACGCCGATACCGACGAGCACCAGCCGCAGGCCGTGCACGCCGCGCTTGACGGCCAGTACGTACACGACGGCACCGGTCACCACACCGCCCGCCACCGCGCCGCCCGCCACCGCGAGCGCCCCGTCCTGGGTGAGCACGATGACGCTGAGCGCGCCGACGGCGGAGCCCTGGCCGAAGCCGATCACATCGGGGCTGCCGAGCGGATTACGGGACAGGGACTGGAAGATCGCGCCGCTGAGCGCCAGGGACGCCCCGACGAGCAGCGCGACCAGCACCCTCGGCAGGCGCAGCTGCCGGACGATGAGTTCCTGCGCCGGCGTGCCGTTCCCGAGGAAAGTGCCGACCACGTCGCCGAACGACATCGGGAAGTCGCCGCTGCCGATGAGGACCACTGCCGTAGCCGCCGCGGCGGCGGCGAGCAACAGGACGACGACCGCCGACCGGAGGTCGATCCGTACGGAGAGCCCGCCGGGTGTTCGCATCACGTTCTTCACAGCTGGGCCATCCTCTTGCGGCGTACGAGCTGGATGAAGACGGGCCCGCCGATGAGTGCGGTCACGATGCCGACCTGCAGCTCGGAGGGGCGCGTCACGACCCGGCCGATGACATCGGCGCCCAGCAGCAGGACCGGCGAGAGCACCGCCGCGTACGGCAGGATCCAGCGCATGTCGGGCCCGGTGACGGCGCGGACGAGGTGGGGAATCATCAGGCCGATGAAGACGATCGGCCCGCAGGCGGCGGTCGCCGCCCCGCACAGCAGGGTGACGGTGAGCATCGACAGGACGCGGGTGCGGTTCAGGTGCGCGCCGAGCGAACGGGCGGTGTCGTCACCCATCTCCATCGCGTTCAGCGGCCGGGCCAGCAGCAGCGCCAGCACGATGCCGACGGCGATGAACGGCGCGATCTTCTTGATCGTCCCCATGTCGGCGGAGGCGAGCGATCCCACCGTCCAGAAGCGCAGCCGGTCCAGCGCGGCCGCGTCGAGCAGCTGAACGGCGTTGATGTAGCCGTACAGCGCGGCAGTCGCGGCCGTCCCCGCGAGCGCCAGCCGCACCGGGGTGGCGCCGCGGCTGCCGCCGAGGACGTACACGGCACTGGACACCACGGCCGCGCCGAGGAGCGCGAACCACACGAAACCGGTGAGCGAGGTGACGCCGAGAAAGCTGATGGCGGAGACGACGGCCGCCGAGGCACCGGCGCTCACCCCCAGCAGGCCTGGCTCCGCCAGGGGGTTACGGGTCAGCGCCTGCATCACCGCACCGGCGAGCCCGAGGGCCGCACCGACGACCAGGCCGAGCAGCGTCCTCGGCACGCGCACATCCCGGATGATCACGTCGTTGCCGGTGCCGGTGTTGTGGAACAGGCCGTCCCACACATCGGAGAGCGGAATCGCCTTGGCGCCCAGGGCGATGCTCGCTACGCACACCAGCAGCAGGACGCCGAACGACACGAGCAACCCGACGGCACGCAAAGCGTGCCGCTTGGGAGTCACCGGTGCGGACAGCGGCTCCGCGCTCTGTTTCGGGGGACTGTCGACCAACACGCGGTTAGGTTAGCCTCCCTTTGGTAGCGCCTCGGCGGCGGGAGGCGGCGCCTCGGGCCCAGGCAGCTGACCTCGGGTGACCTCGGGCTACAACCCCAGCCGGGCCAGGGCCTTTCCGGCGTCGAGCGTGCACGCGCCGTCCCCCGCGTGCGACCAGGCGGCAGCGCACAGCGCCCGCAGCCCGTCCAGCGACTCGCCGTCGCCCTCCAGCGCCAGCACCTCACCGCGCGCCGCGGCCGTCCATCCGCCGCAGCGGAACCCGTCCTCGCTCGCCGCCACTGCGGGCTGCCCGGTGAGCATCCCCCGCAGATCGGCGTCCACATAGGTCGGCCGGTGCTGGGGTACGGCGGCCAGCAGCTGCGCCGCGTCCGTCACCCCGGTCAGGACGAGCAGCGAGTCCACGCCACCGTTGAACGCGCCCTCGATGTCCGTGTCCAGCCGGTCGCCGACCACCAGCGGCCGCTCGGCACCCGTCCGCAGGATCGTCTCGCGGTGCATCGGCGGCAACGGCTTCCCGGCGACCTGCGGCACGGCTCCCGTGGCGATGCGCACGACCTCCACCGCGGCGCCGTTGCCGGGCGCGATGCCGCGCGCGCTCGGGATCGTCAGATCCGTGTTGGACGCGAACCACGGCACCCCGCGCGCGATCGCGAAGCAGGCCTCGGCGAAGCGCCCCCAGGCAAGGCCCGGACCGCCGTACCCCTGGACGACCGCCACCGGACCGTCGTCGGCCGAGTCCACCGGCTCGAGACCGCGCTCGCGCAGCGCGACCCGCAGCCCCTCGCCGCCGATCACCAGCACCCGGGATCCGGCCGGAACCTGCTCGGAGATCAGCCGGGCCACCGCCTGCGCCGAGGTGATGACATCGTCCGCGGCGGTCGGAATCCCCAGCTCGGTCAGATGCTCCGCCACGGCGTCGGGCGTGCGCAGCGCATTGTTGGTGACGTACGCGAGGTGCATACCGCCCGCGCGGGCCGTCCCCAGCGACTCGACCGCGTGCGCGATCGCCTCGCCGCCCGCGTACACCACGCCGTCGAGGTCCAGCAGGGCCGTGTCGTACGCCTCGCTCAGTGCCTGCGTACTGCCGCTCGGCCGGTTCCTGCCCTGCTGACTCATCCGCTTCCGCTCCTCGCGCTCGGGTTCACTCCCCCGATCATCGCTCATGTGCGCACCCCACATACGATGCACAAATGAACACCGAAGGTCCGGCGGCCAATGACGGTCTGCATCTGATCCCGTTCCGTGGACTGCGCTATGTCCCTGAGCGGGTGGGCAGTCTCGCCGCCGTGACCTCGCCGCCGTACGACGTGGTCGTACGCCCCGACGGCCTGCACCACCTGGAGTCGGCAGATCCGTACAACATCGTCCGGCTGATCCTCCCGCAGGCGGCCGCGGCCGGCACCCGCCATCGCAAAGCCGCCGACACACTGTCGCGGTGGCTCAACGAAGGCGTCCTGGCCCCGGACCCCGAGCCCGCCTTGTACGTGTACGAGCAGCGCAGGGGCGACATCCTGCAGCGCGGCATCATCGGGGCGCTCGCCCTGTCGGAGCCGTCCGAGGGGGTGGTCCTGCCGCACGAGGACGTGATGCCTGACATCGTCGCGGACCGGGCCGCCCTGATGCGTACGACGGCCGCCAATCTGGAGCCGCTGCTGCTCACCTATCGCAGTACGAACAACGGGAACGGCGCGGCAGCCGTCATCGAGCGCGCGGCCCGGCGGCCTCCACTGCTGTCGACCACGACCGAGGACGGTTTCAGCCATCTGCTCTGGTCGATCACGGAGCCGGGTGAACTGGCCGAGGTGCGCGACGATCTGTCCCGGCGTCAGGCCCTGATCGCCGACGGCCACCACCGCTGGGCGACCTACCTGCGCCTGCGCGCCGAGCACCCCTCGCACGGCCCGTGGAACTACGGCCTGGTACTGCTCATCGACACGGCCCGCTACCCGCTCCAGGTCCGGGCGATCCACCGGCTGCTGCACCGCCTCCCGGTCTCCCAGGCGCTCGCCTCGCTGGGCGACTCCTTCCGCAGTCGGCGGCTCGACGTCCCGCTGGAGCAGGCACTGGCCGCTCTCTCGGAGGCGGCGGCGGAGGGCAACGCCTTTCTCCTCGCCGGCGACGGCTCCTTCCACCTCATCGACCGGCCGGATCCGCAGCTGCTGTCCCGTACGGTCCGCGCCGACCGTCCCGAGACCTGGCGCAGCCTGGACGCGACCGTGCTGCACGCCACGCTCCTGGACCATGTCTGGAAGATCCCGGACGCCCCCGAGCACATCGGGTACATCCACGACACCCTGGCCGCCGTCGACCAGGCCGAACGCCGCGGCAGCACGGCGGTGCTGATGCATCCGGTACGGGAGGACGTCGTGCGCGACCTGGCACGCGAGGGCGTGACGATGCCCCGGAAGTCGACGTCGTTCGGCCCGAAGCCGGCCACGGGACTGGTCCTGCGCAGCCTCGCACTGGACTGACGCGGCGTGAACATGGCTGAGGGCGGCACCCACAGTGGGTGCCGCCCTCAGCCATACGCTCACAGAGCAACCGGACTTACTCGGCCTGCTTGCCTTCGGTCCCGTCCGCGGTGTCGTGCTCGTCCTCGCCATCGCGGTCGTTCGCGTCGTCGGGGTCGGGGACGTCGTCGTGGTCGTCCTCGTCCATGACGTCGACGAATTCCACGCCGTCCAGCTCGGCGAGGCGATCCGACGCGTCGGTCGCACCGTCCTTGTCGGCCTCGAGCGCCTTGGCGAACCACTCGCGCGCCTCACTCTCCCGGTCGGCGGCCAGGAGCGCGTCGGCATACGCGTACCGCAGCCGCGCGGTCCAGGGCTGCACCGAGCTGGACGCCAGCTCAGGGCTCTGCAGGGTCACGATGGCGGCGTCGATCTGCCCCATGTCCCGGCGCGCTCCTGCGGCGACGAGCCGCATCTCGACCTGACCGGCCTTGTCGAGCTTCTGGACCTCGGGCTCACCGGCCATGGCCATCGCCCGCTCGGGCCGTCCGAGCCCGCGCTCGCAGTCCGCCATGACGGGCCAGAGCTCGACGCCGCCGGTCATCCGCCGGGCCGCCCGGAATTCGGCCAGCGCCTCGGAGTACTTCTGCGTCGCGTACGCGGCGAAGCCCGCGGCCTCGCGCACAGCAGCCACACGCGAGGCGAGCCGCAGCGCCACCCTGGAGTAGGCGTACGCCTGCTCGGGGTCTTCGTCGATCAGGTTCGCAACCATGACGAGGTTCCTGGCAACGTCCTCGGCGAGGCCCTTCGGCAGGCTCTGGAGCTCCTGCCGTACGTCCTTGTCGATCTCGTCGCCGGTGACGTCGTCGGGAATCGGCAGCCGCTTGATGGGCTCGCGGTCCGGACGGTCCCGGTCCTCGCGACGGCCGTAGCCACCGCGGTCCCGGTCACGGTCGCCACGCTGGCCGCGGAAGCCGCCGCGGTCGCGATCGCCATCACGGTCGTCGCTGCGGGGACCGCGGAAGCCACCGCGGTCGTCCTCGCGACGGGGGCCGCTGGGCCGGTCGTCACGGCGCCCGTAGCCGCCACCGCTGCTGGGGCGGCCACCACGGTCATCACGCGAACCGCGGTACCCACCACGGTCATCATCGCGACGTGGAGCACGATCCCGGTCCCTGTCACGGTCATCGCGACGGAAGCCACCCTGACGGTCATCACGGCGATCATCCCTGCGATCGTCGCGACGGTCATCCCGGCGATCGTCCCGCTGACCGCGGTACCCACCGCGGTCGTCGTCGCGACGGAAGCCGCCACCGCGCTCGTCATCCCGGCGCCCGTAGCCACCGCTGCCGGCACGGTCGTCGCGACGGAACCCGCCACCACTGCCGGGACGGCCGCCACCACGGTCGTCACGAGGCCAGCGCTGACCACCGCGGTCGTCCTCGCGACGGGGGCCACTGGGACGGTCGTCACGGCGCCCGTAGCCACCACCGCCGGCACGGTCGTCGCGACGGAACCCACCGCCACTGCCACCGGCACCGCCACGGTCGTCGCGACGGAACCCACCGCCACTGCCACCGGCACCGCCACGGTCGTCGCGACGGAACCCACCGCCGCTGCTGGGGCGGCCGGCACCACGGTCGTCACGGGACCCGCGGTACCCACCACGGTCATCGTCCCGACGCGGACCACGGTCACGGTCACGGTCACCAGGCCGGTCATCGCGGCGGAAGCCACCGCCACCGCTGCTGGCACCGCCACGGTCGTCGCGACGGAACCCGCCGCCGCTGCTGGGGCGGCCGGCACCACGGTCGTCACGGGACCCGCGGTACCCACCACGGTCATCGTCCCGACGCGGACCACGGTCACGGTCACGGTCACCAGGCCGGTCATCGCGGCGGAAGCCACCGCCACCGCTGCTGGCACCGCCACGGTCGTCGCGACGGAACCCGCCGCCGCTGCTGGGGCGGCCGGCACCACGGTCGTCACGGGACCCGCGGTACCCACCACGGTCATCGTCCCGACGCGGACCACGGTCACGGTCACGGTCACCAGGCCGGTCATCGCGGCGGAAGCCACCGCCACCGCTGCTGGGGCGGCCACCACGGTCATCACGCGAACCGCGGTATCCGCCACGGTCGTTGTCTCCGTCCCGGCGAGGCCCACGATCCCGGTCGTCACGACCACCGCGGAAACCGCCGCGGTCACCACCGTCCCTGCGACGCGGCTCTCGATCCGGACGATCGTCGGGAGAGTTGGTGGACATCGGTGTGACTCCTGTCTTCGGGTACCACAGTCATTCTCGCGCAGCCGGCCATCGGTCGCGCTTCGGCAAATCAGCAAAACAAAAAAGGACCCTTGGTCCAGCGTGAACGCTGGACCAAGGGTCCTTGAAAGATTGTTCGGCGGCGTCCTACTCTCCCACAGGGTCCCCCCTGCAGTACCATCGGCGCTGAAAGGCTTAGCTTCCGGGTTCGGAATGTAACCGGGCGTTTCCCTAACGCTATGACCACCGAAACTCTATCGGGCCACCCCGCAAAGCGGGATATCGGCGCTTAGCGAACAAGCACACTCTTCAATTAAGTAGTGGAGCTGGTTCAACCGGTGCGACTGTTCGCAACCCGGGAACCACACAGTGGACGCGAGCAACTGAGGACAAGCCCTCGGCCTATTAGTACCGGTCAACTCCACCCATTACTGGGCTTCCATATCCGGCCTATCAACCCAGTCGTCTACTGGGAGCCTTACCCTCTCAAGGAGGTGGGAGTCCTCATCTCGAAGCAGGCTTCCCGCTTAGATGCTTTCAGCGGTTATCCTTTCCGAACGTAGCCAACCAGCCATGCCCTTGGCAGGACAACTGGCACACCAGAGGTTCGTCCGTCCCGGTCCTCTCGTACTAGGGACAGCCCTTCTCAAGACTCCTACGCGCACAGCGGATAGGGACCGAACTGTCTCACGACGTTCTAAACCCAGCTCGCGTACCGCTTTAATGGGCGAACAGCCCAACCCTTGGGACCGACTCCAGCCCCAGGATGCGACGAGCCGACATCGAGGTGCCAAACCATCCCGTCGATATGGACTCTTGGGGAAGATCAGCCTGTTATCCCCGGGGTACCTTTTATCCGTTGAGCGACGGCGCTTCCACAAGCCACCGCCGGATCACTAGTCCCGACTTTCGTCCCTGCTCGACCCGTCGGTCTCACAGTCAAGCTCCCTTGTGCACTTACACTCAACACCTGATTGCCAACCAGGCTGAGGGAACCTTTGGGCGCCTCCGTTACCCTTTGGGAGGCAACCGCCCCAGTTAAACTACCCATCAGACACTGTCCCTGATCCGGATCACGGACCCAGGTTAGACATCCAGCACGACCAGAGTGGTATTTCAACGGCGACTCCACCTGAACTGGCGTCCAGGCTTCAAAGTCTCCCACCTATCCTACACAAGCCGAACCGAACACCAATATCAAACTGTAGTAAAGGTCCCGGGGTCTTTCCGTCCTGCTGCGCGAAACGAGCATCTTTACTCGTAGTGCAATTTCACCGGGCCTATGGTTGAGACAGTCGAGAAGTCGTTACGCCATTCGTGCAGGTCGGAACTTACCCGACAAGGAATTTCGCTACCTTAGGATGGTTATAGTTACCACCGCCGTTTACTGGCGCTTAAGTTCTCAGCTTCGCCCTGTCGAAACAGAGCTAACCGGTCCCCTTAACGTTCCAGCACCGGGCAGGCGTCAGTCCGTATACATCGCCTTACGGCTTCGCACGGACCTGTGTTTTTAGTAAACAGTCGCTTCTCGCTGGTCTCTGCGGCCACCCCCAGCTCAGAGTGCAAGACTCATCACCGGTGATGGCCCCCCTTCTCCCGAAGTTACGGGGGCATTTTGCCGAGTTCCTTAACCATAGTTCACCCGAACGCCTCGGTATTCTCTACCTGACCACCTGAGTCGGTTTAGGGTACGGGCCGCCATGAAACTCGCTAGAGGCTTTTCTCGACAGCATAGGATCATCCACTTCACCACAATCGGCTCGGCATCAGGTCTCACCCTGCATGAGAGACGGATTTGCCTATCTCTCGGGCTACACCCTTACCCCGGGACAACCACCGCCCGGGCTGGACTACCTTCCTGCGTCACCCCATCGCTTACCTACTACAGATCTGGGCCGGCGGCTCCACCACTCCCCCTCACTCCGAAGAGATCAGGGGCGGCTTCACGGCCTTAGCATCGTCTGATTCGATATTGGGCGTTTCAAAGCGGGTACCGGAATATCAACCGGTTGTCCATCGACTACGCCTGTCGGCCTCGCCTTAGGTCCCGACTTACCCTGGGCAGATCAGCTTGACCCAGGAACCCTTAGTCAATCGGCGCACACGTTTCTCACGTGTGTATCGCTACTCATGCCTGCATTCTCACTCGTGAACCGTCCACAACTCGCTTCCGCGGCTGCTTCACCCGGCACACGACGCTCCCCTACCCATCACAGTCCCCGTTGGGGGTACATACTGCAATGACACGACTTCGGCGGTACGCTTGAGCCCCGCTACATTGTCGGCGCGGAATCACTTGACCAGTGAGCTATTACGCACTCTTTCAAGGGTGGCTGCTTCTAAGCCAACCTCCTGGTTGTCTCTGCGACTCCACATCCTTTCCCACTTAGCGTACGCTTAGGGGCCTTAGTCGATGCTCTGGGCTGTTTCCCTCTCGACCATGGAGCTTATCCCCCACAGTCTCACTGCCGCGCTCTCACTTACCGGCATTCGGAGTTTGGCTAAGGTCAGTAACCCGGTAGGGCCCATCGCCTATCCAGTGCTCTACCTCCGGCAAGAAACACACGACGCTGCACCTAAATGCATTTCGGGGAGAACCAGCTATCACGGAGTTTGATTGGCCTTTCACCCCTAACCACAGGTCATCCCCCAGGTTTTCAACCCTGGTGGGTTCGGTCCTCCACGAAGTCTTACCTCCGCTTCAACCTGCCCATGGCTAGATCACTCCGCTTCGGGTCTTGAGCGCGCTACTGAATCGCCCTGTTCGGACTCGCTTTCGCTACGGCTTCCCCACACGGGTTAACCTCGCAACACACCGCAAACTCGCAGGCTCATTCTTCAAAAGGCACGCAGTCACGACATACAAGCAAGCTTGCATGCGACGCTCCCACGGCTTGTAGGCACACGGTTTCAGGTACTATTTCACTCCGCTCCCGCGGTACTTTTCACCATTCCCTCACGGTACTATCCGCTATCGGTCACCAGGGAATATTTAGGCTTAGCGGGTGGTCCCGCCAGATTCACACGGGATTTCTCGGGCCCCGTGCTACTTGGGTGTCTCTCAAACGAGCCGCATGAATTTCAGCTACGGGGGTCTTACCCTCTACGCCGGACCTTTCGCATGTCCTTCGCCTATCCATACGGTTTCTGACTCGTCTCACGGCCGGCAGACCGTAAAAGAGAGATCCCACAACCCCCACGACGCAACCCCTGCCGGGTCTCACACGTCGTAGGTTTGGCCTCATCCGGTTTCGCTCGCCACTACTCCCGGAATCACGGTTGTTTTCTCTTCCTGAGGGTACTGAGATGTTTCACTTCCCCTCGTTCCCTCCACACTGCCTATGTGTTCAGCAGCGGGTGACAGCCCATGACGACTGCCGGGTTTCCCCATTCGGAAACCCCCGGATCAAAGCCTGGTTGACGGCTCCCCGGGGACTATCGTGGCCTCCCACGTCCTTCATCGGTTCCTGGTGCCAAGGCATCCACCGTGCGCCCTTAAAAACTTGGCCACAGATGCTCGCGTCCACTGTGCAGTTCTCAAGCAACGACCAGCCACCCGCCACCCCGCCCACAAAGGACGAGTTCACCGGGGCCGGCATCGCGAAGATAGGGACCGCAGTCCGTACCCTCAGACACCCAACAGCGCGCCAGGCGCCCTCGCCGCTCCCCTGCCGTTCCACGCTCCGAAGAGCAGTACTAGGAAGAAAAGACGGTCAAGTGCGCCGAATAATCAACGTTCCACCCATGAGCAACCAGCATCGGACGTTCGCCGATGTCCTGGCCTCTGACCGACCCGAGGGCCGGTAAGAAGTGCTCCTTAGAAAGGAGGTGATCCAGCCGCACCTTCCGGTACGGCTACCTTGTTACGACTTCGTCCCAATCGCCAGTCCCACCTTCGACAGCTCCCTCCCACAAGGGGTTGGGCCACCGGCTTCGGGTGTTACCGACTTTCGTGACGTGACGGGCGGTGTGTACAAGGCCCGGGAACGTATTCACCGCAGCAATGCTGATCTGCGATTACTAGCAACTCCGACTTCATGGGGTCGAGTTGCAGACCCCAATCCGAACTGAGACCGGCTTTTTGAGATTCGCTCCGCCTCGCGGCATCGCAGCTCATTGTACCGGCCATTGTAGCACGTGTGCAGCCCAAGACATAAGGGGCATGATGACTTGACGTCGTCCCCACCTTCCTCCGAGTTGACCCCGGCGGTCTCCTGTGAGTCCCCATCACCCCGAAGGGCATGCTGGCAACACAGAACAAGGGTTGCGCTCGTTGCGGGACTTAACCCAACATCTCACGACACGAGCTGACGACAGCCATGCACCACCTGTATACCGACCACAAGGGGGGCACTATCTCTAATGCTTTCCGGTATATGTCAAGCCTTGGTAAGGTTCTTCGCGTTGCGTCGAATTAAGCCACATGCTCCGCTGCTTGTGCGGGCCCCCGTCAATTCCTTTGAGTTTTAGCCTTGCGGCCGTACTCCCCAGGCGGGGAACTTAATGCGTTAGCTGCGGCACCGACGACGTGGAATGTCGCCAACACCTAGTTCCCAACGTTTACGGCGTGGACTACCAGGGTATCTAATCCTGTTCGCTCCCCACGCTTTCGCTCCTCAGCGTCAGTAATGGCCCAGAGATCCGCCTTCGCCACCGGTGTTCCTCCTGATATCTGCGCATTTCACCGCTACACCAGGAATTCCGATCTCCCCTACCACACTCTAGCCTGCCCGTATCGAATGCAGACCCGGGGTTAAGCCCCGGGCTTTCACATCCGACGTGACAAGCCGCCTACGAGCTCTTTACGCCCAATAATTCCGGACAACGCTTGCGCCCTACGTATTACCGCGGCTGCTGGCACGTAGTTAGCCGGCGCTTCTTCTGCAGGTACCGTCACTTTCGCTTCTTCCCTGCTGAAAGAGGTTTACAACCCGAAGGCCGTCATCCCTCACGCGGCGTCGCTGCATCAGGCTTTCGCCCATTGTGCAATATTCCCCACTGCTGCCTCCCGTAGGAGTCTGGGCCGTGTCTCAGTCCCAGTGTGGCCGGTCGCCCTCTCAGGCCGGCTACCCGTCGTCGCCTTGGTGGGCCATCACCCCACCAACAAGCTGATAGGCCGCGGGCTCATCCTTCACCGCCGGAGCTTTCAACCGCAGACCATGCGGCCCGCAGTGTTATCCGGTATTAGACCCCGTTTCCAGGGCTTGTCCCAGAGTGAAGGGCAGATTGCCCACGTGTTACTCACCCGTTCGCCACTAATCCACCCCGAAGGGCTTCATCGTTCGACTTGCATGTGTTAAGCACGCCGCCAGCGTTCGTCCTGAGCCAGGATCAAACTCTCCATGAATGTTTACCCGTAATCGGGTCGACACCACGAGAGCGGTGCGACAGGGAGGAATAGTCCCCGTCGCACACAGCGTCCTCGCTGTGTTTCTACAAAGGAACCCTGCCATCCGAAGATGGACGGGGTATCAACATATCTGGCGTTGATTTTTGGCACGCTGTTGAGTTCTCAAGGAACGGACGCTTCCTTTGTACTCACCCTCTCGGGCTTTCCTCCGGGCGCTTCCCTTCGGTCTTGCGTTTCCGACTCTATCAGACTCTTTCGTGTCCGATTCCCGGCCGGCGGGGCGCTTTCCAGTTCCACGCTTTCGCGTTTCCCTTTCGGCGTGGTCACTACGTTAGCCGATTTCCCAGGCGACTCATAATCGAGTCATTCAGGTCCGAATTTCGGCATGCCGAAATCGCACCCGTTCGGGTCCGTCGTGAGTAGTGGATGGCCGCTTCGGGATGCTGAACAGCAGGGCCCGGTTCAAGCGGCTCGGGCTACGTTAGGCGGCCGGGGTAACCGAGTCAAGTTGACCGGCGGCGTGGCGTATGAGCCCTGTAAGGGCTCACCGTCGGGTCCCCATCGATCCAGAAGCGCCAGGGGTGGTGCGCGCCGTCGCCGCCGACTCCGGTGCGGGGGCCGGTGCGTACCTGGTCAGAGTTCGGGGGGTGGCCGTAGAACAAGGAGAGCGGAGCGCCCGGGCCGGCACACAGGTCGGTCCCGTTCAAGGCACGGTCCACACTGAGCGCCGTGGCCAGGCGGGCGGGACCTTTGGCCAGATCCTTGTCATGACGGGCCGAGAATCGACGTTTGCGTGCGAGATCCGCGCCTACTCGGATCTCGCCGGCACGCAGCAGGATCCCGCTTGCCCGGCCCTCGGGGCCGCACACCACATTGAGGCAGTGCCACATCCCGTAGGTGAAGTAGACGTACGCGTGTCCGGGCGGACCGAACATCACTTCGTTGCGGCGGGTGCGACCACGGAAGGCATGCGAGCCGGGGTCGGCCTCCCCCGCGTAGGCCTCCACCTCGGTGAGGCGGAGCTCGATGGGACCGTCGTCCGTGAGACGTGCCAGGGTGCAGCCGAGGAGTTCCGGGGCGACCTCGAGTACCGGGCGGTCGAAGAAGGCCCGGGGCAGGGGCGTACGGTCGGAGCTCTCGATCATCGCGTACGAGGGTAGTGGGGGAACCGACTGTCGTCGTCACGCGTAAGTAGGGGTCAGGACCTAGAAGGAGTGGACATGGGCTTCAAGAAGCTGCTCGCGAGCCTGGGCGCCGGCGGCGCCTCCGTCGAGACGGTGCTCACCGAACAGAACGTCGTGCCGGGCGGTGTCGTCCAGGGCGAGGTGCGTATTCAGGGCGGCTCGGTCGATCAGCAGATCGAGGGGCTGTCCGTCGGTCTGCAGGCGCGCGTCGAGGTCGAAGGCGGTGACCAGGAGGTCAAGCAGGACATCGAGTTCACCAAGCTGCGGCTCGGCGGCGCGTTCGAGGTCAAGGCCGGTGCGGTGCATGTGGTGCCGTTCGGGCTGGAGATTCCCTGGGAGACGCCGGTCACGAGCATTCAGGGCCAGCAGCTGCGCGGGATGAACATCGGTGTGATCACCGAGCTGGAGATCGCGCGGGCCGTGGACTCGGGCGACCTCGACCCGATCAATGTGCACCCGCTGCCCTCGCAGCAGGCCATCCTGGACGCCTTCATTCAGCTGGGCTTCCGCTTCAAGAGCGCGGACATGGAGCGCGGTCAGATCCGTGGCACGCGTCAGCGGCTGCCGTTCTACCAGGAGATCGAGTTCTTCCCGCCGCAGCAGTACCGCGGGCTGAACCAGGTCGAGCTGACGTTCGTCGCGGACAACCACGAGATGGACGTCATCCTGGAGATGGACAAGAAGCCGGGGCTGTTCAGCGAGAGCAGTGACTCGTACAAGGCATTCAAGGTGGGGCACCACGACTTCCAGTCGACCGACTGGGCGGCATACCTGAACCAGTGGCTCGCGGATGTCGGCGGGCGTCGCAACTGGCTCTAGGCTCCATTCGGCAGGACACAAGCAGACAGCCGAACCGGAGGTTTTGACGTGACCGAGCTCAAGCGGCCGCCCCTTCCGCACGACTTCCATCCTGCGGTGCCGTCGTTCACGGTGGCGAGCGAGGACATCGAGCCGGGATCGGTGCTGAGGGACGCTCAGGTCCACGCGGCGGGCAACACCTCTCCCCAGCTGCGCTGGGAAGGCTTTCCTGCCGAGACCAAGAGCTTCGCGGTGACGTGCTTCGATCCGGACGCGCCGACCGGCAGCGGGTTCTGGCACTGGGTGCTCTTCGACATCCCGGCGTCGGTGACGGAACTGCCGGCGGGGGCGGGCAGCGGGAAGTTCGACGGGCTGCCCGCGGGTGCCGTCCATGTCCGTAACGACTACGGGTCGAAGGACTTCGGCGGTGCCGCTCCGCCGGCCGGTGAGAACCACCGCTACGTGTTCACCGTGTACGCGGTGGACAGCGAGAAGCTCGGGCCCGGCGCGGATGCCTCGCCCGCGGTGGTGGGTTTCAATCTGCGCTTCCACGCGATCGCCCGTGCCCAGTTGATCGGCGAGTACGAGGGCCCCGCGTAGATCTGACTGTTCGCCTGGAGTTTGCCCTGCCCTGGTCTTGGAGAGATCAGGGCAGGGCAGTTTTGTTGCCGAGGCCGGGGGGTCACTCTCCTGGCAGGCACAGATATTGCGTTGTCCATCTCGGCGCGCCCGGCCAGAGTTGATCCGAGCCCGATGCCCGCCGACGGGGCCGGGCCGGCGAACGGAGGTGGGCGAGATGCGGGACACGCTGGTGCTGAATGCGAGCTTCGAGCCGCTGTCGACGGTGACTCTCAACCGTGCAGTGGTGCTGGTGCTCCAGGACAAGGCCGTTGTCGAGCAGGAGCATCCCGATCTCCGCATGCGTGCGGCTGCCGTGGATCTTCCGGTGCCCCGTGTGATCAGACTCTGCAGATACGTACGGGTGCCGTTCCGAAGACAGGCTCCGTGGTCGAGACGGGGGGTGCTGGTCAGGGACCAGCACCGGTGCGCCTACTGCGGCAGGCGCGCCACGACCGTGGACCATGTGGTGCCGAAGTCGCGCGGTGGTGCGGACAGCTGGCTGAACACGGTGGCCTCGTGCGCCGAGGACAACCACCGCAAGGCGGACCGCACGCCGGAGCAGGCCGGAATGCCGCTGCTGCACCAGCCGTTCGTGCCGTCGCCGGCCGACGCCATGCTGCTCGGGATGCGGTCGGGTGAACGCGAGGCGCTGCCTGAGTGGCTGGCCTCGCAGCCTGCCGCGTGACCCGTTCGGGAGCCCGTCTTCACCGGTGAACCGGTGCAGACGGGCTCCCGTGTTTGTACGTGTCTCTTCGCCGTGATCAGCGCAGCACCAACTGGACGATGGCGGCCGTGCCGACCACGACGATGAGCGTGCGCAGGACGGTGGGGTGGAGCCTGCGGCCGACCTTGGCGCCGATCTGGCCGCCGATCGTGGAGCCGACGGCGATGAGGAGGACGGCCGTCCACTCGAAGTCCGCGACGAAGAGGAAGAAGAGCGCGGCGATGGTGTTGACGACAGCGGCGAGCACGTTTTTCACGGCGTTGAGGCGCTGCAGGGTGTCGTCGATCAGCGTGCCCATCAGGGAGAGGTAGATGATGCCCTGGGCCGCCGTGAAGTAGCCGCCGTAGACGCTGGCGAGCAGCAGACCGCCGAACAGGAGCGGGCCGCCGTCGGCGTGCCGGCTCGGGGTGCCGGTGCGGTCGCGGCGTTCCTGGACGGCCCTGGCCAGCCTCGGCTGGACGATCACCAGGACGAGGGCGAGAGCGACCAGTACGGGCACGATCGTCTCGAAGGCTGTCGACGGCAGCATCAGCAGGAGTATCGCCCCGCCGAGGCCGCCGATCGCTGCGGCGACACTGAGGCGCAGGACGCGGCGGCGCTGGCCCTTCAGTTCGGCGCGGTAGCCGATGGCGCCGCTGATGGAGCCGGGGATCAGGCCGAGTGCGTTGGACACGGTGGCCGTGACGGGTGGCAGCCCCGTGGCGAGCAGCACGGGAAAGGTGATCAGTGTGCCCGAGCCGACGATGGTGTTGATCGTGCCGGCTGCCGTACCCGCCGCGAAGACCGCAAGCGCTTCCCAGATGGACAAGGCCATCTCCTCACATGTTCAGTTCGCCGCCTCCCCGCCATGAAGGTCGAGGGGCCGCACTGATCATGCCCGACCGTGTGTACGCATCAGTCGATGGGGGGCTGCTCCCGGCGCTCCGTGCCGCCGCCCTGCTGCGGAATGTTGTTGCCGCCCAGCGGACCGCCGAAGCTGCCGATGGCGCCGGAAAGGCCCTTGAGCGCGTCACCGATCTCGCTCGGAACGATCCAGAGCTTGTTGGCGTCGCCCTCCGCGATCTTCGGGAGCATCTGGAGGTACTGGTACGAGAGGAGCTTCTGGTCCGGGTCTCCGGCGTGGATGGCCTCGAAGACCGTACGCACGGCCTGGGCCTCGCCCTCGGCACGCAGGGCGGCCGCCTTGGCCTCACCCTCGGCGCGCAGGATCGCGGACTGCTTCTCACCTTCGGCGGTGAGGATCTGCGACTGGCGGATACCTTCGGCGGTGAGGATCGCGGCGCGCTTGTCACGGTCGGCGCGCATCTGCTTCTCCATCGAGTCCTGGATGGAGGTGGGGGGTTCGATGGCCTTGAGTTCGACGCGGTTGACGCGGATGCCCCACTTGCCGGTGGCCTCGTCGAGGACGCCGCGCAGGGCGGCGTTGATCTCCTCGCGGGAGGTCAGGGTCCGCTCGAGGTCCATGCCGCCGATGATGTTCCGCAGGGTGGTGACGGTGAGCTGCTCGATGGCCTGGATGTAGCTGGCGACCTCGTAGGTCGCCGCGCGGGCGTCGGTCACCTGGTAGTAGATGACCGTGTCGATGTTGACGACCAGGTTGTCCTGGGTGATCACCGGCTGCGGCGGGAAGGGGACGACCTGCTCACGGAGGTCGATACGGTTGCGGATGGAGTCGATGAAGGGGACGACGATGTTCAGGCCCGCGTTGAGGGTGCGGGTGTAGCGGCCGAAGCGCTCGACGATGGCGGCGCTGGCCTGTGGGATGACCTGGATCGTCTTGATCAAGGCGATGAAGACCAGCACCACCAGAATGATCAGGACGATGATGATCGGTTGCATCGCGTTCCCTGTGCCCTTCGCTGCCGGGTGATTCCGATGATCGAGTTTCCCAGAACTCGGCCTGGGTTGTGGCGCGTTCGATGGGGTTGGGCCGGCGAGTCGGCCGGGCGGGACCCGAATCCCGGTCCAGGTCCGGTCACATGACGACGGCGGTGGCGCCGTCGATCTCGACGACATCGACCTGCTGGCCCTCTTCGTAGGTCATCGTCGTGTCGAAGGCACGGGCGGACCAGACCTCACCGGCGAGCTTGATGCGGCCGCCGTTGCCGTCGACCCGTTCCAGCACGACCGCCTGACGGCCTTTCAGCGCGTCGACCCCGCTCGCGAAGCGGGGGCTCTGCGCCCGGTGCCGGTTCGCGATCGGCCGTACGACGGCAATGAGCGCGACGGAGACCGCTGCGAAGACGAGCACTTGGGCCACCGTGCCTCCGCCGAGCGCCGCCACCACGGCCGCGGCCACCGCGCCGGCCGAGAACATGCCGAATTCCGGCATCGCCGTCAGCACGAGCGGTATGCCCAGCCCGACCGCGCCGATCAGCCACCACACCCATGCGTCGATGTCCACGTGGTCATGGTAGATCCGCCGGTCGCGGTCCGGACAGGGGGCGAAGTCAGGTCAGTTGCAGCGGAGTTCGCGGTTCAGCCGAGCGGGAGGCCCTGGGCGGTCCAGCGCTCGCCGTTGCGCTCGACGAGCAGCGGGAGGCCGAAGCAGAGCGAGAGGTTGCGGGAGGTCAGCTCGGTCTCCATCGGGCCGGCGGCGAGCACCTTGCCCTGGCGGATCATGAGGACATGGGTGAATCCGGCCGCGATCTCCTCGACATGGTGGGTGACCATGATCATCGAGGGGGCGTTCGGGTCACGGGCCAGCCGGCCGAGGCGGCGGACCAGGTCTTCGCGGCCGCCGAGGTCGAGACCGGCTGCGGGCTCGTCGAGGAGCAGCAGCTCGGGGTCGGTCATCATGGCGCGCGCGATCAGGGTGCGCTTGCGCTCGCCCTCGGAGAGGGTGCCGAACTTGCGGTCGAGGTACTCCGTCATGCCGAGACGGTCGAGGAAGGCACGGGCGCGCTCCTCGTCGACGGCGTCGTAGTCCTCGTGCCAGGTGGCGGTCATGCCGTACGCGGCGGTGAGCACGGTCTGCAGGACGGTCTGGTTCTTGGGGAGCTTCTCTGCCATGGCGATGCCGGCCACACCGATGCGCGGGCGGAGCTCGAAGACGTCGACGGCGCCGAGGCGCTCGCCGAGGACCTGCACCTCGCCCTTGGTCGGGAAGAGATAGCTGGAGGCGATATTGAGGAGGGTGGTCTTGCCGGCTCCGTTGGGTCCGAGGATGACCCAGCGCTCCCCCTCCTTGACCGACCAGGAGACGTCGTCCACCAGAGCGCGTCCGTCGCGGACCACGGATACGTCCACCAGCTCCAGTACATCGCTCATGAGCGCGTTGTCTCCCCATGCAATCGTCTTGAGGTGTTCGGGTGCATGTGTGCACCGGTGGGGTCAGCTCCCAGGGAAAACCTACGCCACTGGTCGAGTACTCCCTTCCCCCGGTCCGGTCCCTAGGCTGGGTGCATGCTTTCCGAACCACGCTCAGGACGGCTGGCCGCATGGGGAAATGCCCTGTTGGCCGGACTTGTATCCCCCGACGACGCGGTGCACGCGATCGTCGCCGACGACGCGGTGCACCGGGTGGAGGGTCTGCCGGGAGAGGCTGCGCCCGTCGGGCTCACGCTGGCACTCGGGCGGCTGCGCAGCCTCGGGGTGACCGGGTACCGGGTCGCGCTCCCGGCGCCCGGGCATCCGCTGGGGCTCTGCGGGCCGCCGGAGTTCAACGCCCGCGCCCTCGAGGCGGAGGAGGCCGTGGTCGCGACGGGCTCCGCGTTCGGGCTGGTGCCCGAGGTGTACGAGGCCGGGCCGGCGGGCGACCTTCATGTGGAGGTCGTCTGGCACTGCCTGCCCGTGCGTGAGGCTCCGCCCGCGGATGTGCCCTCGCTGAGCGAGGCGGAGCGGGAGCTTGCGGAGGCGCTGCGGGAGGCGACTGCCGCGCTGACGCGACTGGATGTCGCGGCGTCGGGGCCGGTGGCCGAGGCGGCGGTGGACGCGTACCGGGCCCGTGCGGCGCGGGGGCCCGGAGAGACACTCGCGCCGGGTTATCCGCCGCGTGCGGTACGGGTGTTGGAGCTGGCGCAGCGGATCGGGCTGCTGGTCTCGGTGGCGTACGAGAAGGGCCATGGGGGTGCGGTCAGTGCCTCCGAGATGGCGGCGCGGGGGGAGGCTCTTCGGCCGGTGGAGCGGGTGGCGCGTAGGGCCCAGGTGGCGGCGTACAACGCGTACGTGGAGGAGCGTGAGCGGGGGTGAGGCTTGCGGCCGGGCACGGGGTGGTGTGCCCGTGGCCGGGTCGCTGAGCCTCGAGCCCGGGGCGGCGCTCGGGTTGCCGGGTGGCCGAGCCTGCGGTCCGGGCAGGGCGCCGGTTGAGACTGCGGCCCGGGCCGGCGCCGAGTCTCGGCCCGGTGCGGCACCGAAGCGGTGAGGCGGGGCTGTGCCGACGGCGGGCCTCTGCCCTTCTCGGCGCCGCCGTCCCTCTCCGGCCTGGCGGCTGTGGGAGTGCGTGTCCGGACCCGCCTGGGCAGGGCCGGCGTCGGCACCGATGTCGACCCCTTGCTCGTCGAGGGTCACCGATGTCAGCAACGCCTCGTGCACGGCACGGACGCCGCCGTCGTGCCGTCGGCCGGATTCCGGAACAGCCAGGCACCCCTGTCCCGGACCGGGCTGCGCCCCGCGCCCCGGGACGGCCTCCGGACCGTCTGGATGTGCCGCTGCGCTTGCAAACCGGCCCGGCCTGCAAGCGACAGCAGAGCCACAATCCAGCCCCGTTGGAGCCCCCGGACGAAGTCCGGGGGAGCGTGCGTCGCAGGTCCGGGGCAGAGCCCGCCGGTGCGCCGTATCCCGCAGGAGCGGTGGCCCCACGGAAGTGGAGCGCCCCGCAGGGGCGGCGTGCCCCCGCAGGGCCCAGGGCAGCGCCCTGGGGTCGGGGGACGTCAGCCGTTGAAGCCCGCGTTGGCGAACGCCGGGTTCAGGAGGCCGATCACGTTCACCGTGTTGCCGACGACGTTCACCGGGACGTGGACCGGGACCTGTACCAGGTTGCCGGAGGCAACACCGGGCGAGTGGACGGCCTCGCCGTGGGCGTGGGCGCCACCAGTGGTGGCGGACGCCACTCCCGCGCCGGCAGCCACCAGGGATCCGGTGATCATGGTGAGCGCAGCGGCCTTCCTCAGATTCATCATCTTCGTCATCCTCCGTAACATCGCTGCGGCCTACTGCCGCAGCTCGCCATGGAGAACGGCGCGGAGCCGATCAGGATGCGCTGAACGGGTGACATACACCCGACAGTATGAATCTCTGATCGGAGCGTGACGCTCCGCACACCCCTTGGTCAGCTGGTCAGCCCGTGGCGGACCGCCCACAGCGCCGCCTGCGTGCGGTCCACCAGGTCGAGCTTCATCAGGATGTTCGAGACGTGCGTCTTGACCGTCTTCTCGGACAGCACCAGCGCCCGGGCGATCTCCCGGTTGGACCGGCCGTCCGCGATCAGTCCGAGCACCTCCCTCTCCCGCTCGGTCAGCGTGCTGCCGCGGCCCGTGCTGCCCGCCGGATCGTCGTCGGAGAGCAGCGCGCCCGCGATCTCCTGCTGCAGCAGGACGTGCCCGGCATGCACGGAACGGATCGCACCCGCCAGCGCCTCGGGATCGACGTCCTTGTACACGTATCCGGATGCGCCGGCGCGCAGCGCCGGAACGACGGTGCGCTTCTCGGTGAAGCTGGTGACGATCAGCACCTTGGCCGGGTTGGCCAGCTCACGCAGTTTGCGCAGGGCCTCGATACCGTCCATCCCGGGCATCTTCACGTCCATCAGGACGACATCCGGCCCGAGCTCCTCGGCACGCGCGACACCCTCGGCCCCGTCCCCCGCCTCGCCGACGACCTCGATGTCGTCCTGGATCTCGAGGAAGGTGCGCAGCCCGCGGCGGACCACCTGATGGTCGTCGACCAACAGCACACGGATCGTCTTGTCAGCCACCGGGGACCTCCATCTCGATGGTGGTGCCCTTGCCGGGCGCCGATTCCACACTGAGCGTGCCGCCGACGCCACTCGCGCGGTCCCGCATGGACACGAGTCCGAGGTGGCGGCCCGCCCTGCGGACGGTCCTCGGCTCGAATCCCCTGCCGTTGTCGGTCACGCTGAGCACCGCCCCCTGTCCTCGGCGGACCAGGACCACGTCGACCCGGTCGGCCTCCGAGTGGCGCAGGGCATTGTGCAGCGCCTCCTGGGCGACGCGCAGGAGTGCCTCTTCCTGGGGCGCGGGCAGGGCCCGTATCGCACGGCTGTCGAAGGTGACCTTGGCCGTGTGGGCGCGGTCGAGGACCTGGATCTGGGTGCGCAGCGTGTCGACCAGGCCGTCCTCGTCGAGGGCGGCGGGGCGAAGCTCGACGACCGCCGCGCGCAGCTCGTCGGCGGCCTCCGCGGCGAGGGTCGCGACCTGTTGCAGCTCTCCCTTGGCCCGGCCCGGGTCGCGGTCGACCAGGGCCGCCGCGGCCTGGGCGGTCAGCCGCAGGGAGAAGAGCTTCTGGCTGACCGCGTCGTGCAGCTCGTGGGCGAGCCGGGAGCGCTCCTCGGCGATGGTGAGTTCACGACTGCGCTCGTACAGCCTGGCGTTGGTCAGGGCGATCGCGGCGTGCTGGGCGAGGATCCCGAGCAGGTCCTCGTCGTCCTCGGTGAAGCCGCAGCCGCCCTCGGGCCGCGGGCAGCGCTTGTTGGCGAGGAACAGTGCGCCGATGGTCTCGTCGCCGTCCTTGATCGGCAGTCCGAGGAAATCGGACATCTCGGGGTGGGCTGCCGGCCAGCCCTCGAAACGAGGGTCCTCGCGGACGTCGGCGAGCCGCTCGGGCCTCGCGTCGTGGAGCATCGAGGCGAGGATGCCGTGCTGGCGCGGGAGCGGCCCGATCGCCTTCCACTGGGCGTCGCTCACACCGTCGACGACGAACTGGGCGAAGCCGCCGTGGTCGTCGGGCACGCCGAGTGCCGCGTACTCGGCGTCCAGGAGCTCACGGGCGGAGGCCACGATCGTCTTCAGCACGTCGCGCACCTCGAGATGTCTGCTCATGGCGAGAAGCGCGGTGCTCACGGCGGCCAGGCCGGAGCTCGGTCGATGACTCATGAGCTCACGGTACCGGCGTGGTGTGACAGTCCGTATCGACCTGGGGACGGCACCCGGCCGGGACTCGGGATGTAGGTCGAAGTGACGTGCCCGGTGGGGTCCCGAGCACGAGGCGGGGTGCCGGGTCCCGTTCCTACGTTGGGTCCATCGACACGACGAGGGGATGGACATCATGCCGGTTGCGGTGATCACTGGGGCGTCCAAGGGGCTGGGGCGGGCGCTCGCCGCCGCCCTCGCACAGGGGGGCTGGGATCTGGTGCTGGGGGCCAGGACCGGGGACGTACTGAAGGAGAGCGCGCAGCACGCCGGCGCCTTCGGGACCCAGGTGATCGCCGTGCCCGGGGATGTCACGGATGCCGGGCACCGCACCGGGCTGGTCGCCGCGGCCCGGGCGCTCGGTGGTATCGATCTGCTGGTGAGCAATGCGAGTGCACTGGGTGCGGAGCCGCTGGTGCCGCTGGAGGCGCTGCCGCTCGACGGTCTGCGGACGGCGTTCGAGACCAATGTTGTGGCCGCGCTGGGTCTCGTGCAGGAGGCTCTGCCGCTGTTGCGGGCGTCGTCGGCCGGCACGGTCGTCACGATCAGTTCGGACGCGGCGGCGGAGGCGTACGGGACCTGGGGCGGTTACGGAGCGTCCAAGGCGGCGCTCGACCAGCTGGCCGCGGTGCTCGCGGTGGAGGAGCCGGGGGTGCGGGTGTGGTCGGTGGACCCGGGTGACATGCAGACGGATCTGTACGCGGCCGCCGTGCCGGACGACGACGATCCGCGCCCGTCGCCCGAGTCCGTCGCGCCGGGGTTTCTGCGGCTGCTCGAGCAGCGCCCGGCCAGTGGCCGGTACGCGGCTCAGGCTCTGCTGGGTACCCGGTGAGGCCGGTGCGGGAAGGAGGGGCCGTGCTGGATTCGCTCCGGGTGCCCGCCGAGCTCTCGGCGCAGGAGCCGGCCGAGGTACGCGGGGCGGGGCGGGACGACGTACGGCTGCTGGTCTCCCGGGGGACCCGGGTGACCCATCACCGGTTCCCGGACCTGCCCGGGCAGCTGCGCGCCGGTGATGTCCTGGTGGTCAACACGTCGGCGACGATGCCGGCCGCCGTCAACGGGCGGGCCGCGGACGGCGCGGCGGTCGTCGTGCACTTCTCGACGCGGGACCGGAGGTCGCCGGAGACGGAGTCCGGCGGCGGGCGGTGGGCGGTGGAGCTGCGCCGCCCGGACGGTGCGGGCAGCACGACGCCCAGGCCGGGCGGGCCGCGCGGTGCGGTGGTACGGCTTCCCGGCGGCGCGCACCTGGTGCTGGACGAGCCGCTCACCCCCGGAGCGGACCGGCTGTGGTGGGCGTCGGTCTCGGTGGCGGTGCCGGGCCTGCTTCAGCGGTACGGCCGGCCGATCCGGTACGGGTACACGGCGCAGGACCAGCCGTTGTCCGCGTATCAGACAGTGTTCGCGCTTGCGAGCCGCGACGGCTCGGGGTCGGCGGAGATGCCGAGCGCCGCGCGCCCGTTCACGGCGCGGCTGGTGGCGGAGCTGGTCAGCCGCGGTGTGCAGTTCGCGCCGCTGACGCTGGACACAGGGGTGGCGTCGGCGGAGGCGTACGAGCCGCCGTATCCGGAGCGCTTCGAGGTACCTGCGGCAACGGCCTGGCTGGTGAACGCGGCGCGCGCAGGCGGGGGCCGCGTCGTCGCGGTGGGGACGACGGCGGTGCGGGCGCTGGAGTCGTCGGTGGACGCGGAGGGTGTGGCGCGGGCGGCAGCGGGCTGGACGGATGTGGTGGTCACGCCGGGGCGCGGGGTACGCGCCGTGGACGGACTGCTGACCGGGCTGCACGAGCCGGAGGCGTCGCATCTGCTGATGCTGGAGGCGATCGCCGGAAGAGCGGCGCTGAGCTGCAGCTACAGGGAGGCGCTACGGCTCCGCTATCTGTGGCACGAGTTCGGGGACGTCCATCTGATCCTCCCCGACGAGGGCTGATTCAAGGGGGTGAGGGCCTGGGCAACAGGCCCTCACCCTATGAATTGCTGGAGCAACACATCGTGATTCGGTTTCACCCTCGATGTGAGCCCCCGCATAGGACCCAGATCACTTACGAAGTCGGGTAGTGGACACATAAACGCCATGTGAGCGGGGACAGGGCGACCAAATCGGACATTGCACCCGGCCTTGTCCACTAGCGTGGATAGTACGTCACACCTTTGCCACAGCTTTTTGCTGCCGCTAAGAATTGCCGACGTCGCTTCCGAAGAGCGCAGAGCCGAACCGGCCTGGAGCGACTTTCCGCTATTCGAAGAGGTACGTCTACATGTCCGCGTTCAACACCCCCGGCCTTCGTCGTCTGAAGACCCGCAAGGCTGCCGTCGCCGGTATTGCCGCCGCCGCCACCGCGGCGATTGCGATCTCGCTCGTTCCGGGCGACGCCGAGGCCAAGGTCGAGACCGAGGCACTGTCTGCGGCCCCCGTCGCGTGGAGCCTGGACGCCGCTGAGGCCTCCACGGTCCACAAGAGCATCGTCAACCAGCAGTCCGCCTTCGAGGCGCGCCTGGAGGCCGCGCAGGCCAAGGCCAAGGCCGAGGCCGCGGCGAAGAAGGCCGCCGCCGCCAAGAAGGCCGCGGCGAAGGCCAAGGCCGAGGCCGCCGCGAAGAAGCGTGCGAAGGCGCAGGCGGCAAGCCGTGCCGCCGACCGCAAGCCGGTCTACGCCAACAACCTGGACGGCTGGATCCGCGAGGCCATGTCCATCATGAAGAAGCACGACATCCCGGGTTCCTACGAGGGCATCAAGCGCAACATCCTGCGCGAGTCCAGCGGTAACCCGCGCGCCATCAACAACTGGGACATCAACGCCCAGAACGGCATCCCCTCGAAGGGCCTGCTGCAGGTCATCCAGCCGACCTTCGACGCGTACCACATCCCCGGCACCGCCCGGGACCTGTACGACCCGGTCGCCAACATCGTTGCAGCCTGCAACTACGCGGCCGACCGGTACGGCTCCATGGACAACGTGAACAGCGCCTACTGACGGACGCTGCGACATGCCGAAGGGCGCACCCCACGGGGTGCGCCCTTCGGCGTCGTCTCAGGACCGCGTCACTTGCGCATGACCTCGGGCTCGTGGCGGCGCAGCAGGCGCACGACCACGAAGCCGCAGATGACCCCGAGGCCGAACAGCACGCCCATGTCGACGGCCCACTGGCCGGCGGTGTGCTCCCACAGCTGGTCGACGTTGGCCCGGTCCCACGGCATGGCCACGTTGAGCTCGGCCGTGGTGCCCAGCGCCGCCACCGCCCAGCGCGACGGCATCAGCCAGGCGACCTGCTCGATACCGGGGCTGTCGTACACCTGGAAGAGCACGCCGGTGAAGACGACCTGGACGATCGCGAACATCACCAGCAGCGGCATGGTCTTCTCGGCGGTCTTCACCAGCGCGGAGATGATCAGACCGAACATCATGCAGGTGAAGCCGAGAGTGCTGATGACCATGGTCATCTCGATCACCGGCGTGTCCGCGAAGATGACGCCCTCGCGGGGCAGCCTGTCCCGGGCACCGAATCCGATGGCGCAGATGATCGCACCCTGGAGTGCGGTGATCACGCCGAGGACGATGACCTTCGACATCAGATACGCGGAGCGCGACAGGCCGGTGGCGCGTTCCCGCTCGTAGATGACGCGTTCCTTGATCAGCTCTCGTACCGAGTTCGCGGCGCCGGAGAAGCACGCGCCGACCGCCAGGATGAGCAGGATCGTGCCGACGTCCTTGTTCGTGAACCGCACCCGCGCCGGACCGAGGCCGAGGCCGGAGTCGGCGGGGATCACCGTGCTGACGATGCCGAGCACCGCGGGCAGGATGAACATCAGGCCGATGAAGCCCTTGTCGGACGCGATGACCGAGGAGTAGCGGCGGATCAGCGTCCACAGCTGGGAGCCCCAGCTCTGCGGCTTCGGGGGGCGCATCTGCTGCGGCGGGGGCATGTGCACCGACTGCGCGGCGACGGCGTCGATGTCCGCGGCGTACATCTGGTAGTGCTGTGAGCCCTTCCAGCGGCCCGCCCAGTCGTAGTCGCGGTAGTTCTCGAACGCCGAGAAGACATCGGCCCAGGTGCTGTAGCCGAAGAAGTTGAGCGCCTCCTCCGGCGGGCCGAAGTACGCCACCGAGCCGCCGGGCGCCATGACGAGGAGCTTGTCGCACAGCGCCAGCTCGGCCACCGAGTGGGTGACCACGAGGACGGTGCGCCCGTCGTCGGCGAGTCCGCGCAGCAGCTGCATGACGTCGCGGTCCATGCCCGGGTCGAGGCCGGAGGTCGGCTCGTCCAGGAAGATCAGCGACGGCTTGGTGAGCAGCTCCAGGGCGACGGAGACGCGCTTGCGCTGGCCACCGGAGAGGGAGGTGACCTTCTTCTCCTTGTGGATGTCCAGCTTCAGCTCGCGCAGGACCTCGCCGATACGGGCCGCACGCTCGGCCGCGGTGGTGTCCGCGGGGAAACGGAGCTTGGCCGCGTACGTGAGCGCCTTCCGGACCGTCAGCTCCTTGTGCAGGATGTCGTCCTGCGGGACCAGACCGATGCGCTGACGCAGCTCGGCGAACTGCTTGTAGAGGCTCCGGTTGTCGTACAGGACATCGCCCTGGTTGGCGGGCCGGTAGCCGGTGAGCGCCTTGAGCAGGGTGGACTTGCCGGAGCCCGAGGGGCCGATGACACCGATGAGCGACTTCTCCGGCACGCCGAAGGAGACGTCCCGGAGGATCTGCTTGCCGCCGTCGACGGTCACGGTCAGATGGCGGGCGGAGAAGGAGACCTCGCCGGTGTCGACGAACTCCTCGAGCCGGTCGCCGACGAGTCTGAAGGTGGAGTGGCCGACACCGACGATGTCGTTCGGGCCGATGAGCACCGTGGACGACTTGGCTATCGGCTGGCCGTTGACGTAGGTGCCGTTGTGGGATCCGAGGTCGCGGATCTCGAACCGTCCGTCGGGCGTCGCCACGAACTCGGCGTGGTTGCGCGAGACCTGGAGGTCGGAGACGACCAGCTCGTTCTCGAGCGCACGGCCGATGCGCATCACCCGGCCGAGGGCGAGCTGGTGGAACGTGGTCGGGCTGCGGTCCCCGTAGACGGGCGGTGCCCCCGCGGCACCGCCCGCGCCCTGCCCCTGCTTGTGCGGGGAGTGCTGCTGCGGGACCTGCGCCCGCGGTGCATCGTGGGGCTGCTGCGGCGCCGGGGCCTGCGGCCAGCCCTGCGGGGCGGCGGCCTGGGCCTGCTGCGCGGGAGCGTGCTGAGGCGCGGCTCCCTGAGCGCTGAACGCGCCCGCTCCGGCGCCGGCCCCGGCGGAGAGATTCAGCCGGGGGCCGTCAGTGGCGTTGCCGAGATGCACGGCCGAGCCGGGGCCGATCTCCAGCTGGTGGATCCGCTGGCCCTGTACATACGTGCCGTTGGTGCTCCCCTGGTCCTCGATGACCCAACTGCGGCCACCCCAGCTGATGGTGGCATGGCGCCACGAGACCCTGGCGTCGTCGATCACCAGATCGCCCTGCGGATCGCGTCCGAGGGTGTACGACCTGGACGGATCGAGGGTCCAGGTCCTTCCGTTCAATTCCAGTACGAGTTCCGGCACTCCATGCCCCACTAGTTGTCCCCCGAGCTACCCCCATCGCAGGGAGTCTAGGGATGGTGAACATCGTGAGGAACTATTTCAGGCCCGGTCCCGTATCCGAAAGTCGGGCCTTGCCAAGACGCCCTGGGAGGTGGGCGTTGACGGCGGATAAACGCGCCCGGAGAGTGGTAAGCACCCATGAGTGCATACGGATCATGCGTGATGGGGGCAACTGGGTCGAACCCAGCAGGGATCGGGGGGGTCCTCATGGGCTCGGGTGGCAGGCACGAGGGCATGGCGTGGGGCGAGGTGGCGCTGGCCTCCGTCGCCGCGGTGAGCTGGTCCCTGGTCGGCATGGCGGCTGCGGCGGCGGCCGGACTCCATCTGCTGGGGGCGGACGCGGCAGGGGCGTTGGGGCCCATGACCGCGGCGGTGGTGGTGTCGGCGATCGGCGGATCGGTCACTCCGGCAGGCGATGTGTCCGCGTACGGGCTGGATGACGCAGAGATGGACACCGCCATCGACGTCATGCCGATGGGGGTCGGTCTGTTCGGGGCTCTGCTCCTTGCGTACTTCTTCCTGCGCTCGCTGCGGGGCGCGGGGGCGTACATCCCGGTGAGCGAACTCGCCGTGCGGGCGTCGGGAGTTGTGGCGCTGTTCGTCGCGATGACCGGTTTTCTGGCATGGGCAGGTCACGACGTCATCACAATCGACGGTGCGCGGTGGGGACTCGGCCGGGAGCTGCCCGACATCGGGGACACGGGGCTCGGCGGTGTCGGTGGCCTCCTGCCCGACCGGCTGGGGGACCTGGCACGGGCCCGTGCCGCGGTCGGCTTCGGCGTGGACACCGGACGGTCGCTCACGGGGGCGCTGGTGTGGGTGGTCGGTGTGCTGACGATCGCGTATCTCGCCTCGCCGCGTACGCCGTTGCCGCGCGGCGCCCGCTGGGAGGCGGTACGCAGCCGGGTGCGTCCGGCCGCGTCCGCCCTGGTGGCCGCGGCACTCGTCGCCGTCCTCGCCGGGTACGCGGCGGCTGTGTACGCGGCGGCCGGCGACGACCACCCGCGGCGCATCACGGGCGCGGCGCTGCTCGGCGCGCCCAACGGGGCGTGGCTCGGGCTTCCGCTCGGCCTGTTCGTCCCGTGGGAGGGCACCGCGACAGGTCCGCTGGCGCAGGCGCTGCCGGATCCGGTGGACGAACTGCTGAGGGGCCCCGGCGAGCGGCCGGTCACGGTGGGCGCCCTGGCCGAGCTGGACGGGCGCGTGTGGCTGCTGACGGCCGGCGCGGCGGCACTGATGCTGTACGCGGGGGTGCGCACGGCGGCCCGGACCCCCGCGGAGCCGGGCCGCCGAACGGGCGCGAGCGCTTTCGCCGTGCGGTGTGCGCTGCGGCTCGGGGCGGCGACGGCGCTCGCGTTCGCACTGCTGGTGCGGCTGACCGGCGTCTCGGCCGGCGCGTCGCTGTCGGTGCTGGGCATCAACGCCTTCGACTCGGGCCTCGAGCTGCACGGCGACCTGGGCATGGCATTGGCCCTGGGGGCGGCATGGGGCGCTGCGGCAGGGGCGGCGGGCGCACTGCTGGTGTACGGGACACGGGGTGGTCCGCGGCCGGTGCGGAGCGTCCAGGAGGGGCCGGGCCCGTACCGCCCGGCGGCGCCGTACCGCCCGCCGAACCCGGACACGAACCCGTATCTGCGGCTTCCGCAGGACCTCCAGGACGCAACGACGCTGCCACCACCGCCCTCCCCGGCCCCGCCTCCGCGACGCGACGGCCGCGGGAGCGATCCTCATCGGCCGGACGCCGGGTCCGGGTAGGGCGGCATCCACCGGGCCCGGGCGATCGGAGGTCCCTGAAGGATGACATCCGCCCTGGCGGTGACGCTGGGCCCCCGTCCGTGACGCTCGGCCTCGCAGGTGTCCGGCCTGCGGGACAGGGCGTCTCATCCGGGACGGCGCCCGATACGGTGGTATCACCATGAGCGCATCGCAGCCCCCTCACACCGCCGACGTCCCCACCCTCCTCGTCAAGATCTTCGGGAAGGACCGTCCCGGGATCACCGCCGGACTCTTCGACACCCTCGCCGCATGGTCCGTCGATGTGGTCGACATCGAGCAGGTCGTCTCCCGAGGCCGTCTCGTGCTGTGCGTGCTCGTCACCGCACCGGCCGGCGACAAAGCCGCCGAGGGCGAGCTGCGGGCCACCGTGCACAGCTGGGCCGAGTCCCTCAGGCTTCAGGCCGAGATCATCTCCGGCCACGGCGACAACCGGCCCCGCGGCAGCGGACGTTCCCATGTCACGGTGCTCGGGCATCCGCTCACCGCCGAGTCCACCGCTGCCATAGCGGCGAGGATCGCGGGCGTGGGCGGCAACATCGACCGTATCTTCCGGCTCGCGAAGTATCCTGTCACCGCCGTGGAGTTCGCGGTGTCCGGTGTGGAGACCGAGCCGCTGCGCACCGCGCTGGCCACCGAGGCCCATGAGATCGGTGTCGATGTGGCCGTCGTGTCCGCGGGTCTGCACCGCCGGGCGCAGCGCCTGGTCGTCATGGATGTGGATTCGACGCTCATCCAGGACGAGGTCATCGAACTCTTCGCCGCGCACGCCGGATGCGAGGACAAGGTCGCCGAGGTCACTGCCGCCGCGATGCGTGGCGATCTGGACTTCGAGCAGTCGCTGCATGCGCGCGTGGCGCTGCTGGAGGGGCTGGACGCCTCGGTCGTGGACAAGGTGCGCAGCGAGGTGCGGCTCACCCCGGGTGCCCGCACCCTGATCCGTACCCTCAAGCGGCTCGGCTACCAAGTGGGCGTGGTGTCGGGCGGGTTCACGCAGGTCACCGATGACCTCAAGGAGCGGCTCGGACTCGACTTCGCCTCGGCGAACACGCTGGAGATCAAGGACGGCAAGCTCACCGGCCGGGTCGTCGGCGAGGTCGTGGACCGCGCGGGCAAGGCACGGCTGATGCGCCGGTTCGCCGCCGAAGCCGGGGTTCCGCTCGCGCAGACGGTCGCGATCGGCGACGGAGCGAACGATCTGGACATGCTGAACGCGGCCGGTCTCGGGGTGGCCTTCAACGCCAAGCCCGTCGTCCGCCGCGCCGCTCACACCGCGGTCAATGTGCCGTTCCTGGACACGGTGCTGTATCTGCTGGGCATCACCCGCGAAGAGGTCGAGGCCGCCGACGGGGACGGCGAGGAGCACTGACGAGCCCGACCTGACGAGGCCCCGGCGCGCCGCGCCGGGGCCTCGGTACTCTCCGGTCCGGTTCCGCCGGGGGCGGTCCCCGGAAGGCCGGTCCGCGGGAATCGGGTCAGTCGTGCGGCGTCCAGTAGTCGAGCAGCCTGCCCACGCCGTGCTCGACCGACTTCCATGAGCCCTCGAACGACAGGACGGCGAACGCCGAGGTCGGGAAACCGTCCGTGGTCATCCGGGCCAGCGCGTCGCCCTCGGCCCGGCCCGCGAGCGCGTCGGCGAGGGCGTGCATGCCGGGGTTGTGGCCGATCACCAGGAGGTCGTTCACCTCGTCGGAGACCTCGTTGAGCAGCGCGATCAGGTCGCCGAGGGAAGCCTCGTACAGGCGCTCCTCGTACACCGTCCTCGGGCGGTGGGGCAGCTCATGCACCGCGAGCTTCCAGGTCTCGCGGGTTCTGCTCGCGGTCGAGCACAGAGCCAGGTCGAAGGCGATCGCGGTCTCGGCGAGCCGGCGTCCGGCCACCGGGGCGTCCTTGCGCCCACGCTCGGCGAGCGGACGCTCATGATCGGCCACCTGGGGCCAGTCCGCCTTCGCATGCCTGAGGAGAACGATCCTGCGGGACTCGGGAGGTCCGGGGGATGTCCCCCCGGAAGACACTGCGGCGCTCATGAACCCCAGCTTCGCATGAAATGAGCCAACAGGCGCAGGGGGTTGACGCGCTCCCCCGTCACAGGTGAATGCAGTGGGGCCCTCATCGGCTCACCCGGCGAGGGCCTGTTGGACACGCTGGATGAACGCGCCGACGGCCGGTTCACCGGTGGCGGCGTGGGCGTCGCCCGGGCCGGCTATCAGCATCAGGAGTGCGCAGAAGGCGAGCACGGGGAGCGCGAGCGCCCACCAGGGCAGCCGGACCCCGACGCCCGATGCCTTGGCGCGGGACGGCGTGTGCATGTGGGCCGACATGGCCGCCTCCGTAGGTCTGCGGTCGAATACCTCAAACGTACGGATCATGGGAGGCCCGGCCCATCCGGTGAGCCACCCACTTCACCCTGACCCTGCCCCCCTAGGGGATGGGGGTGCAGGCCCCAGGTGAGGGTGGTGCCGGCCCCACCCTCACGGTGTCACGGTGACACGACGGAGGCGATGATCCCGATGATCACGCCGATCAACAGCATCGCGCCGAGCACCGTGAGGAGCTTCTTCTGGCCGTTCGGGGGGTTCGGGTCGAGCACAGGCATGGGACCAGTCTCGCATCTCAGAATTCGTCCTCGACCGTCCGGTCCCGCCCTGCCAGGATCCCCACCGCGATCTGGGGCACTATCAGAACCGCCATCAGGCCGATCGGAAGCTCCCAGCCGCCGCTGTGCTGGTAGAGCACACCCACCAGCAGAGGGCCCGGGATGGCGATCAGATAGCCGGTGGACTGGGCGAACGCCGACAGCCGTGCGACTCCGGCGCCTGTGCGCGAACGCATGCCGATCATGGTGAGAGCGAGCGGGAACGCACAGTTCGAGACGCCCAGCAGCAGTGCCCAGGCCCAGGCGCCGGCCGCCGGGGCGAGCAGCAGGCCCAGGTAGCCGGTCAGCCCGGACAGGCCGAGGGCCACGACGATCGGGCCCTGGTTCCGCATGCGGGTGGCCAGCCGGGGGATGACGAAGGCGAGCGGTACGCCCATCACCATGGTCACGGCGAGCAGCACCCCGGCGGTGCCCGCCGAGACGCCCGCGTCGCGGAAGATCTGCGGCATCCAGCCCATCGTGATGTACGCGCCGGTCGCCTGGAGCCCGAAGAAACAGGCAAGCGCCCAGGCGGTCGGGCTGCGCCTGATGCGGGGTGCGGACGCGGATGCGGACGCGTCCTGGTTGTCCGCCGTGCTCCGGCCGGCGGCCCCCCGGCCCTGCTCCCGGCCCTGCTCCCGGTTCCGCACCAGGCCGATCCACGGCAGTACGGCCAGCGCCGCGAGCCCCGCCCACACCGCGAGCCCGACGCGCCAACTGCCACCCAGCGACTCTGTCATCGGCACGGTCGCGGCGGCCGCGACCGAGGTCCCGAGCGCCAGGGCCATGGAGTAGAGCCCGGTCATCGGGCCGAGCCGGTCGGGAAAGTACCGCTTGACGATCACCGGCATCAGCACGTTGCTCACGGCGATGCCCATCAGCGCGAGTGCGCTCGCGGCGAGGAAGGACGCGGTACCGCCGGTGAAGGGACGCACGGCGAGCCCGGTGGCGATCGCCGCCATACCTGCGCAGACGACCGCTGCGGGCCCGAAGCGGCGGGCGAGCCTCGGCGCCGCGATCCCGAAGACCGCGAAGCAGAGCGGCGGCACGGAGGTGAGCAGACCGGCCACGCTGCCGCTCATGTGCAGGCCCGCCCGCGCCTCCTCGAGCAGCGCGCCGAGGCTGGTGATGGCGGGGCGCAGATTGAGCGCGGCGAGGACGATGCCGGTGACGACGAGCCGAGTGATCCACACCGAGCGCCACGGAGCGGCAGAATCCACAGCAGGGGCCGTGGCGGCGGTGCCCCGGGGCCGGTTGTCGTCCAGGGTCTGGGTCTCGTCGGCCATGGAACCATCATAGAATCATGGGATGATTGGTTGTCCAATCCCGCGTACGGACGCTCCGGCTCCGACGCACGGACGGCCTTCACGACAAGGAGCACCATGGCGCTGTCCTCACCCCGGCGTTCCGCGCTCTCCGACCAGGTGATCGCGCAGCTGCGCAACCAGATCACCTCGGGCGAGTGGCCGGTGGGTTCACGGATCCCCACCGAACCCGAGCTCGTCGAGCAGCTCGGCGTCGCCCGCAACACCGTCCGTGAGGCGGTGCGCGCTCTCGCCCACAACGGGCTGCTGGACATCCGGCAGGGCTCGGGCACGTACGTCGTGGCCACCAGCGAGCTGGCCGGTGTCATGCACCGCCGGTTCGCCGACGCCGATCCGCGCCACATCGCCGAGCTGCGCTCCACGCTCGAGTCGTCCGCCGCGCGGCTGGCCGCGGAGCGCCGCACGGCACGGGACCTCAAACAGCTCGACACGCTGCTCGCCCGCCGCGAGGAGGCCTGGAAGTCGGGCGACGCCGAGCGGTTCGTCGCGGCCGACGCCACCTTCCATCTGGCCGTGGTCGCCGCCTCGCACAACGACGTACTGACCGAGCTGTACGCGGACCTCGGAGATCTCCTGCGCGACTGGCTGCGCGACGACGTCGGCGAGGAGCTGCGCCCGGAGAACCACATGGACCATGCGCGGATGGTGGAGGCGATCCGCTCCGGCGACGGTGACGCGGCGGCCTCGGAGGCAGCCGGCTATCCGTTCATGTGCCTACGCCGTCCGGCCGGGGCTGGTGGCTGATCCAGACCGCACCGATCTCCTTCCAGCACCGTTCGGTGAGCTCCGCGTAGCCGGCCGGCCTGACCTCCACCGGAGTGGTGTCCGCGTCGACGTCCCACCAGCGGGCGCATTCGACGTGCAGTCGGACGAAGTCGGTGTCGGGATAGGGATTGTGGCAGTAGGCGATGACACTCGAGCCGTCGACGACGGTGCGGCAGTTGGCCTGGTACGTGGGCGGCTGATCGCGTTGCGGGGCCTGGGGGCGCGGCTGGGAAACGGCCGGTGTCGCCCAGAGCAGGAGCGTCGCTGTGGCGAGGACGGAGGTTGAACGCCGGTTCGTACGCACAAGCAGGACCTCCTCGGCCGAACGGCGGCCGAGAGGCCGCGGCTGCACCACAAGGAAGAGTTGCTCCTCCAGCCTCGCTTCTCCCGGGGCGCGCCGCCCGCCCATTCGCCCGAACGGGCGACGCCCCGCCCCCGCGGTCACGGGGAACGGGGCGTTGCTTTCGTACGTATGTGCTGGTCAGGCGCCCATGATGTGCACGCCGCCGTCGACGTGGACGATCTCGCCGGTCGTCTTCGGGAAGAAGTCCGACAGCAGGGCGACGACACCGCGGCCGGCCGGCTCCGGGTCGGACATGTCCCACTGCAGCGGGGAGCGCTCGTCCCACACCCGCGCGAGCTCGGAGAAGCCCGGAATGGACTTGGCTGCCATCGAGCCGATCGGGCCGGCCGAGATCAGGTTGCAGCGGACGTTCTGCTTGCCGAGGTCACGGGCCAGGTAGCGGCTGGTGGCCTCCAGCGCGGCCTTCGCCGGACCCATCCAGTCGTACTGCGGCCAGGCGAACTGCGCGTCGAAGGTCAGACCGACCACCGAGCCGCCCTCCTGCATCAGCGGCAGGCAGGCCGTCGTCAGCGACTTCAGCGAGAACGCCGAGACGTGCATCGCCGTGGACACCGACTCGAACGGGGTGTTCAGGAAATTGCCGCCGAGCGCGTCCTGCGGGGCGAAGCCGATCGAGTGGACGACGCCGTCGAGCCCGCCGAGCTCCTCGCGCACCACGTCCTCGACGCGGGCCAGGTGCTCGTTGTTGGTGACGTCCAGCTCGATGACCTTGGCAGGCTTGGGGAGCTTCCTGGCGATGCGCTCGGTAAGGGTGGGCCGCGGGAAGGCGGTCAGGATGACCTCAGCGCCCTGCTCCTGGGCCACCTTGGCGGTGTGGAAGGCGATGGACGACTCCATCAGCACACCGGTGATCAGGACGCGCTTGCCCTCGAGGATTCCGCTCATGGTGATCAGTGACCCATGCCCAATCCGCCGTCAACGGGGATGACGGCTCCAGTGATGTACGAGGCGTCGTCGGAGGCGAGGAAGCGCACGGTGGCGGCGATCTCCTCCGGCTGCGCGTAACGGCCGAGCGGCACCTGGGAGACGATGCCCTCGCGCTGCTCGTCGGTGAGCGCCTTGGTCATGTCGGTGTCGACGAAGCCGGGTGCGACGACGTTGAAGGTGATGTTCCGCGATCCGAGCTCGCGGGCGAGGGAGCGGGCGAAACCGACCAGGCCGGCCTTGGAGGCCGCGTAGTTGGCCTGCCCCGCGGAGCCGAGCAGACCGACCACGGAGGAGATGAGCACGACGCGGCCCTTCTTGGCGCGCAGCATGCCGCGGTTGGCGCGCTTGACGACCCGGAAGGTGCCGGTCAGGTTGGTGTCGAGGACGGAGGTGAAATCGTCCTCGGACATACGCATCAGGAGCTGGTCCTTGGTGACGCCGGCGTTGGCCACCAGCACCTCCACGTTCCCGTGCTTCTCCTCGATCTCCTTGTATGCCTGCTCCACCTGCTCGGCGTCGGTGATGTCGCAGCGAACGGCGAGGACGCCCGCTTCGGTGAGCCCGGCCGGCGGCTCTCCGGAGCGGTAGGTGATCGCGACCTTGTCGCCGCCGGCGGCGAATGCGTGGGCGATGGCGAGGCCGATGCCCCGGTTTCCTCCGGTGACGAGAACCGAGCGGCTCAACGGATCACCCTTTCGTCAGTGGTCAGGTATGCCGAAAACCTATCGGTCCGGTCCGCCTCACGAGGAATCGGGCCCTGACAGCGCCTTTGACCAGACCCTGTGGGGTCCCTACAGAAAGCCGTCCCCGGAGGTGGCCGCAGCAAGTCGCGCAGGGAAGTCGCTGGGCAATGGGACCCCAGGGGCGACATGATCAGGGCGACCCGTCTCGACGACAGGAGACATCCGTGCCTCATTCCATCGACGAAGCGTTCACGGCACTGCCGTTGCGCGCGCTCGCCGACGCGGCGCTCGCCCGGGCGCGTGCGCTCGGCGCCGAGCATGCCGACTTCCGCCTCGAGCGTGTACGCAGCGCCGCCTGGCGGCTGCGCGACGCCAAGCCCTCCGGCTCCTCGGACACCACGGACCTCGGGTACGCGGTGCGTGTGGTGCACGGCGGTGCCTGGGGTTTCGCCTCCGGGGTCGATCTGACCATGGACGCGGCCGCCCGGGTCGCGAGCCAGGCGGTGGCGATGGCCAAGCTCTCCGCGCAGGTGATCGCGGCAGCGGGCTCGGACGAGAGGGTGGAGCTCGCGGACGAACCGGTGCACGCGGAGCGGACGTGGATCTCCTCGTACGAGATCGACCCGTTCACGGTCGCCGACGCGGAGAAGACGGCGCTGCTCGCGGACTGGAGCAACCGGCTGCTGAGTGCGGACGGGGTGGCGCATGTGGACGCCTCGCTGCTCACGGTCCACGAGAACAAGTTCTACGCGGACACGGCGGGTACCGTCACCACCCAGCAGCGGGTACGGCTGCATCCCCAGCTCACCGCGGTCGCCGTCGACGAGACGACAGGCGAGTTCGACTCGATGCGCACCATCGCACCGCCGGTGGGCCGGGGCTGGGAGTACCTGACCGGTACCGGCTGGGACTGGGACGCCGAGCTGGAGCAGATCCCGGCGCTGCTCGCGGAGAAGATGCGTGCGCCGAGCGTGCAGGCCGGACGCTACGACCTGGTGATCGACCCGTCGAACCTGTGGCTCACCATCCATGAGTCGATCGGTCACGCCACCGAGCTCGACCGGGCGCTGGGCTACGAGGCGGCGTACGCGGGCACCTCGTTCGCCACCTTCGACCAGCTCGGGAAGCTGGCGTACGGCTCGTCGGTGATGAACGTGAGCGGCGACCGCACCGCCGAGCACGGGCTCGCCACGATCGGGTACGACGACGAGGGCGTCGAGGCGCAGAGCTGGGACCTCGTGAAGGACGGCACGCTGGTCGGCTATCAGCTGGACCGGCGGATCGCGAAGCTGACGAGGCTCGGCCGCTCCAACGGCTGCGCCTTCGCGGACTCCCCCGCCCATGTGCCGGTGCAGCGGATGGCGAACGTGTCGCTGCAGCCGGATCCGGGCGGACTGTCGACCGAGGACCTGATCGGCGGGGTCGAGCGCGGGATCTACGTGGTCGGCGACCGGTCGTGGTCGATCGACATGCAGCGCTACAACTTCCAGTTCACCGGGCAGCGTTTCTTCCGGATCGAGAACGGCCGACTGGCCGGGCAGCTGCGGGATGTCGCGTACCAGGCGACCACGACGGACTTCTGGGGCTCGATGGAGAAGGTCGGCGGCCCGCAGACATACGTCCTGGGCGGAGCCTTCAACTGTGGCAAGGCCCAGCCGGGCCAGGTCGCCGCGGTCTCCCACGGCTGCCCCTCCGCCCTCTTCCGGGGCGTCAACATCTTGAACACCACGCAGGAGGCCGGACGTTGATGTCGACGAGCCGTATCACCCCGCCGCACGAGATCGTCGAACGGGCCCTGGAGCTGTCCACCGCCGACGGGTGCGTCGTCATCGCCGATGAGCACTCTTCCGCCAATCTGCGCTGGGCCGGCAATGCGCTGACCACCAACGGCGTCACCCGCGGACGGACGCTCACCGTGATCGCCACCGTCGACGGGGCCGAGGGCACGGCCTCCGGTGTCGTGTCACGCTCTGCGGTGACCGCCGGGGATCTCGAACCGCTGGTGCGCGCCGCGGAGACCGCCGCCCGCGCTGCCGGGCCCGCCGAGGACGCGCAGCCGCTGGTGGAGGGCGTTGCGGCGTCCCCCGACTTCACGGACGCGCCCGCCGAGACCTCGTCCTCCGTGTTCACGGACTTCGCGCCGGCGCTCGGCGAGTCCTTCGCGCGCGCCCGGCTCGGCGGGCGTGAGCTGTACGGCTTCGCCAACCACGAGCTGACCTCGACGTATCTCGGTACGTCGACGGGGCTGCGGCTGCGGCACGACCAGCCCAACGGCACCCTCGAGCTGAACGCCAAGTCCCCGGACCGCACCCGCTCGGCCTGGGCGGGCCGCTCGACGCGCGACTTCAAGGACGTCGACCCGGCGCTGCTGGACGAGGAGCTGGCACAGCGCCTCGGCTGGGCCGAGCGCCGCGTCGAGCTGCCAGCGGGCCGGTACGAGACGCTGCTGCCGCCGACCGCCGTGGCCGATCTGCTGATCTACCAGCTGTGGTCGTCGACGGCCCGGGACGCCGCCGAGGGCCGTACGGTCTTCTCCAAGCCCGGCGGCGGCACCCGCGTGGGCGAGACGCTGTCCTCGCTGCCGCTGACGCTTCGCAGCAATCCGCACGAGCCGGGCCTGGAGTCCGCCCCGTTCGTGATCGCCCACACCTCCGGCGACGACGCCTCGGTCTTCGACAACGGGCTGCCGGTGGCGGCGACCGACTGGGTGCGCGACGGAAAGCTCGAGCACCTGGTGACCACCCGGCACACCGCGGCCCTCACCGGGCTTCCGGTCGCGCCCGGCGCCGGGAATCTGGTGCTGGAGGGCGGTGGCGAGCGTTCCCTGGACGAGATGGTCGCCGCGACGTCCCGAGGGCTGCTGCTGACGTGTCTCTGGTACATCCGTGAGGTCGACCCGGCGACGTTGCTGCTGACCGGGCTGACCAGGGACGGCGTGTATCTGGTGGAGAACGGCGAGGTCGTCGGGGAGGTCAACAACTTCCGCTTCAACGAGTCACCGGTCGACCTGCTCTCCCGGGCCGCCGAGGCCGGGCGCAGCGAGAAGACGCTGCCGCGGGAATGGGGCGACTGGTTCACGCGGGCCGCGATGCCCGCGCTGCGCATCCCCGATTTCAATATGAGCTCGGTCAGCCAGGGCGTATAACCTCGGGGGAGTCTGCGCAACGGCAGACCTCTGGCAGATCACCGAAGGAGACGCGAGACCCGTGACGGACATCGTCGACGAGCTGAAGTGGCGTGGGCTGTTCGCCCAGTCCACTGACGAGGACGCATTGCGCAAGGCTCTCGCGGACGGTCCCGTCACGTTCTATTGCGGCTTCGACCCGACCGCGCCCAGCCTGCATGTCGGGCATCTGGTGCAGGTGCTCACCGTCCGCCGGCTCCAGCAGGCCGGGCATCGGCCGCTGGCGCTGGTGGGCGGGGCGACGGGGCAGATCGGTGACCCGCGCCCGACCGCGGAGCGCACGCTGAACGATCCGGAGACGATCGCGCAATGGGTGGCGCGGCTGCGTTCCCAGATCGAGCCGTTCCTGTCCTTCGAGGGCGGCAACGCCGCGGTCATGGTCAACAACCTGGACTGGACCGCGGGCATGTCCGCGATCGAGTTCCTGCGGGACATCGGCAAGCACTTCCGGGTCAACAAGATGCTGACCAAGGACTCCGTGGCCCGCCGGCTGGAGTCCGAGCAGGGCATCAGCTACACCGAGTTCAGCTACCAGCTGCTGCAGGGCATGGACTTCCTGGAGCTGTACCGCCGGTACGGCTGTGTGCTGCAGCAGGGCGGCAGCGACCAGTGGGGCAACCTGACCGCGGGTCTGGACCTGATCCACCGCCTTGAGCCGCACGCGGTCGTGCATGCGCTGGCGACCCCGCTGATGACCAAGGCGGACGGCACCAAGTTCGGCAAGACCGAGGGCGGCGCCGTCTGGCTGGACCCGGAGATGACCACGCCGTACGCGTTCTACCAGTTCTGGCTGAACGTGGACGACCGGGACATCTCGACGTACATGCGCATCCTCAGCTTCAAGAGCCGTGAGGAGCTCGAGGAGCTGGAGAAGATCACGTCCGAGCGGCCGCAGGCGCGTGCCGCGCAGCGGGCGCTGGCCGAGGAGCTGACGGCGCTGGTGCACGGCGCCGACCAGTGTGCCGCGGTCATGAACGCGTCGAAGGCGCTGTTCGGGCAGGGTGAGCTGGGCGGTCTGGACGAGCCGACGCTGCGGGCGGCGCTCTCCGAGCTGCCGCGCGCGGAGGTCACCGAGCTGCTGCCGGTCGTCGATCTGTTCGCCGAGACCGGCCTCGCGCCGAGCAAGTCGGCGGCCCGTCGCACGGTGAAGGAGGGCGGCGCGTACGTGAACAACGCGAAGGTGACCGCCGAGGACGCCGTGGTGGAGCGCGGCGAGCTGCTGCACGGGCGGTGGCTGGTGCTGCGCCGGGGCAAGAAGAACCTGGCCGCGGTCGAGGTCACGAACGGCTGATCGCCGCCGAGGGACATGGCGCGGCGGCCGGCCGGGTGGGGTACCCGCCCCGCCGCCGCCGTCCGCCGCTGAGCGCCGCGTCCCGGCGCCCTCCCTATGCCGTTCGTCTGCCGCGTACGGAGGTGTAGGCCATCTCCCCGAGGAAGACGACGAGCACCGCGGCCCCGAGCTGGAGCGCGTGCCGGCCCCAGTCGATACCGGCGGTCTCGTCGATGCCGAAGGCACTTGCCAGGGCGTTGCCGATCACGGCGCCGATGATGCCGAAGATGGTGATCAGCCAGAGCGGACTGTGCTGCTTGCCGGGGAGGATCGCCTTGGCGATCAGTCCCAGCACGAATCCCACGATGATCGCCCACAACCAGCCCATGGCTGCCTCCTCGTACGGCTCTGCCGGTAAAGCTCTGCGTGAGCAGTTACGCCGCCAGTGTCGGCCCGTGCGTCATACAGCGCATGTCGGGCGCAGCCGTACGGGCTCACGGCGCGGCCCGGGACAGGCCGGTGCGCCGCCCCGCCCTCGTGGCCGCCGCAGGCCGGGCGTACCGTGGAGGCATCCGGACCTGGAACGTCCGGCGCGGAAATCAGGTGGTGGAACGTGATGCGGAAGCGCGGCGGCACAGAAGTCTTCCGGATCACCGGGGCGCGGCAGGGACTTGCCGACGATGTGCGTGGCCGGCAGCGCCGCTATGTCATCTCGATGTCGGTGCGGACCCTGGCGGTGATCGCCTCAGCAGTCCTGTGGAACGTCGAGCGCCATGTGGCGATCGTGGCGCTGGTGCTGGGTGCCGTCCTGCCGTACATCGCCGTGGTCATCGCCAACGCGGGCCGGGAGAACGCCCCTTCGCTTCCGTCGACGTTCGTCCCCTCCCCCGGGAGACCGATGATCGCACCGCCGAGCGGACAGGACGCGGCGGATTCCGAGACGGAGCCGGGGGCGTCCGAGCACGGCCGATCGGGGCATGGCCAAAGCTGAACGCGGTCCGTGGCCGGAAGCCTGCGAACCTCAGGAAAACCTCAGATCAATCGTGAAGTTCCGGTGCACCACACCCCGTTACCCGTGACATACTTCGTAGCGCGCTCCGCATCCCCCGTCGGAGCGACGGACCGACGCCGGGCAGCTCCCCCCGTGGCTGCTCGGCGTCGCCATTGTTGGGACAATGATCAGGTGAGTGACGAGACCCCGATCTGTTCCGCCAAGGGCTGCCGGGCAGCCGCCGTGTGGGTGCTGGCCTGGAACAACCCGAAGCTGCACACCCCGGACCGCCGCAAGACCTGGCTCGCGTGCGAGGAACATCGCGAGCATCTGTCCCAGTTCCTCGACGTACGCGGTTTTCTGAAGGACGTCGTGACGCTCGTGGAGTGGGAGCGGCGCTCAGCCGCCGATGGCTGACATGGGGCGGTCGGGCTGAAGGAAGGACGGATCGTCCAGACCGGATCCGGCCTTCTTTCCCCACATCGCCAGCTTCCATATGCGGGCGATCTCCTCGTCCGGCGCGTCCGAGCGCAGGGCGGCCCGCAGGTCCGTCTCCTCGGTGGCGAACAGACAGGTGCGCACCTGGCCGTCGGCTGTGAGGCGGGTGCGGTCGCAGGCCTGGCAGAAGGGCCGGGTCACGGAGGCGATGACTCCGACGCGCTGCGGTCCGCCGTCCACGAGCCAGCGCTCGGCGGGTGCCGAGCCGCGCGCCTCGTCGCCCTCGGGTGTGAGGGTGAAGCGGGTCCGCAGCGACTCGAGGATGTCGCCCGCGGTGATCATGCCGTCACGCTTCCAGCCGTGCTGTGCGTCGAGGGGCATCTGCTCGATGAAACGCAGTTCGTAATCGTTGGCCACGGCCCAGGCCAGCAGGTCGGGGGCCTCGTCGTCATTGAGCCCCGGCATGAGCACGGCATTGACCTTGACCGGTGTGAGCCCGGCCGCGCGGGCGGCTTCGAGGCCCTCCAGGACGTCCTTGTGCCGGTCGCGGCGGGTGAGGGTCTTGAAGACATCCGGGCGCAGGGTGTCGAGGGAGACATTGACCCGGTCGAGTCCGGCGGCCTTGAGCGCGGTGGCGGTGCGCCGCAGACCGATGCCGTTGGTGGTCAGCGACATCTGGGGGCGCGGTGCGAGCGCGGCGACGTTCTCCACGATGCCGACGATCCCGGGGCGCAGCAGAGGCTCACCGCCGGTGAAGCGGACCTCGGTGATGCCGAGATCGGTGACGGCGATCCGGATCAGCCGCACGATCTCGTCGTCGGAGAGCAGATCGGGCTTGGCGAGCCACTGCAGTCCCTCTTCGGGCATGCAGTAGGAGCACCGCAGATTGCACCGATCAGTCAGAGAAACACGCAGATCAGTGGCCACACGGCCGTAGGTGTCGATGAGCACTGCGGGCCCCCTCCCCGATTCGCGGATCCGATGCCTTCGAGCCTACGCCAGACCTGTGACACGGCAGCGGCCCGATTGACACGAGCAACGGCACGGCCGCGTCGTAGGACTCTACGACGCGGCCGATCACCGGGGGAACCTGCCCCTCCGGATCAGTGCGCTCCGGCGCCGGTGAGCGACTTGACCTCGAGCTCGGCGTACTTGCCCTGGTCGGGCTCCTCCTTGGACAGCAGGGAGCCGAGCCAGCCGAGCAGGAAGCCGACCGGGATGGAGATCAGACCGGGGTTCTCCAGCGGGAACCAGGCGAAGTCCGCGCCGGGGAACATCGACGTCGGCTTCCCGGAGACGACCGGCGAGAACAGCACCAGCAGGACGGAGGTGGCGAGACCGCCGTAGATCGACCACAGCGCGCCCTGTGTGGTGAACCTCTTCCAGAACAGGCTGTAGAGGAGCGTCGGCAGATTCGCCGAGGCGGCGACCGCGAAGGCGAGGGCGACGAGGCCGGCCACGTTCAGATCGCGGGCCATGGCGCCCAGGGCGATGGAGACCACGCCGATGGCGACGGTCGCCCAGCGGGCCGCGCGGACCTCTTCCTGCTCGGTGGCCTGGCCCCTGCGGATGACGTTCGCGTAGATGTCGTGCGCGAACGACGAGGAGGAGGCGAGGGTGAGCCCGGCGACCACCGCGAGGATGGTGGCGAAGGCGACCGCCGAGATCACGGCGAGCAGGATCGCGCCGCCCGCCGAGTCGACGCCGCCGATGTGCAGCGCGAGCAGGGGTGCCGCCGTGTTGCCGGCCTTGTTGGACGCGGTGATCTCGGCGGGTCCGACGAGGGCCGCGGCGCCGAAGCCGAGCGCGATGGTCATCAGGTAGAACGAGCCGATGATGCCGATGGCCCAGATGACGGACTTACGGGCGGCCTTGGCTGTGGGCACGGTGTAGAAGCGGATGAGGATGTGGGGCAGTCCCGCGGTGCCGAGGACGAGCGCGATGCCGAGGGAGATGAAGTCCAGTTTCGACGTGCCGGTGGCGCCGTACTTCAGGCCCGGCTCCAGGAACGCCGCGCCCTTGCCGCTGTTGTCGGCGGCCTTGCCGAGCAGGTCGGAGACGTTGAAGTTGAACTTCCACATCACCAGGAAGGTGATCAGCAGGGTTCCGGCGATGAGCAGGACGGCCTTGACCATCTGCACCCACGTGGTGCCCTTCATACCGCCGATGGTCACGTACACGATCATCAGTACGCCGACCAGAGCCACGATCGCGATCTTCCCCGCGTCGCTGGTGATCCCGAGGAGCAGGGACACCAGCACACCGGCGCCCGCCATCTGCGCCAGCAGGTAGAAGATCGAGACGACGATGGTGGAGGTGCCCGCAGCGGTACGGACCGGCCGCTGGCGCATGCGGTAGGCGAGTACGTCGCCCATCGTGAATCGGCCGGAGTTGCGCAGCGGCTCGGCGACCAGCAGCAGGGCGACGAGCCAGGCCACCAGGAAGCCGATGGAGTAGAGGAAGCCGTCGTAGCCGAAGAGGGCGATGGCGCCGGCGATACCGAGGAACGAGGCGGCGGACATGTAGTCGCCGGAGATCGCCAGACCGTTCTGGAAGCCCGTGAACTGGCGGCCGCCCGCGTAGAAGTCGGCGGCGCTCTTGGTCTGCCGGCCGGCCCAGACGGTGATGAACAGCGTCGCCACGACGAAGCAGGCGAACAGCGTGATGATGAGCGGCCGGTGCTCGCTGGTGGCACTCGCGGCCGCCAGCTGAAGGGGGGTGCTCATGCGTCGGCCTCCAGACGGGACTTGATGGCCTCGGCCTTGGGGTCGAGCTTGGTCGCGGCGTGGCGCGAGTAGAGCCAGGCGATGAGGAACGTGGTGGCGAACTGGGCGAGTCCGAAGACCAGCGCGACGTTGATGTTGCCGAAGAGCTTGGTGCCCATGAAGCCGCCCGCGTAGTTGGACAGCAGGACGAACAGCAGGTACCAGGCAATGAAGGCAATGGTCAGGGGGAAGGCGAAGGAACGGTAGGCGCGGCGCAGTTCGCCGAATTCCGCACTCTCCTGCACCTGAACGAACGACTGGGTCGTGGGCTGGGCGGGGCTGGTGTCCGTGCCGCCCTTGGGCGGCGGCGGTGCATCGGTGGCCACGGAGTCTCCTCGCGACGCTGCGGTGGGGATGGACATGGGGACGACCTCTCTGTGGGGGCGGATTGATGTTGCTCCGCCCCCTGCCAACGGCACGGAGCACGCGCCGACCGGGTTCAACATCGGGCCGTTCTTCCGCGCTTCTTCTCGAACTTGTGCTCCGAACGCATTGATGGCGGCCCTTGATCGGCGATAGTTTCGCTCGGCATGTACCGCTCATTCGCAACAGGGGTGTCTGAGCGGTTTTCACGGATGATGTGGAGAACCCATGGCTCATCTGGGATCCAGACGGCGGCGCGCGCTTGCTCTGCCCGCCGGTCTGGCGCTCACTGCTTCGCTCGGATTTCTGCCCGCGGGTGCCGCCTCGGCGGCTCCGACGGACGAGACCCCCGCAGCAGTGTCGACCGACGGCCCGAAGCTGTCGTACGTCGTGAACGTGAAGGGCGGCCACGGCACCGCCAAGTCGGTCAAGAAGGCGATAGCCAAGGCCGGCGGTTCGGTGGTGATCGCCTACGACCAGATAGGCGTCATCGTCGTCCACTCGCAGAACCCGGCGTTCGCCGAGACGATCCGCAAGGTCCGCGGTGTCGAGTCGGCCGGTGCCACCCGCACCGCCCCGCTGACGCCCTCGGCCGACACGGCCATCGAGTCGGAACGCCCGCTGACCGCCGGCGAGGCCGAGAAGGCGGCGGCCGAGGCGGACTCCGACCAGGACCCGCTCGAGCCCCTCCAGTGGGACCTGTCCGCCATCAAGGCGGACAAGGCCCACGAGAAGACGCTGGGCAGCAAGAAGGTCACCGTCGCGGTCATCGACACGGGTGTCGACGACACCCACCCCGACCTCGCCCCGAACTTCGACCGCAACGCGTCGGTCAGCTGCGTGGGCGGCGTGCCCAACACGGCGGACGGCGCCTGGCGTCCGGGCCCGGGCGAGAGCGACCACGGCACGCACGTCGCGGGCACGATAGCCGCGGCCAAGAACGGCGTCGGCGTCACCGGCGTCGCGCCGGGCGTGAAGGTCTCCGGCATCAAGGTCTCGCAGCCCGACGGATTCTTCTACACCGAGGCCGTCGTGTGCGGCTTCGTGTGGGCCGCCGAGCACGGCGTCGATGTGACCAACAACAGCTACTACACGGACCCGTGGCTGTTCAACTGCAAGAACGACGCCGACCAGAAGGCTCTGATCGACGCGCACGTCCGCGCACTGCGGTACGCGGAGCGCAAGGGCGCGGTGAACGTCGCCGCGGCCGGCAACTCGGACATGGACCTCGCCGCCGACGAGCTCACCGACACCTCGAGCCCGAACGACACCACCCCGGGCTCCCGTGTCGTCAACCCGCGCGACTGCCTGGACATCCCCACCCAGATCCCGGGTGTCGTCACGGTCTCCGCGCTGGGTGCGAAGGGCCTGAAGTCCTCGTACTCCAACTACGGCCAGGGCGTCATCGACATCTCCGCCCCCGGCGGGGACGCGACGCGTTTCCAGGCGCCGGACGCGCCGGCCACCGACGGCCGGATCCTGTCCACGCTGCCTGGCGGCAAGTACGGCTACAAGGCCGGCACCTCGATGGCCTCTCCGCATGTCGCGGGTGTCGCCGCGCTCATCAAGTCGACCCACCCGTACGCGCCGCCGGCGCTGGTGAAGGGTCTGCTGTACGCGCAGGCGGACGACACCGAGTGCACCACCCCGTACGACATCGACGGTGACGGCACCGTCGACGCGGTCTGCGAGGGCGGTAAGCGCAACAACGGCTTCTACGGCACGGGTGTCGCCGACGCCTTGGACGCCGTTCGCCGGTAACAGCTGCCTGTCCGAAGGGCCCGGCGCGGAGTTCCGCGCCGGGCCTTCCGTGTGGCACTCGGTGCCATAGTGGCGGTATGGCTCATACATCCTCGAGCGGTACGGCCCAGGCCTGGGCCGCCGTGGGCGGCGATCCCGCCCTGCTGGAGCGGGTGTCGTACGAAGGGACCGGCTCGCTGCCTTCGCGGCTGCCCGTCATGGAGCTGGCGCGCTCCACCGTGGCGGTGTGCTCCCTCGCCGCCGCCGAGCTGGCGTCGCGGCGCGGCGGCGGGCCGGTCCCGGCGGTGCGGGTCGACGACGGCGCGGTGACCGCCGCCTTCCTCGGCGACCGGCTCGTGCGGGTCGACGGCGTGGCCCCGACGACCTTCGCCCCGCTCTCCCGGTTCTGGCGCGCGGCCGACGGCTGGGTGCGCACGCATGCCAACTACCCGCACCACCGGACCCGGTTGCTGGATGCGCTCGGGCTGCCGGCGGACGCGGACGCGGATGCCGTGGCCATCGCGGTCGGGCAGCTGCCGGCGCAAACCGTCGAGGAGCGGGTGTACGCGGCGGGCGGACTGGCCGTTGCCGTGCGCAGCGAGCAGGAGTGGGCCGCGCACCCGCAGGGAGCGGCGGCCGCCGGACATCCGCTGCTGGTCATGGAGCGGATCGGGGACGAGCAGGCGCCGCGGGCCGTGGGCGGACCGGCGGCGCGGCCGTGTGCGGGGCTGCGCGTGCTCGACCTGACCCGGGTGCTCGCCGGCCCGGTCGCCACCCGCACACTGGCCCTGCTCGGCGCGGACGTGCTGCGGGTCGACCCGTCCGGTCTGCCGGAAAGTCAGGAGGCCCACAACGACACGGGGGTGGGGAAACGGTCGGCCCGCCTCGACCTGGGCAGCGCGGCCGGCCGGGCCGTCTTCGAGGAGCTGCTGGCCTCGGCCGACGTGGTGGCGACGGGCTACCGTCCGGGCTCGATGGACCGGTTCGGCCTGAGCCCGGAGGAACTCGCCGCCCGCCGCCCGGGTCTGGTCGTGGCCCGCCTGTCGGCATGGGGACGCTACGGACCCTGGGCGCGGCGGCGCGGCTTCGACAGTCTGATGCAGGCGGCCTCGGGCATCGCCGTGATCGAGTGCGACCAGGACCGGCCCGGGGCGCTGCCCGCGCAGGCCCTGGACCACGGCACCGGCTATCTGATGGCCGCCGGTGTGCTGCGCGCGCTGACGGAGCAGCACGAGAGGGGCGGGGCCCGGCTGGTGGAACTGGCCCTCTCCCAGACGGGGGCATGGCTGGTCGACCGCCTGGCGAGAACCCCGGACCGGTCGTCGGACCCGTACGACGCCTCGCGGTGGCTCACGGAGAAGGACAGCCCGATGGGGCGACTGCGGCATGTGCTGCCGGCCGTGTCGTATGCCGGCGGCCCGGCCGACTGGGACCGTCCGCCGGGGATTTGGGGGACGGATGCGCCCGAGTGGCGCTGAAACCGGTCGCGTAGCCTGCCGCTCCGGATCTTGTCACCCTTCTCTGGAGTCACCCGTGTACCACAAGCACCCCGAATACCACGCGAGTTCGTGGGAGCCGCTGCCCGTCCGTTCCGTGGCCCGGCTCTGGCTGCTGTTCCTGCTGACCGTGGTGCTGTTGCCGCTGCACTGGGTGCTGGTGCTGGGCGGCACGCTGCTCCTGCTCGCATTCGGCCTGGTGGGTGAAGTGCTTTCGATCATCCCGGGGTTCGAGAAGGGCTTCCTGAAGGCAGTCGACAAGGTAGGTGACCGGGTACAGCTGTGGCCGCGCTGGTTCGTGTCCTGGCCCGAGCTGCGGCACGAGGGGGATGCGGATTTCTACGCGCGGCGCGCCGACAAGGCGGTGGCCGACCTGACCACCAGGGCCACGGCACCGGTCGGCCGGGCGGCGCCCGTCTCCACCTGCGAGATACCGGTGCGCAAGTACCGGGCCGTGGGCGCGGGCCATGTGCTGCGGGTGGCCGAGACGCAGGGTTGGGCGCTGCGCCACGACGAGTGGTCCGATCTGCCGCACGTCATCATGCTGCGCCGCGTCCCCGAGTCCGCCTCGGCCTGAGATGCCGGGCGCGCGACCGGGCCCGGCAGCCGGTCACGTCCGGCGGCGGGTCACGGCTTGATGAGCACCTTCAGCGCGGTGCGCTCGTCCATCGCCCGGTAGCCGTCCGGGACACCCTCCAGGCCGACCGCCAGGTCGAAGACGGGTGACGGGTCGATGGTGCCGTCGAGAACGTCGGGCAGCAGCTCCGGAATGTACGCGCGAACCGGGGCCACACCGCCGCGCAGTGAGATGTTCCGGTCGAACATCACACCGAGGTCCAGGCCGGTGCCGCTGCCGTGCGGGACGCCGACGTAGCCGATCGTGCCGCCGTCGCGGGTGATCTCGACGGCCGTGCGCATCGACTGCTCCGTACCGACGGCCTCGATCACGGCGTGCGCCCCCTGGCCGCCGGTCAGCTCGCGCACCGCGGCGACGGCCGCCTCGCCGCGCTCGGCCACGACGTCGGTCGCCCCGAAGGTGCGGGCGATGTCGGTGCGCACCTGGTGGCGGCCGAGCGCGATGATCCGCTCGGCGCCCAGGCGCTTGGCGGCCAGTACGCCGCACAGCCCGACGGCTCCGTCGCCGACCACCGCCACGGTGGTGCCCTTGGTCACGCCCGCGCCGACGGCGGCGTGGTGCCCGGTGCCGAGGACGTCGGAGAGGGCGAGCAGTGCGGTCAGCAGCCGGTCGTCGGACACCGCGTCGGCGGGGAGCTTGACGAGGGTGCCGTCGGCGAAGGGCACGCGCACCGCCTCGCCCTGGCCTCCGTCGAAGCCGACCGAGCCCCAGAAGCCGCCCTGGGGGCAGGAGGTCTGCAGGCCCCGGGCGCAGAAGTCGCAGGTGCCGTCGGACCAGACGAACGGGGCGACGACCAGGTCGCCGGGCCCGAAGCCGGTGACGGCGGAGCCGGCCTCCTCGACCACACCGAGGAACTCGTGCCCGATGCGCTGCCCGGGTCGACGGGCCGCCTGACCGCGGTACGCCCACAGGTCGCTGCCGCATATACAGGCCCGCAGTACCCGCAGCACGGCGTCGGTCGGTTGCTGGACGACGGGATCCGGCACCTCCTCCACGCGGATGTCGTGCGGGGCGTGGATGACGGTGGCGCGCATGCTGAAGGTCCTTGCCGGGTCAGACAGGTGTGTGCCCCACACCGTACGCCTGTGCGGCACGCCGCTGTGCACCAGCGGTCAGCAGCAGCTGGGCGGCGCAGTAGGTGAGCATGATCCAGAAATCCGGGGCGGGCAGCTGCGGCCACCCGGCCATGCCGGTGGCGATGAGGGCGTCCGACAGCAGGAACAGCGCGCCGCCCGCCCCCGCGAGCCGGCCGAGGCCGGTGGCCCGACAGGCCATGGCCGTCAGCAGGAGGGAGTACCCGGCCACCGGGCCGCGCAGCTCGGCGGGCAGGTCCGGCCACAGGAGGACGACGAGTCCGACGAGCACGGCGCCGTACCCGGCGGCCACGGCCGGTGACGTACGGGCCCTGCCGAACAGCAGCAGGTAGCAGACGTGCCCGGCGGCGAAGGAACCCATGCCCACGAGGAACGCCCAGTCGGCGTCGAGGAGCAGGAACACGTCGCCGCCCCAGCCGAGGAGCAGCGCGGCGACGAGGAGCCTCGGCCCGCCGGCCACCGCGACGTACGCCGCCAGCAGCGGCATGAGCAGCGGCTTGGCGACGAGGTGCCCGGTCCGGGCCCCGGCAAGGAGACTGACGAGGTCGGCCAGGGCGGCGAGCACGAAGGCGCCGAGCAGGAAGCCTGCGCGCAGCTCACCGGCGAAGGCCCTCGGCGAAGGGCAAACGGACCGGGGGCCTGACGGCCACCTCGGCAGCGTCGCCGGGTCCTGTGTCCGGGGCGGTCATGCCGCGCCCTTGGCGGCCGGTGCGGCATCGCCGGTGAGCGGAGCGGGGGATGCCGGCTGCCAGCCGGGCCCGCGGAAAACGCGCCCGGCCATCTCGCGCAGGGTGCGGGCCTCCCGTACGTCCCTGGCGATGGCCACGTACTCGTGCGTGGCCACGCGCAACGGGTTGTACGTCTCGATGTTCTTGGTCAGCCCGAACACGGGACGCTCGGTCTCGGCCGCGAACGACCCGAACAGCCGGTCCCACAGGATGAGGATGCCCCCGAAGTTGCGGTCCAGATAACCGCCCTGGGAGGCGTGGTGCACCCGGTGGTGGGACGGCGTGTTGAGGACGTACTCGAAGGGTCGCGGCAGCTTGTCGATGCGCTCGGTGTGGATCCAGAACTGGTAGACGAGATTGACGGAGGAACAGAAGGCGAGCGCGGCCGGGTGCACACCGCAGGCGACGAGCGGCAGATAGAACGGCCAGGAGGTCAGGCCGGTCCAGGGCTGGCGCAGCGCGGTGCTGAGGTTGAACTTCCGGCTGGAGTGGTGGACGACATGGCACGCCCACAGAATCCGGATCACGTGGTGGCCGCGGTGCGACCAGTAGTAGAAGAAGTCCTGCGCGAGCAGCATCAGCAGGACCGTCCACCACAGGACCGGGACCCGGGCCGGTGTGAACGCGTAGAGGGCCGAGTAGAGCGCGACGACGGGGATCTTCCACACGAGGTCGAAGAAGAGGCTGCCGAGACCCATGCCGATGCTGGTCGCGGCGTCCTTGGCCTCGTAGCCGGCGGCATCCTCGTCGGGATGCAGCCGGTAGCTGACCATCTCCAGGACGGTGAGCAGGACGAAGGCGGGTATCGACCACAGCACGACATCGGGCAGGTTCGGCATGCGGGCACCGTAGAGGCGGGTGACGGGGCACGGCTAGATGGTGTTACCGACAAGTATGCGAGAGGGGCTGTCAGCAGCTTTTGGCGACTTCCGCCAAGAACCCGCCACCGCCCGGTCCACGATCAGGCGGGCCGGTGCCTCCCTGCACAGGACGTGATTCACACCCCCGCCGCTCCCAGCAGCGTCCCCGTCGCGTACGTCACCGCCATCGCCAGCGCCCCGCCGCCCACATTGCGCAGCACCGCCAGACCCACCCCGGCGCCGCCCAGCCGGGCGCTCCACCAGCCGGTGAAGGCGAGGGCCGCGAGGACGGACACGACGGTGACAGGCAGACGCAGGGACGACGAGGGCAGCACGATCGCGAGCAGGGGTAGCAGGGCGCCCACGGTGAACGCCAGGAAACTCGCGCCCGCCGCATGCCAGGGGTTGGTCAACCGGTCCGGATCGATGCCGAGTTCGACCCGGGCGTGGGCGCGCAGGGCGTCCCGTTCGGTGAGTTGGACCGCGGCCTCGCGGGCCACCTCGGGCGACAGGCCCCGGTCCGCCAACAGCTGCGTCAGTTCTTCCAGTTCGGCTGCCGGCTGCTCCCTCAGCTCCCGCTTCTCGACCGCGAGGGCGGCCTTCTCGGAGTCTCGCTGCGTGGAGACGGAGACATACTCGCCGGCCGCCATCGACATGGACCCGGCCAGCAGCCCGGACAGGCCCGCAGTGAGCAGGGCGCCCCGGGATCCGGTCGCGCCCGCGACGCCGACGACCAGGCCGGCGGTGGAGACGACACCGTCGTTGGCGCCGAGCACCGCGGCGCGCAGCCAGTTGAGGCGGGTGCCGAGACCGCCGCCATGAGCCTCCTCGTGGGGCGGACCGCCCGTCGTATCAGTCACCTGGGGAGGGTCTCACCCGGTGCTGTGCCGCGTCCGAACCAACCCGCGGAAAATGAATCCGGTGGAGGCGGGCACCGCACTGGACCGGCGCGGAGCTGCTGACAAACCGGTGGCGTTCGCGGCGCGCATCCGCGGACGCGATGCGCCGGAGCGCGAAACGCATCCCGGGGCGGCGCACGGGCTCGCGTCCGGCACGTGCGGGCCGCTCTCGCGCCGGTACACGGTCGGGTGGTGCCGGAGCACGCGAGCGGCACCGTATGTCTGCTGCTTCCGGGCCCTGTTGACGGCCGTGGGCCTGGAACTGACGGCAGCCGGGGACCTGGTCGCAGCACCTGGCCGGGTAGGCCGGGGCACGGGGCGGCGAGTGTTGTCAGTGACGGCCCGTATTCTCTGTGACCATGCTCGACGACCGTACGACCGCAGCGACGACGTGGCCGGCCGCGTATCCGAAGGGGTACGCGGTCGTCGACGTGGAGACCACCGGACTCGCCCGTGAGGACCGGATAGTGTCTGCCGCGGTCTACCGTCTCGACGCCCGCGGCAATGTCGAGGACCACTGGTACACGCTGGTCAATCCGGAGCGCGATCCGGGGCCTGTGTGGATCCACGGTCTGACGAGCGATGTCCTGGAAGGCGCGCCCCTGTTCGGCGAGATCGCAGCGGAGCTCTCCACCCGGCTCGACGGCCGGGTGCTGGTCGCGCACAACGCCATCTTCGACTGGTCGATGCTCGCCAGGGAGTACGCACGGGCGAGCCGGTCGGCGCCGACGAGGCAGCGCCTGTGCACCATCGCGCTCGCCAAGGAGCTCCGGCTGCCGCTGCCCAACCACAAGCTGGCGTCGCTCGCGGCGCACTTCGGCGTCGTGCAGCAGCGCGCGCACCACGCGCTGGACGACGCGCGGGTCCTGGCCGAGGCGTTCCGGCCGAGCCTTCACGCGGCGGCGCGTGACGGGGTCCGTCTGCCGTTGCTCGAATGCCGTCCCCTGACGGAGTGGTCCGACTCCCCCGCCACGCCGCGGATCGGCTACCAGCCGTCGTACGGACACGGCAGCTGGCGGCCCTCGCGCAAACGCCCGCCGTGCCCGTACCCCAACCCGGGGCGGTACGAGAAGGACGGGCAGCTGGTCCAGGGGATGCGGGTGGCGTTCTCCGGCGACACGTCGACCGAGCGCGAGCTTCTGGAGGACCGTGCGATCGAGGCCGGGCTGCATGTCGCCACGAGCGTCTCGCGGCTGACGAGTCTGCTGGTGACCAACGACCCGGACGCGTCTACGTCGAAGACCCTGAAGGCCGCGGCATACGGCACACCGGTCGTGGACGAGGCGGCCTTCACCCAGCTGCTGCGGGACGTGGCACCCTCCCCGGGGGGTCCGCAGACAGCCGCGGTCGCCGGTCCGGCGGCGGTTCCGGCGGTACCACGACCCGCCGCACCGCCCGCCGCGGCACCCGCATCGGAGTGAACCCGGCGCGACTCGCCCGCCGCCCGCTCGCCCCCGGCCAGTCCTGAGTCCCACCCTGTGGCGCATGGCACGTTGCGAGGTATGCGGAAACGACTACGGCATGTCCTTCGAGGTGCACGCGCAGGGCGCGGTGCACGTCTTCGACTGCTTCTCCTGCGCCATTCACCGCATGGCGCCCATCTGTGAACACTGCCGGGTCCAGATCATCGGCCAGGGCGTCGAAGTCGAGGGCCACTGGTACTGCGGGGGCCACTGCGCCCGTGCGGAGGGCAGGGTGGGCATCGTGGACAAGGTGTGACGGGGCGGGCGGCCCGATTGCAGAATCGGATCTTCCCGTGTGCGCGGCCCTGACGGGACCCCCCGTCCGGGCCGCGGGCCGTCAGCAGGTACGGTCGAGGCCGTGTACCGCTTCCTGTTGTCCCGGCAGTGGGTGATCCTCACCCTCATTGCGCTCGTCCTCGTCCCCACGATGGTCGAGCTGGGCTTCTGGCAGCTGCACCGCCACGAGCGCCGGGTCGCCCAGAACTCACTGATCGCCCGGAATCTCGAGGCGAAGCCGGTACCGGTCGACGAGCTCAGCTCCCCCGGGCACACGGTCCCCCGCGCCGACTACTGGCGGCAGGTCACCGCGACGGGCACGTTCGACACCGCCCACGAAGTCGTCGTGCGCCGCCGCACCAACGCCGACGACCGGGTCGGCTTCCATGTCCTCACCCCCCTGGTGCCGGCCGACGGCTCCGCCGTCCTGGTCAACCGGGGCTGGGTCCCGGCCGCCGCCGACCAGCAGGCGTTCCCCACCGTGCCTGCCGCGCCCCGGGGCACCGTCACCGTCACCGGCCGGCTCAAGGCCGACGAGACGACCGGCGCCAGCGGGATCAAGGACCTGTCGGGTCTGCCGCCCCGCCAGGTGATGCTGATCAACAGCGAACAGCAGGCCAGGACCATGGACAGGCCCCTGCTGGGCGGCTATCTGGAGATGACCGCGCCGGAGCCGGCCGACGACAGCATCGAGCCGATCCCGGACCCCGACCACGACTCCATCGGCGCGCACATGGCGTACGCGGTTCAGTGGTGGCTGTTCGCCGCGTCCGTGCCTGTCGGCTGGGTGATCCTCGTACGGCGGGAGAAGAAGGACCGCGCCGTCACGGCGGCGGATCCGGCGCCCGAGCCGGCTGCCGCGACGGCATAGCGGACAACTCCCGGGGGAACACGCCGGGGCGTGACCCAACGCATCGAGGACTACGCGCTCATCGGCGACCTGCAGACTGCCGCGCTGGTCGGCAGGGACGGATCGGTGGACTGGCTGTGCCTTCCCCGCTTCGACTCGCCCGCCTGCTTCGCCGCACTGATCGGCGGCGAGGACAACGGCCACTGGCGGATCGCGCCCAAGGGGGCGAAAGCGTGCACCCGGCGGGGCTACGTGGGTGATTCGCTGGTCCTGGAGTCGGTGTGGGAGACCCGCACCGGCACGGTCAAAGTCATCGACTTCATGCCGCAGCGCGACAAGGCCCCCGATGTCGTACGCATCGTGGAAGGGGTCAGCGGCTCGGTCGAGATGAGCTCCACGCTGCGACTGCGCTTCGACTACGGCTCGGTGGTGCCGTGGGTGCGGCGCACGGACGGACACCGGGTGGCGGTGGCGGGCCCCGACTCGGTCTGGCTGCGCAGCGAGCCCGAGGTCAAGACATGGGGTCAGCAGTTCAGCACCTGCTCGTCGTTCACCGTCGGACCGGGCGAGCGGGTGGCGTTCGTCATGACCTGGCATCCCTCGCACATGCCGGCACCCGGACTCATCGACCCGCACAAGGCCCTGGACCAGTGCCTCGCCGACTGGCACGAGTGGTCGGCGGGCTGCCGCTACACGGGTCCGTACCGCGAGGCCGTCATGCGCTCCCTGATCACGCTGAAGGGGCTGACGTACGCGCCGACCGGGGGCATCGTCGCCGCGCCCACCACATCGCTGCCGGAGGACATCGGCGGGGTGCGCAACTGGGACTACCGCTACTGCTGGCTGCGCGACTCCACACTCACACTCGGCGCGCTCCTGTCGGCGGGACATGTGGAAGAGGCCGCGGCCTGGCGGGACTGGCTGCTGCGGGCGGTGGCCGGGGATCCGGCCGATCTCCAGGTCATGTACGGGGTGGCAGGTGAGCGCCGGCTGCCGGAGACGGTGCTGCCCTGGCTCGGCGGCTACGCGGGCTCGGCGCCGGTCCGTATCGGCAACGACGCGGTGAACCAGCTGCAGCTCGATGTGTACGGCGAGGTCATGGACTCGCTCTATCTGGGACGGCAGGCGGGGCTGACGGCGGAAGGCCACGCGTGGAACATCCAGTTGAGCCTGATGGGCTTCCTGGAGTCGACGTGGCGCCAACCGGACGAGGGGCTGTGGGAAGTACGCGGGCCGCGGCGGCACTTCGTGCACTCCAAGGTGATGGCGTGGGTCGCGGCGGACCGCGCCGTGCGCACGCTGGAGGAGTTTCCCCAGCTGAACGGCGACGCGGCGCGCTGGCGGGCGATGCGGGACGAGGTGCACCGGGAGGTGTGCGAGAAGGGCTTCGACCCGCAGCGGGGCACCTTCACCCAGTCGTACGGCTCGAAGGAGCTCGACGCCGCGGTGCTGCTGATACCGCGGGTGGGGTTCCTGCCTCCGGACGACCCGCGGGTGATCGGCACGGTGGACGCGGTACGGGCGGAGCTTGGCACCGGTCCGCTGGTGCGCCGCTACAGCAGGGGCGCCGCCGACGTCGACGGATTGCCGGGGCACGAAGGGGAGTTCGTGGTCTGCTCGTTCTGGCTCGCGGACGCGCTGATGGTGACGGGCCGGGTGGACGAGGCCCGGGACCTGTTCGAGCGGCTGCTCGCGCTCCGCAACGACGTCGGGCTGCTGTCGGAGGAGTACGACGCGAGGGCCGGGCGGCAGCTCGGGAACTACCCGCAGGCGTTCAGCCACATCGGCCTGGTGAACACCGCCCTCGCGCTCGGCGCCGACCGGACGGCAGGATAGGGACCATGGATCTTGGACTGAAGGACCGCGTCTACATCGTCACCGGCGCGTCGCGGGGGCTGGGCAACGCCGCGGCGCGGGCGCTCGTCACGGACGGTGCGAAGGTTGTCATCACGGGGAGGGACGCGAAGACGGTCGCGGACGCCGCCACCGAACTCGGGCCGAACGCGGTGGGCGTGGCCTGCGACAACGCCGACCCGGCCGGGGCCGAACGCCTCGTCGCCGCGGCGCGCGCGCACTTCGGCGGCCTCGACGGCATTCTGATCAGCGTGGGCGGCCCGCCGCCGGGCTTCGCCGCGGACAACACGGACGACCAGTGGCGGACGGCTTTCGAGTCGGTCTTCCTCGGCGCGGTGCGGCTGGCACGGACGGCCGCGGCGGAACTGGGCGAAGGCGGCGTCATCGGCTTCGTCCTCTCCGGCTCGGTGCACGAACCCATCCCGGGACTGACCGTCTCCAACGGCCTGCGCCCCGGTCTGGCCGGCTTCGCCAAGTCCCTCGCGGACGAGCTGGGCCCCCGCGGTATCCGTGTGGTGGGACTGCTCCCGGCCCGCATCGACACGGACCGGGTGCGCGAGCTCGACGCACTCTCCGGTGACGCGGAGGCGGCGCGCTCGATGAACGAATCCCGCATCCCGCTGCGCCGCTACGGCACCCCCGACGAGTTCGGTGCGGCGGCGGCCTTCCTGCTCTCCCCTGCGGCGTCCTACCTGACAGGGATCATGCTCCCGGTGGACGGCGGCGCCCGCCACGGCTTCTGACGCCGGACGGGGGCACGTCGCGCCGATGCCGGGGGCACGTGGCCGGCCGGGCAACCCATCGGCGACGGCTGGGGTACCGCCGCCGGGGGCACCCCACGGCCTCCCCTGCGCGCCGGTCCGGGCAGGGCGGGGGTCAACTCACCCGCCGTGCCTTGTGCTTCGTCGCCCCCATCCTCACCTCCGCCGGCAACGACGCCAGCCCCGCCGAGTCCCTTGCGTGGCCGATCGCCTCGTCAGTGAGGTGTGACAGCGTTTCGCCCGGAGCCGCGTACGGCTCCAGGAGCAGGGACACGCGCGCCTCGGGCGTACTGCGGCGGCCTGTCAGCCTGACGTGGGCCCTCGACACGCCGTCCAGGGCCTCCGCCTCGCCCGTGAGGACGCCCTCGAGTGCCCGGGCCCGCAGCAGCGCTCCCTCACCGTCCCCGCTGTCCACGAGCACCTCCGCCAGCCGGGCGCGGCGCAGCTGGGCGAGCAGCCACCACAGCGTCAGCAGCACCACCACCGCCAGCACCGCGATGGCGACCGGCCACCACCAGCCCTCGTCCCGCCACCGGGCGCGGTCCGCGTCGCTCAGCAGGACGTCGTCGGGCCCGTCCCATGGCCACCAGGACGGCACCGGGAGCCCCGTCCCGGCTGCCAGAACGGCACCTCCCACACAGACCAGCGCCAGGCCGGCGAGACCGACCAGCACACGGTTGACCACCCGGAGCATCGGCCTCACCGCTTCCTGGCCGAGGGCCGCACGACATGCACGGTCAGCGCGAGCGGTGCGGCGAGGCCGAGGTCCTTCAGGCCGACGCCCAGCGCACTGTCCAGGTCGGCCCGTACGTCGTCGAGTTCCCGGAAGTGCGACATCGCCCGCACCCGCGCCCTCGAACGCCCCACCCGTACCCGTACGGACTGCACCCCGGAGACCTCCATCGCCCGGTCGCGCAGCGCAAAGGCCGCCGCCTCCCGTTCGAGGGCGGCCCGGACATGCGGATGCTCGCGGCGCATGGGGAGCAGCGCGCGCAGCCCCGGCGTGACGGCGAGGACGATCAGCCAGATACCGATGAGCACCGCGGCGGCGGACACCGCCAGCACCCCCACCTCGTCCGGACGCCATGTATCGAGGTCGTGCGCCAGGGTGCGCCGCCACTGCATGGCGGGCCGGTCGGCGCGCACCGCCGCGACGTCGTACAGCGTCAGGGCCGACGCCCCGAGCACCACCAGCGCGAGCAGCCCGGCCGGCACCCGGCGCACGGACCAGAAACGGCCCGCCCTCCCGCCCTCTCCCTGCTCCGCCGAAGAGGCCGGCTCGTACGCCGCCGCGGACGCCGACTGGTCCAGCTCCAGCACCGGTGGTCTGGGTTTTTGGGCCTCGGACTCGGACTCGGTCATCGGATCCTCCCCTGCGCCGCACGCGAGTGGACGGAGTGCAGTTGCTCCACCTGCACCGCCACCTCGGGTACCTCCATCCCCGCCAACGCCTTTACCCGCTCGGTGACTCGCCGACGCACCGCACCGCACTGGCCGCCGATGTCCGAGGGGTAGTCGAGGTCCAGGATGATCCGTACATGGGCGATGTCATGGTGCACCGTGACCGTGGCGTGCGGTGAGGTGCCGCCCTCCGGCACGCGGCCGATCGCCTCTCGCGCCGCCTGCGCGGCGATCTTCGCGACGACGCGGTCCGCGATCGTGGTCGCCCCGCGTTCGGCCGCCGCGACACGCGGGACGGGCACGACGCCTCACCGCCGCCCGTCGCCGCGGTCGCGGCTGCGGAAGAAGTCGCCGAGTTCAAGGTCCCCCTCGAGGAACCGTCCCCCGATGAAGCCGACCGCTCCCAACGCGGCCACCAGCAGAAATGCCCCGAAGCCGCCGAAGTATCCGGCGAAGCCGAGCGCCATGCCCGCCATCAGGCCGACCACCGCCATGCTCATGTTGAGCTCCTTCTACTGAATGCGTGGCTCCGGCTCTTCCTCTTCCTCTTCCGGCAACTTCACGTCGCTGACCGCGATGTTGACCTCGACGACCTCGAGGCCGGTCATCCGCTCCACGGCGGAGACGACGTTCTCGCGGACGGCGCGGGCGACATCGGCGATCGAGACGCCGTAGTCGACGACGATCTCCAGGTCGAGAGCCGTCTGCACCTCGCCGACCTCGGCCTTCACACCTCGGGCGGCATTGGACCTGCCGCCGGGTACCCGGTCGCGTACGGCGCCGAAGGTACGGGAGCCACTGCCGCCGCCCATCGCATGCACACCGACCACATCGCGGGCCGCCAGCCCCGCGATCTTCTCCACCACCCCGTCGGCGATGGTGGTGCGGCCACGCGCTCCCGCGTCGACGCTTCGCTTGGCCATCGCCGGCCTGCGGGACTGTTCACCGGCCCCTCCGCCCGACGGCTCGCCGCCAGGGTTCTCGGACCGGTTGCGCTGGGCTGGGTCGGTCATCGCCTTGTCCTCTCCGGGCGGTGGTGGCCTCCTTGCCCACATTAAGTGCGCTTGCCCCGTCTCGCGCCGGGGATGCGGCAGGCTGGAGCAATGACCGGTGCGGATGCGGTGCGGCGGGTACGGCGGGCGATGGACCTGGGCAGCTTGCTCCCCCTGGGCGGGCCGGGGGACGGAGCCTGGTTGAGTGAGCAGGCGGCCGCTCCGGTGCTGCGCCGTGTTGCTGCCACGGTGCCGGGAGCGGCGCTGCGCCGGATCCGGCTGACCCTCGCGGACCCGGGCACGACCGCGGAGCCGGCCGTACCGCCTCCGCCGAGCGCCCTGCCGCCGGGTCCGCTGCGCCTGGAAGCGGAGGTCGCGGTCTGGGAATGGGAGCCATTGCCCGCGCTGGCGGCCGAGTTGAGGGCGGAGCTGCTCGCGGTGGCGTCGGACCGGCTGGGTCTGGAGATCGCGGAGGTGGACCTTCTGGTGAGCGAACTGCTGGACACGGCGCCCCGCGGACGTGATGGCACCGACGCGCACCGGGTGCGTGCGGTCGACGCCACGGATGCGGCGGGTGAGGCCGCGGCGGCGACCGAAGGGGTGGCGCATCTGACGGCCACGCTGGGGGTGGCCGTGCATCACGAGCCGGACCATGTCCGGGTCGAGCTGGCGACGGCCGTGGGCCATCGCCCCTTGGATGTCGCCCGCGCGGTCCGCGCCGCGGTCTCCGATGCCCTTGACGACGGCCGTGCGGTGGCGGTCCTGATCACGTCGGTGCCCTGACGGCGTACAGGTGACCGCGGGCCCAGGACTCGGCGCGCCTGCATGCGGACGCGCCGAGTCGACGCCGGAGGCGTCGGTCCGGCCGAGTCGATCGGGAGCGTCAGTCCGACAGGCCGGCCAGGTCGCGCAGCCGCCGCGCCTGGGCCGCACGCTCCGCGACCCGCTGGTCCTCGTAGGTCCGGCCGGCGGCGCCCTGGAGCAGTGCCTTCGTTTCGATCACCGCGTCCCGGGGCGCGGCGATCAGCGCCGCGGCCAGGTCCTGGACGGCGCCGTCGAGCTCCTCCGGTGCCACGACCAGGTTGGCCAGGCCCGTACGCTCGGCCTCCTCCGCGTGGACGAAGCGGCCGGTCGCACAGATCTCGAGTGCACGGGCATAGCCGACGAGCGACACCAGAGGGTGCGTACCGGTGAGATCGGGAACGAGACCGAGGCTGGTCTCACGCATGGCGAACTGCACGTCCTGCGCGACGACCCGCAGGTCGCAGGCGAGGGCGAGCTGGAAGCCGGCGCCGATCGCATGCCCCTGGACCGCCGCGATCGTGACGATGTCACTGCGGCGCCACCAGGTGAACGCTTCCTGGTACTCGGCGATGACCGCGTCGAGCTCCGCATCGGAGCCGCGTGCGAGATCGATGAAGGACGGCTCGCCGTCGAAGCCCTCGGGCGTGAAGGCCTGCCGGTCGAGCCCCGCGGAGAAGGACTTGCCCTCACCGCGCAGCACCACGACCCGCACATTGCCCGGCAGTGACCGACCCGCGTGCACCAACGCCCGCCACAGCGCAGGAGATTGGGCGTTGCGCTTGTCCGGGTTGGTCAGGGTCACCGTGGCAACCGCGTCCTCGACGGTGAGCCGTACGCCGTCCTTGTCGAGCACAGAGTCGGGCGAAGTCATAAGGCGCCTCCGGTTCAGGTGCAGTCAGCTCTGCCAAGAGCTCTACCAAGATAAGTGACTGCACAGTAACCACCCGGCCGACCGGATGCCCGACCGGGTGGCCACCGCGTGTGAACCGGTGGACCGAAGGAGCCACGACCGCCTTGAACGACCCTTCCTTGAACGATTCGCCTCGATCGACCCGATCGAATCGCGCCGATCGGCCGAACCGTCAGGCCGAGGCCGTCTTCTTGCCTCGCGTCGCTCCGCCGCGTCCCCGCAGCGTGACTCCGGACTCGCTCAGCATCCGGTGGACGAATCCGTAGGAGCGGCCGGTCTCTTCGGCCAACGCCCGGATGCTCGCACCGGAGTCGTACTTCTTCTTCAGGTCTGCCGCGAGCTTGTCGCGCGCGGCGCCGGTCACCCGGCTGCCCTTCTTCAGAGTCTCGGCCACCCGTGCCTCCTCATGGGAAGTGCGCTCTGGACTTCTCATGATCACCCCTCATGGGCATCCTGGCCACCCATTCGGCAAGGTCAGTGCAAAAGGCTTGGCGATGCACCGGAGGCCCGACACCGCCGGAATCCTGCATTCCGATCGGCCGAAAGGACCCCCTCGAGCCGAGCGCCATGGAAAGGACCAGGTCAGCGCCGTGCAGCGACGCAAGGGCACCGCACGGGAGCGGACGGACACGGTCCGCTCGGCGCCACGCCGTGATACGAGACGCACTCACACAGATGATGGATCACGCGTAGGCCGAATGATCCATACGGAGTGGATCAACACCGTGCGGCAGCGTCCGGTAACGGAAACGGCCCGGCCCGTGGCGGGCCGGGCCGGAGCCGGTCGTCAGGCGAGCGCCACCAGGTCGGCGTAGTCAGCGCCCCACAGGTCCTCCACGCCGTCCGGAAGCAGGATGATCCGCTCCGGCTCGAGCGCCTCGACCGCGCCCTCGTCGTGGGTGACGAGGATGACGGCACCCTTGTAGGTGCGCAGCGCGCCGAGGATCTCCTCACGGCTGGCGGGGTCGAGGTTGTTGGTGGGCTCGTCCAGCAGCAGGACGTTGGCCGAGGAGACGACCAGGGTGGCCAGCGCCAACCGGGTCTTCTCACCACCGGACAGCACGCCCGCCGGCTTGTCGACGTCGTCACCGGAGAACAGGAAAGAGCCGAGCGTCTTGCGCACCGCGACCAGGTCGAGGTCGGGCGCGGAGGAGCGCATGTTCTCCAGCACCGTGCGGTCCGGGTCGAGCGTCTCGTGCTCCTGCGCGTAGTAGCCGAGCTTGAGGCCGTGGCCCGGGGTGACCTCGCCCGTGTCCGGCTTCTCGACACCGGCCAGGAGCCGCAGGAGCGTGGTCTTGCCGGCGCCGTTGAGGCCGAGGATGACCACACGCGAGCCCTTGTCGATCGCGAGGTCGACATCCGTGAAGATCTCGAGCGAGCCGTACGACTTGGACAGGCCCTCCGCCGTCAGCGGGGTCTTGCCGCAGGGAGCGGGTTCCGGGAAGCGCAGCTTGGCGACCTTGTCGGCGACCCGCACCTCGTCGAGCCCGGCGAGCAGGCGCTCCGCGCGCTTGGCCATGTTCTGTGCGGCGACCGTCTTGGTGGCCTTCGCGCGCATCTTGTCGGCCTGCGTGTTGAGGGCGGCGGCCTTCTTCTCGGCGTTCTGCCGCTCGCGCTTGCGGCGCTTCTCATCGGCCTCGCGCTGCTGCTGGTAGAGCTTCCAGCCCATGTTGTAGACGTCGATCTGGGAGCGGTTGGCGTCCAGATAGAAGACCTTGTTGACGACCGTCTCGACCAGATCGACGTCGTGGGAGATCACGATGAAGCCGCCACGGTAGGTCTTGAGGTAGTCGCGCAGCCAGACGATGGAGTCGGCGTCCAGGTGGTTGGTCGGCTCGTCGAGCAGCAGGGTGTCGGCGTCCGAGAAGAGGATGCGGGCCAGCTCGACCCGGCGGCGCTGACCGCCGGAGAGCGTATGGAGGGGCTGGCCGAGCACCCGGTCGGGCAGGCCGAGCGCGGCGGCGATGGTGGAGGCCTCGGCCTCGGCGGAGTAACCGCCCTTGGTGAGGAACTCCGTCTCCTGACGCTCGTACTGCCGCAGCGCCTTTTCGCGGGTGGCTCCCTGGCCGGTCGCGATGCGCTCCTCGTTCAGGCGCATCTTGCGGATCAGGAGGTCGAGTCCGCGGGCGGAGAGGATGCGGTCGCGTGCCAGGACGTCGAGATCGCCGGTGCGCGGGTCCTGCGGGAGGTAGCCGACCTCGCCGGAACGGGTGATGGTGCCGCCGGCGGGGATGCCTTCACCCGCAAGGCACTTGGTGAGGGTGGTCTTGCCGGCTCCGTTGCGGCCGACGAGACCGACACGGTCACCCTTGGCGATACGGAAGGAAGCGGATTCGATGAGGACGCGGGCGCCTGCGCGCAGCTCGACTCCGGATGCGGTGATCACGGGGTAATACTCCAAGGCGGTATGGACGGCGGAGGGACGGGTGGTCGACGCTGCGACGCCGTCTAATGCACAAGGAGAATTGCCATACGGCCCAGTCTAACGGGGCGGGGCAAGTGGTTTTCCGTGGCGGCCGTCACGTCCGGCGCCGCGAACACCGCTCCTGGCACCACCCCTGCGGCACCACCCTGGGGCGCCCGATCGCCGCGATGCGGGGTCGCCCGCCCAATGGACCCGACCGTCCAACAAAAGGGGCATACAGCGCAAGGCTGGTCGATACTCGGCGGCAGGGCGGCTCGTTGCCCGCGCCGCGGCGGCAAGAGCGTGGAGCAAGAGGTGGTGGCTCGTGCAGTTCGACGACGACGCCGATCTGGACACGTCCGAGGTACAGGACGTCCGGGGCAGCCGTGTCCCGGGAGGCAGGGCCACGATCGGCGGCGGGATCGCCGGCATCGTCGCGGTGATCCTGGGGCTCTTCTTCGGAGTGGGGCCCGAGCAGCTCGGGCTGTCCTCCGGCGACCCCGAACCGGTGGCGACCTCGTCGTCGCAGTCGGAGGTCGCGAAGGCCTGCCGCAAGGGGGTGGACGCGAACACCCGGGAGGACTGCCGGATCGTCGCGGTGGTCAACAACGTCCAGGACCTCTGGAGGGCGGAGTTCCAGCGGCGCGGGGGGCGTTACTCACCGGCGCAGACGGTGATCTTCACCGGGCAGGTGCGGACCGCCTGCGGGACGGCGACCGCAGAGGTGGGGCCGTTCTACTGCCCTGCCGACCGGAAGGTCCATCTGGACCTGGGCTTCTTCGACGATCTGCGGACCAGGTTCGGGGCGACCGGCGGCTCGTTCGCGCAGGCCTACGTGGTGGCCCACGAGTACGGGCACCACGTGCAGAACCTGCTGGGCACGCTGCAGCGGGCGCAGGACGGACAGCAGGGCGCGGGCAGCAACGCGGTGCGCGTGGAACTGCAGGCGGACTGCTACGCCGGGGTGTGGGCACACCACGCGCGGCCTCGCCGGACGAGAAGACGGGCCGGCGGCTGCTGACCTTGCTCACCGACCAGGACATCCGGGACGGTCTGGACGCGGCGGCGGCGGTGGGCGACGACCGCATCCAGGCGAGGTACCAGGGCCGGGTCACCCCGGAGTCCTGGACGCACGGCTCGGCGGCACAGCGCCAGGAGTGGTTCCACACCGGCTACCGCACGGGCGACATGGCTCGCTGCAACACCTTCCGCTGAGCGCAGGGCGCCGGAGTGCCGCGGTGCGGCCGGGCGTTGTCAGTGGCGGGTGCCAGACTGAGTGCCGGATCTGAGACACAGATCACATGCGCGTCGTCGAGCAAGTTGAGGAGTGATCGGGATGACTCAGTCGCCGAGCATCTGTCCGACGCTGGTGTACGCGGACGCCAAGGCCGCCATCCGGCAGCTCACCGAGGCCTTCGGCTTCACCGAACATGCGGTGTACGAGGACGAGCACGGCGCTGTGGTGCACGCCGAGCTCACCTACGGCAACGGAATGGTGATGCTGGGCAGCAAGGGCACCGGCAGTGAGTTCGACAAGCTGATGAAGGGGGCAGGTCCGACGGGGGTGTTCGTGCATGTCGACGACGTGGACGCGCACCACAGCCGGGCCGTGGAGCAGGGAGCGGAGATCGTGATGCCGCCGACCGACCAGGACTACGGGGCGCGCGACTACATGACCCGCGATCTCGAGGGCAACATCTGGAGCTTCGGGACGTACTCCCCGGGGGCGGCGGAGTCCCCGTAAGATTCCCCGCCCCTGTGTCAGGAGCCTCCGGTGTGCACCTGGAAGGCGGCCCGGCGCACGGCCTTGGCGAGCGCGGGGTCCGGGTGCGCTGCGGCCAGGGCCACCAGGACCTGGACGGTGCGGGGGTGCCCGCCGGTCCGGAGTTCGTCCAGGAGTGCCGGGACCGTGCCCTGGACCGCGGAGTCGAGGTGGCGAAGCAGGAGCTGAGGCTCACCGTGGTCGGCGACGGCCGCCGCGGTGTCCACCCACAGCCAGGTCGCTTCCTCCCGGGTGAGGACGTCGGCGGCGTCCTCGGGGTCGGCGCCTTCGTACTCGGCGAGCCAGAGCAACACATAGGGGCGCAGGGACGGCTCCGTGGCGGCGGACCTCACCTCGGCCTCCGCCGGGGCGCCGACGACGCGCAGCGCTTCGAAGGCGAGTCCGCGCAGCAGGGCGTCCTCGCCACGGGCGACGGCGAGGAGTTCACCGACCGCGCTGGAGACGGTGCGGGCGGCGAGCCAGGCGCGGTATTCGGCGCGCGCCGGGCCGGGGGTGAGCCGGGCACAGCCGAGCAGCATGTCCGAGGCTGACTGCTCGATATTGCCCGCGGGGCTCTGGGCAGCGACGCAGATCTGCTCGAGCTTGACCCAAACCGCCCAGTTGCCGAGGGGGGTGAGGGTGGCGGACCGGCCGGACTCCAGGGTCAGGGCTCCGACGGCGGACAGGCCTTCGAGGGCCCAGTCGAGCAGTACGGCCACGGGGACGTCGTCACCCGGGCCGGTCTCCGGGGCAGCGGGTCCGGTGAGGGCGGGTTCGCCGGGGACGGGTCCCGTGAGGGCTGTTCCCGTGAGGGCGGGTCCGGCTTCGGGCGTCTCGGCGTACGGGACCTCGCAGCGTTCCTCGCGCAGTTCGGCGACGCGCTGCTGCAGCAGATCCAGCAGGGCCGGTACGAGCACGGGGCCGTCCGAGAGCTGAAGGAGGGAGAGCACCTGGGGCACGGCCTCGACGACCTCGGCCACCGCGGTGGGCGCGATGTCCTCGGGAGCGGGGTGGACCAGCGACCAGGCGTCGAAGAGGGCGACCCAGCCGCGCAGCACGGCCATGTCGTCGCGGTCCCAGGCGCGCAGCCGCCAGCCGGGGCGCACCGTGTCGCCGTGCAGCTCGACCAGGCCGGCGAGACGGGCGCGGTCCCAGCCGGCCCGGACCTGGTGGGGTGTCAGTTCCAAAGCGGCCGCGGCGCGTTCCCGCGTGCGGTCGGTGAGCGGGGCGGTGCTGGGGTCGCGCTCGACGGCCGCCCAGCGGGCGATGCGTACGGCGTCGGCGAGGACCGCCCTGGCCTGGCGGGCCAGCTCCGCCGGGGCGGGCGTGCCCTCGGGCGGCCTGGTGGCCGGCCGGGTGCGCCGGGTCGTCACGGCCCGTCGTGCAGTGGCCAGGGACCGCGGGCGGACAAGACGGAGTCTGGAGTTGCGCGCCAATTGCTCATCAGGCTTTCGGGACGTCACGGGGTGCAGTCTTCCCGTTGACGGCCCGAAAGCCCAAACGGAACCGGCGCGGCCGGGCCCGGCAGGCGCCCCACCGGGGACGAAAGGGACAAGAGGGGAGCGTACCGGTGTCTACATCAACGGGGTGAGGAAGCGGCGCAGGGCCTCCTCGTAGCGGGTCGGCCCGGCGTTCCACATGGCGGCGTGCGGGGCGTTCGGGACCGGGTGAAGGCTGACCAGCTCCGGCCGCCGGGCGGCCAGTTCCTGGGAGGGCTCCCATGGGGCAATGATGTCGTCCGGCCCGTGGAAGATCAGCGTCGGCACCCTCAGGGCGTCCGGGTCGGCGGCCTGGAGCAGCCGGTCGCCGTGCAGACCGGTCCTGCCCTGTGCCGCTCTGACCGCGAGCGGCAGCAGCACGGCGGGGGTGCGGCGGGCAGCGGCCAGGGTGCGCAGGGTGGTCTGCCAGTCGAGCACCGGGGAATCCAGGACGAGTCCGCTGATCCGGTCGCGCAGCGCCGAATTGGCCGCGGCGTACAGGGCCATCGAGGCGCCGGTGGACCAGCCGTGGACGACGACACGCTCGGCGCCGTGGCGAACGGCGTGGCGGACGGCCGCGTCCAGGTCGCGCCACTCGGAGTCGCCGAGATGACCGAGCCCGTCCGGCGGCCGGGGAGCGCCGGCATCGCCGCGATATGCCAGGTCGAGGACCGGGAACTGGTAGGAGTGCAGGAACTCGAGGACGTTCAGAGGGTGTTCGCGGGTGGTGCCCAGACCGTGCACGGTGATGACCCAGGTGGTACGGGCACCGGGGACGAACCAGGCGGGCAGCGCACCCAGTTCGCCGGGGACGAGGACCTCGGCGTGGTCGATGCCGAGCGCGTCGGCCGGGGCACCGCTGTGCAGCTGAGGAGTGAGGCGGACCTTGTCGCCCCGCTCGAGGCCGTCACCGGTGACGCGTACCAGGTGGCGTACGACGGTGTCCGGGGCATGGGGGACGTGGTCGAGCACCTGCCCCACGACGGCATGGACGCCGGAGCCTGCGAGTCCGTAGGTGCCGGGGCGAAGCGAGGCCAGGCTGCGGGTCAGGGTGATGCGGTCGCCTTCGGTCTCGTGCACGGTGAGCCGGGGGTCACCGGGCAGGGGTTTCCCGACCGGAGCCTTGAGCGCGGCGTTGCTCGCGTAGCGGCCGGCCGCTATCGCTGCCGCGCCGACGCCGAGCAGAGTGGTGACGGCCGCTGCCGTCGCTGTTGCCGCGCGCACCCGTCCAGTGTCGGCAGCCACGGGCCACGCTGCCAGTGGAGGGGCGTGCGGGACGGCGTACGGGTGGGCCGCGGTCACCGGGCCGGCGCCGGACGGCGTACCGCTTGACGGGCCTCTGCACGGTGCCGCCGCCCCTGGCCGACGGACCCGGCGCACCCCCACCCCCTCGGGCAAGCGCCACCGGCCGCAAGGCCGCCTGCCGGCAAGTGGCCCGACCCGGCCAGGCGCACCCGGCCGCGAGGCGGTCACCGACAGAAGCCCCGCCCCTCTCCGGCGAGCGGGCGCAGGCCGCAAGGCCGCCTCCCGGCGACAGACCGCCCCGACCCGGCCAGGAGCAGCGGCCGCCGACAGCGCCCCGGCCCCTCCGGCGAACGCCCTCCCGACTCCGGCCCTTCCGGCAACAGGCCCGACCCGGCCCGGCCCGGCACACCCCGCCCCCGCGTCATGGTCGCCGGGCACCGGACCGGCCGGCACCGGTCCCCACCTCGGTCCAGGGCCCCCGACGCGAGGCCGGTCGCCGTCAGTGGCGGGGCTGGCCGTAGCCCTTCAGCTGGTCGGACACCTCATTCAGCTGCCCTTCGGACAGCAGCGTGGGCGAGAGTCCCGGCACGGACGACGCGGTCAGCCAGAGGCGGCACATCCACTCCAGCTGGGCCGTGCGGTCGTATGCCTGGTCGAGGGAGTCGCCGTAGGTGACGGTTCCGTGGTTCTGCAGCAGGCACGCGCTGCGGTCGCGCAGGGCCTCGCGCATGTTCCGGGCGAGCTCCTCGGTGCCGTACAGGGCGTAGCGGGCGACGCGTACGGGGCCGCCGAGTGCGGCGGTCATGTAGTGGATGGTCGGGAGCTCGGGGACGAGGGTGGAGACCGCGGTGGCATGCACGGCGTGGGTGTGCACCACGGCGCCTGCGCCGGTATGGCGGTACACCTCAAGATGCAGCGGCAGCTCGCTGGTGGGCGCCAGGTCGCCGAAGAGCCGGCCGCCGTCGAGATCGACACCGACGGCGTCCGCGGGGGTGAGCCTGTCGTAGGGGACCCCGCTCGGGGTGACAAGGACGGTCTCCCCGACCCGTACCGAGACATTGCCCGAGGTGCCGACCACCAGACCCTCGGCCGCCGTCCTGCGGGCGGTTGTCACGAGGTCCCGCCATGCCCGGTCGATCGCGTCCTGCGCGTCCTGCCGCCCCTGTTCCGTCATGTGACGATCCTCTCAGTCACCGGCAGCCGGCGGAGGCGTGCACCGGGGCACCACGATCGCCCGCACGGGGCCCGTTTCGAACGGATTCCACGGGCTTTCGGCGACCGCAGCCGAGCCCCACCTTCATAAGCGGAACCACTTCTACTCACTTGCGGACACTGCACCGCCGGGCCCAGTTCACCTTCCGTTCATCCAGGTTGCCTACGGTCGGCCAGCCAATGACGTCAAACGATTGCCTGGGTTAAATGGAACACATCACACTGCTGCTCGCGATCGTGATCGTGACAGCTCTCGTGTTCGATTTCACGAACGGTTTCCACGACACCGCCAACGCGATGGCGACGACCATCTCGACCGGCGCACTGAAGCCCAAGACGGCGGTCGCCATGTCCGCCGTGCTCAACCTCGTCGGTGCTTTCATGTCGGTGGAGGTCGCCAAGACGATCTCCAGCGGTCTCGTCGACGACTCAGGCATCACGCCGGAAGTCATCTTCGCGGCGCTCGTCGGCGCCATTCTCTGGAATCTGATGACCTGGCTGGTCGGTCTGCCCTCCAGCTCGTCCCACGCACTCATGGGCGGTCTGATCGGCGCCACGGTCGCATCGGTCGGCTTCGGTGGCGTCAACGGAAGCGTCGTCGTCACCAAGGTGCTGATACCGGCCATCGCCGCCCCGCTCGTCGCGGGCATCGGCGCGATGGTGGCCACCCGGCTGACGTACAAGCTCGGCAAGAACGCCGACGCCGGCGCCACCGCCAAGGGCTACCGCGCCGGCCAGATCACCTCGGCCGGTCTCGTCTCCCTCGCGCACGGCACGAACGACGCCCAGAAGACGATGGGCATCATCACGCTGGCCCTCGTCGCCGGCAATGTGATCGCCCCGGGTTCCAACCCCCCGCTGTGGGTCATCGTCTCCGCCGGTCTCGCGATCGCGCTCGGCACGTACCTCGGCGGCTGGCGCATCATCCGCACCATGGGCAAGGGCCTCACCGACCTCCAGCCGCAGCAGGGCTTCGCCGCCCAGACCAGCGCGGCCAGCGTCATCCTCGCCTCCTCCAACCTCGGTTTCTCCCTGTCGACCACGCACTCGTGCTCCGGCGCGGTGATGGGCGCGGGCCTCGGCCGCAAGGGCGGGGTCGTCCGCTGGTCCACCGCGACCCGGATGTTCGTCGCCTGGGGTCTGACCCTTCCGGCCGCAGGCCTCGTCGCGGCGGGCTCGGAATTCGTCACCCAGCAGGGTGACTGGGGTGTCGCGACCGTCGCCGCCTTCCTGATCGCCTCCTGTGTCGCGATCTGGTTCATCTCCCGCCGCCAGGTCATCGACCACAACAACGTCAACGACATCGAGGCCGACGAGCCCGCGGGCGTCGTCACCACCGCCATCGCGGCCGTCATCCCGCCCCCCGCGGGGACCCCCGCGCAGGACATCAAGACCACCATCCCCGCCCCGGCCGCTCCCCCGGCCGAGCCGGCCGGCAGCCCGGCCTCGGTGTAAGGAATCAGCAGTATGAAAATCGACTGGGCAGCTCTCGGCTCCGTCTTCGGCGTGAGTCTCCTCGCCACCGTCGCTCTGGTGGGCCTGTTCACCCTGGGCGTCGTGGGCCTGAGCAAGCAGGAGGCCGCGGCCTCCGGCGGCGGGTCCGCGGCACTGGCCCGCACCGGCGCCTACGCCTGCTTCGCACTCTGCGCCGCGGCCGTGGCGTACGGGATCTATCTGATCGTCAGCTGACGGCAGCGCACGTGCAGTGAAGGCCGGTCACGGTCCACCCCCGGGTGGACCGTGACCGGCCTTTCCGTCGTCGGCGCATGCCCCGGCACCCGCCTCGGCGCGAGGTTCGGTGCAGGGCGGGGTGCAGTGCCCGGTGTGGGGCTCGGCACACTGTCCCGCCGCAGGTCAAGGGTGAGTTGACGGGCGTTCGCGCGCGTGGTGGACTGCCGGGGCCATCTACGGCGGCAGCAGAGGAAGTCCGGTGCGAATCCGGCGCGGTCCCGCCACTGTCACCCGGGGAGCAGTCCCCGGGGAGCCAGGAACTCTCACCGCCGGTCACGTCGAACCAGGGCGCGGACCCTGAGTGAGGACTCATCGCCATGTCTGGCTGCGGTTCAGCCGTGTCCGCCCGGTCCGTCCGCGGGCAGATCCACCGCGCAAGGGGTCGCTGAACCCATGCGTGCCGACCGTGTATTCGTGTACGGCGCCACCGCGGGCCTCGTCGTCGATCTGCTGCTCGGCGATCCCCGCCGGGGACACCCCGTCGCCGCCTTCGGGCGCGCCGCGGGCGCCGTCGAACATGTCCTGTGGCGTGACCACCGGGGCCGCGGCGCGCTGCACACCGCGGTGTGCGCCGGAGGTGCCGTCGCCCTGGGCGCGCTGGCAGCCCGGGCCGCGCGCCGTTCCCGTACCGCGTCCGTCGCCCTGACCGCCGCCGCCACCTGGGCCGTCGTCGGCGGCACCACGCTCGGCCGCGAGGCGCGGGCCATCGGGGGCGCGCTCGCCGCCGGGGACGTAGAGGTCGCGCGCGAGCGGCTGCCGCATCTGTGCGGACGCGATCCCCACTCCCTGGACGAGCAGCAGATCGCCCGTGCCGTGGTCGAATCCGTGGCCGAGAACACCTCCGACGCGGTCGTCGGCGCCCTGGTGTGGGGCGCGCTCGCGGGAGTGCCGGGCCTGGTGGGCTTCCGGGCGGTGAACACCCTGGACGCGATGGTGGGGCACAAGTCGCCGCGGTACCTCAGGTTCGGGTGGGCGTCGGCGCGCCTGGACGATCTGGTCGGCTGGCCGGGGGCACGGCTCACCGCCGGGCTCGCGGTCGTCGCCGGCGGCGATCCGCGCGGAGCCGTGCGGGCATGGCGGGCCGACGCCGCGAAGCATCCGAGCCCCAACGCGGGCCCGGTCGAGGCGGCGTTCGCCGGGGCGCTCGGCGTACGGCTGGGCGGGACCCTGTCGTACGGCGGCCGGACCGAGCACCGCCCGGTGCTGGGCGGCTCCGGGCGGCCGGTGGAGTTCGCGGACATCGAGCGGGCTGTGCGGCTGTCGCGGCGGGTCGGTGTGCTGGCTCTCGCAGTCGGCGCGGGCGTCCGCCTGGCGTACGGAGCGGCGCCGGCCGCCCGCGCCGAGAGGGCGGGGCGCCGCGGTGCCGGGAAGGGGCGGGGATGAGCGGGAGCGCACGCAGAGGCGGGGGCCTGCTGGTCGCGGGCACCACGTCGGACGCGGGCAAGAGTGTCGTCACCGCCGGTATCTGCCGGTGGCTGGTACGGCAGGGCGTGAAGGTCGCGCCCTTCAAGGGCCAGAACATGTCGCTCAATTCGTTCGTGACCCGCGAGGGGGCGGAGATCGGGCGGGCCCAGGCCATGCAGGCCCAGGCCGCGCGTGTGGAGCCCAGCGCGCTGATGAACCCCGTGCTCCTGAAGCCGGGCAGCGACCGCTCCAGCCAGGTGGTGCTGATGGGCAAGCCGGTCGGCGAGCTGAGCGCCCGCGGCTACCACGGAGGCAGACAGCGCGAGCTGTTCGAGCCCGTCATGGCGTGCCTGGAGGAGCTGCGGGGCACGTATGACGCCGTGATCTGCGAGGGGGCGGGCAGCCCGGCCGAGATCAATCTGCGGCGCACGGACATCGTGAACATGGGCATCGCGCGGGCGGCCCGGCTGCCGGTGCTGGTGGTCGGGGACATCGACCGGGGCGGGGTGTTCGCGCAGTTCTTCGGTACGACGGCGCTGCTGGCGCCGGAGGACCAGGAGCTGATCGCGGGCTATCTCGTGAACAAGTTCCGCGGCGATGTGACCCTTCTGGAGCCCGGCCTGGACATGCTGCTCGGGCTGACCGGACGGCGGACGTTCGGTGTGCTGCCGTACGCGCACGGGCTCGGCATCGACGAGGAGGACGGGCTGCGGGTGTCCCTGCGGGGCGCCGTGCGCGAGTCGGTGGTCGCGCCGCCGTTCGGCGAGGACGTGCTGCGGGTCGCCGTGTGCGCGGTGCCGTTGATGTCCAACTTCACGGACGTGGACGCGCTGGCGGCCGAACCGGGCGTGGTGGTGCGGTTCGTGGACCGTGCCGAGGAGCTCGTCGACGCCGACCTCGTGGTCGTGCCCGGCACGCGCGGGACGGTGAGGGCGCTCGGCTGGCTGCGTGAGCGGGGACTCGCCGACGCGATCGGGCGGCGCGCGGCGGCGGGCCTGCCGGTGCTCGGCATCTGCGGCGGCTTCCAGGCGCTGGGTGAACGCATCGAGGACGACGTCGAGTCGAAGGCCGGGGAGGTCGAGGGGCTCGGACTGCTGCCGGTACGGGTACGGTTCGCGCCCGGGAAGACCCTGGCCAGACCGGTGGGCGAGGCTCTCGGCGAACGGGTCGAGGGGTACGAGATCCACCACGGCGTCGCCGAAGTCCTCGGCGGCGAACCCTTCTTGGACGGGTGCCGGGTGGGATCCGTGTGGGGCACCCACTGGCACGGTTCGCTGGAGAGCGACGCCTTCCGGCGGGCGTTCCTGCGGGACGTGGCCGCGGCGGCGGGGCGCCGGTTCGTGCCCGCGCCCGACACGAGCTTCGGCTCGCTGCGCGAGGAACAGCTGGACCGGCTCGGCGACCTGATCGAGGAGCATGCCGACACGGACGCGCTGCTGCGGCTGATCGACCAGGGGCCCCCGGCCGGGCTGCCGTTCATTGCGCCGGGTGCGCCGTGAGGCGGGGGCGGGCCATGCGTCCCGGGGACACCGCCCCCGTTCGCGGTGTCCCGGCACACGCGGGGAACGCGGAGCCCGTACGGCCGTGCTCTTCACCGTCCCGGGCACATCCGCGCCAGTGCCTCGTCGTCTCCTGGCGCAGCACCCCTGACACGCCCGATCACAGCACGTCCCTCGAAGGGGGTACTCGTTAATGGCATCGGTCCCTTACCCGTTCACCGCAGTCGTCGGCATGGACGACATGCGGCTGAGTCTGCTGCTCAATGCCGTCTCACCGGCCATCGGCGGTGTACTCGTCCGCGGCGAGAAGGGCACCGCGAAGTCGACGATCGTGCGCGGGCTCACAGCGTTGCTGCCTCCCATGGACGTCGTCAGCGGCTGCCGCTTCTCCTGCGACCCGGCTGCGCCCGACCTCACCTGCCCTGACGGGCCACACGAGGTCGGACCGGGGGCGAGAAGGCCGACAGCGATGGTCGAGCTGCCGGTCGGCGCGTCGGAGGACCGGCTCGTCGGTGCGCTGGACATCGAGCGGGCGCTGGCGGACGGCGTGAAGGCCTTCGAGCCGGGCCTGCTGGCCGGCGCGCACCGCGGGATCCTGTACGTCGACGAAGTCAATCTGCTCCATGACCATCTGGTCGACCTTCTGCTGGACGCCGCTGCGATGGGCGCCTCGTACGTGGAGCGTGAAGGCGTCTCCGTACGGCACGCCTCGCGCTTCCTCCTCGTCGGGACCATGAACCCCGAAGAGGGCGAGCTGCGGCCGCAGTTGCTGGACCGGTTCGGACTGACGGTGGAGGTCGCCGCGTCGCGGGACCCGGACCAGCGGGTGGAGGTCGTGCGGCGCAGGCTCGCGTACGACGACGACTCCGCCGCCTTCGCGGCGCGCTGGGCGGACGAGGAGACGGCGCTGCGCGACCGCATCGTGGCCGCACGGGAGCTGCTGCCCACCGTGCGGCTCGGTGATGTGGTGCTGCGTCAGATCGCTGCGACCTGTGCGGCGTTCGAGGTGGACGGCATGCGCGCGGACATCGTGATGGCCCGGACGGCGACGGCGCTGGCGGCGTGGGCGGGGCGTACGGACGTCGCGGAGGAGGACGTTCGCCAGGCGGCGCTGCTGGCGCTGCCGCACCGCAGGCGGCGGGCTCCGTTCGACGCACCGGGCCTCGACGAGGACAAGCTCGACGAGACGCTGGAGCAGTTCGGCGAGGACGAGGCCGACCCGGATCCGGAGCCCGATCCGGACCCCGGTCCGGACGGAGACGGCCCGGACGGCGGCCCGGACGGCGGCGGCGGGCTGCCCCCGCAGAGCAGCGGCCCGGACGCACCGGCGGCCACCGAGCCGCCGCCCGCGGACCCTGCGGACGCGGACGCTCCCGCCCCGCTCCCCGGTGCCGGGAGCGGTGAGCAGCAGCCCGTGCGCGCCGCGGAGCCTTTCCGCACGAAGGTGCTGAGTGTGCCGGGTCTCGGGGAGGGCGCGGCCGGGCGCCGTTCACGGGCGCGTACCGAGCACGGCCGCACGACCGGCTCCCGTCGGCCCCAAGGCGCGCTCACCAAGCTGCATCTGGCGGCGACGGTGCAGGCCGCCGCGCCCCATCAGCGGGCGCGCGGGCGCAGCGGTCCCGGCCTGCTGGTCCGCCGTGACGACCTGCGCCAGGCGACCCGCGAGGGGCGCGAGGGGAACCTGGTGCTGTTCGTGGTGGACGCGTCGGGGTCGATGGCGGCGCGGCAGCGGATGAGCGCGGTGAAGGGCGCGGTGCTGTCGCTGCTGCTGGACGCCTACCAGCGGCGCGACAAGGTCGGTCTGGTCACCTTCCGCGGAAAGGACGCGGAACTGGCGCTGCCGCCGACGTCGTCGGTGGACGCGGCCGCGGCGCGCCTGGAGCTTCTCCCGACGGGCGGCCGCACCCCGCTCGCGGCGGGCCTGCTGAAGGCACACGACGTCCTGCGCATCGAACGCCTGCGGGACCCGTCCCGTCGCCCGCTGCTGGTGGTGGTGACGGACGGCCGTGCCACGGCGTCGGCGGGCGCGGGTGCCGGCGGGCGTACGCGCGTCGCCGCAGGCGCGGCGGCGGCCGGCGTCGGCCTCGGTGCACCGGGGCTGCGGACCGGCGCCACGGGCACGGACGCGCTCGCCGTCGGCGGCGGCAACGGGCTCGCGGCATTCGCCGGCCTGTCGGCCGGACCTGCGGGCGCGATGCCCGGCGGACCGGGAGGCGTGGACCCGCTCGCGGCAGCGGCAGGCCCCGGCGGCCTGCTGCCCGCGCACGGGGAGCGAGGAGCGGCGGCCGGCGTGACCGGGCGTGACCGGGTCACCCGGCGGGCCGCCGCCGGCGCCGGGCAGCACGGCGACGCGTTCGCTCTCGCGCTGCGCGCCGCGCGCCTGCATGCCGCCGACGGGACCGCCGCCGTCGTCGTGGACTGCGAGGCCGGGCACGTAAGGCTCGGACTGGCCGGCACGCTCGCCGGGGAACTCGGCGGAACCGCCGTCACGCTCGACGAGCTGCGCGCCGATTCGATCGCCGGGCTCGTGAAGGACGTTCGCAGCGTTCAAGCAACCAGCAGGAGGGCCGCTTAATGCCACAGGGACAGCCGTCCGTCGTACCGGACGACGGGCTCACCACCCGCCAGCGCCGCAACCGCCCGCTCGTGTTCGTCCACACCGGCATCGGCAAGGGCAAGTCGACCGCCGCGTTCGGGCTGGCGCTGCGCGCCTGGAACCAGGGGTGGCCGGTCGGGGTGTTCCAGTTCGTGAAGTCCGCGAAGTGGAAGGTGGGCGAGGAGAACGCGCTGAAGGTCCTCGGCGCGAGCGGCGAGGGCGGCACCGTCGCCTGGCACAAGATGGGCGAGGGCTGGTCATGGATCCAGCGCGCCCCCGCCGAGGGCGAGCAGTCCAACGAGGACAAGGCCCGTGAGGGCTGGGACCAGGTCAAACGCGACCTCGCCGCCGAGACGCACAAGCTGTACGTGCTCGACGAGTTCGCCTACCCCCTGCACTGGGGCTGGATCGACACCGACGAGGTGATCGAGGTGCTGCGGAACCGTCCCGGCACCCAGCACGTGGTCATCACCGGCCGCAACGCCCCCGAGAAGCTGATCGACTTCGCCGACCTCGTCACGGACATGTCCAAGGTCAAGCACCCGATGGACGCCGGTCAGAAGGGCCAGCGGGGCATCGAGTGGTAGCACGTCTCGTCATCGCCGCCCCCGCGTCGGGCAGCGGAAAGACCACGGTCGCGACGGGCCTGATGGCGGCCTTCGTGCAGGCGGGTCTCGCCGTGTCCCCGCACAAGGTCGGTCCCGACTACATCGACCCCGGCTATCACACGCTCGCGGCGGGCCGGCCGGGCCGCAATCTCGACGCGTACCTGTGCGGCACGGAGCTCGTCACCCCGCTGTTCGCCCATGGCGCGGCGGGCTGCGACCTGGCCGTGGTCGAGGGCGTGATGGGTCTGTACGACGGCGCCTCGGGGCAGGGGGAGCTGGCGTCCACCGCGCAGATCGCCAAGCTGCTGCGCGCACCCGTGGTGCTGGTCGTGGACGCGTCGTCGCAGTCCCGTTCGGTGGCGGCGCTGGTGCACGGTTTCGCGTCGTGGGATCCGCAGGTGCGCCTCGGCGGGGTGATCCTCAACAAGGTGGGCTCGGACCGGCACGAGGCGCTGCTGCGGGAGGCGCTGGAGGAGTCGGGCGTGCCGGTGCTGGGGGCGTTGCGGCGTGCGGACCGGGTCGGCACCCCCTCCCGCCATCTGGGTCTGGTGCCGGTCGCCGAGCGCCGCGCCGAGGCGCTCGATGCGGTGGCCGCCATGGCGCAGCAGGTGCGGGCGGGCTGCGACATGGAAGGGCTGCTGGCGCTGGCGCGTTCCGCTCCCCCGCTGCCGGACGCACCATGGGCGCCGGTGCCCGAGCGGGCGGCCGGCGGCCGGCGGCCGGTCGTCGCCGTCGCGGGCGGGGCAGCGTTCACGTTCTCGTACGCCGAACATGTGGAGCTGCTCGCGGCCGCGGGCGCCGAAGTGGTGACGTTCGACCCGCTGCGGGACGAGCAGCTCCCGCAGGGGACGGCCGGTCTGGTCATAGGCGGCGGTTTCCCCGAGGTGTACGCGCCCGAGCTGTCCGCCAACGAGCCGCTGCGCAAGGCGGTCGCCGAGCTGGCGCACTCCGGTGCGCCGGTCGCCGCGGAGTGCGCGGGACTGCTCTATCTGGCCCGCTCGTTGGACGGCAGGCCCATGTGCGGTGTGCTGGACGCCGATGCGCGGATGTCGGGGCGGCTGACACTCGGCTACCGGGAGGCCGTCGCGGTCGCCGACAGCCCGCTGGCCGCGGCGGGCACCCGCCTGCGGGGCCATGAGTTCCACCGCACGGTGCTGGAGCCGGGCGCCGGGCCGGTGCCCGCGTGGGGCATGGTGCGCCCGGAGCGCCGCGTCGAGGGCTTTGTGCAGCGGGGCGTGCACGCCAGCTATCTGCACACGCACTGGGCCTCGCAGCCCCGGATCGCCGGCCGGTTCGTCGAGGCCTGCGCGGGGTGAGCGCCGACGTCGCGGCCGGCCCTTCACTCGGCGAGGCCGACCACCAGCCAGACGAAGCCCACGCCGCCCGCCGTGCACAGCAGCGTGGAGCGGGCGGGGTGTTCGTGGTGTGCCTCGGGCAGGATCTCGGCGGCGGCGAGGTAGAGCAGCGCGCCGCCGAAGAATCCGAGGTAGCTGCCGAGAAGTTCCTCCGGAAGTGTGAACAGCACGGTGGACGCCGCTCCCACGACGGGGGCGAGCGCGTCGGCGATCAGCATCACGACCGCCTTGCGCCGGGTGTTCCCGTACAGGCTGGTGATCGTGTACGTGTTGAAGCCGTCGGCGAAGTCGTGGGTGATGACGGCGAGCGCCACGGTCGCGCCCATCCCACCGCCGACCTGGAACGCGGCGCCGAGCGCGATGCCGTCCATCAGGCTGTGCGCGACCATCGCCGCGGCCGCCGTCAGCCCGACCTGGGGCACCCGGTGCTCCAGGCCGTGTGCCGCCTGCCGTACGGCCAGAAGCCGTTCCACCAGGTGGGCCGCGAGAAAGCCGCCGACGAACAGCAGCAGGGCCTGCGGCACGCCGAACACCGGCCGCCCCGCCGCCTGAATCGCCTCGGGCAGCAGGTCGAGGCCGACCACGCCGAGCATCAGTCCGCCGGCGAGGCCGAGGACCAGGTGCCGGCGGTCGGTGACCCGGCCGGCCGTCCAGCCGCCGAACAGCGTCATCACAAACGCGCCGAGCGCGACGAACACCGCCATGCGCCCTTGCTAGCCGATTGACCCGGCCTGCCGCACATCAGCCCATCGCCGGTACAAGCCTTTCCCTGTCGCCGTGTTGACCCGAGAGGAGCCCCGCCCATGTCCGATGCCGCCCGCCATGTCGTCGGGGTCGGCGCGTCGCGGGGCGTGCCGGTCGGCGAAGTGCTGGAACTGGTCATCGCGACGCTGGCCGAGGCGGGTCTTTCGGCCATGGACGTCGTCGAGTTGGCGAGCGTCGACGCGAAGGGCGGGGAGCCGGGGATCGTGGGCACGGCGGAGCGGCTGGGTGTGCCGCTGGTGACGTACAGCGCCGCGCGGCTGGCCGGGGTCGCGGTGCCCAACCCCTCGGGCGCGGCTCTGGGCGCGGTCGGATCGGCGTCGGTCGCGGAGGCCGCGGCGCTCGCGGGCGGCGGCGAACTGGTGGTGCCCAAGCGGAAGTCGAGCCCGGTGGGCAGGCCGGCGGGGGCGACCTGCGCGGTGGCGCGCCGTGGGGTTCCGCAGCCGCCGCGCCGGGAGCCGAACACCGTCTCGGACCAACCGCTTTCACCGGCCCCGCACCGCCCCGCCGACTCGTCCTGTCCCACGGGTCAGTACGGCGGGAAGGGGACGCGCGGCCCGCGCGCGGGGACGGCGTCCGCTCCCCCGGACCCGTACCGCCCCCTGCGACTGTTCGATTCCGGTCGGGGCCGGTTATGGACGGGACTGGATCAAGCCGCACCGGACATGATGACCGTCGTGAGGGCCGCCTGAGCCGCCGGGCCGCCCTCCGAGGGCACGGTTGCGCCCGTGAGTGCTCCGTGCTCACCCGCCCCCACACCCAGGAGACCGCCATGACAAGCCCGCCCAGCCCCACCAGACCCGCCTGCACGGATGGACACGATCTGCGCCACCACGGCGACGCCGAGGTACGGGACGGGGCACTGGGCCTGGTCGATCTCGCCGTCAATGTCCGCACCAACACCCCGCCCGCCTGGCTGCGTGAACGCATCGCGGGTTCGCTGGGTTCGCTCGCTGCCTATCCCGACGGGCGCCCGGCCCGGGCGGCGGTCGCCGAGCGGCACGGTCTGCCCGCGGAGCGGGTGCTGCTGACGGCCGGTGCGGCGGAGGCGTTCGTGCTGCTCGCGCGGGGGCTGGAGGTCCGCAACCCGCTGGTGGTGCATCCGCAGTTCACCGAACCGGAGGCGGCACTGCTGGACGCAGGACACACGGTGGAACGGCTGCTGCTGCGCGAGGAGGACGGGTTCCGGCTGGATCCGAAGGCCGTGCCCGAGGAGGCGGACCTGGTGGTGGTCGGCAATCCGACCAATCCCACGTCCGTGCTGCATCCTGCGGACGACATCGCCCGGCTGGCCCGCCCCGGGCGGGTGCTGGTGGTGGACGAGGCGTTCATGGACGCGGTGCCGGGCGAGAGCGAGACGCTGGCGGGCCGGACGGATGTGCCGGGCCTTGTGGTGCTGCGCAGCCTCACCAAGACCTGGGGACTGGCCGGTCTGCGCATCGGCTATGTGCTCGCGGAGCCCTCGACGGTCACGGCGCTGGAGCGGGCGCAGCCGCTGTGGCCGGTCTCCACGCCCGCGCTGGCCGCGGCCGAGGCGTGCATGGGGCACGATGCGCTGGCGGAGGCCGAACTGGCCGCGCACTGCATCGCGACGGAGCGCGCCCATCTGCTGGCGGGTCTGGCCGAGTTCGACGAGGTACGGGTGGTGGAGGCGGCCCGGGGGCCGTTCGTGCTCGTACGGGTGCGGCGCGGCGCAGAGGTGCGCGAGCGGCTGCGCGGGCTCGGGTTCGCGGCGCGGCGGGGAGACACCTTCCCCGGCCTGGACGGGGACTGGCTGCGGCTGGCGGTACGCGACCGGGCGACGACGAACCGCTTTCTGCAGGCCCTGGACCAGGCGCTGTCGATGGTCGGCCACTGACGCGACGGATTTCCGGTGACGCGCCGCGGGCGCGCGGGCGCCGGGCCCTCCCCTCCCGCGAGGGCCCGGCGCCTGCGGCTGCCCCGGGTCAGCGCCGGGCGCGGACGCGGGTCAGCACCGTCGCGGAGGCGCCAGCCGCGAGCAGCAGGGCCGCACCGCCCGCGAGGTACGCGGTCGCCGAACTGCCTCCGGTCTCGGCGAGGTTCTCCTTGGCCGGCTCCTCGCCGGACTGCACCTGCACATCCTTCGCCGGCTCCTGCGAAGGCTGCTCGGCGGCCGGTGTCTCCTCGGCGGGGGCGTCGGGCGACACGCAGTCGGCCTCGGCGAGGGTGACCGTGCCGGTGACCTCGGCGACGTTCAGCTCAAGGGGGTTCACCGACACCTTGAGCTCGAGCGCGGTGGCGGCAGCGGTACGTGAGGTGGTCCGCGTCCGGGACAGTTCGAGGCTCACCTCGCCGACCTGCGGCACCTCGACCCTGGTGGGGCCGCCGGCGGAGAGCGTGACCTTCTTGCCGAGCACGGTCACCTTGCCGAGCACGTTCGAGGTGGCCACCGGTTGCCGGCCGGCCTCGCAGACCGCGGTCGAGGTGACCTTCTCGACCTCGATCAGGGAGAGCAGCGGCAGTCCGGGCACATGCAGCTTCGCATGGGCCAGATTGCTGTGTGCCTCGGCCACCTGCCGGTCCGCGCTCGCCTTGGCCGTCGCCACGTCCGCGCGCAGCAGCTGGACGGGCCTGCTCCCCTCCACGCTGTCCAACCGCACGCTCAGGGCGGTCTTCCCGGCCCTCTCGGGGGCCTGTACCTCGTTGAGCGTCGCCTTGAGCGGGACATCGACCGTCTTGTCGGCCAGGGACACATCGAGGGCCGTACGGAGCACGACCGCGCTCGCCCGCCCCTCGCCGCCGGTGGCGTGCGCCGGGGCGGCCGCGGCGACGGGTCCGATGACCAGCGCGGCGGCGGCCGCGGCGGCGGCGCCGCGGCGGACAGGAATGCTCGAGGTGTTGCTGTTCAAGGTGGTCGAACCCCCACAGGAGACGCGGCGTCGCCGGCCGTGCCACAGGGACGTGTGGGACGGCGGTGACCGGGACACCGGAATCTTTACGCACTGAGAGTGAACCGACAGACACCTGGCGTGAGTTCACCTTAAAGTGGGGTTTCGGTACGCGTATTCGATTCTCGCGGTACAGGCGTTCCCCTGAGCACCACGAGTGAGCACCCGAGAGGGTGTCCTGGGCGGTCCGCGCCGGAGTGCGCGCCTGCCCGCCACCCCCTCGGGAAAAGTGCTTCAACGAGCGGCACCACAGCAGGGTCACGCCCCGTCAACGGCGTGAACTCCCCGTCCCGATCAGCCGATCACCCGGCCGTTCAGGATCACCCGCCGTGGCCCGGCCAGCACCCTGACATCCGTGCGCGGGTCGTCGTCGTAGACCACGAGGTCCGCCGGAGCGCCCTCTTCCAGCGCCGGGCGGCCCAGCCACGCGCGGGCGCCCCAGGTGGTCGCCGACAGCGCCTGGAGCGGCGGGATGCCTGCCTTGACCAGTTCCGCCACCTCGGCGGCCACCAGGCCGTGCGCCAGCGAACCGCCCGCGTCCGTGCCGACGAAGACGGGAACACCCGCGTCGTACGCCGACCGCACGGTGTCGTAGCGGCGCTCGTACAGCCGCTTCATATGGGCCGACCACCGGGGGAACCTGTCCTGTCCGCCGGCCGCGAGGTCCGGGAAGGTGGCGATGTTGACCAGCGTCGGCACGATGGCGACGCCGCGCTCCGCGAAGAGCGGGATGGTCTCCTCGGTGAGCCCCGTCGCGTGCTCGATGCAGTCGATGCCCGCCTCGACGAGGTCACGCAGCGAGTCCTCGGCGAAGCAGTGCGCGGTCACCCGCGCACCCAGCCGGTGCGCCTCGGCGATCGCCGCCTCGACCGCCTCGCGCGGCCAGCACGGCGTCAGGTCTCCCGCGTCGCGGTCGATCCAGTCGCCGACCAGCTTGACCCAGCCGTCGCTGCGCCCGGCCTCCCGGGCGACATGGTCGACCAGGTCCTCGGGCTCGATCTCGTGGGCGTAGTTGCGGATGTAGCGGCGGGTGCGGGCGATGTGCCGGCCTGCCCTGATGATCTTCGGGAGATCGTCGCGGTCGTCGATCCAGCGGGTGTCGGAGGGGGATCCGGCGTCGCGCAGCAGCAGCGTGCCGGCGTCCCGGTCGGTGACCGCCTGCTTCTCGCTGGTCGCCGCGTCGACGGCGCCGTGGTGGTCGAGCCCGACATGGCAGTGGGCGTCGACCAGTCCTGGCAGGGCCCAGCCGCGTACGGTGACGGCTTCGGCACGCGGGCGTTCGTACGAGATCCGGCCGTCCACGACCCACAGCTCGTCCCGCGCCTCGTCGGGTCCGACGAGCACCCGCCCCTTCACATGCAGCACCGTGTGATCGCTCATATCGAGCACTGTACGAGGCGCTCGGCAGTCCCCGCCGGGGACCCTGACGCCGGGCGCCCCGGGATCGCCGGGCCGAAGCGCGGCCGACAGGAATTCACCACGTATCCTTCGACGGAGGGGATGCGAATTCCGTAAATACGGGGAGCGAATTCACGCGAACAGCTCCCCGCTTTCTGCTGCCCCGGTTCCCCGTCCCTAAACACAAGAATCCGTATGGATCGACGCGGCGATTCCGGCACGTGTCAATGTGATTACCGCCATGTGACAGACACCACACGGAGTCCATTTCACACAGAAATATCCGGGCAGAACGGTGCGACTGAGCGGCATCCGGCCATGGCTCTCGCGCCTGCGCGATAACACACAGGGGCAGCCGGTCCAACCCCTTCCCCCGATGCAATTTGGAAATTTGCTCGGTAAATTCAATCCCCATGACCGCCGCACAAGCAGCCATTGTTCTGGACAGCCCGCGAGTGGAGGACGGAGCCGCGATCTGGCGCATTGCCCGCGACTCCGAGGTACTGGACCTCAATTCCTCGTACAGCTATCTGCTGTGGTGCCGCGACTTCGCTGCGACCTCCCTGGTCGCCCGCGGCGCCGACGGCGAGCCGATCGCGTTCGTCACCGGCTACATCCGGCCGGAGCGCCCGCACACCCTGCTCGTCTGGCAGGTCGCCGTCGACCGCGAGCACCGTGGTCAGGGGCTGGCCGGGGTACTGCTCGACGCGCTCACCGCGCGCCTCGCCGACCGGGGCGTCCACACGGTCGAGACGACCGTCACCCCGGACAACACCGCCTCCGACCGGCTGTTCCGTTCGTACGCCGAGCGTCACAAGGCACCGCTGAGCCGCGAAGTCCTCTTCGACGGCGTGCTGTTCCCCGAGGGGACGCACCTGCCGGAGGTGCTCTACCGCATCGGCCCCGTCAACGCCTGATCCCGGATCCGACACCCCCACCCAGGAGAGAACGCTGTGACCATCACCCCGCCCGCCCTGAGCGTCTTCGAGACCCTGGAGTCGGAGGTGCGCAGCTACTGCCGCGGCTGGCCGGCCGTGTTCGACCGCGCGCAGGGCAGCTACCTCCACGACGAGGACGGACACACCTACCTCGACTTCTTCGCCGGTGCCGGATCACTCAACTACGGACACAACAACCCGGTGCTGAAACGCGCGCTGATCGACTACATCGAGCGCGACGGCATCACGCACGGCCTCGACATGGCCACCACCGCGAAGCGCGCGTTCCTGGAGTCGTTCCAGAACGTGGTGCTGCGGCCGCGTGATCTGCCGTACAAGGTCATGTTCCCGGGCCCGACCGGCACCAACGCGGTCGAGTCGGCGCTCAAGCTGGCCCGCAAGGTGAAGGGCCGCGAGTCGGTCGTCTCGTTCACCAACGCCTTCCACGGCATGTCGCTCGGCTCGCTCGCCGTGACCGGCAACGCCTTCAAGCGCGCCGGCGCCGGCATCCCCCTGGTGCACGGCACCCCGATGCCGTTCGACAACTACTTCGACGGCCAGGTCCCGGACTTCCTGTGGTTCGAGCGCCTCCTCGAGGACCAGGGGTCCGGGCTCAACAAGCCGGCCGCCGTGATCGTCGAGACGGTCCAGGGCGAGGGCGGCATCAACGTCGCCCGTGCCGAGTGGCTGCGCGCGCTCCAGGATCTCTGCCACCGCCAGGACATGCTGCTGATCGTCGACGACATCCAGATGGGCTGCGGCCGCACCGGCGGATTCTTCTCCTTCGAGGAGGCGGGCATCGTCCCGGACATCGTCACCCTGTCGAAGTCCATCAGCGGGTACGGACTGCCCATGTCGCTGTGCCTGTTCAAGCCGGAGCTCGACATATGGGAGCCGGGCGAGCACAACGGCACCTTCCGCGGCAACAACCCCGCCTTCGTCACGGCCGCCGCCGCGCTCAACACCTACTGGGGCGACGGCCAGATGGAGAAGCAGACCCTCGCCCGCGGCGAGCAGGTCGAGCGGGCGCTGCTCGCGATCGTCGACGAACTGGGCGGCGAGGGCGTGAGCTTCCGCGGCCGGGGCCTGGTGTGGGGCATGGAGTTCGAGGACAAGAAGCGCGCTTCGGCGGTCTGCGCCCGCGCCTTCGAGCTGGGTCTGCTGCTGGAGACCTCCGGCCCGGAGAGCGAGGTCGTCAAGCTGCTGCCGCCGCTGACCGTCTCCTCGGACGAGCTGGACGAGGGTCTGCGCATCCTGGCCCGTTCGGTCCGCGAGACCGCCTGACCCGCCCGCAGAACCGGCTGACCCGCCTGACAACACCGAGAAAGGCTTCAACTCACCGTGATCGTCCGATCGTTCAAGGACATCGAGAACACCGAGCGCCATGTGAAGGCCGCTTCCGGCACCTGGGAGAGCAAGCGCATCGTGCTCGCCAAGGAGAAGGTCGGCTTCTCGCTGCACGAGACCGTGCTGTACGCGGGTACGGAGACGTCGATGTGGTACGCGAACCACATCGAGGCCGTGCTCTGCGTCGAGGGCGAGGCGGAGCTGACCAACGACGAGACGGGCGAGACCCACTGGATCGAGCCCGGAACGATGTATCTGCTGGACGGCCATGAGCGCCACACCATGCGCCCCAAGACCGACTTCCGCTGTGTCTGTGTCTTCAACCCGCCCGTCACCGGACGGGAGGACCACGACGAGAACGGCGTCTACCCACTGCTGACCGAGGAGGGCTGAGAGATGACCACCGCACCCGCACGCACCGACCTGTACCCGACCCGAGGCCCGCAGGAGCTGACGACCCCGCGCCGGGACCCGGTCGTATGGTCGCCGCCCGGCACGCCGGGACCGATCGAGACCTCCGGCCTGACGGCCTTCGAGCGCGACGGGTTCCTCACCGTCGACCAGCTCATCGGCGAGGACGAGGTGGCGGTCTACCGGGCGGAGCTGGACAGACTGGTCAACGACCCGGAGATCCGGGCCGACGAGCGTTCGATCATCGAGCCCACCTCGCAGGACGTCCGGTCGGTCTTCGAGGTGCACAAGCTCAGCGAGCTCTTCGAGGCCCTGGTGCGCGACGAGCGGGTGGTGGGCAGGGCCCGGCAGATCCTCGGCTCGGACGTCTATGTCCACCAGTCCCGTATCAACGTCAAGCCGGGCTTCGGCGCTTCGGGCTTCTACTGGCACTCGGACTTCGAGACCTGGCATGCGGAGGACGGACTGCCGAACATGCGCACCGTGTCCGTCTCGATCGCGCTGACCGAGAACCTCGACACGAACGGCGGCCTGATGATCATGCCCGGGTCGCACCGGACGTTCCTGGGCTGCGCGGGCGAGACACCGAAGGACAACTACAAGAAGTCGCTGCAGATGCAGGACGCCGGGACGCCGTCCGACGAGGCGCTGACCGCGTTCGCCGACGAGCACGGGATCCGGCTGTTCACCGGCCGGGCAGGATCGGCCACCTGGTTCGACTGCAACTGCATGCACGGCTCCGGGGACAACATCACCCCGTATCCGCGCAGCAATGTCTTCATCGTGTTCAACAGCGTGGAGAACGCGGCGGTGGAGCCGTTCGCGGCACCGGTGCCGCGCCCTGAGTTCATCGGCGCCCGGGACTTCACCCCGGTGCGGTGACGGGCAGTCGTCCACGCGGAAGGGGCCGGTCCTCCCCCGAGGAGACCGGCCCCTTCCGCGTGCCCGGACGCGTCAGGCGGTCAGCGCCGGGTAGTCGGTGTACCCCTTGTCGTCTCCGCCGAAGAACGTGGCCGGGTCCGGGGTGTTGTAGGGGCCGTCGGCCCTGAGCCGCGCCGGAAGGTCCGGGTTGGCGAGGAACATCACGCCGTAGGAGACCAGGTCGGCGATGCCGTCCTCGATCAGGGCGAGTGCGCCGGGGCCGGTCGGCCCGTCGGTCGCCGCGTTGAGGACGATCGTGCCGGAGAAGCGCTTGCGCAGCTCGAGGGTGAGTTCCCGCAGCTCCGGAGCGCCCTCGAGGATGTGCAGATAGGCGAGGCCGAGCGGCTCGAGCTGGTCGACGAGCGCGATGTAGGCGGCCTCGGGCTCGGGCTCGTCGATGTCGTTGTACAGGTTGGACGGCGAGATCCGCAGCGCGGTGCGCTCCGCGCCGATCGCGTCGGCGACGGCCTTGGTGACCTCGACGGCGAAGCGGATGCGGTTCTCGTCGGAGCCGCCCCACTCGTCGGTGCGGGTGTTGGTGTTGGGGGCCAGGAACTGGTGGATGAGGTATCCGTTGGCGCCGTGCAGCTCGACGCCGTCGAAGCCGGCCTCCACGGCGTTGCGGGCGGCGGCGGCGAAGTCGGCGATCGTCGCCAGCACCTCCTCGCCGGTCAGCTCCTTCGGCGTGACGAAGTCCTTGGGGCCCTCGTGCGTGAAGACCTGCCCCGCGGCGGCGACGGCGGAGGGGGCGACCGGGACGAGTCCGTCCGGCAGAAGCACGGGGTGGCCGATCCGGCCCGCGTGCATGATCTGGGCGAAGATCGTGCCGCCGGCGGCGTGCACGGCGTCGGTGACCTTGCGCCAGGCGGCGATCTGCTCGTCGCTGTGCAGGCCCGGGGTGTCGGGGTAGCCCTGGCCGACGGCGGAGGGCTGGATGCCCTCGGTGATGATCAGGCCGGCCGAGGCGCGCTGGGTGTAGTACTCGGCGACCGAGGGGGTCGGTGACAGGCCGGGGCCGTGGGCGCGGCTGCGGGTCATCGGGGCCATGGCGATGCGGTTGGCGAGCTTCTTGCCGCCGAGCTGGACCGGGTCGAATGCGGTGGTCATGGGAACCCCCAGGGAGATTTATATGGTCGGCCAAGTAATGGCTCGGGAGCCACTGTAACCCATTAATTGGCCGACCAAGGTAAAATGTGGAGACGGGCTGATCGCAGTAGCTTGGGGCAGGCGGCCCGCACGCCCCGGCCTCACCTGATCCACCCGCTGCTCCACAGGACCGAGGAGGTCACGATGACCGCCGTACCCCAGGCGCAGGGCGACCCCGTCTGCGACGCCCTGCCCCGTGCCGCCCGCGGTGGCCCGGTCAGCCATGCGCTCTCCCGGGTCGCACGGCTCCACCGGATCGCGGCCGGCAAGCTGCTCAAGGACCTCGGCCTCTACCCCGGCCAGGAGTTCTTGATGATGCAGCTGTGGGGTGCGGGCCCCGTGCGCCAGTCCGAGCTGATCAAGGCCGTGGACCTCGATCCCTCGACGGTCACCAAGATGCTCCAGCGCCTGGAGCAGACCGGCCACGTACGCCGCCGCCCGGACCCGGACGACCGCCGCGCCGTCGTCGTCGAGGCGACGGAACGCAGCTGCGCGCTGCTCGCGGACATGTCGGCGGCCTGGACGGAACTGGAGCGGCACACACTGGCCGGTCTCGACGAGGACGAGCGCCGGGAGCTGGCCCGGCTGCTGGGCAAGGTCGAGGAGAGCCTGTGCACGCAGACGGCGGGCTGCCCCGACCTGAAGTGCTGAATCATCTTCGCTGCGCCAGGTGATCGGCCAGAGACTGCGCCATCGTGGACGTCGGCCCGGCGAGAATCACTCCCTGTGCCCTCCCGGTCCGGATCAAGTCACCTGCCCCTGCCCGGGCTCCGGGCTCCGGGCTCGGCATCGCGGACGGCAACGGCGCCCCGCGCGGCCGCGGCCTGCTGGTCGGCCAGCAGAAGGCGCAGGTCACCAAGGGTTCCGCCGCCGCTCTTGAGGCGATGGTGAAGGCCGGCGAGACCGCCGAGGCCGCCACCCGCGCATCCGGCGGCGACAGCCAGACGATCGCCCAGCGTGCGCTGGCCCAGGCCGCGCAGGTCAAGGCCGAATTCCGCAAGGAGGCAGCACACACTGCCGAGTTGCAGGCGAAGGCCGCGGCAGACGCCGCCAAGCTGCACCGCGACAACGCGAAGAAGGACAAGGAGACGGCGGAGGCCAAGCTCGCCGTCGCGCTGAAGGCTGAGGGCGACGCCAAGGCGGCCGCTGCTGACGCGCACGCGAAGCGGCTGTCCGCCGAGGCGGAGGAGAAGACTGCCAAGGCGGAGAAGGAGACCGCCGCCGCCAAACAGGCCGAGGCCAACCAGCACAAGCAGAACGCCCAGGCCGAAGCCGGCAAGGCGCAGGAGGCCAAGGGCAAGGCCGAGGCCGCCGAGGCCACCGCAGTCGAGCGGAAGAACGGCGCGATCCAGGCCCGCGACAACGCCAGGGCCAAGCGGGACGACGCCTGGGACGCCGAGCAGAAGGCGGATGCCGCTCGCGCCAAGGCCGACGCGAAGTCAGCGTACGCCCAGGCTCACATCTCGGACGCCAACGCAAAAGAGAGCAGGGCGGCAGCCGACGCGGCCGATGCGTATGCCGACGATGCCGAGGCAGCCGCCGGACGTGCCCGCGCAGCGGCCGACGCCGCGACGCAGGCGGCAGCGGACGCGGACGCCGCAGCCACCCGTGCCGAGGCGGCCGCCAAGCGGGCTCGCGCCCACGCGGACGACGCTCAGGCGGCGAAGCTCAAGGCCGACGCCGCGGTGCGGACCGCGACCAGCGCCGCCGCCGACGCCATCCAGGCCTCGCAGCACGCCGCTTCGGAGGCGAAGACGGCGGTCGCACTGGCCAACGAGGCGGAAAAGAAGGCGAAGAACGCCAAGTCCCAGGCGGACGAGGCGAACAAGGAGGCCGGCAAGGCCCTGGCGGCATCGGCGAAGGCCGCAGGCTACGCCCACGTCACCGCCCAGGCCGCCGTCGACGCCGGCAACGCCGCCGCACAGGTCGCCAAACCCGCCAACGACGCCATCCAGCTCGGCTCCCCGTATGTCACCAAGGATTCGGCCGCCAATCTGGTCGTGCTGACCGGGCAGGCGTCCAAGTCGATCGCCGAGCAGCAGAAGGCCGTCGCCGAGGCCCATGCCAAGAACGCCAAGGAGGAAGCAACCCTCGCCAAGAGCCTTGCCGAGACCGCGCAGGGAGACACAAAGGCCGCCTACCAGCACGCCGCCAACGCCGCGACACATGCGGCCGATGCCCGCAACTACGCGAAGGAGGCCCTCGGCTACGCCGCGGATGCCGCCAACGCCGCATCCAAGGCAGCAGCGTCCCTGGCACGCACCGTCGAATACGACCGCCAGGCCACCGAGGCCGCCGAGGCCGCCGAGGCCGCGGACAAGGCGGCCGGACGCGCCGAAGGCTACGCCAAGGACGCACGGGCATCCGCGGACGAGGCCGCCCTCGACGCCCAGGCCGCCCTCGACGCCCAGGCCGCCCGGGACGCCGCAGCCGCGGCGGAGCAGGCAGCCAAGGACGCACGGGCAGCGGCCGATCGCGCCGACGCAGCCGCCACCGAAGCCGAGCAAGCGGCCAAGGACGCGCTGAAGTACGCCGAGGAGGCACAGCGGGCCGCGGAGTCCGCCGAGCGGAAGAAGGCCAACCAGCAGGTCACCACCGGCGCGGGTACCGGCACCAGGAGCACGTGGTACGTCGTCGACAGCGTCGAGGTCACCGACGCCAAGCAGGAGAACCCCTGCGTCATCGAGATCGGCTTCAAAGGCTGCACCGTCAACTTCACCGTGACGTTCAACGCGACGGTCGACTTCTACATGTGCACCAACCCCGATGTGCCGGCCACGGCCTCCGGCTGCCCGTCTTCGGACACACTGCTCCTCGGCACCGAGACCTTCAAGGGCCTGACCAAGAAGGTCACCGAGTCGTTCAACAAGTGGCAGCTCATCGAGCAGACGGTCACCTACAAGATCCTCAAGGATGTCCTGGTCCAGGACTTCGTCGAATGCTGGCACGGCAGCGCCAGCGGCTGCGCCTGGGCCGCGAGCAACTTCATCCCCGGCAAGGCGTTCGAGAAGGTGGCCGAGGCGATCCGCGCGCTGGATGCCGCGATGAAGACCGGGGTCGGAGTCACCGACGCGTTCAAAGCGCTGAAGGCGCTGGACGTGGACCCGGCGACCCTCGCCAAGATCGAGCGATCGGTCAACATCTACGAAGACGCGATCACCTCCTGCAAGACCAGGCCTGGCGCCGCCAGTGCGCCCATGACAGGCGGCTCCCGCAAGGCCATGCCACGACTCGCGCAGAGCTCCGGCCCGAGCTGTGTCCTGATCGAGCTCGGACCGGGTATCAAGTCGGCCGATGCCCTGAAGGCGTTCAATCCTTCTGCCCCTGAGATCGAGTTCATATTCGAACCGGGTACCGGAAGGTTCATAACTGGCGACCCTGCGCATCTGGGCCTGAAGGGCAGTCCGCACGAGCAACTGGCGCGATCCATCGACGCCGATGAAATGACGGTACTGGGAGGAACTATCTTCCGCGACAATGGTCGCCTAGTATTCACTGAGAATAGCGGCCACTACGGGCACAGGTGGACGGATGCCATGCGCAACCAGTTCAAGGACTTCCTGAAGGGTTACGGCGTTGACTACGAATACAGGCAGTGGGGGTGAAATGGGCGAATGGATTCCTCTGATCTATCGCGGCGATGGGGCATGGATTGGCATAATGCCCGGCGGTGAGATAGGTGTGGGCACTAAAGAGGACGGGCGAGCAACCCTTGAGGGTTCACGGTTCGTTCCCATGTGGCCTTTCATGGAGCGGGATTTCTCCGAATGCCTTAGTGAATTTTCCCGTGCAGGGGAGTCCCTCACCAAAGGCGGTACCTCACCTGAGAAGCTGATCGAACTGACGGTGACATCAGCCTGGAATTCAGGTCGCACCCATTGGATGCGACTAACTGTTCCATGGGTGGTAGAGATGGTTGAGCACCCAGGCTTCGACTCCGAAGCCGTGGAGAATCTTCTTCACGAGATGGTTCATTCGGAAGTCGTGGAACCGGATATGCGGGAGCGGCTCCGGCACGCTTCTTCGAAGTTGCGGTAGCCGGAGCAACCATCTCGGCACACGGGATAACACTTGAGAGGCCCCGCTGGATTGATTTCTGGTGGGGCCTCTCGTCCGTGGCATGTGCCACCAATGGCCTCCCGCAGCCGGGTGCGGCCTGGCCGGTGGCGAGTGGGGTCCTTCTGACCGAGGTGTGCCTGGACCTCAGCCAAGGTGCCGACAGCGGGACGACCTGATGCGCCCCGACCACGGATCGAGCAGGTTTTCCAGAGCGGACGAGCTGTAAGCCTGGAAGACCAAGCAGGCCCAGAGAATCGGAAAGAAGATCGGCTTCCGTCCAGGGAGGGGACCTGAAGACGATCCGTTGGACCGTCGGAGGCCTGGGCAGCTCCCTCGGGAAGAAGTGGGTGAGGAACGGGCCGCAGAAGGTTCCCGCCGGAACCACCGTGATCATCAAGCTGAAGTACGTGGGGAAGCCACACACGGACAAGTTCGTCGTCTACAGCGCCTACCTGGAAGGCTGACCATGGCAGAAAACGACGACGAAGGCATCGAGTACGAGTGCCTCGAGGACATCGGGCTGACCTGGGTGACCTCGAAGTGGGACATCCCAGACGCGCTCTCCCCGGAAGACGCTGAGCGTTACCTTCCCAAGGGCGGGCCGGTCGCGTTCTGGCTGGGACTTCCGGCGTCGGCGGCTGAGGAGTTCGACCGGTCGCGTGCGTGCCAGCTCGGACAGGACGTACGACGTCTGTCCGAGTCCACGCTGCCGGACGAGACGATCCGCACAGTATGGCTCGGCGCCACACATGGGTGCTTCGACCCTGCCGAGCACGGTGTGAACGCCCGTACCTGGCTGCGGAGGATCGAGGACGCCTGGCTGGCGGCGGTCTGCCGCATCGACCCGGCGTTCGTCCCGCCGCCGCCGCGGCCCGTGACGGACGAGGCCCTGCGACAGGCTGTCCTTGAGGTGATCCGCCCGGTCGCGAACGACCTGACACGCGCGGTCACCACCCCTGGCTACGGATCTGCGCTGCCGGGTCTGGTGTTCTCGCTGGAGCAGGTCGTCACCCAGGCCTGCGCGGACCTCGGCTACCGACTGTTCCTGTCCGCCATGAAGGCGTACTTCGTCGAGATCGACCGGAACAGTCGCGACGCGTTCATCGCACTCGGGAAACGGTTCGGCTATCCCAAGTTCCTGGTAGGCAACAACCTCAACTACCAAGAATGACCGACCTCTGATGTCTGGTCGACCCCACCAGGCATCGGAAGGCTGACGGGAGGGGGACAAGGCAACACGCCTCTCCCCGGCCCGGCTTTGCGGCCCGCACCCTCCTCAAGGGGTGCGGGCCGCCGTCGTTTGCGCGGGGTCACTCGAGGGTCGGAGCGCCGGGGACAGAAGGACTCCCGACGCCCGGCCTGCCGTTGACGCGGGTCGCAAGATGCCGGCTGTGCTCGTGATCGCGATGCCTAGCCGGCCAGGCGGTCCAGTACCCGGTCCACGTCGGCCGCCGAGTTGTAGAGGTGGAACGCTGCGCGCAGGTTGCCCGCGCGGTCGGCCACGACGATGCCCGCGCGGGCCAGCTCGGGTACGCGGTCCCCGAGCCCGGGTACGGCGACGATCGCCGAGTCGCCCGGGAGCGGCTCGTGCCGCAGATCCGTAAGTCCCGCCCTGAACTGCCGGGCGAGTTCGGTGTCATGGGCGTGGACCGCCTCGATCCCGATCTCCTCCAGCAGCGCCAGGGACTGCTCGGCCGCGTTGTACGCGAGGTAGGCGGGGGCTTCGTCGTAGCGGCGGGCCGAGTGCGCGAGCTCCTCGATCGGGCCGTACAGCGTCTCGCTCTCGCCGGCGAAGGGCCCGGCGTGAAGGGGCGGCAGTGACGTCTGCGCCTCCTCCGTCACGGTCAGGAAGGAGACGCCGCGCGGGCAGAGCAGGAACTTGAACGCGCCGGTGACCGTGAAGTCCCACGCTCCCGCGTCCAGCGGCAGCCAGCCCGCAGACTGGCTGGCGTCGACGAGCGTACGAGCCCCATGCGCGGCCGCGGCCGCCCGTACGGCTGCCAGGTCGGCGACCCGGCCGTCGGACGACTGCACGGACGAGAAGGCCACCAGCGCGGTGCCGGGCCGTACCGCCTCGGCCAGGGCCTCCAGTGGCGCGTAGCGCAGCTTGAGGTCGCCGCGCACGGCGAACGGCGTGATCACGGAGGCGTACTCGCCCTCCGGGAACAGGACCTCCGCACCGGGTGGCAGCGAGGCCGCGATCAGTCCCACATGCACCGCGACCGAGCCGCCGCAGGCGACCCGGTCCTCGTGCACGCCGGCGATCCGGGCGAAGGACCCGCGTACGGCGTTCATCACGGCGTAGTCGCCGGCGCCGCCGGGCCGCCCGGCGGCCAGCTCCTCGGTGAGCGTGCTCACCGCCCGCACGGCCCGGCGCGGCAACCGGCCGCAGCTCGCCGTGTTGAGATACGTCGTCGTGGGCGGGAACTCGACACCGACCAGTGCCTGAAGCATCGTCATGAGATCACCCTGCGGTCCGGCCTCGCCCGGGTCAATCACGAATTGCTGCGGCCCATTGTTCAGCGCCGCTCAACAGTCCGCCGCCGTCAGGCCGTGGCCTGCGGGACCTCGCACGCGCCGTCGGCGTCACAGGCGGCCGCGTCCGTACCGATCGGGGTGATCACCCGGCCCTGCCAGGCCTGCTCCAGCGCCTTGGTGAAGACCTCGGCGGGCTGGCCGCCCGAGACCCCGTAGCGGCGGTCCAGTACGAAGAAGGGCACCCCGGTCGCGCCGAGTTCCGCGGCCTCGCGCTCGTCGGCGCGCACCGCGTCGGCGTACGCCGTCTCGTCGGCGAGGACGTCCCGGACCTCCTGCTCGTCCAGACCGGCCTCCACCGCGAGCGTGACCAGAACCTCCGGGTCGAAGACGGACCGCTCCTCCGCGAAGTTCGCCCGGTAGGCGAGGTCCAGCAGCTGGTCCTGGCGGCCACGGGCCTTGGCCAGGTGCAGCAGCCGGTGGATGTCGAAGGTGTTGCCGTGATCACGGCCCTCGGTGCGGTACGTCAGACCCTCGGAGCGCGCGTTGGAGGCGACGTGCTCCTCCATGGCCCGCGCCTCGTCGAGGGTGCGGCCGTACTTCTTGGCCAGCATCTCGACCACCGGAGCTGTGTCGTGCCTGGCCCGGCCGGGGTCGAGCTCGAAGGAGCGGTGGACCACCTCGACGTCGTCGCGATGGGCGAATGCCGCGAGTCCCTGCTCGAAGCGTGCCTTCCCGATGTAGCACCAGGGACATGCGATGTCGCTCCAGATCTCGACGCGCATCTTCTTCATCACTCCAGGGTCGTCCGTTGCGCGGAGGCCGCCTCCGCCATGGCGTGAACGCGCACCGCAACCGCGTCATTCCGCCGCGGACGGCAGTGTGAGGTGCGGCACGAACCGGCCCAGGCACCGGGGGCGAGCACGATGCAGGTCCGTGCGGGTTCCTGGAGTCACGGACGTGGGCGGCGGACGGGGTGGTGGCGGCCTCGACGCAGTCGCGCGGTGACCGGATCCCGGTCGTCCCGGACCCGGCGGAGGGGGAATCGGGACGCGGGCTGCTGCTGGCCGGGCGCTCGCGGACCGGTGGGGCGTGAACGCCGGGCTGCCTCAGTGCAAAGCGGTCCGGGCGGAACTCGATCCGCCGTCGCTGTGACCGGCACCCGGATAGCCGGGATGCGGGGTTCCGGGAGATCCCGACCAAAGAACCCTCGGGAGAGAAGCAACCGACCGGACCAAACCCGCGCGAGTCACCCACTCGGGTGATCTGCTCCAACTGGGCTGGCGCATGTGCCACTTCGCGAGGCGGGCTCGGCACCGACAACCCCATACATGCGACGGCCCCCGGCCGGGACTCGCAATCCCGATCGAGGGCCTGACCACTCGAGGAAGTTAGGGCTTCCCTGATCGCTGAGCAGCAGCTCAACGCGCCCCCGCGCGCGCTTTCCGTACGACGACCGGCGTGATCCAGGTGCGCGAGCACCAGCCCGACCGGTACACGATCGTCGGCAACCACCTTGCGCAGCATGCCGAGTTGTCGCTGACCGCGATCGAGCTCGCGACATACATCCTGTCGCTGCCCGACGTGGTCCCAGGTGGACATCAGGACGCTGGCGGAGAGGTTCCCCGAGGGCAGGGACCGGATCACGGCGGCTCTGCAGGAGCTCGAGGAACAGGGCTACGTGCAGCGGGTCCTGGTGCGTACGCCGGCCTCAGCCGGGAAGTACACCCTTCACCGAGGTCAGCGGGACGACCTCGGAGGACGGCGGGGCGGACGCGGTGACCGGCTTGCCGAAGTCCGACAGGGTCATCGTCACCTCGGACTTGACGCTGCTGGTGAACGACAGGCGCACGCGTACGGCCCGCCCCTCGCCGTCGACCCACGCGTCCGCGAAGACGGGGATCTCGCTGCCGAGCAGATCGCGCATCTCGTCGGCCTTGCTCCGCGCGCTCTTCGCCAGACGCAGCGTCAGCGTCGCATGGTCGATCATGCCGCGGTAGTGCGTCGTCGGTACGCCGTTCACCTTCTCGTCGCCGAGCTTCGAGACCCGGCGCATCGCGGCCACCTGCTTCAGTGTGTGCTCGGGATCGTTGAGCGGCGCGCGCAGCATGTAGTGGCCCTCGGCCTTGTCACGGGGCATCGAGCCCCATGTGTCCTTCACCCCCTGCACGCCTCGCAGGTAGACGTCCCCGTCCGCGAAGATCTCGTCGAGATGGCTGATGGCCCCGCCCGGCAGGTCGACGGCGAGCCTGCCCTTGTCCGCGGCCAGGTCGAATCCGCCGGCCACCGTGATGGTGTAGGTCTTGGTGCCGTCGCCCGTCTCGATCTTCTTCTCGATCCGGGCGGTGGTCCGACCCGTCGCGGCGATCGCCGCCCGTACCGCCCGCCCGTGGTCCGCGGACGGGGCGGACGACTTCCCGGCACCGTCCGCGGCGTCCTTGTCCGGGTCTCCTGAACAGCCCGCGCACAGCAGTACGGCGGCGCAGAGCAGCGTGATGGAACGTCGCAACGAGTCTCCCCCGAGGAATCACGGTGTTCTCAATGGCGCATCCCCGCCCTTGCGGCGGCACGAGCCGTCCCCTGTGTCTGGTGCCATCCTAACGGGGAGCGATCACAGAGCAGTTCCGGTTTTCCGTCAGGGGCGGGGTGGACCGTGCCCCTGCTCAGGACCCGTCGCGCAACCCCGCAGGCCAGCTCGGGCGGTACTCGATGCGGTCGAAGGTCACCACACACCCCTCCCCGACCGGCGACTGGGCCCCGAATCCGACCAGTGCCGCGCCCGCCTGCTCCTCGTCGCCCAGCGCGAAGATGCGCACGAAGGTCCACTGCTCGCCGTCGGTCGACGCGTGGAAGGCGAACGCCTTGCCGGTGCGGCTGACCCGCAGCCACACGCTGTCGCCTTCCACCACGAAGGAATTGGCGTCGTCGGAGTGACCGCGGGTGACGACCGTGCACACGGTGGGCCTGTCCGGGGAGAGCTCCAGGCAGAGTTTGGCCCACTCCCTCTCACTGACGTGCACATAGAGCACGCCGGCGTCGAAGGCGGTTGCGAAGCCGACCTTGGCCCGGGCAAGGAGCTGGAAGTCGCCCTCCGGTGCGCCGAGCAGGCGTGGCGCGTCGGAGGCCGGGTCCAGGGCGTGGCCGGTGGGAGGGACGAAACGGTCCTGCCGGGGCCCGGCCCAGGCGGTCAGTACGCCGTCCTCGTGCGTCCAGTCGGCCTCGGGCCCGTACGCCCGCAGAGGGAAGGGAAGTTCGGGCAGTTTCACATCCATGCGGTTCAGTGTTCCAGGCGCCCGTCCACGCGGCGCGGAAGTCCGAGCGGGTTGTCGTCGCGCAACTCGGGCGGCAGCAGTGCCGCTGGGGTGGTCTGGTAGGTGACCGGGCGCAGCCAGCGCTCGATCGCGGTGGCGCCGACCGAGGTGGACGTGGAGGTGGTGGCCGGGTAGGGGCCGCCGTGGTGCTGGGCGGGTGCGACGGCGACTCCGGTGGGCCAGCCGCCGACGAGGACACGTCCGGCGAGCGGGGTGAGTTCGGCCAGCAGCTCGGCGCCGCGGCCCTCGCCCGCCGCCTCGGCGCCCGAGAGGTGCAGGGTGGCGGTGAGATTGCCGGTCAGACGCCCGAGTACGGCGGTGATCTCGGCGCTGGAGTCGTAGCGCGCGACCACGGTGACCGGGCCGAAGCACTCCTCCAGCAGCAGATCGTGGTCTCCCGCCTCGGCCAGCAGCCGCGCCGGGACGGTGAGGAACCCCGCGCTGACGGTGTGGTCCCCACCCGCCCCTGGGGTGACGGGTGCGTCGACGTCCGCGAGTGCGGCCCGTGCGCGTACCCCGGCGACGAAAGCGTCGCGCATCCTGCGGTCGAGCATCACCCCGGGTTCGGTCTCGCTTATGGCGCCGGTCAGGGCCTTGACGACCCGGTCGCCCGCGTCGCTCGCGGGGGCGAGGACGAAGCCGGGCTTGGTGCAGAACTGGCCTTCGCCGAGTGTCATGGAGCCGGCGAGGCCGGTGCCGAGCTGCTCGGCGGCCTCCTCTGCGGCGGCCTCGGTGATCACGACGGGGTTGAGCGAGCCCAGTTCGCCGTGGAAGGGGATGGGGGCGGGGCGTGCGGCCGCGGCGTCGAACAGGGCGCGGCCGCCGCGTACGGAACCTGTGAAGCCGGCCGCCGTGACCAGCGGATGCCGTACGAGTTCGACGCCCGCCTCGAAGCCGTGGACGAGGACCACGACGTCCTCGGGCAGTCCGGCCCGATGAGCGGCCCGGCGCAGGACCGAGGCGCACAGCTCAGCGGTGGCGGGATGGCCGGGGTGGGCCTTGACGACGACGGGGCAGCCTGCCGCGAGGGCGCTGGCGGTGTCGCCGCCCGGTACCGAGAAGGCGAGGGGGAAGTTACTGGCCGCGTAGACGGCGACGACACCGAGCGGGACCTTGTAGCGGCGCAGATCCGGCCAGGGCGGGGTGCGGCCGGCATCCGCGTGGTCGATGCGGATGCCGAGAAAGGCTCCCTCGTCCACGACATCGGCGAAGGAGCGCAACTGGGCAGCGGTGCGGGCGAGTTCGCCGTTCAGCCGGACCGGCCCGAGAGCGGTCTCGGCGTCGGCCGCCTCGATGACATGGTCGCGTGTTTCCTCGAGCAGCTCGGCGGCGGTGCGCAGCAGGCGTGCGCGTGCGCCGCGGTCGGCGAGCGCGGGTCGGGCCGCGTGCGCGGCGCGGACGGCGCGGTCGACCTCTCCGGATGTGGACTCCACGGCGACCTGCTCCCGCGGCTTCCCGGTACGGGGGTCGACACTCCAGACTGGTGCTGCTGCCACCGCGGCTTCCTTCCAGGTCGACTGCCCATGTCTACCGCCCGGGTCTGCTGACCCGGTCCGCTGCCCAGCCACCGGGGCGTTCGGTATTCTGAACACAGTTCCCGGTGGTGAATGCCTGTGGGGACTCTATTTCCGGGCGTTCTGCGCGGTCAAGGAGGGGCGAAGGCGATGTCAGCGGTCGAATCCGGTGGGGCACAGGTCAAGTCCGCGGTGCGGACGGTCGAGTTGCTCGAATACTTCGCCGGGCGCCCCGGCATGCACTCGCTCGCCGCGGTGCAGGAGGCCGTGGGTTACCCCAAGTCCAGCCTCTACATGCTGCTGCGCACCCTGGTCGAGCTCGGCTGGGTGGAGACGGACGCCACCGGCACCCGGTACGGCATCGGCGTCCGGGCGCTGCTCGTCGGCACCTCCTACATCGACGGTGACGAGGTCGTCGCCGCCGCCCGGCCCACCCTGGACCGGCTCTCCGACGACACCACGGAGACCATTCACCTCGCCCGGCTGGACGGCACCAATGTCGTGTATCTGGCCACCCGGCAGTCTCAGCACTATCTGCGCCCGTTCACCCGGGTCGGACGCAGGCTGCCCGCCCACTCCACCTCGCTCGGCAAGGCGCTGCTGGCCACCTACAGCGACGAGCAGGTACGCAAGATGCTGCCCGAGACACTCGCGCCGCTGACCGAGCACACGATCACCGACCGCGAGAAGCTCATCGAGGAACTGCATCTCGTCCGCGAGCAGGGCTATGCGGTGGACCGCGAGGAGAACACCCTCGGGCTGCGCTGCTTCGGTGTCGCGATCCCCTACCGCACCCCCGCCCGCGACGCCATCAGCTGCTCGGTCCCGGTGGCCCGGCTCACTCCCGCCCATGAGCAGATGATCAAGGATGCGCTGTTCGACGCCCGCGACCGGCTCGCCCTCGCCACCCGGAGGCTCTGACCTCGATGACCACCCTGTTCATCACGCTGCGCGAAGTGCACGACACCGACCTGCCGGTCTTCTTCCGGCACATGAACGACCCCGAGTCGAACCGGATCGCCGCCTTCACCAGCGAGGACCCCTCGGACCGGGCCGCCTTCGAGGCCCACTGGGCGCGGATCCGGGCGTCCGAGGACGTCATCCGCACCGTGCTCGCCGACGGCGTGGTCGTCGGCCACACCGCGGTGTACGGGCCGCCCGATTTCCGCGAGGTCACCTACTTCATCGACCGGGCGTACTGGGGGCGGGGAGTGGCAACGGCCGCGCTGAGCGGCCTGCTCGACGTCGTGCCTACGCGTCCGCTGCACGCGCGGGCCGCGGCCGACAACAAGGGATCCGTCCGCGTCCTGGAGAAGTGCGGATTCACCGTCACCGGCCACGACCGGGGCTTCGCGAACGCCCGCGGCGAGGAGATCGACGAACTGGTGCTCACCCTCGCGCAGTGAGAAGCGGTACCCCGCCTCCGCCGCGCGGCGGAGGCGGATCGTCGTTGCGCAGGAGGTGCGCGGGCGCCCGCGCGACGAGCGTGGACGCCATGACACCGACACCGCTCCCCGTCTCCGCCGACGAACTGCTCCCCGTACGGCCCCGCCCCTGGAGCTCCGCGCTGCGCGCCCTCGCGATCGCCGCCTGCGTTCCGTATCTCTCGCTCAAGATCGCCTGGATCTCCGGCAGCCGGATCGGCATCCCCGACGGCAGCATGCTGCTGGACCACCCCCGGCTGGTGCTCGTGGCCAACAGCGTCACGGTGGTGATGGACACGTCCGTCGTCGTCCTCGCCCTGCTGCTGACCCGGCCCTGGGGGCTGCGCGTGCCGGCCTGGCTCCTGGGCGTGCCGGCATGGGGAGCGACCGGACTGCTCCTGCCCATCATGATCGGCTTTCCGATGCAGTTGCTGGCCACCGCCCTCGGAGGCACCACTGCGCAGGACTCGTCCCAGCGGCCGTTCCTCGACGACTGGGTGTTCGGGGTGGTCTACGGCGGCTTCATCCTCCAGGGCCTCGCTCTCGGCACCCTGGCCGTGCTCTACGCCAGGGATCGCTGGGGGCACCTGTGGCGCGGGACGATGTGGGAACTGCCGTCCAGGGCGACCGGACCTGCCGTGCGGACCTGGGCCGTACTCGGCTCGCTCCTCGCGCTGTTCCCGGCCCTCATGCATCTGCTGTGGGCCGCCGGATCGGCCGTGGCGCTCTCCCCCGGCCGTGCCGCCGAACGCACCACCGACTTCTACCTGCTTGAGGGCGCCCGGTTCGTGTTCGTGGCCGTGGCCTGCGCGGGGACTCTGATGCTCGCGTTCCGCCGCCGCCCCTGGCTGCCGGTGAGGCTCCCGCTCGCCATGGCCTGGGCCGGGGCGAGCACGCTCGGCGCCTGGGGTGGCTGGCTGCTGATCACCTCGCTGATGCCCGCGGCCGATGCCTCGAACGATGCCTCGTGGCAGATGACGCTGACCTACGCTGGTGAGATGATCTCCGGTCTTCTGCTCACGGCGGGCGTCGTGTGTGTGCTCCGGCGGCGCGGCGCGTGACGAGGTCCGGCACGGTCTGGGGGGTGGCCGGCCGGGCCCTGTTCGGGGTCCGGGCGAGGCTCCGCTGGGTTCATCTGGTGCTCGGCGGGGCGCTGTTGATGCCGTTCTGGCTGGTGGGCACCGTGGTGGTGGGACCCGTTGTCGGCGCGGACGGCGTGTTCTCCGAGTCGCCCGCTCTGCAGTTCGGCGCGTACGCCGTCGCCCTGCCGCTCGCGGCGATCGCGGCCGCCCTGTTCCCGCTCACCCGACCGCTGTCCGTAAGTGTGGCCCGAGCACTGACGGGGGTGCCGGCCGAGCGGTTCGCGGAGGGGCCCGCGCGCAGCAGGGCGGCGCGGGTACGGACCTCTGCCTGGTTCACGCTCCATGCGGGGCTCGGCGCCCTGGTCAGCGGGGCTTCCCTCGCCCTGCCGCCGTTCGCGGTGAGCCTGATGCTGGTGCCGTTCTTCCCCGGACTGCGGGACTCGCTCCGGCTGTCCGGCCACCAGGCCTGGCAGCTGGCCCTGCTCCCGGCCGCCGGAATCGGAATGCTGCTCGCGCTCGCGGCCTGCTCGGCGGCGGCCGGGGCCCTGCTCGCCCGCCGGGCGCCGCTGCTGCTCGGCCCGACTCCCGCGGACCGGCTGGCGGCGGCCGAACGACGGGCCACCGAACTCGCCGAACGCAACCGTCTCGCCCGCGAGTTGCACGACAGCGTCGGCCATGCCCTCAGCGCCGTCACCCTGCAGGCGGGCGCGGCCCGCAAGGTGCTGGACACCGATGTGGAGTTCGTGCGGGAGGCGCTGGCCGCGATCGAGGAGACCGCGCGGCGCACCGTGGGCGAACTGGACTCCGTACTGGGCCTGTTGCGCCAGGACGACGACGCGGGCGGCCCGCCGGTCACCACCGGCCCCGCCCTGGACTCGCTGGACGGTCTGCTGTCACGCAGCGGTGTGCCGGTCTCGCTCGACGTCGACGGCGAGCTCGCGGCCGTGCCCGCTGCCGTCTCCCGCGAGGCGTACCGCATCGTCCAGGAGGGGCTGAGCAACGCCCTGCGGCATGCCGGGCGGTCCCCCGTATCCCTGTGGATCACCGTGCACGGCAAGAAGGTGGAGGTCACGATGGAGAATCCGCTGCCCGACCAGGCACCGGTCGTACGCCCGGGCGGCGGCCGCGGGGTGCGCGGCATCACCGAGCGGGCCGCGCTGCTCGGGGGGCGGGCCGAGGCCGGCCCCGACGGCGCGGTGTGGCGGCTGTCCGCGCGGCTGCCCCTGGACGGTCGGCGATGAGCGCGATCCGGGTGGTGCTCGCCGACGACGAGCGCATGGTCCGTACGGCGCTGCGCGTCATCCTCGACGCCGAGCCCGACCTCGAGGTCGTCGGCGAGGCGGCGACGGGCGCGGAGGCGGTGTCGGTGGTGCGCGAGCTGCGCCCGGACGTGGTCCTCATGGATGTGCGGATGCCGGAGATCGACGGCATCCGGGCGAGTGAGCAGATACTGGGCACGCTGGCGGAGCCTCCGCGGATCGTGGTGGTGACGACCTTCGAGAACGACGCGTACGTGTACGAGGCGCTGCGCGCCGGAGCGGCCGGGTTCCTGCTCAAGCGGGCCGCCGTGGAGGAACTGGTGCAGGCGGTCCGGCTGGTCGCGCGCAGTGACTCGCTGCTCTTCCCCGCGGCCGTGCGCTCGCTTGCCGCCGAGTACGGCCGCCGCGAGCCCGCCCCGGCCCCTGCGTGGGCCGCGCGGCTGACCGAGCGGGAGGCACAGGTGCTGCGGCTGATGGCGACCGGCCTGACGAACGCGGAGATCGCCGACCGGATGGGGGTGGGTCCCGCGACCACCAAGACGCATGTGGCATCGGTGCTGGCGAAGACGGGCGCCCGGGACCGTACACAGGCGGTGATCGCGGCGTACGAGACGGGGTTCATCTCGCCCCGCTGACCGGGCCGCCGCGTGCCGTTCCGGGCCGCTCCGAGATGAGAAAGTCCTGAGAAGGGCGGCGGCGGGGAACGGCCGTCCCCCGGCGCTCGTCGTCATAAGGGATGAACAAGACGATCAGGCGCGCCGCCGTCTTCAGTCTGCTGCTGGTGCTCGCCCTGCTGGTGCGGGCGACCTGGGTGCAGGCGTACGACGCCAAGGCCCTCGCCGACAACGAGCACAACCAGCGGAATGTCATCGCGCGGTACGCGCAGCCGCTGGGCGGCATCGTCGTGGCCGGCTCCGAGGTCACCGGGTCGAAGCGGACGAAGGGCAGCAATCTCGCGTACAAGCGCACCTACACCGACGGCGCGCTGTACGCGGCCGTCACCGGCTACAGCTCGCAGGCGTTCGGCGCCACCCAGCTCGAAGGCATCTACTCCGGGGTGCTGGACGGGACCGACAACCGGCTGAAGAACCCTGTGGACGTGCTCACCGGCAAGCAGCAGCAGCCCGGCGATGTGGTGACCACCATCGACCCCTCCGTCCAGAAGGCCGGTTTCACGGCACTCGGCGACACCAAGGGCGCGGCCGTCGCGATGGACCCGAAGACCGGCGAGATCCTCGGCATGGTCAGCACCCCCTCGTACGACCCCTCGGCCATCAGCTCCACGACGGACGGCGACGCATGGAGCGAGCTGCTGGCGGACAAGGACCAGCCGCTGCTCAACCGGGCGCTGCGCCAGCCGCTGGCGCCCGGCTCGACGTTCAAGCTGGTGGTCGCGGCGGCCGCGCTGGAGGACGGTCTGTACGACTCGGCCGACGAGAAGACCGAGAGCCCGGACCCGTACCGGCTGCCCGGCTCGACGCGGGCCCTGGAGAACGAGAATCCGTCCGCGCCCTGCGAGAACGCCACCATCCGCACGGCCCTGCAGTTCTCCTGCAACAACGTCTTCGGCAAGATGGCCGTCGACCTGGGCCAGGAAAAGGTCCGCGCGATGGCCGAGAAGTTCGGGTTCAACGACGCCGAGCAGGATGTGCCGGTCCGGGCGACGGCCAGCCTCTACCCGTCGGGGATGGACGAGGCGGGGACGGCGCTGACGGGCATCGGCCAGTACGACGTGACGGCCACCCCGCTGCAGATGTCCATGGTGTCGGCGGCGCTCGCCAACGACGGCGTGCTGGCCACGCCGCACATGGTCTCCAAGGTCGTGGACGCGGACGGCGACACCCTGGAGTCGTACGGAGACGGGGACGGCCGGCGGATCGTGTCGTCCTCGACCGCCGAGCAGTTGCGCAGCGCGATGGTGACGGTCGTCGAGGAGGGCACGGGCTCCAACGCCCGGATCTCCGGCGCCGAGGTCGGCGGCAAGACGGGCACGGCCCAGCGCGGCGAGAACAACAGCAAGACGCCGTACGCCTGGTTCACGTCATACGGCAAGGACCCGAACACCGGCAAGGAGGTGGCCGTCGCGGTGGTCGTCGAAGACTCCGGCGCGGCCCGCTCCGAGGTCAGCGGCAACGGTTTGGCGGCCCCGATCGCACAGAAGATGATGCAGGCGGCGCTGGACTGATCCCGGACAGGGCCTGTTCACCGGGGCGGGGCGCGCTGTATGCAGGGTCTCGCGATGGCCGACATCCCCTGCATCCCGAGGACTTCCGTGCGCACCCTGCCCCGTTCCCCGTCCGGCTGGACCATGGCGGTCTTCGGTGTCCTGGCCGCCGCGCTCGGCATGCTGGGGCTGATCGCCCCCGACGCCCTGATCGCCGCCATGGGCTTCGGCTCCACAGCCGAATCCCGCCGCGCGGAGGGAGACCACACGCTGGTCTTCGTGACCGCGTCATCGATGGCCGCCGTCAATATGGGCGTCTACTACGTCCTGGCGTCCCTGGCCGACTGGAAGCCCTTCTTCCGCTGGACCGTCCCCTTCCGCCTGCTGACCTGCGCGGTCTTCACGCTCACGGTGCTCAGCGGCCGTGCTCCGGCGGGCATGATCGGCGTGGCAGTGTGGGAGGGCCTGGGCGCGGTGGTCACCGGCGCGGCCCTGCGGTACGAGGCGAAGCGCGATGTCCCGAGGTAGGGGCTTCGCGAGGCTTCGTCGTCGGTGGCCGCTGCCAGAATGCACGCCATGACAGCCTCCGCGACCGACTGGTCGCAGCTCACGCACGCGTACGGCTCGGCCGCGAACATACCCGGCCTCTTCGCCTGCCTCGGCCGCGGCCGGGAGCAGGACAGTGAGGTGTGGAGCGACCTGTGGTCGGCGCTGTGCCACCAGGGCTCGGTGTACGAGGCGAGTTACGCGGCGCTGCCGCAGCTCACCGACATCGCGAGGGGCCGCGCTCCGGGCGAGCCGGCCGAGGCGGTGCTGATGGCGGGCCTGATCGTCGCCGCCGCGGACGCGGACCGCCGCGAGCGGCACGGCGCCGAGATCGCCGAGTTGCTGCCGGTCGCCCGCGCCTGTCTGGCTCAGGTCCCGAAGGACGACGCCGCCGGCTTCGTGTATCTGCTGCAGTGTGTGCTCGCGTTCGAGGGAGTGCCCGTCTGGTCCGAGTGCCTGGAGGGCGTGTTCCAGGAGGAGTACGAGCTCGACTGCCCGGACTGCGCGGCGGGGTTGTTCGTCACGTTCGGCTCGTACGGCTGCTTCGCCGCCGCGGGCGACCATGTGACCGAGGAGGATCCGGCCAAGGCGGCGCTGTACCCCGCGGACCCGGCCCGGCTGACCGGGGTCGCGCGGCGGCTGCACACCATGGCCCGTGAGTCCGGGCAGCAGAAGGTCGCCGAGGGGCTGACGTATCTCTTCGGGCGCGCGACCTGCCCCGAGTGCGAGTGCACGTTCCCGGTCGCCGAACGGGTCGCGCAGATGTACGGCTGAACGGCTCGAGTGCCGGCGGTGGTCCCGTGCGGCGCGGCCCGCGCCGCACTGCGCGCCGTCTCCGGTGCGAGGAACGCTACTTGACGCCGAACAGCTGCTCGACGGGGTCGATGGCGAAGTAGACGAGGAACAGCGCCGCAGTGCCCCACAGCAGCCAGTGCACCTCACGCGCCTTGCCCAGCACGGTCTTGATGACGACGTAGGCGATGAAACCCGCGCCGATGCCGTTGGTGATGGAGTACGTGAACGGCATCACGACGATCGTGAGGAAGGCGGGGATGGCGACCTCGTACCGCTCCCAGTCGATGTGCCGCACCTGTGCCATCAGCAGGAAGCCGACGGCGACCAGCGCCGGGGCGGCGGCCTGGGCGGGGACGACGGTGGCGAGCGGGGTGAGGAAGAGCGCAAGGGCGAACAGGGCGCCGGTGACCACGGACGCGAGCCCGGTGCGGGCGCCTTCGCCCACCCCGGCCGCCGACTCGATGTACGAGGTGTTGGACGACGCCGAGGCCGCACCGCCCGCCACGGCGGCGGCGCCGTCGATCAGCAGGACGCGGCCGAGGTTGGGGACATCGCCTTTCTCGTCGAGGAGGCCGGCCTCGTTGGAGACGCCGACGACCGTGCCCATGGTGTCGAAGAAGTCGCTGAGGAGCAGCGTGAAGACGAGCAGCACGATGGTGATGACACCGACCTGCTCGAACGCGCCGAAAAGGCTGAAGGCTCCGACGAGACCGAACTCGGGTGCGGCCACGACGCTCTCGGGTACGGCAGGGACGGTCAGTCCCCAGGCACGCGGGTCGATGGTGGCGATCTCGTTGACGACGATGGCCAGGACGGTCGTGACGACGATGGAGACGAGGATCGCGCCGCGCGTCCTGCGGGCCATCAAGGAGATGGTGAGCAGTACGCCGATGCAGAAGACCAGGACCGGCCAGCCGGACAACTGCCCGTTCAGGCCGAGCTGAACGGGGACGGTGCCCTGCTCGCCGGGGATCCGGGTGGCGAAGCCCGCGTCGATGAAGCCGATGAACGCGATGAACACGCCGATGCCCACGCTGATGGCCTGCTTGAGCGACGGGGGGATCGCGTGCATGACGGCCTCACGCAGCCCGGTGACGACCAGGACGCAGATGAGCAGGCCCTCGATGACGATCAGGCCCATCGCGTCCGGCCAGCTCATCAGGGGCGCGATCTGGAAGGCGACGACGGCGTTGAGACCGAGGCCGGCGGCGACGGCGAGGGGCAGATTGCCGCCGAGTCCCATGATCGCGGTCATCACGGCGGCCACCAGGGCGGTGACGGTGGCCACTTCGACGTCGGAGAGCCTGTTGCCGAACTTGTCGGTGGTGCTGCTGAGGATGATCGGGTTGAGGACCAGGATGTAGGCCATCGTGAAGAACGTGGCGAAGCCGCCTCGGATCTCACGGGCGTAGGTCGAACCCCGGGCGCTGACCTGGAAGAAATGGTCGATCTTGGCTGTCATTCCGCTCCTCGGCGGCTCGATCCGGGCAACGAGTAGCTGGATTGTGCCCCCGGGAAGGCCACTTCAGATCACGCGAGTGTTACGCATGGTGATCCTTCTCGTAGCAGGCGGGCACACTCGGCTGCTGCGCTGTTGAGGGGAGGGTGGCACCGGCCTGGCTGCGTGACCAGCCACCCGGCCCACTTCTCCACCGGACGTCCAGGCCCCCGCCACCAGCCCCTCCGACGAAACGCGACTCACCCGTTCGGAGCAATCCTGCTGTGTCCCAAGTCGCGATTCACCCGATTGGAGTGGTCAATGGTGGTGGGCTGACGCGAGACCTCCGTTCCACCACGCAAGGGGACCTCCGTCCCATCGGACAAGGAATGGCCGGGCTACAACCGCACTCACCGCGAGAGGTTGACGCCATGGGAACCATCGGCTCCACCGACGCCCTCACAGATGTCCACTCCGGCGACCCGTATCCCGTCTATGAGCGACTGCGCGCGACGGAACCGGTGTACCTGTGCGGGACAGGCTCCTACCTGCTGACCCGTTACACGGACTGTCAGCGTGTTCTGACCGAACGCGAGTGTTTCCTGGCGCCGGGCGCACACAGGCCCTTTGGTGGGAAGGCGGACCGTGCGGCGCCCGTGCTGTCACGCGTCATGAGCTCCCAGAACCCACCCCGGCACACCAGAATGCGCACCGCGGTGGCCAGGCGATTCGTCGAGCATGTGCGACGTCAGCAGACGTGGCTCGGCGGACTCTGCGACCAGCTGCTCGCCCCTGTGGTGGAGACTCTCCGCCACGGCGTCGCCGACATGACCGCACTCGCCGAGGCCGTTCCCCGCGACACGATCATGCACTTGCTGGGATTGCCGCCGGCCGACCGGGACCTCGTGTCGAGACTCGTCGCCGACATCTTCCCCACCTCAGGGCCGTTGCCCGGACAGGGCTGTGGCGGTGCTGAGGCGATGCGGCAGCTCACCGACTACCTCCAGGCGGAAGTGGTCCGGCGGCGCCGCGCGCCTGGCGACGATCTGACGTCCGAACTCGTCCGCGCGCACACCGACTGTCCGCAGGCCCTGCCTCATGACGAACTGGTCAGCATTCTCACGGGACTCATGGTCGCGGGGTACCCGCAGATCGCTGCGGGGATCGAGACCGGGATCGTCCTGATGATGCGCCACCCCGAGAGGGCGGTCTTCCTGGACGGCCCTGCCGGCGCTCGGATGTTCGTCGACGAGGTGCTCCGCTACGACGCGCCCGTACAGTTCACGCCCGCCCCCCGGATCCCCACGAGGGCGGTGGTCCTCAGCGGTGTGACGGTACCCGCGGGAGCGCAGGTCTGGCCGGTGCTGGGTGCCGCCAACCGGGATCCCGGCATGTTCCCCTGGCCGGATGAATTCCGGCCGGGGCGCGACGGGGCACGTCACTTGAGCTTCGGCGGAGGTGCGCATCACTGCCTCGGCGCCGAACTGGTCCACCTGGAGATGTCGATGGTGCTTCGGCGGCTACGGCGGCGCCTCCCGGATCTCGCGCCTGCGCGGCAACCTGTGCAGCGTCTCGGACGGTTGCGCGGGTTCACTTCTGTTCCCGTCGTACGCGTGGAGCGCTGATGGTGGCGATCGGTGGCGGTCCCCGTCCCGACGGACACGCGGACAGCGTGGACGTCTTCCTTGAGAGTGCCGCCTGCTCCACGTTCCTCGACGCCGCACTTCGTGTCTATGGAGCGATCAAGCCGGGCTTTCCCTACCCCTGCTTCGGCGTGCTCGTCGGTTGCCTGCGGGGCGACAGCGCCCGCGTCGAGCGCGTCGAATTCGGCCGTAACGTCCGGGCCACCGACAGCGCGGCCCTGGGAGAATTCTCGGAATCCATAGTTCCTTGTTTCGGAACGGCATACGAGAACCCCCATCGTGGCTACTGGTGCGATTCCACCGACCTGCTCCGTATCATGCGGGACGCCGAATTGGACGGACTCGACATTCTCGGGTCGATACACCTCCACCCCGACTGGCACAACATCGACTCTCCTGGCGGCAACGGGTCGCCGCTGAGCGAGCACCCGACGCGGATGGACAAGTACGTCTTCGTCAATACCGGGTGGCCGATCAATCTCATCTGCTACCTGGAGCGGCGGAACAGCAGCATCTATCACTCATGGGGCGCCTGGACTCCACGTACGGCCGACCCCTCGGACCCCCATTGCGACGCGTTGCCGGTGCGCCTGGCGCTGCCCGGTCACACACGAGTTCACCGGACACAAGCGACTCCGCCGTACAGGGAGGACCCGTGAATGCCGAACAGGCCGACAGAGCCGTCTCTTGCCGCATGCCGCACGACCGGACGACCGCCGACGGCGTCACCGACCTCATGGAGCAGAAGAGCTACGTCGACGCCCCGTATCCGCTGCTCGCGCAGCTCCGGGCCGAAGGGCCTGTACGGCGCGTGGTGTTCGCCGGCGCTCCCGTGTGGCTGGTCACACGCCATGAGGACATCCGGACAGCAAGCAGGGATCCACGGTTGAGCAACGATCCGCGGCGCTGCAACCGGGCGGCGCAGTCCGTGCCGTGGGTGTTCGCCGGCGAAACCTATACCGTCACGCGCAACATGCTCCGCAGCGACCCCCCGGACCACACCAGACTGCGTGCGCTGGTGGCAGGTGAGTTCACACCGGGCCGTATCGAAGCCCTGCGTCCACGCATCCAGGAGATCACCGACGAGCTCATTGCCCCGTTCCTTCCGCTGGGGCGCCTCGATGTCATCACCGACTTCGCAAAGCGTCTGCCGCTCACGGTCATATCGGAGGTACTGGGCGTACCTGCCGAGGAACGGGACACCTTTGCGCGGCTGGCCGGCGTCTACGTGGAGATGAGCGAGGGCGACGACAGCCGCATGCCCCATGCCGCCTCCGAGATGCGGGACTGCCTCACCGGACTTCTGAAGGCGAAGAGGAATTGCCCCTCCGGCTCCGAAGACCTGCTGGGGCGGCTCCTCGAGGCCGATCACGAGGAGGACGAGGTGATCAGCATGTCCTTCCTCCTCCTGGTGGCCGGTTTCGAGACGACCGCCAATCTCATCGGCAGCGGTGTTCTGGCGTTGCTGGAACATCCTGAGCAGCTGGAGTTGCTCCGCAGGGAGCCGCACCTCATGTGGCAGGCGGTCGAAGAGATCCTGCGCTACAACGGCCCCATCAAAATGGCGCCCGTCCTGAGGTTCACGACCTGCGACATACAGATCGGAGGAGTGACCGTTCCCGGGGGCGGAGAGGCCGTGCTGCTCTCCTACGGCGCCGGTAACCGGGATCCGGACCGCTTCGCCGAGCCCGACCGGTTCGACATCCTCCGCGACAGCCGAGGGCACCTCGCGTTCGGGCACGGGATCCACCACTGCCTCGGCGCGCCGCTCGGCAGAGCGGAGGGCACGATCGCGCTCCGCACCCTCCTGGAACGCTGCGACGAACTGGCGCTCGCGGTCGATCCCTCCGAATTGACCTGGGGACACAGCCGGTTCATGCGTGGGCTGACAAGCCTCCCGGTAACCTTCCGGCCCGTTCTGCGAGGTGCTACGCCATGACAGATCCACGACCCCGCGCACTGGTGACAGGTGCCTCCCGGGGCATCGGGGCGGCCATCGCCCGCGCACTCGCGCCCACTCACGATGTACTGCTCGGCGGCCGCGATGCCAGGTCGCTGGAGGCGCTCGCCCGCGACCTGCCGGGAAAGGCCCGTCCATGGGTGGTCGATCTGGCACACCCCGGCAAGATCGCCGGGGTCACGGCGGACATCGATCGTCTCGACGTTCTCGTGCACAACGCCGCCGTCGCCGAGCCCGGCACGATCGCCGATGCCTCACCGGAAGTGTGGCAACGCATCTTCGCGGTCAACCTCTTCTCGGCCGCCGAACTCACCCGGCTGCTTCTGCCGTCCCTCCGCCAGGGCCGGGGACATGTGGTGCTGATCAACGCGGGTTCCGGACTCCGGATCAAGTCGAACCGCGGCCCCTACGCCGCCAGCAAGTACGCGTTGCGGGCGTTCGCAGACGCCCTTCAGGCCGAGGAGAAACCCAACGGAGTCCGAGTGACCTCGATCCACCCCGGCCCGACCGACACCGACCTGCAGCGCAAGGCAGCTGAACGGGCGGGCCAGGAGTACCGCCCCGATCAGTTCCTTCGGCCGGAATCGGTCGCCGACGTCGTGGCGAACGCGGTACGGGCGCCGGCGGACGCGACGGTGACCGATGCCGTCATCGATTGACCACTGCCCTCCGCCGGCCTGTGCGCGTCCCCACCTCACAAGGCGATACACCTAGGTCAACTGCCCGATCCCTCCGGCACTCCTCAGATGGCACGGTCCTTACGGTGAACAGGACCGGGTCGGGGAGGCGGGACGGGCGTGCGCTGGGCGGCGGGGGCGGTACTGCGTGACCGCAACGCGGGGCTGTATCTGTCCGGGGTGGTCGTCTCGGGCTTCGGCACGTCGGCGATGTGGCTGGCGGCCGGCGTCTGGGTCAAGTCACTGACCGGCTCCGACAGTCTGGCGGCGCTGACGACGTTCGCCATGTGGGCGCCCGTGCTCGTCGGGCCACTGCTGGGAGCGGTCGCCGACCGGGTGCGCAGGCGGCCGCTGCTGATCTGGACGAACCTCGCGATGTCCGCGCTGCTGCTGCCGCTGCTCGCACTGGAATCGGCGGATCACGTGTGGGTCCTGTTCGTCGTGCTGGCCGTGTACGGGGCGAGCGGGGTGGTGCAGGACGCGGCCGAGGCGGCGCTGGTGGCCTCCGCGGTCGACTCGCGGCTGCTCGGCGACTTCAACGGGCTTCGGATGACGGCGAACGAGGGCATGAAACTGCTGGCCCCGCTCGTCGGCGCGGCCCTGTTCACGCGCTTCGGCGGCGCTTCGGTGGCACTGCTGGACGCGGTGACGTTCGCGGTGGCGGCCGGGATCTTCGCGCTGCTGCGCGTACGGGAGGAACGCCCCGGAGCGGCCCGGGGAGCCGGCCGGCGCACGGCCTGGGCCGAGGGCGCACGTCATCTGCGGCGTTCGCCGGGCTTGCGTCCGCTGGTGTGGGCGGGCGGTGCGGTGATGGCCCTGGCGGGTCTGAACGGCGCGCTGATCTTCGCGGTGAACGACAAGGTGCTGGGTCACTCCCCCGCGTTCGTGGGCGTGCTGTACGCGGTGCAGGGTGCGGGCTCCGTGCTGAGCGGCCTGCTGGCGGGCCCGCTGCTGCGGCGCATGCCGGAGAGGGCCTTCGCCGCGACGGGCATCGCACTCTTCGCGACAGCGGTGGCGCTTCGGGCACTGCCGTACGACGCGGTGGCACTGATGTGCAGCGCGGCGATCGGGCTGGGCCTGCCGTGGGTGCTGATCACCGCGCTGACGGCGGTGCAGCGGGAGACGCCCGGCGCGCTGGTGGGCCGGGCCGCGGCGACGGCCAACACCCTGATCTACGCCCCGAACGCGCTCGCGCTGGCGCTGGGCGCGGGCTTGGTGACGCTCCTGGACGTCAGGGCGCTCCTGGTGGCGATCGGGGTGCTGGGCCTGATGACGGCGGCGTCGCTGGTGCGGCCGGCCCGGGCCGGCCGGCCTGTGGCGAAGCCGGTGGACTCGACCTGGAGCTGAGCGGCCCGGGTACGCAACACCCGGCGTCCGGCCCCGGCGGGCCTGCGGCGTGTGCAGGCCAGGGGCCTGCCTTCCGGGTCCTGGCAGGTTCGCGGGCCTGGCGGCCCGCACTCTCCCGTAGCCCTTCAACCAGGGCAGGTGTCCCCCGGCACCGGGGCTTTGTTCACTGGTCCGGCCTGATCCGACGGGCCGTCCCCGGGCGCCCGCACCCGGCCTCCGGGCGTGCCTGCCTGCGGCACGGGTCGCAGCGTCCGATTCCCGGTTCACGGCCCTGCGCCGACCGCGCGGCGGGCGGCGCATCCGGCCGCCGTACGCTCTCGCGGTGGCCGGCGGCGTGCAGCAGGACCTGGAAGGCCTCGGGCGCCGCCGTACGCACCGCAGCGATCGCCGACTCCTGGAGCGTCCGGGCGGTGTGTGCACGGAAGTCCAGTGTGGCCGTGGCCAGTCCGGGGCCGATCAGCCGGTCGATCGAGGTGTCCGGCGGGACGGCCCCCTGCCACACCGGGTCCAGCGCACGCCGCACGGACGCGGCCAGCTCGCCCGGGTCCGCGCCTGCCTTGCCGTACCCGTCCCGGCAGGCCGGGCAGAAGCACCGGACCACGCCTTTCTCGGCGGCCACTTCGCCACCGACCCGCCGCAGTGGCCGCACTGATCGCGACCGCCCTGTCACCGCGTAAATGCAGGTGACCTCCGGCCACGCACCCGCCAGGATGGGGCGATGGCCAGACCCTTCGGTTTCAGTTACGCCCAGCACGGCGACGGCACGGTCGTCATCACCCACCGCGGCCGGGCCGCGAGCACGCTGCGCGGTTCCCGCGCGGAGAAGTTCCTGGCCGAGGTGGCCTCGGGTGATGCGCAGCTGGTGATGGCCCGGTGGACCGGGGCGTACAAGTTCGGCAACGAACGCACGGCCAGGAACCATCCCCGCAACAGATGAGCCAGGTAAGGGAACGGTAAAGCGCCCTGGCTCGTTACCTCTGGCATGACAGCTATGACCCCCGGCTCGAACATCCCCCTGACCGCCGCGCGGGTGGCGGTGGACGTCGCCGCCCCGGTGCGGCTCGACGTATCGGGCCTGCTGCTCACCGCCGACGGCAAGGTGCGCTCCGACGACGATTTCATCTTCTACAACCAGCCGGCGGGCCCCGGCGTCACGTATCGCTCCGGAGGCGGCAGTGCGCCCGACGCGATCGTGGTGGACACCGCGGCCGTCCCGCCCGGCATCGAGAAGATCGTCGTCACCGCGAGCCCGGACGCCGCCGGACAGACGTTCCAGGGCGTCGAACCGACCGCCACCATCCGCAACGCCGACGACGGCAGCCCGCTCGCCACGTTCACTCCCCCGCAGCTCGGTGCGGAGACCGCTCTGGTGGTCGTGGAGATCTATCTCCGGGGCGGCGTCTGGAAGGCCCGTGCGGTGGGCCAGGGATATGCCGACGGGCTGGCGGGCATCGCCACGGACTTCGGCGTCTCGGTCGACGAGGAGCCTGCGGCCGCCCCGGCGGCAACGCCCCCGGCCGCGGTGACGCCCGACCCGCGGATCGCCGCGGCGGCGCCGCCTCCCCCGGCCGCGCCCCCGGCCACCCCTGCGCCCGGCACCGGAAAGATCAATCTGGACAAGGGACGGGTGAGCCTGCAGAAGAACCAGACGGTGTCCCTGGTCAAGGGCGGCCGTCCGCTGCTCTCCCAGGTCAAGATGGGGCTGGGCTGGGAGCCCGCCTTCCGCGGTGCGGACATCGACCTCGACGCCTCGGTGATCGCCTACGGCCCGAGCCGCAACCACCTGGACAGCTGCTACTTCGGCAAGCTGTCGATCCTGAACGGCTCGATCAAGCACTCCGGCGACAATCTGACCGGCGAGGGCGCGGGCGACGACGAGGTCATCGTCGTGGACCTCGGCCGGCTCCCGGCCGACGCGACGGGCCTGGTCTTCACGGTCAACTCGTTCTCCGGCCAGAAGTTCACCGAGGTCGCCAAGGCCTACTGCCGGCTGCTGGACGCGACGACCGGCGAGGAACTGGTCCGCTTCGACCTGACCGGCGCCGAGCCGCAGACCGGCGTGATGATGGCGAAGCTGATCAAGCAGTTCTCGGGCGAGTGGGAGATGACCGCGCTGGGCGACTTCGTGAAGTCGCGCACGGTCCGCGGCATGGTCAAGCCCGCCGCACAGGCGCTGTGAAGCGTCCGCCGGGGCCCGTCACAAAGGGACGACGGGCCCGGCGGAGGCTCTCCTCAGAGCTTTGCCAGCTTGGCGAAGGGGCTGAGGATACGGCCCTGCCTGCCGGAGAAGTCGACAAGCACGGCGGCGTTGTCTCCTTCCACAGCGAGGACTCTGCCGAGACCGAACTGATCATGCGAAACCCGATCGCCCGCTTCGTAGCGCTCGATCGGCGGCTCTGGCGCGGCCGGACGGTTGAAGGGACTGGAGGGCAGATGGCGCCGGGATCCGGCTGACTTAGTCATTACCTGGAGTATGCGCCTTCAAGGCGTCCGAAAGCCACGTCCAGCCGTCTCTCATCTCCAGGGCCAGTCCGAGGACCGGCCCTGTTCGATCAACGGCACCATCCGAAAAGCGTCGTCGGACAGGCCCCCGAAGGTGTGCCGGTTCCCCGTGCCCGACGGCGCATGACCGGCCCGGTGTCCCGCCAGATTCCAGGTGTAGACCGGGATGTGCGCCGGTACCTGCTCCGTGGGGCTGCCATGGCGGCTGTGCGCCGCCTGCTCGTCGGTCACGATCAGCACCCGGTCGTGGCCGCGGTAGTGCGCGCGTACGGCCGCGGTGGTGTTGGTGCCGCCAAGATTGCCGAAACGCTCGAGCACCCTGAGCACCGACTCGCCCCGGGTGTACGGCACAGCCACATGGCCCGTGCCGAACTGCACCAGGTCGGCGCCGGCGGCCCGCATCGCCACTGCCGTTCCGAAGATCGCCGCCGCGTCGGCGCGGTTGAGCTCCGACCGGTCCGAGAGCGGCGACCACATCGAACCCGAGCGGTCCACCAGGACCAGGGTCCGGCCCGGCAGGGCGGGCACATTGGCCAGCGAGTGGCCGAGCGCCTGCTCCAGCGGGTAGGCCCAGCGCAGTGACGGAGCGTGCTGGTACGCGGCGAGATAGCGGAAGGGGAACTGGCGTGAGGCCGCGACCACCGCGGGGTCCGAGATCTTCGCCGAAACCTGAGCGGCAACCTCGTCGGAGACCCCTGCCTGGTCGAAGTTGCGCAGATTGCGGACAAGCGCCATAGCGCCCATGGACGGGATGACGGCCTCCCAGGCTGCCGCGTCCATCGGACCCTGCAGCCAGCCCGCCAGCGCCTCCCAGGTCATGCCCGCCTCGGCCAGGCGCTCCGCGCCGCCCGGCGAGGTGATCACGGCACGCCGCTCCTGGACCGGCAGCGCCATCAGCTCACGGTACGCGGTGAGCACCGGGATCGCGGCGGGCGGCTCGGCCGTCTCCGGGTGGTGCCTGCGGTCGAGCGCGTACCGGAACAGGGCGCCCTGCCAGGACCTCTGCGGGTCGGGCGAGGCGTGCACGAGGTTGAGGACGTCGCCGAAGCGGTAGCCCTTGCTCGCGGTGTCGTACTTCAGCAGCGACTTCCCGCTGTACAGCCGGCGTACCGCGTCCCCGATGCCGCGTTTGACGGGCTTGGGCACGTTGCGGCCGTACCTCGAGGTCCAGTAGCCGAGCAGCTCACCGGGCTCATCGGCACGCAGCAGTACGGAGGCGATGACCTGCCGGTTGCGGCTGCCGTCGGTCGCGCCCGCCTGGAGGCGGGCCTTGACGAACTCCGCGGCGCCGACGAGCGAGGCGGTCCGCATATGGGCCTCGCCGCGCAGCCAGCCGAGCAGACCCGCGGTCCACTGCGGGTCCACGACGGCCAGCTCACGGACGAGCGCGGTGAAACGGTTGTCGCGATCGCTGCCCGACTCGTAGAAGGTCCGCTGGGACACGAAGTTGGCGACCGCGAGAAGAAAGAGCTCCGAACGCGCATCCCGCTCGACACCGGCACCGCCCTCGCGGGTGAACAGAACGCGGCCGGTCGAGCCGATGTACGAGTACTCGGCGGCCTCGTCGCGTGCCGCACGGCTGTTGAAACGCGTCATCCGAATTCCCCGAATTCGCGGGGGAAGCACAGCAGGGGGACGCCTGAGATCGAGACGGCGACGGCAAAAGTCAGATGCTCTACCCGATTGAGCTACCGGCCGCCGCCGGGCGGGACTTGAACCCGCAACCGTCCGATCCGAAGTAGCCGTCGCCTGCGCACCAGGCGTCCCACGTGCCGAGCCTCCCGAGATCGAAGATGGCAGCGGCGTGTTTTCGTCAGAGGAAGTAGCCGCGGCCGGCGCACCGGGAGGTGCGGTTCGTGATTCAGACTCTAGGAACGAACTGCCGGGCGCGCCAATGCATTTACGCGCGCCCGGCTTTCGGCGTCAGTGACGGTGCCGGCGCTTCCAGGGGCCGGTGATCGCGAGCTGGATGCCAGGTGTCTGGATGCTGGCGTACAGCGTCCGCCCGTCCGGCGAGAAGGTGACGCCGGCGAACTCGCTGTAGTCCGGGTCCTCCGCGGTGCCGAGGTTGAGCTCGTTGCGGGCGATCGGGTAGGTGCGGCCGCGGTCGGTGGCGCCGATCAGATGCTGGACGCCTTCGCCGTCCTCGGCGAGGATCACGCCGCCGTAGGGCGAGACCGTGATGTTGTCCGGGCCGTCGTAGGCACCGTCCTTGGACGGGTCCGGGTTCATACCGAACAGCACCTTCAGCGTCAGGGTCCGGCGCCGCGGGTCGTAGAACCAGACCTGTCCGTCGTGCTGCTGCGGGCTCTCCTCGCGGGCGTAGGAGGAGACGACGTAGGCGCCGCCGTCGCCCCACCACATGCCCTCGAGCTTGCGGCCGCGGGTGACCTCGCCGTCGGTGAACTGCTTGCGCACCGAGACGGTCCTGGCGTCGCGGTCGGGCACCTCCGTCCAGTCCACCCCGTACACCGTGCCGATCCTCGCGGCACGGGAGAGGTCGTCGACGAACCGGCCGCCGGAGTCGTAGCAGGTGGCGGCCTGCAGCACACCGGCGTCGTCGGCGAGCCTGCGCAGCTGTCCGCGGCCGTGCCTGAAGCCGTGGGGCGGGACCCAGCGGTACAGCAGGCCGTTGGGTGTGTCCGCGTCCTCGGTCAGATACAGGTGGCCACGCCTGGGGTCGACGACGACGGCCTCGTGGGCGTACCGGCCGAGCGCCTTGACGGGCTGCGGGTTCCGGTTGGCGCGGCGGTCGCAGGGGTCGACCTCGAAGACATAGCCGTGGTCCTTGGTCGCACCGTTCTTGCCGGCCCGGTCCTCCGTCTCCTCGCAGGTCAGCCAGGTGCCCCAGGGAGTGGAGCCGCCTGCGCAGTTCTGCACGGTACCGGCGATGCCCACCCACTGGGCGACCTCGCCGCTGCGGTGGCTCTCGACGACGGTGCAGCCGCCGGGCGCTGCGGGGTCGTAGACGAGACCCTCCGTGAGCGGCACCGGGTGGGCGACGGTGGAACGCGCGCCCTTGAGTTCATGGTTGACGACGAGCAGCGTCACACCGCGCGGCCCCTCGAACGCGGCGGTGCCGTCGTGCTTGCCGGGGGTGAACTCACCCGACTCCAGGGTGGTGACCCCGGCGCGGGTGAGGACGCGGTACGAGAAACCGGCAGGCAGGGCGAGGATGCCGTCGGGGTCGGGGACGAGCGGCCCGTAGCCGGGCTCACAGCCGTGGCCGTGTCCCTCGGCCTGCTCGGTGTCCTCGGCCGCGAGTGCGCCGGGCGCGGTGGCCAGGGTACCGACGGCACCGGTGAGGGCGACACCCGCACCGGTCAGAGCGGTCTGTCTGGTGAAATCCCTGCGAGTGAGCGACATCGGGGTCTCCTGAAGGCGCGTCCGGGCCGGCTGATGATTGCGCCACCCTCGCGCGCCCGCCTGAACGGCACTTGAACCGCGGGCTACGCCTGTACGACCCTCGGACGGGCAGCGGCCCGGCCCGACGCCCGCACGCGGGGCCCTCAGGGTGGAGGTTCCCCTCGCGGGCCGCCTCGGACAGAAAGCGGACCGGCCACGGGCCCGTAGCCCGCACACCGCCCCCGTGCAGGCCCTCGGAGACGCGACTGCGTCCGAGGGGCCCGCGTCAGCTCCCCGCCCGTGAGCGGGCCTTGAAGGCCGCCTTGCGGGCCTCCTTCGCCGCCTTCTTGTCGCGGTGCAAGCGGCCCATCGCCTCCAGGACCGTCGCCGTCGCCGGATGGTCCACCCGCCACGCCGCGTCGAAGAAGCCGCTGTGCCGGCCGACCAGGCTCTCCACCAGGTCCTGGAGTTCGTCCGGTTCGCCGACCGCGCTCAGTTGCGCGGCGATCGTGTCGATGGCCAGCCAGAAGATCATCGATTCCGGCGGCGCCGGTACGTCCGCCGCGCCGTGCTCCGCCAGCCAGACGCGGGCCAGGCCGCCCAGCTGCGGGTTGTCGAGGACCGCGCGTACGGCCGGCTCGGCCTGCGGGCCCACCAGGGTCAGGGCCTGCTGGCAGTGCAGCCGGCGCAGCGGTGCGCCCCCGTCGTCCCCTTCGGCGGCGGTGAGAAGTTCGCGCGCCGCGTCGGCGGGGGCACGCCGGGCCAGCCACTGCTCGGTCTCGGCGCGCGCCGACAGCTCGGGGAAGTACGCGAGCCCGTCGAGCAGCACCTCCGCACCCTTGTCCGCGAGGTCGCCGACCGCGGGCGCGTCGATCCCCCCCTCCAGCAGCCGGGCCCTGATGCCGTACAGGCCGAGCGGAGTGAGCCAGACCAGGCCGTACCGGGAGACGTCCTCGTCGTCGGGCTGCGGCGGGGGCTCCTCGCCCTCCTCGGCCATCAACGCCTCGTCCACCGGCCGGTATTCGACCAGGCCGATGGTTTCGAGCAGCCTGAACTGGTCGTCGAGGCGCATCATCGCCTGCGACACCTGTTCCAGCACGTCGTCGGTGGGCTCGCCCATGTCGTCGGGCACGATCACCGACGCGGCGAGCACCGGCAGCGGCACCGCTTCCTCGCCCGCGCCGCCCCCGGTGACGGTCAGCAGGTAGAGATTGCCGAGCACCCCGTCCAGGAAGGCGGCTTCGGCCTCGGGGTCCCAGTCCAGCGCCTCGACGTCGATGGTGCCGTCCTCGCCGAGGATGTCCTCGATGTCGTCGAGCAGGGGTGCGGTCGCGTCCGCGAGCACCACGTCCAGGGCGTCCAGCCACAGGCCGAGCACATCCTGGGGACCACCGCCGGTGACGAGCGCCAGGTTGTCCCCCGAGGAGACCGTTCCGGCCGAGTCGTCATCACCTTCCTCGACCTCCACGAGGCCGGTGTCGACGGCGATACGCCAGGCCTCGCTGGCGTACGCCAGCCCCTCGCCGCCCCCGTCCGTGCCCTCGGCCCCCTCCCCGCCGCTCTCGCCGAGTCCCAGCACCTCCGCGGCCTCGGGCAGCTGCTCCTCGACGAGTTCACCGCCCAAGCCGACCCGTGTCCCGGGTCCCGCCCAGCGGGCGAGCTTCACGGCCCTGGTCAGCAGCGGAGTGGCGAGCGCGTCCCGCGCCAGCTCCGCGTCCGAGTGCAGCCGCACGGGCGGCAAAGGAGAGCGGTCTTCGGGCATCTGGTGGTTCTCCTCCGGGCGTTCGGAATCCGGGCGGCCCTGTGGGCGCCCCCAGCGTAGACGTATTTCACCGGGTTTCGCCGCGCCCGGGAGATACCGCCGGAGCAGGGGGCGGGGCCGGCACGGGAGTTCACCCCGCGAGCGGTGCGGACACCCCCTGCCCTGAGCCCCATTGCCATCGGTTCACCTGCCGGAACACCCCCGTACACCCGATGGCTCTTGACAACTACAGTGTCCAGCCAAGAGATTGACGCGCGTAGATATACGAACCACCCCCCAACCCTCATTCCGGAGTTCTCCGATGCCTTCCATACCGAGATATGCCGCCGTCGCGACCGTCGTGGCCTCCGCACTGGCCGCCGGTCTGCTCGCCGGTTCCTCCTCGGCCGCCGCCGACGCCGACATCACGGCCGACACCGCCGGCGCGCGCATTCATGACATCCAGGGCACCACCCGCACGAGCCCGCTCGTCGGGCAGCAGGTCAAGGACGTCGAGGGCATCGTCATCGGCGTCCGCGGGTACGGCTCCTCCCGCGGCTTCTGGATCCAGGACCCGCAGGCGGACGCCGATCCGGCCACCAGCGAGGGCCTCTTCGTCTTCACCGGCGCCGCCCCGACCGTCGCCGTCGGCGACGCCGTCAAGGTCTCCGGCACCGTGGGCGAGTACGTCCCGGGCGGCCTGAGCTCCGGCAACCAGTCGCTGACCCAGATCTCCAAGCCGACCGTGACCGTGGTGTCCTCGGGCAACGCGCTGCCCGCCCCGGTGACCGTCTCCGCCTGGTCCGTCCCGTCGCGGTACGCGCCCGAGGGCGACACCGCGGCCGCCGGCAGCATCAACGCGCTGCCGCTCAAGCCCCGTTCGTACGCCCTGGACTACTACGAGTCGCTCGAGGGCAGCAATGTCCGCATCGGCACCTCGCGTGTCGTCGGTGCCACCGATCCGTACTCCGAGCTGTGGGTGACGGTCAAGCCCTGGGAGAACCCGACGGGCCGCGGCGGCGCGCGCTACGGCTCGTACGAGTCCCAGAACACCGGCCGGCTGCAGATCCAGTCGCTCATTCCGCTCGCCCAGCAGCCCTTCCCCAAGGCGAACGTCGGCGATCTACTGTCGGGCACCACCGAAGGCCCCCTGGACTTCAACCAGTTCGGCGGCTACACGATCACCGCCCGCACCCTCGGCACGGTCACCGACCGCGAGCTGGAGCGCGAGTCGACGCGTCCTCAGCGTCGCGGCGAGCTGGCAGTGGCCACGTACAACGTGGAGAACCTGGACCCGTCCGACCCGCAGGAGAAGTTCGACGCGCTGGCGAAGGCCGTCGTGGAGAACCTGGCCTCGCCCGACATCGTCGCCCTGGAGGAGATCCAGGACAACACCGGCGCGAAGAACGACGGCACGGTGGCCTCCGACCAGACGGTCAAGAAGTTCACGGACGCGATCATTGCCGCGGGCGGCCCGGCGTACGAGTGGCGCACCGTCGACCCGGAGAACAACAAGGACGGCGGCGAGCCCGGCGGCAACATCCGCCAGGTCTTCCTGTTCAACCCGGAGCGGGTCTCCTTCACCGACCGTGCCGGCGGCAACGCGACGGCCGCCACCGGTGTCACGAAGGAGTACGGCCATGCCGCGCTCACCTTCTCCCCCGGCCGGATCGACCCGGCCAACACCGCCTGGGAGAGCAGCCGCAAGCCGCTCGCCGGCGAGTTCGTCTTCCGCGGGCGCACGGTCTTCGTCATCGCCAACCACTTCGGTTCGAAGGGCGGCGACGAGGGTCTCACCTCGCACCACCAGCCGCCGGTCCGCTCCTCGGAGGCCAAGCGCCTGCTCCAGGCGCAGGCGGTGAACACCTTCGTCAAGGACATCCTCAAGGCCGACCGGCACGCGGACGTCGTGGTGCTGGGTGACATCAACGACTTCGAGTTCTCGGAGACGACCAAGGCACTGACGGACGGCGGCGCGCTGTACCCGGCGATCAAGTCACTGCCGAGCTGGGAGCGTTACTCGTACGTCTACCAGGGCAACAGCCAGGTTCTGGACCAGATCCTGACCAGCCCGTCGATCGGCGACTTCAGCTACGACAGCGTGCACATCAACGCCGAGTTCGCCGATCAGAACAGCGACCACGACCCGCAGGTGCTGCGCTTCCGTCCGTAGCACACCCCTCGCCGGGCGCGGGGCCCGCTCCGTCCAGCAGGTCCCGCGCCCAGGCGATCTCGTAGCAATGCTTCGCTGTCGCGGGAAGCAGATTTAACTGGAGCTTCCCGGTGGGGTGGGTCAGACTCCGGTCATGCACTCTCCGCATCCTTTCGGCCGGGCCCTGTGCGCCATGGTCACGCCCTTCGCCGACGACGGCTCCCTCGACCTGGACGGTGCCCAGAAGCTCGCCGCCCAGCTGGTGGACAGCGGCTGTGACGGGCTGGTGGTGAACGGAACCACCGGCGAGTCCCCGACCACCACGGACGCCGAGAAGACCGCGCTCGTACGGGCGGTGGCCGAGGCGGTGGGCGAGCGGGCCTCGGTCCTCGCGGGCGTCGGCACCGCGGACACCCGGCACACCGTCGAACTCGCGCGCTCCGCCGAGGCGGTCGGCGCCGACGGGGTTCTGGTGGTCACCCCGTACTACAGCCGACCGCCGCAGGACGCCGTCGCCGCGCATTTCGTGCGCGTCGCGGACTCCGTGGGCGTTCCTCTGATGCTGTACGACATCCCGGGCCGCACCGGCACCCGCATCGAGCCGGACACCTTGCTGCGGCTCGCCGGTCACCCGCGCATCGTGGCCGTCAAGGACTGCTCGTTCGACCTGCTCGGCAGCTCCAAGGTCATCGCGCACGGCGGACTCGCCTACTACGCGGGGGCCGAGGAGCTGAATCTTCCGCTGTACGCGGTGGGCGGCGCCGGCTTCGTGTCGACAGTGGCCAATGTCGCGGCCCCTCAACTGCGGGCGGCTCTGGACGCGTTCGACGCCGGCGACACCGGCGCCGCGGTCCGGCTCAACCAGGCGACGCTGCCGCTCACCGAGCTGATGATGGCCTCCGGCCTGCCCGGCACAGTGACGGCGAAGGCACTGCTCGGCGCGCTCGGGCTGCCTGCGGGCGCGGTGCGGGAACCACTGCAGCCCGCCGGCCGCGAGGCGGCCCGCGGGCTGCTGGCTGCGTACGAGGAGCTCGCTCAGTCGTACACGTAGGTCGAGCCGAGGACCGCCGGGTGCTCGAGGACGTCCTCGAGCGGATCGTCGATCTGGCCGGTGGAGATCAGCGAGACGCTGGGTCCGTCGTGCGAGCCGGTGTGCGTCTCGTCGGCGAGCGCGCTGCCCGCCGGATGCACTGCGGCGAGCAGCGCGAACACACCGAGTACGGTCAGCCTGGTCTTCATGTCGGTTCCTCGCCTTGCCGGTCCGGGGCCGGATCGTGTGACTCCGCTTTGCCCTGCCTATCCGCCCGAACAGAGCAAAGGTTACGCAGAGTCACACGATGGCGGGGAACCCGGCGACCGGGGACGGCCGGTCAGTTGTGGCTGTGGAGCACCTCGTTGAGACCGCCCCAGACCGCGTTGTTCGGACGGGCCTCGACGGCACCGGTCACCGAATTGCGGCGGAAGAGGATGTTCGAGGCGCCGGACAGCTCACGGGCCTTGACGATCTCACCGTCGGGCATCGTGATGCGCGTACCCGCCGTGACATAGAGACCGGCCTCGACGACGCACTCGTCGCCGAGCGCGATGCCGACGCCCGCCTCGGCGCCGATCAGGCAGCGCTCGCCGATGGAGATGATGACGTTCCCGCCACCGGAGAGCGTGCCCATGGTGGAGGCGCCGCCGCCGATGTCCGAGCCGTCGCCGACGACGACACCGGCGGAGATACGGCCCTCGACCATCGAGGTGCCCAGGGTGCCGGCGTTGAAGTTGACGAAGCCCTCGTGCATGACGGTGGTGCCCTCGGCGAGGTGCGCGCCCAGGCGGACCCGGTCGGCGTCGGCGATCCGTACGCCCTTGGGCGCCACGTAGTCCGTCATCCGCGGGAACTTGTCGATCGAGGTCACCTGGAGGTGCAGGCCCTCGGCGCGGGCGTGGAGACGGACCTTCTCGACGTCGTCGACGGCGACCGGGCCGAGCGAGGTCCACGCGACATTGGCGAGCAGGCCGAAGACGCCGTCCAGGCTCTGGCCGTGCGGCCGCACCAGGCGGTGGGAGAGCAGGTGGAGGCGCAGGTAGGCGTCGTGCGCGTCCAGCGGCTTGTCGTCGAGGGAGGCGATCACGGTGCGGACCGCGACGACCTCGACACCGCGGCGCGGGTCGGGGCCGATCGCCTTGGTGGCGCCCTCGCCGAGCAGCTCGGCGGCCTGCGCGGCGGTCAGCCGCTCGGTGCCGGCGGGCCCGGGCTCGGCGACGAGCTCGGGAGCGGGGAACCAGGTGTCGAGTACGGTGCCGTCGGCCGTGAGAGTGGCGAGTCCGGCGGCGACGGCGCCGGTGGTGCGCGTTGCGGTGGTGCTGTCGGGCGAGTCAGTCATGACAGGAAACCTAACGGGCCGGGCACCGCCCCCGCGAACCGGTCTCAGGTGCCGGGCGTGATCCGCCCGTATGCCGGGTTCGGCGGCTTGCAGGGGGTCCCGTCCGCCGCCCGGCGGCGTCCCGCTACGGTGTGCCGTCCGATCGCTTCCGGTCGGATCGGTCCAGGTCGGTATCGAAGCACGGGGGAATCCAGCAGTGGCCCACGGAAACACGCCTTACCCGGGTACGCCCGCCTACGGCGGCTGGATGCCGCCGGTGCCACCGCCGCCGAAGCCCGGTGTCATACCGCTGGCGCCGCTCGCCCTGGGCGCGATACTCGGTGGGGCGTTCTCGACCATCGGCCGCCACTGGAAGCAGCTGCTCGGTGTCGCACTCGCGGCCTACGGCGTGGCCGCCGTGCTGGTCTGCGGCGCCATCGGCATCGCGTACGTGTCGGTCTCGGACCGCCTGCACCGCGTGCTGGACTGGTCGGGCAGCGAGGCCCCCGGCTGGGACGAGTTCGGCCCGCTGGTGCTCTCCTTCGGCGCGGTGTACCTGTTCGGCCTGCTCACGCTTCTGGTCGCCAACGCGGTGATCTACGCGAGCTGCCCCGTCATCCTCCAGGACGCGGTCCTGGGCCGCCCGACCACCATCGGCTCCGTCTGGCGCCGTGCCCTGCCCCGCACCGGCGCGGTGCTCGGCAGTGTTGTGCTGACCTCGCTGATCGCCTTTGTCCCGATCCTCCTGACCGGCATGGCCTTCTTCGGGTTCCTCTTCGCGATGATCATGCTGACCGTGAACGGCACGGACGGGTTCGGCTGGGTCATCCTGGTCGGATTCCTCGGCGCCCTGATCACGGGCCCGGCGGCCGTCTGGCTCTGGGTGAGGTTCAGTCTCGCCCCGGCCGCCGCCGTCTTCGAGGGCCAGGGCGTCATCGCCTCGATGAGCCGCTCCGCCCAGCTGGTGCGCGGTGCCTGGTGGCGGATCTTCGGCATCTCACTGCTGGCATACCTGATCGCCGTGGTGGCCGGCTACGTGATCCAGCTGCCGCTGTCCGTGCTGAACGCCCTGCCCGCCGGCCCGCTGTCGCTGTCGGACGACGCGTCCAGCGGCGGCGTCGCCGTGACGATCCTCGCGACCACCCTGGTGTTCGGTCTGATCAGCTCGCTGATCAGCCAGGCCCTCACCGTGGCCTTCCCCCAGCTGGTGCTGAACCTGCTCTACATCGACCGGCGTATCCGCACCGAGAACCTGGCCGCTGCCCTCGCCGAGGCCGCCGGGCCGACGTCCTGACGGTCAGAGCAGAGGCATTCCGTATCCCTCGCAGACGGGCTTGAAGCCGTCGGGCCCGTCCGCGAGCGCGTTCATGGTGAGCTGCAGGGTGGGATCGTCGTTGAACAACCCCATGTGGCCCGCCTTGTCGTCGGGGCACATGTCCTGCAGGACGATGTTGGTGACGTCGTCACCCTGCAGCGCCTGGGTCGCGTATGGGGTGATCACCTTGTCGTGCTCGGTCATCACGACGGTGTACTCGGGCCCTTCCGGCACCGTGTCACCGTCCGCCCACAGCTCCCTGGTGTAGTCGCTGGTGCCGGCCTGCTCGAGGACGCCGGGGAACTGTGCGACCTCGGACAGGCCGGTGACGAAGCCCATCGCCTTGAGGGAGTCGGCGAGGCGGACAATGCCGTTCAGATCGGTGCCGTGGGAGCTGGGCGCCCAGCCGACGTAGTGGGCAACCTTGTCGGCGCCGTCCATCTTCTTCATCCACCACATCGACACGCTCGAGCCGAGCGAGTGGCCGACGATGTCCACCTTCGCGGCCCCGGTGGCCTGCTGGACCCGCGCCACGAAGGCGTCCAGCTGCGCGGCCGAGTCCCTGTTGTGGCCCAGACCGCCGACGCGGCCGAACGACGCGGAGGTGAATCCGTAGTTCATGGCGAAGACGCAGTAGCCGTTGTTCTTCAGACGGGGCGCGGCCTTCACGAAGTCGGCGCCGATGTTGAAGAAGGTTCCCGGCAGCATGACCACCGGGTTGGGGTGTTCGGCACTCGGCCGGCACGACCAGTCGTTCGCGCCGGGCACAGCCTCGGGCGACACCGCGAAGTTCCACAGCGCTTGTGCGACGCCGCCTTCCCGCAGCTTGTCCTGCTGGGCAGCCTGTGCCGGGGCAGCGGCACAGGTGACGACGACTGCGGCCGAGACGGCGGCCGCGGCGAGTGACGTGCGCAGCCGGCGCACGGGCCACGTTGTCCCTGACATGGGTGCTCCTGGGATTCGCTCGGCCCGTCCTCGAACCGATGACCGGTGAAGTGGGGCGGACACTGCCGCCCCTGACGAATCGTCGTGGTGACCCGGCGCTCCGGGCCCCGTACGCCATCCAGACTTCGCGCCAGGGGTTTGTGAGCGATCACAGTTTGTCCAGGCTATGGCCAACGGTCCTTGACACCCGCCGCTCCCTGCGAGGACGGTGGTTACCAAGCAGTAAGTTCGTTGATCCTCGCGGGGTTTCGCCGAAGCTCCGCACGGAGTGGATCTCCGCAGAGTGCCGGCGAGGTCGCAGCGTGAACAGTCACACCGGGGCGGGCGGCCATGTGCCGCTCACATTCGGCGGGATTCCCGTGCATCAGCGGCTCACCGGGGCCGTGCACGACCTGGCCGCACGCGTGCTGGCCCGTCTCGTCGACCAAGTGCCCGTGTACGCGACCCTGCCCGCCGAACAGCGCACCGAGACCCGGCGGGTCATCGAGCAGGGCATCCGGGCGTTCGCCACCATCCTGCGCACCGGCCAGCTTCCGAGCGAGGCGGAACTCCAGGTGCTGCGGCAGTCCGCGGCCAAGCGGGCCGAGGACGGCATGCCGGTGGAGGCCGTGATCAGCGCCTATCACGTAGGGGCACACGAGTGTCTGGAGCGGATGGCACCGCATGCGACCCGCGAGGACATGCCGCAGCTACAGGCCGCGCACATGCTCGTCCTGCGTTTCCTGGAGCGGATGACGACCACGGTGGTGGCCGGGTACCTCGCAGAGCGGCAGGCCGTCGCCAGCGATGAGCAGTCGGCGCGGCAGGCGATGCTCACGGCGCTGCTGGACGGCGAGGACGTCCAGGGCACGGCCGCGCGCTGCGGTATCGGCCTGCCACCGTGCTACCTGGTCGTCGGGCTGGCGATCGGCCCGCACCCCGACGAGAGTGCCGACGGGGTGAGCAGCGTGATGGCGGGCCGGCGCAAACTGCGGCGGCTGCGGGTCGAGCTCGACCGCCACGTGGACGGCGCCGTTCTGACTGCGCTGTCCGGCGCCGGGGGGATCGCCCTGATCCCCTGGCGGACCGAGGAGGCACAGCTGTCGGCCCGGGACTGGACCTGGCTGGGCCAAGTGGTCTCCCATATGAGCAGGGTCGCCGACGTCGACATCGTGGCCGGGGTGGCCGCGGCCGTCCCTGAGGAGGTGGGCGAGGCCGCCGAACTGGTGGAGGAGATACGGCGGGTGGCCGTCGCCGCGGGCCGTCCGCCGGGCGTCTACCACCTCACCGACGTGCTGCTGGAGTATCAGCTGATGCAGCCGGGACCGGCCCGGGACGCGCTGGCCCGGCTGATGCGCCCGCTGGCCGACCGGCCCGAGCTGCTGTCCACACTGCGCACGTTCCTGGACTGCGGCCTGAGCCGCCAGCTCACCGCGGAACGGCTCCGGGTTCATCCCAACACCGTGGACTACCGACTGCGGCGGGCAGCGGAGGCCACCGGCCTGGACGCCACGTCGGGCACGGACGTCCTGCGGGTCCGAGCAGCCCTGAGTGCCCATGACGCCTGTGCGTGAACCGAACCGCGACCCGCAGCCGCTCGATGCCCGCGCCCGCAGGCCCCCCGCACAGGCAGAAGCGGCCGTGGTCACCAGGAACCCCTGGCACCCACGGCCGCTTCTGAATTCGGCAGCGCGTCAGACGTTGAAGCCGAGCGCACGCAGCTGCTCGCGTCCGTCGTCCGTGATCTTGTCGGGACCCCACGGCGGCATCCAGACCCAGTTGATCTTCAGCTCGCTGACGATGCCGTCCGTCGCGGCCTTCGCCTGGTCCTCGATCACGTCCGTCAGCGGGCAGGCCGCCGACGTCAGCGTCATGTCCAGGGTCGCGATGTTGGCGTCGTCGATGTGGATGCCGTAGATCAGCCCGAGGTTGACCACGTCGATGCCCAGCTCGGGGTCGACGACGTCGTACAGGGCCTCGCGGACCTCCTCCTCGGAGGCCTTCGTGCTCGTCGGCGCCGCGGCCTTGGAGGAGAAGGTCTCCTCGTCCGGCCAGTCCTTCTCCGCCGTGGTCTCGCGGTTCTCAGTCATGCGGTCTTCCCTTCGGACAGCGCCTGCGCCGTCGCGTCCTTCCATGCCATCCAGCTCAGGAGGGCGCACTTCACGCGCGCCGGGTACTTGGAGACGCCGGCGAACGCGACCGCGTCCTCCAGCACCTCCTCCATCGCATCGTCCGGCTCGATCTGGCCCTTGGACTGCATCAGCTCAAGGAAGGTCGCCTGGATCTTCTGTGCCTCGGCCAGCTCCTTGCCGACGAGCAACTCGTTCAGCACGGAGGCCGAGGCCTGGCTGATGGAGCAGCCCTGGCCCTCGTACGAGACGTCGGCGATGAGCGTGCCGTCGTACTTCACACGGAGGGTGATCTCGTCGCCGCAGGTCGGGTTGACGTGGTGCACCTCGGCGTCGCCGTCCCGCAAGCCCCGCCCGTGCGGGTGCTTGTAGTGGTCCAGGATGACGTCCTGGTACATCGAATCAAGCTTCACAGCGGTTGGTCCCTCATCCGAAGAAGTTGCGGACGTGTTCCAGGCCGTCGATGAGCAGGTCCACCTCGGCCGGCGTGGAGTACAGATAGAACGACGCCCGCGTGGTCGCAGGAATTCCGTACCGGAGGCAGACGGGCCGCGCGCAGTGGTGGCCGACGCGGACGGCGATGCCCTGCTCGTCGAGAACCTGGCCCACATCGTGCGGGTGGATGTCGCCGAGGGTGAAGGAGATCGCGGCTCCGCGGTCCTCGGCCGTGGTGGGGCCGATGATCCGCAGGTCCGGGACCTCGAGCAGCCGCTGCACCGCGTACTCGGTCAGCGCGTGCTCGTGCTGGGCGACCTTGTCCATGCCGATCGAGGTGAGGTAGTCCACCGCCGCGCCGAGGCCGACAGCCTGCGCGATCGGGGGCGTACCCGCCTCGAACTTGTGCGGTGCGGGCGCGTACGTCGAGGAGTGCATCGAGACGGTCTCGATCATCTCGCCGCCGCCGAGGAACGGCGGCAGGTCCTCGAGCAGCTCCTGCCGGCCCCACAGCACGCCGATACCGGTCGGACCGCACATCTTGTGGCCGGTGAAGGCCACGAAGTCCGCGCCGAGCGCCTGCACGTCCAGCGGCATGTGCGGCGCGGCCTGCGAGGCGTCGATCAGCACCAGGGCGCCGACGTCCTGTGCGCGGCGGACGATCGCCTCGACCGGGTTGACCGTGCCCATGATGTTGGAGACCAGCGTGAAGGAGACGATCTTCGTCTGCTCGGTGATGATCTCGTCGATGTTGGACAGGTCGAGCCTGCCGTCGTCGGTCAGCCCGAACCACTTCAGCTTCGCGCCCGTGCGCTGCGAGAGCAGCTGCCACGGAACGATGTTGGAGTGGTGCTCCATCTCCGTGATGACGACCTCGGTCTCGCGGTCCACCCGGTAGGGCTCCTCGGCCCAGCCGAGCATGTTGGCCACGAGGTTCAGCGACTCGGAGGCGTTCTTGGTGAAGATCACCTCGTCGCGGCTGGGCGCGTTGATGAAGGCGGCGACCTTGTCGCGGGCGCCTTCGTACAGCGCCGTGGCCTCCTCGGCGAGCACATGGACGCCACGGTGGACGTTCGCGTTGTGCTGCTCGTAGTACTCGCTGAGCACGTCGAGGACCTGGCGCGGCGTCTGCGAGGTCGCCGCGTTGTCCAGGTACACGAGCTTCTTGCCGTCATGGAGCACCCGGTCGAGGATCGGGAAGTCCTTACGGATCGCCTCGGTGTCGAGGAGGCCCGGCAGCTGTGTCACGCGGATACGCCACCCTTCGTGTAAGCCTCGTAGCCCTCGGCCTCGAGCTTGTCGGCGAGCTCGGCGCCGCCGGACTCGGCGATACGGCCGTTCGCGAACACGTGCACGAAGTCGGGCTTGATGTAGCGCAGGATGCGCGTGTAGTGCGTGATCAGCAGGGTGCCGACCTCGCCGGTCTCACGGACACGGTTGACGCCGTCGGAAACCTGGCGCAGGGCGTCCACGTCCAGGCCGGAGTCGGTCTCGTCCAGGATCGCGATCTTCGGCTTGAGCAGCTCGAGCTGAAGGATCTCGTGGCGCTTCTTCTCACCGCCGGAGAAGCCCTCGTTCACATTGCGCTCGGCGAAGGCCGGGTCCATCTGGAGCTGCTCCATGGCGGACTTGACCTCCTTCACCCAGGTACGCAGCTTGGGGGCCTCGCCGCGCACGGCGGTGGCGGAGGTGCGCAGGAAGTTGGAGACCGAGACGCCGGGGACCTCGACCGGGTACTGCATGGCCAGGAACATGCCGGCGCGGGCGCGCTCGTCGACGGACATCTCCAGGACGTCCTCGCCGTCCAGGGTCACGGTGCCACTGGTGATCGTGTACTTGGGGTGGCCCGCGATGGAGTAGGCGAGGGTCGACTTGCCGGAGCCGTTGGGGCCCATGATGGCGTGGGTCTCGCCCTGCTTCACGGTCAGGTCGACGCCCTTGAGGATCTCCCGGGGGCCGTTCTCGGCCTCGACGGAAACGTGCAGGTCGCGGATTTCAAGCGTTGCCATGGGTGACTCAGGACTCCTGGGTGATGGAGACGAGCACATCGTCCCCTTCGATCTTTACGGGGTATACGGGGACGGGGCGCGTCGCGGGCAGGCCCGACGGCTTGCCGGTGCGCAGGTCGAAGCTGGAGCCGTGCAGCCAGCACTCGATCTGGCAGTCCTCCACCTCGCCCTCGGAGAGGGAGACGTTCGCGTGCGAGCAGATGTCGTGGATCGCGAACACCTCGCCCTCGGTGCGCACCACGGACACCGGCGTGCCGTCGAGTTCCACCCGCCTGGGGGTGTCCTCCTCCAGCTCGCTCAGCGCACAGGCTTTGACGAAGGCCATCAGACGGCCGCCTCCAGCTCCGCCTCGATCTTGGCGATCAGGCGCTCCTCGACATCCGGGAGGCCGATCTGCTGGACCAGCTCGGCGAAGAAGCCGCGCACGACGAGACGGCGTGCCTCGCTCTCCGGGATACCGCGGGCCATGAGGTAGAACAGCTGCTCGTCGTCGAAGCGGCCGGTGGCGCTCGCGTGACCGGCGCCGACGATCTCGCCGGTCTCGATCTCCAGATTCGGCACGGAGTCGACGCGCGCGCCGTCCGTGAGGACGAGGTTGCGGTTCATCTCGTAGGTGTCGGTGCCCTCGGCCTTGGCCTCGATGAGCACGTCACCGATCCACACGGCGTGCGCGGCATCGCCCTGCAGCGCGCCCTTGTAGGCGACGTTCGACTTGCAGTGCGGAGTGTTGTGGTCGACCAGCAGGCGGTGCTCCTGGTGCTGGCCGGCGTCGGTGAAGTACAGACCGAACAGCTCGGCCTCGCCGCCGGTGCCGGCGTACGCGACGCGCGGGTGGAGCCGTACGAGGTCGCCGCCGAAGGTGACCACGATGGACTTGAAAGAGGCGTCCCGGCCGACCAGCGCGTTGTGCTGGGCGACATGGACGGCCTTGTCGTCCCAGTCCTGGACACAGACGACGGTGAGCTTCGCGCCGTCGCCGAGGATGTAGTCGACGTTGGCGGCGAGCACCGCGTCGCCGGTGTGGTCGATGACCACGACGGCCTCGGCGAACGCGCCGAGCTCGATGACCTGGTGGCCGAAGGCGGTGCCGCCCTCGCCGTGCACCGCGATCCGGATCGGCTCGGTGAGCACGGCCTCCTTGGCCACGGTGACGACCGAGGCCTTCTCGAAGGAGGAGTACGCCTGGGCGGCGACCCGGTCCACCGGGATTCCGGCCTTGCCGACCCGCTCGTCGTCACGGCCGACGGTCTCGACGGTGACGCCCTCGGGGGCCTCGATGGCGATCTTGACTCCGTCGCCGGATGCGACCGCGGTGCCGTCGTGCAGACCGGCGAGGCGCTCCAGCGGCGTGAAGCGCCACTCCTCCTCGCGGCCGTGCGGGACCGGGAAGTCCGCCACATCGAAGGACGGGGGCGCACTCATACGGGTGGCGACGGTCGACTCGGCGGCCACCGCGATCGAGCCGGCGGTGGTGGAGCCCACCGGGATGTTCTGAGCCTCAGCCATGGCTGTCGGTCTGCTCGCTTTCTGCTTCAGTGCGTTCGCTCGGGGCCCGCCACCGGCCGGAGCCTTCGCTCCGGCCGGGGGCCGGTCACCCTGAGGTCTGCTCACAGGCTCACCGCGTGAGCCCGAAGGACGTGATCGGGACGGGCGGGGGCTAGCCCACCGCGCCCTCCATCTGCAGCTCGATCAGCCGGTTGAGCTCCAGCGCGTACTCCATGGGGAGTTCCTTCGCGATCGGCTCGACGAAGCCGCGCACGATCATCGCCATCGCCTCGAACTCGGTCAGACCGCGGCTCATCAGGTAGAAGAGCTGGTCCTCGGAGACCTTGGAGACGGTGGCCTCGTGACCCATGGAGACGTCGTCCTCGCGGACGTCGACGTACGGGTAGGTGTCGGAACGGGAAATGGTGTCGACCAGCAGAGCGTCACACAGCACGTTGGACTTCGCGCCCGGGGCGCCCTCACCGATCTCGATCAGACCGCGGTAAGAGGTACGGCCGCCGCCTCGCGCCACCGACTTGGAGACGATGTTGGAGGACGTGTTCGGGGCCATGTGGACCATCTTGGCGCCGGCGTCCTGGTGCTGGCCCTCGCCCGCGAAGGCGATGGACAGCGTCTCGCCCTTGGCGTGCTCGCCCATCAGGTAGACGGCCGGGTACTTCATGGTGACCTTGGAGCCGATGTTGCCGTCGACCCACTCCATGGTCGCGCCCTCGTACGCCACGGCGCGCTTGGTGACCAGGTTGTAGACGTTGTTCGACCAGTTCTGGATGGTCGTGTAGCGGCAGCGGCCGCCCTTCTTGACGATGATCTCGACGACGGCGCTGTGCAGCGAGTCCGAGGAGTAGATCGGGGCGGTGCAGCCCTCGACGTAGTGGACGTAGGCGTCCTCGTCGACGATGATCAGCGTCCGCTCGAACTGGCCCATGTTCTCCGTGTTGATGCGGAAGTAGGCCTGCAGCGGGATGTCCACCTGGACACCCTTGGGCACGTAGATGAACGATCCGCCGGACCACACGGCCGAGTTCAGCGAGGCGAACTTGTTGTCGCCGACGGGGATGACCGTGCCGAAGTACTCCTGGAAGAGCTCCGGGTGCTCCTTGAGCGCGGTGTCGGTGTCGAGGAAGATGACGCCCTGCTCCTCCAGGTCCTCACGGATCTGGTGGTAGACGACCTCGGACTCGTACTGCGCGGCGACACCGGCGACCAGGCGCTGCTTCTCCGCCTCCGGGATGCCCAGCTTGTCGTACGTGTTCTTGATGTCCTCGGGCAGCTCCTCCCAGGAGGCGGCCTGCTGCTCGGTGGAGCGGACGAAGTACTTGATGTTGTCGAAGTCGATGCCCGACAGGTCGGAGCCCCAGCTCGGCATCGGCTTCTTGTCGAACAGCCGCAGACCCTTGAGCCGCAGCTTCAGCATCCACTCCGGCTCGTTCTTCTTCGCGGAGATGTCGCGGACGACCTCCTCGGACAGGCCGCGCTTGGCTGCCGCGCCGGCCGCGTCGGAGTCGGCCCAGCCGAATTCGTACGTACCCAGACCCTCGAGTTCGGGGTGGGCAGTCTCCGTGGGGAGAGTCATGCGGGGTTCCTCCCGGCCGTACTTGCAGATGCTGATGGGGTGGTCTGTGTGGTGCTGCGCGGAATGAACGTGGTGCACACTCCGTCGCCGTGGGCGATGGTGGCCAGCCGCTGCACATGCGTTCCGAGCAGCCGCGAGAAGACCTCGGTCTCCGCCTCGCACAGTTGCGGGTACTGCTCGGCCGCGTGGGCGACGGGGCAGTGATGCTGGCAGAGCTGCTCGCCGACCGGTGCGCTACGCGCAGTAGCAGCGTACCCGTCGACGCTCAGGGCCTTGGCCAGCGCTTCGGTGCGCCCCTCGGGGGCGGCGGCGTCGATCGCGGCCTGGTAGGCGACGGCCTGGGCCTCGATGCGGTCCCGGGCGAAGGCGGCGACGGCCGCTTCCCCTCCGGCGTTCTGCTCGATCCAGCGCAGGGCGTCGACGGCCAGCACGTCGTACGACTGGTCGAAGGCGTCCCGGCCGCAGTCGGTGAGCGCGAACACCTTGGCGGGCCGCCCGCGGGTGCGGGCGCCGTAGACCCGCTGCTCGCGGGGCTCCACCACATTCTCCGAGACGAGGGAGTCGAGATGGCGCCGGACGGCTGCCTGGGTGAGCCCGAGGCGGCCGGCGAGATCGGCCACCGTGGACGGACCGTGGTCCAGGATGGAGCGCGCGACCCGGTTGCGCGTCGAGTGCTCACCGGTCGCGAGTTCCTCTCGGGGAGCCTCGCCAACGTTTTTCACAACGCCATTGTTGCGTAATTCCTCAGAGAGTGACAAGCCGCGTCCGGATCATCGATCGGTGCAGTGCATCACTTAGGGAAACCTAACCTGACCTGCGAAAATGATCACTCGGCGGTGTTCCGGACCCCGGCCGGGCGCAGCACAGTGCGCCGCTTCGACGCCACCGCACGGGCGAAGGAGGTCGCGTCGCGGACGGCCGCGCCCCCTGGGTCGTTGTTGAAAAAGGCGAAGACGTCGGCCGTGTCCGTCCAGGCGTCGGCGATCCGCCCGGCCCAGGCGGCCAGCGCTTTTCTCCCGTATCCGGGCCAGGGCTCGGCCCTGCCCTCGTGGAACCGCAGATAGCCCCAGTCCGCGGTACGCCACAGCGGCGTCACCGGCCGCGAGCCCCGGTCCGCCCAGCACAGGGCCGCGCCACGGTTCCTCAGCACCTCCCTGACCTCGTCCGTCCACCAGGACACGTGCCGGGGCTCGACGGCCACGCGCACCCCGCGGGGGAAACAGGCCAGTGCCGCGTCCAGGGATCTGGGATCGCACCGGAGCGTGGGCGGGAGCTGGAGCAGTACGGGTCCCAGCCGCTCCCCCAGGCCTTCGGCGCGGCTCATGAGGCGCGCGACGGGCTCCTGCGGATCGCGCAGCCGTTTGATGTGCGTCAGATAGCGGCTCGCCTTCACCGCCATGACGAAGCCCTCCGGGGTGCGCCGACGCCAGTCGGCGAAGGTCTTCTGCTCGGGGAGGCGGTAGAAGGCGTTGTTGCTCTCGACGGTCACGAAGTGCCGTCCGTACTCCTCCAGCCAGAGCCGCTGGGGCAGCTCCTGGGGGTAGAGCTCGCCGCGCCAGTCCTTGTACTGCCACCCGGAGGTGCCGATGAGCACGGGCATGAGGTGATCCTGCCCCGTGCAGCGCGCCTCACCCGGCCGGGTGACGGGGGAACGGCCGGCCGGCGTAATCCGGGGGCCGGGGCCGTGACCATGGCGCGATCCGGACCCGGCCGACCGGGGACCGTCCGCGGCTCCTTAGACTTCCCGGCATGAAGAACGAGTCCGTCGTCCAGGTGCGGGGCCTGGTGAAGCGGTACGGATCCAAAACGGCCGTGGACGGTCTCGACCTCGATGTCACCGCAGGCTCCGTGACCGCCGTCCTCGGCCCCAACGGCGCCGGCAAGACCACCACCATCGAGACCTGCGAGGGCTACCGCCGTGCCGACGCGGGCACCGTGCGCGTCCTGGGCCTCGACCCGGTGGCCGACGCCGCACGGCTGCGCCCGCGGATCGGTGTGATGCTCCAGTCCGGCGGCATCTACTCCGGCGCACGCGCCGACGAGATGCTCCGGCACATGGCCAAGCTGCACGCCCACCCGCTGGACGTGGATGCGCTGATCGAGCGACTGGGGCTCGGCGGTTGCGGCCGTACGGCCTACCGCAGGCTCTCCGGCGGTCAGCAGCAGCGGCTCTCCCTGGCGATGGCCGTCGTCGGCCGCCCCGAACTGGTCTTCCTGGACGAGCCGACCGCCGGTCTCGACCCGCAGGCCCGCCGCTCCACCTGGGACCTGGTCCGCGAGCTGCGCGCCGACGGTGTCACCACCGTCCTGACCACGCACCACATGGACGAGGCCGAGGAGCTCGCCGACGGTGTCGCCATCGTCGACGCGGGCAGGGTCATCGCCCGCGGCAGCATCGAGGAGCTGTGCCGCGGCGGTGCGGAGAACACCCTGCGCTTCACGGGGCGTCCGGGCCTGGACCTCGGCTCGCTGCTCAAGGCACTGCCGGACGGCACGTCCGCGGCCGAGCTCACCTCGGGCGCGTACCGGATCAGCGGCCAGGTCGACCCGCAGCTGCTGGCGACGGTGACCTCGTGGTGCGCGCAGCACGGCGTGATGCCGGACGGCATCTCGGTGGAGCGCCACACCCTTGAGGACGTCTTCCTGGAAATGACCGGCAGGGAGCTGCGGTGATGACGGAGCACAGCGCCGGCATCACCCAGGAGTCCGGCCCGCGGCGAAGCCGCGATGAGGCACAGTGCCCCCCGGGCAAGCACAGTCTGGAACCGACCGGCAAGGAGCTGCGCCGATGAGCGCCGGTACATACGCGCCGAAGCCCGGGGCCGCACCCCTGCCGCGCATGATCGCGGCGCAGGCCGCCTTCGAGACCAGGATGCTCCTGCGCAACGGTGAGCAGCTGCTGCTCACCGTGATCATCCCGTCGCTGCTGCTGGTGCTGTTCTCCACCGTCGACGTGGTCGACACCGGCAGCGGCAAGGCCGTCGACTTCCTGGCACCCGGCGTGCTGGCGCTCGCCGTGATGTCCACCGCCTTCACCGGGCAGGCCATCGCCACCGGCTTCGAGCGGCGCTACGGCGTGCTCAAGCGGCTGGGCGCCTCGCCGCTCCCCCGCTGGGCGCTGATGACCGCCAAGACGCTCTCGGTCCTGGTCACCGAGGTCCTGCAGATCGTGCTGCTGGCCTTGATCGCCTTCCTGCTCGGCTGGTCCCCGCACGGCAGCCCCGTCTCCGTGCTGCTGCTGCTCGTCCTCGGTACGGCCGCCTTCTCCGGGCTCGGTCTGCTGATGGCCGGCACGCTGAAGGCGGAGGCCACACTCGCCGCCGCCAACCTCGTCTTCCTGCTGCTCCTGGTGGGCGGCGGCGTGATCGTGCCGCTGGACAGGTTCCCCGACGGCGTCGCGTCGGTGCTCGCGCTGCTGCCTGTCTCGGCGCTGTCGGACGGGCTGCGCGACGTGCTCCAGCACGGGGCCTCCATGCCCTGGGGCGACCTCGGCATCCTCGCGGTCTGGGCGGTGCTCGGACTGGGCGCCGCCGCCCGGCTCTTCCGCTGGGAGTGACGCACGGGTCAGGATGCTCCTGCCGAGACCCGCACGGTGGGAGGTCTTGATGGAGCGGACTGCCGCACTGCGTCTGGATGCTGAGTGGGCGAAGGTCAGAACGGGCAGACCCGGGGCTTCTCCCCGCAAGCGCGAGCGCATGCTGACCGATCTGATCGCAGCGCTCGCGCCGCACGCCGAGGATGACCTGTCGCTGAGTGCCCGGCTGAGCCTGCGCTACGGGGACCTGGCGCGCCACCACTTCGACAACGGCAGGCGGGACGACGCGCTGAGCGCGGTGGACGAGGCCGTCCGGCGCTGCGAGGAGCCGGCCGGGCACGACGACGAGCACGCCCGCTGGTACGCAAAGGCCCTGATCAGCCGGTCCGTCTATCTGGCCGAGCCGCTCAGCGACGAACTCGGTCTGCCGCGCTATCCCTTCCAGCCCCACGGCGAGCGGCCCCGGCCCTGCGACCGCGCCGACGGTCTCGCCGCCGTGGCGGCGACCGACCTGGCCATCACGGTCTGGGAGGCACTCGACCAGACCGACCCGCGCAACCGGGAGGGTCTCGCCAAGGCGTATGTCTTTCTCGGCGACCGGCTCGAGGAGCTGGGGCGGCCGGTGGAGGCGGCCGGGTGGGCGGTTCGGGCCGAGCGTGAGTTCCGCGAACTGTGGCAGGCGCCCGATCCGGCGGGGCGCGCGCATACCGCGGTGCTGGAGCACCTCGGCGACCAGCTCGAGCGCCGGCTGCGGCGCTGTCCGTTCGACGGCGGTCTGACCCGGCTGCGGCGTGAGGCGCTGCTGCCCGACCGGCTGCTGCCGCTCGCCGTGGTGGGGGCCCGGATCGAGGGCATCGGGGCCGAGGCGATCGCCGAAGGGCTCGCACTGGAGGTCGCCGAAGTGCGCCGCATCCTGCGGTCGCGCTGCTGGCGTGCGGTGTGGCGGTTCGACGTACGCCGTGACGACGGGTCCTGGGCGCCGATGGCTTTCCCGTGGCGCGGCATGGACGCCGTCGCCGACCGCAGCGCCGAGGCGGTCGCGGCGGATCTGGCGGATGCCTTCAGCCGCTCGCCCGACCGGCCGCCCGCCGCGCACTGGCGGTTCGCCCTGTGGTGGGAGGAGGAGGACCAGCTGGAAGGGTCGCGTTTCCGGAGGGCCTTCGCACCCCCTGCCGACCCCTCGTGAAAGTGTGCACAAGCCTCTGCTTACGATAGGGCCCGTGCAGACCCCCCTCGCCTATATCGCCCAGCGGTGGACACCGTCCCCCAGAACGCTCCGGCGTGCCGCGCTCTCCGCAGTCGTGATGAGCGTGGTCATCATCGTCACGGGCGGCGCGGTCCGGCTGACCGGCTCCGGTCTCGGCTGCGACACCTGGCCCAAGTGCACGGACGACAGCCTGTTCGCCACGCCTGAGCAGGGTCTCCACGGCGCGATCGAGTTCGGCAACCGGATGCTCACCTACGTCCTGTCGGCCGCGGTCGGCTGGGCGATCATCGCCGTACGGGCGGTCAAGCCGCGGCGGCGGGGGCTCAGCCGGATCGCCTGGTCGCAGTTCTGGATCGTCATGGCCAATGCGGTGGTGGGTGGCATCACCGTGTTCGCGGGCCTGAACCCGTGGACCGTGGCGGGGCACTTCCTGCTCGCCAACGCCCTGCTCACGGTCACGACGATCACCTGGGTACGCACGCACGAGGGGGACGGCGTCCCGCGCCCCCGCGTACCGCGCCCGGTCCGCAAGCTGTCCTGGGCGATCATCGCGGCCTCTGGGGTCCTGATCGTGCTGGGCACCTCGGTGACCGGCTCGGGCAAGCACGCGGGGGACAGCAGCAAGGTGCCGCGTATGCCGTGGGACTGGGTCGACGCCGCGCACATCCACGCGGTGGCTGCCTGGGTGGTCTGCGCGCTGGCCGTCGCCATGTGGCTGGTCCTGCGGGTGGTGGACGCGCCCGACGACACCCGGGCACGGGCCCGTGATCTGCTGATCGTGCTGCTGCTCCAGGGGGCGGTCGGCTACGTGCAGTACTTCACGCACGTCCCCGAGATCCTGGTCGGCCTGCACATGCTCGGCTCGGCGCTGATGTGGATCGCGGTACTGCGTCTGGCACTGAGTCTGCGGGAACGCGAGGAGCTGGAGACGGCGGTCCCGTCCCGGCCCGGCGGTGCGCTCTCCTCGGTCTGACCGGCCGGTGGACGGCGGGGCCTTGCGCCGCGCCCCTGGGATGTCTCACAGCCCGTACACCCGGCGCGCGTTGCCCGACGCGAGCATCGTGGCCACGCGTTCCGCGTCCGAGCGCGCCCACGCGCCATCGGCGACCCACTCGCCCAGCACCCGGCCGACCGCTTCCCGGAAGATCCTCGCGCCCACCACATGCATCTCGGGCAGCCCTTGCGCCCCGCTGGAGAACAGCAGTTTGCCGAAGGGCGCGAGCTCCAGGATCTCCGCGAGCACCGCCGCCGCCCGTGGCCCGGTCCGGGCGATCGTCGGACCCAGATCCGCGTACACGTGAGGGTGCGCGCTCGCCAGATGCGCGGCGCTGCGGTGGTACGGGTAGCCGTGCAGCAGCACGAGATCGGTGCCGAGCCCGGCCGTCGCCGTGGCGAAGGGGGCGAGCAGCAGCGGGTCCCGGACGCCGACGTGCAGTTGCAGCGGCAGACCGGAGGCGACCGCGATCCACAGCAGGTGCCGCAGCAGGACGGGGTCGTCGATGGGATCGCCCGCGTGGCGTACGGCCAGCCAGCGCCCCGCGGCCCCGCGTACCTCCCCCGCCCCCGGCGGCTCCGGGGCCTCGGCCAGGCTTTCGTGCACGGCGGCCACGCAGGTGAAGGCGACGGCCGATGCGGCTGCGCCGTGGACGGCTTCGGCGAGGTTGGCCAGCAGGGCCTCGACGGTGCCCGAGGTGTCGGCGACCTGCTCGGCAAGCAGCTCGAGCCGGACGATCTCCCGGGCGTCGGCGGCTCCTGCGGCGGCGATCTCGGGCGGCCCCGTGAAATCGCCGGGGCGCCCGGTGTCCACCAGGTACGTGGTGATCCCGGTGCCGCGCAGCAGCCGTCTGCCCGCCTCCAGCACCCCCAGTTCGCGGCGGCGGGCCAGGTAGCGGGCAGGCGGGCAGTGGGGCTCCAGGCCGAGCAGCGGCGGACACCAGCGCCGTACCGCGAACCCGGTCTGCGTGTCGAAGAAGGTCGTCCCGGGCGCCGGCGGCGCGGACGGTGCCGCGGCCGGCGCAAGATGCGCCTCGAAGGTGCCAAGGCCCAGTTCGGTGCGGAGCACCCCTTGGCAGTAGTGGTCGACGAGGTGCACCGCGGACGCAACGTCGATCATCGGGGGCTCCCTGCCTAGGACCGTGCTTCCACAGTCCTAACGGGTGACCCCCGCGCGAGGTGTTGGTCAGCCGTTGGACGGGCCGCCGACCTGGATGCCGGCCATGCGGGTCCACTCGTAGCGGCCGGTGCGGACCTTGGCCGCGAAGTCGCCGTCGAAGGACTCGTGCAGGGTGATGCCGGACTTCTCGGCGGCGTTCACCGCGATGGCGTGGGTCGGCGCGACGAGGTCGCCCCAGCCGCCGTCCTCGCCGACGAGGACGATCCGGGTGCCCATCTGACCGATGTACGCGAGCTGCCCCTCGGCGCCGCCGTGCTTCTTGGCGAAGGCGCCGATCTGCTTGGCGAGCTTGGCCGCCTTGCGCTCGGCGCGGGCGTCGGGCGCGGTCTCTTCAACCTTGGTTTCTGCCATGTGCCGCATGCTACTCGCGGGTAGATCGTTCTGCGATGCCCAGGTGGAGTGGCCTCGGCCACCCCGGCGTCAGCGCAGGAACGGGTCCACGGCGATGGCCACGAAGAGCAGCGAGACATAGGTGATGGACCAGTGGAACAGCCGCATCTCCTTCAGCTTGCCGCCCGTTGCCCCGCTCTTCGCCCGGTGCTGCAGGGCGTGCGCCTCCCACAGCCACCAGCCCCCGGCGGCCAGGGCGACCGCCGTGTAGAACCAGCCGGTGTAGCCGAGCGGCGTCAGCAGCAGCGACACGGCGACCATCACCCAGCTGTAGAGGACGATCTGGCGGGCGACCACCGAGTTGGAGGCGACCACAGGGAGCATGGGCACGCCCACGCGCGCGTAGTCCTCCTTCACCTTCATCGACAGCGGCCAGTAGTGCGGCGGCGTCCAGAAGAAGATGACCAGGAAGAGGATGACCGCGGCCCACGACATCGAGTTGGTCACGGCGGACCAGCCGATGAGGACCGGCATACAGCCGGCGATGCCGCCCCAGACGATGTTCTGCGCGGTACGGCGCTTGAGGATCATCGTGTAGACGACGACGTAGAACAGCAGCGCACCCAGTGCCAGCGCGGCGGACAGCCAGTTGACGAGCAGCCCGAACCAGAGCGTGGAGATCACGGCGAGCGCGAGACCGAAGACCAGCCCCTCGCGCGGCGACACCATGCCGGTGACCAGGGGGCGCTGCGACGTGCGGTCCATCAGGGCGTCGATGTCCCGGTCGATGTACATGTTCAGCGCGTTGGCGCCACCCGCGGAGAGGTAGCCGCCGACGCACGTCGTCAGCACCAGCCAGAGGTCGGGCACACCCTGCTCGGCCAGGAACATCACCGGCACGGTGGTGATCAGCAGCAGCTCGATGATGCGCGGCTTGGTCAGCGCCACGAATGCCTTGACGCGGGCCCCGAACGGCCGATGGCCCCCCGGGCTGGGAGTCAAGACGACCCCTGCGGGTCGGGACTCGACGGCCGTCACGCACACCCCTGACAGAGAAATCCCAGCAAGCCTCCGGGGGTGCCTCCCATGCCCGAAGGGCTATGGAGGAGTGAGGACCCGCTGCAAGGACTTGCGCGTACCACGCCACTCTAGACGTTGCCCATCCGCCGATCTTCGCCGGGGGTGGCTCGTGTTGAGCACCGGGCCGGCGTCCTGCGTATACATGCGCGGCATCGTTCCCAAGAGGCGGAGAGCACCTGGTGCCCGCACCCTGGCAGTGTCCGATCGGAGAGACGCGCACTCGAAAGGAGGCGCGTTGCTGCGAGGGTAGGCTCGACATCGGCTGCCGGTCCTGTGACCGGGTGGCCACCAGCCCGGTTACCCCTCAGTCACCGGGATTCGACATGTGGAGAGGAGCCCTGACTCAGGGTGAGCACCAAGCCGACCACCACAGACCTCGAGTGGACCGCACTGGACCAGCGGGCAGTCGACACCGTCCGCGTCCTGGCCATGGATTCCGTACAGAAGGTCGGCAACGGCCATCCGGGTACGGCCATGAGCCTGGCCCCTGCCGCCTATGTGCTCTTCCAGAAACTGATGCGGCACGACCCCGCGGACGCCGACTGGACCGGTCGTGACCGGTTCGTCCTCTCCGCCGGCCACTCGTCGCTCACGCTCTACATCCAGCTCTACCTGGCCGGCTACGGCCTGGAGCTCGACGACCTCAAGGCGTTCCGCACCTGGGGCTCCAAGACTCCCGGTCACCCCGAGTACGGGCACACCACCGGTGTCGAGACGACGACCGGCCCGCTGGGCCAGGGCGTCGCCAACGCGGTGGGCATGGCGATGGCCGCCCGCTACGAGCGCGGCCTGTTCGACCCGGACGCGGCCCCCGGCAGCTCCCCGTTCGACCACAACGTCTGGGTGATCGCCGGTGACGGCTGCCTCCAGGAGGGCATCTCCCACGAGGCGTCCTCGCTGGCCGGCCACCAGAAGCTGGGCAACCTCGTCCTGCTGTGGGACGACAACCACATCTCGATCGAGGGCGACACCGAGACGGCCGTCTCCGAGGACACCCTCAAGCGCTACGAGGCCTACGGCTGGCACGTCCAGCGCGTCGAGCAGCTGCCGAACGGCGACCTCGACCCCGCCGGCCTGTACCGCGCCCTGAAGGCGGCGCAGGCCGAGACCGAGCGCCCGTCCTTCATCGCGGCCCGCTCGATCATCGCCTGGCCGGCCCCGCACGCCCAGAACACCGAGGCCGCGCACGGCTCGGCGCTCGGCGACGAGGAGGTCGCGGCCACCAAGCGCGTTCTCGGCTTCGACCCGGAGAAGAGTTTCGAGGTCTCCGACGAGGTCCTCGGGCACACCCGCGAGGCGCTCGACCGCGGCCGTGAGGCCCGCGGCGCGTGGGAGAAGACCTTCGCCGAGTGGCGCACCGCCAACCCGGAGCGCGCGGCCGAGTTCGACCGGATCCGCTCCGGCGAGCTGCCCGCGGGCTGGGAGGAGAAGCTCCCCGAGTTCGAGACCGGGAAGGGCGTCGCGACCCGTGCCGCCTCCGGCAAGATCCTTCAGGCGCTGGGTGCGGTCGTCCCCGAGCTGTGGGGCGGCTCCGCCGACCTCGCCGGCTCGAACAACACGACGATCGACAAGACGTCGTCGTTCCTGCCCAAGGGCAACCCGCTGCCGGAGGCCGCACCGTACGGCCGCACCATCCACTTCGGCATCCGCGAGCACGCGATGGCCGCCGTGATGAACGGCATCACACTGCACGGCAACACCCGTGTCTTCGGCGGCACCTTCCTGGTGTTCTCCGACTACATGCGCAACGCGGTGCGGCTCTCGGCGCTGATGCACCTGCCGGTGACCTACGTGTGGACGCACGACTCGATCGGTCTCGGCGAGGACGGCCCGACGCACCAGCCGGTGGAGCACCTGGCCTCGCTGCGTGCCATCCCGGGGCTGAACATCGTCCGCCCCGCCGACGCCAACGAGACGGCGATCGCGTGGCGCGAGATCCTCAGGCGCTGGACCAAGGAGTTCGGCAAGGGCGCTCCGCACGGCCTCGCACTCACCCGCCAGGGCGTGCCGACGTACGAGCGCAACGAGGACGCCGCCAAGGGCGGTTACGTCCTCCTGGACGCCGAGGGCGGCGATGCCCAGGTCGTGCTGATCGGCACCGGGTCCGAGGTGCAGCTGGCCGTCGGGGCGCGCGAGCAGCTCCAGGCAGCCGGCATCCCGACCCGGGTGGTCTCGATGCCGTCCGTCGAATGGTTCGAGGAGCAGGACCAGGCGTACAAGGACAGCGTCCTGCCGCCGGCCGTCAAGGCGCGGGTCGCTGTCGAGGCCGGTGTCGGGCTGACCTGGCACCGCTACGTCGGCGACGCCGGCCGCATCGTCTCACTCGAGCACTTCGGCGCCTCGGCCGACGGCAAGGTGCTGTTCCGCGAGTTCGGCTTCACTCCCGAGAACGTGGCCGCCGCCGCGCGGGAATCTCTTGAAGCCGCTGCACGCTGACGCCGGTACACGACAAGTAGGAGATGCAACTCTCATGACAGACGCACTCAAGCGCCTCTCCGACGAAGGCGTCGCGATCTGGCTGGACGACCTGTCGCGCAAGCGGATCACGTCCGGCAATCTCGCCGAGCTGATCGACCAGCAGCACGTCGTGGGCGTCACCACGAACCCGTCGATCTTCCAGAAGGCCATCTCGTCCGGCGACGGTTACGAGCAGCAGCTCACCGACCTCGCCGCCCGCAAGGTGACCGTCGAGGAAGCCCTGCGCATGATCACGACGGCGGACGTGCGGGACGCCGCGGACGTACTGCGGCCGGTCTTCGACACGACGGGCGGCCAGGACGGCCGTGTGTCGATCGAGGTCGACCCGCGGCTCGCCCACAACACGGCCGCCACGATCGCCGAGGCCAAGCAGCTGGCCTGGCTGGTGGACCGGCCGAACACGTTCATCAAGATCCCGGCGACCAAGGCGGGCCTGCCGGCGATCACCGAGGTCATCGGCCTCGGTATCAGCGTCAATGTCACGCTGATCTTCTCACTGGAGCGCTACCGCGAGGTGATGGACGCCTACCTGGCCGGTCTGGAGAAGGCCAAGGCCGCAGGGCTGGACCTCTCGAAGATCCGTTCGGTGGCGTCGTTCTTCGTGTCCCGTGTGGACACCGAGATCGACAAGCGGCTGGACGCGCTGGGCACGGACGAGGCGAAGGAGCTGCGCGGCAAGGCCGCCCTTGCCAACGCCCGTCTCGCGTACCAGGCGTACGAGGAGGTGTTCGGCTCCGACCGCTGGGCCGCCCTCGACAAGGCGCAGGCCAACAAGCAGCGTCCACTGTGGGCCTCGACCGGCGTCAAGGACCCGGCGTACAAGGACACGCTGTACGTCGACGAGCTGGTCGCCCCGGGCACGGTCAACACCATGCCGGAGGCCACCCTGGAGGCCACGGCCGACCACGGTGAGATCACCGGTGACACGGTGCGCGGCACCTACGAGCAGGCGCGCGCCGATCTCGACGCCGTCGAGAAGCTGGGGATCGCCTACAACGACGTGGTCCGGCTGCTGGAGGACGAGGGCGTCGAGAAGTTCGAGGCGGCCTGGAACGACCTGCTCAAGTCGACCGAGGCCGAGCTCGAGCGCCTCGTTCCCTCGGAGGGCTGAGGACCTTGTCCGGTATTGACGGAGCCAATCCGCTCCGTGATGCTGCCGACCGACGGCTCCCGCGTATCGCGGGGCCGTCGGGCCTGGTCATCTTCGGGGTCACCGGCGATCTGTCGCGCAAGAAGCTGATGCCCGCCGTCTACGACCTGGCCAACCGGGGGCTGCTGCCCCCGGGCTTCTCGCTCGTCGGCTTCGCCCGTCGCGAGTGGCAGGACGAGGACTTCGCGCAGGAGGTCCACGACTCGGTCAAGCAATACGCGCGTACGCCGTTCCGCGAGGAGGTCTGGCAGCAGCTCATCCAGGGCATGCGGTTCGTCCCGGGCACCTTCGACGACGACGACGCCTTCGAGCAGCTGAAGTCGACGATCGAGGACCTCGACAAGGTGCAGGGCACCGGCGGGAACTTCGCGTTCTATCTGTCGGTGCCGCCGAAGTTCTTCCCCAAGGTCGTCCGGCAGCTCAAGAAGCACGGGCTCGCCGACCAGAAGGAGGGCTCCTGGCGCCGGGCGGTCATCGAGAAGCCGTTCGGGCACGACCTGGCATCCGCCGAGGAGCTCAACCAGGTGGTGCACGAGGTCTTCCCGTCGAACGAGGTCTTCCGTATCGACCACTACCTCGGCAAGGAGACCGTCCAGAACATCCTGGCGCTGCGGTTCGCGAACACGCTGTTCGAGCCGATCTGGAACCGGTCGTACGTCGACCATGTGCAGATCACCATGGCCGAGGACATCGGCATCGGCGGCCGGGCCGGCTACTACGACGGGATCGGCGCCGCCCGTGACGTCATCCAGAACCACCTCCTGCAGCTGCTCGCGCTGACCGCCATGGAGGAGCCCGCCTCCTTCGACGCGGACGCGCTGGCCGCGGAGAAGACCAAGGTGCTGGGTGCGGTGAAGCTGCCCAAGGACCTGTCCAAGGCGACCGTGCGCGCGCAGTACGCGGCGGGCTGGCAGGGCGGCGAGAAGGCGGTCGGGTACCTCCAGGAGGAGGGCACCGACCCGAAGTCGAAGACCGATACGTACGCCGCGGTCAAGCTGGAGATCGACAACCGCCGCTGGGCGGGTGTCCCGTTCTATCTGCGCACCGGCAAGCGGCTCGGCCGGCGGGTCACGGAGATCGCGGTGGTCTTCCAGCGCGCCCCGCACTCGCCGTTCGACTCGACGGCCACCGAGGAGCTGGGGCAGAACGCCCTGGTCATCCGGGTGCAGCCGGACGAGGGCGTCACGATGCGGTTCGGCTCCAAGGTGCCCGGCACCTCGATGGAGGTGCGGGACGTCTCGATGGACTTCGCGTACGGCGAGTCGTTCACCGAGTCGAGCCCCGAGGCGTACGAACGGCTCATCCTCGATGTGCTGCTCGGCGACTCCAACCTCTTCCCGCGCGTGGAGGAGGTCGAGCTGTCCTGGAAGATCCTCGACCCGATCGAGGAATTCTGGGACAGGAACGGCAAGCCCGCGCAGTACGCGGCCGGCACCTGGGGACCGGCCGAGGCGGACGAGATGCTCGCACGAGACGGACGGAGCTGGCGTCGGCCATGAAGATCGACCTTACGGACACGACCGCCAGCAAGATCAACAAAGCGCTGGTGCAGGGCCGCCGCGCGATCGGCACCCCTGCCGTCGGCATGGTGCTCACCCTCGTCATCGTCACCGACGAGGAGAACGCCTACGACGCGCTGAAGGCCGCCAACGACGCCTCCCACGAGCATCCCTCGCGCACCCTGGTCGTCATCAAGCGGTTCTCGCGCTCGCCGCGCGACCGCGCGAAGGCGCGTCTGGACGCCGAGGTACGGGTGGGCGCGGACGCGGGCACGGGTGAGACGGTGATACTGCGGCTGTACGGCGAGATCGTCGACCACGCCCAGTCGGTGGTGCTGCCGCTGCTGCTGCCCGATGCGCCGGTCGTGGTGTGGTGGCCGGTGAATGCGCCGACGGACCCGGCCCAGGACCCTCTGGGCTCGCTGGCCCAGCGCCGGGTGACGGACACCTACGCCGCCGAGCAGCCCGTGCGCGAGCTGACTGCGCGCGCCGAGGCCTACACCCCCGGCGACACCGATCTGTCCTGGACCCGGATCACGCCGTGGCGCTCGATGCTCGCGGCCGCTCTGGACCAGGTCAGCTGCCAGGTCACCTCGGTCCAGGTGGAGGGCGAGGAGTTCAACCCGAGCTGCGAACTGCTGGCGATGTGGCTCGCCGACCGGCTGAAGGTGCCGGTGAAGCGGTCGGCGTCGGCGGGCCCCGGACTCACCTCCGTACGGCTGGAGTCCTCCTGCGGCCCGATCGTGCTGGACCGGGCGGACGGTTCCCTGGCCACCCTGTCCATCGAGGGACAGCCGGACCGGGCGGTGGCACTGAAGCGGCGTGACACGGCCGAGCTGATCGCGGAAGAGCTGCGCAGGCTCGACCCCGACGACACCTACGCGTCGGCGCTGCGCTACGGCGTGGACCGGCTGGGCGAGGGCTACGCGGAGCCTGCGGCGTCCGCGGAGGCCGGGGCCGGGCCGAAGCCCGCTGCGGCGAAGAAGGCCGCCCCGGCCAGGAAGGCGGCGTCGAAGTGAGCGCGGCACAGCTGGTCGTGCACCGCGACAAGGAGCTGATGGCACAGGCCGCAGCGGCCCGGCTGATCACCAAGGTCGTCGACGCCCAGGCGGCCCGCGGCTCGGCCTCGGTCGTACTGACCGGCGGCCGCAACGGCAACGGGCTGCTGGCTGCGCTGAGTTCGGCGCCCGCCCGGGACGCGATCGACTGGTCGCGGCTCGACCTGTGGTGGGGCGACGAGCGGTTCCTGCCCGAGGGCGACCCGGAGCGCAATGTCACGCAGGCCCGCGCGGCGCTGCTGGACAGCGTGCCGCTGGACCCGGCCCGGGTGCATCCGATGCCCGCGTCGGACGGCGAGTACGGCTCCGACGCGGATGCTGCGGCGGCTGCGTACGCGGCCGAACTCGCGGCCGCCGCAGGCCCGGAGGACCATGGCCCGGTGCCGACGTTCGACGTGCTGATGCTGGGCGTCGGCCCGGACACTCATGTGGCCTCGCTCTTCCCCGAGCTCCCGGCGGTCCGCGAGACGGAGCGCACGGTCGTCGGCGTCCACGGCGCGCCCAAGCCGCCGCCGACCCGTATCTCGCTGACGCTGCCGGCGATCCGCGCGGCACGCGAGGTCTGGCTGCTCGCGGCGGGCGAGGACAAGGCGAAGGCGGCGCAGATCGCGCTGTCGGGCGCCGGTGAGATCCAGGCACCGGCGGCCGGGGCGTACGGCCGGGCCCGGACGCTGTGGCTGCTGGACGCGGCGGCGGCGGCGCAGCTTCCGCGGGGCCTGTACCCGCCCGCCTCGGCATAGCGACGACCGGCGGACGCCGAAGGCCCGTGCCGCCCTCGTGGCGGACCGGGCCTTCGGCGTCCGTGCCCGGACCGGCCCCGGGTCAGAGGATCATCTGCTCCGAGCCGGTCTCCAGCTTCGCGATCGCCGCCCGGCAGGCGCCGACGAACCGGTCGAAGACCTCCGTGGTGCTGCCGGCCCGGCCCGCCCTGGTGTTGACCGTGAACATGGCGCCGCGCAGTTCCCTGGTGATCTCCAGCTGGGCGCCCTTGCCCAGCATGGTGCGGTTGCACGGATTGTGGGCGTGGACGCCCGCCAGGTCGGGCACCTCGTCTCCGTCCCGCCAGGCGATGCGGGCCTTGTCGAACTCGGCCGTCAGCAGGTTCTTGAAGGTGCGGTTCAGACCACCGACGACCACGGCCTGAGGATTCGCCGTGCCGGCCTGGCCGGCGGTGCAGCCGTGCAGGCTCAGGACGTTGAGGCTGCTCGCGGCCATGGACACGGCGACGTGGTCGTCACAGTTCCTGGCCGTGACATGCAGCTCGCTGTTCCCGGCGGACAGCAAACCCTCGAACATCCAGTAGTCGTGCCGCGAGAATCCGTCCTGAAGCGGCACCAGCGTCGCCGGGTGGTAACCGGCCACGGCGAGACAGAGTTCGGACGTACCCGTCTCGATGCCTCCACCGTGCAAAGCCATGACCGTGGTGCGGTTGTAGGCATGTCTCCGGTCGTACGAGTGGTCGGTGTACTCGTGCCTCTTGTAGCGGCGGGCGAAGTCGATGCCCTCCTTGCCCGCGAGCTTGGTGTAGAGGTCGGTGTTGGAGGCATAGCGGTCCGGCTCGTCCGCGGCGTGGGCGGGGGTCGCGGTCGCACCGGCGAGCAGGGGACCGCTCACGGATGCGGCGGCGAGTGCGGTCAGGACCGTACGACGGCTGGTGAGTGTCATGGTTCTCATGATCACCGGCATCGAAGTACCGTGCGCGGTAAGGGAGTTGTGGTGTACGTCACCTCTCGCCGGGCGGCCGGCCGACGGACTCCAGGAACGGCTCCAGCACTCCCGGCACAGCCTCCGCGGCGAACACCAGCCCCTCGCCCTCGGCCGCGTCGTACACGCCGTACGCCCCGGCTCCCGCGGCGGTCGTCGCGATCAGGGTGAGCAGACCGGACCGGCGCTGGAAGACGGACCGCCTGACCGTCCAACCGATCACCCCGGTCCGCTGCAGCGCCACCGTCGTGCGCCGCACCGTGCCCGAGCGGGTCACCAGATAGGCGCCGCTCAGGCCGTGCCCCAGGCTGCGGTACGCGTCGAGGGCGAGCAGCACCGCGACCGGAACCGCCACCGCCGCACACGCCGCCGCGATGAACAGCAGCACAGGCGTGAGCAGCACGCCCAGCAGCGCCAGGACCGCCACCGGGGGCAGCGAGATCATCAGCGCCCGGCGCAGCCGCCGGCCACGCGCCGCCGGAGGGTGGGCGATGAGACGGGCCGCAGCCGTCGGGGCCGTCTCCTCCCGCAGCACCTGCGCCGCGACCTCTCCAGCCAGTGCCACGGGCACGGCGGGCAGCAGCGTCTTGTGGTCGGCGTGCTCGTCCTCGCCGTTCTTGGCCAGTCCGGTGGCGACGGCATCCACACGCGCCGCGCCGAACAGCCGTACGCCCAGCGGCTCGACGAGCTCTATGCCGCGCAGCCGCCGTTCCTCGATGGACACCGACCGGGCGGTGAACAGGCCGCGGCGCACCCGCAGGGTGCCGCCCGGCTCCCGCTCCAGGCGGTAGTTCCACCACATCTCGATCCACAGACCGAGCGCGCCGACGACACCCGTCGCGAGCGCCACGGCGGCCAGCACCACGACGATCCAGACGACGGTGGTGTCCCGGAATCGGTCACCCACCCACTCGATGACCTCACCCTGCGCCCCGAACCACTCGCTGACCTGCATCACGCCACCCGCCGCCGTGCCTCCCAGGAGCGGGGCGACGAAGGACACCGGCGCATACCGGATCCAGGCCGGGTCGAGGGCGGCCAGCACGCCCTCGCGATGGGTGCCGGGCGGCCCGCCCACCGACCGGTCCAGCAGCTCCGTACGCAGCCGCTCCCCCTCGGCCCGGGTGACCGCGTCCAGCTCCAGCGCGGACTCGCCGCCCTCGGTCCGTTCGCCCGTGCCTATCCGCACCTGCACCAGGCCCAGGACGCGTAGCAGCGGATTGGCCGTCAGATCGACGCTGCGGATGCGCTCACGGCCCAGGGAGCGCCGCTTGACCAGCAGCAGCCCGGTGTGGAGCTCGGCCCGATCGGGGCCGATGCGATAGCGTGTCCGCCGCCAGCGCACATAGTCCGCGCCGGTCGCCGCGCCGATCACCAGGGCGGCCCCGCCCAGCACCCAGGCGAGGGCCTGTCGCAGCGGCATGTCGCCGAGGAGACCGATCAGGGTGGGCAGCCCGGCTCCGGCCACCACGCCGGCCGTGACGAGCGGGGTGACCAGGAGCGTACGCCCGTCGAGACGCTGCCACTTGTCGTGCTCGGGGCTCATGTGGCGTCCCCGGGTGTGTCCTGGGTGATCCGGGTCAGCCGATCGGCCAGGTCGGCGGCGAGCTCGTGGTCGAGCCCCTCGATCCTGATCGCGCCCTTGGACGAGGCGGTGGTGACCGTGACCGTGGCGAGCCGGAACGCCTGTTCCAGCGGTCCGCGGACCGTGTCCACCGTCTGGATCCGGGACATGGGAGCGATCCGCCACTCCTGCCGAAGCGCCCCGGTGCGGACATAGACCGCCTCGTCCGTGACTTCCCAGCGGTGCACCCGGAACCACCACGCCGGCAGGAAGGCGGTGCAGGCCAGACCCGGCGCCGCCACCACTCCGGCGGCGGCGAGCAGCCACGGCCGCGCGGGCGCGATCAGCGCGCCCAGCACGGCCAGGACCACCACCGGGACCGCGGTCACGAGCAGCAACTGCACTCGCCACCAGCCGACGGCCCGCTTGTCGAGCGTGTTGTTCGGCGGCCTCAGCCGCACCGCCCCCGCCCCCGCCCCCGTCATCGGATCAGTTCCCTCGCAGCGTGCGGTACTTGGCCGCGAGGGCCGAGGTCGAGCTGTCCAGCCGTTCCCCGCCCGTGCCCTGTGTGAGCACGGGCTCGATCTTCTTCGCGAGGACCTTGCCGAGTTCGACGCCCCACTGGTCGAAGGAGTCGATGTTCCAGATGGCTCCCTGGACGAACACCTTGTGCTCGTACAGCGCGATCAGCTGGCCCAGCACGGACGGCGTGAGTTCGTCGGCGAGGATCGTGGTGGTCGGGTGGTTGCCGTGGAAGGTCTTGTGCGCGACCAGCTCCTCGGGGACGCCTTCCGCGCGGACCTCCTCGGGTGTCTTGCCGAAGGCCAGCGCCTGGGTCTGGGCGAAGAAGTTGGCCATCAGCAGATCGTGCTGGGCGGCGAGGCCGGGCAGCAGGTCATCGACCGGCTTGGCGAAGCCGATGAAGTCCGCGGGGATGAACTTGGTGCCCTGGTGGATCAACTGGTAGTAGGCGTGCTGTCCGTTGGTGCCGGGCGTGCCCCAGACCACCGGCCCGGTCTGCCAGTCGACACGGTTGCCGTCACGGTCGACGGACTTGCCGTTGGACTCCATGTCCAGCTGCTGCAGATAGGCCGTGAACTTCGACAGATAGTGGGAGTACGGCAGCACCGCATGCGACTGGGCGTCGAAGAACTCGCCGTACCAGACGCCCAGCAGACCGAGCAGCAGCGGAGCGTTGGCCTCGGCGGGTGCGGTGCGGAAGTGCTCGTCGACCAGGTGGAAGCCGTCCAGCATCTCGCGGAACCGGTCCGGGCCGACGGCGATCATCAGCGACAGACCGATCGCCGAGTCGTACGAGTAGCGGCCGCCTACCCAGTCCCAGAACTCGAACATGTTGACCGTGTCGATGCCGAACTCGGCGACCTTCTCGGCGTTCGTCGACAGCGCCACGAAGTGCTTGGCGACGGCCTCCTGGCCGGCCTTCAGTCCGGTGAGCAGCCAGTTCCGCGCGGAGGTGGCGTTGGTGATGGTCTCGATGGTGGTGAAGGTCTTGGAGGCGATGATGAACAGCGTCTCTTCCGGGTCCAGATCCCGCACGGCCTCGTGCAGATCGGCCCCGTCGACGTTCGACACGAAACGGAACGTCAGATCCCGCTCTGTGAAGGGACGCAGCACCTCGTACGCCATCGAGGGTCCGAGATCGGAGCCGCCGATGCCGATGTTCACCACGTTCCTGATGCGCCTGCCGGTGTGACCGGTCCACTCGCCGGAGCGGATCCGCTCGGAGAAGGCGGCCATCTTGTCGAGCACGGCGTGCACAGCCGGCACCACGTTCTCGCCGTCGACCTCGATCACGGCATCGCGCGGGGCCCGCAGGGCGGTGTGCAGAACGGCGCGGTTCTCGGTGGTGTTGATCTTCTCGCCGCGGAACATCGCGTCCCGCAGCCCGGCCACATCGGTCGCCACGGCCAGCTCGCGCAGCAGCGTCAGTGTCTCGTCGGTCACCAGGTGCTTGGAGTAGTCAAGGTACAGATCGCCGACCTGGAGCGTGTACTCGCTGCCGCGCGCCGTGTCGGCGGAGAACAGCTCCCGCAGATGTGTCCCGCCCAGCTGCTCGCGGTGCTTGCCGAGGGCGATCCATTCGGAGGTCTGGTTGAGCCGGGTACGGCCTTGTGCATTCACTGGAATTCACCTCGGGAGGACGGTCCGCTCAGCCCCGCCGACCTGCTACCGGCCGGGGGTCCGGGGGCTGTCCCCCGGGAAGACACAGCATCTCGGACATCGGCAACTTCTTCTGGTATCAGCCCGCATGCCTCGCTGCGGTTCCAACCTAATTGATCAGACCGGCAAGTGAGACGACGGCCGGGACGAAGAGCCCGGCTGCCAGCAGAGCCGGCGTGTTCGCGCCCCAGGCGGCCACGGCCGCCCCGCCCGCGAGCGCGCCGAGCGGGGCACCGGCGACCGCGAGCGTACGGAACGCGGAGCTGATGCGGCCGAGCATTGCCGCGGGGCTGCGCTCCTGCATCAGCGTCGTCTGGTTGACGTTCCACACCATGCCCATGACGGCGAACACCGCCATGGCGGCGATGGTCACCCACAGCGCCCGCACGGACCCGACGGCGACCAGGCATCCGGTCTGCACGACTCCGGCGGCGAACACGCTCCGTATTCGTCCGAACCGCTCCGCCAGGCGGCGTGCCAGCAGCCCGCCTGCCGCGCTGCCCACCCCAAATGCGGTGATGACCGCCGCATACCCGGCGTTCCCCGCGTCCAGCCACACCGTCACGTGCACCACGAGCGTGGCGATGAGCGCGCCCATGCCGATGTTGCAGAGCGTGGTGGCCACGCAGATCCCGCGCAGTGCGCGGTCGCGCCACAGATGGCGCAGACCGGCCGCGATCTCCGCGCGCAGGGTGCTGCCACCCGCCCTCGGTGCCCGGTCGGGCGCCGAGGCCCGCAGGGAGGCGATCAGGGCCGCGGCCACCACATAGGTGGCCGCGTCCGCCGCATACGGCACGGCAGCACCCGCGACGAGAAGTACCGGCACCACGGGAGCGGCCACCAAGCCGCCCGCGATCTGCTGCGCGGTCATCAGGCGGGCGTTGGCACTGCCCAGGGCCTCTTCGGGCACCAGCGACGGCAGCAGGGCCGTGGCGGCATTGTCGAAGAGCGTCTGGAGCGTGGTGAGGGTGAAAGCGAGGCCGAGCAGCAGGGCGATCGACGCGTGGTCCAGCCGGACGGCCAGGGCGAAGGCGCCCATCAGGGCCCCTCTGAGCAGATCGACGGCCCACATGGCGCGCCGCTGGTCGACCCGGTCGGCCACCGCGCCGCCGACCAGTCCGAACAACAGCCACGGCAGATAGCCGAAGGCGGTCACGGCGGCGATCAGCAGCGGGTCGTCGGTGAGCGAGGCGGCGAGCAGCGGCATCGCGGCGGTCCGCAGCGCATCTCCGAACCGGGACACGACCGCGGCCGTCCACAGCCGGCCGAATCCTCCACGCCACGCGGGAGTTCGCGGCGCCGTCGCACCTGTCACCGCCACAACGCCCCCCTTCGGTCCGGTCATCCAGAACCGTACGGGGTGCCACTGACAACGGCCGGGCCCGGCGGTCCGCACCGCCCGGCGACGCAAAAGTCCGGCCGTCACCCTCAGGTGTCCGACCGGACCTCAAGCTCTAGATCTCGCCCCGCAGTTTGGCGAGCGCCTCGGCGAGGATCGCCTCGCCGTCCGCGTCACTGCGGCGTTCCCGTACATAGGCGAGGTGCGTCTTGTACGGCTCGGTGCGCGGCGGGTCCGGGGGGCTGTCCCGGTCCTGACCGGCCGGGAACCCGCAACGCGGGCAGTCCCACGTCTCCGGGACCTGTGCGTCACTGGCGAAGCTCGGCTGCGTCTCGTGCCCGTTCGAGCACCAGAAGGAGATGCGGAGGCGCGGCGCGGACTCGCCTCGCTCAGCCTCGCCCATCGGCCCCGCTCCGACCCGGCTTCCCCGGATCGCGTTGCCACTTGCCACGGTCGTAACTCCCTGCGTGATGGTGCTGCACAGCGTCTCACAGCGGCTGCGCCGCGAGTGCCCCAGTCTACGTAAGGCCCAACGCTCGTCCAGTGATTGGAGTTACACCCCAGCTCGGGACGCGGAACCTGTGGGTCAGCTGTCCAGCTTCATGAGCAGACCAAGTACGACAATGCTCGCGAACCAGAGCAGACCGACAACGACGGTGATGCGGTCCAGGTTGCGCTCGGCGACCGAGGAGCCGCCGACCGAGGACTGCATTCCGCCTCCGAACATGTCGGAGAGGCCGCCGCCCTTCCCCTTGTGCATCAGCACCAGCAGCATCAGCAGGCCACTGAAGACGATCAGGGCGATCGAGAACCCCATAACCACGGCTGGACCAACTTCCTAGGACTGGTATGGACGACGGGGGCCGAGCTCCATGAGCTTCGGCCCCCGCAAGGGTACGCCGGATCTGCGCTAGCGCATACTCACTGGTCGCGGAACCGGACGATCTTGACGAACTCCTCCGCGTCCAGCGCCGCGCCGCCCACCAGGGCGCCGTCCACATCGGGCTGCGCCATGATCGCGGCGACGTTGCCGGCCTTCACCGAGCCGCCGTACTGGATGCGGACCTTGTCGGCCAGCTCCTGCGAATACAGCTCGGCGAGACGCCCGCGGATCGCTCCGCAGACCTCCTGGGCGTCCTCGGGGGTGGCGACCTCGCCGGTGCCGATGGCCCACACCGGCTCGTAGGCGATGACGATGGATTCCGCGTGCTCGGCCGGGACGTCCTTCAGGCCGCCGTCGATCTGCGCGAGGGTGTACGGCACCTGCCGGCCCGCCTTGCGGACCTCCAGGCCCTCACCGACGCACAGGATCGGTGTCAGACCGTGCCGGTACGCGGCCTTCACCTTGGCGTTGCAGATCTCGTCCGACTCAGCGTGGTACTGCCGGCGCTCGGAGTGACCCACCGCGACATAGGTGCACTTCAGCTTGGACAGCATCGGGCCCGAGATCTCACCGGTGTAGGCACCGGAGTCGTGAGCCGAGATGTCCTGGGCGCCGTACTTGATCTTGAGCTTGTCGCCGTCGACCAACGTCTGGACCGAGCGCAGGTCGGTGAACGGCGGCAGGACGGCGACCTCGACCGCGTCGTAGTCCTTGTCCGCGAGGGCGAAGGCGAGCTTCTGGACGTGGGCGATGGCCTCGAGGTGGTTGAGGTTCATCTTCCAGTTGCCCGCCATCAGCGGGATGCGGCCCTTTTCAAGAGCGGTCATGCGGGGTCAGTCCTCCAGTGCAGCGAGTCCGGGAAGCGTCTTGCCCTCGAGATACTCGAGGCTCGCGCCGCCGCCGGTCGAAATGTGGCCGAATGCGTTCTCGTCGAAACCGAGCGTACGGACGGCGGCAGCGGAGTCGCCACCGCCGACGACCGTGAAGGCCGAGCTGTCGACGAGCGCCTGGGCGATCGCGCGGGTGCCGCCCGCGTAGTCGGGGTGCTCGAAGACGCCCACAGGGCCGTTCCAGAAGACGGTCTCGGCGTCGGCGATCTTCGAGGCGTACAGCTCACGCGTCCTCGGGCCGATGTCCAGGCCCTCCTTGTCGGCCGGGATACCGTCCGCGTCGACCGTGACGAACTCGGCCGGGGCCTTGGTCTTGAGGTCCGGGAAGTCCGCCGCGGCCAGGATGTCGACGGGCAGTACGAGCTCGACGCCGTTCTTCTCGGCGCGCTCCATGTACTCGATGACGGTCGGGACCTGGTCCTCCTGGAGGAGGGAGACACCGACCTCGTAGCCCTTGGCCTTGAGGAACGTGTACGCCATGCCGCCGCCGATCAGCAGCCTGTCGGCCTTGCCGAGCAGCTGGTCGATGACGGCGAGCTTGTCGGAGACCTTGGCGCCGCCGAGCACGACGACATAGGGACGCTTGACGTCCTCGGTGAGCTTCTTCAGCACGCCGACCTCGGTCCCGATGAGGTAGCCCGCGTAGTGCGGCAGGCGCGCCGGAAGGTCGAACACCGAGGCGTGCTTGCGGTGCACGGCTCCGAAACCGTCGCCGACGTACACATCCGCCAGGGCGGCCAGCTGGTCGGCGAACGCGCCGCGCTCGGCGTCGTCCTTGGAGGTCTCGCCGGCGTTGAAACGCAGGTTCTCGACGACGGCGACCTGGCCGTCGGCGAGGGCCGCCACCACGGAGGTGGCGGAATCGCCGACCGTGTCGGTCGCGAACGCCACCTCGGCGCCGAGCAGTTCGCCGAGCCGCTTGGCGGCCGGGGCGAGCGAGAACGCCGGGTCCGGGGCGCCCTTGGGGCGGCCCAGGTGGGAGGCGACGACGACACGCGCGCCCGCCTCGGCGAGCTTGGCGATGGTCGGCCGGACGGCGCGGATGCGGCCGTCGTCGGTGATGGTGGTGCCGTCGAGCGGCACATTGAGGTCGGCGCGGACGAATACCCGCTTGCCCGCGACCCCGTCGGCCAGGAGTTGGTCGATCGTCTTCATGAAATTACGGCTCCTCGGAGGGCTGGACGTGCGACAGGGCTCGAACCGCGCCACATTGCGCCGGCCGAGCCCTGTCGCTTACATCGTGGTGCTCTCGTTGCAGATCAGAAGGTGCAGATCAGAGCTGGTTACCGACGAAGACCGTAAGGTCCACGAGACGGTTGGAGTAGCCCCACTCGTTGTCGTACCAGCCGACGACCTTGACCTGGTTGCCCTGGACCATGGTCAGGGAGGAGTCGAAGGTGCAGGAGGCCGGCCAGTTCACGATGTCCGAGGAGACGATCGGGTCCTCGGTGTACTCCAGGATGCCCTGGAGCTGTCCCTCGGCGGCCTTCTGGAACGCGGCGTTGATGTCGTCCTTGGTGACCTCGGCGTTGAGCTCGATGACGAGGTCGGTGACCGAGCCGGTCGGGACCGGGACGCGCATGGCGATGCCGTCCAGCTTGCCCTTGAGCTGCGGCAGGACCAGGGCGGTGGCCTTGGCGGCACCCGTCGAGGTCGGGATGATGTTCTCCGCGGCGGCGCGGGCGCGGCGCAGGTCGGAGTGCGGGAAGTCCAGGATGCGCTGGTCGTTCGTGTACGCGTGGACCGTGGTCATCATGCCCTTGACGATGCCGAAGTTCTCGTCGAGAACCTTGGCCATCGGCGCCACACAGTTGGTGGTGCAGGAGGCGTTGGAGATGACGTGGTGGTTGGCCGCGTCGTACTTGTCCTGGTTGACGCCCATGACGATGGTGATGTCCTCGTCCTTGGCCGGAGCCGAGATGAGGACCTTCTTCGCGCCACCGGCGATGTGCTTCGCGGCGTCCGCCTTCTTGGTGAAGATGCCGGTCGACTCGATGACGATGTCGACGCCCAGCTCACCCCACGGGATGTCGGCCGGGTTGCGCTCGGAGAGCACCTTGATGGTGTGACCGTCGACGGTGATCGTGTCGGCGGTGTGGGTCACCTCGGCCTTGAGGCGGCCGAGGATGGTGTCGTACTTCAGCAGGTGGGCCGTGGTCGCAGTGTCACCCAGGTCGTTGACAGCCACGATCTCGATGTCTGCACCCTGCTCCAGCAGCGCGCGGAAGTAGTTACGACCGATGCGGCCAAAGCCGTTGATGCCTACGCGGATCGTCACGAAACCGATCTCCTCGTTGGTACGCCGGTTTTCGACGCCGGCGAGCTGTATGGGATGTCCCCGACCGCCTATGACCCTACCCCCCACGAGGGCCCCGAGTGACATCGAGAGGGCGCGTGTATTGCCTGGTGGCTCGTACCCGTCAGTAGGGTCACGAGCCGCCGGAGCACTGCACCCGGCCCGGGTACGCCGGACCGGGTGCAGTGCGCTGGTCAGCGCCGAAGGGCGGTCAGCGCTGCGGCGATGATCCGCCGGCGCTCGGCAGCGGCCGGCACATGCTCCAGGCCGAAACCGAGCAGGACGCTGTCCCTCGTGGCGACCGCCGCCGCGGAAGGGTACAGGTCCTGACTGCGCTCCCAGTTCCCGCGCGGGGCCGGGCTGCCCTGCGGAGGTCCCGCCGCCGTCCAGGGCCCGAGCGAGGTCTCGAAGCCGTCGGCGCCCTGCTCACCGCCGCCGGTCACCAGCTTGGTCTCGTCGACGAAGATGCCGCGGCCACCGTCGCCGGGGTCGGTGATGTACGACAGGGAGACCTCGATCTGCTTGCCCGCGTAGGCGCTGAGATCGAACGACGTGGCCCGCCAGCCGTCGGAGGCTCCGGTGAAGGAGTTCCAGCTGCCACTCGTGCCACTCGCCGTACAGCCACCCGCACCGACGGTGAGGTAGTGCCTCAGGAACGGATGCTGGTTGACGTAGAAGCCTTCGCCGCACTGGGTCGGCACGGTGGTTCCGGTGCCGCCGCCGGTGTCCGGCAGGGTCGTCCAGTCGTCCTGGCCGACCGTGTGGACCTCGAGGACGGCATTGTCGTAGCCGGGCTCGGTGTTGAAGCTCAGCGCCATGTTCAGCGCGGGCTTGTCGGCCGCGGCCGTGCCACCGAGATCGATCGTGCGCGACAGGCGCATCCAGGAGCCGTTGCGGTGGGTGGCTGCCGCGTACCAGTCACCCGCGTACGGCGAGAAGGGCATGCGCACGCCGGGGTACTCGCCCGCTGCCGCGCTGCGGAACTGCGGGAACTCGCCGGCCGGCAGGGTGTCCGAGGTGATCGTGTACGCACCCGCGGCGTCCAGCGGGTTGCCGGGTGCGCCGGCCAGTGATCCGAAGCCTCCGGCGAGACCTCCGGTGCCGCGGAATCCGGTGACCCCGGCGAGCGAGGCACGGCCCGACGCGCCGAGGTAGTACTGGGCGAAGTCGTCGCTGAGCGCGCCGCCGAGGTTGGCGTTGCCGCCCGCCCGTTCACCCGCGGTGACCAGCTTGCCGCCGTCGTTGAGATAGTCGCGCACGGCCTGGGTGGTGGCCCAGGACGGCGCCGCCGCGCCGGTGTACCAGACGACGGACCGGAAGTGGCTGAGCACGCCGAGGGGATCAGGGGTGCCCTGGGTGGCGACGTCCCAGACGGCGCTGCGCCGGTTGTTGTCGGCGAGGGCCTTCGTGTACGCCGCGGCGTGCTGGGCCGGGGCGGTACCGCCCTCCTCGGCGATCACCAGCGTGTCGCCGCGCGGACGTTCGGCGATCCGGTAGGTGAAGTGCTCGCTGGACGTGGACTTTCCGGCCCCGGTCTCACCGGTGAACCAGACCTCGACGGTGTCGCCGACAATGCCGTCCTGGACCTTGGCGCGGTACTCGTCGAAGCGGATGTTGTCGTCGCCGCCGTATGTCTCGCCGCCCTTCCAGCGCCGCAGCGTCTGGTCATGGACCCGGCCGCCGTTGACGCGGTACTTGAGCTCCTTGTCACGTACCGACTTGCGGACGATGACGGACACTTCCTGGTCGCCGCCGCGGGCGTAGGAAGTGGTGAACGGCTGCGGGGTGAAGTCCGCCGCCTCCAGGCCGAGCGAGGAGGAGGGCCGGTCGGGGTGGAGGGAGGTCTCGGCGACGGAGAGGGCGAACGGGATGTTCTTGGCGAACTCCTGCTGGATCAGCTTCTCGTCGTCGGGGAAGGTGAAGACGGAGGCGCAGTCGGCGGCGTTCCAGGGATCGCCGGGGTCGATCCGGGAGGCGGTGGCACAGGTCGACATCTCCGGGGTGTACATCATCATCCCGTTGACGTTGGCCGCGTGGCCGTCGGCCTCGCCGTTGGTGGTGTAGAGCTCGGAGGAGACCTGGGGGTGGTAGCCCGGGATCGCGGAGTTCTCCGGGGTGCCCGCCAGCGCCTCGTACAGCACGTCGTCGGGGGTCGGGGTGGCGACCTGCCAGCCGACGCCGTAGAGGAGCAGCTCGGCCGCGGAGTGGTAGTTGATGCCGTACTCGAAGCCGATGCGCTTCTGGAACGCGTCGATCGCCTTGGTCTCGGGCTCGGACGCCGGCCCGGTGCCGCGATAGGTCTCGTCGAACGGATCCGGGGACGAACCCTCGTTGTCGTAGCCCCACTTGTAGGCGAAGTTGCGGTTGAGGTCGACCCCGTCGCCGGGGGCGATGACGCCGTCGCCGTCGTTGTCGCGCATGTTCTTGCGCCACTGCCGCTCGGCGGTGCCCTTGAACGTGTAGTCGTAGCCGTCGGGGTTGGCGGAGAGCACGAACCACACCTCGGAGGCGTCCACGATCCTGGTGATCTGCGGATCCTTGCCGTAGCCGGTCAGGTAGTGGTGCATCAGCCGCCGGGTCATCTCCGGGGTGATCCACTCCCGGGCGTGCTGGTTGGACATGTACAGCGTGGCCGGCCTGGAGCCGTCCTTGTGCTTCCTGGCGCCCTTGGAGATCTTCAGCGCGAGGATGTCCTGGCCCTTCACGGACTTGCCGATGCTGACGACCTTGGTGATGTCCGGGTTGGCCTTGGCGGCCTCGAGGATCTCGCTCTTGAGACCGCCCTCGCCGCTGTACGGGCGGAAGACGCCGTCACCGGCCGCGGCGACGCGCCGTTCGGCCGCCTTCGGGACCGTGTGCTCGGTGACGCCGATGCCCTGCTCGCGCAGTTCACCCGCCTGCCGTTCCGTCAGATAGAGCTCGATCGTCGCGGTGCCCTTGGCCGGCACCTGCTCGGTCAGCTCATGTGCGTCGGCACCGGCCGCGAGGATCAGCGGCACCTGTGCCCTGGTGACTTTCGCATGCCATACGGAGAGTTCCTCACCGCTGCCGTCACCGGGGTCGGCCTGCGCGATCGGCGCCGCCGAAAGTCCGGCAACCAGCAGTGAAGCCGCAGCGAGGATCGATCTCGCCCTGCGTCTCATAAGCCCCCCTTGCTGTTGTCTGCCACGAAAGTGAACATGCGCCAGGCTCATGACTCTCCATGATCATGTCAATAGTGCGTCGGGTGCCGGGAAAACAATGCTGCCGACGCCTCAACAGGCGTCGGCAGCAAAGCTGTTGAGCTGCATGCCGTAGGAGTCAGCCGACGAGACCGTCTGCCATCTCCTCCGTCAGATTGGACTCCGTGCCCGGAATCCCGAGGTCCTGGGCCCGCTTGTCGGCCATCGCCAGCAGCCGGCGGATACGGCCCGCGACCGCGTCCTTGGTCAGCGGCGGATCGGCAAGCGCCCCCAGTTCCTCGAGGGAGGCCTGCTTGTGCTCCATACGGAGCCGGCCCGCGGCGGCGAGGTGCTCGGGCACCTCCTCGCCGAGGATCTCCAGCGCCCGCTGCACCCGAGCGCCCGCGGCAACCGCAGCCCGGGCGGAACGGCGCAGATTCGCGTCGTCGAAGTTGGCGAGGCGGTTGGCGGTGGCGCGCACCTCGCGCCGCATCCGCCGTTCCTCCCACGCCAGCACCGACTCATGGGCGCCGAGCCGGGTCAGCAGCGCACCGATCGCGTCCCCGTCGCGTACGACCACCCGGTCCACGCCCCGCACCTCGCGCGCCTTGGCCGCGATGGACAGCCGGCGGGCGGCACCCACCAGCGCCAGGGCGGCCTCGGGGCCGGGGCAGGTGACCTCCAGCGAGGAGGAGCGGCCCGGCTCGGTGAGCGAACCATGGGCCAGGAAGGCGCCCCGCCAGGCGGCCTCCGCATCACAGGTGGCCCCCGAGACCACCTGCGGGGGCAGCCCGCGGATGGGGCGGCCGCGACCGTCCACCAGGCCGGTCTGGCGGGCCAGCTGATCGCCGCCCGCCACCACCCGCACCACGAAGCGCGAGCCCCGGCGCAGCCCGCCAGGAGCCATCACCATCAGCTCGGAACTGTGCCCGAAGATCTCCAGGATGTCGCGCTTGAGCCGGCGCGCCGCAATCCCGGTGTCCAGCTCCGCCTCGATCACGATGCGGCCGCTCACCAGGTGCAGCCCGCCCGCGAATCGCAGGATCGCCGAGACCTCCGCCTTTCTGCAGCAGGTCCGGGTGACGGGAAGCCGGGAGATTTCGTCCTTCACCGCTGCCGTCATCGCCATGGGCCGATCCTTCCATGCATCCGAAAAATACGGTCGTACGCGGCGGCCAACAGCTCCGGGTCGTGCCTCGAAACGCTGTCGGGCGAGGCCACCGGAGCCAGCTCGACCGCGGCCCCCAGCCGACTGGCGGCCTCGGCGAGGGAGGCGCGGTCGCGCACTGCGGCCTCGTCGGCCAGCACCACGTCCAGGGCGAGTTTAGGCGCGTGTCGTCCCAAAACCTCCAAATGACGCTGCGGGGAGAACCCTTCGGTTTCCCCGGGCTGTGGCGACAGATTGAGGGAGAGGACCCGGCGCGCCTTGGTCTCCACCAGGGCGTCCAGCAGTTCGGGAACCAGTAGATGCGGGATCACCGAGGAGAACCAGGAGCCGGGGCCGAGAACCACCCAGTCGGCGTCCAGCACCGCCTCGACTGCCTCCGGTACGGCCGGCGGGTCGTGCGGGACGAGATGCACGGACTGCACCTCGCCCGGGGTGAGCGCGACGGTGGCCTGGCCCCGGACCGTCTCCACAGCGTCCGGGCGCGCCGGGTCGTGCCCCCGCACCAGCGCCTCGAGGTCCAGCGGCACGGCCGACATCGGCAGCACCCGCCCGTGCGCGCCCAGCAGCTTGCCGACCAGATCAAGGGCCTGGACATGGTCGCCGAACTGCTCCCACAGGGCCACGATCAGCAGATTGCCGACCGCATGCTCGTGCAGCTCGCCCTTGGACTGGAAGCGGTACTGGATGACCCGGGCCCAGGTCTGGCCCCAGTCGTCGTCGCCGCACAGCGCGGCGAGCGCCTTGCGCAGATCACCGGGCGGCAGTACGCCGAGCTCCCTGCGCAGCCGCCCGCTGGAGCCGCCGTCGTCGGCGACGGTGACGACCGCGGTGAGATCTCCCGTGATGCGGCGCAGGGCCGCCAGCGACGCCGACAGGCCCATTCCGCCGCCGAGGGCGACGACCTTGGGCTGGGCACCGCGCTTCCGTGCCGACAGCGCGTGCGTGGTCCTGCGCAGCCGCCGCAGACGGAGGTTGCGTCCGGTCACTCGCGCCCCATGTCACGGTGCACGACGACGGTCTCGACCCCGGCGGCGGACAGCCTGGCCGCGAGCTTCTCGGACGTGGCGACGGAGCGGTGCTTGCCGCCGGTGCAGCCCACCGCGATGGTGACGTACCGCTTGCCCTCACGGCGGTAGCCGGCGGCGATCAGCTGGAGCAGCTCGGTGTAGCTGTCCAGGAACTCCTTGGCGCCGGGCTGGTTGAAGACATAGTTCGAGACCTCTTCGTTGAGGCCGGTGAAGGGACGCAGTTCCGGGACCCAGTGCGGGTTCGGCAGGAAGCGCATGTCGACGACCAGGTCGGCGTCGACGGGCAGTCCGTACTTGAACCCGAACGACATCACGGTGGCCCGCAGCTCGGGCTCCTCGTCGCCCGCGAACTGGGCGTCCATCTTGGCGCGCAGCTCGTGCACGTTCAGGCTGGAGGTGTCGATCACCAGATCGGCGTCACCGCGCAGCTCGCGCAGCAGATCGCGCTCGGCGGCGATACCGTCGACGATCCGGCCGTCGCCCTGCAGGGGGTGCGGACGGCGGACCGACTCGAAGCGGCGCACCAGGGCGTCGTCGGACGACTCGAGGAAGACGATCCGGCGGGTGACCTGCTTGGCGTCCAGGTCGGCCAGGGACTCGCGGAGATTGTCGAAGAACCGCCGGCCGCGTACGTCGACGACCACCGCGATCCGCGCGACGTTGCCCTGCGAGCGGGCGCCGAGCTCCACCATCGTGGGGATCAGCGCAGGGGGCAGGTTGTCCACGACGAACCAGCCGAGGTCCTCCAGGCACTTCGCCGCCGTACTGCGCCCGGCGCCCGACATTCCGGAGATGATCACCAGCTCAGGGATGGCCGCGTCCGCGGCAGCATCGCCGGGCTCGGTTCCGTTGCCCGTACTCACGTCTGCTGCTCCGTCTCCATCGTGCTCGGTCATTTCGCGCTATCCCCCGTCGTTCTCTTCAATGATCTCTCCAGTCGCCGTATTCACGGCAGGGGCGGCCGGAACCGCCTGGGCCAGGGCCACGACCACGGACTCCGCCGTCTTGCGGCCCATGCCGGGAACCTCACAGATCTGCTCGATTGTCGCCTGCCGCAGCCGCTTCACCGAGCCGAAATGCTTGATCAGAGCCTGTTTGCGGGTCTCTCCCAGCCCGGGGACCGCGTCCAGCGGACCGGTCCTGATGCGCTTGGTCCGTTTCGAGCGCTGATAGCGGATGGCGAAATCGTGAGCTGTGTCACGTACCCGCTGGAGGAGGTACAGCCCCTCGCTGGAGCGGGGCAGCACGACGGGGTCGTCGTCGTGCGGCAGCCAGACCTCCTCGAGGCGCTTGGCCAGACCGCAGACGGCGACATCGTCGATGCCGAGTTCGTCCAGAGCGCGCTGGGCCGCCGCGACCTGCGGCTGCCCTCCGTCGACCACGACGAGCTGGGGCGGGTAGGCGAACTTCCTCGGCTTCCCGTCGTCGGAAGCGTCGTCGGGATCATCGCCGCCGATCCACTCCCCCGTCCGGTCCTTCTCGGCCAGATACCGCTTGAAGCGGCGGGTGACCACCTCGTGCATGGACCGGACATCGTCCTGGCCCTCCCCGTGCCAGAGCTGCGTGTCCCCGGCGCGGCCCTTGATCTGGAAGCGGCGGTACTCGCTCTTGCGGGCCAGGCCGTCCTCGAACACCACCATGGACGCCACGATGTCCTCGCCCTGCAGGTGCGAGATGTCGAAGCACTCGATCCGCAGCGGGGCGGAGTCCAGGCCGAGCGCCTCGGCGATCTCCTCCAGGGCGCGGGAGCGGGTGGTGAGGTCGCTGGCGCGCCTGGTCTTGTGCAGCGCGAGCGCCTGCTGGGCGTTGCGCTGGACCGTCTCCATCAGGTCCTTCTTGTCGCCGCGCTGCGGTATGCGCAGCGACACCTGGGACCCGCGGCGGCCGCTCAGCCACTGCGTCACCGCGTCCGTCTCCTCGGGCAGTGCCGGGACGAGGACCTCCTTGGGGACCGCGTCGCCGCTCTCCTCCCCGTACAGCTGTTGCAGGGCGTGCTCGACCAGACCTGCCGTGTCGACGTTCTCGACCTTGTCGGTCACCCAGCCGCGCTGGCCGCGCACCCGTCCCCCGCGGACGTGGAAGATCTGCACGGCAGCCTCCAGCTCGTCCTCGGCCAGGGCCATCAGATCAGCGTCGGTGGCGTCAGCGAGGACCACCGCGTTCTTCTCCAGCGCGCGCCTGAGTGCCTCGATGTCGTCGCGCAGCCGGGCCGCCTTCTCGTACTCCATCTCCTCGGCCGCGGCCATCATCTGCTTCTCGAGCCTGCGGATGTACGTGCCCGTGCGTCCGGCCATGAAGTCGCAGAACTCCTCCGCCAGTTCGCGGTGCTCCTCGGGGGTCACCCGGCCCACGCAGGGCGCCGAGCACTTGCCGATGTAGCCCAGCAGGCAGGGGCGGCCTCTTTGCACGTGGTTCCTGAACACCCCCGCGGAGCAGGTGCGCACCGGGAAGACACGGAGCATCAGGTCGACCGTCTCGCGGATCGCCCACGCGTGTCCGTACGGGCCGAAGTACCGCACGCCCTTGCGCTTGGCGCCGCGCATGACCTGGACCCGGGGGAACTCTTCGTTGAGCGTCACCGCGAGATACGGATAGCTCTTGTCGTCGCGGTACTTGACGTTGAACCGGGGGTCGTACTCCTTGATCCAGGAGTACTCCAGCTGAAGCGCCTCCACCTCGGTGGCGACGACGGTCCACTCGACCGAGGCTGCGGTGGTGACCATGGTGCGGGTGCGCGGGTGCAGATTCGCCAGGTCCTGGAAGTAGCTGGCGAGGCGCTGGCGCAGGCTTTTCGCCTTGCCGACGTAGATCACCCGGCGGTGCTCGTCACGGAATCTGTAGACCCCCGGAGAGTCGGGGATCTCTCCCGGCTTGGGACGGTAGCTGGAGGGGTCTGCCATGCCGACCACCCTACTGTCGGGCGGTGACAGCGTGGTCATGTCCGGGGCCCGGGACAGGACGGTGCTGCCGGTGGCCCGATGCCGCGGTTGAGTATCAGTCCTTGTCGGAGGCAGGCCAACACGCTTCAATGCGGGGTGACGCGGCCCTGTGAACGGTGTGGTCCGGATGTGAACACCTCCGTCCCGCCCCCACCTGGAGGGCCGCTGCCGCCCATCCACAGCGGTCAGCCCTGCTCGTGAACGTGCACCGACGCGATGAGTCCCCGGAGGGAAGCCATGGGCCACACCGAAGCCGATCTGGCACAGGTGCTGGACACCGGCCCGTTCCATCTGGCGCTGCGCGCCGCCCTCGCGGTGCGCGGGCTGCCGCTCCAGCGGGTCCAGCACCATCTCGCGCATCGTGGCATCAAGGTCGGCGTGACCAGTCTCAGTTACTGGCAGCAGGGCGCGCGCCGCCCGCAACGGCCCGAGTCGCTGCGGGCGGTGCGGGCGCTGGAGGACGTACTGGAGCTGCCGGGGAACTCGCTGCTCCGTCTGCTCGGCGACGGCGACGGACGCTCCCACACGGATCTCGAACGGCCGGCCGCCCGCTCGTACCGCTCACTGGTCGAGCCCTCCGGAGTGGTGGAGCAGCTGCTCGCGGATCTCCGGTCGCCGACGGACGGCGGGCTGCACACGGTCGGACACCAGGAGCGGGTGCGCATAGGACGGGAGCGTGAGCTGGTGGGGCGGCAGTCGCAACACGTGGTGCGCGCCCACCGGGACGGCGTCGACCGCTATCTGGCCATCCACCACGGCGACCCGGGGTGCGATCCGGCGCGGGTGGCGGTGAAGGCGCTGGAGAACTGCCGCACGGGTCGGGTGCGGTGGCACCAGGAGAGCGGGGTGGTGATCGCGGAGCTGCTGTTCGACGCCCGGCTGCGTGCGGGCGAGACGTACTTCTTCGGCTACGGCTTCGAGGACGGGACCGGCGGTCCGAGCACCGAATACGTGCGCGGGTTCAGTTTCGCGGGCGGGCAGTACGTGCTCCAGGTGCACTTCGCGGAGGAAGCACTCCCGGTGCGCTGCCGCCGCTTCGCGCAGGCGACCACGGGGGCGCCGCGCGGAGCCCGTACGGATCTGACGCTGAGCCGTCGGCACCGCACGGTGCATCTGGCCGAGCAGGGTGTGCGGCCGGGGATTCTCGGGATCGACTGGGACTGGGACTGAAGCCCTGGGCCTGCGGTCCTTCTCAGGCGTCCGGACCGGCGACGAGCCTGCCGCCCTCGACCTTGATCGGCACCTCGGGCAGCGGCACGGTCGCCGGGCCCACCACGGCCTTGCCGCTCGTCACATCGAAGCGGCTGCCGTGGCAGGGGCAGTTGCCCTCGTTGTTCTCGATCTTGTCGAGCACGCAGCCGGCGTGGGTGCACTGGGCGCTGAAGGCCCGGTACCGGCCCTCGGCCGGACAGCTCACGACCAGGCGCTGCTCGCGGTAGAGCCTCGCCCCGCCGACCGGAACGGCGTCGGCCTCGCCGAGGTCCACGGGCGCGGTGGGGGTGGGGATCCGGGCATGGCCGAGCTTGGATTCGGTGGAGCAGGCTGCCGCGCCCAGTCCGGCGGCACCCGCGAGCGCGGCGCCTTTCAGCACGGTCCGGCGGGCCGGGGGTGCCGACTGCCGAAGGTGAGGGGAGGGCTGGCCGGACATGGGAACTCCACGGATCAGGGGCGTGCTGTCTGGGCTCGTTGCCAGTGACAGACCCGACGATACCGGCGGAGATCGGAGGGGCTGCGGGCGGGCTCCGGTCGGCCGCCGGGGGCCATGGGTCACGGCCCATGAGGCCATGGGTTACGTTCGGGCCGTGTTCGTCGTCGCAGGAGAATCCCTCATCGACCTGGTCCCTCAGGAGAACGGCACACCGCTGCCGTTGCTGCTGCCACGCCCCGGCGGGGGCCCGTACAACACCGCGATCGCACTGGGCAGGCTCGGTGAGCACGTCGCATTCTGTTCGCGGGTCTCGACGGACGGCTTCGGGGAGGCGCTGCTGGCGGGGCTGCGCAGGGCGGGCGTCGACACGTCGCTCGTACAGCGCGGCCCCGAGCCGACGACGCTCGCGGTGGCGGCGATCGGCTCGGACGGCTCGGCCGGATACGGCTTCTACACGGAGGGCAGCGCTGACCGCCTTTTCGAGCTGCCGCACGCGCTGCCGGAGTCGGTACGGGCACTGGCGCTCGGCACATGTTCCCTGGTGCTGGAGCCCGGTGCGAGCGCGTACGAGGCGCTGCTGCGGCGGGAGGCGGGACGCGGGGTCTTCACCCTGCTCGACCCGAACATCAGGGCGGTCCTGATCCCGGACGCGGACGCCTATCGGGCGCGATGCGCGGGCTGGCTGCCGTACGTGTCGCTGCTCAAACTGTCCGAGGACGACGCGACCTGGCTGGGCGGTGTCCCCGAGGGCCCGGCCGCGGTGGTCCTGACCCGGGGCGGGTCCGGGCTGACGGTACGCACCCGGTCAGGTCTCGAGGTCTCGGTCCCGGCCGCCCCGGTGACGGTCGCGGACACGATCGGCGCGGGCGACACCGTGAACGCGGCGCTGCTGCACGGGCTCGCGGAGCGGGACGCCCTGTCCCCGGAGGGGCTGTCGTCGCTGGACGCGGCTGCCTGGACCGAGGTGCTGACCCTCGCCGCCCGCGCGGCTGCCGTGACGTGCTCCCGCACGGGCGCGGAACCGCCGTACGCGGCGGAGCTGGAGCTTTAAGGTCCCGTACCGCAGCGGGCCACGGCAGGAAGTCGCCGCCCGCAGCCGTGCCCACCCCCGTCCTGAACCGCCGTCCTGAACCGCCTCGCACCCTCGAGACGCCAAGGGCCGGACGCCCCAGGAGGCGTCCGGCCCTCGATGCGCCCGGTCAGGCCTTGCGCGCCCTGGCCGTGCGAGCAGTCGTCGCGCGGGACGTCACCGTCTTCTTCGACGCCGTCGCGTTCGCCGACACCGGCTTCTTGGCCGCCGCCTTCTTCGCCCTGCGCGCCGCCGGCACCGCGACCGCATCGCTGATCCGGTCCGCGTCCAGGATGTCCCGCAGGAACTTTCCGGTGTGGCTGGCCGGGACACCGGCGACCTGCTCCGGGGTGCCTTCGGCGATGACCAGGCCGCCGCCGCTGCCGCCCTCGGGGCCCATGTCGACGACCCAGTCCGCCGTCTTGATGACGTCCAGGTTGTGCTCGATCACGATGACCGTGTTGCCCTTGTCGACCAGGTTGGACAGCACCTTGATCAGCTTGCTGATGTCCTCGAAGTGCAGTCCGGTGGTCGGCTCGTCCAGGACGTAGACCGTGCGGCCCGTGGAACGCTTCTGGAGCTCCGACGCGAGCTTCACCCGCTGGGCCTCACCGCCCGAGAGTGTCGGCGCGGACTGGCCGAGCCGGACATAGCCGAGGCCCACCTCGTTGAGCGTCCGCAGATGGCGGGAGATCGTCGGCACGGCCTCGAAGAAGTGCAGGGCCTCCTCGATCGGCATGTCCAGCACCTCGGCGATGGACTTGCCCTTGTAGTGGACCTCAAGGGTCTCCCGGTTGTAGCGCGCCCCGTGGCAGACCTCGCAGGGGACGTACACGTCCGGCAGGAAGTTCATCTCGATCTTGATGGTGCCGTCGCCGGAGCAGTTCTCGCAGCGGCCGCCCTTCACATTGAAGGAGAACCGGCCGGGGAGATAGCCGCGGACCTTGGCCTCCATCGTCTCCGCGAACAGCTTGCGGACATGGTCGAAGACACCGGTGTACGTCGCCGGGTTGGAGCGGGGCGTGCGGCCGATGGGCGACTGGTCGACGTGAACCACCTTGTCGACGAGGTCGTCGCCCTCGACCCGGGTGTGCCGGCCGGGCACCGACTTCGCGCCGTTCAGCTCGCGCGCGAGGTGCGTGTAGAGGATGTCGTTGACCAGCGTCGACTTTCCGGATCCCGAGACACCGGTGACCGCGGTGAGCACGCCGAGCGGGAAGGAGACGTCGATGTCCCGCAGGTTGTTCTCCCGGGCTCCGTGGACGGTGAGCTGCCGCGTCGGATCCATGGGCCGGCGGATGTCCGGCGTCGCGATCGCCTTCTGGCGGGACAGATACTGCCCGGTCATCGACTCCTTGTTGGCCAGCAGCTCCTTCAGGGGGCCGGAGTGCACGACCTTGCCGCCGTGCTCACCCGCGCCGGGGCCGATGTCGACGACCCAGTCGGCGACCTTGATGGTGTCCTCGTCGTGCTCCACGACGATGAGCGTGTTGCCCATGTCTCGCAGCCGGACCAGGGTCTCGATCAGACGGTGGTTGTCGCGCTGGTGCAGGCCGATCGACGGCTCGTCCAGCACATACAGCACCCCGACGAGGCCGGAGCCGATCTGGGTGGCGAGCCGGATGCGCTGCGCCTCACCGCCCGAGAGCGTGCCGGCCGCGCGGTTCAGCGAGAGGTAGTCCAGGCCGACGTCGACCAGGAACCGCAGCCGCTCGTTGACCTCCTTGAGCACACGCTCCGCGATCTTCTTGTCGCGGGCGTTGAGCTTGAGCCGGCCCAGGAACTCCGCGCACTCACTGATCGACATCGCGGCGACGTCGGCGATGGACTTCTCCATCACGGTGACCGCGAGCACGATCGGCTTCAGCCTGGTGCCCTCACAGGTCGGGCACGGCACCTCGCGCATATAGCCCTCGAAGCGCTCCCTGCTGGAGTCGCTCTCGGCCTCGGAGTGCCGCCGCTTGACGAACTGGACGGCCCCTTCGAAGGCCGGGGTGGTGTACGCCCGCTCCCGCCCGTACCGATTGCGGTAGCGGACCTCGACCTGGGTCTTGTGGCCGTGGAGCAGGGCCTTCTTGGCACGCTGGGGCAGTCCCGCCCACGGCATGTCGGTGCTGAAGCCGAGCGCCTGTGCGAGCCCGCCGATCAGGCGTCCGAAGTACTCCTTGGTGTGGCCGTGCGACCAGGGGTGGATCGCGCCCTCGTCGAGGGACCTCTCCTCGTCCGGGACGATCAGCTCGGGGTCGACCTCCATGCGCGTCCCGATGCCGGTGCAGTCGGGGCAGGCGCCGAAGGGCGAGTTGAACGAGAAGGAGCGGGGCTCGAGCTCCTCGAAGGACAGGTCGTCGTACGGGCAGTACAGATGCTCCGAGTACATCCGCTCGCGCTCGGGGTCGTCCTCGGGGAGGTCGACGAAGTCCAGCACGACCATGCCGCCGGAGAGCCCGAGCGCGGTCTCGACCGAGTCGGTCAGCCGGCGCTTGGCGCTGTCCTTGACGGTGAGGCGGTCGACGACCACCTCGATGGTGTGCTTCTCCTGCTTCTTCAGCTGCGGCGGCTCGGCCAGCTGGACGGTCTTTCCGTCGACCCGCGCCCGGCTGTAGCCCTTGGTCTGCAGATCGGCGAAGAGATCGACGAACTCGCCCTTGCGCTCGCGCACGAGCGGCGACAGGACCTGGAAGCGGCTGCCCTCGGGCAGCTCGAGCACCTTGTCGACGATGGCCTGCGGCGACTGGCGCGAGATGGGCCGGCGGCACTCGGGGCAGTGCGGCTTGCCGATACGGGCGAACAGCAGGCGGAGGTAGTCGTAGACCTCGGTGATCGTGCCGACCGTCGAGCGCGGATTGCGCGAGGTCGACTTCTGGTCGATGGAGACGGCCGGGGAGAGGCCCTCGATGAAGTCGACGTCCGGCTTGTCCATCTGGCCCAGGAACTGGCGGGCGTAGGACGACAGGGATTCGACATACCGGCGCTGGCCCTCGGCGAAGATCGTGTCGAAGGCGAGCGAGGACTTGCCCGACCCCGACAGACCCGTGAACACGATGAGCGAGTCACGGGGGAGGTCGAGCGAGACGTTCTTGAGATTGTGCTCGCGAGCGCCACGAACGATGAGACGGTCGGCCACGCCGGTCCGCACCTTTCTTGAGAGAAGCGGGGGGCACAGCCCCCGTCCCAGACTGTTCCAGGCTATGGGGGCCGCCAGGTGATGGATGCCTGACTTTCAAGGATGCCTCCACCGAGCGTATAGCACGCACATTCGATTAGCGGACGCGCTCGGCCACCTTCACCCGATCGAGTGGCGGGTCTATCGTCTGCACCATGATCGATCCCAAGCGCGACCTGGACGCTGTACACGAAGCCACCGAGCGACTGCTCACCGCAGCCGCCGCTCTGGACAACGCCGCCACGAGCGGACCGTCACGGCTGCCGGGCTGGACCCGCGGCCATGTCCTGGCCCACCTGGCCCGTAACGCCGACGCCCTCGTCAATGTGCTCGAGGGCCGCCCCATGTACGAGAGCGCTGCGGCGCGCGAGGCCGATATCGAGCGCGACGCCCCCCGCCCTCTCACCGAGCAGCTCGCCGACCTCCGCGCGAGCGCCGACCGCATCCAGGCCGCCGGAGAGCGGGACACCGACTGGTCACGGACGGTCGAGCTCCGCAACGGTGTGACCGACAGCGCCTCCCGGCTGCCGTTCCGGCGTCTCGTCGAGGTCGAGCTGCACCATGTCGACCTGGACATCGGCTACGAGCTCGAGGACCTGCCGAAGGAGTTCACGGAGCGGGAGACCGACTTCCTCGCGCAGCGTTTCAGCGGGCACGCGGACGTCCCGCCGACCCGCATCCTGACCGACGCCGGCGAGTGGCACACCGGCGGCCCCGGCGGCACCCCGGTCACCGTCTCGGGCCCGGCGGCGGACGTGCTGGGCTGGCTCGCGGGCCGGCGGGACGGCGCGGCGCTGGAGGTCTCCGGAGGCCTGCTGCCCGCACTGCCCCCGCTATAGGCTGAGTCCATGACGTACAGCGGAGTGGTGAAGGTCGGCGGCCCTGCGGACGTACACGAACTGACTGACCTGATGATCTCGAAGGTCGCGGTCGGACCGATGGACAACAACGCCTATCTGCTGCGCTGCCGGGCCACCGGCGAGCAGCTGCTGATCGACGCGGCGGCCGAGCCGGAGACGTTGCTGGGGTTCATCGGCGACGACTCCATCGCGTCGGTGGTCACCACGCACCAGCACGCCGACCACTGGCAGGCGCTGGCCGAGGTGGTCCGCGAGACCGGCGCGCGTACCTACGCCGGGCGGTACGACGCCGACGGCATCCCCGTCCCGACCGATGTGCCCGTCGAGGACGGCGACACGATCCGGGTGGGCAGGGTCGAGCTGGTCGCCCGTCATCTGATCGGCCACACCCCGGGCTCGATCGCGCTCGTCTACGACGACCCGCACGGCCATCCGCACGTCTTCACGGGCGACTGCCTGTTCCCCGGTGGGGTCGGCAACACCCGCAAGGACCCGGAGGCCTTCGCGAGCCTCATCGACGGGGTCGAGAAGAAGCTCTTCGACGCACTCCCGGACGAGACCTGGGTCTACCCGGGCCACGGAAAGGACACCACTCTCGGCAACGAGAGGCCGCAGCTGCCCACGTGGCGCGAGCGCGGCTGGTAGACGGACGGCACGCGCCGGACGCCCGAGGCCCTGAGCCATGTCTGAACAAATAGCACCGTCCGCCCGCAATGCGGGGTGCGCGGCGTCCGGTGCCTGCAATCGCAAGGCGGTGGGGGTACCGCCCGGCCGGAGGCTGGGGGAGAACATCCTCGTACTGGACGTACGTGGATGACTCCGACAACACAGCTGGGAGTACCCCAGGCGAAGCTCCGGGGGAGGGCGTGCCGGGCGTCGCGCACCAGGCGGGATATGTCAGACACGGCCTAGCCGCCCGCGGCGTCCGTCGCGTCCGTGGCGTCGGTCGGCTCGGCGGCGCCCGCGCCCTCGAAGCTCCTCGCGATCACCGGCGGCAGCGGCCCCAGCCCCAGCAGACCCGTCACCACGCGGGTGGTGAGCGAGTGCCATTCGCCGGCGCGGCGCAGCATGGCGTGATCGCCGCCGGCCATGCGCAGCGCGCACACCTCGGCCCCCGCGGCGCGGGCCCTGGTGGCGAACGCCCAGGTCTCCTGCGGGTCGGTCACCCGGTCCCGGTCACCGTGCAGCAGTACGACGCGGCGGTCCGCGAGGTGGTCCACCGGTTCACCCTCGGGGCACCAGGGGGCAAGGCCCACGACGCCGGTCACCAGCGGATGTCCGCCGGCGTGCAGTGCGGCGCGCCCGCCCATCGAGTGGCCGACCAGCAGAGTGGGCACGGGGCCGGTCAGCAGGGCGAGTTCGTCCAGGGCGCTGAGGGCGTCACGTCCGGCGTCGGCCCGCGTGCCGTTCCAGCCCCGGTGGCCGTAACGGACGCGGCCGAGCACGATGTCGTGCCCGGCGGTGGCACGGGCGACGGCCCGTGCGAAGGGGTGCATCCGCACGCCGGGCAGGTTGAGGCCGGAGGGCGGCTCGAGGCCGTCGGCCCGGCCGCCGTGCAGCAACAGGACCGCTGCCCGGGGCGGCTGGGCGGTCCGGTCGATGCTCAATGTGAGGGGGGCGGCGGGCGCGGGCTCTTGCCGGCGTGTGCGTCGGGGTGTCATGTCCTCGGTCGTGTCGGCTCGGGACGGTCGTCCACCGTCGTCGTGCGTCGTGCGTCGTGCGTCGTACGTCGTACGTCGTACGTCGTACGTCGTACGTCGTACGCAACGGTATGCGGAAGGGTGCCGCGCCGCGTGCCTCCCCCTCCCCCGAGAGTCGGGCCCGTACACCGGGACCGGCGGGTGCGAAACGGCTCTGCCGTCCGCACCCGCCGGTCGGGGGTGTTGGTGCCTCGTCGGGGCCGTCAGGCGTCGACGCTGTCCTTGTCCGACTCCCCGGGGCCCTGGACCCCGGCCTTTTGGGCTTCCTCGGCCGCTTCGCGCTCGGACTGCTTCTTGGAGGCGATGAGGCTGGTGATCGTGGTGATGATCAGCACGCCGCAGATGAAGGCCAGCGAGAAGGGGATGGAGATCTCCGGGACGTGCACTCCGCTCTCGTGCAAGGCGTGCAGCACCAGCTTCACGCCGATGAAGCCGAGGATCACCGACAGGCCGTAGCTGAGGTGGACGAGCTTCTTGAGCAGTCCGCCGATGAGGAAGTACAGCTGCCGCAGACCCATGAGGGCGAAGGCGTTGGCGGTGAAGACGATGTACGGGTCCTGGGTCAGGCCGAAGATCGCGGGGATCGAGTCCAGCGCGAAGAGCACATCGGTCGTGCCGATGGCGAGCATGACCACCATCAGCGGGGTCAGGACGCGCTTGCCGTTGACCCGGATGAAGAGCTTGGTGCCGTGGTACCGGTCGGCGACCCCGAACCTCTTCTCGATGGACTTGAGGAGCCTGTTCTCCTCGAACTCGTCCTCCTCCTCGTCCGAGCGCGCCTCCTGGATGAGCTTCCAGGCGGTGTAGATCAGGAACGCGCCGAAGATGTAGAAGACCCAGGAGAAGCTGGCGATGATCGCGGCGCCGGCCGCGATGAAGATGGCCCGCAGTACCAGCGCGATCAGCACACCGACGAGCAGTACGCGCTGCTGCAGGTGGGACGGCACCGCGAACTTCGCCATGATCAGGACGAACACGAAGAGGTTGTCGACACTGAGCGACTTCTCGGTGATGAAGCCCGCGAAGAACTCGCCCGACGCCTGGCGCTCACCGAACACCAGCAGGCCCAGGCCGAAGAGTGCGGCGAGCACGATCCAGACGACGGTCCAGATGCCCGCTTCCTTCATGGACACGTCGTGGGGCTTGCGCCCGATGAAGAAGTCGACCGCGATCAGGGCGCTCAGACCGAGAATGGTCAGCACCCACATGTTCAATGAAACGTCCACTGCGCCTCCGGCGTCGTACGGCTATTGATCAGCGTCGTCGCTGCCGGAGGTCTCTTCCACCCGGGGCGACGCGATGCCGCAACCACGGGCCGGCGCCCCGGGACTTCTCTGTCTGTCCGTACTGACGGGCACGCCGCGAGTCGGGAGTACTCCCCTCCGCGCAAAGAACAGTACAGGGAAGCCCAATGAAAGGTAAAGGTTGAGGTAAAGCGCTCCTCAAATACGCAGGTCAGTGACTGGACCAGGAAAGGGGCCGAGGGCGGCTCAGCGGTTCCAGGAACGGCGGGCCGTGGCCACCTGGTCCAGAACCTGGCGCAGCACGTCGCTGCCCGACGGCACCATCGGCGGCTCGTACGTCCAGGCATGCCGCACCCACGGGTCGGCAAGGTGGTCGTCCGGGACCGGCGTGACGCGCAGCAGGGAGCGCCACAGCGGGTCCAGCACCGGGCCGTACGCGCTCGCGTCCTCGCGGTCGGCGACCATCATCAGATGGACGCCGACGGCCGGGCCCTCGTCGGCGAGATAGCGCAGCTGGGTGACCGCGCGATCGTCGAAGCCGTGCGGGAAGTCATTGACGATCAGCAGCTGCTCACCGGTGTCGAAGCCGGGCGGCAGCGCGTCGGCCGCGCCCCCGCGCATCGCCATCGACACCAGGTCCACGCGCTGGGTGAGCTTCGCCAGCACGTCGCTGACGCCCTGGGCGCCGGCGGCGGGCGGCGCCGCCAGCACCCCGGAGGCGACGAGCGGGGCGAGCGACGCGGCCGCGGAGCGGGCAGGGTCGATGACATGCACGGAGAACTCGCCGGGCGGATAGACGGCGAGCAGCCGGGCCGCGTGCGCGACCGCGCAGTCGACGGCGAGGCGGCGCAGCTGGGCGTCGTCCATCATCAGCGCGCCTTCCGATCCGCCCCGTCCGCTGTCGACCCACAGCCCGCGCTCCAGCGGCAGCCGTACGAGACAGGGGATGCGCAGCTCGGGGCTCTCGGGCAGATGGAGATCGCCGATGCGCAGCGCCATGGGGATCTCCATCGGGACCCGGTAGGCGTGCCAGGTGGGGTTGTCCCAGCGGGCAAAGGCGGGAGGCAGGGCCGGCTCGACGACCTCCGACTCGGCCGCCAGCTGGGCGAGGTCGCGGTCGAGGACCTGACGGGCCTGGTCGGTGAGCTGCTCGCACTTGGCGCGCGCCGCCTCGCGGGCCGCGTCACCGGTGCCGCCGATCCGGCTTCGCGGGTCGGACAGGACATGGTCGAGCTCCTGCTCCATACGGTTCTCGGCGAATTCGACCGCGCTGCGGTAGGCGGCCACCGCACGGGCGTAGTCCTCGAACATGCCCCACACCTGGTTGTACAGGCGCTCCTCCATCGACCAGCCGGTGGCGTCGCCGGCCACGGGCACGGGCGGGCGGCCCGGCTCGCCGGGCTGTGCGGCCGGAGGCGGCGGCGGGGGCGCGGTGGACTGCCGGCGCGGATGCGCGTAGTTGATGGGGCCACCGCTGGGCGTCTGCGGGGCGTCGGCGGTGGGCGTCTGCTGGGGCCCGGTGGCGCCGCCGGCGGTGGCGGGCTGAGGGCCGGCGAGCGGGAAGTCGTCGGGGAGGGCACTGCCGGCCGCGAGGGTGGCGTCCGCCGGCGCCGACTGGTCGGGGCCCGGTGCGGGGGTGCCCTGAGCGGCGTGGGCGTCGCCGCCGCTCGTACGCAGCCGGGCCGGTTCCGTACGCGGCGAGCGGGACGCGGCCTTCTCCTGGACGGCCGCCGCGATCCGGTCGGCTCCGTCCATGCCCTGGTCCCTGAGCAGCGCGGCCAGTCCGCCCGCGTACCCCTGGCCGACGGCGCGGATCTTCCAGGCGCCCTGGCGGCGGTACAGCTCGACGGCGACCAGCGCGGTCTCGCTGTCCAGTCCGGTGATGGTGAAGCTGACCAACTCGGCGTCGTCCTGGCCGACGACGGCGAGGAAGGGGGCTGCGGTGGCACCGAAGTGGGCCGGCCCGCCCGATGCCTCCGGGAGCGCGAGCAGCACATTGACCTGGTCCACCGCATCGGGCACCGCGTCCAGGTCGATGCTGAACCGGGGCGCCTCGGTGGCCTGCCCGGGCACCTCGATCCCGGGCAGCGCGGCGGCTCCGGGGTAGGCGATCGCGCCGTCGTCGACGGCCCCCTGCGCGTCGGAGCAGGTGGCGCAGGCCAGCACTGGATGGCCCGCCGACACCCGGATCTGCAGGCGGGTGTCGGGCAGGGGGTGGTTCTGCCCCCGGACCAGCTCGGCCGTCATCGCTCTGTCTCCTCGGTGCTGTGCGCTTGTGGTCGTCGGCACGGTGAGCAGCTCACCGTGCGTCAATCGCGGTGCGTGGTACGCGGTGCAGCTCCCGGCGGCTGTGCCCCCGGGAGCTGCGTGTCCGTCCGCGCGGGCCGTACTTACAGGTGCGGCAGGATGGACGGCATCAGGTCCTGGAACGTCCGGCCGTTGGCCGGGTTGCCCAGAGCCGTCATCTTCCAGCCGCCGCCGACGCGGTGCACCTTTGCCATGATCTGCGCGGTGTACTGGCCGCCGCCGTCCAGGGTGTAGCGGGCCAGCTCCTGGCCGTTGCTCTCGTCGACGATGCGGCAGAAGGCGTTCTGCACCTCCTGGAACGTCTGGCCGGTGAACGAGTTCACCGTGAAGACGATCTGGTCGATGTGGACCGGCACCCGCTGCAGATCGACGAGGATCGCCTCGTCGTCGCCGCCCGAGCCCGCGCCGCCGACCAGGTTGTCACCCGTGTGCTTGACCGAGCCGTCATCGCTGACCAGGTGGCGGAAGAAGACCACGTCCACCGGCTGCTTGTCGGCGAACAGCACCGCCGACGCGTCGAGATCGATCTCACGGGTGCGCGAACCGAACAGACCGCGGCGAGGCGCCGCCTGCCAGCCGAGCCCCATCCGCACCGAGGTGAGGGTCCCCCCGTCGCTCTTCTGCAGGCTGATGGCCTGACCCTTGGTCATGTTGACCGTCACGCGCTGTCCCCTTCTTAGTATTTGCCGCCGCCCATATGTGCGGTTGTCCAGCACCCTACGCAGTCACTCCAACAGCGCAGCACAGTTGGTCGTTTTTTGTGTCGGTCTTGCAACACACCTGGTGTGCGGGGCTCAGGCGAGACCCGCCTCCTTCATCTGCCGCAGTTCCTTCTTCAACTCGCTCACCTCGTCGCGCAGCCGTGCCGCCACCTCGAACTGGAGCTCCGCGGCCGCGGCCCGCATCCGCTCGGTCATCTCCTCGATGATTCCGGCCAGTTCGGCCGCCGGGCGGTCGGAGAGCACCTCCCCCTTGCGGCCTGCCGCCCCCGCGCCGGAGCCGAGCACCGGGACCGGCGCCTTGGCCGCCTTGCCCGGTTTGCCCTCCTTGACCTGGCGGTAGCCGGTGCCGAGCAGCTCCTCGGTGTCGACCTCCTCACGCGCGATGGTGGCGACGATGTCGTTGATCTTCTTGCGGAGCGGCTGGGGGTCGATGCCGTTGGCGGTGTTGTAGGCGATCTGCCTCTCCCGGCGGCGGTTGGTCTCCTCGATCGCCTTATCCATGGCCGCGGTCACCTTGTCCGCGTACATATGGACCTGGCCTGAGACATTGCGCGCCGCGCGGCCGATGGTCTGGATCAGCGAGGTGCCGGAGCGCAGGAAGCCCTCCTTGTCCGCGTCGAGGATGGCCACCAGGGACACCTCGGGCAGGTCGAGGCCCTCACGCAGCAGGTTGATGCCGACCAGAACGTCGTACTCGCCCGCGCGCAGCTCGCGCAGCAGCTCGACCCGGCGCAGGGTGTCGACGTCGCTGTGCAAGTAGCGGACCTGGATGCCCAGTTCGAGGAAGTAGTCGGTGAGGTCCTCGGCCATCTTCTTGGTGAGCGTGGTGACCAGGACCCTCTCGTCCTTCTCCGTACGCAGGCGGATCTCGTGCACCAGGTCGTCGATCTGTCCCTCGGTGGGCTTGACGACGACCTCGGGGTCGACAAGGCCGGTGGGGCGGATGATCTGCTCCACGAAGCCGTCGCCGCGGGAGAGCTCGTAGGTGCCGGGGGTGGCGGACAGATAGACGGTCTGGCCGATCCGCTCCTGGAACTCCTCCCACTTCAGCGGGCGGTTGTCGAGCGCCGAGGGCAGCCGGAATCCGTGGTCGACCAGGGTGCGCTTGCGGGAGGCGTCTCCCTCGTACATGGCGCCGATCTGCGGCACGGTGACATGCGACTCGTCGATGACGAGCAGGAAGTCCTCGGGGAAGTAGTCGAGGAGGGTGTTGGGCGGGGAGCCGGGCTCCCGGTCGTCGAAGTGCATCGAATAGTTCTCGATGCCCGAGCAGGAGCCGATCTGGCGCATCATCTCGATGTCGTACGACGTACGCATGCGCAGCCGCTGGGACTCGAGCAGCTTGCCCTGTTTGTCCAGCTCGGCGAGGCGTTGTTCCAGCTCGGCCTCGATACCGTTGACCGCCTTCTCCATGCGCTCGGGGCCGGCCACATAGTGGCTGGCCGGGAAGACGTACAGCGACTGGTCCTCGCTGAGGATCTCACCGGTCAGAGGATGCAGGGTGGACAGCGCCTCGATCTCGTCGCCGAACATCTCGATACGGACGGCGAGCTCCTCGTAGACCGGGAAGATCTCGATGGTGTCGCCGCGGACCCGGAAGGTGCCGCGCTGGAACGCCATGTCGTTGCGCGTGTACTGGATGTCGACGAAGCGGCGCAGCAGCTGGTCGCGGTCGATCTCGTCGCCGACCTTGAGCTGCACCATGCGGTCCACGTACTCCTGCGGTGTGCCGAGGCCGTAGATGCACGAGACGGAGGCGACCACGACGACGTCCCGCCTGGTCAGCAGGGAGTTCGTCGCGGAGTGGCGCAGGCGCTCCACTTCCTCGTTGATCGAGGAGTCCTTCTCGATGTAGGTGTCCGACTGCGGGACGTACGCCTCGGGCTGGTAGTAGTCGTAGTACGAGACGAAGTACTCGACCGCGTTGTTCGGCAGCAGTTCGCGGAATTCGTTCGCAAGCTGGGCGGCCAGGGTCTTGTTCGGCGCCATCACGAGAGTGGGGCGCTGGAGCTTCTCGATCATCCAGGCGGTGGTCGCCGACTTACCGGTGCCGGTCGCACCGAGCAGGACGACATCCCTCTCACCTGCGCGGATACGCCGCTCCAGGTCGGCGATGGCGGTCGGCTGGTCGCCGCTGGGCTGGTAGTGGCTGACGACCTCGAAGGGCGCCACCGTACGTTCGATCTTGGAAACGGGCCGCATGCAACAACCGTACGACCCGCCACTGACACCAGGGGGGTGATCGGCCGCGCACGACCGCGGCCGGACCGGCCGGCCGGGGCTCAGCCCTTGCCGGAGCCCTGGTGCCCGCGGCGCATGCTGCGGTCGGCGGCCCAGGCGGCGGCCCTCGGATACGACGGCGCCGGCGTCCGCTGCGCGGGCACTCCGGGCCGGGCGCGGCCGCCGTCGGCCGGCAGCCGGACGGGCTCGCCCAGCACCAGCAGCGGGTCGAACATCACCACGACGGCGGCAAGGAGCAGGAAGACGCCGGGGCCGACCAGCACGGGAGCGAGGACCGTGGCGGCCGAGTCACCGCCGGCGGCGGAGCCGGCGACCGGATGCAGATGCACACTGACGGCAGCCATGCCCGTGTAGTGCATCCCGGTCACCGCGATCCCCATCACCAGGCTCGCGCCGAGGCTCGCCATGAAGCCGTGTATCGCGGCGGCGGCCCACAGCGCCAGCGTCGCGGCGACCACCGCGATCACCACGGACAGGGCGACGGTCCCCGTGTCGTACAGGAGGCGCCCCTCCAGCCGCATTCCGGCCATGCCGAGATAGTGCATGGAGGCCACACCGAGTCCGGTGATCGTGCCCCCGGTGACGAGGGCCATGGCCGTCGCACCCCGGTAGCCGACGATGAAGATGCCGATGCCGACCATGATCACGGCGACGGCGAGGCTGGCGAAGGTGGTCGGTCGGTCGTAGTTGACCGCCACCCCCTCGACGCTGAAGCCCATCATGGCTATGAAGTGCATCGTCCAGATTCCGGAGCCGATCGCGGTCGCGCCGAGGGCGAGCCACCCCGGTTTGAAGGACCGTCCGGTGCGCAGGGAGCGGGTGGTGCAGCGCAGGCCGAGCGCCCCGCCGAGGCATGCCATGAGAAAGGCGGCCACGGGCGTGACCAGCCCGTAGCTGAATCCGTCCACAGTGCCCTGCATGACCCTTGCCCTTCGTCCCGGGTGACGCCCCGCGATCCCTGCGATCCGTTGCGGACCCTGATGGAGGTCCGGTTCGGGCCGGAACACGGCCCGCAAGGCGGCACGCAAGCGTTGAGCGGTGTTGTCGACACGGAGTCTGACACGGAATGCGCGCCGCGCGGCCGCGTTCACGTTACGGCCATACTTCACTCGCACCTCGTTGACCGACTGCTGACACCCTCGGCTCGTCCGTGACCAACGACGTGAGGACCACTTATGTTCGCCCGCCCCGTCGCAGCGCTGGCCACCACCGCTCTCGGATTCAGTGCGCTGTTCCTGCCCGGATCCGCCGCGGGCACCGAGGACGCCACGGCACGGCACCGCGACCCGGTGGTCATCGCCCATCGCGGCGCGTCCGCCTACGCGCCGGAGAACACGCTCGCGGCGATCGACCTCGCAGCCCGTATGGGCTTCGCGTGGGTCGAGAACGACGTCCAGCGCACCAGGGACGGTGAGCTCGTGGTCGTGCACGACGATTCACTCGCCCGGACGACCGACGTGGAAGAGCGTTTTCCAGGCCGTGCGCCATGGAAGGTGAAGGACTTCACCGCCGCCGAGATCGCGACCCTGGACGCGGGCAGCTGGCGCGGACCCGAGTGGGCATGGGCCCGGGTGCCGACGCTCAAGGAGTACCTGAACCGGGTGGACGCCAACGGTCAGAAGCTGCTGCTGGAGATCAAGAAGCCGGTGCTGTACCCGGGCATCGAGCAGGACACCCTGCGGGTGCTCGGTGAAGAGGGCTGGCTCGACCGGGCGCACGTCGGACACCGGCTGGTCGTCCAGAGCTTCGGCGCGGACAGCATCAAGGCGGTCCACGCACTGCGGCCCGACATCACGACCGGTTTCCTCGGTACGCCCGCGGTGGCGGACCTGCCCGCGTTCGCGGCGTTCACGGACCAGATCAATCCCTCGCACACCTCGCTGAGCGCCGAGTACGTGGCCGCGGTCCACGCGCTCAAGGGCCCGCACGGCAGACCGCTGCGGATGAACACCTGGACGGTCGACGACGCGGAGGGCGCGGTGCGGGTGGCCGGGTTCGGAGTGGACGGGATCATCACCAACAACCCGGACGTGGTGCGGGACGCCATGGGCCGGGCTCCGGGCGCAGCGGGAGTGTCAGTGGCCGGTCGTACCGTGGTCCCATGAACAGCTTCGAGTGGACCACGGTCGGCACCGGCATCGGGCCGCTGCTTCTCGCCGCGACCGACGAGGGGCTGGTGAGCGTGGTCTTCCACGCCGACGCGGCGGTGCGGGACAGGGCGCTCGAGCGGCTGACGGGACGACTCGGCGCGGCGGGCGTCGAGGACCCGGCAGGGCGGCTCGCCGAGCCGATACGCCAGCTGGAGGCGTACTTCGCCGGCGGGCTGCGGACGTTCGACCTGGCACTGGACTGGTCGCTGTCCGGCGGCTTCAACCGCCGGGTGCTGTGCGAGCTGCTGGCCGGTGTCCCGTACGGGACGGTGGTCGGATACGGCGACCTGGCGGCCCGGGTGGGCCAGCCGGGTGCGGCCCAGGCAGTGGGCGCGGCGATGGGATCCAATCCGCTGCCGGTCGTGGTGCCCTGCCACCGGGTGGTGGAGACGGACGGGGGGCTCGGCGGGTTCGGCGGCGGTCCGGAGACCAAGCGGAAGCTGCTGGCACTGGAGGGTGTGCTGCCCGAGCCGCTGTTCTGACGTTGTTCCGGCGTCGGTCCGAGTTCCGGTGCGGCGCCCGCCGCTGTTTCGTGCGGAGGTGCGGGCTGGCACACTGCGCCGGTGACCGTAAGCCCTGACGCACCTGACATACCCGGCGGCATCGCGGTGCCCGCCGCAGGGCTGCCCGCGCTGCGGCGCAGGATCAACGCCGTACTGATCGCGAGCCAGATCCTCGGCGGACTCGGTGTCGCGACGGGGATCGCGCTGGCCTCGGTGCTGGCACAGGAGGTCAGCGGCACGGAGGCGCTGTCCGGTCTGGCCCCGACCGCGACCGTGGCCGGCACCGCGCTGCTCTCGATGCCGCTGGCCGCTCTGATGGCGGCGCGCGGCAGGCGGCCCGGGCTGGTCCTGGCGTATCTGATCGGGGCGGTGGGCGCGGGCGTGGTCGTGACGGGCGCGGTCGCCGGCAGCTTCCCTCTTCTGCTGGTGGGCATGGCCGGGTTCGGCGCGGCGTCGTCGGCGAATCTGCAGGCCCGTTTCGCGGCCGCCGACCTGGCCGAGCCGGAGCGTCGCGGCCGGGCCATCTCCACCGTCGTCTGGGCGACCACGATCGGGGCGGTCCTCGGCCCCAACATCGCGGCGCCCGCGGGTCGCAGCGTGTCCGGGCTCGGCATTCCGGCAGCGGCCGGCCCGTTCGTGTGGGCGGCCGGGGTCTTCCTCGTCGCGGCGGGCGTGGTCCTGATCCTGCTGCGCCCGGACCCGCTGCTCACGGCGCGGGCCCTGTCCCCGGCCGACCGCTCACCCGAGGGACGCTCGCTGCGCGCCGGGGTCCGGGCGGTCCGCGCCTCGCCCCGGGCCCGGCTGGCGCTGGTGACGGTGGCCGTGTCGCACACCGCGATGGTGTCGATCATGTCGATGACCCCGGTCGCGCTGAGCCACCACGGCGCGGACATCCAGCTGATCGGTCTGGTGATCAGCGGCCACATCGCGGGCATGTACGCGTTCTCGCCGGTGATGGGCTGGCTCGCGGACCGCATCGGACGGCTGTCGGTGATCGGGTTGGCCGCGGGGCTGCTCTGCGCCGCCGCCGTGCTGGCGGGCACGGCAGGAGCGAGCCACGGCCGGACGGCGATCGGCCTGTTCCTGCTGGGCCTGGGATGGTCGGCGGGTCTGGTCGCCGGTTCCACACTGCTGACCGACTCGGTACCGCAACCGGCCCGGGCCGCCGTCCAGGGCCTCTCGGACCTGACGAGCAACACATCGGCGGGCCTCGGCGGCGCGGCGGCGGGGCTGATCGTGGCCCAGGCGAGCTACGGCTGGCTGAACCTGATCGGCGCGTGCCTGCTGCTGCCGATGGCGGCCCTGACCGTCCACCGCGCCGTGGCCCGCGACTGACCTCCTGGGCCGGAGACCGGGCTCCGGCTCATGTGCTGCGACGGCGGACATGAGGGCGCGGTCGGCGCCAGACCGTCGCAGAACCTGCCGGTCAAGGACGTGTCCGTCGGTCCACGCCGGCTTTTGACGTTTGGGGGCACCGCTCCTGTGCCAGGGATGGGACATGCTGCTGACCCATGTGACCGACGAAGTCCAACAAGCCCTGGACGCACAGCGCCCGGTCGTCGCCCTGGAGTCGACGATCATCGCGCACGGACTGCCCCGCCCCCGCAATCTCGCCGTCGCCGAGGAGCTCGAGGGGCTGGTCCGGGACGCGGGCGCCGTCCCCGCCACCACCGCCGTACTGGACGGAATGGCCCATGTCGGCCTGGACAAGGACCAGCTGGAGCGGATCGCCGGGGACGACTCCATACGCAAGCTCGGTCACCGGGACCTCGCGCCCGCGCTCGCGGCAGGTGCGAGCGGGGCGACGACGGTGTCGGCGACGGCGTTCCTGGCGGACCGTGCCGGGATCCGGGTCTTCGCCACCGGAGGGCTCGGCGGTGTGCACCGGGGCTGGACCGAGACACAGGACGAGTCGGCGGACCTGCGGCTGCTCGCCAGGATCGGCATCACCGTGGTCTGTGCCGGGGTCAAGTCGATCCTCGACGTCCCCGCCACGCTCCAGCGGCTCGAAACCCTGGGTGTGGGCGTGATCGGGTACGGCACGGAGCAGTTCCCCGGTTTCTACCTGACGTCCGCGGGTGAACCGGTCGACTGGGTCGTGCATACGCCCGAGGAGGTGGCCGCGGTGATGCACGCGAAGGACGCGCTCGGCGCACCGCACTCCTCCCTGATCGTGGCCAACCCGGTGCCGGTGCGGGACCAGTTGGACCCGGCACTGCACGATCGCGTACTCGCCCGGGCCCTCGGCGAAGCACACGAGACGGGCGTCACGGGCCAGGCGGTCACTCCGTTCCTCCTCGAGAGGCTGATGCGGTACACCGAAGGCGCCTCGCTGGAGGCCAATCTCGCCGCGGTGCGCGGCAATGTCCGGCTCGCGGCACGGATCGCAGCGGCGTACGCATGACGGGCGGCGGACTGCTCGTCCTCGGGGACGTCGTCACCGATGTCGTGGCGCGCCACCGCACTCCGCTCGCGCGGGGCACGGACACGACGGCACGAATCCGTGTCCTGCCCGGCGGCGCCGGTGCCAACGTGGCCTGCTGGGCGGCCCGTCGGGCCTGCGGGGAGGTCCGGCTGCTCGCCAGGGTCGGCGCTGCCGATCTGCCGTGGCACGCGGAGCAGCTGCGAGCGGCCGGGGTGCACCCGTATCTCGTGCCCGATCAGGAGGTGCCCACCGCCACCGTCATCGCGCTCGTCGACGCGACGGCCGAGCGCACGTTTCTCACCGACAGCGGTGCGGTGCTGCACCTTGCCGCAGGGGACTTCTCGGCATCGATGCTGGACGGGGTCGGCGCCCTGCATGTGTCGGGCTACCTCCTCTTCTCCGGCACCAGCCGGGCCGCTGCCCGCCTGGCGATCGACTCGGCGCGGGAGAGGAACATCCCGGTGAGCGTCGACCCGGCCTCGGCGGGCTTCATCGCCGCGCTGGGTGCGGAGCACATGCTGTCGGCCCTCGACGGCGCGGATGTCCTCCTCCCCAACGCGGACGAGGCCCGGCAGCTCACCGGGCTGCCCGATACGGCGGCCGCGGCGGCCGCACTCAGCCGCCGTGTCCCGCTGGCCGTCGTCACGCTGGGCGCCCACGGGGCACTGGTCGCGGAGGCGGGCCGGGTGACGGCCCGCGTCGCGCCGCACGCGGCCGAGGCGGTGGACAGCACCGGTGCAGGCGACGCGTTCACGGGAGCGTTTCTCGCGGCCCGCCTCTCGGGGGCGGACGCCCCGACGGCCGCGGACGAGGGCTGCCGGGCGGGGGCCCTGGCCGTCACACTGACCGGCGGCCGGCCCTGAGCAGCCGGATCAGTGCAGGCCGCCCCACGCCGGGTGGCGGGGGTCGTCGGCCCGTACGAGTACGTCCGCGGCGTCCCCGGGACCGGTCTCGTCCTCGTAGCGGGCGAACGCCGGGAGCGTCCAGCGTTCCCGCTGGTCCGTGCGGCGCTCCAGCGCGGCCGGTGACAGGCGCAGATGCACGGTCAGGTCGAACGGGAACCAGTGCCCGAGCAGAAACGGGCCGTGCAGCAACAGCACTCCCCCGGGCGGGAGTTCGACGGGCGCCGAACGAGTCGCCCGGTCGGTCGCCGGGTCCCACAGATCGGGCAGCGCCTGCCCGGTGCCGCCCGGCTCCAGGGGTCCGAAGACCTCCCGCCACAGCGCGCCGGTGTCGAACCAGCCGCTGTAGTACGTGTCGGGGTCCTCGCGCCCGTGCTCGTACCGCAGCGACGCGGGCTTGAGAAACCCGTCCGTGCCGGCCACCAGCACGCCGCGCCCGCGCAGCCGCAGGGCCTCGGCGAGCGGACGGGCGAGTTCTTCGGGCCGTGCCGCGGGGGCGCCGTCGATGCCGATGCGCAGCCACGGGCTGCCGTCCGCGGCCCGGGTCCGAAGGATCCGGGCCGCGAGTGCTTCGGTCAGCCGCTCCCAGGTGATCGCTTCGAGTCGCACGCGCCCATCATCGCCCGGCGGGCCGCGGCCTGTCCTCGTCGAAGAGGTGCGCTCCGGTATCGGCCACCGGCAGCTGCGACCACGGTTCATCGGCCGAATCCGACATGCCAGGGTGCAGGCCGGTGCCGTCGTCTCCTCCCGGCTGCGCTACGACCTCGACGTCGTACGCGACAGCAGCGTCGCTGACTTCGTGCGGACCTGTCAGGCCGGCCGCCACGGTACGGCGGTGGCCTCGCGCACCGTGCGGGTCGAGTACAAGGGGCAGAAGCCGTACACCGGCTCCGATCCGCTCAAGGACCCCCGGCTGAGCACCTCGGGCGCGACGGTCGTCGTCACCGGCGAGCGCTGATTCACCCGCTGCCCGCGGGGCCGTTACCGCCGCTCGGAAGGGACGTGCTCATACGCCGAGGAACGCCGTGTCCCCTTGCACCGTGATCCGCCCGGTCCGTACGCCGTCCGCCAGCGTCAACTCGCCTCTGCCGAGCGCGGTACAGGTGTCCGCGTCCAGGGTCAGGCACGCGTCCGGCCGGCTGGCGGGACCGTCTCCGTAGTCAGGTCCGCCGCCTCCCAGTCGTACGTGGAAGACACCTTCGTCCAGCCGCACCTCCACCACCCCCGAACGGTCCGCCGGCCCGGCGAGCGCGCGCACCAGCGGGATCGCGAACCAGTGCGCGCGTACCGCGTCGGTGGGCCGGCGTTCGGCCAGCTCGGGCGCTCCCCAGCCGGCCAGGGCGGTGAGCACGGGAAGCAACTGCCGTCCCCGCACGGTCAGTTCGTACACGATCGCGGCGGAGGGCGGCGGGAGCTTGCGGCGCGTGGCCAGTCCGTCCCGTTCCATGTCCTTGAGCCGGGAGGCCAGGACGTCCGTGCTGACGCCCGGCAGGTCCGCGTGCAGGTCGGTGTAGCGACGGGGGCCCGCCAGCAGCTCGCGGACGATCAGCAGGGTCCACCGGTCTCCGACGGCGTCGAGCGCGCGGGCGGCGGCGCAGTACTGGTCATAGCTTCGGCGGCGCGTCAGGCGTGGCATGCGAGGAGTCTAGACAAGTTGTTGGACTTTCCAAGCTCCAACTTGGTAAAACCAAGTACGTCATTCGGTCCGGGGAGGGCACGACATGGAATTCCGGCAGTCGAGCAAGCTCAGCGAGGTCTGCTACGAGATCCGCGGTCCGGTGATCGAGCACGCCAACGCGCTGGAGGAAGCCGGCCACAGCGTGCTGCGCCTCAACACGGGCAATCCGGCGCTCTTCGGCTTCGAGGCGCCCGAGGAGATCGTCCAGGACATGATCCGGATGCTCCCGCAGGCCCACGGCTACACCGACTCCCGCGGCGTCCTCTCCGCCCGCCGCGCGGTGGCCCAGCGCTACCAGTCTCTCGGCCTGCCCGACGTGTCCGTCGACGACATCTTCCTCGGCAACGGCGTCTCCGAGCTGGTCTCCATGGCCGTCCAGGCCCTGCTGGAGGACGGCGACGAAGTGCTCATCCCCGCCCCGGACTTCCCGCTGTGGACCGCGGTGACCACCCTCGCCGGCGGCAAGGCGGTGCACTATCTGTGTGACGAGGAGTCCGACTGGTACCCGGATCTCGCCGACATGGCCTCGAAGATCACCGACCGTACGCGGGCGGTCGTGATCATCAATCCCAACAACCCCACCGGCGCGGTCTATCCGCGTGAGATCGTCGAAGGCATCCTCGATCTCGCGCGCCGCCACCAGCTGATGGTGTTCGCCGACGAGATCTACGACCAGATCGTGTACGACGACGCCGTCCACCACACGGCAGCAGCCCTCGCGCCCGATCTCGTGGTGCTCACCTTCGGCGGACTGTCCAAGACGTACCGCGTCGCCGGATTCCGCTCGGGCTGGCTCGTGGTCACCGGCCCCAAGCAGCACGCCCGCAGCTACCTCGAGGGCCTGACGATGCTCGCCTCGATGCGGTTGTGTGCCAACGCCCCCGCCCAGTACGCAATCCAGGCCGCGCTCGGCGGCCGCCAGTCCATCCGGGAGCTGGTCGCGCCCGGCGGCAGGCTCCACGAGCAGCGCGACCGGGCCTGGGAGAAGCTGAACGAGATCCCCGGTGTCTCGTGCGTCAAGCCGAAGGGTGCGCTGTACGCGTTCCCGCGGCTCGACCCGAAGGTGCACCGGATCCACGACGACGAGAAGTTCGTGCTGGACCTGCTGCTGCGCGAGAAGATCCAGGTCGTGCAGGGCACGGGCTTCAACTGGCCGCGTCCCGACCACTTCCGGATCCTCACCCTGCCGCATGCCGACGACCTCGACGCGGCCATCAGCCGTATCGGCCGCTTCCTCAGCGGCTACCGGCAGTGACCCGGGAGAAAGGAGCGGGCCCGGGGGCGTAGCCTGCCCCCGAGCCCTGTGAATGCCGCTCACGATCACACGCCGGCACACTTGAGGACCCGGGTCAGTCGTCATTGCGTCGCGTCCTGCCTTTGGACCACCGCCGATCGAGCTCGGCGGACCAGATTCGAACTGGCATTTCGACGCACCAGGGCCCGGGCCCGGTCGATCCGGCGATGAGCGGCGAATGCTGAGTCTGGAGCGAGAGTCTGAGATTCATCGCGGTCTGCCTCTGCCGAGTTGGGCCACCCCGGCCTGTGGTGCCGGGGGGAGGACTCGAACCTCCACTGGGACCGCGTGGTTCACGACAAGCTTCAGTTTCAGCTTTGCGCTCCTCGCGCACCCCGCCCGCGCTCCGGCGGACGGGGGGTTCATGGGGCTATCCGAAGAGATAGCCGAAGACCGCGTCACCCACCCGCCGGTCGGTGACCTCCGCGCCGTTCGCCTCCTCACGAGCGAACTTCACGGCCTGCTGGAGCTTCTCCACCCGGTCCAGGAGCTCGTTCACCCGCCGGGCCGGCAGCGCGCCGGAGAACTTCACGGTGGTCCAGTAACCCACCGGCACGTCCTCGTAGTACACCTCGACCTGCGCCGGGTGCTTCTCGGTGGCTTCGGCCTTCACATGGTTGCGCGGCACCTTCTTGGTCCGCAGCGTCCGCACGGCCTCGGTCTTCCAGGCGTCGGTCGACGGGTCCTGCGTCCACGACTCGGAGGCGTCCAGCACCGGAAGCTTGCGCACGAAGGTGTTGATGTCGGTCAGCTGCTTCTCGAGGAAGAGCAGATACGCCACCGGCACATCGCTCACCAGCGCGCGCCCGTCCACGGTCACATCCGCGCGCGCCGCGCAGTTGGCCCAGTCCTTGGTGGCGGTCACATCGAACAGCCTGGTCAGCGTCTTGGCCGTCTCGCGCAGCACGTCCTCGGCCTTGACCTGCACCCGGGTGGACTCGGGCGGCAGCTGCTCGCCCTCCTCGTCCTTCGGCTGGTACGTCCGCGAGATACCGGCGAGCAGGGCAGGCTTCTGGAGCCCGTGATGGGCGGCCGTCAGGTCCTGATGCGCCTTGGACTTGACGCCTTTCTCCACTGCGATGATCTGATTGAGTTTCGCCACGCAGGTGAAGCTAGCAGTACCGCTCGAATCGATCGATCGATTATTCGGAGCACGGGAATCGAGGCACCATGTGGACAGCCGTCATCGCGGTCGTAGGCACCCTGCTCGGCTCGGTGGCGACCCACTTCTTCCAGCGGCAGACGGCTGAGCGGACCGCCGCCCTCACCCGCGCCGAACAGCTTCGCCAGGAACGGATCTCGGCGTACAGCTCGTTCGCGGACGCGCTCGTCGACTACCGGCGCGGTCAGAACGACCGCTGGCACCGGGCCCAGGACGCCCCGGGCAGCGCGGTGGCCGAACAGTCCCGGATCGACTCCTACCGCCTGCGATCCGCCGCCCATCAGTCGCTGATCCGCGTCCAGTTGGTATGTGACGACACGGCGGCGCTGGAGCTTGCCGCAGCCGCCTTCGAGGTGACCAACTGCATGCACGAGGCGCAGGACGAGGACGACCGGGCGGAACGTTCCGAGCAGGCCCGCGAGACGCTGTCGGAGTTCATCGGCGCCGCGGCTCCGGGAGTCCGCTGAGGGCCGCCTCGGGGGCTACCCGGCCGCCTCGGTGAGCGTACGGACCGGCGTGCCCGCGAGGTATGCGGCGATGTTCTCGACCGCTTCGCCGTAGTAGCGCTCATAGTTGCCGTGGGTGACATAGCCGAGATGCGGCAGCCCGAGGAAGCGGGGAACCGTACGCAGCGGGTCGTCGGCCGGCAGTGGCTCGGTCTCGAAGACGTCCGACGCCGCTCCGGCGATCCAGCCCTCGTGCAGGGCACGGGCGAGCGCCTGCTGATCGACGATCGCTGCCCGCGAGGTGTTGACGAGGTACGCGGTACCGTGCATCCGCCGCAGCTCGGCCGCGCCGATCAGACCCCGGGTGCGGTCGCTGAGCTGCAGATGCACCGACACGACGTCACCAGCCTCGAGGAGCTCGTCCAGCGACTTCGCCCGTACGACGCCGTGTTCGGCGGCCCGCTCGGCGGTGAGGTTCCGGCTCCAGGCCATCACCTCCATACCGAAGGCCTGTCCCACTCGGGCGACCTGGGTGCCGATCTTCCCCAGGCCGAGGAGGGCGAGGCGGCGCCCGTGCAGGTCGCTGCCGATCGTGGACTGCCAGGCGCCGCCGTGTCGCAGAGCGGTGCTCTCCTCGACGACATGGCGGGCGAGGCCCAGAATCAGCGCCCAGGTCAGCTCGGCGGGCGGTGTGGAACTGCTGGCGGTGCCGCACACGGTGACGCCGTGCCGGGCGGCCGCCGCGAGATCGATCGAGGCATTGCGCATGCCCGAGGTGATCAGCAGGCGCAGCCGCGGCAGCCGGGCGAAGAGGGACGCGCCGAAGGGGGTGCGCTCACGCATCACGACCAGGATCTCGCAGTCGCCGACGGCGTCGGCGACGTCCTCCTCGGAGGTGAAATGGGTGCGAAGCGCCCGGACTTCGACGGCATTCCCGAGCGAGGACCAGTCCGCGTGGGAGAGTGCGACCCCCTGGAAGTCGTCGAGAACGGCACAGTGCAGCGTCATGAGGGCCGAGCGTAGCGGGGCAGTGCGTGTGGGTACGCTCCGGGCATGGACCTGGTGGTCATAGAACCACTGAAGGACAAGCACTGCGCGGAGTGCCGCCGCGGACCGCTCACGCTGCATGTGCTCGAGTTCCGTCGCCCCATCTGCCTGGACTGCGCGGATCTTGCCCATCTGGTGTATCTGCCGCGGGGCAGTGCGGCGCTCACCCGGCGGGCGCGCGAGGCCAGTTCACTGTGCGCGGTCGTGGTGCGCTTCCACCGGCGCCGGGGGCGCTACGAGCGCCAGGGGCTGCTGGTCGAGGAGGCGGCACTCGCCCGCGCCGAGTCGGCCTGCCTCGCCGATGCGGAGGCCCGGGCCCGGCGTCGGGAGCGGGACGCCGTACGGAGGGCGGCCGAGGACGTGCGGTTCACCGCCGAACTGTGCGCCGAGATCCGCCGGCTGTTTCCGGGCTGTCCTGCCGAGCGGGCCGCCGGCATCGCCGCGCATGCCTCGGTGCGCGGCAGCGGCCGGGTGGGCCGGACTGCGGCGGGCCGCTCTATGGAGCAGGAGGCGGTCACCGCCGCTGTCCGGGCTTCCGTACGGCATCTCGACACCCCGTACGACGCGCTGTTGATGGCCGGGGTCAGCCGCCACGAGGCGCGGGCGCGGGTGGCGTCGGCGATCGACGCGGTGCTGGCGTCGTGGTGCTCGTAGCCGGGTCAGGCGCGCGCCGACTGCTGCGCGGGCCGGAAGCGGCGGTAGAGCACCAGGCCGCCGAGCAGCATGGTCGCACCCGCAGGTACGGCGAACGCCAGCGCGTCACTGCCGGTCTGCGCCAGGGACGGGCCCCTGGTGCCGCTCTCACCGAGGGGCGGCTCGGTCTGCGGCGGTACGGTCCTCGGCGGTGTGACCGGCGGCTTGCCCGATACGTTCTCCGACGAGTTGCCGACGGCGGGGTTGCCGATGCCGACGACGTTCACCGAGTTGCCGCTGACATTGAGCGGCACGTCGACGGGCAGCTGGACGCCGTTGCCGCTGAGGACGCCCGGGGAGTTCTCCGCTGCACCGTCGGCCCTCGCGCCGCCGCCGTCGGCGAGAGTGCCCGGGGCGCGGGTGCCGCCCTGGTGCGCGACGCCGGCACGCGAGCCGCCGGAGGCGGCGGCACCGCTCGAGTCGTTGGAGCATCGGTTGCCGGCCGCCGGGTTCAGCAGACCGACGACGTCGACCGTGTTGCCGCACACGTTGACCGGAACGTTCACCGGGATCTGCACCGCATTGCCGGCCAGCACTCCCGGCGAGTTGGACGCGCCGCCGCTCGCGCTGGAGTCCGCCTGCGCGTATCCCGTCGCCATGGCCAACGCGCCACCCGTGAGCATCACGGTGGTCAGGCCCTTTCGGTGAACCTGCCTCATAGTTCCCTGCTTTCGGAAGATAATCTCGGGACACTCGCCCGCACCGGAAATAACGCCGCGAGGCCTCATCGGTTCTGGTGAAACCTCCATTCACCCCATCGGGTGGGCAATGTGTCGAACTGGCCGTCACCCTTCTGGATACGGCGTCCGCGGGTCGCGCGGTCGGCGCGGGCGGCCGTTCTGCGAGCTCGGTGGCAATGGCGGGCACACCGAGGGGCAGGGGTCCGGTCCCGGATCGGGATCCGGACGTCGACAACGGTCGCGCATACGTCCGAAGGCGGGTACGCCGTGCGCCGGTGTGGCCGCGATGCCGTGAGGCAGCCGGCCCGTCAGCCGCCGGCAAAGGAGGTGAGCGCTCCCACCGGGTCCGCGTCGGGGGTCCCCCGTGGCCACCAGTCCTCACGGTCCGGGTCCGACTCGTAGCCGTACCAGAGGCCGTCGCGGCCGAAGCGCAGCTGCAGCAGGGGGGCACCCCCGCCCGGAGGCTGGGGGAGGCTGGCGAGCTGGTTGCGCCAGGGGCGGAACGGCGGGAAGTCCGCGGCGATGAGAGCGGGCCGGGCCCGGTCGAAGGGGCCCGCGGGCGGGTCCCACGGCTCTTCCAGTACGGCGAGGGCCGCAGGTCCGCCCTGCCGCCAGGCGGCGACGGCGCGCGCCAGGTCGGTGGGGGTGCGGCCGGAGGCCGCTGCGAGATCGCGGTAGAGGGTGCGGGTGGAGGCCGTCAGCCCCGAGCCGGGGTGGCCTGCGGCCAGCCGGACCGCGTCCTGCCATTGCGTCAGGTGCGCGACGGGATCCCGCCCGGTGACCAGGAGAGTGTGGGCGCGTGCGGCGGCCTCGCCGGCCAGCAGGTCCAGCGCGAGCGGGTCGGGCGCGCCGGGCGCCTGCGGATACGACGGCGGCCGGCCGGCCCGGTCGGGGGCCGGGAAGGGCGGCGGAAGCGCGGGCCGCGACGTCTCGGCGACGGCCGCGCGGGCGGGGACGGTCGCCATGGGGGCGTCGGCCGCGGTGGTGGTCCGCTCGGCAGCCGATCGTGTGGCATTGCGGCGGGCCAGAGCGGCGAGGAGCTCCCGCTCGCCGCGACCGCGCATCAGGAACAGCACGAACGGGTCCTGGTCCAGCAGTCTGGCCGTCTGGTAGCACAGGGCCGCCACATGCTTGCAGGGATAACCGTCGTCCGGGCAGGAACAGTCGGGGATCAGGTCGCCGGGTGCGGGCAGCAGATCGACGGCGGCCGCCAGGCCGTGCGGCACGTCCTTGTCGAGCAGCGCCGCGATGTGGTCCGGCCGGGCCGCGGCGGCTGCGAGGAAGTCGTCCCACTCGTCGTCGGTGAGGGTGCGCAGGCGGATCTCCGTGCGGTACGGGCGCGGCCTGCTGCCGTGGACGTACGCCAGGACGCGGCCGGGGGTGACGGTGATCGCCGCGACGTTCCCCCCGCGGGCATAGGCACGGCCGCGGAGCAGCCGGGCCTGGTCGAGGGCCATGTCCTCCAGGGCGTCCACCCAGGCATGGCCCCACCAGGTGGCCGCGGCCTCCTCGCCGCCGAGCGGCTCCAGGGCGGGGAAGGTACGGCGGTGGTCGTCGTGCCCGGGCAGGGATCCGGAACGGGATCCGGGACGGGCGGGCCCGGTGCGCGCGCGGTCCGGCCTGTTCATGCGGACCTCCGCAGGGAGACGAGATCGGCCAGCTCACGGTCGGTCAGCTCGGTCAGGGCCGCCTCGCCCGTGCCCAGAACCGCGTCCGCCAGCGCCCGCTTGGCGGCGAGCATCTCGGCGATGCGGTCCTCCACGGTGCCCTCCGCCACCAGCCGGTGGACCTGTACGGGCTGGGTCTGGCCGATGCGGTACGCCCGGTCGGTCGCCTGCTCCTCCACCGCGGGGTTCCACCAGCGGTCGAAGTGGACGACATGACCGGCACGGGTGAGGTTCAGGCCGGTGCCTGCCGCCTTCAGGGAGAGGATGAACACCGGGACCTCACCGGACTGGAAACGGTCGACCATGCGCTCGCGCTCGGCCACCGGCGTGCCGCCGTGCAGGAGCAGGCTCGGGATCGCGCGGGCCGCGAGATGGGCCGACAGCAGCCGGGCCATGGTTACGTACTGGGTGAAGACCAGGACCGAGCCGTCCTCCGACAGGATCGTGTCCAGCAGCTCGTCCAGGAGGGCGAGTTTGCCGGAGCGGCCGGCGAGCCGGGGGCCGGCGCCGGCCGTCCCGGACTCCTTGAGAAACTGCGCCGGATGGTTGCAGATCTGCTTGAGGGCGGTCAGCAGCTTCATCACGAGGCCGCGGCGGGCGATGCCCTGCGCGCCCTCGATCGCTGCCATCGCCTCCCGCACGACCGCTTCGTACAAGGACGCCTGTTCGCGGGTGAGCGCGACGGGATGGTCGGTCTCGGTCTTCGGCGGGAGCTCCGGAACGATGCCCGGATCGGACTTCCTGCGCCGCAGCAGGAAGGGGCGGACCAGCCGGGCCAGCCGCTGGGCCGCCTCGTCGTCCTCACCCAGCTCCACCAGGCGGGCATGGCGGGCACGGAAGGCCCCCAGCGGGCCGAGCAGACCCGGTGTCGTCCAGTCGAGCAGCGCCCACAGCTCGGAGAGGTTGTTCTCCACCGGGGTGCCGGTCAGGGCGACGCGGGCCGGGGTCGCAATGGTGCGCAGCGCCTTGGCGGTCGCCGAGAACGGGTTCTTCACGTGCTGCGCCTCGTCGGCGACCACCATGCCCCAGGTGTGCGCGGCCAGCCGCTCGGCGCTGGTGCGCATCGTGCCGTAGGTGGTCAGCACGAAGCCGCCGGCCGGCGCCTCGCCGGTCCCGGCGTCGAACGTGCCACCGGGCTCGTCGTCCGGTCCGGGCAGGGAGCGGTCGGTGCCGTGGAAGCGGCGCACCGGCACGCCAGGGGCGAAACGGGCGATCTCCCGCTGCCAGTTGCCGAGGAGCGAGGCCGGGCAGACGACGAGAGTCGGTGCCTGGCGTGCGCGGCGCAGATGCAGGGCGATCACGGTGACCGTCTTGCCGAGCCCCATGTCGTCGGCGAGGCAGCCGCCGAGCCCGAGGCCGGTCATCAGATCCAGCCAGGCCAGCCCGCGCAGCTGGTACTCGCGCAGGGTGGCATGCAGACCGGCCGGTGCCTCGACGGGAGCGGCCACGGCGCTGAGCCGGTCACGCAGGCTCTCCAGCGCGCCGGTCGGCACCGCCTCCACCGTCTCGCCGTCCACCTCGGCGGTACCGGTCAGCGCGACGGCGAGCGCGTCGACGGGCTCGAGCAGCCCCAACTCCCGCTTGCGCGCCTTGCGTACGAGATCGGGATCGACCACGACCCACCGGTCCCGCAGCCTGACGACAGGACGGTGGGACTCGGCCAGAGCGTCCATCTCCCGCTCGGTGAGCGGCTCGCCGTCCAACGCCAACTGCCAGTTGAACTTGAGTAGTTCATCGCTGTCGAAGAACGGCGTGCCGTCGGTGGCCGAGCCGGGCGCGGGCCGTACGACCGCCGCGGCCGTGAGAGTCCGCGCCAGCTCCCTGGGCCAGTGGACGGCGACTCCTGCGGCGTCCAGGCGCGCCGCGCCGGGCCCCAGCAGCTCGTACAGCTCGTCCTCGGTCAGCGGCAGCACGTCCGGCACGTCCCGCTCCAGCAACCGCGTCAGCGGCGACCAGACCCGGGCGGCGCGGCGCAGTGCCAGCACGGCATCGATCCGGGCGCGGGGCCCGAAGTGCTCGTCGCCGTCGCCCGCCCACAGCCGTGCGGCGTCCCTCACGAGCGTCGGGTCGGCAAGGCTGTGCACCTGGACCAGGGCGGCACCGGCACTGCGCTCGGCGCCGTCCTCGTCGGCCTTGTCGAAGAGCTCGAACGCGGACAGGTCCAGGCGCAGCGAGACGCGCACCCCGGCGTCCATGCCCGCTGCCGCCTCGGCGGCCCACTCGCGCGCGGCAGGCAGATGCTGTGCACCCGCCGCCGCGAAGGGCGCACCCGCGGCGTGCGCGGCGGCCGGGGTACGCGGCAGGGTGTCGGCGACCGCGTCGAAGAATGCGCGCACCAGGGCCTCTGGGTCGGGCAGCCGCAGCGGGCGCAGCCCGGGAAAGGGCGCGGCATGCGCTTCGTACGGCATGGCGGCCGCGATGGCGCGCAGCTGGGCGATGTCGTCGGCGTCCAGCGGTCCGGCCCGCCAGGCGTCGTGGTCGTGCGCGGTCAGGCCGGGCAGCAGACGGCCGCGGGCCACCAGATGAAGGGCGTGCAGCGCGGCGGCACCCCAGCAGGCTGCCGCAGGGTGTGCGGCCGGATCGTGACGGGCCCGGGCCAGCAGTGGCAGGGCCTCGACCACCGGCAGCAGCACGGCGGGCACGGTGCGGCTGCGCACCCCTGCGCCGTGCGGCCGCACGACGGTGAGCCGGCCGCTGCCGCCGTCTGCGGCACCCGGCGCTTCGGCCTCGGCACCCACCAGGTCCGGAACCGGGCCGCCGTCCGGGTTCCAGAAGGCGACGCGGCCCTCGCGTGGCAGACCGGCGGGCACGAAGACCGCCGCGCAGGCGCGCAGCGGATGCGCCGGACTCGCGTCCAGGATCATCAGGGCCACCTCCCCTCGGGCCGTCGCCGTGCCCGGACGCCGCAGCGCCCGAGCACCCGATCACTCGATCCACGACCTTACGGGCAGGGTCCGACAATGACCCCGGTCACCGCTATGACCTGCGAATATATCGGCGATGGGCGGCTTGTCAGGCTGCGGCGGGCGGTCCTGCGGGCGGAAGCCGCGACGGGTCCCGGCGCTCCTGCACCCGTGCCTCGGCCAGCGCCTCGACGGACCCGGATGCGACCTCGGGCCCCTGGCCGTCACCGTCAGGATCCGGCCACCCCGGCGCCGGGGCGCCGAGCGCGGACCGTTCGGGCACCGGTTCCTCCACAGCGGCCCGACCCTCCACCGGCTGGGCAGAGGCCCGCTCCGGCGTCCCGGGTTCCGGCGTCACCGGTCCCGGTGCCACCTGGTCAGCCGTATGCGTATGCGGCGGCAGCGTGCCCGCCGGTCCGGGCTGCTGAGCCCGCTCCAGGAAACGCAGCAGCTCCACGGGGAACGGCAGCACCAGCGTGGAGTTCTTCTCGGCGGCGACGGCGACCACGGTCTGCAGCAGTCGCAGCTGCAGCGCGGCCGGCTGCTTCGACATCTCCTTCGCGGCCTCGGACAGCTTCACCGATGCCTGCAGCTCGGCATCGGCGTTGATGACCCGGGCGCGCCGCTCACGGTCGGCCTCGGCCTGTCGTGCCATCGACCGCTTCATGGCCTCCGGCAGCGACACATCCTTGATCTCCACCCGGTCGACCTGCACACCCCAGCCGACCGCAGGGCTGTCGATCATCAGCTCGAGCCCCTGGTTGAGCTTCTCGCGGTTGCAGAGCAGATCGTCCAGATCGCTCTTGCCGATGATGGAGCGCAGCGACGTCTGGGCCATCTGCGACACAGCGAAGCGGTAGTCCTCGACCTCGATGACGGCGTTGGCCGGGTCGATCACCCGGAAGTAGACGACCGCGTCGACCCGCACCGTGACGTTGTCCCGGGTGATGCCCTCCTGGGCCGGGATGGGCAGGGTCACGATCTGCATGTTCACCTTGCGCAGCCGGTCGACCCCGGGAACGATCATGGTGAATCCGGGCTGGCGGATCTGGTTCCGCAGCCGTCCGAGGCGGAACACGATGCCCCGTTCGTACTGCTTCACGACCTTCGCCGCCGCGGCCACGTACACCGCACACACCGAGGCGGCCGCCACACCGGCCACCAGCAGTTCCTCGACCATCGGGGCACCCCCTGTCGTCCGAGGTGGATATCGCGAGGATGACTACCACGGTATGTCCGTTATGCCCGGCGGGGCGAACCCTCATTCCCGCACCCCGCACTCGCGGCCGCCGGTACCGGCGCGCTGTCGGCCTCCGCCCCTCAGGCGCGCCCGCGGACCAGGGCGAAGAGTTCCGCCGTGCGCCGGCGGCGGACCCGGGCGACCACGGCCAGCAGGACGAAGAAGACGACCGGCGTCACCGCGTACTGCCCGTCGAACACCACGACCTGGGTCAGGAACGCCCCGATCATCAGTCCCATCAGGGCGAGCGCCGAGAGGCCGGACAGAACCGGGATCACGAGCGCGATCGCGCCGGCCAGCTCCAGGGCGCCGACGAGGTACATGTACCAGTCCCCGTAGCCGATCCTGTCGAAGCTCTCGGTCGCCGAGGAATGCGCGACGAGCTTCGGAGCAGCGCTCGCGACGGCGAAGAACAGCGCGAGCAAGATCTGCAGGGCACGCACCGCGACGTCCGTACGGCGCCCCGGCCCTGCGGCGGTGGTGGCAGTGGTGTTCGCAGTGGTGGTGGTCGTGGCAGACATCGTGGTCCCCTCCGGTGATTTCTCCCGCGCTCGGCAGCGCGTTCAGGAGGTGGACGATCGCGACGCCCAGGACTCATCGCTGTTCCGGAAAGCGGGTGCATGCTGGAAGGGAAGAGGCGATGACCATGCGTACCGGGAACGAGCCGATCACCGCGCGCAGTCCGCTGCGGCTGCGCTTCTGGCTGAGCCTGTGGGGCCTGATCTGGGCGGCCGGGGGCACGGCGGCCTTCGCACTCGCCGGGCGCCCGGGCTGGGCGGCGGCGTGCGGGGTGCTGCTCGTGATCGTGACCGTGGACCTGGCGTTGGTGCTGCGCCATATCCACCAGGGGCCGCACTACCAGCCGGGCCGCAACATCCCGCCGTACGAGCCCGACCACGGCTGATGCGCCGCCGCCGCGAGCGGCAGCGGCGTCAGGCCCCGCCGTCGAAGCCGGCTGCCTTCAGATATTCGGGCTTGGGGTCCAGCGCGGCCGCCAGGCGGAAGTGCCGCTTCGCCTGTTCCGGCCGTCCTGCGCGCTCGAACGTCCGGGCCAGTGCGAAGTGAGCGAAGGCGTTGTCCGGCTCCCGCTCCAGGACCAGCTCGAACTCGAGCTCTGCCGGACGCAGCTGTGCCGCGGCGAAGAAGGCCCTGGCACGCAGCAGCCTGGCCGCCGTGTTCTCTGGGTGGGCTGCGATGACCGAGTCCAGCAGCTTCACGGCACCACGCGGATCACGCGCGGCCAGCAACTGCTCGGCCGCGCGGAAGTCGATGACGTGCGTATCCGGGTTGCTGTTCGCCACGGAGGCATCCTTCCCTTCGACGCCCGGTTGCAACACCGCATCCGGCAACGCTATTCCGGCCGCGCCCCGGTGTCACGGCCGCCTGCGGATCAGCCGGCGGACACCGCCCGCCGGGAGAGCTCCTCCCACACCGTGCGGACCTGCGGTTCCAGCTTCTCCAGCGGTCCGTCGTTGTCGATCAGCAGATCGGCGACCGCCCGCCGCTCCTCACGGGTGGCCTGTGCCGCCATCCGCGCCCGGGCCTCGGACTCCGCCATGCCGCGCAGCCGCACCAGCCGGTCGAGCTGTGTCTCGGGGGCCGCGTCCACCACCACGACCAGGTCGTACAGCGGCGCCAGCTTGTTCTCGGTGAGCAGCGGTACGTCGTGGACGACCACGGCGTCCGCGCCCGCAGCGCCCTGAAGTTCCGTGGAGCGCGCGCCGACCAGCGGATGGACGATCGCGTTCAGCGTGGCGAGGCGCTCGGCGTCGGCGAAGACGATGGTGCCGAGCTTCGGCCGGTCCAGGGTGCCGTCCGGCGTCAGGATGCCGGTGCCGAAGGCGTCGACGACGGCCGCGAGCCCCGGCGTGCCGGGCTCGACGACCTCACGGGCGATCCGGTCGGCGTCGATCAGCACCGCCCCGTACGACACCAGTAGCCGGGACACTTCGCTCTTTCCGGCTCCGATTCCGCCGGTCAACCCCACGGTCAGCATGGCGGCAGCCTACGCGAGCCCCCTCAGGCCTCACCCTCGCGCTCCGCCAGGAAGCGCTCGAACTCGCGGCCGAGCTCGTCGGCAGACGGCAGGTCGACCGGCTCGGCGACCAGATTGCCCCTGGTCTCGGCGCCCGCCACCGCGTCGTACTGGTGCTCAAGGCCCTGTACGAGCGCCACGAGCTCTTCGTCGCCCTCGCCGATCTGGCGCTCGATCTCGGTCTGGGTACGGTGCGCCTCGGTGCGCAGTGTGTGCGCGACGGCAGGCAGCACCAGGCCCGTCGCGGCCGTGATCGCCTCCAGCGCGGTCAGCGCCGCGTCCGGGTACGAGGAGCGGGCGACGTAGTGCGGCACATGTGCGGCGACTCCCAGCACGTCGTGGCCGGATTCCATCAGGCGGTACTCCACCAGCGACTCGGCGCTGCCGGGGACCTGCGCCTCGTCGAAGGGGCTGCGGTGACCGGGCATGAGGTCCGTGCGGTTGCCGTGCGGGGTGAGGCCGACGGGGCGGGTGTGCGGAACGCCCATCGGGATGCCGTGGAAGTTGACAGCGAGCCGTACGCCGAGCCGCTCGACGATCTGGCGCACAGCGGCCGCGAAACGCTCCCACTCGACATCCGGCTCGGGGCCGGACAGCAGCAGGAACGGCGCGCCCGTCGCGTCCTGGACGAGCCGGACGTCCAGCGTCGGGGTCTCGTAGCCGGTCCAGCGGTCACGCCGGAAGGTGAGCAGCGGACGGCGGGCGCGGTAGTCCACGAGCCGGTCGTGGTCGAAGCGCGCCACCACCTGGTGGGGAAGCGAACCCAGCAGATTGTCGACGATCTGCTCGCCGGTCTCGCCCGCGTCGATGTAGCCCTCGAAGTGGTACAGCATGACCAGACCGGCCGACTCCTGCGCGAGCGCCATGTCGACGACCGCCAGACCCTTCGGCTCCCATTCGTACAAACCCTGCGGATCAAGCACGGATACCGCTCCTCCTCGTGTCCTCACAGAAGAACGCGTGGTCGAGCAGGTGCATTCCCTGTTCCGCCGCCGAACACCCCACCGGCGTGGCGCAGTTCGCCGGCGAAGCGGCCCGCGAACGCCGTAAGGCCCGCTCCCCCAGGGGGAGCGGGCCTTACGTCAGCTGTCTACCAGCCCGGGGTCAGAGCCTCAGCTCTGGCCGCCGGCCAGCTTCTCGCGCAGGGCGGCCAGCGCCTCGTCCGACGCCAGGGCGCCGGAGTTGTCGTCCGACTCCGAGGAGTACGAACCGCCGGACGCACCCGCCGGGGCACCGGCCGGAGCGGCGGGGCCACCCTCGGCAGCGGCGGCCTCGTCGGCCTCGCGGGACTTGATGACCTGGGCCTGGTGCTGCTCGAAGCGCTGCTGCGCCTCGGCGTACTGCGTCTCCCACGCCTCACGCTGGGTCTCGAAGCCGTCGAGCCAGTCGTTGGTCTCCGGGTCGAAGCCCTCGGGGTAGATGTAGTTGCCCTGGTCGTCGTAGGACGCGGCCATGCCGTACAGGGTCGGGTCGAACTCGACCGAGGCCGGGTCGGCACCGAAGGACTCGTTGGCCTGCTTCAGCGAGAGGCTGATGCGGCGGCGCTCGAGGTCGATGTCGATGACCTTGACGAAGATTCCGTCGTTGACCTGGACGACCTGCTCCGGGATCTCCACGTGGCGCTCGGCCAGCTCGGAGATGTGGACCAGACCCTCGATGCCCTCGTCGACGCGCACGAACGCACCGAACGGAACGAGCTTGGTGACCTTACCCGGGACGACCTGACCGATCTGGTGGGTCCGGGCGAACTGCTGCCACGGGTCCTCCTGCGTCGCCTTGAGCGACAGGGAGACACGCTCGCGGTCCATGTCCACGTCGAGAACCTCGACGGTGACTTCCTGGCCGACCTCGACAACCTCGGAGGGGTGGTCGATGTGCTTCCAGGAGAGCTCGGAGACGTGGACGAGACCGTCGACGCCACCCAGGTCCACGAAGGCACCGAAGTTGACGATCGAGGAAACGACGCCGGAGCGGACCTGACCCTTCTGCAGGGTGGTGAGGAACGTCTGGCGCACCTCGGACTGGGTCTGCTCGAGCCAGGCACGGCGGGACAGGACCACGTTGTTGCGGTTCTTGTCCAGCTCGATGATCTTCGCCTCGAGCTCCTTGCCCACGTAGGGCTGGAGGTCGCGGACGCGACGCATCTCGACGAGGGAGGCCGGCAGGAAGCCACGGAGGCCGATGTCGAGGATGAGACCACCCTTGACAACCTCGATGACGGTGCCGGTGACGATGCCGTCCTCTTCCTTGATCTTCTCGATGGTGCCCCAGGCACGCTCGTACTGGGCGCGCTTCTTCGAGAGGATCAGGCGGCCTTCCTTGTCCTCCTTCTGGAGAACAAGGGCCTCGATCTCGTCGCCGACCTTGACGACCTCGTTCGGGTCGACGTCGTGCTTGATCGAGAGCTCGCGGCTCGGGATGACACCTTCGGTCTTGTAACCGATGTCGAGCAGGACCTCGTCCCGGTCGACCTTCACGATGACGCCGTCGACGATGTCGCCGTCGTTGAAGTACTTGATCGTCTCGTCGATCGCGGCGAGGAAGGCTTCCTCGTTACCGATGTCGTTGACCGCAACCTGCGGGGTGGTGGCGGTGGTCTCGGTGCTGCTCGTCATGTGGGAAAGGGCTCCGGTACGGACATTGAAGTCGTAGGTACTGCTACGCCGAGAGCCCGTATCGCAGCTGCAGAAGCCGGACAGCTTAGGAAGCGCCGATCCAGAACTCCTGGTGGCGCCTCGTGAACCGAGGGATACATACAGATGCGAGCGCGGCCTGCTCCGTCTGAGGCGCGCAGGCCCGCAGCGCAACTTGTAGCATACGGGGGCAGCCGGGCATGGTCAATGCGCGAAGCCGCACAGCGGGGGCAGAACCCCCCAAACCCGGCACAACTCATGTTTGCCGAGGCCACAAAGGCTGACTCCGGCCGCCATCGGCGTGCTGCACGCAAACTACAACGACGGTGACGATGAGCCAAGATTTCGAACCGGAAGCCACCCGCCGTATTGCCGGGGATCCGGAGAGCAGCCGGGCCAGCCGCGGCTGGTGGGACCGCAACGCCGACGAGTACCAGCTGGAGCACGGCGCGTTCCTGGGCGACGACCGGTTCGTCTGGGGACCCGAGGGCCTGGACGAGGCGGAGGCCGCGCTGCTGGGACCCGCCGGGTCGCTGAAGGGCCTGGACGTCCTGGAGATCGGCGCGGGCGCGGCGCAGTGCTCGCGCTGGCTCGCCGCGCAGGGCGCCCGCCCGGTGGCACTGGACCTGTCCCACCGCCAGCTCCAGCACGCGCTGCGGATCGGCGGGGACGTCCCGCTCGTGGAGGCGGACGCGGGGGCGCTGCCGTTCCGGGACGGCAGCTTCGACCTGGCGTGCTCGGCATACGGCGCGGTGCCGTTCGTCGCCGACCCGGTGACGGTGTTCCGGGAGGTCAGACGAGTGCTGCGGCCTGGCGGGCGCTGGGTCTTCTCGGTCACGCACCCCATCCGCTGGGCGTTTCCCGACGAGCCGGGGCCGGAGGGGCTGTCGGTCGCCGCCTCGTACTTCGACCGCACCCCGTACGTCGAGCAGGACGAGGCGGGCCGCGCGGTGTACGTCGAGCACCACAGGACCCTGGGCGACCGGGTGCGGGACGTGGTGGCGGGCGGCTTCCGGCTGCTCGATCTGGTCGAGCCGGAGTGGCCCGCGTGGAACAGCCAGGAGTGGGGCGGCTGGTCCCCGCTGCGGGGCAGCCTCATCCCGGGGACGGCCATCTTCGTCTGCGAACGCGCGTGATCCGTCCCGAGGGGCTCGGGCTTCCCGTCCGCAGCGCGCTGCCCGCCCTTGAGGCGGCTCTCGAGGGGCACGGCGCCGCAGTGCTGTGCGCGCCGCCTGGCACCGGCAAGACGACGCTCGTACCGCTCGCGCTCGCGGAGCGCGGCGCCCGGGTCGTGGTCGCCGAGCCACGGCGCATCGCCGCGCGGGCCGCGGCGCGGCGGATGGCATGGCTGCTCGGGGAGCGGGTGGGCGGCCGGGTCGGGTTCACGGTGCGCGGGGAGCGTGCGGTGGGGCGGCAGACGGTCGTGGAGGTCGTGACCACCGGTGTGCTGCTGCAGCGGCTGCAGCGCGACCAGGAGCTGCCCGGCGTCGACGCGGTGATGCTCGACGAGTGTCATGAGCGGCATCTGGACGCGGACACGGTGGCCGCGTTCCTGCTGGACGTACGGGCCGCGCTGCGCCCGGAGCTGAAGCTGGTGGCCGCCTCGGCTACCACGGACGCGGCCGGGTGGTCCCGGCTGCTCGGTGACGCGCCGGTGGTGGCGGCCGAGGGTGTCGCCCATCCGGTGGAGGTGGTGTGGGCTCCCCCGGCGCGTCCGGTACGGCCGCCGCACGGGATGCGCGTCGATCCGGCGCTGCTGGCCCATGTCGCCTCGGTGGTGCGACGGGCGCTGGCCTCTCATACCGGTGACGTGCTGTGCTTTCTGCCCGGTGTCGGGGAGATCGCGCGGGTCGCCGGACTGCTGGCGGGTGTGGACGCCGAGGTGCTCCAGGTGCACGGGCGGGCCCCCGCGGCCGTGCAGGACGCGGTGCTCGCGGGCGGAACGGCCCGCCGGGTGGTGCTCGCGACCTCGGTCGCGGAGTCGTCGCTGACCGTGCCGGGCGTGCGGATCGTGGTCGACTCGGGTCTCGCGCGAGAGCCGCGCACGGACCATGCGCGCGGGCTGAGCGCGCTGACGACGGTCCGGGCCTCGCAGGCGGCGGCACGGCAGCGGGCGGGCCGGGCGGGCCGCGAGGCACCGGGGGCCGTGTACCGCTGCTGGTCCGAGGCGGAGGACGCCCGGCTGCCGAGGTTCCCCTCCCCCGAGATCAAGGTCGCGGACCTGGCGGCATTCGCCCTCCAGGCGGCGTGCTGGGGCGATCCGGCGGCCACCGGTCTCGCGCTGCTGGATCCGCCGCCGGCCGGAGCGCTGGCGGCCGCGCACTCCGTACTGACCGCGATCGGTGCGGTGGACGGCACCGGCCGGGCAACCGGGCGCGGCGTACGGATGTCCCGGCTCGGCGTGCACCCCCGGCTGGCCCGCGCCCTGCTCGACGGCTCCGACGAGGTGGGTGCGCGCCGGGCGGCCGAGGTGGTCGCGCTGCTGAGCGAGGAGCCGCCGCGGGAGTACGGCGACGACCTGGCCGCGGCCTGGCGCACGGCCCGCCGCGGGACGGACGCGTACGGTGCGCGCTGGCGCTCGGAGGTGCGGCGGCTGGAGTCGTCGCTGACGGGGGTGGCCGTCGGTGCCGCCGCCCCTCCCGGCGCGGACGAGCGGACTGCGGCGCATGGCCCCGCGGCGGCCGCCGAACCCACCGCGGCACCCCCGCTGGCCGGGGACGGCTCCGGGCCCGTGGCCGGTACCGCCCGGCACGCCACCGAGGACCGCAGGGACACGGCCGACGCCCGGCCGGCGGGAGGGGGCCCGGCCGATACGGACGGGCGCACTGCCCCGGGCAGCCACGCCTTCCGCGCGGGCGGCAGAGCGGTCGGGCAGGCAGCCGGCGGCGGGTGGCATGCCGCGGACGACATCGTCGCCGGGTTCGTCACGGCGCTCGCGTTCCCTGAGCGGGTGGCCCGGCAGCGGGGCGAGGGCGCGTATCTGATGGCGTCGGGAACCGGGGGCGAGCTGGGTGACGGATCACGGCTCGGCAGCGCTGAATGGCTGGCGGTCGCCGTGGCGGACCGGGCCGCGACCGCCGCGTCCGCGCGGGTGCGGCTCGCCGCCGTGATCGACCGCGACACCGCCTGCCGCGCCGCCTCCCATCTGCTCGGCAGGGGCGAGGAGGTCCACTGGGAGGACGGCGATGTCGTCGCCCGGGACGTGGAGCGGCTGGGCGCGGTGGAACTGTCCGTACGGCGGCTGAAGGAGCCCGGCCCCGCGCTCGTGCGCGAGGCCCTGCTGGAAGGACTCCGGCGCGAGGGCCTCGAGCTGCTGCGCTGGACGCGCGAGGCACAGGGGCTGCGCGAGCGGCTCGCATTCGTGCACGGCGTGCTGGGCGATCCCTGGCCCGATGTCTCGGACGGCGCCCTGCTGGACCGGGCCGGCGAGTGGCTCGAACCGGAGCTGTCCCGCGCCCGCCGGCGGGCGGACCTGGCCCGGATCCAGGCCGGCCAGGCGCTGCAGCGTCTGCTGCCGTGGGCGACGGGTGACGCGGCCCGGCTCGATGAACTCGCACCGGAGCGCATCGAGGTGCCGAGCGGCTCACGGATCCGGGTGGAGTACGGCGGCGGGCAGCCGGTGCTGGCGGTGAAGCTGCAGGAACTGTTCGGGCTGAGTCGGACACCGGAGGTCGCGGGTGTGCCCGTGCTGGTGCATCTGCTCTCCCCGGCGGGCCGCCCCGCGGCCGTCACCGCGGACCTGGCGTCGTTCTGGCGGGAGGGGTACCGGGCCGTGCGCGCGGAGCTGCGCGGCCGCTATCCCAAGCACCCGTGGCCCGAGGACCCCTCGACAGCGCAGCCGACCCGGCACACCACGGCGCGGCTCAACCGCTGACTGCCGGTTCGGGAGTCCGGGCGCCGGCCGCGGGGGCGGGGTCGTCCGGGCGGCGCGAGCGGGCCTCCAGCCACAGGGAGAGCGCAAGCAGTGAGCAGCCGAGTGCGACAAGACCCCACGGGAGGTGCGACGTCATCAGCAGCACCAGCTGCCGCTGGGAGCTGACGAGGGCGACGGTGTGGTCGAGGTAGTCCTCGCGCATCTTCACGTGCCCGGCGAACGCGGTGACCTTGTCCCGGCCGCCGAGCAGGGTGCCGCCGCGCAGCTCCTCCTTGTGGATCTCCTCGCCGTTCACGGGCGCTCCGGTGACCGGTTCGACCCAGAACATGCGCTTGGTGGTGTACCAGCGGGTGGTGCCGGTCTGTTTTTCCAGTGTGGTCGCGTCGACGCCGGGGATCGGCATCTTCTTCGGGTACGGCACCTTGGTCCACGCGATGGTCTGCTCGAAGTAGTAGACGTCCAGGCCGCGGAAGGTGCGGGTGCCCTTGTAGTGGATGGGGGCGGACGTACGGGTCTGGGCGTCGAAGTACTCGTAGTCCCGCTTCTCGGTGAGGAACGGCCACTTGAACTCGATGCCCTCGCGCCGCACCGCGTCGCCGTCGACGGCTTCGCCGGTGGCGTGCACGGGTGCCTGGCTGTGCGCGTCGAAGATGTAGCGCTCGGGGATCTGGGAGACCATCCTGCCGTCGGGTCCCTGTACATAGGAGAGGCCGTCCCAGACGACGACATCGCGGCCGGCGCTGCGTTCGATCTTCCGGGACTCCTCCACGTTGCCCTTGAGGGTCTGCACGATGGTGACCTTCTCGACCTCCTTCGCCTGGAGGGTGCCGTAGTCGAGGAGAGTCGCGGGCTTCGCCTCGAGCACCATCTCCTGGTACTGACCGGGCGGGATCTTGGCGAGCCGGGGGAAGGCGTACCAGCGCAGCAGGGGCCCGAGGGCGGCGCAGAAGACGGCGAGAGCGACGAGGACGAGGCTGGCTCGACGGCGCATGGCGGTGGCCCCTACTTCTTCGGACCGGGGACGGTGGTCAGCAGTGGCTTCGGCGAGGTTCCGCCCTCGGGAGCGCCGAGGCCGGTGACGGCGAGAACCAGCGCCAGGGCGGCGGCCAGCCCGATGGCAGCGGCGACGAGGGCGCGCATGCTCGGCCTCCCGGTGTGCTCGGATCTGATGCGGCGTCAGGTCTGAGGCACCGTAGCAACGCGGTCGTGAGATGAGAACAGGCAGCGCAGAACGCAGTGCACCGCCCCCGCGCCGGGTGGGGCGGGGGCGGTGCGGTGGCTCGGTGCGCGTCGGTCAGGCGGTCACGGTGCGGGGGGCGGTGTGGTCGGCGTGGGGGCCGGCGTCGGCTCGGCCGGGGCCGTCACCTTCAGCTCGATGTCGACGAACGCGCCCCCGGCGGTGGTGAGCCGGAGCAGGAAGGTGCCCTCGGTGCCGTCGGCGAAGATCTTCGGGAGCTTGAGGAGCCCGTCCGCGTCGGTCCGAAGCTCCGTCAGGGCACGGACCGGCTTGCCGTCGGCGTCCTTGAAGTACGGGCCCTTGTCGCCCGGGGCCGGGTCCTCCACCGAGGTGATCATGGTGGCGGTGACCGCGACGCCGGAGGCGACAGCGCCCTCGTAGGTGGCCTTGACCTCGACCTCACCGGCGAACTCGGCGCCGGGGGCCGCCGTCAGCGCCTCACTGCCGGTCCGTTCGACCTTGTCGGCCTCGCGCTGGGTGACGGTTGCACGGAAGGTGACGGCGGGCAGCGTGCGGCCCTCCACCACGGCGCGCACGGCGAAGGGGCCGGTCTTCTCCCCCGCGACCAGTGCGGGGGCGGCGACCGTGCCGTCGAGCCCCGTGATCAGCGCGATGTATGTCTTGCCGCCGGGGAACCGCGTGTCGGTGTTGCCGATGATCTCGAAACGGACGGGCTGCCTCGGAAGGCCGGCACCCGCGGCGTTCTCCACCCGGACCGTGGCGCGCTCGGTGAACTCGCGGCCGGCCATCGCGGTGAGCGTGCCGGTGCCCGCGTCCTCGATACGCGCGGGGCCTGCCGCGGCCGGAGGTTTCGTCGGCTTGGTGGTGCCGTTTCCGGGCTTCTCCGGCTTCGGGGGCGTCGGCTTCGAGCTCGGCGGGGTGCCGGGCCGGGTGCGCGGCGGTGCGGGCTTCGGGTCCGGCAGCGGGCCGGCGCTGTCGGGTCCGTCGCCCGGCGGTAGCACACCCGTGCGGTCCGGGACCTCGTGCGTGCCCCGCTTGTAGTACTCGAACCAGGACAGAACCGTCCGCAGGTACTCCCGCGAGTGGTTGTAGCCGAGGATCGCCTTTTCCAGGTCTTCCCTGACACCCAGGTCCCGGCCGCCGTGGCACAGGTAACGGCCGGCGGCGAGCGCCGCGTCGTAGATGTTGTTGGGGTCCTTGCGGCTGTCGCCGTTGGCGTCCTGGCCCCAGGTCGCCCAGGTGGACGGGATGAACTGCATCGGTCCGACGGCACGGTCGTGGACGCTGTCGCCGTCGTAGGCGCCGTTGTCCGTGTCCGAGATGTTGGCGAAGCCGACGCCGTTGAGCACCGGGCCGAGGATCGGCGAGTCGGTGGTGCCGTTGGCGTCGACCCTGCCGCCACGAGCCTGGCCGGACTCCACCTTGCCGATGGCCGCGAGCAGTTGCCAGGGAAGCCGACAGGAGGGGTCGGACGCCGCGATGGTCTGCTCGGCCTGCTTGTAGGCGGCGAGAACGGTGGCGGGGATGCCCGACTCCGTCGGGCCGTTCGCCTGCCGGCCGGCCGAAGAGTCCGGCTTGTCGGGAACGTTCAGCGGCGGGAGGTCCGTGTAGTACGGGGAGTTGCCGGTGACCGGGGTACCGGGCGGCGGGTTCGCCTCGGCCATCTCCAGGCTCTCGCCCGACGGGGCGTGCGTGACGCCGGGCGCCTGCGAGGCGGAGAGCGCCGCGACCGCGGCCGCGGCCACTGCGGTCGTCGTGGCCCCCTTGCGCAGTCGGCGGCCGAAATGCGCTGCCATACGTATGTTCCCTCCCCAGCGGCTCCGCGCTCCCCAGCGCGCATACCCAGCCGACCCTAGTGCAACGCCGGGCCCCGGAACACCGGCTCCTGACCGCCGTTCACCAGTTCGCCACGTCACGGTCCCCGGATCGCGGGCCCGGCGCGTCACGCATACTGGGCAGTGTTGATCAACAGCAGTCACAGGGGGCCGGGCCATGCCGTTCACACTCAGCCATGCCGCCGCCGTGCTGCCGGGTGTCCGGCGCACCGGCACGGGACGCGGTCCGCTGATCGCCTCGGCCCTCGTCATGGGCTCCTTCGCCCCGGACATGACGTACTTCGCCGCGAGCCTGCTGCCGGGTGCGATGACGTTCGGGACCGTGACGCATGGGCCGCTGGGTGTGGTGACCGTCGATGCCGCCATCACCGCGGCGCTCGTGGGGCTGTGGCTGATGGTCCGTGAACCGCTGGTGGCGCTTCTGCCGTACGGGTGGCAGGGGCGGGTGCACACGTTCGTGCGGGGGCGTTCGTGGCGGGGCCGCCCGCCGATAACCACGGCGCTCTGGTTCTACGTCGCGGCGGTGATCGGGGCGACGACACATGTCGTGTGGGACGCGTTCACCCATTTCGACCGGTGGGGCATGCGGGTCGCGCCGGTACTCGGTGAGGTCGTCGGGGGATTCCCCCTCTACACGTACACGCAGTACGGGAGTTCGGCGCTGGCCCTGATCGTCCTGGTCTGGTTCACGGCCTCGGCCCTGCGGCGCCTGCCGGCCACCGTGCCGCCCCTGAGCGTCCCTGTGCTCGGGCCCGGCGAACGCCGGGCCGCCGGGGTGCTGCTGGCGGTGTGCGTGCTGGCGGGGACGGTCCACAGGTGCGTGCGCTGGTACGTGTACCGGGGTGGCATCGACACGCCTTTGGACATCATCCCGACGGCCTGCTTCGGCGCGGGTGCGGGACTGGCGGTGGGGATCGTCCTGTACGGCGCCGCGGTACGGCTCCGGGAGCGGGACACGGCCGGCGCGAGCCGCTGAGGGCAGTGCGGCCGGGGCGGGCTGCTCGGCACGCCCGGCCCCCGGGAGATGCCGCACACCCCCGGGAGCCTGAACGCCGCCGTCGACTCAGTGCGCTGCCGACTCCCAGTCCGGGCCCACGCCCACCGAGACGTCCAGCGGGGCGCGCAGGGACGCGGCCGAGGCCATTTCCCGGCGGACCAGTGCCTCGACCTGCTCGCGTTCGCCCGGGGCGACCTCGAGCACGATTTCGTCGTGGACCTGGAGCAGCAGCCGGGACGAGAGCTTCGACTGAGCCAGTGCCTGGTCGACCTTGAGCATCGCGACCTTGACGATGTCCGCCGCCGTGCCCTGGATCGGCGCATTGAGCGCCATCCGCTCGGCCGCCTCGCGGCGCTGCCGGTTGTCGCTGTTGAGGTCCGGGAGATAGCGGCGGCGGCCGAGCATCGTGGCCGTGTAGCCGGTGGCCCGTGCCTCGTCGACGACGCGGCGCAGATAGTCGCGCACCCCGCCGAACCGCTCGAAGTAGGTGTCCATCAGCACCCGGGCCTCGGCCGGCTCGATGCTCAGCTGCTGCGAGAGCCCGAACGCCGAGAGGCCGTAGGCCAGTCCGTACGACATCGCCTTGATCTTGCGGCGCATCTCCGCGTCGACCGCCGGGCGCTCCACGCCGAAGACCTGGGAGGCGACGGTGGTGTGCAGATCCTCACCGGAGGTGAAGGCCTCGATCAGGCCTTCGTCCTCGGACAGATGGGCCATCACCCGCAGCTCGATCTGGCTGTAGTCCGCGGTCATCAGTGACTCGAAGCCCTCGCCGACGACGAAACCGCGGCGGATCGCGCGCCCCTCGTCCGTGCGCACCGGCACGTTCTGCAGGTTGGGGTCGGTGGAGGACAGCCGGCCGGTGGCCGCGACCGTCTGGCTGAAGGTGGTGTGGATGCGGCCGTCGGCGGCGATCGTCTTGATCAGGCCCTCGACCGTGGAGCGCAGGCGGGCCTGCTCGCGGTGGCGCAGCATGATGACCGGCAGCTCGTGCTCGGTCTGGGAGGCGAGCCAGGCGAGGGCGTCCGCGTCCGTGGTGTAACCCGTCTTGGTCTTCTTCGTCTTGGGAAGGTTCAGCTCGCCGAAGAAGACTTCCTGCAGTTGCTTGGGCGAGCCGAGGTTGAACTCGTGGCCCACCGTGGCGTGCGCCTCCTTGACCGCCTGCTGCACGGCGCCGGCGAACTGCTGCTCCATCGCCTCCAGATGCGCGTGGTCGGCGGCGATTCCGTGCCGCTCCATACGCGCCAGCAGCACGGAGACCGGCAGCTCCACGTCATGCAGCAGCCCACCCGCTCCGACCTCCGTCAGCTTCTCGCCGAAGGTCTCACCCAGATCGAGGACCGCCCTGGCCTGCGCCATCAGCGCATCGGCCTCGGCCTGCTCGTCGGTGCCGAAGGCAAGCTGCCCGTCGGCGGCGGGCGGGGCCAGCTCACGGTGCAGATATTCGACGGAGAGGGTGTCGAGCGCGAAGGACCGGCGGCCCGGCTTGACCAGATAGGCGGCGAGCGCGGTGTCCATGGTGACACCGGCGATGTCCCAGCCGTGCTCGGGGAAGACCCGCAGCGCCTCCTTGACGCTGTGCATGACCTTCGGCCGGGCCGGGTCGGCGAGCCACGCGGCGAAGGCCCGGTCGTCGGCCTCGTCCAGCCTGGTCGTGTCGAACCAGGCGGCGGCCCCGTCGGCCCCGGCGAGCGCGATCTCGCTGACGCTGCCGACGCCCAGCGCCCAGCTCGCGACGGTGGCCACGCCGAGCGGCTGCCCGCCGTGCCGCTCCAGCCAGCCTGCGAACTCGCCGGCGCCGAGCACGGTGCCGTCCAGCTCGACCCCGGCGTCCGGGACGGGGGCCTCGTCCTCCTCCGCGCCCGGGTCCACGGCGAGCAGCCGCTCGCGCAGGCTCGGGTTGCGGATCTCCAGAACCTCCAGGAAGCCCTTCAGCGCCGATCGGTCGTACGGCGCGCGCTCCAGGTCCGCGACCGCCCTGGGCAGTTCCACGTCCCGCACCAGCTCGGTGAGGTGACGGTTGAGCTTGACGGACTCCAGGTGGTCGCGCAGCGCCTGGCCCACCTTGCCCTTGACCTCGTCGGCGCGCTCGACCAGCTCGGCGAACGAGCCGAACTGGTTGATCCACTTCGTGGCCGTCTTCTCCCCCACCCCGGGGATGCCGGGCAGATTGTCGGACGGGTCGCCGCGCAGGGCGGCGAAGTCCGGGTACTGCTGCGGGGTCAGTCCGTACTTCTCCTCGACCTTCTCCGGCGTGAAGCGGGTCAGCTCCGAGACGCCCTTGGTCGGGTACAGCACGGTGGTGTGCTCGCTGACCAGCTGGAAGGAGTCCCGGTCGCCGGTGACGATCAGCACCTCGAAGCCGGCCGCCTCGGCCTGGGTGGCGAGGGTGGCGATGATGTCGTCGGCCTCGAAGCCCTCCACCGCGAACCGCACCGCGTTCATCGTGTCAAGGAGCTCGCCGATCAGCTCGACCTGCCCCTTGAACTCGTCCGGGGTCTTGGAGCGGTTCGCCTTGTACTCGGGGAAGTCCTGCGAGCGCCAGGTCTTGCGGGACACGTCGAAGGCGACCGCGAAATGCGTGGGCGACTCGTCGCGCAGCGTGTTCGCCAGCATGGACGCGAAGCCGTAGATCGCGTTCGTCGGCTGGCCGCTCGCGGTCGTGAAATTCTCCGCGGGCAGCGCGAAGAACGCCCGGTACGCCAGGGAGTGCCCGTCCATGAGGAGCAGGCGCGGTCGGTTGTCTGCGGTCTTCTTCGATGCTGTCTCGGCCACGACCCCGATCCTGCCACGTACCACTGACAATCCCGACCGGTCCGCCCCACGGCCCGACGGCCCGGGCGCGGGCGCACCGGCGGTGCGTGACAGGATCTGGGGCGTACAGCAGCAGACGACGCTCAAGGGAGAGCGCGATGGCCAGCAAGCCGCCCGCAGGGGATCCGGTCCAGGACGCACCGCAGGTCGCGGCCCCGCAGCACGCGGCGGCGGGCCTGCCTGCCATCGGGCACACGCTGCGCATCGCACAGCAGCAGATGGGTGTGCGCCGCACCGCGCAGACCCTGCTCCGGGTCAACCAGAAGAACGGCTTCGACTGCCCCGGGTGTGCCTGGCCGGAGGGCGACAAGCGCCATGCCGCGGAGTTCTGCGAGAACGGCGCGAAGGCGGTGGCCGAGGAGGCCACCCTGCGCCGGGTCACCCCGGAATTCTTCGCCGCGCACACCGTCGCCGACCTCGCCTCGCGCAGCGGCTACTGGCTGGGCCAGCAGGGCCGGATCACTGAGCCCGTGTATCTGCCCGAGGGCGGCGAGCGGTACGAGGCGGTCACCTGGGAGCGGGCGTTCGCGATCCTCGCCGAGGAGCTCGGCGCGCTGGGCTCCCCCGACGAGGCGCTGTTCTACACCTCGGGCCGCACCAGCAACGAGGCGGCGTTCCTGTTCCAGCTGTTCGCCCGCGAGTTCGGCACCAACAACCTGCCCGACTGCTCCAACATGTGCCACGAGTCCTCCGGCTCGGCGCTGAACGAGACGATCGGCATCGGCAAGGGCAGCGTCTCGCTGGAGGACCTGCACCAGGCCGACCTGATCATCGTGGCCGGGCAGAACCCGGGTACGAACCATCCCCGGATGCTGTCCGCGCTGGAGCAGGCCAAGTCGTCCGGCGCGAAGATCATCTCGGTGAATCCGCTGCCCGAGGCCGGCATGGAACGGTTCAAGAACCCGCAGACCCCGCGCGGCATGTTCAAGGGCGTCGCGCTGAACGACCTGTTCCTGCAGATCCGCATCGGCGGCGACCAGGCGCTGTTCCGGCTCCTCAACAAGCTGATCATCGGTACCCCGGGTGCGTTGGACGAGGAGTTCGTGCGCGAACACACCCACGGATACGAGGAGTTCACCGCCGCGGCCCGCGCCGCGGACTGGGACGAGACCCTCGCGGCGACCGGCCTCGGGCGCGCCGAGATCGAGCAGGCGCTGGCGATGGTGCTCGCCTCGAAGCGCACCATCGTGTGCTGGGCGATGGGGCTGACCCAGCACAAGCACGCGGTGCCCACCATCCGCGAGGTGGTCAACTTCCTGCTGCTGCGCGGCAACATCGGCCGCCCGGGCGCGGGCGTCTGCCCCGTGCGCGGCCACTCGAACGTGCAGGGTGACCGCACCATGGGCATCTTCGAGCGCCCCGCCCCGGCGTTCCTGGACGCGCTGGAGAGGGAGTTCGGCTTCGCCCCGCCGCGCCGTCACGGCCTCGACGTCGTCAGGTCCATCGAGGCGCTGCGCGACGGCCGGGCGAAGGTCTTCTTCGCCATGGGCGGCAATTTCGTCGGCGCCGGCCCGGACACCGAGGTCACCGAGGCGGCGATGCGCCGGGCCCGGCTGACCGTCCATGTCTCCACGAAGCTGAACCGCTCGCACGCCGTCACCGGCCGGCGCGCGCTGATCCTGCCGACGCTGGGCCGCACCGACAAGGACGTGCAGGCGAGCGGACGGCAGGTGGTGACCGTCGAGGACTCGATGGGCATGGTGCACGCCTCCCGCGGCAACCTCACCCCCGCAAGCCCGCATCTGCTGTCCGAGCCGGCGATCGTGGCCCGGCTGGCGCGCGCCGTGCTCGGCCCCGCGTCGCGCACGCCGTGGGAGGACTTCGAGAAGGACTACGCCACGATCCGCGACCGGATAGCCCGGGTGATCCCCGGCTTCGAGGACTTCAACGCGAAGATCGCCCGGCCGGGCGGCTTCACGCTGCCGCACGCGCCGCGCGACGAGCGGCGCTTCCCGACGGCCACCGGAAAGGCCAACTTCACGGCGGCCCCCGTGGAGTTCCCCAAGGTCCCGGCGGGCCGGCTGCTGCTGCAGACGATGCGCTCGCACGACCAGTACAACACCACGATCTACGGCCTCGACGACCGATACCGTGGCATCAAGGGCGGCCGCCGCGTGGTGCTGGTGAACCCGGACGACGCCCGCGAGCTGGATCTCGCGGACGGCTCGTACACCGACCTGGTCAGCGAGTGGAAGGACGGTGTGGAGCGCCGCGCACCCGGCTTCCGGGTGGTCCACTACCCCACCGCGCGGGGCTGCGCTGCGGCGTACTACCCGGAGACCAATGTGCTCGTTCCGCTGGAGTCCACCGCCGACACCAGCAACACCCCGGCGAGCAAGTCGGTGATCGTACGGTTCGAGCGCACGGCGGGTGCCTGACCGCCCGGGAACAGACCCTCCCGTCTAAGCGTTCGCTCAGGCATCTGATAAGACGGTGCCCACAGCACACACCCGCAGGAGATCGGAGCACGGCCCCATGGGCGAGCAGACCACCGTGAAGTTCCCGCAAGCGGTCATCGACGAGTACGCGGAGCTCGGCATCGACCTGCCCGCACTCTTCTCCGCGGGGACGCTCGGCACGCGCATGGGCGTGCAGATCCTGGAAGCCTCCGCCGACCGCGTCGTCGGCACGATGCCGGTGGAGGGCAACACCCAGCCGTACGGGCTGCTGCACGGCGGGGCCTCCGCGGTGCTCGCCGAGACGCTCGGCTCCGTCGGCTCGATGCTGCACGGCGGAATCACCAAGATCGCCGTCGGTGTCGACCTGAACTGCACCCACCACCGGGGAGTGCGCTCCGGCCAGGTCACCGGCGTCGCCACCCCGGTGCACCGCGGCCGGTCCACCGCCACCTACGAGATCGTGATCACCGACGAGCAGGACAAGCGGGTCTGCACGGCGCGGCTGACCTGCCTGCTGCGCGACGCCCAGGGCTAGGCTGCCGGGGCCCGGCCCCGCAGCCCGCAGGTGGGCCCGGGACGGCTCCCGGGCCCGCTCTCAGCCCGCCGCGGGCTGCGGCAGATACCCCTCGGCCTGCACCGAGAACAGCCGCTCGTACACGCCGCCGGCCGCCATCAGCTCGGCGTGCGTGCCCTGTTCGGTGATCCGGCCCCCGTCGAGCACCACGATCACATCGGCCTCCCGCACGGCACTGAGCCGGTGCGAGACCAGCAGGCTCGTCCGCCCGGCGCGGTGCGCCCGCAGCCTCGCATGCACCTCGTACTCGGCCCGCGCGTCCAGACCCGCGCTGGGCTCGTCGAGGATCAGCAGGTCCCTGCCCTGCCGCAGCAGCGCCCTGGCCAGCGCGAGGCGCTGCCACTGCCCTCCCGAGAGCGCCGTACCGGCCTCCGGGTCCTCGTCCTCGCCCTCCCCGTCGGCGAAGAAGATCCGGCTGAGCAGGGTGTCGTAGCCGCGTGGCAGGGCCGTGACCAGCTCGTGCGCACCGGCCAGTTCGGCCGCCTGCCGGACCCGGTCGTGGTCCCCCAGCAGCTCCAGCGCACCGACGCCGATGTTCTCCCGCGCCGTGAGGTCGTAGTTCATGAAGTCCTGGAAGAGCACGCCCATCCGGCGCCGCAGCTCGTCCGGGGCGATGTCCCGCAGATCCGTACCGTCCCAGTGGACCGAACCGCGCACGGGGTCGTAGAACCGGCACAGCAGTTTGATCAGGGTGCTCTTGCCCGCCCCGTTGAGGCCGACCAGCGCGAGCGACCGCCCGGACGGGATGAACAGGTTCACCCCCCGCAGCACCCACGGATGCCCGTCGTCGTAGCGGAACCACACGTCACGCAGCTCCACACCGCGCCGCAGCGCCGGCAGCTCGCGCACCTGGGCGGGGCCGGGTCCGCGCGGCGGGGCGAGATCGTCGGGGAGGGAGGTGATCTCCGTGTGGTACGAGAACATCAGCAGCGCCTCGTGCGCCTGCGCAATGCCTGCCACCAGGGCGACCAGGGCGCCCTGCACCCCGGCGACGGCCGCGACGAACGCCATCACGTCACCGGCGGTCAGCCGCCCCGCCACAGCCGCGCCGACGGCCCACACCAGCCCGCCGCCGGCCACCACGGCGGACAGAGCGGACAGAGCGCTCTGCGTGGCCGCGTCCTTGCGGTCCAGGCGGCGTTCGGCGGACTGGATGCGGGCGAGCTCGCCGAGCATCCGTTCCTTGAGGAAGGTACCGAGCCCGAACAGCCGCACCTCCTTCGCCGCCCGCTCCTCGGTCAGCAGCGCGGAGTAGAAGAGCTCCTTGCGCATCGCCGTCGAGGTCGCGGCCAACATCCCCACGCGCCGGCGCGACAGCCACAGCTGACCGGCCAGGACGGGCACCGCCGCGACCAGCACAAGCACCGCCATGACCGGGCTGAGGACGAACAGCGTGGCGAGCAGGCCGGCCAGGGCGACGGCGTGACGACCGGTCTCGGTCATGCCGCCGGTCACCGGCAGCAGGGAACCGCCGGACGCCTGGGCCGCCATCCGGAGCCGGTCGAGATGATACGGATCCTCGAACCGTGACAGGCCCTGGAAGCCGTTGACCGCGGTGTGCAGCCGGTCCTGCAGGAACCGGTCCATCCTGCGGCCCAGTTCACCGCGCAGGTACTCGGCCAGATGCGGCAGGAACCCGACCAGCAGCCCGAGCCCCGCGAGCCCCGCCGCATACCACAGAGTGCGCTCACCCCCGCCGGCCGTGAGGTCGTCGATCAGGAGCTTGGTCAGCCAGGCAGTCGCCGGCGGAACGAGCCCGCCCACCACCGCGACCGGCAGATGCCCTGCCCACACCCATGGGGCGGCCGCCCAGCAGTAGCCCCATGCGGTACGCAGATGGCTCCCGGTGCGCCCTGCCCGGGGCCCGCCCGTCACAGCGCGGGCGCCACGGCGGGCAGCTCCGCAACGGCGATGCCCGCCCGGACGATCAGCCCTTCGCCGTCCACCTGAAGGAACGTCGGGAACGCCTTGATGTCGACGGCCTTCATCAGCCTCTCGCCCTCCGCACCGGTGACCACCGTCTGCACGCCCTCCAGCAGCCCGGCCAGCTCGTCCGCGGGGGTACCGACCACGATCGCCGAGGCACCTGTTGCCGCCGCCGATGCGACGAACTCGGGCGCCTGTTCGTGGCAGGCCTCGCAGCCGACGGAGAAGAAGCCGACCGTGCGCGGCGATCCGCCGGTGTGCTCGGCGAGTTCGGGGACCCGCCGTCCGACGAGCTCGGCCACCGGGTCCAAGGCGCCCATCGGGCCGGCGGCCTTTGCCAGTTGCTCGAAGCGGCTCTCGTGCTCGCGCAGCCGGCGCAGCACGGCGAGGACGAGGACGAGCTGGAAGACACAGAGCGCGGTGAGGAGCACCAGCGCGACAACGAGAAAGGCCATCAGATACTCCAGTCAGCGGGCCGGCCGGAGGCGCCGGCCGGGTCGGTCCACCGGACAGCCCGGCGGTCAGCGAGCAATCGGCGCAAGCGCCAGCAGGTCGTCCATGCGCACCACCATCAGGGCCCCGACCGCCGCCGTGACGCCCGCGATCGCCAGCCCGCCCGGATGCACCGACCCGGGCGCGGACGTCACGGCCATGGCTGCGAGACCCACCGCCGCGACGGCGGCGAGCAGCGCGTTGCGGATCACATGCGGTATGCCGAGCGGCATGCTGGTGGCGCCGAAGCACCGGCACGGCACCTGCCGCCCGCCCCGCCGCGCGGCCAGGATCCCGGCGACGAACGCGCCGAGCAGGACCATCGCCAGGGCGAGCCCCGCGCCCGCCGTCGCGGGAACGGCCAGCAGCACGGCCGTGACCGCCTCGGCCACGACCGTAGCCACGGCCACGGGGGCGGACAGCCGGCGGGGGAAGAGCCGCAGCGCGGTCAGCGACGAGACGAACGCGTCGAAGGACCCGCGGCGCCAGGACTTCCCGGCAGCCGCGGCGGCAAAGACGAGGACCAGCAGGAGACGGGCCGCAAGCCCGATGTAGTACACGCTTCAGCTCCTTGGTGTCCGGCCCCGGAGAGGTGCCGGCCCGCCGGCGGGGGAGCTGCGGCGGACCGGCGGTTCATGCGTCGGATAAGCACGACGTCAGTTGCAGTACGTCCAGAACTGACAGGGCGTGCACCCCGTCGTACCACCGACGATGTGGCACAGCTTCCGGTAGGCCCGGTTGTGCGTGCAGTAGCAGAACTTGTAGAAGCTCGTGTCCGCCTGGGCGGTGGCGCTCGGAACCAGACGCTCCAGCGCCCGGTCGCCCATCTTCCGCAGCATTCCCGTCATCGGCCCTCTCCCTGTCTCAGCACTCGCCGGAGCGGTAGCAGGCCCCGCAGCTGCTCGTGCCACCGACGACGTGGCACAGCCGGCGGTAGTAGAACGGCCCGCTGCAGTAGCAGAACTTGTAGAAGCTCGTGTCGGCCTGGGCGGTGGTGCTGGGCACCAGACGCTCCAGCGCCCGGTCGCCCATCTTCCGCAGAATTCCCGTCATCGTTCCTCTCCTCCTAGCACTCACCGATGCGACGGCAGCCACCGCAGGCTCCGCCGTTGTACGGACACAGCCGCTCGTAGGAGAACGGCCCGCTGCAGTAGCAGAACCTGTAGTAGCCGACCTCCGCCCGGGCGGTGGTGCTGGGCACCAGACGCTCCAGAGCCCGGTCCCCGAGCTTCGTGAGAATTCCGTTCACGCACTCCCCTTCCGTTTCACTGATGGTGTGAATGTGGGTGCGGCTCAGGACCCTACGAGCGGCCCGTACAGCCGGCCGTACAGCAGAAATACAGCCACCGGACCGTTGGCAATGGCATGCAAGCGAAGACCCTGCGGGCAGGGGATTGACACCCGGCGCTCAGCCGCGCAAGATCCTGATCACCATCAAAGAGGCCTAAGACGGGGGTCGTTGCCCATGGGATGGTTCGCCGCCGCACTGTGCGCGCTCCTCATGACAGCCACACTTGCCACCGTACACATACGCAAATCATTTCTGGTCGTCGCGGTGCAGGGCAGCAGCATGGCGCCCACCCTGCGAGACGGAGAGCGGGTCGTCGTACGACGCCGTCCACTCGCCCGGGTCAGCCGCGGTGACGTCGTCGTCCTCAAACCACCGCACACCAGCGGCCCGTACGCCACCGACCACGACGGCGCCGGGTGGAACATCAAACGCGTCGCCGCAGTGCCGGGCGAACCCGTCCCGGACGGCACCGCGGGCGCCGGCCCGCGCACGACCGTGCCACCCGGATCCCTCGTCGTACTCGGCGACAACCCCGACAGCATCGACTCCCGCCACCGCGGCTTCTTCCCCGGCGACCAGCTCCTCGGGACCGCGGTACGCCGGCTCGGCGGCAGCCGGATATGAGAACCGCCGCGGACAGCGACTGTCCGAGACCCGAAGCCGTCACCTTCCGCACACTCGGCACACTCGAACTGCGCGTCGCGGGCGCCCCGGTCCGTATCGGCGCCGACAAACAACGCGTCCTGCTGGCCATGCTCCTCGCCCACGACGGGCGGGCCGTACCCGTCCCCGTGCTCATACGCGAGATCTGGGGCGACGACCCGCCACCGTCGGCCGTGGCCAACCTGCGCACCTACGTGATGCAGTTACGCCGCCATCTCCCGGCGGGCGAAGCGCGGCTTGCCACCTCCCGCTCCGGCTACGTACTGCGCGTCGACGACACCGACTTCGACATCCCCCGCTTCCGCGCCAAGGCCGCGGACGCACGCCGCGCCGTCGCCCAGCGACAACTGCCCGAAGCCGCCGAGCTCTACACCCAGGCACTGGCCCTGTGGCGCGGACTCCCCCTGGAGAACGTCACCCAGGGCCCGGCGCTGCGCGGATTCACCCAGCACCTCAGCGAGCTCCACCTGAGCATCGTGGAGGAACAGGTGGGCGTCGAGACCGCCCTCGGCCGCCACGGCACCGTCATCCAGCACCTGCGTCACGTCATCAAACTCCATCCGCTGCACGAACGGCTCCGCGGACGCCTCATGCTCGCCCTCTACAGCAACGGCGATGTGGCAGCAGCCCTCGGCGCCTTCACCGAAGCCCGCAACGCACTGCGCGAAGAACTCGGCATGGACCCGGGCGAGGAACTCTCCCGGCTCCACCGGGCCATCCTGCGCCGCGACCCGGCCCTGCTGCCCGGACCGACCGCCACCGGACCAGCCGGGCCCACCGGGCCCGCCGGATCCGCCGGGCCCCAGAGCATCCCCCGCCAACTCCCCCCGGAATCAACGGTGTTCGTCGGGCGGCAACGGGAGATCGCAGCCGCACACGAAGCCCTGCGCGCCGGCCCCACCACCACCGTCAGCGCACCGACCGTCGTCTTCCACGGCCAGGGAGGCTTCGGCAAATCGGCCCTCGCACTGGGCGTCCCACCCCCGCACATCCCCGACACCACCGCCGAAGCCTCCCTGCGCTACCAGTCCATGCTCGCCGGCCGCCGCCTGCTGATCGTCGCCGACAACGCGCTCGACGCCTCCCAGATCCGGCCCCTGATCCCGGCCAACAACGCCTGCGCCGTCCTCGCCACCAGCCGCTCCAGCCTGCCGACCCTCCTCGCCACCCGCATCGCCGTCGGCACCCTCGACGAAACGAGCTCCGTCCAGCTCCTGGCCCTGATCGGCACCGGCGAACGCTTCGCCCGCGAACACGACGCCACCGTCGAACTCGCCCGGCTCTGCGGCCACCACGCCCTCGCACTGCGCATCGCCGCGGCCCGTCTGGTCGCCAGACCCGAATGGTCACTCGCAGGCTTCGCCGGCCGGCTGCGCCACCGGGCCCAGCGCCTCGACGAACTCCAGGCCGAAGGCCTCTCCGTACGCGCCTGCATCGCCCAGAGCTACCGCCAACTCCTTCGCACCCCGCTCACCGGCCGCGCCCGCTCCGCACGCGCCTTCCAGCTCCTCGGCCTCTTCGACCACGACGAGTTCGACCTCACCGACGCGGCCGCACTGCTCGGCACCGACACCCGCCAGGCCGCCGGCGCACTCGACGAACTGGTCGACGCCCAGCTCATCGAACCCGTCACCGAGAACACCTTCCGCATGCACGAACTGATCCGCCTGTACGCCGCCGAACTCGCCACGCCCGCAGGCATGCTGCCGCACCGCCCCCTGCCGGCCGTGGCACGCCACAAACAGCCTTACAGCTCCAGCGCGTACGTCAGCAGCCCAAGGCCCGGAACCGGCTCCCAGTCCCGCTCCGGAGTGCGCACAAAACCCAGCCGGTGGTAGATCCGATGAGCGGCGTGCATGCCGCTCTGCGTCGACAGCACCAGCCGTACACACCCCGGAACGGCCCGCGCCCGCTCCACACACGTACGCACCAGCGCCTCGCCCGCACCACGGCCCCGCGCGCGCTCGGAGACCGCCAGCATCCGGAACTCCGCCTCGCCCGCCCCCGCGATGTCCGCCCACGGCCCGCCGTCCGGCACGAACGCGACCCCACCGACCACCGTGCCCGGCCCGTCGACCGCCACATACACCTCGGAACCCGCAGCCCGCCCCGCGACATCCCGCAGCACCGCCAGATACGGATCGTCCACGCCGAAATCCAGCAGACCACCCCGCAGATAGGCCTGCGCCGTCAGCTCACCCAGCTCGGCATGCTCCCCGGGCTCGATCCTCCTGATCGTGATGTCCATGCCCCGCAGTGTGCCACCCTCCGCACAACGAGACAGGGCCGGGAAACCCGAAGGAATCCCGGCCCCGCCACCCAGTCACCGAACCGTCAGGCCGCGCCCTCACCGAGGTACGCCGCACGGATACGGTTGTCGGCCAGCAGCTCGCCCGCCGGACCCGACATCGCGACCTCGCCCACCTCCAGGACATAGCCGCGGTTGGCCAGACCCAGCGCCTGCGTGGCGTTCTGCTCCACCAGCAGCACCGTCGTGCCCTGCTTGTTGATCTCCTCGATGATCTCGAAGATCTGCTGCACGATCAGCGGCGCCAGACCCATCGACGGCTCGTCCAGCAGCAGCAGCTCCGGCTTGCCCATCATGGCCCGGCCGATCGCCAGCATCTGCTGCTCACCGCCCGACAGCGTGCCCGCAAGCTGCGAACGCCGCTCCGCCAGACGCGGGAAGAGCGTGAACACCCGGTCCATCTCGGCGGAGTCCACCGAGGAGAACCGGTATGCACCCATCTCCAGGTTCTCGCGCACCGTCATCGTCGCGAAGACCCGCCGGCCCTCGGGCACATGCCCGACGCCGAACTGCACCAGCTCGTGCGACTTGATGCCGTCGATGCGCTCACCGCGCAACAGCACCTCGCCATGGCGCGGCTGAAGCATGCCCGAAATGGTGCGCAGCGTCGTCGTCTTGCCGGCGCCGTTGCCGCCCAGCAGGGCGACGATCTCGCCCTTCTTGACCGTCAGGTCGATGCCCTTCAGCGCCTCGATGGCGCCGTAGAACACCCGCATACCCTTCAGCTCGAGCAGCGTCTCCTCGGACGACCCGGGCGTGCCGGTGTCCTTCTGCAGCTCAGTCGTGGTGCTCACTTGCCGCTCTCCTCGTCCGACTCGTCGCCCGACGCCTCGCCGGCGGACGCACCGTCCGGCACGTCGTCGCCCGACGCGTCACCGTCCGAAGCCTCGTCCGACGCGACCGCCGAGACGTCCGAAGACGCCACCGACTCCTCCTCCGGCGCCGACCGCTGCTCCCCTATGGCCGCCTGGACCACCTCGGCGTCCTCCGCCGAAGCACCCAGATAGGCCTCGATCACCGCCGGATGCTGCTGCACCTCGCTCGGCGTCCCCTCGGCGATCTTCTTGCCGAAGTTGAGGACCATGACCCGGTCCGCCACCGACATCACCAGACGCATGTCGTGCTCGATCAGCAGCACGCTCACACCCAGCTCGGTGTTGATCCGGCGGATCAGCTGCTCCAGCTCCAGCTTCTCCGTCGGGTTCGTACCGGCGGCCGGCTCGTCCAGCAGCAGCACCTGCGGATCCGTCGCCAGCGCCCGCGCAATCTCCAGGCTCCGCTGGTCACCGTACGAGAGACTGCCCGCGATCTCGTTGAGCTTGTCCTCGAGACCCACGAACTTCAGCAGCCGGTGCGCCCGCTCGTCACTCAGACGCTCCGCCTTACGCGCGTTCGGCAGACCCAGCATGATCGACACCGGACCGGCCTTCAGCCGGGTCTCCGCCGCGATCTTCACGTTCTCCAGCGCGGTGAGCGCCCCGAACAGCCGGATGTTCTGGAACGTACGAGCCAGCCCGACCCGGTTCACCAGGTGCGGCTTGCTGCCCAGCAGCGACTTCTCGTCACCGTCCTTGGACCGGAAAACAATCCGGCCCTCCTGCGGCGTGTACGCACCCGTCAGCGAGTTGAACAGCGAGGTCTTGCCCGCACCGTTCGGCCCGATGACCGCCAGCACCTCACCACGCTGCATGTTCAGGTTGACATGGTCCAGGCAGGTCAGACCGCCGAACCGCAGCGTCACATCGGACGCCTGCAGCACCACGTCGCCACCGGCCGCCGGCTGCGTAGGCGCAGCCGCACCGTTCTTCACGTCGGTGGTCATCAGATCTTGCCTCCTGCCGGCTCGGTCATCGCGTCAGCGTCACCGAGGCCCTCTTCCGCCATCTTCAGCTCACGCTGCCTACGGCGCGAAGGCCAAAGACCCTGCGGCCGGTAGATCATCATGACCACGAGCAGCGCGCCCAGGTACATGTACCGGTCAGAGGGCTCCACCACGTCCTTGAGCGCCTCGGGCAGCCACACCAGGATCGCCGTACCCGCCAGCACACCCGGGATCGAACCCATACCACCGAAGATGACGTACGCCAGGATCAGGATCGACTGCAGCAGCGGGAACACCTCAGGGTTGATGTACCCGTACTTGCTGGTGAAGATCACACCCGCGACACCGGAGGTCGACGCACCGATCGCGAACGCCATCAGCTTGAACTGCACCGTGTTGACACCGTTCGCGGCAGCCGCGATCTCGTCCTCACGAATAGCGGTCCAGGCACGCCCCACCCTCGAGTGCTCGAGGCGCGAGAACAGAATGATCACCAGCACGATGAAGAAGACCAGCAGATACCAGTACGGCAGCGGCTTGATCGACCACTTGTACTCGAAGCCGGCAAGGTCGATCGAGAAGTCCGGGATCAGACGGGCACCCTGCGGGCCACCCGTGATGCCGTCAGCGTTCTTCGCGACCAGATAGATGATCTCGTGGAAACCGAGCGTCACGATCGCCAGATAGTCGCCCCGCAGCCGCAGCGTAGGAGCACCCAGCAGCAGACCACACGCCAGACACGTGAGAACCGCGACCGGAATCACCCAGAAGTTGTTCAGCACCACCGGCGGCTCGATCGGCAGCCGGCCCGTCCAGAACGCCGTCGAGTACGCGCCCACCGCGAAGAAGGCGAAGAACCCGAGGTCCAGCAGACCCGCCCAGCCGATCACCACATTCAGGCCGATCGCCAGCAGCGCGAAGATCGCGATCTGGTCCACCAGCACCGTCTGCCACATCCGCGTCAGACCCGACGGAATCACCAGAGCCAGGACCACAACCACCGTCAGCACGCCGTAGCGCATCCGCTTGTCGCTCTGGAAACGCGCCCGCAGCGAACCCAGCGGACCGCCCGAAGCCGCCTGCGCCGACGACTTCGCCTTCGAGAAACCACCCTTGATGGGCTCGGCGAAGAACTCACGCAGCGCCCAGATCGCGACCGCAACAGCCAGCCAGATCCACAGACTCGCACCCGTGAACGTCGACTCCAGCGAGAAGAACACATCGCGGGTGTTGCCCTGCTCACCCGTCATCACAGCCATCAGCAGACCCAGGGCGATCATCGCCCACAGCCGCGAGAACCGCTCAGTCCGGTACCACGCCGTACGACGGAGCTTCGCCGCCGCGGTCGGCGTCAGATTCTTGGAAGTCTCCACAGTGCTCATGCCGCCCTCCCCACTCGCTCACCGAGGATGCCCATCGGGCGGAACATCAGCACCAGGATCAGGACCACCATGGCCGAGACGCTGCGCCACTCGTCACCGAGCAGCGGCACCGTCATCGTCTCCACGATGCCGATCAGGATGCCACCGAACATCGCACCGCGAATGTTGCCGATACCGCCGACGACGGCAGCGGCGAACGCGGTGATGCCCGGGATGAAGCCCATCGTGTACGACACCTGGTTCAGGTTGGCGAACAGGAAGCCCGCCACACCGCCCATGACGCCGCCGACGATGAAGGTACGAGAGATGACCTTGTCGATGTTCACACCCATCAGACCGGCGACCTCGGCGTCCTGCGCCACCGCGCGGATGCCCTTGCCGAGCTTGGTGCGGTTCACCAGCATGTCCAGCGCGACCATCATGACCACGGCCGTTGCGAACTGCAGCATCTGAGTGATGTTCACACCCGCGCCGAAGATCGAGAAGACCTCGTGGTTGTCGTACATCTCCGGAAGCGGCAGCGGGTCACGCCCGAACAGCTTGCCGGCCAGGTTGTACAGGAAGAACGAGGCGCCGATCGCGGTGATCAGGAAGATCAGCCGCGGCGCACCACGTCTGCGTAGTGGTCGGTACGCAACCTTCTCCAGGCCGTACGCCGTGAAGCCGCCGAACAGCGCCGAACCCGCCATCGCGAGAGCGACGAAACCGATCGAGGCCAGGGCGGACGGGTTGTCCCCCGGATTGACCAGCTGAAGGACGATGAGGCTGCCATAGGCGCCGAGCATGAAGACCTCGCTGTGCGCGAAGTTGATCAGCTGCAGCACACCGTAGACAAGGGTGTAGCCGATGGCGATGACGGCATACAGCGAGCCGAGCATCACCCCTAGGACGAGATAGTCCCAGAATTCCTGAAGGGACATGGAGCAAGACTTCCTTGTGGGAGCTGAGCAAGCCGCTTCGCTCGTGGCGACGAGGGCGGATTGCGGGCGGAACTTTCTGAAAAGCGGGGGCTGTTACCGCACTTCGCAATCAGGGGCCGGGAGAACTTCCTCCTCCCGGCCCCCGATCACATGGCGTCAGCCACTCAAGCCTCGGCGTCAGCCGACCAGCTCGTTGACGTTGCCCTGGTACGCGATCTTGCCGCCCTTGACCTGGTACAGGTACACGTCCGTGCCCTTGAACTCACCGTTCTCGTCGAAGGAGAAGGTCTTCGTCAGACCCTTGTACGACGCCTTCGCCAGAGCGTCGCGCAGAGCCTCACGCTGGACATCGCCCTTCAGACCCTTGACCTGCTCAATGATCATGTTGGTGATGTCGTACGCCTCGGCGGAGTACGTACCGGGGGCCCGGCCGAACTCCTTCTGGTAGTCCGCGGCGAACTTCTTGGTGCCGGCCTCGACCGTGGCGTCGGTGCAGGGGCAGGTCAGGAACCAGTTCTCGGACGCGTCACCCGCGAGCTCGACGAACTTCGCGTCGTTGGAACCGTCACCCGAGATGCCCGCGCCCTTGTAGCCGGCGTCCTTGAGCTTCTTCGCGAACGGAGCCAGGTCCTGGTAGTAACCGGCGTAGATCAGGGCGTCGGCCTTCGAGTTGACGACGTCCTTCGCGGTCGCGCTGTAGTCCGGCGTCTTCTGCGGGACGGACTTCTTGACGACCTTGACGCCGGCTTCCTTCAGACCCTTCTCGGCCACACCGGCCAGGCCCACGCCGTAGTCGGTCTTGTCGTCGATCAGGTAGACCGTCTTCGCCTGGACCTTCTTGGCGAAGTACGTGGCCATCGCGGCACCCTGCATGTTGTCGTTGGGGACACCACGCAGGAAGCTCTTGAACTCGTTCTTCGGGTCGGTCAGCAGCGGGTTCGTGGCCGACGGGGAAACCGTCACCAGACCGGCCTCCGCGTACAGCGGAGAGGCCGTGTTGGTCGCACCCGAGAAGGCGGGACCGACAACCGCGACAACGCTCTCGTCGTCGATGGCCTTCTGCGCGGCGGCCGTGGCCTTGTCCGGCAGACCCTGGTCGTCCGCGGCGACGTACTCGACCTTGAAGTCGAGGTCGCCCTTGGCGTTCGCCTGCTCGATGGCCAGCTTCACACCGTTCTGCATGTTCTCGCCCAGTGCGACGTTGTCGCCGGAGAGCGGGCCCTGGAAAGCAATCTTGACGGCGTCGCCGCTGCCGGAGTCACTACCGCAACCGGTCAACGCCAGAGCACCAACAGCCAGCGGAATAGCCAGCTTGACGATGGTCTTGTTCAGCACTAGGAACCCCTCGGAGCCGCGCGAACGATCTTGTCTGTGAGGGAAGTTGCTCTTCCTTCACAGGACACCGCCAGTCCGTGCGGTGTGCGGGGAATGTAATCGGGCGATAAGGCACACGGATAGGTGACCGCCCGATGTGTGATCGCCCTGTGACCTGAGTCATGCGCCGGAAACAGAACACTCCTTACCGGCGACCGGACATGTCAGCCGCGATCCGCAACTTCCCGACAACTCACACACGATCTTCATCGCGGTGCTCCGGGAGAATCCGGAAGGACACCGGGCCGACCGGAAACATCCTGCTCAGCCGCCCTGTGGCGCACATCGGGGACTCGTGGCCTGCCGTCCCCACCGCCACCACACAATGGCCGGAACAGGCCGCCTCGCCGCTCCTCGTGCCCTTCGGAACAACCCCTCCGTCTCACCGGAGAGCGGTCACACCCCACTCGCCGACGTGCACGGAGACCCTGCACACCCACCGTGAGCGCAGTGCCACGCGCTGCCGATGTTGTGTTCGCGTCACTGTAGCGCGGAGCACACATGTATTCGGCCGGAAACAGCAAAGAGCCCCCGATCGCCCTCCCGCTCACCGAGCGGAACCGGACCGGGGGCCCTGCAAACCCTCCCACGAACGGGAGCCACCGCCAGGAGCTACTGCCCCTTCGCCGCCTTCTTCTCCTCGGCGTCCTCGATGACCGCCTCGGCAACCTGCTGCATCGACAGCCGCCGGTCCATCGACGTCTTCTGGATCCACCGGAACGCGGCGGGCTCCGTCAGCCCGTACTGCGTCTGCAGAATGCTCTTCGCCCGATCGACGAGCTTGCGCGTCTCCAGCCGCTGCGAGAGGTCGGCGACCTCCCTCTCCAGCGCCTTCAGCTCGGTGAACCGGGACACGGCCATCTCGATCGCCGGCACGACGTCACTCTTGCTGAACGGCTTGACGAGATACGCCATGGCCCCGGCGTCCCGGGCACGCTCGACGAGATCGCGCTGCGAGAAGGCGGTGAGCATGAGGACGGGGGCGATGGACTCCTCGGCGATCTTCTCGGCCGCGGAAATCCCGTCGAGGACGGGCATCTTCACGTCGAGGATGACGAGATCCGGCCGATGCTCCCGGGCCAGCTCCACGGCCCGCTGCCCGTCCCCGGCCTCGCCGACGACCGCGTACCCCTCTTCTTCGAGCATCTCTTTGAGGTCGAGCCGGATGAGCGCCTCGTCCTCCGCGATGACGACCCGGGTCGTCAGCGGCGGGACGTGCGACTTGTCGTCATCGGCGGTGGGCTGGGGCGACTCGGGGGCGGTCACGGGGGCTCCTTGGTACGGCGCATATACAGCTCCCCATGAGCCTACCGAGCTGCGGTAAGGTGGGGTCGCAGCTGGTCAAGGGTAACCTTCGATTACGCGAGCCCCGGTAGCCCAATTGGCAGCAGGCAATGGATTCAAAACCCATACAGTGTCGGTTCGAGTCCGACCCGGGGCACTTTTCCTTCGATTCCAAGGTCGCGAGCAGAATCGCGGATCTTCACGTGAACGTGTGATCACTCCGGGAATCACCTCAACGCCGGCGTCGACTCGGCCAGGCTCGGCCTTGTGTACGACTTGGAAACGCGCGAGCGGGCCCTGGCGCTTGTCGCCGAGGGACGCAGCGTGAACTCGGTGAGCAGAGAGGTTGGCGTTTCTCGGGCGGCCATCCGCTCCTGGCAGGTGCGACTCGGGCCTCTCAACCGTGACTTCCGCTGTCCCCGGTGCCGCGAGACGCCCGTTCTGCCCGAGGCCCCGGCTGCGTACTCCTATCTTCTGGGCCTCTACCTCGGCGACGGCTGCATCAGCGCGGCCCGCCGGGGCGTGTACTTCCTCCGCGTCGCCTGCGCCGATGCCTGGCCCGGCCTCATCGACGCCTGCGCCGAAGCCATGCAGACCGTGCTGCCCGACAACAAGGTGTTCCGTGTCCAGCGCCAGGGCTGCCAGAACGTCACCAGCCACAGCAAGCACTGGCCCTGCCTCTTCCCTCAGCACGGGCCGGGCAAGAAGCACGAGCGCAAGATCGCCCTCGAACCCTGGCAGCAGGAGATCGTCGACGCTCACCCGTGGGAGTTCATCCGTGGCCTGATCCACTCCGACGGCTGCCGGGTCACCAACTGGACCACCCGCATCGTCGACGGCGAGCGCAAGCGCTACGAGTACCCCCGGTACTTCTTCACCAATACGTCGACCGACATCATCGGGCTCTGCACGCGCACCCTCGACCGGCTCGGCATCGAGTGGAAACCGCTCAACCAGAGCCGCGCCGCCGTCACCATCTCCGTCGCCCGACGCGCATCCGTCGCACTCATGGACGCCCACATCGGGCCCAAGTACTGAGACCACCCCCTCGAACCCTCGGAACCGAAAACACGTGGCGGCCGTGCCATGCCTCGGGCAGGCTCCGCCACGATGAGCGATGAATCAGAGGACGAGTGGGCGTACGCGCCTGTCGGCACACTCAAGGGGCTGCTGCAACGGGGGCGGGGTCTGGGCGCGCTTGAGGCGGCGCACGGTCCGGGGTCGGCCGGTGAGCTGGTGTACGAGGGCATCCGGCAGGACTGGCGTTGGGACTCGGTGGACGACCGCCACGTCTATCTGGCCAGGCTGGTCCGGGATCTGGAGCTGTCGCCGGCGCCGGTCATTGCCCGGCTGACGGGCGATGAGGACGCCTGCGAGCAGGCCACACGCGTGCTGGAGCTGCTCGCGAGGTCGGGGTCGGGGTCGGGGTCGGGGTCGGGGTCGGTCGAGTCTCGGGAGGCTCTGCGGTCCTACGTCCGGGAGGGCGAGCACTGGGTGGACGTCCTGGAGTCGGTGGCGCGCAGCTGGCCGGTCGAGTGGTGGGACGATCTGGCCGATGTCGCGCGGGCCCGGCTCACCGGGGACGAGCCGCTGCTGTGGCGCTGTGAACCGTGGGTGCGCTGGCGTCCTCGGTTCGGGGTCGCCGCGCGGCCTGGCCCGCTGGGGGTGCATACGGTCGAGGTGGGTCCGAGCAGTGGCCGGCTGCTCGCTCTGCTTGCCGATCCTGGGGCGGCCGAGGGTGCGAAGGTCGGTGCTCTGAACGCGCTGGCCGGCCGCCCGCCGGAGTCGGCGCTGATGTGCTTGGTGCCGTCGCTGGGCACCTCGGACGGTGAGCGGCCTCTGCCGTTGCTTTCGCGGGCGGTCGAGCGGCTCGGTGCGCTTGCCGTTCCGGCCGCTCGTGAGTGGGTGGCGGACGGGCGGCCGTGGCTGGCCTGGATCGGGATCGAGGTGCTGGCCGAGCACGGCGAGGCTGTGGATCTGCCGTTGTTGTCGAGGGAGCTGGCCGTGCAGTGGGAGGAGCGCTGCTGGTGCGGTCCCAAGGTGCTGGCGGCCGGTCTGGCGCGGTTCGGTCCCGATGCGGCTGAGGCCGCTCCCGTGCTGCGCCGGTTCTGGTTGGGTACTCCGCATTCCTATGAGCGGCCGGCCTTTGTGAAGGCGTTGGCGGCCATCGATCCGGCGGGTCTGGATCGGGTGTACACGGAGTCGCTGTGGGACTGCGAGTCGGACGCGCGTCTGCTCGGTGTCGCTTCGGCGCCGGATGTGCCGTGGGTCCGGGAGCGGCTCGCTCGGCTGCGGGACGATCCGATGGAGGAGCCGGAGGTCAGGGTCGCGGCCGGGAGGCGGCTGGCGGGGGCGTGAGCCGAGCTGGGCGCGGGGTGCACGGCTGCTCGGCGGTGTGGTCTGTGTGGTGGGGCGTGCGGTGGGTTCGGCCGGTGGCGGGGAGCCCCGCCCGGGTGAGCCGCTTGCGCGGCTCCGGTGGGCGGTTCAGTGCTGTGTCACTTCACACGCATGTCACTTCACGCATGTCACTTCACGCATGTCACTTCAGGCATGTCACTTCAGGCTTTCGCCGATGTGGTGGACGCGGACCAGGTTCGTGGAGCCGGGGACTCCGGGCGGGGAGCCGGCTGTGATCACGACGATGTCGCCTTTCTGGCAGCGGCCGATCCGCAGGAGTTCTTCGTCGACCTGGGCGACCATCGCGTCGGTGGAGTCGACGTGGGGGCCGAGGAAGGTTTCGACGCCCCAGGTGAGGTTGAGCTGGGAGCGGGTGGCGGGGTCGGGGGTGAAGGCGAGGAGGGGGATCGGGGAGCGGTAGCGGGAGAGGCGTTTGACGGTGTCGCCGGACTGGGTGAAGGCGACGAGGAATTTGGCGCCGAGGAAGTCGCCGATTTCGGCGGCTGCGCGGGCGACTGCGCCGCCTTGGGTGCGGGGCTTGTTGCGGTCGGTGAGGGGTGGGAGGCCCTTGGCGAGGATGTCTTCTTCGGCGGCTTCGACGATGCGGCTCATGGTGCGCACGGTTTCGACGGGGTATTTGCCGACGCTGGTTTCGCCGGAGAGCATGACGGCGTCGGTGCCGTCGATGACGGCGTTGGCGACGTCGGAGGCTTCGGCGCGGGTGGGGCGGGAGTTGTCGATCATCGAGTCGAGCATCTGGGTGGCGACGATGACGGGTTTGGCGTTGCGCTTGGCGAGTTTGATGGCGCGCTTTTGGACGATGGGGACTTGTTCCAGGGGCATTTCGACGCCGAGGTCGCCGCGGGCGACCATGATTCCGTCGAAGGCGGCGACGATGTCGTCGATGTTGTCGACGGCCTGGGGTTTTTCGATCTTGGCGATGACGGGGAGGCGGCGGCCTTCTTCGTCCATGATGCGGTGGACGTCGTGGATGTCGTGTCCGGTGCGGACGAAGGAGAGGGCGATGACGTCGGCGCCGGTGCGCAGGGCCCAGCGGAGGTCTTCGACGTCCTTTTCGGAGAGTGCGGGGACGGAGACGGCTACGCCGGGGAGGTTGAGTCCTTTGTGGTCGGAGACCATGCCGCCTTCGATGACGGTGGTGCGGACGCGGGGGCCGTCGACTTCGGTGACTTCGAGGGTGACCTTTCCGTCGTCGACGAGGATGCGTTCGCCGGGTGTGACGTCGGCGGCGAGTCCGTGGTAGGTGGTGCCGCAGGTGTGGCGGTCGCCTTCGAGGGGTTCGACGGTGATGGTGAAGTCGTCGCCGCGTTCAAGGAGTACGGGTCCTTCGCGGAAGCGGCCGAGGCGGATCTTCGGGCCTTGAAGGTCGGCGAGGATGCCGACGTTGCGGCCGGTTTCGTCGGCGGCTTTGCGGACGTGGTGGTAGCGCTCTTCGTGGTCGGCGTAGGTGCCGTGGCTGAGGTTGAAGCGGGCGACGTCCATTCCGGCTTCGACCAGTGTCTTGATCTGGTCGTATGTGTCGGTGGCGGGGCCCAGGGTGCAGACGATCTTTGCTCGGCGCATATGTCGAGCCTATGGCTTACCCGCGGGTAGAGAATTGGCCGCGCGTGACTACTCAACAACCTTTGCGTGAAAGGTTATTGACAAGTGTTGAATTGTGCACGGGGGCGCTCCGATGAGCATGAGCGATTTCCCCGTGCACGTGCGTCTTACGAGGCGCGAATGGCATGCGCATGACGTGGGGGCGAGGCGGTGGCCGGTCACAGCCGGGGTGGGGTCATGATGAAGCGGGCGTTGACCTGGGCGTGGACGGTCTGGCGCTGGGGTTCGAGGTCGAGGGCGGGGGCCGCTGTTTCGGGGGTGGCTGCGGCGAACGCGGTGCGCATCATGGGGCCGGGGACCGGGGGTGTGCCGTAGGGGACGGCGTTCTCCGCGCCGAGGTCGGCGAGCTCGACGAGGGCGGCGAGTTGTGCGCCGAGTGCGCCGGCGTATTCGCGGGCCCGCTGGACTGCTTCGTGTACTGCTCGGCGGCGGGCTTCACCGTGGGCGGGTGAGTCGGGCCGCAGTGACCACCAGGGGCCGGTGACTCGGGTGAGTTCGAGGTCGGCGAGGCGGGTGGTGAGTTCGCCGAGTGCGGTGAAGTCGGTGAGTTCGGCGGTGATGTGGACGCTGCCGTGGTAGGCGCGGATTCGTTCGCCGCGGCCGTGCTGGGTGAGTTCCGGGCTGATGGAGAAGGCGCCGGTCTCGAGTTTTTCGACGGCGTCGCCGTAGGACTTGATCAGGTCGAGGACGTCGGTGTTGCGGCGGGTGAGGTCCTGGAGTGCGCTTGTGCGGTCCTTGCCGCGGGCGCTGACGGCGACCGAGACGGTGGCGATTTCGGGGTCGACCTCGAGGTGGGCTTCGCCGCGGACGGCGACCCGGGGCATTTCGGGGGTGCCGAAGGGCGGGGACGGCAGCGGTGGCCCGGGTGTGTCGGCGGTCATGGGCAGCTCCCTGGTTCCGGGCGGTCGAGGTGGCGGTCGGGGCCACTCTCGCATCTGTCGCGGTCAGCGGGAGGACACCGGATCGAAACCTGTCGGGGGTGTTGCGGCGGAGCGCTGTTGGGCCAGAATCTACGCGCGTTGTGCATCGAATCGAAGGAGACGAAATGCCCCTGAACCGTAGGACGTTCCTGGAGCGGTCGGCCGCCGCGGGTGCCGGTGTGGCCGTCGCCGTGGGTACGGCTGTGCCCGCTGCTGCCGACGAGCGGGGCGGGCAGGGCCATGGACGTCCGCCGAAGCGGTACTCCTTCACGGTCATGGGGACGACCGACCTGCACGGAAACGTCTTCAACTGGGACTACTTCACGGACAAGGAGTTCGACGACAAGGCGCACAACGATGTCGGTCTGGCGAAGATCTCCACGCTGGTCACGCAGATCCGCAAGGAGAAGGGGCGGCGCAACACGCTCCTCATAGACGCCGGTGACACGATTCAGGGCACGCAGCTGTCGTACTACTACGCCAAGGTCGACCCGATCACCGCGAAGCGCGGCCCGGTGCATCCGATGGCGCAGGCCATGAACGCGATCGGCTATGACGCGGCGGCGCTCGGCAACCATGAGTTCAACTACGGCATTCCGGTGCTGCGGAAGTTCGAGGAGCAGTGCGACTTCCCGCTGCTGGGGGCGAACGCGCTGGACGCGAAGACGCTGCGTCCGGCGTTCGCGCCGTACAGCATGCACCGGTTGTGCACCCCGCACGGCCGTGATGTGAAGGTGGCGGTGCTGGGTCTGACCAATCCGGGTATCGCGATCTGGGACAAGCAGAACGTCAGCGGCAAGATGGTGTTCCCGGGTCTGGAGGAGCAGGCGGCGAAGTGGGTGCCGAAGCTGCGCTCGATGGGTGCGGATGTGGTGATCGTGTCCGCGCATTCGGGCTCCAGCGGCACGTCGTCGTACGGTGACCAGCTTCCGTACGTCGAGAACGCCGCGGGTCTGGTTGCCGAGCAGGTGCCGGGGATCGACGCGATTCTGGTGGGTCATGCGCACACGGAGATCGCCGAGTACTTCGTGACGAACAAGGAGTCGGGCAAGCAGGTGGTGCTGTCCGAGCCGCTGAAGTGGGGCCAGCGGCTGACGCTCTTCGACTTCGAGCTGGTGTGGGGCAACGGCCGCTGGACGGTCGAGAAGGTCGGCGCGAAGGTGCTGAACTCGAACACGGTCGCCGAGGACGAGAAGATCACCCGGCTGCTGAGCGATGAGCACCGGAAGGTCGTGGCGTACGTCAACCAGGTCATCGGCACCTCCACGGCGGCGATGTCGACGGTCGCGGCGCCGTGGCGGGACGAGCCGATCATCGATCTGATCAACCATGTCCAGGCGGAGACGGTGAAGGCGGCGCTGGCGGGCGGTCAGTACGCGGCGCTGCCGGTGCTGTCGCAGGCGTCGTGTTTCTCGCGGACGGCGTCGATTCCGGCGGGGCAGGTGACGATCCGGGACGCGGCGGGTCTGTATGTGTTCGAGAACACGCTGGAGGCCCGGCTGCTGACGGGTGCGCAGTTGAAGGACTATCTGGAGTTCTCGGCGCGATACTTCGTGCAGACGCCGGCCGGTGCGCCGGTGGACACCGCCAAGCTGACGAACGCCGATGGCACGCCGGACTACAACTACGACGCCGTCTCGGGTCTGACGTACGACATCGACATCGCGCGGCCGGCCGGGTCGCGGATCGTGGATCTGTCGTTCGGGGGCGAGCCGATCGACCCGGCGGCGCAGTTCGTGCTGGCGGTGAACAACTACCGGGCGGCCGGTGGCGGCAACTTCCCGCATGTCGCGCGGGCCCAGCAGCTGTGGGCGAACTCGGAGGAGATCCGGAACACGATCATCAACTGGGTGAAGGCGGAGGGCACGGTCGATCCTGCGCAGTTCGCGTCGGTGGGCTGGAAGCTGACCCGGGAGGGTGTGCCGGTCTTCTAGCGCTGTTCGATCGGGATGAGCGGGGGCGCCTGGCCTGGAATGCCGGGCGCCTTGCGCGTTTCCATGCCGAAGCGGGTGAAGGCGGTGCGTCGGGGCAGCGGGTAGGGCTCCTTGCCGGTGAGGGAGTTGAGGATGGCGGCGCTGCGCCAGGCGGCGAGTGAGAGGTCGGGGGCGCCGACGCCGTGGGTGTGGCGTTCGGCGTTCTGTACGTAGGCGGATCCGGTCACGGCCGGGTCGAGGACGAGGCGGTACTCCTCGTCGATGAGGGGGCGGCCTGCGCTGTCGCGGAGCATGTAGGGCTCGAGTCCGGCGAGCAGGTGGCCCAGGGGGCGTTCGCGGTAGCCGGTGGCGAGGACGACGGCGTCGGTGATGAAGCGGGTGCGGGTGCCCTGCTGGGTGTGTTCGAGATGGAGTTCGATCTTGGTGGTGGCGACCCGGCCGGCGGTGCGCACGGTGACGCCGGGGGTGAGGACGGCATCGGGCCAGCCGCCGTGCAGGCTGCGGTGGTAGAGCTCGTCGTGGATGGCGGCGATGGTGTCGGTGTCGATGCCTTTGTGGAGCTGCCACTGGCGCGGGACGAGTTCGTTGCGCACCGTTTCGGGCAGGGCGTGGAAGTAGCGGGTGTAGTCGGGGGTGAAGTGTTCGAGGCCGAGTTTGGAGTATTCCATCGGTGCGAACGCCTCGGTGCGGGCCATCCAGTGGATCTTCTCGGCGCCGGCGGGCCGGGCGCGCAGCAGGTCGAGGAAGATCTCGGCGCCGGACTGTCCTGAGCCGATGACGGTGATGTGTTCGGCGTCCAGCAGCTGTTGGCGGTGGTCGAGGTAGTCGGCGGAGTGGAAGACGGGGGCGCTGGGGGCGTCGGCGAGCGGGCGCAGCGGGTCGGGGACGTAGGGCTCGGTGCCGATGCCGAGTGCGATGGAGCGGGTGTAGGTGCGGCCGAGTGATTCCGCGTTGCCGTCGGTGTCGAGCTGGGTGAAGTCGACTTCGAACAGGGAGCGTTCGGTGTTCCAGCGGACGGCGTCGACCTGGTGGGCGAAGTGGAGGCCGGGGAGGTGGTCCGCGACCCAGCGGCAGTAGGCGTCGTATTCGGTGCGTTCGATGTGGAACCGCTCGGCGAAGTAGAAGGGGAAGAGCCGGTCCTTGGAGCGCAGATGGCTGAGGAAGGACCAGCGGCTTGTGGGGTCGGCGAGGGTGACCAGGTCGGCGAGGAAGGGGACCTGGAGGGTGGCGCCCTTGATGAGCAGGCCGGGGTGCCAGTGGAAGGCGGGTGCCTGTTCGTAGAAGGCGGTGGCGAGGCCGCCGGGGACGCCGTGGGCGAGGGCCGCGAGGGAGAGGTTGAACGGGCCGATGCCGATGCCCACGAGGTCATGGGGCTGTTCGGGGTCGTGGGCGCCGGGGGCGGGCGTGCCGGTCATCGGGGGGTGCTGCCTTCCACGAGTGCGATGAGGGTTTCGAGGTCACCGGGGGTGGTGTGCGGGTTGAGGAGGGTGGCCTTGAGCCAGAGGCGGCCGTCGGCGTGGGCGCGGCCGAGGACGGCGCGGCCCTGGTTGAGGAGGGTGCGGCGGATGCCGGCGGTCTGTTCGTCGGTGGCTTCGGTGGGGCGGAACAGGACGGTGGTGAGGGTGGGCCGTTCGTACAGGGTGAGGCCGGGGTTCTTGTCGACGAGGTCGGCGAACTGTCCGGCGGCGGCGCAGGTGCGGTCGACGAGGTCGGCGAGTCCGCTGCGGCCGAGGGCGCGGAGGGTGACGGCGATCTTGAGGATGTCGGGTCTGCGGGTGGTGCGCAGGGAGCGGCCGAGCAGGTCGGGCAGTCCGGCGTCGGTGTCGTCGGCGGGGTTGAGGTAGTCGGCGGTGTGGCCGAGGGGTGCGAGGGCTGCTCGGTCGGGTACGGCGAGCAGTGAGGCCGCGACGGGTTGCCAGCCGAGTTTGTGCAGGTCGAGGGTGACGGAGTGGGCGCGGTCGAGTCCGGTGAGCAGGGCGCGGTGCCGGGCGGAGAACAGCAGTGGCCCGCCGTAGGCGGCGTCGATGTGGAGTTCGGCGCCGTGGCGTCGGGTGAGGGCGGCGATCTCGGGGAGGGGGTCGATGCGTCCGGTGTCGGTGGTGCCTGCTGTGGCGACGACGAGGAGGGGGCCGGGCAGGTCGGTGAGGGCTTCGTCGAGGGCGGCGGGGTCGAGGATGCCGGCGGGTGCGGGCACGGTGACGGGTTCGGGCAGTCCGATGAGCCAGGCGGCGCGGTGTACGGAGTGGTGGGCGGTGGCGCTGCAGATGACCTGGAGGGTGCGGTGGCGTTCGCGGGCGAGGAGCAGGGCGAGCTGGTTGGATTCGGTGCCGCCGGTGGTGACGAGGGCGTCGGGGTCGGGGCCGTGGGGATAGACCTCGGCGGCGAGGGCCCGGGTGACGGTGGCCTCGAGCTCGGAGGCGGCCGGGGCCTGGTCCCAGGAGTCCATGGACGGGTTGAGCGCGGATGCGGCGAGGTCTGCGGCGGCGGCCAGGGCGAGCGGCGGGGTGTGCAGGTGGGCGGTGCACAGAGGGTCGGCGGGGTCTGCGGCGCCGTGCGCGAGGGCGCGGACGAGGGTGTGCAGGGCGTCGTCGGCGCCGCTGCCGTTTTCGGGCAGGACGGTGCCGAGGGCGTGGCGCATGTGGGCGGCGACGGCCTGGGGTCCGCCTGCGGGAAGGGGTCCGCCCCGGCCGGCCGCGCCTTCGGTGAGCGCGTCGAGTACGACGGCGATCAGCGGGCGCAGGGCATCGGGGCCGGTGGTTCCTCCCGCGAGGGGTGGCGGCGTACTCATGCGGGGTCCTTCGGGCTCGTGCGCGGCGGTCGCACCACCCTGGTCGTGGACCGGGTGGGGCGGCCGTCGTGCACAACGAGCGTGACCCGAAAGTGGTATTGCTTTGCGGAGGACGGGGGTTGAGGGGCGGGGTGCTGGTATGTGGGGCTTTCCCCGCCCTGTTCCCTCCCGCTGCGGAGGCTGTGCCGCCGTACGGTTACGCCCCGCGTACCTCCAGGGCCCTGCGCAGGTCGTCCAGTTGGTCGGCGAGCTTGCGGCGCAGCGCCGGGATCATGTCCGCGTCGCGCAGGCAGTCCTGGCCCAGGCGCAGTGTGTCCGGGTCGACCGCGTGGGTGGGGAAGGCGTAGCGGCCGGCGGCTTCGGCGATGGCCGGGCCTCGGCGGGTGGCGAGGGCGACCGCGTCGGGGTAGTAGCGGGCGACGTACTCGCCTACCAGGTCGGCCTGTTCGGGCTGCCAGAAGCCCTGGGCGGTGGCGGCGAACAGGTAGTTGGACAGGTCGTCCGAGGCGAACATGGCGTGCCATGCGGCCGCCTTGGCCTCGGGGGTGGGCAGGGCGGCGCGGCAGCGGGCGGCGCCTTCCTGGCCGGTGGCGCTGGGGTCGCGGTCCAGTTCGGCGGCGATGGCGCGCTCGTCGGTGGCGCCGAGGACACACAGACGCTTGAGGATGCGCCAGCGCAGCTCGGGGTCGAGTTCGGGTCCGCCGGGGACACCGCCGTCGGCCAGCCATTCCTGGATCGGCTCGGGCTGGGCGACGGCGTCGATGAAGTGGCGTACGGCGGTGAGCCGCAGGCCCGGGTCGCTGCCGTCCTCGGTGCGGCGCAGCAGGGCGCGGCAGATGCCGGTGAGGGTGGCGAGTGCGGCGGCGCGCTGTCCGGCGGGGAGGTAGCGGTCGGCGATCTCGGTGGCGGCGAAGGTGAGGACGCCCTGGACGACGGCGAGGTCGCTCTCGCGCGGCAGGTGGGCGGCGGCGGCCTCCAGGTAGGCGGCGGGGGCCAGCTCGCCGTCGCGGACCATGTCGCGGGCGGCGTTCCACACGACGGCGCGGGTGAGCGGGTCGGGGATGCCGGAGAGAGAGCCGAGGGCGGTGGCCCAGGAGATGTCGTCGAGGCGGACCTTGGCGTAGGTGGTGTCGCCGTCGTTGAGTACGAGCAGGGCGGGGCGGCGGCCCGGGTGGGTGTCAGGTGCGCCGTGGGGCACGTCCACGTCGAAGCGGTCACGCAGCACGAGGGTGCCGGGGCTGACGGGGTCGGTGTCGTAGGCGCCGACGGTGATGCGGTGCGGGCGGCTGCCGGTGTGGCCGACGGCCAGCTGCCAGCCGCCGGGGGTGTCGGTGACGGTGGGGGCGAGGGTGTCGACGCCGGAGGTGCGCAGCCAGGCGTCGGCCCACGCGTGCACGTCACGGTCGGTGGCCTGGGCGAGGGAGTCGATGAAGTCGGCGAGGGTGGCGTTGCCGAACTTGTGCCGGGCGAAGTGGTTGTTGATGCCGGCGAGGAAGTCCTTCTCCCCCATCCAGGTCACGAGCTGGCGCAGGGCGGATGCGCCCTTGGCGTAGGAGATGCCGTCGAAGTTGAGCATCGCGGAGGCGGTGTCGGGGACGGCGTCCGGGTCGGGGGCGACGGGGTGGGTGGAGGGCCGCTGGTCGGCGTCGTAGCCCCAGGACTTGCGGGCGATGCCGAAGTCGACCCAGGTGTCGGTGAAGCGGGTGGCTTCGGTGAGGGTCTGGTAGCCCATGTATTCGGCGAAGGACTCGTTCAGCCAGATGTCGTCCCACCACGTGAGGGTGACGAGGTCGCCGAACCACATGTGGGCCATCTCGTGGGCGATGACCATGGCGCGGGTCTGGCGCTGGGTGTCGGTGACGGCGGAGCGGTGGATGAACTCGTCGCGGAAGGTGACCAGGCCCGGGTTCTCCATGGCGCCGGCGTTGAATTCGGGTACGAAGGCCTGGTCGTAGGAGTCGAAGGGGTAGGGCTCCTCGAACTTCTCGTGGTACCGGTCGTAGCACTGCGTCGTGATCTCGAACAGTTCGTCGGCGTCGGCGTCCAGGTAGGCGCCGAGGGAGCGGCGCACGTGGAGACCGAAGGGCAGTCCGGCGTGCTCGGTGCGTACGGTGTGCCAGGGGCCGGCGGCGACCGCGACGAAGTAGGTGGACAGCGGCGGGGTGGTGGCGCAGGTCCAGCGGCCGTTGCCGTCGTGTGCGGCGATGCCGTTGCCGAGGACGGTCCAGCCTTCGGGTGCGGTGACGGAGAGGTCGAAGACGGCCTTGAGGTCGGGCTGGTCGAAGGCGGCGAAGACGCGCTGGACGTCCTCCATGAACAACTGGGTGTAGACGTAGGCCTCGCCGTCGCTGGGGTCGGTGAAGCGGTGCATGCCCTCACCGGTGCGGGAGTAGCGCATGCCGGCTTCGACGCTGAGGCGGTGCTCGCCCGCGGTGAGGCCGGTGAGCGGGAGCCGGTTCTCGGTGAGCGAGGCGGGGTCGAGGGGCTGTCCGTCGAGGGTGACGCTGCGCAGGTCGGCCGGCTTGAGCTCGACGAAGGTGTCCCCGGCGGCGCGGGCCGTGAAGTGTATGACGGTTCGGGAGTCGAAGGTCTCTTCGCCGGTGGTGAGGTCGAGGTCGACCTCGTACCGGTGGACGTCGAGGAGACGGGCTCGGGTCTGCGCTTCGTCGCGCGTCAGTACGGACATGCCGCCCATGCTGCCGGATGGGCGGGGGGCGGCACAGGGGGGGACGGTTCGCTGTCAGCGCACTCCGGCGCCCGCATTCCGGGGTGTGCGCATGTCAGGGCTGCTGCGGATCGTGCGGCCGGGGGCCGGCAGGGGGCTTGTCGGCGATCTGCTCGTGGTGGCGGATGACCTCGGCGATGATGAAGTTCAGCAGCTTCTCGGCAAAGGCCGGGTCGAGCTTGGCGTTCTCCGCGAGCTGGCGCAGCCGCTCGATCTGACGGGCTTCGCGGGCGGGGTCGGCGGGCGGGAGGTGGTGCTCCGCCTTGAGGTGGCCGACCTGCTGGGTGCACTTGAAGCGCTCGGCGAGCATATGGACGACTGCGGCGTCGATGTTGTCGATGCTCTCGCGCAGGCGGGTCAGTTCGGCGCGTACGGTCTCGTCGATGTCCCTCGTGGTCATGGTCGTCGAGCTTACGTCGGTCCGGTGGTGAGGGTCGGCGGGTGTTCAGGGTCCGGGACGCGGTTCCTCCGGTTGCTCCGGTGCCCCGGTTGCCGGGGACTGCGGTGAGGCGCGTGCGGGAGGGGCAGGCCGGGCTCGGGCCTGCCCCTCCGCCGTGCTCGGGTGCGGGTGTTACAGCGTGGCCGCCGCGGACTTGATGGCGGCGGCGAAGGTGGACACCTCGGTGTAGACGCCGGGGTAGTCGGGCCGGGCACAGCCCTCGCCCCAGCTGACTATGCCGACCTGGATCCACGCTCCGGCGTTGTCCCTGCGGAACATCGGGCCGCCGGAGTCACCCTGGCAGGTGTCGACGCCACCCTGGGTGTAGCCGGCGCAGATCTCCTCGTTCGAGACGAGTTCCGGGTAGGACTGCTTGCAGGAGGCGTCGGAGACGAACGGGACCGTGGCCTTGTACAGGTAGCGCTGCTGGCCGCCGCCCTCCCTGCGGGCACCCCAGCCGGCGACGGTGAAGGTGCCGTTGTTGTACGCCGACGTCTCGGCGATCTTGAGGGTGGGCAGGTTGACGGGCTGGGCGAGTTTGATCAGGGCCCAGTCCTTGCCGGTGCCGTTGTAGCCGGGCGCCCGGAAGACCTTGGTGGACCTGACCTTGATGGCGCTGGAGCTCTGGAGGTCGACGACTCCGGCGGTGGCGGTGATGCTGGTGTTGTTGCCGGTGGCGCCGACGCAGTGGGCGGCGGTGAGGACGATCTGCTGGGTGTACAGCGCACCGCCGCAGCCCATGGAGAGCCGGACCATGAACGGGAACTCGCCCTGGGCGGCGCGCGTGCCCCCGACGACGGGCGGGGCGGCGGCGGAGGCCGAGGTGGGCTGGAGGCTGACTGCGGCGAGGACGACGGCGCCGGCCGCGGCGCATCTCTTGAGCACACGCAGAAGCTGCTTCAACGGACTGCCTTTCGTGGGGGGTTGAGGCGTACGCCGTTGACGGACCCACGCAGCGGACATCATTTCTGACATGGGCCCGACAAGACGTGAACCGGATTATGAACACCGGATCGCGGACGCCACAAGAAGCGCCTTTCGGCCATCTGCACGGGCGCCGCCTCAAGCGCCGGAAGGGAAGAACCAGCCCGAACCAGCCACCCCCGGCGCTGTGGGCACACGCTCACCACGAGCCCGCGCACCCGTAGAGTTGGAGCGGGACCGACCGTCGTGCAGGGGGTACGGGGACGTGGTGAACGGCAGCGAGGTCGCACACGGCTTTCCGCACCTCGACACCGTGCGGGCGGCGATCACCGCGCTGTACCGGCGGCTGTCTCCCGACGGCGTGCTCTCCTACGCGCCCAGCGTGCTCCCGGCGGATGTGGCCTTCAGCGACCACGACGATCTGCATCTCGGCGCCCAGCGCGTGGCCCGCGCCCTGGTGCACCATCTACGGCTGCCCGACGCCCGGATGATCGTGAGCTTCCGCGAGATGCAGCATGCGGCGAGTGTCGAACTGACTGCGGGACCCGAGTACTTCATCGAGCTGAACGACCGCTTCCGCACCCATCGCCGGGACATCGGCGCGGCTCTCGCCCACGAGATCATGCATGTGCTGCTGCACCGGCTCGGCCTGTCGTTCCCCGGCACCCGGGACAACGAGATCCTCACCGACACGGCCACCACCTACCTGGGGGCGGGCTGGCTGCTGCTGGACGCGTTCCGGGAGGACGACGTCTCCAGCCAGAAGCTCGGCTATCTCACGCCCGAGGAGTTCGGCTATGTGCTCGCCGAACGGGCGCTCGCCTTCGACGAGGACCCCGCGCTCTGGTTCACGAGCCCGCAGGGCTACCGCGCATACACCGCGGGACGCGCACAGGCACTGCGCGACGCCCGGCAGCCTCCGCTCACCGTGGCCGGCTGGACGGGCCGGCACCGCTACGCCAAGGACCGTCGCCAGGCCCTGGACCGCGCGGGCCACCCGGGCCCCGGCCCCGCGGCCTACGGCTTCGAGCACAGCCCGGACGGGCTGCGGGTCTCCTTCCCCTGCCCCACCTGCCACCAGCGCATCCGGCTGCCGGTGCGGGGCCGGGTGCGGGCGCGGTGCGGCCTGTGCCGGACGATTCTCGAATGCGACACCTGAGGGCTCTTCCGTAGGGTCGGAGCATGGAGGACGAACGGGTGAACGAACCGGCCGGCGCTCCGGCGGGCGATCCGGCGGCGGACGCGGCGCAGGATCTCTTCACCGCGCTGTACGACGGCGAGGACGCGGTGGTGCGGCTGCTGCGTGCCGGCGCGCAGGCGGACGGGACCGACGAGGAAGGCCGGACACCGCTGTATCTGGCGGCGGTCTCCGGGAAGGCGGGCGTCGTACGGCTGCTGCTGGCGGCCGGGGCGGATCCCGACCGGGCCTGCGGCGTCGACGAGGGTGATCTTCCGCTGTGCGGGGCGGCGGCCAACGGCCACACCGAAGCGGTACGGGCGCTGCTCGCCGCAGGTGCGCGGCCCGACCTGCGGGAGGCGTTCGACTTCACGGCGCTGGCGTGGGCGGCGGGGCAGGGCCATGAGCACGCGGTGGAGGCGCTGCTCGAGTACGGCGCCGATCCGGATCTTCCGGGCCCGGGCGGAGAGCCGCCGCTGGTGCTCGCCGCGCGGCGCGGCTCGCCGTCCACCGTGCGGGCACTGCTGGGCGCGGGGGCGAGCGCACATGCCGCCGCGCTGGAGGAGGCCCGCCAGTGGCTCGGCCGGGATGTGGAGCAGGAACTGCGGGACGGGCTCCTCGGCGCGTACGGGAGCGGACAGGAGACCCTGACACGCCGGGTCGAGGAGGACGGCGGGGTGACCGTCGTCGTCGACGTGCTGCGCGACGGCGTGCCGGGGGCGGGCAACGAGCGCCAGACCGGCCATGGGGCGATCGCCACGGTCCTGGAGCAGGAGCTGGGGATGCGTACCCCCTATGCGGAGCTCGCCGAGCGGGCGCTGCGCGACGGCCGCCCGGACTTCGACAACTGGTCCGAGCCGGCGACGGCGCTGTCGCGGCGGGGCGACGAGGAGACGTTCCGGGCGGCGGCCGCGGGCTGCGCGAGCGACGACCCGCTGCGCCAGGCGTTCGCGGCGGATGTTCTGGCCCAGCTGGGGTTCATGTACGGAGCCGGGCCGGCGGCGGAGGGCGCGACGGCGCCTGCGGACCCGGCGGACGGGCCCATGTCCACGCCGGAGGGCGCGCCGGGGTCCCCGGACGGGTCGCGGACAGGCAAGGCGCAGCCTGCCGCGGCGGCCGGTACGGACGTCTGGTGGGGCGGCGGGGACGACGCCGAGGACGTACGGCGTCCGTTCGCCGCGCGTGCGCTGCCGTTGTTGCGGGAGCTGGCCCGGGAGGCCCAGGACGCCGAGCTGATCCAGTCGGCCGTGCTCGGGCTCGGGCACCAGGGAGACCCGGCCGCGCTCCCGGAGATCCTGCGGCACGCCGGACATCCGGACCCGGAAGTGCGCTACCGGGTGGTGCTGGCACTCGCGGGGCTGGTGCCCGCCGGCCATGCGGACGGCATCGCCGCGCTGATCACACTGACCCGTGACGCGGACACACGCACCCGGGACTGGGCGACCATGGCCCTGGCGGCCGTGCCGGACGATACGCCGGACATCCGCGAGGCGCTCGCGGCCCGTACCGACGACGCGGACCCCGACACCGCGGCGGAGGCGGCGCGCGGTCTGGCGATGCGCCAGGATCCGCGTGCGGACGAGGTGCTGACCCGGTTGCTCGCGGAGGAGGATCCGGACGGCTTCGCGTACGGCACCGCGATGGAGGCGGTGGGTCACATCCAGGACGAGAGGCTGAGGCGGCGCCTGGAGGGTACGGTCCCGCGTCGACGCTGACCGCTGCCGGAAAGCCCCGGCCGTCCTGCGACGCCGCGCGGGACGACACACGCACGCGGGGCGCGGCACGGACCGCGCCGCAGCTGCCAGGGATGGCAGGGCCCGACCGGTGCGGCCGCGGGCCGGCTACCGCAGGCGCAGTGCTCCCGGCGCCCGTTCCTCGAAGACCATCACGAGCAGGTCGAAGACCGTCGGGCCCTGCCCGGCCCTCGCCCGGTCCAGTTCGTGCTCGATCGCGGCCCGGTTCGACGGGTGGGCGCGCCGCAGCCTGAGCTCCAGCTGCCGTACGGTCTCCTCGTGCCCCAGCACGCGGCGGGCCTGCTGGTGGTCGCGCCACTCGATGACGAAGTCGCCGTCGTCCGGCGTCCCCATTCCGCCGCTCAGGCAGTCGGCGAGTGCGTCGAGGTTGCTGCCGAAGTAGCCGCCCGGCCCGTTGACGGCTTCACCGATGGCCTTCCAGAAGCTGTCCAGGCCGGTGATCCCCGCCCCGTCGATCACATACGTCGCGGTCACGGGGCGGAGGATACCGGGCCGGGAGTGCCGGTCAGCAGTCGTGGTCGATGAGGTCGAAGGACGCGTAGTGGTCGGAGGTGTAGTAGTCCTCCTCGTACGCCTGGCCGGTGACGATGCGCCGGGCGCCGCGGGTGGAGGAGCCCGGGGTCTTGACCGTGTACTCGTGGTAGTAGCCGGAAGAGTGTGAGGGCAGGATGCCTTCGCGGTTCTGGAAGACGCTGCCGTCCTGCCGGTAGGGGAAGGGCCCGCCCCGGTCGATGAGGTCGAGCGTGGTGTGGGCCTGGGAGGGCAGGTCGGAGTAGCAGATGTCACCGACCGCGGTGGTGACGGCAGTTGCCTGTCCGCCGATGAGAAGTGTCGAGACGAGAGCGGCTGCGCCACCGAGGGCGGCTATCCGTGGGGGGATTCGCATGGCCACCATTGATGCGCGTAGAATTTGACGCGTCAATGACAAGTCTAGAGAATTCTCCGGGAGTTAACCGGATTCCGGATCAACGTACGGCCGCCTTCACCGGCCCTCCTCCCAACTACCCCACGCCGTACACCGGATGAGGCGCCTGAGCATCCGTCAGCAGTTTCCGTACAGCTCCGCCCGCCTCCGACGGTGTCCAGCGCGCCCCCTTGTCCACGGTGGGTCCCGGCCGCCAGCCCTCCATGACCGTGATCCGGCCCGCTTCCGCTTCGAAGACCCGGCCGCTGACTCCCTCGCAGCCGGCCGAACCCAGCCAGACCACCAGCGGGGACACGTTCGCCGGGTCCATCGCGTCGAACGCGCCTGCTTCCGGAGCCGCCATCGCCTCGGCGAAGGTCTGCTCGGTCATCCGGGTGCGCGCGGCCGGGGCGATGGCGTTGACCTGGACCCCGTACCTGGCCAGCTCGGCCGCCGCGACCAGGGTCAGCCCGACGATCCCGGCCTTGGCCGCCGAGTAGTTGCCCTGCCCGAGGCTGCCCAGCAGGCCCGCGCCCGAGCTGGTGTTGACGATCCGGGCCACCGGTTCGCGGCCTGCCTTCGCCTCGGCCCGCCAGTGCGCGGCGGCATGCTTCAGCGGCAGGAAGTGTCCTTTGAGGTGGACCCGCATGACGGCGTCCCATTCGTCCTCGTCGAGGTTGACGAGCATGCGATCGCGCAGGAATCCCGCGTTGTTGACGAGCGTGTCCAGCCGTCCGAAGGTGTCGACGGCGGCCGCCACCAGGGAGGCCGCTCCCCCGGTGGTGGCGACGTCGCCCGTGTGGGCCACGGCGGCGCCGCCGCCCGCGACGATCTCACCGACGACGGCCTGCGCCGGTCCGGCCGAACCCCCCGTACCGTCGGGGCCGACACCGAGGTCGTTGACGATGACCTTGGCCCCCTCGGCCGCGAAGGCGAGGGCGTGGGCGCGGCCGAGACCGCGTCCCGCTCCGGTCACGATCACCACACGCCCGCCACACATACCCGTCATCTCGTCTCTCCTTCACCGCTGTTGCCGGCTGTCGCGGCATCGAGGAAGGCGGGGCGCTCGCCTCCGCCGTGCACCAGGAGGGAGGCGCCGCTGATGTAGGCGGCCCGCTCGGAGGCGAGGAAGACGGCAGCTTCGCCGATGTCGGCCGGCTCGGCGAGCCGCCCGAGCGGCACCGTGCGGCCGACGGCCTCGACGCCGTCCGCGTCCCCGTAGTGCAGGTGGGACAGTTCGGTGCGGACCATGCCGACGACCAGAGTGTTGACCCGCACCTCGGGGGCCCACTCCACGGCCATCGACCGGGCGAGGCTCTCGAGGCCCGCCTTGGCCGCCCCGTACGCCGCCGAGCCCGGCGACGGGCGGCCCCCGCTGACGCTGCCGATCATCACGACAGAGCCACGGACCGCCCGCAGATGCTCCCGGGCGGCGAGCGAGGCGGTCAGCGGGGCGGTGAGATTGAGTTCGATCACCCGGGCGTGGCGGTCCGCGTCCGCCTGCGCGAGCAGCCGCCAGGGCGTGCCGCCCGCGTTGTTGACGAGGGCGTCGAGGCGGCCGTACCGGGCCGCCACCGTGTCGAAGAACGCCCCCACCGCGTCGCCGTCCCGAAGGTCGAGGGGCAGGAACTCGACGCCGGGGAGCGGGACTTCGGGCGGGCGGCGGGCGCAGACGACCACCGTGGCGCCCGCCCGCAGGAACGCCCTCGCGATGCCCCGGCCCACGCCCCGGGTCCCGCCGGTGACGACGGCGACCCTCCCCTCCAGCTCCATCGGCTGCTACCTTCCTCACCTAACAAACGTTTGGTGGAAAGGTAGATGATCCGCTCATGGCTGTCTCCACCGCAAGCCCCATGAAGGGCGTTTCCCTCGTCACGGTCGACTTCCCGCCCGTCAACGCCCTGCCCGTGCAGGGCTGGTACGAGCTCGCCGACGCGGTGCGCACGGCGGGGCGCGACCCCGATGTGCGGTGTGTGGTGCTGGCGGCCGCGGGCCGCGGCTTCAACGCGGGCGTGGACATCAAGGAGCTGCAGCGCGACGACGGGCACGCGGCGCTCATCGGGGCCAACCGGGGGTGCTACGAGGCCTTCGCCGCCGTGTACGAGTGCGAGGTGCCCGTGGTCGCGGCGGTGCACGGCTTCTGTCTGGGCGGCGGCATCGGCCTGGCCGGCAACGCGGACGTGATCGTCGCATCGGACGACGCCTCCTTCGGACTGCCGGAGCTCGACCGGGGCGCGCTGGGCGCCGCCACCCATCTGGCCCGGCTGGTCCCGCAGCACCTGATGCGTGCCCTGTACTACACCTCGCGGACGGTGACCGCACAGGAGCTGCACACCCACGGCTCGGTCTTCAAGGTCGTGCCGCGCGCCGAGCTGGCCGCGGAGGCACTGGCCCTCGCCGGGGAGATCGCCCGGAAGGACGGCACCCTGATCCGGCTGGCGAAGGCGGCCATCAACGGCATCGACCCCGTCGACGTACGCCGCAGCTACCGCTTCGAGCAGGGGTTCACCTTCGAGGCGGGCCTCAGCGGGGCCGCCGGCCGGGTCCGCGACACCTTCGGGAAGGAGGCCGAGAAGGCCACCAGGGAGGTCCGGGAATGAGCGACAAGACGATGACCGCGGACGAGGCCGTCGCCCGGCTGCGCAGCGGGATGACCCTCGGCATCGGCGGCTGGGGGGCGCGCCGCAAACCCATGGCGCTGGTGCGGGCACTGCTCCGTTCCGGGATCACCGATCTCACCGTCGTCTCCTACGGCGGACCCGACGTGGGTCTGCTCGCCGCCGCGGGCCGTATCCGCAAACTGGTCGCCGCCTTCGCCACGCTCGACTCGGTGCCCCTCGAACCGCACTTCCGGTCGGCCCGAGAGCAGGGCGCCTTCGAACTGGCGGAGTTCGACGAGGCGATGTTCATGTGGGGGCTGCACGCCGCCGCGAACCGGCTGCCGTTCATGCCGGTCCGGGCCGGGATCGGCTCCGACGTCATGCGGGTCAACCCGGGCCTGCGGACGGTGACATCGCCGTACGAGGACGGGGAGACGCTCGTCGCCGTGCCCGCCCTGCGCATGGACGCGGCGCTCGTCCACATGAACCGCGCCGACCGGCTCGGCAACGCCCAGTACCTGGGGCCCGACCCGTACTTCGACGACCTGTTCTGCGAGGCGGCCGACGAGGCGTACGTCTCGTGCGAGCGGCTGGTCGAGACCGCCGAGCTGGCCAAGGACGCGGCGCCGCAGACCTTGCTGATCAGCCGGCACAGTGTCACCGGGGTCGTCGAGACGCCGAACGGCGCGCACTTCACCTCCTGCGTCCCGGACCACGACCGCGACGAGGCCTTCCTGCGCCACTACGCGAGCACGCCCTGGCCGCAGTTCGCCGAGCGCTTCCTGCCCGGGGACGAAGGGGCCTACCAGCGGGCCGTGACCGCCTGGCACGAGGAGCGGACATGAGGACCGCCGGCCGTTCCGAGTACTGCGTCATCGCCTGCGCCGAGGCCTGGCGGGAGAACGGAGAGGTCCTGGCGAGCCCCATGGGGCTGATCCCGTCCATCGGTGCCCGGCTCGCCAAGCGGACCTTCTCCCCCGGACTGCTGCTCACCGACGGCGAGGCGATGCTCGTCGGCCTCGACGGGACGGCGGAGGGCTGGCTGCCCTACCGGCGCCATCTCGCCATGGTCACCGGCGGGCGGCGGCACGTCATGATGGGCGCCAGTCAGATCGACCGGCACGGCAACCAGAACATCTCGTGCATCGGCGACTGGCACCGGCCCGCGCGCCAGTTGCTCGGAGTGCGCGGCGCGCCCGTCAACACCCTCAACAACCCGGTCAGTTACTGGGTCCCCAGACATTCCACCCGGACCTTCGTCGAGCGCGTGGACATGGTCTGCGGTGTGGGCTACGACAACGCCGCCGCGGCGGGCCCTTCGGCGACGCGGTACCACCGCATCCCGCGGGTCGTCTCCGATCTGGGCGTCTTCGACTTCGAGACCCCCGACCGCGCCATGCGCATCGTGTCACTGCACCCCGGGGTGAGCCTCGACCATGTCCGTGAGGCCACGGGATTCGACCTGGCCGTCACGGGCGAGGTGCCGTGCACCCGCGAGCCGACACCCGACGAGCTGCGGCTCATCCGTACGGTGATCGACCCCGCGGGCCTGCGTGAACGGGAGGTCGCGTCCTGATGGAGACCGCACTCACCAGGCTCACCGGGGCGCGCCACCCGATCGTCCAGACCGGGATGGGGTGGGTGGCCGGGCCCCGGCTGGTGTCCGCAGCCGCGAACGCGGGGGCGCTCGGCATCCTCGCCTCCGCGACCATGTCCGTCCAGGAACTGCGCACGGCCGTCCGCGAGGTGGCGTCCCGCACCAAGGCGCCGTTCGGGGTCAACCTCCGCGCCGACGCCGGTGACGCGCGGGAGCGGGTGCGGATCATCGTCGACGAGGGCGTACGGGTCGCCTCCTTCGCCCTCGCACCCTCGCGGGAGCTGATCGTCGAGCTCAGGGACGCGGGCGTGGTGGTGATCTGCTCCGTCGGGGCACGCCGGCATGCGGAGAAGGTGGCGGCGTGGGGCGCGGACGCCGTCATCGTCCAGGGCGGGGAGGGTGGCGGTCACACCGGCGATGTGGCCACGTCCGTGCTGCTGCCGCAGGTGGTCGACGCCGTCGGTGTCCCGGTGATCGCGGCCGGCGGCTTCCACGACGGCCGCGGCCTGGTCGCGGCGCTGGCCTACGGCGCGGCGGGCATCGCGATGGGCACCCGCTTCCTGCTCACCGCCGAATCGACGGTGCCGGACGCGGTCAAGGCGCGCTATCTCGCCGCGACCGTCAGGGACATCACGGTCACCCGGGCCGTGGACGGCCTGCCGCACCGCATGATCCGTACGGAGCTGGTCGACTCCCTGGAGAGCAGCGGCCGTGCACGAACGCTGCTGCGCGCTGTCCGCCACGCCGCGGCCTTCCGGAGGCTCTCCGGTCTGTCCTGGTCCGCGATGGTCCGCGACGGCCTGGCCATGAAACACGGCAAGGACCTGGCCTGGAGCCAGGTCCTGCTCGCCGCGAACACCCCGATGCTGCTCCGGGCGTCCATGGTCCAGGGCCGCACTGACCTCGGCGTGATGGCTGCGGGGCAGGTGGCGGGCGTGATCGAGGATCTCCCGAGTTGTGAGGAGCTCATCGGCCGCGTGATGTCCGAGGCGGCCGGGGTGCTCGGCGCGCTGCCGGAAGCATCTCCCCCGCCCCGCCCCTTTCCCCCGCCCCGCCCCTTCCCGTGACCGGCGCTGTGCTCCGGGTCCCGGTACGGCCTCCGGCCGTGTCCGGGGTCGACGGACTGGTGATCACCGGCCCAGGGTCCCCCGGACGAAGTCCGGGGGAGTGCGAGGCGCGGGGTCCGGGGCGGAGCCCCGGCGCCCGCGCCAGGCGGCTACGCCGCCGTGCGGCGACCGCCCTGCGCACCGCCCCGCGCCGGGCGGCCACCCTGACGCGGCTGTCCTCCCTGACGGGGCTGTCCGGACCGAGCGCCCTGGCCGCCACCGCTGCCCTGCCCGTCGCGCCGGGCACGGCTGCGGCCGCCACCGGCCTGTCCGGGCGCCTGCGCCCGGCGCCGCTGCGGCCGCTGCTGCTGCGCCACCGGCTGCGGCACCTCGATGGTGACCGCCACGCCCGACGGCTCGCGCGCCCCCGTGAGGCGGGCCAGCTCCTCGTCGCTGGACTTGATCCTGGCGGTGCGCGGGCTGATCCCGGCGTCCGCCATCAGCCGGGTCATCTCACGGCGCTGCTCGGGCAGCACCAGGGTCACCACGCTGCCGGACTCGCCCGCCCGCGCGGTGCGACCGCCGCGGTGCAGATAGTCCTTGTGGTCGACCGGTGGGTCGACGTTGACGACCAGGTCGAGGTCGTCGACGTGGATGCCCCGGGCGGCGACGTTGGTCGCGACCAGCGCGCTGACCTGCCCGTTCTTGAACTGCTCCAGGGTGCGGTTGCGCTGCGGCTGCGAGCGGCCGCCGTGCAGGGCCGCGGCCCGTACGCCGTTGGCCAGCAGCCGCTTGGCGAACCGGTCGGCGGAACGCTTGGTGTCGACGAAGAGGATCACCCGGCCGTCGCGGGCGGCGATACGGAGGGCGACGGCCTTCTTGTCGGTCTCGTCCGCGATGTGCAGCACATGGTGCTCCATCGTGGTGACCGCACCCGCGGACGGGTCGACGGAGTGCACCACCGGGTCGGTGAGGAACATCCGCACGAGCCGGTCGATGTTCTTGTCCAGCGTCGCCGAGAACAGCATCCGCTGACCGTCCGCCTCGACCTGCTTGAGCAGCGCCGTGACCTGCGGCATGAAGCCCATGTCGGCCATCTGGTCGGCCTCGTCCAGGACGGTGATCGCGACCCGGTCGAGGACGCAGTCGCCGCGCTCGATGAGGTCCTTCAGCCGCCCGGGCGTGGCCACGAGGACCTCGGCGCCGCGCCGCAGCGCGCCCGCCTGCTTGTTGATCGACAGGCCGCCGACGACCGTGGCGATCCGCAGCTGCACGGAGGTCGCGTACGGCGAGAGCGCGTCGGTGACCTGCTGCGCGAGCTCACGGGTGGGTACGAGGACGAGCGCGAGCGGCGCCCTCGGTTCGGCGCGCCGGCCCGCGGTACGGGCGAGCAGCGCAAGCCCGAAGGCGAGGGTCTTGCCGGAGCCGGTGCGTCCGCGGCCGAGGATGTCGCGGCCGGCGAGCGAGTTCGGCAGCGTGGCGGCCTGGATCGGGAAGGGGTCGGTGACGCCCTGCGCGTCGAGGGTCTTCAGCAGGGCGGCCGGCATGTCCAGCTCACCGAACGCGTGGACGGCCGACAGCGCCGGGGTGATGGTTTCCGGCAGCGTGAATTCCTGTGGGGGCGTCGGCGCGGCCTTGCGGGCGGACGCCTTCCCGGAGCGCTGTGCGGGGACCCTCGCGCGGGAATTGGCAGGGCGCGTTCGTGCCGGGCGTTCGGAGCGGTTCATGCGGAATATGCCTTCCTGGGCCTGTGGACAGATGCGGCCGGGGCCCGCACCGAGCTCGGTGCGGGCCCCGGCCGCGTGCAAACGCGTCCAGCGATCAGGCCGGGACGATGTTCTCCGCCTGCGGGCCCTTCTGGCCCTGCGTGACGTCGAAGGTGACCTTCTGGCCTTCCTGAAGCTCACGGAAGCCCGAGGTGGCGATGTTGGAGTAGTGGGCGAAGACGTCGGCGCCGCCGCCGTCCTGCTCGATGAAGCCGAAGCCCTTTTCCGCGTTGAACCACTTCACGGTGCCAGTTGCCATGTCAATCTCCTAAAACAGGGGCAAGCCGGGAATTCACACCGCGTGAATTCCCCATCGCCGCAATGACCCCCATCCGGAGAAGCCGGAAACAAAACGTGCGCCTGAGGAAGCTTCCCGTCAGGCGCACACAAAGTTCATGGGTACCAAAACTGCAACTACGTCACCGTAGCACATGCCGCTGGGCCGCTGCCGCCACCGCCCCTGTTCCTCGTGTCCCGGCCCGCCGCCCGCACGGCTGACCGGGGCGGCGCCCTTACACCCGCTCGATGATCGTCACGTTCGCCTGGCCGCCCCCCTCGCACATCGTCTGCAGACCGAACCTCCCGCCCCTGCGCTCCAGTTCGTGCAGCAGCGTGGTCATCAGCTTCGCCCCCGTCGCACCCAGCGGATGCCCCAGTGCGATCGCGCCACCGTTGACATTGACCTTGTCCGGGTCCGCGCCCGTCTCCTTGAGCCATGCCAGCACGACCGGCGCGAACGCCTCGTTGATCTCGACGAGATCCATGTCGTCGATCGTCATGCCCGTCTTCTTCAGCGCATGCGCCGTCGCAGGGATGGGCGCCGACAGCATGCGGATCGGGTCCTCGCCGCGTACCGACAGATGGTGGATCCGGGCGCGGGGGGTCAGTCCGTGCTCCGCGACGGCCCGTTCGCTCGCGATCAGCATCGCTGCCGCGCCGTCCGAGACCTGGGAGGAGCAGGCCGCCGTGATGGTGCCGCCCTCCAGGACCGGCGGCAGGGCAGCCATCTTCTCCAGGGTCGTGTCGCGGCGCGGCCCCTCGTCCCTGGTCACGGTGGCGTACGCGACGGTCTCCCGGTCGAACCGGCCTTCGTCGATCGCGCGGACCGCCCGCTGGTGCGACAGGAGCGCGAACTCCTCCATGGCGCGCCGCGTGATCCCCCATTTCGCGGCGATCAGCTGGGCCCCGTGGAACTGGTTGACCGGGGCGTCCCCGTACCGGGCCCGCCAGCCCTCACTGCCCGCGAACGGCCCCTGGGTCAGGCCGAGCGGTTCGGCGGCCTGCCGGGAGGCGAAGGCGATCGGGATCTGGGTCATGTTCTGGGTGCCGCCCGCGACCACCAGGTCCTGGGTGCCGGACAGTACGCCCTGGGCCGCGAAGTGCACGGCCTGCTGAGAGGATCCGCACTGCCGGTCGACGGTCACACCGGGTACCTCCTCGGGCAGCCCGGCGGCGAGCCAGGAGGTGCGCGCTATGTCGCCGGCCTGCGGGCCGACGGTGTCGAGGCAGCCGAAGACGACGTCCTCGACGGCGGCCGGGTCGATTCCGGAGCGTTCGACCAGGGCGCGCAGCACGTGCGCGCCGAGGTCCGCGGGGTGGACGGCGGCGAGGCCTCCCCCTCGCCTGCCGACCGGGGTGCGTACCGCTTCGACGATGTAGGCCTCGCGCATGACGTCAACTCCCTGTCCGGCCGAGCCGGTCACGTTCGTACGGCGATCCCGTCCAGCACCATCGACAGGTACTGCCGGGCGATCTCTTCGGGGCTGTGCTGTCCGCCGGGCCGGTACCAGGACGCCGCGACCCACACCGTGTCGCGCACGAACCGGTAGGTGAGCCGGACGTCGAGGTCGGCGCGGAAGGCCCGTTCGGCGACCCCGCGCTCCAGCGTGCCGAGCCATGCCTTCTCGAACTTCTGCTGCGAGTCGGTGAGATAGGCGAAGCGCGGCTGGGCGGCCAGATGGCGGGATTCCTTCTGGTAGATGGCGACGGCGGCGCGGTGCCGGTCGATCTCCCGGAAGGACTCGGTGACGAGGGCCTCGATGGTCTCCCGGGGTCCCAGACCGGCGGCGAGCACGGCGTCGTACCCCTCCCACAGCTCGGTGAGGAAGGAGGAGAGGATCTCGTCGAGCATCGATTCCTTGGAATCGAAGTGGTAGTAGAGGCTGCCGGCGAGCATGCCGGCCGCGTCCGCGATCCTGCGGACGGTGGTGGCGTTGTAGCCCTGGGCGGCGAACACCTCGGCGGCGGTGTCGAGGAGTTGCTTGCGCCGGTCGGCCGGGGCGGCGGTCACCTGGTGCTGCTTCTTCGTGGGAGGCACACGACCATTGTGGTGCCAGGCCCGTTCAGGGCGGTCGTGCCGGGTACGCGACGAGCGCCCGGAGCGGCCTCAGGCATGCTGGCTGCTGACGGAGAGGACCTCGCCGGTCAGGTACGAGGAGTAGTCGCCGGCGAGGAAGACGATCACGTTGGCGACCTCCCACGGCTCTGCGTACCGTCCGAAGGCCTCGCGCGCGGTCAGTTCCTCCAGCAGTTCGGCCGAGGTGACCTTCACCAGGTGCGGATGCATTGCGAGGCTGGGTGCGACGGCATTGACCCGTACGCCGAACTCGGCCGCTTCGACGGCCGCGCACCGGGTGAGCGCCATGACGCCCGCCTTGGCGGCGGCGTAGTGGGCCTGGCCGGCCTGGGCCCGCCAGCCGGCGACGGAGGAGTTGTTGACGATCACGCCGCCGCGGCCGCTCGCACGGAAGGCGCGCAGGGCGGCACGGGTGCAGCGGAAGGTGCCGTTCAGGGTGACGTCGAGGACGCGGGCCCACTGGTCGTCGGTCATGTCGGCGAGGGCTGCGGTACCGCCGAGGCCCGCGTTGTTGACGACGATGTCGAGCCCGCCGTGCTCCTGGACCGCCCTGTCGAACAGGGCCTGGACCTGCGTCTCGTCGGTGACGTCGCACGGCAGCGCGGTGACCGCGCCGGCCCCGAACTCCCCGGCGAGCGCCGCCTCGGTCTCCTTCAGCCGGCGCGCATGGGCGTCGGAGGCAAGGATGCGCGCGCCCTCCTCAAGGAACCGGCGGGCGGTCGCGCCGCCGATGCCTGCGCCCGCGGCGGCGGTGATGACGGCGGTGCGGCCCGTCAGCAGGCCGTGCCCGGGTACGTACTGCGCCCTGTCGTTCCTCACATCGGCACGTTAACCTACCAAACACTTGTTAGGGAAGGATGGAGCATGGACCTCGACCTCTCCCCGGACGAGCGGGCCTTCCGCGCCGAGGCCCGCGCGTGGCTCGCCGAGCACGTCCCCGCAGGACCGCTCCCCTCCCTGGAGACCGAGGAGGGCTTCGCGGCGCACCGTGCCTGGGAGGCGCGGCTCGCGGCGGACCGCTGGTCGGTGATCTCCTGGCCCGAGCGGTACGGCGGCCGGGGTGCGGACCTCGTGCGCTGGCTGCTGTTCGAGGAGGAGTACTACGCGGCGGGCGCACCTGGCCGGGTCGCGCAGAACGGCATCCACCTGCTCGCCCCGACCCTCTTCGACCACGGCACCGAGGAACAGCGCGCACGCGTGCTTCCGTCGATGGCGAGCGGCGAGGTGATCTGGGCACAGGCCTGGTCCGAGCCCGAGGCCGGCTCGGATCTCGCCTCACTGCGCTCACGTGCCGTGCGCACGGACGGGGGCTGGCTGCTGAACGGTCTGAAGACCTGGTCCTCGCGGGCAGCCTTCGCCGACCGCGCGTTCGGCATCTTCCGTACGGATCCCGCTGCCCCGAGGCCGCATCAGGGCCTCACGTACATGATGTTCGACCTGTCGGCGTCCGGCGTGACGGTCCGGCCCATCGGCCGGCTCGACGGCAGGCCCGCATTCGCGGAGCTCTTCCTCGACGACGTGTTCGTGCCGGACGCGGACGTGATCGGCGAGCCCGGCGCGGGCTGGCGGATCGCGATGGCGGCAACGGGCAACGAGCGCGGGCTGACCCTGCGCTCGCCCGGCCGGTTCCTGGCCGCGGCGGACCGGCTCGTGCAGCAGTGGCACGCCTCGGCCCCGGCCGCGGACACGGCGCTGCGGGACCGGGTCGCGGACGCGGTGATCGGTGCCCGTGCGTACCAGCTGTTCACCTGGGCGAGCGCGGCGCGGTGCGCGGCCGGCGGGCGCATCGGTGCGGAGTCGAGCCTGAACAAGGTCTTCTGGTCCGAGTACGACATCGCCCTGCACGAGACGGCGCTCGACCTGCTGGGCACGGACGGGGAGTTGGCGGACGGCGCGTGGTCGGAGGGGTACGTCTTCTCGCTCGCCGGTCCGCTGTACGCCGGAACGAACGAGATCCAGCGCGACATCATCGCCGAGCGGCTGCTCGGCCTGCCGAAGGGCCGCCGCTGATGCGTTTTCTGCTGACCGACGAGCAACAGGCGTTCGCCCGTTCGCTGGACACGATGCTGACGGCCGCGGACACCCCCGCGACGGCGCGCGCCTGGGCCGCGGCAGAGCCGGGACCCGGGCGCGCGGTGTGGCAGCGCCTCGCCGGGGCGGGTGTGTTCGCGCTGGCCGTGCCGGAGGCCTACGAGGGGTCGGGACTGCTTCCCGTCGAACTGGCCGTCGCCTTCGTGGAGTTGGGCCGGCATGCGGTGGCGGGCCCGGTGGTGGAGACGGTCGCCGCGGCGGTGCTGGTCGCCGAGCTGGGCGATTCGGCCCTGGCCAAGCGGCTGCTGCCGGGCATCGCGGCGGGCGAGATCGCGGCGTCGGTGCTGCTGCCCGGCTCGGGGCCGTACGCCTTGGACGCGGATGCGGCGGACTGCGTCCTGGTGGTCGCCGCAGCCGGACCCCGGCCGGACCCCGGCCGCCCCGCGGTACCCGAGCTGCGCATCGCGCCCGGGCACGGGTCCGTACGGGCCTCGGTCGATCCCGTGCGGCGGCTGAGCGTTCCCCTGCCGGGAGGTGAGGTCCTGGCGGCCGGGGCGGAGGTGGCCGCCGCAGCCGCCCGGGCCGGGCAGTGGGCGCGGCTCGCCACGGCCGCCCAGTCGCTCGGTGTCGGGCTGGCGCTGTTGGACCGTACCGTCGCGTACGTCAAGCAGCGCACCCAGTTCGGTGCCGCCATCGGCTCCTTCCAGGCGGTCAAGCACCGGCTCGCGGACACGCTGATCGCCCTCGAGTTCGCCCGGCCCCTGCTGTACGGGGCTGCGCTGTCCATGGACGGGGCCGATGCCGCCGCCGCCAAGGTGGCGGCGGGCGAGGCCGCGTACACCGCCGCCCGCACCGCCCTCCAACTGCACGGCGCCGCCGGATACACCGAGGAACTGGATCTGTCCCTGTGGCTGCGCAAGGCACGGCCGCTGCGGGACGCCTGGGGCACGCCGGCGCAGTGCCGGGCCGCCGTGCTGGCCTGACCGGCTGCTCAGTCGTCGCCGGCCGCTCGGTCGTCGCTGCGCGGCGGGCTGTCGTCGTTGCCGCGCCGCAGGGTCCGCAGCCTCCGGCCCGGACGCCAGATCTGTACGACGAGTTCGTCGCCGTCGACCCTGGTCCGCACCACCTCGGCGAGCTCCGCCCGGAACAGATGGAACGGCTGCGGCTCGCCCGCCTCCTGCGTGAACGCCGCCTTGGCCTGCGGGTCGGTCACCTCGACCGCCCGCCCGGAGACACGGACGTCCCCGCCGTCCATGGAGGTGCCGCTGCCGGGGTTCGCCTGGACGGCGAACCTCGGGTCGCGGCGGAGATCCTGCGCCTTGCGGGAGTTCGGCATCATGCCGAGCCACAGCTCGCCGTGGCTGAACTTCACCTCCAGCCCGGACACCCGGGGCGAACCGTCCTTGCGGAGCGTCGCGAGGACGTGGTGCGTGTGCTTTTCGAAGCGCTGCTGTGCGGTCGCGGCGCAGTCCGGTTCCGCGGCCTGGAAGTCTGCCCAACGGGAGGTCATGCCCCCATGGAAGCGCGGATACCCGACATCCTCTGTCGTGTTCGGCCCGCGTGTCCCGGCCGGACGCCACGGCGGCGCGCCGGTGTTCGGGCAGGCACCCTCAGGGATGCACCCTGAGCGTGACCACCGCCGCGTGTCCGTCCGTACGCAGCACTCCGGGCGAGCGGTCCAGGACCGCCGCGTCGTACGGGTCGAGCGTCACGGGCTCATCGGCGCCGAGCAGCGTGGTGCCGTCCAGTGCGACGACCACCACGGCCGCGTCCGCCGGGACGGGGAGCAGCAGGGCGCCCCGCAGCACCGAGGTCAGCGCGGTGACGCGCCCTCTGCGGTACATCACGTTGAGATTGACGACGGGGCCTTCGAGCAGCCGTCCCGCGGTCGCGACGTCGCCGGGGAAGTCGTGCGGCGCGCAGCGCTCGCCGACGCGCAGGTACTCACCGCCGACGGTGAGATCCATACCGGCGCCCTCGACCACGGTCAGGGTCCGGTCCACGTCCGGGAACGCGGAGAACGGGCCGTCCGCACTCACGTCCGCGAGGCTGATCCGCCAGTCGAAGTCGTCCATCGGCGCGCCTGCGGGTGATACGGCGATCTCCCGGGTCACCCCGCCGCCGTTCTTCCACGGCACGGCCGTACGGCCTGCCGCCCGCAGGATCCTCATCGCACGATGCCCTGTGCCCTCGCCGCCGCCAGCCACTGCGGGAACTCGCCGACCAGCCGGTCGTACAGCTCCGCGTCGGGGACCTGGCGCGGGTCGAGCCCGGCGTGGAAGAAGCCGGCGTTGTCGACGGGCCGCTTGGCCGGTACGGCGAGTTCGTCGAGCTTGTGCAGGAAGTCGAACTGCGTACTGCGCTTGTTGCCGAAGCCGACGAACTGCCAGAACAACGGCAGACGCGCGGCCTTGCACAGATAGCGCTCCGCGGCGTGCTTGCTGATCGGGCCGCCGTCCGTCTGGAAGACGACAAGCGCGGGTGCCGTGGAGCCGCTGTCGAGGTAGTGGTCTATGACCGCGTCCATGGCCAGGTGGTAGCTGGTTCTGCCCATGTGGCCGAGGCCCGCGACGATCTCGTCGACCCGGCCCCGGTGGTTCTCCAGGGCGATGTCGGTGACGGCGTCGATGTCGGTGGAGAAGAAGACCACGGGCACCGAGCCGTCGTCGTCGAGATTGGCCGAGAGGCCCAGCACCCGGTCGGCGAGCCCCTGGACACTGCCGTCCTTGTAGTAGTCCTTCATGGAGCCCGAGTAGTCGAGCACCAGGTAGACGGCTGCACGCTGCCCGTGCAGGCCGTGCTTCCGGAGGGACACGCCGGCGCTCTTGTAGAGACTGACCAGGGCCGGTGCCCGCTCCTCGACCTTGCGGAGGCTGATGGCCGGTCCGGGGATGCTGGCAGTGGCCATGCGGGGCTCCGTTTCCTCACGTTCCTCACGCCGGAAGGCGACTCAGCGTACCCCCGGGCGGGCGGGGAACCCGCCGGGTTCCGTCTCGCACGGCGCCGCGCCTGCCCTGCCGCGGAACGGCAACGCGGCGCCTGCCCATGTCCGGTCGGGGACGTGGCAGGCGCCGCGTTCGTGTCCGCACGCCGTTGTACGAGACGTTCTGTTCGCGCCGCGGTCAGACCGTCAGCGCGCGGTCCGTCGGGCGGATCGGGGCCGGGAGCGCGCTCGTCCCCGTCAGGAAACGGTCCACGCCACGGGCCGCCGAGCGGCCCTCGGCGATCGCCCAGACGATCAGGGACTGGCCGCGGCCCGCGTCGCCGGCCACGAAGACGCCGGCCACGTTGGTGGCGAAGTCGGCGTCCCGTGCGACGTTGCCGCGCTCGTCCAGCTCCAGGCCGAACTGCTGGACCAGACCGTTCTCCTGGTCCGTACCGGTGAAGCCCATCGCCAGCGTCACCAGCTGCGCCGGGATCCGGCGCTCCGTGCCCGGCTTCTGCTCCAGCCTGCCGTCCTTGAACTCCACCTCGATGAGGTGCAGCGCCTGGACGTTGCCGTCCTCGTCGCCCTCGAAGTGGGTGGTGGAGACGGAGTAGACCCGCTCGCCGCCCTCCTCGTGCGCCGAGGTGACCTTGTAGAGCATCGGGAACGTCGGCCAGGGCTGGTTGGTGCTGCGCTCCTCACCGGGCCGCGGCATGATCTCCAGCTGGGTGACTGAGGCCGCGCCCTGGCGGTGGGCGGTGCCCACGCAGTCCGCGCCGGTGTCGCCACCGCCGATGACGACGACGTGCTTGCCCTCGGCGGTGATCGGCGGGGCCACGAAGTCGCCCTCGACGACCTTGTTGGCGAGCGGCAGGTACTCCATCGCGAAGTGGATGCCGTTCAGCTCACGGCCCGGGACCGGCAGATCACGCGAGACGGTGGCACCCGCGGCGATGACCACCGCGTCGTAGCGCCGGCGCAGGGCGTCGGCCGGCATGTCGCGGCCGATCTCCACCTCGGTACGGAACTTGGTGCCCTCCGCGCGCATCTGCTCGATACGGCGGTTGATGTGCACCTTCTCCATCTTGAACTCGGGGATGCCGTACCGCAGCAGCCCGCCGATGCGGTCGGCCCGCTCGTACACGACGGTGGTGTGGCCGGCCCGGGTCAGCTGCTGGGCGGCGGCCAGACCCGCCGGGCCCGAGCCGATGACCGCGACGGTCTTGCCGGACAGGCGCTCCGGCGCCTGCGGCCTGACGTCGCCCGTGTCCCACGCCTTGTCGATGATGGAGACTTCGACGTTCTTGATGGTGACGGCCGGCTGGTTGATGCCGAGCACGCACGCCGCCTCGCACGGAGCGGGGCACAGCCGCCCGGTGAACTCCGGGAAGTTGTTCGTCGCGTGCAGGCGCTCGCTCGCCGCCGCCCAGTCCCCGCGGTAGGCGTAGTCGTTCCACTCGGGGATCAGGTTCCCGAGCGGGCAGCCGTTGTGGCAGAACGGGATGCCGCAGTCCATGCAGCGGCCGGCCTGCTTGCCGATGATCGGCAGCAGCGAGCCGCGGACGTACACCTCGTTCCAGTCCTTGACGCGCTCACCGACGGGACGGGTCTCGGCGACCTCGCGCCCGGTGGTCAGGAAGCCCTTGGGGTCAGCCATTGGTCGCCGCCTCCATCATCTTCTCGGTGGTCTCCTGCTCGGAGAGACCGGCGAGCTCAGCGGCGTCCTTGGCGGCGAGCACTGCCTTGTACGTGGTCGGGATGATCTTGCTGAAGCGGTCCACGTTCACGGACCAGTCGGCGAGGAGCTTGTCCGCGACGGTCGAGCCGGTCTCCTCCTGGTGGCGGCGCACGACATCGTGCAGCCACTGCTTGTCGGCGTCGGACAGGGTCTCGATCGCCTCCAGGTTGCCTGCGTTGACGTTGTCCGGGTCGAGGTCGACGACGTAGGCGATGCCGCCGGACATGCCGGCCGCGAAGTTGCGTCCGGTCTCGCCGATCACGACCGCGTGTCCGCCGGTCATGTACTCGCAGCCGTGGTCGCCCACGCCTTCGGAGACCACCAGCGCTCCGGAGTTGCGGACGCAGAACCGCTCGCCGGTGCGACCCCGGAGGAACATCTCGCCGCCGGTCGCACCGTAGGCGATGGTGTTGCCCGCGATGGTCGAGTACTCGGCGAGGTGGTCGGCGCCGCGGTCCGGGCGGACGATGACACGGCCACCGGAGAGGCCCTTGCCGACGTAGTCGTTGGCGTCGCCCTCCAGGCGCAGCGTGACGCCGCGCGGCACGAACGCGCCGAAGGACTGGCCGGCCGAGCCGGTGAAGGTGATGTCGATGGTGTCGTCCGGCAGGCCCGCGCCGCCGAACCGCTTGGTGACCTCGTGTCCGAGCATCGTGCCGACGGTCCGGTTGATGTTGCGGATCGCGACCTGGCCGCGCACCGGCTGGGCGTCCTCGGCCGTGGCCGCGTTCAGCGCCTCGGCGGCCAGCTCGATCAGCTCGTTGTCGAGAGCCTTCTCCAGACCGTGGTCCTGCTCGACGATCTGGTGGCGCACCGCGCCCTCGGGCAGCTCGGGGACGTGGAAGAGCGGCTCCAGGTCCAGCCCCTGCGCCTTCCAGTGCTTCACGGCCCGCGCGGTGTCCAGCAGCTCGGCGTGGCCGACGGCCTCCTCGACGCTGCGGAAGCCCAGCTCGGCAAGGATCTCGCGGACCTCCTCGGCGACGAACTCGAAGAAGTTGACGACGAACTCCGCCTTGCCGGAGAACCGCTCGCGCAGCACCGGGTTCTGCGTGGCGATACCGACCGGGCAGGTGTCCAGGTGGCAGACGCGCATCATGACGCAGCCGGAGACGACGAGCGGCGCGGTCGCGAAACCGAACTCCTCGGCGCCGAGCAGCGCGGCGATGACGACGTCGCGGCCGGTCTTCAGCTGGCCGTCGGTCTGCACGACGATGCGGTCGCGCAGGCCGTTCAGCAGCAGCGTCTGCTGGGTCTCGGCGAGGCCGAGCTCCCAGGGGCCGCCCGCGTGCTTCAGCGACGTGAGCGGCGAGGCGCCCGTACCGCCGTCGTGGCCGGAGATGAGGACGACGTCCGCGTGGGCCTTGGAGACACCCGCGGCAACCGTGCCGACGCCGACCTCGGAGACCAGCTTCACGTGGATACGCGCGGCCGGGTTGGCGTTCTTGAGGTCGTGGATCAGCTGAGCCAGGTCCTCGATGGAGTAGATGTCGTGGTGCGGCGGCGGGGAGATCAGACCGACACCCGGGGTGGAGTGCCGGGTCTTGGCGATCCAGGGGTAGACCTTCTGGCCGGGCAGCTGGCCGCCCTCGCCGGGCTTGGCTCCCTGGGCCATCTTGATCTGGATGTCGTCCGCGTTGACCAGGTACTCGCTCGTCACACCGAAGCGGCCGGAGGCGACCTGCTTGATGGAGGACCGGCGCTCGGGGTCGTACAGACGCTCCGGGTCCTCGCCGCCCTCACCGGTGTTGGACTTGCCGCCCAGGTGGTTCATGGCGATGGCGAGGGTCTCGTGCGCCTCGCGCGAGATCGACCCGTACGACATGGCGCCGGTGGAGAAGCGCTTGACGATCTCGGAGACCGGCTCGACCTCGTCGATCGAGATGGGCTCGCGGCCGCTCTTGAAGCCGAACAGGCCGCGCAGCGTCATCAGGCGCTCGGACTGCTCGTTCACCCGGTCCGTGTACTTCTTGAAGATGTCGTAGCGGCGGTTGCGGGTGGCGTGCTGCAGCCGGAAGACCGTCTCCGGGTCGAACAGGTGCGGCTCGCCCTCACGGCGCCACTGGTACTCGCCGCCGATGTCCAGCGCGCGGTGCGCCGAGGCGATGCCGGAGGCCGGGTAGGCCTTGGCGTGCCGGGCGGCGACCTCCTTGGCGACGACCTCGAGACCGGCGCCGCCGATCTTGGAGGCGGTGCCGTTGAAGTACTTCTCGACGAAGCCCTCGTCGAGACCGACGGCCTCGAAGACCTGCGCGCCGCGGTAGGAGGCGACGGTCGAGATGCCCATCTTGGACATGACCTTCAGCACGCCCTTGCCGAGGGCGTAGATGAGGTTGCGGATGGCGTGCTCGGGCTCCAGGCCCTCGATGAAGGTGCCGGCGCGGACCAGGTCCTCGACCGACTCCATCGCCAGGTACGGGTTGACGGCGGCGGCGCCGTAGCCGATGAGCAGCGCGACGTGGTGCACCTCACGGACGTCACCGGCCTCGACCAGCAGGCCCACCTGGGTGCGCTGCTTGGTGCGGATGAGGTGGTGGTGCACGGCGGAGGTGAGCAGCAGCGACGGGATCGGCGCGTGCTCGGCGTCCGAGTGCCGGTCGGAGAGCACGATGAGGCGGGCGCCGTCCTCTATGGCGGCGTCGGCCTCGGCGCAGATCTCCTCGATACGGGCGGCCAGCGCGTCGCCGCCGCCGGAGACCCGGTAGAGGCCGGACAGCGTCGCGGCGGTCATGCCGGGCATGTCGCCGTCGGCGTTGATGTGGATGAGCTTGGCCAGCTCGTCGTTGTCGATCACCGGGAAGGGCAGCGTGACGCTGCGGCAGGACGCCGCGGTCGGCTCCAGGAGGTTGCCCTGGGGGCCCAGCGAGGAGAGCAGCGAGGTGACGAGCTCCTCGCGGATGGCGTCCAGCGGCGGGTTGGTGACCTGCGCGAACAGCTGGGTGAAGTAGTCGAAGAGCAGCCGGGGGCGCTCGGACAGGGCCGCGATCGGGGAGTCCGTGCCCATGGAGCCCAGCGGCTCGCCGCCGGTACGGGCCATCGGCGCCAGGATCACGCGCAGCTCCTCCTCGGTGTAACCGAAGGTCTGCTGGCGGCGGGTGACCGAGGCATGGGTGTGGACGATGTGCTCGCGCTCGGGGAGGTCCTCGAGCTCGATCTCGCCGGTCTCCAGCCAGTCCGCGTAGGGGTGCTCCGCAGCGAGGGCCGACTTGATCTCGTCGTCCTCGATGATGCGGTGCTCGGCGGTGTCGACGAGGAACATCTTTCCGGGCTGGAGGCGGCCCTTGCGGACGACCTTCGCCGGGTCGATGTCGAGGACGCCGACCTCGGAGGACAGGACGACGAGGCCGTCGTCGGTGACCCAGTAGCGGCCGGGGCGCAGACCGTTGCGGTCGAGGACCGCGCCGACCTGGGTGCCGTCGGTGAAGGTGACGCAGGCCGGTCCGTCCCAGGGCTCCATCATCGTGGAGTGGTACTTGTAGAACGCGCGGCGGGCCGGGTCCATGGAGTCGTGGTTCTCCCACGCCTCGGGGACCATCATCAGGACCGAGTGCGGCAGCGAACGGCCGCCGAGGTGGAGCAGCTCCAGGACCTCGTCGAAGGAGGCGGAGTCGGAGGCGTCCGGCGTACAGACCGGGAAGATCCGGTCCAGCGTCTCGCCTCCGAAGAGGTCGGACACGAGCTGTGACTCACGGGCGCGCATCCAGTTGCGGTTGCCCTTGACCGTGTTGATCTCACCGTTGTGCGCGACGAAGCGGTACGGGTGGGCCAGCGGCCAGCTCGGGAAGGTGTTCGTGGAGAACCGGGAGTGGACCAGGGCGACGGCTGTGGCGCAGCGCCGGTCGGACAGGTCCGGGAAGAACGGCTCCAGCTGGCCGGTGGTCAGCATGCCCTTGTAGACGATCGTGCGGGCGGAGAGCGAGGGGAAGTACACCCCGGCCTCGCGCTCGGCGCGCTTGCGCAGCACGAACGCCTTGCGGTCGAGTGCGATGCCCGTGTTCTCACCTCCCCCGGACTCCGTCCGGGAGGTGCCCCCAGCCACGAAGAGCTGGCGGAAGGCGGGCATGGTGGTGCGCGCGCCGCTGCCGAGCAGGTCGGGGGTGACCGGGACCTCACGCCAGCCGAGGACCTCAAGGCCCTCCTCGCCGGCGATCGTCTCGATCCGTGAGACGGCGGCCGTGGTCGCGTCGTCCCCCTCGGCGGGGAGGAAGGCGATGCCGACGGCGTACGCACCGGCCTCGGGAAGCTCGAAGGCGGTGACCTCACGGAGGAACGCGTCCGGGACCTGCATCAGGATGCCCGCACCGTCGCCGGAGTCCGGCTCGGAGCCGGTGGCGCCGCGGTGCTCCAGATTGCGCAGTACGGTCAACGCCTGCTCGACCAGCTCATGGCTGGCAACACCGGTGAGGGTGGCCACGAACCCGACGCCACACGCGTCGTGTTCGTTACGGGGGTCGTACATCCCCTGCGGTGCGGGGCGACCGTCCATGGGCGACCAGGCGTCGGAACGCATCGGCTCTCCCGTCGTCGTCGTGGCATGTAGCAGTGCCGAGGGACGACGTTGGCCCTCTGCGAAATTTCGTGCAGGTTACATGATGGAGTGCTTCTCGGAAAGTGGATAGGCCGTTCCAACATGCGGACACCGCGAGGCGGTGGGAGGGGGTCACCGCCGGACAGATCGATGTCCGGTGGACCATCGCAGACAGGCTTCGTTGCCCACAGCGTCTACGGCTCATGCCCGGTGGTGAGGGAATCGAAACAGCCGGGTAACGGCTACTTATGTTGTTCCCTGCATAGTGTCTCACCCCTGGCCTGATCCGCGGAGGGGATGTACGTCACAGGGTCGGTCACGCGGGCCATGAACGCCAGCCCACCAGGCACTGAGCAGGTGCCGGAGCGGCAGCCGGCCGCGGTTCCCGGCAGGCGGCGGCCCCTCGCGTGACGCCTCCGCCCGCGCCGCGGACCGACGGACAGCGGCAGGGCACACACACGCGTCGACCGGGGTGGGGCGCACATGCCGGGGCGCATCGCCCGTGGGCGTCGGCCGGGCGGGCGGGGGCCGCCCTGGCGGCCCCCGCCCGCCCGGCCGGGGTACACGTACGCAAGCGCGCGGCCCCGGGCGCAGCCGGACGAGGGCCGCTGCCCGGGTCGGACCGCGGCGGGGGCGCCGCCCAGGTCAGACGGCGGCTCCGATGAGCATCCCCAGGCCGTAGGTGAACGCCGCCGCCGCGCCGCCCAGGACCAGCTGCCGCAGCCCGCTGAACCACCAGTTGCGTGCCGTCACCCGGGCCACCAGCGCACCGCAGGCGAACAGCCCCGTCAGCGCGAGCAGCACGGCCGGCCACAGCGCGCTCGCTCCGAGCAGATACGGCAGCACCGGCAGCAGCGCGCCCAGGGCGAACGATCCGAACGACGAGACCGCGGCGACGGCCGGCGAGGGCAGGTCGTCCGGGTCGATGCCGAGCTCCTCGCGGGCGTGGATCTCCAGCGCCTGTTCGGGGTCCCTGGAGAGCTGCATCGCCACCTCGCGGGCGAGCGAGGGCTCGACGCCACGCGCCACGTACAGCGCGGCGAGCTCCTCCATCTCGTCGATCGGGTGCCCCAGCAACTGGCGGCGCTCCACCTCCAGTTCGGCCTGGACCAGCTCGCGCTGGGAGGCGACGGAGGTGTACTCGCCCGCGGCCATGGAGAACGCGCCGGCCGCGAGGCCGGCCAACCCCGTGACGACGATGGTCTGCTGGGAGACCGCGCCGCCCGCGACACCGGTCATCAGGGCCAGGTTGGAAACGAGCCCGTCCATCGCTCCGAACACTGCCGGACGCAGCCACCCGCCGTTGACATCACGGTGGGTGTGGTTGTCGCGGTGTGCAACGTGAAGTGTGGCTTCGGTTTCGATGACGGACACAGCTCTCCCCTTTTTTCCGGCAGCGGCCCTGCCTGCGCCGCTCCCCCTCTGCACCCTCGAAACTACGCACGACGTAAGGGGCGCGCTAGCAAGGCAGGCTTTACTTACTTGGAGTCAGGCGGGTGACAGAAACGTTTCTTCCGACTCGTGGGCCTCGGGAGGTGGCAGGAATCCACGAACACGCGCTCTGCGCGCGAAAGGGGTGACGCGTTGAGGCTGCCTGCATGCGATCCCGTCTCTGCCGAGTCGGCCGCGCTCCGGGAGCGAGCTCGCGGCGCACTGCTCGGGCTGGCCGTCGGGGATGCGCTCGGGGCGCCGGCGGAGAACATGCGGCCCTCCGAGATCCGCCGCAGATGGGGGCGTATCGAGGGCTTCGTGAGCGACGACCCGGCCGGCACGGACGACACCGAGTACGCGATCTTCTCCGGGCTGCTGCTCGCCCGGCACGGCTCGGCGCTCACCGTGGCGCATGTGGAGGCGGCATGGCACCACTGGATCGCGGATCTGGACGAAGGACCGTTCCGAGGGGCGGGGTTCAGCGAACGCGGCACCCTTGAGAATCTGCGCAGGGGCCTCGCCGCCCCCATCTCGGCCCAGCACCGGCACGCCTGGAGCGACGGTCTCGCCATGCGGGCGGCGCCCTTCGGCGTCTTCGCGGCCGGCCGGCCCGCCGAGGCGGCCCGGCTGGTCGCCATCGACGGCTGCGTCAGCCACGACGGCGAGGGCATCTACGGCGGCCAGGCCGTGGCCGCCGGAGTGGCCGCGGCGATGGCGGGCGCGGGCCCGGCCGGTGTGATCGGCGCGGCGCTGTCGGTGGTCCCCATGGACTCGTGGACCGCGCGCTCCATGCGCCGCGCCGTCGTCGCGGCAGGGCGGGGGGACTCCGACCACCGCACCCGCGAACGGACGGTCCGCTCCGCGGTCGTCATCGGCGGCTACCCGTGGACGGACCTCGCCCCGGAGGCGGTGGGGCTCGCGTTCGGCGCGTTCGCGGCGGCGCGGGGAGACTTCCGTACGTCCGTGCTCACGGCGGTCAACATGGGCCGCGACGCCGACACGACGGCGGCGGTGGCCGGCGCGCTGGCCGGAGCGATGTCCGGGGCCTCCGCGATCCCGGCCGAGTGGGCGGCGGCGATCGGTTCGGTCAGGGGAAGCTGTCTGCCCTCGATGGCGGGCTACCACGTCCTGGACATCGCGGACCTGCTCACTCCTGACGACGACACCGAGGCCCTGTCATGACCCCGCGTCCCCTGGACCCCGACGGCACCCAGCCCCTGCCGGCCTGCGCCCCCGACGACCGGACCACGGCGGCGCCGCCGGTCGCGGACCCCGGCGGCGGGCGTGCGGCGCCGGACGACGGCCGGCCGCCCGGCAACCCGCCGCCCGCACCGGCCGGCCGGGAACCCGGCGGGACGCCGGCCCCTGGTGACCCGCCCACGTCCGCGGCCGCCCTGGACGAGATGCACCGGACTCCGCGGGCACCGAGGGGCGCCGGGCCCGGCCGAACCCCCGACACCGTGGGGGACCACCGCACCCGCCCCGGTGACACGCCCGTTTCGGGCTGGGGGTATCTGCCCGGGGAAGCCGTCGGGGAGGCCGCCGTCGGGGACATCCCCCGGCTGCCGCCCCGGCCACAGGCGACGCCCGTGCACGTGTACGCCCCCGTGGCCACGGGGGCACCGGCCCGCGACCGTGCGGTGCCCGCCGCACCCGTCACCCACCGCGACCGGATCGAGGGACTGATCCTCGGGCTCGCCGCAGGGGACGCCGCCGGGTGGCCCGCCGCCCGGCACCGCGCCGCGCGGATGCCCGAGTGGACCCGCCGGCTCACCCGTGAGCTCGACACCTTCGCCGAGCAGAACGCGACGACCACCCTCCCCGTCCCCATCGCCCTCAACCAACCGCCCGAGCCGCTGCGCCTCGGTCCCTCGGACGACGCGGAGTGGGCCGCCTTCGCCGCCGGGACCGTACTCACCGCCGGAGGTGCGCTCTTCCGTGGTCTGCCCCCCGGCCGGCGTACGCGCGCCGCCATCGATCTCGCCTGGAACTCCCTGGCCGGCCAGGTCGCCGCCGCCGCCGAGAGCGCGCCCGAGGTCGAGGCCGCCGTACTCCCGCTGCGTGCGCGGATCTCGGTGCGCGCGGGGCTCGGCAACCTCGCCACCGGGCTGCGGCCGCCCGCCACCGGGCACGACAACCCCCACTACTTCGACGACGCCGCCTGTGTGAGAGCCGTTGTGCTCGCGGTCGTCCACACGGGCGACCCGGCCGCCGCCGCCGTGCTCGCCGAGTTCGACGCCCGGTACACCCAGGACGGGGACGGTGTGCACGGCGCCCGCGCCATGGCCGCCGCCGTGGCCGCCGCGCTCGGCGGGGCATCCGTCGACGACGCCGTCGACGCGGCGCTGGCCGAACTCCCCGAGTCCAGCGAGATCAGCCGCAACTCCCACCACGCGGTCAAGCTCGCGCGCGCCGCGGACGGCGCCTTCGAACTCGTCCCCCTCCTCGAGCACCAGATCGTCGACCACGTCTACAGCTACGGGATCGCCGCCGCCGAGACCGTCCCGGTCGCCCTCGCCGTCGCGACCGCCGCCCGCGGCCGGGTCGCCGAGGCCGTACCCGCGGCCGTCTGCCTGTCGCGGGTCGCCGACTCCGCCCCCGCGCTCGCCGGAGCACTCACCGGGGCGCTCGGCGGCGGGAACTGCGTACCCGTCACCTGGCGCGACGCCTGCCGCACCCTCGCGGGCTGCGCTCTCCCCCGGCTCGCCGGGACGGATCTCGTGGAACTCGCCGGGCTCCTGGCAGACACGGAACTGACCACTACTGGTGGACAATTCCGACATGACGACGACGACACTCGAGACGCTCGCACTCGATGACCGGATCACGGGAAGCCTCATCGGAGCGGCCGTCGGTGACGCGCTCGGCGGCCCCGTAGAGGGCTACACCCCTGAACAGATCGTGGAGCGGCACGGCGGCCGCATCCACGGAATCGTCGGCCCCTGGCACGGGGACCGGTGGCGTACGGCCCGCCCGATCGCCCCGTACCACAAGGGCGACGGACACATCACGGACGACACACTCATGACCCACGCGCTCATCCGGGTGTACACGGCGGTACGCGACCACCTCGACGCCTACGCCGTCGCCGACCACCTGGTCCCCGACCTGATCTCGAAACCCCGCTGGATCCCGGAGCTCGAGGCGGAGGCCCTCCCCCTGCAGCGGATCTTCCTGGCCGAGAAATGGCTGGTCAGCCGCCTCCACTACGGACACAACGACCCGCGTGAGGCGGGCGTCGGGAACATCGTCAACTGCGGTGCCGCGATGTACATGGCCCCCGTGGGTCTGGTCAACGCGGCGCATCCGACGGCCGCTTACGCCGAGGCCGTCGACATCGCGGGCGCGCACCAGTCCTCGTACGGGCGGGAGGCGGCCGGCGTCTTCGCGGCGGCGGTCTCGGCGGCGTGTGCCCCGGACGCCACCCCCACCACGGTGGTGGATGCCGCGCTGTCCCTGGCCAAGGACGGAACGCAGGCCGCCATCGAGTCGGTGGCCGAAGCAGCCGCCCGCCACACGGACTTCGAAGCGGCCCTGGTGCCGTTGCGGGCGGCGATCGCGCCCTTCGACACGGTCGGCCCCGACTACCGCACCCCGTCCATGGGCGCGCGCCGCCCGTCCCGGCTGCACTCCATCGAGGAACTGCCGATCGCGCTCGGCATGCTCCTGGTCAACGGCGGCGACTACAGCCGTACGGTGCTGTCGTCGGTCAACTACGGCCGTGACTGCGACTCGATCGCCACGATGGCGGGGGCGATGGCGGGCGCGCTTAACGGGGCGTCGGCGGTCCCGGAGGAGTGGGCGAAGCGGGTCGCCGAGGCGAGCCGTATCGACCTGCACGAACCGGCGGCGGCCCTCACGGCCGTGACCCGCGAGATCTACGCCCTGGACGTGGAACGCCGCCGGGCCCACGAAGCGGCGTTCGCCCGTCTGACGGACCCGCGATGAGTCTTCGCCTCACCTGGGTCCAGCCCGAGGATCTGATCGGCCATGAACTCCGCCAGGCGACGGAGGACGGCCGCGACGCCTCCGCCGTCCGCACCCGCTGGCTGCTCGCGGGCGGCGCCCTGTCCCCGCCGAGGGCGGGCGCGTCCCCGGACCCGGCCCCACCGGAACTCCGCGCCCTGGCGCTCGCGCTCCTGGACGAACTGGCCCATCTGCCGTCCCCCATGGCGGAGGCCGAGCCGGCCTCGCTGGCGGCGATCATGTCCGCATGTCCCGCCTGGCCCCCGAGCGGCGGCGGCTCCGGGCGCGAACGCCTCGCGGGCCCCCTGCATGCCGCCTGGCTGGGCCGGGCCGTGGGGTGCCTGCTCGGCAAACCCGTCGAGAAGCTCCCCCTGCCCGCCATCCGCGCCCTCGCCCGCGCCACCGGCAACTGGCCGCTTGCCACCTGGTTCACCGCCAGGGGCGTACCTGACGATCTTGCCGCCGCGCACCCCTGGAACCGGCGCAGTGCCGCGAACAGTCTCGCCGAGAACATCGACGGGATGCCCGAGGACGACGACCTCAATTACCCCCTCCTCGATCTGCTGCTCCTGCAGCGGCACGGCAGGGCGTTCACCACCGAGCAGGTCGCCCAGCTGTGGCTGGACGAGCTGCCGGCCGGGCGGACCTTCACCGCCGAGCGGGTCGCCTACCGCAATCTCCTCTCCGGTCTCGAACCCCCGCTCACCGCCACCCACCGCAACCCCTTCCGGGAGTGGATCGGCGCCGCCATCCGCGCCGACATGCACGGCTGGACCAATCCCGGCGACCCGGCGGCCGCCGCGGCGCAGGCGTACCGGGACGCGGCGCTCACGCACACCGCGAACGGCGTGTACAGCGCGATGTTCACCGCGGCCGCCGTCGCGGCAGCGGCCGGTGGCGGCGCCGACGTGCACCGGGCCATCGCGGTGGGCCTGTCCGTCGTACCGCCCCGCTCCCGGCTGGCCCGCGCCGTCCGCTTCGGCGTCGAAGCGGCCCGTACCGAGGCCGACTTCGACGACGCCGTGGACCGCATCCACACCGCCTACGGCTCCTACCACTGGGTCCATGCCGTCCCCAACGCCGCCCTGCTCGCCGCCGCCCTCACCCACGCCGACGGCGACTTCGGCGGCTCGGTCTGCCGGGCCGTTTCCGGCGGCCTCGACACCGACTCCAACGGTGCCACGGCCGGTTCGATCGCCGGACTGCTCGCCGCTCACCCCGACGCTCTGCCCGACCGCTGGACCGCCCCCCTCAAGAACCGGCTCGCCACCTCTGTCGCCGCCTTCGACGGCATCGGCTTCGACACCCTCGCGCAACTCACGCACCAGGAGGCTCTCCGCCCATGACCGGCATCGTGGTGCTCGGCAGCACCAACATGGATCTCGTCGCCTATGTCGCCCACGCCCCCAAGCGCGGAGAAACCGTCACGGGACGCGAGTTCCGTACGATCCCCGGTGGCAAGGGCGCCAACCAGGCGGTGGCCGCCGCCCGCGCCGGCGGCGAGGTCACCATGATCGGCGCGGTCGGCTCGGACGAGTTCGGCTCCCTGCTGCGCCACACGCTCGAGTCCTCCGGTGTCGACACCGATCTGCTCCGTACCGCCGAGGGCCCTTCCGGCACCGCCCATATCGTCGTGGACGACGACGGCGGCAACTCCATCGTCGTGATCCCCGGCGCGAACGGCACCGTCACCGCCCTCGCGCCCGGCGAAGAGGCCCTCATCGCCACCGCCGACACTCTGCTCCTCCAGCTCGAACTCCCCCTCAGCGCCGTGCTCGAGGGTGCCGAGGCCGCCCGCAGACACGGCGTGCGCACCGTTCTCACCCCGTCTCCCGCCCAGCCGCTGCCGCCGGAACTCCTCGCCGTCACCGATCTGTTGGTCCCCAACGAGCACGAGGCTGCCACCCTCGCGGGCCTCGCCGACCCGCACCAGGCGATCGTGGCACTGCTGCGACAGGTCCCCGAGGTCGTGATCACGCTCGGCCCGGCCGGCTGTCTCTACGCCACCCGGGACACGGCGAACCCCGTCACCGTGCCCGCCCCGAAGGTCACCGCCGTCGACAGCACCGCCGCCGGGGACACCTTCGTCGGCGCCCTCGCCGTCGCGCTCGGTGAGGGCAGACCGGTCCCCGAGGCCCTGACCTGGGCCTCGGCGGCAGCCGCCCTCTCCGTCCAACGCCCTGGAGCCACGTCGTCCATGCCCTACCGCACCGAGATCGACGCGGCCTCATGACCCCGCCGCTGCAGGGCCTGCGCGTCCTGGACCTCGCCACCCTCTTCGCCGGCCCGATGTGCGCCACCCTGCTCGGCGACTTCGGCGCCGAGGTGATCAAGGTCGAGCATCCCGCCAAACCCGACCCTTCCCGGGGGCACGGCCCGGCCAAGGACGGCGTCGGACTGTGGTGGAAGGTGCTGGGCCGCAACAAGCGGACCATCACCCTCGATCTGTCCACGCCCGGCGGCCGCGCGACCCTGCTGCGCCTGGCAGCCACCGCCGATGTCGTCGTCGAGAACTTCCGCCCCGGCACCCTGGAGAAATGGGGCCTCGGCTGGGAGGAGCTGAGCCATGCCAATCCCCGGCTCGTCCTGACCCGGGTCACCGCCTTCGGGCAGTTCGGCCCCTACTCCCACCGGCCCGGCTTCGGCACGCTCGCCGAGGCCATGAGCGGCTTCGCCGCCATCACGGGAGAGCCGCAGGGCCCGCCGACCCTGCCGCCGTTCGGTCTCGCCGACTCCATCGCCGCACTCGCCACCGCCTACGCGGTGATGACCGCGCTGACCGCTCGCGACACGACCGGCCGCGGCCAGGTCGTCGACATGGCGATCATCGAGCCGATCCTGGCCGTGCTCGGACCGCACCCGCTCTGGTACGACCAGCTCGGCTACCTCCAGCCCCGCACCGGCAACCGCTCCCGCAACAACGCCCCGCGCAACATCTACCGCACGGCCGACGGATGCTGGCTGGCCGTGTCCACCTCCGCCCAGTCCATCGCGGAACGCGTGATGCATCTGGTCGGACGCCCCGAACTCATCGACGAGCCCTGGTTCGGCACCGGAACCGGCCGCGCCGAACACGCCGACGTGCTCGACGAGGCCGTCGGCGGCTGGATCGCCCGGCAGACCCGCACCGACGCGCTGGCCGCCTTCGAGAAGGCCGAGGCCGCCATCGCGCCGGTCTACGACATCCGCGATGTCATGGACGATCCCCAGTTCCAGGCGCTGGACACGATCACCGAGGTCCCCGATCCCGAACTCGGGCCGCTGCGTATGCAGAACGTCCTCTTCCGGCTCTCCGACACCCCCGGCGCCATCCGCTGGGCCGGCCGCCCGCACGGCGCCGACACCGAAGAGGTCCTCGCCGAACTGGGTCTGACCCCCGCCGACATCACCGCACTCCGCATCCAAGGCGCGCTATGACTCTCCCCCTCACCTTGCTGTACGCCCCCGGTGACCGCCCCGACGTCGTGCACAAGGCCCTTGGCTCCGCAGCCGATGTCGTGATCGTCGATCTGGAGGACGCGGTCGGTCTCGGCCGCAAGGAGTACGCCCTCGCCGCCACGGCCGAACTCCTGTCCTCGCCCCAGCCCCTCCCGGTCCATGTCCGCATCAACACCCCCCATGACGTCGAGACCCTCGCCGGACTTCCGGGTCTCAGTGCGTTGCGTGTCCCCAAGGTCGCATACGCCACTGACATTCAGCAGATCGCGGCGCGGGCACCTGGCATCCCGCTGTACGCCCTGCTCGAATCGGCGCTCGCAGTCGAGCACGCGTACGCCATCGCCACCGCCCACCCGGCCCTGCACGGCATCGCGCTGGGCGAGGCCGATCTCCGCGCCGACCTCGGCGTACGCGGAGACACCGGCCTGGACTGGCCCCGCACCCGGACGGTGATCGCCGCGCGCGCCGCCGGTCTCACACCCCCGACACAGTCGGTCTTCCCCGACATCGTCGATCTCGACGGTCTCTACGAGTCCTGCACCCATGGCCGCGCCATCGGCTTCCTGGGCCGCGCGGCCATCCATCCCCGCCAGCTCCCGGTCATCGAGCGCGCCTTCCGGCCCACCCCGCACGAGATCGAGGCCGCGGAGGAGGTCGTCAAGGCGGCCGCCGCGGACGCGGGCGCGCTCGCCCTGCCGGACGGCCGTTTCGTCGACGCCGCGATCGTCGCGGCGGCACAGCGCACCCTCGCGCTCGCCCGGCGCGAGGAGTCCTGAGCGCCCGGCCGGGAACGCGAAGACCGCCGGAGCGATCACCTCCGGCGGCCTTGTGGCTCAAGCGGTACGGTCAGCTCTTCCCGGCCGACTCCGCGTCCGCGTCCTTCTGGGCGGCTTCCGCGGGCTCGGCGTCCGTGGGCCCGGCGTCCGCTGCGGCTTCGGCCGATTCCGCTCCGCCGGAGCCGCCGTCGCTGCCGGCGTCGCCGTCCCCGGCCGCCTTCGACGACGCCTTCGTCAGATCCGCGGCGGCCGGCTCGACGATCTCCTCGCGCCCCGGACGCCGTCGGGACGAGATCACGATGTACGCCACCGCCAGGGCGAAGACGATGATCGAGGTCCACACGTTCAGCCGCAGGCCCAGCACGTGGTGCGCCTCGTCGACCCGCATGTACTCGATCCAGCCGCGGCCCGTGCAGTACGCCGCGACGTACAGCGCGAACGCCCGGCCATGGCCCAGGGTGAAGCGCCGGTCGGCCCAGATGACCAGCAGCGCGACGCCGATGCACCACAGGGACTCGTACAGGAACGTGGGGTGGTACAGCCCGGCCTCGCGGTTCACGCCCTCGGTGATCTTGACGGCCCAGGGCAGATCGGTCTCCTTGCCGTACAGCTCCTGGTTGAACCAGTTGCCCCAGCGGCCGATCGCCTGCGCGAAGGCGATTCCGGGCGCGATGGCGTCCGCGTAGGCCGGAAGCGGGATGCCCCGGCGGCGGCAGCCGATCCAGGCGCCGACGGCGCCCAGCGCGATGGCGCCCCAGATACCGAGGCCGCCCTCCCAGATCTTGAAGGCGTCGACCCAGTTCTCACCCTCGCTGAAGTACAGCTGGTAGTCGGTGATCACGTGGTAGAGCCGGCCGCCGACCAGGCCGAAGGGCACGGCCCATACGGCGATGTCGGCCACGGTGCCGGCTTTGCCGCCCCGGGCGATCCAGCGCTTGTTGCCGTACCAGACGGCCACAAAGACGCCGATGATGATGCAGAAGGCATAGCCGCGCAGCGGGAGCGGTCCGAGGTGGATCACTCCGGTCGACGGGCTGGGAATGTAGGCAAGGTCCATGGCAGGACCGACGCTACCTTGCCGGGTGGACCGTACGGCAACCCACCCGGCAACGTCTGGGTAACGAGCGGTGGTTCAGGAGGCCGAGGCGGACGGGCTGCCGCCCACCCCTGCACCGGGGGCCGGACTGGGCCGTTCGGTGCCGGGTTTCTTGCCCTGGTTCGCCTCGTCGACCCACTTCTTCAGGTTGGGGACCGACATCTGCTCGCCGTTCTTCGCGGGGAAGATCGATTCCCCGTTGAGCAGCACGGTCGGTGTACCGCGGAAGCCGCCGTCCTGGAAGGCGGCGTTCGACTTGTTCACCCAGGCGTCGTGCCTGCCCTCGTTCACGCAGCTGCGGAACTCGGGGGTGTCCAGGCCCTCGACCTTGCCCGCGAGCTCGATCAGCTTGCCGTTGTCGGCGAAGGCGTCGACCGTCTCCTGCGGCTGATTCATGTAGAGCACGTCGTGGTACTCGGGGAACTTGCCGGCGTCCTGGGCGCACGCTGCCGCGTTCGCCGCGCGCAGCGAGCCGGTACCGCCCATGTTCCCGTCGATGATCGTGGCGAGGTGGTACTCGACCTTGATCTTCCCGGCCTGTTCCAGCTCGCGGATGGTGTCGCGCGCGGCGTTCTCGAACGCCGCGCAGGCGGGGCAGCGGAAGTCCTCCCACACGGTGAGGGTGGACGGGGCGTCGCTCGCGCCGACCGGGATCGCCAGCTGGTCCTTGCCCTGCACGCCGGCCGGGGCGAGCAGGGGACCCGAGTCGGACCCGCCGCCGGAGTCCTTTCCGGCATTGGCCGCGATCAGGCCCACCACGGCTGCCAGGCCCAGGACGCCCACCACTGCGCCGGCCACGATCAGCGTCCGGCGGCGCTTCTCGCGCGCCTTGTCCATCTCGCGTTCCTGCTGGAGCCGCTCGCGTGCGGACCGATTTCGTTCAGGTTTCTGACTCACACACCAGCAAACGAACCGGGGAGGCATGCAGCATGCCTCCCCGGTCGCCTTTCCACCCGTACGGGCTACGGCCGACCTGCAACGGGCGCGCGCTACGAGGAGCGGCGCACGCCCCGGGCGAGATCGCCCGCCAGTTCCCGTACGGCCTTGAGACCGGCGCTCTCGTCCGGTGCGTCGAGGATCCGCTTGACGAACGCGGATCCGACGATCACCCCGTCCGCGAAGGCCGCGACCTCGGCGGCCTGCGCCGCGTTGGACACGCCGAGACCCACGCAGACCGGAAGTTCGGTGGTGGCGCGGGTACGCCGTACCAGGTCCTGGGCCTGCTCGCCGACCGACTCACGGGTGCCGGTGACGCCCATCAGGGACGCGGCGTAGACGAATCCGGAGCCGGCCGCCGTGATCTTGGCCAGCCGGGCGTCCTTGCTGCTCGGGGCGACGACGAAAACGGTGGCGAGACCGTGCTTCTCGGCGTGCTCCCGCCACTGCCCGGCCTCCTCGACCGGCAGATCCGGCAGGATGCAGCCCGCGCCGCCGGCCTCTGCCAGCTCGGCGGTGAAGCGCTCGACGCCGTACCGGTCGACCGGGTTCCAGTACGTCATCACCAGGACGGGCCTGCCGGTCGCGGCGTGCGCCTCGCGGACGGTGCGCAGCACATCGGCGATCTTGACGCCGCCGCGCAGGGCGATGTCGTCCGCCGTCTGGATGACGGGGCCGTCGAGGACCGGGTCGCTGTGCGGCAGCCCGACCTCCACGATGTCGGCGCCCCCGTCCAGGACCGCCTTGACCGCCTCGATCCCTCCGTCCACGGTCGGGAAGCCGGCCGGGAGGTAGGCGATGAGCGCGGCCCGGTTCTCCCTCTTCGCCGCGGCGAGGGTGTCGCTCAGCAGCTTGATGTTCCCGCTCACTTCGCATCCCCCTGGATCTCGGCGGCGCCGTTCTCGGCGGAGGCGTCGGCCTCGACCTGGGCGTCGGTGTGGTACAGCCCGAAGTAGCGGGCGGCCGTGTCCATGTCCTTGTCGCCGCGGCCGGACAGATTGACCACGATCAGTCCCTCCTTGCCCAGCTCCCGGCCCACCTCGAGCGCACCGGCCAGGGCGTGCGCGGACTCGATGGCCGGGATGATGCCCTCGGTGCGCGACAGCAGCCGCAGCGCCTGCATGGCCTCGTCGTCGGTGACCGCGCGGTACTCCCCGCGGCCGATGTCCTTGAGGTACGAGTGCTCGGGGCCGATACCGGGGTAGTCGAGACCGGCCGAGATCGAGTACGGCTCGGTGATCTGGCCTTCCTCGTCCTGGAGGACGTAGGAGCGCGAGCCGTGCAGGATGCCGGGCTCGCCCGCGGTCAGCGTGGCCGCGTGCTCCCCGGTCTCCACGCCGTGGCCCGCGGGTTCGCAGCCGATCAGACGGACGCCGGTGTCCGGGATGAAGGCGTGGAACAGGCCGATCGCGTTCGATCCGCCGCCCACGCAGGCGATGGCGGCGTCGGGGAGGCGGCCCGCGCGCTCGAGGATCTGGCGCCTGGTCTCCACGCCGATGACGCGGTGGAAGTCGCGCACCATGGCGGGGAAGGGGTGGGGGCCCGCGACCGTACCGAAGAGGTAGTGGGTGCGGTCCACATTGGCCACCCAGTCGCGGAACGCCTCGTTGATGGCGTCCTTGAGGGTGCGGCTGCCGGACTTCACCGCGACGACCTCGGCGCCGAGCATGCGCATACGGGCCACGTTCAGTGCCTGGCGCTGGGTGTCGATCTCGCCCATGTAGATCGTGCACTCGAGACCGAACAGGGCGCATGCGGTCGCGGTGGCGACGCCGTGCTGTCCGGCGCCGGTCTCGGCGATGACCCGGGTCTTGCCCATCCGCCTGGTGAGCAGGGCCTGGCCGAGCACGTTGTTGATCTTGTGCGAGCCGGTGTGGTTGAGGTCCTCCCGCTTGAGGAAGACCCGGGCGCCGCCCGCGTGCTCGGCGAACCGGGGCACCTCGGTGAGCGCGCTGGGGCGGCCCGTGTAGTTGACCATCAGGTCGTTGAGCTCGGCGACGAAGGCCGGGTCGGCCTTGGCCTTGTCGTACTCGACGGCGACCTCGTCGACCGCGGCGACGAGCGCCTCGGGGATGAACTTGCCGCCGAAGGCGCCGAAGTAGCCCTCCGGGCCGGGAACCTGACCCTCCGGGTCAGGGATGAAGTAGTCGCTGGACATGGCGACAGTGCTCCTTGTCGGGGGCGGGGCCCCAGAAGTCTGGTGTGGTTGACACGGTATGCGCGCGGCGCCGTCGGCAAGGTGCTCCCTCTGAAGGGCAGGCCCCCAGGCCCCCGTACGGCCCACGGCCGTCTGCCAGGTCGCTCGCCGGACGGGCAGGATCTCCCGCCTGGGGGGCGGAGATCGTGCCCGGGAGGACGACGACCGGAGCGGCCGAATCAGGCGTGCGGGCGTTCGAGGCGGTTTCCGGGGGAGAGCCCCGGAATCCGCCGTCGTCGGCACCCTGCAGGGCGGTCCCGGGCAGAGTCCGGCCTCGGCCCCGCCTGCGACAGGCACACGCTTCCGGGCAGGGCCCGGAAACCCGGCCCCGTCGAGGACCGGGGCGTGAGGTCGCGGGCGAAGCCAGGAAACCGGACCCGGTCGCGGACGAGACACAGGATTCCCGGGCAGAGACCGGAGACCTGGACCGCCGACGACCGGGACGCGGGATCCGGGCGGAAGCCGGACCCGGCCCCTGGGGGCCTCCCCTGGACGTAGGTCCGGGGGAGGTCGGTTGCAGGGGTGCGGAGGGCGTCCCCCACGCCCGCCAGGGCGCAGGGGACCTTGGTGACGAAAGGCCGGGTGGGGGAGAACCCCTAGCGGCCGGCGCGCGCGGGCGCGCCGCGCCATCGCATTCCGTTGACCTGGCCCGGCTCGTCCCCGATCACGTAACGGACCCGCCGCCCGTGCACGCGCCGTGCCGGTGCCCGGCAGCCGCGCGGGCGGCATCCGCGGGCGAAACGCGCGTAGGGGTCACGCGACGCGTCCGGCCGCGCGCAGACCGCGGAACCGGCCGAGCCGGGGCTCGTCCGGGTCCGGGCGGGGGCGACGCGGGCGGCAGTCATCGCGGGGGTCAGTCCCTCCCGTGCCGCAGCGCCGGGTGGGCGCCCGCGGCAACCAGGTCGGCGACCGCCGACTTGGGGTCACGGCCGGTGACCAGGGACTCACCGACGAGTACGGCGTCGGCCCCCGAGTTGGCGTAGGCGATCAGGTCGTGCGGACCCCGCACACCCGACTCGGCGATCTTGACGATATGGGCCGGGATCTCGGGGGCGACCCGGTCGAAGGTGGACCGGTCGACCTTGAGCGTCCTGAGGTCCCGGGCGTTGACGCCGATGATCTTCGCCCCGGCCTCGACGGCCCGTTCGACCTCGTCCTCGTCGTGAACCTCGACGAGCGGGGTCAGCCCGATGGACTCGGCCCGCTCGATCAGGGAGACCAGAGCCTCCTGCTCCAGTGCGGCCACGATCAGCAGCACGAGGTCGGCGCCGTACGCACGGGCCTCCCACAGCTGGTACGCGGTCACGATGAAGTCCTTGCGCAGCACCGGGACGTCGACCCGGGCCCGGACGGCCTCCAGGTCGGCGAGCGATCCGCCGAAGCGGCGCTCTTCGGTGAGCACGGAGATGACGGCCGCGCCGCCCGCCTCGTAGTCCGCGGCAAGACCGGCCGGGTCGGCGATCGCTGCGAGGGCGCCCTTGGAGGGGCTGGAGCGCTTGACCTCGCAGATCACCTGTACGCCCTCGCCGCGCAGTGCGGCGACGCCGTCCTTGGCCGCGGGAGCCCTGGCGGCGCGCTCCTTGAGCTCGTCGAGGCTGACACGCGCCTGCCGCTCAGCCAGGTCGGCGCGCACACCTTCGATGATCTCGTCGAGCACACTCACGCGAGCGGCCCCCTTCCGGGACGGTGATGATGGTTCAGGATCAGCCATGTCGATGGTATCCGCAGGAGGGCGCCGGGCTCGCATCAGGCCGTCGTCCGTCCCACAGGCTGGGACTTCACGGCGCGAGTCCCGCACCGAACGGCAGGTTCCGCACCACGCTGAAGATCAGGACGACGCCGCCGACGGACCACCACCAGGCGCGCGGGAGCGAGATCCGCAGGGGCCTGGCCTGTACGGCGCGAATCAGCCACATCGCCCACACCACGGCGAAGATCACGTAGCCGGCGACGGCGACGGCATTGGCCCCGAGGGCGGTGGCCAGGTCCCCGTTGATGAACGCGTGGGCACTGCGCAGTCCGCCGCAGCCGGGGCAGTAGATCCCGGTGAACCGCACCAGCGGGCAGACCGGATAGTGCCCGGGTTCATTGGGGTCGACGGTGCCGACGTACGCGAAGGCCGCGGCGACCGAGACGATGGCGCCCACGGGCATGGCCACGCGACGCGCGAGCGGAACGTGTCGCGCTCCGGGTCCTCCTGCCGGGCGGGGCACCCCCCACGCCGGACCGCCCGCCGAGCCGGGGTGGTGCTCTCCGGGCACGTGCGCCTGCGACGGGGGCTCACCGGCAGGAACGGGCCCGCAGGCCGGTACCGCCCCGTGGTCGGGACCGCCGGAACCATGCGCCGTTCCGCGCTCGTGCACGGGCGCGGGCTCGTGCCCGGCCAAGGGAGCGTGCTCGGGCGCGGACGCAGGCCCAGGCTCGTGCGCGGGCTCAGCGCCCGGTGTCGAGCCCACGGGCCCAGGGTCCCGGTCGGTGGGGAAAGGCATGGCGTCCACCCCGTGATTCTCTCCGTCGGCACACGAAGGCGCAGCCCGGCAGCGCCGGGCTGCGCCCGATGAACAAGCCTGCGCGGCAGGGTCAGGCCGCGCTGCGGGCCTCGGCACCGGCGGCGCGGTCGCGGGCCTGGACCACGGAGTCCGGCTCCTTCGGCGTACCGAGGCCGGCCATCTTCATCGCGCCACCGACGACACCGCCGAGGAGGATGACGGCCATACCGGCCCAGAAGCCGAGCGGGCTGTCCGCCACCATGAAGACGCCTGCCACGCAGAAGCCGATGAGGGTGATGATGGAACCGGTCCAGGCGGCCGGGGTGTGTCCGTGGCTGCTGCCCGCCATGTGAATGCTCCTCGTATCTGGTGCTCTGGTGCTCTGTCGTGAGCTGGTGCGCTGTGCTGAGCCGGTCGCTCGCCCATCATTGTCCCGTACGGCAACGACGGCATGATCCGGGGGTCATCCTTCGCGCGTCGGATCCTCACCGTGGTCGAGAGCCCTCCAGAGGTCCTCGGGCCGGTCGGGGTCGACGGCCCGGACCTTGCGGGGCCGCGGGCTGCCGTCGCGCTCGTAGCGGCCGGACATGGCGGGCCACTGCTTGCCGTACCGCAGCGCGAGCAGGCCCGCGAGCAGGATCAGCAGTCCGCCGGCGGCCGTCACGTACGGCCAGGCCGTATGGGTGAGCCCATCGATGGCCGCGGCCGCGTCGCCGGTGGTCCTGGCCGCCTTCTCGTCGAGCGCTTCGCTGTCGGACGCGCCGAGCACGGCCGCGACGGCCGCGCCCGCGCCGCTCACGGCGAGCAGGGCGGAGACGAGCAGCCGGCCGCCGCTGCGGACCGCGAACACGGCGACGAGGGAAGCGAGACCGACGATCGCCAGTGCCGTGGGGACTCCGGTGACATCGCCGCCGTCGGCATCGAGCGGCACCTTTCCGCCGCCGACGGCTGCCGTGCCCTCGGCCCAGATCCGGCCGGCGGCGAGCAGGACGACGGTCGCACCGGCACCCCCGAGGAGCAGGGCAGCGGCCAGACTACGGCGGCTGCCGTCGGCGGTGGAGGCGGCCGCGGGACGGGGCTGGGGTACGGGTACAGCAGTCACGCGTCCACTATCCCCTACCGGTCCGCGTGAGAGTTCAGGCGGTTGGCCGTGTGGACGGCGCGCAGCACCGCGGCCGCCTTGTTGCGGCACTCGTTGTCCTCGCCGACCGGGTCGGAGTCGGCCACCACGCCCGCTCCGGCCTGCACATAGGCCGTGCCGTCGCGCAGCAGCGCGGTGCGGATGGCGATGGCGGTGTCCGAGTCGCCGGCGAAGTCGAGATAGCCGACGCAGCCGCCGTACAGACCACGGCGCGAGGGTTCGAGCTCGTCGATGATCTGCATCGCGCGGGGCTTGGGCGCGCCGGACAGGGTGCCGGCCGGGAAACAGGCGGTGAGGACGTCGAAGGCTGTGCGGCCGTCGGCGACCTTGCCGGTCACGGTCGAGACGATGTGCATGACGTGCGAGTACCGCTCGATGGACATGAAGTCGACGACCTCGACGCTGCCCGGCGCGCAGACGCGGCCCAGGTCGTTGCGGCCGAGGTCGACGAGCATCAGATGCTCGGCGCGCTCCTTCGGGTCGGCGAGCAGTTCCTCGGCGAGCGTCTGGTCCTCCTGCGGTGTGGCTCCGCGCGGCCGGGTCCCGGCGATGGGGTGGACCATGGCGTGCCCGTCCTCGACCTTGACCAGCGCCTCGGGGCTGGAGCCGACGACGTCGAAGCCGTCGAAGCGGAAGAGGTACATGTACGGGCTCGGGTTGGTGGCCCGCAGCACCCGGTAGACGTCCAGGGCGCTCGCCGTGCACGGGGTCTCGAACCTCTGGGACGGCACGACCTGGAAGGCCTCGCCGGCCCGGATGCGCTCCTTGATGTCCTCGACGGCCTCCTGGTAGTCCTTGCCGCCCCACAGCGCGGAGAACTCGGGAAGTTCGGAGGGCGGCAGCGCGGCGGGGGCTGAGGCCAGTGGCCGGGCGAGGTCCGCCTCCATGGCGTCGAGGCGGGCCACGGCGTCCGCGTGCGCCTCGTCGACGCCGGTGTCGCGGTCGTTGTGGTTGATGGCGTTGGCGATCAGCAGGACGGTGCCGTCCCAGTGGTCGAGAACCGCGAGGTCCGAGGTGAGCAGCATGGTCAGCTCGGGAAGCTTCAGGTCGTCCCGCTCGCCGGGGCCGATCTTCTCCAGCCGCCGCACGATGTCGTACCCGAGATATCCGACCATGCCTCCGGTGAACGGCGGCATGCCGGCACCGAGGTCGTGGGTGGGGGTACCGCCCACGCCGCCAGGCGTAGGGGGAGTGTGCAGGGTCTCCACGGTGGCGCGCAGGGCGGCGAGCGGGTCGCCTTCGACCGGGACGCCGACGGGCGGGGTGCCGAGCCAGTGTGCCTGGCCGTCCCGTTCGGTGAGCGTGCCGGCGCTGCGGACGCCGATGAACGAATACCGCGACCAGGAGCGCCCGTTCTCCGCCGATTCCAGCAGGAACGTGCCTGGGCGTTCGGCGGCGAGCTTGCGGTAGAGGCCGACAGGGGTGTCGCCGTCCGCAAGGAGCCGGCGGCTGACGGGGATGACGCGGCGGTCCCCTGCCAGCTTGCGGAAGGTCTCGAGATCCATGGCGCCCGACCCTACTCGCCGAGGGGCAGCACGTCGGCGTCGAAGCAGGTGCGGTCCCCGGTGTGGCAGGCGGCCCCGATCTGGTCGACCTTCACGAGCAGGGTGTCCGCGTCGCAGTCGAGGGCGACGGACTTGACGTGCTGGGCATGGCCGGAGGTGTCGCCCTTGACCCAGTACTCCTGGCGGCTGCGGGACCAGTACGTGCAGCGGCCGGTGGTCAGGGTGCGGTGCAGAGCCTCGTCGTCCATCCAGCCGAGCATCAGCACCTCGCCGGTGTCGTACTGCTGCGCGATGGCCGGGAGCAGACCGTCGGCGCTGCGCTTGAGGCGGGCGGCGATGGCGGGATCGAGGGCGCTTGCGGGGACACTGCTGGTCATGGGGCCATTGTGCCGTGTCGACCGGGCCCTTCGGGCGGTGCGTCCACTGGGCGGACCGGGCGCGCCGGTCGTACGCTGGCGACCATGTCGACCCATGCGAAGCGTGAACGACTTCTGCTCGCCGAACTGTTGGAGACGGCGGGCCCCGAGGCCCCCACCCTGTGCGAGGGCTGGCTGACCCGGGACCTGGCGGCCCATGTGGTGATGCGCGAGCGCCGTCCGGACGCGGCCGGCGGGGTGCTGATCAGCCTGCTGAGGGACCGTATGGAACGGGTGCGGGCGGAGTTCGCGGCCAAGCCCTACGAGGAGCTGATCCAGCTCATCCGTACCGGTCCGCCGCGTATGTCGCCCTACGGGATCAAGCCGCTCGACGAGGCCGCGAACACGGTCGAGTTCTTCGTGCACGCGGAGGACGTGCGCCGTGCACAGCCGGAGTGGACGCCGCGCGAGCTGGACCAGGTCTTCGAGAACGCGCTGTGGTCGCGGCTCGAGAAAGGGGCCCGGCTGCTGGGACGCAAGTCGCCGGTCGGTCTGGTGCTGCGCCGGTCGAACGGCCAGACGGCGGTGGCCCACCGCGGCGTCCCGGTGGTGACGGTGACCGCGGAGCCGGGCGAGCTGACGATGTTCGCGTTCGGGCGGCAGGACGCTGCGCGGGTGGACCTGGAGGGGGACAAGGACGCGATCGAACGGCTGCACACGGTCAGGCTGGGCGTGGGGATGTAGCGCCGCGGGCGGCAGGCTCCCGTTCCGGGGTCTTGGCGTCGGGGGCACGTCCGACGACGGGGAGGTCGGGAGTGCGCATCCGGACGGCGGCATGCTGATGGACGGTGGCCGCGGCGGTGGCGTGCAGGGCGGCCAGGGCGGGGCGAGGCCGCCGCCGTACGGTTCAGCGCGGCAGCTCGGCGCGGCGCAGGGTCCTCGCGCACAGCCCGTAGATCCCGCCTGCCGCGCAGACCGCCGCGCTGGCCAGGAAGACGGGTGTGGTGCCCCACAGGTCCACGGCGGCGCCGGTGACGGGGAAGCTCAGCGGGGCGAGACCGAGACTGAAGAGGGTGGCGAGCGAGGTGACCCGCCCGAGGTAGGCCGGGTCGGACTCGGTCTGCACAAGCGCGTTGCACAGGGTGCCGCTGAGCCCGGTGAGGAGACCGATCGTCACGGCGACGCCGACCGCGGCCACGACCGAGGGTACGAGGGCGAGGCCCGCCAGTCCGGTCGCGCCGACGGTCAGCACGAGTCCTTGGACGAGTCCGGCGCGCGGCAGCCGGCCCCGTACGGCGAGCATGAGGGCGGTCGCGCCGGAGCCGACGCCGAACCCGGCGAGGATCCAGCCCATGCCGGACGCGCCCCAGCCGCGTTCGTCGGCGAGCAGCGCGAGGCCGACGTTCAGCGGGCCGACGAAGCCCAGGTCACCGAGGGCGATGACGACGAGCAGCGGAGCGAGTACGCGGTGGCGGCGTACGTACCGCAGTCCGTCGGCCAGGTCGCGCCAGGCGGTGGCCCCTGACCGGCCGGCACCGTCGGCGGGCAGCGGGGTGATGCGTACGGCGAGCAGCAGCGGTACGGAGAGCACGAACAGCAGACCGGCCACGGCGAACGCGGTCACCGGGCCGCCGAGTGCCACCGCGATGCCGCCCAGCGGCGCACCGAGGACGGTGGCGGCCCGGGATGCGAGTGAGCGCATGCCCTGGATCCTGGCGAGCTGTCCTGGCGGGGCGATCCGGGGCGGCAGGGCGCCGACGGCCGGCATGAACAGGGCGTCGAGGACGCCGAAGACCACGGCGACGGCTGCGAGCAGCCACAGTCCGGGGGAAGTGACGAGCAGTGCGGCGGCGAGGCCGAGCACGATCAGGCTGCGGGCGGCGTCACTGGCGATGACGACCCGGCGCGGGCCGATGCGGTCGGCGATCACTCCTCCGCCGAGCATCAGCACGGCGCGCGGTACGGCGCTCACCGCCATGACCACGCCTGCCTGGGCGGGGCTGCCGCCGCGGGTGGCCGCCCAGGACAGAGCGAGGTAGTAGATGCTGTCGCCGACGGCGGATGCCGCATACGCGCCGAGCCAGCGCAGCACATTGCCGTCGCGGTAGGCGGGCCGCTCGACGGCCGGCGCCATGGGGGTGTGTACGGGGGTGCCCGCGGCGGACATACCGGTCGGGTCCTTTCAGGTCCTGGAACGGCACACCGTACACATGCACGCCGGCGCTCTCGCGGCCGGCAGTGCCGCCGGCCGCTCCGGCGCTCGTGGCTCAGCGCCGCCTGGCCCAGGGGGCGACCGGGAAGGGCGGCTTCGGCGGAGCCACGTCGAACGCGGCCTCGTGGAACGCCTCGCCGCCCGCGTACGGCGGTGGCGCGTCCGGGCGGCGGTGCGCACCGCGATGCCGGCGGGAACCGAGATACGCGAGCAGGAACCCGGTGGGAATGGTGACCAGGCCCGGCGTCTGCAGCGGGAACCAGTGGAAGTCGCTGTCGGGCAGGAGCGCGATCGGGGTGCCCGACACCGCCGGCGAGAACGCCATCAGGAAGGCGACGACCGGCAGCGTCCCGTACACCGCCCAGCGCACCCCGCCGGCCGTGAAGCCACGCCGGAACAGCGCGTACAGCAGCACCGGAGGCAGCACGGACGACGCGGCGGCGAACGAGAAGGCCAGCATCACCTGCGGATTGCGGCCGTACGTCTGGGCCGACAGCAGCACGGCCGCGGCACCGACCCCGGCCACCGCCCAGCGGGCGAACCGGACTTCGTGCGCCATGGAACGACGGCCGGCGCTCCGCCCGGGCCGGGCGAAGTCACGCGCCAGTGACGAGGCGGCGGCGAGCGTGATCCCGGCGACCGTCGAGAGTGTGGTGGCGAACACCGCGCAGGCCACCACCGCGAAGAGCATGCTGTGCCGCGGTCCGCCCGCTTCCGGGTCCAGCGCCGAAGTGACCAGCAGCAGGGCGGTGTTGCCGCCCGGGTCGGAGGCGTGCAGGAGCTTGCTGCCCACCAGCGCCGACGCGCCGAGCCCGATGACGACCACGCCGGTGCACAGCAGCGCCACCGGACCGACGGCCCAGCCCGTGGCGCGGCGTACGGACCGCGCGCCGCGCATCGGGTGCAGCCTCATGGTGATGTGCGGCATGCAGGCCGCGCCCAGTACGAGGGTGAGCAGGAAGCCGAGCAGGTCCAGCCGACCGGCGAGGTCGTGGCCGAACTGCAGACCCGGCAGGGCGTACGAGCCGCCCTGGCCGCTGCCTCGCTGCGCGGCGTCGAAGAGTGATGCGGGCGACCATCCGAAGCGGCTGAGCACCTGGCCTGCGAGCAGCAGTATGACGGCGACCACGACGAACGTCTTGAGGATCTGGATGTAGCCGGTGCCCCGCATCCCGCCGAAGGCGGAGTAACAGACCATCAGCGCGCCACAGGCGACGGTGCATCCGGTGAGTGCCCCGGCCGGCAGCCCGAACATTGCGATCATGATCCGGCCGGCCGTGGTCAGCTGGACCACGAGCAGCGGGAACAGGACCACCAGCGTGGCGATGCCCAGAGCGCGGCGTACGGAGGGATCGGCCAGGCGTTCGGCGAGGAAGTCGCCCAGCGTGTACACGCCCGTGCGGCGCAGCGGCCGGGCCAGCACCACCATCACCAGGGCCAGTGAGGCCACGCTGGCGCATGCGAAGAGAATGCCGTCGGCGCCGGTGAGGGCGACCGCGCCGGTGGTGCTGAGCAGGGTGGCGGCCGACACGTAGTCGCCGGCGACGGCGAGACCGCCGCCGACCGGGCCGAGCGCCGCGCCGCCCGCGTAGAAGTGCTCGGGGTCGTCCTGGTCGGCGGCGGCAACTCCGCACAGCAGCAGGGAGACTGCGACGAACGCGAGGAAGACGACGAGGGCCAGGGACCGGGCGTCGAACGAGGCGCTCACCGGCCGTGCTCCTTGACGGACACGGGCACGGCGGGCAGAGCGGACGGTGTCGGCATACGGGAGCCGGGAGAGTCATGGCGGGACATGCCCGTACGCCATCAGTACCGGTGCGGTGACGTACAGCAGTCGGCTCCGCCTCGATGCGCGCGCACAGCAGGAGGCCGGAGCGGGCTGTGCGGCGGCACACCCCTCGGCGCGTCAGCTGTCGAGGAGCCGCCGTGCCGCGAGCGCGAGCGACACCTCGACGGCGTCGGAGGGCCGGGACAGGAGTCGCCCGGTGATCTGCTCGAACCGGCGCAGCCGGTTGAGGACGGTGTTGCGGTGGCAGTAGAGCCGGGCCGCGGCGCGCTGCGCGGAGCCGTCCTCGTCGAGCCAGACCGTGAGCGTCTCCACGAGCAGTTCGCGGTCGGCCGGATCGACCCCGTCCAGCGGACCGAGTACGCGTTCGGCGAGCGCGGTGCCCAGTGCGGGTGACGACACGACGAGCGCGGCCGGCAGATGGTCGTCGAGCAGGACGACTCCGCCACCGCGAGGACAGGCGCGCAAAGCGGTGCCCGCGAGTCTGCGGGCGTCGCCGACCGCGGCGAGCCCTGTCACGGCGGAACTGACGCCGACCCGCACGCCCACGGGTGCGGTGAGCCGGGCGGCAAGGCCGGCGGGCGTGAGGGTCTCGGGGACGGCCGGATCCGGTCCCGTCCCACCGCGCACGGGACGTGGACCGCCACGGGCCGGCCTGGCTACGTCGTTCCCCTGTGCCGGACCGCGGTCCGCCTCGGTTCCGGATCTCCCCGCGGCGGGCGCCGACGAGGGTTCCCGGGCCTCCCTGACGGGACACCCGTGGGCCGACGGCACGCGGCCGGGCTCCGTGTCACCGGATCCGCCGCCCGTACCGCCTGCCGCGCGTCCGCCGCCGCGCGCGAGAACGAGAGGCGCCCCGGCTGCCGGTCCGCCGGACGCCCCGGTTCCCGCGCGGGCCGGCCCCGGCACATACGGAAGCAGCCTGTCGCACACGCCTTCCTCGGGCGCGTCGTCGAGCAGCACGACCGCCAGCTCCTCGTCCGCCGACGTGTGCCGGATCGCCCGGGTGCCCGGGGGCAGTGCCATCCGCGCGGGGTGCACCCCGGCGGCCGCGATGACCGCGTACCGCCCGTGCTCCGGCAGGTCCAGCATCGCCGCCGCGTCGGGGAGGTCCGTGATGCGCAGGGTGCCGTCCAGCAGTGCCGCCGTCATCAGCCGGAGCCGGTTCTCACGCCGCCACACCAGGTGCCGCTCCGTACGCCGGTAGGCCTCGGCGACGACGCCGCAGTGTTCGTCGACGAAGTTCCAGACATCCGCCGCGACATGGACGAGCAGTCGCACGTCGTCGGGGTCGTACCGGGCCGTCTCGTCCACCAGGTCCTGCCACACCATCGCGCCGCCGAGCCGGAACGCGTGCTGCACCGCCTCCAGCGGCAGGCCCTGCTCGGCCCGGTTCTCGCCGATCTGCCACGATGTGCGCAGGGCCGCGTCGCGGCACTCCCGCGGCCGGATCAGCGAACCGACGTTGTACCGCAGGGAGCGGTGGATCTCCTGCCACACCTCGTCGGCATCGGTCTCGAGCGCCGCCCGGTACGCCGGTTCCTGCGCGCGCAGCGCCGCGACCAGACGGCCGGTGAGCCCGGCGAGGTCGTCGACGAGCACCTGGGCCGCCCGGTGCAGTACGGCGGTGGCCTCCGCGTCGACCGGCGAGTGCCCCCGCAGCGAAGCGGCCGAGCGCGTACGGAGCCTGCGCACGCGCGGGCTCATGGCGTGGGACATGGCGTGGGACATGGCGGCGGCCTCCGCGGGAGTCGGCTCGCTCCGATGCGCCGGGACAGACAGCCGGACGGCACACCGAATGCTCCTGACCGCCGAGAATGGCATACCGCCCGGTCGGTACCCAGGGGTTTGCCGCATTCTCCTCATTACGGTCCTGCAACTGAGGCCCCGGTCGGGGGCAGACACACGACGTCCGGGCCGGTCGCGGTACGACCGGGCCCGGACGGGTGTTCAGCGGACCGGGTGACCGGACTCCCGCAGGGTGTCCTTGACCTGCGAGATCCGCAGGTCGCCGAAGTGGAACACCGACGCGGCCAGTACCGCGTCCGCGCCCGCCGCGATGGCCGGCGGGAAGTCCGCGAGCTTGCCCGCGCCGCCGCTCGCGATCACCGGCACCGTGACATGCCCGCGCACCGCAGCGATCATCTCGGTGTCGTAGCCGTCCTTGGTGCCGTCGGCGTCCATCGAGTTGAGCAGGATCTCCCCTGCGCCCAGCTCGGCCGCCCGGTGCGCCCACTCGACCGCGTCGATGCCGGTGCCCTTGCGGCCGCCGTGCGTGGTCACCTCGAACGAGCCGGACGCGGTACGGCGGGCGTCCACCGACAGCACCAGCACCTGGCGGCCGAAACGCTCGGCGATCTCGCGGATGAGGTCCGGGCGGGCGATCGCCGCGGTGTTGACCCCGACCTTGTCGGCGCCGGCCCGCAGAAGTTTGTCGACATCCTCCGCGCTGCGCACCCCGCCGCCGACGGTGAGCGGGATGAAGACCTGCTCGGCGGTGCGGCGCACCACGTCGTAGGTCGTCTCGCGGTTGCCGGACGAGGCCGTGATGTCGAGGAAGGTGAGCTCGTCGGCGCCCTCGGCGTCGTACAGCTTGGCCATCTCGACGGGGTCGCCCGCGTCGCGCAGATTCTGGAAGTTGACGCCCTTGACGACCCTTCCGTTGTCGACGTCCAGACAGGGGATGACTCGTACCGCGAGCGTCATACGGCACCTCCTCGGAAGGCCTCGACCTCGACCTCGACGACCAGACGGGGATCGACGAAGCCGGACACGATGATCATCGATGCGGCCGGGCGTACGGCACCGAGCAGTTCCTTGTGGGCGCGTCCGACCTCGTCGACGTCCCGCGCGTGGGTGAGGTACATCCGGGTGCGCACCACGTGCTCGCTGCCGAGGCCGAGCTCCTTCAGCGCGGCAAAGGCAGCCTTGAAGGCGTTGACGGCCTGCTCGTACGGGCCGCCGTCGATGACCGCGCCGTCCCTGACCGACGTGCAGCCCGACACCAGGACCAGGCCGCTGGGCAGCTCGACCGCGCGGGAGTACCCGAAGGCCTCTTCCCACGGGCCGCTGGAGTTCACGCGGCGGATGCCGTCGCTCATCGCGACGACACCGCCTCGAGCGCCTCCTCGAGGGTGAACGCCTTGGCGTACAGCGCCTTGCCGACGATCGCGCCCTCGACACCGTCCGGGACCAGCCCGGCGAGAGCCCTCAGGTCACCGAGGCTCGACACTCCGCCGGAGGCGACGACCGGCTTGTCGGTCGCGGCACAGACGCTCTTCAGCAGCTCCAGGTTGGGGCCCTGGAGCGTGCCGTCCTTGGCGATGTCGGTGACGACATAGCGGGCGCAGCCCTCGGAGTCGAGACGGGCCAGCGTCTCGTACAGGTCGCCGCCGTCACGGGTCCAGCCGCGGCCGCGCAGCGTGGTGCCGCGTACGTCGAGGCCGACCGCGATCTTGTCGCCGTGCTCGGCGATGACCTTGGCGACCCACTCAGGGGTCTCGAGGGCGGCCGTGCCGAGGTTGACCCGGGTGCAGCCGGTGGCGAGCGCCGCGGCGAGCGAGGCGTCGTCCCTGATGCCGCCGGACAGCTCGACCTTGATGTCCATGGCGCCCGCGACCTCGGCGATCAGCTCCCGGTTGTCGCCGGTGCCGAAGGCGGCGTCCAGGTCGACCAGGTGCAGCCATTCGGCGCCGGCGCGCTGCCAGGCGAGGGCGGCCTCGAGGGGGGAGCCGTAGGAGGTCTCCGTGCCGGACTCGCCGTGGACCAGGCGGACGGCCTGGCCGTCGCGGACGTCGACTGCGGGAAGGAGTTCGAGGTAGTTCGAAGGCATTACAGCGTCTCGATCCAGTTGGTCAGCAGCTGGGCGCCGGCGTCGCCGGACTTCTCGGGGTGGAACTGGGTGGCCCACAGCGCGCGGTTCTCGACCGCGGCCACGAAGGGCTCGCCGTGCGTGGCCCAGGTGACCTGGGGTGCCCGCATGGCGGGGTTGGTGATCTCGAGCTCCCACTCGTGCACCGCGTAGGAGTGCACGAAGTAGAACCTGGCGTCGGCGTCGACACCGGCGAAAAGCTCGCTGCCGGCGGGGGCTTCGACGGTGTTCCAGCCCATGTGGGGGACGATCGGGGCCTTCAGCGGGCCGACCGTGCCGGGCCACTCGTCGAGGCCCTCGTTCTCCACACCGTGCTCGATACCGCGGGCGAAGAGGATCTGCATGCCGACGCAGATGCCCATGACCGGGCGGCCGCCGGAGAGCCTGCGGTCGATGATCCATTCGCCGCGGGCCTTCTTCAGACCCTCCATGCAGGCGGAGAAGGCACCGACTCCGGGCACGAGGAGCCCGTCGGCGTTCATCGCCCTGTCGTAGTCACGGGTGATCTCGACATCGGCGCCGACACGGGCGAGCGCCCGCTCCGCGGAGCGGACGTTGCCGAACCCGTAGTCGAAGACGACGACCTTCTTGGGCTTCGATGCGCTCATTCCCAGATCCCCTGAATACGCAGGACACCGGCGACCAGACACATCACCGAGGCGATGGTCAGCAGGATGATCGGGCCCTTGGGCATCCCCTGCTTGGCGAAGGAGTACACACCGCCCGCGAGGAAGAGTCCGACAACGATGAGGATGGTGGACAGACCGGTCATGTTGTTTACAGGGCGCCCTTCGTGGACGGGAGGATGCCGGCAGCGCGCGGGTCGCGCTCCGAGGCGTACCGCAGCGCCCGCGCCAGGGCCTTGAACTGGCACTCCACGATGTGGTGGGCGTTGCGTCCGTACGGCACGTGCACATGCAGCGCGATCTGGGCCTGCGCGACGAACGACTCCAGGATGTGCCGGGTCATCGTGGTGTCGTAGGTGCCGATCATCGGCGCCATGTTCTCCGGCTCGGAGTGCACCAGATACGGGCGGCCGGACAGGTCCACGGTCACCTGGGCGAGCGACTCGTCCAGCGGCACCGTGCAGTTGCCGAAGCGGTAGATGCCGACCTTGTCGCCGAGGGCCTGCTTGAACGCGGCGCCCAGCGCGAGCGCGGTGTCCTCGATCGTGTGGTGCGTGTCGATGTGCAGATCGCCGTCGGTCTTGACGGTGAGATCGAACAGGCCGTGCCGGCCGAGCTGGTCGAGCATGTGGTCGTAGAAGCCGACCCCGGTGGCGACATCGACCTTGCCGGTGCCGTCGAGGTCGATCTCGACGACGACCGAGGTCTCCTTGGTGGTGCGCTCGACCCGTCCTACGCGGCTCATGACTCCTGCTCCTTCGGGGGTGTGGGGGTGGCCCCCACAGAACTCAGTAGTGCGCGAACCGCATCGAGGAACGCGTCGTTCTCTTCGGGCGTGCCGGCGGTCACTCGCAGCCAGCCGGGTACGCCGTTGTCACGGACCAGGACGCCCCGGTCGAGGATCTGTTGCCACACCTGCTGCGCGTCCTCGAAGCGGCCGAACTGCACGAAGTTGGCGTCGGACTCGGTGACTTCGTAGCCGATGGCCCGCAGCTCGGCGACCAGGCGGTCCCGCTCGGCCTTGAGCTGTTCGACATAGCTGAGAAGCGTATCCGTGTGCTCCAGCGCGGCCAGGGCGGTGGCCTGGGTGACGGCGGACAGGTGGTAGGGCAGCCGCACCAGCTGGACGGCGTCCACCACGGCCGGGTGGGCGGCGAGATAGCCGAGGCGCAGCCCGGCCGCTCCGAACGCCTTGGACATCGTGCGGGAGACGACCAGGTTCGGCCGGCCCTCGATCAGCGGCAGCAGCGAGGCGCGGTGGCTGAACTCGACATACGCCTCGTCGACCACGACCAGCGACGGCTTCGCTGCCTGTGCGGCCTCGTACAGCGCGAGGACCGTCTCGGCCTCGACCGCCGTACCCGTGGGGTTGTTGGGCGAGGTGATGAAGACGACGTCCGGGCGGTGCTCGGCGATGGCGGCCGTGGCGGTGGCGACGTCGATGGCGAAGTCGTCGTCGCGCGGGCCGGAGATCCAGCCGGTGCCGGTGCCGCGGGAGATCAGGCCGTGCATCGAGTACGACGGCTCGAAGCCGATCGCGATCCTGCCCGGCCCGGCGAAGGTCTGCAGAAGCTGCTGGATGACCTCGTTCGAGCCGTTGGCCGCCCAGACGTTGGCGAGCGCGACTTCGTGGCCGGTCGTACGCGTGAGGTAGCGCGCCAGCTCGGTGCGCAGTTCGACCGCGTCCCGGTCGGGGTAGCGGTTGAGCTCGCGGGCGGCGTCGCGCACGCGCTCGGCGATGCGCTCCACCAGCGGCTCGGGCAGCGGGTAGGGGTTCTCGTTGGTGTTCAGCCGGACGGGGACGTCGAGCTGGGGCGCGCCGTACGGGGACTTGCCGCGCAGCTCGTCACGGATGGGGAGGTCGTCGATGCCGATGCCGGCACCGGTGCTGGAGATGCTGTTCACTCGCCGGGCACCTTCCATCCGACGCTCTCGTCCTGTTCGCCCCCGGCACTGCTCTCGTCGAAACGTGCCTTCACGGCGGCGCCGTGCGCCGGCAGGTCCTCCGCCTCCGCCAGCGTGACCACGTGGTGGGCGACCTCCGCCAGCGCGTCGCGGGTGTAGTCCACGATGTGGATGCCGCGCAGGAAGGACTGCACGGACAGGCCGGAGGAGTGGCAGGCACAGCCGCCGGTGGGCAGGACATGGTTGGAGCCGGCGCAGTAGTCGCCGAGCGAGACCGGCGCCCACGGGCCGACGAAGATCGCGCCCGCGTTGCGGACCCGGTTCGCGACGGACGAGGCGTCCGCGGTCTGGATCTCCAGGTGCTCGGCGCCGTACGCGTCGACGACCCGCAGTCCCTCGTCCACACCGTCGACCAGGACGATCGCGGACTGCTTGCCGGTCAGGGCCGGGACGATCCGGTCCTCGACGTGCTTGGTGGCGGCGATCTGCGGCTCCAGCTCCCGCTGGACCGCGTCGGCGAGCTCGACGGAGTCGGTGACCAGGACAGCCGCGGCCAGCGGGTCGTGCTCGGCCTGGCTGATCAGGTCGGCGGCGACGTGGACCGGATCAGCGGTGGAGTCGGCGAGGATCGCGATCTCGGTCGGGCCGGCCTCGGTGTCGATGCCGATGCGTCCGGTGAAGTAGCGCTTGGCGGCGGCGACCCAGACATTGCCGGGCCCGGTGACCATGTTGGCGGGTGCGCACGACTCGGTCCCGTACGCGAACATCGCGACGGCCTGCGCGCCGCCGGCGGCGTACACCTCGTCGACGCCGAGCAGCGCGCACGCCGCGAGGATCGTCGGGTGCGGCAGTCCGCCGGCTGCATCCCCTTCGAAACGCGGCTTCTGCGGCGGCGACGCCAGCGCGATGGACTCGACGCCCGCCTCCTGGGCAGGGACGACGTTCATCACGACGGAGGAGGGGTAGACCGACCGGCCGCCCGGCGCGTACAGCCCGACACGCTGGACGGGCACCCACTTCTCGGTCACGGTGCCACCGGGCGCCACCTGGGTGGTGTGGTCCTTGCGGCGCTGCGCGCGGTGCACGGTCCTGGCGCGCCGGACGGACTCCTCCAGAGCGTCCCTGACCTGGGGGTCGAGCTGCTCCAGGGCTTCGGCGAGCGCGGCCGCGGGGACCCGCACCTGCGTGAGCCGCACTCCGTCGAACCGCTCCGCGTAGTCGATCAGCGCCGCGTCGCCCCGATGATGCACGGCCTCGCAGATCGGCCGCACCTTCTCCAGGGCGGCTTCCACGTCGAACTCGGCACGGGGCAGCAGGTCGCGCAGAGCGGCACCCTCCGGGAGGGCGTCACCGCGCAGATCGATTCGAGAGATCACGGATCCAATTCTCTCAGACCCGCTCCGACCTCTGGTCTTCCGTATCACTGGCTGATACATGCCTCAGTTGTTGACCATGACCACTAGCGTTCAGACCGCTACCCAGCGGGAACAACAGCTGTACGAGCCAACGAAGCGGAGGAGCGGCAGTGACCGAGCCGCCGGACGACGGTCCTCCGGGCGGACTGAGCCCGGCCGAACTGCAGATGTGGAACGCCTTCCGGAACGGAAGCGCCTTCGACCTCAGCGACACCGACCCCCTGCTGAACGACCCCTTCGCGCCGCGGCCCTGGGGTCCCGAGCGAAGTGTCCGCGCCTCCGTCGTCGCCCGGCTGCTGCTGAGCGGGCCGATGGCAAGACCCGGGCGCGTCGCGGCCCTCAAACTGCGCGGCGTGCAGATAACCGGCACCCTCAAGCTCGCGGGCGGCCGCATAGGCCCGTACGTGGAGCTGAACGGCTGCCGCTTCGAGAACGAACTGCTCATGCCCGAGGCGCACTTCACCACCGTGCGCATGATCGGCTGCACGATTCCGCGGATCGAGGGGGCGCGGCTGCGCACCGAGGGCGATCTGCATCTGCCGCGCTGCCGGGTGGACCACGGCATCCGGCTGACCGACGCCCAGATCGGCACGGACCTGCTGATCAACCAGATCCAGGTACGGCCCGACCGCCGGGGCCGCGCGATCACCGCCGACGGCATGTCGGTGGCGCAGGATTTACAGGCCGAACTGATCGAGACCTACGGCGAGTTCAGTCTGCGCGGCGCGAAGGTCGGCGTGTCGATGAGCCTGCGGGGCAGTCGGCTGCGGGCGGCGGCCGAGCGGCGGGCGCTGAACGCTCCGCAGCTGAGCGTGGAGCGGACGCTGTACATGACGGGCGCGTGGGTGAGCGAGGTCACCGGCAATCAGGGGGCCACTCCCCCGTTCGGTGTCGCGAGCCTCGGTAGCCCGTCACGCGGCACCCGGCTGCGGCCTTTCGAGTGCCATGGCGGGGTGCGGCTGGACGACGGGCGCTTCGGTGACGCGATCGACCTCGCGCGGGCTCGCTTCAGGCTCAGCCCGCTCGAGGAGCTGTCGCTGCGCCGGATCGCCACGCCCGAGCTGCGGTTCAACGCCGAGCGCCCGGAGGAGGGGCGCGTCGTCCTGAACGGCGCCAAGGTGGTGACGCTGATCGACCGGGCCTCCAGCTGGCCAGGACCCGGCGGCCTGGCGATGGGCGGCTTCGTCTACGAGAACCTGGTGCCGTACGAGGAGTTCCCGCTCGCGCGCCGGCTGGAGTGGGTGGCGTCGGCGACACCGGAGTACTCGCCGGAGCCGTACGAGCGGCTGGCGACCGTGCTGCGCAACAGCGGTGAGGACTCGGATGCGCGCGAGGTGCTGCTGGCCAAGCAGCGCCGCCGCCGCGAGACGCTGCCGCTGGCCGCCAAGCTCTGGGGGGTGCTGCAGGACTGGACGGTGGCCTACGGCTACCGGCCGGGCCGGGCCGCGCTGTGGATGGCGGTGCTGTGGGCGGCCGGCGCGGTGGCGTTCGCGCAGATCACCCCGGCACCGATCAAGCCCGGGGAGCATCCGCAGTGGAATCCCGCGCTGTACGCCCTGGATCTGCTGCTGCCGGTGATCAATCTCGGCCAGGACGGCTACTGGCGGATGGACGACGCGTGGCAGTGGGCGGCGGCGGCGCTGGTGCTGCTGGGCTGGATCCTCGCGACGACGGTGGCGGCGGGGGCGTCGCGGCTGCTGCGCCGCACCTGAGCGCTCACGCACCGGAAAGCCCTTGCCGCGCCACTTTCTTTACGGTCTCTTGGCTTTCGTCAGGACAACCATTCCGCCGCTACCAACTCTTCACAGCCGGCCCTCTGGCGCGCCGTTTCACCTGCGGTTTTCAATGGTCGACACCATGTCATTGCTCCGCGCCCTGATCCGCGCCGCGCGCATGATCCGTCATACGCCGCAGCTGTCCGACGGCCTGACGTCCGACGATGAGGTGCTGCTGGACGCGCCTGACGACCGGCTGGGCCCGGCGCTCGTCGCGGCTGCCCTGGGCGAGTACGAGCCGGCCGCGAAGCTGCTCGCGACGACCCGCGAGTCGGCGGAGTGGGAGAACCGCGACCGGTATGTGATGCGGCTCGCCGCCTTCGCGTACAACCGCGGCCAATGGCTCGGGGAGTGGCTCGGGGCCGCGCCCCACGACCCGGACGCGCTCGTCGTCAAGGCGGAGCTCGCGGTCCGCCGGGCATGGGAGTCGCCGGCGCGGACGGAGCGGCTGCGGGAGGTCGGCCCGCTGATCGACGCCGCGGCGGACGCGGAAGCGAGGGACCCGGTGCCCTGGCGCATCGCGCTCGACCACGCGCGCGGCGCGCATGCCACGCACACGGCGTTCGAGACGCTGTGGGAGCAGGCGGTGCGCCGCTCCTCGCACCACTACGGGTGCCATGTCGCCGCGCTGCAGTATCTGTCGGCGCAGTGGTACGGCTCGCACCGCGAGTGCTTCGACTTCGCCGAGCAGGCCGCCGCGGATGCGCTCCCGGGCTCGCTGGTGCAGGCGCTTCCGGTGCGTGCGGCCTTCGCCCAGCTACTGGGCGGCGAGGCCATGTCGTCCGTGCAGAGCGACCGGATCGATGCAGCGGCCGATCTGGCGATCACGCTCTCCGGCGACTACGCGGCCGGGGATGCGTGGCCGGCCGAGGTGCGCAACCTGCTGGCGTACGTACTGGTGGCGCGGGGGCGCTGGGCGGATGCCCTGGAGCAGTTCCGCCTGATCGGGCCGTATGCGACGTCCTTCCCGTGGATGTCGGTGACGGATGATCCGCTGGGGCAGTTCCTGCAGGCCAGGGACGGCGTGCGGATCGAGGTGGCCGCTGGGATGCCATTGCGTGGACGGGGCGGACGGAGCACTCTCGGCGAGCATTACCCTTATCGCCTGTGACGACCGCTCGCCTCCCCCTCTTCCCGCTGAACACGGTGCTGTTCCCGGGCCTCGTGCTGCCCCTGAACGTGTTCGAGGAGCGGTACCGCGCCATGATGCGCGAGCTGCTCAAGACGGACGAGTCGGAGCCGCGCCGCTTCGCCGTGGTCGCCATCCGCGACGGCCGCGAGGTCGCGCAGACTGCGCCCGGCATGCCCGACCCGACGGCGCTGCCCGAGCGCGGGCCTGCGGCGGGCTTCGGGTCCGACCCGATCCAGGCGTTCCACCGGGTGGGCTGTGTTGCGGACGCGGCAACGATCCGCGAGCGCGCGGACGGCAGCTTCGAGGTGCTCGCCACCGGTACGAACAGGGTCAAGCTGCTCTCGGTGGACGCGAGCGGGCCGTACCTGACCGCCGAACTGGAGGAGATCCCCGAGGAGCCGGGCGACGAAGCGGGGGCGCTGGCAGAGGGGGTGCTGCGGGCCTTCCGCAGCTACCAGAAGCGGCTCGCGGGCGCACGGGAGCGGTCGCTGTCGACGGGGGCCGACCTGCCGGACGAGCCGTCGGTCGTGTCGTACCTGGTCGCGGCCGCGGCGGTGCTCGACACCCCGGCGAAGCAGCGCCTCCTTCAAGCGCCCGACGCGGCGACGCGGCTGCGCGAGGAGCTCACGCTGCTGCGCTCGGAAACGGCGGTGCTGCGCCATCTGCCGTCGCTTCCGGCGGTCGATCTGACCCGGCAGCCGACGAGCCCCAACTGACGCGAGATACGACGCGAGGGACAACTGCCGTGGCGAAGAAGCAGAAGAAGCAAGCGGGAGGCACCCCCGCGACGGTGGCCCTGACGGCCGCGGGCACGCCCTTCACGCTCCACGCGTACGACCACGACCCGTCGTCCCCCTCGTACGGCGAGGAGGCGGCCCAGGCACTGGGCGTCTCCCCCGACCGGGTCTTCAAGACCCTGGTCGCGGACGTCGACGGCACTCTGACGGTGGCCGTGGTCCCGGTCGCGGGTCAGCTGGACCTGAAGGCCCTCGCAGCGGCGGTCGGCGGCAAGCGGGCCACGATGGCGGACCCGGCTGCGGCGGAGCGCACCACGGGATACGTGCGCGGCGGCATCTCCCCGCTGGGGCAGCGCAAACGCCTCCCCACGGTCCTCGACGCCTCGGCGGCGTCACACGCCACGATCTGCATCTCGGCGGGCCGCCGCGGCCTGGAGGTCGAGCTCTCCCCCGCGGACCTGGCCACCCTGACCGAGGCGACCCTGGCCCCGATCGGCCGCGGTTAGCCGCTCACTGCCGTCCCGCCCTCATCGAGCGCGACCGGACGAGGGGGCGCAGAGAGGGCCGGATCCACGGTCACGGGAACGGCGGGGGAAACGCCCCGGCCGGTCAGACGCCCCCGTCCTCCCACTCGGGCTCCGGGTCCCGGGGGCCGAACAGCGCCGTCAGGCCCAGGTGCACCACCATCGCCGACAGGGGCCATGCCAGCAGCGAGCCCCAGGCCTGGAGCTTCAGATAGGCGTCGAAGGTGACACCTTCGCCCACCTGCTGCGCGTGCTGGGCCACGTCCTGCGCGGGGCCGAACCAGACGCCCACACCCCAGGCCAGCAGCGAGCCCAGCAGTGCGCCCACCGCAAGGGCGATGACCAGGGCGACACCCCCGCGCCGGCGGAGCCAGACAGCCGTCGCGGCCGTGACGGCCCCGAACGCGACGCCCAGCAGGACGAAGGTTCCGTCCGCACCGATCGCCTCTTCGCCCTCCGTGTCCTTGAGGAAGACCGCCTCACCGTTGGAGACCAGCGGCACCTTCGGTGCCAGCCACAGCCACAGCAGGCCCATCACCACGCCGAGGACCGTCATGACCAGCACCGTCACGCCCGCGTCCAGCAGGTCCCGCTTGGAGTCGCCGTCCGGATCCGGGTCGGGCTTCTCGTACCCCTCGTACGGAGGCGGAGCGGGCGCCTGCCACGCGTTGTCGTTCTGCGGTGGCTGATGCGGCGGTGTCAGAGGTGCGGTCACCCCGCCATCGTGCCAGGCGGGCCGGGACGACGCCTCACCGGACTGCCGCCCGCCGGTACGCCCACGTCGCCACCGTCAGCGACACCACACCGACGGCCGCGCAGACCGCCAGGTCCAGGCCGACCGCCGGCCAGTGGGGACGGTTGTCGAAGGTCCGGGCCAGCGCCTCCACGCCGTACGTGGACGGCAGCAGGTCCCGCGCGTACCCGACCGGTCCCGGCAGCCGGTCGGCCGGCAGCACCCCCAGCAGCAGCGCCGCCGACATGCCCAGCTGGCCGAGCAGCGTCGCCAGTTCCTGGCGCGGTGCGAGCAGCCCGAGCGCCGCGCCGAGCCCGGCGAGCGCCGCCCCGGACAGCGGGATGACCGCGGCCAGCACCCACAGATGGGTCATCGGCAGCTGGAAGAGCACGCTGCCGGCGACCGCCGTGACCAAGGTCCCCGGCACCGTGAAGGAGGCGTACGCCCCGGCCGCGCCGAGCACCACCGCCGCGGGCGGCACCGGCAGCGTCGCGTAGTGGTCGAGGCCGCCCCCGGCCCGCAGCTGCCCGAAGTACTGCGCGAGCAGGTTCAGCGCGACGAAGGCGACGACGAGCACGCTCGCGCCCGCGACGACCGCCCGCGCCTCCGCGCCGCCGTCGACGACGCCACGCATCAGGACCATGATCCCGACGGACTGGAAGGTGGCCACGAACAGCAGCGGTATCCGGGCCACCCGAGCCCGTGACAGCTGCGCCCGGTACACAGCGGCCAGCGCCGGCAGCAGCCGTGCCCGCGGCGCCAGCGGCGCGGCGCCCCCGTCCTGCGGCGGCGTCACCGCGCTCCCCGTCCGTGTCATGGCCTGCGTGGCCACCGTCTCTGCGGCGGACCCGATGCTCACGCCTTGACCAGCCCCTTCGTCGCGTTCCCCCCGAGTGCCAAGTACACGTCCTCCAGGCTGGGCGTGGCCAGCGTGAAGTCGTCGAGCGCCGCGAACGCCGCCCCGCCCGTCACCGCGGCGACCGCGGCCCGCGCCTCCTCCGGTGCCAGCCGCAGCACCCAGCGCCGCCCGGACTCCTGCGCGATGTCGCGCAGGGCTGCGACCTCGGGAACCTCCAGCGGTGCGCTCTCGCGCCACACCAGTTCGACCCGTACCTCTCCGGCGACGCGCTCCTTGAGCCCGGCCGGGGTGTCGCAGGCGATCACCCGGCCCCGCTCGAGCACCGCGACCCGGTCGAGGACGGTCTCGGCCTCGATGACGTTATGGGTGACGAGGACCACGGTCGTCCCGTTCCCGGCCCGGCGCCGGTCGACCGCGGCCCACACCGCGCGCCGCGCGACGGGGTCCATGCCGGTCGTCGGCTCGTCCAGGACGAGCAGTGACCGCTCCCCGACGAGCGTCGCCGCGAAGCAGGCGAGCCGCCGCTGGCCGCCGGACAGCTTCTTCAGCGGGCGCCCGGCGAGCCCGGTCAGCCCGAGCTCCTCCAGCACGTCGTCCCGCGCGGCCCGCGCCCGCTGTGCGGTGAGCCCGCGCAGCCGGCCGGTCGTCTCGGCGGCGAGCGACACGGTCAGTTCGTCGAGTGCTGTCGATTCCTGTCCGAGGTAGCCGATGAGCCGGGCCGCCCGCTCGGGGTGTCGCACCAGGTCGTGGCCGAGCACCTCGACACCGCCCGAGTCCGGGCGCATCAGTCCGGTCAGCTGGCGTACGAGCGTGGACTTGCCGGCGCCGTTCGGTCCGAGCAGCCCGAAGATCTCGCCGCGCCCGACATCGAGGCTGATCCCGTCGGTGGCCCGCACCTCGGGTGTCCCCGGCGTCCCCCGCCTGCCACGCGCGGCGGGGTACGTCTTGACCAGATCCCGCACCACGCACACCGTACTCACGAGGTACGAGACTACGGGGTCCGGCCGCCCCGGATGCCCTCGGGCCCCGCCTGCTCCCCCGCCGGGGTGTGTTCGGCGGCCGCCCGTACATCGATCTCGCGCCAGAATCCGGCCCGGATCGCATAGCGGTCGTGCTCGTCGATCTGGTCGTCCTTGTGGGCAAGCAGCCCGAAGCGGGCCGCGTAGCGCAGCAGTTCACCGTCGATGCGGTGCGGGATGCGCGGGTACATGGTGGACAGCTTCTGCACATGGCCGGATTCCGGCAGCCGTTCCATCCAGCGCCGGGCGAAGACCTGACCCACCTCGAAAGGGTCGCCGCCGACGGTGGTGATGTCCTCCTCCCGGTCGGCCCAGCGCTGCTCGGCGCTGGTGAGCTGGGCCAGCGTCGGCAGGGACGCGGTCTCCGCCGGCTCGCCGAGGGGGCCGCCACCGGGCCGCTCCACCCAGCCCCGGTCGGACGACCAGCGCAGTGTGGCGCCGGCCGCGGGCGGGGAGGGGTGCTGTCCGGGACCACGCAGTCCGGCCAGGTCCTTGGGAGTGGGGACATGGGTGGACACACCCTTGGGAGCGGCGGGGGCCGGGGCGGGCGCGGCACCGTTCTCCACCGGCGCGGGCTGCGAGCCGTTGCGGACGGCGTCCGCGGCGCGCTCGGCGGACGCGGCGAGCGCCGACTCGGGCAGCGGCGCGGAGAGGATCGCCGCGATCTCGGGACGGGGTGCGGGCGGCGGGGCGCAGATGCCGGTGAGTTCCTTGGCCCGTACGGCACGGGTGATCCAGGCCCGGTCGAGCACCCGCCGTTCGTCCGCCTCGGCGACGAGATCCTCCGACTGGTTGTAGTCGCCGTCGGCGGCCTGGACGGCCCACAGATGCACGGCGACCCCGTGCTCCTTCGCGGACATGAGTCCGGGCAGCAGATCACCGTCGCCGGTCACCAGCACCACGTCCGAGCAGGCGCGATTTCTGGCCAACTCGGTGAGCTCGGCATGCATGGCGGCGTCCACGCCCTTCTGCGCCCAGCGGCCGTCGCTGCGGGTCAGCGCACCGAGTCGCACGGTGACGCGCGGCATGACGCGCATCCTGCGGTGTTCGGGCTGCGGGACCCGGTCGGGGGCGCCGTCGAACCAGTAGATGCGCAGCAGGGGGCGGGTGGTGTCCGCCTCGGCGAGCTCCCGTAGTCCCTGGATGAGAGCCGCGTGGTCGACAGTGATCCTGGAACGTGCCGGTTCTCCCGCGAGAAGGCTCGCGGCCGCGCCCAGCAGATATCCGGCGTCCACCAGGACGACGCAGCGGTCCACGCGTTCCACCCTCTTTCGGGAACTTCTCTCGGGGAACTGCTCTCGGCAAGCTTCGGAATCGGGGAAGGTTCCGGATCGGGGATTGTTCCGGGTTTCCGTCGAGTCTGCCCGACCACGGGAGGGTTAACGGCCGGAACTCGATCATCGGCGTGGCGAATCCCCCGGCCCCTACCCCCGATAACCGGTTACTACACACCGTAATGATCCAAAATGCGCCGGTTGTTCGCCTATGTGAGTCTGGTCGCGGCCCTGGCCCCTAGACCCCGCAGGAGGCACCACCATGGCCAAGAACAAGAACCGAGAACGCAGTCAGAAGTCCTCGCCGGCCGAGCGCGGCCAGCAGCAGGCCGCCAAGTCGTCCATGGAGGCCCAGTCCGAGCAGCGCGCTTCGCAGGTCACCCCCGCCGACATAGCCCACAAGGGCCGGCAGAAGCGCTTCGGCCACAACTGAGCGCGCACGCCGACCGCGTCGAGCACAGCCACAGAAGGGGCGCACCCGCGACGGCGGGTGCGCCCCTTGTGTACGGGCTCGACTTCTCTGCGGACCGCGGGAATCAGCCGGCCAGGCAGGACGGGCCGAGCAGCACCTTGAGATCACCGAAGAGGGCGGGGTCCGGCTGCACCCGGTGCCGGTCGAGCCGTAGCACCGTGGTCTTGCGGGGCCCCTGGAGCTTGATCCGCACCTCGGTGTTGCCCTTGTGGTGGCTGAGGATCTCTCCCAACCGGGTGATCATCGGCGGGGTCACCTTGACGGTCGGGATGGTCACGACCACCGGGGCGTTCGTACCGGCCGACGACAGGTCGGGAACCATCAGTTCCATCGCGACGAGCCGCGGAATGTCCTCGCGCTTGTCGAGCCGCCCCTTGACGAAGACCACGGTGTCCTCGACCAGCTGGGTCGACACCAGCTGGTACGTCGCCGGGAAGAACATGCACTCGATCGAGCCGGCCAGGTCCTCGACGGTGGCGATCGCCCAGGCGTTGCCCTGCTTGGTCATCTTGCGCTGCAGGCCGGAGATGATGCCGCCGATGGTCACGACCGCGCCGTCGGCGTGCTCACCGCCGGTGAGCTGGGAGATCCCGGCGTCCGTCTTGTCGGACAGGACGTGCTCCAGGCCGAAGAGCGGATGGTCGGACACATAGAGGCCGAGCATCTCGCGCTCCTGCGCGAGGAGGTAGGACTTCTCCCACTCCACGTCGGAGAACTCGACGTCGAGCCCGAAGCCCGGCTCCTTGGTGTCCTCCTCGCCCATGCCGCCGAAGAGATCGAACTGGCCCTCGGCCTCCTTGCGCTTGACCGCGACCACGTTGTCGATCATCGGTTCGTGGTGGGCGACCAGACCCTTGCGGGTATGGCCCATCTCGTCGAAGGCGCCCGCCTTGATCAGCGATTCGACGGTCCGCTTGTTGCAGACGACCGCCTCGACCTTGTCGAGGAAGTCGGGGAAGGACGAGTACTTCCCCTTGGCCTTGCGGGACCTGATGATCGACTCGACGACGTTCGTACCGACGTTACGCACGGCTGAGAGGCCGAACAGGATCACGTCGTCGCCCTGCGCGGCGAAGTTCGACTCGGACTCGTTCACATTGGGCGGCAGGACCTTGATGCCCATGCGGCGGCACTCGTTCAGATAGACGGCCGACTTGTCCTTGTCGTCCTTGACCGAGGTGAGCAGCGCCGCCATGTACTCGGCCGGGTAGTTCGCCTTGAGGTACGCGGTCCAGTAGGTGACCAGTCCGTACGCCGAGGAGTGCGCCTTGTTGAAGGCGTATCCGGCGAACGGCACCAGGACGTCCCAGAGCGCCTGGATCGCCGCATCGCTGAAGCCGTTCTTACGGGCACCGGCCTGGAAGATGCCGAAGTTCTTCTCCAGCTCCTCCGGCTTCTTCTTGCCCATCACGCGACGGAGGATGTCGGCCTCGCCGAGCGAGTACCCGGCGACGATCTGGGCGGCCTTCTGCACCTGCTCCTGATAGACGATCAGGCCGTAGGTGAGGCCCAGGACCTCCTTGAGCGGCTCCTCGAGCTCCGGGTGGATCGGGGTGATCTCCTGGCGGCCGTTCTTGCGCTCGGCGTAGTTCGTGTGCGAGTTCATGCCCATCGGGCCCGGCCGGTACAGGGCCGAAACGGCGGAGATGTCCTCGAAGTTGTCGGGCTGCATCTGGCGCAGCAGCGAGCGCATCGGGCCGCCGTCGAACTGGAACACGCCGAGCGTGTCACCACGGCAGAGCATTTCGTACGTCTTGGGGTCGTCGAGCGGGATCTCCAGCATCTCCAGCTTGACGCCCTTGTTGGCCTCCACCATTTTCACGGCGTCGTCCATGATGGTGAGGTTCCGCAGACCCAGGAAGTCCATCTTGAGCAGGCCGAGCGACTCGCACTGGGGGTAGTCCCACTGCGTGATGGTCACGCCGTCCGTGTGCCTGACCCAGATCGGGGCGTGGTCGACGATGGGCTCGCTGGACATGATCACGCCGGCCGCGTGGACGCCCATCTGCCGGACGAGGCCCTCGACGCCCTTGGCGGTGTCGATGACCTTCTTCACGTCCGGCTCGTTCTCGTACATCCCCCGGATCTCACCCGCCTCGTTGTAGCGGGGGTGGGAGGGGTCGGTGATGCCGCTGAGGTCGATGCCCTTGCCGAGGACGTCGGCGGGCATGGCCTTGGTGAGGCGGTCGCCCATCGCGTAGGGATAACCCAGCACACGGGCCGAGTCCTTGATCGCGTTCTTCGCCTTGATCTTTCCGTACGTGCCGATCATGGCGACCTTGTCGGCGCCGTACTTCTCGGTCACGTACCTGATCACTTCGACGCGCCGGCGCTCGTCGAAGTCGATGTCGACATCGGGCATGGAGACACGCTCGGGGTTGAGGAACCGCTCGAAGATCAGCCCGTGCTCGATCGGGTCGAGGTCGGTGATCCCCATGGCGTACGCGACGATCGCGCCGGCCGCCGAACCACGGCCGGGGCCCACCGCGATGCCCTGCTTCTTGGCCCACATGATGAAGTCGGCGACCACCAGGAAGTAGCCCGGGAATCCCATCTGGATGATGATGTCCATCTCGTAGTCCGCCTGCTTCTGGCGGTCCTCGGGGACACCTCCGGGGTAGCGGCGGTTCATGCCGCGCCGCACTTCCTCCTTGAACCAGGTGACCTCGGTGTAGCCCTCCTCCGGGATGTCGAACTTCGGCATGAGGTTCTTCGCCTCGAACATGCCGGTGGTGTCGATCTGCTCCGCGACCAGCAGCGTGTTGCGGCAGCCCTCCTGCCAGGCGTCCGACGAGTCGATGGCGTACATCTCGTCGGTCGACTTCAGGTAGTAGCCGGTGCCGTCGAACTTGAAGCGGTCCGGGTCCGAGAGGTTCTTGCCGGTCTGGATGCACAGCAGCGCGTCGTGGGCGGTCGCCTCGTGCGCATACGTGTAGTGCGAGTCGTTGGTGACGAGCGGCGGGATGCCGAGCTTCTTGCCGATCTCCAGCAGTCCGTCACGGACGCGGCGCTCGATCTCGATGCCGTGGTCCATCAACTCCAGGAAGTACCGGTCCTTGCCGAAGATGTCCTGGTACTCGGAGGCGGACTTCAGGGCCTCGTCGAACTGACCGAGGCGCAGCCGGGTCTGGAGCTCGCCCGAGGGGCAGCCGGTGGAGGCGATGAGCCCCTCGGACCACTGGGCGATCGTCTCCTTGTCCATCCGCGGCCACTTCTGCAGCCAGCCCTCGGCGTACGCGTCCGACGACAGCCGGAAGAGGTTGTGCAGTCCGGTCTTGTTCGCCGCCCAGATCGTCTTGTGGGTGTAACCACCGGAACCGGAGACGTCGTCCCGCTTCTGGTGGGGCTGGCCCCACTGGATCTTCCGCTTGTTCCGCCGGGACTCGGGGGCGACATAGGCCTCGATACCGATGATCGGGGTGACTCCGGCCTTCTTCGCGGAGTGGAAGAAGTCGTACGCGCCGTGAAGGTTGCCATGGTCGCTCATGGCGATGTGCGTCATGCCCATCTCGTTGCAGGCATTGAACATGTCCTTGAGCCGCGCGGCACCGTCCAGCAGCGAGTACTGGGTGTGGACGTGAAGGTGCGTGAAGGGCGGCTTGGTCACGGCGGAAGGCCTCCGGAAGACACTGCGGCGCAGAGCGCCTCGATGGGGTGGTCGGGCGAGGGTGGGCGGTGGTCGACGGGCTGAGGACAGTCTGACGGGACAGCCTGGAAGTCTACGTCTCCGCACCGACAATTCAGGGGCGGTGGCGCGATGGGGGTCCCCCGGACGAAGTCCGGGGAGCCTCGACGAGGGGCGGTGGCCGGACGACGGAAGGGCGGGCACTCCCGAGTACCGTCGCGCGTTGGACGGGGCGGAAAGCCTGTCCCGTTTGTCATGCACCAGGAGGCACCCAGCGATGTCGGTACCGCGACCCGCCAAGGTCACAGCTGAAGAGCGCGGCGAGCAGATCCTCGCCGTCTTCGACACCGCCTTCGGGGCGCTCCTGGCGGCCGATCCGGCCGCCTTCCAGGTCAAGTTCCGCAAGATGGCGGCGTCGGCGTTCGCCTTCTACCGGGGCACGGCATGCCTGTTCTACAGCGACCTGGGCGAAGAGCAGCACGGCGGCCCGTATCTGGACGAACGGACCGGCCGGGTGTGGATCCACGGCGATCTGCACGCGGAGAACTTCGGCACGTACATGGACGCCAACGGCCGGCTGATCTTCAACGTCAACGACTTCGACGAAGCCTATGTGGGCCCCTTCACCTGGGACCTCAAGCGCTTCGCCGCCTCCGTCGCCCTGATCGGCTACACCAAGGCGCTGAGCGACGACCAGATCACCGAGCTGGTGCGGATCTACGCCGCCGCCTACCGCGAGCGCGTCCACGCCCTCGCCACCGGCGCCAAGAACGACGAGGTGCCGCCCTTCACCCTCGACACGGCCGAGGGCCCGCTTCTGGACGCGCTGAGGGACGCACGCTCGCTCACCCGCTTCGGCCTGCTGGACTCGATGACGCAGATCCGCGACTTCGAGCGCCGCTTCGCGCCCGGCGGAGGCTCCATCGAGCTGGACGCTGCCACCCGGTACAAGATCCTGGCCGCCTTCGACGGCTATCTGGAGACGCTGCCCGAGTCCAGCCTGGACCGCCCGGACTCCTACCGCGTCAAGGACGTGGTGGGGCGTCGGGGCATCGGGATCGGCTCGGCCGGCCTGCCGTCGTACAACATCCTGCTGGAGGGCCACACGGACGCCCTCGAGAACGACGTCGTGATCTACATGAAGCAGGCGCAGACCCCCGCGGTCTCCCGCCACATCGGCGACGAGCAGGTGCGGGGCTACTTCCAGCACGAGGGCCACCGCACGGTGATCTCGCAGCGCGCGCTCCAGTCCCACGCCGACCCCTGGCTGGGCTGGACCGAGCTGGACGGTGCGGGCCAGCTGGTCGCCGAGGTCTCTCCGTACGCGGTGGACCTGGACTGGTCGGACATCGACGACCCGCTGGAGATCGCGGCGGTCGTCGCGGACCTCGGCAGGGCGACGGCCACGATGCACGCCGCCGCGGACGACGAGAGCGGTCACTCGCTGGTGCCGTTCTCGACCGAGCGGGCCATCGACGCCGCGATCGCCGCCGACGAGGAGGGCTTCGGCGAGATGCTGGTCGACTTCGCGCACAGCTACGGGGCCCGCGCCCGGCTCGACCACCAGATCTTCGTGGACCTGTTCCGCAACGACCGCATCCGCTAGGCCCTGGCCGGGGGCTCCGGCGAGGCGACCCCTTTAAGGAGCCCTTACAGCGAACCGTGGCACACTCGCGAACGATGGACATCACAGGAATGCAGCTCAGGGGGCTACGGGCAGCGGTCTTCACGGCACTGGTCGTGACGCTGTCCGCCGCCTCCCATGTGGTGCTGTCCCGGGTCCCGCTTCCGCTGACGACCGTCGCCGGGCTCTTCGCGGCGGTCTTCGCCGTCGCCTTCGCCCTCGGCGGCCGGGAGCGGAGCTACTGGCGGATCGCCGGTCTGCTGATCCCGCTGGAACTGGCCGCGGACACCGTCTTCACCGCGGGCCAGCACGCCTGTTACGGCTCCGCGGGCGGCCCGGTCACCGGTTCGCTGCGCTCGGTCGGCCTCGACATGCTGTGCGGCGGCACAGCCATGGGCGTCCCGCTGCCCGGTGTGGCCGCGCCCGACAGCGGTGCGGCCGCCCTGCTGAACTCCCCCGCGCCCGCGCTGCCCTGGCTGCTGCTCGCCGCCCATGTCTCGGTCGGACTGCTGGCCGCGGCCTGGCTGCGGCGCGGCGAGGCCGCTCTGGCCTCCTTGGTACGCACGGTGGGGGCGTTCGCCTTCCGGCCGCTGCTGCTCGCGGTCGCCGCGGCGCGCGGCACCGTCGGACCGCTGCGCCCGTCTGCGGGCCGCGCGCCGGGCCCGGCCCGGGCGGCATCCCGTACCCGTCTGTTCGTGCACTCCGTCGGACGGAGGGGACCGCCGCGCACGGCCGCCGTTCCCGGCTGAGCCCGCAGCAGTCCCCCCTTTCCGTATTCCTCGCGTACCGCGACGCCGGTACGTATCACCCGGAGTCATCACCATGAGTGCACGCAACAACCAGGCCAACAAGGCAGCTGCCCGCGAGCGGCTGCGCCAGGAGCGGGAGCGCCAGGCCAAGAAGGACAAGACCCGCCGCCAGCTGATCGTCATCGCCTCCACCATCGGCGTGCTGGCGGCCGCCGGCGGGATCAGCTACGGCATCATGCAGGCCAACAAGCCGTCCCACTGGGAGTCGGCCGCGAAGCAGAGCAGCGTCACCGCGCCGAAGAACACCACGGGCGAGAACGGCACGACCGTCGTCATCGGCAAGCCGTCCGCGAAGAAGACCCTGGAGCTCTACGAGGACTCGCGCTGCCCGGTCTGCGCGAGCTTCGAGCAGGCGGTGGGCGAGACGGTCGAGAAGGACGTGGACGCCGGCAAGTACAAGGTCAAGTACATCGGCGCGACCTTCATCGACGGTGAGAAGTCCATCAACGGCGAGGGCTCCAAGAACGCTCTCAGCGCGCTGGGCGCCGCTCTGAACGTCAGCCCCGAGGCGTTCACGGCGTACAAGTCGGCGCTCTACTCCGCGAAGTTCCACCCGCAGGAGAGCGACGACAAATTCGCGAAGGACTCGTATCTGATCGAGGTGGCCGACTCGGTGCCGGCGCTGAAGAACAATGCCGAGTTCCGCAAGAACGTCGAGCAGGGGACCTTCGACGCCTGGGCGATGAAGATGTCCGCGGAGTTCGACAAGAGCAAGGTCGGTGGCACGCCCACGCTGAAGATGGACGGCAAGAAGCTCACCGTCGGTCCGCAGGAGAATCCGCCGCTGACGGTCGAGCAGTTCAACACGGTGGTGAACGAGGCCCTCAAGGGCTGAGCCCCCACACCGGCCGAAAAAGGCTGGAACAGCCGAAAGAACCGCATCACGGTCATGGCCGGCGGACCGCCGGGCGACCTCCCGGTTGACCGCTTCGGATGGGCGGGCGAACTTTTTACGTTCGCCCGCCCATTCGACGTACCGATCAGTAGTCTGATCGGCCGTGACCAGTCGATTTTCCCCAACTCCGAGCCGCCGCACGGTCGTCAAGGCCGCGGCCGCCACCGCTGTAGCCGCACCCGTCATCGCGGCCGCCACCTCCGGATCCGTCGCTTCGGCGGCCGACCAGGGACCCGCGTTCCTTCACGGCACCGCCTCGGGCGACCCGCTGCCCGACGGCGTACTGCTGTGGACCCGCATCACGCCGAGCCCCGACGCCGTGCCGGGCTCCGGCAAGGGCGCCGACACCGAAGTGATGTGGGAGGTCGCCGAGGACAAGGCGTTCACCCGCATCACGGCCCGGGGCACGGCCACCTCGAAGGCAGCCTCCGACCACACCGTCAAGGTGGATGTCAGGGGCCTGCGCCCGGCAACCGTCTACTACTTCCGCTTCACCGCCGGTTCGGCCGCCTCCCCGGTCGCCCGCACCCGCACCGCGCCGGCCACCGACGCCACCACGTCCGGGGTGCGCTTCGGCGTGGTCTCCTGCGCCAACTGGGAGTCGGGTTACTTCTCGGCGTACCGGCATCTCGCGGCCCGCAGCGACCTCGACGCGATCCTGCATCTCGGTGACTACATCTACGAGTACTCGACCGGCAGCTACCCGGCCGAGAAGTACGTCGTACGGCAGCACGAGCCGCGCCACGAGATCGTCAGCCTGGCCGACTACCGGCTGCGCCACGCCACGTACAAGTCGGACCAGGATCTGCAGGCGCTGCACGCCGCACACCCGCTGATCGCGATATGGGACGACCACGAACTCGCCAACGACGCCTGGTCGGGCGGGGCGGAGAACCACACTCCGGGCAGCGAGGGCGAGTGGGCGGCCCGGGCCACTGCCGCCAGGCAGGCGTACTTCGAGTGGATGCCCGTGCGCGCGTCGACCGAGGGCACGGTCTACCGCCGGCTGCGCTTCGGCAAGCTCGCCGACCTTCATCTGCTGGACCTGCGTTCCTTCCGGTCGCAGCAGTCGAGCGTCGGCAACGGCGATGTGGACGACCCCGCACGCACCATCACCGGGCGGGCGCAGCTGGACTGGCTCAAGGCGGGACTGGCCTCCTCGGACACCGCATGGCGGCTTGTCGGCACCTCGGTGATGATCTCGCCGGTCGCGTTCGCCTCGCTCCCCGCCCATCTGCTGGGTCCGATAGCCGGGCTGCTCGGGCTGCCCGCCGAGGGTCTCGCCATCAACGTCGACCAGTGGGACGGCTACACGGACGACCGGAAGGAGCTGCTGAAGCACCTGACGGACCGCGGGATCAAGAACACCGTCTTCCTCACCGGCGACATCCACATGGCGTGGGCGAACGACGTTCCGGTCAAGGCGGCGACGTATCCGCTGTCGCAGTCGGCGGCGACCGAGTTCGTGGTGACCTCGGTGACCTCCGACAACCTGGACGACATCCTGCATGTCGCGCCGGGCACCGTCTCGCTGGTCGCCTCCACCGCGATCAAGGCCGCCAACCGCCATGTGAAGTGGCTGGACATGGACAGCCACGGCTATGGCGTTCTCGATGTCACGGCCGAGCGCTCGCAGATGGACTACTACGTCCTCTCCGACCGGACGCAGAGCGGCGCGACCACCAAGTGGGCGCGCTCCTACCGCACGCTGAACGGAACGCAGAAGGTCGAGCGCGTGAACCAGCCGGTGCTCTGACGGCGATTTTCAGCCACTCGACGCACTGTTAACGCACGATCACATCGCCACGACGGGTGGTGTTTTCCGCAGCCCTAATGCGGACACACCACCCGTCGTCGTATCCCCCTTCGTTACAGGCTGATTTCAGCCCCTGCGCATGGCCGAAGCTTTTCTCCCCCATGTCCGCAATTCATCGAAGATTGATTGGGCTTGATCGATTCTCATCAAGATCTGACATGCACCCGTAATCTCCCCGCGGTGGCCAGTAAAGGCCCCCTCACAACCCCCCGCGAGGAGACACGATGCGTGCTCTTGCCCGTATATCCCCCCGTTTGCGTCACCGCGCACTCGGTACGGCAATCATGGCCGGAACCCTGGTCATTGCCCCTCTCTCCACCACCGGCAGCGTCGCCGTTGCCAAGGCACCCGTCGCCTCCACCGCCGAGGACTGCGCCAAGGGCACCGCGAGCGCCACCGCCCGTGAGAAGCGCCCCGGATCCGCCCACGCCCATGAGCCCAACGAGGTCACCGAGGCCAAGGCCAAGGCCATGGACGCGGACCTGAAGAAGAGACTCGGGTCCGCCCGCAGCAGCAGCCGCGGCTTCTCCGCCACCGCCACGACCAGCATCCCGGTCTACTTCCACGTCATCCACAGCGGCACGACCGGCAAGCTCACCGCCACCCAGATCAACAACCAGCTCGCGGTCCTCAACGCTGCCTACGGCGGCCAGGGCACCGGCAACACCGACTCGGGCTTCCGGTTCACGCTGGCCGGTACGGACTACACGGACAACGCGACCTGGTACAACCTCAGCTCCGGTTCCACCGCGGAGAAGAACATGAAGTCCACGCTGCGCAAGGGCGGCGCCGGCGCGCTGAACTTCTACACCGCCAACCTCGGCGGTGGCCTGCTCGGCTGGGCGACCTTCCCGTCCTCGTACAATTCCAGCCCGTCCATGGACGGTGTGGTGGTCCTCGACACCTCGCTGCCCGGCGGCTCCGCGACCAACTACGACGAGGGTGACACCGCCACCCACGAGGTCGGCCACTGGCTGGGGCTTTACCACACCTTCCAGGGCGGCTGCAACGGCAACGGCGACTACGTCACCGACACCCCCGCCGAGAAGAGCGCGGCCTACGCCTGCCCGACCGGCCGTGACACCTGCACCAACAAGACCGGTGTGGACCCGATCCACAACTTCATGGACTACACGTACGACGCGTGCATGTACCAGTTCACGGCTGGTCAGGTGCAGCGGATGAAGGACCACTGGTCCGCATACCGCGCGGGCTGACAAGTCCGTCCCCTACCCTGGCGCCATGCATGCGCCGGGGGACGTGATCGACGGGCGGTTCGAGCTGATCCAGCGGCTCGGCAGCGGAGGAATGGGCACGGTGTGGCGGGCTCGCGACACCGTGCTCCACCGCGAAGTCGCCCTCAAGGCAGTGAGATCCGACGCCGGAGCGTCCGGTGCCGTACGCGAGCGCGTGCTCCGTGAGGCCCGGGCGCTCGCGCGGCTCAGCCACCCGCATGTGGTGACGATCCATCACATCGCCGACGCAGAACCCCATCCGTGGATCGTGATGGAGCTGGTGGAGGGCACGACCCTCCAGGACCGGCTCGCCGACGGCCCACTGGCCCCGGCGGAGGCTGCGCGGATCGGCCGCCAGGTGCTCTCGGCCCTCCGCGCGGCACACACCGCGGGCATCCAGCACCGGGACGTGAAGCCCGCCAACGTCCTGCTGCGCGCCGACGGCAGCGCCGTCCTCACCGACTTCGGGATCGCGGCGCTCCAGGGCTCGGCCTCACTCACCGCCACCGGCGAGCTGATCGGCTCGCCCGAGTACATCGCCCCGGAACGCGTCCGCGGCAGCGACGACGACCCGGCCTCCGACCTGTGGTCGCTGGCACTGGTCATGTACGTGTGCGTGGAAGGTGTCAGCCCGCTGCGCCGGGGGACCACGCTGGCCACGCTGGCGGCCGTGCTCGACGAACCGGTACCACCGCCCGTCCGGTCAGGGCCGCTTGCACCGGTGTTGCAGGCGGTGCTTGTGCGGGATCCGGCGGCGCGGCCGGACGCGGGCCGACTGGAGGCGATGCTGGCACAGGCGGAGTCCGGGGCAACCCCTCACTGGGCGCAGCCGACGATGACGGCGCCGGTGCCGCCAGGGCCCGTACCGCCCGTCCCGACCCTGCTGGACAGCCCCCGCCCCACCGTTCCCCAACCGCCGCTGCCGCCCCGGACACCGGAACGGCAGCCGGGCCGCACCTCCGTGGTGGTGGCCGTGATCGCGGTGGCGGTCGCCGTCACCGCCGCCACCGCGCTCGTGTTCGCGCTGCGCGATTCCGGACGGAACACCTCGGGCGGCACCGCCGGCGGCAAGGGCAGTACGGCTCCGCCCACTTCTGGGCCGAGTACGCCCAAGAGCTCCACCCCGACCCCGACGGCCACGCCCACTCCGACACCCACTCCGACGCCGAGCCCGAGCCCCACGCCCACGCCCAGCACCGAACCGCCGCCGCCCTCCGGACAGTGGATCGCCCAGCTCTTCTCCGAACCGGTGGGCTCGGGCACCGCCGCGCGGGACCGCAGGCTCGCCGAAGTCCGCGAGACCGTCCCTGAGGCCGTGTACGTACGCAGCGGCGACTACGCCTCTCTGCGTGCGGGCTTCTGGGTGATCTACGCACCGGGCCCGTTCACGGACGGCCGGGCGGCGCTCACCTTCTGTGCGGAGCGCGGCCGGACCTCCGCGAACACCTGCATCGGCCGCTATCTGAGCACGAGTTCGGCCGACCTCACCCTGCAGTGCCGCCCGCCCGCCGCGGCCCCGAGCGGCCGCTGCACCCGTTCCTAGCGCTCCCCGAGCGAATCCAGGAAGCCGAGCGCCACCCGCCAGGTCTGCTCGGCGGCGTCCTCGTCGTAGTCCGACAGATCCGGGTCGGTGTACAGGTGCCCAGCGCCCGGGTAGCGGTGGACCTCGACGTCCGCTCCGGCCTTCCCCATCTGGAGATACCAGGCCGTCAGCCAGTCATGCGGCTCGAACGGGTCCGGGTCGGCGACATGCAGCTGCACCGGCAGCTCGTCGACCGACGCGTCGTCCGCGATGTCGGACGTGCCGTGCAGCAGTAGCAGTCCGCGGGCCTTCTCGTCGCCGAACGCCAGGTTCTGCGCGATGGCCGCGCCGAGCGAGAAGCCCGCGTAGACGAGGCCGCGCTCGGAGAGCGGAGCGGCCGCCAGGATCGCCCGCTTCAGCAGCTCTTCGTGGCCGGTCTCCTCCCTGAACGCACGGGACTCCTCGAGGTCGTCGAAGACCCGGCCGTCGAACAGATCGGGCGTCCACACCTCGTGACCTGCGGCCCGAAAGCGCTGGGCGGCCGCCTCCACGGCCGGACGCAGACCATATGTCGAATGGAAAAGCATGATGTCCATGCGGTCAGGTTACGTTCGTAGGCATGGAGAACGTGCTGCGTCCGTTGTTGGTCATCGGCGGCTCGGTCGTGCTCACGCTGTTCGTGGGATGGCTGACCGACCTGCTGCTGCGCCGGGCCGATGCCCGGCACAGCGAGACACCGCTGTGGGGTCTGCTGCGCCGCTGCCGGGTCCCGCTCCAGTTCGCGCTCGGCGCGGCCCTGCTCAGAGCTACGTTCCCGCAGGCGCAGATCCGGTTCGTCCAGGAGCACCGGTGGGGCTCCGGGCAGGTGCTCACGCTCGTGCTGATCGGGGCCTCGGCCTGGCTGGTCGTACGGATCGCCACGGCCGTCGTCGAGTCGACCTACGCGCGCTACGCCACCGCGACCCGTGACCCGGCCCGGCTCCGCCGGGTGCGGACCCAGGTGACGCTGATCCAACGGGTCGTCATCGCGGTGGCGGGGGTGGTCGCGGTCGCGGCGATGCTGCTGTCGTTCCCCGCCATGCGTACGGTCGGTGCCTCGATGCTGGCGTCGGCCGGTGTGCTCGGCATCGTCGCCGGTATCGCGGCCCAGTCGACGCTGGGCAATCTCTTCGCGGGTCTGCAGATCGCGTTCGGTGACATGGTGCGCATCGGTGACACCGTGGTGGTGGACGGCGAGTGGGGGACCGTCGAGGAGATCACGCTCACCTTCCTCGCCGTACGGACCTGGGACGAGCGCCGGATCACCATGCCCGTCTCGTACTTCACCGGCAAACCGTTCGAGAACTGGTCGCGCGGCGGGGTGCAGATGACCGGCACGGTCTTCTTCCATCTGGACCACTCCGCACCCGTTCCCGAGATGCGGGAGAAGCTCCAGGACATCCTGCGGGAGTGCCCCGCCTGGGACGGCCGCGACTGGTCCCTCGCCGTCACGGACACCACACCCAGCACCCTGGAGGTCCGGGCGGTGGTCACCGCAAAGGACTCCGACGACATCTGGACGGTACGGTGCGTGGTGCGCGAGCAGATGATCGCCTGGATCTGCGACCACCATCCGTACGCGCTGCCGCGGATCGCCACGTCGCAGGCGCTGCCGCCGCCCCGCCGGCCCGCCCTGGCCGACGAGCCTTCGGCGCGGACCGGCCGCGGCTAGGGGACTGTCCGGGCGGGCCCCCGGAGGCTCAATGGCCGCGTTCCGCGCCGCCGTTCACCTGGATGACCTGCGCAGTGATGTGGGCGGCGGCGGGTGAGGCGAGCCAGCGCAGCGTCTGGGCGACATCCCCTGGGTGGCCGACCCGCCCGGTGCAGGTCTCCGCGATGAGCTCGGCGCGCCGCTCCTCGGGGAACGGCCCGCCGAAGAAGTCCGTCTCCTCGATGTAGCCGGGCGCCACCACGTTCACGGTGATGCCGCGCGGCCCGAGCCGGCGGGCCAGCTGGAAGGCGTACGGATGCAGGGCGGCCTTCGCGGCGGCGTACGGAGCCGGGCCGGAGCCCCGGTACGCGGCGATCGACCCGACGAACAGCACCCGGCCGCCGGGGGTCGCCAGATGGTCCTGGAGGGCCTCGGTGAGCAGCGCGGCGGTGAGGGTGTTGAGCTTGAAGTTGACGGCCCAGTCGTGGGCGACGGCGTCCAGCGGATCCAGGTGCGCGGGGCGTTCCTCGAGTGTGCCGTTGCCGCCCGCGCTGTGCACCAGCACGTCGACCGCGCCGTACTCCCGCTCGATGAACTCCGCGGCCCGCCTGACGTCCCCGGGCTCGCTGAGATCCGCCGCGCAGTGACCGGCGCCGGGCAGCCGCCCGGCGGCCCGCGCAAGGACCGTCCCGCGCCGGCCGAGCAGCACGACCTGCTCCCCGTCCGCGGCGAACGCCTCCGCCGCCGCGAACCCGATCCCGGTCCCCCCACCACTGATCACAACGGTGCGCGCCATGGCTCGGATCCTACCCAGGGCCCTCGGTGCCGGCCGTGCGTGCAGGGCCGTCGTGGTCAGGCGGGGGTGGTGGTGCCGGCTGCGGGGAGCGAGCGGATGCGGTCGGGGGTCGCTAACGTCGGATTCGTGATCTCAACGCCGAAACGTCTCGCCTGGGCGGTCGAGCAACTGGCCGTCCGGCCGACCGACCGTGTGCTGGAGATCGGCTGCGGCCGCGGTGTCGCCGTCGCGCTGGTGGCCGAACGCCTCGTCACGGGCAGCATCACCGCGATCGACCGCTCGGCCCATGCCGTCGCGGGCGCCCGCCAGCGCAACGGCGCTCATCTCGCCGCCGGGCGGGCCGAGCTGCGGCACACCGCTCTCGTCGAGCTGCCGCAGGGCCCCGAGCGCTACGACAAGATCTTCGCGGTCAACGTCAACGTCTTCTGGATGAGCGCGGCAGCCCGTGAGCTGAGCCTGGTACGGAACCTGCTCGCCCCGCTCGGCACGTTCTCGCTGTTCTACGAGCCGCCGGAGCCCGCCGGGGCGGCCAAGCTCGAGACCGTCCTTCTTCCGAAGCTGAACTGGCCCGGAGCCATCACCGTCACGGTGCAGGAGCACACCGGCCGCTCCACACTGCTGGGTATCCACGTCAGCGTGGAGTGACGGGGTGAGCCGCCGCGGCCCGCAGGATCCGAAGGAAGGCTCTACAGCTCGCGCCGCATCGCCAGATGCGCGATCCCGGCGTCCAGGAACTCGTCCCCGTACGCGACGTACCCCAGCCGCTCGTAGAAGCCCGTCGCTTGCGTCTGCGCGTGCAGGTCCACCGCCGCCAGGCCACGCTCCCGGGCCGCGTCCTCGATCGCCCGTACCAGCGCCGCGCCGATACCGAGGCCACGGGCCGCCCGGGTCACCGCGAGGCGGCCGAGTGAGCCGACCGAGGCGTCGCCGCCGGTCTTGCCGGCCGCGGCCGGTCCGTGCAGCAGCCGACCGGTGCCCAGCGGGCCGTCGGGCCCTACGGCCAGGACATGGACGGTGTCCGCGTCCGGCGCGTCATAGGCGTCGTACTCGATCTCCTGCGGCACGTTCTGCTCGGCGACGAAGACTTCCTTGCGGACCGAGAAGCACGCCTCCCGGTCGGCCGGGCCGGTCGCCACCCGCACCACGACACCGCTCACGCGCTCTCCGCCGCGATCTTGTCCAGAGCCTGCTGCAGATCGTCCGGGTAGCTGCTCCCGAACTCGACCCACTGGCCGTCCGAGGGGTGCTCGAAGCCCAGCCGCACCGCGTGCAGCCATTGCCGGGTCAGCCCCAGCCGCTTGGCCATGGTGGGGTCGGCACCGTACGTCGTGTCACCCACACAGGGGTGACGGTGCGCGGCCATGTGCACCCGGATCTGGTGCGTGCGCCCGGTCTCCAGCTTGATGTCCAGCAGGGACGCCGCCCGGAACGCCTCGATCAGGTCGTAGTGCGTGACGGACGGCTTGCCCTCGGCCGTCACGGCCCACTTGTAGTCGTGCTGGGGGTGGCGGCCGATGGGGGCGTCGATCGTCCCGCTCAGCGGGTCCGGGTGCCCCTGCACCAGCGCGTGGTAGCGCTTGTCGACCGTGCGGTCCCGGAACTGCTGCTTCAGCAGCGTGTAGGCCCGCTCCGACTTGGCGACCACCATCAGCCCGGAGGTGCCCACGTCCAGGCGGTGGACGATGCCCTGCCGCTCGGCCGCACCGGACGTCGAGATGCGGTATCCGGCGGCCGCGAGCCCCCCGATCACCGTGGTCCCGCTCCAGCCAGGGCTGGGGTGCGCGGCCACGCCGACCGGCTTGGCGATCACGACGATGTCGTCGTCGTCGTGCACGATCTCCATGCCCTCGACCGGCTCGGCCACGATCTGCACCGGCGCGGGCGCCTGCGGCATCTCCACCTCGAGCCAGGCACCACCGCGCACCCGTTCGGACTTGCCGACGACCGAGCCGTCGACCTGCACCTTTCCGGCAGCGGCAAGCTCGGCCGCCTTCGTACGGGAGAACCCGAACATCCGGGAGATGGCGGCGTCCACACGCTCGCCCTCCAGGCCGTCGGGTACGGGCAGGGTGCGGACCTCGGGAATTACACTCACCCGTCGAGTATGCCTTGTCAGTCCTTGTGGACGGTGCCGTCGGGGTCCAGCCCCTTGAAGGACAGCAGCACGATCAGGACTCCGCCGCAGACGATCGCGGAGTCCGCGAGGTTGAACACGGCGAAGTGCGCGGGCGCGATGAAGTCCACGACCGCGCCCTTGAAGACGCCGGGCGAGCGGAAGATCCGGTCGGTGAGATTGCCGAGAGCGCCACCGAGCAGCAGTCCGAGGGCGATCGCCCAGGGCAGGCTGTAGAGCTTGCGCGCCAGCCGGACGATCACGACGATCACAGCCGCCGCGATGACCGTGAAGATCACCGTGAAGGCCTCGCCGATACCGAACGCGGCGCCCGCGTTCCGTACCGCCTCGAACCTGAGCAGATCGCCGATGATCTCGATGGGTTCATGGTGCTCCAGCTTGGCCACCACGATCATCTTGCTGACGAGGTCGAGCAGATACGCCACCACGGCCACGGCGAACAGCACCGCGATCTTGCGCTTGCCCTTGGGCTGCTCGGCGGGAGCCGCAGCCTCGTCGTCCACATCCGGCGTACCGATGATGCGCTCCGCCTCTGCCACGTGAGTCCCTCAACCTAGGTGCCTGACTGTGCACGAGGGTACGACACCCGCACAGGGCCCCGACCGGGGACTCAGCCTCGCCGCTCCTGCTTCTGCTTGCACTCGACGCACAGGGTCGCGCGCGGGAAGGCCTGCATACGGGCCTTTCCGATCGGATTGCCGCAGTTCTCGCAGAGTCCGTACGTGCCCGAGTCGAGCCGCTGCAGCGCCCGCTCGCTCTGCTCCAGGCTCTCCCGGGCGTTCGCCGCGAGCGCCATCTCGTGCTCGCGTGTGATGTTCTTCGTCCCGGTGTCGGCTTCGTCGTCGCCCGCGCCGTTGCCGGAATCCCGCATCAGACCGGTCAGGGCCACCTCGGAGGCGGTGAGCTCGGCGTTCAGCCGGGTCACCTCGCTCTCGAGCCCGGCTCGCGCCGCGGAGACCTCGTCGTCGGTCCACGGGTCCTCGCCGGGCCGTACGGCGAGCTCGCCCGGCGATACCGCGCCCACTGCGCGGGCCGTGGGCACAGCCACCGCACTCTTGGTCTTCTTCGCTCCCACCGTTCTGGCTCCTGTCTGCTTCGCGGCCTGGGCGGCCGCCCCCTCGGCCGCGGGTGCGGCCTTTTTCGCGGCCATGGCGGCCGCGGCCTTTGTGGCAGTCGCCCTCTTGGCGGTCGCCTTCGTCGTCTGCGCCTTACGGGGCGCCGACGCGGTCCTGCCTGCCGCAGTGTCCTTGGCCGGGCTCTTTCCCGTGCTCCTGGCAGCGGCCTTTCTGGTGGTTGCCTTCTTCTCGGCCGTCTTCTTCGCGGCCGGCTCCTTGTCGACCGTCCTGTTGTCGACCGTGCTCGTGTCGACGGAATTCGTGTCGACGGTCTTCTTGTCGACGGACTTCTTGCCGGCTTTCTTGTCGACCGACTTCTTGCCGACCGTCCTCCCGGCCTTCTCGGCGGTCTTCTTAGCGTTGGTCTTCTTCGTTGCCACGGTCTTCCTCGCGGCGGTGCTCGTCCTCCCGCCCGCGCCTTTGCCCACCGCCTCAGCGGCGGTGGACCGTGCGGACGCCGACTTCTCGGCTGTCTTCCTCGCCACCATGGCCGCGGCCCCTTCACATATTGTGATCTTGCTCGCGAATCGTGCTGGGACGATAAATCGACCCCAGTCCCGCGGCAACGGGGCACGCCGCCGATTCGACCCGCCCCGGGCTGCGACACGGCGGGCCTGCATCCGTTGTGCCCAGCTCCCCGCCCTGTAATCGCGGCCCGCCGCTCCATCGGACCCCGCGGGGCGGCGTGTGGCCATTCGGGTCATGTACGCGGCCCGGGGCTGCCCGCCTGCGAGCCGCGGGCAAAAGCGGTCGGCCGTCCCCGGAGGGGCCCGTACACTGGGCGAAGCGAAAGGCGTGGATGGGGACGAGTAGCGTCGTACGCAGCCATGAGCGACCCGGGGACGGTGAGAGCCCGGGGGCGAGCGCGATGTGAAGCATCACCCCGGAGCCGCCGGAAGAAAGCCAGCAGGTGAGTAGACCCGGCGTCGCGGCCCCAATGAGGGGGCGGTGCCGTGTGCGCCGCCAAGGAGGGTGGTACCGCGGGAGCGAGGGCTCTCGTCCCTCCGACGGAACGACGAACAGTCCCCGCCGGAGGAGACCGCCGATGACACCGCCGCAGTACCGCCAGGTGCCCGCCCAGGTCGACCTGCCCGCGCTCGAGCACGCCGTGCTCGACTTCTGGCGCGAGAGCAAGGTCTTCGCCAAGAGCCTCGAGCAGTCCGAGGGCCGCCCGGAGTGGGTGTTCTACGAAGGCCCGCCGACGGCGAACGGCATGCCCGGTGCACACCACATCGAGGCCCGCGTCTTCAAGGACGTCTTCCCGCGCTTCCGCACCATGCGCGGCTACCACGTCGCCCGCAAGGCCGGCTGGGACTGTCACGGCCTGCCGGTCGAGCTCGCCGTCGAGAAGGAGCTCGGCTTCTCCGGCAAGAAGGACATCGAGGCCTACGGCATCGCCGAGTTCAACGCCAGGTGCCGGGAGTCGGTGACCCGGCACACGGACGCCTTCGCCGAGCTGACGAACCGCATGGGCTACTGGGTCGATCTCGACGACGCCTACCGGACGATGGACCCCTCGTACATCGAGTCGGTGTGGTGGTCGCTGAAGGAGATCTTCAACAAGGGTCTGCTGGTCCAGGACCACCGCGTCGCCCCCTGGTGCCCGCGCTGCGGCACCGGTCTGTCGGACCACGAGCTGGCGCAGGGCTACGAGACGGTCGTGGACCCCTCGGTCTTCGTCCGCTTCCCGCTGACCTCCGGCCCGCTGGCCGGCGAGGCGGCGCTGCTGGTGTGGACGACCACTCCCTGGACGCTCGTGTCCAACACGGCCGTGGCCGCGCACCCCGAGGTCACATACGTCGTCGCGACGAACGGCGAGGAGAAGCTCGTCGTCGCCCAGCCGCTGCTGGAGAAGGCGCTCGGCGAAGGCTGGGAGGCCACCGGCCGGACCTTCACGGGTGCCGAGATGGAACGGTGGACGTACGACCGTCCCTTCCAGCTCGTGCCCTTCGACCAGCCGGCCCACTTCGTCGTCAACGCCGAGTACGTGACGACCGAGGACGGTACGGGTCTGGTCCACCAGTCCCCGGCCTTCGGCGAGGACGACCTGAAGGTCTGCCGCGCCTACGGGCTGCCGGTCGTGAACCCGGTCCGCCCCGACGGGACCTTCGAGGAGGACGTACCGCTGGTCGGCGGCGTCTTCTTCAAAAAGGCGGACGAGGCGCTCACGGCCGATCTGCAGGCGCGCGGGCTGCTGTTCAAGCACATCCCGTACGAGCACAGCTACCCGCACTGCTGGCGCTGCCACACGGCGCTGCTCTACTACGCGCAGCCGTCCTGGTACATCCGCACCACCGCCATCAAGGACCGGCTGCTCGCGGAGAACGAGAACACCAACTGGTTCCCGGACTCGGTCAAGCAGGGCCGTTTCGGGGACTGGCTGAACAACAACATCGACTGGGCGCTGTCCCGCAACCGCTACTGGGGCACGCCGCTGCCGATCTGGCGCTGCGAGGAGGGCCACCTCACCTGCGTCGGCTCGCGCGCCGAGCTCACCGAGCTGACCGGCACGGACCAGTCGGGGCTGGATCCGCACCGACCGTTCATCGACGAGGTCGCGTTCCCCTGCCCGACCTGCCAGGAGACGGCGACCCGTGTCCCGGAGGTCATCGACGCCTGGTACGACTCGGGATCGATGCCGTTCGCGCAGTGGGGCTACCCGTACAAGAACAAGGAGATCTTCGAGAAGCGCTACCCCGCGCAGTTCATCTCGGAGGCGATCGACCAGACGCGCGGTTGGTTCTACACGCTGATGGCGGTCGGCACGCTGGTCTTCGACAAGTCGTCGTACGAGAACGTGGTGTGCCTGGGCCACATCCTCGCCGAGGACGGCCGCAAGATGTCCAAGCACCTGGGCAACATCCTGCAGCCGATCCCGCTGATGGACCAGCACGGCGCGGACGCGGTGCGGTGGTTCATGGCCGCGGGCGGTTCGCCCTGGGCCGCCCGCCGGGTGGGCCACGGCACCATCCAGGAGGTCGTGCGAAAGACCCTGCTGACGTACTGGAACACGGTGGCCTTCCAGGCGCTGTACGCCCGTACGTCCGGCTGGGCGCCGTCGGCGGCCGACCCGGCGCCAGCCGACCGCACGGTCCTGGACCGCTGGCTGCTCAGCGAGCTGAACGCGCTCGTGGACCAGGTGACGCAGGCGATGGAGGCGTACGACACCCAGCGCGCCGGAAAGCTGCTGTCCTCGTTCGTCGACGACCTGTCGAACTGGTACGTGCGGCGCTCGCGCCGCCGCTTCTGGCAGGGCGACAAGGCGGCGCTGCGCACGCTGCACGACGTCGTCGAGACGGTGACCCGCCTGATGGCTCCGCTGACCCCGTTCATCACCGAGCGGGTGTGGCAGGACCTCGTCGTCCCGGTGTCCCCGGAGGCTCCGGAGTCCGTGCACCTGTCGAGCTGGCCCGCGGCCGACCTGTCCGCGATCGACCCGGCCCTCTCGTCGCAGATGGCGCTGGTCCGCCGGCTGGTCGAGCTCGGCCGTGCGACGCGTGCGGAGTCGGGCGTGAAGACCCGCCAGCCGCTGTCCCGGGCACTGGTCGCGGCGTCGGGCTTCGAGTCGCTCTCCCCCGAACTGCACGCGCAGATCACGGAGGAGCTGAACGTCTCGTCCCTGGCGTCCCTCTCCGAGGTCGGCGGCTCGCTGGTGGACACCACGGCCAAGGCGAACTTCCGCGCGCTGGGCAAGCGCTTCGGGAAGGGCGTCCAGGACGTCGCCAAGGCGATCGCGGCGACGGATGCGGCGGCCCTGTCGCTGGCCCTGCGCGAGGGCACGGCCACGGTCGAGGTCGACGGCTCGCCGGTGACGCTCTCCCCCGACGAGGTCATCATCACCGAGACGCCCCGCGAGGGCTGGTCGGTGGCCTCCGACGCGGGTGCGACGGTCGCACTCGACCTGGAGATCACCCCGGAGCTGCGGCTGGCGGGCCTTGCCCGCGATGCCATCCGCCTGATCCAGGAGGCCCGCAAGAACAGCGGCCTGGACGTCGCGGACCGGATCGCCCTGCGCTGGAGCTCCACGGACGAGGAGGTCACCTCGGCGCTGGCGGACCACGCGGCGCTGATCGCGGACGAGGTGCTGGCGACGGACTTCGCGACGGGCGAGGGCGACGAGTCGTACGGGGAGCCGTTCACCGACGAGGGCCTGTCCCTGACGTTCCGCCTCCGAAAGGCGTGAGCACGGCTGCGTAACGGGCCCGGCAGCGTCTGCTGCCGGACCCGTCGGCTTTCCCTACCCCGAAGGCGGCGCCCACCCCTGGGGCCGGGCGCCGCCTTCGGGCATGTCCAGGGCTCCGCCCTGAACCCCGCGCCTCAAACGCCAGGCGCGACCACGTACGCCCGCCTGACACCCCCCAGTCAGAGCTCCGGCCCGAACCTTGACTCCCCACCCGCCTGTGGGGCTCGATATCGCCCGCAGGAGGGATCGGCCCGTCATGCGTGCGAGGCCCCCACCCAGGCCCTGCGGGCGGAGGAGGCGCCCCCGCACCGGCGTCGGCGCCGGGCCACGGCACGAAGCCGCCACGCGTGGGGGTGCGGGTGCCTCAGCGCCCGCCCAGACCCTTCCCCCAAGGCGCCGCCAGGCCGTGGAAGAGGGCCGGCTGGGGACGGAGCCTGCCGCAGGCGCCCCACCCCGCCCACGGCAGAGGGCCGGGTCCGGAGACGTTCAACGTCCCGGGCCCGGCCCTCAGTGCCGACGGCTACGCGCGCTTACGCGCGAGCGGCCGTCAGTTGTCGTCCTCGTCGATCAGGAAGCCCCGCATCGGCGACGGTGCCTGCTGCATCGGCTGCGGCGCCTGCGGCCGCACCGGTGCCATCGGCTGGGTCATCGCCGGCGACATCTGCTGCTGGCCGCCGTACGACGGGCCGCCCGAGGACGGACCGTGGCCACCCATGGTCTGCCCCATCGACTGCCCCATGGACGGGCCGCCACCCATGGTGTGACCCATCGCACCCGCACCGGCCGGAGCCATCGACGGGGACGGCGGCAGCGAAGCGGCCGCAGGCGTGCGCGGCGGGGCCAGCGAGTCGTCCGCCTGGGTCTCCAGCTGGCGCAGCTGGCTCTCCAGGTAGGACTTCAGTCGCGTGCGGTACTCGCGCTCGAAGCCGCGCAGGTCCTCGACCTTGCGCTCCAGCGTGGCGCGGGCCGACTCCAGCGAGCCCATCGCGACGCGGTGCTTCTCCTGCGCGTCCCGCTCGAGCGCGTCCGCCTTGGCGCGCGCGTCGCGCTCCAGGCCCTCGGCGCGCGAGCGCGCCTCGCCGACGATCTTGTTGGCCTCGGAGCGGGCCTCGGCGATCGCCTGGTCAGCGGTCTGCTGGGCAAGGGACAGCACTCGGGCCGCGCTGTCACCGCCCGGACCCTGCTGCGGCATGCCGGGGCCACCCATGGGACCGCCCATGGGACCGCCCTGCATGGGGCCACCCATGGGACCGCCCATCGGGCCGCCCTGCATGGGGCCGCCCTGCATCGGGCCGCCCATGCCCTGCGGGCCGCCGTGGCTGGGACCGGCTGGCAGCTGCGGAGCACCACCGGGCAGCTGGGGCGGACCCATCTGCGGGGGCTGCTGCTGGACCGGCGGTCCGGATATGGCGGCGGGCACCGGAGCGCCCGGACCTCGGCCGTCCTGCGGCTCCGGCGGCTTGCGCATGGCCTGCTGCTGCTGGTTCTGCGCGGCGGCACGCGTGGCGGCGGCCAGCTTCGCGCGGAGGTCCTCGTTCTCACGCAGCAGACGCGTCAGCTCGGCTTCGACCTCGTCGAGGAAGGCATCGACCTCGTCCTCGTCATAGCCTTCTCGGAGGCGGACGGTCGTGAACTGCTTGTTCCGCACGTCCTCGGGGGTCAGCGGCATCTCTTCTTCACCTCTACGTAGTCGTCGGCAGTCGGCAGGACCGTATCGCTCATACCTGGCTCGCAAAGTTGTTAACGATGGAGATCAGGATGTAGACGATGATCATCAGAACGAAGAAGGACAGGTCGAGTGCCACGCCCCCGAGACGCAGCGGCGGAATGAACCGCCGCAGAAGCTTGAGCGGTGGATCGGTGACAGTGTAGGTGGCCTCAAGTACGACCACCATCGGCTTGCCGGGCTGCCATGAACGTGCGAACTGGAAGACGTAGTCCATGACCAGCCGGAAAATCAGCACGATGAGGAAGCACATCAGCGCGATGTAGACCACATCCAATGCGACGCCCATCCCGCGCTTCCCTCTCCCCTGGCTCTCGTGTTCCGGCCTTGCGGCCGGGTCGTTCCGGTGTCGTTTCTCAGCTCTGGTTGAAGAATCCGCCCTCAGCGATGCGGGCCTTGTCCTCCGCCGTGACATCGACGTTAGCAGGAGACAACAGGAACACCTTCTGCGTCACCCTCTCAATGCTGCCATGCAGACCGAAGACGAGTCCCGCGGCAAAGTCGACAAGTCGCTTCGCATCCGTGTCGTCCATCTCAGTCAGGTTCATGATCACCGGGGTGCCCTCGCGGAAGTGTTCCCCGATGGTACGGGCCTCGTTATAGGTCCGTGGATGCAGCGTGGTGATGCGGTACGGCTCCCGCTCGGACACGACCTTCGGCATGATCACGGGCGCGTTCTTCTCCAGGCTCGGGCGTTCAGGTGTGATGGATGCCACGGGGGCGATTCGCGCCGGGCGCCCGCTCTCGACGGGAAGAGGTACTGGATCACGCTGCACGGGCGGCGTCACCACCCGTACCGGCTCCTCCCGCTCCACCTGATGCGGGGGCTGGTGCCGCCGGTGCTCACGCTCCGGCTCCGGCTCGGGTTCGAAGTCGTCGTCGGGGTCGAAGCCCCTGCCGTCGTACCCATCGTCCTCCACGAGGCCGAGGTAGACCGCCATCTTGCGCATCGCGCCGGCCATTCTCTGAGTCCTCCGCTCTGTGGTGGATCGGCATTGTCACCAAGTGCCCGCGATCCACACGGTCTGCCCGCTTTTGGGCGGTAATGACCATATTTTCTACTGTGGTCCGACTTGCTTCGCGACGTTACCCGAGCCGGGGTCGGACTCCGAGTACCGCAGTGCCGACGCGCACATGTGTCGCTCCTGCCGCCACGGCCTGTTCGAGGTCCGCACTCATCCCTGCTGACACCATGTTCGCAGCAGGATGGCCCGCGCGCAGGCTTGCCGAGATTTCCATCAGCCGCTCGAACGCGGCCCGTTGCCGTCCCGCGTACGGTCCGGCCAGCGGCGCGACGGTCATCAGTCCGCCCAGCCGCAGCCCCGGCGAGCCGTCGATCGCCGCGGCCAACTCCTCGACGCCGCCCGGCGCCACACCACCGCGGCCTCCGGCGTCCCCCGACTCCGCGTCGAGCGCCACCTGGATCAGGCAGCTCAGTTCACGCTCCGCTCGCACCGCGGCAGCAGACAGTGACGAAGCGAGCTTGAGGCGGTCGACAGACTGCACAACGTCGGCATAACTCGCCACAGAACGGACCTTATTGGTCTGCAACTGACCGACGAAGTGCCAGACGAGATCCAGATCGGCGCATGCCGCTGCCTTCGGGGCAGCGTCCTGATCACGGTTCTCCGCCACATGGCGAGCGCCCAACTCGTGGAGGAGACGCACATCTTCGGCGGGATAGGTCTTGGTGACCACGATCAGGGTCACCTCCTCGCGCTTGCGGCCCGCGGCCGCGCACGCGGAGGCGATACGTTCCTCCACCGCCGCCAGGTTCGCAGCGAGTTCGGTTCTGCGGTCCGTCATCTCTCTCAGTCCAGCCAGACATATCCGGCGAGCCGCCCGGTGGTGCGGTCGCGGCGGTACGAGTAGTGGTCTTCCGATTCCAGTGTGCAGACGGGCGACGCCTGCCGGGCGCGCACCCCGAGCGCCTCGAGCTGGGCGTGCACCCCGGCGGTGACATCGACGGCCGGCGTACCCCAGCTGGTCTCGGACCAGGCGGCGGGTTCGACTGCGGCCACGTCTGCCCGCATCTGCTCGGGCACTTCGTAACAGCGACCGCAGACGGCCGGCCCGGTGCGGGCGACGATCCGTTCCGGTTCGGCTCCGAGAGACGTCATCGCCGCGACCGTCGCCGGGACGATGCCGGCGATCATTCCGGGCCGCCCTGCGTGCGCCGCACCCACGACCCCCGCGACCGGGTCGGCGAGCAGTACAGGGGTGCAGTCCGCGGTGAGCACGGCGAGTGCGAGACCGCGTCGCGCGGTGACCAGGCCGTCCACCGCCGGGGGGTCCATGGTGGTCCACGGCCCGTCCACCTCGGCGACGTCGTTGCCGTGGACCTGGTTCATCCACACCACCCCGGCGGGATCGAGGTCCAGCGACTTCGCGGCGATCGTCCGGTTGGCCCGTACGGCCTCCGGTTCGTCGCCGACCGCTCCGCCGAGGTTGAGCTCCTCGTACGGAGCGGCGCTCACCCCGCCCCACCGGTCGGTGAAGGCGAAGTGCGCGCCGCTCCCGTGTATCGCGTCGTGCTGCACTGTCACTTCAGGAAGTCCGGGACATCCAGCTCTTCGGCCTGGGTGTCGTACGGACGGGCCGAGGGAACCTGCGGGGATCCGCCCGGGCCGAGGTCGTTCGCCGCGGTGGCCGGCTCGGCCTGGAGCGCGGGCTCCTCGCGGACCGGAACGGAGCCGAGGCCCGACGCACGGGAGCTCTCGGCGCGGGACGGGGCCGCCGGCTCCTCGCGCTTGGCCGACGCGGAGCCGATCACGTTCTCCCGGCGGGTCGGCGGCTGTCCGCCGTCGAAGCCGGCCGCGATGACCGTGACCCGGACCTCGTCCCCGAGCGCGTCGTCGATGACGGCGCCGAAGATGATGTTCGCCTCGGGGTGGGCCGCCTCGCTGACCAGCTGGGCGGCCTCGTTGATCTCGAAGAGACCGAGGTCCGAACCACCGGAGATGGACAGCAGCACACCGCGGGCGCCGTCGATGGACGCCTCCAGCAGCGGCGAGGAGATCGCCATCTCGGCGGCGGCCACCGCGCGGTCGTCACCGCGGGCCGAGCCGATGCCCATGAGCGCCGATCCCGCCTCGGACATCACGGACTTGACGTCGGCGAAGTCGAGGTTGATCAGGCCGGGTGTCGTGATGAGATCCGTGATGCCCTGGACACCCGACAGAAGCACCTGGTCCGCGGACTTGAACGCGTCCAGCACGCTGACCTGGCGGTCCGAGATGGACAGCAGCCGGTCGTTGGGGATCACGATGAGGGTGTCGACCTCTTCCCGGAGCTCGGCGATGCCGTCCTCCGCCTGGTTCGCGCGCCTGCGGCCCTCGAAGGTGAACGGACGGGTGACCACGCCGATCGTCAGCGCGCCCAGCGAGCGGGCGATGTTCGCGACCACGGGTGCGCCGCCGGTGCCGGTGCCACCGCCTTCACCGGCGGTGACGAAGACCATGTCGGCCCCCTTGAGGACCTCTTCGATCTCCTCGCGGTGGTCCTCTGCCGCCTTGCGACCGACTGCCGGATTGGCTCCGGCACCGAGGCCCCGGGTGAGTTCACGGCCGACGTCGAGCTTCACGTCGGCGTCGCTCATCAACAGCGCTTGCGCGTCCGTGTTGATCGCGATGAACTCGACACCCTTGAGACCGACCTCGATCATTCGGTTGATGGCATTGACACCACCGCCGCCGACACCGATGACCTTGATGACTGCGAGGTAGTTCTGCGGTGCTGCCACGTCGAAGGCCTCTCGCCTCGAGTTACGTGTCGCCGCCTCGCTGGGCTGCGCTGCGACGACTGATGTCGAATGGGGACGGCCCGACCAGCCTGACTGCCGACCCGAACCCTAACGCTGAAGTTTAGGGTTACCAGTGTGTCTGTTCCCTGGACTCTTCCGAACAGGACACTAAGTCGACAAGTGGCGCGCGTTCAACGAACACGCCGAACCTCCCGTTTTTCTTTTCACCCTATGTGATCACGCTGTGCCATGACCAACCAGGGTGTTGGCCAGCACGAATGTGCGTCAACTATCCGATACGGATGGCGCCGTGGGGGCGCTCACATCGAAGTGGCGGGCCTTGGGCGCGGCTTTCATCAGCGCGACGAGTGAGCGGGCCTTCGCCGCGCCGTCCTCCGAGCTGCCCCACACGACGGTGCGATCCCCGCTCAACTCCAGGGAGATGGCGTCGTACGAGCGCACGGCGATGACCCGGGTGTCGGCGGCGACGGATGCCGGGACATCCGCGCGGACCCGAACCGCCTCGGCCACCAGCCGGTCGGACCCGAAGCGCTTCAGACTCGGGGAGCCGTCGGCCGCCAGCTCCAGCACGGGTACGCGCTTGGGCGCCTTCAACGGGTCCACGGTCGCGAATCGGACGCTTTTCGCGTCCACTTCGACGTAGTTCGATCCCTTTTTCAACAGCAGAACCGGCTGCCGTTCGGTCACCTTCAGATCGATTCCGTGCGGCCACGACCGGGTCGCTTCCACCGAGTCGACCCGGGGCAGCTTGTCCCGCAGCCGGGCCTCAATGGCGTCCGTGTCGACGGAAATGAGGGGCGTCCCGAGCGGCACGGCGGCCACGGCCTCCACTTCGCGCTCACTCAGCTCGTCCGTGCCGGTGGTCCGCACCCGCTCGGCGCGCAGCCAAGGGGAGCCGTACAGCACCCAGATCGTCGCCGCGCCCAACAGGGCCACGGCGAGGGCGATCAGCAGGGAGCGCGGTCCCGGCACTCGCAGCCGGCCCCTCGGAGCCCCGCCCAGGGGCGAGCGGGCCGAACCGTCCCCGGTGTTCGGGGGTTTGTGTGCACCGTGTTCGGCGGTGGTCGGTCCGGCCACGCTCCCCTGCCTTCTCACGCCTTGCGGCGTGCCGCAATCGCCTCGTACACCATTCCGACAAGCAGATCATCTGCATCCCGGCGGCCGAACTCCGCGGCCGCGCGGGACATCTCGTACAACCGGTGCGGATCGGTAAGTACCGGAAGCACATTGCCCTGGACCCACTCAGGGGTGAGTTCGGCGTCGTCGACCAGCAGTCCGCCGCCGGCCTTCACCACCGGCTGGGCGTTCAGCCGCTGTTCGCCGTTGCCGATCGGCAGCGGTACGTACGCGGCGGGCAGCCCCACTGCGGAGAGTTCGGCGACGGTCATGGCGCCCGCACGGCACAGCATCATGTCGGCCGCGGCGTACGCGAGATCCATCCGGTCCACGTACGGTACCGGGACATACGGCGGCATGCCGGGCATGTTGTCCACGCGCGGCAGTTCGTTCTTCGGGCCGACCGCGTGCAGGACCTGGATACCGGACTGCTGGAGCACCGGGCCGATCTGCTGGATGACCTCGTTGAGCCGGCGTGCGCCCTGCGATCCGCCTGAGACCAGCAGCGTCGGCAGGTTGGGATCGAGCCCGAAGGCCGCACGTGCCTCGGGCCGCACCCGGGCGCGGTCCAGCGTCGCGATGGAGTGGCGCAGCGGGATGCCGATGTAGCGGGCGTTCCGCAGCTTGCTGTCCGGAGTGGCGACGGCGACCCCGGCGGCGTACCGCGACCCGATCTTGTTGGCGAGTCCGGGGCGGGCGTTGGCCTCATGGACGACGATCGGCACTCCGAGGCGCTTGGCGGCCAGATAGCCGGGCAGCGCGACATAGCCGCCGAAGCCGACGACACAGTCCGCCTTGGTCCGCTCCAGGATCTGCTCGGCGGCCTTGATCGTGCCGCGCAGCCGTCCGGGGACGGTGATCAGCTCGGGTGTGGGCTTGCGCGGCAGCGGAACGGCAGGGATGAGCGCCAGCTCGTAGCCGCGCTCGGGTACGAGCCTGGTTTCCAGGCCCCGCTCCGTGCCGAGGGCCGTGATACCCACGGTCGGGTCCTGCCTTCGCAGTGCGTCCGCGAGGGCGAGCGCGGGCTCGATGTGGCCGGCGGTCCCCCCACCGGCGAGTACGACATGCACCGAAATTCACCGCTCTCCGGACGGACGCTGCTTGACGCGCCGTCTCATCGTCTTCCATCTCACCCCGGGCCTCCGCATGGCCAGGGCCGCTTTCGCGGCGGGATCCTCTCGCGCGAAGGCGATCAGCAGCCCGACGGCGAACATCGTCGGCAGCAGTGCCGATCCTCCGTAGGAGAACAGCGGCAGCGGGACTCCGGCGATCGGCAGCAGGCCGAGCACCGCACCGATGTTGACCACGGCCTGGGCCGTGATCCAGGTGGTCACACCTCCCGCTGCGTACCTCACGAAGGGGTCCTCCGTGCGTCCGGCCACGCGGATACCCGCATAGCCTAGAGCCGCGAACAGAGCGAGCACCGACAGAGTCCCCGCCAGACCCAGTTCCTCACCGGCGATGGCGAAGATGAAATCGGTGTGCGGTTCGGGTAGTTGGCCCCATTTTTCCACACTTGCACCGAGACCGGAACCGAACCATCCGCCGGAGGCAAGAGCATAGATGCCGTGCACGGCCTGCCAGCACTCGCCTTTGGGGCCGAGATCGATGGCGCCGACGCAGAACAGCCTCGACATCCGGTTCTCATTGGTTCTGATCAGTACGAAACCGACGAAAGCGGCGACGGCCAGTACGCCGGCGAAAAGGCGGGTGGGGGCTCCCGCCAGCCACAGCAGACCGAAGAGAATCGCGGTCAGGATGATGGCGGTGCCCATGTCACCGCCGAGCATGATCAGACCGAGCAGCAGGAACGTGACCGGGACGAGCGGCACGAGCAGGTGCTTCCACTGGGTCAGCAGCCGCTTGTCCTGCTTGCGGGCGAGCAGGTCCGCGCCCCACAGGATCAGCGCGAGTTTGCCGAACTCACTGGGCTGGAGCTGGAACGGGCCGCCGAGGTAGAGCCAGTTCTGGTTGCCGTTGACCGAATGCCCTATCCCGGGGACCTGGACGAGGACCATCAGGAAGACCGCGCCCACCAGGAGGGGATAGGAGAGCGCCCGGTGCAGTTTGACGGGCATCCGGGAGGCGAGCAGCAGCAGCACGGCACCGATGACGGCGGCCAGGAACTGTTTGCGGAAGAAGTACGTGGCGGGCAGCGAGAGCTCGAGCGCCTTGATGATCGAGGCGGAGTAGACCATCACCAGGCCGAGCACGGTGATCAGCAGGCTGCTGCCGAGGATCACGTAGTACGCGGTCAGCGGCCGGTCCCAGGCCCGCCGCGCCTGCTCGTACAGCCGCCGGATCCCGCTGCCGCGGGGCGGCCGCGGCGCGCCGGACCCGGAGGCGTTCCCGCCCCGGGCCGCCGGCAGTCGCCGCACAGCGGCTCCGCCCCTGCCGCGCAGGGCCACACCGGCCGGGCCGGCGAGGGCGGGCACAGGTACGGGTACGGGAACGAGAAGGCCCCCGAGGGCCCTCCAGGCGCCCGCGAGGGGGCGCCGCCGAGCCGCCGGGAACAGGCCCCTGGACCGGGTGGTGCCGTCGGCGGCGAGGGGCGCGGCTTCGCTGTGCGGACCCACGCCGGGAGGGGCCGTTCGCCCGGCCTCCGGCGCCTGGGGCACATGCCTGGCCGGGAGGCCACCGTCGGCGAAGGCGCCGGCGTCGACCGGGCCGTTCCGCTGAGCCGAGGGCACGCGCCCGGCCCGGGCCTCACGCACGGCCTCACCGGGCGCGGCCGCGCCCGGTGCGGTGACGGAGTCAGCAGGCACGGGTGGAGTCGGCCGCCCGGTCCGGGGCGCCGCAACGGGCCGTGTGCCCGCATGACGCGGTACCGGGTCGGGAACGCCCGCCTCGGGTGCAGATGCCCCGGGACGGGGCGGATTGGCCGGCATGGTCGCTGTCCCCTCCAGTCGTGCCTGGCGCGCTGCCGGGAATCCTGGGCGGCGCGGAGGTGGGCCGGTCAGGCGCGCTCGTCGGCGAGGGCGCGGACCGCGTCCGCGAAGGCCTCGCCTCGCTTGTTGTAGTTGGCGAACATGTCCATCGAGGCGCACGCCGGGGCCAGCAGAACCGTGTCTCCCGGCCGGGCGAGCTGCGCCGCTTCGCGGACCGCCGCGGACATCGCCCCAGTGTCGGTCCGGTCGAGCTCGACGACCGGGACTTCGGGCGCGTGTCGCACGAGGGCTTCCCGGACGAGAGCGCGGTCCGCCCCGATCAGCACCACACCGCGCAGCCGCGGTGCGGACTTCTCGACGATCTCGTCGAAGGTCGCGCCCTTGGCAAGTCCCCCCGCGATCCACACGATCGGGTCGTAGGCGGCCAGAGAGGCTTCCGCGGCATGGGTGTTGGTGGCCTTGGAGTCGTCGATGTACGTGACGCCCGCGACCTCCTCGACGCGCTCGATGCGGTGCGCGTCAGGGCGGAAGTTGCGCAGCCCCTCGCGTACCGCGGCCGGTGCGACGCCGAACGCCCGCGCAAGCGCCGCCGCCGCAAGGGCATTGGCGATGTTGTGCGGGGCGGGCGGGTCGATGTCCGTGACCTCGGCGAGTTCCTGGGCCTGCTTGTGACGGTTCTCGACGAACGCCCGGTCCACCAGGATCCCGTCCACGACGCCGAGTTGGGAGGGGCCGGGCGTGCTGAGGGTGAAGCCGATGGCTCGGCAGCCCTCTTCGACGTCCGCCTCGCGCACCAGGTCCTCGGTGGCGGGATCGGCGACGTTGTAGACGCAGGCGACCGAGTTGCCCTCGTAGATCCGGCCCTTGTCGGCGGCGTACTCCTTCATGGAGCCGTGCCAGTCGAGATGGTCGGGTGCGAGGTTGAGCACGGCGCCGGAGTGGGCGCGCAGCGAGGGCGCCCAGTGCAGCTGGTAGCTGGAGAGTTCGACGGCGAGCACGTCGTACGGCTCGTCGCCGGTGACCACGTCGATGATCGGGGTGCCGATGTTGCCGATCGCGGCGGTACGCAGCCCCGCGGCCGACAGGATCGAGGCGAGCATCCGCGTCGTGGTCGTCTTGCCGTTGGTACCGGTGATCGCGAGCCACGGAGCGGCGTCCGGGCCGCGCAGCCGCCAGGCGATCTCGACATCGCCGACGACGTCCACACCCGCCTGGGCAGCGGCTGCGAAGAGCGGGCTGGACGGCTTCCAGCCGGGCGAGGTGACGACGAGGTCGGTCCCCTCGGGCAGGGTCTGCGCGTCGCCGAGGCGCACGGTGATCCCCAGCTCGGCCAGTTCGGCCGCGCGGGCGCGGTGCTCCTCGCTGTCGCCGCCGTCCACGACGGTGAGCGATGCACCGAGGCCGGTCAGGGCGCGGGCGGCGCTGATGCCGCTCACGCCGAGACCCGCGACGGTGATCCGCTTGCCCTGCCAGTCCCGGTCACTCACTTGTCGGCTGCCCATCCTGCGTAGAAGAGCCCCAGACCCACGATGACGCACATGCCCTGGATGATCCAGAAGCGGACCACCACAAGGACCTCGGACCACCCCTTGAGTTCGAAGTGGTGCTGGAGCGGCGCCATCCGGAAGACACGCTTACCGGTCATCTTGAACGAGCCGACCTGAATGACCACGGACATGGTGATCAGGACGAAGAGTCCGCCGAGGAGGGCCAGCAGGAGTTCCGTACGGGAGCAGATCGCCAGACCCGCGAGCGCTCCACCGAGCGCGAGCGAACCGGTGTCGCCCATGAAGATCTTGGCGGGTGAGGTGTTCCACCACAGGAAGCCGAAGCAGGAGCCCATCAGGGCGGAGGCGACGACCGCGAGATCGAGCGGATCCCGTACCTCGAAGCAGGCGTTGGGGTTGGTCAGCGTGACGGCGTTGGCGCAGGACTCCTGGAACTGCCAGAGCCCGATGAAGGTGTACGCGCCGAAGACCATCACCGAAGCGCCGGTGGCCAGGCCGTCCAGGCCGTCGGTCAGATTCACGCCGTTGGACATCGCGAGAATCATGAACAGCGCCCAGATGACGAACAGCACCGGGCCGATCGACCAGCCGAAGTCCGTGATGAACGACAGCTTGGTGGAGGCGGGGGTCTGGTGGCGGCTGTCGGCGAACTGCAGCGACAGCACGGCGAAGGCGATACCGACGATCAGCTGGCCGGCCATCTTCGCCTTGGCCCGCAGACCGAGCGAACGCTGTTTGACGATCTTGATGTAGTCGTCCAGGAAGCCGACAAGGCCCATGCCCGCCATCAGGAACAGCACCAGCACACCCGAGAAGGTCGGGTCCTCACCGGTGATGACCTTGGCGAGCGCGTACGCGACGAGCGTGGCCAGGATGAAGGAGATGCCGCCCATGGTGGGCGTGCCCTTCTTGCTGCCGTGGCTGCGCGGGCCGTCGTCGCGGATGAACTGCCCGTATCCCTTGCGGGCCAGCAGCTTGATCAGCAGCGGGGTACCGATCAGGGTCAGGAAGAGACCGATGGCTCCCGCGAAGAGGATCTGCCTCATCGGACGGCACCCTCACCCTCGAGCAGAGCCTCGGCGACCCGCTCCAGTCCCACCGCCCTGGAAGCCTTCACCAGCACGACGTCTCCCGGGCGCAACTCACTGCGCAACAGGTCGACAGCCGCCTGCGCGTCGGACACGTGCACCGACTCCTCACCCCACGAACCCTCGTTATAAGCGCCCAGCTGCAACCAGGCCGCTTCCCTGCCCCCGACCGCCACGAGCCTGCTGACGTTGAGCCGGACGGCAAGCCGTCCGACCGCGTCGTGCTCGGCGAGCGCCTCGTCCCCGAGCTCGGCCATCCTGCCCAGCACCGCCCACGTACGACGCCCCTTGCCCATGGCGGCCAGCGCGCGCAGCGCGGCACGCATGGACTCGGGGTTCGCGTTGTAGGCGTCGTTGACGACCGTCACGCCGTCCGGACGCTCGGTGACCTCCATGCGCCAGCGGGAGAGGGTGCCCGCCTCGGAGAGCGCACGGGCGATCTCGTCGACGGACATGCCCAGCTCATGGGCGACGGCGGCCGCGGCGAGCGCGTTCGACACGTGGTGCTCACCGTACAGCCGCATGGTCACGTCACTGCACCCGGTGGGTGTGTGGAGTGTGAAGGCAGGCTGTCCGAGCTCCGTGAGCCGGACATTCTCCGCGCGTACGGCGGCGTCCGCGGACTCGCCGAAGAGCAGCACACGGGCCTTTGTCCGGGATTCCATGGCCCGCACCAGCGGGTCGTCGGCATTGAGGACGGCGACGCCGTCGGCCGGGAGGGACTCGACCATCTCGCCCTTGGCCTCGGCGATCTGCTCGCGCCCGCCGAACTCGCCGATGTGGGCGGTGCCGACGTTGAGCACCAGGCCGATCCTGGGCGGGGTGAGCTCGGTGAGGTACCGGATGTGGCCGATGCCGCGTGCCCCCATCTCCAGGACGAGATGCTCGGTCTCCTCGGTGGCGCGCAGCGCGGTGAGCGGCAGCCCGATCTCGTTGTTGAGGGAGCCCGGTGTCCAGACCGTGGGCGCCTTCTGCTGGAGCACCTGGGCGATCAGGTCCTTGGTGCTGGTCTTGCCGGCCGAGCCGGTCAGCGCGACGACCTGGGTGCCGAGCCGTTCGACGACGGCACGGGCCAGCCGCCCGAGGGCGCTCTGTACGTCGTCGACGACGATGGCGGGCACGCCCACCGGGCGGGCGGCCAGCACGGCAGCCGCACCCGCCGCCACCGCGCGCTCCGCGTAGTCGTGGCCGTCGACGTTCTCGCCGTGGAAGGCGGCGAAGAGACTGCCGGGTTCGACGGCTCGGGAGTCGATCACGACAGGCCCGGTGACCCGGGCGCCCGGATCCGGTATGTCGTACGTCTGCCCGCCGACGATTTCGGCGATCTCGGCGAGGGTGAGGGCGATCACTGGGTCATCCCTGACTGTTCTCGTGCTGATGGGCGCGGCGTGCTGCGTTTTCGATGGCTGCGCGAAGGACCTCACGGTCGTCGAACGGGCGGACCACTCCGGCGATGTCCTGGCCCTGCTCATGCCCCTTGCCGGCGACCAGCACGGTGTCGCCGGGCTCCGCCCGGGCGACGGCCGCGGCGATGGCCGCGGCCCGGTCGGCCTCGACCAGGACGTCACCGCGCTCGTGGATCGGCACCTCGGCGGCGCCCGCGAGCATCGTGGCGAGGATCGCCAGCGGGTCCTCGGAGCGGGGGTTGTCGGAGGTCAGTACGGCGGTGTCGGCGAGCCGCGCTGCGGCGGCGCCCATCGGGCCGCGTTTGGTCGTGTCGCGGTCGCCGCCGCAGCCGAGCACGATGTGCAGCCGGCCCTCGGTGACCTTGCGCAGGGAACGCAGGACCGATTCGACGGCGTCGGTCTTGTGGGCGTAGTCGACGACCGCGAGGTACGGCTGGCCCGCGTCCACGCGCTCCAGACGGCCCGGTACGCCGGGAACGGCCGCGACGCCGTCTGCGGCGGTCTGCGGGTCGATGCCGGCGACGGCGAGGGTGACGACGGCGGCCAGTGTGTTGGCGACGTTGAACGGACCCGGCAGCGGTGCCGTCGCGCGTACCCGCTCGCCCCGTGGGCCGACCGCGGTGAACGAGGAGCCGTGCGAGCCGACCTCGACGTCCTCGGCGCGCCAGTCGGCGTCCGGGTGGCCCTCCGCGGAGAAGGTGGTGACCGGGACGGACGCCTCCTTGACCAGCCTGCGGCCGTACTCGTCGTCGAGGTTGACGACCGCGGCCCTGCTGCGCTTGGGCGTGAACAGCTGCGCCTTCGCCTGGAAGTAGTCCTCCATGCCGGAATGGAACTCCATGTGCTCCGGGCTGAGGTTGTTGAAGACGGCGATGTCGAAGACACAGCCGTCGACCCGGCCGAGCACGAGGGCGTGGCTGGAGACCTCCATCGCGACCGATTCGACGCCGCGCTCGCGCATGACGGCGAACAGGGCCTGGAGGTCGGTGGCTTCCGGGGTGGTGCGCTCGGACTTGATGCGCTCGTCGCCGATTCGCATCTCGACCGTGCCGATCAGGCCGGTGGCGCGGCCGGCCGCACGGAGCCCGCCCTCGACGAGATACGCCGTGGTGGTCTTGCCCGAGGTACCGGTGATACCGATCTGGAGCAGGGCGTCGCCGGGGCGGCCGTAGATCTCGGCGGCGAGTTCGCCCATCCGGCCGCGCGGGTTCTCGGTGACCAGGACCGGCAGGCCGGTGGCCGCCGCGCGCTCCGCGCCCGCCGGGTCGGTGAGGATCGCGCCGGCCCCGAGGTCGGCCGCCTGGGCGACGAAGTCGGCGCCGTGGAGGCGGGCGCCGGGGAGGGCGGCGTACACGTCACCGGGGCGTACCGCCCGCGAATCGTGGGTGATGCCGGTGACCGCGCCGGAACCGGGCGGCTCGACCTCCAGACGGTCGGCCAGCACCCCGAGAGGGGTCGGGCGGACCTCGGCCGGACGGGGCGGGGCGGTTCGGTACTGATCAGCGTGTGGCACGGCGGTGAGCGTACCGGGCGGAATGGGCCGGGGGGAAAAAGAGGGGGTCCCTGCCGGGCGGTCGCCGGGTCGGTCCTCGTCGGGAGTGATTGCTCTCACTGTGGTTCCTCCGGTCATTCGCCGGGGTCGAAGGTGACGGGGAGCCGGGCCGGTGCCTTGCCGGTCGGTGCGATCTGCAGGGACTTCAGCGAGAACTCCATGACCTTCTGGTAGACCGGACCGCAGATCTGGCCGCCGAAGTAACTCCCCTTGGTGGGGTTCTGGATCGCGCAGTAGACCGTGATCTCCGGCTTGTCCGCGGGCGCGAATCCGGCGAAGGACGCCGTGTAGCCCCTGTAGCGGCCGAGCTCGGGGTCGACGCGGTTGGCCGTGCCGGTCTTGCCCGCGACGCGGTAGCCGGGGATGCGGGCCTTGGTGCCGGTGCCTTCCCGGTCGTCGACGACGGACTCGAGCATGGTGGCCAGTGTCCGCGCGGTCTGCTCGCTGACCACGCGGTTCTTCTCGGGCGCGGGGGCCGCGACGAACTGCCCGTCGGGGCCCCGGGTGCCGCGGATCAGGGTGGGCTCGATGCGTACACCGCCGTTGGCGATGGTCGAGTACACGGAGGCGGCCTGCATGGCGTTCAGCGACAGACCCTGACCGAACGGGATCGTGTACTGCTGCGAAGTGGACCACTTCTGCGGCTTGGCGAGGATGCCGGGGGTTTCGCCGGGGTACTCGAGCCCGGTCGGGCGGCCGATGCCGAACTTGCGCAGGTAGGAGTGGAGCACCTGGTTCGCCTCGGCCTGTGTCTTCCCGAGCTGCCCGGTCGCCAGGATCGTGCCGAGGTTGCTGGACTTGGCGAGTACGCCGTTGAGCGTGAGGTACCAGGTGGGGTGGTCGATGTCGTCCTTGAACAGCCGGTCGCCGCGGTGCAGCCGGTTGGGTACGACGACATGGGTGCCGGGGGTGGCGGCCTTCTCCTCCAGGACGGCGGCCATGGACATCACCTTGGCGGTGGAGCCGGGCTCGTACACGTCCTGGAGCGCGGCGTTGCCCATGGCCGCGGAGTTGGCCTGGCCGAGGTCGTTGGGGTCGAAGCCAGGGGCGTTGGCCATGGCGAGCACCTCGCCGGTGCGGGTGTTCTGCACGATCACATAGCCGCGGTCCGCCTTTGACTTGCCCACCTGCTCCGAGATGGCCTTCTGGGCGGCCCACTGGATGTCGCGGTCGATGGTCAGCTCGACGTCGGAGCCGGGGACGGCGGGCACCTCGCGGGAGCCTGCGGTGGGGACGCGGCGGCCACCGGACTGGGCGTATGTGATCTGGCCGTCCTCGCCGGCGAGCGTCTTGTCGAGCATGGACTCGACACCGCCGCCGCCGCGGTTCTCGGCGTTGACGTAGCCGAGTATCCCGGCGGCGAGATCGCCGTTGGGGTAGACGCGCTTGCTGCTCGGCTCCTGGAAGATGCCGGCCAGCACATTGGCGCCGGGTCCGCCGGTCCGCCTGTCGGCGGCGGCCTCCTCGGCGTAGATGCCCTTGAGGTCCTTGATCTGGTTCCAGACCTGGGGGGTCTGGCGGCGGGCCAGCACGGCGTAGCGGGACTTGGGCGCCTTGAGCTTCTTCGTCAGCTCGGCGACGTCCTTGCCGAGGATCGGGGCGAGCAGCGCGGCCGCCTGTTCCGGCGCGTCCTCGGCCTTGCTCTCCTTCGGCGTGAACATCTTCGGGTCGGCGGTGATGTCGTGCGCGTCGACGCTGATGGCGAGTGCGATACCGGCCCGATCGGTGATCTCGCCGCGTTCCGCGGCGAGTTTGTGGCTGAGGTAGCGGTTCTTCTCGGCCTTGGCCGCATAGGCGCTCCCGTCGACGGCCTGCACCTGGAGCAGCCGCACCACGAACACCAGCATGACGAGGGTGAGGCCGAGGCTGACCAGCCGCAGCCGGGGACGCGGGCTGCCGAGGCGGAGCGTGCGGGCGGCCGGGCGCGGGCGGCGCGGCGCCGGGCGTACGGACGGCTGCCTCGAGGGCCGCCTGGCGGGGCCCGGCACCCGGCGGCGCGGAGGTTCCTTGCGGGGCACTGCGTCACCTGCCGGGGAGGGTCGGGGTCGGCTTCGGGGACGTACGGGGGGCGGGGGCGGACACGGGCGGCGCAGAGGCCGCGGATGCGCGCGTCTGCGGGGCTGCTGAACGGGGTGCCTGGGTGGCGGCAGGGGGCGTCGCCGGTGGCCGGGCGGAGCCGGGGGCGGCCGCGGAGGGGGCGGCGGCCGCGGGAGAGGCCGTCGGGGCGGCGGCCGCGGGTGCGGGTGAGGCCGTCACGGAAGGGGCCGCGGGCGACGCGGAGGCCAGAGGCGTGGGATCGGGGATCGCCTGTGCGGTGGCCTCGTCGGGTACGCCGTGGATTTTGCCGTCGGGTCCGAGGAAGGCGGGGTTGCCGCCGGGCACCATGCCGAGCTCCCGGGCCCGCCGCTCCAGCGCGTCCGGCGCGGAGCGGCTGTCCACGTCCCGCTGCAGCGCCTGTTCCTGGTCGGTGAGGTCGGTGGTCCGCTTCTTGAGTTCGCTCAGCTTGAACGATCCCTGGTTGAGCGAGGAGTTGAGCAGGAGAAGAGTGATCAGCCCCCCGGACAGCAGGAGCACGACCAGCAGGACGAAGGGTGTACGGGCGGCGGTGCTCGGCCCGGACGGCATCAGCCGCGCGAGCTGCGCGGCCTTCCCCTTCAGCTGCTTGGCCGCTGTGCTCAAGGTGTCCTCCGCATCGCCGCGCCGCCCGTCGTGCACCCCGCCCCGTACACCCCCGCGCCGCTCACGACACGTCCTCCCGGATGCGCTCTGCTCCCCTCAGACGCGCGGGAGCCGCCCGGCGGTTCTCGGCCACCTCTTCGTCGGTGGGCAGTTCCGCACCGCGTGTCAGCAGCTTGAGCCGGGGCTGGTACTGCTCCGGGACGACAGGCAGTCCGGGCGGCGCCGTGTTCGCGGCACCGGCCGCGAAGACCTGCTTGACCAGCCGGTCTTCCAGCGAGTGGTACGACAGGACGGCGATCCGGCCGCCGACGGCGAGCGTCCCGACCGCGGCCGGCACGGCCCGTTCGAGAACGCTGAGCTCGCCGTTCACCTCGATCCGCAGGGCCTGGAAGGTGCGCTTGGCCGGATTGCCGCCGGTGCGCTTGGCCGCCTGCGGCAGTGCGTCCCGGATCAGCTCGACGAGCCGCGCGCTGTTGGTGAAGGGCTCCTTCTCCCGCTCCCGCACGATCGCCGAGACGATCCGCTTGGCCTGCTTCTCCTCGCCGTACGAGCGCAGGATCCGCACCAGCTCGCCCGCCGGGTAGGTGTTGAGCACTTCGGCCGCGCTCATGCCCGTCGTCTGGTCCATGCGCATGTCGAGCGGGGCGTCCTGGGCGTACGCGAAGCCCCGGTCGGCCTCGTCCAGCTGCATGGAGGAGACACCGAGATCGAAGAGCACACCCTCGACGCGCGGGACGCCGAGCCGGGCGAGGACCTCGGGAAGTTCGTCGTAGACGGCGTGCACCAAGGTCGCCCGGTCGCCGAACGGTGCGAGCCGCTCACCCGACAGGCGCAGTGCCTCCCTGTCCCGGTCGAGTGCGATCAGACGTGCCTCGGGAAACTGCGTGAGCAGCGCCTCACTGTGACCGCCGAGTCCGAGGGTGCAGTCGACGACGACCGCACCCGGCCTCTGCAGGGCCGGGGCCAACAGGTCCAGGCACCGCTGGAGCATCACCGGGACGTGTCGGGTGTGGCTCATGCGCCCTCTCAGGTACGGCGCGGGCGGGGCATGGCCGGGCCGTGCGTACGCCGCGCACGCGGAAAATCTTGCGGGAGACCACCAGATGTGCCGATGGCGTCCGTGAACTCGCGTCACTTTAGTCCACCGGTCCGGCCGGTCAATCAACCGGCGAGCGCGTCGCGTGGGCCGCCGTTCCACACTTGTGGGTTACCTCACAACAACGCACGTTGACGGTCTTTGTCCGCTCTCACAACGGGCCGGGACGCGTTGTGCCCAGTACCTTCATTGCCATGTCGACTTCTGCGCACAAGTCCGCCGAGCCGGTTCCCACAGGCGGGACGGTCACAGACCGACTCGTCGAAGCCAACCTGCGCTACGCCGCCGAGTTCCAGGACCCCGGGATGGACGCGCGGCCGGTGCTCCAGGTCGCCGTGGTCGCCTGCATGGACGCCCGGCTCGACCTGCACGCCGCGCTGGGCCTGGAACTGGGCGACTGCCACACCATCCGCAACGCCGGCGGCGTGGTCACCGATGACGTGATCCGTTCACTGACCATCAGCCAGCGGGCGCTGGGCACGCGCAGCGTGATACTGGTCCACCACACCGGCTGCGGTCTGGAGAAGATCACCGAGGACTTCCGGATCGAGCTGGAGGAGGAGGTCGGCCAGCGTCCGGCGTGGGCGGTCGAGGCGTTCCGCGACGTGGAGCAGGACGTACGGCAGTCGATGCAGCGGGTGCGCACCTCACCGTTCCTGCTGCACACGGATGACGTCCGGGGCTTCGTCTTCGATGTCACGAAGGGTGTACTGCGGGAGATCGACCCCGCTGAGTGACCGGTCAGGCACTCGACAATTGAACCAAACCCGGCATATCCCTCCCAGTTATCCACAGGCGAGTGACACAACGCGGTAACGCCAACAAGAATGCGGGTGAGACATCCCTCCGGAACCCCTCCGGAGGCGGTGTCCGTGTTTCGGGGTGGGCCGTGCTGTGTCAGGCACCGGCCCTAGAACGGGCCGAGGAGGGCCGGGTGACGACCTATGACGATCGAGCGAGCCTCACAGATCTGACCACCACAGCGGAGCGTGTCCGCAGGTCGGTGGAGAGTGTGATCGAGGGCAAGCCTGAGGTCGTACGGCTTTCGCTGACCGTGTTGCTGGCGGAGGGACATCTGCTGATCGAAGATGTCCCCGGCGTCGGCAAGACGATGCTGGCCAAGGCACTTGCACGCTCCATCGACTGCTCGGTGCGGCGTATCCAGTTCACGCCGGATCTGCTTCCGTCCGACATCACCGGTGTGTCGATCTTCGACCAGCAGCGACGCGACTTCGAGTTCAAGCCCGGCGCGATCTTCGCCCAGATCGTGATCGGCGACGAGATCAACCGCGCTTCGCCCAAGACGCAGTCCGCGCTGCTGGAGTCCATGGAGGAGCGCCAGGTCACCATCGACGGGCACAGCTACGAGCTGCCCAACCCGTTCATGGTGGTGGCGACGCAGAACCCGGTGGAGATGGAGGGCACCTACCCTCTCCCCGAGGCGCAGCGCGACCGTTTCATGGCGCGGGTGTCCATCGGCTACCCGAGTGCGGCGGCCGAGCTGCAGATGCTCGATGTCCACGGCGGCGTCAACCCGCTGGACGACCTGCAGCCGGTGGCGCACGCCCACGAGATCGTGAAGCTCATCGAGGCGGTGCGCCAGGTCCACGTGGCCGAATCCGTGCGGCGGTACGCGGTGGAACTGGTGGCTGCCACCCGTAACCACCCGGACCTCAGACTCGGCGCGTCCCCGCGCGCGACGCTGCATCTGCTGCGTGCCGCGAAGGCGTCGGCCGCACTCAGCGGCCGTGAGTACGCCCTGCCGGACGATGTGCAGGGCCTGGCCGTGCAGGTGCTGGCGCACCGCCTGCTGCCCACCGCACAGGCGCAGCTGAACCGCCGCACCGCCGAGCAGGTCGTGCTCGACATCGTGCAGCGCACCCCCGTGCCCACGTCCGGCAGCCCGGACGGCGCCTATGTGGCGGGCGGGCAGCAGCAGCCGCTCTACGGCCAGCAGCCCGGCGCCCGGCGGCTGTGATGTCGGCCCAGGGTCCCGCCGCCCCCGACGGCCACGAAGACAGCAAGGACAAGGGCGGTGTGAAGGCGGCTCTGGGCGGGCTGACCACGCGGGGCCGATCCTTCCTCGCCGCAGGGGTGGCGGCCGCCGCATGCGCGTATGTGCTCGGGCAGGCCGATCTGCTGCGGGTCGGCCTGCTGCTCGCCGTACTGCCGTTGCTGGCCGTGCTGGTGCTGTACCGCACCCGCTACCGGGTCGCGGCCAGCCGGCGGCTCGCGCCTGCCCGGGTGCCCTCCGGCTCCGAGTCCCGGGTGCACCTTCGGATGGACAATGTCTCGCGGATGCCCACCGGGCTGCTGATGCTCCAGGACCACGTGCCGTACGTGCTGGGGCCACGCCCCCGGTTCGTGCTGGACCGGGTGGAGGCGGGCGGCCGGCGCGAGGTGTCCTACCGTGTCCGTTCCGACCTGCGCGGGCGTTATCCGCTCGGCCCGCTGCAGCTCAGGTTGAGCGACCCGTTCGGGATGTGCGAGCTGACCCGCTCCTTCAGCGCGTTCGACACCCTCACCGTCATCCCCCGGACCGAGGCGCTGCCCGCGGTGCGCCTGTCCGGCGAGGCGTCCGGGTACGGCGACGGGCGCCAGCGCTCGCTCGCCCTGGCCGGTGACGACGACGTGATCCCCCGCGCCTACCGCCACGGAGACGATCTCCGCCGGGTTCACTGGCGCTCCACCGCGCGCTACGGCGAGCTGATGGTGCGCCGCGAGGAGCAGCCGCAGCGGTCCCGCTGCACGGTGCTGCTCGACACCCGGGCCAAGGCCTATCAAGGCTCGGGACCGGACTCGGCCTTCGAGTGGGCGGTCTCCGGCGCGGCATCGGCCCTGATGCACCTGCTGGAGCGGGGCTTCGCCGTCCGGCTGCTCACGGACACCGGTGCCTCCGTGCCCGGCGAGGGCTCCGACGGCTTCGCCGGCTCGTCCCAGGAGTCCGCGGCCTCCGCGGGCACGATGATGGACACCCTCGCCGTCGTGGACCACTCCGACGGTGGCGGACTGTCGCGCGCGTACGACGTGCTGCGCGGCGGCAACGAAGGTCTGCTGGTCGCCTTCTTCGGCGACCTTGACGACGAACAGGCCGCGATGGCGGCCAGGATGCGCCGGCGCAGCGGTGCGGCGGTCGCCTTCGTGCTGGACAGCGGGACCTGGGTGACCGGCGGTGCGGTGGCGGGCGCGGTCGACGAAAGGCTGCAACAGCTGCGCGAAGCGGGCTGGACGGCGCTCGCGGCGCCGCCAGGGGCGCCGCTGGCCGATCTGTGGCAGCAGGCGGGCCGGCAGTACACCGACTCGCCCGGCGCCGGTACGAACGGGTTCACGGGGGGTTGGTCATGAGCGGTCGCGGAAGGCTCGCGCTGTGCGCCTTCGCCGCCACCCTGATGACGGCGGCGTCACTGCTGCCGCTGGTCGATTCGGCGGGCTGGCTGGTGCAGGCGGCGTTCCTGCTGGCGATCCAGTGCGGCGTCGGCGCACTCGTCCTGCGGGTGCCGCTGGCCCGGCCCCTGACGGTGGCGGCGCAGGCGCTGGCGGCGCTGCTGCTGCTCACCGCGGTGTTCGCCCATGAGAAGGCACTGCTGTGGGTGCTGCCGGGCCCGGAGGCGTTCGAGCAGTTCTCCCGGTTGCTGACGACGGGCGCGGACGACGTGGGCCGCTATGCGAGCCCGGCCCCGGCGACCGACGGCATCGAGCTGATGCTGATCGGCGGTGTGCTGCTGATCGGTCTCGCGGTGGACGCGCTCGCGGTGACGTACCGCAGCGCGGCCCCGGCCGGTCTGCCGCTGCTCGCGCTCTACTCGGTGGCCGCCGGACTCTCCGGCGGCGCGAGCTGGATCTGGTTCCTCCTCGCGGCCTGCGGCTATCTGGTGCTTCTGCTGGCCGAGGGCCGCGACCGGCTCTCCCAGTGGGGGCGCGTCTTCGGCGGCGCGCCGCCGGGCCAGGCGCGTACGCCCGGCGGGTTCGCCGGTGGCAGCAGCCAGGCCACGGCGCCGGTCCGCACGGGGCGCCGGATCGGCGCGCTGGCGCTCGGTGTCGCACTGGCGGTCCCGGCGGCGCTGCCCGCCCTGAACGGCGGGCTGCTCGGCGGCGTGGGGAACGGCCCCGGCTCGGGTCCGGGCGGTGGCGGCACGATCGACGCGGTGAACCCGCTGGTCGCGCTCGACGACAGTCTGAAGCAGTCGGAGAACCGCGAGGTGCTGCGGTACCGGACGAACGCGCCCGCCCTCAAGGACATGTATCTGCGGATCGTCGCGCTCGACAAGTTCAACGGCACCGCGTGGAGTTCCTCCCAGCGCAGCGTGGGGAGCGTGCCGGAGCGGCTGCCCGAGCCCCCCGGGCTGAGCCCGGCGGTCGCCGTCACCGAGGTCAGGACGAACCTGTCCGCGGCCAAGACCTACCGGCAGAGCTGGCTGCCGCTGCCCTATCCGGCGACCAAGGTGGCCATCGACGGGAACTGGCGTTTCGAGCCCGTGGGACGCGGCCTGGTCGGTGACCGGAAGCAGACCACCTCGGGCGTGCAGTACTCGGCGAACAGCCTGGTGGTGCGGCCGACGCAGGACCAGCTGGTCGACGCCCCGCCCGCATCCGCCGCCCTGCGGCGTGAGTTCACGCAGGTGCCCGACGCACTGCCGGACGACGTCAGGCGGACCGCGCAGAAGGTCACCAAGGGCGCGACGAACGACTGGGAACGGGCCGTGGCGCTGCAGGACTGGTTCGCCGAGGACGGCGGATTCGTCTACGACACCAAGGTGCAGTCGGGTACGGGCGCCAGGGCGATCAGCCGCTTCCTGCAGCAGAAGGAGGGCTTCTGCGTCCACTTCTCGTTCTCGATGGCGGCGATGGCCCGGACGCTGGGCATCCCGGCCCGGGTCGCCGTGGGATTCGTGCCCGGAACCCCGCAGTCGGACGGCACGGTCTCGGTCGGTCTGCGTGATGCGCACGCCTGGCCGGAGCTGTACTTCGAGGGCGTGGGCTGGACGCGTTTCGAGCCGACCCCGAGCCGTGGCAACGTCCCCGACTACGCGCGGCCGCAGGCCCCTTCAGGCTCCCCCAGCGACCCGGCGCAGCCCGAGGAGCAGGAGTCCTCGGCGCCGTCGGTGGCCCCGACCGACCGGGGCGCCTGCCCCGAGCCGGAGCGGCGCCTCGGCGAGTGCGGCGCTGCCGCTCCCCGTGACATCGAGCCGCCCGAGGCCGGCGACTCAACGCTGGGCACGGTGCTGACCGTGGGTCTGAGCGTGGTGGGAGCAGCGCTGGTGCTGCTGCTTCCACTGCTGTGGCGGCTCAGGACTCGCGCCCGCAGGCTGACCCCGAGTGTGCGCAGACCTGCGAAGGCGGCGGCCGACGACGAGGTGTCCGCCGAGGGCTTCGCGACACCGGCCACCGCGGGTCGTACGGACGTGGACGACCCGGGCAGGACGCTGGCCGTCTGGCAGGAGGTCAACGACACGGCCTGGGACTTCGGTATCTCGCCCGACGAATCGCAGACGCCGCGCAAGGCGGCGGCCCGCATCGTCCGGCTGGGCAAGCTGGAGGACGAGCCCGCGGCAGCGGTGCACCGGATGGCCCGCGCGGTGGAACAGGTGCTGTACGCCCCGTCCCCCCGCCCCGTCACCGGTCTTGCGGAGGACGCCCGCCGGATCCGTGAGGGCCTGCGGGAGGCGGCGGACTTCAGGACCCGCACGCGGGCTCTGCTGCTGCCTCCGTCATCGGTCCGGGTGGTGTGGGCCCTCTCGGAGGGCTGGGCCACGCTCACGGACCGCTGGAGCCCTCGCCGCCTGGGCCTGGACCGCTGGACGGGGAGGCTGCGTCTGCCGTCCCGCCAGCGAGGCTGACGGCGGCCGTACGGGGCGGGCGGGTGTCCGGCACCCGCCCGCCCTGTACGCGCTCACAGGAGCACGACCGGCCCCGTCCGTACGTGCAGCCCGCACACCCCGGCGTGGAGCGCAACCCGGTCGCTTGGGGATGCGCCGGATGACGTGACCGAACTCGGTCCGAGATCCCCGGAGCACGTGTCCGGAGCCGGGTCGGGGGGGGTCCGAGGCCGGACACCGCAACGGGTGAGGGGCGACGCCGGAAGCGTCGCCCCTCACCCGTTGCGGTACGTATGTGGTCCGCGGCCTCGGTCCCCGCGGTGCTCAGTGGCCCTGTTCGTCGCGGCGGCGCTGCCACCGCTGTTCGATCCGGTCCAACATCGACCTGCGCTGATGGGACTGCCGGCGTGGAGCCGGATCCCCAGGGGTCTGCTGCTCGCCCGGTTTCGGCGCCTTGCGCCAGCCGGTGACCGCCAGGACCGCACAGCCGAGCATGACGAGGAAACCCACCACGCTGATCCAGATCTGCTGGGCGACCATTCCGGCCATGAGGAGCGCGATACCCACCAGGAAGCCTGCGACTGCCTGGTAGACCCGTCGCCGGGTGTACGTACGCAGCCCGCTTCCCTCAAGCGCTGTCGCGAACTTGGGATCTTCGGCGTACAGCGCTCGCTCCATCTGCTCGAGCATTCGCTGCTCGTGCTCCGAGAGCGGCACGGAGTCCTCCTAGTCGTCGGTCGCGGGGGCGACCGGTATGCGGCCCTTTCAGGATAGGCAGGGTTTCGCCCCCGTGAAACCCACCCACTCGCCATTCGCCGGTCCGGGCCGCCATGCCGGACAGATGCTGAGGCGTTGATTCCCCAACAGCCCGTCCGCCATGCCGGATGGTGTCCCCCGATCATACGGGGCGAACGCCACGAACGGAGGGTCTGTGGCGTACTCCATCTGCCGCTGCGCCGCTGATCAGCCCCGCTTCTCGCCCAGTACGTGCAGCTGGGTCGCGACCGAGTGGAACGCCGGGAGCTCGGCGGCCGCCGCCTCGAGCTTCAGCAGGGCGTCCAGAGCTCCCGGCTCGGTGTCCACCAGAACGCCCGGAACCAGATCGGCGAAGACCCGGACACCGTGCACGGCACCCACCTCGGCGCCGGCGGCCACAACGGCCTCGCCGAGCTGCTCGGCCGTGAAGCGCCGCGGGATCGGGTCACCGGCGCCCCAGCGGCCGTCGGGGTCCGTGAGCGCGCGCCGGGCCTCGGTGAAGTGACCGGCGAGCGCGCGGGCGAGGACCGCGCCGCCGGTTCCGGCCGCGAGCAGGCTGAGCGCTCCGGCGGGGCGCAGCGCGTCCACCGCGTTGCGCACGCCCTCGGCCAGATCGTCCGCGTACTCCAGGACTCCGTGGCACAGCACGACGTCGTAGCCTCCGCGCTCGACGACGTCGAACAGGCCGTGGATATCGCCCTGGACGCCGTTGACCCGCTCGGCGACTCCCGCCTCGGCAGCCCGCCGCTCGAGCGCGAACAGCGCGTTCGGACTGGGGTCGACGACCGTGACCCGGTGGCCGAGCCGGGCGACGGGCACCGCGAAGTTGCCGCTGCCGCCGCCGGTGTCGAGGACGTCCAGGGCGTCCTTCCCGGTCGCCTTGACCCGGCGGTCGAGCGCCTCCTCGAGGATGTGCCAGACCACGGCGGTACGGAGAGAGGCGCGGGGTCGCATCGGGTCCGACACGGCAGTTGACTCCTCGGGCTGTGTGCTGGTGAAGACGCAGCCCACCCTATTGCCTCCGACGGCCTTGCCCGGGCCTTGGTCTCACCCCACGGCGCCCTCCGTGCCGGGCCGCTCCGGCTGGTCGGCACGGGGCTGGGGCAGCACGGGCTGAAGCACCAGCAGCCGCTCGACCAGGCGCAGGAACATGGCCGCGTCGCGCAGCAGGTCGTCCGCGTCGCGCGTGCTGGCGGCGCCCTGGATGCCGGCCTCGGCGCGGGCCCGCCGGGTCGCGCCGGAGGCGAACAGCAGGCTCCACTCGGCCAGCTCGGGAGCTATTTCGGGAAGCACTTCCCAGGCGCTCCTTATGCGCTGCCTGCGACGGGGGCCGGTCTCGGGGCGGCCACGGGCCGCGAGCACCGCGGCAGCGGTGCGCAGCGCGGCGAGATGGGCCGTGGCATACCGCTCGTTCGGCTGGGTGAGGGTGGCGGCCTCGTCCAGGCCCGCGCGGGCCTGGGCGAGCAGATCGAGGGCGGCGGGCGGCGCCGAGGCCCGCCGCAGGACGGGGTGCATGTCGTGCGCCGGTCCGGTCAGTGAGGGGGCAGGGCCGGTGGCGCGGCGCCGAGCTGCGGCTGCTGCGGAGTAGCTGGCCATGACGAACCTCCTGTCGTCGTGTGACGGCACTGTGGCCGTATGTGTCCATCGTGAAGGCCACCACTGACAATCGGCTCTGACCTGCGACTTTCCTGGTGAGGTGGCGGGCGGCGGCACCGGCTAAGGTGAAATGCAGGAGCAGGCGGGACCCGGGAGCCGGCATGCGCGGACATCGCAGCGACCCGCCGCCCGACAGTGCGCAGCAACTCCTGGTCACCCTTGGGCAGCTCGTCGACCAGGCGCTGGAGCGGATCAAGCTCCAGCAGGCGCGCGTCGAGCTGGCCATGGCCCTTCAGCGCCACATGCTCCCGCCCGGGCTGCCGGAGCTGCCCGGTCTGCACATCGCGGCCCGCTACACGCCCTCACGGGACGGCCTCGACGTGGGCGGCGACTGGTACGACGCCTTCGTGATGAAGGACGGGTCCCTGGCGCTCGCGATCGGCGATGTGCAGGGCCACGACGTGGAGGCCATCGCGTTCATGGGGCAGGTACGCACCACCATGCGGGCCCTCGCCCAGGCGACGAGCGATCCGCGAGAAGTGCTCAGCGGCGCCAACGACCTGCTGATCTCGATGGGTTGCGGCCTCTTCGCGACCTGCTGCTTCATGCGCTTCGACCCGGTCACCCGCGATCTCACGGTGTCCCGGGCCGGCCATGTCCCGATGGTCTGGGCCACTGCCGGCGGTGGCTACGGCGTCGCCCTCGACAGCGGAGGTCCGCCTCTGGGCATCGTGGCGGGTGTGCGCTATCCGGTGACGCACCGACGGCTGCTGGAGGCAGGGGTCGTGGTCCTGGTCACCGACGGGGTCGTGGAAGGACCCGACTATCCGATGGAGGCGGGTCTGGCCGAGGTGGCCCAGCTGGTACGCGCGGGCTTCGACGCAGCCCCCGACGTGCTGGCCCACGCGGTGGTCAAGGTGGCCGACATGACGGGACACCGTGACGACGCCGCCGTGCTCGTGGTCCGCTACGACGGCCCGCCTGAGCCGCTCTGACCGCTCTGCGCATCCTGAGTCGCCGTGGGTCCGCCGAGGGCGCAAACTGCTGACGTGCGCACTGCGGAGATCGGCCGTTACGGTTCTGCTGCCCTGCGCATCCTCGCCGTTGCCGCCGTCTACTACGGGTCCGCCCGGCTGGGACTGCTTCAGCAGCTCGTGCGCGGGCAGGTCACGCCGCTGTGGCCGCCGACCGGTGTCGCACTCGCCGGCCTGCTCTTCTTCGGTCTGCGCGTCTGGCCCGGCATCGCACTCGGGGCGTTCCTGGTCAATCTGACCATCGGCCCTTCGGCCGTCGGCGTGCTGGCCATCGCAGCCGGCAACACCCTGGCGCCCGTCTGCGCGTACCTGATGCTGGGCCGGGCCGGGTTCCGTGACGAACTGGACCGGCTGCGGGACGTACTGGCGCTGATCTTCCTCGGAGCGCTGGCCGGGATGCTGGTCAGCTCGACGGTGGGCACTTCGGTGCTCGTGTACTCCGGGGCGCTGGAGCAGAGCGAATTCTGGCCGGCCTGGTCGGTGTGGTGGACCGGCGACGCCATGGGGGTCCTCGTGGTCACCCCGTTCCTGCTCCTCCTGCGCAGGGCCCGGTGGCCACTGACCGCCCGGCCCGCCCGCTGGATCGAGGCGGCGGCACTGCTGGCGACCACGGCCTCCGCGACGGTTCTCGCGACGAGTACGAGCAGCAGTTCCCTGCTCTTCCTGGTCTTCCCCTGCCTGATCTGGGCCGCTTTCCGCTTCCAGCTGGCCGGCGCCGCGCCGTGTGCGCTGGTGGTGTCGACGCTGGCGATCCACGCGGCGGCCGTGAGGTCCGGACCGTTCGCGGGTGGGGACCTGTTCTCGAACATGGTCACTCTGCAGGCCTTCAACGGTGCGGCGGCGCTGACCGCCCTGCTGCTGGCTGCGGTCATCACCGAGCGGAACGAGACCCACGACGAGATCGAACGGGTCTGTGCACGGCTGTCCGAGATCGTGTCCCGCATCGAGCCCCGCGCGGGGTGGAACGACTTCCCGCCCGCCGAGGGCGGAACCCGGCCCCGTCCGCCCGAACGCGGGCGCTGACCCCGGGTTTTGCTTCACACCCGGGTTCGGGGGTAGTTTTTGAACTGACCAGTCAGTTCAAAGGGGGAAGTGGGGTGGGGGACGTGGACAGCCCGCACGGGGCGGCCGTCACCGCCGAGGGCTTCGGACTCAAGGGCCCGCGCGGATGGACGTTCCGCTCGGTGAGCATCGATGCGGCACCCGGCACGCTCGTGGCGATCGAGGGGCCCTCGGGTTCGGGGCGGACCTGTCTGCTGCTCGCTCTCACCGGGCGGATGCGTCCGACCGAGGGCCGGGCCGAGGTGGGCGGTCTGCCGCTGCCGCGCAAGATGGCCGCGGTGCGCCGGATCAGCGCACTCGGCCCGGTTCCCGGGGTCAGCGAGCTCGACCCGGCGCTGACCGTCGCCGAACACCTGCGGGAACGCGCCCTGCTGCAGCGGCGGTACGACGGCTCGCTGCGCGCCCTGTTGCGCCCGCGCGCCGAGCGGGCCGCCGAGGCCCGCGGCCGCATCGATGCGGCGCTGGAGGCCGCCGGGCTGGACCTGGCCACGCTGCCCAAGCAGGAGCGGACCTCGGTACGCGATCTGGAGCGGCTCGAGGGGCTGCGGCTGTCCGTCGCGCTCGCCCTGATCGGCCGGCCGCGGCTGCTGGCCGTCGACGACACCGACCTCAAGCTGTCCGACGCCGACCGGGCCGAGGCGTGGGCGCTTCTGCGCCGCGTCGCCGAGGGCGGCACGACCGTGCTCGCGGTGTGCAGCCAGGCCCCGGAGGGCACGACGGTCGTCCGCACGACGGCAGGACAGGACATCCCCGCCGCCGATGCGGACGCCGAGGCCGGTTCCGAGGCCGGTTCCGGGACCGGCGCGCAGGCCGTGGTGCCTCCCACGCAGCCCGAGTCCGAGGCCGGCACGAAGTCCGACACCGAGGCCGGGGCCGAGACCTGCACCGAGGTCGAAGCCGGGTCCCGGTCCGAGGCCGCCGTCGAGTCCAGGCCCGACACCGAGCCCGAGGCCGACACCGAGCCCGAGAACGGCACCGGGACCGAGAACGGCACCGGGACAGGGTCCGGTGACGCATCCCCGCCGGAGTCCGGCAGCGGCCCGGACAGCGGCAGCGAGGGCACGGGCAGGTCCGCCGCCGACATCCGTACGAAGGACACGAACGAGGAGGGGGCGGCCGATGCGTTCGCCGAAACTGGCCGCGCTTGAGCTGAGGCGCTTCGGCAGGGGAAAGCTGCCGGGTGCCGCGCTCGTCGCGGTCCTGCTGCTGCCGCTGCTCTACGGCGCCCTGTACCTGTGCTCCTTCTGGGACCCCTACAGCCGGCTCGACAAGATCCCTGTCGCGCTCGTCAACGAGGACAAGGGCGCCACCGCCGACGGCAAGAAGATCGCCGCCGGTGACGAGATCACCAAGAAGCTTCGCGAGAGCGGCGTCTTCGAGTGGCACGAGGTGGGTGACGCGGAGGCCCGCAAGGGCGTCGAGAACGGCACGTACTACCTCTCGCTGACCATGCCGAAGGACTTCAGCCGCCGTATCGCCTCCAGCTCCGGCGACTCGCCGGAGACCGGAGCGCTGAAGGTCCGTACGAACGACGCCAACAACTACATCGTCGGACAGATCTCGCGGACCGTCTTCACCGAGGTGCGCACGGCCGCGTCCACCGACGCGTCCCGCTCGTTCCTCGACCGGATCTTCATCTCTTTCTCCGACATCCACGGGGCGACCGAGAAGGCCGCCAAGGGTGCCGACAAGCTCAAGGACGGTGTGGGCAAGGCCAAGCAGGGCTCGAAGGACCTCGCCGACGGGCTCAAGGACGCCAAGGACGGCAGCGGAAAGCTGGCCGGCGGGTTGACCCGGCTCACCAAGGGCGCCGCCGGCCTCGAGTCCGGCTCCCGGCAGGTCGCCGACGGCACTCAGGAGCTCGCCGACAAGGTCAACACGTACGCCAACGGCATCCGCCCGTACCTCAAGGACAACGGCAGGCTGATCGGGGACTCGGCCCTTCTGGTCGCCGACACCTCCCAGGCGGTCCGCCGCAACCTCGACGAGCTGGTCAAGGCCGCACCGGGCACGGCGGCCGCCGCCCATGCGTCGGCCGACGAGCTCGGCGAGCTCTACGGGACGCGCTGCGAGCAGGAGTTGCTCCCCGACCCTGCGTTCTGCCCCGCGCTCAAGCGGGCGAGGGACACGGCCTCCGATGTCGCCGGGATCGCGGACGACGTCAACGCGCTGGTGAAGGACAACAGCGGCGATCTCAAGAAGCTGGACGGGCATCTCCAGAAGCTGGAGAAGCAGGCGCGGGATCTCGCCGAACGGGCTCCCCGCCTCAACGAGGATCTGGAGTCGACCGTCCGCGACATCAACAAGCTCAACGCGGGCGCCCACAAGGTCGCCAAGGGCGCCGGCGATCTGCACACCGGACTGACCAGTGCCAGGACGGGGTCCACCGACCTCGACTCGGGTGTCGGCAAACTCAAGAAGGGCGCGGGTGACTTGGACGGCGGGCTGTTCCGGCTCAAGGACGGTTCCACCGAGCTGGCCGGCGGGCTGAACGACGGCGTGGACAAGATCCCCGACTACGACAAGCAGGAACGCGACCGCCGCACCGAGGTGATGGCCGATCCGGTCCAGCTGGCCGCCCAGTCCCTGCACAAGGCCCCCAACTACGGCACCGGTTTCGCTCCGTACTTCATCCCGCTCTCGCTCTGGGTCGGCTCGATGGTCGCGTACATGATCATCCAGCCGCTCAACCGCCGCGCACTCGCCGCCGGTGCCTCCGCCTGGCGGATCGCCCTGGCCGGGCTGCTGCCGGTGGCCGTGATCGGTCTGCTGCAGGTCGCCGCCCTGATGTCGGTGCTGCACTGGGGCATGGGTCTGAAGCTCGCGTACGCCGCCGGGGCCGTCGCGTTCCTGGGGCTGGTCGCCTGCTGCTTCGCGGCGATCATCCAGTGGCTGAACGCCCGTTTCGGGGCCGCGGGCCGGATCCTGGTCCTCGCGGCGCTGATGCTCCAGCTGACCTCGGCCGGCGGCACGTATCCGGTGCAGACCAGCCCGGCGTTCTTCAACTGGATCCATCCCTTCCTGCCGATGACGTACGTCGTGGAGGCGCTGCGCAGGCTGATCACGGGCGGCGGGCTCGGACCGGTGTGGCAGGCGTGCGCCGTGCTGGCCGCCTTCACCGCGGGAGCGCTCGCGCTGACCGCCGTCTCCGCCCGGCGCAAGCAGGTGTGGACGCTGGACCGGCTGCATCCGGAGCTGAGCCTGTGACCGCGCTGAAACCTGTGAGAATCGATCTCATGGACACCAGCACCAGACGCCGGGCCACCCGCGCCAAGCTCTACGAGGCAGCGGTCACACTCATCGCCGAACAGGGCTTCTCCGCCACGACGGTGGACGAGATCGCCGAGCGCGCCGGGGTGGCCAAGGGCACGGTCTACTACAACTTCAAGAGCAAGACCGAGCTCTTCGAGGAGCTGCTGCGCTACGGCGTCGGGCTGCTGACCGCCTCGCTGCAGCAGGCCGCCGACGAGACACAGGAGCGCGGCGGCTCCAAGGTCGAGGCGCTGGACGCGATGATCAGGGCCGGTCTGGTCTTCATCGACCGCTATCCGGCCTTCACCCAGCTGTACGTCGCCGAGCTGTGGCGGACGAACCGGGCCTGGCAGTCGACGCTGCTGGTCGTGCGGCAGGAGGCGGTGGCCGTCGTCGAGACGGTGCTGCGGGAGGGGGTCGAACGCGGCGAGCTGAGCCCGGAGATCGACATTCCGCTCACTGCCGCGGCACTGGTCGGGATGGTGCTGGTGGCGGCGCTGGACTGGCAGGCGTTCCAGCGGGAGCGCTCGCTGGACGATGTGCACGGGGCGCTGTCCCTGCTGCTGCACGGGCGGGTGAGCGGCCGCCGGGACTGAGCCGCCGCGGGCCCCGCCGGTGCGGCTGCGCCCGCGGCCCGGAGACATGAATGCGCCGGTCCGGTGACGGCTCGATCCCCCCGAGCCTCGCCGGACCGGCGCATTCCCCCGTGTCCCCGTTCCCCTGTCCCCGTTCCCTCCCTGTTCCCCCTCGTCCCCCGTGGTCCGAAGAGCCCGGTCCCCGCTGTTCCCCCGCGGTCATGGGCTCTTCGTCGTGCACCCCGTTCCGGCAGGGGAGCCGCGCCGTTCCGCCGCCCCGTGTCGTCGGTGCCGGCGCCGCGCCCCTTCCGTGGTCCCCACTCTTCCGTCTGCGCAGGCCCGAACCCATCCGCCCCGGTACTCATCTCCCCAGCTAGGTACGGATACTCAGCCGTCCGTACTCATGCCCACCCGCCCGCGGCGGCGGGTGGTTACGATCGCGTCCGTGTCCGTACTCCCTCTCGTCTTCACCAGCGGCTGGGCCAGCGGGATCAACGCCTACGCCGTGGTCCTGCTGCTCGGCGTCTTCGGCGCGACCGGACTGACCGACGAGGTGCCCGAGTCACTGCAGCGCACCGATGTCCTGGTCGCCGCGGGTGTGCTGTTCCTGTGCGAGGCGGTGGCGGACAAGATCCCGTACGTGGACTCGATATGGGATGCCGTCCACACGGTGATCCGGCCGGTGGCCGGTGCGGTGGTGGCCGCGCTGCTGGCGGGCGAGAGCGGGTCGCTGCCGGAGCTCGCGGCGGGTGCGGTCGGCGGTTCGACGGCGCTGATGAGCCATCTCGTCAAGGCCGGCACCCGGATGGCTGTCAACACCTCGCCCGAGCCGTTCAGCAATATCGCCGTGAGCACGGCGGAGGACCTGGGCGTCGCCGGGATCATCACCTTCGCGATGTTCCATCCTGTCGCCGCGGCGGTCATCGCGGCCACGCTGCTCGCCCTGGGCATCGTGACAGTGGTCTTCCTGGCCGGCCGGATCCGGCGCTTTCTGCGGCGCAGGGCCCAGCGCCGCGAGGAGAAGCGGCTCGTGCGCACGGGAGTTGTCCACCGGCCTCCGCAATGAGCGCCGGTGGCGGTCGCCCCGTCGCAGCCGTCACGGACAGCGACACCGGACAGCGGTCACCGACGCCCCCGGCCCGGTGCGCCACAGGCGGAGTACTAGGGTCGCGGACATGGCACGGATTGCGGTGATCGGCGCCGGGATGGGCGCGATGGCGGCTGCTGCCCGGCTGGCCGTGGCAGGCCACCGGGTGACGGTGTACGAGCGGTCGGCGACCCACGGCGGCGCGGTGGGCCGCTTCGAACGGGACGGGTTCCGCTTCGACACCGGGCCGGGTCTGCTCCATCTGCCCGCCGTATGGCGGGACTTGTTCGTCAAGACCGGCAAGGAGCCGCTCGAGCAGTGCGTCGAGCTCGTCCAGGTCGACCCCGCGAGCCGGCACCTGTTCGCCGACGGCACGGACGCAACTCTGCCGAACGTCTCGCGGGCCGGGATCGTCTCCGCCCTGGACACCGCGCTGGGTGCGGGCATGGGCGAGCGATGGGGCGAGTTCCTGGGCCGCGCCCGGGACGCCTGGGAGCGTTCGCGCCGCCCGCTGCTGGAGGAGCCGCTGCCCGCCGACCGGGCACGCGTCGCCCAGGATCCCTACCCCGCGCTGCGCCAGGGCCTGATGCGGCGCACCGCCCGCACGCTCGGCGAGGTCGGCAGCCGGGAGCTGCGCGATCCCCGTCTGGCGGCTCTCCTGGACAGCCATGCCCTCGCGTACGGTCTCGATCCTCGCTCGGCACCCGCCTCCGCCGCCGTGCTGCCGTACATGGAGCAGACCTTCGGCAGCTGGTACGTGAAGGGCGGCATCCGGGCGCTCGCGGACGCGGTGTACGAGCGGTGTGTGGCCCGGAAGGTGGAGTTCGTCTTCGGTGCCGCCGTCACGGAGGTGCTGGAGAAGGACGGCCGCGCGGTCGGCCTGGGGCTGGAGCACGACGGCCCGGTGGAGGCGGACCTGGTGGTCGCCGGAGCACCGGTGCCCGCGCTCTTCCGCGACCACGTGGTGCCGTGGGTGCGCCAGGACGAGTGGCCCGCGTGGCAGTCGGCCGTGCGGACGGGCCGGGTCACCGTACTGCTGGCCCTGCGGGGCGCCCGGCCGGCAGAGGCGGTGCACCGCACCGTGGTGCATGCACCGGACTCGGCGGCCGAGTGGGACGCGCTCGCCGCCGGCCGGCCGGCCCGACGGCCCACGGTGACCGTGCTGCGCCCCGACGATCCGCTGCTGCGCCCCGACGACGCCCACGAGACGGTCACGCTGACCGCCACCGTGCCCGGTGAGCTGGGGGGCGAGGACTCCTGGGCGGCGGCTGCCGACGCGTTCGCGGACCGGATGGTGGAAGCGGCCCAAGCGGCGGTGCCCGACCTGCGCGACCGGATCCTGTGGCGCGAGGTGCGCACCCCGGCCGACACCGGCCGTGACACCGGGGTCCGTGAGGTCCCGGCCCCGGCCCTGGCGGGCGCGCGCGGCGCCTTCCTGCCCGCGTCCAACAGCTCCGCGACGCCCGGCCTGTACTTCGCGGGCGGCTGGTCGCACCCGGGCGGCGGTCTGCCCCACGCGGGTATGTCGGGCGCCCTGGTCGCGGGCCTGATCGTGGAGGGAGCGGCTTTCCGCGGCTCCCAGTGACAGCGGGGCGTGGCGGCGTCCGGCTCACGCCCGGCCCGTGACGCGCCCGGGCGGGGGCCCGCCGGCTTCAGAAGCGGTACTGCTGCTCGTTGTAGGCGTCGTAGTCGTACTGGGCCGGCTGGTCCTGCGGCATCGGCGGGACGTACTGCTCGCCCTCGCGCTGCTGCGGCACCCAGACACCCCCGGGCGGGGTCTCGTAGTACTGCTGCTGCGCGTACGGGTCGGCCGGCTGCGTGTACTGCTGCTGGCCGCCGTAACCGTCGTACGTTCCGTAGGCGTTGTACTGCTGCTGGCCTCCGGCCGCGTACGGATCCGCGTACGCGGCGTACTGCTGCTGCGCGTAGTCGTACTGGCCCTCGGGGGCCGGCTGCTGCTGCCCGTAGTCCCCGTAGGCGTCGTACGCCGCGTACCCCTCGCCGTACTGGGCGTAGTTCCCGCTCTCGCTGCGCTCACGCTCGGCCGTGTACGCATCGGCCGTGTAGATGCCGTACTCGCCCGTGTCCTCGGGCATCGGCCGCGTCTGATAGACCTCGGGCTCGCCCTGCTCCCCCGGGTCCGTCCGCTCCATCGCCTCGTCGTCCGGCTCGTACGTGAGGTCGGACACCTCCAGCGTCGGTTCGCGCATGGCCGCTGCGTCCCGCGGCGCGGCCATCTTGCGGCGCCTGCTGACGCCCGGACCGCCGCCCAGCGCCCAGCCGGTCGAGAAACCGCGGCGGAAGGAGAGCGTCACGTAGGTCTGGCCTATCGCGAAGGCGATCGCGCCCAGCGCGATCACCAGCACCGACGGCATCAGGACACCGAGGACCACGCCGAGGAACCCGGCGAAGGCGAGCAGGCGGTAGCGCAGCCTCGCCTTGTACTGCAGCAGTACCTCACCGAGCAGCCACAGCGCGACGATGCCGAACGCGATGTAGAGGACCGTCCAGCCCATGCCCGCCCCTCTCCAGCGGCCGCCGCCCCGGTGCGGGGCGGGTACGACCGGTCACGACTGCTCGTGCAGTCCGAGATTCTCGTAGATTTCGAGCGTCGCCGTGGAGTTGTTGAGGGTGATGAAGTGCAGTCCGGGGACACCCTCGCTGAGCAGCCTTGCGCAGAACTCCGTCGCGAACTCGATGCCAATGGAGCGTACAGCGGCCGGATCGTCCTTGACGGAGAGGATCCTCTCTTTCAGTCCGGGCGGGAACGAGGCATTGCTGAGCTCGGCGAACCGCTCCAGCTGCCTGACGCTGGTGAGCGGCATGATCTCGGGGATGATCGGGGTCTCGCAGCCCGCGGCGGCGACCCGGTCGCGCAGGCTCAGATAGTCCTCGGCCTGGAAGAACATCTGGGTGATCGCATAGTCGGCACCGGCACGGCACTTGTCCACGAAGTGCCGGATGTCCTCTTCCCAGTCGGTGGAGCGCGGATGCATCTCAGGGAAGGCGGCGACGCCGACGCAGAAGTCCCCGGACTCCTTGATCAGCCGGACCAGGTCCGCGGCGTACTCGACACCGGCGGGGTGCTTGACCCACTCGCCCATCGGATCACCCGGCGGGTCTCCCCGGACGGCGAGGATGTTGCGGATCCCCGCGTCCGCATACTGACCGATCATGTTCCGCAGTTCGGCGATGGAGTGATTCACCGCCGTGAGATGGGCGACCGGGGTCAGTGTGGTGTCCGCGGCGATCCGCTCGGTCGCCTTGACCGTGCCCGCCCTGGTGGAGCCGCCGGCACCGTAGGTCACGGAGACGAAGTTCGGGGCCACCGCCTCGACCCTGCGCAGCGCGTTCCACAGGTTCCGCTCGCCCTTTTCCGTTTTGGGCGCCCAGAATTCGAACGAGTAGGAGGTCTTGCCGGTCGCGAGCAGTTCACGCACCGTCAGTGCGTGATCCGTCCTGGTCGAAGCTGTGCCGAGGGCCATACCGGCAGGTTAGCCACGGTCCGCCGGTCCCCCAACAGGATCAGGGAAATATGCCGCTTTTGTCGGGCTCCTGTCCACCCATCGGACACTTTGCGGACACCAGGGGGCGTGCGGCGACTCCCATTACGCGTCCCTTGACGTCACGCGTCCTGCGTTACGCGCCCCTTCACGCGCTCCGCTCCCTGATCCGCTTGGCAAGGTCCGCCGTCGCGGAGCCCGGATCACCGGCCTCGGTGATCGCCCGTACGACGACGATCCTGCGTGCACCGGCATCCAGCACCTGGTCGAGGTTGCCGGCGTCGATCCCGCCGATGGCGAACCAGGGACGGTCACTCCCGATCCCGGCCGCGTACCGCACCAGGTCGAGGCCGGGGGCGTGCCGGCCGGGCTTGGTGGGGGTGGGCCAGCACGGGCCGGTGCAGAAGTAGTCCACGCCGGGCTCGGCCGCAGCGGCGGCCACCTCGGACTCGGCGTGGGTGGAGCGGCCGATGATCACCTCGTCGCCGAGGACGGCCCGTGCGGCCGGGACGGGCAGATCGCCCTGCCCGAGGTGGAGCACGTCCGACCCGATGGCATGCGCGACGTCGGCCCGGTCGTTGACCGCCAGCAGCTTGCTGTGCCGGCGGCAGGCGTCGGCGAAGACCTGGAGGTGCTCCAGCTCCTCACCCGCCTCCATGCCCTTGTCGCGCAGCTGCACGATGTCCACCCCGGCCGCCAGCACCGCGTCCAGGAACGCGGGCAGATCCCCCTGGCGCTTGCGCGCGTCCGTGCACAGATACAGCCGGGCGTCGGACAGCAGAGCGCGTGCGGTGGACATGAGCGGTTCCCCCCATGGGTGAGTGGTGTACGGGCCGGACCGGCCGGCCCGTACACCACGGTCGGCGGATCGGATCAGACGGCGAGCGCCTGGGCCCGGCGCTTCACCTCCGTGCCGCGATTCTCGCCGAGCGCCTGCGCGGGGGTGCCCGGCAGGGTCGGGTCCGGAGTGAAGAGCCACTCCAGCATTTCTTCGTCGGAGAAGCCGTCGTCCCGCAGGAGCGTCAAGGTCCCGGAGAGGCCCTTGACGACCTTCGTGCCGTCGATGAAGGCGGCCGGCACCTGAAGCGTCCGGTTCTCACCGCGGCGCACGGCGATCAGCTGGCCCTCCTTGACCAGCTGCCGCACGCGCGTCACCTCGACATCGAGCATTTCCGCGATGTCCGGCAGGTGAAGCCAGGCGGGGACGAGGGCATCGATCTTTGCGTCAATCTCGGTCACAGGACAAGCCTGCCATCCGGGACTGACAGTCGGTAGCCGGAAGCTATCCGACAGCCGCCTTCAGAGGGACGGACGGGTCCGCCGCCCGCCCCGCGTCGAGGCGCGCGCCGGACTGGATGAGCTTGCGGCCCTGCGCCAGGTCGCGGGCCCTGCCGACGGCCAGCAGGGCGACCAGCGCACCGTCGCGCAGCCACAGCACCGACCAGGTGTCCTGGGTCCGGTCGCCACGCCACAGCAAGGCGTCGGCCGCGGCGTGATGACCGGCGTACTGCACGAAGCGCCCGAACTGCTCGGACCAGAAGTACGGCACCGGGTCGTAGACCTCCGGCTCCGCGCCGCGGGCGTCGGCCATGACATTGGCGGCGACGGTACGCGGACCCTGGAGCGCGTTGTCCCAGTGGTGCACCAGCAGCCGTTCGCCGTAGCGCCCGGAGGGGAAGGAGGCGCAGTCCCCGACGGCGTACACGTCGGGCACGGATGTGCGCAGATACCGGTCGGCCTCGACTGCGCCGTCCGCGCCGAGAGTGATTCCCGAACCGGCGAGGATGCCGGTGGCGGGCCGGGCACCGACGCCGACGACGACCGCGCCGGCCGGGATGTGGCGCCCGTCGGCCAGGGCGACGGAGCCCTCCTCGATCGCGGCCACGCGAGCGCCGGTGACCAGTTCGACGCCGTAATCGGCGTACCACTCGGCCATCGGGGCGGCCACCTGCGCGGGAAGCGCACCGGCCAGCGGCCGGTCGGCGGCCTCGAGAACGGTGACCGCGCAGCCTGCCTCGCGGGCGGCCGTCGCGAACTCGGCACCGATCCAGCCCGCGCCCACGACCACGATCCGGTGCTGCTCCGCCAGGACCGGGCGCAGCCGCGCCGCGTCGTCGAGGGTGCGCAGCAGATGCACCCCGGGCACCCCCTCGGTGCCGGGGAGGGTGATGGGCTCCGCGCCCGTCGCCAGCACCAGGACGTCGTACGGAACGGGCCCGGCGGCCGTGTCCAGTTCATGCGCCGCGGGGCGCACGCCGGTCACCTCCACACCCAGCCTCAGCTCGACCTCGAGCGCCTCGAAGTCGACGTCGAAGGCCGAGCCCTCGGCCTTGCCGAGCAGGACCGCCTTGGAGAGCGGGGGCCTGTCGTACGGCTGGTGGGGTTCGGCACCGATGAGGGTGACGGGGCCGGTGAAGCCCGCCTCGCGCAGGGCCACCGCGGTCTGCACGCCGGCCATGCCCGCGCCGACGACCACCACTCGCCGTACGCCCTGTGCTGTCTGCTGCTCGCTCACCCGACAACCTTACGTACCTGACGGTTCGTCAGGAGGGTTCTTGCTTCAGGACCTGCTGGACGGCGCTCGTCCAGCCGCCCTTCCGGAAGGGCCCGGATCCGGCCCTCTTCCTCGTGGTACGTGACCCCTGGTCCGGGTTCGGGCACGGTCCGAGGACCGGTCCGCCAAGGCTGCCGGCAGGAGTCCGCGGACGGCCTCGGCAGGGCTTCGGCTCCCTTACTTCGCTTCGGGACGTGGGGCTAAGGTGGCCACCGTAAAGCACTCGCGGGAGCCCGGACGGACCGGGCTGAGAGGGAGGCTGGCCGGCCTCCGACCGTACGAACCTGATCCGGGTCATGCCGGCGAAGGGAGGGGCTGGACGCCCATGTCTCGTTCACCAGACGTCCTTGTCATCGGGGGCGGAATCATCGGTCTGGTCACGGCCTGGCGGGCGGCGCAGCGCGGACTGCGTGTGACCGTCGCCGATCCGCAGCCCGGCCGCGGCGCCGCACAGGTCGCGGCCGGCATGCTCGCCGCCGTCACCGAACTCCACTACGGCGAGCAGACCCTGCTCGCCCTCAACCTCGAATCCGCGCGCCGCTACCCCGCGTTCGTCGCCGAAATCGAGGACGCCGCCGGCGAGCGGGTCGGCTACCGCGCCTGCGGCACACTCGCCGTCGCCCTCGACTCCGACGACCGCGCGCATCTGCGCGAACTGCACGCCCTGCAGCGCCGGTCGGGCCTCGATTCGCAGTGGCTGACGGGCCGCGAGTGCCGCCGCCTCGAGCCGATGCTCGCACCCGGTGTGCGCGGCGGCCTTCGGGTGGACGGTGACCACCAGGTCGATCCGCGGCGGCTGGCGGCGGCTCTGCTCAAGGCCTGTGAGCGGGCCGGCGTCGAACTGCGCCGTACGTGGGCCGAACGCCTCGTGGTGGTCGGCGACCGGGCGGTGGGCGCGACGCTCGCCGACGGGTCGGAGCTCGGCGCGGACCAGGTGGTGCTGGCGGGCGGCAGCCTGAGCGGCCGGCTGGCGGGCGTACCGGACGATGTGCTGCCCCCGGTGCGGCCGGTGAAGGGCCAGGTGCTGCGGCTGACCGTACCGCGCGCGTACGCGCCGTTCCTGTCGCGCACCGTGCGGGCGGTGGTGCGCGGCAGCCACGTCTATCTCGTGCCGCGCGAGGACGGCGAGCTGGTCGTCGGCGCGACCAGCGAGGAGCTCGGCTGGGACACGACCGTCACCGCGGGCGGGGTGTACGAGCTCCTGCGCGACGCCCACGAGCTCGTGCCCGGGATCACCGAGCTGCCCCTCACCGAGACGCTCGCCGGGCTGCGGCCGGGGTCCCCCGACAACGCCCCGCTGCTCGGCCCGACCGCTCTGCCCGGTCTGCTGCTGGCCACCGGCCACCACCGCAACGGGGTGCTGCTCACGCCGGTCACCGGCGATGCGCTGTCCGCCGCGCTGACGGACGGCGAACTGCCGCACGAGGCCCGCCCCTTCACGCCCCGCCGCTTCTCCCCCGTCCCCCAGGAGCAGCCCGCATGAACGTCTCCGTACTGAAGGTGTCCGTCAACGGCGAGGCCCGCGAGTGCGCCGCCGGCACCACTTTGGACGCGCTCGTCGCCGCGCTCACGGCCGCCCCGTCCGGGGTCGCCGCCGCCGTCAACGAGACCGTCGTGCCGCGCAGCCGGTGGGCGGGCACCCGGCTCGGCGACGGAGACCGCGTCGAGGTCCTCACCGCCGTGCAGGGGGGCTGACGCCATGGCCGACGACCGTCTCACCATCGGCGGAACCACCTTCACCTCCCGCCTGATCATGGGCACGGGCGGAGCGCCCAGCCTCGATGTGCTCGAACGTTCCCTGGTCGCGAGCGGCACCGAACTGACCACCGTTGCCATGCGCCGTCTCGACCCGACCGTCCAGGGCTCGGTGCTGTCCGTCCTGACCCGGCTGGGCATCCAGGTGCTGCCGAACACGGCGGGCTGTTTCACGGCCGGCGAGGCGGTGCTCACGGCCCGCCTCGCCCGCGAGGCCCTCGGCACCGACTGGATCAAGCTCGAGGTCGTCGCGGACGAGCGCACGCTGCTCCCCGACCCGGTCGAGCTGCTGGACGCGGCGGAGGTCCTGGTCGACGACGGGTTCACGGTGCTGCCGTACACGAACGACGATCCGGTGCTCGCGCGGAAGCTGGAGGACGTGGGCTGTGCGGCGGTCATGCCGCTGGGCTCACCGATCGGGTCCGGCCTCGGCATCCGCAATCCGCACAACTTCGAGCTGATCGTCGAGCAGGCGCGGGTACCGGTGGTGCTGGACGCGGGGGCGGGCACCGCTTCGGACGCGGCGCTGGCGATGGAGCTGGGATGCGCGGCGGTGATGCTGGCGTCGGCGGTCACGCGGGCGCAGGAACCGGTGCTGATGGCGGAGGCGATGCGGCACGCCGTGGAGGCCGGGCGCCTGGCGTACCGGGCCGGCCGGATCCCGCGGCGCCACTTCGCCGAGGCGTCCTCGCCCCACGAGGGGCGTGCGGCACTGGATCCGGAGCGGCCGGCGTTCTGAGGCGGGACGGCTCCGCTCCCGGGCGGACCCGGGAGCGGGGCCCGGGACCGCTGCACGCTGTCACAGCTCGGCTTCAGTACCGCTGCGGTCCTGCCAGACCCGTAAACCCCTGTCCGTCACGGATCGTAGACTCGACGGCGTGGATACGACCCTTCAGGACCCCCTCGTCGGGCAGGTGCTCGACGGCCGCTACCGAGTCGATGAGCGCATCGCCGTCGGCGGCATGGCCACGGTCTACCGGGCCGTCGACACCCGTCTCGACCGGGTGCTCGCCCTCAAGGTGATGCACCCCGACCTCGCCACCGACGCCTCCTTCGTGGAGCGCTTCATCCGAGAGGCCAAGTCCGTGGCGCGGCTGGCCCACCCCAATGTGGTGGCGGTCTTCGACCAGGGAGCCGAGGGCGCGTACGTCTATCTGGCGATGGAGTACGTGGCCGGGTGCACGCTGCGCGACGTGGTGCGCGAGCGCGGGGCGCTCCAGCCGCGCGCCGCGCTCGACATCCTGGAGCCCGTGCTCGCGGCGCTCGGCGCCGCGCACCGGGCCGGGTTCGTGCACCGGGACATGAAGCCGGAGAACGTGCTGATAGGGGACGACGGCCGGGTGAAGGTCGCGGACTTCGGCCTCGTACGGGCGGTCGGCTCGGTGACCAACACCTCCGGCACGGTGCTCGGCACGGTCTCCTATCTCGCTCCCGAGCAGATCGAGCACGGCACCGCCGACACCCGCGCGGACGTGTACGCCTGCGGCGTCGTCCTCTACGAGATGCTGACCGGCACGAAGCCGCACACCGGTGACACACCGGCCCAGGTGCTCTTCCAGCACCTGAACGAGGACGTCCCGGCGCCCTCCGCACGCTTTCCCGGCCTCGCCGTCGAGCTCGACGAGCTGGTGTCGAGCGCCACGGCCCGCAACCCCGATGTGCGCCCGTACGACGCGGTGGCGCTGCTGGCCCAGGTACGGGGGGCGCGGGCGGCACTCAGCGAGGAGCAGCTGGACGCGGTGTCGCCGCAGGCGCTCGCCGGCGAGGGCGGCGTCCTGGCGGCGGCGCCCTCCGAGGACCGTACGGATGTGATCCCGCGGGTGGTGCCGCACGAGGAGCCGGGGGCCAGTCACACCGCCCGGCTGGCCATGCCGTCGGCGCCGCCGTCCGCACCGCCACGGCCGGCCCGCCCTGCCGTCCCCCGGCGGGGTGTGATCGCGGCGGTGGTCGCGGTACTGCTGGCCCTCGGGATCGGCACGGGTGTCTGGTACATCAACTCAGGACAGTTCACCCGCGTCCCGGCACTGATCGGCAAGACCGAGCAGGACGCCAGGCAGGCGCTGAAGAAGGCCGGACTCGAGGTGAAGCAGGTCCGCCGCGACTTCAGCGAGACGGCGGCACGCGGCACGGTCATCAGGTCCGAGCCCGGCACGAACGAGCGCATCCGCGGCAACGGCTCGGTGACGATCATCGTCTCGCGCGGCCCGGAGATCGTGAAGGTCCCCGAGCTGAAGGGCAAGCCGCTCGCCCAGGCGCAGCGCGAGCTGCGCAAGGTCGGACTCGCGCCGGGCGTGATCACCAAGCGGTTCGACGACGGGGTCCCGCAGGGCGCCGTGATCAGCACGGAGCCGGGCGCGGGCAGCGGCCGCAGCCCCGACACCGCGGTCTCACTGGTGGTCAGCAAGGGCACCCCGATCGACGTCCCGGACGTGACCGGGGAGTCCGTCCAGGACGCAACCAGCACGCTGGAGGACGCCGGGCTGAAGGTCAAGGTCGCCGCCGAGCAGATCCACTCGCCCGAGGACGCGGGCACGGTCGCGCGGCAGTCGGCGGGCGAGGGCAGCCGGCTCGCGCGCGGTGACACCGTCACGCTGACCGTCTCCAAGGGCCCGCGGATGATCGAGGTCCCCGATGTCGTCGGCGACAACGTGGACGACGCCACCAGCGCCCTGGAATCGGCAGGCTTCGAGGTGGAGGTCGAGAAGAACTTCCCGTTCCTCGGCGACGAGGTCGCGAGCCAGTCCGTGGCGGGCGGCGACGAGGCTCCCGAGGGCAGCACGATCACGATCAAGACCAAGGGACTGTAGCCGGATGCGCAACCCCGTCGGCGGCCATGTCCCCGTGGCCGGCGGTCTGGCGAGGACCGGGCTCGCCTACGCCCGGGAGCTGGAGGCGGAGACCGTCCAGGTCTTCGTCGCCAATCCGCGGGGGTGGGCGACGCCCGCAGGCAACCCCGCGCAGGACGAGCTGTTCCGCGCCGAGTGCGCCGCCGACTGCATGTCCGCGTGGGTCCATGCCCCGTATCTGATCAACTTCGGCTCGCACACCGAGGCCACGGCCGAAAGGTCGGTGGAGTCGCTGCGGCACTCGCTGCGCAGGGGGCGCCAGATCGGGGCGCGGGGCGTCGTGGTCCACACGGGCTCGGCGACCGGAGGCCGCTCCCGCGAGGTGGCGCTGGCGCAGGTCCGGGAGCGGATGCTGCCGCTGCTGGACGAGCTGACGCACGACGACGATCCGTTTCTGCTGCTGGAGTCGACGGCGGGCCAGGGCTTCTCGCTCTGCTCGAAGGCCTCGGACTTCGGTCCGTACTTCGATGCCCTTGACCACCATCCCAAGCTGGGCGTCTGTCTGGACACCTGTCATGTCTTCGCGGCCGGTCACGATCTGACCGGGCCGGACGGGATGACCCGGATGCTGGACCAGCTGGTGGACACGGTCGGCGAGGGACGGCTGAAGCTGATCCACGCCAATGACTCGAAGGACGTGGCGGGGGCGCACAAGGACCGTCACGCGAACATCGGCGCGGGTCACATCGGCGAGGAGCCGTTCCGCGCGCTCATGTCCCACCCGGCGACGGAGGGGGTGCCGCTGATCATCGAGACCCCCGGTGGCAAGGAAGGGCACGCGGCCGACGTGGCACGGTTGAAGAAGCTTCGCTGATTCCGCCCCTCTGAGGGAATACCCCTGGGGGGTATATCGTTCCTACTGTCGGCAGGAACCGCTACCTGACGATGGGGGCACAGCCATGGAGCACGACACGCACACCGGGCACACCGCGCAGCACGCGCCCCACGAGCACCACCGCCCCGGACCCGTCAGCTGGCCTGCGGCCGCCCGGGCCACCCTGCACTGCCTCACCGGATGCGCCATCGGCGAGGTGCTCGGCATGGTCATCGGTACGGCGCTGGGCTGGGGCAACGCCCCGACGATGATCCTCGCGATCGCACTGGCGTTCCTCTTCGGCTACACCCTGACCCTCTGGGCGGTCACACGCGCGGGACTGGGCCTGAAGGCCGCCATCGGCGTCGCACTCGCCGCCGACACCCTCTCGATCATCGTGATGGAGACCGTCGACAACGGCGTCCTGCTGCTCGTCCCCGGCGCGATGGACGCCCACCTCTCGGACGGACTGTTCTGGAGCACCCTGGCCCTGGCCTTCTTCGCCGCCTTCCTGATCACCACACCCGTCAACAAGTGGCTGATCGGCCGCGGCAAAGGCCACGCCGTGGTCCACCGGTACCACCGCTGACGCCGGGGCCACGATCCGCCCCGACGGACGAGGGATCCGCCCTTACAGCTCGGGACCCTCCCCCGGCTCCTCCTGGTACGAGTAGCGCTGCTCGCGCCACGGGTCGCCGATGTTGTGATAGCCGCGCTCCTCCCAGAAGCCGCGGCGGTCGGCGGTCATGTACTCCACGCCCCGGACCCATTTGGGTCCCTTCCAGGCGTACAGATGCGGGACCACGAGCCGCAGCGGAAAGCCGTGCTCCGCAGTGAGCAGCTCACCGTCCTTGTGGGTGGCGAACATCGTGCGCTCGGCGAGGAAGTCGGAAAGCCGGAGATTGGCGCTGAAGCCGTACTCGGCCCACACCATGACATGGGTGACGGCCGGGGCCGGCGGGGCGAGTTCGACGATCGTCCGGGCGGGCACACCGCCCCATTCGGCTCCCAGCATGCTGAATTTCGTGACGCAGTGCAGATCGGCGACGACGGTGGAAAAGGGCAGTGCCGAGAATTCCTCGTGATTCCAGCAGCGCTTGTCACCGTCGGCGGTGGCGCCGAAGACCCTGAACTCCCAGCGGTCCGGCTTGAACTTGGGTACGGGGCCGTAGTGGGTGACCGGCCAGCCTCGCTGCAGTCGCTGTCCCGGCGGAAGCCCGGACTCCTCTGATGCGCGGTATTCCCGGCTTTCCGGCTGACCCATGCCATCAATGGTGACAGACCAGCAGGGGTGGTCATGACCAGGTCTGGGCCGATTCGGGCAACTCGTAGTAAGGAGGCACTTACTGGACTGCCCCCGATCACGGTGCGAGGATGCGCCCACCTGCCCAGTCACACGCGCGGAAGGAGCCTCTGCGATGCAGGGCGATCCCGAGGTCATCGAGTTCCTCAATGAGCAGCTGACTGCCGAATTGACCGCGATCAACCAGTATTTCCTGCACGCGAAGATGCAGGAGAACTTCGGCTGGACGAAGCTCGCCAAGTACACCCGGGCCGAGTCCTTCGACGAGATGAAGCATGCGGAGGTCCTGACCGACCGCATCCTCTTTCTCGAGGGCCTGCCGAATTACCAGCGGTTGTTCCATGTGCGCATCGGGCAGACGGTCACCGAGATGTTCCAGGCCGACCGGCAGGTCGAGGTGGAGGCGATCGACCGCCTCAAGCGGGGCATCGAGGTCATGCGCACCAAGGGCGACATCACATCGGCGAACATCTTCGAGTCGATCCTCGCGGACGAGGAGCACCACATCGACTATCTCGACACCCAGCTCGAGCTGGTGGAGAAGCTCGGTGAGGCGCTGTACATCGCCCAGCTGATCGAGCAGCCGGAGAGCTAGAAGCTGCCGGGCGGCCGTCGGGCGGATCAGGCCTCAGGCGGCTTCGCCGAGTTCACGGCCGGACTCGGGGTCGGCGGTCAGGACGACGGCGCCGTTGCCCTGGTCGAGCAGTTCACGGCGGGGGCAGGCGCCCCGGCCGAGGATCCCCTGGATCCTGCGTACGCACGATCCGCAGTCGGTGCCGGCCTTCGAGACGGACGCGATCTGGCGGGGGGTGCAGGCGCCGGCCGCCGCGTGCTCCTTGACCTGCTTCTCCGTGATGCCGAAGCACGAGCAGACGTACACGCGGTTCACCTCCCGGCGGGATGAAGCGGATCGACGGTGCGGAATCGATGGGGCGCCGTCCCGACTAATCGGTGAGGCTAACCTAACCTTACCCGCCGCTCGCGGAAGTCAAAAGCCCTGAATATGCCGCTGGGGCGTGGATCACATCGATCCACGCCCCAGCGTTGTTGATCCCTCACTACTGGTCGCGGTACATCTCCGCGACCAGGAAGGCCAGGTCCAGCGACTGGCTGCGGTTCAGCCGGGGGTCACAGGCCGTCTCGTAGCGCTGGTGCAGATCGTCGACGAAGATCTCGTCGCCGCCGCCCACGCACTCGGTGACGTCGTCACCGGTGAGCTCGACATGGATGCCGCCCGGGTGGGTGCCCAGCGCCTTGTGGACCTCGAAGAACCCCTTGACCTCGTCGAGCACGTCGTCGAAGCGGCGGGTCTTGTGGCCGGAGGCCGCCTCGAAGGTGTTGCCGTGCATCGGGTCGGTCACCCAGGCGACGGTCGCACCGGAGGCGGTGACCTTCTCGACCAGCTCCGGGAGCTTGTCCCGGACCTTGTCGGCGCCCATGCGGACGATGAAGGTCAGCCGGCCCGGCTCGCGGTCCGGGTCCAGGCGGTCGATGTACTGCAGCGCGTCGTCGACCGTGGTGGTGGGGCCGAGCTTGATGCCGATCGGGTTGCGGATCTTCGACGCGAACTCGATGTGCGCGCCGTCCAGCTGACGGGTGCGCTCGCCGATCCAGACCATGTGGCCCGAGACGTCGTAGAGTTGCCCCGTGCGCGAGTCCACGCGGGTCAGCGCCGACTCGTAGTCCAGCAGCAGCGCCTCGTGGGAGGCGTAGAACTCGACCGTGCGGAACTCCGCCGGGTCGGTGCCACAGGCCTTCATGAAGTTCAGCGCGTTGTCGATCTCGCGGGCGAGCTGCTCGTAGCGCTGGCCGGACGGGGACGACTTCACGAAGTCCTGGTTCCAGGCGTGCACCTGGCGCAGGTCGGCGTAACCACCGGTGGTGAAGGCGCGCACCAGGTTGAGCGTCGAGGCGGAGGCGTTGTACATCCGCTTGAGGCGCTCGGGGTCCGGGAAGCGGGCCTCTTCGGTGAAGTCGAAGCCGTTGACGGAGTCGCCCCGGTAGGTCGGGAGCGTGACGCCGTCGCGGGTCTCGGTCGGCTTGGAGCGCGGCTTGGAGTACTGGCCGGCGATCCGGCCGACCTTCACGACCGGCACGGACGCGGCGTACGTCAGCACCGCACCCATCTGGAGCAGGGTCTTGAGCTTCGCGCGGACGTGCTCCGCGCCGACGGCGTCGAAGGATTCGGCGCAGTCGCCGCCCTGCAGCAGGAACGCCTCACCACGGGCGACGGCTCCCATACGGGCGCGCAGCTGGTCGCATTCGCCCGCGAAGACGAGCGGGGGATAGCTCGCGAGGTCCGCGATCACATCGCGCAGAGCCTCGGCATCGGGGTACTCGGGCTGCTGCGCCGCGGGCAGGTCTCGCCAGGTCGCCATGGCGGCGACGGCTTGGGAATCAGCGTTCACGGTCACCACTCAACAGTACGTGGTCCCGCGGACCGGGACCGTCGGCGCCCGCCTGGTGAGACAGACCGGTCGGAACCGTCTCACCACGGCGTCCCGTACGGCTGCAGGGCACGCCGGGTCATGCGCTAAGATCCGCGTCATGTTCGCGCTGCAGACCCAGAGCTGGTGGTGGACCGCATTCCGGCGGCCCACCTCCTGATCGCGCGCACACCGATCGCGAAGGCCGCCCGAGGGGCGGCCTTCAGTGTTTCCCGGACCGTGATCCGGAAAGCGGCGGCCGTTCCTCCCACTCGGAAGGAACCATCCGATGCCCATCAGCAGACTCCTCGACGACGACTGCCCGCCCTTCGCCCTGCTGCGCCGCCGCACACCGGGCCGTGACCACGACACCGTCGAGGTACTGATCGGCCGGGTCCATACGGCCGAGCGCCTCGCCGACATCCCGGTCACCGACCGTCCCTCGCTCGCCCTGGTCCCGTTCCGCCAGATCGCGGAACGCGGCTTCGACGTACGCGACGACGGCACGCCGCTGTCGGTGCTGGTCGCCGACGAGTGCCAAGAACTGCCGCTCGCCGAGGCCCTCGAGGTCCTGCCGAAGCATGCCGTACAGGTGGAGGACGGAAGCTTCGACGTCGGCGACGAGGAGTACGCCGGCATCGTCCGCCGGGTCGTGGAGGACGAGATCGGCCAGGGCGAGGGCGCGAACTTCGTCATCCGCCGCACCTTCACCGGACAGATCCCCGGCTTCGGCCGGGCCGACGCGCTGGCGCTGTTCCGGCGGCTGCTGGCGGGCGAGCGGGGCGCGTACTGGACCTTCGTCGTGCACACGGGCACGAGGACGCTCGTCGGCGCGAGCCCCGAGGTCCATGTGCGGATGAGCGGCGGCACGGTCGTGATGAACCCCATCAGCGGTACGTTCCGCTATCCGCCCGAGGGTCCGACCCCCGAGGCGCTGCTCGGCTTCCTCGCCGACCGCAAGGAGCGCGAGGAGCTCTCCATGGTCGTCGACGAGGAGCTGAAGATGATGTGCACCGTGGGCGACATGGGCGGCGTCGTGATCGGGCCGCGGCTCAAGGAGATGGCCCATCTGGCGCACACCGAGTACGAGTTGCGGGGCCGTACGTCGCTGGATGTGCGGGAGGTGCTGCGGGAGACCATGTTCGCCGCCACGGTGACCGGATCCCCGGTACAGAACGCCTGCCGGGTCATCGAGCGCCATGAGGTGGGCGGCCGCGGCTACTACGCGGGCGCGCTGGCGCTGATCGGCACGGACGCGGGCGGTTCGCAGACCCTCGACTCCCCCATCCTGATCCGTACCGCCGACATCGACGCCGCGGGCGGGCTGCGGGTGCCGGTCGGCGCGACACTGGTGCGGCACTCCGACCCGGCGGGCGAGGTCGCCGAGACGCACGCCAAGGCGGCCGGCGTACTGGCCGCTCTGGGGGTGCGGCCCGGCCGCGGGGACGAGCAGCAGGCCGTGCCGCGCCTTGCCGAAGATCCTCGGGTACGGGAGGCACTCGACGCCCGGCGCGCCGATCTCGCGCCGTTCTGGCTGCGGATGCAGGACCGGTCCGCGCCGACCGGCAGGCGCGCCCTGGTCGTCGACGGCGAGGACACGTTCACCGCGATGCTGGCGCATCTGCTGCGTTCGACCGGCCTGGAGGTGACCGTGCTGCGCTACGACGAGCCGGGCCTGCAGGAGCGCGTGCGCGCGCACGACGGGCCGGTGGTGCTCGGCCCCGGCCCCGGTGATCCGGCCGACGCGGACGACCCGAAGATGCGCCTCCTCAGGACGCTCACCGCCGAGTTGCTGCGCGAGCACGGCAGCGGGCTGCTGGGGGTGTGCCTCGGCCATGAGCTGATCGCGGCGGAACTGGGCCTGGACATCGTCCGCAAGGACGCGCCGTACCAGGGTGCGCAGGAGCGGATCGAGTTCTTCGGCCGCGAGGAGACGGTCGGCTTCTACAACAGCTTCACGGCGCGCTGCGACGAGACGGCGGCGGCGCGGCTGCTGGCGCGGCACGCGGTGGAGGTCAGCCGGGACGGGGTGACGGGCGATGTCCACGGGCTGCGCGGAGAGGCGTTCGCCTCGGTGCAGTTCCACCCCGAGTCGGTGCTGACGCTGGACGGCGCGGGCATCGTGGCCGAACTGCTCGCGGGGGTTCCCCTGGGGCAGCGGTAACGGGCCGGCCCGAACGCCTACGGCGCAGCGGGGACCAACACGTTCTCGCTGCGCCGTCCGGCCATGTGGTCCTCGATGTTGCGGACCGTCGTCGCGACGATCTGGCCGACCGCGTCCTTCGTGTAGTACGCCTGGTGCGAGGTCACCAGGACGTTCGGGAACGTCATCAGGCGGGCGAGCGTGTCGTCCGTGACGGCCTCCAGGGACTTGTCGAGGAAGAACAGTCCGGCCTCCGCCTCGTACACATCGAGTCCGACGCCCGTGAAGCGGCCCTTGCGCAGTTCGGCGACGAGGGCGTCGGTGTCGATCAGGCCGCCGCGACTGGAGTTCACCAGGATCGCGTCGTCCTTCATCGCACGCAGCGCCTCGGCGCCGATCAGACGCCGGGTCCCGGGCAGCAGCGGCACATGCAGGCTGATCAGATCGGCGGCGGCGAACAGCTCCTGCTTCTCGACGTACTTCATGCCGAGCCCGACGCAGGCGGGGTTCTCGGTGATGTCCCAGCCCAGCAGTCGCATGCCGAAGCCGTGGGCGATCCGGGTGAAGGCCTCGCCGATCCGGCCGGTGCCGAGCACCCCGGCGGTGCGGCCGTGCAGGTCGCGGCCCATCAGGCCGTTCAGCCGGAAGTCGAAGTCGCGGGTGCGGCCCGCGGCCCGGACGATGCGCCGGTTGACGGCGAGCGCGAGGGCCCAGGCGAATTCCGCGACCGAGTGGGGCGAGTAGGACGAGACCCGGGCGACGGTGAGGCCGAGCCGCTCGGCGACGTCGAGATCGATGTTGTTGAAGCCGGTGGAGCGCTGGGCGATCATCGTCGTCCCGCCGACGGCGAGGGTCTGCAGCACCTGGGCGCTCAGCCGGCAGTTCACGCTCGTGGAGATCGATTCGTGGCCGGCGGCGATGGGGGCCGTGTCCTCGGTGAGGAAGACGTCCAGACAGTGGATCCCGTGGTGCCCCTTGAACGCCTTTTCGAGGAGAGGCTGCTCGTCGGCCTGGACACCGAAGGCTAGGATTTCCATGGTTTCTCCCGGAGTACGATGCCATGGGCCGGATGTCGCGAACGGCTCCGGACTGTCGCGAACATACGGCCCACGGCTCACGGACGCGTCCCGCCCTGCCGCTCTCCGGGTCAGCCGAAGAAGACGCCGACCTCCTGGTAGAGCGCGGGCTCGACCGTCTTCAGCCTGGCCGTCGCCTCGGCGATCGGCACCCGCACGATGTCGGTGCCCCGCAGCGCGACCATCTTTCCGAAGTCCTCCTCCCGCACGGCGTCGATCGCGTGCAGCCCGAAGCGGGTGGCCAGCCAGCGGTCGAAGGCGCTCGGGGTGCCACCGCGCTGGACATGGCCGAGGACCGTGGTGCGGGCCTCCTTGCCGGTACGGCTCTCGATCTCCTTGGCCAGCCACTCCCCGACACCGGAGAGCCGGACATGGCCGAACGAGTCCAGGGAGCCGTCCTTGAGCACCGCCTCGCCGTCCTTGGGCATGGCACCCTCGGCGACCACCACGATCGGGGCGTAACTGGCCTTGAAGCGGGAGGTCACCCAGGCGCAGACCTGGTCGACGTCGAAGCGCTGCTCGGGGATGAGGATGACATTGGCGCCGCCGGCCAGCCCGGAGTGCAGGGCGATCCAGCCGGCGTGACGGCCCATCACCTCGACCACGAGAACCCGCATATGGGACTCGGCAGTGGTGTGCAGCCGGTCGATGGCCTCGGTGGCGATGCCGACCGCGGTGTCGAAGCCGAAGGTGTAGTCGGTCGCGGACAGGTCGTTGTCGATGGTCTTGGGCACCCCGACGCACCTGATGCCGAACTCGTCGTGCAGCCGCGCCGCGACGCCGAGCGTGTCCTCGCCGCCGATCGCGACCAGGGCGTCCACCTCGTGCTTGACGAGGTTCTCCTTGATCCGGCGGACGCCGTTCTCCACCTTGAACGGGTTGGTTCGCGACGAGCCGAGGATGGTGCCCCCGCGGGGCAGGATGCCGCGTACGGCGGGGATGTCGAGGGGGAGGGTGTCGCCTTCGAGGGGCCCTCGCCAGCCGTCCCGGTAGCCGACGAACTCGTACGCGTACTCCTGCACACCCTTGCGGACGAGTCCGCGGATGACCGCATTGAGGCCGGGGCAGTCGCCGCCCCCGGTCAGTACTCCGACGCGCATGGAAAACTTCCCTTCACCTGGTGAGCGTGATGACCGTCACGCTAATGGTGATCCAGGTCACTCAGGGATGGGGCGAACGGTCAATTCCTGTACGTCACACGTCGGTTGACCGACCGTCTTTCACTCGTACGGGTAAGGCCCGCGGCCGGGCTCGCCAACTCGGGCCCCCCAGGCGGCCGGACGGTCAGGCGTCGTCCAGGCCGCGCTCGATCGCATACCGCACCAGCTCCACGCGGTTGTGGAGCTGGAGCTTGCCGAGCGTGTTCTGGACATGGTTCTGGACCGTGCGGTGCGAGATGACCAGCCGCTCGGCGATCTGCTTGTACGACAGCCCCTTGGCGACCAGCCGGAGTACCTCGGTCTCCCGGTCGGTCAGCTGCGGCGCCTTCGGCTCGCCGGGCCCGACGGACGGGACGGGCTCGGAGGCGAGGCGGCGGTACTCGCCGAGCACCAGCCCCGCGAGGCCCGGCGTGAAGACGGGGTCGCCGACCGCGGTGCGCCGCACCGCGTCCGTCAGTTCCTCCGTGCTGGCCGACTTCAGCAGATAGCCGGTGGCGCCGGACTTCACCGCCTCCAGGACATCCGCGTGCTCACCACTGGCGGACAGCACCAGGACCCGCAGCGCGGGCAGCGAGCCGACGAGCTCCTTGCACACCTGGACGCCCGGCATCCCGGGCAGGTTCAGGTCGAGCACGAGCACGTCCGGCACGACGGCGCCCGCACGGCGCACCGCCTGCGGACCGTCGCCCGCCGTGGCGACGACGTCGAACCCGGCCGCGGCCAGGTCGCGGGCGACCGCGTCCCGCCACATCGGGTGGTCGTCGACGACCATCACCTTGATCGTCTGCTGGTCCGTCATGTGCCTGCCTTCCCCCGTGGAACCTTCAGTTCGACTTCTGTGCCCTGACCCGGGACCGAGATCAGCTCGGCGGTCCCGCCGAGGTCCCGCAGCCGGCCGCGGATGGACATCGCGACCCCCATCCGCCCCTCCCCCTCGGCCTGCGCCAGCCTGCCGTCCGGGATGCCCGGTCCGTCGTCCCGGACCGTCACCACCACCTCGTCCGGCCAGTCCTCGACCAGGATCCAGGCCTGGGCGTCCTCGCCGGCATGCCTGCGGACATTGTCCAGGGCGGCGCCGACGGCTGCCGCCAGTTCGCGTGCCGCGGGCGCATCGAGCAGCACCGGGGCACCCGGCTCGGACAGGGTCACCTTCGACCCGGCGTGCGAGGCGAGCAGGGTGCGCAGATCGTGCGGGCGCGCCGGCTCGTCGTCGTCGGGCACCTCCACGACCCGTACGACGGCTCCCTGCGACTCGTCCTCCGAGACACGGGATGCGGTCACCAGGCCGCCCGCGACCAGGGTGCGCAGGGCCACCTCCTGCTCGCCCGCCATCCGGCCGAGCTCGGCGGCCTCGCCGCCCAGCGCCGTACCGCGCCGCTGCACCATGGCCAGCACCTGGAGCACGCTGTCGTGGATGTCCCGGGCCAGGCGCTCCCGCTCGCGGGTCGCGGCCTCGATCTCCAGGGCGCGGGCGAGGGTGCGCTCGGAGGCGCGGGCCACCTCGACGACGTATCCGATGGCGATGGAGGCGACCCAGACGAGCAGGACGTTGTGGAACGTGTCCCGGCTGGGCTCACCGCGCTCGACGATGTTGGCGACCGCGACGAAGGACGAGGCGACCCCGGCCCAGCGCCAGCCGCCCTTGATGGCGAAGGCGAGGACCGAGCCCGCCGTCCATATCGACGGCAGGGTCGGGCCGTCGACCTGCTGGGCGTGGGCGTCGGCGAGGGGCGTGAGCATGATGCCGGTGAGGGCGATCGTCAGATCGGCGACCAGGAAGCCCTTGGTGCAGCTCGCCGCGCCCGTCACCTTGTGGAGCGTGGCGAGCGTCCAGACGGACATCACCGCGAGAAACGCGATCGCGATCCCGGGGCGCTCGAAGTTCTGCCGGGTGAAGAGGAACAGCAGTACCGCGTAGATCATCGTCAGGACGCGGTACGCGGTCAGGGCACGCCACAGCGGCACCTCCACCGACATCCGCACGACACGCTCGCGCCTGGCCATCTCCCTACCCCACCCCTGACCGACGGCGCGGCTAGGCAGCCGGCCGGTGCGACTTCTTCTGGGCCTTCTCGGCCTCCGCGCGGGCCGTCTTCTCGGCCTTCTCGGCCTCGGCGATCTGGCGCTTGGCGGCCGTCGCGTAGATGTCCACGTACTCCTGGCCCGAAAGCTTCATGATCTCGTACATGACCTCGTCGGTCACCGAGCGCAGGATGAAGCGGTCGTGCTCCATGCCGTGGTAGCGGCTGAAGTCCAGCGGCTTGCCGATCCGGATCCCCGGGCGCATGAGCTTGGGGATCACCTTGCCGGGCGGCTGGATCTTCTCGGTGTCGATCATCGCGACCGGGATCACCGGCGCGCCGGTGGCGAGCGCCACGCGCGCGAGGCCCCCGGGCTTGCCGCGGTAGAGGCGGCCGTCCGGGGAACGGGTGCCCTCCGGGTAGATCCCGAAGAGACCCCCGGACTCGATGACCTGGATACCGGCCTTGATCGCCGCCTCGCCGGCGCCGCGGGCGCCCGAGCGGTCCACCGGCAGCTGTCCGACGCCCTTGAAGAAGGCGGCGGTGAGCTTGCCCTTCACACCCGGCGAGGTGAAGTACTCGGCCTTGGCGATGAAGGTCACCTTGCGGTCGAGGACCGCCGGGAGGAAGAACGAGTCCGAGAACGACAGGTGGTTGCTCGCGAGGATGGCGGGCCCCTCGGCGGGAATGTTCTCCAGACCCTCCACCCAGGGCCTGAAGGCAAGCTTCAGCGAGCCTCCGATGGAGAACTTCATTGCGCCGTACATCAACTCGGGTGCCTCCTGTGTGCTGTCGAACAGACCCTAACCCGTGGTGGGCCCGGCGCCGCCGCCCCGGGGTCGGCCGGAGTACGGACGGCCCTGGTCGGTGTCGGTCCGGTCGCGTACCGTGAAGTACACCCTTCGACCCACATGCAATGTCCTCACGAACGGGAGACCCTGGTGCCGGTCGTTCCTGGAGCCGAGCCGTACCGCCATGTCGGCGGCGACGTCGGCGTCCTCCTCTGTCATGGGTTCACGGGTTCCCCGCAGTCGCTGCGCCCCTGGGCCGAGTATCTGGCGGAGCGCGGGCTCACGGTGTCCCTGCCGCTGCTGCCCGGTCACGGCACGCGCTGGCAGGACATGCAGGTGACCGGCTGGCAGGACTGGTACGCGGAGGTGGACCGCGAGCTGCGGTCCCTGGTCGAGCGGTGCAGCCGGGTCTTCGTCTTCGGTCTGTCCATGGGCGGGGCGCTGACGCTGCGGCTCGCCGCCAAGCACGGTGACGCGATCGCGGGCATCGTCGTGGTCAACCCGGCCAACAAGGTGTGGGGGCTTGCCGCGCACACGCTTCCGGTGGTGCGCCACCTGGTGCCCTCCACGAAGGGCGTGGCCAACGACATCGCCAAGCCGGGCGTCGACGAGGGCGGGTACGACCGCACGCCGCTGCACGCCGCGCACACCCTGCGCCAGTTCCTGAAGCTGGTCGACGGCGAGCTGGCGCAGGTCACCCAGCCGATGGTGCTGCTGCACAGCCCCCAGGACCATGTGGTGCCGCCCGCCGACTCGGCCAGGATCCTCAGCCGGGTCTCCTCGACGGACGTCACCGAGATCCTGCTGGAACAGAGCTACCACGTGGCGACGTTGGACCATGATGCGGAGCGGATCTTCGAGGAGAGTCACGCCTTCATCGAGCGGCTCGCTCCGGGTGCCGGGACCATCGGGTCCTCCGCGCAGGGAGTCTTGGGAGGGAGCACGACCGGTGGCTGAGCAGCACGACGCGGACCGCGAGCCGCAGCCGATCGACGAGGAGGCCGCATGGGCGGCCATCATCGCCGGTTACGGCGACGAGCCGGCCGACCCGCCGGGCGCCAAGCCGTTCAAGTCCGTGGAGGACCTCGCCCTGCTCGAGGAGAAGGCGAGCCGGCCGGACGACTCCGAGGAGCCGGAGGCGGACCGGCCGGCGCTCGGCAGCTCGATCACCTTCGCGCCCGGGGTCGGCGGCCCGCGCGACTACCAGCTGGACCAGGCCAAGGACGACGACCTCGACGAGACGGACGAGGGCCACTTCGTGCCCCCGGAGCCGCCGCCCCTGCCTGAGGCGGACGTCACGTCCAAGTTCGCCTGGCTCGCGGTGGTCGGCGGCCCGGTCCTGATGCTGATCGCGGTGCTGCTCCAGTGGGACATGACGTGGTGGCTGACGACGCTGTGCATCGGCGGCTTCCTGGGCGGGTTCGCGACGCTGGTGGCCCGGATGTCCCACGGCGACGACGAGGACGACGACCCGGGCCGCGGCGCGGTGGTCTGAGTTCCGGTTGCGGTTCGGGCCCGGTGCCAGGATCCGGGCCCGGGCACCGCGTCACTCCCCCGCAGGGATGCGCAGGGCCGCCAGGACCGGGAGGTGGTCCGTGGCGGCCCTGAGGTCGCGGTCCGTGATGCCCATCAGGCCGCTGGGGACTCCGCAGGCCAGGACCTCCACGCCGCTCGTGGCGAAGATCGCGTCGATGCGCTGGTGAGGGTCGGCAGGGGTGGAGGTGTACTCGCCGCCCCAGGGGCCGGCAGCCCAGCAGTCCTGGAGCTCGGCCGCCAGTCGGATGAAGCTCCGCCCGCCGGGGCGCTCATTGATGTCGCCGGCCGCGATCGCGTGCGGGGTCTCAAGCGCGGCCAGCCGGTCCAGCAGCATCCCCGCCTGGGCGTAGCGCTCGTCGGTCTGCAGGCTCAGATGGCAGCTGAGCAGCCCGATCCGGGCTCCCCCGATCCGTACCACCGCGGTGGCGAAGCCCCGTCGGTGCAGACCGGGGGTGAGCGGCAGCAGCACGTCCTCGGTCCGCTCCACGGTCGCCCGCAGCGAGCACAGCAGCATCGGCCCGGCCGCCGTCGCGCCGCCGGAGAGCATCACCAGCTCGCTCCTGGCCGCGAGGCGCGCCGCGTGCTTGCGCCAGCGGAAGAATCTGGGGGCCTCCTGGACGAACACCAGATCGGGACGGCACGCGCGGATCACCCGGGCCAGTGCCTCCTCGTCGTCCCGCATCGAGCGGATGTTGTAGGAGAGGACCCGGATCACCACCGAACCGTCCGGCTCGGTACGGGAGTTGGGCAGCGTACGCGCCGTGCTCATCACCATGCGGATCAACATACGACGGTGCCCGCCGCAACCCCAGAGGGCGCGGCGGGCACGGTGCCGTACGGGTGGTTCAGCCCTGGCGCGCCAGGTCCGCCGCGCCCACCAGGCCGGCCTTGCCGCCCAGCTGGGCGGCGAGCACCTGGGCGTGCGGACGGAACTTGCCGCCCACCAGCCAGCGCCGGAAGGACTTGCGGATCGGGTCGAGGACCAGCTCCCCTTCGTCGGAGACGCCGCCGCCGACGATGAACGCCGAGGGGTCGAAGAGCGAGGCCAGGTCGGCCAGGCCCGCGCCCGCCCAGCGCGCCAGCTCGCGGAACGAGTCGAGCGCGACGGCGTCGCCCTGCCGGGCGGCCTGGCTGATGTGCTTGCCCTGGATGCCCTCGACGGTGCCGTCGCCGAGCCCGAGGAGCACCGTGGCGTTCTCAGGGGTGGCGTTGGCGCGCTGCTTGGCGTACCGCACCAGGGCGCGGCCCGAGGCGTACTGTTCCCAGCAACCCTGGCTGCCGCAGCCGCACAGCAGACCGTCCGGAACCACCCGGATGTGGCCGAACTCCGCGGCCACGCCGAAGCGGCCGCGGCGCAGCTTGTTGCCGATGATGATGCCGCCGCCGAGGCCGGTGCCGAGGGTGATGCAGATGACGTCCTCGTGACCCTGGCCCGCACCGAAGCGGTACTCGCCCCAGGCGGCGGCGTTCGCGTCGTTCTCGACCACGACGGGAAGGCCGACGCGCTGCTCGACCTTGTCCTTGAGCGGTTCGTGGCGCCAGTCGATGTTCGGAGCGAACAGGACGGTGGCACGCTTGTCGTCCACATAGCCGGCGGCGCCGATGCCGACGGCCTCGATGTCATGCCCCTCGCCGGCCCCGGCGACGGCCGAGCAGATCGCGTCGACGATGCCCTCGGGAGTCGACGGGGTGGGCACCTTGTGCGTCTCGAGAATGGTGCCCTCTTCGTCGACCACTCCCGCCGCGATCTTCGTGCCGCCGATGTCGACGCCGATGGTGAGTCCCATGTGTCCCTCAGTTTTCGGTCGAGCCCCGCTACGGCCAACCGTACCCGAGGGCGGGCACGGCCTCGTCAGTCCAGGTCGATGTGCTCGCTCGACGCGGGTCCCTCGTCACGCGGGTCGCGGTCGTCCTCGGCGGCGGTCGGCCCCTGCGTCCAGCGTCGCTCATGGCCCTCGACAGCGGATCGATAAGCGGCGAGCAGCTCGTTGCCGGCGGCGGCGAGGTGGTCGAAGACATGGGGGTTGCGCTCGATGACCGGCTCGACGGCGGACCTGGCCTGGTCGACCAGCTGCTGTACGGCGCTCTGGGCGGCCATGCCCGGCAGCGAGGTCTGGAACGCGGAGACCTTGTCGGCGACCGCTTCGAGGAGCTTCTTCAGTTCCTCGGCGGCCGAGCCCGGCTGGGCCCCGTACTGCGCGCGGCGACGGGCCTTCTCCGCCTGGAGATCCTCCTCGCACGCCGTCGCCCAGGCGTCGTCGTCGACGGCGGGACGCTCAGTGGGATCACTCATGGCGTACTCCTGCGGCAGGACTGAGGGTTTGTACGCTCGACGTTACCCGAATGGGGGTACTGCGTTCAGCGACCGCGGGGCCACAGATCGGGGTCAGGCGTGAAGCGGACCCGCAGTACGCCCTTCTCGAGCGCCGCGCCCGCCACGGTGCAGCGCCGCAGCGCGGACGGCAGCGGGAAGATCCTCCGGAAGGGCCCGACCGTGATGAGGAGTTCATCCCCACGGCGGACCAGGGCGAGCTCCTCCTTGACGGCCCCGGGCAGCCGGAGGTGCAGGACGAGGGTGCCGTCGTCGACGGGGTCCGGTTCCCCGGGGAGGACCCCGTTGCGGCCGTGCCAGTGGTTGTCGGTGTCCGCGAGCGCCTCGATCTGCCTGGCCCGTTCGACGGCCGTCGCGTGGACGTCCTCGACCCACCAGGGGTCCGGGCCGCGCTCCTCGCGGTCCCAGTGGAGGGCCAGGACGAGCGAGCCGAGGCGCGCGTCGTCCTCGGTGTGGAAGTGGCTCTCGTGGGAGGCGCAGTTCGCCTCGGTCTCCAGGAGCGCGAGATCGTCAAGGCCGCGCGGGTCACGGCCGAGATGGGGCATTTCGCAGACCTGCGCCGGGCCTCGTGCGACCCAGTCGGTCACCCACTGGTCCAGGCACTTGCGCTGCTGGGCGGCGAGCCCGGCCGCCCACGTGTCGGGCGAGCCCTCCGGGACGCAGCGGTTGGCCACGATCATCTCGACGTCCAGGCCGTGCAGGCTCAGCCCGGCGCGAGCCGTGCGCAGGGCGTCCGCGGCGGCGGGACCCGGCTCGGCGACCACGGTCACATTGGTGTTCGAGGATTCGATCACCGACTGGACACCGGCCAGCTCGGTGTCCCAGCGCTCGGCCGTCTCGTACAGCCACTGCGCAGGCATCGGTACGCCGGCGAGCTGGGCGAGCATCGGCCGCAGCGCCCTGGCGGCCTGCCGCTCACGCGGCAGCAGCCGACGCAGATAGCGGCGCAGCTGGTCGGGCAGGGCCAGCAGGGCGATGGTCTCGCGCAGTGGCGGCATGTCGACGACGGCGACGTCCCAGGGACCGCGGGCCGCGACCGTGAGCGCCCGCAGCAGCGCGAACTGCTCGCTGCCGGGCAGGTCGGTCAGCTCCTCGTCCTCCAGTGGCCGGGCGCCCAGCAGATCGAGCGCGGCGGAGCTGCGTTGCTGGAGGGAGAGGAACTCCGCCCGGAAATCGGCTCCGGGCTCGATACGGGCGGCCCACAGCATGTCCGCGACCGCGGCCGGGGCGTCCACCCTGCCGGTGACGGGTGCGCCCAGAACCTCGCCCGGCTCTGCCGACAGCAACAGCGTGCGCTTGCCGGCCCGGGCCGCGGCCAGTGCGGTGGCTGCGGCGACGGTGGTACGGCCCGCGCCGCCGAGGCCGGTGACGAGGACCCGGCGCATCAGGCGGCGGCGCCGCTCTCGACTCGCTTCTTCAGACCGGCGAGGGCGCGGTCGATGATGACCTTCTCGGCCTTGCGCTTGATCATGCCGAGCATGGGGATCTTGACGTCGACGGTGAGCTGGTAAGTGACCTCGGTGCGGTCGCCGCCGCCGACCGGTGCGAGGGCATAGGAGCCGTCGAGGGCACGCAGCATCTGGGACTTCACCAGGGTCCAGCTGACCTGGTTCTCGCCGTTCCAGGTGTACGCGAGGGTGTGGTCGTCCTTGATCGCTCCGGCGTCCAGCACCAGCCGGACCTGCTCCGCGCGGCCATCGGCGTCGCGGGCGAGCACCTCGGCCTCCTTCACCTCGCCTGTCCATTCGGGATAGCGGGCGAAGTCGGAGATCACTCCCATGACATCGGCCGGCGCCGCATCGATCGTGATGCTCGAGCTGGTGTGTTCCGCCATCGCTGCGGCTCCTCACATGCGGTACGGCCGGGAGTGGTGTGGTGGTGTGCAGGCTATCGCGACCGGGCGGCCCGTCAGTGACGGGCCCGGGTCACCATGTCAGGGACCAGGGACGTCCGGTGGAGGCGAAGTGTCCGACGTTGACGCACTCGGTCGCGTCGATGCGCATCCGGCGGACGAGGGGCTGGTGGACGTGCCCGAAGAGGGCGTACCGCGGCCGGGTGCGCCGGATGGCGTCCAGCAGTGCACGGCTGCCGCGCTCGAAGCGGCGTGCGACCGTGTCATAGGTCAGTTCGGGTACCTCGGGCGGGATGTGGGAGCACAGCACATCGACCTCGCCGACCGCCTCGATCTTGGCGGCGTACTCCTCGTCGGAGATCTCGTAGGGCGTACGCATCGGGGAACGCAGTCCGCCGCCGACGAAGCCGAAGAGGAGGCCGCCGATCTCGGCACGTTCACCGTCCAGCACGGTGGTGCCGGGGCGGGCGTACTCGGGCCAGAGTGTCGGGATGTCGACATTGCCGTAGGTGGCGTACGTCGGTGTGGGAAAGGCGGCGAACAACTCGGCGTACTGACGGCGCACCGCGGACTCGATGGCGCTCTCGCGGTCCATCCCGAGCTCGGCCCAGAGCCTGCGGCCCAGCTCACGTGCCTCGTCGAAGCGCCGCGCGGTACGCAGCTCCACGATCAGATCGGCGTTCTCGACGCCGAAGAGGTCGGGGAAGATGCCGCGCGAGTGATCGGCGTAGTCGAGGAAGAGCACCAGGTCGCCGAGGCAGATCAGGGCATCGGCGCCGTCACCTGCGGTCGCGAGGTCTTGTGCATTGCCGTGCACGTCACTGACCACATTGACTCGCATGCCACGCATGACGATCACCCTAGAGCGCAGGTTTACCGCTTGGGTGGAGGGGGGTGGACCTGCGGTTGCTTCCGGGTCGGTACGGCGTGGACTACCCTGCGCGAAGTACATCCATGAACGTGTGACGCAGCGAACATCTGGCCGGGACCCCCTATCGGGAACCCAGTACTGGTGGGTAACGTCCGGGCAGTCCAGTCGTGCTCGCCCCCACCCGAGCACCTGCCCGATCTTGGACCGCAGCCGGTGCATCACACAGAGCCGTGGCGCCGGAGCCCGATGAGGAGCAGCAGTCTTGCGCGAGTTCAGCCTTCCGGCCCTGTACGAGGTCCCTGCAGACGGCAACCTGACGGATCTCATCCGCCGCAATGCCACGCAGCATCCCGATGTCGCCGTCATGAGCCGCAAGGTCGCCGGTGCCTGGACCGATGTCACCGCGCCTCAGTTCCTGGCCGAGGTACGGGCCGCCGCCAAGGGCCTGATCGCCGCCGGCGTCCAGCCGGGCGACCGGGTCGCGCTCGTGTCCCGCACCCGCTACGAGTGGGTGCAGCTGGACTTCGCGATCTGGAGCGCCGGCGCCGTCACCGTCCCTGTGTACGAAACGAGTTCGGCCGAGCAGATCCAGTGGATCCTCAGTGACTCCGGCGCGGTCGCGGTGATCGTGGAGAGCTCGGCGCACGCCGCCGCCGTCGAGTCGGTGCGTGCATCGCTGCCGGCCGTCAAGCATGTGTGGCAGATCGAGCAGGGTGCGGTCGAGGAGCTCACCGCCGCGGGGGCGGAGGTCTCCGAGGAGACGGTGGACGAGCGCAGCGCGGCGGCCAAGGCCGACGACCCGGCGACGATCGTCTACACCTCGGGCACCACCGGCCGCCCCAAGGGCTGTGTGCTCACCCACCGCGCCTTCTTCGCGGAGTGCGGCAACCTGGTCGAGCGCCTCAAGCCGCTGTTCCGTACGGGCGAGAGCTCGGTGCTGCTCTTCCTGCCGGCCGCCCACGTCTTCGGCCGCATGGTCGAGATCGCGGCCGTCATGGCACCGATCAAGCTCGGCTGCGTGTCGGACATCAAGAACCTCACCGACGAGCTGGCCGGCTTCCGGCCCACCCTGATCCTCGGTGTGCCGCGCGTCTTCGAGAAGGTCTACAACTCCGCGCGGGCGAAGGCCCAGGCGGACGGCAAGGGCAAGATCTTCGACAAGGCCGCCGACACGGCGATCGCCTACAGCCGGGCCACCAGCACTCCGCAGGGTGCACCGCTCGGCCTGAAGATCAAGCACAAGGTCTTCGACAGGCTCGTCTACAGCAAGCTGCGAGCGGTGCTGGGCGGGCGCGGCGAGTACGCGATCTCCGGCGGCGCGCCGCTGGGCGAGCGTCTCGGCCACTTCTATCGTGGCATCGGCTTCACGGTCCTGGAGGGCTACGGCCTGACCGAGTCGTGTGCGGCGACCGCGTTCAGCCCGTGGGACCGGCAGAAGATCGGCACGGTGGGCCAGCCGCTGCCGGGCTCGGTGGTGCGGATCGCGGACGACGGCGAGATCCTGCTGCACGGTGAGCACATCTTCCAGGGCTACTGGAACAACGAAGCCGCGACGGCGGAGGCGCTGACCGACGGCTGGTTCCACACCGGCGACATCGGCACCCTGGACGAGGACGGCTACCTCGCGATCACGGGCCGCAAGAAGGAGATCCTGGTCACCGCGGGCGGCAAGAACGTCGCTCCCGCGGTGATCGAGGACCGCATCCGCGCCCATGCGCTGGTCGCGGAGTGCATGGTGGTCGGCGACGGGCGCCCGTTCGTGGGCGCGCTGGTCACCATCGACGAGGAGTTCCTCGGCCGCTGGGCCGCGGACCACGACAAGCCGGCCGGTTCGACGGCGGCGGCGCTGCGCGACGACCCGGAGCTGCTGGCCGAGATCCAGAAGGCGGTGGACGACGGCAACGCGGCCGTCTCCAAGGCGGAATCGGTGCGGAAATTCCGCATTCTCTCCTCCCAGTTCACTGAAGAGGCGGGCCACATCACGCCGTCGCTGAAGCTGAAGCGCAATGTGGTGGCGAAGGACTTCGCGGACGAGATCGAGGGTCTCTACCGGGGCTGAGCGGGATCGCTTGCACCCGGGGCGCCGCCCCCGGACCCCCGCGCCTCGATCTCCCCCGGAATTCGTTCGGGAGCACCTCCAAGAGCTTGATGTGCTCCCCGCAGCCTTTGCGCGTCGGGCTGATTTTCGCCCGCAGGGCGGGAGTCGGCCCGTCCGGCGTTCGAGGACACTCCCCCTGCGGGCGTGGGAGGGCCGAGCAGCGGAACAGCTCTGCGCAGCGGCCGTCCCGCACGTGCTGTCACGCGTCCTCCGCGAGGATCCTGGCCATGTTCCGCTCGGCGAGTGCGGTGATGGTGACGAACGGGTTCACGCCCAGCGAGCCGGGGATCAGGGCACCGTCGGTGACATACAGCAGTGAACTCCCCTTCACCCGGCCCCAGTCGTCCGTCGCGCGCCCCAGCACGCAGCCGCCCAGCGGGTGGTACGTGAAGTCGTCGGCGAAGATCCGGTTGCCGCCGAACAGGTCGTAGCGGTGGATCGTCGCGTTCGCCCGGTTGATGCGGTCGAACAGCGACTTCGCCGCGGTGACCGACGGCTGGTTCTGCGACCGGCTCCAGTTGAGTTTCGCGGAGTCGCTCGCCGCGTCGTACGTGAAGGTGCCGCGTTCGGGGTTTTTGGTGATCGCCAGGTAGAGGCTGATCCAGTGCTCGAACCCCATGGGCAGCGGCGCGATCTCGGCGAAGACCGGATGCGTGGGGTTCGACCAGTCGTCGATGCCCATGGCCGGCATCGTGGCCTGGTTCGCCCCGACCGTGTCCCACACGTGCATCGCACGGCCGGTCATCAGGTTGCCGTTGTGGCCCCAGCCCCGGCCCACGTCCTGGCCGAGGCCGGGCAGTGCGCCCGTCTCCCGGGCGCGCAGCAGGATCTCCGTGCTGCCGAGGCTGCCCGCGCCGAGGAAGAGCTGCCGGCAGCCGACTTCGACGGTCCTCGCGACCCGGCCCGAGGCATCCGTCTCGTCGACGGTGAGCACAAAGGTGCCGTCCGGTTCCCGGCGTACGGCCCTGACCCGGCTCAGCGTCCTGACGGTGACCTTCCCGGTGCCGAGCGCCTGGGCGAGATAGGTCTTGTCGACGCTGCGTTTGCCGTGGTTGTTGCCGTAGATGACCTCCCCGGCGAGCGCCGACTTCACCGCCTGGCCCGCTGCTTCGCGCTGCATGTGGCCGAAGTCGTAGACGCTGGGCACGAAGACGGTCCGCAGTCCGGCGTTGTGCGCGTGCCTGCGGGCGATCCGCGAGAAGCGGTACCACTCGGTCGCCTCGAACCACGCCGGGTCCACGGTGTTGACGCCCAGCATCTGCCGGGCGCGGGGGAACCAGGTGCCGTACATCTGGTCGGCATCGACCTGGGGCAGCACCTCGGTGAAGTACGCACGTGGCGGGGTCACCGCCATCCCGCCGTTGACCAGGGATCCGCCACCGACCCCCCGTCCCACGAACACGGACATGTCGGCGTACCGGACCCGGTCGAGCACGCCGGGGTAGGGGCTGATGTTCTTGTTGACGACGTCCAGCCACAGGAAGGTGGCCAGCGGCGCCTCCGTGCGGGTGCGGAACCACATGGACCGCCGGTCGGGCGCGCTCGTACTGCAGAAGACCTTGCCGTCCGGACCCGGGGTGTTCCAGAGCCGGCCCATCTCGAGGACGAGGGTGTCGATCCCCGCCTCGCCGAGGCGGAGCGCGGCGACTGCCGCTCCGTAGCCGGAACCGACGACGACAGCGGGTGCGTAGTCGGTGGCCGGGGGCTCCACGGCGGATGCCGCGGAGAGACCGATGCGGGTGAAGCCGAACGCGGAAGCCGCCTGCAGGGCAGCGATGCCCAACAGGTGACGTCGCGTCAGATTTGGTGTCATGTCCGGAGCATGGGCGGAATTTCATGCTCCGCCCAGGTCCCGCACACCCCGGAACTGATGATCCGTCAAAAAGTGTTGACGCAGCTCAGGGAAGTGTTCAGGTGCCCGGCCCGGGACGGGTCAGAGCAGCGTTCTGAGCTTCTCCGCCAGCAGGTCCCAGCGCCACTTCTCCTCGACCCAGGCCCGGCCGCGCTCCCCCATCCGCCGTCGCAGGTCCGGGTCCTCGAGCAGCGTCACGATCCGCTCGGCGGCCGCCGCCTCGTTGCCGCCGGCCACCACCCAGCCCGTCTCACCGTCGAGCACGGCGTCCGGCGCTCCGCCCGAGTCGCCTGCCACCACCGGCAGCCCGGTCGCCGACGCCTCCAGGTACACGATGCCGAGGCCCTCGACGTCCAGTCCGCCCCTGCGGGTGCGGCACGGCATGGCGAACACATCGCCCGCCCCGAAGTGCGCCGGCAGCTCCGCCCAGGGCACGGCCCCGGTGAAGTGCACGGACCCGGCGACCCCGGTGCTGTCGGCGAGCGCGCGCAGGTCCTTCTCGTACGGACCGCCGCCCACGATCAGCAGCACCGCGTCGGGCACCCGCGCCAGGATTGCGGGCATCGCGAGGATCAGGGTGTCCTGCCCCTTGCGCGGCACCAGCCGCGACACGCACACCACGACCGGCCGGTCGCTCAGCCCGAGCCTGCTGCGGATCTCGTCGCCGCCCGAACCGGAGTGGAAGGTCTTCTCGTCCACACCGGGCGGCAGCTGGACCATGCGCCCGGCCGCCGCCGGGGTCAGGGCCGCGGCGATACGCGAACGCGTGTACTCGCCCAGGTAGGTGATCGTGTCCGTGCCCTCGCCTATCCGGCGCACCAGCTGCCGGGACACGGGCAGCTGCGCCCAGCCCGCCTCATGGCCGTGCGTCGTGGCCACCAGCCGCCGTGCGCCCGCCTTGCGCAGCGCGGGCCCCATCAGCCCGAGCGGGGCCGCCGCCCCGAACCACACGGACTCGCACCCGTGCTCGCGCAGCAGGTCCACCGCCCGGCGGGTGACGCGCGGCGTCGGGAGCAGCATCGTGGTGCGGTCCCGCACGACGGTGAACGGCTGCTCGGCGTCGAAGGCCGCGGTCGCCTCGATGCCTTCGCTGCTGTGCTTCCAGGTGGAGGCGTAGACGACGATCCGATCCGGGTCCAGCCGCAGCGCCATGTTGTGCAGGAACGCCTGGATGCCGCCGGGCCGCGGCGGGAAGTCGTTGGTCACGATCAAGGTCTTGTGCATCGCCGACGACAGTACCGAACGGCCCCGCCTCACCGCTCCCGGCCTTCCCCGACCGGCATCATGGGCACCCACCGATCCCGTACGGAACGGATGCGATGCTCATGGCGGACGCAGCCGGCGCGCGGTCCCCCGGCCGCCTGTGGATCCTCGCCTGGCTCCTCACCAGGACCGCCCTGCTGCTCTGCGTCTTCAATGCGGTCACGGTCCCGGGCCCGGACGTCACCCTCGATGTCTCGGTGATCTACCAGGGCTGGTACGAGGTGCTCAGGGCCGGTACGTATCCGCTGGACGACGTCACCTGGCAGTACCCGCCCGGCGCCGCTCTCGCCATCGGCTCCCCCGCCCTGCTGCCGTTCCTGCCCTATCCGGCCGCCTTCTTCGTCCTCGCCCTGCTGTGCGATCTGCTGGTCCTGTGCATGCTGCGGCACGCGGAACGCCACGGCGGCGGGCGCGCCCGCTGGACCTGGATCGTGGGCCTGCCGCTCCTCGGCCCGACCGTGTACGCCCGCTACGACGTGATGGTGACCGCCGTGGCGGTGGCCGCGCTCCTCGCCGGAGCCCGCCGGCCCCGCGTGCTCGGGGCGCTGGCCGGTCTCGGGGCACTGCTGAAGGTCTGGCCGCTGCTGCTGCTCGTGGGCACCGCGCGCGGGCTCACGACCCGGCGCTCCTGGACGGCCGCGGCGGCAGCGGCGGGCGGGCTCACCTTGCTGCTGTGCGCTGCGATGCCGGGCGGGCTGGCCTTTCTCACCTTCCAGCGCGACCGCGGCACGGAGGTCGAGTCCCTGGGTGCGCTGGTCTTCCATGTGGCGCGGCACTTCGGCTGGCCGGGGCAGGTGGTGCTCAGCTACGGGTCGGTCGAGTTCAGCGGCCCGTACGTGCCGCTCGCCGGCTCGGTCGCGCTGGGGCTCTCGGTGGTCTCGTTCCTGTGGCTGGCCGTGTGGCGGCTGCGGGCGCGCGGGGCCGGGCCCGGCACGGTGTGCGACGCGGCCTTCGCCGCCGTGCTGCTGTTCACCGTCACCAGCCGGGTGATCAGCCCGCAGTACCTGGTCTGGCTGGTGGGCCTGGCCGCGGTGTGCCTGGTCCACGCGGAGAGCCCGATGGTGCGGCCGGCACGCCTGGTGCTGGCCGCGAGCGCGGTCACACTGCTGGAGTTCCCGGTGTGGTTCGGCCATGTGGTGGCGAGCGATGCGCTCGGGGTGCTGCTGCTCGTGCTGCGCAACGGGCTGCTGGTCGCCGCGGCGCTGATCGCGTGCGCACGGCTGTGGCGCCGGACGGTCCCCGGCCCCCCGCAAGTCGTCAGTCCAGCCGCTCGTGCAGATAGTCCCGCCACAGCGAGGTGAACTCCTGCAGCGTCGTGCCCAGCACTTCACCCAGCGCCCTCTCCACCGAGCCGTCCCGGTGCTCGGCGCCCCCCACGGACGTGTAGAACGCCGTGAGCGCCTCTTCGCCCCAGCGGTCGGCGATCAGCTCGCAGGCCAGCCAGCCGCCCTCGTACGCGCGCGCCAGGGCCTTGGCGTCCCCGCCGAAGGCGAACTCCTCGTCGGACGGCAGCTCCGCGGGAACATCACCGCCCCGGACCGCGTCCCGCAGGTCCGGGGCGCTCTCGCCGGCGGAGCGGCCGACGCCGCGGTAGGCGGCCCAGTCCGCGAAGCCTTCGGAGAGCCACATGGGTGTGGCGGCGGACGTGTGCGCCCGGGTGGCGACATGGGTGGTCTCATGCGTCAGGACGACCCGCCGGCCGAACTCGCCGAGCGCCGCGTACGCGTCCGGGTTGACGATCACCCGATCGGCCGACGAGGCTCCGGAGGGTCCCCTCTCCCCGGTGGTGACCGCGGCGATGCCCCGGTACCCCGCCGCCGGGGCGCCCAGCAGCCTGCCCATGGCCTCCACGGACGAGGGCACGAGCACGACGACCCGGCGGATCCACTTCGAGGGCCAGGCGGCCGAGACGGCGGGCACGGCGCGATCCGCGGCCGCCGCGAGGGCGCGCAGATGCCTGCCGTCCTGGCCCACGCCGAGGACGAGGCTGCGGCTGCCCCGTACCACCTGGACATCGCCCTGCTGCCACAGCTGCTGGGAGCTGCCGGTGCCCGCGCGGTCGGATGTGACGTACCAGCGGCCGCCGTCCGCACGCAGCTCCAGCGTGCGCGAGGTGGTCACCGGGGCGGAGTCGTAGCCGGCGAACCGGTAGCGCAGCTCGGTGTCGGCGACGGCGCGCGTGCCCTGGTGGCGCACGCCCTTGATGCGGTACTCCCAGGTGCTCAGCGGCACGTCCTCGAGCTGGTCGAACTCCTTGCGCTGCCGGGCGCGCAGCGTGGCCGCCGCCGGGTCGAGAGCGGCCAGATACCCGTCCAGGTCATGGCGGAGCACGGCGTTGGCGCGGTCGTCCAGCGTCTCCTGGATGCCCCGCAGCGTGGTGTCCGCCCGGTCGGGGGCGGCGGTGCAGCCGGACACCAGCAGCAGCGCGGCGAGACCGAGTCCCGCCGTACGCCGTATCGCCGCGCGCCTGGTGCGCCGTGCGTGCCTCTGACCTGCCACCCTGCCGATCGTACGGAACACGCGGGTGAAGGGGCGGGGAAAGCGGCGGGGTCCGGCCCGCGGGGCGGTTCAGACCCGGGTGACGGCGTGGACGGGCATCATGCCGACCGGGTCGTAGCGGACGGAGGCCCCCGGATAGGGCGCGTGCACCACCCGGCCGTTGCCGACGTACAGGGCGACATGGCTGGCGTCGCTACGGTACGTGACGATGTCACCCGGCCGGGCCTCGGACAGCGGCACCCGCCGGCCGGCGTTCGCCTGCGCCTGCGAGGTACGCGGCAGGCCCACGCCGGCCTGGGCGTACGACCACTGGACAAGCCCCGAGCAGTCGAAGCCGGAGGGACCGCTGGCCCCCCACACGTACGGCCGGCCGATGGCGCTACGGGCCGACAGCACCGCGGCGCCGGCGTGCGGGGAACCGGGCCCCAGGCCCGGCACGTCGGGCAGCATCAGGTCGCGGCCCGACCGGGAGGCGCGGTCGAACGCCGCCCGCTCGGCGTCCGGCAGGGAGTTCAGCAGTCGGCGGGCCTCGCCCAGCTTGCGCTCCACGGCGCGTTTGTGCCGTGCCACAGCGGCACGGCTGCGCTCCAGCTCCAGCAGATCGCGCGAGGCCTCGGCGCGCTCCTGCCCGAGGTCGCGCTGTGCCCGCCGCAGATCGCGCAGCGCGGTGGCCTGGCGCTCGGTGATGCGGTCCAGGGTCTGCGCCGCCTCCAGGTAGCTGTCAGGGTTCTCGGAGAGCAGCAGGGCGAGGGCCGGGTCCATCCCGCTGGAGCGGTACTGGGCACCGGCCACCGAACCCAGCATGTCCCGCATGCCGTTGATGCGCTCCTGGCCGCGGGCGACGCGGTCCTGGGCGTGCTCGACCTCCTCGCGCAGCTGCGTCACGCGCTCGCCGGCCCTGTTGAAGCGCTCGGTGGCCCGCTCCGCCTCCTCGAAGAGCCGGTCGAGCCTGGCGCGGGTGGCTGCCGCGGAGTCCCGCGGGTCGGCGCCGGCGGGTGCGGCGCCGAACGCCGCCGCGGCCGTTGCCGCCGCGGCGGACAGGACAGTGACCCGGGCCCCTCGGGTGAGGCCGGACTGTGCGGGTCGGCGATGGGACACCACAGGCCGCGCTCCCTTCCGCAGGTACTGGTGACAGTGCGCGGCAGAGAGTAACCGGGCGACCACGCGGCGGCCAAAGAGCGCACCGGGCACACAAAGTGACGCCCCGCCGGAGACCACAGGTCACCGGCGGGGCGCGTCGTCAGCAGGGTCTGACCGAATTCCCCCGTTCGGGCGGGCGTGAACGCCTTCCGAACGATTCGTCAGACACGCACGCCGAACATGTACGGCATGTTGTTGATCGACTCGTAGCGCACGCTCGCACCGGGCTTGGGCGCGTGCAGCACCTGGCCGTTGCCGGCGTAGAAGCCCACGTGGTGCAGGTCACCGTAGAAGAACACCAGGTCACCCTGCTGGAGGGCGCTCTGCGAGGAGATGCGGGTGCCGATGTTGGCCTGGGACTGGGAGGTCCGCGGTATGGAGACACCGGCCTGCGCGTACGCCCAGGAGGTGAGGCCGGAGCAGTCGAAGGAGCTCGGGCCGGAGGCGCCGTACACGTACGGCGAGCCGATCTTGGACTGGGCGGCGGAGAACGCGGCAGCTGCGCGCTGCGAGGCGGGGACGGCGTTGCCGAGGTCCGCTCGCGAACTGGCGCGGTTGGCACGGGAGTCGTCGGCGGAGAGCGCGGCCCGCTCCGCCGCGGTGAGGGAGTTCAGCAGCTTCTGCGCGGCGGCGAGCTTGTTCTGGACTTCCTTCTTCTTGTCGCCGAGCTCCTTGCGGGTGTCCGCGAGGTCGCCGAGCTTCTCCTTGGCCTCCTGGCGCTGCTGCGCGAGGGTGCGCTGCTTGGCCTGGATCTCCTGGATCGCCTCGGTCTGCTTGGCACCGAGCTGGTCGAGGGCCGAGGCCTTGTCGAGGTAGGTGTCCGGGTCGCCGGAGAGGAAGAGCTGCACGGAGGGGTCGATGCCGCCGGTGCGGTACTGGGCGCTCGCGACCGAACCGAGACTGTCCCGCAGGGTGTTGAGCTCTTCCTGACCTCGCGCGACCTTGTCCTGCAGCGCGTCGATCTGCTTGTCGAGCTTCTCCTGCTGCTCCTTGGCCCCGTTGTACTTCTCGGTGGCCTTCTCCGCCTCTTCGTAGAGCTTGTCGACCTTCTCCTTGACCTCGCTCTTGCTCGGCTTCGGTTCGGCCTGGGCGGTCTGGGCGGTCAGGGCGACAGCCGCAGCGGCGGTCGCGGTGAGCACGGTCACGCGGGTGCGGCTCGGCTGCTTGGGTCGACGGTGGGACGCCACGAAGGCGAGCTCCTTCTTCCTCGAGCCGCCTACCGGGCTGTGGGGGGTTCAATCCCCGGCGTCCGCGCGTCGGATCCCCCGGGGGAAAAAGGGGCGAACTACGCGAACTCGGCGGTGCCTTCGCTGTCGCCCCGGATGGGCGATCAACCGCGCGAAGGTTCGAGGCCAGACCTTAGTGACCTTCTTGTGATCAGTTCAAATCCTCACGAGAAAATTCTTGCCCGCCACGCGCATTCTTTACTTGCATCACACGCGTAGTAATGGTCACTTGACGCAACGTCCCACTCGCGATGGCACAAATTCGGGCATATATGACGGGAGTTACGAGAGCCGCGAAAGCCGCTTCAGCAGCAATGCGGACGCGACCGGGCGGGCGCCCGCCTTGGCCACTCCGTCGGCGACCTCACGGTCGGTGGAGACCACCACCACCGGCCGGCCGGGCGGCTCGGCCCGCACCAGCTGACGGATCAGCTCGTCCGCGGTCACCCCCGGCTTGGAGAACAGCACCCGCACTCCGCGCGGCGGCGCCAGCAGCACCGGAGCGGCCAGCTCCGCGCCGTCGAACACGCAGGTGATCTCCGCGCCGGTCTGGGCGGCGAGCACGGAAAGACCGCCCAGCAGCCGCAGCCGCTGCTTCTCCAGCGGCATCGTCGGATAGCCGGTCTTGGTGACGTTGTAGCCGTCGATCACCAGATGCGCCTGGGGCAGTGCGAGCAGCTGGTCGAGCAGGGCCGGATCGGTCTCGGACAGGGCCCGTGCCGCGATGTCCTTGGGCGACATCCTGCCGGGCTCCACGGCGTCCACGGTGTCCGCCGGATGGATCCCGGCCGGCGGCAGCGCCAGCTCGCGACGCAGCCCCTGGGCCGCGTCCAGGACCGTGTCCAGCAGCAGCCGCAGCCGCATGTCCTCGATGGAACGCCCCTCACGGGCGGCCCGGCGGCCCGCCTCGACCGCGGCCTCCGCCTCTGCCAGCCGCGCCTTGAGCCGCCGGCTCTCGCTCTCGGCGGCCGACACCTGGGCGGCGGCCTGCGCCTTGATCGCGTCGGTCTCGCCCGCCGTACGACGCAGGGCGGCCTCACCGCGCTTCACATCGGCCTGGGCGCTGCGCAGTTTGCGGTGCAGCGACTCGGCTTCCTTGCGGGCGGCGTCCAGTTCGGCACGCAGCCCCTCGGTCTCGCTCCTGATCTGGCCGCGCGCCTCGGCGAGCTCCGCGCGCAGCCGCTCCAGCTCGCGCCGGCCCTCTTCGTCGGCGCGCTCGGCGTCGGCGCGCTGGGCCTCCTCGCCCGCGGCGGCGACCAGTTTCACCCACCCGACGGGACGCAGGACATAGGCCGCGGCCGCCACATCGACGGGATCGGCTGCCGCGGGAGGGGGTCCGGACTCGAGCGCCTCGGCCAGCTCGGGCTGGGCTTTTCCGATCCGCTCGCCGATGCGCTGGCGGAAGACCGGGTCGCTCTCCAGCGCGGCGGCCATCGCATTGCCGGCGAACTTGGCGCGCCGGGTGGGGGTGAAACGGGCGTACTGCCGCAATTGGGACGGCAGTTCGGCCACCGTCAGGCCGCCGAACGCGTCCGAGACCAGGGCGACGACCCGCCGCCGCACACTTTCCGGCAGCGGGCGGTCGAGCGCCTCGGCAGCGCCACCGGCCGCATCGGCCGGCTCAGCGCCGCTGTGTGGCTGCTCCACCATCCGTCACCCCTACTGCCTGTCGTCTGCCCGCTGCCCGGGCCGCTGCTCAGGAAGCCGCGCCCGGCCTGTCCACCAGTTCGATCTGATCCACCGCGTTGCACCAGCGGCAGCGGACCGATTCGATGGTCTCACTGACCACCTCGCGCTCCTCCACCTTCGATTCCCCGGCCAGGTCCAGATGCACGTACTCGACGACCTTCGACGAGCGCGTGACATCGAAGCGGGTCAGGTTGCCGCACAGTGTGCAGCGCCACCGGGTCTCGGGGGTCGGCGAGGGAACCGTCGTCATCGTGCCGTCCTTCTTCGTGGTGCGGATGCGGGTGCCGCGGTGCGCCGTCGAACTGCGGATGTACTGCCCGTAACCCTACGGCCTCGCGGGTACCCGGTGTCGCGGCGAGGCACTCTGTGCCGGTCGGTCCACCTACGGCATGATCTGTCCGTGATCGATTGGTGGGGTGCGATCCGGAACACGGCCAAGGGGCCCGCCGTGACCTACGGCGCGATCGCCGTCTGCTGCGCGGTCTTCCTCGTCAGCCCGGTCTCCGGACTCAATCCGGTGTACGGCACGGGCGACCGTTTACTCGTCGCACAGAGCGCGTACTTCGAGCAGTGGGGCGTGATCCCGGCCGAACTGCTGAAACGCTCCCCGCACGCCCTGCTCACCCCGCTCACGGCCCTGTTCGTCCACGGCAGCTGGCTGCATCTGCTGGGGAACATGCTGTTTCTCTTCGTCTTCGGCGCGATGGCCGAGGAGCGGATGGGCCGGCTGCAGTTCGCCCTGTTCTATCTGGGCACCGGCTATCTCGCCCTGCTGGTGTACGCGGCCGTCAACGCCGATTCGGCGCAGACCCTGGTGGGGGCGTCCGGGGCGATCTCGGGCGTGCTCGGCGCCTTCCTGTTCCTCTTTCCGAAGGCCCGCGTCACCAGCCTCTTCCCGTTTCTGTTCTTCCTGCCGCTGCGGTTCCCCGCCTGGGTCGTGCTGATCTTCTGGTTCGGGCTCCAGTGGCTGGCCGCGAGGAACGCGGGCAGCGGGCCCGGGGTCGCCTATCTGGCACATCTGGTGGGGTTCTCGGCGGGCTTTCTCTTCGCCTGGGGCCGGTTCCGCAGTGGGACTAGAGTGAAGGCCCAAGCAGCGGCCACCGAGGGAGAACGCCAACCGTGATCACCGCGATCGTGCTCATCAAGACCAGCGTGGACCGCATCCCCGAGATCGCCGAGTCGATCGCCGCGCTGGACAGCGTCAGCGAGGTCTTCTCGGTGACCGGCACGTACGACCTGATCGCCATGGTCCGTGTGGCCAAGCACGACGACCTGGCGGACGTCATCCCGGGCAGCATCAGCAAGATCCCGGGCGTCGAGGCCACCGACACGCATGTCGCGTTCCGCACCTACTCCCAGCACGACCTGGAGGCGGCGTTCGCCATCGGCCTGGACGCCTGACGCCTCGCGCACTGCGGGGCGAGCACCCGCCCCGCAGTGGCGCGACGACAGCGAGCCCGCGCCGAAGGCGCGGGCTCGTCGGATCCGGGGCAGCCCCGAGCGTCACACGGCCGGGACGCAGCGGCCGTCCTCCGTGCGGTACGTCCACTTCGCACCCTCGCGCACCAGCTCCCGCACCGCCCGGACGAAGCGTTCGACATGCTCGTCCGGCGTCCCCGCGCCGAAGCTGACGCGGATCGCGTTCAGCGACCGCCCCCCGGCCGCCTCGGGGGCGCCGCACTCGCCCGGGTCCTCGGTCTCACCGCCCAGGAGCGTACGCACGAGGGGGTGGGCGCAGAACAGGCCGTCGCGCACCCCGATGCCGTACTCGGCCGACAGCGCCGCCGCGAAGTGCGAGCTGTTCCAGCCGTCGACGACGAACGAGATGACGCCGACGCGCGGGGCATCGGCGCCGAACAGGGAGAGCACCCGCACCTCGGGCACCTCGGCCAGCCCCTCCCGCACCGTTGCGATCAGCTGCTGCTCCCGTGCCACCAGCGCGTCGAAGCCCGCTTCGGTCAGCGCCCTGCACGCCGATGCGATGGAGTAGACGCCGATGACGTTCGGCGAACCGGCCTCGTGGCGCGCGGCCGTGGTGTGCCACTCGACGTCCACGCCGCCGTCCGTGCCCCGCGCGACCGTGCGCGAGGCACCGCCTCCCGCGAGGTACGGCTCCGCCTCCCGCAGCCAGTCCGCGCGCCCGGCGAGCACGCCGGAGCCGAACGGCGCGTACAGCTTGTGCCCGGAGAAGGCGACCCAGTCCACATCCAACTCCCGTACCGACACGGGGTGGTGGGGCGCGAGCTGGGCGGCGTCGAGGACGATCCGGGCGCCGTGGGCGTGAGCCACGGCCGCGAGCTCCTTCACCGGCCACAGTTCACCGGTCACATTGGACGCGCCGGTGACGCAGACCAGGGCGGGCCCGTCCGTGTCCTGAGCGGATGCGGTCCGGTCGGCGAGCGCCCGCTCCAGGGTGGTGACGGCCTCTTCGGGAGTGCGCGGCGCGTCCAGGAAGGTCACCTGGGCCTGACGCCAGGGCAGCAGGGAGGCGTGGTGCTCGGTCTCGAAGACGAACACCCGGCAGCCGGCGGGGAGCACGGAGGCGAGCAGGTTCAGCGAGTCGGTGGTGGAGCGGGTGAAGACGACCTGATCGCCGTCGCGGCAGTCGAGGAAGTCGTGGACGGTCGCCCGGCTGTTCTCGAACAGGTCCGTGGACAGCTGCGAGAGGTAGCCGGCGCCACGGTGCACGCTGCCGTAGTACGGGGCGTACGCGGCCACGTCGTCCCACACGCGCTGCAACGCGGGTGCGCTCGCCGCGTAGTCGAGGGCGGCGTAGACGGCTTCGCCGCCGGTCACCAGCGGAACGGTGACGTCCCGGCCGAGGACCGGGAGCGGGGCGGCACAGCAGGGGTCGGCAACGGCGTCAGGGGTGGCAACGGCGGCGTTCGGGCATGCGGACATGGCGGTATCTCCCGGCAGGAAAAGGCGAATCGGCTTCAAGAACACCCGGATCACGGGTGTGCCTCAACGCACGGACACGACCGTGCGGAGGGTGTGCTGAAGAAGGGGCTACGCGCCCTATCGCATTCGCTTGCTCACGAGACTGCTCCCTTGAGGACCAGGACCCCGGGGCTGTGACATCCGACGATGTCCAGGGGTCCGCGCTTGCCACAGACCTCGCTGCCTGCGACCTGGTCTTCACCCGGGGCACCCCGCCACGGACGGAGGGTTGCCGGACAGCGGGCCGGGGCCTCGTCGCTGTCACTCATGACCTGCCGAAGAAACTACGCGACGTGATCGCCGTCCCGCAACCCGTGTCCGGATTCCGGGACGGCCAGGGGACGGCAGCCCACGGCGGCGTCCGCCGCCAGGCCCTGCGACACCTCACTGTGTTGTCGAAGTCGCCCAAGTACGTCCAGTACGAGGGCGACCTCCCGCGGCCTCGGCCCCGGCGGGCCCGGGGAGACCCCAGGCATCCGCCGCCGGCCGATCCTCGAAGATCGCCCGGACAGGGCTCAGGCGTTGCTCACGGAGACCCAGCGGTCCAGTGCGGCCTTGGCCGCTCCCGAGTCGATGGACACGGCCGCCTTGTCCATGCCGGCCCGCAGCTGCTGCGCGAGCGGGCCGTCGCCCGGCTCCAGGGCCACCAGCGCGGCCGCCGCGTTCAGCAGCACCGCTTCGCGGACCGGACCGGTCTCGCCGCCGAGCAGCCGCCGCGCGACATCCGCGTTGTACGAGGCGTCCGCGCCGCGCAACGCCTCCACGGGCACCAGGTCGATGCCCACGTCGCGCGGGTCGAAGGCCTCCTCGCGCACCGCGCCGTCCCGTACCACCCACACCTTGGACGTGGCGGTGGTGGTCAGCTCGTCCAGACCGTCGTCGCCGCGGAAGACCAGCGCGGACGAGCCCCGTTCGGCCAGTACACCGGCCAGGATCGGCGCCATCCGGGCGTCCGCGACACCGGTCGCCTGGGCCTTGACCCGCGCCGGGTTGGTGAGCGGACCGAGGAAGTTGAACACGGTGCGGATGCCCACCTCCTTGCGGGTGGCCGCCACATGCCGCAGCGCCGGGTGGAACTTGACCGCGAAGCAGAAGGTGATGCCGGCTTCCTCGGCGACCTCGGCGACGCGCCGCGGGGTGAGCTCCAGATTGACCCCGAGCTTCTCCAGGACGTCGGAGGCGCCGCTCGCGGACGAGGCCGCGCGGTTTCCGTGCTTGACGACCTTCGCGCCCGTACCGGCGACGACGATCGCCGACATCGTGGAGATGTTCACCGTCTTGGCCCCGTCGCCGCCGGTGCCGACGATGTCGACGCTGGGGCCTGGCACCTCGATCAGGTTGGCGTGCGCGTACATGGTCCGCACGAGGCCGGTGATCTCGTCGACCGTCTCGCCCTTGGCGCGCAGCGCGACCACGAAAGCGGCGATCTGCGCGTTGGTGGCCTCGCCGCTGAGGATGCGGTCCATCGCCCATGCGGTGGCGTCCGCGCTCTGGTCACGGTTGTCGAGGAGTGCGTTCAGCACGCCGGGCCAGGAGTGGTCCGCCACGCTGTTGCCGCCGACCGGGGTCACAACGTTCATGGTCCGCTCCAGGGTCCACAGCCGATAGGGATGGGTCCACCCTATCCAGGTGCGGGCACAGCGAAGAGCCCCGTCCGACGAATGGACGGGGCTCCAGCTGTGGCGACCTTCAGGTCAGGTGATCAGTGGTGGCCGTGGCCGCTGGTGATCTCCTTGTACTCCTCGGCGGTGGGCTTGGCGATCTGGTTCTCCTCGCCGTAGTAGCCCTTGCTGAGCTTGGCGCGCAGCTTCTCGGAACGCTTCACCTTGCGCTCGACGCCGTTCTCGTCGACCGTCGGGCCGATCTCGGCCGGCTTGTACTGCTCGTGCGCGGTGAGCTTGTACAGGTCGCCCTGCGAGAGCGGCTCGTGGATCTCGACGAACTCACCGTGCGGCAGGCGCTTGATGATGCCGGTCTCGCGACCGTGCAGCACCTTGTCCTTGTCGCGACGCTGCAGGCCCAGGCAGATCCGCTTGGTGAGGATGAACGCGAGGACCGGTACGACGAAGTAGGTGATGCGGACGAACCAGGTGATCGCGTTGATCGACATGTTGAAGTGCGTGGCGAAGATGTCGTTACCGCCACCCAACAGCATGATCACGTAGCCGGTGACCCAGGCGACACCCAGCGCGGTCCGGGTCGGCGCGTTGCGCGGCCGGTCCAGGATGTGGTGCTCGCGCTTGTCGCCGGTGATCCAGGACTCGATGAACGGGTAGACCGCGATCGCTCCGAGGACCAGACCGAAGACCACCAGCGGGATGAACACACCCAGGACGAGGGTGTGGCCCCACAGATTGATCTCCCAGCCAGGCATCACACGGACCAGACCCTCGGCGAAGCCCATGTACCAGTCGGGCTGGGCACCGGTGGACACCATGTCCGGGCGGTACGGGCCGAGCGCCCACACCGGGTTGATCGTGAAGGTCGCCGCGATGAACGCGATGACACCGAAGACCAGGAAGAAGAAACCTCCGGCCTTGGCCATGTAGACCGGCAGCAGGGGCATGCCGACCACGTTCTTGTTCGTCTTGCCGGGACCCGCCCACTGCGTGTGCTTGTGGTAGAAGACCAGGATCAGGTGCGCCACCACGAGGCCGAGCATGATGCCCGGCAGCAGCAGGATGTGGATCGAGTAGAACCGGGCCACCATCTCGTGGCCGGGGAACTCGCCGCCGAACAGGAAGAACGACAGATACGTGCCGACGATCGGCGTGGCCAGGATCGCGCCCTGGGTGAAGCGGACACCCGTGCCGGACAGCAGGTCGTCGGGGAGCGAGTAGCCGGTGAAGCCGGTGAACATGCCGAGGACGAACAGCAGGAAGCCGAACAGCCAGTTGATCTCACGCGGCTTGCGGAACGCGCCGGTGAAGAAGACGCGCATCATGTGCACGAACATCGCGGCGAGGAAGATCAGCGCGGCCCAGTGGTGGATCTGCCGGATGAGCAGACCGCCGCGGACGTCGAAGCTGATGTGCAGGGTCGAGGCGTAGGCCTCGGTCATGCGGATGCCCTGCATCGGCACGTACGAGCCGTGGTACTCGACCTCGTTCATGCTCGGGTGGAAGAACAGCGTCAGATACACACCCGTGAGGATGATGATGATGAAGCTGTAGAGCGCGATCTCGCCGAGCATGAACGACCAGTGGTCCGGGAAGATCTTCCGCATGTTGGCCTTGGCCAGGGAGTAGATCCCGAGCCGGCCGTCCGCCCAGTCGGCCACCCGCTCGCCGGCGGGCGCCTTCTTCTTCGTGTCTGTTGCAGTACTCATCCGCGCTCCCAGAAGGCAGGACCGACGGGCTCTTCGAAGTCGCCCAGCGCCTCGAGGTTGCCTTCGGCGTTGACGCCGATCTGCAGCTGCGGAAGCGGGTGACCGGCCGGACCGAAGATGACGCGGGCGCCGTCGGAGAGGTCGAAGGTGGACTGGTGGCACGGGCAGAGGACGTGGTGCGTCTGCTGCTCGTACAGGCTGATCGGGCAGCCGACATGGGTGCAGATCTTGGAGAAGGCCACGATGCCGTCGACCGACCACTCCAGCTCTTGCTTGTCCTTGATGTCCTCCGGCTGGATGCGGACGACCATCACGGCAGCCTTGGCGATCTGGTTGTTGAAGTCGTGGCTGGACTCCTCCAGGCCCTCGGGCATGACGAAGGTGAGCGAACCGACCACGACGTCCTCGGGGCGCAGCGGCTCGTTCGTGTTCATGTTGATGAGCTCTTTGCCCTTGGCCCACAGGGTCTTGCGGAGCTTGTTCTCCGGCAGCGGACCGAGCTCGCGCAGCAGCACCACACCGGAGAGCGGCACCATGGCCAGCGCCCCGAACATGGTGTTGCGGATGAGCTTGCGCCGGCCGATGGCGGAATCCGCGGCACCGTCGGCGAAGTCGGCCATGACCTTGGCCTTGACCTCGGGGTCGGCCTCGATCGGGTGGCGGTCGTCCGGGGTCTCCACGTCGGACATCAGGGTGCGGGCCCAGTGGACCGCGCCCGCGCCGATGCAGAAGAGCGCGATGCCAAGCGTCGTACCCAGCGCGAAGTTCAGCGCGCTGATGTGACCGAGCGGCCAGATGTACACGATCGTGTCGACGCCGATGGTCACGAACGAGGCGATGAAGCCGATCGTGGCCAGCATCGACAGCGTGAACATGAAGGCAACGGCACGCTCGGAGCGCCTCGCGGCACGCTCGTCGATGTCCTGGATGCGCGGCTTGTGAGCCGGCAGTCCCGGGTCGGCGAACGGGGAGTCCTCCGTGCGCTGGGCTACGGCAGCGCCGCCGTGGGCCGCGCCGTGCGCGGCGTCCTGCTCTGCGGGCAGGTTCTCGTCTGGAATCTCTTGGCTACTCATGACTTCTTGGCCTTAGCGGTGTGGGCCGCGACCCAGATGGCAACAGCGATCAGCGAGCCGAGACCGAAGATCCAGCCGAACAGACCCTCGGCCACGGGGCCGATGCCGCCCAGCGCGAAGCCGCCGGGGGTTGGGGTCTCGTCACTGTTCACGGTCTTGACGTACGCGATGATGTCGCGCTTCTCCTGCTCGGGCAGCGTGGTGTCCGGGAAGGACGGCATGTTCTGCGGGCCGGTCTGCATGGCCTCGAAGAGGTGCTTCGGGCTGACGCCGTCCAGGCTCGGGGCGTACTTGCCGTCGGTCAGCGCGCCGCCTTCACCGGTGAAGTTGTGGCACTGGGCGCAGTTGTTGCGGAACAGCTCGCCACCCTTGGCGATGTTCGCGCCCGCCGGGTTGTACTGCTTCTCGGTCGGCGTGATCGGACCGGCTCCGAGCGAGGCGACGTACGCCGCGAGCTGGTCGATCTGCGCCTGCGAGTAGATGACCGGCTTCTTCGGCACCTGCGCGCCGGGCTGCTGGGCGGGCATACGGCCGGTGGCGACCTGGAAGTCGACGGCTGCGGAGCCGACGCCCACCAGGGACGGGCCGTCGGTGGTTCCCTGACCGCCCGTACCGTGGCAGCTGGCGCAGCCGACGGTGTAGAGCTTCTGGCCCTCCTTGATGGCGAGGGACTGGGCGGTCTCATCGGCCTGCGCCTTGTCCGCGGGTGCGAACGCGGCGTACAGCCCCCCAGTGGCCGCCAGCGCGAAGAGTAGGACGACGACCGCCGCCAGCGGATGGCGTCGTCGTACGGAGAGCTTTTTCACGGATTACCCCGGTGTCAGGATTTTCTGCGTCGATGCTTCTGGACTATGTCTGCTTCAGACGGCGGGTGCCGTCCGCGCCGATTACTTGATCATGTAGATCGTGGCGAAGAGGCCGATCCAGACGACATCGACGAAGTGCCAGTAGTAGGACACGACGATGGCGGCGGTTGCCTGCTCGTGGGTGAATCGCCGGGCCGCGTAGGTGCGGCCGAGGACCAGCAGGAAGGCGATGAGACCGCCCGTCACATGCAGGCCGTGGAAGCCGGTGGTCAGGTAGAACACCGAGCCGTACGGGCCGGACGAGAGGGAGAGCCCCTCGTGCTTGACCAGCTCGGTGTACTCGTAGACCTGGCCGCCGATGAAGATGGCACCCATCACGAAGGTGATGATGAACCACGTCCTGAGCTTCTTCACATCGCCTCGCTCCGCGGCGAAGACGCCGAGCTGGCAGGTGAGGGAGGAGAGCACCAGGATCGTGGTGTTGGTCGCCGAGAACGGGAAGTTCAGGAACGAAGCCTGCTCTGTCCAGTACTCGGCACCCGTCACCGATCGCAGGGTGAAGTACATCGCGAAGAGGGCCGCGAAGAACATCAGCTCGGAACTCAACCAGATGATGGTTCCGACACTGGTGAGGTTCGGCCGATTGACCGTCGGGTGCGCGTGCCCGGTTTCTACTGTCGTTGCTGTCGCCACGACCGACATTATGTCGGTCGCTTATCCCGCCCTCACTCCGGGGGGTGCCGTTCGGTGTGTTCCTGGTCCGTGTCCAGCCCGAACGGCCCATCGAAGGCCTGTCCGAACCGGTGTTGACCGGGAGTCGGAGCGAGTAGCATCCGCGCCAGAACACATGCATCTGCACCTGATCGAACGAGGCGGAGGAACCATGCAGTCGAGCGCCACGGTCCTGGTCTACAGCGACGACGCCAACACGCGCGAGCAGGTCAGACTGGCGGCGGGACGCAGGCCGGCCGCGGATCTGCCGCCCGTCGAGTTCCTCGAGTGCGCGACGCTGCCGGCGGTCCTGAAGGCCCTGGAGGAGGGCGGCGTCGATGTGTGCGTGCTGGACGGCGAGACGGTTCCGGCGGGCGGTATGGGGGTCTGCCGGCAGATCAAGGACGAGATCTTCAACTGCCCGCCCGTGCTGCTGCTGATGGGCCGCCCGCAGGACGCCTGGCTCGCGACCTGGAGCCGTGCGGAGGCGGCGGTGACCCTGCCGGTGGACCCGGTCGAGTTCGCCGACGCGCTGGCCGCGCTGCTGCGCAGCCGGCTCGCCGTGGACTGCTGAGAACCGCTGGGGACCGCTGGGGACCGCCTGCCGAAGACAGGGGGCAGGCTCAGACCTGGGGCCGCAGCCGTGCCGCTTCCGCGAAGCCGCTGGTGTCCTGGGTGCCGCCGGTCAGGGCGCTGCCCTGCTGCCACCTGCTCCAGGACAGATTCCAGTCGCCGAAGCCGTTTCCGAAGCCTTCCATCATGTTGCCGAAGCTGTTGACGACCTGGACGATGTCGCCTTCCCGGACGGTCTTGAAGAACCAGGCGGCGTTGGCGGTCGACATCCCGGTGCAGCCGTGGCTGACGTTCGCGACGCCCTGTGAGCCGACGGACCAGGGCGCGGCGTGGACGTACTCGCCGCTCCAGGTCACCCGGGTGGCGTAGTAGACGGGCAGGTCGTACGACTCGGAACTGCCCTCGGCTATGCCGATGCTGGTACCGCGCATCCGTACGAAGTACTCCTTGCCGAGCACGACCTTGATGCCGTTGCGGGTGGAGAAGCCGGGCTTGCCGGTGGTCACCGGAATGGTATTGATCACTTCGCCGTTGCGCTTGACCACCATGGAGTGCGCCGCGGCGTCGGTTATCGCCTCGACGCGGTCCCCGATGGTGATGCTCAGCGCTTTCGAACGGCCGCCGTAGAGTTTGCCCGCGACCTTGACACCCTGCAGGTTGCTGGTGGCCCGGACCTTCGCTCCGGTGGGCCAGTACTCCTTCGGGCGGTAATGCAGGGTCTTGTCGTCCACCCAGTGCCAGGCGCCTTCGACCGCGGGCTTCGAGGTGACCTTGAGGGCGCGTTCGACCACACGCCGGGCCTCCTTGCCCGTGACGGCGGAGTTGAGGGTGGCGGTGACCGGCTGGCCCACGCCGTACGTGCCCGTCTTGGGGCCGAACTGAGCCGTGAGGAAGTGCTTGGCGGGCGCGGTCTCGAAGGTGAGGGTCCGGGCGCCGGGGGCGCCGTCCTCGTCCTCCGTGGACACCTTGACGGTGTATTTGGCACCTGCCGACAGCGGGGCCGTGGAACGCCAGCGGGCGCCGTCCGCGGAGAGTTCGCCCGCGAGGTGGTGCCCCGCGTCGTCGGTGACGGTGACGTCGGTGATCCGGCTGCTGTCACTCTTGGCGGTGACTTCGAGCGGCTTGTCCGGATTCGCCTTCGAGCCGCTTCGGGGGGCGTTGAACGCGACCTGCTGTGCCGCGTCGTAGGGCTCGCCGGCCAGCGGATTGTCATCGGACCCGCCGCACGCGGTCGCTACCAGCCCGAGGGCCACGAGGAGCACGGTGCAGCTGAAGACGGTGCGGAAGTGCGGCGTGTGGTTCATAAGCACACGCTATGAACAGCTGTCAGCAGCGGCGCGCTGGATGACTCCAAACGAGGGGCCCGGATTCCCTCTTCTGGAGTGGGGAATCCGGGCCCGTCCCGCGTTGTGCGGATGCAGTGCTACTGGTTCTGGCTCTCACCGCGGTAGTACTCGAACACCCAGCCGAAGAGGCCGATCAGAATGACGGGGATCGAGAAGTACAGCAGCCACCAGCCGATCGCGACACCGAGGAAGGCGAGCGCACCGCCGACACCCAGCGAGAGCGGCTGCCAGCTGTGCGGGGAGAAGAAGCCGACCTCGCCGGCCTCGTCCGCCACATCGGCTTCCTTGTTGTCCTGGGCCATCTCGTCGACGCGCCGGGCCGTGAAGGCCAGGTAGTAGCCGATCATGATGCTCAGGCCGAAGGCCAGGAACAGCGCGGTGGTACCGGCCGGCTCCTTCGACCAGACGCCGTACAGGATGGCGACGGCCAGAATGAAGACGCTCAGCCAGAGGAACATCTTGCCCTGGATCTTCACTTGCTCTCCTCCTTGCCACCGGCGAGCACGCTGGCGCCGTGGCCGCCGTGCTCGAGCTGGTCGAGAGCCGCGATCTCCGGGTGGTGCAGATCGAACGCCGGGGATTCACTGCGGATCCGCGGCAGGGTGAGGAAGTTGTGCCGCGGCGGCGGGCAGGACGTCGCCCATTCGAGCGAACGGCCGTAGCCCCACGGGTCGTCGACCTCGATCTTCTTCCCGTACTTGGCGGTCTTCCAGACGTTGTACACGAACGGCAGGATCGACAGACCGAGCAGGAACGAGGCGATCGTCGAGATCGTGTTCAGCGCGGTGAAGCCGTCGGCGGCGAGGTAGTCCGCGTAACGACGCGGCATGCCCTCGGCACCCAGCCAGTGCTGCACCAGGAACGTGCCGTGGAAACCGATGAACAGCGTCCAGAAGGTGATCTTGCCGAGCCGCTCGTCCAGCATCTTGCCCGTGAACTTCGGCCACCAGAAGTGGAATCCGGCGAACATCGCGAAGACCACGGTGCCGAAGACGACGTAGTGGAAGTGCGCGACGACGAAGTACGAGTCGGAGACGTGGAAGTCCATCGGCGGCGAGGCCAGGATCACGCCGGTGAGACCACCGAAGGTGAAGGTGACCAGGAAGCCGATCGTCCAGAGCATCGGTGTCTCGAACGACAACGAGCCCTTCCACATGGTGCCGATCCAGTTGAAGAACTTCACACCGGTCGGAACCGCGATGAGGAACGTCATGAAGGAGAAGAACGGCAGCAGCACACCGCCGGTGACGTACATGTGGTGCGCCCACACGGTCACCGACAGACCGGCGATCGCGATGGTCGCGCCGACCAGACCGATGTAACCGAACATCGGCTTGCGGCTGAAGACCGGGATGATCTCCGAGACGATGCCGAAGAACGGCAGGGCGATGATGTACACCTCTGGATGGCCGAAGAACCAGAAGAGGTGCTGCCAGAGCAGGGCACCGCCGTTGGACGAGTCGAAGATGTGCGCACCGAACTTGCGGTCCGCCTCCAGCGCGAAGAGAGCGGCGGCCAGCACCGGGAAGGCCAGCAGGACCAGCACACCGGTCAGCAGCACGTTCCAGACGAAGATCGGCATCCGGAACATCGTCATGCCGGGAGCGCGCATGCAGATGATCGTGGTGATGAAGTTGACCGAGCCGAGGATGGTGCCGAAGCCGGAGAAGGCCAGACCCATGATCCACATGTCGGCGCCTGCACCCGGCGAGCGGACCGCGTCCGACAGCGGGGAGTAGGCGAACCAGCCGAAGTCGGCCGCACCCTGAGGGGTGAGGAAGCCGGCCACCGCGATGAGCGAGCCGAAGAGGTACAGCCAGTAGGCGAACATGTTCAGCCGCGGGAACGCCACATCGGGCGCGCCGATCTGCAGCGGCATGATCCAGTTGGCGAATCCGGCGAACAGCGGCGTCGCGAACATCAGCAGCATGATCGTGCCGTGCATCGTGAACGCCTGGTTGAACTGCTCGTTCGACATGATCTGCGTGCCGGGGCGGGCGAGCTCGGCGCGCATGAAGAGCGCCATCACACCGCCGATGCAGAAGAAGAAGAACGACGTGACCAGGTAGAGCGTGCCGATGGTCTTGTGGTCGGTGGTGGTAAGCCACTTCACCACGACATTGCCGGGCTGCTTGCGCCGTACCGGCAGCTCGTTCTCGTACGAGTCGTCAGCTGCTTCGGCGGCACCCTGAGGTTCGTTGAGGATGCTCACAGTTGGTTCTTCTCCGCATTCCTGGCCGGGTCCGTCTGCTCAATGCCTGACGGGATGAAGCCGGTCTGCCCCTTCTCGGCAAGCTCCTTCAGGTACTGCTGGTAGCGCTCCGGAGAGACCACCTTGACGTTGAAGAGCATCCGGGAGTGGTCGACGCCGCAGAGCTCGGCGCACTTCCCGAAGAAGGTGCCCTCCCGGCTCGGCGTCACCTCGAAGACGTTGGTGTGACCGGGGATGACGTCCTGCTTGAACAGGAAGGGGACCACCCAGAAGGAGTGGATGACGTCACGGGAGGTCAGGATGAACCGGACCTTCTCGCCCTTCGGCAGCACCAGGGTCGGACCCGGGTTGCCCGTCTGGGGGTTCCGGTCTCCGGGGATGCCGGCGTCGTAGACGCCCTCCGCACCCGCGGGGAAGTCGTTGGTGTACTTGTCCGGAATCGCGTTCAGTTCCTTCTGGGCCTGAGCGTCACCGGTGGCGGGGTTGCCGTCCACGTCCTCGAGGTAGTTGAAGCCCCAGCTCCACTGGTAGCCGACCACGTTGATGGTGTGGGCGGGCTTGTCGGAGAGAGCGAGGAGCTTCGTCTCATCACGTGCGGTGAAGTAGAAGAGCACCGAAACGATGATGATCGGAACCACGGTGTACAGCGCCTCGATGGGCATGTTGTACCGGGTCTGCGGAGGTACCTCCACCTTGGTGCGGCTGCGCCGGTGGAAGACGATGCTCCACAGGATCAGGCCCCACACCAGCACACCCGTGGCGAGCGCCGCCGCCCACGAGCCCTGCCAGAGGGAGAGGATCCGTGGAGCCTCCTCCGTCACCGGGGTGGGCATACCGAGGCGGGGGAAGTCTTGCCAGTTGTACGAGCAACCGGTGGCTGTCGCCAGGATCAGGCCCGCAAGCAGCACCTGCGGCAGCTTCCGCCGCATCGGGCGCCGCGACGAGCGGTCGGAGCCGTTGGGACTCACGTAGCGCCTTCCCGAGAGTCTCGGCCCGCGCGACCGGCTGCGGCCGTCTCGCTGGTCGGTCGCCGGCCCTGACGCGGGCAGGGGTTTGGATGTTTATGCGGACCAAACCCTACTGGACGCTATTTGGGGTCGCGCGGGGAGGGTGCCCAACGCGCCGTCCGACACCCCGAAGGGATGGCTGAGCCTTTCGGGGGACGTCCCATGGACCCTGGAATGCCCGCTTCCGGCAGTCATCTGACGGCCTCTTGGCAACAGGAGTTAGCGTGGGGCGTGGCCTACTTCGACACCGCTTCATCAGCTCCTTTGCACCCCGTCGCCCGGCAGGCGCTCCAGGCGTCCCTGGACGAGGGCTGGGCGGATCCGGCCCGGCTCTACCGCGAGGGGCGGCGCGCCCGGCTGCTGCTTGACGCCGCACGGGAGGCCGCCGCCGAGGCCGTCGGGTGCCGCCCGGACGAACTCGTCTTCACCCCTTCGGGGACGGCCGCGGTCCATGCCGCGGTCTCCGGCGCCCTCGCGGGCCGGCGGCGTGTCGGCCGCCATCTCGTCCTCTCCGCGGTCGAGCACTCCTCCGTACTGCACGCGGCGGCCATGCACGCGGCGGACGGCGGCACCGTGAGCGAGGTCCCGGTGGACCGGTCAGGGGCGGTGTCCTCGGATGTCTTCGCCGCCGAGCTGCGCGGCGACACGGCGCTCGCCGCGCTGCAGTCCGCCAACCACGAGGTCGGCACCGAGCAGCCGGTCGCACAGGTGGCCGAGGCCTGCCGGGCGCTCGGGGTGCCGCTGCTGGTGGACGCGGCGCAGTCGCTGGCCTGGGGGCCGGTGGAGGGTGCCTGGTCGCTGCTGGCGGCAAGCGCGCACAAGTGGGGCGGCCCGGCGGGCGTCGGCCTGCTCGCCGTACGCAAGGGCGTACGTTTTGCCCCGCAAGGTCCCGCGGACGAGCGGGAGTCGGGGCGCTCGGCCGGCTTCGAGAACATCCCGGCGATCGTCGCGGCGGCCGCCGCGCTGCGGGCGGTGCGGGCCGAGGCCGCGGAAGAGGCGGCGCGGCTGCGGGCCCTGGTGGACTCGATCCGCACGCGGGTGCCCGAACTGGTCCCGGATGTGGAGGTGGTGGGCGATCCGGTGCACCGCCTCCCCCACCTGGTGACGTTCTCCTGTCTCTATGTCGACGGAGAGACCGTGCTGCACGAGCTGGACCGGGCGGGGTTCTCCGTGTCGTCCGGCTCGTCGTGCACCAGCAGCACGCTGACGCCGAGCCATGTGCTGCGGGCGATGGGAGTGCTGTCGGAGGGCAATGTCCGCGTCTCGCTGCCGCCGGGCACACGGCGGGAGGACGTGGAAGGGTTCCTGGAGGTGCTGCCGGCGGTGGTGGCCGGGGTACGCGAACGTCTCGGCGCGCCGGTCGGCGCGTCCGGCGGGGGCACCGAGTCGTCCCTCGTCGTGGACGCGGTCGGAAAGCTCTGCCCCGTCCCGGTGATCGAGCTGGCGAAGGTGATCGGGGACGTACCGGTCGGGGGCACCGTGACCGTGCTCGCGGACGACGAGGCGGCGCGCCTGGACATCCCGGCGTGGTGCGAGATGCGGGGCCAGGAGTACGTCGGGGAGCGGGCGGCGGAGCGGGGGGTGGCGTACGTGGTGCGGCGGGTGTCGTAGGGAGCGGGTTGCGGAGCGCTGAGCGGGGTCGGGTACGGCCCCCGGTCACGCCTCGGCCGCCGGAAGGGCTTGGATCAGCCCCACCGGCGGCCGAGGCGCAAGGACGAGGGGGACGGCGCCCCTCAGGTCAGGCCAGGTGTCCGCGGACGTCGGATGCCGCGTCGTCGCCGTACGCCTTCGTGAAACGGTCCATGAAGTGCGCACGCCGCAGCGTGTACTCCTGGGTGCCGAGCGTCTCGATGACCAGCGTGGCCAGCATGCAGCCCACCTGCGCCGCGCGCTCCAGGCTCACACCCCAGCTGAGGCCGGACAGGAAGCCCGCGCGGAACGCGTCACCGACACCCGTGGGGTCGACCTTGGCGTCCTCCTCCGGGCAGCCGACCTCGATCGTGTCGATGTCCGTGCCCTCGATGCGCACACCGCGCGAGCCGAGGGTGGTGACGCGGTGGCCGACCTTGCCGAGGATCTCCTCGTCGCTCCAGCCGGTCTTGGACTCGATGAGTCCCTTCTCGTACTCGTTGGAGAAGAGGTACTCGGCTCCGTCGAGCAGTATCCGGATCTCGTCGCCGTTCATCCGGGCGATCTGCTGCGAGAAGTCCGCGGCGAACGGGATGCCCCGCGAGCGGCACTCCTCGGTGTGGCGCAGCATCGCCTCGGGGTCGTCCGCGCCGATCAGTACGAGGTCCAGGCCGCCGACCCGGTCGGCCACCGACTTGAGCTCGATCTGCCGTGCCTCGCTCATCGCGCCGGTGTAGAAGGAGCCGATCTGGTTGTGGTCGGCGTCGGTCGTGCACACGAAGCGCGCGGTGTGCAGCACCTCGGAGATACGGACGGAGGTGGTGTCCACACCGTGCCGGTCGAGCCACGCGCGGTACTCGTCGAAGTCGCTGCCGGCCGCGCCGACCAGGATCGGCCCGGTGCCCAGCTGGCCCATGCCGAAGCAGATGTTCGCGCCGACACCGCCCCTGCGCACATCGAGGTTGTCGACCAGGAAGGAGAGGGAGACCGTGTGCAGCTGATCCGCGACCAACTGGTCGGCGAAGCGGCCGGGGAAGGTCATGAGGTGATCGGTGGCGATGGAGCCGGTGACTGCGATACGCACGGGAAGGCGCTCCTGGGGAGGGCTGGCAGTGACAGTTCACGCTACCGGGTTCGCGGCCCGTAACCGAACCACGGAAACTACCCGATAGTAGGGCTTTTTTACTGGAGCCCCAGGTGCATACGGTGCGGCTATGACGAAGCAAAGCGCCCTGCGCGAGCCGCGAGAGTCCGAGATGAGCCTGGCCCAGCTGCGCGGTGACTGCGCACGCATGGCGCCGCACTGGGTCGTCCCCGCCATCACGGCGCCCGCACCCGTATCCCCTTCGCTCATCCACGGTGTCGTGGTGCCGGCCGCGTCGGCACGACTGGTCGGCTCGATGTCCATATACGGCGACTGAACCGGCGCCGTTCACGGCACAGCACACTCGCGCGACGCTCCGGCGCGCGGGAGGGAACCGCACGCTCCCCCGCTCCGTCCCATCCGTGCCCTCCCCAGCACAGGGCACGAGACAAGGAGCGATGCGGTGAGCAGCACGGAGAACACCACGCACGACACCCCGCGCCGTCGGCGTTCCCCGCTCGTCGTCGCCTCGGTGGCGGCCGCGGTGCTCGTCGCCGGCGGTGGCGGGGCGTACTTCGCGACCGCCGGCTTCGGCGGCTCCGGCGCCCCGGACGCCAGGAGCGGTGCTCCCGGCGGCGACAACGATCCGCCCCCGCTCGCTCTGGACGGCTACACGGAGAGGGGCGGGGCAGGCGGTATCGCCCCCGGCGAGCCGGACCCGTCCGGCGGCCCGGTCCGCTACAAGGCCGCGGGCGACCTGCCCGACGGCCCGGAGGACGCCGCCGTCCACAGGGCGAGCGGCACGGTCACCGAGGCGGAGGTGACCCGGCTGGCCAGGGCGCTCGGGCTGCCCGGCACACCACGTCTGGTGGGGCCGACCTGGAAGATCGGGGCGGACAAGGACGGTTCGGGGCCGCTGCTCCAGGTCGGCAAGGACGCTCCGGGCACCTGGACGTTCGCCATGTTCGGCGCGTCACCGAGCGGCGACAACTGTCTGAAGGGCAAGTCCTGCCCGTCGGGCGGTGACACCCCGAACGGCAACACTTCCGGGGACACCGCAGGTCAGGCGGTGAGCGAGGAGGCCGCGAAGAAGGCGGCGGCCACGGTGCTCGACGCGGTGGGCCAGGGCAAGGCCGATCTGGACGCGAAGCAGCTGATGGGCGCGGTACGGGTGGTGAACGCCGACCCGGTGGTGGGCGGGCTGCCGACCTACGGCTGGGCGACGGGGATCCAGGTCGGCCCGGACGGAGACGTGGTCGGCGGCAGCGGCCTGCTCAAGAAGCCCGAGAAGGGCGACAGCTATCCGGTGATCTCCGCCGAGGACGCGCTGAAGCAGCTGAACGAGGCCGGTTCCGACCCCGTGCGGATCGGCGGCTGCGCCACACCGGTCCCGGCGGAGGGCGAGAAGCGGCAGGACGGCGAGCTCAAACCGTCGGCGCCCTGCGGGCCCGAGGGTGCCAAGGCCGAACCCGAGCAGGTGACGGTCAGCAAGGCCGTCTTCGGGCTCGCCGCGCAGTATGTGGAGGGCCGCCAGACGCTGGTGCCGTCGTGGCTGTTCGAGGTGGCGCCGAAGGACGCCGGCCCGCCGTTCACGATCACGCACCCGGCGGTGGCCCCGAAGTTCCTCACCGCGCCCGAGCCGCCGCAGCGGGACATCACCCCGACCGAGCCCCCGAAGGACCCGGCGGCGCCCGGGGACGGGATGAGCCTCACCTCGTACAGCGTGAGCGGCGACGGGCGGACGCTGTCGCTGACGTTCTGGGGCGGTGTGTGCAGCGACTACACGGCGAAGGCCACCGAGAACAGCAAGACGGTGCGGGTCCGTGTCGTGGAGACGAATCCCGACCCCAAGCGGGTCTGTATCGCCCTCGCCAAGGAACTGACGGAGTCGGTGACCCTGGACAAGCCGCTGGGCGACCGGAAGGTCGTGCGGGCGGACACGGGTGAGGCGGTGCCCCGGAAGCGCTGAGGGCGCGGGCAGATACACCGAAGGCGGCGGTCCCGGACGGGGACCGCCGCCTTTCCGTGGCTCGACCTAGCTGAACGAGTCTCCGCAGGCGCAGGAGCCCGTGGCGTTCGGGTTGTCGATGGTGAAGCCCTGCTTCTCGATGGTGTCCACGAAGTCGATCGACGCACCACCCAGGTACGGGGCGCTCATGCGGTCGGTGACGACCTTCACGCCGTCGAAGTCCTTGACCACGTCACCGTCGAGCGAACGCTCGTCGAAGAACAGCTGGTATCGCAGACCGGAGCAGCCGCCGGGCTGAACGGCGACGCGCAGCGCCAGGTCGTCACGGCCTTCCTGGTCCAGCAGGGCCTTGACCTTGGCCGCGGCGGCGTCGGACAGGAGGATGCCGTCGTTCACCTTGGTGGTCTCGTCCGATACGGACATCTGCTTCTCTCCCGGGTAGTACGGAGACTGCTTGCCGACGGTTGCAACCGGCGGGGACCCGGATTCATTCCGGGCGAGCCCTAGTCTTTCCCTTTCATGCTCGCACACCGGCCGAGGTGGGACACCGACCTGTCGACAGGGGGTGCGTCACATCGACGCTATGGACATCGTCAAAGTGACGTGAAGCGGTTATGATAGATAACGTCAAATAGACGAAAAGGTCTGTCTGCAGAGAAGAAAGGGTGCGTGTCGTGACCACCGCCCAAACCCGCCCTGAGCTCGACGTCCAGCCGACGCCGCTCGCCCTGCTGCTGCTCGGCCGCGAAGCCGACCCCAGGAGTGAGCGCGGCGTGGAGTGCCCCGGCGACCTGCCGTCGCCGTCCGACCCGGACCTGGTGGCGCGCGCCCGTGCGGCCAAGGAGAAGCTCGGCGACAAGGTCTTCGTCCTCGGCCACCACTACCAGCGTGACGAGGTCATCCAGTTCGCGGACGTCACCGGGGACTCCTTCAAGCTGGCGAGGGACGCCGCGGCACGTCCGGAGGCCGAGTACATCGTCTTCTGCGGTGTGCACTTCATGGCGGAGTCGGCGGACATCCTCACCACCGACGACCAGAAGGTCGTCCTGCCCGACCTGGCGGCCGGCTGCTCGATGGCCGACATGGCCACGGCCGAGCAGGTCGCCGAGTGCTGGGACGTGCTGACCGAGGCAGGCGTCGCCGAGCAGGTCGTGCCGGTGTCGTACATGAACTCCTCCGCGGACATCAAGGCCTTCACCGGCAAGCACGGCGGCACGATCTGTACGTCGTCGAACGCCAAGCGCGCGCTGGACTGGGCCTTCGAGCAGGGCGAGAAGGTCCTCTTCCTGCCGGACCAGCACCTGGGGCGCAACACGGCCGTCCGGGACATGGGGATGTCGCTGGACGACTGCGTCCTCTACAACCCGCACAAGCCGAACGGCGGGCTCACGGCAGAGGAGCTGCGCGCGGCGAAGATGATCCTGTGGCGGGGCCACTGCTCGGTGCACGGCCGGTTCTCGCTGGACTCGGTCAACGATGTCCGCGAGCGGATCCCGGGCGTGAACGTCCTGGTGCACCCCGAGTGCAAGCACGAGGTGGTGGCCGCCGCCGATTACGTCGGCTCGACGGAGTACATCATCAAGACGCTCGAGGCGGCGCCGGCGGGCTCCAAGTGGGCCATCGGCACCGAGCTGAACCTGGTCCGCCGCGTGGCGAACGCGCACCCGGACAAGGAGGTCGTCTTCCTCGACAGGACGGTCTGCTTCTGCTCCACGATGAACCGCATCGACCTGCCGCACCTGGTCTGGGCGCTGGAGTCGCTGGCGGACGGCAAGCTGGTGAACCGTATCCAGGTCGACCCGGAGACGGAGAGCTTCGCGAAGCTGGCACTCGAGCGGATGCTGGCGCTGCCGTAGCCGCACACGTACACACGGGAACGTACTCCTCCCCCGGCCCGCGCACGGGCCGGGGGAGTTGTGTGCGGCCACGGCCCCTCGATCGCTTCCCCCGCGCCCGCACACTCGGCCCGCCGCCGCTGACGCCGTACCCGATCTCGCAGAAGCCGACGAACACGGCGAACGCGAGCACGGACTGCCCGGTTCTCATGGCATCTTCGTTTCCGATTCCTTCGGACTCTTCGCCGATGCTTGAGCAGTGGCCGGACGCCCCGGGAAGGGCGTCCGGCCACTGTTCCTCACTCGCCGCCCGTCATTTCCCGCGGGGCCGACCCCCGTGCAGGTGAGCTCACTTGCCGCTCTGCGGTGCGGGAATGACCGAACGCGGAAGCCCCCGCAGCCGCAAGTGGCGGCTACGGGGGCTACGTTCGGGTACGGCCAGGGGCTCAGGCGCCGACCGGCTGGGGGTCCGCTTCGTCCGAAGGCTCGGGGGCCTGCGGGGTGGACTCGCCCGACGTCGCCGCGCTCTTCGCGGCACGCTTGGCACGGCGGCGCTCCTTGCGGAGTTCCACCATCGCGTACAGCGTCGGGACCAGCAGCAGCGTCAGCAGCGTCGACGTGATCAGACCGCCGATCACCACCACCGCCAGCGGCTTGGCGATGAAGCCGCCCTCGCCCGTGACGCCCAGCGCCATCGGGAGCAGGGCGAAGATCGTCGCCAGGGCCGTCATCAGGATCGGGCGCAGCCGGTGCCGGCCGCCCTCGACGACCGCCTCCACCACGCCCAGGCCCTGGGCCCGGTACTGGTTGATCAGGTCGATCAGCACGATCGCGTTGGTGACCACGATGCCGATGAGCATCAGCATGCCGATCATCGCCGGGACGCCCATCGGGGTGTCCGTGGCGACCAGCAGACCGATCGCGCCGGTCGCCGCGAACGGGATGGAGACCAGCAGGATCAGCGGCTGGATCAGGCTGCGGAACGTGGCGACCAGCAGCATGAAGACGATGGCGATCGCCGCCAGCATCGCGAGGAACAGGTTCTGGAACGCATCCTGCTGGTCCTCGGTCACACCGCCGATGGACGCTGTCGCGCCCTCCGGCAGGTCCAGCGCGTTGATCTTCGACTGGAGCGTGGCGTTGACCGCGCCCTGGTTGTCACCGGTCGGCTTCGCCGTGATCGTCGCGGCCCGCGAGCCGTCGATGCGGGTCATCGAGACCGGTCCCGGGACCAGCTTCACATCGGCGATGTCGCCGAGTTCGACCGGGCCGAGCCGCAGGGCGCGCAGCTCCGCGATCGTCTTCGCCGGCTTGGCCGAGGTGATGACGATGTCCCGCTCGGTGTCGTCCACGAGCGCCTTGCCGGCGGGGGTGCCGCGCACCGCCTGGGCGACGGCCATACCGAGCGTGGCGTCGGTGAAGCCGGCCTCGGCCGCCTTCGGGGTGGCCGTGACCGAGATACGCGGCACGCTCTGCGCCAGGTCGCTCTGCACGTCGGTGACGTCGTCGAGCCCCGCCACCTCGTCGCGCACCACCTCGGACGCCTTCGCCAGGACGTCCGCGTCGGCTGCCTTCACCACGACGCTCAGGTCCTGGTTGCCGAAGCCGTCGCCCGCCGCGATCGTCGTGTCACCGATCCCGTCGAGCTTGCCGAGCTCCTCGTCGATGCGGTCACGGGTGCGCTCGTAGGACGCCGAGTCGTTCAGCGTCAGCTGGTACGAGGCCTGGTTGGCGCCCGTACCACCGCCGAAGGCCGCCATGAAGCCGGAGGAGCCGACAGTGACCTGGTAGTCCTTGATCTCGTCGAGTCCGTCGAGCACCTTCTCCATCTTCTTCGCCGAGGCGTCGGCCGCCTCCAGGCTGGTGCCGGGGGCCAGCTCCTGCTTGATGGACATGACCTCCTGCTCGCCCTGGTCGAAGAAGTTGGTCTTGAGCATCCCGGCCATGCCGAAGGTGCCGAAGAGCACGGCGAGGGCGAGGACGACACTCGTGAGGCGGCGGCGGGTCGCGAAGCGCAGGACGGGGACGTAGGCCCGCTGCAGCCGGCTCTTCGCCTCCTTCTCCTCCGCCGTGCGCCGGGCCTCGTCCGGGTCCATGCCGCGCACGGCCTTCGGTGCGCGCAGGAACCAGTAGGACAGGACGGGAACCACGGTCAGCGAGACCAGCAGGGAGGCCAGCAGGGCCGCGGTGACGGTCAGGCTGAACGAGCCGAACAGCTCGCCCACCATGCCGCCGACCAGACCGATCGGCAGGAACACCGCGACCGTGGTCAGGGTGGAGGAGGTGACCGCGCCGGCGACCTCCTTCACGGCGGTGACGATGGCGCTGTGGCGCTCCTCGCCGTAGCCGAGGTGCCGCTTGATGTTCTCCAGGACCACGATCGAGTCGTCGACGACACGGCCGATCGCGATGGTCAGGGCACCGAGCGTCAGCATGTTCAGCGACAGGTCGCGGGTCCACAGCACGATCAGCGCGAGCACCACCGACAGCGGGATGGAGACCGCCGTGACAAGGGTGGAGCGCAGCGAGGCCAGGAAGACAAGGATCACGATGACGGCGAACAGCAGGCCGAGTGCGCCCTCGGTGGTCAGGCCGGAGATCGCCTTGGAGACCGCCGGGCCCTGGTCGGAGACGACCGTGAGCTCCGCACCGGAGCCGAGGTCCGCCCGCAGCTCGGGCAGCTTGTCCTGGACGGCCTCGGAGATGGCGACGGCGCTGCCGTCGTTGTCCATGGTGGCGAGGACGGCGAGGCTGGGCTTGCCGTTCGTACGGGTCAGGGAGACCCGGGTGGACTCGGTCTGCTCGACCTCCGCGACGGCACCGAGGCGGACCGGCTTGCCCTTGCCGGGCACGACCCGCAGGTCCTCGATCTCCTTCAGCGACGTGAAGGCGCCGCCGACCTGGACGGTGCGGCTCTTGCCGTCCTCGGAGAACGACCCGGCCGGGACGGTGGCACCACCCGTCTGGAGGGCCTCGGCCAGCGAGGCGGTGGTCAGGCCTGCGCGGGCGAGCTTCTTGTTGTCCGGGGTGACGGAGACCTGCAGATCCTGCACGCCGTCGACGGTCACCTGGCCGACACCCTCGATGTCCTCGAGCGCCGGGACGACGGTCCGCTCCAGCTGGCCGGCCAGCGCCTGCTGGTCCTTGTCGGAGGTCACGGCGAGCACGACGGCCGGAATGTCGTCCGTCGCACCGGCCACGACCTGCGGGTCCACATCGTCGGGCAGCTGGGCGCGGGCCCGGTTCACGGCCTGCTGGACATCGGCGACGAGCTGCTTGGCGCCGTCCCCGTAGTCGAAGCCGACCGTGATCACGGCGTTGCCCTCGCTCGCCGTGGCCGTGACGCTCTTGATGCCGTCGACGGCCTTGAGCGAGCTCTCGATCGGCTCCACGACCTGCTTCTCGACCACATCGGGGGACGCGCCCTGGTAGGGGGCGAGCACCGACACCATCGGAAACTCGATCGAGGGCAGCAGCTGCTGCTTGAGCTGCGGGATGGCGATCGCCCCGAAGAGGATCGCGACGAGCGATATCAGCCCGACAAGGGCCCGTTGCGACAGGCTGAATCTGGACAGCCAGGACATGGGGTCTCTCTTCTGTGGCGTTCGCGGAAGCGGAAGGGGGCGGGCACGGGCAGGTGCCCGCCTATACCTTCGGGCATCCCGGAAGGCCGATCCGTAGGCCCCAGGTCCCGTTCCTCGTCGCGCGCATACCGCAGCTGGAGTACATCCGGAACGACTCAGTCCACCCTTGGACGTACCAGGCCCGACTCGTACGCCGTCACCACCAGCTGGGCCCGGTCGCGGGCGCCGAGCTTGCCCATGGCCCGGTTCACATGGGTCTTGACGGTGAGCGGGCTGACCTCGAGGCGGTCGGCGATCTCGTCGTTGGAGTGGCCGCCGGCGACCAGTACCAGCACCTCGCGCTCCCGGCCGGTGAGCGCGTCCAGCCGCTCCGCGTACGCTCCCGGCTCCGGAGCGTCGTCCGAACTCCCGCCCTGCGCGAGGAATCTGGCGATCAGGCCCTTGGTCGCCGCCGGGGACAGCAGCGCCTCGCCCGCCGCCGCGATCCGGATGGCGCTCAGGAGCTCCTCGGGCTCCGCGCCCTTGCCGAGGAAACCGGAGGCCCCCGCGCGCAGCGACTGCACGACGTACTCGTCCACCTCGAAGGTGGTGAGCATGACCACGTGCACCCCGGTCAGCTCCGGGTCCGTGCTGATCATCCGGGTGGCGGCAAGGCCGTCCGTACCGGGCATCCGGATGTCCATCAGGACGACATCGGCCCTGGCCGAGCGGGCCAGGGCGACGGCCTCGGCACCGTCGGCGGCCTCGGCGACGACCTCCATGTCGGGCTCGGAGTCCACCAGGATCTTGAACGCGCTGCGCAGCAGTGCCTGGTCGTCGGCGAGCAGCACCCGGATCGTCATGCGTCCTCCCCCGTACGGGTCTTGATCGGCAGTATCGCCTGGACGCGCCAGCCGCCCCCGTACCGGGGCCCGGCGTTCACCCTGCCGCCGAGCGCGGTGACCCTCTCACGCATGCCCAGCAGTCCGTGGCCGCCGCCGGGCGCCTCGGGGCTCCCGGGCCCGGCGCCGTTGTCCAGCACGGTGATCTCCAGGCTCGCGCCCACCCGCACCACGCTCACCTCCGCCTTGGCGTCCGGGCCCGCGTGTTTCTGCACATTGGTCAGCGCCTCCTGGATGATCCGGTACGCGGCGAGGTCGACGGCCGCGGCCGGGGTGACGCCGTCGTCGGCTCGCGCGACGTCGACCGGCAGACCGGCCTGCCGGAAGGTGGTCACCAGCTCGTCGAGGACGGCGAGGCCGGGGGCGGGCTCGGTCGGGGCCTCGGGGTCGCCGGACTGACGCAGCAGACCCACCGTCGCACGCAGTTCGTTCAACGCCGACCGGCTCGCCTCCCGGACATGCGCCAGAGCCTCCTTGGCCTGGTCGGGCCGCTTGTCCATGACATGGGCGGCGACGCCTGCCTGCACATTGACCAGGGCGATGTGGTGGGCGACCACGTCATGGAGGTCGCGGGCGATCCGCAGCCGCTCCTCGGCGACCCGGCGCCGGGCCTCCTCCTCGCGGGTGCGCTCGGCCCGCTCGGCCCGCTCGCGTATGGCGTCGACGAAGGCGCGCCGGCTGCGCACGGCGTCACCGGCGGCGGCCGCCATGCCCGTCCACGCGAAGACGCCCAGGTTCTCCTGGGAGTACCAGGGCGCCGACCCGTAGAACATCGCGGCGCCGGTCAGCCCGCCCATGGTCAGCAGGCCGACCCGCCAGGTGGTGGGCCGGTCGGTGCGGGAGGCGACGGTGTACAGCGCGATCACCGCGCTCATCGCGACAGGTGCCGCGGGATCACCGGCCACCAGCTCGACCACCGAGACCGCGCCGGTGACCATGAGCACGGCCATCGGGTCGCGCCGCCGGAAGACGAGCGCGCCGGCGGCGACCAGCATCAGCAGAGCGCTGCGCACCTCGGGGGTACGGGTCCCGAAGGTGGGCCCGTGCGGCCCGCCCGGATCGGCGAAGGAGCCGGCGACCATGCAGATCAGTACGGCCACGGCCAGCCCGGCGTCGAACGCGAGCGGATGCGCGCGGAGCCAGCGCTTGGTGCGGTCGAACCGGTCGGCGAGTGAGGTCACGTCGGGCAACGTTACGGCGTGCCGCTCGCAGGCGGGTACGTCGTGACAGCCGCAGGACTTCGGCCCCGAAGCGCCGCGTGCCCCGCCCCCTCAGTTCGGAGGGCGGGGCACGCGGCGGTGTCGGAGTGGACGGCCGGCCCGGGATCAGCCGGGGATCAGACCGTCGTCGCCGAGGAGTTCGCGGACCTCCTCGAGCGTCGCGTCCGCAGAAGGGAGGATCAGTTCGGACGGTTCCAGGGAATCGTCGGGCAGGGGCTCGCCGAGCTCACGGACCTTGTCGAGCAGCGACTGCAGCGTCCGGCGGAAGCCGGGACCGTCGCCGCTCTCCATCTCCTTGAGCAGTAGGTCGTCGAGCTTGTTCAGTTCGGTGAAGTGGCTGTCGTCCAGCTCCACCTGGCCCTCCCCCATGATCCGCACGATCATGACGAGTCCCTACTGTCGGTCACTGCTTGTCGAACTTGGGCGGGTTGCTGGGCTGCTGCGCGGTGTTCTGGCTTCCGCCGCTGCCGCCCTCGATGGCCTGCTGGGAGCTCGAGCCGCCCGCGAGTTCCGCCTTCATCCGCTGGAGCTCCAACTCGACGTCCGTGCCGCCGGAGATCCGGTCCAGCTCGGCCGCGATGTCGTCCTTCGCCATCCCGGACGGGTCGTCCAGGGCGCCGGAGGCGAGCAGCTCGTCGATGGCACCGGCCCTGGCCTGCAGCTGGGCGGTCTTGTCCTCGGCCCGCTGGATCGCCAGCCCGACGTCGCCCATCTCCTCGGAGATGCCGGAGAACGCCTCGCCGATCCGGGTCTGTGCCTGCGCCGCGGTGTAGGTGGCCTTGATCGTCTCCTTCTTCGTGCGGAAGGCGTCGACCTTGGCCTGCAGCCGCTGCGCCGCGAGGGTCAGCTTCTCCTCCTCGCCCTGCAGGGTCTGGTGCTGCGTCTCCAGATCGGTGACCTGCTGCTGGAGCGCGGCCCGGCGGGAGAGCGCTTCGCGCGCCAGGTCTTCACGGCCGAGCGCCAGCGCCTTGCGGCCCTGGTCCTCGAGCTTGGACGACTGTCCCTGCAGCTGGTTCAGCTGCAGCTCGAGCCGCTTGCGGGAGGTCGCCACGTCGGCGACTCCACGGCGCACCTTCTGCAGCAGCTCGAGCTGCTTCTGGTACGAGTAATCGAGGGTCTCGCGCGGGTCCTCGGCCCGGTCAAGGGCTTTGTTCGCCTTCGCGCGGAAGATCATCCCCATACGCTTCATGACACCGCTCATGGGCTTCGCGCGCCCCCTTCTGACTATGCAGCTTCAGCAGCACTCCAACAGAACCCACAGTACGGGCCCTGCATCCATTACCGCACTGTTCGGGCACGGATGCGGTCATCCCCAAGGACGACTGCGTACCGGTTCCGATCCGGCGCAAGGAGTAGGTGGCCGTCAGGGATCCGTCACACAGCGTCCGCTCTGTTCAGCTTCTGTCCCCTACGGACGCACGCCGTTGCGGGATCGTTCCCCACGGGGCTGTGGTCCATGCTCCGCACCCCGTACCCTTGGGCTTTGTGTTCCGTAGCCGTTCCAAGGAAGAGAAGGCCCCCACCGACAAGGTGACGGCGGACCTCTCCAAGCAGCCCCGCGACCCCGAGGCCCCCAAGGGCCGCCCCACGCCCAAGCGTGCCGAGGCGCAGAATCAGCGCCGCCGCGCGTCCAGCGCGCCGGCGGACCGCAAGGAGGCGATGAAGCGACAGCGTGAAGCACGCCGCTCCGACCTGGCCCGTCAGCGCGAGGCCCTCGCGGGTGGCGACGAGCGCTACCTGCCGGCCCGTGACAAGGGCCCGGTGCGTCGCTTCGTGCGCGACTTCGTCGACTCCCGCTTCTGCGTCGCCGAGTTCTTCCTGCCGCTCGCGGTGGTGATCCTGGTCCTGAGCATGGTCCGGGTCGCCCAGCTGCAGAACATCGCGCTGCTGCTCTGGCTGGGTGTCATCGTGCTGATCGTCATCGACTCGATCGGTCTGGTGATCCGGCTCAAGAAGCAGCTCAAGGAGCGCTTCCCGGACGAGCCCAAGCGCGGTGCCGTCGCCTACGGTCTGATGCGTACGCTCCAGATGCGCCGGCTGCGTCTGCCCAAGCCGCAGGTCAAGCGCGGAGAGCGGCCCTGACCGGACACGCCTCGCAGACCGCGCCGGACCCCGGGGGCTCAGCGGGCTCGCTGCCCGCACCGCGCTCCCGCTTCAGCGGGGGCTCCGGCGCGTGGCTCGCCGGGGTGGGCGGGCTGCGCAACACGGTCCGTCAGGAGCTCGTGGCCCGTCAGCTCGACGACCAGATCACCTCCCGCTACCCGGTCGGCCGGCGCCTGCGGGTGCTGGACGTGGGCATGGGTCAGGGCACCCAGGCACTGAGGCTGGCACGCGGCGGGCACACCGTGACCGGTCTGGAGTCCGACCCCACGATGCTGGAGGCCGCCCGTGACGCGCTCGCGGGCGAACCGGCCGGGATCCGCGAGCGGGTGCGGCTGGTCGAGGGCGACGGCCTGGAAACCGGTGTGCACTTCCTGCCCGGAAGCTTCGACGTGGTGCTGTGCCACGGCGTGCTGATGTACGTCGAGGATCCGGACGCGATGCTCGCGGGACTGGCCAGGATGCTGGCGCCGGGTGGTCTGCTGTCCCTGCTCGTACGGAACGCGGATGCGCTGGCCATGCGGCCGGGCCTGGCCGGCGACTGGCAGGGGGCGCTGACCGCCTTCGACACGACCGCGTACACCAACCGGCTCGGCCTGACCGTACGCGCGGACCGGCTGGAGGCGCTGACCGCGACGCTGGCGGGGATCGCCGCGCCGCTGCACGCCTGGTACGGAGTCCGGGTCTTCACGGACAACGTGGGCAACGAGGTCGAGCTGCCCGCCGCCGACGAGCTGGACCGGCTGCTGACGGCGGAGGACCGGGCGGGGCGCACGGATCCGTACCGCGGGGTGGCGGCGCTGCTGCACCTGTGCGGAGTGCGCCGCAGCTGACACGAACACGAAACCCCCGGCACAGGCGGCCGGGGGTTTCGCACGTCCTCGGTGGCGTGAGTATCGGGACGACAGGCGGGCGCAGGCCGCCGGGACACAGAAGTGTTCCGCCCGTGAGACCTGGCGCGCGAGCCCTGTACGTACACGTCCGCCCGCACCGCCAGGTCGTGGCGCCTCGGAGCAGTCCCGGCCCTGATCGGTGCCGCGAGCAAGCGGCTGCTGCGGCGGCCGCTGAGGTTGCCAGGGACGTGACAATGCCGGTGGTCGCGCACCGGCTGTCGGCGGTGGCGCCGACCGGATCGTTACGCGTCAGTTCCCGGCAACGGCACCGGGGCCAGCCTGACCGGGCGCGGGAGCGGACCTGTGAGGGCCGGGACCATGCCCCGACCCGAGTGAGGGAGCGGCGGTTTCGGACCCGCGCATCATGTGCCGCACATGACTGCCGGCGAGTCAGGCACTCATCGCGCGACGGTCCTCCAGCACGTCCGTGGCCGAGCCGGTGCGCTGCATTCGCTGCCACCGCAGACGGTTGCCCATCAGTGCCGTGACCACCGACTGGACGACCACCAGGTACATCAGCTGCCGATAGACGAAGATCTGGAGCGGCAGGGTCCACAGGGGCTCGAACTTCTCGCGGTCCAGGCGCAGCGCGTACACCGCGCTGAAAATCTGGACCGCGGTGAAGGCCAGCCAGACCGCTGCCGCCTGACCCGCGCCCTGGAACAGCAACCCGTACAGGGCGAAGACGTCGACGAGCGGGGCCAACAACGGCAGGACCGTCTGGAACAGCAGCAGATAGGTGAGCCCGCGGCGGCCGAGCTTGCCTCCGGCTCCCCTCTCCACCAGCGCGCCGCGGTGCTTCCACATCGACTGCAGCGTGCCGTAACACCAGCGGTAGCGCTGCTTCCACAGTTGGCGCACGGTCGAAGGGGCCTCGGTCCAGGCGATCGCCGACTCCTGGTAGACCACCCGCCAGCCGGCCCGGCACAGGGCCATGGTGAGGTCGGTGTCCTCGGCGAGGGTGTCCTCGCTGACGCCTCCGACACCGACCACGGCATCCCGGCGGAACGCTCCGATCGCGCCGGGCACGGTGGGCATGCACTCCATGACGTCGAACATGCGGCGGTCGAGGTTGAAACCGATGACGTATTCGAGGTGCTGCCAGCGGCCGAGGACACCCTGCCGGTTGCCGACCTTGGTGTTTCCGCTGACCGCACCGACACGCGGGTCGGCAAGCGGCTGGATCAGACGGAAGATCGCGTCGGGCTCGAAGACCGTGTCGCCGTCGATCATGACGACAATGTCGAAGTGGGCCCAGGCGAGACCGGTGTTGAGAGCAGCGGCCTTCCCGGAGTTGGGCTGACGCACCACCATGACCCGGCGGTCGCCGATCGCCTCGGCGATCTCGAAGGTCCGGTCGGTGGAGCCGTCGTCGACGACGATGATCTGCACGGCCTCGTGGGTGGAGGCGAGCAGCGACCGCACCGTCGCCTCGATGCCCGCTTCCTCGTTGTACGCGGGGACGATCACCGAAACCGGGTCGGTCAGCGGCGGAACGCGCAGGGCGCCGCGGCGCCGGGAGCGATTGCCCCGGACCCGTTTCACATGGACACGGGCGACGGTCAGCAGCATCAGCAGCCGCGCCGCGGTGATGGCGCCGGCCGCGAGCAGGAACCAGGTCATTCCGTCGGCGAAGGCGCGGGACGCCTGCTGTGCGCGGACTACCGCGGCGCCCTTCCACTCGGCGGCCGTGCCGACGTCGTACATCGTGCCCGGGAGACCGAGACCGGCGCCGACGGTCGTGAATGTGACCTGGTCGCCGCGGTCGGCGCTCAGCAGCCGCCCGGTCTCGGCAACGGCGGCCGCCGAGCCGGTGAACTGGCGCACGGCGCCCTGGTCGGGGGTCCGGGCGGGCTCGTCGGCAACGACGACGACATAGCCGTCGCCGATGGCGCGCCGGGCGGCCTCGCCCATGTCGTCGCAGAGCGATGCGGCACCCTCGGTATGCGGAAGGCGCAGCAGATGGGTGCCGATGCCCGCGGTACCGGCGAGGACGTTCTGGGTGAGGGCGAGCTCCAGCCGGACGCGGGGCCCGGACAGATCGGCGAGGCTCGCGTCCGTATAGGTGTGCGAACCGATCTCGTGGCCTCCCTCCTTGATCCGGCGTACGAGGTCGGGGTGGGCGGCGGCGCGGGTGCCGGTGAGGAAGAAGGTGGCCTTGGCCCGGTGCTGCTTCAGCAAATCGAGCAGACGTGGGGTCCAGGCCGGGTCGGGGCCTCCGTCGTAAGTGAGGGCGACGGTGCTTGCGGGCATCCGGGCTGCGCGGACTCCGCCGGTCTTCGGGTCCTGACGCATGACGGGCCCGTTCGCGAACGGCACCTCCGGCTCCGCCGGGCACCGGGCGGTCGGCGCGGCGGTCGCGGCTATCTCGTGCCGCCCGTAACCGCTGAAGAGCAGCGCGGTGGCGACGACGGCCAGGGTGAGGCTCAGGAGCACCCAGTGGGCACGGGGATCCCGGCGCAGGGCGTGCCGGGTCACTTCGGCCCCTTGCCGTCCGCGGCAGGACTGCGCCGGGGGGCGTTGCCGGAATTTCCGGGAGGAGCGCTCGATGTCGGGGCGGACTCAGGCGGCGCCGGCGCGGCTCCGGGACCGGTTGCGTCGGCGCTGGGGCTTTGCGATGCGTCGGCGCTCTCGGTGGCGGAGGCCGAGGAGGAGGCCGCGTCGGAGACCGGTTCCGCACCGGCTTCTTCGTCGGCGGCTTCCCCGGACTCGGCCGTGGAAGGCGTTGGTTCGGCGGTGGGCGTGGCCGGATCCTGTCGGCTCTGGCTCCACGGCAGCGGCCCGCCGCTCGGCCCGGCACCGAAGAGCCCGGCCAGAACTATGACGACAAAACAGACGCACGCGGCACCTACGACAATGGACACATACCTCATGAGGCGGCGCCGACGCCCCGAGGCATCGACGAATACCGCGTTCTTCTGTCGGGTCACAGCCGCGGATTCTAGGGACTGAAGGGCTCCGTTTCGAAGCCGGGTGTGAAATCCGACATTCTTCTGTGCCGTGAAAGACGGCGGCCGGGGTCTCCACGTACACTGCCGCGGCCCACTCGCCCGCACACGGTCCGGCACAAAGGCTCGGGCCGGCCGAAGTCCCGGATCCGGGCCCTCGCCGGCTGCGCCCCAGCCTGCGTGCGCAAGCGCGACGCCCGAGGGGCCCGGGGGTCGCGTACCCCCGGCGCCCCGAGGCCCGTCCTACGCCTCGCTCGCGTCCAGGCTCATCGGGCCGTAGATCTTCGTGGCGTCCTCCGACAGCACCACCTGGTCCGCGCCGCCCTCGAGAAGTTCCTTCCAGTGCTCACCGATCCAGGACTCGGCGTCGCCCTGGGTCGTGAACTCCTCGGGCTCCACCGCCGGCTGGACCTCCGTACCGTCGGACTCCTCGAACCGCCACGTCCATGCCATGTGCGCCTCCCACGTCCCGCCAGCTGATCGGTTTGCTGCCCGCAGCGTAGCCGGGCGCGCACGCGCGAGGGGGACGCGGGAGGATCAGAGGTGTGGAACTGACTCTGCTCGGCACCGGCACGCCAGCCGGACTCCCCCGGCCCGACTGCCCCTGCGCCGTGTGCGCCACCGCACGCGGGTCATCGGCGCGGGCCGCCACCGCGCTGCTCGTGGACAGTGCGCTGCTGCTCGATCTGACCCCGGGGGCCGCTCTGGCCGCCGCGCGGGCCGGGCATTCGCTCGTCGGCGTACGGCAGGTGCTGCTGACGCATCCGCACGACGGACCGGCCGTGGATGTGCCCGCCGGGCTGCCGGCGGCCGGGCGGGTGCCGGACGGACGGGAGTTGACGCTGATCAGCGGTCACCGGGTGCGGGCCATGCCGATGGATCACCCGGGCACGGGGTACGAGGTGACATCACCCGAAGGCGAGCGGCTCCTCTACCTGCCGCCCGGCGCCGCGCCGGCCGGACTGGCCGAGGGGCTCGCCGCGTACGACATGGTCGTCGGCGATGTGATCGGACGCCCCGATGCCGTCGCCCGCCTGCGCGCCTCGGGCGCGATCGGTGCCACGACCGATGTGATCGCCGTCCACATCGACCACGATGTGCCCGGCGGCCCCGAGCTGGACCGGCGGCTCGCGGCGGCGGGCGCCCGGGCCGTGCCGGACGGGACGACGCTGATCGTGGGCGAGTACGAGGCGGTGCCGGACGTGCCGCGCCGCACGCTGGTGACGGGAGGGGCGCGGTCGGGCAAGTCGCTGGAGGCCGAGCAGCGGCTGCAGACCTTCCCCGACGTCGTGTACGTGGCGACGGGCGGCGCCCGGGACGGCGATGCGGAGTGGGCGGCCCGGGTGTCCGCACACCGCGAACGCCGGCCCGGTTCCTGGCGGACCGTCGAGACCTGCGACCTCCTCCCGCTGCTCACCGCCGACGGGCCGCCGCTGCTGATCGACTGTCTGTCGCTGTGGCTCACCGAAGCGATGGACAAGGCGGGTGCCTGGGACGACGGGCACTGGGCGGCAGGGGGCGAGACGGAGCTGCGCGCCCGGGTGACAGAGCTGGTGGCGGCGGTCCGGGCGACCTCCCGCACGGTCGTCGCCGTGACGAACGAGGTCGGCTCCGGCGTCGTCCCCGCCAGCGCCTCGGGGCGCCGCTTCCGGGACGAACTGGGCCGTCTGAACGCCGCCTTCGCCGACGAGTGCGAGCAGGTGCTGCTGGTGGTGGCGGGCCAGGCACTCGTCCTGCGCGGCTGAGCCGGGACCGGTGCCGGTACTGTTCGGCGAATGAGCAGGCTGAATCTCGACGACTTCTCCGATCTGATCGAGCGCCCCGACAGCGGCACCCGGCGTGACGCCGAAGAACGCCGGGAACGGCTGATCGTTCCGCCCGGTTCGCTGGGCCGTCTCGACGAGCTGGGCGAGTGGCTCGCGGCCGCGCAGGCCGCCGTTCCGGTCCGGCCCGTCGAACAGCCGCGGGTGGTGCTGTTCGCCGGCGATCACGGGGTCGCCGAACTGGGCGTCTCCGGCCGGGAGTCCGGCACCGCGCACGAGCTGGTACGCGCCGTGCTGGACGGCGCGAGCCCCGTCGCCGTACTGGCCCGCCGATCGGGCGTGGCGATCCGGATCGTGGACGCCGGTGTGGACTGCGACCCGGAGCTGCTGCCCGAGGACGTCGTACGGCACCGGGTGCGGCGCGGCAGCGGCCGTATCGACATCGAGGACGCGCTGACCCTCGAGGAGGCGGAGGAGGCCGTCCGCCTCGGGATGGCGATCGCCGACGAGGAGGCCGACTCCGGCACCGACCTGGTCGTGCTCGGTGATCTGAGCGTCGGCGGCACCACGCCCGCGTCCACCCTGATCGCCGCGCTGTGCGGCACGGACGCCTCGGTGGTGACCGGTCGCGGAGGGACGGCGATCGACGATCTGGCGTGGATGCGCAAGTGTGCTGCCATCCGCGACGCGCTGCGGCGGGCCCGGCCGGTGCTGGGCGACCAGTTGGAGCTGCTGGCGGCGGTCGGCGGCGCGGACCTCGCCGCGACGACCGGGTTCCTGCTGCAGGCCTCGGCACGCCGTATGCCGGTGATCCTGGACGGTGTCGTCTCGGCGGCGTGTGCGCTGGTGGCCCAGCGGGCCGCGTTCCGGTCGCCGGACTGGTGGCTCGCCGGCCAGCTGAGCGGTGAGCCGGCGCAGGCGAAGGCACTGGACCGTATGGCGCTCAACCCGCTGCTGGACCATGGCATCACCGTGGGCGAGGGCACCGGGGCACTGCTCGCCCTTCCCCTCGTCCAGGCCGCGGCGGCGTTCGCCGCCGAGCTGCCCGAGCGCACGGAGAAGACCGGGGGCTGACCCGCGGGTGCGGCCGGGCGGGACCCGGCCACCCGGCGAGCCTGCCTGCCGCGCGACGCTCCATATGATCGCGTTTCAAAGGAAAGGTCCGGTCGCCCGGCAGGAGAAGCGGACGACGAGATGTGGATCACCCATGTCCCGCTCAACTTCCCGGCACTCGCACGGGTCTTCGGACGGGAGCTCGACGCCCGGCGCGGGACCCGCGCCGGGACCGCGGCGCTCGCCGCCCGGCTTCTCACGCCGGGCGGCAGGCCGGGTTCCCGGACCGCGTCGCCTCCACGTACCGAAGTACCGAACGACCCGGAGCGGACGATGAACACTGCCTCCGCCTTCGCGCGCCGCGAGTGGGGACCGCTGTACGACGCCGTGCAGCCGGCACTCGCCACCAAGAGGTGGCGGGCGATCCCGCTGACGCTGACCGGCATCGCCCTCACGGCCCTCTTCCATCTCCTGCAGCACCAGTCCTGGGGGCTGCGGCTGGTCCATGACATCGGCTTCGTCCGCGCCGGGGACCCGCTGTGGCTCACGCTGCTGCGTACCCCCCTCTCGCTGTTCGTGCCCGCACTGGATCTGCCGGTATGGGGCGCGCTGGTGCAGATACTGCTGGTCTTCGGCATCGCGGAGATCGCGATCGGCCCACGGCGCACGCTCGCGATCGCCTACCTGTCGACCCTGGCCGGCACGACATACGCCCGGATCGGCGTCGCCGTGGGCCCGGGCGGCCCGTTCGGGCTGCCCGCGTCGGACGGCGAGATCGTGGACACCGGCCCGTCGGCGGCGGTCGTCGGACTCGCGGTCTTCGTCTGCTACCGCTATCAGTGCTGGGTCACCGCGGCCCTGGTGATCGTGGCGATGATCGTCGAGGTGATCGTCAAGCCGAACCTGGCGGGCAAGGAGCATCTGGCGGCGATCGCGGCCGTGCTGGTGGCGTGCGCGGTCGACGCGGTGTGGAAACGGCGTCAGGGTCTCGGCGCCGACCGCCGGTCGGGCCTGCCGCCGATGAGGTCCTGAAGTTTGCGGCGCGGCCGGTCCCAGCGGCGGTCGTGGCGGTACGAGCGCAGCCTGGATCGTGCGCGGGCCTTGGGTCTGCGCCGGTAGAAGCGGCGCGACCAGGGCGATCCGGGCCGGGCGAGGCGGATCGCAGCGAAGAGCGCCACCATGGGCACCAGGGTGCCGAAGATCGCCATGCGCAGCTTGCCCTTGAACAGCGCGATCAGGACGAAGCAGAAGTTGAGGCCGAGGGTGAGCAGGAAGATCCGGCGGTCCTCGCGCTCGTCGGCCGTCAGATCGTTGACGCCGAGCGGTGCGTACCCGCCGAGCATGAGCAGCAGCAGGGCCACGGTGAGCACCACGACCTCGACGCTCTTGCGGCCGGCTTCGCTCCAGTACACGTCGTCGAGATGAAGGATCAGCGCGAACTCGTCGAGCAGGAGTCCGGCACCGATGCCGAAGATCACCGCGCAGACACTGGCGCCGATGCCGCTGTGCTGGCTGGTGGCCACGGCCCCGAAGCCGCCGACCACGGTGAGGACCACGCCCGGGACGACATGGTGGATGTGCAATCCGCCGGAGCTGACGTTCCGGAAAGGGCCCTTCCCGGCTCTGATCATCCGGGTGATCGTCCGGGTGATCAGGAAGGTGAGCACGAACGAGGCCAGCGCGAGCAGCAGGGGGAGCTTCCCCGGCTCCACGATGTTGCGGTAAAACCAGTGACCCATGCCACGCGCTCCCGTTTTGTCCGTTGTGCGCAATCTACCGTCGCGGCGCACCGGCTACCCTGCGCGCGGTGACCTTCAGGACGACAAACGGCGGCCCGGTGGCCGGTATACGGTTCGCGTTCGGCACCCTGACCGTGCTGCCGGTCCGCGTCACCCGCTGGGACCGGGACGCGGCCCGCGCCGGCATGCTCTGTGCGCCGCTCGCCGGCCTGGTGGTGGGCCTGTTCGCGGCGGCGCTCGGAGGGGTGCTCACACTGCTGGGCTCCGGTCCGCTGCTCGCCGCGGTCGCCACCGCCGCGGTGCCCGCCGCACTCACCAGAGGCCTCCATCTCGACGGCCTCGCCGACACGGCGGACGGCCTCGGCAGCGCCAGACCCGCCGAGGACGCGCTGCGGATCATGAAGCAGTCGGACATCGGCCCCTTCGGGGTGATCACGCTGGTGTTCGTGCTGCTCGGTCAGGTCGCCGCGCTGTACGAGCTGTACGCGCAGAGCTGGGCGCTCGGGGCGAGCGGCGCCGCCGTCGGTGCGGTCACCGCACGCCTGGCGCTCACCCTCGCTTCCCGTACGGGCGTCCCGCCGGCGCGTCCCGAGGGCCTGGGCGCGGCGGTCGCCGGTGTCGTGCCCGTACGCATGGCCCTCCTCGCGGCGGTCCTGACCGGGGCTGCCTGCGCGGGCGCGGGAGCGCTGCTTCGGCCGTACGGGGTGCTCCACCACGCGGTGGCGGTGGCTGCCGGGCTGGGGGCGGCACACCTTCTGCTGCGGCACTGCGTGCGGCGCTTCGGCGGGGTGACGGGTGATGTCTTCGGGGCGCTGGCCGAGACGGCGGCGACGGTGACACTGGTGGCGCTGGTGCTGGGACAGGCGTAACGGATCCGTGACCGCCGGGCGGGCAACCGTACATGGTTCCGGCGGGTCGAACGCTTGTGATCATTCGCCACCGTATTCCGCTCCTCGCCGCCGCGGCGGCACTGGTGCTGACCGCCTGTTCGGGCGGCGGCGCAGCCGCCGGGAAGCCGGCACACCCCGTGTTCGACGCGCCCGTCCAGGGGCAGCCGCGCAAGGCGCTGCTGGCAACGCAGAAGGCGCGCAGTGCGAGCTTCACACAGACGCTGACGTTCACCTCCCGGCACGGTGGGACCGTGCTGACGTCCAAGGGCCGACTGGACTTCCCCGGCTCCCGGGCGTCCGGCTCCCTGGCCTGGAAGCTTCCTGCCGGTCTGCCCGGCAGCACCAAGGAGGCGCTGCTCGGCACCGCGCTGGCCGACCACACCTCCGCATCCGCGCTCCGGGTCGCGATCGATCCGGGCACCGTCCGCATACGCCCCGGCAAGGCGGACTACTGGCTCCGCTACGACGAGTCGGACCCCTGGGAAACCAGCTCGATCGACGGTCTGCGGGGTTCCGAGGCGGCGTTCGGCGGCACGCTGCTGGAGATCGTGAGCGGTGCCGGGGAGGTGAAGTGGTCGGCTGCCGCCGACGGAGGCCGGCGTTACCGCGCGCAGGTCTCGGCCTTCAACGCGCTGGACATGTTCGCGCAGGACATCAGAGCCGAACTCAACAGCTCGATCTCCCCCACCAGCACGGAGAACCGCGTCGCGCTGGATCTCACGACGGACTCCCGGGGGCGGATCACCCGCGCCGAGGCCGACCTCACACCCTTGCTCCGCAAGGAGGACAGCGCGCTCTCCTCGATGAACGAGCTGCGCGCCGTGCTGACGATGAACGGTTACGGGCCTTCCGAAGCGCCCGCACCGGCGCCGTCGGAGCCCACGCTCGCCGCCAAGGAGACCGTACGCCCGATCGCCGACGTCCCGCGCGGCGCGTGCGTGGACGGCAGCACCGGGATACGGAACCCGGAAGGGACCATGGTCGTGCAGGTGAGCTGCCAACAGCCCCACGACGCCCGGGTCTTCGCGCACCCCGGGCTGGGTGGAACGGACCACCCGGGGGAGGAGGCCGCCGAGCGGCAGGCCCATGCCGCCTGTGAGCGTGCCCACGACTCGGCGCCGTCCTCCTGGACCCGTGAGTCGGTGGAGTCCGGGGCCTATTGGCTGACCTGGCCGACCAGGAGCGAATGGGGCGTCGGCCAGGAGCCGAAGGCGACCTGCTACGTCATGTCCCGCTGACGGCGCTTCAGCGCCGGAGCCCGTGCGGGAGCGTGCCCCACGGATGCGCCCCCGTCCCGGGAACGACGCAGTGCACCGCCGCACCGGCGCGGGCGTCCGGCGGGGCGGCGTACACCAGATGGCAGAACCGCTCCGGCGGATGTGCGGCGGTCCAGGAGGGCACGCCGGATGTGCGGTACGCGTCCCAGGGGCCTTCGAACGTGACCAGCAGGTCGGCGAGTTCCGCGTACGCCGGGTCGGGGTGGACCCCGTGGTTCAGGACGAGTGTGGCCGCGCCGACCGCGCGGACCGCGATCTGAAGACGGCGGTAGTGGTCCAGGGCCTCGGGTCCGGAACTGACCTGGTCGAGGAACGCCCCGTCGGTGCCGTACCACGTGCGGTGGCGCAGCAGGTCGGCCACGACGGCGGAATGCGGGCGGCGGCCGTAGTCGGTGTCGGCGTAGCCGAGCACCCGGACGCCGGCCGCGCGCAGACGCCCGGCGACGGCGGCGAACGCAGGGTCGGGGGCGGCGCCCGGGCCGCTCGCGGGATTGAGGATCACGCCGTAGAGCCGGGGCGCCGCCGCGACGACGGCGTCCCAGGCGTCGGGGCGGGCGGCGGGATGCTCGTAATACGGGACCAGCAGTCTCTTCACGGGCGTTTCCTGGGTGGTGTCATACGCGGTGGGCGGTGGCCCGGCCCAGCAGTACGCAGACGAGCCCGGCCAGCAGCGCGGCGGCGACGGCCGCGACGCAGAGCCCGACGGTCCGTGGGCCGCCGGTGCCGGTGATCAGGGCGGCGCTCTGGACGAGCGCCGCGCCACCGCACACCGCGGCGGCGGGCGTGACCGCTCCGAACGACTGGAGCAGCAGCCCGGTCCACAGCACCGTGCCGATGAGCAGCAGCGTGGCAAGGCGTACGCCGCCGAGCGCGGGGGCCGCGGGCCACAGCAGGGTCCCCACGAGGGCGAGGGCGAACAGGACGGCGAGATACAGGGCGAGGCACTCGGCGAGCACGGCGGCGGCGATGCGCCTGAAGTCGCGCGCGGTGGTGCTGGCCCGCAGCCCGGCCAGGCTCCCGCTCCGGAAACGCAGCAGCAGCCACTCGGCGGGCCCCGTGCTCAGGGTCAGCGCCACGGCGGACGGCGCGGCGACGACAGCGCCGTCACGTCCGGCGAGCACGTCCCCGAGGGCGGTGTGGAGCACGATGAGCCCGGCCCCGAGACCGAACACGCCGTAGGGCACGGAGGCTGCGAGGCGCGGCCCGGCGGACGGTCCGCCGCCCCGGCGGTCCCTCGGCCCTTCGCCGAGACCCCGGGCACGAGGCCACCGGACGGCCCGGCGGACCGCACTCAGCAGCACCCGCGCCGGGCCCCCGTGCCACATGACACCGACGGCCGCACCACCGGAGTCCGCGGCCCCGGACGACACGAGCCCCTTGTCCCCGCGGCGGGACCGCCTCGACTCCGACACGGCGCGAACCCCGGCAGCGCCCACCGCGTCGACACCGACCGCACGGCGCCACCGGACGGCCCGACGGGCGTCACCCGGCCGCGCCCGCCCGGGACCCGGCTCGCCACGGCGCCGGGCGCGCGGCAGCGGACCCACCGCGCCGGTGACGCCGCACAGCCTCGGCCGCCCGCTCCCGGCCGCGCCCGCGCGTGGCGCCGGCGGGGCGCAGCCGGTCCGGGGCCGGCCCGGGAGCCGGCGGGACGGCTGCGACGCGTGCAGCGCCCGCGTGGCCAGTGCCGTTGCCGCCAGCAGCGACACCAGCAGCAGCGATGTACGCACCGTCGTCGGCAAGCCGTGCAGCAGGACCGCTGTCGCCCCCGCCGCCACGGGCAGCAGTGCACCCAACAGCGCCCGCTCGCGGTCCAGGACCAGCAGTGCCGTCGCCGCCGCCAGGTACAGCGCCTGGGCCGTGGCGAACGCCGCCGCCGGCCAGCGGCCCGGGGCCGTGGAGGCCTCGGCCGCCAGTGCCGCTGCCGCACCGCCGAGGAACGCGCCCGTCGGGGCGCCGCGCAGCAGGCACAGGGCCGCCGCCGGGCGGTCGCCGAGGGCCAGCCAGGAGTAGGCGCGGTGCGACAGCGCCTGGTTCCACACCCAGCCGGTCAACGCCCCCGCGAGCAGCGGGGCCAGAGTGGCGCCCTGCAGCAGCGGAGCGCCCAGCACATAGGCGAGACCCGGCAGCGCGAAGACCAGACCCCGCAGCAGGCACTCCAGCAGCCCTGCCCGCCACGGGTCCGCCGGCGGGCCGGGCGGTTCCGCGTGGCGGCGCGGGACCCGCGCGTACAACTCCTCCGCCAGTGTGAAGGAGTCCTGGCGACCGTACGTCGACCGGATGTGATCGTCCGTCATACCGTCCGACTCGAGGATCGCCGCGATCTCGTCCGGGTGAACGGCCTCTGCGATCACGTCCTCCATCCGGCAGGAGAGTTCGGCCATCGGGTCGGCCGCGGCCGACCCTCCGCGCGGCCGGGGCAGTGACGGCAGCGTGTGGCTGTGCTGTCCGGGGCCTTGCCACAGCGGGCCGCTCACCGGCGCGCCCCCGTGACCGCCGCCGGGACCGGGCCGAGGTCCGCGCCCTGCGTGTCCGCCGGCTCCTCCGTCTCCGTCAACTCCTCCGTGTCCGGAGGGAATCCGGCGAGTTCGAGGTAGATCCGGCGGAACCCGTCCACGGACCGCCGCAGGGTGAACCGGTCGATGACCCGCTGCCGGGCCCGCCTGCCCAGCTCCGCCCGCCTCGCGTCGTCCCTCAGGAGCGCGAGCGTGGCCTCGGCCATCAGCGCGGGCTCGCGCGGCGGCACCACCAGGCCGGTGTCGCCGACCGCCTCCCGCACCCCGCCGACGTCGGTCGACACCGTCGCCCGCCCGCACGACATCGCCTCGATCAGCGAGAAGGGGAACCCTTCGCTGATGCTGGAGAGCAGGACCACGCTGCCCGCCGCGTACGCCCGGGCGACATCGCTGACCCGGCCCTCCCAGGCGATGCCGTCCACGACCCCGAGATCGGCCGCGAGTTTCTCCAGCCCGGTGCGGTACTTCTCACCGCCCGCCGGCACCCCGCCGAACAACCGCAGCCGCACCTCCGGCAGTTCGGCGCGGACCATGGCGTACGCCCGGATCAGCGTCCGGAGGTCCTTGATCGGGTCGATCCGCCCGGCCCAGGCGATGGCCGGTACGTCCGGTTCGGGTCCTGCCTCGGGGAAAGCGTGCGGGTCGACGCCGTTGTAGACGGTGCGGATGCGTTCCGCCGGAGCGCCGCCCCGTTCCTCCCACCTCCGGTTGTACCGATTGCACGGCGTGATCAGGTCGGCCTGGCGGTAGCCGAGCGAGTTGAGCTCCCGGTAGAAGCTGAGCATCAGCGTCTTCACGGGAGCGCGCTGCGCCTGGACCCGGTAGCCGAGATAGCGCTCGCGCAGATAGATCCCGTGCTCGGTGAGCAGGAACGGCACCCCGTCGAAGTGCTGGGCGGTCAGCGCGGGCAGGGTGGCGAGCCCGGCGCTGACGGCGTGGGCGACGGCGTCGTCCGGGATGCGTACGGCCAGCGGCCGCAGCGCATGCTCCAGCAGATCGGTGGCCGTCAGCGCGTCGTGCACGGTGGGCCGGGCCGCCGAGGTGTCCAGGTGCGGCATGGTCCATATCCACATCAGCAAGCGCACCGCGGATTCCGAGCGCAGAGCGCCGGTCAGCAGCCCCGCCCTTGCGTAAACGGCGAGTTCGTACAGCTCCTGGCCGAAGTCGCAGTCGGCTGCCGGGTCGAGCATCGAGAGCAGCCATCGCTCGTACACGTCGAGGAAGCGCCGGCGCTCCCGGGACGGGAGCCGCCGCCGACCCGGCTCGGGCCCCCACAGCGGGACGGCCCGGTGCCGGTACACGTTCGGCGGCAGCTCCCAGGTGACCGGCTCACGGCCGCTGCCCGTGAGGGCGACGACCTGGAAGTCGACCTCCGGCATGCCCCGTACGAGCTGGTCGCACCAGGTGGACACACCCCCGTGGACGTGCGGATAGGTTCCTTCGGTGAGCATGGTCACATGGCGGCCAAGGCTCAGCATGGTCGTCGTCCCCCCAGGACAGCGGTCGGTGGCACTCAGGCCGGGAGCTTGAGCGTGATCGCCGACTGGAGCAGTTCGGGCGTGGTCCAGGCGGACCTCGCCCCGGCGTAGGCGGAGCCGAAGACCGCCGTGCTCAGGAGCAGTTGCTTCCGGGTGCCCTCGGGGGCGGTGACGGGGGCGCTGACGCCCGACGGCGCCTTGACGGTGACGGTGTCGCCGATGCGGTACGCGGTGACCTTGCCGTCGGCGAGCGCCTTGTTCCAGGCTTCGCGCCGCTGGAGTTCCGTACCGATGTCCCGCTGACGGGGGTTGACCAGCGGGGCGCTGTCGGCGAACAGGGCACGGTAGTCGGCGAGCACGTTGTCGAGCACCGGGTAGAGGATGCGCTCCTCGGCCAGGTTGGACTGGTGGACGTAGTGCGGGCGCGGGTCGCCCGCCACGACGTGGCCCAGCGCGATACGCGTCTCCTGCGGAACGATGTGGTCCGCGTAGCCGGTGGCGGTGTCGAGAGGTCCGGGCAGACAGGTGGAGGCGGGGTTGGTCTCGCAGATCCCGCTGCCCCCGTCGGCCGCCGAGGTGTAGATCCAGTTGTACTCGTCGGCCATCTCCGCGGCCGTTCCGGTGTTGTAGTACACGTTCATGGGGTGACGCGGCACGGTCAGCGCCGAGCCGACGGAACGCTGCTGCGCCTCCCGGGAGTTGTCGCTCCCGATCCACTTCACGCCGTTGTCGGCGAGGGCGCCAGCGAGGTTCGGGTTGTCCTGGGGCTGCTGCGGCAGGGTCTTCAGGCCGGAGTGCTCACCCGTGACCAGCTCGCTGCGGTCGACCGGAAGTCCCTTGCGCACGGCCCAGTCGTGGTTGTCGCGGATCTGCGAGGAGATTTCGGAGCGGCTCGTCCATCGGGTGTTGCCGGCCCCGTCCGCGGCACACTTCCAGGGCACGACCGACACGTCCTGGACACAGCCGAGGAAGGGGTGCGTGTACGTGTGGTTGATCCACCGGTACTGCGCCCGGTCCGCCAGCAGGCGGTCGGTGAGCGGGTCGCTGCCGCCGTGCTCGGCCTTCCACTCCTCGCCCGCGCCCGCGTTGTGCACCATGTCGAGGGTGAGTCCCGACGAGCGCTGCCAGGCCGCCGCGTACTCGGCGTCCGCGGCGGTCATCCGGATCGGGTCGCTCTCCTCGCCGCCGCCGACGCAGTCGATGTCGCCGGGGGTGCAGTTGCGCTCGGTGTCCCAGCGCGCGTCCGGCGCGAAGACGTCGTCGACGTGCACGGAGAAGTAGTGGCGGCTCTGGCCGAGGTGGATGCCCTGGGTGAGCCATTCGACGATTCCGCGGGCCAGCACCCGGAACTGCCGCTGATGGCGGTTGTACGCGAAGGTCACCACCAGCTCGCGGCGGCCGTCGTGCCCGTACTCGCCGATCAGGCTGGCGCGCCCCCCGCCGTCGCCGACGGGGGTGTCCAGATAGCTGGTGAAACCTTCCCTCGGCCTGCCCGCATAGCCATAGCTCTCGGTGATCAGCGGCGAGTTGTCCTCGAAGGCGACAGGGCCGTCGAGGTAGCCGAAGGGGCCGCCGCGCCCGGCGGCGGTCACCGCGCTCCCGGCACCGTCCAGTACGCCCGCGTAGCCGCCGTTGTCCGTGTACTCCAGGCCGACGCCGGGGTGGGCCCACGTGTACGCGTCCACCTGCCGGATGGCGAAGGTCCGCTCGTACGCGAAGAGCGCGGCGTTCTCCGCGGCCCCGGCGGCCGTGTCCGCACCGAACGGGTCCTCGTCGGGGACGACCACCCCCTGGTACTTGGCACGCGGGCGGCCGCTCACGGTGTCGCTGAGGAACGCGGCGTTCACGACCGGGCGGTCCGGGTCGGTCAGATCCACGGTCCGGTACGGCACGCCGGTGTTCTGAAGTTCGGAGACGATCGCGTCGACCGCGCCGCCGCCGTCGTCGACGACCAGCACCGTCAGATCGACACGCGGCGCCGGGGCGGCCGCCGCCGACGCCGGGACGGCGGCCGCCAGCGTGGCGGCCGCGAGCGCTGTCGCGGTGGCTCTCGCCACGGTGATCGCGGGCATGCGTCGTCCGTACTGCTCCATCGATGTCCCCCCTCGGACTCCTCCTCGATGCGGTCCGCGAACGAGGAGGAACTGTGCAGATGATGCAAAAGGGCGCGCGCCGCCCCTTGCCGGAATGAAGCGAGTGTGGCCGAGGTCTCACCATCTGCGGGACAAACACGAAAGAGACGCCACGGACGAGTGAACCGCCGCCGCCGTGAGCGACACATATGGCCACGCGTAGGCTCTTGTCCGGCAAGGGGTTGCCGATCCACCCCCTTCGACGCCCCTCTACGGCACCCGAACTCAACGGAAGCGAGATTTCACCACCGTGACTGCTCTCACTCTCAGCACTGCCGGCGCGGCAACGCTGCGCGCCGACGCCCTCGTCGTGGGCGTTGCCAAGGGCGCCAAGGGTCCGGTCGTCGCGCCGGGCGCCGAGGCAGTGGACAAGGCGTTCGACGGAAAGCTCGCCTCCGTCCTCGAGACCCTCGGTGCCGGCGGTGGCGAGGGCGAGATCACCAAGCTGCCCGCTCCCTCCGGCCTCAAGGCGCCGGTCGTCGTCGCGGTCGGGCTCGGCAAGGCACCGGAGGCGGACGAGGCGTACGACAGCGAGGCGCTGCGCCGCGCCGCGGGCGTCGCCGCCCGCGCGCTGTCCGGTGCGAAGAAGGCCGCGTTCGCGCTGCCGATCGAGGCCGTCGAGGACGCCGAGGCGATCGCCGAGGGCGCGCTGCTGGGCGCGTACGCCTTCACCGCCTACCAGGAGAACGGCAAGGACGCGAAGAAGCCGCTGGCCGAGGTGGCGCTGCTGGGTGCGAAGCCGCGCGACAAGGCGTTCAAGGCCGCGGCCGAGCGCGCCCTCGCGCTGACCGAGGAGATCAACCGCGCCCGCGACCTGATCAACACCCCGCCGAACGACCTCACCCCCGAGGCCTTCGCCGCCGTGGCCAGCGCCGCCGGCAAGGAGCACGGCATCAAGGTGCAGGTGCTGGACGAGAAGGCACTCGCCAAGGGCGGCTACGGCGGCATCCTCGGCGTCGGCCAGGGCTCGCAGAACCCGCCGCGCCTGGTGAAGCTGACCTACACGCACTCCAAGGACGCCAAGCACCTGGCGCTGGTCGGCAAGGGCATCACGTACGACTCGGGCGGCATCTCGCTCAAGCCGGCCGGCCACAACGAGACGATGAAGTGCGACATGAGCGGTGCCGCCTCGGTGTTCGCCGCGGTCGTGGCCGCCGCCCGGCTCCGTCTCGCGGTCAATGTCACCGGCTGGCTGGCGCTCGCCGAGAACATGCCGTCCGGCAACGCCACCCGCCCGGGTGATGTGCTGCGCATGTACAGCGGCAAGACCGTCGAGGTGCTCAACACCGACGCCGAGGGCCGGCTCGTGCTGGCCGACGCGCTGACGAAGGCCTCGGAGGAGAACCCGGACGCGATCGTCGACGTGGCGACGCTGACCGGCGCGATGGTGCTGGCGCTGGGCAGCCGCACCTTCGCGATCATGTCCAACGACGACGCCTTCCGCACCGAGATCCACGAGATCGCGGAGGAGGTCGGTGAGGCGTCCTGGCCGATGCCGCTCCCGGCGGACCTGCGCAAGGGCATGGACTCGCCGACCGCCGACATCGCCAACATGGGCGAGCGGATGGGTGGCGGCCTGGTCGCCGGTCTGTTCCTGAAGGAGTTCGTGGGCGAGGGCATCACCTGGGCCCACCTGGACATCGCGGGCCCGGCCTTCCACGAGGGCGCGCCGTACGGCTACACCCCCAAGGGCGGCACCGGCACCGCGATCCGCACCCTGGTCAAGCTCGCCGAGCGCACCGCCGACGGCGACCTCGGCTGAGCCCTGCGTCACAGCGGCCGGCCCCGGGCATACGTCCGGGGCCGTTCGTGTTCGCTTGCTACGTTCACTTTCGACGTAACGAGCACATCACCCGTACGTTCGTACGGGTCAGTAACCGTCCGGGACGGCCCACCGGCCGTCTCAGACCCCGGCCCCGCGTCCCGCCTTCCGTCAACAAGTGCGAAGATGGGTTCTCGGCAGGACAGGGCCCCCACCACAGGGCCGAAGATTAAGCGGCCGAACACCAGCCGCCGCGCGGTCAGTGAGGACCGGCGAACGGCGCACATGCATGGAGGACGTGACGTGGCGAACGACGCCAGCACCGTTTTCGACCTAGTGATCCTCGGCGGTGGTAGCGGCGGTTACGCTGCGGCGCTGCGTGGGGCTCAGCTGGGCCTGGACGTCGCCCTGATCGAGAAGGACAAGGTCGGCGGCACCTGCCTGCACCGGGGGTGCATCCCCACCAAGGCCCTGCTGCACGCGGGCGAGATCGCCGACCAGGCCCGCGAGAGCGACCAGTTCGGTGTCAAGGCCACCTTCGAGGGCATCGATGTCCCGGCCGTGCACAAGTACAAGGACGAGGTGATCTCCGGCCTGTACAAGGGTCTGCAGGGGCTGATCGCCTCCCGCAAGGTGACCTACATCGAGGGTGAGGGCCGGCTGTCCTCCCCCACCTCCGTCGACGTCAACGGCCGCCGTGTCCAGGGCCGCCACGTCCTCCTCGCGACCGGCTCCGTGCCGAAGTCGCTGCCGGGCCTGGAGATCGACGGCAACCGCATCATCTCCTCCGACCACGCGCTGGTCCTGGACCGCGTCCCGCAGTCCGCGATCGTGCTGGGCGGCGGCGTGATCGGCGTCGAGTTCGCCTCGGCGTGGAAGTCCTTCGGTTCCGACGTCACGGTGATCGAGGGCCTCAAGCACCTCGTCCCGGTCGAGGACGAGAACAGCTCCAAGCTTCTTGAGCGCGCGTTCCGCAAGCGCGGCATCAAGTTCAACCTGGGCACCTTCTTCGAGAAGGCCGAGTACACCGAGGACGGCGTCCGCGTCACCCTCGCCGACGGCAAGACCTTCGAGGCCGAGATCCTGCTGGTAGCGGTCGGCCGCGGCCCGGTCTCGCAGGGCCTGGGCTACGAGGAGCAGGGCGTCGCGATGGACCGCGGCTACGTCCTGGTCAACGAGTACATGCAGACCAATGTGCCCACCATCTCCGCGGTCGGTGACCTGGTCCCCACGCTCCAGCTCGCGCACGTGGGCTTCGCCGAGGGCATCCTGGTGGCGGAGCGGCTGGCCGGGCTCAAGAGCGTGCCGATCGACTACGACGGCGTGCCGCGGGTGACGTACTGCCACCCCGAGGTCGCCTCCGTCGGCATCACCGAGGCCAAGGCCAAGGAGATCTACGGTGCGGACAAGGTCGTCGCCCTCAAGTACAACCTCGCGGGCAACGGCAAGAGCAAGATCCTGAAGACCGCGGGCGAGATCAAGCTCGTCCAGGTCAAGGACGGCGCCGTGGTCGGCGTCCACATGGTCGGTGACCGTATGGGCGAGCAGGTCGGCGAAGCTCAGCTGATCTACAACTGGGAGGCACTGCCGGCCGAGGTCGCGCAGCTCATCCACGCGCACCCGACGCAGAGCGAGGCGCTCGGCGAGGCCCACCTGGCCCTGGCCGGCAAGCCCCTGCACTCCCACGACTAGCAGTCCCGGGCGCGACGACCACTTCCGCACATTGTTAAGGAGCAACTGAAACCATGGCGGTTTCTGTAACCCTTCCGGCGCTCGGCGAGAGCGTCACCGAGGGCACTGTCACCCGCTGGCTGAAGGCCGAGGGAGAGCGCGTCGAGGCCGACGAGCCGCTGCTCGAGGTGTCGACCGACAAGGTCGACACCGAGATCCCCGCCCCGGCCGCCGGCATCCTCGCCTCCATCAAGGTCGCCGAGGACGAGACCGTCGAGGTCGGTGCCGAGCTGGCCGTCATCGACGACGGCACCGGTGCGCAGGCTGCCGCGCCGGCTCCGGCCGAGGCCGAGACGGTCGTGGCCGAGGTCCCGGCCGCCGAGGCCCCCGCCCCTGCCGCCGAGGCACCGGCCGCCGCGCCGGCAGCGCCTGCCGGTGGCGCTTCGGGCACCGACGTCGTCCTCCCCGCGCTCGGCGAGAGCGTCACCGAGGGCACCGTGACCCGCTGGCTCAAGGAGGTCGGCGAGGAGGTCACGGAGGACGAGCCACTGCTCGAGGTCTCCACCGACAAGGTCGACACCGAGATCCCGGCCCCGGCTTCCGGTGTGCTGCTGGAGATCGTGGTCGCCGAGGACGAGACCGCCGAGGTCGGCGCCAAGCTGGCCGTCATCGGCGCCCCGGGCGCGGCTCCGGCCGCAGCGCCCGCCCCGGCCGCTCCGGCGCCCGCCCCGGCTGCCCCCGCTCCGGCTCCGGTCGCCCCCGCGGCTCCGGCTCCGGCTCCGGCTCCGGCTCCGGCTCCGGTCCAGGCAACCGCGCCTGCCGCTCCGGCGCCCGCCCCGGCTGCCCCCGCGGCTCCGGCTCCGGCTCCGGCCGCAGTGGACGCCGGCGACGCGTACGTCACCCCGCTGGTGCGCAAGCTCGCTGCGGAGAACGGCGTGGACCTCCGTTCCGTCAAGGGCACCGGCGTCGGTGGCCGTATCCGCAAGCAGGACGTCATCGCCGCCGCCGAGGCTGCGAAGGCTGCCGCCGCGGCTCCGGCTGCTGCCGCGGCTGCTGCGCCGAAGGCTCCGGCCCTCCAGGCGTCCCCGCTGCGTGGCCAGACGGTCAAGATGACCCGCATGCGCAAGGTCATCGGCGACAACATGATGAAGGCTCTGCACTCGCAGGCCCAGCTGACCTCGGTCGTCGAGGTCGACATCACGAAGCTGATGCGGCTGCGCAACCAGGCCAAGGACGCGTTCGCGGCCCGCGAGGGCGTCAAGCTCTCCCCGATGCCGTTCTTCGTGAAGGCGGCGGCCCAGGCGCTGAAGGCCCACCCGGTCATCAACGCCCGGATCAACGACGACGAGGGCACCATCACGTACTTCGACTCGGAGAACATCGGCATCGCCGTCGACTCCGAGAAGGGTCTGATGACGCCGGTCATCAAGAGTGCGGGCGACCTGAACATCGCCGGCATCGCCAAGAAGACCGCCGAGCTGGCCGGCGCCGTGCGCGCCAACAAGATCACGCCGGACGACCTCGCCGGCGCGACCTTCACCGTCAGCAACACCGGTTCGCGCGGTGCGCTGTTCGACACGGTCATCGTGCCGCCGAACCAGGCCGCGATCCTGGGCATCGGCGCCACGGTGAAGCGCCCGGCGGTCATCGAGACCGCCGAGGGCACCGTGATCGGCGTCCGCGACATGACGTACCTGTCGCTCTCCTACGACCACCGCCTGGTGGACGGCGCCGACGCGGCCCGTTACCTGACGGCGGTCAAGGCGATCCTGGAGGCGGGCGAGTTCGAGGTCGAGCTCGGCCTGTAACGCCCCAGGGCCGGTCGGAGACGACCGGTGGTCAGTAGCGCGAGTGCCTCCGCACCGGAGCGATCCGGTGCGGAGGCACTTTGCTGTCCGCCCGGGCGGCGCAGTGCGGCAGCGTCCGCGGAAGAGGACGTCCGACCGTCGTCAGAGCGTCCCGTCCTTGACGGCGGCCACGAACGGCGCCCAGCCGTCGGCGCCGAAGACGAGGGCCGGGCCCTCGGGCCGCTTGCTGTCCCGGACCGGCAGGACGGACGGGAAGCCGTCGGCCACCTCGAGGCACGCTCCGCCCTCGCCGTTGCTGTACGACGACTTCCGCCACACAGCTGCGCTCAGTTCGACTGCGGTGCTCATGGTGTCGTGTAGTCCTTCGCCGCCGACTCAATCAGGGAGAGGGACGCCTTCGGTGACAGCGCGGCGGCCCTGACCAGATCGTATGACCTCTGAAACTTGGCCACCAGCGCTGGTGCATCGATGAGTTGGCCGGTGTGGGCACCCTCGGTGTAGACAACGGACGGGGCGTCGGCGAACGCCATGATGATGGTCGTCCCGTACATCAGCGCGTGCGGGCCGGACGAAAACGGCAGCACCTGCACCATGATGCGGTGGTGGTGACGGGCGCGATCGGCCAACTGCTCCAGCTGGTCCCTCATGACTCCGGGCTCGTCCACCGGCATTCGCAGGGCAGCCTCGTGCACGATGGCCCACAGTTCCGATCCTGCGGCGGTGTCGAGGCGGCGCGCGCGTTCCAGTCGGGCGGCCACATGCCGCTCCACCACGTCGTCCGGTGCAAACGGCAGCGTCGCACGCGTGAGGCCCCGCGCGTACGCCTCGGTCTGGAGCAGGCCCGGGATCAGCATGGGCGTGTAGTCGCTGATCGTTCGGGCGTCCTTTTCCAGCTCGGCCGCGTCCGCGAAGTAATCGGGGTGCTTGGACCCCTGCGCCAGCCTGCACAGCCGCTGGAAGTGCTCGCCCGACCCCAGCACCCCGTCCAGCAGCTTCGACATCTCGGCCTGCGGCCGTCTCGTCGCCGCCTCGAAGAGCCCGATGTACGCCCCGGAGCAGAACACCCGCTCCCCCAACTGCTCCTGGGACAGCCCCGCCGCCTCCCGCAGGCGGCGCAGCTCCGCGCCGTAGAACGACCTCGGTGAGGTGTAAGGGTCCAGTTCCTTCGCGCCGGGCATGGCCGACTCCCCTCCGGTGCACGGCAGTTGCCGACTCGATCCGCCCGACGATCCTAGCTGCGCAGCATCACCCAATGCCTACGGTCCGTAACAGTCGGTCCGCCGGCGGGATCACTGAGGTTCCGCTCCGTTGACGTGCTCCCTGACCCAAGGGCCGGGGATTCCTGCCACGGTCGGCTGACCGTCTCGGTGGCTTCCTGCTTCGACGTGCTGTGCCGGGACTTTCGTCCTGGTCTTACCTGCACTCTGCAAGGCGTTTAGCCTGTCCGCCCGTCCGGCGGCCAGGGTGTTCTTGGACGCGTTGTCGTCACGGTCGTGGACGGTCCCGCACGCCCCGCACGTCCACATACGGATATGGAGGGGTTTGGGGCCGTCCTTGACGCCGCAGGCGGAGCAGACCTGGGAGGTCGGCTCGAAGCGGCCGATCTTCCCCAGGTACCGGCCGTGTTTGACAGCCTTGTACTCCAGCATGGCGACGAAGGCGGACCATCCGGCATCGTGCACGGACTTGGCCAGCCTGGTCCTGCCGAGGCCGGACACCGCGAGGTCTTCCACGTACACCGCTTGGTTGTCGCGAATGATGCGCGTGGATGCCTTGTGGTGCCAGTCGCGGCGACGATCCGCCACCTTGGCGTGCTGGCGTGCGACCTTGATGCGGGCCTTGGCCCTGTTCTTGGACCCCTTGACCTTGCGGGACAGGTCCCGCTGGAGCCGCTTGAGCTTTTTCTCGGCGCGGCGCAGGAACTTCGGGGAGGAGATCTTTGTGCCGTCAGAGAGGACGGCGAAGGTCGCAAGGCCCAGGTCGATGCCGACCTCGGTGTCGAGTTGAGGAAGGATATCCGGCTCGGTGTCCACGACGAAGCTCGCGAAGTACCGGCTCGCGGCGTCCTTGGTGACGGTCAGGGATGTGGGTGCGGTCGGCAGCGGTCTCGACCATGCCACCTTGATGTTGCCGACCTTGGCCACGTACACCGTGCCATCGTCCTGAAGAGAGAAGGCATTGCTGTTCAGCCGGATCGACTGGCGGGAGTCCTTCTTCGACTTGTAGCGGGGCGGCGCTACCTTCGGGCCCTTGCGTTTGCCCTTGATGGAATCGAAGAAGTTCCGGTAGGCCGCATCCAGATCTCGCAGGGATTGCTGGAGCACAACCGCCGACACCTCCGCGAGCCAGGCGCGCGCTTCGGTCCGCTTGGCCTGGGTGATAAGCGCACGGGAAAGCGGAGCCGACGTCAGGTATGGCAGCCCGGCCGCGTGTGCTTCCCTGCGGGCGCGCAGACAGTCGTTCCACACCACCCGGGCACACCCGAACGCCTGCGCCAGCGCACGACGCTGGACAGCGTCGGGATACAGTCGGTAGTTGTATCGCAACTGCATGCACCCGACCCTACGGTGATCGGCCTCATAGATCCGAAGATCTGACCAAAGAGGCCGTCTCGATCAGCTCGATACGGGCCATGAATATGCGGGTGTCTCGGGACCGGGACGTGCTGCATGATCGCGTCATGCCGAATCCCGCTTCATTCCGCGACCAGACCAACTGGTCTGACGGCTACTACGAGCTGGCCATCGAGGTTGGACCAACTGATGACGCCCAGATACAGGCCATCCTGAGCGCTCTGTGGTCCGCTGCAGACGTGCAGGGTTGCTTTGGGCACAGCAACCGTGAGCCGCAGGAGCAGGATCCCGCGCCGTGCACAGTTGACTCCCTGGCCGAGTACGGTCACCTTCGCGATCAGATCCGTCTACCGACCGGCCAGCTGGCTGTGTGCGGTTGCGTGGCGATCCGCGGTGGTGATGAGGGCAGCGACTGGCTGGACCTCTACGTTCCCGTAGGAGCACTGGACAAGGCGGGAATCGCGTACTGGGACGACCGGCCGTTCTTCCGGTCCGCAGTCATGGATGACTGGCTCGCCGCCATCGGGACCGAGACCTTCAAACGCGCGTCCTTCAGCTTGGGTGTCATCGGCTTCGAGGTCTCCGGGTGCACCGACGCTTCAGCTATGGAGGGCAGGCTGCCCGAAGAGCGGACCATCGGATACTTGCTGCCCCAGGGCGAGGTCCTTCACTACGGCGCCGCCAACACCTGAGTCCGGCGATTCCGGATGGACACCAACCCGCGGTCGCAGATCAGGACGCGGTTTAACTACCGCGAGTATCCCGGCAGCATGAACCGCGCCGTGCACGGACACCGTGGTCGCCGACCCGCTTCGCGCCTCACGTGTCGGCGCCCCTCTCCGCCTTCCGCTTGTAACGTCGAGCAGCAACAACGCTCCCTCCAGCCCGTGCATCAGAACATCTTGAGATAATTCATCCTCGGCCTCGAGGTCGACGCTTTCACGGAAGATCACGGTAACCTCGGCCTCGGCCATCCCGTGAGGAGCTCACCCATGACCGTCCCCGTCGTCCACTCGCTGCGCGATCAGATCCGCGAGCACATCGTGGAGGGGATCGTGAGCGGGCGCTGGAAGCCGGGTGAGCGGATCGTCGAGCGGCGTATCGCCACCGAGCTGGAGGTCTCCCAGACCCCGGTGCGTGAGGCGCTGCGTGAGCTGGAGTCGCTGCGGCTGATCGAGTCGGCCCCCAACAAGGGCGTACGGGTACGGAATCTGACCGCGGCCGACCTCGAGGAGAGCTACCCGGTCCGGGCCGGGCTGGAGCAGATCGCCGCGGAGCTGGCGGCGGGGCGGCTGGCCGAGGACTGTTCGGCGCTCGAGCCGCATGTGGCGGCGCTGCACGAGGCGGACCGGGCAGGTGACTCGGCGGCCCAGGTACGGCACACCGTGGCGTTCCACCGTGAGCTGGTGAAGGCGGCCGGCAACGGCGTCCTGCTGCACACCTGGGAGGGCCTCGGCATCGAGGTGTTCACGGCCCTGTCCATCCGCTGGCTCGGCACGGTCCAGAAGTCGTACGCCGAGGAGCACGAGGACCTGGTGGCGGCGTTCCGCCGCCGCGACCCGGAGATCGGCGCCCTGGTGAAGGCCCACGTCCTGGGCTGCGCCCCGCGCGCGTAGCGCGTCCGGCCGGTCCCGCGCCGCTCGGGCCCGGCCCGGTCCGGGAGCGTTGCCCCCTTCGGGGCTCCTGCCTGCCCCCCGGGCGCGGCCGCGTCCATGTCCTGCGCATTCGGGGCGGGCCCGACCTCTCGAGTGGGGCCCGGCCGTGACCGTGGCGTGGGCCGCTCCGGGGCGGTGCCTGGTGGGCAGCGGCCCGGGGTGACGTCCCCCGGGGCGTGGCCGGTCCGTATCGGGGCCGGGCCCCCGCGGGATCGGCCGGGTCCGTCACCGTAGCGTTGGGCCGCTCCGGGGCTCGTGTCCGGGACTGCTTTCCCGGGACTTGCCCCGCTCAAGACCTACAACGCCTTACGCCCCGGACACGACCCCTGCGCGTCCCCGGCCGGGCCGTACGACCCGGTCCCGCACTCACCCCGCGTCCCGCCGGCCGGGACCGGAGACGCTGAACCCATGGGCAGCCCCCGGAGGCGGCCCGCACGCGCCGCGCCCCCCACGCTGCACCTTCGCGCCCGAAAAACCCCATTCGCCGCGGCACCCGGTGCCCGTTTTCGCGGCACGGGATGCCAATTTCTTGGTAATAGCAACTTTTTCCCCCTGAGACTTTGATCGATCATCGATCAGCGACTTACAGTCGACCACGGGTTCACCAACCCTTCGCCCTGTCCTGCCAGACAAGGCACCCCCTTGGCACCCCCCTGTCTCCACCCCCCTCCTGTCCGGAAGGCGGCGATCATGACCGACCCCGTAGGCAAGCTTCCGAGCGAGCTCGACCAGCTCCCGGACCGTGATGCCGAGGAAACCGCCGAGTGGGCGGCGTCCCTCGACGCCGTCACGGAGCACGCAGGCCCGCACCGCGCCGCGTACCTGATGCGCCGCACGCTCCAGCACGCCGAGAAGGCAGGCGTCGCCCTGCCCCGGCTGCTGGAGACGGACTACGTCAACACCATCCCGACCTCCGCCGAGCCCGCCCTCGACGGCGACGAGGCGATGGAAGCCCGGATCACGGCCTGGAACCGCTGGAACGCGGCAGCGATGGTCACCCGCGGCTCCCGGTTCGGCGTCGGCGGCCATATCGCCACCTTCGCCTCCGCCGCCTGGCTCTACGAGACCGGCTTCAACCACTTCTTCCGCGGCAAGGAGGGTGGGGGCACCCCCCAGGCCGGAGGCTCTGGGGGAGGGAGCGGCGACCAGCTCTACATCCAGGGCCACGCCTCACCCGGCATCTACGCCCGCGCCTTCCTCGACGGCCGCATCAGCGAGCAGCAGCTCGACAACTTCCGGCAGGAGGCGGGCGGAGCCGGCCTCCCGTCGTACCCGCACCCGCGCCGGCTGCCCTGGCTGTGGGAGTTCCCCACGGTCTCCATGGGCCTCGGCCCGCTCTCCGCGATCTACCAGGCGCGCTTCAACCGCTATCTGCTGGGCCGCGGGATCAAGGACACGTCGCAGTCCCACGTCTGGGCCTTCCTCGGCGACGGCGAGATGGACGAGCCCGAGTCGACGGCCGCTCTCGCCCTCGCCTCCCGTGAGCGGCTCGACAACCTGACGTTCGTCATCAACTGCAACCTGCAGCGCCTCGACGGACCGGTCCGCGCCAACTTCAAGATCGTGCAGGAGCTGGAGGCCCAGTTCCGCGGCGCCGGCTGGAACGTCGTCAAGTCCCTGTGGGGCTCGGCCTGGGACGAGCTGTTCCAGCTCGACACCACGGGCGCGCTGGTGCGCCGCCTGCGTGAGGTCCCGGACGCGCAGTTCCAGACGTACGCGACCCGCGACGTGGCGTACATCCGCGAGCACTTCTTCGGCGCGGAGCCCGCGCTCGTGGAGCTCGCGAGGCTGCTGACCGACGCCAAGATCGCCGAGTGCTTCCACACCTCCCGCGGCGGCCACGAGGCCCGCAAGGTGTATGCGGCGTACAAGGCGGCCGTCGAGCACAAGGGCGCGCCGACGGTGATCCTCGCGCAGACGGTGAAGGGCTACACGCTCGGCAAGGGCTTCGAGTCCAAGAACGCCAACCACCAGATGAAGAAGCTGACGACCGACGAGTTCAAGGGCATGCGCGACCTGCTCGGCCTCCCGATCGCCGACAGCGCCTTCGCCGACGGCCTGGTCCCCTACGGCCACCCCGGAGCCGACTCCCCCGAGGTCCGCTACCTCCAGGAGCGCCGCGCGGCGCTCGGCGGTCCGGCCCCGGCCCGCCGGGTGCACGCCGTTGCCCTGCCCGAGCCGCAGGAGCGCGCCTTCCAGGCCCTCCACAAGGGCTCCGGCAAGCAGGAGATGGCCACCACCATGGCGTTCGTGCGTCTGGTCAAGGACCTGATGCGGGACAAGGAGACGGGCAGGCGCTGGGTGCCGATCGTCCCGGACGAGGCCCGCACCTTCGGTATGGAGTCGCTGTTCCCGTCGGCGGGCATCTACTCGCCGCTGGGCCAGACGTACGAGCCGGTCGACCGCGACCAGTTGATGTACTACAAGGAGGCCACCGACGGCCAGATCCTCAACGAGGGGATCACCGAGGCCGGTGCCATGGCCGACTTCATCGCCGCCGCCACGTCGTACGCGACGCACGGCGAGCCGATGATCCCCTTCTACATCTTCTACTCGATGTTCGGCTGGCAGCGCACGGCCGACCAGATGTGGCAGCTCGCCGACCAGCTCGGCAAGGGCTTCATCGTGGGCGCGACCGCCGGCCGTACGACCCTGACCGGTGAGGGTCTGCAGCACGCGGACGGCCACTCGCACCTGATCGCGTCCACGAACCCGGCGTCGCTCAACTACGACCCGGCGTTCGCGTACGAGATCGCGGTGATCGTCAAGGACGGTCTGCGCCGGATGTACGGGGAGAACCCCGAGGACGTCTTCTACTACCTGACGGTCTACAACGAGCCCAAGCCTCAGCCCGCCATGCCGGAGGGCGTCGAGGAGGGCATCGTCCGCGGCCTGTACCGCTTCAAGGAGGGCGTGGCCGCTTCCGCCGACTCCCCGCGCCTCCAGCTGCTCGCCTCGGGTACGGCGATCCACTGGGCGCTGGCGGCGCAGGAGCTGCTGGCCGCGGACTGGGGTGTGACCGCCGACGTGTGGTCCGCGACCTCGTGGGGGGAGCTGCGCCGCGACGCCCTGGAGGCCGACGAGGCGCTGCTGCGCGGCGAGCAGCGCATCCCGTACGTCGCCCAGGCGCTGGAAGGAGCGCCGGGTCCGGTGCTCGCGGTCAGCGACTGGATGCGTCAGGTCCCGGACCAGATCAGCCAGTGGGTCGAGCAGGACTGGTCGTCGCTCGGTACGGACGGTTTCGGTCTGTCCGACACGCGTGAAGCGGCCCGCCGCCACTTCGGCGTCGACGCGCAGTCGATCACCGTCGCCGCGCTGGCGCAGCTGGCGAAGCGCGGCGAGGTCCCGGCCTCGGCCGTGAAGGAGGCGCGCGAGCGCTACGGCCTGTAAGGGCCCGCTCCCTTCGAATCCCCGGTGGCGCCCCGCCGCCGGGGATTCGGCCGCTCCCGCTCGCTGAAGCCTGTCGTCCCTGATCGGTGATGCTTGACCCTGACACCGTGTGAACCCGTGCACTGGGAGACGTCATGTTCAGCATCGGAGACTTCGCCAGGCACGGCCGTGTGTCGGCCCGCATGCTGCGTCACTACGACGCGATCGGGCTGCTGCGTCCCGCCCACACCGACCCGTTCAGCGGGTACCGCTACTACACCGCGGCCCAGCTCGCCCGGCTCAACCGTGTGGTCGCCCTCAAGGATCTCGGTTTCACGCTCCAGCAGGTGCAGGAGATCCTCGAGGAGCGCGTCACCACGGACGAACTGCGCGGGATGCTCAGGCTGCGGCAGGCGGAACTGGAATCGGCGATGGCCGCGGCGGCCGCACGGCTGGCCCAGGTCGAGGCGAGGCTCCGTTCGATCGAGAGCGAGGGTCACATGCCCACTCAGGACGTCATGATCAAGAGCACCCCGGCGGTACGGGTGGCGGAGCTCACCGCCGTCGCCGCCGGTTACGGGCCCGAACACATCGGCCCGGTGATCAGCCCCCTGTACGACGAGCTGTTCCGGCGGCTGAAGGCGGCCGGCGTCACGCCGACGGGCCCCGGGATCGCGTACTACGAGGACGCGCCGGAGGGCGACGGCTCGATCCTGGTGCACGCGGGGTGCACGGTGGCCGCGGACCAGCAGCCCGGCCAGGACTTCGAGATCGTCGATCTGCCCGCGGTGGAGCGTGCCGCGACGATCGTGCACCGCGGGCCGATGGACGCGATCATGCCCACGGCGCAGAATCTGGCCCACTGGATCGACGCGGGCGGCCACAGCTCGGCGGGCTACGCCCGTGAGGTCTACCTGGAGTGCCCGCCGGACAAGGAGAAGTGGGTGACGGAGCTCCAGGAGCCGCTCGCCTGAGCTGCGCGATGATGGGGCCATGCGTGCTGCCCGCCTGATCAAGATGGTTCTGCTTCTGCAGGCCAGGCCCGCCATGACCGCGGCGGAGCTGGCGCGGGAGCTGGAGGTGTCGGAGCGGACGGTCAACCGGGACGCCCTGGCCCTGTCGGAAGCCGGGGTCCCGGTCTATGCCGACCGGGGCCGGGGCGGCGGTTACCGGCTGATCGGCGGCTACCGCACCCGGCTGACGGGCCTCGGCCGCGACGAGGCCGAGGCCCTGTTCCTCTCCGGGCTGCCGGGTGCGCTGCGGGACATGGGCCTCGATGACGCGGCGTCCGCGGCACGCCTGAAGGTGTCCGCGGCGCTGCTCCCCTCGCTGAGCGGTGCCTCCGACTCGGCGGCCCGGCGCTTCCATCTCGACGCCCCCGGCTGGTACCAGGAGCCCGAGACACCCGCGCTGCTGCCTCGGATCGCCGAGGCGGTGTGGGGCGACCGCCGGATCCGGGCGACGTATGTCCGCCAGGAGCGGGAGGTGGAGCGGGAGTTGGAACCGTACGGTCTGGTTCTCAAGGCGGGCGTCTGGTACTTGTGCGCCCGCGTGGAGGGAACCTTCAGGGTGTACCGGATCGACCGTTTCTCGGCAGTCGAATGCGAGGGGGACGGCTTCGCACGCGACAAGGACTTCGATCTCCCTGCGTTCTGGTCGGACCGGGCGCAGCAGTTCGCACGTTCCATCCTCCGCACGGAGGTGGTCGTCCGCCTCACCGGGCCCGGCGCGGGCCGGCTGCCGTACGTCACGGACCGCGCCGCGGCCGAGGAGTCCCTGACCGCGGCCGGCCCACCGGAGGCCGACGGCCGGGTGACGCTCACACTGCCCGTGGAGTCCCTGGACGTGGCGTTCACCCAACTCCTGTCGCTGGGCCCGGAGGTGGAGATCCTTCAGCCGCCGCAGCTGCGCGAACGCTTCGCACGGACGGCGGCGCTGATGGGTGAGCTGTATGCGGCGCCACCTGGCCGCTAGGGTTGTCGATCATGCGTTCCAGAACCGGGCTGCCGGCCCTCGCGGTGGCCATGGGCGTCTGTCTGACGGCGTGTTCGACGGACGCCGCGGAGTACCAGGACGACTACGCCCGTCACGAGCCCCTGCACGTCGTCGGCTATCCCTCCACCGGGAGCCTCGATGTGGTGCAGAGGGTCGTCTGGCGGCTCGCGGACGGTGACGCCGAGGCGCTGGCCGCGCTGGCCGTCGAGGACGGCTCGCCCGACGCGACGGCGCGCAACTGGGTCAGGGCCTTCGGTGCGGCAGCCCAGGGCGAGGTGACAGCCGATTTCTACGACGAGGGCTCCCTGCGGCAGGTCGTGGTCCTGTACTTCGCGAAGAACGGCCGTTCCAAGGAGATCGAGGCACGCATCGGCGCCGACGGCTCCTGGGGCATCACCATGGACGAGCCCGACCCCGACGAGGCCGCGGCCACGCCCGGCTGGGCCCCCGACGAGCCCGGCGGAACCGGCTCGCGTTCGGGGGCGTCGCACTCCCCCGCGGCCCCTCAGCGATAGTCCTGGACCGAGGGCTTCTCCCCGGCCTGCTCGGCGAGCATGTACCCCCAGACGTCCGGTCGGCTGCCGTCCGCGTCCGTGATGCCGTACTCCTTCGCCAGCCGGCCGCTGTCCAGCGACTGTCCGTTCCAGCGGGCCCGTTCCGCGTCGGCGGCAAGGGCGGCGACGCCCCGGCCGATGTAGAGGGGGGACTCCGACAGGGCCCAGTGCCGCTGTTTGTCGATCCCGTCGAGCCAGTTGTCCTCGGTGAGCCCGAAGACGTCGAGCATCTCCTCGGAGCGGATGAAGCCCGGGGTGACCGCCACCGCCGTGCAGCCGGTGTTCTTGAGTTCCTCGCCCAGGATGAAGGCCATCCGGATCGGGGCGTTCTTGGCCAGGTCGTAGTAGAAGTTCTCGCGGAATCCTTTGTTGGTCTCCGCCGTGCCGTCGGTGACCTCGATGACCAGGCCGCCGGGCTGCTGTACCAGCAGCGGCAGCGCGATGCTGCTCGTGATGATGTGACTCTTCACGCCGAGGTCCAGCATCCGCAGCCCGCGGTCCAGGGCGACGTCCCACATCCTGGTGTTGAAGTCGAGCAGGAAGTTTCCGCCCCAGATGTCGTTGACGAGGATGTCGAGGCGTCCGTGGTCGCGGTCGACGCGCTCGATCAGCGCCCGTACCTGATCCACCTGGAGATGGTCCGTCGGCACGGCGATGCCCTCGCCGCCGGCGGCGTCCACCAGTTCCGCGGTCTCCTCGATGGTCTCGCCGGCCCGGCCCATCTCGCTCACCTGCTCGCGAGTGGTCCGGCCGGTGACGTACACGGTCGCGCCCGCGGCGCCCAGCTGGACCGCGATGGCGCGGCCGGCGCCCCGGGTCGCGCCCGCGACCAGGGTGATCTTTCCGGCGAGTGGCTCGGCCTTCGTCGTCCGAGTCGCCGTCATGTGCTCCGTCGAGTTCTGCGCCGTGCTCTCTGTCGTCATACCAAGACCGTCGCACTGATACCCGACACCCTCTGTCGCCATTCCTGCGGGCTACGGCGAATGAAGCAGAACGGCGGCAGAAGGGGTCAAAAACGTGGCTCCGCGTGCGCCGTCTGTCCTCAACCACGATGCTTGTCCCGTGATGGACGAGACGGAGTTCTGGGAGATCATCGACAGCACCCGCGAGGCCGCCGAGGGCGACCCCGAGGATCACGCGGATCTGCTGGTCGAGCGCCTGTTGCAACTCGACCCCGACGCCGTGCTGGACTTCGCCCGCCATTTCGAGGCCCGTTACAACCGCGCGTACATCTGGGACCTGTGGGGCGCGGCGGCCGTGCTGCTCGGCGGCGCCAGCGACGACGCCTTCGACTACTTCCGCTGCTGGCTCATCGGCCAGGGCCGGGACATCTTCGAGGGCGCGGTGCACGACCCCGACGCGCTGGCCGAGTTGCTGGACGAGTTCGACGAGGACATCGACGGGGACGGTGAGGAGCTGGGGTACGCGGCGGACGAGGCGTACGAGCAGCTGACCGGCGTCGTCGCCCCGGACCTCGGCATCACGCCGCAGCCCGCCGAACCTGTCGGCACGCCGTTCGACTTCGACGACGACGCGGCGCTGGCGTCACGCTTCCCGAGGCTGTGGGAGCGCTTCGGGGCCGTGTAGCGGTCTATTCGGCCAGGCTACGGCCCATCAGCACATCGTCCACGTACCGCCCGTCGAGGTGGAACTCGCCCGGCAGCACGCCCTCCACCACGAAGCCCTCCGACTCGTACAGCGCCCGTGCGGGCTTGTTGTGGCCCAGCACGCGCAGCGTGATGCGGACCGCGCCCTGGCGTCGCGCCTCGGCGCAGGCCGCGCGCACCAGGGCACGGCCGACGCCGCGCCCGCGCGCCCGGCCGGCCACAGCGAGCCCCTGGATCTGGCGGACATGGCGGTTGCAGGCGAGCGGTGTCGGCGGCACCAGCCGGATGTAGCCGAGAAGCGAGCCGTCCGGGCCCTCGGCCACCAGATGGTGCTCGGGCCGGTCGGCCTCGTCGAAGAAGGGGTCATGGGGCGGCTGCGGCCTCGACTGCACGGAGTGCAGCGTCGACCACACCTCGACGTCCAGTTCGCGCAGCGCCGCGTCGTCGGCATGTCGTGCGGTGCGTATGTGTGACTCGGCTGACTCGGCCATGGGAGCAACTGTGTCATGCGGCAGGGGAGGGGCAGGATGGGCCCATGCGGATCGCAGTCACCGGTTCGACCGGGCTCATCGGTACGGCACTTGTCCACTCGCTCCGCGCGGACGGGCACGAGGTGGTGCGCCTGGTGCGGCGCCCGGCGCGGGCCGGGGACGAGGTGGAGTGGGACCCGGACCGGCAGTACGTCGATGTTGCCGGCCTGGTCGGCTGTGACGGCGTGGTGCATCTGGCCGGCGCCGGGATCGCCGGCCGCCGCTGGACGGATGCGTACAAGCGGCAGATCCGGGACAGCCGGGTGCTCGGCACCGCGGCGATCGCGGAGGCCGTCGCCTCCCTGGCCGCGCCGCCGCGGGTGCTGGTCTGCGGGAGCGCCGTCGGCTTCTACGGCGACTGCGGTGACCGGGTGCTGGACGAGAACTCGCCGCCCGGGGACGGGTTCCTGCCGAAGGTGTGCGTGGAGTGGGAGGAGGCGGCGGCCGCGGCCGAGGAAGCGGGCGTACGGACGGCCTTCGCGCGCACGGGGCTGGTGGTGTCCCGGCGCGGCGGCGCTTGGGGACGGATGTTCCCGCTGTTCAAGGCGGGGCTCGGGGGGCGGCTGGGAGACGGCCGGCAGTACTGGAGCTTCATCGCCCTGCACGACGAGATCGCCGCGCTACGGCACATTCTGGACACGGAGTCCCTGTCGGGTCCGGTCAATCTGACCGCGCCGAACCCGGTGACCAATGCCGAGGTGACGGCCGCGATGGGCCGTGTGCTGCACCGGCCGACGCTGTTCACGGCGCCGACGCCCGCGCTGCGCGTGGTGATGGGCGAGCTGGCGGCGGAAGTGCTCGGCAGCCAACGGGTGCTGCCGAAGCGGCTGCTGGAGTCGGGGTTCACGTTCGCCTTCCCGACCGTCGACGAGGCGATCCGGGCGGCCCTGCGGTAAGGCCGGAGCTGCCGGCCGGGGCCGGGGCGCACAGCGCGTGCGCCCCCGCGCTCCGGTGCACCGCGCTGTGCGCGATCTCCCACGGACCCACGGCTGCCTACTCTCGCATCGAACTCGGGTATTCCCGGAGCATGTTGGGGGCATGAGCCTCCCACCAGCCGCGCCGACCTCGGGGAGGGGCACGTGCTCAGCACCGCTCATCATGCGGACGTCGTCATCGTCGGGGCCGGGATCGCCGGCCTCTCGGCGGCTCATCAACTGACCAGCGCAGGCGTCACGGTCAGCGTCCTGGAGGCCGCCCCTGATGTGGGCGGCAGGATGGCCACCGAGCAGATCGACGACTTCCGGCTCGACCGCACAGGCCAGTTGCTCACCACCGCGTATCCGGAGCTGCGCCGTACGACGGGGCTCGCGGATGCCGTCCTGCGGACCTTTTCGCCCGGTGTGCTCGTGCACAGCGCCGGGCGGCTGCAACGGACGGGCGAAGTCGGGAGCTCCCCCTTCGCCCTCCGGGGCGTAGGGGGCGCATTCACGGTTGCGCGCGCTCTCGCGAGCGCCCCTCGGCCTCGCCAGCTCGACCAGGCCAGGCTCGGGGCGTCGTTGGCGCGCCTCGCCGCCGCGCCCGTGCCGAGGGTGCTGGCGCGCCCCGAGCAGCCGGCGGCGGAAGCGCTGCATACGCGCGGGCTCCCGGCTCGTACGGTGCACGGCTTCCTGCGGCCGCTGCTCTCGGCGCTGCTGGGCGCCCCGGAGCTGACGGCGACCTCCAGCCGCTGCGCGGACCTCGCCCTGCACGGCTACGCCCGCGGGCGCCTGTGCGTGCCCGCCGGCGGGGCGGCGGCCCTGCCACAACTGCTGGCGGCCGGGCTGCCGGAAGGGACGGTACGGACGGGGACACGCGTCACGGACATCTCGACGACACGCGTCACGACCGAGCAGCACGGCGAGATCCGCTGCCGTTCGGTCCTGGTGGCCACGGACGCGCGCGCGGCGGCCGAACTGCTGCCCGGCCTGCGGGTGCCGTCCTTCCACCCGGTGACCGTGCTGCACCACACGGCACCGGCACCGCCGCTCGCCGACCCGTCGCTGGTCCTGGACGCGGACCGGTCCGGGCCGGTCGCGTACACGGCGGTGATGAGCGAGGTCGATCCGTCCCGGGTGCCGGAGGGCCGGGCGCTGATCACCTCGACGGTGCTCGGCACGCCGCCTCCCGATCTGGACCGGCGGGTGCGGCAGCAGCTCGCCGGGGTCTACGGCACGCCGACCGACGAGTGGGAGCTGCTGACGGTCCACCACACCCGCGACGCGGTCCCGGCGATGCCCGCACCGCACGATCTGCGGCGCCCGGTCCGTGTGCTGTCGGGCCTGTACGTCTGCGGCGACCACCGGGCCACGTCGACGGTCCAGGGCGCGCTGTACTCGGCCCGCCGGGCGACGCGGGCGATCCTGTCGGACTTCGGCATCCAGCCGGGTTACGAGCCGGCGCGGCTGTCGGCTGCCGCGTAAGCCCTGGGGCGGGCCGCGCACACCGGGCGGCCCGCCCGTGGGCGTTGCCCGCAGCGCGCATGGCCGGTGGGCGGTGCGGGGGCCGGGCCCTCCGGTCGTTCCCGGCGGGCAGCCGCCCTTTGCGGGCCGGTGGGGCTTTGGGTCGCCGGGCGGGCCCGTACCGGGTCGTACGCCCCGGCCGGGGACGCGCAGGGGTCGTGTCCGGGACGTAAGGCGTCGTAAGCCTTGAGCGGGGCAAGTCCCGGGAAAGCAGTCCCGGACACGAGCCCCGGAGCGGCCCAACGCCACGCTCCCGGACCCGGCCAAGCCCCAAGAACCCACCGGTTCACGCCGCCCGCCCAAGGGCCCCGCCCCGGAGCGGCCCAACGCCACGCTCCCGGACCCGGCCAAGCCCCAAGAACCTCACCGGTTCACGCCGCCCGCCCAAGGGCACCGCCCCGGGGGGCGCAGCCCGCACCCGCTGCCCGCCCGAGGGCGCCTCAGCCCAGTGCCGCGACGCGGTCGCGGTACGTCCGGACCGCCGACGCGTCGCGGTACGGCTCCAGGCGGCGCTCGAACTCCCGCACATACTCCGTCGCCCGCGCCGACCGCATCTCCGACGCCTGCAGCGCCGCCTCCGCCCCCAGCGCGCACGCCTGGTCCAGTTCCCCCAGGCCCAGCCGCGCCGACGCCAGGACGACCCGGCAGAACAGCCGGCTGCGCGCGAACGCGGGCGCACGCAGCTGGAGCGAGCGCTCCGCGTGGTGCGCCGCGGAGCGGAACTGCTGCAGGTCCCGGTGGCAGTGCCCGAACTCGTCCGCGAGCTGGGCCTCGTCGAAGGAGCGGGCCCAGTGCGGCACGTCGTCCCCCTGCCGCGCCGCCTCCAGCGCCCGCTCCGCCCGCACCAGCGCCGCCGCGCACGCCCGGGCCTCGCCCAGCACCCCGTGCCCGCGCGCCTCCGCCGCATGCAGCATCGCCTGGACCAGCGGCGGCGCCGAGGCGCCCACGCCCTGCTGGGCGACCCTGGTCAGCTGCACCGCCTCACGGCCATGGCCCAGATAGACCGCCTGGCGGCTCATGGTCACCAGCACGTAGGAGCCGTACGCCCGGTCCCCCGCCGCCTGCGACAGCCGCAGCGCCTGCACGAAGTACCGCTGGGCCAGTCCGTGCGCGGCGATGTCGTACGAGGTCCAGCCGGCCAGCCTGGTCAGATCCGCCGCGGCGGAGAACAGCCGACGGCCGGTCACTTCCCCGTACATGCCGCGCAGCATCGGCTCGCACTCGTGCTCGAGGTAGCGCACCAGGGCCTGGCGGGCGTGCCCGCCGCCGTACGCGTGGTCGAGGGTGCGGAACAGCTCGCCGACCGAGCGCAGTGCCGCGATGTCACCGGCGGAGACCTTCTGGCCCGGTCCACGGTCGGTCGTCCGCTCGGGCCCGCGCTGCCGCGGCACGGAGGCCCGCCCCTGCACCGGGATACGGACCGCCGCACCGGGCACGGGCTCGCCCCGGCCCACCCGCTCGTCCGCCCGCCCGATCAGCCAGTCCCGGCTCGGCACGACCAGACCGGCGGGCGTGAACGCGATCTTGCGCAGTTCCGCATGGCTGCCGGAGTCCTTGCGCCACAGGCCGCCGACGATGTCCACGGCCTCCTCGGGTGTGGCCGCGAACTCCAGGCCCGCGTAGACCGGCGCGCAGGCGTCGAGTCCGAGGTCCTGGGCCGACAGGCGCCGGCCGAGCCGCCGGGTGAACACCTCGGCGATCAGTGCCGGTGTCGTACCGCGGGGCTGCTGGCCGCGCAGCCACCGGGTCACGGAGGTCTTGTCGTACCGCAGATCCAGGCCGTGCTCGAGGCCGAGCTGGTCCACGCGGCGGGCTAATCCTGCGTTGGAGAAGCCGGCTTCTGCGATGAGTGCGGCGAGCTGACGGTTGGGGGTGCGCTGTGGGGTGCGTTCTGACATCTGGTGTCGGGTCTCCTGCCTTCCGGGCCAGAAGCAGCCCTCATGGAACGGCGCGAATTTAGCGGCCCTTCCCGGCAGTACCGCCGCCTTCGCCCCACATTCATCCGATCGTGTGAGGATTGACGGCGGCACATGACGGAGGCCCTCCCCCTCCACCTGCCCCGCCACCGTGTTCCGGACCGCCGTACAGTGGCGGGGGCCCTGATGACTGCAGGGTGAATGCTTTAGGAGGCACAGCCGTGAGTGAGCTGCGGTTCGTCCGACTGGGATTCGGCGACGAGGCCGTCGAGTACCAGCAGGCATGGCAGAAGCAGCGCGACATCCACGCCGCCCGCTTCGCCGACGAGATCCCGGACACCTGTCTGCTGCTGGAGCACCCGCCCGTGTACACGGCGGGGCGGCGCACAGCGGACAGCGAGCGCCCTCTGGACGGCACGCCGGTGGTCGACGTGGACCGCGGCGGCAAGATCACATGGCACGGTCCGGGTCAGCTGGTGGGCTACCCGATCCTGAAGCTGCCGCGCCCGGTGGATGTCGTGGCCCATGTGCGCCGCCTGGAGGACGCCCTGATCCGCGCGTGCGCGGAGTTCGGCGTGACGACGTCACGGGTGGAGGGCCGCAGCGGCGTGTGGGTGCTCGGCGACCCGCTCGAGCAGCGCCCGTCGATCGGGGGCCTCTCGCTCGACTTCGACCCCCGCCTGGACGACGAGGAGTTCGACCCGCGCCTGAACGGCCCGGAGTACGCGCCCTCCAACGCCGGCCAGCGCCGCGAGGACCGCAAGCTGGCCGCCATCGGCATCCGTATCGCCAAGGGCGTGTCGATGCACGGCTTCGCCCTGAACGTGAACCCGGACAACACCTGGTTCGACCGGATCGTGCCGTGTGGTATCCGCGACGCGGGAGTGGCCTCGCTCGCGGGCGAGCTCGGCCGTGACATCACCATCGAGGAGGTGCTCCCGGTCCTGGAGCGGCATCTGCGCGAAGTGCTGGAGAACGCGGAGCCGCGGCCCCGCGAGATCGAGAAGGCGTCCGTCTGACGCCCCTGGCCACCGGCCAGGGGAATGGAGACCACTGGCCACAGGTTGGCCAGACGTAAGGACGCACTTTTAACGGGCGTACCCTGGTGTTCGCCGAAGAATCGAAGCTGTAGGGAGCCGGTCGTGTCCGCAGTCGCACCCGACGGACGCAAGATGCTGCGCCTGGAGGTCCGCAACAGCCAGACCCCCATCGAGCGCAAGCCCGAGTGGATCAAGACCCGGGCGAAGATGGGCCCCGAGTACAACCAGCTACAGAAACTCGTCAAGAGCGAGGGCCTGCACACGGTGTGCCAGGAAGCCGGCTGTCCGAACATCTTCGAGTGCTGGGAAGACCGTGAGGCGACGTTCCTCATCGGCGGCGACCAGTGCACCCGGCGCTGCGACTTCTGCCAGATCGACACCGGCAAGCCGCAGGCCCTGGACCGTGACGAGCCGCGCCGCGTGGGCGAATCGGTCGTCACGATGGACCTGAACTACGCCACCATCACCGGCGTCGCGCGCGACGACCTCGAGGACGGCGGCGCCTGGCTGTACGCGGAGACCGTGCGCCAGATCCACGCGCAGACGGCGGACCGGGAGGCCGGCCGCACCAAGGTCGAGCTGCTGATCCCCGACTTCAACGCGGTGCCCGAGCAGCTGGCCGAGGTCTTCTCCTCCCGCCCCGAGGTGCTCGCCCACAACGTGGAGACCGTGCCGCGGATCTTCAAGCGGATCCGGCCCGGCTTCCGCTACGAGCGCTCGCTCGAGGTCATCACGCGCGCCCGCGAGGCGGGACTCGTCACCAAGTCGAATCTGATCCTCGGCATGGGCGAGACGCGCGAGGAGGTCAGCGAGGCACTGCAGCACCTGCACGACGCGGGCTGCGAGCTGATCACGATCACCCAGTACCTGCGCCCGTCCGTGCGACACCACCCCGTCGAGCGCTGGGTGAAGCCGCAGGAGTTCGTGGAGCTCCAGGAGGAGGCCGACGAGATCGGCTTCTCCGGTGTGATGTCGGGCCCGCTGGTGCGGTCGTCGTACCGGGCCGGGCGGCTCTTCCAGCAGGCCATGGAGCGCCGCGGCGCCGTAGCCGCCGCCGGCACCACGGCCGCCGAGACTGTGTGAAATCAGGCACAAGTAGTTACTGGTCAGTAATGGCCGAATGGGCGCGGTTCGTACCCTCCCCGCAGGTCGGGGGCGGCGTACGGACCGCGTCAGTATTTTCCGGTCGCGCGAAAACGTTTCATCGGTGTTTGACCGACCAGTCACACCCTGGTAACACCAATCAGTGACTCTGGTGTCACGCACCGCTCATCCTCAACGCCGATGCCTCTCCTGAGGAGGACCTCCCCATGCAGGCCGCTCCGGTACGTCCCGTAAGCGCGACCGCCATCCCGTCCGTCACCGACGCCCTGCGTGCCATGGAGGCGCTGCTTCTGGGCAGCGGTCAGCGCACTGCCCGCCGCAACGCGTGGAACGCCGTGCTCGAGGACCGGCGCCGGGCCAAGGACCGGGTCGAGGCTCAGCATGTACTGGAGGCCGCGGCTGGCCACCGTTCCTAGGCCACGTAAACTTCAAGGCATGGCGAGGAAGGCAAACACAGACAGCGCTGACGCTGCTGCGAACACTGGGCGACTGAAGCAGATCGCCCTGACGTACAAGATGACCCGGAAGGCCGACCCGAAGGTCGGTCTTGTCGTCGCGGCTGTGGGAATCGTCACCTTCGGTGTCTTCCTCGCGATCGGTTTCTTGATCGACCACCCCATCTACCTGGGGATTCTCGGGTTCCTGCTGGCGTTCCTGGCGATGGCGATCGTCTTCGGGCGCCGCGCGGAGCGGGCGGCCTACGGGCAGTTGGAAGGCCAGCCGGGTGCCGCGGCCTCGGTGCTGCAGAACATCGGGCGCGGCTGGAGCTTCACGCCGGCGGTGGCGATGAACCGGAGCCAGGACGTGGTGCACCGGGCCGTTGGCCGGGCCGGCATCGTGCTGGTGGCCGAGGGCAACCCGAACCGGGTGAAGTCTCTGCTGGCGGCCGAGAAGAAGAGGATGAACCGCGTCGTCGTGGACGTGCCGGTGCACGACGTCATCGTCGGCAACGGCGAGGGCCAGGTGTCGCTGAAGAAGCTGCGCACGACGCTGATGAAGCTCCCGCGTGTCCTCACCGGGCCGCAGGTGACGTCGGCCAACGACCGGCTGCGCGCGATGGGCGACCTGATGAGCAACATGCCGCTGCCGAAGGGCCCGATGCCGAAGGGCATGCGGATGCCGCGCGGCGGAAAGATGCGCTGACCGATACACGGAGAACGCGGAAGGCGGCCGGGACATCGTCCCGGCCGCCTTCCGCGTTCTCCGTGTCCGTCCTCCGGCTCGTTCCGCCGCCGGATCGGCTAGATCCGCACCTGCACGGCGCGGGCGAGGCGGTCGTGCAGCCCGCGCCCGTCGCGGTCCCAGACCAGGGCCGGGATCGCCAGGCACAGCAGCAGACTGCGCACGACGACCCGGCCGACACCGAGCCGCTCGCCGTTCTCGGCGATGACGCGCAGTCCGAAGAGCCGCTTGCCGGGAGTGAAGCCGACGGTACCCACGGTCAGCAGGCTCAGGACCAGGAAGATGATCAGGGCCCGGTTCGACGTCGCCTGCTGGCCACCACCCGTGAACAGGCCGTATGCGATCAGGACGCACAGTCCCCAGTCGACCAGCAGGGCGCCGAACCGCCGGCCGAAGGTAGCCACGGAACCCGGTCCGCTCTCCGGCAGACCGAGCTGCCGGCCCCGGTACCCGAAGTCGACCCCCATGTCCTCGGCGGCCGCGCGCGGCCCGGAGAGCCATGATCCGATTGCTTGCCTCTTGTCCACCCCTACACGGTACTGGGCCAGGTTTCACCCCCCGCGGGCCGGGGTGTTTCCACCGGTTTTGACACAGCACTGACTCCGGTCCGGTTAACGTCTGCGAAACAAATGGGTCATGCTTGAGAAATCCGGTCTGCCTATGGTCGGGTCCAGCGTGTGCCACCGCACTGGCCGCACGGACGAGCTGCAACCCCACCCCTCCCCCGGGTGGGAGTAGGAGGAGTTGGATGTTCCAGAACGCCGACGAGGCCAAGAAGTACATCGCGGACAACGACGTGAAGATGATCGACGTCCGGTTCTGCGACCTTCCGGGCGTCATGCAGCACTTCACGATTCCGGCCACGGCGTTCGACCCGAACGACGAGCTCGCGTTCGACGGCTCCTCGATCCGTGGCTTCCAGGCGATCCACGAGTCCGACATGGCGCTGCGCGCGGACCTGTCGACGGCGCGTCTCGACCCGTTCCGCCGCGACAAGACCGTCAACATCAACTTCTTCATCCACGACCCGATCACGGGCGAGCAGTACAGCCGCGACCCGCGCAACATCGCCAAGAAGGCCGAGGCCTACCTCGCCTCCACCGGCATCGCGGACACCGCGTACTTCGGCCCCGAGGCCGAGTTCTACGTCTTCGACAACGTGCGCTTCAACACCACGGCGAACGAGGGCTTCTACCACATCGACTCCGAGGCAGGCGCCTGGAACACCGGCGCGGTCGAGGACAACCGTGGCTACAAGGTCCGCTACAAGGGCGGCTACTTCCCCGCCCCGCCGGTCGACCACTTCGCCGACCTGCGCGCCGAGATCTCCCTGGAGCTGGAGGCCGCGGGCCTCCAGGTCGAGCGCCAGCACCACGAGGTCGGCACCGCCGGCCAGGCCGAGATCAACTACAAGTTCAACACGCTGCTCGCCGCGGCCGACGACCTGATGCTCTTCAAGTACATCGTGAAGAACGTCGCCTGGCGCAACGGCAAGACCGCGACCTTCATGCCGAAGCCGATCTTCGGCGACAACGGCTCGGGCATGCACGTCCACCAGTCGCTGTGGCAGGGCGGCTCCCCGCTCTTCTACGACGAGCAGGGCTACGCGGGCCTGTCGGACACCGCCCGCTACTACATCGGCGGCATCCTCAAGCACGCTCCGTCGCTGCTGGCCTTCACCAACCCGACGGTGAACTCGTACCACCGCCTGGTCCCCGGCTTCGAGGCCCCGGTCAACCTGGTCTACTCGCAGCGCAACCGCTCGGCGGCCATGCGTATCCCGATCACGGGCTCGAACCCGAAGGCCAAGCGCGTCGAGTTCCGCGCCCCGGACCCGTCGTCCAACCCGTACCTGGCGTTCTCCGCCCTGCTGCTCGCGGGCCTCGACGGCGTGAAGAACAAGATCGAGCCCGCCGAGCCGATCGACAAGGACCTCTACGAGCTGGCCCCCGAGGAGCACGCGGGCGTCCCGCAGGTCCCGACCTCGCTCCCGGCGGTCCTCGACGCGCTCGAGGCGGACAACGAGTACCTCCAGGCCGGCGGCGTCTTCACGTCGGACCTGATCGAGACGTGGATCGACTACAAGCGGACGAACGAGATCGCCCCGATCCAGCTGCGTCCGCACCCGCACGAGTTCGAGCTCTACTTCGACATCTAAGAACGCCACAGGTCAGAGCGGGTTTTCGCTCTCCTGGACCGTCTGTGGGCCGTCGGCCGTGCCCTTCCTTCACCGGAAGGCCTCGGCCGACGGCCCATTGCGTTGCGCGGACGCAGTCCGATTTCCCGGACGGGACCGTACGGCCCCCCTTCCGGGCCCGTCGTCCGCCGGCCGACGACAAGCCGGAGGGGCCGCCACCCTGCTGTGGTGTGACGGCCCCTGCCGGCCGCCTGTCAGTCCGCGGACCGCTCGGACGCCAGCAGCTCCCGCATCTCCTCCAGCGCCCTGCCCAGCTCGTCGGCGAACCTCTCCATCTGGCCGGCCACCGCCTGTGGCGTGCTCAGATAGACGTTGAACCGGTCGGGCAGCAGCACATAGGCGACCCCGATGCACCGGCTGCTCGTCGATCCGAAGCCGAAGTACTGGATGTTGACGGACGGCGCGGAACTGGTGCTCAGGTAGTCGTCCCGCATCGTCAGCCAGCCCGGCGTCCGGTACAGCGCGGGCTGCTCGGTCACACCCAGTTCCGCCCCGCGCCGGCGCTGGATCAGCTCCAGCTCCCACAGGTGCTGCTCGGGCACCTGTCCGGCCTGGCAGTCCTTCGCCCGCGCCACATGCTGGGCGGCTGCGGCCCGGAGGGCGCCGCGCCGGGTGGCTGCGTCCGCCGCCGGGTCGTCCATCGCCGTGACGAACGCCTGCATCTCGGGGGTGACGACGCGCATCGCCTCGGTGCGCCCGTTGCGGTACTGACGGGTGGCGATCGACTCGTACGTGGCTCCCAGATGGCCCTTCGCGCGCTGGTGGGCGAGCTGGTAGGCGACCTGGACGAACGCGTCCGGCGACACCCCCAGTGCCTTGGCCGCGGAGCTGCCGAAGTCCGCGAACGACACCGTCCTCGTCGCCGTGGCCTCGCCGTAGGCGGCGAACGCGTCCGCCGCGGCGCGCACTTGGGCCCGCAGGGCGTCGTCCAGCTCGAACACGATCGGCTCCAGCGCCGGCTGCCCCTGGGAGAGGGCTCCCGAGCGCCGGGAGTGCTCCTCGGCCGGGGTGCCGAGCAGGGCGTCGGTGAAGCTGAGGATGGTGGTCCCGTCCAGCTCGCAGTGCTCGACGTTGATACCCGCCCGGCCGTCCGCGAAGACGATGAAGGTCACGGCCTTGTCGAACCAGCGGTTGCCACGGTCGCCGTACAGCAGCTCGTCGCAGGCGTCCTGGATGCTGTCGGGCGCGAAGTCCTCCAGAGCGACGCAGAACAGCGCGCTCTCCACGTCCTCCAGCGCTTCGGCGTTGCGGGGGTGGCAGGCGAGCAGGGCCTCCCTGGCCGTCGCCCACTCCGCACGGGCCATGGTGGTGAGGTGGCCCACCGAGGTGTCCGCGGCGGGCGGCTCGGCACCGGCCTTCATCACGGCACGCAGCCCCGCCTCGAGGTCGCCGAGGCTGTGCGGAGCGCCGTCCGGACCGAACACGTCCAGCCGGAACATGCCTCCCCGGGAGAACACCACGATGTGCCGGGCGTCGGACGGGCCCGGCCGCTCGGCGCTGTACGGGGCGCGGACGGTGTCCTGCCGCACGCCGGGGATCCGGGTGGCGGAGAAGAGGAACTTGTTCTGCACCATCGACTGGGGAACGCCGCGCTGCACCACCGGCGGGACGAGCTCCTGGTCGAGCTGCCGCTTGTGGGCGAGAGCACCGGCGATGAGCCCGGCCGCCCGCTCCACCTGGGCCCTGCCGGAGTCCTGGAACAGGAAGAAGAAGTTGGCGTTGAGGGCGATCCGGTCCCGGCGGCCCAGGTAGCGGTACGGCCAGAAGGTGTCGAGCCAGCTGTGCACGCCCTCCGTGGCGTCGTACTCCTCCAGCGCCGCGTGCAGCACCCGGCCGGGGCCGTCGGGCTCGAGGAAGGCGGCCACCTCCGCCTCGGTCGCCGCCCGTTCGTCGGCGGTCAGCAACGGCGCGCACCAGGCGAGGAACCTCGCGCAGCTCGCCTCGAGCGTGGGCAGCGGCACGCGCGGCAGGCTGTCCTCCAGGGAGAAGGTCGTACCTGCTGTGCCCTGACTGTTCTTCACTTCTGTTCTCGATTCGGTTCGTCGGAATGCTGCGTGTCGTCCGGCTGGGAAAGGTGGAGCTGTGCGTAGAGCCAGCCTTCCGCTTCCAGGCCCCTCGCATCCACCCCGGCGGCCGACATGCTGTCGAGCACGAGTGCCTGCTCCTGCGGGGAGGCGAACTGCCGCTGCTTGAAGACCTCTTCGACCCGGACGGTCCGGTAGCCCAGGCCGGCCAGGGCCCGCTCGACGGGGTCGAACGGGAACATCCGCAGCACGAAGTGCGCCATCCAGGGCCGGCGTCCGCCCTGTGCCTCGACGACCCTGGCGAGGGTACGCTCGGTGACGTAGCCGATGCAGCCCGTCGAGATGACCAGGTCCGTCCCCGCGAGCTGGTCCCGCTGGTGGGGTGTGGGCTCGTTGTTCTCCAGGTCGGCGTTGACCGCGTCGTCGAGGAACCCGGCCTCGAGGGCGTACGACAGCGCACTGCCGGAAGCGTCGAGGCCGGTGAAGCGTATGCCCTGGGCGGGCCGGCGCGAACGGGACAGCTCACGGTCGCGGGCCAGCAGGACGTCGCGGCTGTCCGCCTCGTGCTCCGGGTCGTCGTAGCGGGCGTACAGCTCGTCCATCGTCGCGTCGTACTTCAGCAGCGCGGCGTTGATCCCGTAGGAGCAGCCGATGTCCAGCACCTTCGGTACGGCCACCTGCCGGGACTCCCGGTACTCCTGGATGAACTTCGCGAAGTAGGGCTTTGCCTGCTGCGGAACGCAGTATCCGAGCGGGCGCAGCACGCGGAAGTAGGTACGCGGATCGGGCTGCGAGTAGATGTGGTCGAGCGTGACTTTTCCGGTGGCGTCGAACTGCACGGGGCTTGCTCCTCCGTGGATCGCAGAGTGTGGGAACGGGAACGGCCTGCAGCGCCTGAACCTCCTCGCCGCCTGCTAGTCCAGCAGCCGGTCCCCCCTGACGGCCCGGCCCTCGGCCGCCAGGTGCTCGGGCAGTACGCGGCCGAAGAGCTGCCGGGTCCGTGCCACGCTGCCGATGACGCCGGGGCGCTCGCTGTAGGCGAAGATCGCGGAGTGACGGGCGGTCTCGCCCCGCACCGGGCTCACCCGGTGCAGCGAGTAGCGGCCCTTGAAAAGCTGCAGGTCACCGGGCTGTAGTGGGAGGCGCCGGATCAGCCGCTCGCCGCGGCCGTCCAGGACGTCACGGACGTCGTCGAAGCGCTCGTCCTGCGCGGACCTGATGTTCGGGCAGTACTCGAAGTCGCCGCCGGACTGAGCCTGCTGGGTGAGCATGCTGACGGTGAACTCGTTGGTGTCGAAGTGCCAGGGGTGCTCCATGCCCGGCTGGACGACGTTGAGGACCAGCCCGGAGAGCGGGTCCGCCAGCTCGTGCAGCTGAGGCAGCCCGAAGCAGCGGGCGATGAAGTGCTGGAACACCGTGTGGGAGTAGAGCCGGCCGACGAGGGCGCCCTCGGGGACACGGTCGCGCGCGACGAACGCGTTGCCCCGCTGGAAGGTCCTGCGGCCGGGGTGGTCCTCCGGCAGGGCGGAGTCCACCGCGATGTTGTAGACGTTGACCGTTTCGACGTCGAAGTGCGCCCGCGGGGCGATGGCCGAACACTCCTCGCGCAGGACGTCGCGCAGGGACGGGCGGATGAAGTCGGGCAGCACGGTGCAGCCGAGGCCGGCCAGTTCGCGCCGGGCACGGGATACGACGGCCTGCGCCTCGGCGCTCTCGGGTTCCGACAGGGGGTACCGGTCCGTGTCGACCACCTGGTCGAAGGTCATGGCTTCCAGGGTGCTCATTCGATCCTCTCCACGTGCGGGCAGACCGTGCCGAGCCTGATGCCCCGTCGGCCCGCGATTCCGGTCCTCGGCCCCGCGGGGTGGACCGATGGGTTTCGCGTGGCGTCCGGTCGTCACCGTCAGCTCGTCAGCAACTCCGATACGAAGCAGCGAAGTTGAAACTCCCACAGGGTCGGTCTGGTTGTCTGTGACACGTCACACTGCGTCGACCATGCGTACGAGGGCGGCGGGGCCCGTGGCATGCGGGGCTGCGTGCGCGCGGCCTTGTCCGTCAGGCCCACCGGGCCGTCAGACAGTCGCCCTCGTCGGTCACCTTCGTGCCGAAGGGGGCGCACGCTCGGGTGAGGCGGGAGCGGATCCACGCGTACTCGTCGGGGGCGGCGGGACGGGTGTGGCAGTAGTCGAGGGCGATGGGGTACGCGTCCACGCGCCGGAGGGTGCGGCCTTCCAGAGTGGCGAGAAAGAGCAGGCCGAGGTCGTTGCGGAGGCGGGGATCGACCGCGTAGTCGTCGATGAAGTCGCCGAGGTCGAACAGGACGCGGCCGGTGAAGCCCTGGAAGACATGGGCGGAGTGGCCGATGACCAGGTCGGCGCCGGCGTCCAGCAGGGTGGGGGCGGAGCGCTCGACGTCGCGGACGGGGCGGGGGGCCATGTTCGGACCCCAGTGGGCGGTGACCAGGGTGATGTCCGTGTCCTCGCGCAGGTCGCGGACGGCTTCGGTGAGCCAGGGCGGTACGCCGTGGTGGAGGTCGGCATAGGCGGTGCCGGGGGTGTCCGGTCCCGCGGCGAACTCCTCGGGGTGGTCGGCGATGCCCAGCAGCCCGATGCGCAGTCCGCCGGCCTTCAGGACCAGCGGCGCACGGGCGCGGGCGGCGTCGGGGCCCGCTCCGACCGTCCCGATGCCCGCGTCGGCGAGCAGTGACAGGGTGTCGTCGAGAGCTTCCGGACCGTAGTCGAGCGCGTGGTTGTTGGCCAGGGTGACGACATCCACGCCAAGGAGTGCGAGGGCCTCGGCGGCGGACGGCGGCGCCCTGAAGAAGAAGGGCTTCCCAGGTATCCGGGCGCGGTGGCCGCGGGCCGAGACGCAGCATTCGAGGTTGAGCAGGAACAGGTCCGCCCGGTCCACGACGGATTTCAGCTCGGGCGCGAAGAGCGAGCCCGGTCCGAACGCGTCGAGGTGGCCGGCGACACCGCGGCCGAGCATCGTGTCGCCTGCCAGGGCGATCGTGAGGGTCATCGTCGGTCACCACCTGCCACCACCAGTGTCGGTCGCCCCGGACCGGGACGGAAGCGCAAGCTGGAGGGGGACCTTCCGGGAGGTGAGATGGACCGTGCTGTTCGTCGATCGTGAGTCGGCCGGGGACCAGCTGGCCGATGCGGTGCTGAAGCTCGGGCTGCGGGATCCGGTGATCCTGGGGCTGCCGCGTGGCGGGGTTCCGGTGGCGGCCCGGGTGGCCCGGGCGCTGGGGGCACCGCTCGATGTGATCGTCGTCCGTAAGTTGGGGGTGCCCGTCCAGCCCGAGCTGGGGTTCGGTGCCATCGGCGAGGGCGGCGTGCGGATCCTGAACGAGGACGTGGTGCGGATGGCGCAGGTCGGGCAGCGCCAGCAGGCTGCCGTGGAGGAGGCCGAGCGGTCGGTGCTGGAGCGGCGGCTGGCCCAGTACCGGGGGCACCGGTCGCGGGTTCCGGTCGAGGGGCGGACCGCTGTCGTGGTCGACGACGGTGTCGCCACGGGTTCCACCGCTGCGGCGGCGTGCCGGGTGGCGCGGGCACAGGGCGCGGCCCGGGTCGTGCTGGCCGTGCCGCTGGCTCCGGCCGATTCGGTGGCCTGGCTGCGGCAGGAGGCGGACGACGTGGTCTGTCTGGCCTCTCCGGGCGACTTCGGATCGGTGGGCCGCTGGTACCAGGACTTCTCTCAGACGTCCGACGAGGAGGTCGGAGCCTTGCTGGCCGAGGCGGCACACGACCCGACGGGTCCCGGGAGCCGGACGCCGGATCCCGAGGGCACGGCCGGCACCGACCCGGAGGTGGTGGTGCGGGCGGCCGGTGTCGAACTGTCCGGCGATCTCTCGCTCCCCCACGACGCGCCCGCGATCGTGGCCTTCGCGCACGGCAGCGGCAGTAGCCGGCACAGCCCGCGCAACCGTGCAGTGGCCGAGGACCTGCAGCGGGCCGGGCTGGGCACGCTGCTCTTCGACCTGCTCACCCCCGGCGAGGACAACGACCGCGAGCGGGTCTTCGACATCCCGCTCCTCGCCGGGCGGCTCACCGGCGCGACCCGGTGGCTGCGGACCGAGTACGGCCTTCCGGTCTGCTGCTTCGGCGCGAGCACGGGTGCGGCGGCGGCCCTGACGACCGCGGCGGAACCGGAGGCGGACATCGCCGCCGTGGTGTCCCGTGGCGGCCGCCCCGACCTGGCGGCCTCCTGGCTCGCCGATGTGCGCGCCCCCACGCTGCTGATCGTGGGCGGCCGAGACACGCTCGTACTCGAACTCAACTACCAGGCGGCTGCCCTCATGGCCTGCGAGCACCGTGTCGAGGTCGTTCCCGGTGCCACGCATCTCTTCGAGGAACCGGGGGCGCTTGAGCAGGTCTCGTCCCTGGCGGCGGACTGGTTCACCGGCCATCTGCCGTCCAGGGCGGCCTGAACCCGGTCCTGGCCGGCGCGCGCTGCCGCTTGCCTGAACCGTGGCCGGACGGCATGCTCGACGCCGCTGGCGGCGCGATCGGTGACATGCGATGCCGGGTCATCAGCGCCGAGGCCCGGATCGAGATCAAGCCGATGATGCCGGTCCGGGTCCCGGGCATGCCACGCCGGGCCAAGGACGGGGAGGACATCGCCCGGCTCCGGTCCGCCCTCGCGGGCTGAACGCACGGCCCGGCGGGCAGAACCGCCGCACGGGTCAAGCGCCGGGCCACTGCGGCCGAGTCCTTGTGGACCGACCGTGCACAGGCGGGGACATCCTGTTCGGACTGCGCCTGGTCCGTCCCACGCCGGCAGCACGGTACGAAGGAGGGGACCGTTTCGTGGTGGAGCCCGCGGACACCACCCCTGGGACCGGGTACGACACGCTCTTCGTCGTGCGTGCCGACGGCCGCCTGGAGCCGGTCACGGAGACTCAGGAGGTCGTTCCGCGCGCTGGTGACATGGTCGTGCGACTCGGCCCCCCACCGCCCGGATCGCTCGAGCCGTAAGGGTGACGACACCCGACGGCCGCCGGTCGTGCGGGTTCATGCTCCCTGCGTGGCGACCGGCCCGTCCTGCGGGTGGCCCGGGTCGCGTCGCGGGACCGCGGGGGTGACTCTGGCCGCATGAGCGAGTCGCGCAACCGGCAGGGCTGGGACACACCGCCGCCCCAGGGCCCCGCGGCCCAGCGGGGCATGCGGTGGCCGTGGGTGGTGCTGGTCGTCGCTCTGCTGCTGGCCGGCGGGTGCGTCGGCGCCGTCGGTCTGGTCGTGAGCGAGGTCTCGGACGAGGTCTGGCGGACCGCGAAGGTGCGGTACGAGGTCACCGGCGACGCGAAGAACGTGACCGTCGCGTACTCCGTCTGGACCGACGGGGACATCGTCATGGATCAGGAGACGGCCACCGCCCTGCCATGGCGCAAGGAGGTGGAGGCCGAGGGCCGCGGCCGCAGCGGCACGGTGGTCGTGACGCTCGGCGTCGGCGGTGGGCGGGCGACCTGCAGTGTGAGCGTCGATGACGGGACGCCCAGGACGGCGACCGCTTCCGGGGCCTTCGCGACCGCCGCCTGCATCGCCTCCTGAGCCCGGCCGCACATACGATCGCCCGATGGCGATCACTGTGCAGAAGCTGACCTACTACCCGGTGAAAGGCTGTGCCGCCACGGGCGGGGCGCCGGCCGAGCCGGCACCCCGCCCGTGACAGCTGTCAGCGTCCGTAGCGGATCAGCGCCCTGACCATCCGGCACGTCGTGTCGGACGGTGCGTGGATGCCGATGCGCTCCGCCGTCTCCCGTATCCGCCGGTTGTCGGCGGTCGCCGGGTGGTAGACACCCGAGTCGAGCAGCGCGATCGCCAGGCGCATGGCCTTCAGACGGCGGTTGTGCGTCACGTACCACTCGCGCGGCTGTCCGGCCGGGAGCGGCTTCTTCTTCAGGGGCTGGTACGTCGCGGATGTCGGCGTGGGCAGAGGCAGGGAAAGGGGCTTCGTCGTGACTGTGGCAACGGCCATCGGCAACCTCCTGGCGCGGTGGCGGGACCATCCCGAACTACTGTTCAGTCTACCGGCAGCCACTGACAATCGTCCCTGGCCAGGCGGTGTTTGAGCGACCGGTGAGCGGTACCGTTGCCGGTATGGAGATCTGGATCAACCCCGCCTGTTCGAAGTGCCGCAGCGCCATCGATCTGCTCGACGAGGAGGGCGCCGCGTACACCGTCCGGCGCTATCTGGAGGATGTGCCGACCCCGGACGAGATCCGCGAGGTGCTGGACCGGCTCGGGCTCGAGCCGTGGGACATCACCCGGACCGAGGAGGCCGCAGCGAAGGAGCTGGGGCTCAAGGAGTGGGCGCGCGACACCGGTTCGCGCGACCGGTGGATCGGGGCGCTGGCCGAGCACCCCAAGCTGATCCAGCGGCCTATCATCACCGCGGACGACGGGACGGCGGTGGTGGGGCGTACGGAGGAGGCGGTACGGGACGCCCTCGGCCGGGGCTGACGGCCGAACAGACAGGGCAGACAGGACGGCCCGGTCCGGTCCCGGCCTTCGCGGAAGGCTTGAGTCGGGAAGCCGATCCGGAACTGATCCGCCTGCGTTCCCGCGCTCAGCGTTCGTCGGTGCCCGCGACCTTGCCCGTTGCCAGGGCGATCCGGTTCCAGGTGTTGATCGTGAAGATCAGGGCCAGCAACTGGGCGAGCTCCTGCTCCTCGAAGTGCTCGGCCGCCTGCGCGTAGACCGCGTCCGGGACCCCGCGCTCCGCCACCAGCGTCACCGCTTCGGTGAGGGCCAGCGCGGCCTGCTCCTTGGGGGTGAAGAAGTGCCGGGCCTCGCGCCAGACCCCGGTCATGTGCAGGCGTTCCTCGCTCTCGCCGGCCTTGCGGGCGTCGCTCGTGTGCATGTGCAGGCAGTACGCGCAGTGGTTGAGCTGGGACGAGCGGATCTGCACCAGCTCGACGAGCGCCGGGTCCAGGCCCTGCCGGGCCGCGGCGTCCAGGCCGATCACGGCACGGAACGCCTTGGGGGCCAGCTTGGCGAAGTTGATGCGGGTGGTGGCCGTCTGCGAGGTCTCTGTCGTCGTCATGGGTACGAATCTAATGACCCGGGCGACCGCTTGTAAGGTGCATTTCCATGGCGGAATCATGGGTCAATTTCGCGGAGCGGCTCGGGGCCGATCTGCATCTGGAGCTGACCGGGCCGGGCAGCCGGCGTGCCGTTCTGATGCGTGCGCTGCGCGAGGCGGTCCAGAGCGGGCGGCTGGCGCCGGGCACCCGGCTGCCGCCGTACCGTTCCCTCGCCGCCGACCTCGGGATCGCCCGTAACACCGTCGGCGACGCGTACGCCGAACTGGTCGCCGAGGGCTGGCTGACCGCGCGCCAGGGCTCGGGGACGCGGGTCGCCGAGCGGGCGGCCCCGCTCACCCCCGTACGCAGCCGGCGCACCCCGGTGCGGCCGGCGAAGCCGGTGTACGACCTGGTGCAGGGGCAGCCCGATCCGTCGGTGTTTCCGCGTGCGGCCTGGCTGGCGTCGGCCCGGCGGGCGCTGACTGCCGCGCCGCACGACGCCTTCGGGCCCGGCGATCCGCGCGGCCGGCGGGAGCTGAGAGTGGCGCTGGCCGGATATCTGGCCCGGGTCCGCGGGGTGCGCACGAGCCCGGAGCGGATCGTGGTGTGCTCCGGGACCGCGCACGCCCTGCGGCTGATGGCGTCGGTCGTGGGCGGGCGATGGGCGGTGGAGTCGTACGGGCTGCCCTTCCACCGCGACCTGCTCGCCGCCGAGAAGGTGACCACCGTGCCGCTCGGTGTCGACGAACACGGCGCCAGATCAGACCAGTTGGGGGACGAGCAAGCTGTGCTGCTCACCCCCGCGCACCAGTTCCCGACCGGTGGTCCGCTGCAGGCGGCGCGCCGTACGGCCGTCGTGGACTGGGCGCGGTCCACGGGTGGTGTCGTCCTGGAGGACGACTACGACGGCGAGTTCCGTTACGACCGCCGGCCGGTGGGCGCGGTGCAGAGCCTGGACCCGGACCGGGTGGTGTTCATGGGATCGGTGAGCAAGAGCCTGTCCCCCACGCTGCGCATCGGCTGGATGGTGCTGCCCGGGCAGCTCGTGGAGGAGGTGGTGAGGACGAAGGGCGAGCGCGAGCAGTACGCGAGCGCCACCGAGCAGCTCACGCTCGCGGACTTCATCGCCTCCGGGGCGTACGACCGGCATGTGCGCAGGATGCGGCAGCGGCACCGGCGGCGGCGCGACCGCCTGGTGTCGGTGCTGGCGGAGCGGGCGCCGCAGGTCCGGGTGAGCGGGATGGCGGCAGGGCTGCACGCCGTAATCGAACTGCCGCGGGGAACGGAGCGTGCCGTGGTGAAGGCCGCCGCCTGGCAGGGACTGGCGGTCGATGGGCTGGCGGGCTACCGGCATCCCGGGTACGCGGGCGAGAGCCGCGACGGCCTGGTGGTCGGGTACGCGACTCCGCCCGAGCACCTGTATCCCGGCGCCCTGGATGCGTTGTGCCGTGCACTGCCACTGGATTGACGGTCCGTCACCTTAAGGAAAGTTAAGGAAGAGACAGGTGAGACGGCTGAATGCTTCCCTCGGGCTACTCGTACGTAGGGGCACAGGAACCATCCGGCCGCCGTTCACGGCCGGGGACAGGAGCCCTTTCGTGTCGCGCAAGAAGACCCTCAGCGGTAAGAAGAAGATCGCCCTCCTCGTCGGAGCCGCAGCCATGGTCGGCGGTACTGCGATTGTCATGACCGGGACAAGCCAGGCATCATCGGCGGCCTGTGACGGCCTCGTCCAGGCGATCCGCAACAACGAGAACTTCATCGCCGGTCAACGGGCCAACCCGGACGCCCAGTCGGCCGCGCGGATCGCCAACCGTGAGGCGGTGATCGCACAGATCAAGGTGCAGCAGAAGGCCGCAGGCTGTGCGGAGGGTGCGGGCGGCGGCGGTGACCAGGCGGCGGCTCCGGCCGAGCCCCCGGCCGAGGCGGCACCGCCCGCGGGCGGCGGCGGTGACGCCGGTGCTGCAGGAGATGTCGTCTGCGCCGGACAGAACCTCACGTTCTCCGGCGACGGCGGCGCACCGGCGGCCTCCAGCGGCCAGTTCCCGATCGGCACCCAGCTCAAGGTCACCAACCTCGACAACAACAAGACCACCACCGTCGAGGTGAAGTCGACCTCCGGAAGCTGTGCGCTGCTGAACGCCGCGGCCTTCGAGCAGGTACGCGAGGCGGGCAAGAACGTGATCCGCAACGTCCGTATCGAGAAGGTCGGCGGCGGAGCGGCCGAGGCGGCACCGCCGGCGGAAGAGCCCCCGGCCGAGGCGGCGCCGCCCGCCGCCGGCGGTGGCGACGCAGGTGCCACCGGTGAAGTCGTCTGCGCCGGCTCGACGGTGACGCTCTCCGGTGAGGGCGGCGCCCCCGCCGCCTCCAGCGGCCAGTTCCCGGTCGGCACCAAACTCAAGGTCACCAACCTCGACAACAACAAGTCGACGACCGTCGAGGTCACCTCGGCGTCCGGCAGCTGCGCGCTGCTCAACAACGCCGCCTTCGAGCAGGTACGCGAGCCCGGCAAGTTCCTGATCCGCAAGGCGCGCATCGAGCGCGTCGGCTGAGGACCCCAGGGACCGGCCCGACCCGTCGGCCGGCCCGCCCGGTCGGCCGCCCCCGAACCCTCGGCCGACCGGGCACACGCCGGACGGCCGGCCACACCTCGGCCTGCCGGGTCCACGACCCGGCAGGCCGGGGCAGGCTGATCGGACAGGCGCGGGAGCCGGCGGCCGTCACCGGCCAGGAAAATCCCGCGGAACGCAGGTCGAACGGTGTTACGTTTCCCCCGCCGGTCGCGGGACTCCGGTGCGACTTCCGGGACTTGCCTATGCAGCAGTGATTTCGCTGATCGCGCCTCCATTCCCCGGCCGGCTCCTGCATTTCCGTGCATCCGCATGGGGGGAAGCGATGGGGGACGGACCATGGCGGAGACCTTCGCCGACCTGATCGCGGCCGAGGACGTGCTGCTGTTCGTCAATGCCGCCGTCACCTCGACCGGGCAGCGCGAATTCCGCTCCCAGGCAGACGAGCAGCGGCTGTCGCTGTCCTTTCTGCACGAGTACGTCCGCGTCAACTACCGGTCCGTGTATGCCGCAGCGCTCGCGCTCGACATCAACGACCACAACGCCGCACTGATCGTGGAGCGCCTGCTGCGCACCGCGGGTGAGGCGAGCGCGGGCGAGAAGCGCACCGAGGGCGCGCTGATCGCCGCCCGGCTGACCGCCCTCCCGCCGCAGCGCGTGTACCGGATCTTCCGCGCGCTGCGCGCCGCCAAGGTCAACAACCGCCGTACCCGCGCGATCATGCGCGACTGGCTGGCGGCACGGCCGGATGCGGGCCATGACGCGGTGAAGTACCGCAGCGGGCTGACGACGCTGGCGCGCCATGCCCATCTTCGGCTCGGAGAAGACGAGTTGGGGGACTTCCTGTTCCGTCCGGGCAAGCGGGCGCGCTATGAGCACGCTTTCCTCGACGCCTACCGCCGCGCCCACTTCGAGCAGGCCGCGATCTATGAGCTGCCGTACACCGTCGCCGAGGGTTTCGCGGCCAAGCACGGCGTTGCGCGCGCGCAGTTCCTTGAGCGGATCGCGCCGCGCATGACCCGGCTCGAGCGGCTGCGCACCCAGCGCTCCGCCGGGACGTCCGCCGAGCTCGGCTTCATGCCGCTGACCCGGCTTGCCCTGTATGTGCTGGCGCTGCCGATCGACGAGCGGGTTGCCCGGCGCGCCGAGCTGACCGGGGCTCTGCGGTCAGCCGCGCGGCGCTCCGCCGGCCCGTACGCCGGCACCTGGGGCCGCGTGGCCGCCGTGCTGGACGACAGCTACTCCGCGTCCGGTTCGTCCGTGAAGCGGCGCCGTCCGCTGGCGGTCGCCCTCGGCTGCCACTTCCTGCTGGAGGCGCTGGCGGAGCCGGGGTCCTACCGGGCGCACTGGACGTCGGGTGCGCGCGATCCGCTGCTCGTACGGCCGATCGGGCCCACCCCGCTGGGCAGCCGCATCCTGGACGCGCTGGAGGATGCTCCGCAGCGGCTGGTGATCGTCTCGGACGGCTGGGACAACGCGCCGCCCGGCCTCGCCGGTGAGGTGCTGCGCGTCTGGCGCACCCGGCTCGATCCCGAGCGGCGCACCAGTGTGGTGCATGTGAACCCTGTATACGACGCCGACGTCTTCGATGTGCGCCGCCTCGCGCCGAGCGTGCCGACGACCGGTATCCGGGACGCGGAGGACCTGGCCGCGCTGGTGGAGATCGCGCAGTTCGCCGAGGGCCGCACCGGAGCGGCCGAACTGCAGGCGTACCTGGACGAACGGACCGACCGCTTCCTGGAAGGAGCATCGTGAACAGACTGGACATGACCGGGCTGCGCACCATGCCCGCCCAGGTGTGGGGCGGCATCCGGCTGGTGCCGCTGGTGCGCGAGGAGCCGGTGGCGGGACTGCGGCTGCACCGCCGCGTCCACGAGGGGTACGGCCGGGTCCAGGTCGCGCCGCGCACGGAGTACTGCTCCTACATCCCGCACGGCTTCGTCGCCGACTGGTCGGGCGAGGACGGCGAGCGGGCGGCGTACGGCACGCAGCTGGACGGGCCGGCCGGCACCCGCGTCCCGGACTGCATCCCCGTGCGGCGCCACCACCGGATGGCCAAGCGGGTCCGCTCCAAGGGCGTGACGGAGAAGCGGCTGCTCCGTGGCGGAGCCACAAAATGTCGCTTTCTGCCGCTGCACCTCGCGCTCGAGGGGTATCTGGCGCTGCACTTCCGCGGACCGTCGATCGTGTGGGACGAGTGGTCCCAGCAGGCGGTACGGCAGGGTCTGTCGCCGCGTTCCGAGGCCGCGTACGGCGGCTGGGCGGTGAGCGGCCTCGCCGAGGTGCTGCGCATCTTCGAGATCCACCCGGGCCAGTGCGGTGTGCTCGTGTACGCCTCCGACGCGCTCGCCGCCGCTTTCGTGGTGCCGCACCCCGACGACTACCGGACCCTGCACCCCACCCTGATCGAGGACATGTACGGGGAGCTGGTGTACCAGTACGCGCACTTCGGGATGCCCGTGGCCGACTTCGCGGCGCACATCCGGGACAGCCCGCTGCTGCGGACGGTCGCGGATCTGCGTACGGCGGCCCGTGCGCAGGAGCGCCTGTGGGCCGAGAACCACGGCACGTTCATGGCGGACCGGCTGCTGGACAGCAGCTACGCCTTCCAACGGGTACACCGGATGGACGCGTTCACCCTGTGGCGCTTCCTGCCGTCGTTCCGGCGCGGTCTGCCGGAGCAGCACATCGGCGAGGTCATCACGGACCACAAGGGCTGTGTCGCGTATCTCAAGACCTTCCGGCTCTCGGCGGCGCAGATCCGGCGCGGCCATCTTCTCGGCACCCTGCACGACAACGACTGGCACCTGGAGAGGACCGCCGCCGCGCTGGGCAGCAGTCATGACGCGCTGGTGGCCCGCATCCGGGACGCGGGCCTCGGATCGCTGCTCGACGCACACGAGGTGGCCCGCCGGTCGCGCCTGGCACGCCGCCGCTGACCGCTGTGTTTGCCACGTAACGTGGGGTTCACACATGGGCAACGGCCGGGAAATCGCGAATTGCGAAGCTGCGCGCCATACCGCTGCACCCGCAAAGGATGAGGCCCCGTGACCTTCAAGGCTGAGTACATCTGGATCGACGGCACCGAGCCGACCGCCAAGCTTCGCTCGAAGACGAAGATACTGACGGGTTCCGCCGCCGGCGTCGCCGAGCTGCCCATCTGGGGCTTCGACGGGTCCAGCACCAACCAGGCCGAGGGTCACGCCTCCGACCGGGTCCTCAAGCCCGTCTTCTCCTGCCCGGACCCGATCCGCGGCGGCGACGACGTGCTGGTGATGTGCGAGGTCCTCAACACGGACATGACCCCGCACGCCTCCAACACCCGCGCCGCGCTGGTCGAGGTCTACGAGAAGTTCGCCGCGCAGGAGCCGATCTTCGGCATCGAGCAGGAGTACACCTTCTTCAAGGGCTCGCGCCCGCTCGGCTTCCCCGAGAGCGGCTTCCCGGCCGCGCAGGGCGGCTACTACTGCGGTGTCGGCTCGGACGAGATCTTCGGCCGTGACGTCGTCGAGGCGCACCTGGAGAACTGCCTCAAGGCGGGCCTGGGCATCTCCGGCATCAACGCCGAGGTCATGCCCGGCCAGTGGGAGTTCCAGGTCGGCCCGCTGGCGCCCCTCGAGGTCGCGGACCAGCTGTGGGTGGCCCGCTGGCTGCTCTACCGCACCGCCGAGGACTTCGACATCTCCGCGACGCTGGACCCGAAGCCGGTGAAGGGCGACTGGAACGGCGCGGGCGCGCACACCAACTTCTCCACCAAGGCGATGCGCGAGGGCTACGACGCGATCATCACCGCGTGCGAGTCGCTCGGTGAGGGCTCCAAGCCGCTCGACCACGTCAAGAACTACGGCGCGGGCATCGACGACCGCCTCACCGGTCTGCACGAGACCGCCCCGTGGAACGAGTACAGCTACGGCGTCTCCGACCGCGGTGCCTCGGTCCGTATCCCGTGGCAGGTCGAGCAGGACGGCAAGGGCTACATCGAGGACCGCCGCCCGAACGCCAACGTCGACCCGTACCTGGTGACCCGCCTGATCGTGGACACCTGCTGCTCGGCGCTGGAGAAAGCCGGCCAGGTCTGAGCCGAAGGCTTCAGGGCAGAGGGGCGTCCGCCGATCCGGCGGACGCCCCTCTGCCGTAGGGTCTTGTCCGTGCTGGAGGGGATCGACGACATCGACTGGGCGGGGCTCGAGCACGCCTACGGGCCCGCGGACGATGTGCCGGACCTGCTGCGTGCCGCGCAATCGGCTGACGAGGACGAGCAGGAGCAGGCGTTCGAGGACCTGTTCTCCTCGCTCTGTCACCAGGGGTCGATCTACTCGGCCACGGCCGCCGCGGTGCCGTTCCTCGCACACCTCGCGCTGCACGGGTCCGGTGACCGGGTACGGATGCTGTGGCTGCTCGGCGGCGCGGCGGACGGCAACGGGCGCGAGTACCTCCAGGTGCGCCGGGCGGTCGCGGAGGTGATGCCGTCCCTGCTGGGCCTTGCCGCGGACGGGGAGGACGCCGTACGCAAGGCCATGGTGTGGCTGATCAGCGTGTGCGACGACTACGCGCTGCCGCTCCTGCCCCTGCTGCGGGCCCGGCTCGACGAGGAGAACGACCCCGGGATCCGGGCGGACATCGTCACGGCGCTCGGTCTGCTGGACCCTTCCGACGACGCCCGTACCGCCCGGGCACGCGCCCTGCTGGCCGCTCCGGAACCGCTGGTGCGCCGGGCGGCCGCCGTCGATCTGCTGCGTACGGCACCGCTCCCGCTCCCGGTGGACCTGGTCGACCTCGCGCTGGACACGTACGACGGCGAGCCCGCTCTCGAGGCCGACGCACCCTGGCCGGAGCACTACCGGTCCCTGGACGAGCGGCTGTTGGACGACCCGGACGCGGCACTGCGGGCGGTCGCGCGGGGGATGCCCCTGGCTTCGGCGATCACGCGCATCTGGCGCGACCGCGAGCAGGATGTGCTGCCGTGGCTCGTGGCATCGGTGGAAGGCCCGTACGACCTGCGGGACATCGCGCGCGAGGCGGCCGCGGTGGACGGCGGCGAACCCGCCCCCTGGCTGGAGGTGCATCTCCGCTCGCCGCAACCGCAGATGCGGGTGGCGGCAACCCTGGTGGCGGTACGGCTGCGGGTGCCGGACGCACTCGGACTCGTGCTGCGGCTGATGGATGAGATACCCGGGACCGAGGGTGTGGCCGACGCCGTACGGGCGGCCGTGGAGGTGTACGGCGCGGCGGCGGAGCCGGTCGCGCTGCGGGTCCTGGCCCGGCCCCGCAGCGAGTGGCTCGGCGTGCTGGGCGACTTCCCGGCACTCGCCGCCGCCTCGGTGGACGACCTCGTCCGACTGCTGCCGCACTCCGCCGGCGTGCTGGGCTCACTCGGCGCCGACGCGGGCCCCGCGGCGACGCGCGCCCTCCTCGGGCATGCGCGCAAGGGCAGCAAGGAGTCGGCGCTCGCCTACGCCCGCGTCACGGCAGACCCGTCGGTCGTGGTGGCGGCCCTGCGCACCGACCTGGCCGAAGGCAACGGCGTGCACACCGCCGGCGCACTCGGGCCCTTGGCTGCCGGGCTGCTGCCGGAGATCGAGGCCCAGCTGGCCAGGCCCTGGTGGCATGTCCAGGCGGCGGCCGCGCTGGCGATCTGGCGGATCACCGGCCGCACCGAGGACACCGCCCCGGTGCTGGCGGAACGCCTCGCCCGCACCGACCAGTTCGCCCCCCATCACCTGGAATGGCTGCGGGCGCTGCGCGACATGGCGCTGCTCCCGGACATCGCCCGCCCCACGGTGGAGCGATTCGCGTACTCCGCCCGGCGCGTCATGTCACCCGACATCCTGAACGGCGCGGCACCGCATGCCGATTACGAGGCACGGGCGCTGGCGCGGGAGCTGCTGGCGGCGGTCGCACACTGACCACAGATGCCGACAAGATCACGTATCAACGTGTGGAAGCACCCTGCGGTGACGGCGGGGGGTCTGCTTCAATGGGGACATGGCCAGCTTCCAGCACATCGCGACAGGTCGCAGCGACCTCGAGCCGTTCTGGCCGTCCCGGCAGCATGACGACTTCGACCGGGTGTGTTGCCGCGCGGTGAACGCGCAGGCCCTCTAACACCGCTCACCCCGGTCTTCGGCCAGCGCGCACGACGTACGTCCGTCTCTCGACGACTCGACGACCTCCTCCGCGCGAAAGAGCTGACCTCTCATGGCGAACACCCGTATCTCCGCCGGATCCTTCTCCACCGCTGCCGCCCCTGCCACTGCCGCGACCGCGCAGGCCCTTGCGGGCCGCCACCGACTGCGTGCCGTCGACCGTGACGAGGTCGTCGATGTCGTCGATGTCGCGAACTTCCTTCCGCCGGGGGCCACCTGGCTGCCCGCACCCCAGCACACCCTGCCCGCGCTGCCGGGCCGGCCGCCGATGGTCGGCTATCTGGTGCTCGTGCCGGCCGATCAGCAGCCCGCACTCGTGCCCGCACCGCAGCCGCAGGCTCCGGCCGGTGACGGTCCGGTGCTGATCGACACGGTGCAGCGCACCGCCGAGGTGGACGGGCGGACGCTGGACCTGACGTACCTCGAGTTCGAGCTGCTCGCGCATCTCGTCGCCCATCCCCACCGGGTGCACAGCCGGGACCAGTTGGTGTCGACCGTGTGGGGCTACGGACATGTCGGCGACGGCCGGACCGTCGATGTCCATGTGGCCCGGCTGCGGCGCAAGCTGGGTGCCGATCACCGGCGCACCATTCAGACGGTGCGGCGGGTCGGCTACAAGTACACACCCTGATACGGCAGACGGGCCTGGTCCCGGATCCGTGCGGATCCGGGACCAGGCCCGATGGCCCTTCCGGCTATGCCTTGGCGCGTGCCTTCGCCGTCACGCCCAGCGCGATGTCGATCACGAGGAACGCCAGCAGGCTGATGCCGAGCATCGGGATGAACCAGCCCACCACGACGGTGACCGCGGCGACCGGAAGCAGCGCCGTCGCCGGCAGCTTGCGCCAGGCGCCGCGCGGCATGGGCCGGCCCGCGCTCAGCTTGCGCTCCTTCGTCGGCCTGCGCAGCCACCACATGCGGTAGCCCCAGACGATGAGCAGGATCAACGCGAGGGCGAGAGCGGCCAGGGCGAGCTGGTTGGCGAGGCCGAACGTCACGCCCATGTGGACGTCGATCCCGAACCGGGTCAGCTTGGCGAGCAGCGGGTAGTCGGCGAACCTGAGCTCGTCCATGACCTTGCCGTCGGCCGGATGGACGGCGACCGAGTCGAGATGGACCGGGAACTGCTTGTCGGTCTCCTTGACGACATAGCCGCTGCCGTCGGCGGGCAGGATGACCGAGATCTGCCCCTCGACGCCCTTGGCGGCCGCCGCCTCGACCACCTTGTCGATGCCGACGTCCGGGCCCTGCTGGGCGACGGAGTCACCGCCACCGCCGTGGCCCTCGTGTCCGTCGCCCTCGCCGCCGCCCGGCGAGAGTTCGGCCGCCACGGACGGGGTCGCGCCGCCGAGCTGCGTCTGGAGCGTGTCGATGTTCTCGCCCGCGTACTTGGACCAGGTCAGACCCGTCGCGGAGAGCACGAGCAGTCCCGCGACCGCCCACACGCCGACCGCGCCGTGCCGGGTCAGGGTCTTGCGGCGGCCCGTGGCGCCGCGCTCGGGAAGGATCAGCTCACGCTTGGAGCGCCGTCTGCGGCCCAGCCACAGCAGCAGACCGCCGAGTGCGACGACCCACAGCCAGCTGGCCGCCATCTCGCTGTAGTTGCGCCCGAAGTCGCCCATGTGCAGGTTGGAGTGGAGTCCGCTGAGCCAGGCCCGCAGCGGAAGAGCCCCGAAGGAGTCGACCAGCTCGCCGCGTATCTCCCCGGTGTAGGGGTTGACGAAGACGGCGAGGGACTCACCCTCCTCGACCTCGGGGGTGGTCATCAGGACACGGGTGGTCGCGCCGTCCTCGTGGGAGGGCCACACGGCGGTCACCTCGCCCTCGGGGTGGGCGGTGCGGGCGGCCTCGACCTGGGCCGAGAGGGGGACGGAACTCTCGCCCGTCGGGACCTGCAGCTCACGGCTGTAGACGAGCTTCTCGGCCTGATGGGAGAGCGCGTAGAGGAAGCCGCTGACGGCGGCGGCCAGAAGGAGCGGGGCGATCAGCAGTCCCGCGTAGAAGTGGAGGCGGAGTACGAGGGGGCGCAGGGCGCTCCACAGACCGGCCTTGGTGGTCTCGGGTGCGGCGCCGCCGGTGGCGGTACCGGTCCCGTCCGCAGGTTCGGTGCCCTTGCTGGGGACGTCGATGGACATGGTGGTCCTAGGGAGTCGGCGTTGACATGGGGAGGCGGCCCCAGGTCAGACGGCTGCTCCGGGGGCCGTGATGCGGGGGACGCGGAGCGCGGGCGGACCCCGCCGCACGAGGGTGTGCGCGAGGACGACCCCGTGCAGCGGGCGCGGGGCGGGCGAGAGGGGGCGCGGCGCACGGTACGTCGCGGGCCCGGGCAGCAGGACGGCCCCGAGCAACAGGCGCACCGGGGTGAAGGCGGCCGCGGCGACGGCGTACGCGAGCTTGAGGAACGCCCTCTCGCCGTGGGCGAGCCACAGGGCGCAGCCGACGGCGGCGAGGACGTGGACGGCGATCATGCCGGCGTCCGCGGTGATGCCCGCGGTCAGGGCATCGGTGCCGTCGTGTTGATGGTGGGCGGCCTCGTGCTGCGGGGCCGGCCAGCGCCCGGTCGTGAACAGCAGATGCAGGACGCCCTGCACGGCGAAGAGTCCCGACCCGAGGGAGCGGACCCCGCGGCGCCGGCCGGCCGCGAGCCAGCCGGCGGCGGCGGTCACCGCGAATGCGGTGAGCAGCGCGGGCACAGGTATGTCATGCGCAGACAGGGACGAATGCCCCACAGCCGCCAAAAGGACAGCCACGGCCGCGAAAAGCGCGGCCCGAAAGGCGCGCAGGGGCGACCGGGCATCCGTCATGAGCTCACATGCTGCCATCCGTACCGTGGGTACGGGGAGAGGGGCCGTTCCTGATCGTTCTGCCGGCAGATCGTTCTCCTCGCAGCGGAATCACTGGTCGTGCCAGGTGAGGGCCGTGCACAGTCGGCCTCATGAGACTTCTGATTCTTGGTGGGACGGAGTTCGCCGGCCACGCGGTCGCCGAGGCGGCGCTGGCCCGGGGGTGGGAGGTGACGGTCTTCCACCGGGGGCGGCACACCGCGCCGGACGGCGTGACCGAACTGCTCGGAGACCGTACGGACGAGGGCGGCCTCGCCGCCCTCGCGGACACAGCGGCCGGGTGGGACGTGGTCGTCGACACCTGGTCGGCGGCGCCGGCCGCGGTGCGGGACGCGGCACGGGCGCTGGCCGGGCGGACCGGTCGCTATGTCTATGTGTCGAGCTGCTCGGTGTACACCTGGCCGCGGTCCGCCGGCTATGACGAGGGAACCCCGGTGGTGGACGGTTCACCGGACGCGGTCGATGTGCCGTATCCGCAGGCCAAGCGCGGCGGTGAACTGGCCGTGCTCGACGCCTTCGGCGAGGAGCGCTCGCTGCTGGTGCGCGCGGGCCTGATCCTCGGTCCGCGGGAGAACATCGGCCGGCTGCCGTGGTGGCTGAACCGGATCGCACGCGGCGGTCCGGTCCTGGCCCCGGGTCCGCGGGACCTGCCGGTGCAGTTCATCGACGTGCGCGATCTGGCCGAGTGGATCCTGCACGCGGCGGAGCACGGGCTGAGCGGCCCGTACAACCTGGCGAGCGAGGCGCGCCATACGACGATCGGGGAGCTGCTGGAGGCGTGCGTACGAGCCACGGGCTCGTCGGCCGAGCTGCGCTGGACGCCTGCGGAGTCGGTGCTGGCGGCGGGCGTCGAGTCGTGGACGGATCTGCCGATCTGGGTCCCGCAGGACGAACTGCCGGAGCTGTACGCCGCGGTGTACGGCCTGGACGTGGCGCGGGCGCTCGGGGCGGGGCTGAGGTGCCGGCCGGCCGGGGAGACGGTGGCCGACACCTGGGCGTGGCTGGAGTCGATCGGCGGGGCGGCACCGCAGCGCCCGGACCGGCCGGTGCTGGGTCTGTCGCCCGAGGTGGAGGCGAAGATCCTGGGCGGGTGAGGCCGGACACCCCCTCGACCCGTCGCGGCGGCCCGGCTGCCGGGCCGCCGCGACGGGTCCGCTCACCACCCGCTCCTCGAACAGAGGAGGCACCGAAGGCCAGCGGCACTCACCGGGTGCGCCGCCGGCGCCGGCAGCACCGCGAGCGAGGCGAAGGCGAACTGCTTCGGCCGGGAGAGGACGGGCCCGAGCACCGCACCCGCGACCGCGCCGCTCTCGTGCACACCCTTCCTGCAACGGCGGTTGAGGTGGTGTCAGGTACACCCCTGTCCGGTGTCAAAGACCAGTGCCTGCGGGCGCCGGCTCCGGCGACACTGGTTCCCGGAACCGGACGGCGAGGGGAAGACGATGAAGGCGACGAAGGCACGCGACGCGGTGGTGGCCGGGGCTCAGGGGTTGGCGCTGACCTTGCTGGCACTGATCGGATCGGTCACGGTCTTCGTCCTGGCAGTGGTCTCGATCGCGCTGATCACCGTGGGTGTGGGTGTGTTCACCACCCCCCACGCCCTGGCCCTGGTGCGGGCCCATACCGGCCGCCGCCGACTGCTGGCGGCGCGGTGGTCGGGCGTACGCATCCCCGCGAATCACCGCCCCTTTCCCCGGGATCTGCGCTCCGGCATCACCGGCCAGGTCGAGCGCTGCGCGCTGATGCTGAAGGACCCGGCGACCTGGCGGGACATGCGGTGGCTGCTGGCGGACATGACCGGGGGCGCGATCGTGGCGATCCTGCCGCCGGCGATGATCCTGGACGGCATCTTCGGGTTCGTGCTCCTCGCGGGCGTGTGGCAGCCGATCGTCGAGGCCGACGGCACGTACTGGTACTCGTTCGTGCCGGTCGACAGCCGGGGCACGGCTGGGCAGGCCGCGCTGCTCGGAGTCGCGTGGCTGATCCTCGCGTTCCACGTCAACCCGTACCTGGTGCGCACCCACTTCCGGCTGGCCGGCACCCTTCTCACCCCGAACCGCGAGGAGGAGCTGGAGCAGCGCATCGGCCGGCTCACCGAGACCCGGCACGACGCCCTGGACTCGTCGGCCGCCGAACTGCGCCGTATCGAGCGGGATCTGCACGACGGCGCGCAGGCCCGGCTGGTGGCGATGGGGATGAACCTCGGCACCGTCGAGGCGCTGATCGAGACGGACCCGGCCAAGGCGAAGGAGCTCATCTCCAAGGCTCGCGAGTCCTCCGCCGAAGCGCTGACCGAGCTGCGCGACCTGGTGCGCGGTATCCACCCGCCGGTGCTCGCCGAGCGGGGTCTGGGCGACGCGGTCAAGGCGCTGGCGCTGCGGCTGCCGGTTGCGGCCGAGGTGGGCGTGGACCTGGCCGGGCGCGCGGAGGCGCCGGTGGAGTCGGCGGCGTACTTCGCGGTGAGCGAGTCGCTCACGAACGCGGTCAAGCACTCGGGAGCGGACCGGGTGTGGGTCGACATCGCGCACACGGACGGCTCGCTGCGTATCGCGGTGACGGACAACGGCAAGGGCGGCGCGGCGGTCGGGGCCGGTTCCGGTCTGCGCGGCATAGAACGGCGGCTGGGTACATTCGACGGTGTCCTGGCCGTCAGCAGCCCTGCGGGCGGTCCCACCATGGTCACCATGGAGATCCCTTGCGTGTTGTTCTAGCCGAAGATCTGTTCCTGCTGCGGGACGGCCTGGTCCGTCTGCTCGAGGCCTTCGGCTTCGAGATCCTGGCCGCCGTCGAGACCGGGCCGGAACTCACCAAGGCGCTCGCCGAGTTGGAACCGGACGTGGCCGTCGTCGACGTCCGGCTCCCGCCGTCGCACACGGACGAGGGGCTGCAGTGCGCGCTGGCGGCGCGCCGGGCACGGCCGGGGCTGCCGGTGCTGGTCCTGTCGCAGCATGTGGAGCAGCTGTACGCACGGGAGTTGCTGGCCGACGGGAACGGCGGGGTCGGCTATCTGCTCAAGGACCGGGTCTTCGACGCCGAGCAGTTCGTCGACGCGGTACGGCGGGTGGCGGCCGGCGGTACGGCGATGGATCCGCAGGTGATCTCCCAGCTGCTGTCGCGGCGTTCGAAGGACACGCCGATGGCCGGGCTGACCCCGCGCGAGCTGGAGGTCATGGAGCTGGTGGCCCAGGGCCGTTCGAACGCGGCGATCGCGACCCAACTGGTGGTCACGGAGCGTGCGGTGGCCAAGCACACGTCGAACATCTTCGGGAAGCTGGACCTTCCGGTGTCGGACGACGACAACCGCAGGGTGCTGGCCGTGCTGGCGTATCTCGACCACGGCCGTACGGCGGGTGACTGACGGTACGCCAACGGCACCACAGACCGAACTCACGGTAACCGGCAGGATGCACCTTTTGGCGCTGGAGATTTCTACGATTTCGCTGCACGACTGAACACGGCCCACACCCGGCCCGTATGGAACGACGCGCTACTTCCCTCCCCCGGGATTGGAGTTCCATGGGACGCAATTCGAGAAAACGCTCAACGCTGGCCAACCGGGCGATCGCCGCTTCGGCTGCCCTGATTCTGGGCGGGGGTGGTCTGATAGCCGCCAATTTCTACGCCTCAGCCGGCGAAGGCTGGTACGGCCGCAGCCCCAGCGACAACCAGGTCAAGAACACGGCACAGTCGGTGTCCACGATCGACTGCCCCGATGTCGGCAATGCGATTCCGCAGGTTCCCCAGCAGGAACGGCAGTCGGTCGACCGTGAACTGGCCACGCTGGACACCCAGATCACCACGGCGTACCAGCGGTTCGCCGACAACAAGGAGCGTGTCCAGAGCGATCGCTCCTTCGCCCAGAACCAGCTTCTGACGCCGCTGAAGAACGAGCGGCTGGTGATCATCCAGCGGATCGTCGCGATGATCGACCGCGGCGCCGAGCGCCCGCAGGGCCTTGAGTCCATGGCACCGTGCACGCTGCGCGCCGACGAGAACGACAACGGCCAGGACCAGGACCAGGGTGACGGCCAGGATCAAGGTCAGGACCAGGGTGACGGCCAGGACCAGGGCCAGGACCAGGACCAGGGTGACGGCCAGGACCAGGGCCAGGACCAGGGTGACGGCCAGGACCAGGGTCAGGGCCAGGCGGGCAACGGCCCCGAGGCCGGCGACTTCGTCGACATCGAGTCGGTGCAGCCGAATGTCCAGAACCCCCGCAAGCTTCGTAACGCCTCCCGCGGCACCTTCTCCACGAAGTGCGGTGTCAACGCGAACGGCAAGTTCAACCCTGACAATGTGATCGTCGCCCCGGGCGTCAGCAACGGCGCGCACCACATGCACGACTATGTCGGCAACCAGGCCAATGACGCGTTCGCGAGCGACGACGACCTGGCAGGCGGCCAGACCACCTGCAACAACCAGGGGGACAAGTCGACGTACTACTGGCCCGTGCTGCGTCTGCAGAACGGCCAGAACGAGAACGACGCGGAGGCGGACGGCGGCGGCAAGGACCAGAACGTCGGCGAGATCCAGACGCCTTCCCAGGTCACGCTGAACTTCGTGGGAAGCCCGGTCGGCAAGGTCACCGCGATGCCCCGCTTCCTGCGGATCATCACCGGTGACGCCAAGGCCTTCGTCAACGGGAACGCGAATGCCAATGCCTCCTGGAGCTGCACCGGATTCGAGAACCGCCAGCTGAAGGACAAGTACCCGATCTGCCCCGAGGGCAGCCAGGTGGTCCGTAGCTTCAAGTTCCAGAGCTGCTGGGACGGTCAGAACATCGACAGTGCCAACCACCGCACGCACGTGGCCTTCGCCGACCAGAACGGCAACTGCCCGAACGGCTTCCAGGCCATCCCGCAGCTGGTGCAGCGGATCGTCTACGACGTGCCGCCGCCGGTCTTCGACGGCGAGAACACCTCGGTCTTCGCGGTCGACTCCTTCCCCGAGCAGCTGCACAAGCCGGTCACCGACCACGGCGACTTCATCAACGTCTTCGACGACAACCTCATGGGGAAGGTGGTGAACTGCATCAACACCGGCCAAAGGTGCCGCTAGTCCCGCTGTCGCCGGAGACGACATAGCAGGACACGCCAGTCAGTCATCAGCAGTCAGAACCATTCAGCACAACGGGACAAACCAAGCGAAGAGCGCAAACGACCGGAGCGATCGGGTCGGCCCGAAGGAAGCGGGCCGGCCCGATCGCGGCTGTACGGCCGTGACTGCCCGCCTGGAACTTGCCGGACGCGGGAGAGGGCCGGTCCCGAACCCCGGCCCTCTCCCGTGGACTTGTCCGTTCAGCCCTTGTGCCCCTCGTGCCCTTCGTGGCCCTCACCGGTGCCACCGCTGCCGTCATGGCCGCCGGACTGATGCTGGGTGCCGGTCTCCACCGTGCCGCCCAGCCGGCCACGCAGAGCCGTGATCGCCTTCTTGTCCCCGGAGGCGACCCACTTGCGGCCGACGAGATACACGCCGCCGTAGTCGTTGGCCTCGTTGATCCACTCGCGCTGGCCGCGGTCGGTGGAGAAGGTCGTCAGGATGTACGCGCCGTCGGCCGTCTTGCAGTTCGCCTGCCGCAGCTCGGCAGCGTCCGTCTGTATGTTCGGCTTGCACGTGGCCTGTTCGGCCAGCTGCTCCAGCGTGCCCGTCGCCGTCTTCGGTTCCTTGCCGTCCGCGCCCTGCCCGTCCTTGTCGCCACCCGAACTGCAGGCCGCCGTCAGGGCCAGGACCACAACCGCCAGTCCTGTCCGCGCCGCCTGCCACGTGCTGATTCCCGTACTCGTCCGCATCCGGCCATGGTGCCCTCCCTCCCCCGCTTCGCGCGACAGAACCCCGGGTATCGCGCGCTCCGCACACCGGCGGTCACACCCCGCAACGCGCAGGGAGCTGCGGCCCGGTGGTCGGTCACGGCCGGTGCCGCGGTCGTCGGCTACCGTGGCCTACAAGACAGGACACAACCGGAGAATTGCTTAGATATCACTCCATGTGACCCCACAGGCAGTCCGAGCCGTCAGGGAGCCGCCGCGCCATGAACGCGATCCCCGCCACCACCGTCGCCAATCTCAGGGACCTCGGCGGCACGCCCCTGGCCGACGGCGGGTCCGTACGCCACGGGCTGCTCTTCCGCTCCGGGCAGCTCGACCGCCTGGACACCGTGGCCGACCCGGCCGTCGCCGCACTCGGGGTGCGTACGGTCGTCGACTTCCGCACCCGGGAGGAGCGCAGCGCCCGCCCGGACCGGATCCCGGAGGGCGGGCGGCTGCTCCTCGCGGATGTGCTGGCCGACCAGGTGACGTCGGGCCGCATGCCGCCGGCCGCCCGGCTGCGGCAGCTGCTGGGCGATCCGGCCGCCACCGAGCAGGAGCTGGGCGGCGGCCGGGCGCGCACGCTGTTCAGCGACATCTACCGCTCCTTCGTCACCGCGGACTCGGCGCGGGCCGCCTACCGGGCGTTCCTCAACGAACTCGCCGAGCCCGACGTCGGGCCGCTGCTGTTCCACTGCACGGCGGGCAAGGACCGTACGGGCTGGGCCGCGACGATCGTGCTCACCCTGCTCGGCGCGACGCCGGAGACGGTCGAGGCGGAGTATCTGTCGGTCAACAGGGCGGTCCGGCAGGCCTTCGCGCCGATGGTGGAGGGCTTCACCGCACAGGGCGGGGACCCGGACACCGCACTGTCGATCGTCGGAGTGGTCCCGGACTATCTGGCCGCGGCGCTGGACGAGGTCGATGCGCGCTACGGCTCCATGGAGAAGTACGTGCGCGAGGGACTGGGCGTCCCGGCGCAGGCGATGGCGCGTATCCGCGCACGCCTCATCGGCGCAGCGGCGCCCTGATGAACGTGCGCCGGGGGCGTCGGCGGTGCTGTCGGCAGGCACGGCGGCCCCCGAGCGCAGCCATCGGTGCAGCGGCCCCGTGATCAGCGCGTGCCGGGCCGGGACGGTGGCTGCCGGCGGGCGGAACGCCGGGCGCGGACCGCACGTGCGCGGTGCCAACCACGGTCCGTGGAAGACCACTTGGTGACCGCAGGGCGATTCGCTCGTTCTGCTGAACGTGCGCCCACAGGATGTCCTCAACACCCCTGCCCCGTCCGCGGCCCCACCCGCCCCCGGCCCCGTCGAGGTCGAACAGGCCGAGGCGGCGCTGATCGAGCACTACCCCCGGCTCGTACGGATCGCCTACCTCGTGCTGCCGCCGTCGCTCGGCCGCAACCGGCGGGTGCTGACCGCGCACGCCATCGCCCAGCGCTCGCTGCCGCGCGGCCGTGCGGCCGCCGGGCCGGCGGCCGTCCCGCGTCCGCGCGGCGCCACGGGCACCGCCGCCGGGCCCGGCTACGCGTTCGTACGGAGCCGGGTGCTGCGCCAGGCGCTGGAGGCCGGACTGCCGCTGCGGCGCCTCGCGAGGCCCCGGCGCGCCCAGCTCCCGCCGCTGCTGCCGCACGTGTGGGGCCTGCGGGTCTTCCCCCGGTCCGGAGGCGCGGACGAACTCGCCCTGGACCAGCGGCTCTCCGCGCTCTCCGGCCCCGCACGGGCCGCTTTCGTGCTGCGCGTGCTGGAGGGGCTGGCCGACGACGAGGTACGGGAGGTGCTGGCGGCCGCCGGGGTCGACGACGTACCGGCGGCGCTGGCGGACGCGGACGGGCTCCCGGACGGGGGCCGTTCCCGGGCGCTGCTCACCTCGTCCGAGTTCGACGTCTGCTCGCTCCAGGTGCGGCCCACGGATCTGATGCGCCGCCGCCAGCACGCCAAGGCGGGCGTGGTGGCGGCCCTGGCGCTCGCGGTGTGCGGGGCGCTGCTCGGTCTGCCGGGCGGCGGCTGGGGCCGGGACGGCGCGGCCGCCCCGCCGTACGCACGCAACCCCGCGGCCGAGGCTGCGCTGGACCCCGGGCAGCTGGCCCGGGTCCCCGCCACGGCGTGGCAGGCCTCGGCCCGCCGCGACTTCTCGGTCTGGCCGGCCCGCGGCTCGCTCACCGGCGACCGCGCGCTGCTGCGCCGCGCCCTCGCGGTCTGGGCGAGGCCCGGCGCCGGCGTCCAGGTCTCCGCCACCCCCGGCACCCAGTCCGGGCCGCCCATGGGTCCGCCGCAGCTGCTGTTCGCGGGCGAGGTGGACCAGGCGCGGGTGGTGCTGCTGTACGACGGGCTGCGGGTGGCCCGGTACGCGGAGGCGGCGGGCGCCGACAGGGGCGGCGCGGCGCTCGACTTCGCACGCACGGACGGCGCGGACACGGCGTCCGCGAGCGCGCTGGTGGCCGGCCGCACCGACGGCAATGTCCGCTATGTCACCGCTCCATGGGTGCGCCGGGCCGCCGTACGCGACCTGCTCGACCCGGCAGGCGCCGCCCGCCCGCTCGACCGCGACGCCGACGGGGTCACGGCCCCGATGCCGAGCCCGGCCCAGGCCCGCGGCTGCCTGGGCTGGGACGCGCTCGAGGTCGACGACGGGAGCGCGGCCCGGACGCTGACGGACCTCGGCGAACTGACCCCGGCCCGGCTCACCTACGGCCCGCCGGCCGCGCCGAAGGACATCTCCGGCGCCGCGGCCCGCGCCTCCTGGGCACGTACGGCCTGTCTGCTGCCCGGCATGCGGGCCCACGGGGTGCGCGACGTGAACTCCTGGCAGTATGCCCAGCAGTCGCTGCCGGAGGCGAACGGCACCGCGGCGTGGCTGTGCACACGCGCGGAGACCTGGCGGGGCATGGGCAGCCGGGTCATGACCCAGTTCCAGGCGCCCGCCGCACGGCCCGGCGCACCCGGCGCCGTCGCGGCCCGCGCCGAGGACTCGCCGTCCTGCGGAGTGCGCGAGCCGCGGGTGCTGGCCGGGGTGCTGTGGAAGTCGCAGGCCGGACAGTGGTACGTGCTGGCGGCGGGCAGCGCACAGTTCGCCTCGCTGGCCGTCTCGGGCGGGCTCGAGGGCGAGACGGCGGGCCGGGTGCTGGCGGTGCGTGCGAAGGCGGGAGCACGGGCGGAGCTCAGCGGCCGCCTCCCGGACGGGAGCCGGGTCGGCGCCCTCGGCTGAACCCGCGCCCGCGGCTTCGCCATTGCCGGGGACGGACGGAGGGCGGAACCTGCCGCACACCTCTGGCCCCGGGCCTTACCCCTCAGTACATTGACACCATGTCTAATACCCAGCCACGTCCGGTCGCGACCGAGCGGATACCGCTCAAGGCACGCAAGGTCGCCTTCGAGTGGTCGGACACACCGTTGCACTGGGTACCCGGAGAGCCCTTCGCGACACACACGATGAATGTGCTTCACCTACTGCTCCCGGCGGGCGAGCGATGGTTCGTCCATGTCTACAAGCAGGTGCTGCCCTACATCAAGGACGATCGGCTGCGCGAGGACGTCATCGGGTTCATCGGGCAGGAGGCCGTGCACTCCCAGGCCCACGACGACGTGCTGCCGCACCTTCGGGAGCTCGGTCTGGACCCGGAGCCGTACACGGCGCAGGTGGACTGGCTGTTCGAGAAGCTGCTCGGGGACCGGACGCTGCCACCGGGCAGGGCGCGCACGTGGTGGCTGATGGAGCGCGTCGCCCTGATCGCGGCGATCGAGCACTACACCGCGTTCCTGGGCGACTGGATCCTGGGCGCCGAGGAGCTGGACCGGCGGGGCGCGGACCCGGTGATGCTGGACATGCTGCGCTGGCACGGTGCGGAGGAGGTCGAGCACCGCTCGGTCGCGTTCGAGCTGTTCATGCACGTGGACGGCAGCTACCGCCGCCGGGTGCGCACCTGGGCGATCGCCTTCTCCACACTGGTCTTCCTCTGGCAGCGCGGCGCCCGCTTCTTCATGGAGAACGACCCCACGCTGCGGGACGGGCGCGCGAGCGTCGGCCAGTTCTACCGCGCGGGCCGCCGCGGCGTGCTGCCCAGCACGCCCGCGATGCTGCGCTCGATCCCCCGGTACCTCAGCCACGCCTACCACCCTTCCCAGGAGGGCAGTACGGCCCAGGCGGTGGCCTATCTGGCCTCCTCACCCGGCGCGAACGGAGGCCGCTGACGTGCCCCGGCTGCGTACCGCCGTCCTGGTCGCCGGCGCCGCCCTGCTCACCAGGCGCGCGCTGCGCCGCCGTGTCCGGCGCTCCCCGCTGTGGCCGCTGCCGGCACTCCCGACACCCGTCTCCGGCCGGGCACCGAGGCGCAACGCCGCATTCCGTGCGCTGGTCACCGAGCGCACCGAACCCGCCGAAGGCGTCGTCCAGCTCAGGCTGGAGGCCGCCGGGCTGCCCGCGTGGCAGCCGGGCGCGCACATCGACGTGGTGCTGCCCTCGGGGCTGGTCCGCCCGTACTCGCTGTGCGGCGACCCGTCCGAGCCGGGGACGTACACGATCGCCGCACGCCTGATCGAGGACGGCCGCGGCGGCTCCCGCGAGGTGCACGAACAGCTCCAGGAAGGCGTGGACATCGAGATCCGCGGCCCGCGCAACCGGTTCCCGCTCGCCGATTCCAAGGCGTACGTGTTCGTCGCGGGCGGCATCGGGATCACTCCGATCCTGCCGATGGTGCGGGCACTCGCGGCCGCCGGCGCCAACTGGCGGCTGCTGTACGGCGGCCGCTCGCGCGCCTCGATGCCGTACGTGGACGAGCTGGCGAAGCTGGGCGCGGACGGCGACCGGGTGCTGGTGGTCCCCGAGGACGAGTCGGGCCTGCCGGACCTCGCCGCCTTTCTGGCCGGTACGGCCCCGGGCACGGCGGTCCACTGCTGCGGACCCGACCCGCTGATGGACGCGGTCGCCGCGCTGCTGCCGGCCTCCTGCACCCTGCATCTCGAGCGTTTCGCCCCCGGGGCGGCCGGGCCCGGCGACGACGTGCCGTTCGAGGTCGAACTGCGCCGCAGCGGCAGGATGGTTCAGGTCGCGCCAGGCCGGTCGGTGCTCTCGGCCGTCCGTGCCGAGCTCCCGGACGTCCCGTACTCCTGCGAGCAGGGCTTCTGCGGCACCTGCCAACAGCGCGTCCTGGAAGGTGAGATCGACCACCGCGACGAGCTCCTGACGGACGGGGAGCGCGACGACTCGATGCTGATCTGCGTCTCCCGCTGCCGGGGCGGGCGGCTGGTGATCGACCTGTAAAGGACGGCGCCCTTCCGCTCAGTCGGTAGGGTGTTCGCATGACGACCGGGGTGCGGCGACGAATGGGCGTCGAGGAGCGCAGGCAGCAGCTCATCCAAGTGGCGCTGGAGCTGTTCAGCCTCCGCTCCCCCGACGAGGTGTCGATCGACGAGATCGCGGCGGCCGCCGGGATCTCGCGGCCGCTGGTCTATCACTACTTCCCCGGCAAGCAGAGCCTGTACGAGGCGGCGCTGCACCGCGCCGCCGAGGAGCTCGCCGCTCGGTTCCACGAGCCGCACGAGGGGCCGCTGGGGGCCCGGCTGCTGCGGGTGATGGGCCGGTTCTTCGACTTCGTCGACGAACACGGGACCGGGTTCTCCGCATTGATGCGAGGCGGACCCGCCGTGGGTTCCACGGCCACCAATGCGATGATCGACGAGGTCCGGCACGCGGCGTACCGGCAGATCCTGTCCCATTTGCGGATCGAGGAGCCGTCCCCGCGGCTGCAGCTGGTGGTGCGCTCCTGGGTGTCGCTCGCCGAGTCGACGGCGCTGCTGTGGCTGGACGGGCGGCGGGTGCCGCGCGCCGAGCTGGAGTTGCAGCTGGTGCACGACTTCGCCGCGCTGACCGCGGTCAGCGCGGCGTACGACGACGAGATGGCCGACATCCTCATCGGCATCCTGGCTGACGAGCCGGCCGACGGACCGTTCGGTGATCTCGTCGGCCGGCTGACGACGCTGGCGCCCGCGATGGTGAAAGTTCCCGCTCAGCGCCTGCGGTAGGACGCCTCCAGGTCCCGCACCTCGGCCGATGCGACCGGCGCGACGCCGCCCGCCGGCCGCAGATACTCGGCCAGCAGATCGAGCACGACCTCGGACAGCTGCGCCTTGACCTCCTGGCTGCGGCCCGGCAGCAGCGCCACCGCGATGTGGACGACGGCGGCCTGGGCCGTGCCGTCCGCGACGACGGTCTCGTCGACACGGCGGAACCGGGTTTTGCAGGCCGCGAGTTGGGTGTCGGCGGTCTTGGCGATCAGCGGGTGCAGCGCGAGCGCGAAGCCCTGGCGGTCGAAGGAGGACTCCACGGAGTGCGAGTAGTCGACGGTGATCTGCGGCATGGCATCGCTCCGGTGGCCGGTCGGTCGTAGTGTCTTCCCATGATCACCGACTCTGCCTTCCGGCTCGCCGCGGACACCGAAGCCGACCTGACCGCGCTGGTCGGCCTCCACGACGGCGCGGCGCGCTGGATGGTGCGGGGCGGCATCGACCAGTGGAAGCCGGGCGACAAGGACACGGAGCACTTCCGCCGCCGGATCGGGGCGGGTGAGGTCTGGCTGCTGGGGCACGGTGGCCGGGCCGCCGGAGGGTACGAGCTGTGGTGGGAGGACGAGCCCGCCTGGGGAGTTCAGCCGCCGGTCGCCGGTTACGTGCACCGCCTGATGACCGACCGGGCCAAGGCTCCGGCCGGATCGGGACGGGCGATGCTCGCCCATGCCGAGCGGCGCATCGCCGCCTCCGGGCGGGAGTTGGCGCGGCTGGACTGCTTGAGCCGCAACCCGCGGCTGCGGACGTACTACGAGGCGGCCGGGTACCGCGTGGTCGGCGAGCAGCCCGTCAAGGTGGCCGCGGACGGTAGCCGTTACGGGGTGCTGTTGCTCGAGAAGTCCCTTGTGTGATGGGCAGCCCGAGCGCCGACCGGTACAGTCCGGTCCTGTGACCGCTCCCGCGCGCCTGGCCGACATCGCAGCCCAGGCGGGGGTCAGCGAAGCGACGGTGAGCCGGGTGCTCAACGGGAAACCGTCGGTCGCGGAGACCACCCGCCAGTCCGTACTCGCCGCGCTCGACGTGCTCGGCTACGAACGGCCCGTGCGGCTGCGGCGGCGCAGCGCCGGACTGGTCGGGCTGATCACCCCGGAGCTGGAGAACCCCATCTTTCCGGCTCTCGCCCAGGTCATCGGGCAGGCGCTGACCCGGCAGGGCTACACCCCGGTGCTCGCGACCCAGACCCCGGGCGGGTCCACGGAGGACGAGCTCACCGAGATGCTGGTGGACCGCGGGGTCTTAGGCATCATCTACGTCTCCGGGCTGCATGCCGACAGCACCGCCGATATGCGGCGCTACGACCGGCTTCGTTCACAAGGCGTCCCGTTCGTCCTGGTCGACGGATTCTCCCCGGAGGTACAGGCGCCGTTCATTTCCCCTGACGACCGGGGGGCGATGCATCTCGCGGTCACACACCTCGTCTCGCTCGGTCACACCCGGCTCGGCCTGGCGCTCGGACCACGGCGTTTCGTGCCCGTGCAGCGGAAGATCGAAGGGTTCGTCGAGGCGGTGCGGGACCGGCTGGGGCTGGATGCGCACACCGTCGGGACGGAATTGATCGAACATTCCCTGTACACCCTGGAGGGCGGCCAGGCGGCCGCGGCGCAGCTGATGGACCGCGGCTGTACGGCGGTTGTATGCGCGAGCGACATGATGGCTCTGGGGGCGATACGGGCGGCGCGGCAGCGCGGGCTCGAAGTGCCCGACGACATCTCGGTCGTGGGTTTCGACGATTCGCCACTGATCGCCTTCACGGATCCACCGCTGACCACGGTCAGGAAACCGGTGCCCGCGATGGGCCAGGCCACGGTCCGCACGCTGCTGGAGGAGATCGGCGGCAACGGGACGTCCGAGGCGCAGCGGAGGGCTCCGGTTCACGGCGAGTTCGTCTTCATGCCGGAGCTGGTGGTTCGCGGTTCAACGGCTTCGGCGCCGGGCTCGGCCCGGATTTCTGCACCCCCACGGTGACCAGGGAACGTAAGTCGTCCGTAAGGTGTACCGAGTGCGGCCCGAACCCGACTGCGGGATGATCTGGGGTGGGCCGTGTTTCTGGCAGACTCTCGTCCCATGGGTGAAGCGACCGTGAAGACTCTGGAAGGCCGAACGGCAACCCCGTCACCCATGGTGGACGACGAGGTCGATGCGCGTGCGCCGCGCAGTCGGCAGCGCACCGCCCGGTCGCCGCGCCGCCCGCGGATCTGGTTCGAAATCCTCTTGATCGCGGTCAGTTACTGGACGTACTCGCTCATCCGCAACGCCGTGCCGGAGCAGAAGAGCCAGGCGCTGCGCAACGCGGACTGGATCTGGGACGTCGAGAAGACGCTCGGCATAGCAGTGGAGCAGACGGTCAACCACGCCGTGAACTCGGTGACATGGCTGATCGTGTCGATGAATTACTACTACGCCACGCTGCACTTCATCGTGACCATCGGTGTGCTGGTGTGGCTCTACCGAGGGCACCCGGGCCGCTACGCGGCAGCCCGGCTCGTCCTGTTCTCCACCACGGGTGTGGCACTGGTCGGTTACTACCTGTACCCGCTCGCACCCCCTCGGCTGATGAACGGGCAGCACTTCATCGACACGGTGCTGGTCCATGAGACCTGGGGCTCGATGGCCTCGGGCAACTTCAAGAACATGTCGAACCAGTACGCGGCGATGCCCTCCATGCACATCGGATGGTCGCTGTGGTGCGGCCTGATCATCTGCACGCTGGCGGCCGCTCCGTGGGCGAAGATCCTCGGCGCGCTGTACCCGACGACGACACTGGTCGTCATCGTCGCCACGGCGAACCACTTCTGGCTCGACGCGGTGGGCGGCATGATCTGCCTGGCGTTCGGCTTCGCGGTCTCCTACGCGTGGTACCGGGCACTGCCGCACCAGCTCCCGCAGCTGCCGGCGCAGCCTACGAGCCTTCCCCGTGACCCGAACGGCGGCCTCCGCCGCTTCCTGCCGGCGGCGCGGACCTGACCCGGGGCCCCGCGACGCCGCCGCGTCCATGGGCGACGGCACCGGGGCCGGCCGCCCGCTCGAGGGCTACGCGCCGTAGAACAGTTCCTCCATCACCGCGCGCGCTCGGCGTGTGATGCGGCGGTAGTCGTCGAGCATGTCGCCGACGTGGCCGGGGCCGTAGCCGAGGTAGCGGCCCACCGCGCCCAGTTCGCGGCCGTCCGAGGGGAAGGTGTCGCCGGCCCGGCCGCGGACCAGCATCACGGCGTTGCGCACCCGGGTCGCGAGGACCCAGGCCTCGTCCAGGATCTGCGCGTGCTCGGTGTCCATGAGGCCCGCGGCATGCGCGGCGGCGAGCGCCTCGCGGGTGCGGGTGGTGCGCAGCCCCGGTTCGGCCCAGCCGTGGTTCATCTGGAACAGCTGGACCGTCCACTCGACATCGCTGAGCCCGCCACGGCCGAGCTTCGTGTGCAGCGTGGGGTCCGCACCCCGGGGCAGCCGCTCGGACTCCATGCGCGCCTTCAGCCGGCGGATCTCGCGCACCGCGTCCTCGCCGAGGCCCTCGGCCGGGTAGCGCAGCGGGCCGATCAGCTCGATGAACCGGCCCGCGAGCTCCAGGTCACCGGCCATCGGGCGGGCGCGCAGCAGCGCCTGGCTCTCCCACACCAGCGACCAGCGGCGGTAGTAGGCCTCGTACGAGGCGAGGGTGCGCACCATGGGACCGCTCTTGCCCTCGGGCCGCAGATCGGCGTCGATCAGCAGCGGCGGGTCCGCGGTGGGCAGCTGCAGCAGCCGGCGCATCTCGGTGACCACTGTGTTCGCGGCCTTCGCCGCCTCCTGCTCGTCCACGCCGTCGCGCGGTTCATGGACGAAGAGCACATCGGCGTCGGAGCCGTAGCCGAGCTCGTGCCCGCCGAAGCGGCCCATTCCGATGACCGCGAACCTGGTGGGCAGCGTGTCGCCCCACTGCTCGCGCACCGCGGCCCGCAGCGCGCCCGCGATGGTCGCGGCGGTCAGGTCGGTGATCGCCTTGCCCACCCGGTCCACCAGCGCGCCCGTGTCGACCTCGGCGGGGCTCTCCTCGGTGCCGTACGAGCCGATGAGATCGGCGGCGGCGGTACGGAACAGCTCCCGGCGGCGCACCCCGCGGGCCGCGGCGACCGCGCCCTCGGCGCTGTCCGCGCGCCCGACGGCCGCCAGCACCTCCTGCTCCAGATGGTCGCGGTCGCGGGGCGCCAGGCCTTCGGGGTCGCCGAGGATGGCGACCGCCTCCGGGGCGCGCAGCAGCAGGTCGGGAGCGAGACGGCCGGCGGAGAGCACCCGGGCCAGGTTCTCGGCGGCGGCGCCCTCGTCGCGCAGCAGCCGCAGGTACCAGGGCGTCTTGCCGAGCGCGTCGGAGACCTTCCGGAAGCCCAGCAGTCCGGCGTCCGGGTCGGCGGAGTCCGCGAACCAGCCGAGCAGCACGGGCAGCAGTGTGCGCTGAATCGCCGCCTTGCGGCTGACGCCCGAGGACAGCGCCTCCAGGTGACGCAGGGCCGCGGCCGGGTCCGCGTAGCCGAGTGCCTCCAGACGCTGTCCGGCCGCCTTCGGGCTGAGCCGGGTCTCGCCCGGCGTGAGCTGGGCGACCGCGTCGAGCAGCGGCCGGTAGAAGAGCTTCTCGTGGAGCCTGCGCACCACCGAGGCGTGCCGCTTCCACTCCTTGTTGAGCGTGGCGACGGGGTCGGTGCGCATACCGAGGGAGCGGCCGAGGCGGCGCAGATCGGCCTCGCCCTCCGGCACCAGATGCGTACGCCGCAGCCGGTAGAGCTGGATGCGGTGCTCCATGGCGCGCAGGAACCGGTAGGCGTCGTCCAGCTGGGCGGCGTCGGCCCGGCCCACGTACCCGCCGGAGGCGAGCGCCCCCAGCGCGTCCAGGGTGGTGCCGCTGTGCAGGGTGGCGTCGCTGCGGCCGTGCACGAGCTGGAGCAGCTGTACGGCGAACTCGACGTCGCGCAGCCCGCCGGGGCCGAGCTTGAGCTCGCGTTCGATCTCGGCCACGGGGATGTTGTCGACGACGCGGCGGCGCATCTTCTGTACGTCGGGCACGAAGTTCTCGCGCTCGGCGGCCTGCCACACCAGCGGGGCCAGCGCCTCGATGTACTCCTCGCCGAGCGCCGGGTCGCCGGCCACCGGTCTGGCCTTGAGCAGCGCCTGGAACTCCCAGGTCTTGGCCCAGCGCTGGTAGTAGGCGAGATGGCTGGAGAGGGTGCGCACCAGCGGTCCGTTGCGGCCCTCGGGACGCAGATTGGCGTCCACCGGCCAGATCGTGCCCTCGACCGTGGTCTCGGAGCAGATCCGCATCAGATGGGAGGCGAGCCGCGTCGCCGCCTGGAGGGCCTTGGCCTCCTCCGCGTCGCCGTCCGCGGGCTCGCCGACGAAGATCACGTCCACGTCGGAGACGTAGTTGAGCTCGTGGCCTCCGCACTTGCCCATGGCGATCACGGCCAGACGGCAGGCGGCGGCGTCCTGCGGGGCTGCGGCACGGGCGATGGCGAGCGCGGCACGCAGGGTCGCGGTGGCCAGGTCGGCGAGCTCGGCCGCGGTCTGGGCGACATCGGTTGTGCCGCACACGTCACGCGCCGCGATGGACAGCAGACAGCGGCGGTAGGCGACCCGGAGCGAGACGGTGTCGGTGGCGTCCGCGAGACAGCGTTCGAACTCCGCGACGCCGGGGTGCAGATCGGACGCCTCGTAGGTGACCAGCGCCTGCCAGTCCCGCGGGTGGCGGGCCAGATGGTCGCCGAGCGCCTCGGACGCGCCGAGGACACCCAGCAGCCGGTCCCGCAGCGGCTTCGCGGTGACGACCGTGTCGAGCAGTCGCCGGCGCTCGCCGGGTTCCTGGGCCTCGACCATGCGCACGAGGGAACGCAGGGCGAGATCGGGGTCGGCGCTCGCGCCCAGGGAGTCGAGGAGCACCGGGTCACTGCGGACGGAGGACATCTCGGGCAGGTCCAACAGCCGCCCGGCGGCGGAGGGGTCCGTGAAGCCGTGCCGCAGCAGTCGGGTGAAAGTGCTGCTCCTGCGCCCCGGCCCCGTCATCCCGGTCTCCGTTCTGTCCGAAACGTCCGAACTGCCCGAACTCTGCGAACTCTTCGATCAAGGTGCGGATTCGAGCCTAGCCGCCGGACGCCCCATCGCACCCTGCGGGCCACGCCCGGCCGCCCGGCACGGGCCCGCGGGCGACGCTGCACCGGGCCGGCACACACATGTCCCATGGCCGGTGCGAACCGGGGGCCGGTGCCGACCGGGACTGCCCGTGCGCAGCGGCTCCGGGGTGCGGCGCCCCGCGCCACCCGAGGGGTGGACGGACGCAGAGCCCGCGCGCCCGGGTCGTACCGGACCCGGCGGGGCAGCGTTGGCGGCGTCCGGTACGACCTGGGACGAGTGGCCACGGCGGGCGGCGGCGGCGCAGGCCGCACGGAGGGACGAGGCCGCAGCGTGGTGCCGTGACGAGGTTTCACCGCGCCCCGAGGACGGCGGACTCGGTGGCCGGCCGGCCGGTCGGCGCCGTCGGCCCCCACCGGCCGGAACGCCGCGTGAGATACGCCATGTTCATTGCCCTTCGACGTTTCCGACCCGCATGCTCTGTATTCCGCTTCCACGGCAGGCTCGCGGCGATCACCCCGATCCCGCGGGCCCGATGCTGCTCTTTTTGACATCGAAGGCAATTCCGCATGCGCACGTCCGGGCCTCGCCGCCGCTCCGCCCTGCTGTCCCGTCGGGGCACCAAGGCCGCCATGATCCTTGCGCCGCTCGTCGGCATCGCCTGGATCTCCGGTGCCGCGATCGCCTCGTCCGACACGCAGTCGGCAGCGGGTTCCTCGGACGCCCGGCGCAAGACCGGCCCCGCGCACTCCTGGCACACGCCTCCCGCGCCACGGCCCGCCCCCGCCGCATCGGTGATGCAGATCGTCTCCCACCCGGACGACGACCTGTTCTTCATGAACCCGGACACCCGCCAGTCGATCACCTCCCGCCGCAGCCTCACCAGCGTGTACCTCACGGCAGGCGAGTCGGACGGGGTCAACGCCGCCCGTACCGGCCCGCTGGCCCCTGCCACGCCGCCTCCCGCGGACAAGGCCCGTTACGCGGAGGCGAGGCAGAACGGCATCCGCGCCGCGTACGCGGAGATGGCCACCGGCGACCGCACCAGCCCCTGGCAGCGGACGGCGATCCCGACGGCCGGCGGCGGCAGCGCCGAGCTGGACACCCTGCGCGCCCGCCCCGAGATCCGCCTGGTGTGGGTGCAGCTGCGCGAGGCGGGCTCCATACTCGGCGACCGTCCCAGCAGCCTGCACGGGCTGTGGGACGGCCGTGTGGACCGCCTCGGCGCACAGCTGTCCTCCGGCACCCCGGTGACGGCGCCCTTCGCGTACACCAAGCAGCAGATGATCGACACGGTGGCCGGCCTGCTGGAGCGTTTTGGGCCCACGCATGTGCGGATGCTCGACCCGACGCCCGGCAAGGTCGAGGAGACGGGCCACGCCTCGGACCATCAGGACCACATGTACGGGGCCCGCTTCACGCAGGCCGCGCTCGAGAGGTACGCGCTCTCCCGGGACCACCACGCCTTCAGCGTGCAGAACTATCTCGGCTACCGCACCGGCGGACTGCCGCAGACGCTCGACGCGGCGACCGCCGCGGCGAAGCTGCACACGCTCAAGACCTACGCGTGGACCGACACCGCCAACTACTGCGCCGACCCGGCGGGCTGCGGCGACCGCAAGACGGCCGCGCGTCCCGAAGGCCACGGCTGGGCGTACTCCGTGCGCTACACCCGGGGCGAGTCGACGTCGTGGATGCAGCCGGGCCGGGACGGCGGGCTGTGGGCGTTCTCGGTGCTCGACACCCGGCTCGCCGTCTGGCACAAGGCGGCGGGTGCACGGGAGACATGGACGGGGCCGAAGCTGCTCGGCGGCGGGGGCATCGACAGCGGTGTCACCTCCGTACGGCTGGCCGACGGCCGGATCGCGGTTTTCGCCACCCGTACGACGCTGGGGCAGGCTCCCGGCGACTACCGCAGGGATGTGGTCACGGCCGTGCAGAACGCGCCCGACGGCGCGTTCGGGCCGTGGCTCTCGCTCGGCACACCGGAGCCGGACGACGCGAGCGGTCTCTCCGACATCAGCGCCCCCGCCGCGGCCGTGGACAAGGCCGGGCGGATGACGGTCTATCTGCGCAACGGCCACCACTCGCTCAGCTCCGCGGCCCAGCGGACGGACGGCTCGTGGATGCCGTGGCGCGAGCGCGGCGGCAGCGATCTGCACGGCGACCCGGTGGTGGCCTCGGACGCCGCGGGCCGTCAGCACGTCTTCGTCCCCACCCCGAGGTCGGTGCTGTCGTGGACCCAGGCGGCCCCGGGTGCACCGCTGAGCGGCCCGACGCCGACCGGTCTGCCGCCGACGACCGTCGCCCTGAGCGCGGTCCCGGACGGGGACGGCGTACAGCTCTGGTTCCGCAGGCCCGGTTCGGGCGCGGTGGGCACGGTCCGGTTCTCCGGACCGCTGGCCTCGCCCGTCCGGGATCTGGGCGGTCCGGCGGGCTTCGGCCCGGTCAGCGCATCGGGGCCGGGCAACGGCGTGCTCGCGCTCCGGTCCGGGACGGGCGTCCCGGGCACGGCGCTGCCCGCCCCCGACGACACCGGGCGGACCGGGCCCGCCGAGGGTCCCGCGGCCTGGCAGGTGGCCGGCCCGCAGTTCGTCGGTGCGCCCGCGGGCGCACCGACCGGCCCGCAGGGCACGACGCTGGCAGCGCTGGGCCAGGACGGCCGGCTGTACTGGGCCGAGACGGACGGCCGCGCTTCGCTGTCCCGGTGGCGTCCGGCGGGCTGAGCCCCGACCGATGACTAGGGGCGGCGGACGCGGTCTACCCATGCGGTGATCCGCGACGAGAGGACCGTGCCATGTCCGTGAAGCAGTCCCTTCCCCTGACCGAGCTCGATGCCCGCTACAGCGACCCGAAGGCCGCGGCGGCCGACTGGACGGAAGCGGTCGGCCGGCTACGGTCGGCCGAGACGTACTGGCTGACAACGGTCCGCCCCGACGGCCGCCCGCACGTCACCCCGCTGATCGCCGTCTGGCACGACGAGGCGCTGCACTTCTGCACCGGCGCCGACGAGCGCAAGGCGCGTAATCTCCGCCACAATCAGGAAGTCGTCCTCACGACGGGCGTCAACTCCCTGAGCGAGGGGTCGGATGTGGTGATCGAGGGCGAGGCGGTCCGGGTGACGGACGAGTCGCGCCTGCGGTCCCTGGCCGGGGCGTATGTCGAGAAGTACGGCAAGGAGTGGGCGTTCGACGTCCGTGACGGCGTGTTCGTGGGCGACGGGGGCGAGGCCCTGGTGTTCCAGGTGGCGCCGCGGACAGCGTTCGGCTTTGCGAAAGGCGAGGTGTTCGGCCAGACCCGCTGGCGGTTCACCCAGTGATCCACCCATCCACTGCAGGGAGTTCACCGATGGACATGACCCTTGAAGTGATCCCGGTCCCGGTCTCGGACCTGGACCGGTCGAAGAAGTTCTACGAGGAGGGCTGCGGGTTCAAGGTCGATCTCGACGACGAGGTGGCGCCGGGGATGCGCATCATCCAGCTCACGCCGCCGGGCTCCCGCTGCTCGATCGCCATGCTGTCCGGCATGCCCGCACACGCCGACCAGCAGCTCATGGCTCCGGGCACGCTCCACGGTCTGCAGCTGTGCGTCACGGACATCGCCGCGGCCCACGCCGAACTCACGGCCCGCTCGGTTCCCGTGACCTCGATCCAGCACGTGGGCGCGACGGGCTGGGAGGAGGGGCCGGGCGAGACGTGGAACTCGTTCATGTTCTTCAAGGACCCTGACGGCAACAGCTGGTGCGTGCAGGAAGCCCCGGCGCCGCTCTCGGAACGCTGAGGCCACCGCGCGGACCGCGGCCCCGTGGCTGACTTCTGCCACAGGGTCGTGGTCTTCGACGGGAACGTCCCGTGCGGCCCCGAGCGGCGCATGTCGGGCGAGGGACGAAGGGTCCGGCTCAGGGTTCAGCGCTCGGACCTCGAGGCTCAGCACTCAGGGTTGCGGCGGCTCCTGCCGGCCCGGTGAACCGTACTGGTCCTTCAGCTTGTCCTGGGCCGTGTCGACCTGGCTCTGGTACTTGCCCTGCGTCTTGTCGTCGGCCATGTCGCCTGCCTTGTCGACCCCCTTGTCGGCCTGCGACTCGTGGCCCTTCAGCATGCTCTTGATCTTGTCCATCATGGACATGGGGTTTTCCTCCTCGCCAGATGGGACCCGTCTCTCCAGGGTCACCGCACCTGCCGTGGTTCGCATCCGCAGGGCACGCGGCAGCCGTCGCGACGGCATCCGACCTGATGGGGGTCGGCGAGGGCTCAGATCTGCTGGGGATGACCGAAGAGGAAGTCGTAGCCCGGAGGCAGCTGAAGCAGGATGCGCCGCGGCAGGTCCGCACCCGCCGCGTCGGAGGCCACGCCGAGTACGGCTCCGACGTCCCACTTGGCGGTCTCCCCGGTGGTTCCCTCGAGTCGGACACCGACACCGACCTGACCTGCTCGACCGCCGAGGAGATTGCCGCCGCTCAGGAGGACGTCGCCGGAGACATGGGCCGGTGACATCGCCACGCTCGGACAGGTCGAACCTCGACGGCAGGTGGTGTCACCACACCGGTGACGTCAACGGGCAAGCTCAGCCGCCCCAGAGCGTGACGTACACCGGGGGCCGGAACTGGGAGGGCGGGACGCCGGCACCGGGCGCGCGCATGATGCGGGTCGCCCCCGGGGTGTGCAGGAAGTGCAGGAATGCGTCGGTGGCCGGGGAGCGGTGCTCGGGCCGCAGGACGGTGGCGTGCCACGTGGCATCCGACGGTGTGGCCGAAGTCTCCAGCATGCGCAGCTCGTCACGCCGGATGCGGGGCGACACCAGATGGACCAAGGCCGGGGCCACACCCGCGCCCTCGGCGGCGGCGGCCCAGGTCGCGGTCTGGTTCGGGAACACCCGCACGTGCCGTTCGGGCACGTCCAGCCGACGCAGCAGCCGCCCGGAGTCCGCCTCCGGATCGGTCCCGGAGGAGTCGACCAGCCACGACCACAGCGGTGGCGGACCGGGAGGCCGCGGCACCCTGGCGCCGGTCACCACGACCAGCTGGGCGCGGAACAACGGCTCGCTGACCAGTTCGCCCCCGCGGACGGCAGCGAGATCCGGCCCGAGCGCCACATCGGCCAGCCGGTTCTCCACCAGCACGCGCATCTCGTTGCCGACGGCCACCCCGAAGGAGGTCTCGGTCCTGCGCCCCGCACGGACGGCGAAGGCCTCCATGAGCGACGGGAGTACGAACTCGGCCAGCGTGCTCGTGGCGACGACCCGCAGTTCGTCGGGCGCACCCCGCGCCGCCCGTACCGCGACCTCGGCATCCGCGCTCAGCGCGACCATCCGCGAGGCGACCGGCAGGAGCCGCGCCCCCGCGGGCGTCAGGCGCATGCCACCGCCGCTGGTGCGCCGGATGAGCGGATCGCCGAAGTGGATGCGCAGCGCGCCGATCGCCTGCGACACGGCTGACTCGCTCACGCTCAGGGTCTGCGCCGCGGCGGCCACCGAACCGAGCCGGGCAACCAGCACGAAGGTGCTGAGCTGCGTGACGGTCACGAACCGATTTTCCTTCATTTGCAGTGATAAGTGAATGCTTATTGTCCCCTTGTACGGCTGGCGCCGACGAGCGCAGCATCGCGACAGGGCGGGGGCAGCGTCCCGGGAGGCCCGATGCAGGTTCCAGCCGCGTTCCAGTACGAGAAGGCCACCAGCCTCGATCACGCGATCGAGCTGCTCACTCGGTACGGCCCCGAGGCCCGTGTGGTGGCGGGCGGCCACAGCCTGCTGCCGATGATGAAGCTGCGGCTGGCCCAGCCCGAGGCGCTGATCGACATCAACAGCCTCGATGAGCTGGCGCTGATCCGGGTGGACGGGCACGAACTGGCCGTCGGAGCGATGGTCCGCCACGCGGAGCTGCTGGCCTCGCCCGTCGTCGGCGAGCACTTCCCCATCCTGCGGGACGCCGAACGGGTCATCGCCGATCCGCTCGTGCGCAACCGCGGCACCGTGGGCGGCTCGCTGTGCCAGGCCGATCCGTCGGAGGACCTGTCCGCGGCGTTCTCGGCACTGCGCGCAACCCTTGTCGCCCAGGGCCCCGGAGGCAGACGCTCCATCGCGATCAGGGAGTTCTTCCTCGGCCCGTACGAGACCGCGCTGGACGACGCGGAGCTTCTGGTGGAGATCCGGGTACCCATCCGTTCGCACGCCAGCGCCTACCGCAAGGTCGAGCGCCGGGTCGGCGACTGGGCGGTCGTCGCCGCAGGAGCGGTGCTGGAGATCTCGGGCGGAGTGATCACCGAGGCCGGTATCGGGCTGACCGCGGTGGGCGCCCGACGGTTCGTGGCCGAGCAGGCCGAGGACTTCCTGCGCGGCGGGCGGCCGGACGACGAGGGCTTCGCCGAAGCGGGCCGGATCGCCTCGCAGGAGTGCCGGCCGGCAGCCGACCAGCGCGGCCCGGTCGACTACAAGCGGCATCTGGCCGGGGAGCTCACCACGCGGGCGCTGCGCGCCGCCGCCGCCCGCGCCCAGGGGCAGGAGGCGTGACATGCGGATCACCGTGACCGTGAACGGCGAGCAGCACACGAGGGACGTGGAGCCCAGGCTGCTGCTGGTGCACTTCCTGCGCGACGAACTCGGGCTCACCGGCACCCACTGGGGCTGTGACACCTCCAACTGCGGGGTGTGCGCGGTCTGGTTGGACGGGACACCGGTCAAGTCCTGCACCGTGCTGGCGGTGATGGCCGACGGCCATGAGGTGCGGACCGTCGAGGACCTGGCGCACGGGGCCGAACTCGACCCGGTGCAGCAGGGATTCGTCGCCTGCCACGGGCTGCAGTGCGGCTTCTGCACGCCGGGGATGATGATGACCGCCCGCTGGCTGCTGGACCACAACGCGGATCCGTCCGAGGAGGACATCCGCGAGGCAATCTCCGGACAAGTGTGCCGCTGCACCGGTTACGAGAACATCGTGCGCTCCATCCGCTGGGCCGCCGAGCACGGCGGCGGGGCGCGGACCGCCGACGCGGGCACCGAACAGGCGCCCGGCCGCGAGGAGGTGCGGGCATGACGACCACCGGGGAACGGCCGGTCGGCTTCGGACGGATGCCCCGCAAGGAGGACGCGCGGTTCGTCCGCGGCCACGGAACCTACGTGGACGACGTCCGGCTGCCCGGGATGCTGTACGGAGCCGTCCTGCGCAGCCCGCTCGCGCACGCCCGGATCGTGGCCGTCGACACCAGCGCCGCCGAGGCGCACCCGAAGGTCAAGGCCGTGATCACCGGGGAGACTCTGGCCGGTCTCGGGCTGGCCTGGATGCCCACCCTCTCGTACGACACCCAGGCCGTGCTCGCCACCGACAAGGTCCGCTTCCAGGGCCAGGAGGTCGCCTTCGTCGTCGCCGATGACCGGTACGCGGCCCGTGACGCCCTCGAGCTGATCGACGTGGAGTACGAACCCCTCCCGCCGGTCATCGACGCCCGCAGGGCGCTCGCCCCGGACGCACCAGTCATCCGCGACGACAAGGAAGAGCAGACCGACAACCACATCTTCGACTGGTCGGCGGGCGACAAGGAGCGCACCGACGAGGTCTTCGCGGCCGCCGACGTCGTGGTGAAGCAGGACATGCTGTACCCGCGGACGCACCCGGCGCCGCTGGAGACCTGCGGCACCGTGGCGGACATGGACGCCATCACCGGGAAGCTGACGGTGTGGTCCACCACCCAGGCCCCGCACGCCCACCGCACGCTCTACGCCATGGTGTCCGGCATCCCGGAGCACAAGATCCGGATCATCTCCCCGGACATCGGGGGCGGCTTCGGCAACAAGGTCGGCATCTACCCCGGTTACGTGTGCGCGGTCGTCGGTTCGATCGTCACCGGCAAGCCGGTCAAGTGGGTGGAGGACCGCTCGGAGAACCTGATGAGTACCTCCTTCGCCCGCGACTACCACATGCACGGGGAGATCGCGGCGACGAAGGACGGGAAGATCCAGGCCCTGCGGGTCCATGTGATCGCCGACCACGGCGCCTTCAACGCGACCGCGCAGCCGTCCAACTTCCCCGCCGGTTTCTTCGGCGTCTTCACCGGCTCGTACGACCTGGCCGCCGCGCACTGCACCGTGACCGGCGTCTACACCAACAAGGCGCCCGGCGGTGTCGCCTACGCCTGCTCGTTCCGCGTCACCGAGGCCGTGTACCTGGTCGAGCGGATGGTCGACCTGCTCGCGGCCGAGCTCGGCGCGGACCCGGCAGAGCTGCGGATGCGCAACCTGCTGCGACCCGACCAGTTCCCGTACCAGTCCCAGACGGGGTGGGAGTACGACTCCGGCGACTACCCGCGGGCCCTGCGGCTGGCGATGGACATGGCGCACTACGAGGACCTGCGCCGGGAGCAGGCCGAGAAGCGCGAGCGCGGCGAGCTGATGGGCATCGGGGTCAGCTTCTTCACCGAGGCCGTCGGCGCCGGCCCCCGCAAGCACATGGACATCCTCGGGCTGGGCATGGCCGACGGCGCCGAGCTGCGCGTCCACCCGACCGGCAAGGCGGTCCTGCGGATCTCCGTACAGACCCAGGGCCAGGGCCATGAGACGACCTTCGCGCAGATCGTCGCCGAGGAACTCGGCATCCCACCAGAGGACGTCGAAGTGGTGCACGGCGACACCGACCAGACCCCGTTCGGGCTCGGCACCTATGGATCCCGCTCGACGCCCGTGTCCGGGGCGGCGACCGCGATGGTCGCCCGCAAGGTGCGCGAGCGCGCGAAGATCGTCGCCTCCGCGATACTCGAAGTAGGCCCGGACGACCTGGAATGGGAGAAGGGCCGCTGGTTCGTCACCGGCGACCCCGACCAGGGAAAGACCATGGCCGAGATCGCCCTCGCGGCGCATTCCACCCTCGAACTGCCGGAGGGCGTCGAGGGCCACCTGGACGCGACCTGCGTGTACAACCCGCCGAACCTCACCTTCCCCTTCGGCGCCTACATCTGCGTGGCCGACGTGGACGCGGGCACCGGTCAGGTCAAGGTCCGCCGGTTCGTCGCCGTGGACGACTGCGGCAACAGGATCAACCCCATGATCGTCGAGGGGCAGGTGCACGGCGGGCTCGCCGACGGCGTCGGCATGGCGCTCATGCAGGTCATCGCCTTCGACGAGGACGGCAACTGCCTCGGCGGGTCCTTCATGGACTACCTCCTGCCGACCTCGGTCGAGTGTCCGTCCTGGGAGCTCGGCGAGACCGTCACCCCCTCCCCCCACCACCCGATCGGCGCGAAGGGTGTCGGCGAGTCGGCCACCGTGGGCTCGCCCGCCGCGGTGGTCAACGCTGTGGTCGACGCACTGGAACCGCTCGGCGTACGCCACATCGACATGCCCCTGACCCCCGCCGCGGTATGGCGGGCCGCCCAGGGCCGGCCGCTGCGCACCGATCTGGCGATCACCTGAGGCCGCGTGATGACGAGCACCGAACTGCTGACCCGCGCGGACGCACTCCGGCACGGCCGGACCCCGTTCGTTCTGGCCACGGTCGTCCGCGCGGAACGGCCCACGAGTGCCAAGCCCGGGGACAGCGCGCTGGTGCTGCCCGACGGCACCGTCGAAGGCTTCGTGGGCGGCACATGCGCCGAGACGACGGTGCAACTGCAAGGTCTGCGTCTGCTGGAGACCGGCGAGTCGCTGCTGCTGCGGATCACGGCCGCCGCGGACGCCGGGGCCGAAGACGCGGAGGCGACGGGCCAGGGCCTGGTGACGGTGGCCAATCCGTGCCTGTCCGGCGGGACGCTCGACATCTTCCTGGAGGCCAACCTCCCGCCGGCACTGGTGCACGTCTACGGACACGCGCCCATCGCCCGAGCCCTGCTCGACGTCGGTCGCGTGCTCGGCCTCGACACTCGGCCCGCGTCGCCCGGGGAGCCGTTGCCGCCCGATCTGGACGTCGTCGTCGTTGCCTCGCACGGCCGCGACGAGGAGCCCGTGCTGATCGAGGCCGTGCGCGCCGGGGTCCCGTACATCGGGCTGGTGGCCAGCCGCAGGCGCGGCGCGGCGGTACTCGCCGGGCTGGGCCTCACCGAGGAGCAGCGCGCGCGCGTCCGGACCCCGGCCGGCCTGGACATCGGCGCACGCACCCCGGCGGAGGTAGCGCTGTCGGTGTACGCCGAGATCACCGCGTTGCGGCGCCCGCGCGCCCGGGCCGTGCGGCCCGCAGGCGCCGCCGGGGCACCCGCCGTCGTCGAGGCGGTCGATCCCGTGTGCGGCATGACCGTCGCGGTCACCCCCGCCACCCTCTCACTGGACCGGGACGGCGGCACGGCGTACTTCTGCGGGCCGGGGTGCCAGCACGCCTTCGCCGACGACCCATCCCGTTACGCACATGCCTGACCTCGACGCCCTCGTACCGGATGTCCCCGCCCTGCGCTCGCGGCTGGACGCCGTCGGCTACCTGGCGGACGACGCCCTGGCCACGGCGCTGCTGCTGGCCGTGCGCATGCGGCAGCCGATCCTGCTGGAGGGCGAGCCCGGCGTGGGCAAGACCGAGGCGGCCCGCGCCCTCGCCGCCGTACTCGACACCCCGCTGATCCGTTTGCAGTGCTACGAGGGGCTCTCCTCGGCCGAGGCCCTCTACGAGTGGAACTATCCGCGGCAACTGCTGGCCATCCGGCTGGCCGAGTCCCGCGGGGAGTCCCTGCAGGACACCGACCTGTTCGCCGAGGACTATCTGCTGCCACGGCCGCTGCTCGCAGCGATCTCCCACCCGGGACCGCGGCCGGCCGTGCTGCTCATCGACGAGGTGGACCGCGCCGACGACGAATTCGAGGCGTTCCTGCTGGAGCTGCTGGCCGATGCCGCGGTCACCATCCCCGAACTGGGGACCCGGAGGGCCACGGTGCCGCCGGTGGCGGTACTGACCTCCAACCGCACCCGGGATCTGCACGACGCGCTGAAACGCCGCTGCCTCTACCACTGGATCGACTACCCGGACACCGCGCGGGTCGCCGCGATCATCCGCAAACGGGTGCCGGAGTCGGCCGGGTGGCTGGCCGCGCGCGTGGCGCACGGTGTGGCGGCGCTGCGTGCCCGGCAGGAGCTCACCAAGCCGCCCGGCATCGCCGAGGCGATCGACTGGGCAGGCGCGCTGCAGGCGCTGGGGCTCTCCGTTCTCGACGCCGATGCCGCGGACCGCACCCTGGGGGCGGTGCTCAAGTATGCCGAGGACCTGCAGACCGTGCGCCGGGCCGGGCTGGCGGAGCTGGTCGATGCGGAGACCGGCACCGATGCCTGACCTGCCGGAACTGGCCGCCTCGTTCACCGTGGCCCTGCGCGACGCCGGGATCGCGGCCGGCCCCGACCGCACACGGTGCTTCGCCCGGGCCGTCACCCTGCTGGCGCCGTCGACGACGCGCGAGTTGCGGCACTGCGCGCTCACCACCCTGGTGTCCGACCGCGAGCAGATCGAGCTGTTCGGCGCGGTCTTCCGCGAGGTCTTCGGCGGCCCGGCCGACCGCGGAGCACGGCGCGGGCAGCCCGGCGACCCGCCCCGGTCGCTCCCGGGCACCGTCCCCGGCGCCGACAGGAAGGCCACCGCGGACGGAGACGGCCGGGAGGGCGACGCGCAGCCGCGGGAGGTGGCCCTACCCCTTGCCGCCAGTCCCCTCGACCACCTCGCCACCCGCGACTTCGCGGCCCTGTCCGCCGAGGAACTGGCGCGCCTGGCCGAGCTGATGCGCACCGTCGCGCTTCGCACCCCGACGCGGCCGTCCCGTCGGCGCCGTCCCGCGCCCCACGGCGAGCAGGTCGACCTGCGCCGGACACTGGCCGTCAGCCGACGCACCGGCGGATATCCCCTGCGGCTGCGCCGCTTCGTACCGCGCACCCGTCCCCGCGATCTCGTCGTGCTCTGCGACATCTCCGGATCGATGGAGCCCTACGCCCGCGCAATGCTGCAACTGCTCTACTGCGCCTCGCGCGCAGCCCGGGCCGAGGTGTTCACCTTCGCCACCCGGCTCACCCGCCTCACGCCCGTCTTCCGGCGGGCCGGGCCGTACGACGCCCTGGAACGGGCCGGGCGGGCAGCCCCGGACTGGTCCGGGGGCACCCGGATAGCAGACTGCCTCGCGGAGTTCAACGAACGGTTCGGCCGACGCGGCATGGCGCACGGCGCCGTGGTTGTCATCGTCTCCGACGGCTGGGACACGGGCGCGCCCGCCGCCCTCGCCACCCACATGGCGCGGCTGGCCCGCGTCGCCTACCGCATCGTATGGGTCAACCCCCGTACGGCAAGCCCCCGTTACCGTCCGCTCGTCGGCGGCATGGCCGCCGCACTGCCCTACTGCGACGCCGTCGTCAGCGCCCACAGCTTCGCGGCCCTGGACGACTTCACCGCCGCCTTGTCCGCCCCTGGCCGCCGACGGTGACCCGGCGCCCCTCCCGTGCCGGTCCCATGACGTTTCGAGGTGGCGGCCCGGCGTCGGGGGGTCGGACATCCGGCGGGCCTCACGCGCGCGGCGTGAAGCGCCAGGCCGTGAGCGCCGCGTCGTCGCGCTTGCGCAGCGCAGCGTTGAGATCGCCGAGCGCGCGGATCACCTCGAGGTAGCCGTCGAGCTCGAGCGCGACGAAGTGGTCGATCACCACGCGGCCACCGGGCTCAACCGCGCGCGTGATCACCGACGCACCGGACAGGAACGTCTGCTGGGGCGCGGCCGGAAAGCCGGTGCGGGCGAGCGCCACCAGCAGCGCCTCGATCCGCGTCGGATCGACCCGGCCGCGCACGCTGCGGACCTCGCCCTCGGCCCGCTGCTGGTAGCCGAGCGTGCCGGCGGTCGTCAGGGTCAGGATCTGCCGGCCCCCGGCGCGTCGGCCGCAGTCGGGTGGCCCACAGACGGCCCAGAGGGCATGAAACGGTGCCGGGCCAGAGACTGACCGTCTCTGGCCCGGAACCGTTTCGGGGCTGGCTCTACCCGCTCCGACCAGCGGCTACAGCACCGGCAGGCTCTTGCGCAGCTCGAAGGCCGTGACCTCGGAGCGGTACTCCTCCCACTCCTGCTTCTTGTTGCGCAGGAAGAAGTCGAAGACGTGCTCGCCCAGCGTCTCCGCGACGAGCTCGCTGCGCTCCATCAGGTCGATCGCCTCGCCCAGGTTCTGCGGCAACGGCGTGATGCCCATCGCGCGCCGCTCCGCGTCGGACAGCGCCCACACGTCGTCGTCGGCACCGGCCGGGAGTTCGTAGCCCTCCTCGACGCCCTTGAGGCCCGCCGCGAGCAGGACCGCGTACGCGAGGTAGGGGTTGGCGCCCGAGTCGAGGGAGCGGACCTCGATGCGGGACGAGCCGGTCTTACCCGGCTTGTACATGGGGACGCGGATCAGCGCGGAGCGGTTGTTGTGGCCCCAGCAGATGTACGAGGGGGCCTCGCCGCCCGCGCCCGCGCTGCGGGTCGAGCCGCCCCAGATGCGCTTGTAGGAGTTGACCCACTGATTCGTGACGGCCGAGATCTCGGCGGCGTGCTTGAGGAGGCCGGCGATGAAGGAGCGGCCGACCTTGGAGAGCTGGTACTCGGAGCCCGACTCGTAGAACGCGTTGCGGTCGCCCTCGAAGAGCGAGAGGTGGGTGTGCATGCCGGAGCCGGGGTACTCGCTGAACGGCTTCGGCATGAAGGTGGCCTGCACGCCCTGCTCCAGCGCGACCTGCTTCATGACCAGGCGGAACGTCATGATGTTGTCGGCCGTGGACAGCGCGTCGGCGTACCGCAGGTCGATCTCCTGCTGGCCCGGGGCGCCCTCGTGGTGGCTGAACTCCACCGAGATCCCCATGGACTCGAGCATGGTGATCGCCTGGCGGCGGAAGTCCATGCCGACGTTCTGCGGGGTGTGGTCGAAGTAGCCGGAGCTGTCCGCCGGGGTGGGCCGGCTGCCGTCGACCGGCTTGTCCTTCAGCAGGAAGAACTCGATCTCCGGGTGTGTGTAGAAGGTGAAGCCCAGGTCGGAGGTCTTGGCCAGGATCCGCTTCAGCACAAACCGGGGGTCCGCGAAGGACGGGGAGCCGTCGGGCATCAGGATGTCGCAGAACATCCGGGCCGTGCCCGGCGCCTCGGCCCGCCAGGGCAGGATCTGGAAGGTGCCCGGGTCGGGCTTGGCGATCATGTCGGACTCGTATACCCGGGCGAAGCCCTCGATCGCCGAGCCGTCGAAACCGATGCCCTCGTCGAAGGCCTGCTCGAGTTCGGCGGGCGCGACCGCGACCGACTTCAGGAAACCGAGTACGTCGGTGAACCACAGGCGCACGAACCGGATGTCGCGCTCCTCGAGTGTGCGGAGCACGAATTCCTGCTGCTTATCCATTTCCACCCATCCTTGCCGGTCACGCCGCCGCCCTGCCTGCCTGCCTGCCACCCTCGAGCATGCCATCTGTGGGTTTCCGGCGCGTTGCGCACCGCGGCTGAGGCCATTGTGGGTCAGGGCACACCCCGAGACGACCCTGAGGGGTCCCTCACTCCACCCCGACATGTGTCAGCTTTCTTTGACACACGTCAGCGGGGTGCGTCAGCCTTGACTCACGGACACCGACGAAGGGGGCCGCGATGGGCGAGTTCCCGGCCGGCGGGCAGCGCGGGGACGGGCCCGACGGCGAGGCATTGCTGAAGGTGCTCACCGCCCTCGGCAACCCGCACCGGATGCGGATCGTCGCGGCGCTGCTGGGCGGCCGTAACTACGTCAGCCGGCTCGCCCGTGAGCTCGGCATCGGCCGGCCGCTGCTCCATATGCATCTGCAGCGGCTGGAGGCGGCGGGGCTGGTCATCGGGGAGCTGGAGCTGTCCGAGGGCGGCAAGGCGATGAAGTTCTTCGAGCTCACGCCGTTCTGCTACGCGCTCACACCCGAGGCCGTCGCGGCGGCGGCCCGCACGCTCCCCGAGGAAGAGAAGGACGCGATGAAGGAGACGGCCACATGAACGCGAATCTGGTGGGAGCGGTCGGAGCCGGCGGGCTCTTTCTCCTCCTCATCGTCATCGTCTGGCAGGTCGCCGCGACCTGGCGGGCTCGCGCGCTGGCCGCCCGTGACGAGCAGTACCGCCAACTGGCCGACAAGTACGCACGGTTGCTCGACGACAGCACCGAACTGCACAGGCGCACCCTCGACGAGCTGACACAGGCCCGGCTCTCGCTGACCTCGATGGAGAAGATGATGCGCGAGGTCGAGTGATGCCCGGCTCGTAGCAGACCGGCTCGTCGACGACCCGGCTCGCACAGGAGCGGTACGGCCAGGAGCTGCAACTCCCGGCCGTACCCATGGAGAACAGATCCCAGGCACGGCCACCCCTTCACCGCGGCAGGTCTTCACACCCTCACGCCACGGTGCGGGTCCCGTGCGCCCCGAACTCCACACACAGGAGATTACTCATGAAAGCGCTGCTCAAGCGCCTGGCCGGTGCGCCGGGCGGCAGTCGCACCAAATGGTTCGTCCTCGTCGGCTGGCTGATACTCGCCGCCGCGCTCGGCCCTCTCGCGGGCAAACTGGGCGAGGTCGAGGAGTCCGGCCCGAACGCCTTCCTGCCGCGCGGCGCCGAGTCCGCGCAGGTCAACACGGAGCTGGAGAGGTTCCGTACGGACGCGGTGATGCCTGCGGTCACGGTGTACAGCGCCGCCGGTCCGGGTGCGACGATCGGCGCGGCCGAGCGGGCCAAGGCCGAGGCGGACCGGACGGCCTTCGCCCGGTACGCCGCCGACGGCGAGCAGGTCTCCCGGGTGCTGCCGTCCGACGACGGCAGGGCCCTGATGCTGGTCGTCCCGCTCTCCTCCGAGGACGGGATCAGCGACAAGGTCGAGGAGATCCGCACGGTCGCCGGGGCAAACGCCCCACCCGGCCTCGATGTCGAGGTCGGCGGACCGGCAGGCTCGCTGGTCGACCAGATCGCGGTCTTCGACTCGCTCGACTCCACCCTGATGATCGCCACCGGCATCGTGGTGGCCGTCCTGTTGCTGATCACCTACCGCAGCCCTGTCCTGTGGCTGTTCCCGCTGCTGTCCGTCGGCTTCGCCGCCGTTCTCACCCAGGTCGGCACCTATCTGCTGGCCAAGTACGCCGGGCTGCCGGTCGATCCGCAGAGCGCGGGCATCCTGATGGTGCTCGTCTTCGGCGTCGGCACCGACTACGCCCTGCTGCTGACAGCCCGCTACCGCGAGGAGCTGCACCGCCGCAAGGACCGGCACACGGCGATGAGGCTCGCGCTGCACCGCTCGGGCCCCGCGATCCTCGCCTCGGCCGGCACCGTCGCCGTAGGCCTCGCCTGCCTCTCCCTCGCCGACATCAACTCCTCGCGCTCCATGGGTCTGGTCGGCGCGGTCGGTGTGGTCTGCGGCTTCCTGGCAATGATCACGATCCTGCCGGCGCTGCTGGTGATCGCGGGCCGCTGGGTCTTCTGGCCCTTCGTGCCGCACGTCACGCGGGCGCCGGTAGCCGGTGCCGCGGACCCGGCCGGCAGGTCGGTCACCGTCTGGTCCCGTATCGGCACGGCCGTCGCCCGGCGCCCGCGCTGGTCCTGGCTGATGTCCGTCGCCGCCACCGGTGTGCTCGCGGTGAGCGCCCTCGGTATCGACATGGGTCTGCAGCAGTCCGAGATGTTCCAGGACAAGCCCGAGTCGGTCGTGGCCCAGGAGCGGATCTCGGCCCACTACCCCTCGGGTGCCTCCGACCCGGCGACGATCGTGACGGACGCCGGCCGCGCGGGCGCGGTCGAGGCGGCGGTCTCGGAGGTCTCGGGCGTGGCCAGGGTCGAGGACGGGGAACGCACTCCGAACGGCAGGCTCGCCACCCTGTCGGTCGTGCTCGAGGACGCCCCGGACAGCCAGGCCGCCAAGGACACGATCGATGTGCTGCGCTCCGAGGTCCGTACGGTCGAGGGGGCAAAGGCCCTGGTGGGTGGTACGACCGCGCAGACGCTGGACACCCAGCGGGCCGCGGACCGTGATCTGCGGACCGTCATCCCGGTGGTGCTGGTGGTGGTCCTGCTGGTGCTGGTGTGGCTGCTGCGGGCGATCGTCGCCCCGGTGCTGCTGCTGGCCACCGTCGTGATCTCCTACTTCGCGGCGCTGGGCGCCTCCAACCTCCTGTTCGAGCACGTCTTCGGCTACGCCGGTGTGGACTGGTCGATCCCGCTGATGGGCTTCGTCTTCCTGGTGGCCCTCGGTATCGACTACAACATCTTCCTGATGCACCGGGTCAAGGAGGAGTCCGTCCGGCTCGGTCATGCCCGCGGTGTGCTGGAGGGCCTGACGACCACCGGCGGCGTCATCACCAGCGCAGGTGTCGTACTCGCCGCGACGTTCGCGGTCTTCGCGGGGCTGCCGCTGGTGACCATGGCGCAGATGGGCGTGATCGTCGGAATCGGAGTCCTGCTCGACACCTTCCTGGTGCGGACGGTGCTGGTGCCGGCGCTCGCCCTCGACCTGGGCCGCTGGTTCTGGTGGCCGGGACGGCTGTTCCGGGCCGCCGGGCCGGACCAGCGCGAGACACCGGAGCACGAGCCGGAGCAAGAGCTGGAGCAGAAGCAGGAGCCGGAGCGCGCGCCCGAGCGGGTCTGACCTCCCGACGCGCCCCCGCGGACCCGTCGCCTCGTCGCGGCGGGTCCGCGGCTTGTTCGCACCGCGCATTCCAGCCCCACATGGCGTACACGGCGCGCGCGCCTACTACGATCGGCCGCCATGGAGGGTTCGCGGACCAGCCGCCTCGATCGCACCGAGCGTCCCACGGCTCTGCTGAGCGCCGTGGCGACGCTGCTCGGTGCGCTCTTCATCTGCCTGGGCCAGGCCGATCCGGGTCCGCACCACCCCACCGCCACCGCCGAACGCGGTGCAGCGGCCGCGCCCGTGACCGCGTACACCTGTCCGTACGACGACGGCGCCTGCGGTCTCCTTCCGGTGCTGAGCCCCGCCGTGCTCACCGCGCCGCCGCTGGATGCCCCGCTCGAGGCGGGCGTCGAGCCCCGATACCCCGGCGAGCCTCAGGCCGCAGGCCGTCCGGACCGCTCCCAGGCGCCCGCCCGCGCTCCCGACCTGCACGTCCTTCAGGTGCTGCGGACGTGACGTAAGGCACCACCGCCCGCACGCTCGCGCGCGCCTGCGCGCGCATCCGAACGCAGATTTCCGCGACTTCCGCAGACCTCACGAAGGACGATGTCCACCATGGCTTCTCGTCAGACGACCAACGACCGCCGGGCCCGAATAGAGCAGATGCGCCGTGCCGAGCAGGCCCACGAGCGACGCAACCGCATCATCACCATCAGCGTCAGCGCCCTCGTCGTGGCCGGCCTGGTCGGCTTCGGCGCCTTCGTCCTCAACAAGAAGTCGGAGGAGAAGGAGCAGGAGGTCGCGGCGGCCAAGGCACCCATCGAGGACGAGCAGTCCTGGGACGCGAAGAAGCTGACCAACAAGCACGTCAAGACCCAGGTGAAGTACCCGATGAAGCCTCCGGTCGGCGGCGACCACAACGAGGTGTGGATGAACTGCAACGGGGACGTCTACAAGGAGGCCGTCCCCGACATGAACGCCGTCCACTCGCTGGAGCACGGCGCTGTCTGGGTGACGTACACCGACAAGGTGTCCAAGGCCGATGTGGACAAGCTCGGCGACCGGGTCAAGAGCACGCCGTACTCGCTCATGAGCCCGTACAAGGACCAGAAGGGCGCGATCATGCTCAGCGCCTGGGGCAAGCAGGTGACCGTTGACTCGGCCGACGACCCGCGGGTGGGACAGTTCTTCACCAAGTACGTGAACGGCCCCCAGACGCCGGAGAAGGGCGCGGCGTGCACGGGCGGGCTGAGCGGGGAGTGACGGGCATGACGCGCACGCACTGGGCCGCCATCACGGCCGTCGTGCTGGCTCTGCTGTTCGCCGGGGCCGCCACGGTCGCCACCGCGGGCAGCGGCGACCCGGCCGCAGCCCGTACCCCGACGGCGGACTCGGCGGACGCCGGCTTCGCCCGGGACATGTCGGTCCATCATCAGCAGGCCGTGGAGATGTCCTTCATCGTCCGGGACCGCACACGGAACGACCAGGTGCGCAGGCTCGCGTACGACATCGCCAACACCCAGGCGAACCAGCGCGGCATGATGCTGGGCTGGCTGGACCTGTGGGGTCTGCCGAAGGTCGCCGCCGACGAGGCGCCGATGGCCTGGATGAAGGGGAAGGGCACGTCCGGGCACGGCGGCCACGGCACCCAGGAGGCCGAGGACGGTCCGCTGATGCCGGGCATGGCGACCAAGGCCGACCTCGAGCGGCTGGGCGGGCTGAACGGCAAGCAGGCCGAGGTCTTCTACCTCCAGCTCATGATCAACCACCACAACGGCGGCGCGGCCATGGCCGAGGAGTGCGCGAAGCTGTGCACCGTGGACACCGAGCGCAGACTCGCTCAGGACATGGTGGACGCCCAGCGCTCGGAGGTGGAGCTCATGGTCGACATGCTGCACCAGCGCGGCGCCGAGGTGCTGACCTGAGGCACGCCCCCGCGTGACCTTCCCGGGCCCGCCCGGTCCGCCGCCGCGCGGACCGGGCGGGCCCGGGGCGTTTCACGGGAACGGGTGGTCCGGGCGTCCGGCGGCTGCGGTCGCGTACCCCGAACGGCCCAACGACAATGGGTTGCGCTCGGGGCCGTACGGCATCCAGGAGGCACACACCCATGACCACCGCCAAGGACATCATGCATCCCGGGGCTCAGTGGATCCCCTCCCACGAGACCCTCGACAGGGCCGCGCAGCTGATGCGTGAGCTGAATGTGGGCTCGCTGCCCATAGCGGACGAGAACGAACGGCTGTGCGGCATCCTCACCGACCGCGACATCGTCATCGGCTGTGTCGCCATGGGTCACGATCCGTCGCAGGTCACGGCGGGCGACATGGCCAAGGGCACGCCGCGCTGGATCGACGCGGGTGCGGATGTGGACGCGGTACTGCAGGAGATGCAGGGCCATCAGATACGCAGGCTTCCGGTGATCGAGCGCAAGCGCCTGGTCGGGATGATCAGCGAGGCCGATCTGGCCCAGCACCTGACGGAGGAGCAGCTCGCCGGATGGTGCGAGCGGGTCTACGCGACCTGACCTGCCCTTCGGATGCGCAACGGCGCCGGCGGCCCGCCGGGACGGACCGCCGGTGCTGCACATGCCATGCATACCCTGAGGGGGTAGGCTCCGGTTCATGGCCGATCATCGGGGTACGCGCTGGGGGCAGTTGATACTGCTCGTTGCGCTGCTCTGCGGGATCGCCGCCATGCACACCACGGGCCATCCGTCGGCGGAATCCGGGCACGCGGCTCACCGGCCCGCGCACACCGGCCACACCTCCGTACAGCCGTATCACGCCCGCGTGGCGGATGTACCGGCCGTCGAGGAGCACGCACCCGTCCCCGCCATGGACCCCGCCTCGGTCTGTCTCGCCGTGCTCGGCGCGTGGGGTCTCGCGCTGCTGGTCGTACGGCGGGCGCTGAGCGGCCGGGTCGATCTGTCGTCCGCGTCCTGGGCCTGGTTGCCGCACACGCTGCGGGCGAACGCACCACCGGTGACGGGTGTGCTCGCCCGGGTGTCGGTGCTGCGGATATAGGAGCGCGTCCACCGCTTGCGCAGGAGCGCAGGCGGGGCACGCGCTTCCTCCGCACACCCTTCGACACCCTCACGAGGTGCAATCAGTCATGCGTAGGCACATCACGCGCCGCTCCGTGCTCGGAGCATCGATCGCCGCGGCCTGTACGGGATTTCTGGCCGCCTGTTCATCCGCCGACGACGGCCACGGAGCAGCTGGCCGGCGCCCCGCGCACGGCCCCTCCCACGGCCCCTCCCACGGCTCCCGCCACGACTCCCCGCCCAACGACGGAGTGGCCAGGCCGAACGGTTATGTCTCCCCCGACGGCAAGGAGGTCCAGGCGGCCGAGGCTGAACGCCACAGCTCGGGCCGGGTACGGAAGGTGCGGGTCACGGCCACCGCGACCACGGTCGAACTCGGCGGCGGCCGGACCGTCAGGACCTGGGCCTACGGGGACGATCTGCCGGGCCGGGAGGTACGGGTCACGGCCGGGGACATCCTCGACCTCACCCTCGCCAACCATCTGCCCGAGGACACCACGCTGCACTGCCACGGCATCAGGATGCGCAACGACATGGACGGTGTGCCGCATGTGACGCAGGCGCCGATCCGGCCGGGTGAGCAGTTCAGGTACCGCTTCACGGTGCCCGACCCGGGGACGCACTGGTTCCATCCGCACACGGGTGTGCAGCTGGACCGCGGGCTGTACACCCCGCTGATCGTCGAAGACCCGAAGGAGCCGCTGTCGTACGACAAGGAGTGGGTCGTCGTCCTTGACGACTGGGTCGACGGGGTCGACGGCTCGACTCCGGACGAGGTGCTCGCCGATCTCAACAAAGGCATGGACCACGCGGGCGGCGGCCACGGCGGCCACGGGGCCGCCAAGTCCGGGTCCCGGGCCGCGTCACCCTCGGCGCACCCCGGCCGGCGCGGCCCGTCCCGGGTGCTGACGGGGTCCCGGAGCAAGCTGCTCGGCGGTGAGGCGGGCGATGTCGACTACCCGTACTTCCTGATCAACGGGCGGACGGCGGAGGACCCCACGCAGTTCCGCGCCAACCCCGGCGACCGCATCCGGCTGCGCATCATCAACGCGGGCGGTGACACGGCCTTCCGGGTGGCGCTGGGCGGTCACCGGCTCACGGTCACCCACACCGACGGCTTCCCGGTCAAGCACGTCACGACCGACGCCCTGCTCCTGGGCATGGGCGAGCGGTACGACGTGCTGGTCACCGCCAAGGACGGAACCTTTCCGCTCACCGCGGTGGCCGAGGGCAAGAAGGCGTCGTCGATGGCCGTCCTGCGCACCTCGGGCGGGGCACGCCCGGAGTCCGGGGCACGTCCGGCGGAGCTCGGCCGGAAGGTGCTGCCGTCGGCCTACACGCTGGAGCCCGACGAGTCGGTGGCCCTCGACCGGCGGGGCAAGTACGACCGCCTCATCAAGATCAAGCTGACCGGCGGCATGAAGAAGTTCGACTGGGCGTTCGACGGGAAGCCCTACTCCCCGGACCGGCGTATCCCGGTGCGCTCCGGAGAGCGGGTGCGCGTGGTGTTCATCAACACCACGGACATGTGGCATCCCATCCACTTGCACGGCCACACCTTCGCGGTGACGGGCGTCAACGGCCGCGGCGCCCGCAAGGACACGGCCGCGATCCTGCCGCACCGGAAACTGGTCGCGGACTTCGACGCGGAGAACCCCGGCCTGTGGATGCTGCACTGCCACAACCTCTACCACGGGGAGTCCGGGATGATGACGACTCTCGCCTACCGCTCGTAGCCCCTGGGGGAGGGGCACGGCACTCCGCCCCTCCCCCAGCCACTCGCCCGGCAGCGGGAGCGTAGGGGGCCGAGGTGGCCCTCACCACACGACGGGACATTGCGTCAGTCAGACGATTACACTGTTTGCGTGCCTCAACTTCGCCTCGCTCTGAATCAGATCGACTCGACCGTCGGCGATCTCGCCGGCAACGCCGAGTCGATCGTGCACTGGACCCGGCACGCCGCCGAGCAGGGTGCGCATCTCGTCGCGTTCCCCGAGATGGTGCTGACCGGCTACCCCGTCGAGGACCTCGCCCTGCGCTCGTCCTTCGTGGAGGCCTCCCGGACCGCTCTGCGGGCGCTCGCCGGACGCCTCGACGCCGAAGGCTTCGGCGAGCTGCCGGTCGTCCTCGGGTATCTGGACCGCTCCGAGTCCGCCCAGCCCAAGTACGGCCAGCCCGCCGGCGCCCCGCGCAACGCGGCCGCCGTGCTGCACCGCGGCCAGGTGGTCCTCACCTTCGCCAAGCACCACCTGCCCAACTACGGCGTCTTCGACGAGTTCCGCTACTTCGTGCCGGGCGACACCATGCCCGTGATCCGGGTGCACGGCGTCGATGTCGCGCTCGCGATCTGCGAGGACCTGTGGCAGGACGGCGGCCGCGTGCCGGCCGCCCGGTCCGCCGGGGCCGGGCTGCTGATCTCGATCAACGCCTCGCCGTACGAGCAGAACAAGGACGACACCCGGCTCGAGCTGGTGCGCAAGCGCGCCCAGGAGGCCGGCTGCACCACCGCCTACCTGGCCATGATCGGCGGGCAGGACGAGCTCGTCTTCGACGGCGACTCGATCGTCGTCGGCGCCGACGGCGAGGTCATCGCGCGGGCGCCGCAGTTCGCCGAGGGCAGTGTCGTCCTCGACCTGGAGCTGCCCGCGGCCTCGGCCGAGTCCTCGACGGCGGGCGGCGGAGCCGCTCATGGACGCATCGTCGACGACGGGCTGCGCATCGACCGTGTCGTCCTCTCCGAGGAGCCGCTGCCCGCGTACGAGGCCGAGCTGGCCGGCGGCTACGCCGAGCGCCTGGACGACGACGAGGAGGTGTACTCGGCGCTGGTGGTGGGCCTGCGCGCGTACGCCGCCAAGAACGGCTTCCGCTCCGTGCTGATCGGTCTGTCCGGCGGTATCGACTCCGCGCTCGTCGCCGCGATCGCCTGCGACGCGCTGGGCGCGCAGAACGTGTACGGCATCTCCATGCCGTCCAAGTACTCCTCGGACCACTCCAAGGGCGACGCGGCCGAGCTGGCGCGCCGGACCGGCCTGAACTTCCGCACCGTACCGATCGAGCCGATGTTCGACGCGTACATGGGCGCGCTCTCCCTGACCGGCCTCGCCGAGGAGAACCTCCAGTCGCGGCTGCGCGGCACGATGCTGATGGCAGTCTCGAACCAGGAGGGCCACATCGTGCTCGCGCCGGGCAACAAGTCCGAGCTGGCGGTGGGATATTCGACCCTGTACGGCGACTCGGTCGGCGCTTACGGGCCGATCAAGGACGTCTACAAGACGACGGTGTTCCGGCTCGCGAAGTGGCGCAACCGCGCCGCCGAGGAGCGCGGCCAGACCCCGCCGATCCCGGAGGCCTCGATCACCAAGCCGCCCAGCGCCGAGCTGCGCCCCGGCCAGGTGGACACCGACTCGCTGCCGGACTACGACGTGCTGGACCGGATCCTGGAGCTGTACGTCGACCGGGACCAGGGCAAGGACGCCATCGTGGCGGCCGGCTTCGACGAGGAGCTGGTGACCAGGACGCTGCGGATGGTGGACACGGCGGAGTACAAGCGCCGCCAGTACCCGCCGGGCACCAAGATCTCGGCGAAGGGGTTCGGCAAGGACCGCCGGCTGCCGATCACGAACCGCTGGCGCGAGACGACGAGCGGCTGAGCACACCTTCGGAACCGGTACGGGGGCCTGCGGCAATCACCCGCGAGGCCCCCGTTCGCGTACGGTCCAGCAGCCCGGCGACCACTGCGATGCCCAGCCCCGCCACGGTCAGCGCCGCGCCGGCCAGGGCGGGGGACGTCCAGCCCCAGCCCGCCGAGATGGCGACGCCGCCGAGCCAGGCGCCGCCGGCGTTGGCGAGGTTGAAGGCCGAGTGGTTGGAGGCGGAGGCGAGCGTGGGCGCGTCCTGGGCCGCGCGCATCACCAGCATCTGCAGCGGTGTGGTGGTCAGGAAGCCGACCGCGCCGAGCACGACCACGGTGGTGAGGGCCAGCCACGGGGTGTGGACGGTGAGCGGGAAGACGGCGAGAGTCAGGGCGAGAGCGGCGAGCGAGCCGTAGAGGGTGGGGCGCAGCGCGCGGTCGGTCAGCGGCCCGGCGGCGAGTGCGCCGAGGGTCATGCCGATGCCGAAGAGGGCGAGGACGAGGGTCACGGAGGACTCGCCCAGGCCCATCGCGTCGGTCGTCATGGACGCGAGATAGGAGTAGACGGCGAAGACACCGGCGAACCCGAAGACGGCGGTGAGCAGGCCGAGCAGCACCTGACGGTCGGCGAGGGCGCGCAGCTCGCGGCCGATGCTCTGGTGCGCGTCGAGCGGCATGTGCGGGACGAGCCGGGCGAGGGCGGCCATGGAGACCAGGCCGATCGCGCTGACGACGAGGAAGGTGGCGCGCCAGCCGAGGTGCTGCCCGAGTGCGGTCGCGGCCGGTACGCCGACGATGTTGGCGACCGTGAGCCCGAGGAACATGGTGGCCACGGCGCGTGCCTGACGGCCGTCGGCGACGAGCCGGGCGGCGACGACGGCACCGACCCCGAAGAACGCCCCGTGCGGCAGCCCTGCGAGTACGCGCCCCGCGATCAGTGTGCCGAACCCGGGCGCGAGCGCGGAGGCGAGGTTCCCCACGGTGAAGAGCGCCATGAGGAGGAGCAGCATGCGCTTGCGGGGCACGCGGGAGCCGAGGGAGGTGAGCAGCGGGGCGCCGATCACGACGCCGATGGCGTAGGCGGAGACGAGGTACCCGGCGGTGGGGACGGAGGTGCCGAGGTCGTCGGCGACGTTGGGCAGCAGGCCCATCATCACGAACTCGGTGGTGCCGATGCCGAATGCGGACACGGCGAGCGCGAGTAGCGCGAGAGGCATGGGGATGGGCCTTTCGAGTTAAGTTCGCTTTGGAAACAAATACTCCCGGGCCACATGTTCCCACGCGTGAACGGGTGGTCGCGGACGGACTTCCCCCACCCCGCCCTCCCCCTACGGCCTGACGGCCGCGGGAGGACTCCACCCTCCCACCACGGCTCCGCCCCGGACCCCCCGCCTCAGGCCGTACGGGAGTCCGGGGGCTTGCCCCAGTTACGGGAAAGGGAGGTGGGGGAAACCTCACAGCTCCACGCGCGCCGCGATCGGCAGGTGGTCGCTCGCCGTGCGCGGCAGCGTCCATGACGAGACCGGCTCGACCCCGCGCACCAGGATCTGGTCGATCCGCGCCATCGGGAACGACGCGGGCCAGCTGAAGCCGAAGCCGTCGCCCGCCGCTCCCTGCGTCGAGCGCAGCTGGGAGGTGATGGCGTTCAGCGAGCGGTCGTTCATCGTGCCGTTGAGGTCGCCGAGGAGCACGACCCTGCGGACCTGTTCGCGCGCGATCGCCTCGCCGAGCGCGTCGGAGCTCTTGTCGCGCTGGTTGGCCGTGAAGCCGGCGTTCACCTTGACCCGTACGGACGGCATGTGCGCGACGTACACCGCCACTTCGCCGCCCGGCGCCGCGACGGTGGCGCGCATCGCGCGGGTCCAGCCCAGGCGGATGTCCACGGGCGCGGCGGCGGAGAGCGGGTGCTTGCTCCACAGGCCGACCGTGCCCTGGACCTCGTGGTACTTGTACGTCCCCGCCAGCGCCTTCTCGTACGCCGACACCTGCCCGATCGGCAGCTCCTGCAGCGCGACCACGTCCGCGCCCGACGCGGCCACGTCCTTCGCGGTGCCCGCCGGGTCAGGGTTCTCCGCGTTGACGTTGTGCGTGGCGACGGTCAGATCGCCGCCCGCGGCGGCCGACTTGCCGGTGAGCAGACCGCCGAACAGGTTCAGCCAGACGATCAGCGGCAGCAGCAGTGCGACCAGCGCGGTGGCCGAGCGCCGCAGCAGCGCGGCGACCAGGATCACCGGGATGAACAGGCCCAGCCACGGAAGAAAGGTCTCGGCAAGGCTGCCGACGTTGCCGATCCGGTTGGGGATCTGCGCGTGCAGGATCATCAGGAACGCGATCACCACGGCGAACAGCGCGATCAGAATGCCGCGCCGCCAGAAGCCCCGGTCGTCGCGCACCCGTTCGAGCATGCTCCGGAGCCGGGACCCGAAGGGCTGGGCGCCCGTTCCGCCGTTCGTCATAGAGGTGTCCTCACTGCCTTGCCGTCGCACCGGTCCCGCCGCCGCTCCTAGGACCCTAGGCGATGACCGCTGATTGCTCCGCCGTCCGTGGACGGCCGTACTTCCGGATGACGCCACGGGCGCGTACCGGGTTCCTGGTATCGGACCAGGTGGGAACGCTGTGACAGAACGCTCACACTTCGGCCCGCCGGCGCCGCGCCGTCAGCCGGGCGGACGCACGCCCTGCAGCACGGCGTCGACGATCCGCTCGGCGCTGCCCTCCCCCGGCGTGCGGTCGGGGCGCAGCACGCTGCGGACCAGCATCGGTCCCACGAAGAGGTCGCCGAGCAGGTCGAGGTCGAGGTCGGAGCGGATCTCGCCGCTCTCGACGCCGCGGCGCAGCACGGCTTCCATCAGTTCGCGGCGGGGGGCCACAGCGGTGCGGTGATACAGGTCCCAGAGCTCGGGATAGCTCTGCATCTGCGCGAAGAGGTTGTGCAGGAGGGCGGAGGAGCGCTTGGCGAGGCCGCGCCGCCGCATCGTCTCGACGAGAGCGATCAGATCGTCCCGGACACCGGTTCCGGGCAGCGGGGGGTCATCCGGTTCCATGGACCGCACGACGTCGAGGAAGAGGGCTTCCTTGCCCTCCCAGCGGCGGTAGATGGTGGCCTTCCCGACGCCGGCGGTGCGGGCGATGCGCTCGATGGAGAGCTCGGATATGGGCACGCCTTCCTCGAGCAGCCGCACGACCGCGTCGACGATGGACCGCTCGGCCGCCGCGCTGCGGGGCCGTCCTCGCCTCGGGTTGCTGTGCTGCTCCACCTGCTGCTCCCTCAGGGGCACGTCTCCGCCTCTCGCCGCGTCCCCCTGATTCTCCCCGACCCGGCCGCAGCCTTGATCGGCCAGGGCCGGAGCGGGCACGCCGCCGGCCTCAGTCGAGCGCCGCGGCCTGCGCCACGGGTTCCGGGTCCTGCGGATCCGGATCGTCGTCCGGCCGGCCGGGCAGGAACACCCCGACCACCACCGCGCCGATGACGGCGATGACCGCCGAGCCGAGCGACGTCAGATGCATGGCGTCGAGGAAGGCCTCGTGCGCCGGTCCGATCAGCGTCTTGCCCGCCGGGCCGAGCTTCTCCGCGGCGGTGAGCGTCGCCTCGAGGGACTCGCCCGCCGCGTCCCGTGCCCCGGCCGGCAGTGCGCCGAGGTGCTCCTCGATCCCGCTGCGATAGCGCGTGGCCAGCATCGAGCCGAGGACGGCCACGCCGAGCGCACCGCCGATCTGGCGGAAGGTGTTGTTGAGCGCGCTGCCGGATCCGGCCTTCTCCCGCGGCAGCAGCTGCACCACCGTGTAGGTCACGGGTGTCGAGACATGCGCCATGCCGACACCCTGGGCGAAGAAGGCGACCTCGATCACCCACACCGGGGTCGAGGCGTCGAAGTACGCGAAGGCCACGAACCCGGCCGCGATCAGCAGCATGCCCGCGGCCGCCGTGGCCCGGGTGCCGAACCGGGCCACGGCCAGGCGGGCCCGTGGAGCGAAGTACATCTGCGCCGCGGCCACGGGCACGATGAGCAGGCCGGCCTGCAGTGCGCTGTAGCCGCGCACGCTCTGCAGATAGAAGGCGGAGAAGAAGGTCAGGCCCATGAGGGCGAAGAAGACGAGCGCGATCGCGGCAACGCCGGCCGAGAAGGCGGGCTGTCTGAAGTACGCCAGGTCGAGGGCGGGGTGACGACTGCGCCTTTCGTGCACCACGAACCAGACCAGTACCGCGAGCCCCACGGCCACCGGGGCCACCACGGACAAGGCCGTGAAGTCGCCGAGCTCGCCGGCGCGGATGATCCCGTACACCACGAGCACCAGGCCGACGATCGACAGCACCACACCGACGGGGTCCAGCCGGCCGGGGTCCGGGTCCTTGGAGTCCGGCACCAGCAGCGCCATGCAGATCACGGCGATGATCACGACCGGCACATTGATCAGGAAGATCGAGCCCCACCAGAAGTGATCGAGGAGCAGTCCGCCGGTGAGCGGACCGCCGGCGATCGCGACGCCGACGCTGCCTGCCCAGATCCCCATGGCCCTGGGCTGCTCCTCGCGTTCGAAGACATGGACCAGCACGGCGAGCGTGGCAGGCATCACAAAGGCCGCGCCGAAGCCCATCATGGCCCGATATGCAATGAGTTCGGCGGCCGAGCCGGACAGTGCGGCGAACGCCGAGCCGACGCCGAAGAGGAGGGTGCCGAAGATCAGGACCTTCTTGCGGCCGATGCGGTCGCCCACCAGGCCTGCGGTGAACAGCATCCCGGCGAACACGAGCGTGTACGAGTTGATCGCCCATTCCAGCTCGCTCTGGGTGGCGCCGAGGCCGTGCGGCTGGGGGCTCGCGATCGTCTTGACCGCCACATTCAGGATGGAGTTGTCCAGCACGACGATGATCAGGCTGAACATCAGGACCGTGAGGATCATCCACCGGCGGCGGTGGACGGCCTCGGGGATCCGAGGCGAAGCGGTGAGGCCGGACGGGATCGTCATGCGGACAGGGTAGCCCGATTTCGATACGAGACCGTCTCGTATAGAAACTCCGTGCCGGGCGTGTCGCGACCTCTTTCCCCGGAGCGGCACGAGGTGCCACCATGGAGGCGGTCCGGGGACGCCGTCAGGGCGCCTCGAGATGACGAAGGAGCCGAACCCATGACGCTTCAGGCTGCCCAGAACCCCTCCGACAGCAGCAAGGCGCTGTACGGAGGCAAGGGGACCCGCCGCATCACCGTCCACGACATCGCCGCCGCCAAGGAGCGCGGCGAGAAGTGGCCCATGCTCACCGCCTACGACGCGATGACCGCTTCCGTCTTCGACGAGGCGGGCATCCCCGTGATGCTCGTCGGGGACTCCATGGGCAACTGCCACCTCGGCTACGACACCACCGTGCCGGTCACGATGGACGAGATGACGCTGCTGTCCGCCGCCGTCGTACGGGGCACCAAGCGCGCCCTCGTCGTCGGCGACCTGCCCTTCGGCTCGTACCAGGAAGGCCCGGTCCAGGCACTGCGCAACGCCACCCGGCTGGTCAAGGACGCGGGCGTCGGCGCGGTCAAGCTGGAGGGCGGCGAGCGCTCGCTGGCCCAGACCGAGCTGATCGTGCAGGCGGGAATCCCCGTGATGTCGCACCTGGGCCTGACCCCGCAGTCCGTGAACACCATGGGCTACCGGGTGCAGGGCCGCAGCGACGAGGCTGCCCACGGACTGCTCCGTGACGCCAAGGCCGCCCAGGACGCCGGCGCGTTCGCCGTCGTGCTGGAACTCGTGCCGGCCGAGCTCGCCGCAGAGGTCACCCGCTCCCTGCACATCCCCACCATCGGCATCGGCGCCGGCCCCGACACGGACGCCCAGGTTCTGGTCTGGACGGACATGGCGGGCCTGACCGGCGGGAAGGTGCCGCGCTTCACCAAGCAGTACGCCGACCTCCGCCGGACGCTGGGCGACGCGGCGAAGGCCTTCGCGGACGACGTCGTCGGCGGTGCGTTCCCGCAGGAGGAGCACACCTTCCACTGATCACTTCCGATCGCTCCGCGATCGGTCGCCGGCCACCTCCGGCACAGACGACAGCCCGCCGATCGTCCCCCGTCGGCGGGCTGTCGGCCTGCTCCGGGCAGGCGTACGGCTTAACCTGAGAGATGGACTCGGGGGTTCTGCGCTCTGTACCAGGAGGCGGTAGATCATGGCCGGAATCACGAGCAAGAGCTTCGACGCTGCGGACGAGACCCGTCCGTTCGAGGACGGCAAGGGAAGGCTGGACCTCGTCAACACCGACCGCGGATCCGTCGGGCGAGCCGTCTTCGAGCCGGGCTGGCAGTGGTCCAAGCACGTCAAGCCCATCGCCGGGACGGACAGTTGCCAGGCCGACCACGTGGGGTACGTCGTCAGCGGGCGGATGAAGGTCGTCATGGACGACGGCGAGTCCGCCGAGTTCGGGCCCGGTGACTTCATGGCCGTCGCCCCCGGCCACGACGCCTGGGTCCTGGGAGACGAGCCCTGCGTGGCGATCGACTGGGTCGGCTTCGGGAACTACGCAAAGGCCTGACCTGCACAGACATCCCCGGCATGGGCATGTGGGCGCCCTGTCGGCGATCTGTAGGCGTCCTGTAGGTGCGGCCGTGCACCGTAGTCGGCATGACGCGAACCGACATCAACGCCGTCGAGGTACGAGGCCTCGTGAAGCATTACGGCGAGACGAAGGCGCTGGACGGCGTGGACCTCGACGTCCGCGAGGGGACGGTCCTCGGTGTCCTCGGCCCCAACGGCGCGGGCAAGACCACCCTGGTCCGCTGCCTGTCCACCCTGATCACCCCGGACGCCGGGCGGGCGACCGTGGCGGGCTACGACGTGGTGAGGCAACCGCGCCAACTGCGCCGCACCATCGGGCTCACCGGCCAGTACGCCTCGGTCGACGAGAAGCTCTCCGGGTGGGAGAACCTCTACATGATCGGACGCCTGCTCGATCTGCCCCGCAGGGACGCCCGGCGGCGCGCCGACGAGATGCTGGAGCGCTTCTCACTCACCGAGGCGGCGCGGCGCCCCACGATGACCTACTCCGGCGGTATGCGCCGCCGGCTCGACCTGGCCGCCTCGATGATCGGCCGGCCCTCCGTGCTGTATCTCGACGAACCGACCACGGGACTCGACCCGCGTACCCGCAACGAGGTCTGGGCCGAAGTGCGGCGGATGGTCGGCGAGGGGGCGACCGTACTGCTCACCACGCAGTACATGGAGGAGGCCGAGCAGCTCGCCGACGAGCTCACCGTCATCGACCGCGGCCGGGTCATCGCGAACGGCGCGGTCGACGAGCTGAAGGCGAGGGTCGGCGGCCGGACCCTGCAGATGAGGCCGAGCGATCCGGCGCAACTGCCCGCGATGGCACGGGCGGTCGCCGATGCGGGCCTGGACGGTATCGCGGGGGTGCGGGTGGTACCGGAGGAGGGACTGCTGTACGTACCGATCCTCAGCGACGGGCAACTGACCTCTGTGATCGCCCTGTTGGGTGCACACGGCTTCGGCATCGCGCACATCGGCACCCAACTGCCCAGCCTGGACGAGGTGTTCCTGCTCATCACCGGCGGGCAGACGCCGGCCGTCACCGACACGATTCCCGAGGAGGTCGCGGTATGAGCGCGGCAACAGCTTCCGCACCCGCCACCGTGGCCACCGGGGAGGGCCGGATCGGCCTTCGGGCCAACCTGCGGCACATCGGCGCGCTGGTGCGCCGCAATGTCATGCAGATCAAGCAGGACCCGGAGTCGATGTTCGACGTCCTGTTCATGCCCGTCATCTTCACGCTGCTGTTCGTGTACGTCTTCGGGGGCGCGATCGCCGGCAAGGGCAGGCAGGACGTGTACGTCAGCTATCTGGTCCCCGGGCTGATGGCGATGATGGGCATGAACATCGCCATGGCCGTCGGCACCGGGGTCAACGACGACTTCCGGAAGGGCGTGATGGACCGGTTCCGGACGATGCCCATCGCCCGGTCCTCCGTCCTCATCGCGAAGATCGTCGTCGAGGTCGGCCGGATGGTGGTCGCCATCACCATCCTGCTCGCGATGGGCTTTCTGCTCGGGATGGAGATCAGGACGTCCGTCCCCGAACTCCTCGCGGCGGTGGGCCTGTCACTGCTGTTCGGCGCCTCGCTCATGTGGATCTTCATCCTGCTGGGACTGACCATGAAGACGGCGCAGGCCGTCCAGGGGATGGCCATGATGGTGCTGATGCCGTTGCAGTTCGGTTCGTCGATCTTCACCCCGCCGAGCTCGATGCCCGGCTGGCTCAAGACGTTCACCGACTACAACCCGCTGTCCAATCTGGCGGACGCGGCCCGGGGCCTGATGAACGGCGGCGCGGTCGCCCACTCCGTGTGGATGACGCTGGGGTGGGCCGCGGCGATCACCGTGGTGACGGCGCCGCTGGCAGTGGCCAAGTTCCGTAACAAGTCCTGACCGGGGGCGCGTCGGCTCACACCAGGGCGGTGGCCTCCTCGAGGGAGAGGCCGCCGCCCTCGGCGTACGCGGCCTCGTAGGCCGCGTCCCCCAGCAGGGCGCGGGCGGCCTGTTCGGCGAGGGCGCGGTTCTCGCGTTCCACGGTGGTCGCGAAGTGGCGGGCCGGCATCAGACCTTCGTACGCGCCGAGCAGGCGGGCGGCGCAGCAGCCCCGGTCCTCGCCGCCGAGACCGGCCAGCGCGCGGGCCGCGGTGAGCACATGGGTCGCGGGCATCTGCGGGGCGATCATCATGGCGAACGGTTCGGCGGACAGCCGCAGCGCCTCGCGTGCGTGCTCCAGAGCCTCGGCGTGGCGGCCGTCGACGACGTCGAGCCAGGCGAAGCCGCCGAGCACGATCCCCTCGAAGACGGTGAATCTGTGCAGGTACTCGCGCATCGACTCCAGCTGCCGGCGGGCCTCGTCGGTGCGCCCGGTGCAGCCGAGCCACAGGGCCAGGATCATCCGCGCCGCCGGAACCGCCTCGGCCCCGGACTCCCGTTCCGCGGCCAGCACCTCGCGCAGGATCGCCTCGCCCGTCCCGCCGTGGCCGCTCTCGATGAGCACCCCGGCGAGACGGGCCCGCAGCAGGGCGGCCTGGTTCTGGGCGCCGAGCTCCTTGGCGTACTCGACCGCCGCCCGGTAGTCGGCCGCGGCCTCGTCGTACGCTCCGGACCGCTCATGGGACTCGCCACGCGAGGACAGCGCCTCGGCCACTCCCCAGGCGTCGCCGAGACGCCGGTAGATCTCGAGGCTGCGGTCGGCGTCGCTGCGGGCGCTGCCGGCCGAGACGGTGCGGTTGGCCAGTACGTTGGCGCGGATCTGCAGGGCGGTGGCGAGCTCCCACGCGTAGCCGGCCTCCTCGGCGGTGCGGACGGTCTCGTCGAGGACGTGCATCACCTGGTCGCTGTCGCCGGTCATCAGGACTGCGTAGAACCACAGCGAGGCGGGGAACCGGCAGGTCTGCGGCCGGTCGGCCCCGTAGGCGGTGACGACGCCGTGGAGCCACTCGCGCCGGTCGGGGCCGGTCCACTCCTCGGCACTGTGGTCCATGCTGACCATACGGATCAGCGCGACCTGCCGCCGCGCCTCGTCGAGCAGTTCGCCCCGCAGCGGCGGCGGCGCGTCGATGCACCGCTCGTGCAGCGGAGGTGCGGGGCGCACGGGCGGCGCGAAGGGATCGGGTCCGAGGGAGCCGACGGCCTGCGACCAGTGGCGGGCGTCGGCGCGCAGGTCCTTCATCTGCCAGTACCAGGCGAGGGAGAGCAGGAGGCACAGTGCTTCGTGCTCGTCCCGGGCGCCGACGGCGCGGCGCAGGGCGGTGCGCAGATTCTCGTACTCCAGCTCCAGCAGCCCGACCGCGGCGCGCTGGCCGTGCTCGCGCAGCAGAGGGTCGGTGGTGCGGGCGAGTTCCCGGTAGTGGGCGAGATGCAGCCGCTCGACGGCGTCCCGTTCCCGGGCCTCGTCGAGCCGCTCGGCGGCGTACTCGGCGACGGTCTCGAGCAGCCGGTACCGCGTCTGCCCGCCGGGTGCGGGCACGGCGACGACGAGGGACTTGTCGATGAGAGCGCCGAGGGCGTCTGCGACGTCGGGAACGGTGTCGGGAACGGTGCCGTGCAGCGCGTACGGCATGCCCGGCGGGACCGATCCGTCCGGACCGGCTGGGGCGCTCCCCCGCGGTAGTGGTGCGGGCGGGCCGGAGCCGCCGGGGTCGGCCGATGACGGCACCGCCGGTGCAGTCCGTGCGGGTGGGACACCGAGGTTCGGGGCAGCCGCGGTGGGCGGCTGCGGCGCCCCCGCGCAGACCGATTCCGCCGCGCTCAGGTCGCAGCCGCCGGCGAAGACCGACAGACGGCGCAGGACAGCCCGTTCGGGGGCGTCCAGCAGGTCCCAGGACCAGTCGACCACCGCGCGCAGCGTCTGCTGGCGGGGCAGCGCCGTGCGGCTCCCGGTCGTCAGGAGGCGGAAACGGTCGTCCAGACGGTCGGCGATCTGGCGTGGGGTCAGCATCCGCAGGCGGGCCGCGGCGAGTTCGATGGCCAGGGGGAGGCCGTCCAGTCGCCGGCAGATCTCCGCGCACGCCGCCGCCGTCGCCTCGTCCTCGTCCACCCGGAAGCCCGGTCGCGCCGATGCGCCGCGCTCGGCCAGCAGGCGCAGGGCCGCCGGGTCCGGGAGCGGGTCGACCGGGCGTACCAGCTCGCCGGGCACGCCGAGCGGTTCACGGCTGGTGGCCAGGACCGTGAGGCCGGGGCAGCACTCGAGCAGCCGCTGCGCCAGCGTCGCCGCGGCCTCGACGACATGCTCGCAGTTGTCCAGGAGCAGGAGCATGCGGCGCCGCGCACAGTGTTCGGTCAGGCGGGCGAGTGCGTCGTCGCCGCGGCGGTCGGCGGCGCGCAGCTCCTCCGCACCGGCTCCGCGCAGCACGGTCTCCCGCGCCCCGAGCGCGCCGAGCACCGCCTCGGACACGGTGTCCGGGTCGTCGACGGGGGCGAGTTCGGCGAGCCAGACACCGTCCGGCCAGGGGTCGCCGGGACCGGCCGCCGCCGCGCGTTCGGCGGCTTCCTGGGACAGGCGGGTCTTGCCCGCCCCGCCGGGGCCGAGCAGGGTGACGAGCCGTGCGTGGCCCAGGTCGGCCCGGATTGCGTGAAGTTCGGGCTCGCGGCCGACGAAACTGGTCAGCCGGGCGCGCAGGTTGCCCGGCGCGGGGGCGGGAACACCCGGCGTGGGTACCGCGGACGCGGGCACGGCCGGCGTGGGCACGGTTGGTGCGGGTACCGCCGTCGCGGGCATGCCCGGCACGGGCATGCCCGGCACGGGCACGGCCGGCGTGGGCACGGCCGGCGTGGGCACGGCCGACCCAGTCAACCCCGACGCAGGCAACACCGGCGCGGGTTTGAGCAACTCGGCCTGGAGTCGCAGCAGTTCGGTACCCGGATCGGCACCGAGCGTGTCGGCGAGCGTCCTGCGTACCTCCTCGTACGCCGCCAGCGCCTGCGCCGCCCGCCCCGCGTCCCTCAGCGCCCGTATCCGCAGGGCATGCAGCGGCTCGTCCAGCGGATGTTCCGCGCACAGCGCGGCGAGCTCCGGCAGGGCTGTCTCGGCCCCGCCCAGCACGAGCTCGGCGGACAGCCGCGCACGGCGGGCGTCGAGCCGCCGGGACTCGAGACGCGCCGCCTGCGCCGCACGGTCCGGCAGATCGGCCAGCACCGGCTCCCGCCACAGCCCGAGCGCGTCGTCCAGGACCGTCGCCGCCTTGGCCACGTCCCCCTCCGCCAGGGCACGCGCGCCCTCCCCTGCCAGCCGGTCGAACCGGTGCAGGTCCACCTCGTCGCGTTCGGCGCACAGCCGGTAGCCGCCCTCGGCCGAGACCACCGCCCCGTGCCCGAGTGCCCGCCGCAGCCGGCCGACGAGCGCCTGCAGCGCCGCCACCGCGTCCGCGGGCGGATCGCCGTCCCACACCTCGTCGACGAGCACCCCGACCGGGACCGCGCGCCCGGCGCGCAGGGCCAGCACGGTCAGCAGGGCGCGCAGCCGTGCTCCGCCGAGCGCGACGGGAGTGCCGTCGTCGTGGAGTACCTGTACGGGGCCCAGTACGCGAAAGTGCACCCGGCCATTGTCCCTGGTGCCGACCGGGGCCTGTCCGGCGGGAACAGGAACCGGCGCCGGGGTACAGGACGTTCTCCCGGCACCCACCGGTACGGTCTATCCGCACGTGTGTCCCGCCCGCCCCGTTCCAGGAGTCGCTCCATGACCACCGCTGCCAGGCGCCACAGCGACCGCAGGATCAGTCCCGTCTTCATAGGGATCGCCGCGGTGATGGCGGTGACGGGCTGGGCCGTGTGGACGGAATTCGCGGCCAGCCCCGGCCTCGCCGTCTTCCTGTTCGTCACCTCGGCGTGGATCGTCTCGCTGTGTCTGCACGAGTACGCCCACGCCCGCACCGCGCTGCACGGCGGCGACATCACCATCGGCGCCAAGGGTTATCTGACCCTGAACCCTTTCAAGTACACACATGCGCTGCTGAGCATCGTGCTGCCGGTCATCTTTGTGATCATGGGTGGTATCGGTCTGCCGGGCGGCGCCGTGTTCATCGAGCACCACCGGATCCGGGGCCGCTGGAAGCACACCCTGATCTCGGCGGCGGGCCCCCTGACCAACGCGCTGTTCGCCGCCGTGTGCACCGCGCCGTTCTGGCTGGACGCGCTGGAAGGCATCCCCACCCCGTTCCGGTTCGCGCTCGCCTTCCTCGCGCTGCTCCAGGTCACGGCGACGATTCTGAACTTCCTGCCGGTGCCCGGCCTGGACGGCTACGGCGTGATCGAGCCGTGGCTGTCGTACAAGGTCCGCCGCCAGGTGGAGCCGTTCGCCCCGTACGGCATGCTCGTCCTGTTCCTGTGCCTGTTCTTCATCCCCGAGGTCAACGCCGCGTTCTTCGACGCGGTCTACGGGATCATGGACGCGCTCGGGGTGGACCGGATCGACATGGAGTGCGGACGGGACCTGTTCGAGTTCTGGGACGGGCAGCACGACTTCTGTGCGTCCCGCTGACCGTAGGCCCTGATCATTGTTGCTGACCGTTGCCCTGACCGCGTCAGGCCTGCCCGGAGCGGCCGGCAGGCCGTCAGCCCGCCGCCCGGCGCTCCGCCTTCGCCCGGCGCAGGTAGTACCAGGCCATGTTCGACGAGAGCCCGGCGAGCAGCACCCAGACGATCCCGAGCCAGGTGCCGTGGACGAAGGACACCACCGCCGCCGTGACGGCGAGCGCGCAGACGACGAGTGCGTAGAGAGCGAGGCGGGGCATGGGGTACGGCTCCTGTCGGGGGATGGTTCGTCCCGTCCAGTGTCCCCCATGCCCCCGGGTGCCCTACACGTCGGTGACGCGCAGCCCCGCATGGGCCTTGTACCGGCGGTTCACCGAGATCAGGTTGGCGACCAGCGACTCGACCTGATGGGCGCCTCGCAGCCGGCCGGCGAAGACTCCGCGCATCCCCGGGACACGGCCGGCCAGCGCCTGCACGATGTCGGTGTCCGCGCGTGACTCGCCCAGCACCATGACATCCGTGTCGATCTCCTCGATCGACTCGTCCTGGAGCAGCACGGCGGACAGGTGGTGGAAGGCGGCCGTCACCCGCGAGTCGGGCAGCAGGGCCGCGGCCTGTTCGGCGGCGCTGCCCTCCTCCGGCTTGAGTGCGTAGGCGCCCTTCTTGTCGAAGCCGAGCGGGTTGACACAGTCGACGACGAGCTTGCCGGCCAGCTCCTTCTGCAGCGCCTCCAGCGTCTTGGCGTGCCCCTCCCACGGCACCGCCACGATCACCACGTCGCTGCGCCGCGCGCACTCGGCGTTGTCGGCGCCCTCGATCCCGAGGCCCAGCTCGGCCGCGGCCCTCTCGGCGCGCTCCGCGACCCGGGAACCGATGATCACCTTCTGGCCCGCCCTGGCCAGCCGGTAGGCAAGTCCGCGGCCCTGGTCGCCGGTGCCGCCGAGGACACCGACGACGAGGCCGGAGACATCGGGGAGGTCCCAGGGGTCCTTGGCCGGAGCCTTCGGCGCGGTGCCGCTGCCGGTGCCTGCGTTGTCAGTAGAAGTCATGGCCCGACCTTACTTGCAGGTACTGCGCTCCCGATCGGGTGAGCCGAGGCCGGGCTGCCCCCGCCGGGACCCGGTTCTGGTACAGGATGCGGGGCCATGGATGCCGTACGCGTCGCGCTGCTGCGCGAAGTCCTGGCGGGGACCCAGTGGCCGGCGGCGACCCGGCAGTTCGCGCGGGCGCTGCGCTCGTCCGTGGTGCCGCAGGGCGGCGGGCTGCTGCTGGTGGGGACCGAGGAGTACGAGCCCTGGCATCTGGCCGCGCACCTGGCGGACGAGGCCGCCTGGTCGGGGCAGCCGGGGCTCGCGCCGACTCTGGTGCGCCATCACGCGCGCCCCGGGGACCCGGTCCAGCTCGCCGTGGGGCTCGGCAGGCTGGAGGCGGCGCGGCGCGGCGAGACATTGCTGGTCGTGGCTCCCGAGCGGCCGGACGCCGGACTGCTGGAGCGGGTGTGCGACGCGCGCCGGGCGGGGGCGACGGTCCTGGCTCTGGACGGCGGTGATCCGGAGACGCACGGTCTGGCCCATGAGGCGCTGGCGGTACCGGCCACGGACTGCGACGGCCGGCCCGCGGAGATCGACATCGACACCGTGCAGCATCTGGTCAGCGCTGCGGCGGGCGAGAACAGCCTGCCCGCACCGCGCGGCCGGCTCGGGTTCCGGGACCGCCTGTCGCGCCTCGCGGACCAGCTGATGTCCCCTCCGCCGCCCCGCTGGTGACCTGCCCCGCACAATCCGGTTGCCGCGGGCCACCGGACCGACGGAGCATGACCGCTTGTGACCACGGCTCCCGCGAGCTCCAAGCTCTCCGCGATTCTCCCGGACCTCACACCCTGGCGGTCCTCTCCCGGCTTCCGTCTGCTGTGGGTGCAGGGCCTGATCACCTACTTCGGCAGCTTCATGGCGATGGTGGCCCTTCCGCTCCAGATCAAGGAGCTCACCGGATCGCCGCTCGCGGTCGGGGCGATGGGCGCGGTGGAACTGGTCCCGCTCATCGTGTTCGGACTGTACGGAGGTGCCCTCGCCGATGCCGCCGACCGCCGCAGGCTGATCCTCGGCACGGAGGCCGGGCTCGGCCTGCTGGCCGTGGTCCTGCTGGTGAACGCCGCCCTCCCGCAGCCGATGCTCTGGCCGCTCTATCTGGTCGCGGCCGGAGTCTCGGCACTCGCCGGTATGCAGCGCCCGGCACTGGACTCGCTGATCGCCCGGATCGTGCCGCACGACCAGCTCACCGCGGCCGCCGCGCTGAACTCCCTGCGCTGGCAGACGGGCGCGATCGCCGGACCGGCGCTGGCCGGCCTGGTCGTGGCGTACGGAGGCCATGCCATGGCCTACGGGATCACGGTCGTCGCCTTCGCCGTGTCCGTACTGCTGTGTCTGCGCCTGGACCCGGCGCCGCCCGCGCACGACGCGCAGAAGCCGTCGCTGCGCGGCATCGCGGAGGGCGCGCGGTACGCATGGAGCAGGCCGGTGCTGCTGGGGACGTATGCGATCGACCTGGCCGCGATGCTCTTCGCGTTCCCGAACACGATCTTCCCGTTCCTCGCTGACGACCTGGACGCCGAGTGGGCGCTGGGCCTGATGTACGCCGCGGGCTCGGTCGGCTCCGTTGTGCTCAGCCTGACCAGCGGCTGGACCTCACGGGTGCGGCGGCACGGGCTGTTCGTGGTCTTCGGCGCCGCGGGCTGGGGTCTGGCGATCACCGCGGCGGGCTGGGTCACGAACATCTGGCTGGTGCTGCTGTGCCTGGCGTTCGCGGGGGCCGGCGACATGCTCAGCGGGCTGGGCCGCTCGACGATCTGGAACCAGACGATCCCCGAGGAGCTGCGCGGCCGGCTCGCCGGCATAGAGGTGCTGTCGTACAGCGTCGGCCCGCAGCTGGGCCAGGTCCGCGCCGGTGCGGCGGCCGGATGGACGGGCACCCGGCCGGCGGTGTGGAGCGGTGGACTCGCCTGTCTGGTGTCGGTGGGGCTGCTGACGGCTGCGCTGCCGAAGCTGTGGTCGTACGACTCCGAGACGGACGAGGACGCGCTGCGCAGGCGCTCCCAGAAGGAGGCGGCAGAGGTGGTGTGAGGCGTGAGGTGTCGCCCCTGCCCTGCGCGGCTTCGCCGGCCACGCATCCCGAAAGCGGGGCTCCCTACGCCCCTGGCGGGCGCGGGCCCCACCGGATCGAGCGTCTCGATCGCCGGCAGGGGCCGGTCCTGGGCCCGTCCGGGATCCCGGACGGGCCCAGGGGGGATCGGGTGGGGTGCCCCGGGCGGGGCACCCCCAAGGAACCGTGCTGCCCCGCGCAGGGGAGCTACGTGTCCTCCGGCCGGGCCGGGGTGTCGTGCCAGCGGGGATCGTTCTCCCACTCCAGATTCCGTTCGCGCGCAGTGTCCATCGCGTGCTCCGCCTCCGTACGCGAGGCATACGGGCCGAAGCGGTTCTTGGCCGGGCATTCCGGGCCTTCCTCGACCTTCTTGTGCTCCAGGCAGTAGTACCACTCGCCCGGTTTGCCCACCGTGCGCTTCTTGAACAGGGCCATCGTCGGCTCCTTCCTCCATGGCCATGCTGCCCCATGGGGCCTGGTTAGACTCGCTGGCATGTCTGGCCAGTCGCTGCTCGTTCCCGGGGAGCTCTCCCCCACCCGTTCCGTCCCCGGCTCCATCCGGCGTCCCGAGTACGTCGGGAAGCCCGCGCCCACCCCGTACACCGGGCCGGAGGTCCAGGACTCCGACACCATCGAGCGGATGCGGATCGCGGGCCGCATCGCCGCGCAGGCGATGGCGGAGGCCGCCAAGCACATCGCGCCGGGTGTGACGACGGACGAACTGGACCGTGTCGCGCACGAGTTCATGTGCGACCACGGCGCCTATCCCTCGACCCTCGGCTACCGCGGCTTCCCCAAGTCGCTGTGCTCCTCGGTCAACGAGGTGATCTGCCACGGGATTCCGGACTCGACGGTGCTGCGGGACGGCGACATCGTCAATCTGGACGTCACCGCGTACATCCACGGCGTGCACGGCGACAACAACGCCACCTACCTGTGCGGTGACGTCGACGAGGAGTCGCGGCTGCTCGTGGAGCGGACCCGCGAGTCGCTCAACCGCGCCATCAAGGCGGTGAAACCGGGCCGCCAGGTCAATGTCATCGGCCGGGTGATCGAGTCGTACGCCAAGCGTTTCGGCTACGGCGTCGTGCGCGACTTCACCGGGCACGGGATCAACTCGTCCTTCCACTCCGGGCTGATCATTCCGCACTACGACGCGGCGCACGCGACCACGGTCATCCAGGCGGGCATGACGTTCACGATCGAGCCGATGCTCACCCTCGGCACGTACGAGTACGACATGTGGGACGACGGCTGGACGGTCGTGACCAAGGACCGCAAGCGCACCGCGCAGTTCGAGCACACCCTGGTGGTGACGGACAGCGGGGCGGAGATTCTCACGTTGCCGTGAGCGGAACGCGGGGTAGCGTTTTTACCGACAGCGCGTCGGGAACACATTGACTTAGGTTAACCTAAGTAGTTAGGTGACCTAACTGCACGGACCGGCGGCGGCAACTGCCCGCGCCGCCGCGGTCGCGTTCCCGTCCCATCGGTCATTCGGTCCCCTGGAGGCCCGCCTTGGATGCCACCGCCACCGGCACTCCCTTCTCGACGCTGATCCGGGTCGCCTCGCACGAGCAGCACACCGAGGCCGAGACCTCGCCCTTCATGGGCGACCTGCTCGGCGGCCGGCTGGGCGTCGAGGCGTACGCGCGCTACACCGAGCAGCTGTGGTTCGTGTACCGGGCGCTGGAGGAGGCGGCCGGCGCACTGCGGGACGACCCGGTCGCCGGGCCGTTCATCCGGCCCGAGCTGATGCGCACCGCGGAGCTGGAGCGCGATCTGGCGCATCTGCGGGGTGCCGACTGGCGCGCCGGCCTCACGGCACTGCCCGCCACCGACGCGTACGCCGCGCGGATCACCGAGTGCGCCCACCACTGGCCCGCGGGATATGTGGCGCACCACTACACGCGCTATCTCGGGGATCTCTCCGGCGGCCAGATCATCCGCGACACGGCGGAGAAGACCTGGGGCTTCGCACGCAAGGGGGACGGGGTGCGATTCTACGTCTTCGAGCAGATCCCGAACCCCGCGGCGTTCAAGCGGGGCTACCGCGAGCTGCTCGACGCGGTGAACGCCGACGATCTTCAGAAGCAGCGGATCGTCGACGAGTGCAAGCGGGCCTTCGGCCTCAACGGCGCGATCTTCCGCGAGCTGGGGGCAGAGTTCCCGCTCAGTGCGTGAGGAGCCAGTTCCCGCTCGGTGCGTGAGGAGCCACGCGGCCCGGGTCCCCCGGGCCGCGCTCAGTGCATGAGCTGGGGCCGCCGGGCCGCGGGCGCCGGTGCCGCGAGGCGTACGCGTCCGCCGATCTCGATCAGGCCGTCGGGGCCGGGAGCGGCCAGGATCTGCGATCCCCGGCCCTGGGTGATGTTCAGGGCCCGGCCGAGCCGGTCGGTCAGCAGCAGCGCCGCCGCGCCCGTGGCCTCCTCCTCGGCGACGCCCTCGGGGCACACCCCGGCTCCACCGGAGCGGCTGTTGGCGCGCCCGTCGGCCCGGCGCGGGAAGGCCCTCGCCCGTACCCGGCCGGCGGCCTCGTCCTCCCAGGCCCACGCGTACAGCCGGCCCTCGCCCGGCGGCGGGGCGGGCAGGGCGTCGACCTCTTCGGGCGTCGCGTACCGTTCCAGCCGCCACGGCGGCGCCCAGTCGGCGTGCGCCGTGATCCACGTGAACTCCCCGTCCTGGCGCACCCATACCTCACCCGCGGGCGGGTTGACGGCCTCCAGATCGAGGAGCCACGCGGCCCCGACGAGCGGATGCCCGGCGAAGGTCAGGCGGGTGCCGGGCGTGTAGATGTCGACGACCCCGCGCTCGGGGTCGTCGACGAACACGGTCTCACTGAACCCGAGTTCGGCCGCGAGCACCTGGCGTGAGGCCTGGTCCGGGAAGCCACGGGGGTCGCGGACCACCCCCAGGGCGTTCCCGTACTGCCCGTCCGGCGCGCAGAACACGTGGAGCACATCGAGCACATCGAGCACATCGGGTTCGTTCACTCCGGCATTCAAGCATCAAGTGCCGACGGCCGCCCATGCCCGGTACGGGTGACGGCCGCAGCGGCTCACGGCGGCGCACCGCGGCGACCGCTCCCGCACCGGCGGCCACGATGCCCGCGCACGCCGCCACGACCGCACGTCGGCGCGGGCGGGCACTGCCCGCCCGCCCCTCCCCCGGTACGCCTCTCGTCGAGGCCCGGGATCTGCACGTCCGCCTCGGGCGGCGCGACGTTCTGCGACGCGGGGTCGGACTCACCGCGCACGGCGGCGAGGTGTGTGCGCCGGTGGGTCCCAACGGCGCCGGGAAGTCGTCCCTGCTGGCGGCCCTGGCCGCCGATCTGCCCGCTTCCCGGGGCACGGTACGGATCGCGGGGCGGGCCGCCACCGAGTGGTCCGCCCGCGAACTGGCGCTGCACCGGGCCGTTCTGCCGCAGTCCGCCGAGCTGTCGTTCCCGTTCCCCGTCGTGGAGGTCGTACGGATGGGGGCGTGCTCCATGGGCCGGGACCGCCCGGGAGGAGGACGAGGAGGCCGTCGCGACCGCCATGGCCGCCACCGAGGTGGCCGCTTTCGCCGCGCGCCCGTTCTCCGCACTGTCCGGCGGCGAACGCGCCCGGGTCGCCCTTGCCCGCGTACTCGCGCAGCGCACGCCGCTGTTGCTCCTGGACGAGCCGACCGCGGCGCTCGACCTGCGCCACCAGGAACTGGTGCTTGAGATCTGCCGTGAGCGGGCAGCGGCCGGCGACGCGGTCGTGGCGGTGCTGAACTGGTCAAGACCGGGCGCCGCGACGCGCTGCGCCCGATCTGGATCGACATCGGGATCGCGGGACGTTCGAGGCGCAGGAGCTGCTCGGCGGTTCGCTGTCGGTTCTCGCGGTGTGCCTGGTGACCTGGATGGTCTTCTGGATGCGGCGCACCGCGCGGCATCTGCGGAGCGAGCTGCACGGCAGGCTGGACGCCGCGCTGCAGATGGGTACCGGTGCGCTGGTCGCCACCGCGTTCCTCGCGGTGGGGCGCGAGGGCCTGGAGACGGCGCTGTTCGTATGGGCGTCGGTCCGCGCGGCCACCGAGGGGACCGGCAACCAGGCTCCGCTGACGGGTGTGCTGCTGGGTATCGCGACGGCGGTCGTCCTGGGCTGGTTGTTCTACCGGGGTGCGCTGAAGATCAACCTGGCGAGGTTCTTCACCTGGACGGGTGGCATGCTCGTCGTCGTGGCGGCCGGTGTGCTGGCGTACGGCGTGCACGATCTGCAGGAGGCGCGCTTCCTGGGCGGTCTGGCCGACAAGGCCTTCGACGTCAGCACGGCGATACCGCCGGACAGCTGGTACGGAACACTGCTGAAGGGCGTGTTCAACTTCCAGCCCGTCCCCACCGTCCTCCAGGTCACGGTGTGGGGGCTGTATCTGGTCCCGACCCTCGGCCTCTTCCTCGCCCCGGTAGGGTTCGGACGGTCAGAGCGGGTCGAGGAGCAGAAGGCAACCGATGAGAACGCTGGGTCGGGCGGCGACGGGGCTCGCGGCGACGGCGGTGCTGTCGCTGACGGCGAGCGCCTGCGTGACGGTGCACGGGGAACGGGAAGTCGTCCCGGCGGCGACGAAGGCTGAGGCCGCCAAGGCGCTCGAGGACTTCAGCGAGGCGTACAACAAGGCCGACAAGGCGTACGACCCCGCGCTGGACGCAGGCCATGTCACCGGCGCGCTCGGGGCCATCAACCAGGCGGGCCTGAAGGCGCGTCAGGTGAACTTCCCGAACGGCAACCCGGGCCATGTGCCGCTGGAGCTGACGGACGCGAAGTTCACCATCCCGAAGAAGGCGGGCTGGCCGCGCTGGTTCGTCGCGGACACCGACTCCAACCGGGACCGGGACGACAGCCCGACGGACAACCGCTGGCTGCTGGTCTTCGTGCGCAACGGCGCCGACGAGGGGTGGAAGGCCGCGTATCTGACGATCCTCACCCCGAAGGAGATCCCGGCCTTCAGGACCGACAGGGACGGCTTCGCCGAGAGCGTCGCCCTCGACAGCGGCGCGCTGGCGGTGGCGCCGCGCAATCTGAGCGAGGAGTACTCCTCGTACATCCAAAGCGGCCGGCCGGAGCACTTCGCGGACGGTCCGCACACCTCCGAGTGGCGCAAGGCCCGTGAGAAGGACGCGAATCTGCGGGGGATGTCGACGCAGTACATCGACCAGCCGCTGGACACCGGTGACTTCGCGCCGCTGGGGCTGGCCACCGAGGACGGCGGGGCGCTGGTGTTCTTCTCGATGCGCAACTTCGAGCGGCAGACGGCGGCGAAGGGCGTGCGGCTGAACATCAACGACGACGTCAAGGCGCTGCTCACCGGTGAGGTGAAGTCCACGATCACCAAGGAGCGGGTGTCCAGCCAGGCGGTGCTGGTGCCGCCGAGCGGGGGCGCGGCAGGCGGCGCGGCCGCGGGAAGCGATGCGGGTACCGCCGGTCGGGTGAACGTGCTGGGCCGGCTGACAGGTCTGACGGCGGCCGAGGGGTCGTAGCGGGACGCCGTCCGGCTACGACGGCCGGTTCCGGTCCATGGCCGGGCGGGTCCGGATCAGTGGCCGCGCGGGTCCATCGCCGGGCGGGCCCAGGCTCGGTGGCCGGTTCCGGTCCGCGGCCAGGCGGGTCCGGCTCCTTTGCCGCGCGGGTCCATCGCCGGGCGGGCTCAGGCTCGGTGGCCGGGCCCGGTCCGCGACCAGGCGGGTCCGGGCTCAGACGACTCAGGCTCCGTGGCCAGGTCCGGCTCCTTGGCCGGGCGGGCGCAGGCTCCGGGCCGGGGTCCGGCGCGGTTCGATTCCGGCAGGCCGCGTCCTGGCGGAGGCTCCGGCGCGGTCCGGTCAGCGGCCGCCGAGGGGCCGGGCCGCCTCGTGGCGCTCCCACTCCTCCAGCTCGCCCGCGTACCGCGCGCATGCGTCGGTCAGCGACTCCAGGAGGGTGAGCGGGTCCGGCAGCGGATGCTCCGGTCCGCGTACCCAGGTCACTGCGAGATCACCGTCGCCCGGCAGCCGGGCCGGCGGTACGAGCACATAGCTGCCTCGGCAGTGCCAGCGCAGCCCCGGATGCTCGTCCATCGTCTCCGGATTGCAGTCCAGGGCGCACGGCCACCATTCGTCCTCGTCCTCGGGCGTGCCGCGGGTCGCGGTGAAGAACAGCATCCGGCCCTCGTCGCCGCTGCCGCCCGACTCGGCCACCGGACCGACGTCGATGCCCTGCTCGAGCAGCCGCTCAAGAGCACTGCGACCGGCCTCCAGCGGTACGTCGAGGACGTCGTGGACCATGCCGGTCGCGGTGATGAAGTTGGCCTGCGGCTGATGCCGCGCCCAGCGCTCGATCTGTGCCCGGTCGGTGGTCGACTGCGTCTGCCAGGCGAAGGAGACCGGGTGGGTCGCGGGTGTGGGACAGCCGATGCGCTCACAGGAACAGCGGAACCCGACGGGGTGTGCGGCAGGCGCGAGCGGCAGTCCGGCGGCGGCGGTGGCCAGGAGCAGAGCCTCACGCCGCGAGTCCTGCGGGTCCTCGGCGTCGGTGTCCCTGGGGCGGCGGCGCAGCCACTGCGCCAGCCTGCTTCCCCCGGAAAGCCTGCCCTCCGTGCCGCGGTAGCGGCCGATACCGTCGCCCATCTATCCCCTCACACCTCATGCTCGCCCGATGCCGGACCCAGCCATCGTCCCACCATCCTGCTCCTCGGGTGGCCACTGTCCCCAACCGGGGTACCCGAGCGGCTGTTCCCGTGGGGCTGCTGTGAGGCTGCTGTGGGGCGCAAACTCCGCTCCCGTACGGGCTCAGTCCCTCGGTGCGAGGCCGTTCACGGCGTAGTCGACGACCAGGTCTGCGTAGTCGTGGGTGAGCGGGAGGGTACGCAGCAGCCAGCGGTGGGCGAGCGGTCCGGCGAACAGCTCCAGGGCGATCCGGGGATCGATACCGGCTCGGACGTCACCCGCGTCCTCGGCGGCGCGCAGCCGCTTCACATACAGCTGGAGCTGCGGTTCGAGCAGCTTCTCGACGAACGTCGCGCCCAGCTCGGCGTTGACCACGCCCTCCGCGGTGAGCGCGCGGGCGGGGGCGTCGTAGCGGGGGTCGTTGAGCTCGTCGACGGTGGCACGCAGGACGAGGCGCAGATCGGCCTCGAGGTCGCCGGTGTCGGGAATCTCGTACTCCCCAGGGCCCGCGGCCTCGGCGGCCTGCTCGGCGAGGTCGAGGAAGGCCTCGAGCAGCACGGCGGCCTTGGAGGGCCACCAGCGGTAGATCGTCTGCTTGCCTACGCCGGCGCGGGCGGCGATGCCCTCGATCGTCGTGCGGGCGTAGCCCACCTCGCCGACGAGCGCGAGCGCGGCCTCGTAGATCGCGCGGCGCGAGCGCTCGCTGCGGCGGGAGGCGTCGGGCGTTCTGGGGTCGGTCATGGCACCACCCTACCGCGCAGTGAGACGAGACGTCTCGCCTAGGTGTACGGCGCCGGGGCGCGGCGGCGGCACGTTGATTGAGCGAACTGCTCAAGGGCGGCGGCAGTGTGAAGTGCTGCACGCTGGGGCTGCGCGCCTGAGCCGAGGGGTACGGGAGCCATTCCGTACCCCCTTCGCCTCACCCTTCCGGCGGCCAGGCATCGCCCCAGTCCGCGTCGCGGGCCGCGCGGTACAGGGCGCCGTGGCGTTTGGTGACCGTCTCGCGGTGCAGGGTCTCGTCCGCCGCGCACAGGTCCAGCAGCACCATGCCCTTGCGGATCTGGGGTTTGCGGGTCACCCGGGACGGGGCCGGCGCGACGGGGAAGCGGGTGGCCGCGACGTAGCTGAACTTCTCGTCCTCGTACGGCAGCGAGCCGCCCTTCACCTGGCGGTGCAGGGAGGATCGGGCGACGCGGGTCGCGAAGTGGCACCAGTCCGAGCCCGGTTCGATGGGGCAGGCCGCACTGTGCGGGCAGGGTGCTGCGACGCTCAGGCCGGCCGCGATCAGCGCGTCGCGGGCCTCGATGACGCGGGCGTAGCCGTCAGGGGTGCCCGGTTCGACGATCACGACCGCCTGCGCGGCGCGGGCGGCCTCGGCGACGACCGCCTTCCGGTCCTCGGGGGTCAGCTCGTTCAGGACGTACGACACCGTCACCAGATCAGTGCTCTCGATCCGGAGCGCCGAGCTGATCCGTGCGCGCTGCCACTGCACGGCGCGCAGCGCGGGCACCTGGGAGGCCTCGGCCAGTTCGCGGCCCAGCGCCAGTGCGGGCTCGGCCCAGTCCAGGACCGTCGTGCTCGGCGCCGGCTCCTCCCACGCGTCCGCGACCGCCCAGCTCGCCGCGCCCGTGCCGCCGCCGATGTCGGTGTGGGTGGCAGGGGTCCACGAGGGGACCGCCGCCCGCAGTGCGGCGAGTGCGGACCGTACCGCCTCGAACGTCGCGGGCATCCGGTACGCCGCGTACGCGGCGACGTCGGAGCGGTCGCGGAGCACCGGTGCATGGGTCTGGGTGACCCCCCGGTAGGTGGCGATGAGCCGCTCGACAGCCTGCGCCGCGTGCCTGGGCGGCAGCCCGTCCAGCAGTGCGGCCAGGGTGCCGCGCAGGGTCTCGGCGGTGGGGGCGGTGACGTTCACCGCCCGATTCTAGGCCGTGTCCGACAAATAGCGCCGTCCGCCCGCGGGGCGGGGTGCTCGGCGTCCGGTGCGTGCAATCGCAAGGCGGAGGGTCATCCTCGTACTGAACGTACTTGGATGACTCCGACAACGCAGCTGGGGGTACCCCCAGGCGAAGCTCTGGGGGAGTGCGTGCCGGGCGTCGCGCACCAGGCGGGATTTGTCAGACACGGCCTCTAGGCGCGATCCCCGGTCCCGGATCCCCGGTGGCTGTGTCCCCTGCCTCGTCTCCCCTGCCGTCGGCTCAGACGGCTTCGTCGCGGCGCTGCCAGGGACGGCACAGCCCCAGGAAGCAGCCCACCGAGGCCAGCGCGCAGGTCAGCTGGACGACGGCCATCGGCACGGCCGTCGCCTCGCCCGCGATCCCGACGAGCGGCGAGGCGATCGCGCCGATCAGGAACGACGTGGTGCCGATCAGCGCGGAGGCGGAGCCCGCCGCGTGCGGGGTGCGCAGCAGCGCGAGCGCGTTGGTGTTCGGCATCGCGAGGCCCATCGCGGACATCAGGACGAACAGCCCGGCTGCGACCGGCACGAGACCCACCCGCCCGAAGACCCCCGACGTCATGAGCAGCAGGGCGGCCGCCGCGAGTGCGATCACGCTCAGGCCGATACCGAGCGCCTTGTCCAGGCTGACCCGGCCCACCAGCAGCTTGCCGTTGATCTGGCCGACGGTGATCAGACCGACCGAGTTGAGCCCGAAGAGCAGGCTGAACGTCTGCGGGGACGCCCCGTAGATCTCCTGAACCACGAACGGTGAGGCCGAGATGTAGGCGAACAGCGCCGCGAAGGCGAAACCGCCGGTCAGCGTGTACCCGGTGAAGACCCGGTCGGCGAGCAGTCCGCGCATCGTGCGCAGCGCCTCGCCGACGCCTCCGCCGTGCCGCCGCTGCGGGGGCAGGGTCTCGTGCAGCCACTTCAGCACGACGGCGGTGAGCAGCACACCGACGGCGGCGAGGACGACGAAGATCCCGCGCCAGTCGGTGATCCGCAGTACCTGGCCGCCGATCAGCGGAGCGACGATGGGCGCGACGCCGGAGACGAGCATCAGGGTGGAGAAGAACCGGGCCATCTCCACGCCGTCGTAGAGGTCGCGGACCACCGCACGGGCGATGACGATGCCGGCCGCGCCCGCGAGTCCCTGGAGCAGCCGGAAGGCGATGAGCAGTTCGGCCGTCGGGGCGAGCGCACACAGCACGGTGGCCACGGCGTACACGGCCATCCCCGCCAGCAGCGGGCGCCGGCGCCCCCACTTGTCGCTCATCGGACCGACGACGAGCTGGCCGAGCGCCATGCCCAGGAGGCAGGCGGTGAGGGTGAGCTGGACGGTCGCGGCGGGCGCGTGCAGCGAGTCGGTCACCGCGGGCAGCGCCGGCAGGTACATGTCCATGGACAGCGGCGGCAGTGCGGTGAGGCCGCCGAGGACGAGGGTGACCAGGAGCCCTGCGCGCCGCGCCGCGACGGCGGGGGCGGTCGTCTGCGCGGGCAGGGACGCGGACATCGGCGCCGGCGGGGACGCGGACACCGGGGCGGCCTGAGATATATGTCCTTGTTCGCTCTGGCCGCTCTCCGGCATCTGCTGCTCCCGTTCCTGGTTTCAACGAATTATGGTCTCCATTCCTCCGGCGTGGTCGAGTGCGTCTCGCGTCAGATCTGCCGCAGACCCGGGTTTCCCGCGTCCGTCACGAACGACGCGGCCGTGGTGACCGGCGAGCCCGGGGTCGTCACATGGGTGAGTGTCCGGAAGTCGGCGCGCGCCTGCTGCTCGCCCAGCGTGACGGTCACATAGCCGCGGCGTCCGTTGTAGAACCGCATGTGCGGATTGGCCCGGGTGTACGTGTCCCAGGTGGCCGGCTTGTCGGCGCCGTCCTTGCCGCTGGAGATCGACGTCGCCACGATCTCGGTGCCGACGACCTCGGCGCCCGGGGTGTCGTAGTCCCGCTTGATGTCGTACGCGTACGCCACATGGACGTCTCCGGTGAGGATCATCAGGTTCTCGACGCCGGCCGACCCGGCGCCGTCGAGGATCCGGTCGCGGGAGGCCGGGTAGCCGTCCCAGGAGTCCATGCTGACCCGGGCGGGCTCGGTCAGATCCAGCTTGCGCCGGGAGAAGTTGACCTGCTGCGGCACGACGTTCCACAGGGCACGCGACTGCCGCCAGCCGTCGATCAGCCAGCGCTCCTGGGTCTCGCCCGTCATGGTGCGCGCCGGGTCCTCGGACTCGGGGCCGGGGATGTCCAGGCCGTCGCCGTAGGCCTGGTCGGAGCGGTACTGCCGGGTGTCGAGCACGTCGAACTGGGCGAGCCGCCCGAAGTGCAGTCTGCGGTAGAGCTGCATGTCGGTGCCCCGGGGCCGCTGGGGCGTGCGCAGCGGCTGGTTCTCCCAGTACGCGCGGTAGGCCGCGGCCCGGCGCAGCAGGAACTCCTCACGCGGCACGTCGTTCTCGGGGATCTCGTCGGCGTAGTTGTTCTCGGTCTCGTGGTCGTCCCAGGTGACGACGAAGGGGTGCGCGGCGTGGGCGGCCATCAGATCGGGGTCGGACTTGTAGAGGCCGTAGCGCAGCCGGTAGTCCTCCAGGGTGATCGTCTCGCGGTTGTAGTGGGCGGGCAGTCGGCGGTCGGTGTGGTTACGGGCTCCGCCGACGGCGTTCACGGCGTACTCGTAGAGGTAGTCGCCGAGGTGGAAGACGACGTCGAGGTCCTCGTCGGCGAGGTGCCGGTGGGCGGTGAAGTAGCCGTCGTGGTACGCCTGGCAGCTCACGGCGGCGAACCTGAGCTCGCTGATGCGGGCAGCGCGGGCGGGCGCGGTGCGGGTACGGCCGGCCGGGCTGATCCAGCTGCCGGCGCGGAAGCGGTAGTGGTAGACGCGGTCCGGGTCGAGGCCGGTGGGCTCGACATGGACGCTGTGGTCGAACTCGGGGTGGGCGGTGGCGCTTCCGCGCCGGACGATACGGGTGAAGAGCTCGTCGTGGGCGAGCTCCCAGCGCACCGTGAACCGGGCGGCGGGCAGCCCGCTGCCGGGTTCGTACGGTCGCGGGGCGAGCCGGGTCCACAGGACGACGGACCCGGGCTGGGGGTCACCGGAGGCCACGCCGAGCGTGAAAGGGTCCTCGGTGATCTTCTTGGCGTCCGCCTCGGCCGCAGACGCGGAGCCGGGCAGATTGACGGCGAAGGCCAGCGCGGCGGCCGCGGAGGCGGTGGTCAGGAAGGTACGGCGGCCGATGTGCCGGGCCGCCGCCCTGAGTTCGGGTGCGTGGTCGCCATACTGCGGCGCGGGTGTCATGTGCCCCTCCCCTGACGGCTGTTGTCAGTTCGCATTGGAGTGGCGGGGGACGAAGCCGTGTTGTCGGGGACACAACTTCCGCATGTCGGTCGCATGAGTTCCGCGTTCGCCGTCGGCGCGTACGCTGCGCGTCCATGGATGCAGACGCAGTTCGTGCACATCGGGTACGGAGGATCGCGGTGGTGACGGGCGCGGGCTCGGGCCTCGGCCGGGCCGTCGCGCTGGCACTGGCTGACGGCTGGTCAGTGGCGCTGGCCGGCCGTCGGGCCGAGGCGCTGGAGGAGACGGCGGAGCTGGCCGGTCCGGACGCGGATGTGATGTGCGTGCCCACGGATGTGACGGACCCCGAGGCGGTGGACGCGCTCTTCGCGGCGGTGCGCGAGCGCTACGGCCGGCTGGACTTCCTGTTCAACAACGCGGGCACGTTCGGCCCCGGCGGCATCCCGTTCGAGGACCTGCCGTACTCGGCCTGGCGCAAGGTGGTGGACGTCAATCTGACCGGCGCGTTCCTGTGCGCGCAGGCGGCGTTCCGCCAGATGAAGGCACAGGACCCGCAGGGCGGGCGGATCGTCAACAACGGCTCCGTCTCTGCGCACACACCCCGCCCGCACTCGGCCCCGTACACCGCGACGAAGCACGCGCTGACCGGCCTGACGAAGTCGCTGTCCCTGGACGGCCGTCCGTACAGCATCGCCTGCGGCCAGATCGACATCGGCAACGCGGCGACGGAGATGACGGCCCGGATGCAGTCCGGAGTCCTCCAGGCGAACGGCGAGCTGGCCGCGGAGCCGGTGATGGACGCGTCGGACGTGGCGCGAACGGTGCGGCTGATGGCGGACCTGCCGCTGGAGGCGAACATCCAGTTCACCACGATCCTGGCGACGGCGATGCCGTTCGTGGGGCGGGGCTGACGCGGGGTGGGACTGAGGGGGAAGTGGGGCTGACGGGGCCCCTGTGACAGCGGCCGGCAGCGCGTTGGCTAGCCTGCTGCGATGCGGTGGTGGCACGACATCAACATCTGGGTGAAGCGGAGCGGGGCGGCGCTGCTGACCGCGGCCCTGGTGGGCGGCGGGTACCTGTGGCTGGAGCAGCGCTCGCCCGAGCACCGGCTGTCCGAGGCGTGCTCGGGCATGCTGCCGGTGTCGGACGTGCTGGACATGACCGGCGACGACTTCGAGCTGACCAGCGGGACGTTCGACGTCTCGAGCGAGGTCACGGAGCCGGCGGGCCTCGCCACGAACTGCAAGATCGGCAGCCTGTGGATCGACATCGAGACGACCGCCGGCGCCCACAGCCCCTACGGCACCTACACCTTCCAGCGACGTGACGACGTCCTGCCGGTGCCCCTGGGTTCCGGCTGGTCGGGTTTCATCGTCGCCGAGGACGAGGACGGGGGACTCGACGCATCCGTGCTGCTCGACTGCCCCAACTGGCCCGCCCGCAAGGGCAGTGGCATCCTCGTCACCACCCAGGCCCGGTACTCGACGGACCGGGTGGGCCTCGCCCGTGTGGCGACCGCCACGGCGCAGCGCACTGCAGAGCGCACCGGCTGCGACGCGACCCCCGGTACCCGGATCGACCGGGTGGATCCGGCGCCGCCGCCTCCCGACACCAGCGTCGCCGCCGAATTCCCGAAGGGCACCTGCACGGGCCTGACGTCCCACAAGGCCTTCCGCGAGACCGCGGCGGCCACGGCTCCGGTCGAGTACTGCGTCCTCGAAGGCGGCCTGGCACTGCAGGCCGAGTACGGTCCCTTCGCGGGCGGTCGCGACGGGACGTACGGCGGTCAGTCCCGCCCTGCGGGCAACGCGCGCAACATGGCGTGGGCCTCGGCCCGCTGCAAGGGCGCGCTGGGCACCGGCATGTACTGGGCGGAGACGACCGGGAACGCGGACCGCGAACCGGCGAAGAAGCTGCTCGACGCCGCGGAACTGAAGGACCTGCGCCGCTTCGCCCGGGACTCGGCGGCGCGTCACGGCTGTTCGGCGCCCACCGTCCTCTAGTCCCGTACTTCGCGGGTCGTCCAGTGCCGCCCCCGCCAATGTTTGCCCGGTGGCGAGGCGTCCTGGTGCGGTCAGATGCAAGGCGCCGGATCGGCCTCGTAGTGGGCTTACTCGGCTGATACGGCAACGCAGCAGATGGTCGTGCCAGGGCGGCGAGCGGGGCAAACCTTGGCGGGGGCGGCACTAGATGCAAGGCTCGCTCCGGTGGACCACGGTGACGGCGGAGGTCCAGGCGTGAGCGGTCCGTCGCGGTGTCAGGCTTCGGTGGCGGACGAGATTGTCGGCGCGGTGCCGGGAGCGGTGCGGCCCCTGCCGAGGCGCCGGCTGATCCGGCTCATCGCCTGGGACATGCGGGACGGCAGGGCGTCGGGGTCGGGGATGGTCACGGGTCGCACGCGTCCGTTGTGGAGGGCGGAGATCCGCCAGCCCTGCTCGGTGCGGACGACCACGAGGGTCTGCCGGGACAGGCGCCGTTTGGGCAGCTCGGAGCGCCACGGCATCAGCACCGATGCCGTGCCGTGGACGACGGCGGCGTCCGCGGTTATGTGGCGGATCGCCTCCAGGTCACCGACGAGCGCCGAGCCGGCCAGCACGCCACGGAACAGCCGGTCGTGGTTGTCCTGGAGAGCAGGTCGGCCGGTCGCGCGGGTGCCGTCGTAGGAGACGTAGTCGGCGTCGTCGGTGAAGCAGGCGCCGAAGGCGGCGGCGTCGTTGTCGGTCCACGCCTGCATGAACCGGTGGAACAACTGCGCGATCTGCTCGTCGCTGGTGGGCATGGCGGCCTCCCCGAGTTATCATTTCGACTGTCGAATCTTACGCTAACAGAAAGCTTCGAATGTCGAAAGATGATGGCTTGCGCGAGGTCGCCGTGCGGATGAGGTTGCTTCAACAGAGCTTCGACGCCTTCGACGAAGCAGCCGCGGCCACGCTGGGGCTGAACCGCACCGACCTGCGCTGCCTGGATGTGATCCTGGCCGAAGAGCCCGTGTCGGCCGGAGAACTCACCACTGCTGCCAAGCTCAGCCCGGCGGCGACGACGACCGCCATCGACCGCCTCGAACGAGCGGGCTACGTCACGCGCAGCCGGGATGCCGCCAACCGGCGGCGGGTTCTGGTCACCGCCACCGAGGCGGCCCGCACTGCCGAGCGCGAGGTGTACGGGCCCGTCGGCGAGGCGGGGATGCTGGCGCTCCGGCGCTACGACGAGCAGCAGCTCGCCGCGATCAACGACTTCCTCGAGACGGCCCGCAAGGTCCAGGAAGAACAGACAGCGCGCCTCAAAGGGCTGCCGGGCCCTGAATGAACGCAGCCATCGGCCAGGCAGGCGCAGCCGGCCCGCCCCCATGGGAGGCTGCGGCCATGGATCAGGAGTGGGAGACCATCGGCCGCCTGCACGCCTGGCTGGAGCAGGCGAACCAGCTGCCGCCCGAACAGGCGGTGCTGCTGCGGATGCTGAAGCTCACGGAGGAGACCGGCGAGGTCGCCCAGGCGATCATCGGTGCTACCGGCCAGAACCCGCGCAAGGGCACGACGCACAACTGGCATGACGTGCAGGCGGAGTTGTGCGATGTGATCGTCACGGCGATGGTCGCACTGCGGACACTGACCCCGACGGCGGAGGAGGTCTTCACCGCCCACCTGGACGGCGTCGCGAAGCGCTCACTTGCTCAGCCCCCGGCTGAAGCGTCCGGATGAGCTCGGGTCGAACCCGCGAGAACCGCCTCCAAAGACCCCGGCGGCGGCCCATGATGGAACAAGGCCGTGTGCCGGGATTCCGGTCACCGGAATCCCGGCACACGACCTCGAAGGCGGGACTGCACTACCCCTTCTGTCTCCTGGTGTCGCTCGCGCGATCCCACAGCGGTCCCCCGCCAGGCAAGTCACGGCTCGTTTCCTCTCCCTCACAGTGCGCACCCACGCGGATGCGAGATGTGTGATCTGCGCCATTGACATACACGCAATTCTCCCGTCTCGGTGCACCCTTACGTTCTGGCCATGGAACAGAACCTCGGGCGCAGAGGCTTCCTGCGCCTCACCGGAACAGCCGCCCTGACTGCCTCGCTGGGCAGCGCCCTCACCGCATGCGGAACGGCCGACAACAACTCCTCATCAGCCAAGCCCGGCCGTACCGTGCGACTTGGGTTCATCGCGTTGACCGACTGTGCACCACTGGTGATGGCGAAGGAGCTCGGGTACTTCGCCGAGCGTGACCTCAACGTCGAACTGATCAAGCAGGCCTCGTGGCCGGCCACTCGGGACAACCTGCTCAACGGCCAGATCGATGCTGCTCATGCCCTCTTCAGCCTCCCCCTGTCCGTTGCATCAAAGATCGCGGGCACGGGTTCGACCGACCTGAAGATAGCCATGGTGCTCAACAACAACGGCCAGGCCATCACCCTCAAGAAGGACTTTGCCGACGCAGGCTACGCGGATCTGGAAGGCGCCCGGGCACTGCTGGAGAAGAAGTCGCCGACGCTGGCCATGACCTTCCCCGGCGGCACGCACGACACCTGGCTGCGGTACTGGCTGAAAGCCACCAAGGCCGATCTGTCGAACGTCAAGATCGTTCCGGTCCCGCCGCCACAGATGGTCGCCAATATGAAGGTCGGCAACATGGACGGCTACTGCGTCGGGGAACCCTGGAACGCCGTCGCCGTCAAGCAGGACATCGGCTTCACTCACCTGACCACCCAGGATCTGTGGCAGCACCACCCGGAGAAGGCCCTGGTCGCGGGCGCCAAGTTCGCGACGGAGCGCAAGGACGTCCTGGCCGACGTGATGGGGGCGATCCTCAAGGCCGCCAAGTGGCTCGACGACCTGGACAACCGCGCCAAGGCGGCGACGACCATCGGCGCCGCGCAGTACGTCAACGCACCGCCGAAGGAGATCGAGGGCCGGCTGCTCGGCACCTATCAACTGGGAGCGGACCTCGGCGAGAAGAAGTACAGCGGCGACCAGATGATGTTCTTCCGCGACGGCAAGACCTCCGCGCCGCGCCGCGCGCACGCGATCTGGTTCCTGACCCAGTACCAGCGCTTCGGACTGCTCAAGGAAGCACCGTCCTACACCAAGATCGCCGATGAGATCATCCTGCGCGATCTCTATGAAGAGGTCGCCGGCAAGGAGGGCATCGACGTACCGGGCGACGACATGAGCCCGTTCCCCCTCAAGCTCGACAGCGCGACGTTCGACCCCGCCAAGCCCGAGGATGAGGCGAAGCGGCCATGACCAGCTCACTGACCGGCACGGACCAGGCTGATCCTGCGACGGAGCCGACCATCCAGCCGGAGCCGTCCGGCCCCCCGGACGCCGGGCCCGCCGTCCCCGGCGTCCGGGGGAGCCGGCTCGCCGAAGCTGGCCGTGGCATCGGCTGGGCCGTGGTCGGTACCACCGCTGTCGTGCTGCTCTGGCAGCTCGCCACGTCCACGTCGACCGACGTCCCGGCTCCGCTCGACGGGGCCCGGGCGCTGGCTGACCTGATCGCGGATCCGTTCTACGACAACGGCCCGAACGACAAGGGAATAGGCCTGCAACTGGGCATTTCACTGCAGCGGGTGTTCACCGGCTTCGCGCTGGCCGCCGTGGTCGGAGTGCTGGCCGGCCTGCTCATCGGCGCGAGCCGGCGGGCCTGGCTGGCGTTCAACCCGGTGGTGCAGGTGCTGCGTCCGGTGTCGCCGCTGGCCTGGTTCCCGATCTGGCTGTCGGTGTTCAAAGACGCCGACCAGGCCTCGGTATTCGTCATCTTCATCACCGCGCTCTGGCCCACGCTGATCAACACCGCGGCCGGCGCGGCGGAGATCCCGCGGGACCACCGCAACGTTGCGCGGGTCTTCCGGTTCGGCCGCCTGGCCTACCTACGGCACGTGCTCGTGCCCAACGCCCTGCCGTCCGTCATCACCGGGCTGCGGCTCTCGATGGGCATCGCATGGATGGTCATCGTGGCGGTCGAGATGCTCTCCGGCAATGCGGGGATCGGGTTCTTCGTGTGGGACTCGTACAACGCCGGCAACCTCAGCGCAGTCGTCGCCGCGATCGTGCTCATCGGTCTTGTCGGCCTGGTCCTTGACGTGATTCTGGTACGGGTCTCGCGCAAGGTCGCTATCGAGGAGGTTCAGTCGTGACTGTCGAGATCCGCGGGCTGCACAAGACGTTCCGCCGAAGGGGGGCAGCCGCTCAGCATGTCCTGCGCGGTGTCGATCTGACCGTCGAGGAGGGGGAGTTCGTCTCCTTCATCGGCCATTCGGGCTGCGGCAAGTCGACGCTGCTCAATCTGGTCGGTGGGCTGGTCCGCCCGGACGCGGGTGAGGTCGTGGTGGACGGTCAGACCGTCACCGGGCCGGGTCCGGAACGGGCGATGGTCTTCCAGAACTACTCGCTGCTGCCCCGGTTGAGCCTGCTGGCCAATGTGCGCGAGGCCGTCCGCGCAGCACGTCCGGACTGGTCCCGGACGAAGGCCGACGACATGGTCGAGCGGTATCTGACCGCTGTCGGGCTGTGGGAGCACCGCGACAAGCGCCCGGGTCAGGTGTCCGGCGGAATGGCTCAGCGGGCCGCGGTCGCCAGGGCCTTCGCCGTGGCACCCCGCACCCTGCTGCTGGACGAGCCGTTCGGTGCGCTGGACGCACTCACCCGCTCGCGATTGCAGCAACAACTCGTCGAGCTGTGGGGCAACGAGTCGGAGACCGAGAAGGTGCTCATGGTCACGCACGGGCTCGATGAGGCGATTCTCCTCGCCGACCGGATCGTGGTCATGTCCAACCCGCCGGAGCCGTCGGTGCGCACGATCATCCCGGTGCCGATCCCGCGGCCTCGGGACCGCGCGACGATCGCCGCCCACCCGGCATACGCCGGTACTCAGGAGCAGTTGGCCGAGCTGCTGCTCGTCGACCAGGCGGAGGCCGCATAGCCCCCGCCGGTCTCAGGGTCGATACACGTTCGCCGAGCGGTCGACAAGGGTGTGAGGTGGCTGCGTGTGGTGGTCTCAGCCGGCGTCGACGCCTCCTCGCAGGCTGAGACCACCTCCCGCGGCCAGCTCACATTTGCCGTGAGACCACCCACCGGGCCTCGCGGCGCACGTCGCCCGGCGGATCCGCCCGGCGCACCTGACGGGGTGACCGTTCGGCATTGCCGGCGTTATGCCGATCATGACCCTTCGACGTATGACCACCGTCCTTGGCACCCTCGCCGCGACCGCGCTTCTCACCGTGGCCGCCCCCGCCTCCGCCCAGGCCGCCGCCGCGGTGCCCGCCTGTCCCGGCGGGTCCGTCTGCTTCTTCAGCGAGGCGGACTTCGGCGGCTCCTCGTGGGAGTGGACCGCCGGCAGCGGCTACCGCGATCTTCCCCCGTCCCTCCACGACCACGTCGGCTCGTTCGTCGCGTCGACCGACGCCTGCTTCATCGCGTACGAGCCCACCGAGAAGCGCCAGGCACGGGGCGGCGACTGGCGCAGGGATTACCGCGGCGACTTCGGCGGCCGGATGGACGCGGTCGCGCCGGGCGCCTGCTGAGCGGAATCCGTGTGAAGCTCCCGCCCTCGGCCCGACGGCGGGAGCTGCCGCGACCGCCGGCTGGCCTGGCTCGCAGCAACGCCGTGGCGATGCCCTCGGCGGGCGGACGCCCCCCTTCTCGCCCAGCCGCCTGACCTGGGCAGACGCCACCGCTCGCCCTGGCGGCTTAGCATGAAATGCACGGTATGGGCACCATATGCCGCCAGGCAGAGGGAGGGCCGACCCGTGACCGCTGGGGCTGCGACCAATGAGATCCCTGGCATGGCCCGTGGCCCCGGAGGCGCGGGCACACCCCGGTATCTGCCGGTCTCCGAGCACGGGCTGATCGGGGACCTGCGCAGCGCCGCGCTGGTGGGGACGAACGGCACGATCGACTGGTACTGCTGCACCCGCTTCGACGCACCCAGCGTCTTCGCCTCCCTGCTCGACGCAGAGAACGGCGGCTCCTTCGAGCTCGCCCCCGACGTGCCGACGCGGACCAAACAGTTCTACTTCCCCGACACCAATGTGCTCATCACCCGCTTCATCGCCGATGACGGTGTGGGCGAGATCCAGGACTTCATGCCCATCACCGACGACTCCCGCGAGGCCGACCGGCACCGTCTGATCCGCAGGGTGGTGTGCGTCCGCGGCTCGCTGCCGTTCCGTGCATACGTGGCGCCACGCTTCGACTACGGGGCCCAGCCGCACACCGTCCGCACCGAGCACGGCTGCCCGGTGTTCGAGTCGCCGTCGCTCACCCTCACGCTGACGTCCAGCGTGCCGTTCGAGACCGACGGCCGGGACGTGTGGTCGCTGTTCAAGCTGCACGAGGGAGAGACGGCCGTGTTCGCCCTCGACCGGATCGGCGGCGACGTGGCACCACGGGCCTGTCCCCGCTCCGAGGCCGCAGACCTCTTCGAGGCCACGGTGCGGTACTGGCGGCAGTGGTTGTCCCAGTCGCGCTACCGCGGACGCTGGCGCGAAATGGTGCACCGCTCCGCGCTGACGCTCAAGCTGCTCACCTACGCCCCCACCGGCGCCATCGTGGCAGCACCGACGACGAGTCTGCCCGAGCAGATCGGCGGCGAGCGGAACTGGGACTACCGCTACGTCTGGATCCGCGACGCGGCCTTCTGCGTCTACGCGCTGCTCCGGCTGGGTTTCACCGACGAGGCCCGTTCCTTCATGCAGTTCCTGACCGAGCGCATCCGGCGCGCCGACGACGGCACGGCACCGCTGCAGATCCTGTACGGCATCGACGGCCGCCGCGAGCTGCCCGAGCGGGAACTGCCGCATCTGGAGGGCTATCTGGGCTCCGCCCCCGTACGCGTCGGCAACCAGGCCGTCGACCAGTTGCAGCTGGACATCTACGGGGCGCTCATCGATTCGATCTATCTCTACGACAAGTGGGGAGAGCCGATCTCCAGCGCCCACTGGGACACCGTCTGCCATCTGGTCGACTGGGTGTGCGGCAACTGGGACCAGCCCGACGAGGGCATCTGGGAGACCCGCGGCGGGCGCAAGAACTTCCTCTACTCGCGACTGATGTGCTGGGTGGCGATCGAACGAGCCATCCGGGTCGCCAGACGCCGGGGACTGCCGGCCGATCTGCTGCGCTGGAGCAGGACGCGCGACACGATCTACTTCCGGATCATGCAGCGTGGCTGGTCGACCGAGCGCAACGCCTTCGTCCAGCACGAGGACAGCAGTGTGCTCGACGCCTCGGTGCTGATGATGCCGCTGGCCAAGTTCATCTCCCCGACCGACCCGAAGTGGCTGTCCACGCTGGACGCGCTGGGCGAGGAACTGGTCTCCGACTCTCTGGTCTACCGCTACGACCCGCAGGCCAGCCCGGACGGACTGCAGGGCGAGGAGGGCACGTTCTCGATCTGCTCGTTCTGGTACGTCGAGGCGCTCACCCGGGCCGGACGCCTGGACGACGCCCGGCTGGCCTTCGAGAAGATGCTCACGTACGCCAACCATCTCGGCCTGTACGCCGAGGAGATCGGCCGCACCGGCGAGCAGAACGGCAACTTCCCGCAGGCATTCACGCACCTGTCCCTGATCAGCGCGGCCTTCAACCTCGACCGGGCACTGGGCTGACCGGGCGCCGGGCGGCCGGCGGCGTGAGAAGCGTTTCGGGCTGACGCCAGCCGTTGAGTGATACCTGCGGCCCCCGCACGAGGTAGCTGCGAAGCGCGCTGTCCGTGGTGGCGACGAACCTCTCCGGCAGGGCGTCGGCATCGACCCAGCAGACCTGGGAGTGCTTTCCGGGTTCGCGGTTCTCCGGCTCGCCGGTCCATTCGTGGGCTGCGAAGACGACCGTGAGGAAGCCGTTGGGGGCCTCCACGCCCCAAGCGCCGTGGATGATGTGGGCGACCTCGAGGGACTCGGGCTTCACAGTGAGTCCGGTCTCCTCGTAGAGCTCGCGGACCGCGGTCCCGGTGATCGGCTCGCCCGGCTCGCTCTTGCCGACGGGCAGGTCCCACATGCCCTGGGCGAACTTGGCGTTCTCGCTGCGCCGGAGGAGGACGACGCGGTCGGCGGCCTTGTCGTGGACGATCACGGCGGCAACCAGCAGAGTCATCGACTCGAGCGCCGGCTTGAGGGCGTGGGGGCGGTCATCGGTCTGCTGAGCCACGGGGCTCCTCTCGTCGGGCGGGTGTTCGGCATGTTGGGCGAGTGCCTCGCGGGAGCGCGGCCGCCCGGACGCATCCCCCGACGGCGCCCCGATGGACGTCACCCAACTCGGGGCGGTGGAGCCGGACATGGAACCTCGAAGCCCTGTTCGTCATCAAGCAGGGCAAGGAGGGCCGACGGCCTGACGAGGACATGGGGTGGGCACGGATGGGCAGCGGCATCGGGGGCACGGCACTTGCCTGTGCCGTTCTCATGACGGTCCTGGCGACGGGCTGTACGGCGGCCGGCGCGGCGGACTCCCGTACCGGAGAACCCTCTGTGTCCGCGCCGCAGAGCAAGCCGCCCGGCGGCACGGACACGGACGCGAAGGCGGAAACCGACGCCGCCTACCGCAAGTGGGGTCTCGAGCCGATGGCCGCACCGCCCGCCCCGCCCGCGGCGAAGCCGCCCGTACGAGGGGCGGCCGACGGCCGGGTGCCGGTGATCAGCGAGATCCCCACCAAGGAGAAGATCGTCTTTCTGACGTTCGACGACGGGACGGAGAAGGACCCCGAATTCGTGACGATGATGCGGGACTTGAAGGTCCCGTTCACGATGTTCCTGACGGAGTCCGTCATCCGCGAAGACTACGACCACTTCAAGAAGCTCCAGCAGCTCGGGAACGGCGTCCACAACCACACCCTGACCCACCCGAACCTCCGCACCCTGGGCGCGTCGGCCCAGAAGCACGAGATATGCGGCCAGCAGGAGAAGCTGAAGAATCGATACGGCACGGCTCCGCGGCTGTTCCGCCCGCCCTACGGCAACTGGAACGAGACAACCCGGGCCGCAGCCGAGTCCTGCGGCATCGAGGCGATCGTCCTCTGGCGCGAGTCCATGCAGATCACAAACATGCAGTACCAGCGCGGCGACAAGAAGCTCCACCCGGGCGACATCATCCTGGCCCACTTCCGGGGTCCGTCCGACCTCAAGGGCGCGACGATGACCGAGATGACGGCGAACCTGCTGCGCCACATCCAGGAACAGGGCTTCACGGTGGCCCGGCTGGAGGACTACCTCTAGACCGTCGAACGCTCCGAGCTCGCCGGGCGGTAGTTCGAGACGTTTCTCGCCGAGTGCCCTGGCATCCTTCCGATCCGGCCGGACCGGAAGGACAAGCCCGTCCGGCACGGCCGAACTGCCTGTGTCCGTGCTGATCGCGTAGGACCGCCAAGAGCATCGGACTCACTCATCCAGGGCCCCCGGGTAGGCGGTGCAAGCGGCATCCTCGGACAGCCGGAAGTCAACGCCGGTGAGCGTCTCGGACAGCTCCCACAGCCGGCGGGCGGTGGTGGTGTCACGGACGGCGCGCTCCCGGTTGCGCAGGACCGGCTCGCCGCGTAGCTGCAGCGGCCCGTCGGGCACGACATACGCTCCGCCCGGCAGATCCGGGACGGTCGCGGCGTACAGGGAGGTCTTGGCGCCTTCGGGTGTCGGGCGGAAGGCGACGCGGACCAGCAGCCGGGTCAACGCTCCGTAGAGTCGGCCGCGGTTGCGGTTGGCGCCGCCGGTGACAACGTTGGTGCGGGTGAGTCCGGGGGCCACGGCCACGCTGCGCAGCCTCAGGCCGGCGGCGTCGGCGCGGCGTTGCAGTTCGGTGGCGAAGTAGAGATTGGCGCGCTTGGACTGCAGGTAGGCGAACATCGCGCGGTAGCGGCGTTCGGCGTTGAGGTTGTCCAGGTCGAAGCGGGCGAACCGCTGGCCTTCGCTGCTGACGGAGACCACCCGCGGATCGGGCGAGGCGAGCAGATGGGGCAGCAACAGCCCGGTCAGGGCGAAGGCGCCCAGGTGGTTGATCCCGAACTGCGACTCGAACCCATCGGCGGTCCGGGCAAACGGCGCCATGGCCACGCCGGCGTTGTTGACCAGCAGATCGAGCCGGTCATGGCCCCAGTCGTCGGCGAAGGCGCGTACGGAGGCAAGGTCGGCCAGGTCGAGGAGGCGCACCTCGGCATGGGCGCCGGGTGCCCGGGCGAGCAGCCGGTCCAGGGCGGCCTGCCCCCGTTGGGGACTGCGGCAGGCCAGCACGACATGGGCGCCCCGGCGAGCGAGCACCTCTGCTGTGACCTGGCCGATGCCACTGTTGGCTCCGGTCACCACCGCCAGGCGGCCGGACTGGTCGGGGATGGAGTCGAGGGTCCACGTACGGGAAGCGCTGGGCATGGCCTTCCTTCTCCTAGGTCGAGGGCGTCCGGCACGCAGCCGGGCAGGAACCCCTCAATGCAACTTCTAGTTGCGATACGCTGGAGCCTGACACGTAAATACCCGCTAACGCAACTAGGAGTTGCAATGGAGTTGGGTTCCTCCGGGCCCGCCCGCCCGGTCGGACGCGGCCGCAAGGCACAGGCGGCGGTGCGCGCCGCCACCCTCGCCGAGTTGCTGGACCGGGGATATGCCGAGCTGACCGTCGAGGGCGTGGCCCAGCGGGCCGGGGTGCACAAGACGACGCTCTACCGGCGCTGGAAGGACCGCGAGAGCCTGGTCGTCGACGCGCTTGCCGAGCACTTCGCCACCGACATCCCCACTCCGGACACCGGCGCCGTCGAGACCGACCTGCAAGCGCTCGCGCGGGCGCTCGTGCAGAGCATGACGGGCCCGGTGGGCAGGGCGGTGCAGACCGCGATGTACTCCGACGCCGGCCGGCTGCCGGAGATCGCCGAGGCGCGGCGGCGGATCTTCGCCGACCGGTTCCGGCGGGCCGAGCCCGTGGTCACCCGCGCCATCGAGCGGGGCGAACTCCCGGCAGGGACCGATCCGGTCGAGCTGTTCAAAACGCTGGCCGCTCCGATCTACTTCCGGTTGCTGGTCAGTGCCGATCCGGTCGAGGAGGGCACCGCCGACCAGGCGGTGCGGATCACGCTCGCCGCCGCCCGCGCCGGCGCCCTGACACAGGGCGCTCCGTCGTAGCCGTCGAGCCGGCCGAAGCGGACGCCGGTCAGGCATGAAGGACAGCGTGCTCGCCCCATGCGCACAGCGCCGCGAGGCTCATGCTGTCTCACGGCACTCTTGGCAAGGAATCGGGCAACGTTCGCCCCTCTGCGACGTGTTGGCTGGTGCTGCGCCGGCGGGCACGGGCTTGCGGGGTCAATGAGGTCCGTCGGGTACGTCTCCGTGGTGCGCGCTCTCGAAGTCACTGGTGGATGTAAGCCCCTCGATGAAGGACCGGAAGTTCGGGGCGAGGGTCAGTTCTGCTTTGAGTTCCGCGTCGAACCAGGTCATGGAGGGTTCCCCGTGTTGGCCGCAGGCTCGGTAGTCCAGCCCGATCCAGCAGGGCCCGTCACCCGAGACCAGCACCACCGCGGTGGGGAGCCCCCATTCCTGGACCAGGTACGGGCTGTCGAGCATGGAGAGAGCTTCCTCGTGGCGGCCTATGCCCATGACGAGGTCGAACGGGACGTGATCGGCGCTCCACGAGGTCGGCCGACTCGTAGGGAAGGCATTCCGGCCGGCCGCGACCGCGCCTCCGTTCTGATGGCGCAGCAGGTCGAGCAGGGAACTGGGGAGTGTGACGTTCAGCAAACGCTCGGCCTCCACGATCAGCTGGTCGGTCAGGGGCGGCTGCACTCCGTGCCGGCTACTGGTGTCCCAGAGGGAGTGGCGAAGATCCTCAAAACGTGCCATGACCGGAATCGTAGGAGACCTGTGTGTGGCGCTTCGCCGCGTGACTTGGGACGGGCGGCCGGAATGATCACGTGACCGGACGTGTGCGGGAGCGGAGACGGCCCCGCACCACGGGGTGCGGGGCCGTTCGATATCGGGTTGTGCTGCGGTCAGCTCTCGGCGTTCGCCCGGCGGCGGCGCCACCGGACGAGGAGTCCGCCGGCCGCCACCGCGAGGGCGGCGAGGGCGGAGATCAGCCCGACCGGGGTGTTCGAGCCGGTGTCGGCGAGGCCGCCGTCAGGGTCCGGGGTGTTGCCGCCCGGCTTGCCCGGGACGGTCGCCGTCGGGTCCGGGGTACCCGGGCCGGTCGGGGAGGGGGTGGGGTCCGGCTTCCCGGGGTCCGTCGGCGTGGGCGTGGGGGTGGGGTCGGGCCTGCCGTCGTCGGTCCTGGCCGCCCCGTTGCCGCCGAGGAGGGCGGTGTCGCTGTCGCGGGCGGAGGTCTCCGCGCGGACGGAGTCCTTCGTGCTCCGCGGAAGCTCACGGTGCTGGGTCCGGAACTCCACACCGGACATGTTCCGCTTCGGGGACTTGGAGAAGTCCACTCCGCCGACGGTGAAGGTGTAGATGGTGCCGCCGGAGGGCCATTCGTACTTGTACTCGCCCTCGGTGAAGGACTTGCGCATCTGCTCCCATACCGTGCGCTTGTCCCAGTTCTTGTTCTCGCCGCGCAGCGGCCACCGCTCGAGGTTGTTGCTGTCGATGACGGGGCGGAAGTCGGTGGGCTTCTTCGCGTCCTGCTGCCGGATCCACTCGGCCGCGACCCGCGAGCGGTAGACCGAGCGCAGGTCCTGGTACTTCGGGTCCTTGTTGACCTTCTCCTGGACCGCGGGAATGATCCACTGCTTCATGAGGCGGACGCTGTACTCCTTCTCGGCCTCCGTCAGCTTCTTGTCGCAGCGTTCACCGGGTACCGGCGTGGTGAAGTCCATCGGCGCGTGGTTGACCTTCAGCGGGGCGTCGAGGATGTAGATGCCGCCGTCCTGCTCCCGCACCTTCGCCCGGTCGGGGACGATCCAGTTGCGGCCCGGACCCCAGCACGGAACACCGTCGACCTTCGGGGCCGCGGCCATGAACTCCCGGCCCGGGGACTTCTTCGGATCCAGGGCGCGGGACCAGTCCCGCTTCATCTCCATGTCGGCTTCCAGCAGGATCCGGCCGGCATCGGTCTCGCCGAACGCCTTGTCCATGATCTTGTCGGGCTGGTCCGGGTTCAGGTTCACCCACATCCGGTCCGGGGACAGGGCCAGCCATGTGAAGAACGCGTCCGAGGCGAGCGTCAGCTTGGCCTCGCCGCCCCACCCGGGGTTGGTGTCCTCGTCGGGCATGAAGTCGGCCTTCATGGAGTAGTCCATGCCCTTGCCCTTGACGGGGTTGCCGACGTACTGAAGTTCGAGGGTGGAGAAGTCCACGCCGCCAGGGCCGCGGCCGAGCGCGGAACGGGTGTCGACCCGGTTGTGTTCGGCCTGGATCTGCCGGGCCTGGGCCGGGTTCTTACCGGACTGGTAGGCGAGAGAGTTGATGGGGCCCTGGGTGCCGGTGTTCGGCCGCGGGTTGAACACCGGGTAGGACTTGGTGTACTTGGTCTGCGGCCACAGGCCCTTGCCGGTCGCCCTCCGCTCCGCGATCCGGATCGGGTTGTTGCCGGTACCGCGCTCAGCACGCAGGGCCTTGTTCTCGGCCGCGTACTCGCGGCTGGTGACACCGTTGGGCTTCTCGCCGGTGAACATCGTGAACTTCGACTTCGTGAAGTCGTACTTCGCGTCCTTGTGGCGCAGGATGATCTTGTCGTTCCTGAACTGATCGATCTTGCGCTTGCCGTTGGACTTGAACTCGCCGAGGTCGCCGGTGCGCTGGTTGTAGGCGTCGTAACGACGCGAGGCGATCTTGTTGCCGTCCTTGTCGTAGATCTCGATCGTGACTTCACAGAGCCAGTCAGGGCCGACAAGGTTGAAGTCCTGAACGGTCTTACGCTCGAAGACGCCGCCCTTTGCCCCGTTGGCCTGGTTGTTGATCAGGTAGCGGGGCACCCAGGACCGGAACGGCTTGGGGCTGGCGGACTCCTTCTTGTGCCGGTGATAGCGCGCGTAGATCGCGCGCTTCATGTCCTCGGGGTCCTTGGACCTGGCGTACTCGGCGTCCCACTTGTCGATGTCCGCCCGGCTGGACCCGGCAGCGTTCAGGTCGGCCTGCGTGGGGGTGGGAACGTTCTCGAAGCCCTTGAAGTCGTTGTTGTAGTAGTACTCCTCATCCGGACCGGACCGGGTCCAGTGGTGCTGCCCGGTGGGCGCGCCGGAGTTGTTGGGAGTGCGGGGGAAGGTCTTCTTCAGGTGCATCTTGTCGCACCTGCCGCCGGATGTGATCTTGGCGTAGTCCCCGGGCGCGGCGGATGCGGTGGCGGGCAGACCCACCAGCATCATCCCCGCGGAGGCGACGACCGCGAGGCCCAAGGCCAGGCGCCGCCGTAAGCGGATCGCTATAGGTGTGCTCACGTACGTGTCCCTGTGGGGGCTCATGGGACAGGAAGGGAAGGCGGGGAAGGGCCCCCGTGACATGTCTCCGCCACCCCACCGGCCAACCTAGGGCCGGCCGGCCGTGAGTTGCAGCGTATTGTTGACGTTGCATGTGTCAACTCAGTGAAGACCCTTCACAGTTGACCGACACACTCCCGCGCTAGCGTGACCGGCATGAGCGACCACACCGACCACCACCCCGCCGACGATCCGGCACGCCACCCGGAACTTCTGGAGTGGCTGACCGAACGACAGGCGGCGTTCCCGCACTGGGCCGAGAACACCGGGGGAGCCGACCGGTTCGACTTCACCCCGGCCTCGCTCGACATCCTCGACGGCCTGATCCGTGAGACGTTCGACAGCTCCGAGGACATCGACTCCCGGCGACGGCGTGACGATTTCGTGCAAGGCGCGGTCTGGTACGTCGGCGAGATGATGTGCCGCGAGCACGGAATGGTGTGGAAGTACACGCCCGAACCCCTCGACGACGGCACCTGTCCGCCGCTGTTCGATCCCGCCGACACACCGGCCCTCGACACCCCCAGTGTCGCTTTCCCCGACGCCGGTCCCTATGAGGGCTTCTACCCGCTCAACATCCTGCGCCGGATGCTCATCGACGAGGACGAAACCGGTATGCCGGTCGAAGAACGCCTGGTCGACTTCCTCGACCCCGACCACCTCAAGGACGACGAGGACGACGAGGAGTGACGCCGAGCCCCCTGGCGGCGGGCCCCGATGACACCGATGGTGCGTCCCGGATCACGAGGGTGGTGCAGGTACGCCGTACCGCGCTTCAGGCTGCCCTCCGCGTCCGCCGACCGACCCCGGCCAGATGGTCAAGAGCCCACGCGGTCGCATCCGCCGCGATCGCCAATACGCGAAAAAGAGCCTCTGCCCTGCGTTTTCACTGGTCAGAAGCGGTAGGAGGCAGACGAGTCGGGCTGTACGCCGGGTTCTGTCACCCGGTGACCTCGCGGTCGCCGGGGAGACGGCCATCCATCTAGGGCCGACGTTGCCGCCGGCCTCGTGCGGTCTACCCGCGGACTCGGGCGGGCAGCCCTCGAACGTCCGCGCAGGGCGCACCTTGCGGTAGCGCCCCTCTTGACCTTGCTCCAGGTGGGGTTTACCTAGCCGCCTGAGTCACCTCAGGCGCTGGTGGTCTCTTACACCACCGTTTCACCCTTACCGAGGACCGAGGTCCCCGGCGGTCTGTTTTCTGTGGCACTGTCCCGCGGGTCACCCCGGGTGGGCGTTACCCACCACCCTGCCTTGTGGAGCCCGGACGTTCCTCGGGAGGATCCGAAGATCCTCACGCGGCCGTCCGCCCGGCTCGTCTGCCGTGATGACCATGCTACCTGCCCTCATCGGGCGGCTCAGACGAAGTCGGAGGTCTCCAGGTCGAAGCCGAAGGGATCAGGGAGGGGCAGAGGCTTACCGAAGGGCATCGTGTGGGCCTGCCGGTAGTCATCATTCTTCGGATCACTGAAAAGGGTGACTGAAGACGTCTCTCGATCGACAAGCAGGTAGAACGGGATGCCACCACGGGCATAGCAGCGGCGCTTGGCCTCACGGCCGGCGTCCGGCTTGTTGGAGGTCACTTCGGCGACCATGGCCACGCCCTCACACGGCATCCAGGGCTCGGCACCGAAGAAGAGGCCGAGCGCGAGGGGCGCGAAGGTGCAGTCGGGGATGGCGTGGTTCTTCGTACAGCCACCTCCGCTCTTCAGCTTGAGGCCCTTGTTCCCGGACACATCCATGTCCGTACGCGATCGCTTGATCACCTGCCTCACGATCCGGCTGATGTAGCCCTCGTGATCCCCGTCCGGCGGCGGCGTCACAACAATCTCCCCCTCGATCAGCTCCGCGCGGAAGCCCTCCGGCGTGTCCAGCGCCAGGAAGCCCTCCAGCAGGACGTCCGCCTCCGTGAGCGGTTCATGCGGCACGGCAGTCATGTCGCGCTCCTTCCTCGGTCGCTCGTCAGACTCGGACATCGGCGCACCCGCCGTCCGTGAGATGGGGATCGTTCCCTCGATCGTGGCACATGATCATGGAAAACCGGAGGCACTCGGCGTCCACCCGCGGCCTGGCGCGACCTCGCTTGACCTTGCCGCAGCGTCAGGGTTTCTACTGAGGGGCATGAAGATCGGAGAGATCGCCGCACTGGCGGGCGTGACCCCGCGGACCGTGCGCCACTACCACCATCTCGGGCTGCTGCCGGAGCCCGCGCGGCTGCCCAACGGCTATCGCGACTACGGGCTCCGGCACGCCGTCGTCCTCGCCCGGATCCGGCGGCTCACCGAGCTTGGGCTCGGGCTCGCCGAGGTGCGCGGCGTACTCGCCGACGACGCGGGGCGCGAACTCGCCGAGGTGCTGGAGGAGCTGGACGCCGACCTGGCGCGGCAGGAGGCGGCCATCGCCGAGCGGCGGGCACGGCTCGCCGTGCTGATGTCGCAGGCGCGCGAGGGGCGGCTGCCGGCCGAGGGGCCCGTGTCGCCGGAACTGGCAGGGCTGTTCGGGGCGTTCGCGCCCAGCGACTCCCCCATGGCTGCCAAGGACCGCGAGCATCTGGCGCTGCTGGACTCGATGGTGGGGCCCGAGCAGCGCGAGCAGCTGTACGCGGCGCTGCGGCCGCTCGCCGAGGATCCCCGGTTCGCCGGGCGCGTCCAGAAGCTCTACGAGCGGCTCGACGATCTCGCCGACGCGTCGCCCGACGACCCCCGCGTCGTACCGCTCGCGGCCGAACTCGCGGCGAGCGTGCCGGACGCGATGATCTCCCTGATGGGCGACGGCCTGCACGAGACCGACAGCCCCTTCGGCACGGCGTTCCTCACCGACTTCGCCCCGGCCCAGGCCGCGGTCGTACGGCAGATGATCATGCTGCTCGCCGCACGGGCCCGGGGGCGGCGATGAGGGCCGCCCGCCTCGCCCTGTGGGGACTGGTGCCCGCCGAGATCGTGCTGGCGTTCCTGCTGGTGGCCGGGGTCCGGGTGCCGCCCGCGGTCATCGCCGTCGCCGAGCTGCTCGTGGCCTGCGTGCTGGTGCTCGAAGTGTCGGTACTGCTGCGGCTCTTCACGGCCTCGCGCCGCGCCGGCACCCCTGCGCGCGAGGCGCTGCTCGGCGCCGTACGCGACCTGGTGCCGCCCGCGCTCGCCCGGCTCCTCGTGCACGAGCTGCGCGCGATGCACAGCCTGGCGCTGTGGCTGGTGCGGCGGCGGCACGGCGTACCGGCGGGTGCGCACCCCGCGGCGTACACCGGCCCGCAGACCGCGCTGATGTGGGGAATGATCTTCGTTTCGGTCGTCGAGACCATCGCGCTGGCGGTGCTGGTCCCCTGGCCCCTGGTGCACGCCGTCACTCTGGTGATCGACGTGTACGGGGTGCTCCTGCTGGTCGCCATGCACGCGGCCTGTGTGACCAGGCCCCATGTCGTGGGGGCGGACGGGTCGCTGCGGATCCGCTACGGGGCGCTGTTCGATCTGCGGATAGCCGCGGACGAGATCGCTCGGGTCCGGGTGGAACGGCGGTATCCGGACGGGCGGCTGGTCACCGTGCGCGAGGACGGGTCGCTGGACCTGATCGTGGCGGGCCACACGACGGTGTCGGTGGAGCTGACCGCGCCGGTCGGCTTCGTACGGCCTCTGGGCAGCCGTGGCAGTGCGCACACCGTCCGCTTCCACGCCGACGACCCGCAGGCGCTGGTGGCCGCGGTCCGGTCGGCCGCCGAGCGGCGCGAGCGCCCGGCCCCGGAGCCGGCCTGACACGGGCCCCGGCGGCTACGCCGGCGCGAACAGCACCCTCGACGTCCCCGGGTCCGCCTGGGTGAGCCGGACCCGCAGCCTCTCCCCCAGCGGCAGCTCGCCGCCGTCGGCCTCGATCCTGGCGACGACCGCCGGTTCTTCGAGGACGACCGTGCCGACGTCCGGCTCGTGCTCCTTGACGTCCACCACCACCGCGTCGAAGACCTCGCCGACCCGCTCGCGCAGCAGCACGGCCTCGACGAGGTCGAGGCATTCGCGTTCGACGGTGTCGGCCCGCCGGGATCCCTCGGCCATCTCCTTCGGCAGCGCGTCCAGCGCCGCCGTCACCCACTCCGGCGGCGACTGCCCGGCCACCGCGGCCAGGCACAGCTCGCCCGCGTACCGGTCGACGAGGCGGCGCAGCGGTGCGGTGCAGTGGGTGTACTCGTCGGCGACGGCCGCATGGACCGCGGGCGTCGGGAGCTGCCCGTCGCGGAACGCGGTGTACCCGGCGCCGCGCAGGAGGGTGGTGCACTCCTGGAGGAACGCTGCGTGACGGGCGTCGTGCGGGTCGAGGGAGCGCACCAGCTCCGCGTACGACACATGGTGCGGCCACTCGATGTGCAGGGCCTTCGCCGAGCGGTGCAGCCGGGCCACCGCGCCGTCGGGGGCCGTGGGCAGGGTGCGCAGGACGCCGGTGCCCGCCTCGATCATCAGGTCGGCGGCGGCCATGCCGGTGAGCAGGGAGATCTGGGCGTTCCAGGCGTCGGCGGGCAGCGGTGCGCGGTACTCGAGGACGTACGTGCCCTCGCGCTCGACGATCTCCTGCTCGGGGACGTTGAGGGAGATCCCGCCACGTTCGATCTCCATCGCCTCCCGCAGCCGCCCGATGTCCCCCAGCAGCGCGAGGGGCTCCTCGGCGGTGCCGTCGTCGATCCGCCGCTGGGCGCCTGCGTAGTCGAGCTTGGCCCGGCTGCGCACCAGCGCGCGGCGCACGTCGGCCGTGACGGCCCGGCCCTCGGCGTCGAGGTCGATCCGCCACAGCAGCGCGGGCGCGCTCTGGCCGGGCAGCAGGCCGGCCGCGCCCTCCGAGAGCTGCGGCGGGTGCAGGGGGACCTTCTCGTCGGGGAAGTAGAGCGTCTGCACCCTGCGGTGGGCCTCGGCGTCGAGTGCGCCGCCGGGCGCGACGAACGCCGCGACGTCGGCGATCGCGTAGTGGACCCGGAAGCCGCCGCCCTCGCGGCGTGCGAGGTGCATCGCCTGGTCGAGGTCGAGCGAGGTGGGCGGGTCGATGGTGAAGAAGGGAATGCCGGTGGCGTCGTGGTCCGGCAGCCGCGGGGAGCGGACGGCCGACTCCGCCTCGGCGAGCACCTCGGCCGGGAAGGTGACGGGCACGTCCAGCCTGGTACGCAGCGCGCTCAGGGCCGCTCGCAGCGGGACCTCGGCTGCGCCCGTCATGTGCAGATGGCGGCGCATGGACCGAGCGTATGGCGCGGTGGGGGTGGCGGCACTTTGTAGGCTGACGCGGGGGCCGCACCCCCCGCCCCCGTTCGTACGAAGGAGACCTGTCGTGCTCGTGCTGTTGCCGCCGTCGGAGGGTAAGGCCGCCCCGGGGCGCGGCGCGCCGCTGAAGCCGGAGTCGCTGTCGCTGCCGGGTCTGGCCGATGCGCGCGCCGCGGTGCTGGACGAGCTCGTGGAGCTGTGCGCCGCCGACGAGGCGAAGGCGCAGGAGGTGCTCGGGCTGAGCGACGGCCTGCGCGGCGAGATCGCGAAGAACGTGGAGCTGCGGACCGCGGGTACCCGGCCGGCCGGGGAGATCTACACGGGTGTGCTGTACGACGCCCTGGGCCTGGCGACGCTGGACCAGGCCGCGCGCCGGCGGGCCCGGCAGTCGCTGCTGGTGTTCTCGGGGCTGTGGGGCGCGGTGCGGGTGGGCGACCGTATCCCGTCGTACCGCTGCTCGATGGGGGTGAAGCTGCCGGGGCTCGGCGCGCTGGGGACGTACTGGCGGCGTGCGATGGACCCGGTCCTGCCGGAGGTGGCCAGGGGAGGGCTCGTACTGGATCTGCGGTCGTCCGCGTACACGGCGGCGTGGAAGCCGAAGGGCGAGGTGGCGGGGCGTACGGCGACGGTGCGGGTGCTGCACGCGCAGATGGTGGACGGGGTCGAGAAGCGGTCGGTGGTCAGCCACTTCAACAAGGCGACGAAGGGGCGGATCGTGCGCAGCCTGCTGGAGGCCGGGCGTGCGCCGAGGTCGCCGGGTGAGCTGGTGGAGGCGCTGCGCGACCTCGGGTACGTGGTGGAGGCCGAGGCTCCGGCACGGGCGGGCGGGCCGTGGGCGCTGGATGTGGTGGTGGCGGAGATCCACTGAGGCGCACCCCGGCACGTTGCGCATGTTGCAACGCTCGTTGCAGAAAGCGCAGCGGTTGGGCAGGATGGTCGGCATGCCCTCCGTACTCGACCTTGCCCCCGTCATGCCCGTCGCCGTGATCGACGACGTCGCCGATGCCGTGCCGCTCGCACGTGCCCTGGTGGCGGGCGGGCTGCCCACGATCGAGGTGACGCTGCGGACACCGGTCGCGCTCGAGGCCATCGAGGCGATCGCCTCGCAGGTGCCGGACGCGGTGGTCGGCGCGGGCACGGTCATCTCCGCGCCCGGAGTGGCCTCTGCCGTGGCCGCCGGGGCGCAGTTCCTGGTCAGCCCCGGCTGGACGGACGCGCTGCTCACGGCGATGTGGGCGTCCGGGGTGCCGTATCTGCCCGGTGTGTCGACGACCTCGGAGGTCGTGACGCTGCTGGAGCGCGGGGTGCGGGAGATGAAGTTCTTCCCGGCCGAGGCCGCGGGTGGCACCGCCTACCTCACGTCCCTCGCCGGGCCGCTCCCCCAGGCGCGCTTCTGCCCGACGGGCGGGATCTCGCTCGCCTCGGCGCCCGGGTATCTGGCGCTGCCGAACGTGGGGTGCGTGGGCGGCACGTGGATGCTGCCCGCCGACGCCCTCACCGCCAGGGACTGGGACCGGGTCGAGGCCCTGGCCCGTGAGGCGGCGGCGCTGGCGACGGTCAGCTGAAATCCACCTGGACGTGGTCGGCCAGGGGCCGGTAACCGAGGCGCTGGTAAAGGGCGTTGCTCGTCGGGTTGGCCAGGTCGGTGAAGAGCAGCACCTGCTCGGCACCGGCGTCCAGTGCGGACCGGCTGACGGCGCAGGTGACGGCCCCCGCGTAGCCGCGGCCGCGCAGGGCCGGCGGCGTGTAGACGGGTGAGAGACGGGACTGTCCGGCGAGGACCGGCGTGCGGGCGGCCATCGAGACGGGCGCGGCGCCGGTCTCCCACAGGTGGAGGCAGCCGTCGGCGACACGGCGCGCGACGTTCGCGGTCCAGTCGGCGTCCGGGTCCTCGCCGATGTCGGCGGCGAAGCTCTTCATCCACGCGGCAGCCGGCGGTACGTCGTCCTCGGTGGCCGGCCGCGCCCGCCCGGGCGGCGCCGGGTCGGGCGGCGTCAGCTCACCGAGCCGGAACAGCCGGAACCGCCCTGTCACCGTCCATCCGCCCGGCCCGGCCCACTCCCCGGCGAACGCGCGAGCGGGCGCGTCTGGGCCCTTCACCCCGGTGACGTGCGCGGCGCCGTCGGCGCGGAGCGTGCGGGCGAGCTCACGGGCGTGGTCCGGTGAGGCAGGCCCGAACAGGGGCGCCCTGGGCGGAGTGTGGAGGAAGGCCGCCTCGACGGGAGCGTCCCGGTGCGCCCGCCACCAGCCGAAGCGGACCGGGTGCCCGCCGCTGTCCCCGTACAGGTCCGGCCCGTGCCGCCGCAGAGCCTCGCTGACGCTGATGAGCGCCGTGGATCCGGCGGGGTCGGCCGTGAGGTAGGCGTCCGCCTCACGGCGGAACTCCTCGACGTCGTAGGTGAGATGCCAGGTCATGTGCCTCATGGTGCCCCAGGAACGGGGTCAGGCCCGAAGGTGTTTCAGCGTGACCTCGGGCAGCGCGTACGGTCCGCCCTGGGGAGCGGACGGGTCGGTGGGCAGTTCGGCCCCGGCGATACCCGCCGCGTTGTCGACCGGCTCGTAGGCCAGTTCCGCCGGCGCCGGAAGCTCCCAGAAGCGGCGCGTGTTGGCGGAGACGGCGTACACCGCGGTGAATCCCGCCGAGGGCGGGGCGGTGAGCGCGGCGCGGACGAACCCGACCGTGTCCCGGGGGCTCAGCCAGGTCGCCAGATGACGCGGCTCGGCCGGCGTCTCTTCGAAACTGCCGATGCGCAGACAGATGACGGACAGGCCGAACTTGTCCGCATACAGCTGCCCGAGTGCCTCGACCGCGGCCTTGCTCACCCCGTAGAGACCGTCGGGACGCACCGGCTCCAGTGGCGAGGTGCGCTGCCCGGCGGGGTAGAACCCGGCCACCCGGCTGCTGCCGGCGAGCACCACCCGCCCGATCCCACAGCGCCTGGCGGCCTCCAGGACGTGGTGGGTGCCCAGCACGTTCGCTTCCAGCAGGTCCGCCAGGGGCGCCTCGTCGGGCACGCCTCCCAGATGGAGCACCGCGTCCACGCCCGCCGGCGCCGACTCGACGGCCTGTGCGTCGCGCAGATCCACGGTGTGCACCGTCTCGTTCGCGGCCCGGGGCGACAGGGGCACCCGGTCCAGCAGAACGAGCCGGCTCGTCTCGGCCCGCAGTGCTTCACGCACCACGGAGCCGATGTCCCCGCCGCTCCGGTGACAGCCACCGTTCCCAGGCCCACAGTCCCTCCCCGAGACCTCGACAGCCGCCGATTCCCGCAGCCGTGATCCCTTTTCGGGGCCTGTGGGGCGGGAGTTGATCAGCGCAGGTGGGACGTGTCGTTCAGGAGACGCAGTGACGCGTTGCCGTCCGCGTAGTACGCCAGCGCCGAGATCGACGCCGCCGACAGTTCCATCCGGAACAGGGACTCCGGCGGGGCACCGAGGGCCAGGCGGACCAGGGTCTTGATCGGGGTGACGTGCGTGACCAGCAGAACCGTACGGCCCTGGTAACGGGACGTCAGCTGGTCGCGCGTCGCGGCGACGCGGCGTGCGACCGTGGTGAAGCTCTCACCGCCGCCCGTCGGCGCCGCCTTCGTGGACGCGAGCCATGCCGTCAGATCGTCCGGATACCGCTCCTGGACCTCGGCGAAGGTCAGGCCCTCCCAGGCGCCGAAGTCCGCCTCGCGCAGTCCCTCTTCGATCCGTACGTCGAGTCCCAGCCGCGCGGCGACGGCCTGTGCCGTCTGGCGGCAGCGGCGCATCGGTGAGCTGACGATCTCCTGGATCGTGCCGCGCTCCGCGAGGGCCGTGGCGACCGCGTCCGCCTGGCGGCAGCCCACCGCGGACAGCTCGGGGTCGCTGCCGCCGCTGCCCGAGAAACGCTTCTCCGGGGTGAGTGCCGTCTCGCCGTGCCGCAGCATGACGAACGTGGCCGGCGCCCCCAGATCGGGGCCCCATCCGGCGGACGAGGACTCGGTCGACATCACCGGGGCGCTCGCGGCGGGCGCGGTGACCCGTGCACCCGTACTCGCTCCCGTCAGCGCCGCGCGGGCCTTCGCCGCGCCCGCCGCGGCGTCGCCCACCACACGGGCGGCCCGCTTGTCCTCCTCGGTGGACGCGAGGGCCGCAAAGGACGCGGAGGGCTCCCACTGCCTGCCCCGCTTGCCCGCGTCCATCGCCTCGTTGGCGAGCCGGTCCGCGTGCTTGTTCCGCTCGCGCGGGATCCATTCGTACGTCACCTGGGAGGACGGAAGGACGCGTGCGGCCTCCGCCGCGAGCGGCTTCATGTCCGGGTGCTTGATCTTCCAGCGGCCCGACATCTGCTCGACGACCAGCTTGGAGTCCATGCGGACCCGAACCTTCGCCTCCGGGTCCAGGGCGCGGGCCGCCTTCAGCCCGGCCACCAGGCCCTTGTACTCGGCGACGTTGTTCGTCGCCACGCCGATGTACTCGGCGGTCTCCGCGAGCGTCTCGCCCGTCGCCGGGTCGAGGACGACCGCGCCGTAGCCGGCGGGGCCCGGATTGCCCCGGGAGCCGCCGTCGGCCTCGACGACGAACTCCCGCATCACAGACCCGATTCGGAGGTACGGACCAGGATGCGGCGGCAGTTCTCGCAGCGCAGCACCGTGTCCGGCGCGGCGGCGCGGACCTCGTTCACCTCGGTGATGTTCAGCTCGATGTGGCAGCCCTCGCAGCGGCGCTGGTAGAGACGGGCCGCGCCGACGCCGCCCTGCTGCTCGCGCAGCTTGTCGTAGAGCTTCAGCAGATCGGCCGGGACCGAGGCGGCGACGACCTCGCGCTCCTTGGCGACCGTGGCCGCCTCGCGGTCGAACTCCTCCTGCGCGGCGTCCCGCCGGGCGGTCGCGTCGTCGACCTTGGCCTGGACGGACCCGACGCGCTCGGTCAGCTCGCCCACCCGCTCCTGCGCGGACTCACGGCGCTCCATGACCTCGAGGACGACGTCCTCGAGGTCGCCCTGGCGCTTGGCGAGCGAGACGATCTCGTGCTGCAGGTTCTCCAGGTCCTTGGGCGAGTTGACGGTGCCCGAGTCCAGACGCTGCTGGTTGCGGGCGGCGCGCTGGCGCACCTGGTCGACGTCCTGCTCGGCCTTGGTCTGCTCGCGGGCGCAGTCGCTCTCCTCGGTCTGCGCGGCGACGAGCAGGTCGCGCAGCTGCGTGAGGTCCTTGTTCAGCGACTCGATCTCGGCGTGCTCGGGCAGCGACTTGCGCTTGTGGGCCACCTGCGACAGGCGTACGTCGAGGGCCTGTACGTCGAGGAGTCGGATCTGGTCGGCGGGCGCGGCGTTCAGTTGGGGGCTCCAGAGGAATCGTGGTGGGAGGACCAGGGGTCGGTGACCGTACGCGAGACATGGACCCGAAGGCCCCAGCCGTGCCGGTCGGAAATCTCGTCGAGCTGGGCGGCCGCCTGCTCGCACCAGGGCCATTCGGTGGCCCAGTGGGCGGCGTCGACCAGCCCGAGCGGTGAGTGCTGGGTGGCTTCGGAGACCGGGTGGTGGCGCAGGTCGGCGGTGAGGAACGCGTCGACCTCGGCGGCGCGCACGTGGTCGAAGAGACTGTCACCGGAGCCGCCGCTGACGGCGACGGTGCGTACGAGCAGGCCGGGGTCGCCCGCGACACGGATGCCGTGGGCGGTGGCGGGCAGCCGCTTGGCGGCGCGCGCGGCGAACTCGTCCAGCGTCTCGGGGTGGTCGAGCTCGCAGATCCGGCCGAGGCCGCGGCGGCCGCTCGGGTCCGTGGGGTCGGGCACCAGGGGCCGTACGACCCGCAGGTCGAGCGCACCGGCGAGGGCGTCGGAGACGCCGGGGTCGGCGGTGTCGGCGTTGGTGTGGGCGACGTGCAGCGCGATGTCGTTCTTGATCAGGGTGTGCACCACCCGGCCCTTGAAGTGGCCGGCGGCGACGGTGGTCGTACCGCGCAGATAGAGCGGGTGGTGCGTGACGATCAGGTCTGCGCCGAGCCGGATCGCCTCGTCGGCGATCTCCTGCACGGGGTCGACGGCGAACAGCACACGGGTGACCTCGGCATCGGGGTCGCCGCACACGGTGCCGACGGCGTCCCACTGTTCGGCCCGCTCGGGGGGCCAGAGGGCGTCGAGCGCGGCGATGACTTCAGACAGACGGGGCACGGAAGAAAGGCTACCGTTCCTTCGCGCCCCCATGGTCTGCGCGCCCCTGCCCGGTCCCGGGGCCGGTGTCCGCGGACGTCCGGGGCCCACACGGCGGCGGAGGTGTGCTCCGGTAAGGACCGGGGGCCGACTCCGGTGCGCCTGACCTCAGGCATCGGCTCACCCAGCCAGCACATCCGTCACCTCCCCCTCAGGCAAATCAGGGCATGGCCACCCTTATGTGTGAACAGGAGTGGCTCGCATTGTTCGGCAGGAAGTGCGATACCTAGCTTCGGTAGCTGGAGGTGACGATTCGATGACAGCCTGTGCCATCGAGGCCGCCGCGCGGGACACTGCGGCGGCGCGTACGGGAACGACGGGTACGGAACCTGCGAGCGCGGCACGCCCCGGGATCACGGTCACCGCGGACGGTACGTACGCGGCCCGGCTGGCCGGAACCGGCGAAGCGCTGTTCGCCGAGCGCTGGACACTCGACGGCCCCGAGCCGTACGCGGTGCCGCTGCCGATGGACCAGCCCGAGGAGCCCGAGGCGGATGTGCTGCCGATGGCGGACGGGCAGGTGCTGATCCGCCGCCGGGTCGCGGGCCGGCACACCTTCTCGCTGCTGTACCCGACCGGCCCCGGTACGGGCGAACGGCTTCTCGGCGGCCTCGAGTCGGCCCGGCTGACCCTGGTGCCGCCCTCACCCGACGGGGTGTGCGTCTACGCACTGACGCCGGGTGAGGCATCCACCGGCATCTGGCGGGTGGCGGGCGGGGCGTTCGGCCCCGAGCATGTGGCGGATGTGCCGGGCCACTGCTCGGGCGGCGTCTGGCTGGACCGCACGGGGCGCATGCTGGCCCTTGACCGCCGGCCGCCCGGCGGCGGCCCGGTGAAGGCGGTCGCCGTCGACCTGGAGCGCGGCGGCGAGGTGACACCGCTGCTGCAGATCACCCAGGACAGCCACGACCGGCTGCTGCTCGCCGACCCGGACAGCGGGCTGCTGGTGATCCGCTCCGACGCCCCCGGACCCGGCCAGGGCCGGCTGGGCTGGGGGGTGCTGGGCAGTCTGCTTCCGGTGCGCTTCCCGCCCTGCCTGTGGCTGCCGGACGCCGTGCTGACGCCGTTCGCCGTGCAGCCGGGACAGGTGCTCACCCCGGAGAGCTGCGCGGTGGCCCTGAGGATCGACGGGGCTGCTGGCAGCTGGCTCGGCGTATGGCGGCCCTCGGCCCGGCGCCTGCACCAACTGGCCCCACCGGAGGGCTGGTTGGCGGGTGGCGGGGTGGTCAGCCGCGAGGGCGTACTGCAACTGCCGTACACCACCGGGGCGGTGCCCTGCGGAGTGGCGCGGATGGACGCGTCGGACGTGCCCCTTCCCGCGGCGGCCGCAGCACCGGCACAGATGGAACGCGCAGGTGGGGAACCGTGCGACGGTGTCGGCAGTCCTGTTGTGTGCAGGCCGGTCCCCTTGCAGCAGGCCCCTCTCACCGACCACTCGGCCGGTGGATAGACTCTCCGCGGGGGCTACGCAACCGCACCGGCCGTGTGCCGACAGTGACGGGGTGCGTCTTGTTTGCCGGCCCCGCGACATGTCAGCAGCGATCACGACGGGGTGACTTCCCACATGTCTGAAGCCCGAACCGACACGACCCAGACGCGTCCGCAGGCAGCCGCTGCCGTGGCCGGCGCAAGGGTCGACGCCGGCCACGCAGGAAAGCACCGGGGCGGGGCGGCCGCGGTGGAGGACCTGACGACCGAGGCGCACGGCCGCCACCGCCGCCCGGTTCAGGCGGGCGACGCCGCCTGAGGCGTCGGTACGCGGAGATGAGCGAAGGGGCCGCACCCGGTGGACACCCGGGTACGGCCCCTTCGCCGCGCCGCGGCAACGGCCTCCGGCCGGGCCCACTGGATGTGCCCTCCAGTGCCTGTCCGGGCCTAGGTGCCCTGTCCGGGCGTGTTCGAGGATCAGCCTGCGGCGTCGGATGCATGGGGCCTCCCCAGGCCCGCCAGGCCGAGGCATGCGGTCTCCCCAGGCCCACCAGGGCCGAGACATGAGGCCTCCCCAGGCCCACCAGGGCCGAGGGGACGTATCGCAAGCCGGTAGGGGTACCCGCCCGGCCGGAGGCCGGAGGAGATCGCCCTCGTACCGGACGCACCTGGGCGACTCCGACAACACAGCGAGGTGCCGTAGCCGGGGGTACCTCCTGGAGGTCCCCCCGGACGGAGTCCTGGGGGAGAAGCTCTGGGGGAGCGTCGCAGGCCCGACAAGATCGCCCGGACCGGGCCTAGCCGCGCCTGAGCGCCAGGACTTCGGCCGCCGCGAAGGTCTCGTTCGCCGGCCGGTCCTCGTAGAACGGGGAGAGCAGCGCGTCGAGTTCGTTGTAGGAGAACGTCTCCTTCGCGGAGTCGAACTTGGCCGCCACCCTGGGGCGTTCGACGACCGCGACCATGCCCCCGTGGACCACCAGCAACTGGCCGTTGACGCGGGCCGCGGCCGGTGAGGCGAGGTAGCCGACCAGTGGGGAGACATGTTCCGGCGCAAGCGGGTCGAGTTGTCCGTCGCCCGGCTCGGTGCCGCTCCTGAACTCCGGAACGGCAGCGAAGACGTCTGCGGTCATCCGGGTCCTGGCCCGCGGGCAGATCACATTGGCCGTGACCCCGTACTTGGCCAGCGCCAGCGCGGTGGACGTGGTCAGACCGACGATCCCGCCCTTGGCCGCCGCATAGTTCGGCTGGCCGGCCGAGCCCGCGAGGAACGCCTCCGAGGAGGTGTTGACGATCCGGCCGTAGACCGGCCCGCCCGCCGCCTTGGAACGCTCACGCCAGTGCACCGAAGCGAAGTGCGTCGTGTTGAAGTGGCCCTTGAGGTGGACCCGGACCACCGAGTCCCACTCGGCCTCGCTCATCGAGAAGACCATCCGGTCGCGCAGGATGCCCGCGTTGTTGACCAGGATGTCCAGCTTCCCGAAGGTGCTGACCGCCAGTTCGACCAGGCGGCGGGCCGTGTCGAAGTCGGCGATGTCGCCGACGTGGGAAACGGCGCGTCCCCCCTCCGCGCGGATCTCGGCGGCGACCTCCTCGGCCGGGGCGGCCGAGGTCTCGCCGGAGCCGTCGCGACCCGGCCGGCCGTAGTCGTTGACGACGACCGCGGCGCCCAGCCGGGACAGTTCCAGGGCCTCGGCCCGGCCGAGGCCACGGCCGGCGCCCGTGACGATCGCCGACAGGCCCTCCAGTGGCAGAGACATACAAGTCCTCTCAGATCACGATGGGCCGGCTCAGAGCTCGATGCAGGTGCGCAGCGCCTCGCCCGTGCGCATCTGGGCCAGGGCGTCGTTGATCCCGGCGAGCGGTACGCGGTGAGTGATCAGGCTCTCCAGGTCGATGCGCCCGGCGCGCCACAGCGCGATGGCCCGCTCGTAGGAGCGCAGCACGTCCCCGCCGCCGTACATCGAGGGCAGGATCCGCTTCTCGTCGAAGAACAGCTCGAACATGTTGAGCTGAAGGAAGTCGTCCATCGCCCCCGCGCCGACGATGCACAGGGTGCCGCCGCGCCGGGTCGTGTCGTACGCGGTCCTCGCGGTCGCGGACCTGCCGACGACCTCGAAGACGTAGTCGAAGCCCTCGCCGGCGGTGATCCGCTGCTTGGCGTCGGCGAGTTCGTCCGGGGCGACCGCCTCGGTGGCGCCGAACCGCAGCGCCGCCTCGCGACGCGAGGCCACCGGGTCCACCGCCACGATCTGCGCCGCACCCTGGAGACGGGCGCCCTGGACGGCGGAGATGCCGACCCCGCCGCAGCCGATGACGGCGACCGACGAACCGGCGGCGACCTGCGCGGTGTTGATCGCCGCGCCCAGGCCGGTGGTGACGCCGCAGCCGATGAGGGCGGCGATGTCGAAGGGCACGTCCTGAGGGATGGGCACGGCGCAGCCGGCGTCGACGACGACCTCCTCGGTGAAGGTGCCGGTGCCGGCGAAGCCGAACACATCGCCGCCGGGGCGCTTGAAGTTGGGCGTGCCCGCGTTCATGAACCCGGCCAGGCACAGCTGCGTCTGGCCGCGCTTGCAGGCCGGACAGGTGCCGCAGGCGGGCAGCCAGCACAGCAGCACGCGATCGCCCTGCTGGACGCTCGTCACCCCGTCGCCGACATCGATGACCTCGCCGGCGCCCTCGTGCCCGGGGATGAAGGGCGCGGGCTGCGGCAGCACGCCGTTCATCGCGGACACGTCCGAGTGGCACAGCCCGGTGGCGCGGATGCGTATCTTCACCTTGCCCGGTCCGAAGCCCACCGCCTCGACGTCGTCGAGGACTTCGAGTTTGTCCTGGCCGATCTCGTGCACTACGGCTGCGCGCATGGTGCGGCTCTCCTCACATGGTCACGAATGGTCGACGATGGTGTCCGTGAGCACCGGCGCGTCGTCCCGCTCGACGGCGGTGACCGACGTGTGGACCGTGCCGTCCTGCTGCCACATCCGGATGCGCAGGGTCTCGCCCGGGAACACGATTCCGGCGAAGCGTGTGCTGTAGGCGCGGACGCGGGTGACGTCACCGCCGAGCAGGGTGTCGACGACCGCCTTGAGCGTCATCCCATAGGTGCACAGGCCGTGCAGGATGGGGCGTTCGAAGCCCGCCATCTTGGCGAACTCGGGGTCGGCGTGCAGCGGGTTCCAGTCGCCGGACAGGCGGTAGAGCAGTGCCTGGTCCTCGCGCACGGTGCGCTCGACGATCTTGTCCGGGGCGCGGTCCGGCGGCTCGAGCCGTACGGAGGGCCCGCGTTCGCCGCCGAAGCCGCCTTCGCCGCGGGCGAAGATCTCGGTGTCGCTCGTCCACAGCGGGCCGCCGTCGTCGACGGCCTCGGTACGCACGACGACGACCGCGGCCTTGCCCTTGTCGTACACGGCGGCGACGCGGGAGGTGGAGACGGCCGTGGCCTTGACGGGGAGGGGGCGGTGCAGCTCGATGCGCTGGCCGCCGTGGAGGACGGCGGCGAAGTTGATGTCCAGCCCGGGCGCGGCAAGTCCACTCGCGACGGCCATGCCCGCTCCGGCGACGGTGGCGAAGCTCGGCAGGACGTGCAGCGCGGACTCGAGGGTGTAGCGCAGCTCGTCGGGGTCGGTGGCGGGCGTACCGGCGCCGAGGCCGAGGTGGTAGAGCTGGATGTCCTTGTGGTCCCAGGCGATCTCTGTCCTGCGGGGTTCGGCGGCGAGGGCCCTTGCGGGATCAATGGGCATGGGGCTGCTGCTCCTCGATGAGTGGAAGACCTCGGCGCGGCCGTCCGCACCGTCGGCCGCACCGAGGTCGTACGGGACGGGCGCGCGAGCCCGTTCTAGAACGCGTTCTAGGCCGATGGCCCCTATGTATAACGCAGCCCTCATGACTTGTGAAGAAGGCTGACACTACGTCAGATACGCGTCGCGCGGCACCCGGGACATTTGTCACCGCCAGCTCCGTACAAGCGGATCTGCCGGGCCGCCCTCCGGCTCCGTAGCGTCATCACCATGACGAAGACGGAAAAGAACTGCGAGGGCACGGGCCGCTCCGGGCCGCCCAACGGGTTCGCACTGCTGCCATGGCTTCTGATGGGCATGGGCGCGGTCTCCAACCTCCTCCAGGGCGAGACCCCCAACCCGTGGATCGGCGCTGTCGGAGTGCTGGCCTTCAACTCCCTGTACGTCGCCATCGTGTTCCGGGCCTTCGACGGACGGCGCCGCGAGGCGCCCGCCACCTGGTGGCTGCTGACCGCGCTCGCCTCCGTCACCTTCGCCCTCGCCATCGGCTACGGCGGCGCATGGCTCCTCTTCTTCCCCCTGCTCGGCCTGGCCGTCGGATCCGTGCTGCGCGGCCGCCGACTGGTCCAGGTGGTCCTTCCGCTCTGCGTGGCCGTGGGCACGGTCGCGGGCGTGCGGGACGGCTGGGGCGCGGTCGACGTCGCGTACGGCACGTTCGTCTCCTCGATGGTGACCGCCGCGCTGCTCGCCCTGTCCGAGACCGTGCGGGAACTGCACCTCACCCGGCAGGAGCTGGCGCGCATCGCAGTGGACAGGGAGCGGCTGCGTTTCTCCCGGGACCTGCACGATCTGCTGGGCCACACGCTCTCGGTGATCGTGGTCAAATCGGAGGCCGCCCGCCGTATGGCATCGCACGACGTCGACGCGGCGCTGGCCCAGATCTCCGACATCGAGTCCGTCGGCCGGCAGGCACTGACGGAGATACGCGAGGCGGTCACGGGCTACCGAGAGGGCAGCCTGACCGCCGAACTGGACCGCGCCCGAGACATCTTGACCACGGCGGGCATCACACCGTCGATCCGCCTGGCAGGCCCCCTTCTGGAGCCGCAGACGGAGACTCTGCTGAGCTGGGTGGTCCGCGAATCGGTCATCAACGCCGTACGGCACTCCGGGGCATCGCACTGCGACATCTCATTGACCTCCGCGGCGGACCATGTCCACCTGGAGATCACGGACGACGGCCGCGGCCCGGGCCCCGGCCCTTCGGGCAGCGGTCTGCGGGGCCTTTCGGAACGGCTCGTCGCGGCGGGCGGCACGCTGGGAACGGGCCCCGGCCCGGCGGGAGGGTTCCGCGTGGTGGCACGGCTTCCGGTGGCATCACCGCAGGCGGAGCACGGGACGGAGCAGGCGGCGGCGGGCTGACCGGCGCGGGCGGGCGGCTGGGAGAGGTCACCCGGTCCGGTGAAAGCGGAGGAACCGCGTAACCATTCGGGCTCCACGCATGTCAGATATTCCGCCCACCCTCCGAGGTGGCCTGCACCGCGGATATCGGGGCATCTGCACGTCGGCTTCTCCGGCAGCCGGGACTGCGGCACCCCTACGTCTCGACGTCCCCCCTCCCCCGCCACGCCCCCGCGCCGACCCCCAGCAAGGACCTGAGCCATGAACACCCCAGCCCCTGGCCCGCGCACCACCGAGCCCGCCGGCTCCGTGTGCCCGGAGTCCCACCAGCACGTGTCCCACCAGCCCGAGCAGGTCTGATGTCCGCCGGCCGCGCCCTGGGCGCCCTCGTACCCCTCGTCTTCCTCACCGTGCTCGTCGCCGGGCTGGTCTGGTACGCCCGTAACCGTGACAAGGAGTAGTGCCTGGTCCGCCGCTCTTCTGCACTGTCCGACCTGGGCGTTGGCCGTAGCCTTGACGCGTGGAAGAAATGCCGCAGGACCAGCGCCCCACCACAAGCATCCGCGTACTCCTCGCCGAGGACCAGGGCATGATGCGCGGCGCACTCGCGCTGCTGCTCGGGCTGGAGGCGGACATGGAGGTGGTTGCGCAGGTGGGGCGTGGTGACGAGATCGTGGATGCCGCGCTCGTGGCGCGCCCCGATGTGGCGCTGCTCGACATCGAACTGCCGGGGCGCAGCGGGCTCGACGCCGCTGCCGATCTGCGCGACGAGGCGCCCGACTGCCGGGTGTTGATCCTCACCACCTTCGGGCGGCCCGGTTATCTGCGGCGCGCGATGGAGGCCGGGGCCGCCGGGTTCCTCGTCAAGGACGGGCCCGTGGAGGAGCTGGCCGCGGCGATCCGGAAGGTGCTGACGGGCGAGACCGTCATCGATCCGGCACTGGCCGCGGCCGCACTCGGCGCGGGGCCGAGCCCGTTGACCGCGCGGGAGCGCGATGCGCTCAACGCGTCGGTGGACGGGGCGACGGTCGCCGACATCGCGGCCGCGCTGCATCTGTCGGAGTCGACCGTACGGAACTACCTCTCGTCAGCGATCGGCAAGACGGGCAGCCGCAACCGCATGGAGGCGGTACGGGCGGCCCGTCAGCAGGGGTGGCTCTGACCGGCGTCAGGGAGCCGACTCCCGGGGCTTCTCGGGTATGCGGTCGAGGAGATCGGCGAGGACGTCCAGCGGCAGCGAGCCGCGGTGGACGTCGATGCGCCCGAAAGTGCCCTCGGGCAGCGGCGGGAACTCCGCCCCGTGCCGTTCCACGCCGAGCGCCGCCAGTCGCCCAAGAATGCGATCCTGGAATTCCGTGGGCCATATGAACGGGCAGACGACGTCCTTCGGGTCGTACACACACCACTGGAGCTCGTCCTCGTCGGTCGGCACGTCGAACCAGACCTTGCTCTCCTTCGCGGGGTCGGGCAGCGGGGAGCGCATCACGACGAGCGACCGGGCCCAGCGCACGACACTGCGCGACAGCACCCCGCCCGCTCTGGACGCGTCGAACGACATCGGCGGCCGGACGGCGAGATAGCCGATGCCCTTGGTCCGAGCGGGGCGCCTGGCGTCCTTGGCGACCACGTAGGACCGGTCCCCGTCCCACCGCCACAGGCGCCTGGACTCACTGATCCGCATGATCGTCAACTGCGGCTCCCGATCGCGCTTGTCACGCACGCGCACGATGTACAGCCCGCCCGGTGTCAGCTCCGACCACTTCATGGTGTCCCCCTCGGCCGGACGTGGCGCCGGCCCGGTTCTGCTCAGGTCCCGGCCAGGCTATCGGCGGCCTATGACAGTGCCCGGCCCCCGCCGGCGCCGGTTCGCGGCAGCCACAGCAGCATCAGCACCGCGGCGGCGAGCAGTACGCCCGTACCCGTACGGAAGGCCAGCGCATAGCCCTCCGCCAGCGCCTCGGGTCCGGTGCGGCCCGCGGTGCGCGAGGCGGCGACGGTGGTGAGGATCGCCAGGCCCAGCGCGCCGCCCATCGTGCGGGAGGTGTTGATCAGACCGGAGACCAGTCCCGCGTCGCCGGGGCCGGCGCTCGATGTGGCCAGCGTCGCGAGGGGAGTCATCGCCAGCCCGACGCCTGTCATCATCAGGATGCCGGGGCCTGCGATCGCCGTGAGGAAGCCGCCGTCGGCGGTCATCGTGGACTGCCAGCCGAAGCCCACCGCCGCGATCAGCGCACCGAGGACCGCGACATTGCGCGCGCCTCCCTTCGCCATCAGCCTCGGCGCGATCTTCGAGCCGAGGACGACGCTGAGCGAGCTGGGGATCAGGGCGAGTCCGGCCTCCAACGGCGTGTAGTCCAGCACGTTCTGGGCGTAGACCGTCATGAAGAACCACATGGCGAAGGACGCCGAACCGCACACCGTCATCGTCACGTTGGCAGCCGTGACCGCCCGGGAGCGGAACACCTTCAGCGGCATCAGCGGCGCCGCCGTCCTCGCCTCCACCGCGACGAACAGCCCCAGCAGCGTGAGTCCGCCGAGCAGCGGCAGCACCGTCGCGCCCGCCGTCCACCCCGACTCCTCGGTCTGCACGATGCCGTACGCGACGGCGGCCAGTCCGCCGGTGACCAGGACAGCGCCCGGCAGGTCGAGGCGGCGGCTCCCGCTCGCCCGGCCCTCGGTCAGCCAGGCCGCCGCGGCGACCAGCACCGCCGCGCCCACCGGCACGTTGATCAGCAGCACCCAGCGCCAGGACAGCAGATCGGTCAGCACTCCACCGACCAGTCCCCCGGCCGCGCCGCCCGCCGCGCCGACCGCCGCCCAGGTGCCGATCGCTCTGGTCCGCGCGGGCCCCTGCGGCACCGCGGCGGTGATGATGGTGAGCGTCGCCGGGGCGAGCACGGCCGCCCCGAGACCCTGTACGGCGCGGGCGGCCAGCAGCTGCCAGCCCTCCACCGCGAGTCCCCCGGCCACGGACGCGGCGGTGAACAGACCGAGCCCCACGAGGAACATCCGCTTGCGCCCGAAGATGTCGGCCGCCCGCCCGCCCAGCAGCATGAAGCCGGCGAAGGCGATCGAGTAGGCGTTCAGCACCCACTGCAGCCCGGTGGCGGACAGCCGCAGGTCGGCGCGCATGGACGGCAGCGCCACATTGACGACGGAGACGTCGAGCACGACGAGGAACTGCCCCGCGCACGCGGCAAGGATCGCCGCCCAGGTGCGCGGGGACCGCGCGGTGCCGGGCGACGGTGCGGGCATCTCGGTGTGCGGGCGGGCTTGGGCCATGGGTGTCATGGTCGCAGCCGTCGCACGGTCCTGACATCCGGATTCCGATGTACGGACGGGGCCCGGCGGTCCTAGGACCACCGGGCCCAGTGGTCCTAGAACCTCCGCAGCAGCGTCACCACGGCCGCCCCGCCGAGCCCGATGTTGTGCGCGAGCCCCACCCGGGCGCCGGCCACCTGCCGGGGCCCCGCCTCGCCCCGCAGCTGCCGCACCAGCTCGGCCGCCTGGGCAAGACCCGTCGCACCGAGCGGATGCCCCTTGGAGATCAGGCCGCCGGACGGGTTGACCACCCACCGGCCGCCGTAGGTCGTCGCCCCGCTCTCCACGAGCTTGCCGGACTCGCCGTCCGCGCACATGCCGAGCGCCTCGTAGGTCAGGAGCTCGTTGATGGAGAAGCAGTCGTGCAGTTCGACGACGTCCACGTCCTCGATGCCGAGCCCTGAGCTCTCGTACACGGCGCGGGCCGCCGCCCGTGACATGGGCTTGCCCACGGCATCGATGCAGGAGCCGGACGCGAAGGACTCCTCCGTGTCGGTGGTCATCGCCTGGGCCGCGATCTCCACGGCCTTGTCGTGCAGACCGTGCCGGACGACGAAACGCTCGGAGACGACGACGGCCGCCGCGGCCCCGTCGGAGGTGGGCGAGCACTGGAGCCTGGTCAGCGGCCGGTGGACGCTCTTCGCGGCCAGGATCTCGTCGACCTCGTACACGTCCTGGAACTGGGCGTCCGGGTTGTTCGCCGAGTGCCGGTGGTTCTTGGCTCCGACGGCGGCGAGCTGTGCCTCGGTCGTGCCGTAGCGCTCGATGTGCTCGCGCGCCGCGTTGCCGAAGATCTGGGCGGTGGGCGGGGTCGTCTCGAAGCCGTGGCGGGCCGCCATGACGGCGTAGTGGCGGGCGACGGGTGACGCCTTGAAGTCTCCCCCGTCCGCGCCGGACCCCAGGGAGCCGCGGGACATCTTCTCGAAGCCCAGCGCGAGTACGCAGTCGCAGGCGCCTCCCTCGACGAACTGCCGCGCCAGCATCAGCGCGGTGGCCCCGGTCGCGCAGTTGTTGTTGACGTTGAAGACGGGTACGCCGGTCAGGCCCAGTTCGTAGACGGCACGCTGCCCGGCGGTCGAGGCCTGGAAGCAGTAGCCGACGGGGACCTGCTGCACCTGCTCGTACGGGACTCCCGCGTCGGCGAGCGCCCGGGTGCCGGCCTCCCGCGCCATGTCCCAGTACTGCCAGTCCCGCGTCTCGGGCTTCTCGAACTTCGTCATCCCCACGCCGACGATGTACGCCTTCATCTCCGTGCTCCTTCAGTCTCGCGGCAGGCCGAGGATGCGCTCGGCGACGACATTGAGCTGGACCTGCGTGGTGCCGCCCGCGATGGTCAGGCAGCGCGACATCAGCAGCTCGTGCACGGCCCGTGCGCCCGCGCCCTCGCGCACCGCACCCGCCGGGCCGAGCAGTTCGAGGGCGAGTCCGGCGGTCTTCTGCTGGTGCGTGGTCTGGATCAGCTTGCGTACGGAGGCCCCGGCGCCCGGTTCGAGTCCGGACACCTGCTGCAGCGTGGTGCGCAGGCCGATGCAGGCGAGGGCATGTGATTCGGCAACAAGGGCGCCGATACGGGCGCGTTGTGCGTGGTCCAGGTCGCCGGCCCGGGCGAGCAGGGCCTCGATGCCGGTGGTGAAGGACATCTGGTCGGCCATGTGCACGCGTTCGTTGCCGAGCGTGTTGCGGGCGACGCGCCAGCCGTCCCCCGCCTGCCCGACCAGGGAGTCCGGCGGCAGCAGCGCGTCGTCGAAGAACACCTCGTTGAACAGCGACTCCCCGGTGATCTCCTTCAGCGGTCTGATGTCGATCCCCCGGGTGCCCGTCATGTCGACGACGAAGTAGCCGAGCCCCCGGTGTTTGGGGGCGTCGGGGTCGGTGCGGGCGAGCAGGATGCCGAAGTCGGCCGTACGCGCCGAACTCGTCCACACCTTCTGCCCGTTGACCCGCCAGCCGTCCTCGGTCAGTTCGGCCCGGGTCCGCAGGCTCGCCAGGTCCGATCCGGCGCCCGGCTCGGAGAACAGCTGGCACCAGCGCAGGTCGCCGCGGAGCGTGGGCAGCAGATAGCGCTCCTGCTGCTCCTTCGTGCCGTGGGCGAGGAGCGAGGGCACCACCCAGGCGGCGATGCCGAGGTCGCTCAGCCGCACCCCGGCAGCGGCCAGCTCCTGCTGGACGGCGAGCTGCTGGAGCGGGCCCGCGCCCAGGCCGTAGGGCGCGGGCAGGTGCGGGGCCGCGTAGCCGGTGGGCGCGAGGGCACGGCGTGCGGCAGACGGGTCCAGCCCGCGTACGGCACCGATGACGTCGCGTGCGGCCGCCCGGTGGGCGTCCGCCTCCTGTGGCAGCTCCAGGGTCAGCTCGCGGCGCGCCCCGGAGGCGGCGAGGGCGACGGCCCGGAGCCGGTGGGTGTCGCCCGGTCCCAGCAGCTGCCGTGCCACCAGGGCCCGCCGCAGGTACAGGTGCGCGTCGTGTTCCCAGGTGAACCCGATCCCGCCGAGCACCTGGATGCAGTCCTTGGCACAGCTGTACGCGGCATCCAGCGCGGCCGACGCGGCGAGGGCGGCGGTGAGAGACCGGACCTGCGGCGGGGCGGTGCCGGCGGCCCGCGCCGCGTCCCAGGTCAGCGCGCGGGCCTGCTCCAGCCGTACGAGCATGTCGGCGCACAGGTGTTTGATCGCCTGGAACCGCCCGATGGGCCGCCCGAACTGCTCGCGCACCGCGGCGTATTGGGCGGCGGTCTCCAGTGCGCGCGCCGCGACGCCGCACGCCTCCGCCGCGAGCAGCACGGACGCCAGGTCGTGCACGAGGTCCGGCTCGATGTCGAGCGTGTCCCGTACGAGCACCCCGGCGGCACTCACCTCGGCGGTGGGCCGGACCGGATCGGCGCTGTCGTGGGCGCGCACGGTCAGCGCGACGGCGTCGGCCACGGCCCAGACCGTGCCCTGCCCGGACATCGCGGGAAGCAGCAGCAGATCGGCCTGCGCCCCCGCGAGGACGGGCGGCGCGGTCCCGTCCAGCACGTAGCCGTCTTCGGCCGGTACGGCGGTGAGGCTGCCGGCCGTGAGGGCGACGGCCCCGGTCCGGGTCCCGTCGGCGAGCGTCGCGGCGAGCTCACCGCGCCCGGTGCGCCGCAGCACTTCGGCGGCGAGGACGCTCGGGAGATACGGCCCCGGCAGGAGACTCCGCCCGGTCTCCTCGACCACGACGGCCAGGTCGAGCAGGGTGCCGCCTCCGCCGCCGTGCTCCTCGGGCAGATGCACCCCGAGCAGCCCCTGCGCCGCGATCCCGTCCCAGTAGGCGGGCCGTCCTGTGGCCGAGGCGGGCACGTCCAGACACTTGCGCACATACTCCGGCGGCGCGGCCCGCTCCAGCCCGCCCCGTACCGCTTCGGCCAACTCCCTTTGTTCCTGCGTGATTCCGATGCCCATGCGCATCCCCAGGTCGATCGCGACGGATCGGGACGCGGGCAGAGTAGAACACGTTTCAATCTGATGGAAGGTCAGAAATACTGCGGATCTGCGGATGCGTTCAGGCGCCGGGGGTGTCCGGTCCCAGTGAGCCCCGCGAAGTCCGGGCACGGGTTGCGAGGGATCCCGCGAGGTCCCGCGTCACCTTGCGGACGAACCTGGCGTCAGGCCACCCGGTGTACCGGGGAGCAGTGATCATTGGCCTACTCGGCCGTCGATCCGCTCGCGCAGGAAGTCGGCGTGGCCGCAGTGCCGCGCGTACTCCGCGATCTGCGCCACCAGGACGTCGCGGAGCTGCTCGTCCCCACCGGGTTCGGGGCCGAGGTCGGAGGAGCCGGCGTTCCGGGTGCCGAGGTCGGTGACGCCGGCCAGGAACCGGTCGGCGAGTTCCACCTCTGCCCGCCACTGCCGCCAGGCGTCCTCCACGACCGCCGGGTCGGCGATCGCGCCGTTGAAGTCGCCGTCGCGGTCTTCGTCGGTGCGGTACAGCTTCGGCGCGTCCTCACCGGCCATCACCCGGCGAAAGCGCCGTTCCTCCTCGGTCAGGTGCCGTACCAGCCCGAGCAGGGACATCGTGGACGGCGGTACGGAGCGCCGGGCCATCTGTTCGGCGTCCAGGCCCGCGCACTTCATTTCCAGGGTGAGGCGGTAGCTGCGCAGGTGGTCGAGCAGGATGCTGCGTTCATCGACAGCTCTGACATCCGTCTCGCGCGGGTCGTCGTCCGGGTCGACCCACATGTCGGGATAGATGGTCGACCGCGTCCACCGGGTCACCGCTTCGTCGCCCGCGTGCTCATCCAAGTCCATGCGGGCATCATCACGGGCCTCGACACTGTCCACCACCAGATATCGGGCATCTGCGTCCGCCGGCGGCCGGCGCCGCGTCCCGCCTGAGCAGCGTCACCTCTCGCAAAGGTTCAGCAGGACAGGACATTCAGGCGCCGGGGGCGCCGCCCATGGCGCGGAGCATGCCCACGCCGCCGGTACGCCGAGGAGGGACACGACGGTGGACTTGCGGACCACCGCCTGCACGACGGCGGACAGTGTGAAGCCCAGGATCAGGGCCCAGGTGATCTCCCACGCCATGGACCCGGTGAGGGACAGGGCGTGCCGTACGGCGTCGAGTGCGGCATCCATGCCGCCGAGCTTCCCGTTACGGGGTGGCAGCTCCGCCCGCTGACACGAGGGTCCCCCGTATGGCGGCCCACGCCGCCCCGGCATCGCGTCAGACGACGCCCTCGGCCGCGGCTGCGACGAAGGCCGCGAAGGCGGCGGGGGTGGCGAGGAAGGCGGGGCCGTCGGGGTTCTTGGAGTCGCGGACGGCGATGTGGGGGGTGAGGGGGGCGACTTCGATGCAGTCGCCTCCGGTGTCGCCGCTGTAGGAGGACTTGCGCCAGGCGGCGGCGCCGAGGGGGGCGCACTCGATGCAGTCGCCGCCCGTGTCGGAGCTGTACGAGGACTTGCGCCAGGCGGCGGTGCCGAGGGGGGCGCACTCGATGCAGTCGCCACCCGTGTCGCCGCTGTAGGTCGACTTACGCCAGCATGCGCCCGTCAGGCCCAGGTTGGTGTCCATACCGTTCCTCCAGTACGCGGGCGATCAGTGCCGCGGAATCCTCCACGGAGAGCGCGGCGGCCTGCAAGTGATCGTAACGGAGTGAACCCTCCCTGAGAGCCGCCGGATTGGCCGTCATATGACCCTGGACGAAGTCCTCGGTGTAGACGAGGTCGGGGTCGTCCTCGAAGCGCAGCAGGTTGAACGTGCCCGGCAGTCCGGCATGCGCCCCGGTCTCGAAGGGAAGGATCTGCACCTTCACCCATTCCCGCCCGCGCAGCCCCAGCAGGTGGGCGAGCTGGTTCCGCATGACCTCGCGGCCGCCGATCCCCTGGTGCAGCACGGCCTCGCTGAGCACCACCCACATCAACGGCGGCGTCTCACGGTCCAGGATGCGCTGCCGCTCCATGCGCGCCGCCACCTTGGCGTCGAGGCCGTCCACCGACCGCACCCCGAGCACGGCGCGCGCGTACTGCTCCGTCTGCAACAACCCGTAGACCAACTGCGCCTGATACGTGGAGATGTACGCCGCCTTCGACTCCATCTCCGCATAGGGCTGGAACCAGTTCGGTAACTGGCTCCGCAGCACCAGCCCCACCAGCCGCGAGAACAGCCCGTCCGTCCCCAGCGCCGCGTCCACCCGCTCGCTGAAGTCCCGCGTCGGAACCTTCCTCGCCGTCTCGATCTGGCCGACCAGCGAGCCTGTACAGAAGATGATCGAACCCAGCTGCCCTTGTCTGAGGCCCGCCTCTTCCCGCCGGCGGCGCAGCTCGAAGCCGTAGTAGTCCAGCGGCGAGGCGCTGGGATCGAGGTCGCGAATGTGGACCATGGCGACGGTCACCCCCGTTGTGCTTCTGACTCGTCGCCGAGCGTAACCAAAGCGCTGCGCGCAGGTGATGTGAATCACGCAACCGACCTCGACCCCGGAAGCCACCCGCCCGTAGGGCACCATGGCCCAACCCGCACCACCCGCTCAGGAGGACCCACGCATGGCCGCCGCCACCCCGAAGCCCGAGATCCTCGCCGCCTTCGAGGCCGCCAAGGGGTTCATGCCCGTCGGCGAAGGGCTCGCCCTGTACGCCGCCGCAGCCGACGCGGGCACGCTCGGGCTGCCGCTGCTGGAGGTCGGGACGTACTGCGGGCGGTCCACGATCCTGCTCGCCGACGCGGCCCGCGAGGCCGGGACCACCGCGATCACGGTCGACCACCACCGGGGCAGCGAGGAGCAGCAGCCGGGCTGGGAGTACCACGACCCGACGGTCGTGGACCCGGAGGTCGGCCGCATGGACACGCTGCCCACGTTCCGCCGCACGCTGCACAAGGCGGGCCTGGAGGATCACGTGATCGCCGTCGTGGGGCGCTCCCCGCAGGTCGCGAAGGCATGGGGCGGCAAGGTCGGGCTGGTGTTCATCGACGGCGGCCACACCGACGAGCACGCCACGAACGACTACGAGGGCTGGGCCCCGCACGTCGCCGAGGGCGGGCTGCTGGTCATCCACGACGTCTTCCCCGACCCGGTCGACGAATGGACCGGCCAGGCCCCGTACCGCATCTACCTGCGGGCGCTGGAGTCCGGAGCGTTCACCGAGGTCTCGGCGACCGACTCCCTGCGCGTCCTGCGCCGCACGGGCCAGGGAATCTGAGCCACCGGGTCAGCGCCCGGCTAGCATCGCGAGCGTGTCGTACGACGAGAACCACAGCTCTGCCACCGGACCGCGCCGCTCCCGGCGCGGTCTCCTCATGGCCGCCGCACTGGTGCCCACGGCCTTGGTGGGCTGGCTGGCGTGGCAGGCGGTGAGCGGCCCCGGGGGAAGCGAGTCCCCCAAGGGGACGACGATCCCGACCACTGCGGGCAAGCCCGGTGACACCACGCCCCCGGCGTCCCCGTCCCCCACCCTCGTCGCCCCCACCTCCACCCCGGCGCCCTCGAAGGTCACGTCGGGGCCACTGGCCGGCAAGGTGGTCGTCATCGACCCCGGACACAACCCCGGCAATTTTCGCCATTCCCAGGAAATCAACCGTCTCGTGGACATCGGCACGAACAGCAAGGAATGCGACACAACCGGCACGGCCACGAATGCCGGGTACACCGAGGCCGAATTCACCCTCGATGTTTCACACCGCCTTCGCAAGCTCCTGGAAAAGCAGGGCGCACGGGTCGAATTCACCCACGACAACGACCGCCCCTTCGGCCCGTGCGTCGACGAACGAGCACGATTCGGCAACAAGGCCGAGGCCGACGCGGTGATCTCCATTCACGCCGACGGCTCGGCGGTCGGCAACCGCGGCTTCCATGTGATCCTCCCCGCCCTGGTCACGTCCGGCACCGCGGACACCTCGAAGATCGTGGGCCCCTCGCGCGATCTGGGCGAGCGGATCGTCGGAAAGTTCGTACGGGCGACGGGCAGCCAGGTCTCCAACTACGTGGGCGGCAACACTGGGTTGGACGTGCGCAAGGATCTCGGCGGTCTCAACCTGTCCGACGTGCCCAAGGTGTTCATCGAATGCGGCAACATGCGTGACCCCAAGGACGTTGCCCTGCTGACCGACCCGGGCTGGCGGCAGAAGGCGGCGCAGGGAATGGCGGACGGTATCAGCAGCTACCTCGGCCAGTGACGCGGTAACTGCGATACCCGGCAGACGGCCGGAACCGGCAGGCGATAGATTCACCTCTACGATGGGGAGTCACCCCCGAGCTCCACGTCCGTGCACACCGCCGCACAGGCGGCAGCGACGACCGCCCCGATGAGACGACGACGAAGGAATTACACGTGAACATCCGCTCCCTCACTCGAGGCGATGGCGTGGTGATCGGAGCAGCGGTGGTGCTGTTCATCGCCTCGTTCCTTGCCCTCAACAGCGTGGACTGCCCCTCGGGTGTCGACTGCTCGGACTTCGACAGTGCCAACGCCTGGGACTCCCTCAGCCTCCTGATGAGCATGTTCCTCTCGGGAGTCATCGGCGCAGCTCTGATCCTCGTGGGCCGCGGCATGCCGGGTCGCAAGGTTGCCGGCCTTGACCTCGGCCAGTTCGGTGTGGCCTTCACCGTGTTCGCGGTCTGGACGGCGTTCTGGACCATCATCGACATGCCCGGCGACGCGGGTGCAGGCATGATCCTCGGCCTGCTCTCCACCATCGCCCTCGCTGGCGGCGCCGTCGCCTCCCCGCTCGTGGCCGCTCTCAAGGCCCCCCTCGTCGGCGCCCCCCGCCCCGCCGCCCCGCAGCCCTACGGCGCGCAGCCGCAGGCCGGCGGCTACGGCTACCCGGGTGCCCAGCAGCAGCCCTACGGCGCCCAGCCTGGTGGGGCCCAGCCGTACGGCGGCCAGCCCATGGGCGGTCAGCCGGCTCCGGCCGCTCCCGAGCCGCAGCAGGGCGGTGCGCCCTCGGACTTCACGCCGTTCTGGTTCGCGGTGCCGGTGGCCCGTCCGCTGTACGGCGAGGACGGTTCGCCGAGCCCGATCGCCGAACTCGCCCCGGGTACCTGGTACCTCGCGGTGGAGCAGCGCGGCCCCGGCCTGGTGGCCCAGACGCAGGACGGCCGTCGTGGCGTCCTGCAGGACACCACGGGCATCCAGCGCGGCTGATCCCGCAGCGACACCTCACGGCCCCTCGCCCTTCCGGGCGGGGGGCCGTTGGCGTACCCTGACGCACCGTCAAAGGTGGCAAGCGGGAAGGACCGGCCATGCGACTCGGACTCGCGCTCGGCTACTGGGGCCGCGGCCCCGACCCCTCCCACCTCGCCCTGGCCCGCGAGGCCGAACGGCTCGGCTACCACTCGGTGTGGACGGCCGAGGCCTGGGGCTCCGACGCCTTCACCCCGCTCACCTGGATCGCCGCGCACACCTCGCGTATCCGGCTGGGCACGGCGGTGGCGCAGATGGCCGCCCGTACCCCGACCGCGACCGCGATGCACGCGCTGACGCTGGACCATCTGTCCGACGGCAGGATGATGCTGGGGCTCGGCCTGTCCGGGCCGCAGGTGGTGGAGGGCTGGTACGGCCGCCCGTTCCCGGGCAGTCCGCTGACCGCGACCCGTGAGTACGTCGACGTCATCCGCCAAGTCCTCGCCCGCGAGCGGCCGGTGGAGCTGTCGGGACGCTTCCACACGCATCCGTACGCGGGGGATGACGGCACCGGCACCGGAAAGCCGCTCAAGGCGATCACCCATCCGCTGCGCGCCGATCTGCCGCTGCTGCTGGGCGCGGAGGGCCCGAAGAACATCGCGCAGACGACACGGATCGCCGACGGCTGGCTGCCGTTGTACTGGTCTCCGTTGCGGACGGATGTGTACACGGCCTCGCTCGCCGACGTACGGGACGGTTTCATGATCGCGCCGATGGCCCGGGCCAGGGTCTGCGACGACATCGCCGAGGGCCTTCTGCCGGTGAAGGCGATGCTCGGCTTCTACATCGGGGGCATGGGGCATGCGAGCCGTAACTTCCACGCCGATCTGATGGCGCGCATGGGGTACGAGGCCGAGGCCCGCCGGATTCAGGAGCTGTTCCTGGCGGGCCGGAAGCAGGAGGCGGTACTGGCGGTGCCGGACGCCTTCGCGGACGAGATCTCGCTGGTCGGACCGCGTGAACGCATCGCGGAGCGGCTGGAGTTGTGGCGCAAGGGACCGGTCACGGATCTGCTGGTCACCGCCCCCGACCCGGACACGCTGCGGGTCCTCGCCGAGCTCAACAGCTGAAACGAACGCGTCATCCGCCGAGTTGGGACGTGGTCGGGATCCGGTCGGTGACCGTGGCGCCGGCGCTCCTGCCCGCTTCCTTCACACCGTTGATGACGGACTCGAAGGCACCGACGTCGGCCGCGCTCGCCTGGCCGCTGCGCAGCTTGGTGCCGAGCTCCTTCAGCGACTCGATGCCGGCGGTCAGCGGGGCGACGGCCTTGGAGAGGAGGGGGTCGGCCTTGGCGTTCGCGGTGGCGGCCTTGAGCCGGTTGTACGCGAACGTGCCCGCGAGACCGGCCTTGACCAGGGCGAAGGTGCGGCCCTCGGCGCCCTTCTTGAACTTGCCCTCGCGGTAGGGCTTCACGATCCACTGGTACGTCGCCCCGGCCGCGAGGCCCGCGTTGGCGACGAACCGGGTCTTCGCGAACTTCTGCGCCTCCGCCGACGCGGTGGGGCTCGCGGACGCGCCCGCGTCGGATCCGTCGCCGCCGCACGCTGTTGCCCCGCCGAACAGGGCGCAGCACAACATCAGCGCCACGAGGGCGCGGCGTATCGGTGCGTTCGGTGTACTGGGCACGGGCACGGCCGACCTCCGGGGCAGACTGCCTTCGAGGCTCTCCCCGGGGCCGCCGGAGTGCCACCTGGGTTCACCCGTACGGGTTTCACACGCGCACAAGCGGCAAGACGAGGGCCATGAGTACACGTCAAAGCAACGGATTGCTCGCGGCCAGAATCATCGTGGTCGTCGCGGACGTCATGGCCGTCATCATCGGCCTGTGGATTCTCATGTACCTGCTGGACGCCAACCGCGCCAATGCGCTGGTGGGCTTCGTGCAGGACTCGGCCCGCTGGCTGGCCGGTTGGTCGTACGACCTGTTCACCTTCGACGAGGCATGGGCGCGGGTGGTGTCCGGCTACGGTCTCGCGGCGGTCGTGTACCTGTTCGCGGGGCACGCGGTGGCGGGGCAGCTGCGGAGGCGGTAGCGGTAGGGGGTGCCTTCCCCCACCCCGCCCTCCCCCTACGGCCTGGCGGCCGTGGGAGGTGCCCCCACCCCGAACTGGGGCTCCGACCCAGACCCCGCGCCTCAAACGCCGGCGGGGCTGCATTTTGTCGGCGCATCCGGCAAAAGCAGCCCGTCCGGCGATTGAGGACACTCCCCCTACGCCCTGCGGGCGTGGGAGGTACCCCCACCTCAGGCCGTACGGGGGTCTGGGGGCTCGCCCCCAGTTCGGGGAGGGCGGGGTGGGGAACAAGCCCCGCGCAGCGGCCCCGCCCTACCGCACCGCCCCGGCTCAGCCCACTCCGCAGCAGTCCGGCGCCAGCCCCCGCGGCAGGCGCTCGCCGCCGAAGACCGCCGTCGTGGCCTCGTCGCCGCCCAGTACCGCGACCGCGAGCAGCAGCGAACCTGCCGTCCAGGTGGTCAGTTCCTCCGGCCACATCGCCTGGTTGCCCTCGAAGACGTACCCCGTCCAGTACATGCCGCCCTCGGCGCGCAGGTGCTGGATGGACTGGAGGATCTCCAGCGCCCGGTCGGACTCGCCCATCGCCCACAGCGCCAGTGCCAGTTCACAGCTCTCGCCGCCGGTCACCCACGGGTTGGGCAGGACGCACCGCACGCCGAGGCCGGGTACGACGAAGTCGTTCCAGCGCTCCTCGATACGGGTCGTGGCCGCGGCTCCCGTGACCGCGCCGCCCAGGACCGGGTAGTACCAGTCCATGGAGTAGCGGTCCTTGTCGAGGAAGCGCTCGGGGTGGTGGCAGATCGCGTGGGCGAGCGCGCCCGCGGCGAGCTCCCAGTCGGGCTGCGGCTCCTCGCGTTCCTCCGCGATCGCCAGTGCACAGCGCAGCGCCTGGTGGATCGAGGAACTGCCGGTCAGCAGCGCGTCGTTGACGGCCGTGCCGTCCGGCTCGCGCTTCCAGCCGATCTGGCCGCCGCTCTGCTGCAGCTCCAGCACGAACTCGACGGCGGCGTACACGACGGGCCACATGCGGTCGAGGAAGGCATCGTCGCCGGTGGACAGATAGTGGTGCCAGACGCCAACAGCGATGTAGGCGACGAAGTTGGACTCGCGACCGAGGTCGGTGGGCTCGTCGGCGTTGCCGTCGTGGTAGGCGGCGTACCAGGAGCCGTCCTCGTTCTGGTGCCGGGCCAGCCACTCGTACGCGCGGGCCGCCGCCTCGTGCTCGCCGGCCACGTCCAGGGCCATGGCGGCCTCGGTGTGGTCCCACGGGTCGAGGTGGTGCCCACGGAACCACGGGATCGCACCGTCGGTGCGCTGCCCGGCGAGGATGCCGGCGACGGTCTCGGCGGCCTGCTCGGCGGTCAGGACGCCGTCCAGCACGAGGTGTTCCGTCTTGGCCAGGTCCGTGGCCGACCGGGCCGGGGGCACGGCCGGCTGCTGTCCGGTGGACGGATTCCCCGGGGTGCTGCCGGGGCGGCGCGAGGTCGTCACGCGCCGACCTTCGGCAGGTGCGGCTTGGTCGCGTACGCCACGAAACTCTTGCCGATCAGGGGGTTCAGCGCCTGCTCGGCCACGCGCGTCGCCAGCGGCTTCTTCATGATGTCCCAGACCAGCAGCTTGTGGTACGCCCGCACCGGCAGCGCCTTGTCGTTGTCCACGCCGAAGGCGCACTTGAGCCACCAGTACGGCGAGTGCAGCGCATGCGCGTGGTGGGTGCCGTAGGGCTTCAGGCCCGCCTGCTTCATCTTGCCGAGCAGTTCGTCGGCCCTGTAGATACGGATGTGGCCGCCCTCGACCTCGTGGTACGCGTCGCTGAGCGCCCAGCAGATCTTCTCGGGGCCGTAGCGCGGCACGGTCACGGCGATCCGGCCGCCGGGCCGCAGGACCCGGACCATCTCCGCGAGCACGCCCTTGTCGTCGGGGATGTGCTCCATCACCTCGGAGATGATGACGACGTCGAAGGACTCGTCCGGGAACGGCAGGTTGAGCGCGTCGCCCTCCATCGCCGTCGCCGTCGCGCCCTCGGGGGCCTCACCGGCCTCCTTCATCGCGGCGAACCACTTGGCGACCTCGCGGATCTCCTCGCCGTTCTGATCCAGGGCCACGACCTGCGCACCGCGCCGGTAGCACTCGAAGGCGTGCCGGCCTGCGCCACAGCCCAGGTCGAGCACGCGGTCGCCCGGGGCGAGCGGGAAGCGGGAGAAGTCGACGGTCAGCACGGGGGTCTGCCTTCCTGAGGGGCGGAGCTGGGGGGTGCGGGCGGTTCAGCGGGTACGGGCGAGAGTGACGCGCCGGGAGGTGGCGATGGCCTCCCGATAGCGTTCCGCGGTGCCGATCGCGGCCTGCTTCCAGGTGAACCGTGACAGCGCCCGGGCGCGGCCCGCGGCGCCGAGCCTCGCCCGCAGGTCCGGGTCGGCCAGCAGCCGGCGCAGTGCGGCGGCCAGCGCTTCGGCGTCGCCGGGCGGCACCGCGAGGCAGGTCTCGCCGTCCGCTCCCGCGACCTCGGGGATCGCGCCACCGGTGGTGGCGACCAGCGGGGTGCCGGTCGCCATGGCTTCGGCGGCAGGCAGCGAGAAGCCCTCGTACAGCGAGGGCACGCAGGCGATCTGGGCGCTGCGCACCAGGTCGACCAGTTCGGCGTCCGAGATGCCCTTGACGAACCGGACGGCGTCGGCAAGGCCGTACCGCTCGATCAGCTGGGCCACCGGGCCGTCCTCGGCGCGCTTGCCGACGACGACGAGATGGGCGTCGGGGTTCTCGGTGCGCAGTTTGGCGAGCGCCTCGACCAGGAACACCAGCCCCTTGAGCGGGACGTCCGCGCTGGAGGTGGTGACGATCCGGCCGGGGACCTCGGCGACCGCCGGATTCGGCGAAAAGAGGTCGGTGTCGGCGCCGATATGGACGACGTGGATCCGTTCGTTCCGGACGCCGAGGTGGTCGACGATCTCCTGCTGCGAGGAGCCGGAGACGGTCACGACGGACGGCAGGCGGCGGGCGACCCGCTTCTGCATCCGGGTGAAGCCGTACCAGCGGCGCACGGAGGCGCGGCGCTTCCAGTCGGCCGCCGCGTCCAGGTCCAGCTGCCGGTCGACGGTGATCGGGTGGTGGATGGTGGTGACCAGCGGTGCGCCGAGGTCGCCGAGCAGTCCGTAGCCGAGGGTCTGGTTGTCGTGGATGACGTCGAACGCGCCGCGGCGGGCCCGCAGATGCCGGCGCGCCCGCAGCGAGAAGGTCAGCGGCTCGGGGAAGCCGGCGGTCCACATGGTGGCGACCTCGAGCGCGTCGATCCAGTCGCGGTACTCGTCGCGCCCGGGGGTGCGGAAGGGGTCCGGACTGCGGTACAGGTCGAGGCTCGGCAACTCGGTAAGCGGAACGCCCTCGTCGAGCACGGGGTAGGGCTGCGCGCCGATCACCTCGACGTGGTGGCCGAGGCGCGCGAGCTCGCGCGACAGATGACGGACGTAGACGCCCTGGCCGCCGCAGAACGGGTTCCCCTTGTAGGTCAGCAGAGCGATGCGCAGCGGTGCGTCATCGCCGCCGGACGTGCCCGCACGGGGGCCGACCTCTATGGCCTCTGCGGTCACCCACGGCCCCCTTCTCACTGCGTTTTCGCCGGAGCGTAATAGCTCACGGTAATCTAGAACAAGTTTCAGACTTGATCGGCCGGAGGCTTTGAATCTACCGGCAGGTAGCGCGACTGTGACCGGCGGATCAGGTGATTCGCGCCACGGCGGGAGCCCCTGCCATGCTGTGCGATCCGGAATCGTCCAGGGAACAGGACACATGACTGCGGAAGCCAGGTCGGCAGGGCCCACATCAGCGCCCCTGACAGAACGGCAAGAGGCGCGCCGCCGTCGCATCCTGCACGCCAGTGCCCAGCTGGCGAGCCGGGGCGGCTTCGACGCGGTGCAGATGCGCGAGGTCGCCGAGTCGTCGAGCGTCGCCCTCGGCACGCTCTACCGCTACTTCCCGTCCAAGATCCATCTGCTGGTCGCCACCATGCAGGACCAGCTCCAGCACATGCACACCACGCTGCGCAAGCGCCCGCCGGCCGGGGAAAGCGCGGCGGAGCGGGTCGCCGAGACGCTGATGCGGGCCTTCAGGGCACTGCAGCGCGAGCCGCATCTCGCGGACGCGATGGTGCGGGCGCTGACCTTCGCGGACCGCAGCGTGAGCCCCGAGGTGGACACGGTCTCGCGGCAGACCACGGCGATCATCCTGGACGCCATGGGCCTGGAGAACCCCACGCCCGAGCAGCTCTCGGCGGTGCGGGTGATCGAGCACACCTGGCACTCGGCGCTGATCACCTGGCTGTCGGGGCGGGCGTCGATCGCCCAGGTGAAGATCGACATCGAGACGGTGTGCCGCCTGATCGACCTGACGGCTCCGCCGCCGGCCGCGCCGGGCGCGACCGCGAGGGGACGCAGCCGCGCGTAGCCGGCGCCCTACGACTTCTGCTTCTTCGCCAGTTCCTCGTTGATCGCCTTCTCGCACTCGGCGCTGTTGTCCGAGGCGTTGAACATGATCACCAGGAACGTGTCGGCCCGGCCGTGGGAGCTCGCCGTCAAAGTCCAGCCGCTCTTGCGCATGGACGTGATGACCGACGTCTTCTCCTTGTGTTCCCGGGTCTGCTTCCAGCCGCCCTTCTCCAGGGCCGCCAGCGTCGCGTCGTAGGACTTCTGCGGGTCGGCGGCCTTCTTGACATCCGGGAGCCAGGAGACCGCGCACTTCTTGAGGGAAGCCGGGACACCCTCCGACGGCTCCTCGGTGAAGCCTGCCGCCGTGGCCGCGTCCTCGATCTCCTTGGCGGCCGCGGCGGCGTCCAGGCTCCCGCCCGCTTCCGCCGGAGCGGCGGACGAACCGGAGCGCGACGTCCCGGGCTTGTCGTCCTTCGCACCGCTGCATCCCGCCAGCAGAAGCACCACACCGGCGGCCGCGGCCGCCCACCTCGCCTTGCGCACAGATCTCCCGATTCACATCGCGCACGGGCCCCCTGCCCGCGCGGCCGAGGGAGCAGTCTGTCACGGATGATCGCGCGGGCATTCGCACAGGCCGACTCCGGGCGGTGGGGGACGATGGAGCGACGGTGGAGCGGACGGTGAACCGGACCGGACCGCGCGGCCGACCGCGGGGCTAGGCCCTGTCCGGGCGATCTTGTCGGGCCCGCGGCGACAGCTACGGCACCTCGCTGTGTTGTCGGAGTCGCCCAAGTACGTCCAGTACGAGGGCGATCCTCCGCCTTGCGATGCACCGCATCTGACGCCACAGGCTGATCCTCGAAGATCGCCCGGACAAGGCCTAGTCCTCGGGCGGGAAGACCGGCTCCCCGCTCGCCAGCAGGGTGATCATGATCGCCTCGACGGGGCAGTTCTCCGCCGCGGCGAGGATCTTCTCGTTGGCGTCCGCGACGTCGGCCTGCGGGCGCGACTGCCGGGCGGTGTCCAGCCGGAACCCGTCCGGCGCATGGCCCACGCACATGCCCGAGCCGATACAGACACCCCGGTCCACCTCGACGTGCCAGCGGTCCCCCATCACTGCGCCCCGTAGCCGGCGGGCAGATGGATCATCTTGTGCTCCAGGTACGAGCCGTACCCCTCGGGCCCGAACTCCCGCCCCAGACCGGAGTTCTTGTACCCGCCGAACGGCCCGAGCATGTCGAGGCTGAACGTGTTGACGTTGTACGTCCCCGTCCGCACCCGGCGCGCGAAGTCGATGCCGTGCTCCACGTCGGAGGTCCACACGCTGCCGCTGAGCCCGTACTCGGAGTCGTTCGCGATCGCGGCCGCCTCGCTCTCGTCCCCGTACGGCAGCAGACAGATCACCGGCCCGAAGATCTCCTCGCGGGCGATGCGCATCGTGTTGTCCACGCCGCCGAAGAGCGTCGGCTCGACGTACCAGCCGCGTTCCAGACCTGCGGGGCGGCCGCCGCCGGCGAGTACCTTGGCGCCCTCCTCCTGGCCGATCCCGATGTAGTCCAGCGAGCGCTGCTGCTGACGGGCGGCGACGAGCGGGCCGACCTGGGTCGCCGGATCCAGCGGGTCGCCGACGACCAGCGCCGAGGCGGCGGCGGCGAAGGCCTCGGCGATCTCGTCGTACCGGCTGCGCGGCGCGAGGATACGGGTCTGGGCCACGCACGCCTGCCCGTTGTTCATCCACGCCGCCGGGACGATGCCGTCCACGGCCGTCCGCAGATCCGCGTCGGGAAGGATCACGGCGGCCGACTTGCCGCCGAGCTCGAGGGTGACGCGGGTGAGGTTGCGGGAGGCGACCTCCATGACGCGCTTGCCGGCCGCGACCGAGCCGGTGAAGGAGACCTTGTCGACGCCGGGGTGCCCGACCAGGTACTCGCTGACCTCGCGGTCCGCCGGGAGGATGGACAGCACCCCCTCGGGCAGCCCGGCCTCCTGGGCGATCTCGCCGAGGATGTACGCGTCCAGGGGCGATTCGGGCGACGGTTTGAGGACCACGGTGCAGCCCGCGAGCAGCGCCGGACCGAGCTTGGCGGCGGCGGTGAACTGCGGGACGTTCCACGGCACGACGGCGGCGACGACCCCGACGGGCTCGCGGCGCACCAGGATCGGGCCGAGCACGCCGTCACGGCGCTCCTCGTGCGCGAAGCCGCGTGCGACGGTGATCGCCGAGTCCCACACCATCATGGCGCCGAGCGCCTGGGCGAGAACGCTCCAGGAGTAGGGGGAGCCGTTCTGCGAGCTGATGGACCTGGCGATCTCCTCATGGCGTACGGCGATCGCGTCCTTGATCCGGCTGACGACGGCGATCCGCTCGTCGAGCGTCGCGCGCGGCCAGGGCCCCTCGTCGAAGGCCTTGCGCGCGACGGCCACCGCCCGGTCGACATCCGCGCGCGAGGCGTGCGGGACGCGGCCGATGACCTGCTCGGTGTGGGGGGAGACCACCTCGATGGCGTCGCCGCCGAGGGGGTCGGTCAACTCTCCGCCGATGAACAGTTTTCCGTGGTCGATGAGCTCGGTCATGACTGCTGCCTCCCGCTGGGCCGCACTATCTGACACTGTTTCAGAACTGAAGAACTGATACCAGTTCTAGTTGAAGGAGTCCACGGCAAGAACGAAATGGCCCCCGACCAGTGGTTTCCCGCCGGGCAGGGCTACGCGAGCAGCACGGGGCCGTCATGACCGTGCCACAACCGCGCCAGATCGGGCGGGGAGCCACGGGGGAACCGCGGTCGCCGACAGTGCGCGCAACCCGCCTCCGTCGAAGTCGACATGCCGCAGGTCGGGCATCAACTCGCCCCACATCGCTCCCAAAGCGAGTGTCACAGATTCACATCCCGCCAGGGATATTCTCGGCGGGACAGCATCTCGTCGGGGGGACCGGGGTATGAACACGCCCACGCCGCATGGCGCTGGAGGCTTCCTGGTCTTCGGTGTCGCGTTGGCCGCCGCCGTCCTCGTCACCGTGTGGTGGGGATTCGCAGGGTTGGGTACCGAGGACTTCGGGAGCAACTGCCACTTCTACTTTGGCGAAACCGGACCGCAAGCCGAGCACTGTCACCGAGTGAACGACCGGGCGGAGGCATGGCTCCCCTGGCTGGTGTCCGTCGCGTGGACCAGTGCGGTTCTGAGCCTCTTCCTGCCGCGTCGGTTTCCTCCCGGGCGGCGCACGGCCGCCGGCCTCGCTGTTGCCTGCCTGGTCGTCGCCGTGGTGCTCGGGGTCCATGCCATGGCCGTCTCCACGCCGTTGAGCAGTGAGCCAGCCGTACAGCAGCGGAGTACAGCAACCAGCATGACGGCAGCCGACCATCAGCAGCTCCAAGCGGCCGAGTAACCAACCGAGAAGACCTCAGCGACCGCCCCGCCGGTAGTTCGGGACGAAGAGCAGACGTGCCAGATGCGTGCCAGAACGGGCGGGCAGTTGTGATCAGGCCGGTGCTTCCCAAGCTCACAGCGCGGGTTCGACCCGTCACCCGCTCCAACGATGAAGGCCCAGGCCAGGGGCATGATCCCCGACCCGGGCTTTTGTGTTGTCCAGACCCGTCCAGGGTCTGTGCACCAGTCTGGCAGCGCGCGCATCTGCAGCCGCCCCAGCTGCTGCAGCAGTCTGCCCTCCGGGCCGGCGGGGCACCTGTGGCGTCCACGGAGTCGATCGGCTGGGTTCGGGCGGAGTGTTCACCTGCCCTGCAGTGACCCGTCCCGGCCTCAGAAGCCTGGGGCATCTGAGTGTCCGTCACGCGATCTCGACTCTCCGGCCGGCGGGGACACTCGACCCCGCCGGCGTCATGAGTTCACGGACTGCACGATTCTGCGGACACGCTCTGGTGCCGGTGTTGTTATGGGGTGTTGTCGGCGCAGACGGCGTAGGGGGTGACGGTGATGTCCTGTGTGGTGGGGTTGGTGAAGGAGACCAGCCAGGTGTCGTTGACCGGTTTGCTGGTGAGGTTGCTGGGTGCGGGGCCGGTGAGTTCGAATCCGCCGCCGGTGATGACGCTGCCGACGGGGCAGGCAGCTGTCGAAGCGGGGACTAGTGCCACCGCCACCCCGGCGGGGTCGGTGCCGACGGGGACCGTGGCGGTGACCGTGTTCGTGCCCGTGTCGATCACCGACACATTGCTCGAACTGCCGTTGGTGACGTAGGCGAAGGTGCCGGCCGGGTTCACCGCCACCCCACTGGGGAAGGTGCCGACGGGGACCGTGGCGGTGACCGTGTTCGTGCCCGTGTCGATCACCGACACATCGTTCGAATTGAGGTTGGTGACGTAGGCGAAGGTGCCGGCCGGGTTCACCGCCACCCCGAAGGGGCTGGTGCCGACGGGAACGGTGGCGGTGACCGTGTTCGTGCCCGTGTCGATCACCGACACATCGTTCGTGCTTTGGTTGGTGACGTAGGCGAAGGTGCCGGCCGGGTTCACCGCCACCCCACTGGGGTTGGCGCCGACGGGGACCGTGGCGGTGACCGTGTTCGTGCCCGTGTCGATCACCGACACACTGTTCGAACCGAGGTTGGTGACGTAGGCAAAGGTGCCGGCCGGGTTCACCGCCACCCCGGTGGGGAGGCTGCCGACGGGGACGGTGGCGGTGACCGTGTTCGTGCCCGTGTCGATCACCGACACACTGTTCGAACCGAAGTTGGTGACGTAGGCAAAGGTGCCGGCCGGATTCACCGCCACCCCGAAGGGGGCGGTGCCGACGGGGACGGTGGCGGTGACCGTGTTCGTGCCCGTGTCGATCACCGACACATTGCCCGAACCGCCGTTGGCGACGTAGGCGAACGTGCCGGCCGGATTCACCGCCACCCCATTGGGGCCGGTCCCGACGGGGACCGTGGCGGTGACCGTGTTCGTGCCCGTGTCGATCACCGACACACTGTTCGAATTGAGGTTGGCGACGTAGGCGAAGGTGCCGGGATCGGCAGCTGCGGGCGTGGCCGCCGCGACCGGGAGGGCCAGGCCGGCCAGCACCACAGCCACCGCGGCAACGCGGGCCCGTACCCGCACCCACCACAAACCCTCACGCCTGCGGCGCGGCACCGCAGCCGACTCCCGCGGCACCTCAGCGACGGCAACACCCGACATCAAGACCTCCTCAGCACACCGCACCGCACTACTCGACCCGACCCCGACCGGAATCCCTGACAGGAAAACGACACGACAATCCGCAACCGAACGACACAGCTCACCCACACCAGGCATCGGCGAACCGTGCCGACGCTAACCCCGGCGAACGGCAGCAGCCACGCTCAACCGTGCGACACCCCCCGCATTCCGCCGGATGGTGCCCCGCCAGGTGACGCAGACATCCGAAGCGGCGCGGAAACAGGAACGTCGAGGCCGACGCCGGAGCCGCGCCCGGCGGAGCGGAGCCGGGGCTTGATGAAGTAGGGCAGGATCTACCCCGCTCGGATCCGCCGCTTGCCGTAGAGGCCGCGGACGCCAGGGCACCAGAGGTGTCCGGACTGTCCGGACAGAGCTCCGACCCGCGAGAACCACCCGGACACTCGGAACAGGGGCTGTCCGGGGTGTCCGGTTGCAGACGGCTGCACCATGGCCATCCGAGCCCTGCGAGTGGTCCGCCGCTCCGCGGTCAAGGCCCGCACCCAGACCCTCAACCAGATCCGCACCCTCATCGTCACCGCACCCGGCCCCGTCCGCGAACGACTGCGCACCCTGCACACCGCCGAGCTGATCAGGCACCTGGCCCGTTCCCGCCCCGGCGCGGACCCCAGCGACCCGGCCTGCGCGGTCCGCACCGCCCTGCGACGCCTGGCCCGCCGTTACCAGCACCTCAGCGAGGAGACGCCGACGCCGAACTGGAGCCCCTGGTTGCCCAGGCCGCCCCCTGGTCGCCCTACCCGGAGTGGGCACCGAGACCGCCGCCCATCTCCTGATCATCGCGGGCGACAACCCCGACCGGCTGAAATCGGAAGCGTCCTTCGCGCACCTGTGCGCGGCCGCACCCGTCCCCGCCGGCTCGGGCCGCACCCACCGACACCGCCTCAACCGCGACGGCGACCGACGGGCCAACCACGCCCTCCACATGATCGCCCTGGTCCGCATGCGCTACGACAACCGCACCAAGGAATACGTCGACCGCCGCACCGCCGAAGGGATGTCGAAAAGAGACATCCTGCGCTGCCTCGAACGCTTCATCGCCCGCGAGGTCCACCAACACCTCGCCCGCCCAAGTCCCATGCCCAAGAAGCTCCTTCAGACCACTTGACGGTCTATAGGAGCTTCATCAACGACGCCGGACAGCAGCAGCCGCAAGTAGCCCGCGACGACCACGCGTCCTGCGTCTTCCAGTGTCGTGACGCCCGTCTGATCGAACTTACAAAGCAGATGTCGGCGGCGGCCCGCGTGCCAGATCCGTGCCAGATCGAGCGGTCAGCCACGGTCAATCGGAGCATCTGGGAGCGCAAACACCCGTCAGCAGGCCCGGCGTCGTTGTACATCTGTTGACCAGCAGGAACCGGCTCGCGGTCAGTGCCAGGCTTACAAAGCAGCGGTCAGTTGCACGCTGCACAGCAGGGCGGGTTGGCGGTCAGCCAGGCGTCACGCCGGACGCGACAGACACGGCGCCTGGTCAGCCAACTCGACATGCTCGGCCATCAAGTGCCCCTCCAATCCGCGGAACCGGCCTGAACTGCGGTGTCGGGGGATTTTCGGATCAGACTCCACCGACCTCGGTGTCTGCGCTACACCACTCGGAACTGAGGGATGCTCCCAGCCGGGCAGACCATCACTTCATCGGGGCCGTGCAGCACGAGTGCCCGGCCGCCGTTCTCCATCAGGTATTGCCTCAGCTTTTCTCCCAGGTCCATGCGGAGGCCGTCACCCGTCAGGTTCTGGTCCGGTTCCAAGGAGAGCCATGGCTCCTTGAATGCGGTGATGCGGGTTACCTCGAGGTGTCGGCCATCGGCCATCAGGGCTGTTACAAGTGCTTGGCTCATGTGCTCCACTCTGTCCTCCGAGGCAGCTCTGCGCCCATTTGGCTGAGCCAGCCGGCGTACGGAGGCGCCGTGGCGCGAGGCAACGTACAGCAGCGAATGCAGCATCTACAGCAACCGACGGCGACCGACAACGGCCACAAGCCCACGGCTGACCAGCCCGGGAGACCTCAGCGACCTCCCCGCCGGTGGTTCGGGACGAGAGGCGCAGCCCGTGCCTTACGGCAGCCAAGCGCAGCAAACCAGCGAGCGCACCCGAACGTCAGCCGCCGTCACGCCGGTAGTTCGCATCGAGACGCACACGGCGCAGCACCCCCGGTCGGGCCGTCTCTGCGGGGGTGCTCAGCGATGACCAACGACGACAACCGTCGACAGCGCATCCACGGCTCAGGCGATCGATCGACAACTCAGGCCCTGGTCAGGAACCTGGCGCGTCACTTCTAGGTCCACGGCAAGAACGAAATAGCCCCCGACCAGTGGTTTCCCGCTGGTCGACCGGCTCGGCGCATCCTTCCTCAGGCACGCAGACGGCGCCGCCTGGACCGAGTTGGGAGCATGCCCAGACCTTCCTGCCGACGGCAGCGGCCCACCGCATTGCGCAGCGCCTCTCCGTTGACGTTGCCGTCGACCAGTGCCGTCACACCATGCCGAAGCCCCGCCAGGAGACACCTGACGGGGCTTCGGGTGCATTTGCGAATTGCACCCTCGGCTGTTCAGACCCCGAACATCAGAGCATCTCTGCCCATCTCGTAGATCTCGATCGCACCAGGAGAATGCTCCGTGAACTCCTCCCAGAATCCGGGCGATTGCCAGGCAGCAGGAGCAATCGTGAGCGATCCGTCCCACTCGACCGACGTCGTCCACGACGGATGCATGGTGCGATCGACTACTTCAAAGAGCCGTGAGTCGAAGAGGGGTGGAAGCTCACCCCTGCGAAACTCGATCCTGAAGTAGTTCGGACCCTCCGTCTGGCAGTACACCTCAAGGACCACATACACCTGCCCTTGACGCAAGGCATCCGCCCCCTGGCGAACGCTCTGCTCATGGCCTTGGGTGCCGGTGAATCTCACTTTCACGAGGCGCTCCCTCTGCGGTTCATGACGACCTTGTAGTCAAAGTCGTACATGACCTCGCCCGACACTCGATTCCTGTAGTAGTGCACCTGAAAGTCGCCGTAGGGCCCTTGGTGAGTCTCGGTGCTGTACTTGCCCCACTGCGAAGCCCCTCCGCGTTCTGCGAATCGCGCCTGAAGACCCTTGTTCCCCATTTTCGTTCCAGGCATCACCAACCTGGAACCCGCAATCGCATCCGGCGTCAACTCTCCACTCCGAGTGAACGGCGAGTTCGCTGACTCCAATCGCAGCTTCTGCGCGAGCTTCTCCCCTTGGAGAGAGCCAGATGGAACATAACAGTTGCTGTTGTGAACCAGGACCGGCGTCTGGCCCGCCAGTACATAGTACGAGTGGACATCGCTGACCGTGAGGTCGTGCGTGCGCTGCCGGCCCCGCTGGTCGAGGACTGCGGTCACCGGGAGGGGCGAGCCCGTCGAGCTGCGCAGTTCGTCGCCGACCCGGACATCCTCGGCGTCCGTCCACCGGTTGGCGTCCGCCAGCCAGAACGGATGGTTGTCGGTAGCTGTGATGGTGGCGGGACCTCGGTCGGTGGTGACGGTGAGCCGCGTGAAGTCCTTGTCGTCCTCGGTGGTGATCACGTTGGTCACCGGCCGTGCCGATGTGAGCCGGCGGTCCGGTTCGGTGGCGACCACTCGGTCCCCGACGCGGATGTCTTCGATGGCCCGGTGGGTTCCGTCGGCGAGGAGGACCTGTGTGCCGGACGGGAAGCTGTGGGGCTTCGCACAGTTGGCGGCGTCCCGTTCCCACCGCACCCAGTCGACGAGTTGCTTCACCTCCACGGCCGCCAGGGCGCGGGCGTCGATCAGGGTGTTGGCTCGAAGCGGAATGCTGTAGCGGACCGGCCTCCCGCCGCCGGCCCGGGACTGGGCCTCGGCCTGGGCCTTGTACTTCGCGGCGACCGAGGTGTAGACCGCTCCGGCGCCCGGGTCGGAACAGGTCAGCGTGCCGGAGACGCTGTTGCCGGTGACCGGGAAGGTGCCGCGTCGGCTGGTGCACCGGCCGGCGGACTGGCCGCCGATGGAGAAGTCCGCGCTCAGGACGGCGGTGACCTCGCCCTTGGTGATGCGCCCCTTCGCCCTGCTGGAGACCTGCCCGGTGAACCTCTGGTTGGCGGTGCAGCCCGACGAGCCGCAGTTCATGTCCCCCGAACCGTCGAGGCTGAAGTTGATGCCGTGGTCGCTCGCGTCCTTGAGTTGCCCGGTGTGAGCCAACAGGGTCTTGAACATCGCGTCCACGGCAGCACCGACGACCGGAGTCAGGTCCATCCCCTCGGAGTCGCCCGCTGCCAGCGGCCCGGTGGTCACCCGCGGGATCTCGGTCGCCGTCTCCCCGTTCCGGACCTTGTCGACCACCTCGGACAGGTCGTAGGGCTCCAGACGCAGCACCCGGTACGGCTCCTGCTTGGTCACCAGCAACCGGCCTGCCGAGGTGTCGACCCCGAGCGCGGGCGTCCCCTCCACGGTCAGGGGGCGCTGCCGTGAGTCGTCCGCCGACGGTGCCTCGTCCACCTCGCCCAGGGCCTTCGACAGCACCTCCGCCAAGCCGGACGGGGTTGGCATGCGCTTCAGCGCGTCGCCCAGGAGTTGGGAGCCGTCGTCCATCCCGAGCATCCACTCGCTGGGAGTCTTCGTACCGGGCTCGACGTCCGGGCCTGGGGAGGGATCCTCCTGCCACCGCATGAAGGTCTTGCCACCGACGTGAAGGACGTCCCGGCCGTGCTTTTCGTTACCGGAGCCCGTGGTGCCGAACTGGCTTCCGCCCGCGGTGACAGTGATCTCGTTCTCCGTGATACCGGCGAACGACGTGTCCTGGTAACGCAGCCCGGGAGCCTGGGCCAACGCGTCGACGGCCCGTATGAACGGCTTCAGGTTCCGCTTGGCCACCCTCTCGCCGGCGTCGGAGTCGGAGTCGTTCCCCCACGCCAGCAGCCCGGCCACCAGCGCCAGGACCAGCGCCCCCGCCCCGCCGAGGAGCAGCATGCGCTGACGTCCCGTCAGCACTTGGAGCCTCAGCATCCACGGACGACGCACGGGAGCCGGGGGGTGAGCAGGCGGTGGCGGCACGAACGCCGCACCTGACGGCGGCCGGCCCTCGGGGGATCCGGCCCGGCGCGACGCCATCAGTCGGCCCGCACGAAGCTGAGCAGGACACCGGTGCCGAGCCACGGCTCGACCCCACAGCACTGCCAGCCCGTGCCCTCAATGGCCCTGATCACTTCGTCCACTCCGCGGTCCATCCGCTTGACGGCCCGTTTCCCGTACACCGGCCGATTGAGGAAGAGCTGCACCGTGTGCGTCGTCATCCCCGCTTCCCGCGCCTTGCGGGCCTCTCGGGCCAGGCTCCACAGGTGGCGCCGCTTCATGCTCGTCATGTGATACCTCCGTGTCGTCTCGGCGGGACGGACCCCTGCCAGGTCCTCCCACACGGCGTGATCGGCGACCGCGCACACCGCCGCGTTCCGGCTGGGCAGGTCGGTGGCGACCAGGACGTGACGGCCGTCGTGCCGCCGCGCCCGGGCGCTCCAGGCACCCGCGCCGCCTTCGACCCGGCCGACGACCGGACCGCCGGCAATGCAGATCCGGCAGCTGCCGTCGGCCAGGCCGTACAGAACGAGGCCGCAGCGGCCCAGGAGCAGCGCAACCTCAGGGGTCATGGCACCTCCGTGGGCCGGGCGCGCGGCGCCGGGTCGCAGGCCGCGGCGTGCGGTGCCGCCCCCCGTACGGCACCGCAACGCCGCGGTTCCTGCGCTGACTTGCCAACGGTGGTGGACGCCGCTGCAATAGCGATGAAATTCTGATGATCCGTGATGACCCAGGGGGTCGGATGGCCATGGGGGCGCTGCCGGAGGAGCTGCACATCGCGTTACTCGGCCCGGTGCAGGCACGGCGCGGCGGCCGGGAGGCGTCCATCGGCCCGGCCCGCCGGCAGGCGGTGCTGACGGCGCTGGCGCTGCGCGGCGGCCGGCTGGTCAGCCACGAGCAGTTGATCGACGGAGTGTGGGGCGAACGGCCGCCGCGGACGGGCCGGCGGGTCCTGCCCAGCTACGTGTACGCGCTGCGGCAGGCCCTTGACGTGCCGGGTGCGGGGCAGGACGAATCGGTGATCCGCGGCGGGTCGGGCGGCTACCGCTTGGCCGCACCGGTCCGCCTCGACACCGCGCGCCTGGCCGAACTCGCCGCGGGGACAAGCCGGCTGCTGGACTCCGGTGACCCATCGGGGGCGCTGGCCTCCGCTGAGCAGGGCCTGCGCCTGTTCCGCGGGGAACCGCTCGCGGGGCTGCCCGGCCCGTTTGCGCTCGGGGAACGGCAGCGGCTGCTGATCGAGCGCCGGTCCTTGCAGCAGCAGCGGCTGGAGTGTCTGCTGCGGCTCGGCCGCGGCAGCGAGGTCCTCGCAGACCTGGCTTCCCCGGACGCCGCTCATCCGCTGGACGAGCAGGTGCTGGCGCTGAGGATCCGGGCGCTGTACGGCACGGGCCGGCAGGGCGAGGCGCTCGCCGCGTACGAAGGGCTGCGGCGGCGGTTGCGACAGGAGTTGGGGACGGCACCGTCCGCGGCCCTGCGGGACCTGCACGCGGCAGTGCTCCGTCACGACGACACGGCCGTGGTCGGCGGCTCGGCCACCGCCGACAGCTCTGTCGTCCCGGACGCGGCACCCGCCTCGATGGCCCCCGTGGCAGCTGCCTCGCGGCGTCCCCGGACATCGCCGCCGCCGGTGTCCGCGCGGGTCCGGCCGCATCGCACGGTGAATGAACTGCCTGGAAACGCGGGTAAGTTGGTCGGCCGTCTCGCGGAGGTCGCCGCACTGACCGCGCCCGCCCCCCAGGACGCCGTCACCGTCGCGACGGTGGACGGGCCTGCCGGGGTCGGAAAGACGTCGCTGCTGGTGCACGCGGCGTGGACGCTTCGCCCCCAGCACCCGGACGGCGTCCTCTTCCTCGATCGGCTCACGCACCACTCACCGGCGGCCGACCGGCCTTTGACGAAGCGGCTGCTCCAGCGGCTGCTGCGCACGCTCGGCATGGCCGACGCGGACGTGCCCCAGGATCGCGACGACCTGATCGCCTCATGGCGCGACGCCACCAGCGGGCTGCGGCTGCTGCTCGTGCTCGACGACGTGGGAAGCGCCGCGCAGGTGCGGCCACTGCTGCCTGCCGGTCCGGGCAGCCGCGTGCTGGTGGCGGGACGGCGCAGGCTGACCGGACTGGACGCGGACCGGTGCGTGACCCTGGACCCACTGCCGGCCACCGACTCGATCGGTCTGCTGCGCCGGCTGATCGGCGAGGCGCGCACCGACGCCGACCCCGAGGCGGTCACCGACCTGGCGCGGCTGTGCGGGGGCCTGCCGCTGGCCCTGCGGATCGCGGGCGCGCGGCTGCAGCACCGGCCGTCGTGGTCGCCGGCCCACCTGGCGGCGCGGATGGCAACGGAGGAGCGGCGGCTGGGCGAGCTGAGCGCCGGGGACCGCAGCGTGGAGGCCGCTTTCCACATGTCCTACGAGCAGTTGAGTGAGGCCCGGCAGCGGGCGTTCCGGCTGCTCGGGCATGCGCCGACGCCTGAGTTCGACGCGTGGACGCCGGCGGTGATGCTCGGTGTGGGCGTCGACGAGGCGGAGCTCGTGCTGGAGGAGCTGTACGACGCGAGCCTGGTGCTGCAACCCGGCCCCGGGCGGTATCGCCTCCACGACCTCGTGCGGGTCCACGCCCGGAAGCTGGCCGACGCCCGGCCCGAGGAGACGGCGCAGGCCCGCCGGCAGGTACTGGAGCTGTATGTGCAGGCGGGCCGGCTCACCGGTGACGACGGCCGGGCACCGGACGGGGCCCCGCAGCGGTTCGACTCCGCGCGGGACGCGGCGCGATGGCTCGACGGGGCGGGGCCGGACCTGGCGGACGTGCCGGGGTATGCGGTGGCGCACGGCGAGGACATTCTGGCGACACAGCTGGGGGTGGCGCTGCGGGACTACTTCCTCCACCACGACCGCTACGACGAGGGACGTGCGGCGCTGACGACGGCGCTGCAAGCCGCGGAGCGGACCGGGGACCCTGCGCTGCGGGTCCTGGTGACGGCGTCGCTCGGGCTGCTGGACTACCAACAGGGCCGGACCGCGCAGGGTGGGGACTGGTTCCGGCAGGGGCTGGAGTGCGCCCGCGAGAGCGGCGACGAGACATTGGCGGCCCAGCCTCTGCTCGGTCTGGCCATCCAGGACTTCCTGCCGGGGCGGTACGACGCGGTGGCGGCCACCACCGACGAGGTGCTGCCGGTCCTGGAACGGGCCGGCGACGAGTGGGGAGTGTCGCTGGCGCTGGCGATGCGGTCGATGAGCCGCTTCATGCGGGGGGAGGTGCAAACAGCGTTTGCCGACGCGCGGGCGGCGCTCGCCGCGGCGGAGCGCAACGGCCGCCCGATGCCGATCAGTCAGCGCCTGCTCTCCCTTGCGGACGGGCATGCGGCGCTCGGCGAACGGGCGGAGGCGCGGGCGGTGCTGCTGCGGGGTGAGGAACTGCTGCGTGAGGCCGGCGACCCGCTGTTGCTGGCGTTGACGCTGACACGGCTGGGATCGGTCGCGGACGACCTTGCGGAGGCGGAACGCCGCCATCGCCAGGCGCTGGCGCTGCACGCGGGCATCTCGCGGCGTTCGGAGCCGCACCGCACGCGGCTCGAGATGGAGATCCGCCGCCGCCTGGGTCAGTCGTACGCGGCGGCAGGAGCGGCGGCACGGGCACGACGGGAGTTCCGTGCGGCACTGGCCCTGGAGCGAGCGGCAGAACACCCGCAGCTGCAGGAGCAGTTACGGGCTTCGCTGGCGGAGGTGGACAGTGAGTGGGCCGGTGTCACCGGCGGGACGCCGGGCGTCACCGGCCGGTAACTGCGCGCAGGTTCCCGGCCGGTGCGGCCGAGGACCCGAATGGTGGAACTTCGACGGAGACTGCGGCAGGCCGGCCGGAGCCGGTTCACCCCTTGCGGACATTTCCGCAAGGGCTTCCCTGCGGCGCCCCCGCACGCCATCCTGACGGTGCATCAGTTCCACGTGACCACAGGGGGGCAACGGGCGTGCCGTCGACGAAGGACGAAGCGGGACACGAGCCGAGAGGCGAACGGACGAGCGCGCCGGAAGGCCGTTCCTCCACCACCCGGACGACCGACCCCCACGTGACCGACCACGGCGGTGGCGTGCGCTCCCTCCGGGTGCCCATTCCGGACAACCCCCTCGGGCACACCCTGGTCCATCTGCTCGACACCGACCGCGGACCCGTCCTCATCGACACCGGCTGGGACGACCCCGCGTCCTGGGACACCCTCACCGCCGGCCTGACCGCGTGCGGCACCTCGGTCGCCGAGGTCCACGGTGTCGTCGTCACCCACCACCACCCCGACCACCACGGCCTGTCCGGGCGGGTCCGGGAGGCGTCCGGCGCCTGGATCGCGATGCACGCCGCCGACGCCATGGTGGTGCGCCGCACCCGGGAGGCCGAGCCGGGGCTGTGGCTCGACTACCTGGCCGACAAGCTCACCCGCGCCGGCGCCCCCGAGGAGCACACCGCCCCGCTGCACGCCGCCCGCGCCGCCGGGCACACGGGCAGCCTCCCCGGGCTGCGCGCGGCCCTGCCCGACCGGGAGATCGTCCCTGGCGAGCTGCTCGGCCTCGCCGGCCGCAGGCTGCGCGCCCTATGGACCCCCGGCCACACCCCCGGCCATGTCTGCCTGCACCTCGAGGAGACCCATCCGGCCCGGCTCGCCGGCAACGGCCGGCTCTTCTCCGGCGACCATCTCCTCCCCGAGATCACCCCGCACATCGGCCTGTACGAGGACCCGGACGACGCCACCGTCACCGACCCCCTCGGCGACTACCTCGACTCGCTCGAGCGCATCGGCCGCCTCGCCCCCGCCGAGGTGCTCCCCGCGCACCAGCACGCCTTCACCGATGCGGCCGGCCGGGTCAGGGAGCTGCTCGTCCACCACGAGGAGCGCCTGGCCGGCCTGCTCGCCCTGCTGGCGCGGCCGCTCACCCCGTGGCAGGTCGCCGAGCGGATGGAGTGGAACCGGCCTTGGGACGAGATCCCCTACGGCTCGCGCAACATCGCGGTCTCGGAGGCGGAGGCCCATCTGCGCAGGCTCGTGAAGCTCGGCCGCGCGGAGGCGGTGCCGGGCAGCGCACCCGACCTGTACGTGGCGTCCGAACCGTGACCTTGCCCTGTGACCTGCGCCCCGCCGCCGCCCGGTGACCGGCCGGTACAGTAACCATGTCGTCATCATGCCCGTACGGGGGGAAGCCGGTGCAAATCCGGCACTGACCCGCAACCGTGAGCCGCCGTCACCGGCGGTGAGTCGGAATGCCTCGTACGCGTTCATGACCGGCTCGTGCCCACCGGGACCCGCCCGGTGGCCGGCACCGTCGAGGGATACGGAGCCGAGCCTGGTGCCTCAGTGTGCCTGCGCCCGGCCCTGAAGCAGGAGAGGCACCACCCGCCATGACCACCGTTCGCCGCTGCGCAGCAGCACTCGCCGTCTCCGCCGTGCTCGGACTGGCGGTGGTACCGGCCGCCTTCGCCGCGCCGAGCCCCACCCCGTCCGCCGCGCTGCCGTCCGGCCTGTACGGCACGGGCGACCCCACGTACGACGGTGTCTGGCGGCAGTCGCTGGCGCTGCTCGCCCAGGACACGGCCGGTTTCGTGCCCGCCGAGGCGGCCGTGGACTGGCTGACCGGGCAGCAGTGCGCGGACGGCGGCTTCCCCTCGTACCGTGCCGACGCGGCGAAGGCGTGCGACGCCAAGCTTCCGCTGGACACCAACGCGAGCGCCGCCGCCGTGCAGGCGCTCGCCGCGCTCGGCGGGCAGGACGCCGCCGTGGACAAGACGGTCGGCTGGCTGAAGTCCGTACAGAACAAGGACGGCGGCTGGGGCTACAACCCGGGCGGGGCCTCCGACGCGAACTCCACCTCCATCGTCATCGGCGCGCTCGCCGCGGCCGGTCTGGGGCCGGCCGACGTGACGTCGAAGGGCGGCAAGACTCCGTACGACGCGCTCCTGACGTTCGCCAAGCCGTGCGGCGGCAAGGACGGCGGGGCGTTCGTGTACCAGGTCAAGAGCCCCGGCATCGTCGCCGACTCCACCGCTGCCGCGGTGCTCGGCGCGCACGGCAAGGGCCTCGTCGTGACGGCGGGCACGAAGGACGGCAAGGGCACGGCCTGCGAGAAGGCGACGACGATCGAGGGCGCGGCCCACAACGGTGCGGCGTACCTCGCGAACGGGCTTGCCAAGACCGGGTACTTCAACACGCCGCCGATGCCGGGCGCCGAGGACTCGGCGCCCGAGCCGGACTTCGGGAACACGGCGGACGCGGTCGTCGCACTGACCGCACAGGGCCTGACCGAGCAGGCGAAGAAGCCGCTGACGTGGCTGGAGCAGAACGCTTCCGCCTGGGCCAAGGAGAGCGGCCCCGCCGCCTATGCCCAGCTGATCTTCGCGGCTCACGCGGCCGGCGCCGACCCGGCCGACTTCGGCGGCCAGAACCTGGTGACCGCGCTCAACGCGACGGGCCCCGCGCCGAAGAAGGCGTCGCCGTCGCCCGCCCCCTCCTCGCGTGACGAGAAGAAGGGTGAGGAGTCCGAGTCCCTGTCCATGTGGTGGATCGTGGGCGCGATCTTCGTCGCCAGTGTCGGCGCCGGCTTCCTGATCAGCGGCCGCAGGAAGCCGCGGCAGTGATGCGCACGCGTTTCCTGGTGCTCGTGCTCGGCGCCGTCCTCACGGTGCTGAGCGCTGCGCCCGCACAGGCGGCCGGCTACCGCTACTGGTCGTTCTGGCAGAGCAGCGGGGCGAAGTGGACGTACGCCACCGAGGGCCCGGCCACGGCGCAGCCCGCCGACGGGTCCGTGAACGGGTTCCGGTTCTCGGTGAGCGAGGACAGCGGGGACTCGGCGCAGCCGCGCCGGGGCCCGGACTTCGCGGCGATATGCGCGAAGACCCCGGCGAAGGCCGGCACGAAGCGGATCGCGCTCGTCATCGACCCCGGCACGGCGGGCGACGCCCCTCAGGGCGAGGCCCCGCCCGCGCTGCGCACGGCGTGCGCGCAGGTCGCAGACGGCGCGACGAGCGCGGAGGCGCTCGCGGCGGTGGCGAAACCGCTGCGCTACAACAGCCAGGCGCTGCTGTGCGCGATCTCCGGCTACCCGAAGTCGGGCTGCGGCGAGCAGGTCTCGGCGCAGGAGCCCCCGTCACGGGATGCGAAGGACGACTCGGGCGGCGGCCCGTCGCTCGGTGTCGTGGCGGGCATCGCGGCGGTACTGGGTCTGGGCGTGGCGGCACTGTGGCAGTCCCGCCGCCGGCGCACCCCATGACGCCTGCGCCTGCCCCAAGGCCGCACGACCCGTCCGGCCCGGCGCGCCGGGCCGCGCAGCGCGAGGCCGTTTCCACCAGCGGGCGCGTCGCGGATGCACTTCCGCCCGCGGCCGACAGCTCGGCCGGGCGCACGCGGCGCGCAGGCACGAGCCGCTCCTCCTCTGCCGGGACCTGGGTCGGCGGCTACCCGGGCGGTCGTCTCCTCGGCCGGCTGCGCGCGCCCGAGGCCACTCGCAGCAACGCCCTGCATGCCGGGGCCTGGTGGGTGTGGGCGCTCGGGCTTGCCGTGGGCGCGTCGCGGACCGCGAATCCGCTGCTGCTCGGACTGCTCGTCGGCGTCGCCGGGTACGTCGTGGCGGCCCGCCGCACCGACGCTCCCTGGGCCCGGTCCTACGGTGCGTTCGTCAAGCTCGGGCTGTTCGTCATCGCCGTCCGCGTGGTCTTCTCCGTCGCGCTCGGCTCCCCCATCGCGGGCACGCACCCGCTGCTCACGCTTCCCGAAGTGCCCTTGCCCGACTGGGCGCAGGGGGTACGGATCGGCGGGCGCGTGCACGCGGAGCAGCTGGTGTTCGCGCTGTACGACGGGGCCAAGCTCGCCACTCTCCTCATCTGCGTCGGCGCCGCCAACGCCCTCGCCAACCCCGCCCGGCTGCTCAAGTCCCTTCCCGGCGCGCTGTACGAGGCCGGCGTCGCCGTCGTCGTCGCCATGACCTTCGCACCCAACCTGGTCGCCGACGTCTTCCGGCTGCGCACCGCACGCCGGCTGCGCGGCCGCCCCACCGGAGGCATCAGGGCCGTCGCACAGATCGCCCTGCCGGTGCTGGAAGGCGCGCTGGAGCGTTCGGTCGCGGTCGCCGCGTCGATGGACGCGCGCGGCTACGGGCGCACCGCCGAGGTCCCGCCCGCCGTACGCCGCACCACCACCGTCCTCACTCTCGGCGGGCTGCTCGGTGTGTGCGCGGGCTCGTACGGACTGCTCGCGGCGGCGGGCGCCGCCTACGGGGTGCCGCTGCTGATCACCGGGCTCCTCGCCGCCGTCGCGGGCCTGCGGCTCGGCGGCCGCCGCTCCGTACGCACCCGCTACCGACCCGACCGGTGGGGCGTACGGTCCTGGCTGGTCGCCGCCTCCGGCGTGGCGGTCGCGGCCCTGATGATCCAGGCGAACGTCCAGGACCCGCAGGCGCTGCACCCCGGCGTCGTACCGCTCATCGCCCCGACACTGCCGCTGTGGCCCGCGCTGTCCGTGCTGATCGGCCTGCTGCCGGCGTTCGTCGCCCCCGTACCCACCGCTCCCGCAGGACCCGAGGAGTCGACCCCGTGATCCGCTTCGACGATGTGTCGGTGACGTACCGCGACGCCGGCGCGCCCACGATCAGCGGCGTCGATCTGACCGTGCCCGAGGGCGAGTTGGTGCTGCTCGTCGGACCGTCGGGAGTCGGCAAGTCGACTCTGCTGGGGGCCGTCTCCGGGCTGGTCCCGCATTTCACGGGCGGCACGCTGCGCGGCCGGGTCACGGTCGACGGCCGCGACACCCGCACCCACAAGCCCCGCGAACTCGCCGACCTCATCGGCACGGTGGGCCAGGACCCGCTCGCGCACTTCGTCACCGACACGGTCGAGGACGAGCTCGCGTACGGCATGGAGTCGCTGGGCCTCGCCCCGGACGTGATGCGCCGACGGGTCGAGGAGACCCTGGACCTGCTGGGCCTGGCCGACCTGCGCGACCGCCCGATCGCGACGCTCTCCGGCGGCCAGCAGCAACGGGTCGCGATCGGCTCGGTGCTGACCCCGCACCCCAAGGTGCTCGTCCTCGACGAGCCGACGTCCGCGCTGGACCCCGCTGCGGCGGAGGAGGTGCTGGCGGTGCTCCAGCGCCTGGTCCACGACCTCGGCACGACGGTGCTGATGGCCGAGCACCGTCTGGAACGGGTGGTGCAGTACGCGGACCGGGTGGTGCTGCTCCCGGGCCCGGGCCTGCCCCCGGTGACCGGCGCCCCGGCGGAGATCATGGCGCAGTCGCCGGTGCATCCGCCGGTGGTGGCGCTGGGCAGGCTGGCGGGGTGGGATCCGCTGCCGCTGTCGGTGCGGGACGCGCGGCGCAGCGCGGGTGCGCTGAGGGAACGCTTGGAGGGCGTCGCTCCGGGAGACGTCATACCGGGGGCCGTGCCTTCCGGGGCCACGCCGCAGGCCCCTGCCCGTCCGGCCGACGGCTCGCGGGCAGCGGCTCCGCCGGCCGTCGGCGCGTCGGCCCAGGCCCCGGCTCCCGCCCCCGGGAGCACGTCCATACGTGCCCGGGCGCGCTCGGGGTGGCTCTTCAGGCGGCGGGCGGCCTCGCACGACGCCGCACCCGCGACCGACGCGCAGTCGCCGGAAACGAGCGGCCCGGTCGGCGGCCGGATCGCCACCGTCACCCGCCTCGCCGTCCGCCGGGCCCGCATCGAGGCCCTCCGTGACGTGACCCTCACCGTTGCCCCCGGCGAGACCATCGCCCTCATGGGCCGCAACGGGGCCGGGAAGTCCACCCTGCTCTCCTCACTCGTCGGCATGGTCGAGCCCACCTCCGGCAGCGTGACCGTCGGCGGCCGCACACCCCACCGGACGGCGCCCCGCGAGCTGATCCGGCAGGTCGGGCTCGTGCCGCAGGAGCCGCGGGACCTGCTCTACGCGGACACCGTCGGCGCCGAGTGCGCCGCCGCCGACGCGGACGCCGGCGCCGAGCCCGGATCGTGCCGCGCGCTCGTCGGCGAGCTGCTGCCCGGCGTGCAGGACGCCATCCACCCCCGCGACCTCTCCGAGGGGCAGCGCCTCGCCCTCGCCCTGGCCGTCGTGCTGACCGGCCGCCCCCCGCTGCTCCTGCTCGACGAGCCGACCCGAGGCCTGGACTACGCGGCCAAGGCCCGCCTCGTCTCCGTACTGCGGGGCCTGGCCGACGGCGGCCACGCCATCGTGCTGGCCACCCACGACGTGGAGCTGGCGGCCGAGCTCGCCCACCGCGTGGTCATCCTGGCCGACGGCGAGATCGTCGCCGACGGCCCGACGTCCGAGGTCGTCGTCTCCTCCCCCGCCTTCGCACCCCAGGTCAGCAAGATCCTCGCTCCTCAGCCCTGGCTGACCGTCTCCCAGGTCAGGGACGCGCTGTGAGCACACGAACGCGTCCCGTCCGCCTCGGCCCCCGCTCGATCGCCGCGCTCGTCCTCATCACCGCGATCGGGGTGATCGCCTTCGGCTGGCCGCTGCTCGCGGACCCCGGTGCGACGGTCACCGCACATGACGAGGACGCCCCCTGGCTGTTCGCCGCCCTGCTGCCGCTCCTCGTCGGCGTCGTCGTCGCGACGATCGCAGACACCGGCATGGACGCCAAGGCCGTGGCGATGCTCGGGGTGCTGGCCGCGGTCGGGGCCGCGCTCAGACCGCTCGGCGCGGGCACCGCGGGGCTTGAGCCCATGTTCTTCCTGATGGTGCTCAGCGGCCGGGTTCTCGGTCCCGGCTTCGGCTTCGTGCTCGGCGCGGTCACCATGTTCGCGTCCGCGCTGCTCACCGGCGGGGTGGGGCCGTGGATGCCGTTCCAGATGCTCTCCATGGGCTGGTTCACCATGGGCGCCGGGCTGCTGCCCGGACCGGAGCGGCTGCGCGGTCGTGCGGAGCTGCTGATGCTCGCCGCGTACGGGGCGGTCGCGGCCTTCGCGTACGGCACGGTCATGAATCTGCAGGGCTGGACGTACATCGGCGGGCTGTCCTCCGGGATCGCCTTCGACGCCGATGACCCGGTGCAGGAGAACCTGGTGCGTTTCCTCGCCTACTGCCTGGCGACCTCGCTCGGCTGGGACCTGGGGCGGGCGGTGCTCACCGTCGCCCTGACCCTCACCCTCGGCGCCACGCTCCTGAAGGCACTGCGCCGCGCCACCCGCCGTGCCGCCTTCGAGGCCCAGGTCACATTCGAGGCCCCGAAACCCTCCTCTGAGGGGTGAGGCACCCCACAGGGCCCAGGCCCCCGACGATCGGACCTAGTAGTCGGAGCAGGGGGCCGAAAGGCCCCTCAAAACACCCTCCGACCTGGCGAAAAGCACTACATACACCATTTGGGCCTTAGACCCCTCCTACCCCGTTCGCCTCGTATATACGGGTGAGCCCGGTCACGGCGCGAGCTCCGCCGCCCCGGCTACAACTGTTCTCGTCGCAAGGGAAGCAGGGCCTCGAAGCCCAGCACACGAGCCCGGCTCGGCCCGCCCCTCGCGACAGAACCGACCCCGAACGTTAGGCATCACCTTGTCCCGCTCGCTGATCACCCGCTTCACTGCCCGCAAGAAGTCCGTCGTCGCCGGTACCGCCGTGCTCCTCGGTGCGGCCGGTGCGGTCATGGGGACGACGTCGACGGCCTCGGCCGCGACCGCCACTCCCCAGCAGATCGCCAAGCAGATGATGCCCGCCACGCAGTTCCAGTGCTTCGACAAGATCGTGGAGCACGAGTCGAACTGGAACCACACGGCGTCCAACCCGTCCTCCGGCGCCTACGGCCTGGTCCAGGCCCTGCCCGGCGGCAAGATGGCCTCGGCCGGCGCCGACTGGAAGACCAACCCCAAGACGCAGATCAAGTGGGGTCTGGAGTACATGAACGAGCGCTACGGCAGCCCGTGCGGCGCCTGGAACTTCTGGCAGGCCAACCACTGGTACTAAGCCGCCGGTAACCCTTCGAAGGGGCCCCGCAGCGATACGTCGCTTCGGGGCCCCTTCGCCTTCCGTGGCCCTCCTCGAAAGCGTGCTGACGAAACAGGTGACCGGACGGATCAGGAATCGAGAAGCACCGGTGCCGAGCCACGGCTAGCGTGACCGCCATGGAGACGGAGACCGCGAAGGCGGTCCCGCCCAACGGACGGAGACACGAAGAGCATGGCCACGAGGACGAACCCGCAGTCGCCTGCGCCGCACACTGCCGACAGCCACGGCCTGATCCGCGTGCACGGCGCGCGCGAGAACAACCTCAAGGACGTCAGCATCGAGATCCCGAAGCGCCGGCTGACGGTGTTCACCGGAGTCTCCGGGTCGGGCAAGAGCTCGCTGGTGTTCGACACGATCGCCGCGGAGTCGCAGCGGCTGATCAACGAGACCTACAGCGCCTTCGTGCAGGGCTTCATGCCGACGCTGGCGCGGCCCGAGGTCGACGTACTCGACGGACTGACGACCGCGATCATCGTCGACCAGCAGCGGATGGGCGCCGACCCCCGCTCCACGGTCGGCACCGCCACCGACGCCAACGCGATGCTGCGCATCCTCTTCAGCCGACTCGGGAAGCCGCACATCGGCCCGCCCAGCGCGTACTCCTTCAACACCGCCTCGGTCCGGGCGAGCGGCGCCATCACCGTGGAGCGCGGTGCCAAGAAGACGGTGAAGGCGACCTTCAACCGTACCGGCGGCATGTGTACGCGCTGCGAGGGCCGGGGCTCGGTCTCCGACATCGACCTCACCCAGCTCTACGACGACTCCAAGTCCATCGCCGAGGGCGCGTTCACCATCCCCGGCTGGAAGTCGGACAACGTGTGGACCGTGGGGATCTACGCCCAGTCGGGCTTCCTCGACCCGAACAAGCCGATCCGCAGCTTCACCGAGAAGGAGATGCAGGACTTCCTCTACCGCGAGCCGACCAAGGTGAAGGTCAACGGCGTCAACCTCACCTACGAAGGCCTGATCCCCAAGATCCAGAAGTCGTTCCTGTCCAAGGACAAGGAGGCGATGCAGCCGCACATCCGGGCGTTCGTGGAGCGGGCGGTCACCTTCACCACCTGCCCCGAGTGCGAGGGCACCCGGCTCAGCGAGGGGGCCCGGTCGTCGAAGATCAAGCAGATCAGCATCGCCGACGCCTGCGCGATGGAGATCCGCGACCTGGCCGAATGGGTCCGCGGCCTCAAGGAGCCGTCGGTGGCACCGCTGCTCACGGCGCTGCAGCACACACTCGACTCGTTCGTGGAGATCGGCCTCGGCTATCTGGCGCTCGACCGGCCGGCGGGCACGCTGTCGGGCGGCGAGGCGCAGCGCGTCAAGATGATCCGTCACCTCGGCTCCTCGCTCACCGACGTCACCTACGTCTTCGACGAGCCGACGATCGGACTGCACCCCCATGACATCCAGCGGATGAACGACCTGCTGCTGCGGCTGCGGGACAAGGGCAACACGGTGCTCGTCGTGGAGCACAAGCCGGAGACGATCGCCATCGCCGACCACGTCGTCGACCTCGGTCCCGGCGCCGGTACGGAGGGCGGCACCGTCTGCTTCGAGGGCACCGTCGAGGGGCTGCGGGCCGGCGGCACCGTCACCGGCCGCCATCTCGACGACCGGGCCGCCGTCAAGGAGACGGTGCGCAAGCCCACCGGCACGCTGGAGATCCGCGGAGCGACGGCGAACAACCTACGAGACGTCGACGTCGACATCCCGCTCGGTGTGCTGACGGTCGTCACCGGCGTCGCCGGCTCCGGCAAGAGCTCGCTCGTGCACGGGTCGATCCCGGCCGGCGAGGGTGTGGTGTCGGTGGACCAGAGCGCGATCAAGGGCTCGCGACGGAGCAACCCGGCGACGTACACCGGACTGCTCGACCCGATCCGCAAGGCGTTCGCGAAGGTCAACGGCGTGAAGCCGGCGCTGTTCAGCGCCAACTCCGAGGGCGCCTGCCCCACGTGCAACGGCGCCGGCGTCATCTACACCGACCTGGCGATGATGGCCGGCGTCGCCTCCCCGTGCGAGGACTGCGAGGGGAAGCGGTTCGAGGCATCGGTGCTCGAATACCACCTCGGCGGCCGGGACATCAGCGAGGTGCTCGCGATGTCGGTGACCGAGGCGGAGGAGTTCTTCGGCGCCGGAGAGGCGCGCACGCCGGCCGCGCACAAGATCCTCGAGCGGCTCGCCGACGTCGGGCTCGGCTACCTCACCCTCGGCCAGCCGCTCACCACGCTGTCCGGCGGCGAGCGGCAGCGGCTCAAGCTGGCCACGCACATTTCCGAGAAGGGCGGCGTCTACGTCCTCGACGAGCCGACCACGGGCCTCCACCTCGCCGACGTCGAGCACCTGCTCGGCCTGCTCGACCGGATCGTCGACTCCGGCAAGTCGGTCATCGTCATCGAGCACCACCAGGCGGTCATGGCGCACGCCGACTGGATCATCGACCTCGGCCCCGGCGCCGGCCACGACGGCGGCCGGCTCGTCTTCGAGGGCACACCCGCCGAACTCGTCGCCGCCCGCTCCACCCTCACGGGCGAACACCTCGCGGCCTACGTCGGCACCTGACGAGGCACTCGGGGACACCGCGAGCACCACGGCGTTGCTAGGATCGCCGACCCATGGACGCGACCGCACGACACGAGATGATCGCCGTCCCGCCGGGGAAGGTGACACTGTCGGACCGGCGGACGCAGCGCAGTTGGGCGGTCGAGCTCGCGCCGTACGAGCTCGCGGCGTCCCCGATCACCCAGGCGCGGTACGCGGAGGTCACCGGCCGGCAGCCGAGCAGCGCACAAGGCGACCGGTTGCCGGTCGAGGGCGTTTCGTGGCTGGACGCGGTCCGGTTCTGCAACGCCCTGTCCCAGCGCGAGGGGTTGACGCCCGCGTACCGCCTTCATGCCGACGCCGAGGGTGTCGAGTGGGACGCGTCCGCCGACGGGTACCGGCTACCGACCGAGGCCGAGTGGGAGCACGCATGCCGTGCCGGTACGGCCGGCGCGCGGTACGGGCCGCTCGACGAGATCGCATGGCACCGCGGCAACTCGCAGGAACGGATTCACGACGTGGGCGGCAAACAGCCCAACGCGTGGGGCCTGTACGACATGCTGGGCAATGTCTGGGAGTGGTGCTGGGACATCTACGACGCCGAGGTCTACGACACCTATCGGGTGCTGCGTGGCGGTGGCTGGTTCGACGAGCACTGGAGCTGCCGGGCCTCGGTACGGCGCCGCAGCCACCCGACCTTCCGGATCGACGACGTGGGATTCCGCGTCGCGCGATTCATCCACCAGCCCGGTTTCCGGGGGTGCACCCGAAAGCATGGCCGCTGGGGGCCGTCGGGGTCCGGCAGCTCGAAATATCCGAAAGGTCAGTGGCACCAACCTCACCAATGCCACAGTTGGGTGTGACGTGGACAACGATCGCGCCACTCATCGGCGTTGTACTCGGCGGGCTGATGTCACTGCTGGCCCAGCACTCGGTAGGACGCGCGTCGGAGCGGGCCGAGGCGCGCCGCAGCGTTCGCGAACTCGCTGAGGCGCGCCGCAACGAGCGCCTCACCCATCTCATCGATTTTCTGTCTGCGGTGCAGGAGGCCGAGCGGGTCGCCGTGGACCGCTATCACCACAACATGACCGACGAGCAATGGCAGGAGCGGGCACGCCAGATCATCGACAGGGTGTGGGTGACGCAGAAGACGATCCACGTACTGTGTGCGTCCGAGGTCAATGACGCGGCACGTGGCCTCGCGTTCGCCGTACAGAAGGTGATCAGGGACGGCCCCGACGACCCGGGAGAGCCGCAGGACGAGAAGGTCTGGGCGCACATACGTCCGAGCCGGCGGGCGTTCCTTGATGTCGTGCGCACCTACCTGACGTGAAGCCGGCTTCGGTCCGGGTGAGCTTGGCGGGAAGGCGGCACCCGCTCACCGCACCACTGACACCGCGGCGCATGCACGACCCATGTCCGGCCCGCTTCGCTCACAGCCGCTGAATGATCGTGCCCGTGGCCTGCGCCCCGCCCGCGCACATCGTGATCAGCGCGAACTCCTTGTCCCGGCGCTCCAGTTCGTGCAGCGCCGTGGTGATCAGCCGGGCCCCGGTCGCGCCCACCGGGTGGCCGAGCGCGATGCCGCCGCCGTTCACGTTGACCTTCTCCAGGCCCTGCTCGAAGACCTGCGCCCAGCTCAACACCACTGACGCGAACGCCTCGTTGACCTCCACCAGATCGATGTCCCCGAGCGACATCCCCGCCTTGCCGAGCACCGCGCGGGTGGCGTCGACGGGACCGTCGAGGTGGTAGTGCGGATCGGCGCCGACCAGCGCCTGGGCGACGATCCGGGCGCGCGGCTTCAGCTTGAGCGCCCGCGCCATCCGCTTGGACGCCCACATGACGGCGGCGGCACCGTCGGATATCTGTGAGGAGTTCCCGGCGGTGTGCACCGCGGTCGGCATGACCGGTTTCAGCCCGGCCAGCGCCTCCATCGAGGTGTCACGCAGCCCCTGGTCCCGGTCGACGAGCCGCCACATGCCCTGACCGGCCGCCTGCTCCTCCTCCGTCGTCGGCACCTGCACCGCGAACGTCTCGCGCTTGAAGCGCTCCTCGGCCCAGGCGGTCCCCGCCCGCTCCTGCGAGAGCAGCCCGAGCGAGTCGACGTGCTCCCGGGTCAGTCCGCGACGGCGCGCAATGCGTTCCGCGGCCTCGAACTGGTTGGGCAGATCGACGTTCCACTCGTCGGGGAAGGGTTTGCCGGGGCCGTGCTTGGACCCGCTGCCGAGCGGTACGCGCGACATGGCCTCGACACCGCAGCTGATCCCGATGTCGATGACTCCGGCCGCGATCATGTTGGCGACCATGTGGCTCGCCTGCTGGGAGGAGCCGCACTGGCAGTCGACGGTGGTGGCCGCCGTCTCGTACGGCAGCCCCATCGCGAGCCACGCGGTGCGCGCGGGGTTCATGGACTGTTCGCCGGCGTGCGTGACGGTGCCGCCGACGATCTGCTCGACGCAGTCGGCGTGGATGCCGGTGCGGCCGAGGAGTTCACGGTAGGTCTCGCCCAGCAGATAGGCGGGGTGAAGGTTGGCGAGCACACCCCCGCGCTTGCCGATGGGGGTGCGTACGGCTTCGACGATGACGGGTTCCGCGGCCATGAGCTCGTCCTCTCCTCCGCGCGGCCGTGGGGCGTCCCGGCGCCCACAGGGCCGAACTGGCGAACTAGTACGCGTTCTAGTTCCTCTAGCAGTCTCCGAGGTGCTACCCCCGGTACGCAAGGGGCGTGCACGCCTCTTGCTGCACCCCTCGCAGGCAACAGTTCCGACCGTGGCCCTTGCTACTTGTAGAACTCGTTACTACCTTTCGGCCAACTTCTGATGGGCCGTCAGACCTGAAGTTGGAGCTGCCGATGTCCTGCCCCCATCTGCCCGAAGGATTCGACTTCACCGACCCGGACCTCCTCCAGGCCCGCGTCCCCCTCCCGGAGTTCGCCGAGATGCGCAAGACCGCCCCGGTCTGGTGGTGCACCCAGCCCGCCGGCATCTCGGGCTTCGCCGACGAGGGGTACTGGGCCGTCACCCGGCACGCGGACGTCAAGCACGTCTCCACGCACCCCGAGTTGTTCTCCTCGAACACCAACACCGCGGTCATCCGCTTCAACGAGACGATCAGCCGCGACCAGATCGAGGTCCAGAAGCTGATCATGCTCAACATGGACCCGCCGGAACACACCCGCGTCCGCCAGATCGTCCAGCGCGGCTTCACCCCGCGCGCCGTGCGCTCCCTGGAGGGCGCACTGCGGCGGCGCGCCCACGCGATCGTGGAAGAGGCCGCGGCCGCCGGGGCGAAGAACGACGGCACCTTCGACTTCGTCACCGACATCGCGGTCGAACTCCCCCTCCAGGCCATCGCCGAACTCATCGGCGTACCCCAGGAGGACCGCACCAAGATCTTCGACTGGTCCAACAAGATGGCGGCATACGACGACCCCGAGTACGCCATCACCGAGGAGGTCGGCACCGAGGCGGCGATGGAGATCGTCTCGTACGCCATGAACCTCGCGGCGGCGCGCAAGGAGTGTCCGGCCAAGGACATCGTCAGCCGACTGGTGGCGGCGGAGGGCGAAGGCAACCTGTCCTCCGACGAGTTCGGCTTCTTCGTGATCCTGTTGGCGGTGGCCGGCAACGAGACCACACGCAACGCGATCAGCCACGGAATGCACGCCTTCCTGACCCACCCCGACCAGTGGGAGCTCTACAAACGCGAACGCCCCGGGACGACGGCCGAGGAGATCGTGCGCTGGGCGACCCCGGTCGTCTCCTTCCAGCGGACGGCCACCGAGGACGTGGAGTTGGGCGGCGCCCGCATCAAGAAGGGCGACCGGGTCGGGCTGTTCTACTCCTCGGCCAACAACGACCCCGAGGTGTTCGAGTCGCCGGACCGCTTCGACATCACCCGCGACCCGAACCCGCACCTGGGCTTCGGGGGCGGCGGCCCGCACTTCTGCCTCGGCAAGTCGCTGGCGGTGATGGAGATCAACCTGATCTTCAACGCGATAGCCGACGCCCTGCCGGACCTGCGCCTGGCGGGCGACCCGCGCCGGCTGCGCTCGGCATGGCTGAACGGCATCAAGGAACTGCGGGTCACGACCGGTTGACCGCACAGACCGAGGGAGGCAGGGGCCACCTCATCCCACGCCCCCGTGCCCCTGCCTCCCGCGGGACCGGGCCTCGGTGGCCCGGCCGCATCCCCGCTCGGTGGTGTGCGACCGTCCGGCCCGTCCGGGGAAGCGCCGGCGAGTACGCGGGGCGATCGGGCCCGGGTGGTGACCTGGCGGCGGCTGCCCCGTCCCTGGGCCACAGCACTGATTGCCGGGGCCGTGCCCGTGCATGCGCCATGGGCGCTCACCGCGTGGTGGACCCCCTACCAGCGACCGGACTTCGTGTACTACCCCCTGGAATGCACGTCCCGGGCACCCGCGCTCCCTGGCGTGCCGCGCGGAGCTCCACCGGCCCGGTCGCGCGGGTCGTCGGTCGCCGCGGCGGCGAACAGTCCCTTGTCGGCCGCGCGCCAGCCGGCGCGCAGATGCGCCGACGCGGTGGTGTCCACCTCGTGCACACGGGACGCGCGCACGACGACCCGCAGGGCGATCAGGCCGCGGTCGCCGTCGCCCAGCACCGGGTACCCGGCACGCAGCTCCTCGTCGCCGGGCATGTGCGGCTCGTCGTCGGACCTGCCTGCCCGTGACACGCCCGCCAGGCGGCGCAGGATCCCCTGCCGCAGGGCCGACGCGCAGTCGGGCCAGAGCTCGTCGGGACTCAGGGGGTTCACGAACTCCATGCCCAGCGCCTCGCCCTCGAGGGGCTCGAAGTCGACGGTCACCCATGCGAAGCCGCCCATGCAGCTCGCCGCCATGTAGCGGACCTCGACATCACGGCTCGCCTCGGCCGGAAACCGCACGGCACACCTGCCTTCCCCACCCAGGACAGCCCTTCGCCGTCGACGGGACTGCAGCATGCCACCCGCCGCGCGGTGCGGGCACCGAGGCCCGCGATCGTGCGGGGATTCTTCCGCCGGTCCCGTACAGGGCTGCCATGATCGACGGCGGGAATCCGGGTCCGCTTCGGGCGTAGCTCGCCCGCACCCGTCAGGCCGGCGAGCGCAACCGGTCCAGTTCGCTGCCGATCGCATCCCGCAGCACGTCATGCTGCGGACCAAGTCTGAACTGCTCGTCGGTCCACCTGTCACGCGGATAGAGCCACACCGGCGCACCCACCGCATCGGCCGGCTCCCACTCGAACCTCGGCCAGACATGCGCGTGCAGGAACGGGTCCGTGTTTCCCAGGATCTCCAGATTGACCCTGCGGAACGCCGGGTCAAGACGCCGACAGGCCCGCTCGACCGCCTCGCCGAGCTGGTCCATCCCGGACAGGAACGACAGCCGCTTGGACCTCGGCAGGTCCGAGAGCCGCTGCACATTCGGTTCATCCACGAGGAGAACCGAGTAGCCCGGCAGGAACTGAACGTCCCCGATCACTGCGAACCCCGACTCCAACCGTCGCAACACAGTCGGGTTCTCGCCCCTCAGAGCAGCCCCGATCCGATCCATCCGCCACTCACCGGTCATGGCCCGAACCTACGCGCAGGTGATCAAGGACCGACCGAGTGGGGTGACGAGCGGTCTCGGCTGCGGCGGGCAGGTCTCGGGAGGCGCGGCGGCCCGGCTCGGGCCACGATGGAGGCATGGCGTATCCAGATACCTTTGAGCTCGTGTTTGCGTCCGCCACGGAGTACGACGTGGTCATCGTCCGGCGCACCGAGAGGTCAGGAGCCGGCGGCTACCCGATCTACGAGGACGACTCCGGAATCGTGCGTGCGGAGATCAGCGACCAGGGCGAGGTGCGCATGCTCGCGAGTGGCGGCCACCAGGCACTTGAGACACCGGTGACCGCGCGGCAGCCCAGCTAGAACCGGACTGCTCCACGAGGGCGTGGCGTGGTCTACTGCGCGAGCCACTCCGCCTGGAGCTGGGGAGCCACGTTGGTCTCTCCCGTGAACAGCCAGGTCGAGGTGGCGTCACTCCCGGTGGTCTGGAAGACCCTGAGGGAGATCACGTCACCGGCATTCAGCTGAACAATCGTTGACACGTCCTGCGAGGTGCCGAAGCCGACCGGGGCGTCCGCGGTGTCCTGCCCGTCAAAGGCGACGACACTGCCGTTGACGGAGATACGAAGCTGACGCTGCCCCTCGTCATTCGGAGTGAAGTTCCAGAGGATCCTTCCCTTGAGGAGGTAGCGCCCGGCGGTGTTGACCACCAGAGTCGAGTTCGCCGAGTCGAACATCGTGTCCGTGTCGTAGGCGGCGCCACTGAAGGTGATCTGGGTCTCGACGTTGGTCGGGATGGTCTGGGATTCGGCGCCGAAGATGCTCGCGCCGACATTGACCGTGGGCCCGGCAGGCCCCGTGGCCCCGGTCGATCCCGTCGGGCCGGTCGGTCCTGTCGCACCCGTCGCACCCGTCGCACCCGTCGCACCCGTCGCACCTGGGTCACCCTGCGCGCCCGTGGGGCCCGTGGGACCCGTCGCACCTGGGTCGCCCTGCGCGCCTGTGGGACCTGTGGGGCCCGTCGGACCCGGGTCACCCTGCGCTCCTGTGGGACCGGTCGCACCCGTCGGACCGGTGGGACCCGTCGGACCCGGGTCGCCCTGCGCACCCGTGGGACCGGTCGCACCCGTGGGTCCCAGGTCACCCTGCGCACCCGTCGCGCCTGTCGGGCCCGTGGGACCGGTCGCACCTGGGTCACCCTGTGCACCCGTGGGACCCGTCGCACCCGTGGGTCCCGTCGGACCTGTCACACCCGTTGGTCCTGTCGCCCCCGTCACACCCGGGTCACCCTGCGCGCCCGTGGGTCCCGTCGGACCCGTCGCGCCTGTCGGGCCCGTGGGACCGGTCGCACCTGGGTCACCCTGTGCACCCGTGGGACCCGTCGCACCCGTGGGACCCGTCGCACCCGTGGGTCCCGTCGGACCTGTCACACCCGTTGGTCCTGTCGCCCCCGTCGCACCCGGGTCACCCTGCGCGCCCGTGGGACCTGTCGGACCCGTCGCGCCGGTCGCGCCCTTCGGGCCCCTCTTGCACTTGTCCTTGCCGCCGCGGTCCGCCCCGTCCCTGCACTTGTCGTCTCCACCGCCCGGGCCGCTCGACACGCTCACGCGTTCGCCCATGCTCTGAGCCGCGACCGCGACCGGACTGCCGAGCCCGGCCGCCAGGACCAGCGCGAGTGAGGCGATCGCACCGCCCGCGGTCCAGTTGACTCGCCGAGGCAGCGGTCCCAGTCGGGACCCTGTCCTGTTGGCAGGGCTCATGTACGCGCTCCTCGATTCGACCGGTCGGGGACTCCAGTCCGATCCCAAGGGCGAGCTTGGCCCGCGCACAGCCGATCGGTCGTCACACCCGGTCGGCACGCGCTGATTATCAATAACTCGGAGTAATCGGCAGATGCAGGTGGGTGCCTGTCCTCCGCTGACCCGCACTCGGGGCGCGCTTCGGATCCAGTTAGATCTCTCCGTGCGCGGCGGCCGCGACGAAGGCGGCGAACGCGGGGCGCGAGAGGTGGAGGGCGGGGCGCGTGATGTCCTTGGAGTCGCGGACGGCGACGACGTGGGGGGTGGCTGCGCACTCGATGCACGAGCCGCCCTGGTCGCCGCTGTAGCTCGACTTGCGCCAGGCGGCGCCGTTGAGCGGGGCGCACTCGATGCACTCGCCGCCCTGGTCGCTGCTGTAGCTCGACTTACGCCATTGTGTGCGACTCCCCATAGCGTTCCTCCATGACATCCCGGATCAGCTCCGCCGAGTCCTTGATGGAGAGGGCTGCGGCCTGCAGGTGATCGTAACGGAGCGAACAGTCCCTGACCTCTTGTGGGTTGGCACTCGAATAGCCGCTGCCGTACCGCTCGGTATAGAGGATGGCTGGGTCAGCCGCGAACTGATAGAGCGTGAAGGAGCCGGTCAGTCCGGCATGCGCCCCCGCCTCGTACGGCAGCACCTGAACATTGATCCGCGGGTCCTCCTCGTAGGTCAACAGCCGTGCCAGTTGCCCCCGCATGACCTCCGCCCCGCCGATCTTCTGGTGCAGCGCACCCTCTCCGAGGATCGCCCACAGCACCGGCGGCTCGTCCTTCTCCAGGATGGCCTGGCGCGCCAGCCGGACCGCCGTGCGGTCGTCCAGGCCGCTCCGGTCCATCGTTCCGAGCACTGCGCGGGCGTAACCCTCCGTCTGGAGCAGGCCGTGCACCATGTGCGTCTGGAAGGTGCAGATCTCCGCAGCCCGCGCCTCCAACTCCGCCACCTGTTGGAACCACGCTGGCAGTTGACTCCTCAGCACCAGCCCCAGCAGTCGGGACAGTAACCCGTCCGTGCCCAGCGCCGCGTCCACCCGCTCACTGAACTCCTGCGTCGGCAGCTTCCGGGCCGTCTCGATCTGGCCCACCAACGATCCCGTGCAGTAGACGATCTCCCCGAGCTGCCTCTGCGTGAGGCCCGCCGCCTCCCTGAACCTCCGCAGCTCGAACCCGTAGTAGTCCAGCGGCGACGCACCCGGATCCAGGACGTTGATGTGGGTCACGCGTACCCCCTCCTGCTCAACTCCCGTCCACTCCGGGACGGGTTGCATTCGCGGTGTAGCCGAGCGTAGTCGTCCCAGCTCACGCTCGTGCCGTGAACAACGAGATTCCCCAGTACGGTATGCGCCTCACCGCCGGCGCCCACTCCGCCCGCCATGTGCGCCGGATCGTCCGCAGCTACCTGCTCCTGTGGGGCCTGGCCGAGTCGGCCGACTCCGTCGAGCTCGCCGTCACCGAGCTGCTCGCCAACGTCGTGCGTCATGTACCGGGCCGGCACTGCGGGTTGCTCGTCCTGCGGCACCCGGAGGGCGTACGCGTCGAGGTGTCGGACGGGTCGTCACAGGTGCCCGTCCTCCGGTGCGCGGACGCCGGCGACGAGTCCGGGCGCGGGCTGGCGCTGCTCGATGCCGTAGTCGACAAGTGGGGCGTGGACAGCCGGGGCAAGGCAGGCAAGACCGTGTGGTTCGAGGTGGCTCAAGTGGCGGAAACCTCCCACGCGGTGGATCCTGACTGAACGCGACGATCCACTCCGGGGGCACGGGCACTCGCTCGTGCCCCCGGGCGTCCACCTGCGGTTACACGCCCCCGGCCGGGACCTTCTCCGTCTCGCGGGCGGTCTCCACGGCCCTCGCCGCCGGGACCGCCTGCGGCGGGATCCGGAGCTGTCGGCGGCCCGCCAGCAGGTACGTCAGGCCGAAGCCCGCGCCGACGACCGCCGCGCCGCCCGCCGCGTCCAGGACCCAGTGGTTGGCTGTGGTGACGATCGCGCACACGGTGGCCAGGGGATGCACGAGCCCCAGGAGCTTCATCCACAGCTTGGGGGCGAGCATCAGGACCACCAGCCCGCACCACAGCGACCAGCCGAAGTGCAGCGACGGCATCGCCGCGTACTGGTTGGTGACGGCCGTCATCGCCCCGTAGTCCGGGTTGGCGAGGTCCTGCGGGCCGTGCACCGTGTCGATGAAGCCCATGGCGGGCATCAGCCGCGGCGGGGCCAACGGGTAGAGCCAGAAGCCGAGCAGGGCCAGCACCGTGGCGAAGGCCAGCGAGGTGCGGGCCCAGCGGTAGTCCGACGGGCGGCGGACGTACAGGACACCGAGGATGCCCAGCGGCACCACGAAGTGGAACGACGTGTAGTAGAAGTCGAAGAACGCCTCCGCCCACCCGCTTTTGATCACTGCCTGGTTGGCCCAGTACTCGATGTCGATGCCCAGTGCCCGCTCGATCGAGAGGATCTCCCGGCCGTGTTCCTCGGCCGCCGCCACTCCGCCGGTCGCCGCGGCGCGGATGTGCGAGTAGGCCGAGTAGCCGACCCGGATCACCAGCAGTTCCAGCAGCAGGTTCGGGCGGCTGAGGACCCGGCGCCAGAACGGCAGCAGCGGCACCCGGGCCCAGCGCGCGGCGACCGGCTCCGCGTACTCGGTGGGCACGGGCCGGCGGAAGTACGGCGAGGTCAGCGGCAGGAACGGCACCGCGCAGGCGGCCGCGAGCGCAGCGATGAGCAGCGCGTTGTCGCGTACGGGGTACAGGAAGCCCACGTTGGGCAGCAGCATCTTGCCCGGCAGGGTCATGGCCAGGATGACGAGTACGGGCCACAGCATGCGGTCGGAGGCACGTTTGCCGACGCGGCCGACGATCGCGAGCAGCACCCACAGCAGCTGGTGCTGCCAGGCGGTGGGCGAGACGGCGACCGCGACGCAGCCGGTGAGGGCGACGCCGAGGAGGAGCTGGCCGTCCTGGGTGCAGCGGACGGCGCGGCGCAGGCCGACGAAGCAGACGGCGGCGGCGAGCAGCAGGTAGAGGGCGATCTCCAAGGGGCCCTCGAGGCCGAGGCGGAGCAGCGCGCCGTGCAGGGACTGGTTGGCGAGGCTGTCCGGGCGTGCGCCGAGGCCGGCGCCGGCGACGTGGTGCACCCAGTAGGTCCACGAGTCGCTGGGCAGCGCGGCCCAGGCGAGCGCCGAGAGGGCCGTGAAGGTGCCACCCGCGGCCACGGCGGCGCTGCGGCGGCCGGTGAGCCACAGCAGCGGTGCGAAGAGCAGGACGGTGGGCTGGAGGGCCGCGCCGATGCCGATGAGGATGCCGGAGGGTCTCTCACCGCGTACGGCGAAGCAGCCGACCAGCACGAGCAGGACGGGGATGATGCTGGTCTGGCCGAGGTGGAAGCTGTTGCGGACGGGCAGGGACAGCATCAGCAGGCTGATGGCGACGGGGGCCGCCAGCAGGGTGCTGCGGCGGGACACGGGGATGGGCAGGGCGCGGGCGGCGACCAGGCCGAGCAGGACGACGAGCAGCAGGGTGCCGAAGGTCCAGGCGACGCCGAGGCTCTGCTCGGCGGAGCGTGCCAGGGGTTTGAGCACCAGACCGGCGAACGGGGTGCCGGTGAATCTGCCGGCGTCGTACAGGGATCCCGTCACCTTCAGGACGCCGTTCTCACCGATCCAGGTCTCCAGGTCGGTGAGGCGTTCACCGGGGGGCCGCCGCAGCACCGCTGCCGTCTGGCGTACGGCGAGTACGGCGGCGACGAGCCACAGGGCGGCTCGTGCCGCACCCATCCTCGTGTCCCTCGTCGCTGTTCCGCGCACGCTGTGTTCCGCGTTCGCCACGTCGCGCCGCGCCTCCCACCGTTGTGTCGTCCGTGTGGTCCCGCTTGGTGCCCTCTTCCGTCACCGGGCGTCCGTAGAGCGTCCCACTGCCCCGTGAGGAAGACTCAGGTAACTGCCTCTTCGCCTGAGTGTCACCCCGCTACTTTCCGATATTTGCCGCCCGGTCTCACCCGGACGGCGTAAACCGGGCGGGAACCGCCAGGTCAGCGGTGCCGTCCGAGAAGGCATGCGGGGGAACATACAAGAACAGGCGGCCGCCGATCCCTACGACCGGCCGCACGGCCGGCCACGACAGCGGGTGCTGCTGGTGGTGCTGGCGCTGCTCGCGCTGCAGATCGGGTCGCTGATCAGCCCGGCGTACGCGTGCGGCTGCGGGGCGATGGTGCCGGGAGCGCAGTCCAGGATGACCGTCGATCACGAGACGGCGGTGGTCGACTGGGACGGCCGCAGGGAACAGATCGTCATGCGCTTCACGGTCGACTCGGACGCGCCCGAGGCCGCCTGGATCATGCCGGTGCCCGGGCGGGCCGAGGTGGAGCTCGCGGAGAACGCGCTCTTCGACGAACTGGCGGAGATCACCGCTCCGGTGCACCGCGAGAGGTCCTACTTCTGGCCGCGCGACGGTGACTGGCCGCTCGGCTCGGTCTATGCGGACGGCGCGGCCGCCGCCCCGCTGCCCGGGAAGGCTGCGGGGGTCGGGGTGGTTGGCCGCGAGCAGCTGGGTGACTTCGATGTCGCACGGCTGACGGCGACCGACCCGGACGCCCTGCGGGGGTGGCTCACCGAGAACGGCTTCCGGCTGCCCGACGGTCTGACGGCGGACCTGGAGCCGTATGTGCGCCAGGGCTGGGAGTACGTGGCGGTGCGGCTGGCGCCCCGCGAGAAGGGCGCGGTTCTGCGGGGCACGCTCGATCCTCTGCGGCTGGCGTTCGCGAGCGACCGCCCGGTCTATCCGATGCGGTTGTCGCGGCGGGCCGAGAACTCCCAGGCGCTGTCGCTGTTCGTGCTGGCCGGGCACCGGATGGAGCCGCGCAGCGCGATCGGCGGGGACGAGCCGGAGGTGACGTACGCAGGGGAGGTCGGGCCGTACGGGGCGGTCGGCGAGCTCACCGGCGGGAAGGAGCGCTTTCTGACCGCCTTCGAGCAGGACTTTCCCCGGCCGGAGCGGATCAACGGCGACCACGAACTGCGGGCGGCGGACTCGGACGCGTCGTTCAGGCGGGTGGTGTACGACGACGAGCTGCTGACGGTCGCGGGCATGCCGGTGTGGCTGATGACGATCGGCGCCGCGGTGGCGGCGGCCGCGACGGCCGTGGTGCTGCGGGTACGGTCGCGTCGGCGCAATGCCGTGCCGCTGTCGGCGGCCTGAACTAGGTTGGGCCGTATGACTCTTCCGTCCTCTCTGGACCAGTGGAACGCGGTGGCCGGCTACATCACCGAGCGGCTCGTGCCCGCGGACGACGTGCTGACGGCGGCGCTGGAGGCGAGCGAGGCCGCAGGGCTGCCGTCCATCGCGGTCTCACCGAACGAGGGCAGGCTGCTGCATCTGCTGGCGAAGGTGCAGGGCGCGCGCACGGTGCTGGAGATCGGCACGCTGGGCGGCTACAGCACGATCTGGCTGGCGCGTGCGCTGCCCGAGGGCGGCAGGCTGATCTCGCTCGAGTACGACCCGGCCCACGCCGACGTGGCCCGCGCCAACATCGCACGGGCGGGTCTCGACAAGATCGCCGAGGTCAGGACGGGTGCGGCGCTGGACACGCTGCCGCGGATGGCCGCGGAGCCGGGGGCGGGCCCGTTCGACATGTTCTTCATCGACGCGGACAAGCAGAACAACGCGCGCTATGTGGAGTGGGCGCTGCGCCTGTCGCGCCCCGGCAGCCTGGTCATCGTCGACAACGTGGTGCGTGACGGCAAGGTGGCGGACGCGGTGTCGAAGGATCCGGCGATCATGGGCACCCGGGAGATGTTCGACCTGATCGCCGCCGAGCCCCGGCTGGAGGCGACGGCCGTCCAGACGGTGGGTCCGAAGGGCTACGACGGCTTCCTGCTGGCGCGCGTGGTGTCCTGACACGGGTTCACCCCGGGCGCGGGACCGGGCATGCGGTGCGAGGAGTACGACCTGTCGGCCGACGCGGACGTCACCCGGCTCCGCGACGAGGTGGGTGGCGGGGCGGTACGAGGACCATGGACGGCGTGAACTGCCCCCATAGACTCGGCCCATGACGACCGTTGCTGTGGTGGGTGCCGGAGCGGTGGGCGGCGTGGTGGCTGCCCGACTGGCCGCGGCGGGACATGTCCGCGTGACAGCTTGCGTGCGCTCACCACTCGGCGGTATCCGTGTCGACCGGCCCGACGGCACCGCGGAGAGCCTGCCGGTCGACGAGGCATCGGACCCCGGGCAGGCGTCGACGGCCGACTGGGTGGTGCTGGCGACCAAGGCCCACCAGACGGCCGGTGCCGCGCGGTGGCTCGAGCGCCTCTGCGGTCCCGGCACACGGGTCGCGGTCCTGCAGAACGGCGTCGAGCACGTGGAGCGGGTGTCGCCGCTGGTGGGTGAGGCCCGAATCCTGCCGGCCGTCGTGGAGATCTCGGCCGAGCCGCTCGGACGCGGGCACATACGGCTGTTCGGTCCCCCGCGGATCGTGGTGCCCGAGAGCGAGGACGGCAATGCCTTCGCGGCTCTGTGCAAGGACACCGGCATCATCGTCGAGCAGACGGACGACTTCCTGACCGCGGCCTGGACCAAGCTGTGCCTCAACGTCGCCAACGGCGCCATCACCGCGGTGACCACGCGCCGGATGCCCGTCTTCACGAATCCGCGTGTCGCCCGGCTGGGCCGCGCGCTGGTCGAGGAGGCGCGTCTGGTCGGCAGTTCGCTGGGCGCGCGACTGCCTGACGACCTCGCCGACCAGGTCATCGAGCGGCTTCTCGCCATGCCGGCCGAGTCGGGCAGCAGCATGCTCTGGGACCGCCTCGCAGGCCGGCCGCTCGAATTCGACGCCCGTAACGGCGCCGTCGTGCGCGCGGGGGCACGGGTCGGCGTTCCCACCCCGCACAACGACACCGTCACCGCGCTGCTGGAAGCGATCAGCGAGGTGGGCGAGCGAGCCTCGTAGCCGCCCGGCGCCGACCGTCCCTGAGGGCGGCGGCCTTCCGGGCGTGGCCCGCGCCGGTATCGCCGTGCGGCTCGCGATGGGGATTCAGGGCAGCCTCAGCGTGATGAAGGGGATGGTGTCACCCGGAAGCACGTACCTCTCGACCTCCTCGAATCCCTGCGCCTGCGCGAACCGCAGCCCGTCGGGGTTGGATGCCAGGACGATCGTTTCGATCACCTTCGCGCCGAGCGTTCGCGCGTGGGCCAGCCCTCGTGCGTAGAGCTCCTTGCCGAAGCCCTGGCCGCGGTGGCCGGGGAGCACCCGGGCGATCACGGTGGCGGTGGACGTGTCGCCCGTGGGCGGACGCACCGTCGTGCAGCCCACGGGAACGTCGCCGAGATACGCGACCTCCAGGTGGTTGCGCCCGACACGCTCACGCACGTCGTCGAGGGACAGGGGATCGGTGGGGATGATCACGTTGTGGACGTGCTGCCAGTCCTTGAGCATCGCGTCGCCGGCGGCCTGTTCGATACGGAGGTCGGTCATCGCAGCAGGAAACCGCGCACACCATGGGGCGTCAACTGGGAATCGTCCTGCGGCGTTTGATGCGAGGGATGTAGGAGACTGCAGGTAAGTCGTCGAAGGCCGGGCGCAGAGCCGGGCCCGATGTTTCCTGAGCTGATGTTCCCTGAGAGGTGTCACGTGCCCAGCGTGGTAAAGATCAACGTCCTGTCCGTGCCCGAGGAGCAGCGTGAGGTCCTCGAGAAGCGATTCGCCTCGCGTGCCGGGGCCGTGGAGAGTTCCGACGGCTTCGAGTGGTTCGAGCTGCTGCGGCCCGTCGAGGGCACCGACCAGTACCTCGTGTACACCCGGTGGCGCGACGAGGAGTCCTTCCAGGCCTGGATGGAGGGGCCGATGAAGGCCGCGCACCAGGGTGGCGGCGAGGGTGAGCGGCCCAAGCCCGCCGCGAGCGGGTCCACGCTCTGGTCGTTCGAGGTGGTGCAGCAGGCGGCCCCCAAGCAGGCCTGACGTTCCCGGTCATCACGCGCCTCCGGCCATCAGCGCCGGGGGCGCGCTGCTGTCCACCCGCGGGCGGGCGACGGCGGGGACCGCAGGGGGGACTCGACTCGTCCGTACGGCCTCATTCGCGGGAGTCGAGCAGACGCAAGCTGATCACGGCACTTAGCGTGCCCTGCGGCGATCATCAGCGCCGCGGCGATTCCCGGCCCTGAGAGGGCATCGATCGCCGCCTTCATCCGGAGCACGGGAAGCACTTCGGTGCCGTGCACTGCAGGAGGTCTTGATGTCGGGTATCGCAGTTCGGGGGGCGTCGCCGCAGGAAAGTACGGGGCGAAGTCGCGGGGGCGGGGGTACGTGGTGGGTCATGGTGCGGGCCTGGGTGGCGGGGTTGGCGGTCCTGGCCGGCCTGGCCGTCCCGATCGCCGTGGCCACGCCGGCCGCCGCGCAGACCGGCACCTTCGCCTACGTCGCCAACAACGTCGCGGACACCGTGTCAGTGATCGACACCGCCACCAACACCGTCGTCGGGGACCCCATCCCCGTCGGCGACGGCCCCTTTGGCGTGGCAGTCACCCCGGACGGCACCCGCGTCTACGTCACCAACAGCCAAGCAGACACCGTGTCAGTGATCGACACCGCCACCAACACCGTCATCGGGGACCCCATCCCCGTCGGCGACGGCCCCTTTGGCGTGGCAGTCACCCCGGACGGCACCCGCGTCTACGTCACCAACAGCCAAGCAGACACCGTGTCAGTGATCGACACCGCCACCAACACCGTCATCGGGGACCCCATCCCCGTCGGCAACAACCCGTTCGGCGTGGCGATCACCCCGGACGGCACCCGCGCCTACGTCATCAACCTCTTCTCGAACGACGTCTCGGTCATCGACACCGCCACCAACACCGTCACCACCACCATCCCCGTCGGCGACGCCCCCCAGGGCGTGGCGATCACCCCGGACGGCAACTTCGTCTACGTCAGCAACTCGGGCTTCCCCGGCACCGTGTCCGTGATCGACACCGCCACCAACACCGTCACCACCACCATCCCCATCGGCATCACCCCCAAGGGCGTGGCGATCACCCCGGACGGCAACTTCGTCTACGTCGCCAGGCTCAACAACCTGGTGTCGGTGATCGACACCGCCACCAACACCGTCACCACCACCATCCCCGTCGGCGACCTCTCCCAACAGGTGGCGATCACCCCGGACGGCACCCGCGCCTACGTCACCAACCTCGACTCGGACAACGTCTCGGTCATCGACACCGCCACCAACACCGTCACCACCACCGTCCCCGTCGGCGACGGCCCCATCGGCGTGGCCATCGGGACCGTCACCACGGAGCGCACCCCGACCAAACTGACACTGAAGCTGGAGAAGAAGAAAGGGAAGGACACCCTGGACGCCCTGGGAGGCAACCACGGTCTCACCCTCAAGGCCAAGCTGACCGCCGAGGGCCAGCCGCTGGAAGGCAAGGACATCACCTTCACCAACGCCGTCCTGCTGTGCACCGACACCACCGACGAACGCGGCAAGGCCACCTGCAAGGTCCCCGGCAAGCAGGCCAAGGACACCTGCTACACCGCCGCCTTCGCCGGTGACGGCACCTACGAGCCCTCCACCGCCACCGTCTGCAAGAAGGACGACCACGGCAAGCCCGGCCCCTGGTCGGCACAGCTCGACCCGAGCGACGTCCATGACCTGGTGCAGTCGGCCATGGCCTCGGCGGGCTTGCCGGACTGAGACGGCCGGTATTCGTCCGCCGAGAGCGCTTCGACGTCCGGGCGCCGCTTGACGTGAAGGAGCCCCTCCAGCACTTGTTGGAGGGGCTCCTCTGCTTCCTGCTGCCCGCCGCCGACGGGCGCGAGTACCTCGACCGGCCGATGGCCCTTGTCCGCCCCCGACCACCCGGCGGAACAAATCACTGGCCGAACCCGCTCGGCCTCGGCTAGAGAGAGTCCCCATGACCACCTGGACTCTTGCACCCGAGGCCTACGACTCCCCCGACGCGAGCACCCTGCGCCGCGCGTACTACGCCGATGTCGCGAGCAGCTACTGGAAGCGGCCCGCGACCGACGCGGAGGTCGACGAGGGACTGGCCGGCGACGGTGCCGAGCAGCTCACCCCGCCCACGGGCCGGTTCGTCGTCGGCCGGTACGGCGGCGAGGCGGCCGCCTGCGGCGGGTTCCTGATGCTGGATGCCGAGCGCGCCGAGCTCACCCGGGTGTTCGTACGGCCCGAGTTCCGCGGGCACAAGGGCGCCGGTCTGCTGATGGATCTGCTGGAGGAGGAGGCCAGGGCCTTCGGTGCGCGGCGCATGGTGCTGAACACGCGCCTGGACCTGCTCGCGGCCCGCGCGCTGTATGCGCGGCACGGCTACGCCGAGATACCGGCGTACTGCACGGGGCCGTACATGGACATCTGGTACGGCAAGGATCTGTCAACTTCTCGGCCGTAAACGACCGAGCTTGTTGGCTCAGTCGTCTATACCTTGTTGCGCTCCGGACTGCCCCCTACGACAGGGCGGTCACGGGTCGCATCTACCAGCCAGGGAGAGGTTAAACCCTTTGTGGTACGGGTCCGTTGACGAGAACCCACGCCGAGCGGGCGCGGTTGCGCACGTTGACCCCGGCGACGTGATCGGCGGGACCAGCGAGCCCGCACCGACGACAGGAGAAGGTGTCCCGGGTGGGACGGTTGTGCCTCACCGTGTGCCCGCAACGCGGGCACATCTGCGAGGTGTAGCGGGCGTCCACCGCGATCACCGGCACTCCGGCCCGCTGGGCCTTGTACCGGAGGTGTTGTTCGAGCTGGTGGAACGGCCAGGAGGAGAACGTGGCCCGCTGGTCGCGGGAAGGCCGTACCCGGTCACGGATGCCGCTCAGTTCTTCGAGGGCAATCCCGCGTCCGGTGCGTTGTGCGACGGCCACGATCTCCTTACTGATCTTGTGGTTGACGTGCGCTGCGTGCCGGGCCTCGCGCTTGCCCCGCCGCTTGGCGCGCCGGGCGGCGGAGCGGGTCTGCTTCGCCTGGAGTTCGGCGCGCTTACGGGCGTGCCACCGCCGGAAACGGCCAAGACGGCGGCCCTGGTAGTTGTCCCCATCGGAAGTAGTGGCGAGGTTTGCAATGCCCCGGTCCACGCCGATCCAGTCCACCGGGTTGGTGCTGAGCGGCGCTTCGGGGACCTCGCACGTGGCGATCAGGAACCACATACCGTCCCGGTGGACAAGATCCGACTCGCCTCGCCGGTACTTCGCCAGCATCGCCAACCGGCCGGAGTGCCCGGTGTACCTGATGCCCTTGATCCGCCCGGCCACGGCCCAGATGCTGACAGTCTGCGCGTCGTGCTGCCACGACAGGATCCGGTCGTCATACGGCTGGGCCGCATCCGGACGGAAGGCAATCGGTTTCGACTCCGCACGCCTGCGCCGCTTCGATCCCTCGGGGCCGAGGTTCCCGGCCCGGATGTTCGCACGCAACGTCGTGTAGGCGTCCACGACCTTCCTCACCGTGCGGACCGCCGGTTGGGCAGCGAGCCCGAACTCGGCCTTGAGACGGGCGTAGACCAGCTTCTGCAACTCATTGCGGGACGTGGTGCCCGTCTCGTACGCCACCACCGATGCGGCATCGGCCGCCCGGTTGCACGCGGGCAGGGGTCGCAGCCAAAACCGTCGCCGCCTCGAGCGACGGCAGCAGCTTCACCTGCACCACGATCTTCACCCCTCCAACCTAGCCCCGACCACTGACAACACCCGAAAGCACAGGTCACGGCAGATATGCAGAGAACTCAACCGCTTCGCGGCTCCGTTCCAAGGAGCCATTCCTCCCCGGCCTGAAGGCCAGGGCATCCTGGGAGAAATCAGGTGAACCGGCGCTGAGCCGTCAGTCGCGGTGCTCGTGGCGGTGGTGGTGAGGAGCGGCGTGATCCCGCTCGGGCGGCGGACCGTGGGGCCGTTCGCCGTCCGAGCCGCACAGCTCTCTGTTGAGTTCGTGCACCAGCTGAACCAGGTCGGTCGGGCGCTCCGGGCCCCACCAGTCGCCCAGCAGTTGTGCCAGCGACTCCTCGCGGGCCTGCGACAGCCGCGTGGCCGCCTCGTCGCCGCGGTCGGTGAGGAGCAGGTCGAGGCCCACGCGGCGGGCGTATCCCCTGCCCTCGACCTGGCGGGCAGCCTCCATGATGGCGCGCAGCGGTACGGGCGTGGCCTCGGCGAGGCGGGACGGTTCCACCATGCCGTGGCGCTTGATGCGCAGCAGCAGCCAGCTGGACGCGGGCAGCAGGTCGTAGCCCGCCTTCTCGGTGATCTTCTCGTAGATGTGCTGCCGTCCCTCGCGCGAGCCGAGCACCGACAGGGCCCGGGCGACCTCGTCGTGCGAGGAGCGTTCGACGGGGTTGGAGGCCAGGGTCTGGGTGGTGTCGGGTGCGGTGACCGAGCCGCGGAGCTTGTCCTCCTTGAGGAACCAGGTGAAGACGAAGGCGATCAGGACGACAGGGACGGCGTAGAGGAAGACGTCCGTGATGGATGTCGAGTAGGCGTGCAGTACCGACGACCGCAGCGACGGCGGCAGTTCGGCGATGGCACGCGGGTCGGCGGCCAGCTCCGCGGCGTCGGCGCCGGGCGGCACCCGCTGTCCGGCGAGCGCGTCGGTGAGCCTGTTCTCGAGGCTGCTGGTGAAGACGGTGCCGAAAACAGCGACGCCGAACGAGGCGCCGATGGAGCGGAAGAACGTCGCGCCCGAGGTGGCGACGCCCAGGTCCTCGTAGCTGACGGCGTTCTGCACGACGAGCACCAGCACCTGCATGACGAGTCCGAGTCCCGCGCCGAAGACGAAGAAGTAGATGCTCATCTCCCAGGTGGTGCTGGTCTCCTCGAGCTGGTGCAGCAGGAACAGGCCGAGCGCGGTGACGGCGGTCCCCGCGATGGGGAAGACCTTCCAGCGGCCGGTGCGGCTGACGATCTGGCCGGAGGCGGTGGAGGTGACCAGCAGGCCGAGCACCATCGGCAGCAGGTGCACACCCGACAGGGTCGGCGAGACCCCTTGGACGACCTGCAGGAACGTCGGCAGGAAGGTCATCGCGCCGAACATCGCGAAGCCGACGATGAAGCTGATGACGGCGACGAGGCTGAAGGTCCGGACACGGAACAGCTTCAGCGGCAGCACCGGTTCGGCGGCCCGCCGTTCGACGGCCACGAAGGCGACGAGCAGGACGACCCCGAGCACGGCGAGCACGATGATCTGCGCCGAGCCCCAGGCCCAGGTGGTTCCGCCGAGCGAGGCGACGAGGACCAGGCAGGTGGCGACCGACGCGAGGAGGAAGGTGCCGAGGTAGTCGATGGTGTGCCGGGTCCGCCGTTTCGGGATGTGCAGGACGGCGGCGACGACGAGCAGCGCGACGACGCCGATGGGCAGGTTGATGTAGAAGACCCAGCGCCAGCTGAGGTGTTCGGTGAACAGGCCGCCGAGCAGCGGGCCGAGGACGCTGGTCGCACCGAACACCGCACCGAACAGGCCCTGGTACCTGCCGCGTTCGCGCGGTGGCACGATGTCGCCGACGATCGCCATGGACAGCACCATGAGCCCGCCGCCGCCGAGGCCCTGGAGGGCGCGGTAGCCGATGAGTTGCGGCATGTTCTGGGCCATGCCGCACAGGGCGGAGCCGATGAGGAAGATGACGATGGCGGCCTGGAAGAGCTTCTTGCGGCCGTACTGGTCGCCGAGCTTGCCCCACAGCGGGGTGGCGGCCGTCGCGGCCAGCATGTACGCGGTGACCACCCAGGACAGGTGGTTCAGACCGCCGAGTTCGCTGACGATGGTCGGCAGCGCGGTGGCGACGATGGTCTGGTCGAGCGCGGCGAGCAGCATGCCGAGCAGCAGGGCCCCGATGGCGACGAGGACGGTGCGCCGGTCCTGGCCCTCGCCGGGGGCCGGACTCACCTCCGGAGTGCGCGCTTCCTGAGCCATGCAGGCCTCCTCGGGCTGCTCGCGCGGTTGTTACCCGTTCTCCCATCGTGGTCGTTCTGCTCTGTTATGGCCTGCCGAGTGGGGGGTGGGGCCGCAGGGCCCGGACGGGGCGCTGCATAATCGCTGGCATTCCAAGGGGAGGGGACCGGCGATGACCGGACAGGCATGCCCGCGGTGCGGCACGCCCGGGAGAGCGGACGGCCCGGCGGCGTCCGGCTGCGGCTGCGGCGGGCGCATGGGGGATGCGCTCGGGGCGGAGTGGCAGGAGCAGGCCGGAGCGACGGAAGGCTTCGATCCGCTACGGATCCGGCCGTATGTGACCTGGGAGGTCACGGGCACGGGCGGCAGCGGTTCGGCCGGACCGCCGCCCGCGCCGATGGCGCCGCACCCCGCCCCGGTGCAGGTGCCGCCCTATGCGGCCCCTCCCGGGCCGCTGCCCGACCTCGCGGGCGTGGACGACACGGACACGCAGGAACTGGAGCTGGTCACCGTCGGGGGTGCGGGGCACCGGGCCGAGCCCGCGCGCAGCCGGGCACTCACCGGGCTGATGGCAGGCGCGGCGGCGGTGGCGGTGGCCGGGACCGTGGCGTTCGCCGCCGGGCTGTTCTCAGGTGACGGGGAAGGCGAGCGCGCGTTGCCGGACTCCACCAGGAACGCGACGAGCGTCAGCATCGGGCCGGACGCGCCGTCGGCGTCGGCGTCCCCCACCGGGTCCGCCTCACCATCCGCCTCGGTTTCCACGTCCGCTTCCCCCTCGGCATCGACATCGGCCTCGGCCTCGGCGTCCGGCAAGCCGTCGCCGACCGGTCCGTCGGTGGGTACGGCTCCGGGCGGCTCGACCCCGGGCCGCCCCTCGGTCTCCCCGTCTCCCTCGACCGTGCAGGCCACCGACTCCGAGGACGGGAGGTCGGGGCGGCGCACGCTGCGGCCGGGGGACAGCGGGCCCTCCGTCGAGGAGCTGCAGCGGCGGCTGGACCAGCTGCGGCTGTACGAAGGCCCGTTCGACGGGGAGTACGACGCGGACGTCGAGGAGGCGGTACGGCGCTACCAGTGGGCCCGCGGCATCGACCGCGACCCTGAGGGCGTGTACGGGAGGGACACGCGCCGGGCGCTGGAGTCGGAGACGTACGAGCCCTGACGCACGGCCCGGCAGGGGCGGCGCTGGGGCGGGTCCGTGGGGGCGGGGTGGCCCTTCCGCTCTGGTTTTTGTATCGTGGAGGAACAAAGTGGTTCCGCCCGTGTTCCCTGACCGGCGGGCGGAGCCGCTCTTGTTCGCCATTCCCGCGCCCTGGAGCAGCCGATGTCGGCCACCACCCCGCTCGTACTGACCGCCCGCGCCCTCCTGCTGGACATGGACGGCACCATCGTCAACTCGGACGCCGTGGTGGAGCGCTGCTGGCGCGCCTGGGCGGTGGAGCACGGGCTGGACCCGGACGAGGCCCTCAAGGTCGTCCACGGCCGGCAGGGACACGCCACCATGGCGGCACTCCTGCCGGACCGCCCCATGGAGCAGAACCTGGCCGAGAACCGGACGCTGCTCGCCCAGGAGACCGCCGACACCGACGGTGTGGTCCCGGTCGCCGGCGCCGCTGCCTTCATGGCCTCCGTCGCCGCCCTGCCGCACGCCCTGGTGACCTCGGCCGACGAGGCGCTGGCCCAGGTCCGGATGACCGCCGCCGGACTGCCGATGCCGCGGGTGCGGGTGACCGCGGAGCGCGTCGGGGCGAGCAAACCGGACCCGGAGGGCTTCCTGAAGGGTGCGGCCGAGCTGGGCTTCGCCCCGGGCGACTGCGTGGCCTTCGAGGACTCCGAGGCGGGCATCACCGCGGCCCATGCGGCTGGGATGCCTGTGGTCGGCGTGGGCCCGCGGGCCGCGGCCTTCGCGCCGGACGTGCACGTACCGGACCTGACCCGCCTCGCAGTGACCGCACACGCGGACGGCACGATCGAACTGCGCGTCGCCGACCCGGCCGCCTGAGCCGGTGCCCGGAGGGGGCGTGCGACCACGCCCCCTCCGGCCAGCGCCGTCCGTCAGGCCCGCCCCCGGCTCGGGCCGAGCGGCAGCAGGTGCCGTCGCACCGTCGGCCTCCGCAGTCAGGTTCACGCGTGCAGATGCGGGCCAGGGCCGCGAGGCTCAGCCGGCGAGCGCCTCGTAGAGGCTGAATCCGGCCAGCGCCAGCATCAGGCAGGCCGCGACCCTGGTGATCAGCCGCAGCGGGACGTACTGCATCAGCGTCCGGCCACCGAGGATGCCCATGCCGGCGACCGCCCACAGGGCCAGCACCGCGCCGAGCCCGACGGAGACGGGGCTGTCGTAGCGGGCCGCCAGATTGGCCGTCATGATCTGGGTCAGATCGCCGAACTCGGCGACCAGGATGAGCATGAAGCCCGCCCCGGAGACCTTCCAGAAGGACTGGTCCGCCGGGGCCTTGATGTGCTCCTCCTCGCCGTCGCTCTTCTTCAGCAACAGCATCAGCGCGCCCGCGAGGAAGAGCAGGCCGACCACCGCCTGGACGAGCCGGTGCGGCAGCAGGGTCAGCACACTGCCCGCCGCGATGGCCAGGGCGACATGGACGGCGAAGGCGGCGGCGACTCCGGCGAAGACGTAGGAGGCGCGGTAGCGGGTGCCCAGCATCAGACCGGCGAGCGCGGTCTTGTCGGGCAGTTCGGCGAGGAAGACGACGCCGAACGTGATCGCCATGACGGTGAAGCTGATCATGGATGGGGGTCCTCAATCGGTCGGGCACCGCCCTGCCGAGAGTCCTGAGCGTTTCAGGGGTCGCTTCGGCACGGCAGCGCCATGAATACATGCATGGACACTGCGGCCGAAGGTCTCGCCGGCAGCCTCACAAGGCCGCCTCCGGGCGCCGGCCGGGCGCGAGGCCCAGCAGTATGTCGACGGTCCGGCGAAGAGCTACTCCCCTTCTGACTCCGTACAGCGTACGTGAGCATCCCGCCGGGGGTGGCACGGGTGTGGGCGAGCACACCTCCCGGACGGCCTGGGCGGCGTCCACCCGGCCAGGGTCCGGGCAGCCCTGCCCGCGCGGGCGCCCGGACGTCAGGACGTCAGGCCCTTCTCCTCGCCGCCGTCCCGGTGCAGCCGTCCCCGGGTCACCAGCTCCAGCACCAGTGCGACCGCCACGGCCTGCACCGCCATCAGCGCGACGAGCACGAACAGCTGCACCGCGCCCGCCTCCAGCGGTGACGCCCCGCCCAGCAGCATCCCGACGAACGCGCCGGGGAGGGTGACCAGGCCCACCGTCCGGGTCTGGTCGAGACCCGGCAGAAGTGCGTCGGACGCGGGCTCGCGCGCCACCTCCATCCGCGCGTCACGGTCGGCGAGGCCGAGCGCCATGCCCGCCTCCACCTCGCCCCGGCGCAACTCCAGCTCGTCCAGGGCACGGCGCCCGCTCAGCACGGTCGCGGTGAGCGCGCCGCCGATGAGGATCCCCGTGACCGGGATCAGCGCGATGCCCTTCACCGGGACCAGACCGGTGAGCAGCAGGGTGGCGACGACCGGCAGCACACCCACGGCGATCGGCACACCGGCCCACCACCAGGTGCCGTTACGGGTGATGCGCCGGCCGGCAGTGCGCACGGCGACCGCGTACATCAGCAGCAGGAAGGCGAGCAGCAGCGGCACCGCCTTGACCACCCACCCGATAGCCAGGGAGACGGCGGCGAGTTGCACGGCGGCCCGCACACCGGCGACAGCGATCTCGCGGGAGCGGCCCAGGCGGGCGAGCGCGGCGACGGTCGCCGCAAGGGTCAGGAGGGCGGCCAGGACCGCCCCGAGGGTGAGGTTCACCGGCAGCAGCACCCGGCAACCCTACGACGGTGAAACATTCGTGCCGGTGTGTCAGAACGTGCGGGGAACACACGCGCACGTCTTGATGTGACGTGCCCATGTCGCCACCCTGTTACCTGGCGCCCATCCCCGAGAAACCTGGCGCCGCCAGCATGGCCACGCCCATCGGGGCACCTCCCACGCCACAAGGGCGAGGGGGAGGCCAAGCACCCCCACCGCAGAGGAGTTCACATGTCCCGCGTCTACGCGCGTCGAATCCGCCGAATAGCCGTGCTCGCCGCTGCATCCGCCCTGGCCACCACCGGTCTGCTCGCCACCGCTCCCGCCGCCCAGGCCGCGCCGCCCACCCCCGTCAGCGCCGCCACCGCCCGTACGTACCTCAGCCAGCTGACCGTGGCTGCCGAGGGCTCCACCACCGGCTACAGCCGGGACCTCTTCCCGCACTGGATCACCCAGTCGGGCGCCTGCAACACGCGCGAGGTCGTCCTCAAGCGCGACGGCTCGGGCGTCGTCCAGGACTCCAGCTGTGCCGCGACCAGCGGCAGTTGGTACTCGCCGTACGACGGCGCCACCTGGTACGCCGCCTCCGACGTCGACATCGACCACATCGTCCCGCTGGCCGAGGCCTGGCGCTCGGGCGCCAACAGCTGGACCACCTCGAAGCGGCAGCAGTTCGCCAACGACCTCACCCGGCCGCAGCTGATCGCCGTCACCGACAACGTCAACCAGGCCAAGGGCGACAAGGACCCGTCCGAGTGGCTGCCGTCGGTCACCTCGTACCGCTGCACCTACGCCCGGATGTGGGTGCACACGAAGTACTACTGGGGCCTGAAGGTCGACTCCGCCGAGAAGAGCACGCTCCAGTCGATCCTGAACGGCTGCTGACTCCCCCGATCCGGTCCTGACCAGCTGCGGACACGCAGAATTCGCGTGGAACCGGCCCGCCTCTCTCCGTCGTTCCGTACCGTACGGAGCGACGGAGAGGGGCACACATGACCGGGCTTCGCCTGGGACCGCTGCTGCGGTACGTGGACTGGGAGTCCGGCGACCACGCGACCGTCTGGATCGAGGCGGACCGGCCGTGCACGGCCGAGGTCCGCTGCGCGTCCGGAGCGCATGGCTCGGCGCACACGTTCCAGGTCGCCGGGCATCACTACGCGCTGATCCCCGTGCGGGGGCTGACCCCCGGCTCGACGACCGAGTACGAGGTGCTGCTCGACAGCCGCCGGGTCTGGCCGCAGGCCGACTCCCCGTTCCCGGCGAGCACGATCCGTACCCCCGCGCCGGCCGCCGACGCCGCACAGATCACGTTCGGGTCCTGCCGCTGGGCGACGTCGCCCGCCGACGAGCGCGACCCGATCGGCCCCGACGCGCTGGACACCCTCGCCACGCGGCTGGCCGCCGACCCCGGGGCCGAACGGCCGGACGTCCTGCTGCTGCTCGGCGACCAGGTGTACGCGGACGAGACGTCGAAGGCGACCCGACGCAGGATCGACGCACGCCGCAATCCGCAGGAAGCCCCCGGCTTCGAGGTCGCGGACTACGAGGAGTACACCTGGCTGTACGACGAGTCCTGGCAGGACCCCGAGGTCCGCTGGCTGCTCTCCACCGTCCCCAGCTGCATGATCTTCGACGACCACGACGTGATCGACGACTGGAACACCAGCGCCGCGTGGCTGGCGGACATGCGGGCGACTCCCTGGTGGCGGGAACGGATTCTCAGCGGGCTGATGTCCTACTGGGTCTACCAGCATCTGGGCAACCTCTCCCCGGCCGAGCTGGCCGAGGACCCGCTGTACGCCGCGGTGCGCGCCACACCCGACGGGACCGACGCGCTGCGGCACTTCGCGGCCCAGGCCGCCGCCGAACCGGCCGCCGCCCGCTGGAGCTACCGCCGCGACTTCGGCCGGACCCGGCTGCTGATGGTCGACAACCGCGCCGCCCGGGTCCTCGACGAGCAGAACCGCGCGATGCTCGACGAGGAGGAGGCCCGGTGGCTGCGCGACCAGGCGTTCCAGGCGCCGGGCTCGTACGACCACCTCCTCGTCGGCTCCTCGCTGCCGTGGCTGCTTCCCCAGCTGATCCATTCCGCGGAGGGGTGGGTCGCGGCGCTGTGCCGCGGAGAGCGCGGGGCGCGCTGGGCGGGATTCGGCGAGGATCTGCGCCGCCGCTCCGACCTGGAGCACTGGGCGGCCTTTCCGTCCTCGTTCCAGAAACTGACGCGGCTGATCGCGGAGGTGGGCAGCGGGCCGGACGCGCCCGCGACGGTGTGCGTGCTGTCGGGCGATGTGCATCACGCGTACATCGCGGAGCCGAGGTGGCGGGCGAAGTGGCGGCACCCGGACGCGGAGGCGGACGGGCAGTCCGGTGTCGCGCCGCCGCATGCCCGGGTGTTGCAACTGACCTGCTCGCCCGTGCACAACTCGATCCCGCTCGTGATACGGCTCGGTTTCCGGTTCGGCTGGAGCCGGGCCGGACGGTGGGTGGGGCGTGCGCTGAGACGGCACGGCCGCGTGACCAGGCCCCTTGTCAGCTGGCGCAGAACGGGCGGGCCGTGGTTCGGGAATCAGCTCATGACGCTGACCCTGCGCGGACGTTCGGCGTCACTGCGTCTTGACCAGGCACAGAAGCAGGCGAATCGGGACGTACGCGGCGCGGGTGCGCGACTGGTGACCGTGGACGAACGGGATCTGACGCCGAACCAGGGGCGGGGGCCGGCGGCAGCGGACCGCGACGGCGCCCGCAGCGGCGGCTGAATTCCGGCCAGACCCTTCGACTCCCGGGGCGACGGGGGCATGATGAGGCGGACGATCCGCTTCCTCATGCGCCCCACGCCATGTGCTCCACGCTCCACACGCACCCCACATGCCCCGGGAGTCAGTGTTTTGTCCGCAGTTTCCCCCGCAGCTCCTCCCATATCTCCCCGCGCGCATTCCTCCGCAGCCATCGCTCTGGTCGGTGCGGGTCCCCGCGGCACTTCGGTGCTCGAACGCCTCTGCGCCTCGATTCCCGAACTGGCCCCCGACACTGTGCTGACGGTGCATGTCGTCGACCCCGCACCCGCCGGTCCCGGCCGGGTGTGGCGCACCGACCAGTCCACCGAACTGCTGATGAACACGGTCGCCTCACAGGTCACCGTGTTCACCGACGACAGCGTCGGCTGCGAGGGACCGATACGCCCGGGGCCGAGCCTGTACGAGTGGGCCGCGGCCCACGCCGACGAGCGGCTCGGGCCCGACGACTATCCGACGCGTGCCTGCTACGGGCGCTATCTGCGGTGGGCGTTCCGCACGGCCGTGGACAACGCCCCCGCCACCGTGGCGGTCCTGGTCCACCGGGCCCGCGCCGTACGCCTGGAGGACGACCGGGACGCACCGCACGGTGAGCCCGCACCGCGCCAGACCCTCGTCCTGGACGACGGGGCGGTGCTCGGCGGACTGGCCGCGGTGGTCCTCGCCCAGGGGCATCTCCCGGTGGTATGCGGTCAGTCCACCGCCCATCTGGCCGACTACGCCGCCCGCCGTCCGCGCCTGCGCCACTTCCCGCCCGCCAACCCCGCGGACCTCGACCTCTCGGCCGTCGCGCCCGGTGAAGCGGTGCTGCTGTGCGGCCTCGGGCTCAACTTCTTCGATCACATGGCCCTGTTGACGACCGGCCGGGGCGGCTCCTTCACCCGGCCGCCCGGCGGTGGCACGCTGGTCTACCGGCCGTCGGGGCGCGAGCCGCGGCTGTACGCGGGGTCCCGGCGCGGTGTTCCCTACCAGGCGCGCGGCGACAACGCCAAGGGCGCGTCCGGACGTCATGAACCGCTGCTGCTGACCCCCGAGGCGATCTCGGCCTTCCGCAGGCGGACCGAGGCGGGCGATCCGCCGGACTTCCTGGCGGAGATCTGGCCCCTGGTCGCCAAGGAGGTGGAGACGGTCCACTACGAGGCCCTGCTCGCCGCAGGCAGGGGCGGCGCGGCGCGCGGCTTCCGGTCCCGGTTCCTCGGCGCGCGGCACGGCAGCGCGGAGGAGGCCGCCGTACTGGACGCGTACGGGATCCCCGGTACCGACCGGTGGTCGTGGGAGGCGATCTCGCGCCCGGCCGCGCACAAGGTCTTCGCCTCCCGCGCCGACCACCGGGCCTGGCTGGTCGGCAGGCTACGCCGGGACGTGGCGCAGGCCGCGCTGGGCAATGTCGCCGGACCGCTCAAGGCCGCGCTGGACGTGCTGCGCGATCTGCGCAACGAGCTGCGGCAGATCGTGGACCACGGCGGGCTCTCCGGCATCTCGCGCCGTGACCATCTGGACCGCTGGTACACGCCGTTGAACGCCTTTCTCTCCATCGGCCCACCGCGCCGCCGCATCGAGGAGATGACGGCGCTGATCGAGGCCGGGGTGCTGGAAGTGGTCGGGCCGCGTACGCAGATCGGGACGGCGGACGGCGTGTTCACCGCCGAGTCGCCCGATGTGCCGGGCTCGGCGGTGAGGGCGACCACCCTCATCGAGGCCCGGCTGCCGGAGCCCCGCCTGCGCAGGACCACCGACGAACTGCTCGGGCGGCTGCTGAAGACCGGCCAGTGCCGGCCGCACACCATCGACGGCTACGAGACGGGAGGGCTGGATGTCACCCCCCGTCCGTACCGCCTGATCAACCGGCAGGGGCGGGCGCACGCACGGCGGTTCGCGTTCGGGGTGCCGACCGAGGGGGTGCACTGGGTCACCGCGGCCGGCGCCCGGCCGGGTGTCGACTCGGTGACTCTGTCGGACGCCGACGCGGTGGCGCGGGCCGTGCTCGGCACGGTCACGAACGGTGAAGACCGGACGGCAATCCGCGAAAACCCGAATGTTGAACTTGCAAGTATCTATTAGGGCTGCCTAACCTGGCGCCCTCGGTGCACGTCCCCAACCGAAGGAGTCCCCATGGCCGCGCCCTCGCTGCCCTCCCGTCTCAACCAGGCCCAGCCTTATGTGCTCGGCCTGTTCCGGATCGTCGTCGGGCTGCTCTTCGCCTGCCAGGGCGCCGCCTCGCTCTTCGGCGTCCTCGGCCGCGACTCCGTGCCGTCCGGCACCTGGCCCTTCTGGTACGCCGCGGTGATCGAGCTCGTCGCCGGCGTGCTGATACTGGCCGGAATCGGCACCCGCAGCGCCGCGTTCCTCGCCTCGGGCGCCATGGCGTACGCGTACTTCACGGAGCACCAGTCGAAGGCGCTGTTCCCGCTGCAGAACGACGGCGAACTGCCCGTCATGTTCTGCTGGGCGTTCCTGCTGCTGGTGTTCACCGGTCCGGGCGCCCTCGCACTGGACAAGCTGTTCGCCTCGCGCGGCGAGGGCTCGGCGCGGCAGGACGGCAGGGACCAGGCGCCCGCGGCCACTGCCTGATCCGCGTCCGCATGCAGTACGCCCGGCCCCCTGTCCAGGAGGGGCCGGGCGTGTCGTCCGTCCGTTCGAACATGGCCGATACGTGCGACGTCGTCCGCCCCTGCCGATCTCACCGTGTCCCCCCGGCGTACGCTGTGCAACTGTCGCTGAAACGGGGAGTCAAGGTGTTCGAGAGTGTGGGGTCGCTGCTCGGCAGTCCATGGATCTATGCCGTGATCGGGCTGTCCGTCCTTCTCGACGTCTTCGTTCCCGTGCTGCCCAGCGGAGTTCTGGTGATCACTGCCGCCACCGCGGCAGCCGCCGGGTCGACGGCCGGCACCGCGGCCGCCGCCGCGGCCGTGGCGGGAACGGCCAAGCAGGTACCGCAAGAGGTCCCCTCGCTGCTCGCCCTCGTCCTGTGCGCGGCGACCGCGTCCGTACTCGGCGATCTCGTCGCCTACCGGCTCGCCTGGCGGGGCGGTGACCGCCTGGACCGGGCCATCGCACGCTCACGACGGCTGACCCGGGCGCAGGAACGAATCGGCGTGGCACTGAGCCGCGGCGGCGGCGCGCTGGTGGTGATCGCGCGCTTCGCACCGGCGGGCCGCTCGGTCGTCTCGCTCGGCGCGGGCGCCTCGCACCGCAAGGTGAAGGAGTTCCTGCCGTGGTCGGCCCTGGCCGGGGTGGCCTGGGCGGGCTACAGCGTGGGGCTCGGCTACTTCGGCGGCCAGTGGCTGGGCGCGACGTGGATCGGCGTGGCCGTCTCGGTCCTGGCGCTGTTCGGGGCGGGCTCGGTGGCGGCGTATGTCATGCGGCGTCCGGCTCAGGCTGCCGATCCGGCCGCTTAGCGGGCCCGGACCCGCGCACTTCCAGGCCTTCGAGCAGCTTGCGGGTCGCCTCGGCGATCTCGTCGACGGCCTCGTCGAACACCTCGCGGTTGTGCGCCGCGGGGGCACGGAATCCGGACACCTTGCGGACGAACTGCAGGGCTGCGGCTCTGATGTCCTGCTCGGTGGCCTCTTCGGGGAGCACGGGCGGACGGAGGGTCTTGATGCTGCGGCACATGACTTCAGTGTGCCCTGCCCTCGGGCGGGCGGCGGGCCGGTCCGCGTCCTCGGGCTGAGCCCGGTCCCCCGGGTCCGACGCCTTCGGGGCACGCCCGGGTTCCCGGTCCGCGCCCGGTCCGCGTGCCCTCAGGCGGGGCCGGCCTCCACGGCCCGGGTGGTCCGGCCGTGCACGATCAGCATGGTCGCCACCGCTGCGCCCAGGAGCACCAGGGCGACCAGCGCGGGCATCAGGACCACGACCGCGCCCGCGGCCAGGCAGACCAGCCCGCCGGCGATCAGGACAGTGGGGACTCGCCCGGTGGTGCGCAAGATGATGGCTGCGGAGCCGAGGAGGAAGATGCCCACCCCTCCGGTGAGCGCCCAGGCCACGACTCCGTGGAGCGGCTCGGACAGGCTGTAGTGCCCGGAGTCGGCGACCTGGGTCAGGACCTTTTTCATGCCCAGTGCGCAGAGCACGACGCCGGCGACGAGCGGCAGGTGCAGGAACGTGTACACGTCGCGAGCCAGCCGGGTGCGGTCGTCGCCGGTGAGAGCGGACAGCCGGTGCTCGGCCGCTTCGCCGACCTGACGGAAGTACAGCCGCCACAGTCCGGCGACGACCAGCAGGCCGGCGGCGGCAGCGACGATCACGGGTACGTCGACGGGCAGGCCCGAGACGCCCACCCCGATGGCGACGATCGACTCACCCAGCGCAATGATCACGATGAGTCCGTGCCGCTCGGCGAAGTGCCCCGGCGAGACGACCCGCCAGCCCGAGGAACCGGTGATGTAGATCCCGCCGTAGTCGATGGCGACCGCGCCGAGCCAGATGAGCACCTGGGTGAGGCCCGTGAAGGCGCTGCCGACCAGCAACAGCACGAACGGCGGGGCCACGGACAGCAGCGCGGTGCGCCGCAGCGTCGCGTGCAGCGCCCGGTCGCCCGGGCTCGCCAGCCAGTAGGTGACCAGGTGCAGCATCCGGACCGCGCCGTAACAGAGGACGAACAGCAAAGGTGCGGGAAGGCCGCCTTCGGCATCCGCGAACACCCCCGGCACCGTCAGCGAGACGATCAGCACCACGGCCATCACGGCGACCAGGACACCGAACAGTGAGCCCGTGTCGGCCCTGACCACATTGCCCAGCCAGGCGAAGCAGCACCAGCACCACCACAGCAGGGCCAGCACCACCATTCCGCCGACCAGCCTCAGGATCGACGGGCCGGCCGCCATCAGCGCGGTGACCTGGGTGATCGCGTACACGAAGACCAGGTCGAAGAACAGCTCGGCCGGAGTCACCCGATGACTGTCGTCGGTGGCGATCATCCGGGACCGGTCCCTGCCCGTCGTCACAACTCTCCCCCTTCACACCCCTGTTGGTGATGCTCCCCCGGTCGAAGATCTCATGTCGTGCCCTTCCGGTGTGCGAGGTCGGCGAGAGTCGTGGACGGCCGTGCCCGAGCGGCGGCGACGCACGGACCCGCGTACGGGCCACGGCCCGCGGGAGCGGTGTGAGCGTCCCCACCCCGGCCGCGGGCTCCGCCGGGCCATGGGGCCAGTAGAGTGCGGCTCGATCTTCTCCCGATGCCCGAGGTACTTCGTCAGTGATCCCCGCACCGCCCTCACCAGCCGTCATCGTCGTCGGGATCGGCGCCGACGGCTGGCCCGGTCTCCCGGGGAGCGCGCGTGAGGCACTGCTCGACGCCGAGGTGATCGTGGGCGGCACACGGCAGTTGGAGCTGCTGCCCGCCGACTGCGCGGGTGAGCGGGTGGCCTGGCCCAGCCCGCTGCGGCCCGCCGTAGCCGGTCTGCTCGCCGCCCGTGCGGGGCGGCGGATCGCCGTACTGGCCAGCGGGGACCCGATGTTCTACGGCATCGGCCGCACGCTCACCGAGGAGCTGGGCCGGGACGCGCTGCGGGTGCTGCCGCACCCGTCCTCCGTCTCGTACGCCTGCGCCCGCCTCGGCTGGCCCGTCGAGGACACCGAGGTCGTCACACTCGTCGGGCGCCCCACCGCACAGCTCACGGCCGCGCTGCACCACCGCCGCCGGGTCCTGGTGCTGAGCGCCGGGGCGGCCACCCCCGCAGAGGTCGCGGCGCTGCTGCGCGACCGCGGGTTCGGGCCCAGCCGTATGCGGGTGCTCGAACAGCTCGGCGCGGAAGGTGAGCGCCATGTCGAGGGCGTCGCCGGGACATGGGACGAGCCGGCGGGCGACGCCCTGAACGTCATCGCCGTGGACTGCCGCCTGGCCGAGGGCGCGCTGCGGCTCTCCGCCGCTCCTGGACTTCCCGACGAGGCGTACGAGCACGACGGCCAGCTCACCAAGCGCCATGTCCGCGCCGCGACCCTCGCCGCGCTCGCCCCCGCCCCCGGCGAACTGCTGTGGGACATCGGCGGCGGCTCCGGCTCCATCGCCATCGAATGGATGCGCACGCACCGCTCCTGCCGCGCGATCACGGTCGAACGCGACGCCGTGCGCGCCGGGCGCATCGCCCGCAACGCCGAAGCGCTCGGCGTCCCCGCCCTGCGCGTCGTCGGCGGCGCCGCACCCGCGGCGCTGGCCGGACTGCCCGTGCCCGACGCGGTGTTCATCGGCGGTGGGCTGACCGTGCCCGGCCTGCTGGACGCCTGCTGGGACGCGCTGCCCGAGGGCGGGCGTCTGGTCGCCAACACGGTGACGCTGGAGTCCGAGGCGCTGCTGGCCGAACGCCGCCGGTCCTCGGGCGGCGAGCTGGTGCGGCTCTCCGTCGCGCACGCCGTACCCGTGGGCGGGTTCACCGGCTGGCGCCAGGCCATGCCCGTCACCCAATGGTCCGTCACCAAGACTGGAGAGATGCCATGACCGTGTACTTCATCGGGGCGGGCCCCGGCGCCGCCGACCTGATCACCGTGCGCGGGGCGCGGACGCTGGCATCGTGCGGGGTGTGCCTGTACGCGGGGTCACTGGTGCCGACCGAGCTGCTGGCCGAATGCCCGCCGGACGCACGCCTCGTGGACACCGCGCAGCTCGATCTCGACGCGATCACCGCGGAGTTGGTCCGCGCGCACGAGGAGGGCCACGACGTGGCCCGGCTGCACTCGGGCGACCCGTCGGTCTTCAGCGCGGTCGCCGAGCAGATGCGGCGGCTGGACGCGGCCGGGGTTCCGTACGAAGTCGTCCCCGGCGTACCGGCGTTCGCCGCCGCGGCGGCGGCGCTGAAGCGGGAGCTCACGGTCCCGACCGTGGGCCAGACCGTCATCCTGACCCGCATCGCCCAGCAGGCGACCCCCATGCCGGAGGGCGAGGACCTGGCGACGCTGGGCCGCAGCGGGGCACTGCTGGTACTGCACCTGGCGGCACGGTACGTGGACCGGGTGGTCGACGAGCTGCTCCCGCACTACGGGGCCGACTGCCCGGCCGCGGTCGTGGCGATGGCCAGCCGCCCCGACGAGCTGATCCTGCGGGGCACACTGGAGGACATCGCGTCCCAGGTAAAGTCGGCGGGAGTGGTCCGCACGGCGGTGATCCTGGTGGGCCGCACCCTGTCGGCGTCCCAGTTCAGGGACAGCCACCTGTACTCGGCGGAGCGCGACCGCCACGTGTGCTGAAAGCTCGGGGCGGGGTGCGCTCCTGAGCGTGGCCCGGCCAGGGCCGGCGATGCCCCGGGGCGGACCGGCGTTTCCCGGGCGCGGCCCGGACCGTGCCGGCAACGCCCCGGGGCAGGCGGGCGCCTCTCAGGCGTGGCGAGCCCGGGACGTGTGGCCTTCCTCGGAAGCCGGACTCAGGAGACTCTGTCGGCCATTCCGCCGCCGCCGGTGCCTACCCCGCCGCGCGGCTTGGTTGCGGAGAACGGGGGCGTGTCCTGCTGGCACGTGGTTCCGGCCGGGGGGAGGGTGCCGTCGATGAGGTATCGGCTCTCGTGCTCGTTGACGCAGCTGCTGGGGTTGACCAGCGCGGTGTGCCCGTAGCCGCTGTTGGTGAGCAGGCGGGCGTTGGCCAGTTCTCTGGCCATGGCCTGGGCGCCCGAGTAGGGGGTGGCGGGGTCGTAGGTGGTGCCGACCAGCAGAATGGGGTGCGCCGTCGGCTTGTTCCACGGGCCGCGATACCTGTTGGCCATCGCGGCGGCCGGCCAGGCGGCACATCCCTCGGCGGCCCAGGCCCAGAAGCGTCCGGCGTCGCCCGCACGGGGCGCGCTCGCCTCCTCCGCTGCGTGGTAGGCAGCGGGGTCACGCGGATTGGGGCTGTCGCTGCAGAACACCGCACCGGCCTGTTCATCGCCCAGGTACGGATTCGGGTTCGGGACCGGTGGTCCGGGCGGAAAAACGGCCGGCTCCGGAACGCGGCCCTGCCACAGGGTCTGAAGCCTGCCGGCGAGGCCCGTCCATCCCTGGACCTGGTAGAGGCTGTTCACGACGTCACCGACCGTACGGCCGTAGGTCCACGCGCCCGCGGGCTGCTTCCGGAGCCGCTGCATCAGCTGGTCGAACTTCTCCCGGGTTGCTTTGGGGCTGCCTGCGGAAAAGGCGCATCGGGCGGTGGTGATGGACCCGCAGTGGGCGAGGAACTTGTCCAGGACCGCTGCCGCGCCGCGGTCCGCGCCCATGCGCAGGAAGGTCGGGAGCCGGGAGTCGTCGCCGGAGGCATGGGTCCAGACCTGCGGGTCGACATTGCTGTCGAAAACCATGGCGCGGACCTTGTCGGGGAAGAGGTTGGCGTAGGTGGCGCCCAGGAACGTGCCGTAGGAGATCCCGAAGTACGAGAGTTGTTCGTCGCCCACCGCCTGGCGGAGCTGCTCGAGGTCGCGCGCGGTGTCGGCGGTCGACACATGGCGCAGCAGTTCGGGGTCACGCTGCTCACAGCGCCGGGCCAGATCCTTGTACGCGGCGGCATAGGCCGTCCGCTCCCGTTCGCCCACCGGGAAGCCTGCCGGCTTGCTCGCGGCCCAGGCGTCGGCTTCTTCGCGATTCGCGAAGCAGTTCATGGCGGTGCTGCTGCCGATCCCGCGGGGGTCCCAGCTGACGATGTCGAACCGCTCCCGCACCTCGCGCGGGAAGAACTCGTAGTTCTGTGGCATCTGCACCGTTCCGGGGCCGCCGGGGCCGCCGGGGTTGAAGAACAGGGTGCCGATACGCCGTCCGGGGCCGGTCGCCTTCCGCTTGATGACTGCCAGCTCGATGGTGCGACCGCCGGGGTTGAGGTGGTCCAGCGGCACCTTCGCGGTCGCGCAGTCGAACGGACTGCCCTGGATGCAGGGTTTCCAGTCCAGCTTCGGGGCGGGCACCGAAGGTGACGGCCCGCCGGCCACGGCGAGGTCCGGCCCGGTGAACACCGTCGAGCAGATCACCGCCGCGGCGAGGGCCGCTGTCTGACGCCGGCGGCCCGCCGGGGATCCGGGTATGGGGGGTATGTGCATACTCCGTCCTTCCTCATTCGTGGCTGAGTGCCCGATGGCGGCTTCGCGGCTGAACCCCCGAGGCCGCCGATGCCCTGGACGTCGCCACGCATCCGCATCAACACCACCGCGGCCCGACACGGAGCGCCAGCCAACCGCGGCCGAATGCGCGGCGCTCTGGGGCGTGGCGTTTCCCGGAAATTGCGGTGTCCCTTCGGGGTGGCGTTGCCTCAGCCACCGGCGCCTGGCCCGGGAGGGGACGCGCAGGGGTCGTGTCCGGGACGTAAGGCGTCGTAAGTCCTGAGCGACGCAAGTCCCGGGAAAGCAGTCCCGGACACGAGCCCCGGAGCGGCCCGACACCACACACACGGACCCGTCCGCACCCGGGCGCCAAGGCCCGCCCCGAGGGCGCAGCGCTCACGGCCCGGACAAGCCCGGGGAAGCCACCCCGAGAGCGCAGCGCTCACGGCCCGGACGAGCCCGAGACCATGGCCCGGTCCGCCGCCCGCCCAAGGGAAGCCTCACTCCAGTGCGCCGCCCGGCCGAGGGGACGAGCGGCCCACCACCGTGCCGGCCCGGTCGATGCAGATCACGTCCACCGTCACCGGCGCGCCCCGCAGCACCCCCAGCGCCTGGTCGCGGGCCTCGGCCGCCACCAGGTCGCCCAGGGGGACGCCCGCCGCGCGGCACAACTGGAGTGCGGCGAGGCCCGTATTGGCGGTCGACACCTCCGCCGCGAGCGCCTCGTCCGCGCCGCCCGCCCTCGCCAGATCCGCGAGGAACGCCTTGTCGACCTGGGAGCGCGCCGAGTGCAGGTCCAGGTGCCCGGCCGCCAGCTTGGACAGCTTGGCGAAACCGCCGCAGATCGTGAGCCGGTCGACAGGATGGCGCCGCACGTACTTCAGGACCGCTCCCGCGAAGTCGCCCATGTCCAGCAGCGCGTCCTCCGGCAGGCCGTACACGGACATGACGGTCCGCTCCGAGGTCGACCCCGTACACCCCGCGACATGCGTGCGCCCGGCCGCGCGGGCCACGTCCACGCCCCGCCGGATCGAGTCGATCCACGCCGAGCAGGAGTAGGGGACGACGATCCCCGTCGTACCGAGGATGGAGAGCCCGCCCAGGATGCCCAGCCGGGGGTTCCATGTGGAGCGGGCGATCTCCTCGCCGTGGTCGACGGAGACGGTGATCTCGACGTCGCCGCTGCCCCCGTGCCGCCCCGCGACCAGGGCGACATGATCGCGCATCATCTGGCGCGGAACGGGATTGATGGCGGGCTCACCGACGTCCAGCGGCAGCCCGGGCCGGGTGACCGTGCCCACACCCGGTCCGGCCCGGAAGACGACGCCCGAGCCCGGCGGGAGCAGCCGGACCGTGGCCCGGACCAGGGCACCGTGCGTGACGTCCGGGTCGTCGCCCGCATCCTTGACGATGCCCGCCATGGCCTCGCCGCCGGACAGGGACTCGGACAAGGACTCGCATGCCAGGGCGAAGGCCGGCGTCTGCCCCTTCGGCAGCGTGACGGTTACCGGGTCGGGGAACTCCCCGGTGAGCAGCGCGGTGTACGCGGCGGTGGTCGCAGCGGTCGCGCACGCCCCGGTCGTCCATCCGTGCCGCAACCCCGTGTGCTTGAGTTGGGCGTCGCGACCGCCGCCCGTTTCCGGACTCATGGACGAACTCATGGATGGACCTCGATGCACGTACTGATTCTTGGCGGGACGACCGAGGGACGTCGGCTCGCGGAGATCCTGTACACCGCCGGTACACGCGTCACGAGTTCGCTCGCAGGCCGGGTGGCCAGTCCCCGGATGCCCCAGGGCGAGGTCCGCGTCGGCGGCTTCGGCGGTGCCGAGGGCCTGGCCCGCTGGCTGCGGGAGCACCAGGTGGACGCGGTCATCGACGCCACCCATCCTTTCGCCGGAACGATCAGTTTCAACGCGGCCGGAGCCGCCGCCGAAGCCCATGTTCCCCTGCTCGCGCTGCGCCGGCCGTCCTGGGCTCCGGTGCGGGGAGACGACTGGCACCCGGTCGCCTCCCTGGCCGAGGCCGCAAGGACCGTCCCGGCGCTGGGCGGCCGGGTGTTCCTGACCACGGGCCGGATGGGCCTCGCGGCCTTCGCCCACCTCGACGGACCGTGGTTCCTTCTGCGGTCGGTGGACGCGCCCGAGGCTCCGTGCCCGCCCCGGATGGAGGTGCTGCTGGACCGCGGTCCTTTCACCCTCGACGGAGAACGGGAGCTGCTGCGCCGCCACCGCATCGACGTCCTCGTGACCAAGGACAGCGGCGGGTCCGCGACCGCTCCGAAGCTGAAGGCCGCGCGCGAGGCCCGCATCCCCGTGATCGTGGTCCGCCGCCCGCCGGTACCGGCCGGGGTCCCACAGGTGGCCACCCCGGAAGAGGCGGCCGCCTGGCTGGAGAGCTACTCGGGGTAGCGGCGCGGGGTCCAGACGATCTCCTCGCCGTCGCCGCGCCGGACCACCTGGGTCTGCGACGACCCGATCAGCAGGATCGTGCGCATGTCGACCTGTGCCGGGTCGAGATCGCCGAGCCGCACGATCCGTACGCTCTCCTCCGGCCCGCCCACATCGCGCCCCAGCACCACCGGCGTGTCCGGAGCCCGGTGCTCGAGGAGCAGTTCACGGGCCTTGCCCACCTGCCAGGTGCGGCTGCGCGAGCCCGGGTTGTACAGCGCGAGGACCAGGTCCGCCGAGGCGGCCGCGCGCAGGCGTTCGGCGATCACGTCCCAGGGCTTGAGCCGGTCGGAGAGCGAGAGCACCGCGTAGTCGTGGCCGAGCGGCGCACCTGCCTTGGCGGCCGCGGCGTTGGCGGCGGTGACACCCGGAAGCACCCGTACCGGCACGCCTTGGTACTCCTCCTGCGAGGCGACCTCCAGGACGGCGGTCGCCATCGCGAAGACGCCCGGGTCGCCGCCCGAGACGACCGCGACGCGCCGCCCCCGCCGGGCGAGATCGAGGGCGAACTCGGCGCGCTCGGACTCGACCTTGTTGTCGGAGCCGTGCCGGATCTGGCCGGGCCGGACCGGGACACGGTCGAGATACGTCGTGTAGCCGACGAGTTCGTCGGCGTCCGCGAGCGCGCGGCGGGTCTCGGGCGTGAGCCACAGGGGACCAGCGGGGCCGGTGCCGACGACCACGACCTCGCCCGTGTCCGGGACGGGACGCGGGTTGGCGATCCTGCTGGGCACCACGGCGACGGAGAAGTACGGCACCGACTCCGGGTCGATGCCGGCGAGTTCACCGGTGCGCTCACCGCTCATCGTGGCGCGCTCGACGTACCGGGCCTCCTCCAGGCGCCCGGAGGCATCCATCGCCCGGCGCACGGCCGGGAACGTACGGCCGAGTTTCATGACGACCGCCGAGTCGGTCGCGGCGAGCCGTGCGGTCAGCTCCTCCTCGGGCAGCGTGCCCGGAATGACGGTGAGCACTTCCTCGGCCTCGCACAGCGGCGTACCGAGCCGGGCGGCCGCGGCGCTGATGGAGGTGACGCCGGGGACGACCTCGGTCGGATAGCGGTGCGCGAGCCGCTTGTGCATGTGCTGGTAGGAGCCGTAGAAGAACGGGTCACCCTCGGCGAGCACCGCGACCGTGCGCCCGGCGTCGAGGTGTTCGGCGAGACGGGCCGCGGCCTGTTCGTAGAAGTCGTCGAGCGCGCCCCGGTAGCCGCCGGGATGGTCGGTCGTCTCCACCGTGATCGGGTACATCAGGCGCTCCTCGATGTGGTCGGGGCGCAGATGCGGGGCGGCGATGGAGCGGGCGATGGAACGGCCGTGGCGGGCACAGTGGTACGCGATCACATCGGCCTCGGCGATGATCTGCGCGGCGCGCAGGGTCATCAGGGACGGGTCGCCGGGGCCGAGCCCGACTCCGTACAGCCGGCCGGTCGTCTGGTTCTCGCTCACTATTCCGCCTCGCTCGCGATCGCGTTGACGGCGGCGGCGGCCATGGCGCTGCCGCCGCGCCGGCCGCGCACCACCAGGTGCTCGAGCCCCAGGGGGTGGGCGGCGAGCGCGTCCTTGGATTCGGCGGCGCCGATGAAGCCGACCGGCACGCCGATCACGGCGGCGGGGCGGGGTGCGCCCTCCTCGATCATCTCCAGGAGGCGGAAGAGGGCGGTGGGCGCATTGCCGACGGCGACGACGGAGCCTTCGAGGCGGTCGCGCCACAGTTCGAGGGCGGCGGCGCTGCGGGTGGTGCCCATCTGTGCGGCGAGTGCGGGGACCGACGGGTCGGAAAGGGTGCAGATCACGTCGTTGTCCGCGGGCAGCCGCTTGCGGGTGACGCCGCTGGCGACCATCTGCGCGTCGCACAGGATCGGCGCACCGGCCCGCAGCGCCTGGCGGGCCCGGATCACGACATCCGGGGAATGGGCGAGGTCGCGTACGAGATCGACCATCCCGCAGGCGTGGATCATGCGGACCGCGACCTGGGAGACCTCGGCGGGCAGGCCGGCGAGGTCCGCCTCGGCGCGGATGGTGGCAAAGGACCGGCGGTAGATCTCCGCGCCGTCCTTCTCGTACTCGAACACTGTGCTCTCGCTCACTTGGTGGGTCGGTGGGAGTCGTCGGGTGGGATGCGCCGCGCCGCCTCGAGGGCGTCGGCGAGTCGGGAGACGGGGACCGTGTGCCGCTCGGGCAACCGGGTTCCTCGTACGGAGATGTCGTAGCCGTCGCCGGTGGCCACCGCGTCCACCCAGACGCCGTGGGGGTGGCCGCAGCGCCGTTCGCAGCCGGACCAGTACACGGGCAGCCCGCCCGCCCCGGCGGCGGCGAAGGCGGCGGCGTCGGAGCGTACGTCGGCGAGGGACTTGGCACAGCCCGGCCGTCCCGTGCAGGCGCCGGTGCCGAGCCACGGGGAGTCGGCACCGGTGACGAGCCCGGCGCCGGCGAGGGCCCGTAGTTCGCGGTCGGCGTCCGGGGATACGAGTCCGGGGACGACGACGCCGCGCCACGGTGTCACACGCAACTCGCCCGTGCCGTACCGGTCGGCGGTGTCGGCGAGCATCCGCCACTGTGCGACGGTGAGCCGCCCGAGGGGGGCGAGGACGGAGAGCGCGACGGTGTCGCGGCCGCGGCGCACGAGGCCGGGCACGGGCACGGCCGGGGCGCCGGGACCGGTGGCGGAGGCCCTTCCGCCGACGCCGGTGACGTGGGGCGCCCTCGGGCCGGCGCTGTCTTCAGGGACGGTGACCGGTGCCGCGACGCCGGGATCTGCGCCCCTCGCGGCCGGGAGCGCCGTGCCGGCGGCGACCGGGACATCACCCGCTCGGGACGGGTCACCGCCGTCCGCGCCCGCCTCGGACCGGTTGTCCCCGTCCCCAACCGCGCACGCTCCGGACGGGTCACCACCGTCCACAACCGCTTGGGACCTGTTCCCGCGGCCCGCGCCCGTCTCGGACCGGTTGTCCCCGTCCGCGCACGCTCCGGACCGGCTGTCGCCGTCCGCAACCGCCTCGGACCGGTCACCGCCGTCCGCGCACGCGGCGTCCGTCGTGCCGCCGTGCTGCGCCCCCGCCCCCGCCGTCGTACCGCTTCCACCGCCGCGGGCCGGGTCCGCTCCCCCACCCGTCACGGGCCGGGCCGCGATCCCCGCTGCCGCCGCCCGCCGGGCCAGGTCAGCGGCCTCCACCACGTGCTCCGGCGGCAGTTCCCGTACCCGCCAGGCGCGCGTGCCGCTCGCGTCCACGGCGTCGAGGAATGCCTCGGCGGCGAGCAGCAGCGCGCGGGCGCCGTCCTCCGCCCGTACCCGCAGGCCTGCCTCCCCGGCCGTCACACGGACGTGTGACCCGTCCGGCTCTGCGAGCAACATCACATCCGCACCGAGCCCCGTGAGGTCCCCGCGGCCGTCGTCGAGCGCGAACAGGAAACGGCCCGACAGCTGTGCCGCCCGCTCGCTCGCGCACAGCAGCAGGTCCAGCTGCCGTACCAGCGGCTGCACATCGAGATGCCCTGCTTCGTCCAGCCCGGACAGCGGGGACGCGACCACATTGCGGATGCGCTCGTGGCGGGGCGCCGGCAGCAGGCCCGCCCCGTCCAGCAGCGCCGCCAACTCGCCCCCGCAGGAGGCGTTCAGGCCCCGCAGCTGGAGGTTGCCCCGGGAGGTGATGTCCAGCCCGCCGTCACCGAGCCGCTCGGCCGCGTCCGCCAGCGTGTACGCCTGCGCCGCGCTCAGCACGCCCGCGGGAATACGTACCCGCGCCAGCGCACCGTCGTCAGCGGTGTGCAGACGCAGGGCGCCGGGGCAGGCATCACCGCGGTCCCGTATGGGGGTTTCACCCAGGTCCGGGCGGTTCGAGGGGGCCGATGGCATGGCGGCGAGCATACCGACCATCACACAACCTTCCTGCTCCCGGCGGCGTGACGGCCCTTACTATGCTCTTCGGCGGGCCATGAGGCCCGTCACCGCCGAAGACGGCGTCAGGGGAGGAAGCCCGGTGAGATTCCGGCGCGGTCCCGCCACTGTGAACCCGGCAGCAGCCGGGTGAGCCAGGAACTCCCGCCGTCCTCCACCGCCCGGGGCGCGGAAACCCCGAGGAAGGCAAGACGCCGCATGATTCTGCTTCTGTCGACGTCCGACACCGACCTGCTCAGCGCACGTGCCGCGGGCGGCCCGGTCCCCTACCGGTTCGCGAACCCGGCGCGCCTCACGACCGAAGAACTGCCCGCCCTGCTGGAGGGCGCCGACCTCGTCGTCGTCCGCCTCCTCGGCGGACTGCGCGCCTGGCAGGACCGCATCGACGTGCTGCTCGCCCAGGACCGCCCGGTGGTCGTCCTCACCGGTGAACAGGCCCCCGACGCCCAGCTGATGGAGGCCTCCACGGTCCCCATCGGCATCGCGGCCGAGGCCCACGCCTATCTCGCCCACGGCGGCCCCGCGAACCTGGAGCAGCTGGCCCGCTTCCTGTCCGACACCGTGCTGCTCACCGGCCACGGCTTCGAACCGCCGGCCGCCGCGCCCACCTGGGGCCGGCTGCAGCGCACCCCGCGCAGCGAGAACACCGGCCCGCTGATCGCGGTGCTCTACTACCGGGCCCACCACATGAGCGGCAACACCGCCTTCGTGGACGCCCTGTGCGGCGCCGTCGAGGACGCCGGCGGTCGCGCCCTGCCGCTGTACGTGGCTTCCCTGCGCGCCCCCGAGCCCGAGCTGCTGGAGCAACTGCGGTCCGCCGACGCCCTGGTGACCACCGTGCTCGCGGCGGGCGGCACCCGTCCTGCCGACGCCTCCGCGGGCGGCGACGACGAGTCGTGGGACGCGGGCGCGCTGGCCTCCCTCGACGTACCGATCCTGCAGGCGCTGTGTCTGACCGGCTCGCGTTCGGTGTGGGCCGAGAACGACGAGGGCCTCTCCCCGCTGGACGCCGCGAGCCAGGTCGCCGTCCCCGAGTTCGACGGCCGTCTGATCACGGTGCCGTTCTCCTTCAAGGAGATCGACGAGGACGGGCTGCCCGCCTACGTGGCCGACCCCGAGCGGGCCGCCCGGGTCGCCGGAATCGCCGTACGCCACGCCCGGCTCCGCCACATCCCGAACCGCGAGAAGCGTCTCGCGCTCGTGCTGTCGGCGTACCCGACCAAGCACTCCCGTATCGGCAACGCGGTCGGTCTGGACACCCCCGCCTCCGCCGTGGCCCTGCTGCGCCGGCTGCGCGAGGAAGGCTACGACTTCGGCACCGATGAGGTGCCCGGCCTCGCGTCCGGTGACGGCGACGAGCTGATCCACGCGCTGATCGAGGCGGGCGGCCACGACCAGGACTGGCTCACCGACGAGCAGTTGGCGCGCAATCCGGTCCGCATCCCGGCGGCCGACTACAAGCGCTGGTACGCCGATCTGCCCGCCGAGCTGCGGGAGGCGGTCGAGGAGCACTGGGGTCCGGCGCCGGGCGAGATGTTCCTGGACCGCAGCCGCAACCCGGAGGGCGACATCGTCCTCGCGGCGCTGCGCCGCGGCAATCTGCTGATCCTCATCCAGCCGCCGCGCGGCTTCGGCGAGAACCCGATCGCGATCTACCACGATCCCGATCTGCCGCCCTCGCACCACTACTTGGCCGCCTATCGGTGGATCGCGGCGGCCGCGACGGACGGCGGTTTCGGCGCGGACGCCATGATCCACCTGGGCAAGCACGGCAACCTGGAGTGGCTGCCGGGCAAGAACGCGGGCCTGTCCGCGGCCTGCGCCCCCGACGCCGCGCTCGGCGACCTGCCGCTGATCTACCCCTTCCTGGTCAACGACCCGGGCGAGGGAACCCAGGCCAAGCGCCGGGTGCACGCGACGCTCGTCGACCACCTCGTGCCGCCGATGGCGCGTGCCGAGTCGTACGGCGACATCGCCCGGCTGGAGCAACTGCTGGACGAGTACGCGCAGATCTCGTCCATGGACCCGGCGAAACTGCCCGCGATCCGCGCACAGATCTGGACCCTGATCCAGGCGGCGAAGCTCGACCACGACCTGGGGCTCGACGACCGCCCGGACGACGACGGCTTCGACGACTTCCTGCTGCATGTCGACGGCTGGCTGTGCGAGGTCAAGGACGCGCAGATCCGCGACGGCCTGCATGTGCTGGGCGGCGCCCCGACCGGGCCCGAGCGGGTCAACCTGGTCCTGTCCATCCTGCGCGCCCGCCAGATCTGGGGCGGTACGCAGTCCCTGCTCGGGCTGCGCGAGGCGCTGGGCCTGGACGAGTCGGCGGCGACGCGGGTCGCGGCGGACACGGTCGAGGAACAGGCCCGTGCCCTGGTCGAGGCCATGGAGGCCGCGGACTGGGACCCGGCGGCGGTCCCGGCGGAGGACGGCGACCAGGTCGCCGCGATCCTGCGCTTCGCGGCCCTCGAGGTGGTCCCCCGCCTGTCCCGTACCACCGACGAGATCACCCACGCGGTGCACGCGCTGAACGGCGGTTTCGTCCCGGCCGGCCCGTCCGGGTCCCCGCTGCGCGGCCTGGTCAATGTGCTGCCGACCGGCCGCAACTTCTACTCGGTCGACCCGAAGGCCGTCCCGTCACGGCTTGCCTGGGAGACCGGCCAGGCCCTCGCGGACTCGCTCCTCGCGCGCTACCGCACGGACAACGGCGAGTGGCCGACGTCGGTGGGCCTGTCCCTGTGGGGCACGAGCGCGATGCGCACGGCGGGCGACGACGTCGCCGAGGCGCTGGCGCTGCTTGGCATCCGCCCGGTCTGGGACGACGCCTCGCGCCGGGTGACCGGCCTGGAGCCGGTCCCGCTCGACGAGCTGGGCCGCCCGCGGGTGGATGTGACACTGCGTATCTCGGGCTTCTTCCGGGACGCGTTCCCGCACACGATCGGGCTGCTGGACGACGCGGTGCGCCTGGCGGCCTCGCTCGACGAGCCCTCCGACGCCAACTACGTCCGCGCCCACACCCAGGCCGACCTGGCCGCGCACGGCGACGAACGCCGGGCGACGACCCGTATCTTCGGCTCCCGCCCCGGTACGTACGGCGCGGGCATCCTGCAGCTGATCGACAGCCGCGACTGGCGCACGGACGCGGACCTGGCGGAGGTCTACACGGTCTGGGGCGGCTACGCCTACGGCCGCGAACTGGACGGCAGGCCGGCCCGCGAGGAGATGGAGACGGCGTACAAGCGCATCGCGGTCGCCGCGAAGAACACGGACACGCGCGAGCACGACATCGCTGACTCGGACGACTACTTCCAGTACCACGGCGGCATGGTGGCCACGGTCCGCGCGCTGCGCGGCACGGCCCCCGAGGCGTACATCGGCGACTCGACCCGCCCTGAGACGGTCCGCACGCGCACGCTGGTCGAGGAGACGTCCCGCGTCTTCCGCGCCCGCGTGGTCAACCCGCGCTGGATCGAGGCGATGCGACGCCACGGCTACAAGGGCGCCTTCGAACTCGCCGCGACCGTGGACTATCTGTTCGGCTACGACGCGACGACGGGCGTGGTCGCGGACTGGATGTACGACAAGCTCACCGAGGCGTACGTCCTGGACCCGGTGAACCGCGCCTTCCTCCAGGAGGCCAACCCCTGGGCGCTGCACGGCATCGCGGAGCGCCTGCTGGAGGCTCAGTCGCGAGGGATGTGGGAGAAGCCGGACCCGGCGGTGCTGGAGGCGCTGCGGCAGGTGTTCCTGGAGACGGAGGGCGACTTGGAGGACGACGACGCCTGACGTCCCCGTCCCGTGAGTGACGTGCGAAGGCACCCCCTGCTGCGAGTCCGGCGGCGGCGGGTGCCTTCGTCGTATTCCAAACGCGTTGACAGGCGGCGGAGCACCTGCCTGTAATGGGGCGCGTGTCGCGTGACTCCGGCCGGAGAGCTGTGGGCAGGCCGGTGATCGGGCGGCACCCTGACCAAGGGACCCAGCCATGAGTTCACACTCCGCGCCGGACGCCTGATCCACGCGCGCTGCGCGCGTCCTCCCTTGCCCGCTCCCGCGACTGCCCTGTTTGCGGCTGCCCTCTTCTGCGGTGTGACACCGCTGGGCCGTACCGCTGTTCGTACCGCTGGGCCGTACCGCTGGGTGCTGCGCGCCGAGGGACCACGCGCGCCCCTGCGCTGCCTTCACCGCATCCCTACGCTCCGAGGAGTTCAAACACCGCATGCCCATGTCTTTCAACCAGTCCGTCATCGAGGAGTTCCGAGCCAACGAAGGCAGGGTCGGCGGCCCTTTCGAAGGCGGCGACCTGCTCCTGCTGACCACCACCGGCGCCACGTCGGGTGCGCAGCACACCACTCCGGTCGGCTGTGTACGCCACGACGGCCTGCTGCTGATCGTCGCGTCCGCCGGCGGAAGTGACCGGAACCCGGCGTGGTACCACAACCTGCTCGCTCACCCGCTGGTCCGAGTCGAGCTCGGCACCGAGGAGTTCGGAGCGATCGCTGTTCCGGCGGAGGGCGCCCGCCGTGACCTCCTGTTCGAGGCGGCGGTGCGCACGGCACCCGGGTACGCCGAGTACCAGGCCGGAACCGGCCGGACGATCCCTGTCGTCGTCCTGGAACGCGTCGAGTCCCCCGCCCCGAAGGAGATCAGCACCCTGGCGGACAAGCTGATGGAGGTCCACACATGGCTGCGCGGCCAGCTGGACCACGTACGCAGAGAGACCGAGGCCCACTTCGCGGCCCGGGCGGCACACGAGGGACCCGGCGAACCACCCGCACCGGGTCTCGGTCTCCAACTCCGGCAGCACTGCCTGGCGTTCTGCGAATCGCTGCAGTTCCACCACACGGCGGAGGACGCGCACCTGTTCCCCGGCCTCGCGGACCACCACCCGCACCTGCGGGACACGTTCGAGCGCCTGCGCGAGGAGCACCTCACGGTCGCGCGTATCAACGGCGAACTGCTCGCCCTGCTGTCGGAGGTCACGACAGCGGACCCCGACCGTTTCCGCGCCGAACTGGCCCGCATGTCGGAGGAGTTGACGCAGCACTTGGCCCACGAGGAGGAGTCGCTGCTGCCGCTCCTGTCGGAGATCCCGTTCCCGCCGGTGGGGGGAGAGGCGTGAGAAACACGCGTTCAAGAGGGCCGAGGGGCTTCCGGTCATGCCGCCAGGAGATACCTGGCGGTTGCTGCCGACGGAGTGCCCATGTCACGCACCGCTCACCATGTACGCCCTTCCCGGGGGACCGTCACTGACCACAATGCGCCCGGCAGCCCCTGGCACTCCGTGGTGATCTACGACCTCCGCTACAGCGCCGCCGTTCTCGCCGAGGCGGCACGCGCGGCCGCCAGGCCCCGCCCGCAGCGGGTACGCCGTGCGGTGAGCGTCCACGTCTTCCCGCGCCACAACAGGGACCGTGGTGTCGCCCGCGAGTCCGCAGTGGAGGAACGCCGGGCCCGGCAACGGCTCCGGGCCCGGACCGGCCTGCTGCGACGACTGGTGAACTCCGCCGGCGGCACCCTCCGGCCGGACACGGCGGACACGGTGGACATCCCACCGGCGCACCATCGGCACAGCTCGATCTGGCACGCCTGAGCCGGAGGACCGAACCGCGGCCTGACGCCGTACGCGTACGTCAGCGACCGGTCACAGGGCCTGGAGCGGGTGCGCAGGAGCTACGGACTCAGTGTTTCGCGCGGACACGGCCACGCAGCGCGCGGCCGTGTCCGCGCGCACGCCTCACGCTGCCGGGGAGTCGGCGCGGCCCGGCCGCTGCGAAGCCCAGACGAGTGCTGGAACGCCGAGCATCAGCGCCGTACCGCCGTAGGTCACGGCGGACCGCATGTCGGAGCCCGAGAGGAAGAGCGCGCCGGCGAGCTGGGTACCGAGACAGACCGAGAGCAGGAGCTGAGCGTAACCGAACAGTCGCGGCCTGATGATGTGCTTCCGCTGGTTCGGCAGCATCCAGCCGGTCCGGACCGCGGCGACTCCGCTGACGGCCACGAGCACCGCCAGGACAGCAACCGGAATTCCCACATACAGATTCATCAGACCGTCCCTGGCACCTGGGCCCCGAACGGGCCGAACGCCGCGAAGCATGACACGACCGGTCCCCCGACGGCCAGCACTCCTACCGGGAGTAACGGTGCACCTGCCGTACGTGGCCACCACAAGTCCCCACGATCAAGCAAGTCGGCGAAGACCGGCGCGACCGCAGGTCCCGTCGGCCCGCTGTGGCAGGACGCCACGATTCCGCCGCGTCGGCAGCCCCCGGTGACTACCATTCGCGGCATGCATACGGGGGAATTGCTCGGCTCCGGCCGCACAGCCGACGTGTTCGCGATCGACGACCGATGGGTCCTGCGCCAGTACCGGGACGGCGGGGACGCTGCTCCCGAGGCCGCCGTCATGTCCTACCTCGCGGACCACGGCTACCCGGTTCCCCGCCTCCGGCGGCCAACGGCTCACGGGGCCACGGCAGTTGCCCGTACCCGCCTCGAGATGCAGCGCCTGACCGGGCCTTCCATGGTCGAGGCACTGGAACAGGGCGCGATCACCCCCGAAGCAGCGGGCGCGATGCTCGCCGATCTGCTGCGCCGGCTGCACGCCATCCCTGCCCGCCTCTCGGCCGACCCCGCGGAACCGTCTCCTCCACCTCGATCTGCATCCGGAGAACGTGATGCTCATGCCGGACGGCCCGGTGGTGATCGACTGGAGCACCGCCGATGAGGGACGCCCGGGACTCGACTGGGCCATGTCGGCCCTGATCCTCGCCGAGGTCGCCATCGCTCCCGTCCCGGTGGCCGAGGGCGCCCGAATCGGCCTGACCTCGCTGCTCCGGCACGCAGACCCCGAAGTCCACCTGGGAGACGCCGGGTCCGGCCACCTCGCCCGAGCCCGTACGAGACGAGCCGCCGACCCGAACCTGACCGAGTCCGAAGTGCGTCTTCTCGGCGACGCCGTGGCGCTGGTGCACGAGGTGGAGGCGGGCATCAGGCGGTGACGCGACGCGTCACGCCATCAATCCCGGTGCATGCGCCGACCCCACCGGGAGACACTGCACCGATGAGCGCCGATGCATCCCGCAGAACTCCCCAGGAACAGGCCCTTCGCCATGTCGCGTCACGGTCGTCCGGCACCCCGATGGACCCGGCGCTTCGCGTGACGCTCAATTTCCACCCGGACCGGACGGTGCGGGACAAGCCGATCCTGCATGCGCTCGACGAGGACGGCGTCTATCTCTCCCAGTTCGTGACCAGGACGAGCAACGGCGGGCTGACCGCTCACCCCGGAGGTGACCGCTGGCGCTGGGAGAGCCGTATCTTCGGAGGCGCGTACGACGACGCGCCCGCCCACGCCCGGCCCGTCTACGGGGCACTGAACTTCCGCCACAGACCGTTCGGCGGAGCACCTCGCTTCGGCTCCGCGCACTTCCGCCTGAGCGCCGAAACCCTGGGACGAGCGTCCTTCTGTTACCCGGACAGCTTCCTGGAACCGTCGGACTTCGGCGTCGCGGCCCGTATGTCCCTCGTCGAACTCGCCGAGGCCGACAGCCAGGACGCCCTCGACGACTACATCGAGGCGCAGATTCACGGCCCGGTCGTCCTCTGCCGCGACGTGGAGGCGCTCGTCCTGGATCCCTGCTACCGCGGCACGGCCGTGGACGCCGCAGCCCGTGACCTTCCCTGCCCGGTCGAGTGGCACCCCGGCTTCCGCCTCGATGTCGCCGAGCTGCAACTCCACCCCGAGTACCGCGGCCAGGAGTACGTCGACCTGGGCACGGAGATCGCGGTGGACGGCCGCCTTGACGCTCGCACCATCGGCGACGCCGCCCGCTCCGGCCGTTACGACGAGCAGGCGCTCAAGCGGGTGTGGCACTGTGTGGCGCGCTTCGGCACGACGGCGTACGCCGCTGACGAAGCGCGGAGCGGGCCGGCGAACGAAGGGGCAGGCGCTCGATGAACTCTCTCGTCACCGGGGCAATGGGGTGCAGGCGAACATGTGCCAAGCACCTCGACAACTGCGCTACGAGTAAACGGAGTTCATCGGACTGCCGGCAAGTGCGCATCGACCATCATGCGTGAGCCCCTGGTCACGAACCCTCGTCACAGTCACCGAGATCCGTTACGCGGACCAGAGGAGCCTTTCCAATTGGTCGGCATGCCCTCATCCGGTCTCAGCTGGATCCTTCAGCGGCCCGACCCCACGCATTCACGTTCAGGAACGCGCCGGGACGACAAGTTCGCGGCCACGGTAGAACGCTTCCTGCTCCCCGACGATGCACGGAGCCATGGCTTCCCGCCGCCGCGCCTCTGCCTCCGAGGCTCTCCAGGCGTCGCACGCTTCCTTGGATTCCCAGAACGAAACCCCGATGATCTCCTGCCCGTCCTCGGACCAGTACGCGTAGGCGCGGCGCATGCCCTCAGGGTGGGAGGCCGGCCGCCAAGCCCTCTCGAAGTCCTCCAGCATTCCCGGCTTGATGCGGCGCGTTGTCATCCAGACGAAATGCTCCTCCATCATGGCCTCCTCCGGATCACGGCCTCCTCCGGACCGCCTCCCCCACTCGACGGCGCTCTCAGACCACCGTAGGGTCACGGACCCGATCCCGCCTCTGCGAGCGGGTGCCGCGAGGCGACGTGCAAGGACTTCACGCAGCTCAGCGGCGTTCTGTCGGCGCTTCCGAGCATCGAGGAAGCGAATTCCCGGGCAGTCTGACGGACCGCCTCACCAGGAAAGCAGCCGCCGGTCGGACAGCTGCCGTACCGGGCCGGCAGCACTGCGTGGCAGCCTGGGCAACGCTGTTCGTGGAACGTGAGGACGGAGCCGGCGCTACGCGGTCCGCGTCACGTGCGCCCTGCGTCCCTCTGCGCCCGAGCTCGGCCGAAGAACCACGTGCCCAGGCCGACCAGTACGGCCACCCCGAGCGCATACACCGGCAGCCACAGGGTCGTAGTGGCCGCCAGGCAGTCGGCGACGGCGGTACGGCGGTGGATGTCCTGTGCGTAAGCGAGGACGGGACGCTCGCGACCGGCAAGGTTCGCCAGTGATTCCTCCACACGTACGCTCTCGTACCTGCCCAGCTCATGGCACCCGCGGCGGGTGCCCGGCATCGGAAACAACCACGCCCAGCGCTGCAGCATCGGAGCCAGCGTGATCGCGACGCACAGGCCCACAACGAGCGAATACGCCGCCAGGTTTGCGACGTACGCAGAGCGGAGGCCAGGCGTCCACGCCGGCAGGCGATAGAAGCAGAAGATCAGCGCAAGAAGCGTCAGTCCGATGTATGTGGCGAACCACTGCCAGGAACCCTGTGCCAGTGCGACTGTCAGCACGGCGGCGAGCCCGATGCCGATGACTCCCGGCTGAGCAGGGGCGGCGCGACCGCCCGGGTCGAGGTGTTTCCGGCCTCCTTGAGGGCTGAGGTCGTCCACGGTCTGTCCCTCCTGCTTCCGAGGCCACCAGTGTGCGGGCACACCGCGCCCTGGGCCCGACACCGTGCCGGACCGGCCGAAAGCCCCGCCTGGTTGGCGGTACCACCCGTGTGAGCTGCGCATTCCGGCACCGCCGCCACTGAAGATGCGGCGGGCTTCTGACCGGACCCACGATCGCTTCGGCCGACCTCGCCACGGAGTGGTTCCTGACCGGCCGTCATCGGTCGTCCTTGGCCACCGCCGAGCGACATCGGACGGCCCGGAGAGGCCCGGGGTTGGACCGCCGGCCAACAAGCGGAACGTGGTCGCACGGACGCTGCTCGGCGTTCATTCGGCCCAACCCGTACGTTGCCGTCCGGCGGCGCTCTGAACAGCGTCGGGACCGCAGCTTCCGAAGCCGACCAACATCAGAGCGGAGGTACTTGGGCGGAGCTGAGTACTTGCGCTCTGGTCGGGGCATGGGCTGAGCCGGAACGGTGGGGCCATGCAACAACGACTGATGAAACTCGTTCTCCAGCTGTCGACGATCCTCGGGCTGGCTGTGGTGACGCCGGCGGTCTGGGCTGCCTGGCTGGGCTGGGACCAGCATCGTGACGTGCAACCTGACGGCACGACGACCGGCCCGTACGAGGCGTGGCAAGTGATCGGACTGGTGCTGACTCTGCTGGGGCCGCTGTACTGGGCGGCATCCCGGCGCCACCTCGCAGGCGCTGTGCTCGGCATCCCGATCGGCCTGACGGTTGCCGCCTATTACGACTGGTCGGACGACTCCAGCGGCCTCTTCATGGTCGGGGTGGGGATGGTCATGGTGGGGAGCCTCGTTGTGACCGCCGCCGTTTCCGCCGTGATCGCCCATGTGAAACGAGAAGGCCCTCCCGACGGTCGCCGCTGAGCAGGGTTGCGGCGCCCTGCTGTTGCTCCGAGACGCGCAAGACGTGCTATCACCTGGCATGCCTGCGTGACTGCGGCCTCGTCGTCGCCGTGCCCGACGGACGCCGCACCCGCTACGAGCTGGCCGACGAACGTCTCGGCCACGCCCTCGACGACCTGCGCACCGCCGTGCTGGCGGTCGAGGCCGACAGGACCTGCCCGGACGCGGAGACGAAGTACTGCTGCTGAGATGACTGCGATGTCCCTCGGTCCGTCCCCGGCCCGCCGCGACGCCCTCGCCAAGCGCATACGCCTGCTGGTCGCCGCGACGATCGCCTACAACGTCATCGAAGCGGTTGTCGCCCTCACCGCCGGCACGCTCACCGCTGGTGTGTTCCAGCGCCGTTGATGTCAGCCGTGGATGTCAGACCGCTCTCTGGTCGGGTCGTTTTCTGCACCAGCGCCGGTACCGGTCGCGGCGCTGGCCCCCGTCAGATAGTCGAGCGTGGGGTCGGGCGGCCCGCATCGAAGGATCGCCTCTACTGCTGGCCACACCTCGACCGGTACGGGGTAGCACAGGAGCATCCAGGGGTCGTCAGCGTCCGGTTTGATTACTTCGCGAAGCTGTATGACCTGCTCGCGGCTGATGGGGTGCTCGGTGCGCAACAGCTCGCCCGTCTTGCTGTACCCCTCCAGGGCCCAGACGGCCTCGGGTTCTTCTGTAGACATCCACTGATCGTATGGCGTGCACCTGCCCCGAGTTTGGGAATAACCGTGCAGCAGTCCCGAGGAACGAACAAGGCCCAGGCTTCCGGCTTACTAGGGAGTGTTCTGAGTTGAGATCACGGGATCGGTCATTCCCGCTCCAGGAGGGTGCTGGCTGCGGTAGACCGGTCGCGTGACTCCTGGTGATCTGACCGATGCCGAGTGGAGTTGATCGAGCCGCACCTGCCGCTGGGGCGTTCGGACCGATCCCTGACCTGCGTAGCTATCCGCCTGCAACCTTTTCCCCCGTCCGACTGTCTCCTGATCATCAACCGCTCCTGTCTCTGTGGTCCTGAGAAATCAATCGGCACAGGAGCGGTCGCACAGAATCATCAGGAGACACTTCATGCGCATTCGCCCCGCAGCCTGCGCGGCACTCCTCGTGGCGTCCCTCGCCCCCGTCCTCACGGCACCTCCCGCCAGCGCGGCGGCGGCCAGGTACGCGGACGACTTCAACGGCGACGGCTACCGCGACTACGCCAGCTACACCTACGAGCAGTACAGCAAGGGCGGCGGCGTCCGGATCACCTTCGGTACCGCCTCCGGACCCGGCACCCAGACCCAGTTGATCACCCAGGACAGCCCCGGTGTCCCCGGCGCCGACGAGACGGAGGACCAGTTCGGCGACGTCCGGGTGCCCGCCGACTTCAACGCCGACGGATACGGGGACCTCGCCGTGTCGGTGTCGCGCGAGGACGTCGACGGACGCACGGACGAGGGCGGCGTCGTCATCCTGTGGGGAAGCGCGACCGGCCTCTCGGGTGGCACCGCGATCCCCAACGCCGGCGCCAAGGTGTCGAACGCCCGCTTCGGCCGCGACCTCGCCGCCGGGGATTTCAACGGGGACGGCAAGAAGGACCTGGCCGCGATCAGCGGGAGCAAGGCCTACGTCTACCGCAGCATCACGCGCACCGGTGTGGCAGGCTCGGTCACCAGCCACGACAAGACGACGAGATTCGCGCCCACGTCCCTGGTCTCGGGCAACATGAACGGGGACTCCAAGACCGATCTGGTGATCATCGGAATCACCGACGAGCCCGACAACTTCGGCACGGACGCGTGGTTCATCAAGGGCGGCTCCCCGCTCAGCGCGGGCAAGACCCTGCGCCTCGTCACGAACTACGGCGACCCCAGCGAGGCGGTGATCGCCGACTTCAACAAGGACGGCTACGGGGACCTCGCGGCGGGCAGCCAGATGTACAACAACTACCAGGGCCGGGTGTCCATCTGGCACGGCTCCTCCACCGGCCCCGCTACCGCCGTCCGTATCACGCAGGCCACCACCAACGTCGCCGGCACCCCAGAGTCCGGCGACCTGTTCGGCTCCTCCGTCTCGGCCGCCGACATCAACGGCGACGGCTACAAGGACCTCGCGATCGGCGTCTACGGAGAGAAAATCAGCCAGGAGACGACCGAGGGCGGCGTCCACGTTCTGCGCGGCAGCGCGAGCGGGATCACCGGCACCAACTCCCAGTGGCTCGCCCGCAACACCGCCGGCGTCCCCGGCGACGTCGCATGGAACGACTGCTTCGGCGAGCCGGTCCGCCTCCGCGACACCAACCGCGACGGCAAGGCCGACCTCTACGTCGGCGCCATCAATGGCTCGCTGCGCTTCCCCGGTACGTCGTCCGGCGTCACCACGACCGGTGTGACCGACGCCGACACCGAACTCATCTGGGGCATGCTCCAGTAGGCCCGGCCTCCCGCCCAGCTGCCTGGGGTTCGCCTTGTTCGTACGAGTGCGCCCGCGTCGTGGCCGCTCGCGCAGTTCCCCGCACATTCCCGCTCCAGGAGGGTGCTGGCTGCGGTAGACCGGTCGCGTGACTCGTGGTGACCTGACCGATGCCGAGTGGGAGTTGATCGAGCCGCACCTGCCGCTGGGGGCGTTCGGACCGATCCCTGACCTGCGTAGCTATTTCAACGCGGTGATGTGGCGGTTCCGTACCGGCAGCCCCTGGCGGGATGTGCCGGACAGCTACGGCTCCTGGTCGACGATCTACGACCGGTTCCGGATGTGGGCGCGTGACGCGGTCTTCCAGACCCTCATGGCCGCGATGATCGCCGAGGCAGCGGCCCGCGACGATGTCGATCTCAGCCTGGCCAGTGTGGACTCGACGGTTGTCCGCGCGCATCACCATGCGGCGGGCATGGTGGTCGACCCGGAACTCCTTGAGGATCTGGAGAAGGCCGTGGCGGAGGAAAAGGGGCTGCAGCAAAGGGGCAAAACGACCCCGTAGGAGACGGGTCCGCGGACATGGAGGATCCCGAGCGGGACCAGCGCCGGGCCGTGCGCCGACGCCGCAGGGCCCGGCTGCGGGCCGCCGAACTGGGCCGCTCCCGGGGCGGGCTAACCAGCAAGGTCCACCTCGCCGTTGAGCGGCGCTGCCGTCCGCTGTCCATCATCCTCACCCCCGGTCAGGCCGCGGACAGCCCGCGTTTCATCCCCGTCCTCAAGAAGATCAAGGTCCGCGGCCGGGCCGGCCGTCCCAGGACCAGGCCGGACGCAGTGGCCGGCGACAAGGCTTACTCCTCCCGCGCCAACCGTGCCCACCTGCGCAGACGCAACATAAAGGCGGTGATCCCGGAGAAGGCCGACCAGGCCGCCAACCGCAAGAAGAAGGGACACTCCGGCGGCCGCCCGGTCAGCCACGACGCCACGCTCTACAAAGATCGCAACACTGTCGAGCGAGCCATCAACAAGTTCAAGGAGTGGCGGGGGCTGGCCACCCGCTACGACAAGACACCCGAGAGCTACGCCGCCGGGCTCCACCTGCGCGGATCCATCCTCTGGTTACGCAGCCTGCCAGCCCTCCCGTGATCCCAACTCAGAACAGGCCCTAACGGTGACCTGGGCCTTGTCGTGCTTCCTACTGGTGGGCGCGGACGGTTTCGAACCACCGGCATGTGCTTTGTAAGCCTGGCGCCGCACGCGATACGTCGTTGCTGGTCGTCACTGCGGTCGCGATGCCGACTCTCTCAGCAGGCACTCGAGCCGCTACAGGCTCCGAGTGACGTGGTTGACTGCTCGATCTGGCACGAATCCGGCACGCAGGCCGACATCCGCCCGGCCCTCGTCGTCGGTCCACGAACAGGCCACGAAGATTCGGGCTGCTGCGCTGCCCTTGGGAGCTTCGTGATCCGCGTGCCGGCCCACCGGGTGACTCACTACGCAGCCATGACGCCATCGAGCATGGCCGAGCGGCGGTCGGGCCAGTGGCTCCCGAAGTGTCTGGGCCGCAGGTCTCACCGAGATGTGCAATCTGGCTGCGATGGGATGAGTAGCCGTTGATCGCCTACCAGTACGATGCCTTGTCCATCAGCCCTGGGGAGGACGTATGACCGCCGACGTATCCGTGCAGTTCACGTACACGGTGACACTGCGGGAGATATCCGACGGGTTGAAACTTCAGATGCGGCACAGTCCGGTTGGCCGGTGGGGTTGTCGCGTCCTGTGCGTCGTGGGCATCTTCCTCGGCCTGGTGATCGCGATCAACGTTGCGGCCAAGGGCATCGACTCCCCTGCCCTGGGGGTACTGCGGTTCATTGTGACCGTCATCGTCATCATGATCGCGTTCCGCTGGCTGATGGCTCTGGGCTTGCTCGGATACGCCAGGCACCTGGGCGAACATCGCGTCACGGTCGACCGATCAGGGATCGGCACTGTGTCCGAGCGCCATACGAACCACACAGGTTGGGAGTTCTACGGGCGCTGCATCGAGGGGCGCCGGGTCTTCGTGCTGCTCACCCCAGACGTATGGGGCGCCGGAGTGCTGATACTGCCCAAGCGCGGCTTGAGCACGCCGCAGGGCGCGGAACGCATGCGGGAGTTGCTCGCCGCCGCACCGATCGACCAGCACTCAGTCCGGGCCGCGCGGAAGAACGGCTCTGGCCGGCCGGAAGAGGGCCCAAGTAGCGCGGAAGCGGTGCGTGGTGCCTAAATCGGTCTGGGCAATACAAAGGCCTGGATTGGGGGTCATGTCGCTGACTTAGGCCTTAGCCGTTAGAGCCGGTGACGGGAATCGAACCCGCGCTCCGAGCTTGGGAATCACCTTCTGCAACCGATATGGCTCCTGATCAGGCTCAACGGGCGCTGGGTCCAAGCCTGGCTGCGTGCTCCAGCACCCGCCATTGACCGTGGTTCCCCGCCTCGTCGGGCACGCACCGGGCACGGAGCCAATGACATACGGAGCGGAGCGGCCGCTCTCGGGCTGGGTGTGTCACGCCGTCGCTCTGCGTTGCTCCTCCAAGCAATCGAGAGGCGGGGAGCGGTACGCACTGGCACACTGCGCGCATGTCGAATTCGTACGCGCAGCCGATCCTGAGGACTGGGGACCTGACTGAGGCGCTCCGAGTGGTCCGGCTGCTCCTGGAGCTGGCTGAGACCAGCAGCGTAGAGGTGGACTTGGAGGCTGTTGCCCGGACGCCCCAGGAGTTGAAGAGACTGGCCGAAGTTGTACCGGAGGCTGACTGGTGGGCGTACGGACCCGGCAGGTCAGGTTCATCACGCGAGGGCGGAACCGCCGCTGACTGCCTCCCCGTGTTCCTGTCCGACTGGTGTCGGCCGATCCACATGGCGGAAGTGTTCCTGGCCGCCGCGGGAACCGCTTCAGCGATGGTCCGCTGGGACTTCAACGGATGGCCGGCAGCGCCAGAAGTCAATCTCGAACGGGGCGGAACCCGGGGCGCGTACGTCACGCTGGCGACACATGCCCATGACCTGTACCTGTATGAGCCCGCTGACGTTCACACCGTGTTCGTCCACGTCAAACAGTACGAGGCCGAACGTGCGCCGTGGCTGGCCGCCCAGGTCGGCTTGCGGGTGATCGGCGAGCTGGCCATGGCACCGCTCTGACTGAGTGCGAGAAGGCCGCCCGAACCATGGCGCCTGAGTGGCACGGCGATAGACATGGCAAAGCTGTGGCCTGGGAGGAAAATCCGAACCTGCTACCCCCGATCTAGGAGTGAGGTGGGGCGAGCTGGGCCGTGACCTGCGGCAAGACGACTTCCGCGGAACCTGGCTGTTGCCCCTTCCGGCCACCGGAGTCCCCCGTGATTCCCCGCCCGATCTGGCGCAGTTGTGGCACGGGCCGACCCTCACGACACCAACCATCGGCAGGGCGGTCATTGAGATCTGGTGGGCTGCCCGGCCAGCTCCTCAGGTGCCCTGAAGGTCTGCTGCGGTGTCGGCGCGGTTGCTGTATTCCGCGGCTGTACTTCACGCCCAACGCCCGCGCCTTAGGAGTGCGGTGGAGCCGACTGGTCCTCTCGCTGCGAGCTATGGCAGTGCCGCACACTTCTCCCATGCGTGTTGAGAACAGTGCCCAATCCCTCGTCATTCGCCTCGGCGTGACCGCGCTGGCGTTGGCTACATCGCCGGTGCTGTTGCTCGTCGGAGGGCCGCTCCGCCGGCAGTACCTCCGCCATGCCTACCGAGACGACACCCGAGCCTTGGTGTGCAAGGAGGAAGGCTGGGTCAGACCCGCATACTTCGTGGCGACCAACTCAGTCCTACGACTCCTGTGCTGGCCCACCGAGCAGCTGCTCAGACGGCTCGCGTAGCCCAACGAGTCACACGACTGGACTAAGTGCGTTGTGGCTAACCGGATTTCGTTCGAGGCGTGCGGCGCGGGTGATCATCTGGACAGAGGTACGGGTGCGGTCGCGGGCATGAAAGAACGGGCCCCTTGGTAGTGACGCGGTTACGACACCAGCACGACCAAGGAAGCCCGTTGCCCGATCAGTTGAGCAGTACCACTGTGCCTGCGTCCACCGCGGTCACCCCTGCGTGTGACTGCTACGTGCACCGGTTCGGTTCGATCGCTCCGGGGCTGCGGGCAGGCTGCTATCCCAGTGACATGACGGATGCGGAGTGGGCCGAGGTCCGCTCGGCGATGCCGGTTCCGGCCTGGCTGCTGAAGCGGGGCGGGCGTCCGGAGGCGTACTGCCACCGCGAGATACTCGACGCGGTGCGCTACCTGGTCGACAACGGCGTGAAGTGGACGGCCATGCCGGTCGACTTCCCGTACTGGCGGGCGGTCTACGACTTCTTCCGCCGCTGGCGGTCCTACGGCTACGTGCGTGAACTGCACGAACGCCTGCGACGTTCGGCGAGGGAACGCTCGGGCCGCAACGCCGAGCCCAGTGCGGGAATCATCGACAGTCAGTCGGTGGACGCCTCCGAGACCGTCGGCGAGGACAGCCGCGGATACGACGGCGGCAAGTCACGTGACGGCCGCAAGCGTCACATCCTGACCGACACCGAGGGCCTGCTCCTGGAGGTCACCGTGACCACGGCCGATGTGCACGACTCCAAGGCCGCCCCCGCACTACTGGAGACGTTCATGGACCAGCCCGGCCGGCTGCTGAAACTGGTGTGGGTCGACAGTGCCTACCAGGGTCCGGCGCTGGCCAAGGCGTTCGCCCGCCACGGAGTCCGGACCGAGGTCGTGCGCCGCTCCGACGGACAACGCGGATTCGTCGTCCTGGCCCGCAGGTGGGTCGTGGAGCGCACGCTGAGCTGGCTGGCCCGCTCACGCCGCCTCAACCGCGACCACGAACGCCGCCCCGACCACCACACCCAGATGGTGTGGTGGGCCGCCGTGATCAGGCTGTCCCGGCGCCTGGCCGCAGACGCTCCGCGCTGGCCGGAGAAACGCCCCGCCCGACTGCTGCGGGCACGGGCATGAACCGTCCGTCCTTCGCCCGCACCAGCCAGCCCCGCTTCTCCAGCACGTAGGCACGGTGCCGGATCCTCTCCACCTCGTTCTTGATCTCCGCCTCCCGGCCCACCGCCCGCGTCAGCTCCACCCCGTTCACCGGCCCCGAAGCAGCCACCACCGCGGCGAACACCTCCCGGTACAGGCCGCTGAGCACCTCCTCGCCCATGCCCGACCGCCACACCGGCGGCCGCTCGCCATGCCCCGCGCCGGGGCCGCCCGATCCCACGGCAGCAGCCATCCCACCACCGGACAGCACGGAAACCGGCGTATTCACCGCGCCCTCCCCGGCCAGCACCGACACGAGCTCCTCACGCCCCACCCGGGCCCGCTCGACCCGCTCCCGCGCGGCATCCACCTCCGCCTGAGCCTGCTCCAGGACCTCCGTCCAGGACTCCAGATCCTGCCTCGCCCGCGCCTCACGCTGTTCCATCAACCCCAGCACCGACGGCATCGCACCCTCCTCGATCCACAACAAGCCGTCCGCTGCCTGCCCCTACCCCTCCGCGATCATGCCCCGCACACGACGAAGCCCCTGCTCATCGAACAGGGACTCCCTTTGCCACAACGCACTAAGTGACACCCGCTTCAGGAGTTCGATCCGCCGCCGCTGGATCGGGGCTGGCCAGGCGTTCCAACTTTCGAAGTAGGTCGGTTGGAGCTGCTGGTGTCTGTCCTCGTTGATGTCAGCCGGTGATGTCAGAGGACTGGGTGCTCGTGAGGCAGGGGAGGCCGGACCATGGGGATGCGTCGCGTGTCGCTGGCCCCGGTGTCCTTGAAGTTCTGCCGGGCCTCGGTGAGGCTCAGTCCGTGGTTAGGTCCGCCTCGTACCTCGTTCGCGTCGTGATCATCCTGGCCGTCGTCCTCCCAGAAGCACACGGGGCAGATTTCGTACCAGCCTCGTTCGCTCAACGTCACGTAGCGGCAGCACGGGCAGGCGTACGGCCCGTCGGCACGGTCTCTGCGGACATTGGTAAATGGCGTCACGGGTGCATCCTGCTCTCTTGCTGCCGGACCTCCGCGACCCCATTGACACAGCCGTGGTTGCTGAACTCCGGTGCGGTACAACACGCCCGCTACCACCGCTTTAGGAGCGTGGTGGGGCGACTTGCTTACTGACCTGCGAGAGCGCTACTTGGCTTGGTAACGGTCTGAGCGGCCGTCAGGCACCCCCATTCCCCGTGATTCCCCGCTGCTTCTGGCACACCTGTGGCACGGGCTGACCTCTCGATGCGAACTACGGGCGGGGCGGCCGTAGATGTGGAGGTGCTGGACGGCTCGCTGCGCCGATACGGGACTATGTTCACGATGATGCGCAAGAACTTGTCGTAAGGGGCGCTCGGGTGGCGGTGGAAGTGTGGGGACCGGTCTTTTCACTCGCGGGTGCCGCCCTCGGCGGTGGCTTGACGGCGCTCTCCCAGCGTGCCACGCAGCGGTCAGCTGAACGGTCGGAGGAACGCCGACAGGCAGTGGCCACCGCCGAGGCTCGCCGGGCAGAACAGATGCAGACGATCAAGGAATTCATCGCGTGCGCCCAGGATGCCGAACGGGCGGCCTACAGCCGTCCCGAGGCGTGGGGCGATGACGAAGGCTGGAGAGACCGGGCCTCGGCCGCCATGACCAGCCTCTGGGTCGCTGAACGGCATCTCGTGCTGCTCTGCGAGCCGGTCGTGCATGCCCCTGTCCACGCGTATGGCCGCGCGCTCAACCAAGCGGTGTGGCGCGAGATCGGCGCCACCGAGGTCAACGAGCACCTTGAGGAACACAAGACCGCCTTCATGACCGCAGCCCGCGCGAGCCTCGCCTCCCTGTGAGGCCAAGAACGCTGGTGAAGTCCTGGGGTTCGGCCGTCATGACGGCCGGACAAGGGTGCCCATCCCGTCCGGCGTCGTTGATGTCAGAGACGTTCTGATCGGTAGCTATGGCCAGATCGGTCGACAACGGTTCAGAAGCCGTATTTCAACCGAACGTGATCCGTTGATTTCTGCTGGTCAGGCATGGTGTAGCTCGGAATGAGAGAGGCATCCGGCGTCTTGTTTCCGCTCCGTGAGCGAGGGGTGCGCGATGGCGTCGGTGCTGGGAATGCTGGAGGAGCGGGAGACAGAGGCCCGTGTGCGGGTGGAAGGGCTACGGGAGGAAGTCGCCCGGTTGGCTGAGGTGTTGGAGGCCGCCGAGATCGAGCTGGACCGGCGGGTGATCGCGCGGGAAGAGCTGGTCGAGGCCCTGGCAGCCTCGGCTGCCGAGACCACCGCCGGGACCGAGGCCGAGGAGAAAGCGGTGCTGTCGCTCGCGCCGGTGCCGGGCTCGACGGTGCCGCCCTGGCGGGAAGGGCTGCCGGTGACGGTTCTGGCGCCGGACTATCAGCGCATTCTGGGCGTGCTGGAACAGCAGCGATCCATGGGTCACGGACCGCTTCGGGCCAAGGAGATCGCGGTGGAGCTGGGCCTTGACGCGACGCCGGCGAAGGTCGCGGGGCTGCGGTCGAAAGCCCGGCGCCTGGCGGAGCGCGGGTGGCTCCTCATGGAGGCGTCGGGGGCATTCAGTGCCGGCCGGCGGCCCGTGGCCGTCCCAGACGCCGGCTCATCCGCGTGACCATCGACCACCGGATCATCGCCTCGCTGGTGGCGGGCAGGGTCTCGTAGTCCCGGGCCAGACGGCGGGAGTTCATCAGCCACGCGAACGTGCGCTCGGCCACCCAGCGCCTGGGCAACACCACGAACCCTGCCATGTCGTCGGTGCGCTTGACGATCTCCAAGGTCAGGGCGAGTTTGTCCCGGCACCAGCCGACGAGGGAGCCGGTGTAGCCGCCGTCGGCCCACACGAGGGTGATGTCGCGGTACAGACGGCGCAGCCGCATCAGCAGGCCCGCCGCGGCGTCCCGGTCGCCGATGTTCGCAGCCGTGACCGCGACGGCCAGGAGCAGGCCGAGGGTGTCGGTCACGATGTGCCGCTTGCGGCCCGGCACCTTCTTCCCGCCGTCGTAGCCGCGTGAGGCGGCCGGCACCGTCGCGGCGGCCCGCACCGACTGCGCGTCGATGATCCCCGCTGTGGGCTCGGCCTCACGGCCCTCGCGCTCACGCACCCGTCCGCGCAGCCGGTCGTGGAACTCGCCGATCAGCCCGTGCTCGCGCCAGCGGCGGAAGAAAGCGTAGACCCGGGCCCATGCGGGGAAGTCCGCGGGCATCGCCCGCCACGAGATCCCGCCCGCGACCAGGTAGCGGACCGCGTCCAACAGCTGCCGGTGGCAGTAGCCCTCGGGCTGCCCGCCCCGCCCCTGGAACCAGGCCGGCACCGGCAGCAACGGCCGGACGGCCGCCCACTCCGCGTCCGACATGTCCGACGGATACCGGCGCACCCGGTCCGGATGATCGGCCGCGTTGCCGTACACATGCGCGAGGCAATCACACGATGGAGCAGCCGAGTTGAAGTCAACGGGCTCGGGAACGTACAACAAAGACAACAGGGCCTCCGGGATCCACTCGGAATGGGATCGCACCCCCGAGCTACCTGGAGGCCCTGCTTTCACGCGCGGAGACCGCCGCAGTCACCCGATCGAGACTCCCGTTCGATCGACAGCCTTCGAGATCGGTACGGGCAACAACCACTTACGTGTCGGGATGCTCCGGCAGGGCGAGCCAGTCCGACCAGGAGATCTCGCGGCCGAGGAAGCGCGGCTGCTCGAACGGCCAGTCGGCGGCGATCCACTGCGGCACCAGCGCGTCGAGGGCCTGCTCGACCTTGCTGCCCACCAGCTCGTCCACCACCCACCAGGAGATCTCGCCGTCCGCGCCGGCCCTCTCCGGTGGGTCGATGTAGACACAGCCGAGCAGAGCTGTCTCCGCCGCGTCGAACAGCGCGTAGTTGAAGGACTGGTGTGTGGCGATCTCCTTCTCGTGCCGCAACAGGTCGGCCTGGTCGGCCTCGTAGGTCATGGTGGCCGCGGGCCAGCCCCAGGCCGGGCCGAAGATGGTCCACAGCCGCTCGCGCGAACCCATCACAGCCGGATAGTCGAGCGGGGTGTCCGCCTCCCGGATCGGCCGCAGGTGATGACCACCGCCCGGCAGCGGTACCAGGACGGGGTGGACGAAGTCATCGGGAAGCCAGCTCATGGCGCCCGACCGTAGCAGCGCGCGACCGTCCGCTCCCCTGGATTTTCCCCGCATACCGCCAGGCCCTGCTCTCATGCTGGGCAGGGCCCGCGATCACCCGATCGAGACTCCCGTTCTATCGACAGACTCCATGATCGGTATGGCAACGGCTTTTCATGCCAGTCGCTTCGATGACCTGGAGGGACGCTACCAAACGGGGCGGTTGCTGGGGTTGCGGTACCGCGCTGCTGTACAGCTACTCCGCCTTGGCGACCCAAACCTGCACCAGACCCGACCCTTACCGTCGCACGCCTGGGACCGCCCCTGTTCACAATCGCTGATGTCTGCGCCGGATGTCGGTCCGACCGATACCAGCCTCAACTCTCGACCCTCATGTGGGCTGGTAGTCCCAGAAGCAGTAGGCACACGCGCCACGCCCCTCCGCCGTGGCTTCGGCCAGCGTGACACGGCGCCGAGGGTGAGTTTCCATGCCCAGACTCAGGGCGTACTCCTGCCCTTCCTCGAGGGCCTTGCAGGCCGAAGAACGATGGAAGACTTCGCCCCCGGCCGTGATGTAGACGAACTTGACCAAGCCCTCGGGGACAGGAGCGCAGTCCACGCACTGTTGGACGACTAAGTCATGTATGCATCGCTCATCCATGACGACAGATTAATCAGGCGGTCTGACAAGAGCTGTCTCGCCGACCCCATGCCCGTGGGCGCCCGCTGATCCATGACCTCTTCGTCCCGAAGCAACTCGAGTGAGGGCTCTGCCTTGGGGTGGTGTGCCTCTCACCCGGGGGACGGTCCGCAGGCGTCCGCGCTTGTTCGCGGGTGTGCGTCGGCGTTGTCACGCAGTTGGACCCTCAGCGAGGGCAACCGTTTCACCGCCCTTGCCTTGACGGTCAACTCCGCTTGGAGGCCGGGCCATCCAAGCGAAGGCGTCTGCTGTTCGAGTAGCCAGCGATCCGGTCCGCCAAGAGTCAGTAATCTCGGTCCAGCCGTGGAGGTAGGCGCTGCGCGCGCCGTGCTCGGCTGCTTGGTCGTAGAAGAGGCTGAACCTGTAGACCTTGCCGTCATCGGAGATGACTTGGCCATCCTCGTGATCGGGGCCCTCCTGCAAGAGGTCGACGACAATCGTCCGATCTGGCTCCAGTCCCTGGCCTTTCAGAAGCTCCCGCAACCGGCTCCATAGGTCGTAGTCGCTGGTCCGCAGGAGATCGGTGTACTGAACGACGATGCTTGACACCATGAACCTCATGATCGGTCTTGCACCCGGTATTGGGAAGCAACATGCATCGTCGTAGAGGATGCTGCCGGCAATTGGCTGGCGTTTCGTCCTAACACAGGCAAGCGGTCGACAATCGACAAGTTCGACCTGACGGGCGTCACGACACGAGTAGACGCAGGACGCTTGGTCGTCGCGGGCCACCTGTGGCTGCTGCTGTGTGGCGTCGTTGATGTCAGGCATGGATGTCAGGGCGAGGACGGTGGATCCTCAGAAATCTGCCGTGCCAGCTCATCGACGACCTGCGGTACAACTCGTTGAGCGTCTTCGTCTCGCAGCGCTTCGACAAGGGCTTGACGGACTACCGCGTACGGCTGCCCGGCGTGAGTGGAACGGGTTGGTCGTTGTTGGTCGCCAGCGAGCGGCCTCGCACGGCCCACAGACGGCCCAGGACGCTGGTGAATGTGACCGAGACGGCCGCCAACCGGGCCTCAGTTCTGGATGGCTACCGGTGCAGGTTCGGGTCGTGCGGATGAGCGACTGGCTCGGGGTGCTGCCTGCACCATTCCACGAGTCGGTCAGTCAGCCGGTCGAACCGCTCATCGTTGGCGGGAATGTCGGGGTTGCTGATCTGCGTCAGGTCGTCGGTGATCTCCTGGGCGGCTGAAGCGTCGAATACCTGCGGGTCGCTCAAGGTGCGCTGAAGAAAAAGCACCAGTTGCCTGAAGCCATCGTCCCAGTTGATGCTGCCGTTGCGTCCGGACGCCGCGCAAAGACCGTCGATCAGCAGAGGTGACGCTGACCCGTCCCTCATCAGAGCCTGTTCTGCACGCCCGTCCGGGCAGGGCAGCTTCCTCAGCGGTCACTCGGCGTGGACCCACCAAAGAAGTTGAGCCAGAACCCGAGTTCCGACAGCGCGGACGGCGGCGCACCTGCACGAGCGCCCTGACCCTGGCCCCGGGCACGTCAAGTGCGCTGAGTAGAGTCGGCGGGGCACCGGTGAGGAGGAGCCCATGCTGATCGATTCTGCGTTGCCGCGATGGGATTTTCGGGAGGTGCATACCTTGGTTGTAGCGGCGCCGCCCGAGGCCGTTTGGACGGCACTGGGATCTCTGACGCCAAACGACATTCCCGTGGCACGATTCCTCTTGGGACTGCGGTCCCTACCCGCACGCCTACGCGGGAACGCGGGCCTCGATACCGGCCGGCATGAGCCTGTGCTCACTTCCCTGAATGAGAAGTTCGTGCCACTTGCGGAAGCCGCTGGAGAGGAGACCGTCTCCGGAGCGGTCGGCCAGTGGTGGAAACCCACCGTCCCCTTCGTGTCCCTGGACAGTCCTGAGCACTTCCACCAGTTCGACCGGCCAGGGTATTTGAAGGCGGCGGTCACATTCCGTGCCACCAGCCATGCGCACGGCACGCTGTTGCTCACGGAGACCCGCGTCGTCGCCCTCGACCACAGGACCCGCAGGCTCTTCCGGCCGTACTGGTATCTACTCGCTCGACCTTTCGGTGGTCTGATCAGAAGGGCCTGGCTCAGAGCGGTGGGAATACAGGCAGAGGCCACGAGGCGTGGATGACTGGCCAGACGTCACGCCGTTCCTGTGCAGTGATGCAGGGTGCTGCCCGTTCTCCGGTTCTGGTACAACTTCCGTGCTGCAGACACTGTGAGTGAAGGTTGTGTGTCCCAGGGGCCCCGAAGTCGCCCGAAAATGAGCCGTGGTAGGGGCGAGTGGGTCGAAAGTCCCGGCCGTGGAAGAGTTCGTACTCAGGCTGAAGGAGTTGTTGTTCCCGTCGGTCGCGGACGTCGCGGTGCTGTCGGTGGACATGAATATCGAGATAGTGCGCGTTGGCGCGCAATGCACATGCTCGGCGCCACCTGCCCGGGATGCGGCGCCTGGTCAACCGGAGTTCATAGCTCCTATCTGCGTTTTCCCGCTGATGTGCCGAGCGCCGGGCGAAGCGTGGTACTCCAACCGTGCTCATCCTCCTGGCCGCCTTCACCGGCCTCCGCTTCGGCGAACTGGTCGCTCTCCAGCGACATGACATCGACATCGAACGGCGCATCGTTGCCGTGCGGCGCGCACTCGCCGAGACCAGGACGGACGGCATTTTGGTCAAGGCTCCGAAGAGCGCGGCCGGTGTCCGTACCGTCGCGTTCCCGGCGTCCCTGTCGGCGGACCTGGCTGCGCACCTCGACACATACGCAGAGCCGAGCCGTACGGGGCTGGTGTTCACCGGGGCACGAGGCGGGCAGCTGCGCCGGAACAACTTCCGTCGCCTCTGGCTGCGAGCCCTCGACGAGACCGGCCTCGGGGACGTGCGCTTTCACGACCTGCGGCACACGGGGAACAGGCTGGCAGCTACGGGCGACGCGACTACGCGCGAGCTGATGCAGCGCATGGGGCACTCGTCGGTGCGGGCGGCTCTGATCCGTCAGCACCTGGTCAACGGTCGTGACCACGCCATCGCCGCTCACGTCGACGAGCAGATCAAGAGGGTCCGGCCGGCGGAGTCCGACGAGGCATCTGGCACGTAACTGGCACGACACCTCTCCCCCACCCCCGCAGCCGAGGAACGAACAAGGCCCAGGCTTCCGGCTTACTACCGGTGACCTGGGCCTTCGTCGTGCTTCACGCGAGTGGGCGCGGACGGTTTCGAACCGCCGACATCTGCTTTGTAAGTTCGATCACTCTGCGGCACGGCGTGCAGAAACGGGGCTCAGCGGTTGCTCGTCGATCCGGCTGTGGCCGCTTTCGTGCGCCATCGTTCGCCGCCGTTGATGTCAACTGGTGATGTCAGCCGGGAGGGCTGTGCGCCCGTTCCGTCCCGCCGGATGCTTCCAGCGGGACGGAGCGCTGCTGCGGATGAAAGATGGCGGGTCTGTCAGCAGCCGTTGAGGACCGAGGACAGGGAGCTCTTCTCCGCGGAGTCGACGGAGAGTCCGTAGTAGTACTTCACCTGGACCCAGGCGCGGGCGTAGGTGCACTTGTAGGCGGTGCGGGAGGGCCACCAAGTGCCGGGGTCCTGGTCGCCCTTGGACTGGTTGACGTTGTCGGTGACGGCGAGCAGCTGGGGGCGGGTGAGGTCGTTGGCGAGCTGCTGACGCTTGGAGGTGGTCCAGTTGTAGGCGCCGGAGTCCCATGCCTCGGCGAGCGGTATGAGGTGGTCGATGTCGACGTCGGAGGCGGCGTACCAGGTGGCGCCGTCATAGGGGGAGTACCAGCTGCCGCTGGTGGCAGCGCAGGAGGAGTCGGTGACGACGCCTGAGCCGTCGCGCTTGAGGACCGTTTCGCGGGTGTCGCAGGTGCCGCTGATGGTGATCCAGTGGGGGAACAGGTCGCGGCTGTAGCCGGTTCTGGAGTGCTCGGTCGTGACGGTGAGGGAGGCCAGGTAGGAGCGGGCGGTGGCGGCGCTGACCGGGGTGGGCAGAGCGGCCTGCGCCGGGATGGTGCCGAAGAAGGTGAGGGCAGCGGTGGCGGCGGCCACCAGGACGGCAACCAAGCCGCGGCGGGGGTTTGTTCGCATGGGTGTCGACTCCCGAACTGAGGCTGAGGGCGGGGGGTGCGCTCATCCTGGCCCGGGTTGGTCTATGCGAGTAGACCTCGAAAGGTGGAATTTGTGTGACGATACGTCAACAGCCGCAAGGCGCGGTGACGCTCACGACTCCGCAGCCGCCTGACCGGAGCGAATATCGTTGCCGCTGGGCCTAGTTGAACTGCTTCGACACGTATTCGACAGGGACGACTGGAAGCGCCCGATGCCCGCCGCGGCGCCCGGCCCCGAAGCGGTTCCTGTTCCGGCACGGGACGATCAAGGATGAGCGACTGTGGGGCGAGTGCCTTCCAGCGGGCTTCGAACCTGAGCACACGGATCCGGAGGCCTCGTGTGCCTTCAGCGTCTCTGCTGGTCAGAGCCTCACAGCGCGGTTGACGCGATGCTCCTGTCCATGACAACCTCCCGGCCCGCCATGCCGCTGACCTCGGCTGAACACTTACAAGACCCGTGACTTCGAGCGCCCAGTGCAAGAAGGTTGGAGTGCGAGATCACGAAGATGCTCGGCGTACCTGGTGAGGGCTGTCTTTGAGGTCCCTCCTGGGCAGCTCAAACCACGCCCTGTGCGTACCAACGGTCGAATGGCGGTTGTGGTCGTTGCTTGCTTCTGTGCTGTAAACACGTCCGCTGACCATTGCCTTAGTGGCTCGATCGGGAGCTGGTCACCGTATGTCCGCCGTAGGCGGTATGGCGCCCTTGGCGCAGGAACTTATGAGCGTTATCTGCGCTTGATTGCACCACCAATGCCAATCACGAGAGCGGTGGCCAAAGCCCAGCCCATGGCCGTGAATGCGGCAGCCCACCACACGGCAGATCCAGTTGGATAGAACCAGATAGACCATCTGAAATTTATCACCGGAAGAAGAAGATCGAGGCTGTAGAGCCAAGGCTGGAACTCTGCATCGGAATGAGGGGATATTGGTTTAATGTCATGCCTGAGCAGCGAGAAGACGGTACCGCCAACCACTTCGAGAACAGCAAGCTCAGCCAAAACTCGGAAGGGATTATATCCGTACCCTACGGTAGCCTTGAGAAACCATCCTCCAACGCGTGCCAGTGCACCGTGGAATCCAGGGCGGGATTTCCGTCTAACGTCCTGCTCTACTATTAGCACTCGTCTCGCGAGGTCTTCATCGCCCGTTGCTTGGTACACCTTCGCAAGCTGACGATAGATTTGTGGCACATATTTTTCGTTTCGCCTTAGCCACTCAAGCCGCTCCTCCACCCCTGGCCCACCTTCACGCAGCGCCTCATAGCAGAAACCCTGCAGCATGATTTGATTCGGCCACACCGCCCTCTCGTCGTATAGTTCTGTGACTGATGCGCGCCTGAGGTCCATACGTCCCAATGGTTTCTCTCCGGTCGCCAAGTTCAGCCGGCCTTTGATGACAGTTCCTCGCAGGACCAGGGATTTGGATCCACCAGTCGCCGCTAGAAAAGCACCATCGAAGGAGAGGCCCGTGTGGAAGGAGGCTCGTCGAATATGAACCTTTCCATCGGCTCTGAACCCTGCGTCGAATTTCGCCTCCCGCCGCACAGTCATACCGCCACCGAGGAAGGATATTCGGGATCCACTGAATTGGCCGCCAGTGCAAACGAATTCTCCGTTGATTTGCGCGCCAGAGAAGTCAACCATGCCATCTGCATGGAAATCCTCTCTCAGTAGAACATCCCTTGCGGTAATCCCTTGAGCATTTATGGCCGTGCGTTGAGATTTGGAGAAGCTGCCACCAGTGCAGTCCAAATTTTCCGTGATGATGGCGTCGGTCAGCTTGACTCCACCCTCCGCGACGAAACCCTCCACGGGCGCCTGTTCCCCCGAGTTGTCCTTACCGAGCACTGCATCTTGCCCTACCTTCATCCCTGTGGCTTCGAGCGCGTCGCCAGTGGGGTGGATGAAATGACCACCTTGACATCGAAGATTCCCATCAATGGTGGATCCGGCGAGCAGAACTTGCCCCTCCGCCTTGAAACCCGCTTTACATTCGAGGTTCTGCCTAATTTTAATGCCCTCGAGGCGGAGGGCCTTTCCGCCAGAATTGAGGAATTTCCCTGCCGTGCAGCGGAGGGATCCCTGAATACTCGCGCGCGTCAGGTTAACTCCACCATTCGCAGTGAATCCGTCGCCGCAGATCATGTCCTCGCCTATGTGGATCCTGTCGGCTCGCAGAGCCCCACTATCGATTCCGGGGCGCAGGAATTGACCTCCACGGCAATCTAGGCGACCTTCGATCGTCGAACCTGACAGATCGACTTGCCCTTGGGCGATGAAGCCGGACCTGAAGTAGGCGTGCGCCCCAACAACGATCCCTTGCGCCAGCAATGCGATGCGACCAGGATTATTTAGGCGTGCGCCATCACAAATAAATTGTCCGGTAATGTGGGCGCCGATCATACTTATCTGCCCCTCGGTACGCAAATCCGACCAGCGCATATCTCTGTGGACCTTAAGTCCGTTAGCTTTCAACACAGTTGGGGAGGAGGTTGGAAACTTGGCGTCCTTCAAATCGAGCTGGCCGCCTATCTCTGCTCCACTCAGGTCTATCAGGTCAGAGCTGCTGGATCCTTCGAGCGAGAAGTCATGACTAGTCTTTAGCTCCCAAGCCCGCAAGCCAGGAAATGTGCATCTCGTCAGAGTGATATTGGGGGCCTCTGCCTGAGAGATATCTGGTGCGGACTCAAAATCACACTCCGTCAATTCTAGTGGGCAGAGAAGATTGGCTGCTTCAAGGTCGAGCTTTCCTGCAATGAGTGCGCCTTTGACAATGACCTTGCGTGGAGACCCATCCATCCCCTCACCGCGGAGAATCTGGGCCATCAAGTCTCCGGGGATGTTGCGGTCTTGGGCGGTCGAATCAAAAGCCACTCGCTTACCGCTGATTGCCATATCCCACAGCGCTATCATATTTGGGTCTGTCAGCTCGGCTCGTTCGTAAACCATTTGGACTCCAAATAGTTCGCGGTATGCTCAATCGAAAGGCGCTTCGCGCAGGCTTATCGAAGATCGTTAACCGAGTAGTCGCAGGGTATGCACCCTCAGATCCCGCTCGGTTCGAACGGACCATTCACAACTCCAGGCTCCTCCAAAACGCCCCCTGGGGCCACTCATAGCGGTGGGACTCGCCCAACGGGAGGTAGGCGTGACCAAGTCCTACCTGGATAGCGGAATGACCTGCCGGGACAACTTCCGCTGCGTGATGCCTGCCCGCCGGTAGCCCGATGGCGATGCCCTTACGGACAGAGCCCGTCGCTGGAGTCTCAACGACACAACTTAGGGGTGACATATGTGGTGATCGGTCGTTGGGCCGTTCATGGGGCAGGGGACGTGGAGTTGGATTGTTCCGGACGGCTTGTGGGAGCTCGCCAGGCCGTTGATTCCGGAGGACCGAGCGCGGCCGCAGGGCGGTGGGACACCGAACACACCTGATGAGACGCTGTTCGCGGCGATCATCTACGTGCTGGTCAGCGGCTGCGCCTAGCGCGCCCTTCCGCCGTGCTTCGGCATATCGAAGTCGACGGCCCACCGCCGGTTCATGATCTGGTCGAGGGCAGGGGTCTGGGGCCGGCTCCACGAAGCCGTCCTGCACCAACTCGACGACGCGGGCCTCATAGATGTCTCCCGCGTCATCCTCGACTCCGCTCACGTACGCGCTAAATAAAGGGGCGAACACACAGGTCCGAGCCCCGTGGACCGGGGTAAGCCGGGCTCCAAGATGCACGTCCTGTCGGACGCGAACGGACTGCCCCTGGTCGTCGGCCTCTCCGCCGCCAACGTCCACGACAGCGAAGGCCTGAAACCGATGATCGAGGGTCACCAAACAAGACACGACCCCCATCGAGGCCTTCACTTCAAGCCGCAGCGGCTGCATGCAGACAAGGCCTACGACATCCCTCACCTGCGGAAATGGTTACGAGGCAAGCGCATTGGCGTGCGCATCGCCCGCAAAGGCAGGCGGCTGTTGGGCCTGCTCAAGAGGGCAAGTTCCCCCTGCGGCTGCCATACGCGAGTAGATAGCAGAGCGATCCGACCACCGTCCAAGGAGCGAGGTGGGGCGAGTTGGGGCCTGACGTGCCGCAGGCGGGCTGCGATGGATGCAGGCTGTGTGCGCTGCCGACACCCGAAGTTCCCCGTGACTCCCCGCCCAATCCAGGTGTGTTGACGGTCGGCTGCGGCCGCTGTGGTTGCTGTACTCCGCTGCTGTATAGCAACACTACTGGCCACCGCCTTACCTCCTCCGTTGCCACCAGCTCGTAAATGCTTGACAATGGGGTCCGCGCAAGCTCACCTGATTTTCAGGCTGCTCGGATCACGCTTGCATTTTTTTCACGAGGCGGAATACGGAACTGTATGGGTTGGGAGGCGCATGCTCATCTCGTGGCACTTCACACCGCTCTGCCCTTGCTACAGCGTCCGGGAAGGAGCTGTAAGGGAACATCGCAGGGAGGTTCTTGTCCGTAAATCCACATTTATCCTTCAGGCGTTGCAAAAGCGCCTTACCCTCACGCCATCCAGTGCACTCCTCATAGTGCCAAAGTAGCCAGATTTCGAAGCAAGGCGAACTGATCGCCACGTCAATATCCGATTTCCGGGCTCTTGTGCACGCAGACTGCAGGTTGGCATGACGGTCAACGTCTAGCACACACCAGACCTCATCGTATCCATCTCCGCTCTTCAGCTCGCGGTCTCTGCGGCGTTCTGCCTCCGCAACTATTCGCAGGGGATCTGCTCCCACCCCCACAGTCTTTACATTAAGCACCCGCACTGCTTTGGCGTTTAGGTGCGCCGATAACCCCTCAAAATATTGCGGCTCTGTGTTAGTACCTTCGGTTGCGATGAGAATTTTTCGATATTCTACCCTTCTATTCTTGGATTTAGAGATCCTTTGCGGCGCTTGGTTTTTTCTTCTGTTCACGCGCCCACCCTCTCAAGGAGTGAGGACTTCAGCTCTTCCCATGAGATGGACGGGACCGCGCCGTAGCGCCCTCCTAGATAGCGTCGTTCTACATTATGATCAGATTTCACGGGGAAATCTGTCAATGGGTAGATTTCCGTTGAGCCATCATTCGATTTCTCGGCGAACCAGATTTCTTCAGTGTCGAGACTCTCGCCAGCCAGGTGCCCCATCAGCGACGTATCATGAGAGGTGAAAATGAGTTGAGAGCCCTTTGGGTTCAGATCTTCGGATTTGAACAGTGAGATCAAAGCAGTGGTCAGTCGTGGGTGCAGGCTGGCATCAATTTCGTCAACGATGAAGGCGCCACCCATATCCACAATTCTCAACGCAGGTAGTGCCAGTGCTAGCCAAGCTACTGTACCGCTGCTCTCGCTATTAATGTCCAGCTGATACGAACTTTCATCGCCCTTCCCTTCGTGCCAAAATCCGATCTGGACCTGCTGGTCGGCGAGGAATTTCCTAAAAGCCTTCTCCGCCCTCTCGTTGTCGCTTCCGTCATTGAAGGCGAAGAATGCCCTGCGAAACGTCTCCCTGAGCCCTTCGTCAACTTCCACGTTTTCGATCGACAGCTTCTGGATGCCGAGGTCGGCGAAGCGAAGCAGGCTTTCAGCCCTGCGAAGAAGCCGTTCCTTCTCAATCCACTTTTTAACTGCTCCGATTCGACCATTCTGGTTTGACTCGGAGAAAACCGCATAGTCGAAATGGTTGATGAGGAATTGCCTGAGGCCGTACAGGTAGGGGTGATTAGCGAAGGCTGCTGTGGAGAGGAAGAGGCTTTTCCCTGATGCCAATCGAGAAATCCTTGAGTTATCCCCCTTGAGGTGTCGGCCGAAGCTATATTTCCCCCCTGCGTCGCGTTCGAATAGGATCCTTCGCCGTCCTTCTGGGTACGTATACAGCCACTCACTAATTACGCCATTCTCATCACTTTCGAAGCCGTAGGAGTGGCGAACTCCGATGTAGACGAAATCCATCTCGAAAGTAGAAGAATCGCTTCTAGATGAATCGTCCAAGAGGAACGGATGATGCGGGAACGCGGATCGATCAGCCCAAGAGGCTGAGTTCCTAATTGCATTGCGGGCGAAAGCCATTGAATCCAAGACCGTCGTCTTCCCGGAGGCGTTCGGCCCGAAGATCCCCGCGACGCGATTCGTGACTGCTGGCCAATCGCCATCATTGGGGCGAATGCCGTTGAAACTTGACCTCGTCATCACCAGGTCACAGGCGTCACGGATCGAGCGGTAGTTGGTCGTCCTGAAGCGGAGCAGCATGATCGCCTCGTCACTCAGATGTAGTTTCGGCGCTTGTCGAGACGCTTTCCGTCCCAGATGGCATTCAAACTGTACTTCTCCTACCTGTCCAGGGCGAGCACCTTCACTCTCGGCGGAGCGGCTTTGGCCGGTGTCCTGCCCGGTTTGGGGTCGTGCATGATCAGGGGGCCGTACGCTTGCCGGCTACTCGGGCGGGCTTGTCCCCTGCCCGCAATGTGTCCGAGTGGCCCCCTGGTCTTGCTCGACGCGGGACCCGGGCCGGGGAGGTGGGTAAAGCCGTGGAGCCGTCCGTCCCCACCCCCGGCCTGGTCTTTTCGCCCCTTTGTGGGCGCGGGCGGGCGACCGGCGTCGCGCCCCCGGTGGCGTAGACATTGAGGGGAGCGGGGCGGCGGGCGTCCGGCCGGCGCCGCCGCGCTGTGCGCGGCACCTCTGATCTCTGATCAGACTGCTACCGCAGTTCAGGAGGCCGGGAATGCAGACGTTCGATGCGTCCAATGTGGTGTTCTCCCGAGCGTCCACCTCTCCCAGTGGCATGGGCTCCGGTGTCTTTGGCCTCTGCTGGGGGCCACTCGGAAACATTCCGGCGTGGGACAGGACCGGTCCGCTGAGCCGCGGTGCGGCGGCTGGGCTGGCAATGATTCCCCTGCTCACACCGCTGACGGGCAGCGAGCGCAGCGAGCCTTGATGACGTAGGGAAACTCTGTCCGCGTGACCTCTCGGGCGCCAACTCATCTGCTGGCGTTGAGACTTCGCTTCTCCCGCTGTCACTTTTACTGACAGTGCCTCATCTGGCCGCGGGTACCTTCGTAGTGTCGAAAGGAGCCCATGATGGGGGCCGAGCTGAGCACGGGCCAGCGCGTAGCACGAGCACGACGACGAATCGGTTGGGATCAAGCTCGTCTGGCGGCGGCTGTTGAGCGCTCCGTGAGCTGGGTCTCCAAGATTGAAACGGGTCGCCTCCCCCTCGACCGGATGAGCGTCCTGGGACAGCTCGCCGAGGTGCTCGGCGTGGAAGTGATCGAGCTGACGGGCCAGCCCTACCGGCACGAGACTGCGGAACTCGACTCGGGTCATGCTGCGATTCCGGGCCTGCGGCTTGCACTCCAGCAGGCCACGATGCCTGGCGGCGCTGCCCTCATTGGCGCGACCACTCTCCCGACTCTGGCTGACCTCACCGTGCGAGTGGAGGCTGCCGAGAGGCTGAGGCAGGACGCTCGATTCACCGCGCTGGGCGACGTTCTTCCCCAGATCCTTCGGGACCTGATCGTTCTCTGCGACGCCGCCGACGGCGACGATGCGCGGGCGGCTGAGGCGCTGATGTTGCGCTCTAGCCACATGGCGCGAGTCTCCTCCAATCTGCTCGGGCACCACGATCTCGGGTGGAGCGCCGTGCAGCGAGAGTTGGTCGCCGCCGAACGTGCGGAGTCACCCATCCTCAAGGCCGCAGCACGGTGGGACCTGTGCGGGGTCTGGCTCCATGAGGGTGAGCTGAGCGCGGCGCGAGACATGGCAGTGCTTGCCCTGGACGACCTGGAGCCTCATATGGCGGCGGCCGGCGTGCCCGTCCGATCGCTGTGGGGCGCAATGCACCTGCGCGCAGCCGTCGCCTGGTCGCGTCTGTGGGACCGCACGGAAGCCGAATCACACCTGGCTGAGGCTAGGCGCGTGGCTGCTGCCCTGCCCACCGATGGCAACGTCTACCAAACGCAGTTCAACGCGGTTAACGCCGAGATCCACTCGGTGGAAGTCAGCTTGGAACTCGGGCACCCCCGCGATGTGGTGTCACGCGCCGAGGTCGTCAATGTCGTGAACATTGCTTCCGGTGAGCGCCAATCGCACTTCTGGGTATGCACCGCGGCCGGACAGATGATGAACGGCAAAGTGGGCCCGGCAGCTGAGGCCATCTTGCGCGCCGACGAGATCGCCCCTCAGCACGTGCGCAACCGTCCCATCGCTCGGAACGTCGTAGACGATCTTCGGTCTAGCGACCGGCACACGCGTGCCGAAGAGATCCGGCGGCTCGCTGGACGCATGAAACTGGGCTGATCACTACAGCTGGAAGGGGGAAGACGCCGTGAGGGTTGCGGATCGAGCACGGTTATTAGTCGAGCTGCACGAGATCCGAAAGAAGTTGTCCGAGGCTGGCGAGCGCGTTGAGCGACTGTCTTCCTCGGTCAGGAACGCTCGTGGAGCTGACCTTCGAGGCGATCGAGCCGCGAGTTGATGACACCCAGAGCGGTCTTGATCTCAGCAAGCTCAGCGATCAACTGCCCGTCTTGCTCAGAATCTCCCTCGGGCGGATCACTCGCAACGAACGTTCCACGCCCCTGCTGGCTGACGATCAATCCCTCGTCTCGCAGAATGTCGAGAGCGTGCCGGACCGTCATTGAGACAACGCCGTAGGCCTCGGCCATCTTGGCATTGCCTTCGAGCCTCTGCCCAGCCTTTAGTGCGCCCGTGGCGATCTTCCGGCGGAGGTCGTCGGCGATCTGGACGTATGCGCTCCGGGGGTCGTCTGGGCTAACAGTCACCTGCCCAGGTTACCTAAGTGACCTAAAGAAATCTTCCCCAAGGCCTTGCGTTCTCACTTCTCTACACTAATCTAGGTAAGCATAGGGAACCTAGAGAGGTTCACCCAAGCCGGAGGGCGACGCCCAACCGCCAAGTAGTTCGCCGCCCTCCCAATCCCCTGAAAGGGAGTTCCATCATGCGCAGGATGCCTCTGAAAACCGAAGTCATGACGCTGATGCTCATCCAGGCTCCGGAGAAGAAGGTCAAGAACCGGGAGACCGGTGAGGTCGCGGTCGACAAGCAGTCGGGCAAGGTGCAGTTCAACGTGAACGTGGCCGTGGTCGTGGATGGCCGGCCGGACGCGGTGACCGTCGTGGTGACCGAGGATGGTGTGCAGCCGGACCTGGTCCCCGGTATGGCGGTGGCTTTGCCGGGCCTGGTGGCCACCCCGTGGGAGAACGACTTCGGGCACGGCATCAGCTTCAAGGCAACCGCGGTGATGGCCGCGCAGGCCCCGGCTGAGAACGGCAAGGGCTGATCGCCGTGACGGAACTGCTGCTGTGTATAGGCGCGTTAGTGGTCTTCGCGCTGATCGTTCGGGTCAAGGCCCCGGCCGTGTACTGGGTGCTGTTCGGTCTTCCGGCCGCGCTGTACCGGATTCTCTCCTCCTACCGTCCGACGATGGAAGCCTGTGAGCTGACGGTCGCCCCGCCGTGGTGGAAGGTCTTCGCCAAGAAGCTGTCCGCCGGTGAGCAGCAGGCCCGCCCCGGTGTGCCGAAGCTGCGCGGCATCCGGCCGACCCGCACCGGTCTAGTGATTCGGCTGCGGCTGGCTGCGGGACTGGCTCCGGAAGACGTGGTCAAGTCGGCCGAACGGCTGCGGCACGCGTGGGCCGTCTATTCGGTGCACGTCGCGGAGATCAAGCCGGGTGTGGTCGACTTGCGCATGACCGGCTTCGACATCCTCGACCACGTGCGGATGCCGCGCCGCCTGCCCACTGGGCCGCTGTCCGTCACGGTCGCCCTGCGGGAGGACGGCCGGCCGTTCGTCCGCGACTACCAGGACATCCCGCACGCACTCACGCTGGGTGCGAACAAGTCGGGCAAGTCGATGTACCAGCGCTGCCTGATCCAAGCCCTCGCGCCGCTGGAAGTCGCCCTGGTGGGCATCGACTGCAAGCGCGGCGTGGAACAGACCGCCTTCTCCCCGCGCCTGTCGGCCCTGGCCATCACGCCGGATCAGGCGGACGCGCTGCTCGATGCGCTCGTGGAGGAGATGGAAGAGCGGTTCGACCTGCTGTGCCTGCACCAGGGCATCGCCCCGGGCACACCGCTGGAGGACATCACCTCCGACATCTGGGGCCTGCCGAAGAAGCTCCGCCCCGTTCCCATCGTGGTGCTGATCGATGAGATCGCCGAACTGTTCCTCATCACCTCCAAGGCAGACACGGCACGCCGGGACCGCATGGTCACCCAGCTGGTCCGTCTCGCGCAGCTGGCCCGCGCGGTCGGCATCTACCTGGAGGTGTGCGGGCAGCGCTTCGGCTCAGAACTCGGCAAGGGCGCAACGGCCCTGCGTGCCCAGCTCACCGGCCGCGTGGTCCATCGCTGCAACGACAAGCAGACCGCCGACATGGGCCTGGGCGACGTCAGTGAACTGGCCGTGTTCGCCGCGACCAGCATCGCTCACGAGCGGGCCGGTACCGCCATCGCGGGCGACTCCTCGGGTGGCTGGTCGCGCATCCGCACTCCGAAGACGTCACTGGGTCAAGTCGCCGCGGTGTGCCACAAGTTCGGGCACCTCACCCCGCACATCCCGGCCCTGGACCCGTTCCGCCCGCGCACCGAGGCCCCGGTACCGGTGACCGTGCCCATGGGTGCCCCCAGCACCTCGTAATTCCTCGTCCACTCCGGTCGGCGTGACCGTCTCACGCCAGGTCCCTACCCCCGCCATGCCCGAAAGGAGAAGCCCGTGACGGCACCCAAACGCACCGCCCGCCGCCCGGCCAAGAGCAAGAGCACGCCGTGTCCGGACTGCCAGACCGGTCAGGTCTCCGAGTCCTTCAAGGTCGGCGCCCGCAGCAAGCGCGAGAGCTCGGACCGGCAGGAAGCCCTGTGCCTGACCTGCTTCGGCACCGGCCAAGCCCCGACCGACTGATCCCGCTGGGTGCCGGGCGGCAGGACTCATGAGCCCCGCCCGGCCCCGGCCCAACTCTCAAGGAGGTGAAGACGCGTGGCCCGATCGATCCGCATGGATGCCGTGCTGGTGCAAGCCGTGATCGCCGGTGCGCTGTCCTTCGCCCACTTGCACGACATCGCCGTCGCCGCCGGGCAGGACGGCTGGAAGGCCTGGGCCTACCCGGTCTCCGTGGACCTGCTGCTGGTCGCTGCCTGGCGACGGCTGCGGATCCTCCGGGCTGCCGGTGAGCCCGCGCGTGCGGCGTGGACTTGGTTTGCCGTCGCGCTTACCGCATCGCTCGGCGCGAACGTCGCCACCGCGGGACTCCTCGATCTGAACGCCGTGCCCGCCTGGCTGCGGATTCTGGTGGCCGGCTGGCCCGCGCTCGCGTTCCTCGGCGGCACGCTCCTCGTCCACACCCCCGCAACCGACAAAGCCCCGGTTGCTGAACCGGCTGCGGATGTCGCGCTCACCCGCGACGCACCCGCCCCGGTCGAGGCACCCGAGCCCGAACCTGTCGCTCATCCGGTTCCGGAGCTGCCGCCCGCCGCCCCGGTGCCTGCCGCTCTCGTCGAGCACGCGCGGACGGTCGCCGACGCGCACCGCACTGCCACCGGCGCTCCGATCGACGCCGACACCCTGCGCGCCCGTCTTGGTGTGCCCGGCCCGATGGCCGATGCCCTCGCCCTCCAGCTCACCGGAAAGGACTGACCGGCTGTGAACGTCGAACTGCCGCTGATCGCCGTGATCGCCATCTTCGGCTACTTCGGAATCCGCCTGATGCGCCCGCCGACCTGGCTGATCGTCGTGCTGCTCCTCGGCGGCTTCCTCCTCGCCGACACGTTCCTGGCCCCGGCGATCGAGTCCGGCACCAAGGCCGGTGTCGACGTCGTCAACGAAACCGGCAAGTGACCTGATCCGGAAGGGAGAACCACCGTGATACGCCCCGATGCACAGCTCCGCGCCGGACACGTCCCGGCCGACCTGATTCCCCCGGGCACCGACCCCCGCTCCGTGGTCATCGTCCACACCACGCCCCGCTCATGGACCGGCCCAGTGGTCCTGGTCCTGGTCGCCACGGTCGGCGTCTGCGGCTTGGTCTACCTCACCACCGTGGCCGTGCTGTCCCTGGTCCAAGTCGCCGCCACCACAGCGGCAGCGATCAAGGCAGCCGTTCCGACGCTGATCGGCGGCGGAGGGCTCATCACCCTCGCCGTCAAAGCCCCCAAAAAGAAGCCACAAAAGTGACCGGCCCTCCGGGCGGCCTCTACCGCCAAGTATCCGCCGTCCGGAGGGACCGACCCCTATCCGCTCACTCAAACCGGAAGGAAGTTCCATGATGCCCGACCGCCCCGCGGCGACCGATCGGATCTGCCCGAACTGCGACGGCTTCTCGTCCGTCGCCGTTACCCTCGGCGGCCGCGACCGCGCCGGACACCTGCGCACCATCACCGCGCACTGCCCGGCCTGCCACGGCACCGGCACCGCACCGCTCTGGCTCGTCACCACGCGCCGCCCGGCTGTCGGCCGGCTCGGTGTGACCTCCTCCGGGCGGGAGGCAGGCCGATGATGCGCCGATCCGCCACTTCCCGCGCCACTTCCATTCATCTGTTCTGCGGCGCTGGCGGGGATTCGGACGGGTTCCGCCGTGCCGGGTTCGATGTGGTGCTGGGTGCCAACCACTGGGCCCGCGCGGTCGAGACCCACGCGGCCAACTTCCCCGAGGCTGAACACCTGTGCGTGGATCTCGACCACTACGACATGCGGCGTCTGCCCAAGGCCCGCGTCCTGGTCGGCTCCCCGATCTGCACCGAGGGCAGCCCCGCCGACGGCATCAGCCGCCCCAAGCCCCCACCCACCCCCGGCCAACTGGATCTCCTGGAAGAAGGCCCGATCCACGACGCCGCGTGGGAACGCACCAGGGCCACCGCCTACGACATCCTGCGCGCCGCCGAAGTCCACGACTTCGACGCCGTGGTGTGTGAGAACGTCCCCCGCTTCGCCACCGCATGGCCACTGTTCACCTGGTGGCTGCACGCCTGGGAGATCCTCGGCTTCCGCCACCAGATCGTGTCGGTCACCGCCGCCCACATCGGCGCGGACGACAACCCGCACGCCCCGCAGTGGCGGGACCGCATCTTCATCGTCTTCACCCGCCGCAAGCTGCGGGCACCGAACCTCGATGTCCGCCCGCCCGCCTGGTGTCCGGTCTGCGAACAGGACGTGTTGGCCGTTCAGTCCTGGCGCAACGGGCGGAAGATCGGCAAGTACCGGCAGCAGTACGACTTCCGCTGCCCCAACGCCGGCTGCCGTCACCGGATCGTCGAACCGTACGTGCGGCCCGCAGCGGGTGCGATCAACTGGTCAGACCCCGGTATCCGCATCGGCGACCGGCCCACCAAGGGCATGAAGCCCCTCGCCTTATCCACCCTTCGCAAGATCCGGCTCGGGCTGGAGAAGCACCGGGTTCCGTCCGTGGTCACCGTCAACCATGGTGACCAGGGCGACGGCCGCGCGTTCCCCGCATCGGCCGCTCCTTTGCCCACCCGCACGGTACGGATCGGGGACGGGATCGCCATCCCGCCGCTGCTGGTCCCGGTCGGTGGCAGCTGGAACACCGACGCCGCCCCGGTCACCGTGCCCATGCGCACCCGCACCACCCGCGAGAGCGAAGCCCTGCTGCTGCCCGCTCCGTTCATCACCGAGCACCGCGGCGGCGGCTCCACCACCCGAGGAGTCAACGATCCGCTGGCCGCGATCACCGCCGGAGGCAACCACCACGGCCTGGTCATCCCCTACCGCAGGGGCGGGCCGACCACCACCGGGACGCCGCTGCACACCATCGCCACCCGCGAGTCAGCCGGCTTAGTCCTCGGCACCGACAGCACCCCCGAACAGATCGATCCGCAGGACTGCTACTTCCGCATGCTGTCCGCCCGCGAACACCTGCGCGCCCAGCGCTTCACCGACGACTACACCGTCCTGGGCCACGGAGGAGAGCAGACCAAGCAGGCCGGAAACGCCGTACCCGCCAACGTCGCCCAATGGATCGCCTCCGCCCTGCTGGAGGTGCTCTGATGCCCCAGCCCCCCGCCATCGAACTCGACGCCGCCCCGGTCCTGGCGCTGACCGTCTGGCAGCCCTGGGCGAGCGCCATCGCCTACGGCACCAAGCGGATCGAGAACCGCACCTGGCCGACCGATCACCGGGGCCTGGTCCTCATCCATGCGGGACGCTCTCTCGACCCGAGCGCTCATGACGCGCCGCTGGCCCGGCCGTTCCTGCGTCGCCCGTTCCCTCGGGGCGCGGTCGTCGCCGTGGCTGTGCTGGATGGCTGCCATGCCGATGACGGCTACTGCACTCTGTGGTCCGGCCGCAGCCCCTGGCACTGGCGACTGTCCAGCGTCGTCCCGCTCGCCGAGCCGCTGCCCTGGCCCGGCGCACGCGGTCTCTGGACCCCGCCCGCCGGGCTGCTCGCCACCCCGCTCCTCGCTGACGCGCTGGAGGCGGCCCGTGGCTGACACGCTCGATCCGACCACCCTGGGCGACCTGCTCAGGGTGGCTTCGGCCCCCGACTTCGACCGCTGGCAGGACCAGATCCGCAAGACCGGCGGTTGTTCCCAGCCCATCCACCTCACCGGCTGGAGCCTGACCCGCGACAAGACCACCGGGCAGGTCCTGCACACCTACTCGACGCAGGATGAGCCTGGCGGCCGGCTGCGCATCGCCTGCGGCAACCGCCGCGCTTCGCGCTGCCAGCCCTGCGCCTACCTGTACGCCGGAGATGCGTACCGCCTCGTCCGCGCGGGCCTGTCCGGTGACGACGCCATGCACATCCCGGCTGCCGTACGCGAACGCCCCCGCGTCTTCACCACCCTGACTGCTCCGTCCTTCGGCCGCGTGCACAACGTCCCCGACACCGGCCGCTGCCGCTGCGGCACCCGCCACACCGAGGACGATCCCGCCCTCGGCACCGCCCTCGACCCGAGCACGTACGACTACGCGGGCGCGGTGCTGTTCAACAACCACGCAGGCGAGCTGTGGCACCGGTTCGTCAACCGGCTCCGCCGCGAACTCGCCGCTGCGGCCGGACTCACACAGAAGGCATTCAAGGAAGCGGCCCGGCTGTCCTTCAACAAGGTCGCCGAGTTCCAAAAGCGCGGAGCGATCCACTTCCACGCCGTCATCCGCATCGACGGACCGGACGGGCCCGACAGCACGCCCCCGGCGTGGGCCACCCTCGACCTGCTCACCAACGCGATCCGCGCAGCCAGGAAGCATCCGTACACCACGGTGACCGTGCCCGCAGCCGACGGACAGCCCGCCCGCACGCTGTGCTGGGGCAAGAAGCTCGACGTCCAGCCCATCCAGGCCTTCGACGACGGTGACGACATCAGCGAGCAGAAGGTCGCCGCCTACGTCGCCAAGTACGCCACCAAGGCAGCCGAGTCCACCGGCGCTCTCGACCGACGGGTCGGTGAACTCGCCGAACTCGACCAGCACCGCGTGCCCGACCATGCCCGCCGGCTCATCCGCGCCTGCTGGGACCTCGACCCCCTCTACCCGGACCGCAAGCTGTGGGCCTGGGCTCACATGCTCGGCTTCCGCGGCCACTTCCTCACCAAGTCCCGCCGCTACTCCTCCACCTTCGCCGAGCGCCGACAGGTCCGCGCCGACTACCGCGCAGCCGAGCAACGCCAAGCCCTCGGCCTGCCTGAGCCCGAGACCACGCTCGTGCTCGCGGACTGGCGTTACGCCGGCCACGGACACACACCCGGCGAATCCGCCCTCGCCGCATCCATCGCCGAAGACATCCGCATCAACCGCGAAACCGCACGCGAAGCCCTGCAAGACCAATGCGCCCTGGAAGGAGCTCAGCATGACGACGGCCCCCGCCCAACTGCTGACCGTGCCTGAGGTCATGGCGCGCCTTAAGTTCGGGCGCTCCAAGGTCTACGACCTGATCCGGTCGAAGCGTCTCGTCTCGATCACCGAGGGCCGCTGCCGCCGCATCCCTGAGAACGCGGTTCAGGACTACATCCGCCACCGGATTGAGGAGGCTGCCTGATGGCCTCCCAGCGCAGGCGCAACCCCAATGGCGCGGGCACCATCACCAAGCGCAAGGACGGCCGCTATCAGGCCGCCGTCTACGTCCTTCAGCCGGACGGCACTCGCGCCCGGAAATTCGCCTACGGCAAGACCTGGGCCGAATGCGATGCCAAGCGCCGTGAACTCCTCGACAAGGTCGACAAGGGTGTGCCCGTGCCTACCCGGTCGGCCAAGCTCTCAGAGTGGCTGCCGTACTGGCTCGACAACATCATCAAGCCGCGCCGCAAGCGCACGACCTATGCGAAGTACGAGGTTCACGTCCGGCTGTACCTGGTGCCGCTGCTCGGGTCCAAGCGGCTGGAATCGCTGAGCGTCGCCGATGTCCGGCGCTTCCTCAACCAGTTGGAGAAGAAGACCACCGCGGCGACCGCGAAGGAATCTCACCGCGTGCTTCGTACGGCGCTCACTGCCGCGTGCCGGGAGGAGCTGGTCATACGAAACGTGGCGACGCTGGTTGAGCCGCCCACGGCAGAAGCTCGTGATCTCTCGCCGTGGTCTCTGGACGAAACGCTCGACTTCCTGACAGCAGCGCGCAAGGACCCGCTCTATGCGGCCTTCGTGCTCGCCATCGCGCTCGGGTTCCGCCGCGGTGAGATCGTCGGCCTTCGCTGGGAAAACCTCGATCTCGACAAGCGCGAGATCCGGGTACGCACGCAGCGACAGCGTGTCCGCGGTGAGGCCTACGAGGACGACCCCAAGGGCCGCCGCCGTCGGCAGACCCTGCCGCTTCCCGCTCTCTGCATTGCTCCCCTGCGGTGGCAGCGGATGCAACAGGCTGCCCTGCGCAAGCGCGCCGGGGACCGGTGGGAGGAGACCGGCTACGTCTTCACGACCCGCACGGGCCGAGCGATCGAGCCGCGGAACCTGTATCGCTCCTTCACCCGCGTCGCTGACAAAGCGGATCTGCGCGTGATCCGGCTGCACGATGCCCGGCACGGTTGCGCGACGCTGCTGACGGCTGCGGGCGTGGCTCCTCGCGTCGTGATGGAGATCCTCGGACACAGCCAGATCGCCGTGACGATGAACGTCTATACGCACGTTGTGCAGGACACGCAGCGCGAGGCGGTGAGTCACCTGGATCGCATGCTCAAGCGGCGGGCACCGGCCGTAAATGACCGCCGTCGTTGATGTCAGATGTGGATGTCAAAGGCCCCCAGCCATGATCGGCTGGGGGCCTTTGTGCTGGTGGGCGCGGACGGTTTCGAACCGCCGACATCTGCTTTGTAAGAGCAGCGCTCTACCCCTGAGCTACGCACCCGTGGATGAAGCAACAGCCTACATGCCGCACACCACCCGGCCGCAAACCCCTTCCCCGGCCGGTGCCGGTACGGGGGGGGACAGCCCCACCCCGGACTCGGTGGGCCGCCGCATCCCATCCGGTCAGGGTGCGCCCCTCGGCTCGAGGCATCACCGAATCCGCTGGGGGAATGATCACCATGGCCACACAATCACGGCACCCGCGCCCTTCTCGCCGCCGGGATCCTCCTCGTCGTCGCGTTCGGGGTCACCGGGTGTGGGCGAGCCGATGCCGATGATGCCCCCGTGGAGCGGAAGTCGTTCGCGTTCAGCGGGGAGACGCTGACCGTCGACTCCGATGATTCGGCCATCACTCTCGTACCCTCCGACGTCAAGGACGTGCAGGTCGCCCGGCAGATCGACGGGTGGGCCGTCTTCGGGGGCGGACCGGAGGCGACCTGGAAGATGAAGGACGGGACCCTCACCCTCCGGGTCGACTGCGACGGCATCTCCAGTGACTGTGCGTCACGGCACACGGTCAAGGTGCCCCGCGGGGTCGCCGTGAACGTGAACGACGACAACGGGAGCGTGACCGCGAGCGGGTTCGACACCGCACTGAAGATCCGGTCCGACAACGGAACGGTGAGGATCACGGACTCCGGCGGGCCGCTCGAGCTGGACAGCGACAACGGCGAGGTCGTCACCGAGGGTGTGACCGCCAAGCGCGTCGTCGCGACGTCGGACAACGGGTCCGTACGGCTCGGGCTCGCGGCCGTGCCCGACCGGGTGGAGAGTGCCAGTGACAACGGCGAGGTCCTGATCGAGCTGCCCGGCGCCGGCGCGCCGTACGCCGTTTCCGCGAAGAGCGACAACGGCGACATCGATGTGGACGTGCCGACCGACGACAGCAGCGCGCACATCGTCACCGCCCGCAGCGACAACGGCAAAGCCGTCGTGCGAACCGCGAACTGAGAACCCGGTGTGTTCGTCCTTACCTGGTGGGAGAATTGACCAGGCAGTACGGACACGGCACGGGAGAGGGATGTGACGGCGAGAAACGCGCGGCCGTACGAAAAGGCACGAGCGAATGCCGTCCGGGGCGTCCAGGGGGTGCGCGATGTCCTCACCCTCGTTCTGCTGCCTCTGCCGCTGATCGTGGCCGCGCTGCCGGCCACCTTCGCCGGCGGTGGGACGCGTCGCTGGTTCGGCGGGCGCGGCGAGAGTCAGCGGGCCGAGGCGCAGGCCGCGAAGGACGCCGCCGCCGCCGCCTTCTACGAGCTGGACACCGCGCAGCGCGATCTGCGGATCTCGATAGAGACGATCACCGCCGTGGACAGTTCACCCGGCGCGCGCCGCGCCGTGGAGGACTTCGCGGCGCTCGGGCTGCGGATCGACGAGGTCAGCCACGCGTACATCACCGCCGTCGACGCGTACGACCTCGACCGTGTCGATCTCGAGGCGTCCGTCGCCGTACGGGCGCGCGGCGAGCTGAGCCGCGCCAAGGAGGAGCTGGTACGGGTCAAGGGCGAGCTGGACCGCTTCGAGCGGGGGCTCGGGCCTCTGCTCGACAAGGCCGAGACCCAGCTCGCCCGGCTCGCCCCCGCCGTGGAGCGGGCGCGGCAGGCGCTCCGTTCCGCGAGCGATGCTCTCGATTCAGCGCGCGGCTCCGGTCTGCGGGCGGACGATCTCGCCGCCCGCCTCGCCGCCCTCGGGCCCGAGCTGACCAAGCTCAACGAAGGCGCCGGGCGCCACGGCGTGGCGGAGACCCTGCAACGCGCCGACCGCGTGCTCCGCGACGCCGAAGCCGTACGGACCGAGGCCGAAAGGCTGCCCGAGCGCGCCGCCGAGACCGACAAGCGCCTGGTGTCCCTGCGTACCCGGGCCCAGGCACTCACCACCCGTGCCGGTTCCGTCGAGCCGGTCCTGTCCGAACTGCGCCGCCGTTTCTCGGCCGCCTGCTGGCAGGATCTGCAGCCCGTCCCCGAGCAGGCGGCGGCGAGCGTCCGTCAGGCCGAGGAGAAGCTGAGGGAGGCGGGAAAAGCACGCGACGAGCAGCGCTGGGCGGACGCCACGGCCCTGCTCAGCACGGTCCGGGCACTGCTGAACACCACCGACGAGGCCGTCTCCGCCGCCGGCGACCGGCTGCAGCGCCTCAATGCCGTCGCGAAGGACCCACAGCAGGAGATCGAACGCACCCGGTTCGCCATCCGCGACGCCCAGCGCCTCGCGATGGCCGGGCGCAACACCCCCGACCCCCGTCACGCCCGGCCGCTGGACGACTCGGTGGCCCGGCTGGACCGGGCCGTCGAAGGGCTGGAGAGCCGTCATCCCGACTACTGGCACTTCCTGACCGAGAACGAGGCCGTGCGGCGTACGGTCGCCCACGTCGTCGAGCAGATCCGTGAGGAGCGGGGCGCGGGCCGGGCCTGAGAAGCAGGAGGGCGGGGCGCCGGGCCGCGGGGGCGTCGAGGTCCCCCTCGGCGGGCTCACGAGGCCGGGCCTCCGTCGGCGCGGGGTTCCACCCCGGTTGTACGGCTCCGGGGGACGGCGGATCCTGGGTGGTGGAGTACGCGTACGTACGAAGGAGGCCGACATGGCCGCACACGTACTGCACTCGAAGACCGGCCCCGTCAGACTCGACGAGCATCTGCCCGTCGATCACAGGCTCAGCCGCTTCTACCGCATCGGTGCGGGGCTGATGGGCCTGGTGCTGGTCGCCTTCGGCATCCTCGGTCTGATCGACCAGATCGGCTTCTTCGACACTCGCGGCGACACCGTGGCCGGCCTGAACACCAACGGCGCGCTGAGCGTCCTGTCCATCTGTGTCGGCGGGCTGCTCTTCGTCGGCATGGTGATCGGCGGCAACTTCGCCTCGACGCTGAACATGGTCCTCGGCATCCTGTTCATCCTCAGCGGCTTCGTGAACCTCGCCCTCCTCGACCGGAGCTTCAATCCGCTCGCGTTCCGCATCCAGAACGTGATGTTCAGCTTCGTGGTGGGCGTGATGCTGATGTTCTTCGGCATGTACGGGAGAGTCAGCGCGACCCTGCCGCACGACAACCCGTACTGGAAGGCCCGCCACCCCGAGCAGGCGGAACGTGAGCAGCGCGCCCGTCGGCGTACCGAACTCGGGGCGATGCGGCCGACGGCCTACCAGCCACCCCCGCTCGCCCCGCCCAGCTCCCCGCAGGGGCAAGGGCGCCGCTAGCCTGGGGCGCATGCCTCGTTATGAATTCCGCTGCCGGACCTGCGGCGACACGTTCGAAGTCAACCGCCCGATGGCCGAGTCCTCAGCTCCCGCAAGCTGCCCCGCCGGTCACGACGACACGGTCAAACTGCTGTCGGCCGTCGCCGTGGGCGGTACGAAGTCCACACCCGCGCCGAGCGCCGGCGGCGGTGGGGGCGGAGGCTGCTGCGGAGGCGGCTGCTGCGGCTGAGCAGCGGCACCGACGGACGACCGGTGGGCTCGGTGCGAGCCGGTCGACGACCGCGCCGCGGTAGCACATGCCGTACGTGCGTACGTGTCGGTGGGGCCGCACCCCTGGCAAGCGCTCGCCCCCCGCCCGGCGGGCGAGCGAAGCACGCTCCGCGGTGCGGCCGCGTCCCGTAATGCCCGGGGCGCGGCCGTAGTTGTTCAGCGCGGGGCCGGGGGCGCGACGGGCCCGGCCGGCGATGCCGGGGCGGGGCCGACCGGTGCAGCGGGGCCGGCTGCCGCAGCGGGAACGCCTGCCGCCACGGTGGGAACTCCAGCTCGGCGGCGTGCCTGCTCACCCACCCGGCCGCGCTTCATGCCGCGCCGGAAGTCGCGGCTCGCGTTGCGGAACCGGCGCAGGATCTCCTCGCCCGCCGCGACGCCCTGCTGGGGCAGCGCCTCGATGTGCGGGGCGTGCCAGTCGGCCTCGGCGAGTTCGCCGTGGCCGGGCCGCCAGCCGCGGTGGGCGGCGAGCAGCAGATCGGCGTCGAGGAGGGAGTCCCCCGCGGTGAGGATGTGCTCGGCCCCCACACGGCGCGCCACTTCGCGCACCGCGGCGCTCTTGGTGAGCGGCTTCGGTACGGCGTAGATCTTGCGGCCCTGCAGCGACACGGTCCAGCCGCGCTCCTCGGCCCAGGCGGTCAGTTCGGTGACCCATCCCTCGGGCAGCAGCTGGCGCTCGACGACGAGATAGGCGAACAGATCCTCGGCGACCCGCTCCTTGCGCAGCCAGGCCGGGTCGGCGGTGGCGGACAGATGGGCGCGGATCTCCTCGAGCGGGGCGCACTCCTGCGCGAGCCGGGCCGCGACCTGGTCGCGCCAGTCCTGGTCGGAGACGCCGTCGACGAGCAGATGCCCGCCGTTGGCGCAGATCGCGAACCGGGACGGGGCACCGGGCAGGCTGATGCGCTGGTACTGCTTGCGGGTGCGGGTCGTCGTGGGTACGAAGACGGCGTCCTCGCTGACCCGGGACAGCAGCGCGGCCGCCCGCTCGGTCATGTACGACAGGGGCTTGTGCTCGTGCACCTCGACGCAGAGCAGCCGGGGGGCGACGGCGTCGGGCATGGTCAGCGCGAGGGCGGCGTTCGAGTAGATCAGCGTACGGTCGAGGTCGCTGGCGATGAGGACGGTCACTGGTCCGCCACCGCCTTGCCGTCGGCGCCGGTGGCGCCGCGCGTGAACCGGGGGTGGATCAACCCGACGCAGCTGTACGGCAGTTCGTCGGTCTCCTCGACCGGGACGCCGCGCTGGTCGGCGAGCAGCCTGATGTGGTCGAGGTCCGCGCCCGCACCGCGCTTGGCGAGGATCTTCCAGGGGACGCGGCGCAGCAGGACGCGGGTGGTCTCGCCGACGCCCGGCTTGACGAGGTTGACGTCGTGGATGCCGTACTCATCGCTGATGCGCTCCACGGCCGCCCAGCCCTCCCAGGTCGGAGCGCGGTCGGTGGCCAGCAGCTCCTTCACGTCGGCGTCGACGGCGTCCAGGACCTCGTCGAAGCGGGCCCCGACGGTGTCGAGGAAGTGGTTGGACACATCGGCGTCCGCCAGCTCGCGGTAGAACTTCGCGCCGTGGAAGTCGTACGGGCCGACCAGGTCGGAGCGCAGCACCGTGCGCGATATCAGGCCGGAGACCGTGGAGTTGAGGCAGGCGGAGGGGATCAGGAAGTCCTCGCGGGTGCCGTACGTGCTGACGCAGCCGCCGGGGTCGGCGAGGACCGCGATCTCGGGGTCGAAGCCCTGGAACTCCCGCAGCGCGTCGGTCAGTTCGCGGGTGATGGCGCCCTTGCCGGTCCAGCCGTCGACGAAGACGACATCGGCCGGGTCGTGGTGGGCGGCCAGCCAGCGCAGGGCGTTGGCGTCGATACCGCGGCCGCGCACGATGGACACGGCGTAGTGCGGCAGGTCGAGGCCGTGCCGGTGCTGGGCCCAGCGGCGCATCAGTACGCCGACGGGGGTACCGGCGCGGGCCAGCGAGACCAGCACGGGGCGCGGCGAACGCTCGGCGAGCACCGTCTCGGTGACGGCACCGACGGCCCGTGCGATCCGGGCGGCGGAGGTGTCCAGCGCGGCGCGGAACAGCTGCTGGTACTCGGCGCTCGGCTGGTACTCGACGGGCAGCGACTCGGCGTAGTGCGCGCCACCGCTCTGGATCGCCTCCTCGCGCTCCTCGGTCGGGGCTTCGAGCTCGGCCTCGGACAGATCCTGCAGCAGCCAGCCCACCTCGTCCGCCGCGTAGGAGGAGAAGTCGGGGCCGCGGAGGGGCTCGGGCAGCATGGAAGCCCTTTCAGGTGCTTCGGGTACGTACGAGGGGACGACAGCGAGCACGACGCGCGGTATGTGCGCGGCGAGCTGGGCGAGGAGGCCGTCGGGGGCGTGCAGCCGGTCGGTGTCGGCGATGGAGTCGACGACGGCGACGACGGCGTCGAAGCCGGCGCCCGCGACGTTGTAGGCGTAGCGCTCGCCTGGGCCGTCGGCCGGGTCGTCGTGGGCGGGGAAGACCAGCCGGCTGCGTATCGCGTAACCGGGGTCGTCGAGGGCGAGGACGGGTGAGCGGGTGGTGGTGGAGTAGTACACGTCCGTGTCGCCGCGCTGGTGCAGGGAGACGGCGAGACGCAGGGGGGCGTACATGAGCTCCTCGAAGCCGAGGACGAGCACGCGGCGGGGCCGCGCGGCGTCGTCTGCGGCTGCCCCGTCCCGGGCGGCGCCCGGTGTGTCCTGCCTGCCGGGCACACTGCCGTCGGGGACGGATAGGCCGCGGGCCGACGCGCCATCGGCCAGGGCGCGGTTCACCGCGGCGTCGCCGCCCGGCGTGCCATCGGCCGGAGCACCGCCGAAAGCCGCCCCGGCAAGAACGGCGCCGGCCGGAACGGTGCCCTGAACGGCGTCGCCCGGTACGCCGCCGGTGTGAACGGCGCCGGCCGGAACGCCGTCGACCAGCGCGACGCCGGCGGGAGCTCCGCCGGCCGGAGCACCGCCCGAAGCCGCGCCCCCGGCGAAAGCGCAGTCGGACAGCGCGTCCCCGGCGTGAACGGCGTCGGCCGACTGCGCGGCCACCGCTTCGGCGAGCCTCGCCGCCATGCCCGGCAGTGCCGCCTCCAGTGCGCTGCGGTGCCCGGGTGTGAATCCGTGCCTGCCACCGTCCGGGACCCCGGCGGGCCAGTCCAGCTCCACCCGGATGTGGCTCGCCTCCGTGACGGGGTGAGCCGGGACGACGGCGGCCGCCTGCCGCTCGTACCGCGCGACCAGCTCCTGGCCCTTCTCCAGGACACCGTCCGGCAGCCGGACCGTGCCCGTGGCCAGAGCGACCAGCTCGATGTCGGCGCCGATCTCGCCGGCGAAGGCGGCGAACCGCTCCCGGTCCCGCGCGGAGCGCATGTCGACAAGCGCCACGATCACGTACCGCTTGCGCGGGTGGCGCAGGTGCAGGTCACGGATGGTGTTCAGCACGGTGTTGCCCGTGGAGAACTCGTCGTCCACGAGGATCAGCGGGCCGTCGCCCGCCAGCAGCTCCGGGTCCTCGGGCAGCAGCAGATGCGAGGTGGCGTGCGAGTGGGACTCCTCGAAGCCGCCTGCCGGGGTGACGCCGTCGACCGGGCGGCGGGTGGAGTGCAGATACGGGGCAAGGCCCACTCCGTCGGCCACCGAGTGGCCGAGGCCGGTGGCGGTCTCCGCGTACCCGAGCACCACCGCGCGCCGGGACTCGGCCTCGCCGAGCAGCTCACGCACCCGGAAGCCGAGGTCGTAGCCGGCCTGCCAGACGACCTGCGGGTTCTGCGGCACATGCTTGCCCAGCACGTTCGACACGAGCAGATGCGCCCGCTTGGGGTTGCGGCGCAGTGCGAGGCCCAGCAGCCGCGGCAGCTCCCCGTCGCCGTCGAAGGAGACTCCGAGCCTCTCGGCGACCCAGCTGCCCGTCCAGACCACGTCCGTGTTCTTCCTCTCCATCAGTCGGTGAGCCCTGCCGTCAGCAGGTCCACGAAGCCGACGTCCTCCTTGGCGACGCCGAACACCTCGGCGCGGCGCAGGGTGCGCTCCGCCCAGGCGCGGTGCGGCTTCACCTCGTTCATCTTGTTCGTGTACGCCGAGCGCAGCACCCCGCCGCCGCCCCGCTCGGGCCGCAGGATGTCCTGGGCGTCGCTGAACTCCTCGTGGCTGACCACGGACAGTGCGTGCACAGGCAGCACGTGCGAGGGGTGGATACAGGTCTTGCCGAGCAGTCCGTTGGCCCGGTCGAGTTCGATCTCGCGCAGCAGGCCGTCCAGATCGTGTTCGATCAGGGCGTTGCGAAGCTCCTCGGCCCGTCCTTCGAGGAAGGGGCTGCGGCGCAGCTGTGGCTTGAACATGCGCTCCTGGGCGCGGAAGTACTCCCACACCGGTCCGGTGATGGTGTAGCCGGTGCCGTCGGAGCGGCCGAGGACATTGACGACGTCGGCGATCACGGAGGTGACGATCCGGACGTCGTACGCGGTCATGTCGGGCGTCCGGCGCAGGCCGTAGGCGGAGCAGAAGTCGGTGACGCCGAGCCGCAGCGCGAGGACGCGCTCGCGGTACTTGTCGACGGTGTGGGCGATTCCGGTGAGTGTCGCGGTCCTGGTCTCCAGGTAGAGCAGTTCCGGTGACTCCAGGACGGGCATGGCGAACAGCCGGCGCCCGCTGCGGGCCTCCGCGGCGGTGAGCGCCTCCAGGAAGGGCACGCCACGTTCCTCGGTGAACTTGGGCAGTACGAATCCGGACAGCAGATCTCGCGCGGGCCCCAGCCGATTGACCAGGTCGGGGATCTGGTCGGGCTGGCGGACCCGGACGAACAGCAGGGGCACGTCCTCGCCCCGTGCGGCCAGGTCGGTGAACTGCCTGACCAGGTTGGCCTCGGCCGCTTCGACGTCCGCGTCGTCGATGGAGTCCTCGAGGCACAGCACCATGGAGACGACTCCTCGCCCCGCCTGCTTGATCACGTCGTCGGCGAGGCGCGGCCGCGTGGCCGGACTGTAGAGCGTGGCGCCGAGAGCGGCGGAGAGCGTCTGGGCCGGGGAGTCCGCATCGAACTCGGTCGGCTGCTGGTGGAACAGCCTGTCCCGGACAGCGGGCGGGATGTGCCCGAAATGACGCATGAATTATCCCCCGTACTGCCGTAGCGGCCCTGACAACATGTGGCCGGTAATAGTACGTAAGTGCAGGTGTCAAGAGTTCCCCAAGTTCATGAAATCCAGGTAACTCGTCTGCTTGTCGCCCCCCTCGTGTGCGTGGCGGCCGTGGCATCCGTACCACCGGTACCGGTACCCGCGTTGTCCTGGACACGGTCGGGCAGGCAGGATGACGGGCATGACGCACGCGATGCTGAAGGGCTCGAACGTTCCCCTCGACGCCACGGCCGTACGGGCCGTGCTGCGCTGGACCCCGGGCACCGGGATCCCCGATGTGGACGCCTCGGCCCTGCTGCTCGGCGGCGACGGGCGCGTGCGCTCCGACGAGGACTTCGTCTTCTACAACCAGCCGCGTCACCCCTCGGGTCTGGTCAGGCGGCTGCCGAAGAAGCGGATCGCCGAGCACCTGACCGACACGGTCGAGGCGGATCTGGCGGCGCTGGATCCGACCGTCGACCAGGTGGTACTCGCCGCCTCCTCGGACGGTGACACCTTCCAGCATGTCCGAGACCTGCGGATACTGCTCTACGACGCTGCGACGAGCGGCGGTGAGCCGCTGGCCGTCTTCGATGTGAAGCCGGAGACCGGCGAGGAGACCGCGATCATCTGCGGTGAGCTGTACCGGCGCGGCGAGGGCTGGAAGTTCCGCGCCGTCGGCCAGGGCTATCCGACGGGTCTTGTGGGGCTCGCCACCGCCTTCGGCATCTCGGTGGACGAGGCGGAGGCGGCGGCAGAGCCGCCCGCTCAGCCCGAGCCCCAGGCCGCACACCCGCCCGCCCCGGCACAGCCGCCCGCCCCCGGTTACGGGTACCCCGAGGCGGACGCCACCCGGCCCGCGTACGGCTATCCGCACGGCGCCCCGGCGCAGCCGGGGACCGCTCCGGTCCAGCACGGTTACGGCTACGGATACCCGCAGCCGGCCGCGGCGGCGTACGCGCCCGACCCGAACTTCCAGCTGCCCCCGATGGGGCCGCAGTTCCTGCGCCGGTGACGGAGGCCGCGCGGCCCCGGGCGGGGGCACCTCAGACACGGCTCTTGTAGCCGCGGCCCCACTGCAGGCCCCACCCGTACAGCCGGTCCAGCTCGGCCTGGAAGCCGTACACGAACTTCACCTCGCGGCGCACGACCAGCTCGCCCTTGATGTTGTCCACGGAGAAGACCGCGCAGGAGCGGGCCTGCGGGGCGCGCTCGTCGAGCTCGATCTCGACCCGCGGGCCGTTGCTCGGATAGAGCGTGACATGCGCATGCGTGCGGTCGAAGGCGGGCGTCTGGTCGTAGATGTAGACGAAGAACAGCAGCCGCTTGATCGACTCACGGTGGTCGAGATTGACGAAGATCGTCTCGCCGGAGGGGGCGCCGAACCGGTCGTCACCGCTGAGCCGGACGTAAGGCGCTTCGTTCAGGCTGCCGAAGAAGCTGCCCAGCGGCTGTACGACGCCCTTGCTGCCGTCCGTCATCTCGTACAGACAGCCGAGGTCGAGGTCGACATTGACCACACCCTGGGTGTGGGCCTGGACCACATCGGGCTGGAAGAGCTTCAACGGGTGGCGCAGCAGCCTGCCGCTCTGGCGCGACCGCCCCTCGATGTCGGAGCTGCGCATCCGCCAGGAGAGATTGACGCGCAGGTTTCCGCTCGCCGCGCCCTGCTTGGTGAGCGAGACGGTCGGGCGCCGCTTGGTGAGCTCGATGGAGTTGCTCGCCGCGCTGCCCGAGTCGAACTGCGCCGCCCTCCCCCGCCACAGGTTGTCCCAGAAGGCCATGCCCCACCCCTATTGGTCCGTCGGTCCCCGCGCACAAGCAGCGGGGCGGCCCCGAGGCTCAGGAACCTCGCGACCGCCCCGTTCAGAGCGTTCCTCACCCGGGAGGGTGTCACACCCCGGACGACACTCCGGCTTCGTCGTCCGAGGTCTCAGCTTTTCCCTCGGCTGCCGCCAGAGCCTTGTTGCGCCGCACCGAGGACCAGAAGGACCAGGCAATCAGGGCGACGCCGATGAGGCCGGTGACGACCTCGGGGATTTCGTACTGGATGGTGATCAGCAGGATGACCGCGAGCGCACCGATCGCGTAGTGCGCGCCGTGCTCGAGGTAGACGTAGTCGTCGAGGGTGCCCTGGCGGACCAGGTAGACCGTGAGCGACCGGACGTACATGGCGCCGATACCGAGGCCGAGCGCGATGACGACCGGGTCGTTGCTGACGGCGAAGGCACCGATGACGCCGTCGAAGGAGAACGACGCGTCCAGGACTTCCAGGTACATGAACATGAAGAACGCGGCCTTGCCGACGAGCTTGACGGCGGAGACGGGCTTTCCGGCCTTCCTGGCCTCCTCCTCGGCCTCGTGCTCGCGCTCTTCCTCTTCCTCGAGCTTGTCCTCGAAGTAACCGGACAGTCCGCCGACGATCATGTAGGTGATCAGACCCGCGACACCGGAGAGCAGCACGGTCGCCGACTTGTCGGTGTGCACGCCGCCGTACTGGTGGGCGTGGACGGCGAAGGTCATCGAGGTGACCAGCAGGACGATCAGCGCGATGCAGGCGGACAGCATGTCGACCTTGCCGAGCTTGGCCAGCGGCCGCTCCAGCCAGCCGAGCCACTTGATGTCACGGTCCTCGAAGATGAAGTCGAGGAAGATCATCAGCAGGAAGATGCCACCGAAGGACGCGATGGCCGGGTGGGCGTCGGTGACGAGCTGCTCGTACTTCTCGTGGTCGTTCAGTGCGAGGTCGATCGCCTCGATCGGCCCCAGCGACGCGGTGATCGAGACGATCACGACGGGGAACACGAGGCGCATGCCGAAGACGGCGATCAGGATGCCGATGGTGAGGAAGATCTTCTGCCAGAACTCACTCATCTTCTTCAGCACGCCGGCGTTGACCACCGCGTTGTCGAAGGAGAGCGAGATCTCCAGGACGGACAGGATCGCGACGAGCCCGAAGGCCGTCCACCCCCCGTAGAACACCGCAGCGACCAGGCCGAGCGCAGTGACTGCGAACGACCAGCCGAAGGTTTTCAGTACCACTGGCTACCCAATCGTTGTGTACGGGTCTCCCGCCGGAGCGGGCCTCCCCCGAGCCGCACGCGGCTCGCGCTGCAATCTCCCGGAGCGCCTCCGGTCCCCAGCAGAACCTCTGGGGACCGACCCCCGACTTTGCAGTGCGCCGCACATGGCTTTACGAAACATTGACCCCGAAGTCTAGAGCGATGCCCCTCAGCCCCGACGCGTACCCCTGCCCCACGGCTCGGAACTTCCATTCGCCCCCGTAGCGGTACAGCTCGCCGAAGATCATCGCGGTCTCCGTCGAGGCGTCCTCGCTCAGGTCGTAGCGGGCCAGTTCCTGGCCGTCGGCCTGGTTCACCACGCGGATGAAGGCGTTGCTGACCTGGCCGAAGGTCTGGCCGCGGTTGTCGGCGTCATGGATCGAGACCGGAAAAATGATCTTGTCGCAGTGCGCCGGCACGGCGGGGAGGTCCACGATCAGCGACTCGTCGTCGCCGTCGCCTTCACCGGTGAGATTGTCGCCGGTGTGGGTGACCGATCCGTCCGGGCTCGTCAGCTGGTTGTAGAAGACGAACCAGTCGTCGCCGAGGACGCGCCCGTCCTGGCAGAGCAGCGCGCTGGCGTCGAGATCGAAGGGCGCCCCTGTGGTGGAGCGTGCGTCCCAGCCCAGTCCGATGAGGACCTGGCTGAGATTCGGTGCGGCCTTGGAGAGGGAGACATTGCCTCCCTTGGCGAGCGTGACGCCCATGACGGTGGTCCTCCCCGAAGTGGTGTTACGGACAAGCAGGCGCGTCCGGCGCCGCACACGGGAGTGCGGCGCCGGACACTGTCGTACGGTCGGCGTACGGTCAATTCCGCGGTGCGAAGGCGGATCAGACGTTGACGCCGAAGTCCTGCGCGATGCCGCGCAGACCCGAGGCGTAACCCTGGCCGATGGCACGGAACTTCCACTCCGCCCCGTTGCGGTACAGCTCGCCGAAGACCATCGCGGTCTCGGTCGAGGCGTCCTCGCTCAGGTCGTAGCGGGCGAGCTCGTTGTTGTCGGCCTGGTTCACCACGCGGATGAACGCGTTGCGCACCTGGCCGAAGGACTGCTGACGGCTCTCGGCCTCGTAGATGGAGACCGGGAAGACGATCTTGTCAACGTCGGCCGGGACGCCGGCCAGGTTGACCTTGATCTGCTCGTCGTCGCCCTCGCCCTCGCCCGTCAGGTTGTCGCCGGTGTGCTCGACGGAGCCGTCGGGGCTCTTGAGGTTGTTGAAGAAGACGAAGTTGCCGTCGGTGGCGACCTTGCCCTCGGCGTTGGTCAGCAGGGCGCTGGCGTCGAGGTCGAAGTCGGTGCCGGTGGTGGTCCGGACGTCCCAGCCCAGGCCCACGGTGACGGCGGTCAGGCCGGGCGCGGCCTTGGTCAGCGAGACGTTGCCGCCCTTGCTGAGGCTGACTCCCACGAGTCCCTCCATTGGTTTTCAGGGGCAGCGCCCCCGTAGTGCGTTGGCAATCGGATCAACGAATGGATCCTAGTGACCGGTTCCCGGTCAAAACAGGTGTTGCGCGGTGGTTGCCCGATGGATCAGGGCGGTTGCCCGGTGGATCAGAGGGTGTCGAGCGCCTTGACGTACTCGTTCAGGTCGCGGGCGTCCGGCAGAGCGTTGACGACGGTCCAGCGGACCACGCCTTCCTTGTCGATGATGAAGGTGCCGCGCACCGCGCAGCCCTTCTCCTCGTCGAAGACGCCGTAGGCGCGCGAGATCTCGCCGTGCGGCCAGAAGTCCGAGAGCAGCGGGTACTCCAGACCCTCCTGCTCGGCGAAGACCCGCAGGGTGTGGATCGAGTCGTTGGAGACGGCGAGCAGTTGCGTGTCGTCGTTGACGAACGCCGGCAGCTCGTCGCGCAGCGCGCACAGCTCGCCCGTGCACACTCCGGTGAAGGCGAACGGGTAGAAGAGCAGCACCACGTTCTTCTCGCCGCGGAACTCGGAGAGCGCCACGGTGCGGCCGTGGTTGTCCTTCAGCTCGAACTCCGGGGCCTTCGCCCCGACCTCGATCGCCATGGAAAACGCCATCCCTTCGGTAAGCCGATCCGGTGAAGGACCAGCCTACGCAGAAGGCGCCCGCCGGAGCGCAGAAGGCCCCCGCCGGTCTCCTTTGCCGGCGAGGGCCTCGGTTCTGCTGCTGCGGCTCAGCGCTTCGACTTCGCCGCCTTGGGAGTCACCAGCCTGCTGCCGGACCAGTCCTTGCCGGCGTTGATGCTCTTGGTCTGGGAGAGTCCCGCGGTCTGGGCGGCCTCGTTGATGTCACTGGGCTCGACATAGCCGTCACGGCCTGTCTTCGGAGTCATCAGCCAGACGGCTCCGCCCTCTTCGATCAGACCGATGGCGTCCACCAGTGCGTCCGTGAGATCGCCGTCCTCGTCCCGGAACCACAGCACGACGACGTCTGCGACGTCGTCGTAGTCCTCGTCGACGAGTTCCTGGCCGGTCACGGCCTCGATGCCTTCACGGAGCTCCTGCTCGACGTCGTCGTCGTAGCCGATCTCCTGGACCACCTGTCCGGGCTCGAACCCCAGCCTTGACGCCGGGTTGGTCCGCTCCTCCGCGTGGTCCGCGGTCGCGCTCACGGCTTGCCTCCTGATCGTTTTCGGAAAAATGCTGCGGCCGCGCGCGTACGCGCGGCGTTGGCCGTAGTCCACACGGGCGGGGCGGATCGCGCAAGTACCCGGCCGTTCAGACCGCCGAAACGGTGACGTTTGCTGCCGTCTCGGCGCATCTCCAGGCGAGCACGAGGGCTCCGTCGCGTGAGGGATGGGACCTTTCAGCCATCTTTGCGCCATTCCTACCCGTCGGGCCACCGATCGGAACCGAACGGCCGAACGAAACACTTGCGCGCGTTGGGCGTAAGGTTGCGATTTGGCCCTCTCCGGTCACGGGCTTCGGACCGGATGCCAGGAAGATCCGGGGTTACCCCTCGGTAGAGATGACGTACGCCTTCCCGCGGTACACGATGGAGGCGGTGCGACACAGCGCAGACATCCCAGTGGCAGATCCACCGAACAGCGAAGGAACAGCGTGGCTTCCGGATCCGATCGCAACCCGATCATCATTGGCGGCCTTCCCAGCCAGGTCCCGGACTTCGATCCAGAAGAGACCAAGGAGTGGCTGGACTCCCTCGACGCCGCCGTCGACGAGCGGGGTCGCGAGCGCGCCCGCTATCTGATGCTCCGCCTGATCGAGCGGGCGCGCGAGAAGCGTGTCGCCGTGCCCGAGATGCGCAGCACGGACTACGTCAACACCATCGCCACCAAGGACGAGCCGTTCTTCCCCGGCAACGAGGAGATCGAGCGCCGGATCCTCAACGCGACCCGCTGGAACGCCGCGGTGATGGTCTCCCGCGCGCAGCGCCCCGGCATCGGTGTCGGCGGCCACATCGCCACCTTCGCCTCCTCCGCATCGCTCTACGACGTGGGCTTCAACCACTTCTTCCGCGGCAAGGACGAGGGCGACGGCGGCGACCAGATCTTCTTCCAGGGCCACGCCTCGCCCGGAATCTACGCACGCGCGTTCCTGCTGGACCGGCTGAACGAGACCCAGCTCGACGCGTTCCGCCAGGAGAAGTCCAAGTACCCCAACGGCCTGTCCAGCTATCCGCACCCGCGGCTGATGCCGGACTTCTGGGAGTTCCCGACCGTCTCCATGGGTCTTGGCCCGCTCGGCGCGATCTACCAGGCACGGATGAACCGCTACATGGAGGCGCGCGGCATTGCCGACACCTCCAAGTCGCATGTCTGGGCGTTCCTCGGCGACGGCGAGATGGACGAGCCCGAGTCGCTCGGCCAGCTGTCCATCGCCGCCCGTGAGGGCCTGGACAACCTGACCTTTGTCGTCAACTGCAACCTGCAGCGCCTCGACGGCCCGGTACGCGGCAACGGCAAGATCATCCAGGAGCTGGAGTCGCAGTTCCGCGGCGCCGGCTGGAATGTCATCAAGCTTGTCTGGGACCGCTCCTGGGACCCGCTGCTGGCGCAGGACCGTGACGGCATCCTGGTCAACAAGCTGAACATCACGCCGGACGGGCAGTTCCAGACGTACGCCACCGAGACCGGTGCGTACATCCGCGAGCACTTCTTCGGCGACGACCACCGGCTGCGCGCCATGGTCGAGAACATGACCGACGACCGGATCCTGCACCTGGGCCGCGGCGGCCACGACCACAGGAAGATCTTCGCGGCCTACTCGGCCGCCCGCGAGCACAAGGGCCAGCCGACCGTGATCCTCGCCCAGACGGTCAAGGGCTGGACCCTGGGGCCGAACTTCGAGGGCCGCAACGCCACGCACCAGATGAAGAAGCTCACGGTCGACGACCTGAAGGGCTTCCGCGACCGGCTGCACCTGCCGATCACCGACAAGCAGCTCGAGGACGGTCTCCCGCCGTACTACCACCCGGGCCGCGACTCGGAGGAGATCCAGTACATGCACGACCGCCGCAAGGGCCTGGGCGGTTACGTCCCGACCCGTGTCGTGCGGTCCCAGCCGCTCGTGCTGCCGGACGACAAGACGTACGCGGCCGTGAAGAAGGGCTCGGGTCAGCAGTCGATCGCCACCACCATGGCGTTCGTCCGCCTGCTCAAGGATCTGATGCGGGACAAGGAGATCGGCAGGCGTTTCGTGCTGATCGCGCCGGACGAGTACCGCACCTTCGGCATGGACTCGTTCTTCCCGAGCGCGAAGATCTACAACCCGCTCGGTCAGCAGTACGAGGCCGTGGACCGCGAGCTGCTGCTCGCCTACAAGGAGTCGCCGACCGGCCAGATGCTGCACGACGGCATCTCCGAGGCAGGCTGCACCGCCTCGCTGATCGCCGCCGGTTCGGCGTACGCCACGCACGGCGAGCCGCTGATCCCGGTCTATGTCTTCTACTCGATGTTCGGCTTCCAGCGCACCGGCGACCAGTTCTGGCAGATGGCCGACCAGCTCTCGCGCGGCTTCGTGCTCGGTGCCACCGCGGGCCGTACGACGCTGACCGGTGAGGGTCTGCAGCACGCGGACGGCCACTCGCAGCTGCTGGCCTCGACCAACCCCGGCTGTGTCGCCTACGACCCGGCGTTCGGCTACGAGATCGCGCACATCGTCAAGGACGGTCTGCGCCGGATGTACGGAGGGGACGCCGAGCACCCGCACGGCGAGGACGTCTTCTACTACCTGACCGTCTACAACGAGCCGATCCAGCACCCGGCCGAGCCGGCCGACGTGGACGTCGAGGGCATCCTCAAGGGCATCCACCGCTACAGGGCGGGCGAGTCCGGCACGATCCCCGCGCAGATCCTGGCGTCCGGCGTGGCAGTGCCATGGGCGGTGGAGGCCCAGCGGATCCTTGCCGCCGAGTGGAACGTCCGGGCGGACGTCTGGTCGGCGACCTCCTGGAACGAGCTGCGCCGCGAGGCCGTCGAGGTGGAGAAGCACAACCTGCTGCACCCCGAGGAGGAGCAGCGCGTCCCGTACGTCACGCAGAAGCTGTCCGCCTCCGAAGGCCCGTTCGTCGCGGTCTCGGACTGGATGCGCTCGGTCCCGGACCAGATCTCCCGCTGGGTGCCGGGCACGTACCAGTCGCTGGGCGCGGACGGCTTCGGCTTCGCGGACACCCGCGGCGCGGCCCGGCGCTACTTCCACATCGACGCCGAGTCGATCGTGCTGGCGGTGCTCACGGAGCTGGCGCGTGAGGGCAAGGTGGACCGCAGCGTGCTGAAGCAGGCGGTGGACCGCTACCAGCTGCTCGATGTGGCCGCGGCGGACCCGGGCGCGGCCGGCGGCGACGCGTAACCCGCCTGCGGCGGGCGCCACCGAGGGCGGCGGGACCGGGCCACCGGACCGCCGCCCTCGGCGCGCCGCTGGGGTGAGGGGCCGCCCCCTTACGATGCCGGGCATGAAGGAACGAACCGCGCAGATGCGCTGGGAAGCGCGCACCCAGGGACCGCTGCTGTGGCTGGCCGGCGCGTTCGGCCTCGCGTACTCGGTACCGATCGTCACCCCGGACGCCGGCCGCTGGGTGCACACGCTGTGCACGGGCGTCGAGTGGGCGGTGTGGGGCGCGTTCGCCTTCGACTACCTCGTCCGCCTTGCCCTGGCGCCCGGCAAGCGGCTGTTCGTGCGCAGCCATCCGCTGGATCTGCTGGCGGTCCTGCTGCCGCTGGTGCAGCCGCTGCGGCTGCTGCGGGTGGTGGCCACGCTGCTGCTCGTCGGGCGGCGGGCCCGGATGGCCCCGCAGATCACGCTGACGACCTATGTCGGCGGCGCGGTGGTGGGGCTGATGATGTTCGGATCGCTGGCGGTGCTCCGTGTGGAGCGGGACGCGCCGGGCGGGAACATCAAGACACTCGGCGATGCGGTCTGGTGGTCGTTCACCACCATGACGACGGTCGGCTACGGCGACCATGCGCCGACGACCGGGCTCGGGCGGGTGCTCGCCGTAGGGCTGATGCTGTCGGGGATCGCGCTGCTCGGTGTGGTGACGGCGAACATCGCCGCGTGGTTCATCGCGCGCTTCGAGCGGGACGACGCCGAGGAGCGCCGGCAGACGGCGCTCCTCGAGGCCCTGACCACGGAGGTCAAGGCGCTGCGGGCGGAGGTGGCGACGCTCTCCGCGACCGCGGCGACCGCCGGTGCGGCGGACCCGGCGGCCGGGACGGGCGCTGTGCCCGCCCCGGCCGGTGCGTCCGACGACACGGCTGTCCGTGGCTGACGATCACCACATTCCACTGCCGGGGGCGGTGACCCCCGCCAGCCAGACCACGGCCAGGACGGTGTCGATCGCACCCAGAACCAGAGCGGCCAGGGCCGGCACGGGCTGGGCGCCGTTCCAGCGGCGTCCCATGCCGAGCCAGCCGCAGGCGATCGCGATCGGGCCGAGGACGATCCCCAGCACGAAGAATCCCGCGATCGCACAGATCAGCCCGATGATTCCGAGTGCCGCGCGATCCGGCCCGCTCCGGGACCAGTTGAAGCCGCGTGAGCGGGGGTGCCTGCGCGTGGTGTTTCCGAAGCCCGCCATCATCACTCCCTGGGGTCGTCGAATCAGGGCTCGGACTTTCGGGTACCCCGCCTCAGCGCTCCCAGACCTTGAACGCCCTGATCTGGTACGGGGCTTGCGGCACCCAGGTCCCGCCGCCCGGATAGGTCTCGAACTCCCCGGTCTCCGCGCACTCCTGGGACTGGTAGGCGGTCACCGGCCGCCCGAGGCGGTTGGCCAGCGCCTGGGCGGTGGTGCCGGCCGGGAGCGCGATGCAGGAGTCGATGTCGAGGCCGGACAGTTCATGCACCTGCCGGGCACCCCTGAAGTCCGGTTTCGCCCACAGGCAGAGCTGACCGGCCGCGCAGGCACCGAGCCGGGGCGGCGCCGCGGAGGCGGCGGGCGAGGAGGCGGCTGGCGAGGCGGCGGCTGGCGAGGCGGCGGCGAACGCGAGCAGGGCGGTGGCGGCCAGGGCGGCCGCGAGGACGGTCGTACGCATACGGATCAACCCCCGTGTGGTTACGGATCACTTGGCCGCACCCTGACCTGTGGTGACGCGGGTACGGAAGGGGGCCGGGCGTGGATCACCCTGATAGGCGACAGCCCCGCCGGGCGGACCCGGCGGGGCTGTCGTATGCACGAGGTTGACGTCAGATGTGGGCCGCGCCCGCACCCTCATCCGCGTTCGCGCCGCGCTTGGTGAGCAGCGCGACCAGGACCGCGACGGCGGCGACGCCCGCCGCGACCAGGCACGCGAGGCCCATGCCGGAGATGAAGGTGTCGTGCGCGACCGAGGTGATCTTCTCGACGAGCGCCGGCGGCGTGCCGGGCGCCACCGGTGGCACACCCACCTGAACGGCTTCCGCCGCCTGGTCCATCTGCTCCGGGGTGAGCTGCGGGAGGCCGGCGTCGGCCCAGTTGCCCGCGAGGTCGTTGTCGACCTTGGAGGCCATGACGGCGCCGAGCACCGCCGTACCGAGGCTGCCGCCGATCTGCATGGCGGCCTGCTGGAGGCCGCCCGCGACGCCGGAGAGCTCCATCGGGGCGTTGCCGACGATGACTTCGGTCGCGCCGACCATGACCGGTGCGAGGCCGAGGCCGAGGAGGGCGAACCAGACGGACATGGTCAGGCTGCCGGTGTCGGCGGTCAGGGTCGACATGCCGTACATCGCTACCGCCGTGAGCAGCATGCCGCCGGCCAGCGGAATCCGCGGGCCCGCCTTGGTGATCAGCGCGCCCGCGAGCGGGGAGCCGACGATCATCATGCCGGTCAGCGGCAGCAGGTGCTTACCGGCTTCCACGGGGCTCTGGCCGTGCACGTTCTGCAGGTAGAAGGTGACGAAGAACAGGCCGCCCATGAAGGCGATGGCCATCAGCACCATCAGGACCGTGCCCGCCGACAGCGGCACGGACCGGAACAGCTGCAGCGGGACGAGAGGCTCATCGACCTTGGTCTCCCACAGGGCGAACAGACCGAAGCAGACGAGGGAAGCCGCGACGAAGCCCCACGTCGAGCCCGCGCCCCAGCCCCAGGCCGGCGCCTTGATGAGCGCCCAGACCAGGCAGAACATCGCGGCGGACAGCAGCAGGATGCCGAGGACGTCGAAGGACTTCGGCGCGTTCTCGGCGCGGTGGTCCTTGAGGATCAGCACCCCCAGGACCAGCGCGATGACGCCGACCGGGATGTTGATGAAGAAGACCGACTGCCAGCTCACGTGCTCGACGAGCAGGCCGCCGAGGATCGGGCCGCCGGCCGTGGAGGCGCCGATGACCATGCCCCAGATGCCGATCGCCATGTTCAGCTTCTCGGCGGGGAAGGTGGCGCGCAGCAGGCCGAGCGCGGCGGGCATCAGCAGCGCGCCGAACAGACCCTGCAGCACACGGAAGGTCACGACCAGGGCGATGCTGTCGGACAGCCCGATGGCACCCGAGGCCGCGGCGAATCCGACGACACCGATGAGGAAGGTCTGGCGGTGGCCGAAGCGGTCACCGAGCTTGCCCGCCGTGATCAGCGTCACGGCGAGGGCGAGGAAGTATCCGTTGGTGATCCACTGCACATCGGCGAAGGTGGCGCCGAGGTCCTTCGCGATGACGGGGTTGGCGATCGCGACGATCGTGCCGTCCAGCGCGACCATCATCACGCCGATGGCCACGGCGAACAGCGTGAGCCAGGGGTGGCCGCGCAGCCCCTTGGCCGTTGCCGGCATGGGGTCCTGAGGGTCCCTCGGCGCCTTCTCGACAGCGGTCTGACTAGTCATACGGGGGACAATATGTCAGCGACTGACAGTTGACAAACCGATTCACCCACCGGTAACTGACACATGGCCCAGAGATAGGCTGAGACGTTTCAAAGCATCAGAAAGAGGACGGTGACGTGACGGTCGAGCCGACCGGACTGCGCGCCCGCAAGAAGCAGCGCACCCGTGACGCGCTCCTGCGTGCGGCGCTCGAGCTGTTCACCACCCAGGGGTACGAGGAGACCACCGTCGACGAGATCGCCGACGTGGTCGAGGTCTCCCAGCGCACCTTCTTCCGCTACTTCGCCACCAAGGAGGAGGCGGCCTTCGCCGTCCAGGACCTTGCGGAGTCGCACTTCATCGCGGCGCTGCGCGAACGGCCCGCCGCAGAAGGTCCGTTCGAGGCGATGCGCGGCGCGGTACTCGGCTCCTGGGACACCATCGGCGAGGCGATCGAGGAGATCGTTCCGGTCGATCTGTACATGCGCAGTTACCGGATGATCGAGTCGACGCCGGCGCTGCTGGCCACCCATCTGCGCCGTTCCGCCGAGGTGGAGGAGACCATCGCCCAACTCATCGCCGCGCGTGAGGGACTCGATGTGGACACGGACCCGCGCCCGCGTGTCGCCGTCGCCGCGTTCAGCGGTGTGATGCGGGTGACCGGGCGGCTGTGGGGGCAGGGGGAGGACGTCGGCATGGAGTCGATCCGGGCGCTCACGGCGGACTACCTCGACCACCTCGGGGCAGCACTGGCCCAGAACTGGCGTACGACAGCGGCGAGATAAGCACCGGATAAGGCCAGCTGCCCGGAACCACCCGTTCCGCGCCGGAGCGTACGCCTCGGGCACACGGAACGTGACTCGCTTCCCCGTCATTACGTTCCCCTCACGTGATCTGTCTCACGCTGTCGGCGAGCCCCCGCGCGCGTCTCCTAGGGTGTCCCGCAGTGACTTCCTTCGACTCCTCCCCCACATCGACCGTGTGCCGCGCCCTGCTCGCCCTCGCGGTGGTTTTCGTGATGCTGGCGATGACCGGCTGGACCGCCGTCCGGCACCCCGGCAGCCCGCGCGACACCTTCGCGGCCGAGCAGGCGGGATGGAACAGGGCCACGGTCAGCGGGCGCGACGTGCCTGACGCCGATGCCCGGCCGGACGAACTGGCGGCGTTCTTCGCCTCGATCGGCGCGGCCGACAGCGCCTCGCTCGCCGACAGGTTCCCCCATGTCGTGGGCAACCTCAGCGGTGTACCGGTGACCCTGCGCTACCGCGCCAACCGCAAGGCGCTGGCGGGTTCGCTCGCGGCCGAGCGCAAGCGCGTCGACGACCCCAACCTCACGGCGGCAGGCCACCGCGAGGCGGTCCGCCGGATGGACCGGTTCCACGTGCTGATGAGCAAGGACCGGCAGATCCTCGCCTTCGACCCGGCCGGCCCCGGCCGGGTGGCCGAGGTCCTGGGCGACCTCGACCAGGCGCAGCGCGTCTCGGTGATCGTGCCCGGCGTCGACACCAATCTGCTCACCTTCCAGCGCACCGCCCGCAAGTACTCCGCGCCGGTCGGCATGGCCCAGTCGCTGTACGCGGCACAGCGGGCCGCCGCCCCCCAGGTGCCCACGGCCGTGATCGCCTGGGCCGACTACACCTCGCCCGTGGGGGTCGGCATGGAGTCGGCGATAGGACGGCTCGCCGAGAACGGCGCGGTGCGGCTGACCGCCCTCACCGAGGCGCTGCCCGGCGACTCCACGGTGTCGCTGTTCTGCCACAGCTACGGCTCCGTGGTGTGCGGCGTGGCCGCCCGCGGTCTGCCGGACCGTGTCGAGGACATCGCGGTGGCGGGCAGCCCCGGGATGCGCGCCGAGAACGTCGCCGGGCTGGGTACCGGCGCCAGGGTGTGGGCCATGCGCGACGGCGACGACTGGATCCAGGACGTGCCGCACATGGAGGTCGGCGGGCTCGGGCACGGCGAGGACCCGGTGACGCCGGAGTTCGGCGCGCGGGTGCTGTCCTCGGCCGGTGCCGTCGGCCACACCGGCTACTTCGAGCCGGGTACCGAAAGCGTCGACAACTTCGCCGAGATAGGCGTCGGTTGGTACGCGGGCGTGAGCTGCGCGGGTGGCGATGACGGATGCCGTCACGGTATTTCCGGCATGAGCACGGACGGACGCGCGTAGAGCACGGTGCATCGGGCTGATGACCGAGGGGCGACGGACAGGCGTCGTCCGCATACGATGAGGCACATGGGTGATGTGCTGGCGGGTTTTCAAGCCACCTGGGAGTTCGAGACCGACTCCGTGCTCATCCGCTTCGAACGGGGGATCCGCACGCCGAAGCTCTGGGCCGCGCTGCGAGAACGGCGCATCCCGCACGAGGCGTTGGCAGCGGTGACGCTCTCCCCGGGCAAGCGGGGCACGGTCGTCCTGCATGCGGTGCCGAGACCGGGCGCCGACCCGCTGATGGAGGCGGCGGCCGGGCAGTTGAAGGAAGGCTGCGACCCGTACCGGCTGGTGCTGCCGGCGGACCGCGAGGTGCTTGCCGAGTACTACGCGGACGAGCTGCGGGCCCGGCTCGGGCCGGACGCGGACCGGGCCGCCGAGCAGTACCTGGTGGCCGCGCCCGAGGCCCCGCTGGGGTTCAAGGCGTACGACGGCAAAGCCTCCTTCGACGGCAAGCACGTCGCGTTCCGCTGGTTCTGGACGGGCGCGTCGTCCGCCAAGTGGAAGGCGGGCGACCAGAGTTTCCCCCTGTCCGAGCTGAGCGGGGTGGAGTGGCGCTCGCCCGAGGTCTTCGACGGCTATCTGCGGCTGCTGCGCCGCACGGCGGACTCCGGCGGCGCTCAGCCCGCGCAGGCGGACCAGGACCCGGCCGCGGTGGTGTTCGGTCTCGGGTACGGCCCGGTCCACGAGTCGCTGCCGTTCGCTGCGGCGGTCCTGGAGTCGGTACGCAACACGAGCCCGGCCCCGGCCCTGACCCCGCGCGCCGCCCGCCGCGACCCGGCCGACATCGCCGAGCGGATACGGCACCTGGGGGATCTGCACCTGGCGGGCCTGGTGACGGACGAGGAGTTCAGCCGGAAGAAGGCGGAGCTGCTGGCGGAGCTGTAACGGGGGTCTCGGGCGTGGCCGGGTCCGTGGGCGTGATGCCCCGGGGCTCGGGTGACCCGCCCGGGCCGCCCCGGCCTCCTGGACGCCGACCCGCGCGGCCGGTCACCGTTCTCGGCCTCGGCCCGGTCCGGCAGAGCGACAACGCCGCCGCCCGCACCCGCGCAGCGGAACTCCTCACCCAGGATGAGCAGTTCGGCCTGCCCGAGAGGGCCCGCCCCGGTCGCGCGACACCGCGGGCGCCGGCGGGGCTACTCGCGGGCGGCCGACGTGGAGGACATGTCCGGGTAGCGGTCGCCGGCGACCTGGCCGGCGATCGGCTCCAGCGCGGCCAGCTCGTCCTCGCTCAGCGTCAGCCGGGTCGCGCCGGCATTCTCCAGCAGACGGCTCGCCCTGCGGGTGCCGGGGATCGGGACCACGGCGAGCGAGTGCACCTGGGCCCGCTGCTGCACCCAGGCCAGGGCGACCTGGCCGGCGGTCGCCCCGTGCGCCGCCGCGATCTTGTGGACGGGCTCCAGCAGGGCCGCGTTCGTCCTCGCGTTCTCGCCGGTGAAGCGCGGCTGGTACTGGCGGAAGTCCTCCTGCGGCAGGTCCTTGGCGGCGTCGGTGAACGCCCCGGTGAGGAAGCCCCGGCCGAGCGGCGAGTACGGCACGAAGGCGACGCCGAGCTCGGCCGCGGCGCCGACCGCGCTGCGCTCCACGTCCCGGCTGAACAGCGACCACTCCGACTGCAACGCGGCAATCGGGTGCACGGCGTGCGCCTCGCGCAGCTCGGCGCCGGTCACCTCGCTCAGCCCGAGATGCCTGACCTTGCCCTGCCGCACCAGCTCGCCCATCGCGCCGACGGAATCGGCGAGCGGTACGGCCGGGTCGCGGCGGTGCATGTAGTACAGGTCGATGACATCGGTCCTCAGACGACGCAGGCTGTCCTCGACGGCCCGGCGGATGTAGGCCGGGTCGTTGCGGATGCCCCGGTAGTGCGGATCGTCGGTCCGCTCGATGGCGAACTTGGTGGCCAGCGTGATCTCGTCACGGTGCGCGCCCACGAACGGCGCGAGGAACTCCTCGTTGGCGCCCCGCCCGTAGGCGTCGGCCGTGTCGAAGAGCGTGACGCCCTCGGCGAGCGCCACTTCCAGCGTCTGCCGGGCCGCGGCCTCGTCGGTGGCCCCGTAGAACTCGCTCATGCCCATGCATCCCAGGCCCTGGACACCGACGAGCGGACCACCGGTCCCGAGGCGTACCTGTGCGATCTTGCTGTTGGTCATCGGGGTCAGACCCTCTCCGACGCCCTTCGGGCGTCCGCGTAGTACTCGATCTTGTGGTCCAGTACGGCCAGGGTGTCCTGGAGCTCCGCGATCCGCTCGACGACATCGCGCCGGGTGCTCTGCAGCAGCTCCTGGCGGGCCTCGAAGGTGTGCTCGCCCTCCCGGACCAGCTCGGCGTACGTGACCATGTCGGCGACGGGCATCCCGGTCAGACGCAGCTTGCCGACGAAGGTGAGCCAGTCCAGGTCGCGGTTGGTGAAGCGCCGCTGCCCGGTGTGCGACCGGTCCACATGCGGCATCAGCCCGATCCGCTCGTACCAGCGCAGGGTGTGCGCGGTGAGCCCGGTGAAGGCGACGACCTCGCTGATGGTGTAGCGGTCCTGACCGTCGGGGCGCGGATGCGCGCGGGGAACGGCCTTGCAGAGATCCGTCCGTGCCGGGGTGCTCTCGATCACCGTCATGGCCTCCACGCTAGAACCTTCGAGTGCACTCCAAGCAAGGGGAAACATGTGGCCGCTTCCCCGCTTCGCGAATTAGCCTCCCGGATCATGAGTCTCGCCCGCCGCGCCACGCCTGAGGACGCCGAAGAACTGGTCCGCCTCCGCAAGGTCATGCAGGACTCCTGCCATGGCCCGAACCCCGATGTCAGCTGGCAGCCGGCCGCGGTGGCGACGCTGCGTACCCGCCTCTCCGACCCGGCGGGCACGCTGACGGCCTACGTGGTCGAACGCCCCGGCCCCGGCGGTGGCCTCGCGGCCTGCGCGGTCGGCACGATCGAGTACCGCCTCGGCGGCCCCGGCAACCCCGAGGGCACGAGCGGCTATGTGTTCAGCGTCGCCACGGACGAGGACATGCGCCGCCGCGGCTGCTCACTCGCCTGCATGGAGGGCCTGCTGGGCTGGTTCCGGGAGCGCGGCGTGCGCAGGATCGACCTGCGCGCCTCCTCGGAGGGCGAGCCGCTGTACACGTCCCTGGGCTTCGTCCGAACACCGACCCGGCGATGCGGCTGTCGCTGTGACGGGGAAAGCGCACTCCACTGTTCGCGGCGTCGCTGAACGGGCCGGTGAGGCCAGTCGGGTCCACCCGCCGTCCCGTGCGCCGCGGGCGAAGAATTAGGCTCGTACGCATGCAGAGCCTGGCGATGATCGAGAACTGGCCCGTGCCGACCGCGGCCGCCGCCGTCGTACGAGCGGACGGCACGGTCGCCGGATCGTACGGCCCGACGGGCCGGCGTTTCCCGCTGGCCTCCGTCACCAAGCCGCTCGCGGCGTACGCGGCGCTGGTGGCCTACGAGGAGGGGGCGATCGAGCTCGACGAGCCGGCCGGGCCCGAGGGGGCCACGGTGCGGCATCTGCTCGCGCACACCTCCGGGCTCGCCTTCGACGAGCACCGGGTCATGGCCGCGCCCGGCACGCGCCGGCTCTATTCGAACGCGGGCTTCGAGGTGCTCGGGGACCATATCGCCAAGGCGACCGAGATCCCGTTCGCGGACTATCTCCACCAGGCGGTGCTGGAGCCGCTCGGTATGACGGGGACGACGCTCGACGGCTCCCCGGCGAAGGGCGGTGTGTCCACCGTCGACGATCTGGTGCGCTTCGCCGCGGAGGTCCAGGCACCGCGGCTGCTCGACGCCCGCACGGTGCTCGACGCCATGTCGGTCGTGCACCCGGGACTGTCGGGGATCCTGCCGGGATACGGGCACCAGAAGCCCAACGACTGGGGTCTCGGCTTCGAGATCCGCGACTCCAAGTCGCCGCACTGGACCGGCGCCTCCTCCTCGCCGCGCACCTTCGGTCACTTCGGCCAGTCCGGCACGTTCCTGTGGATCGACCCGGATGCCCGGGCGGCGTGCGTGGCGCTCACGGACCGGGCCTTCGGGCCGTGGGCGATCGAGGCCTGGCCGCAGTTCACCGACGCGGTGCTCGCCGACCTCAAGAACGGGTAGTCGCGCACCTGCCTGCAGCAGGACTCTCAGCGGGTGGGTGACGGTTCAGCTCCTGCCGGCATTGCTCATTGCCCTCTGCGGAGGTCGTCGATCTGCTTCTCGAAGGCCTTCGTCTCCGCGATCAGGTGGTCGCGTGCGTTCTCCTGCGTCTTGTCACCCTGGTCCTTGAATGCCTCGGCGAAATGCGGCTGGAGCTGGGTCCACCAGCCGTAGTCCAGCATCGCCCAGGCCTGCGGACACAGCGGGGCGCGGGTCTTCGGCAGGTAACCCGCACCGACCAGGGAGCCGTAGTACCTCTTCGGGTCGCTCCCCTCGAGGTAGCAGAGAAAGGTGAAGACCCGTTGCTGGGTGACGGGGTGATCGCTCGAGAACCCCTCCAGCGTCAGCTTGCCCTCCTCGCGGGCGAGCTCGTCGAAAAGGATTGCCGTTGCCAGCGACGGACCCGGTCCGACCTCGTTGACGGTGTAGAACGACGCGAACCCGTCGGCGGCGACCTCCTCGAGACCGGGATTCGCAAGCAGGAGCTGACGCTGCAGAGCATGGCCCATCTCGTGGCCCAGGATGAACTGGGTCGACAGCGTGGTCAGGTCGTCGGCGTTGAACTGGGCCTCGGGCAATACGGCGGGACGCTTGACGGTCTTGACCACGTCACTGAGGACCCCTTCGATCTGGGTCAGGAACGCCGGGGGCACGAAGATCGTCCTGCCGTCGGGCTGGGTGACCGCATCCGTAACCCCTGGTGGGACCTTGTCGGTGACTTTCACGACCATGTCGTGCGGGAGGGCGACCGACTTGTTCACCCAGTCGGCGACCTGCTCGAGGACGCCGGACTTCCGGATCACCGTCACGGCATGCCGGTCCTTCGGCTTGACCGTGTTGTCCTCGTAGACGACCGTGACCTTGCCGCTCACGCCGGCCGTGTTGCCGTCGCCGCCGCACGAGACGACCGCCACGCCGGCGACGAGCAGCGCCCCCACGAAAGCAGTCCTCGACCTGGCCGAGTACGCACCACCGCTCACCACCCTGGTCAGCTCCTTTCCTTGGTCAGGGCGTTGGGGCGGGCGGTTGCACTCGCGTGGCCGCCGGAGCCACTTCCCGATGCCGGAGGCAGGACCCGAACCTGACACGCGGATTATGATCGACGGACCTCATGTCCGCAATCGTCCATTTGTGGCGATTCTTGCCCGTCAGTCAGGGCCGGCCGCGATCTCGCACCGGGGTGAAGCGCCCCGGAGCTCCCGGGGCACCGTTCGGTCCGCCGGAGCAGCGATTCCCCGGTTGCCCGGATCGGAGATCGAACCCGGGGGCATTCACCCTGCCGGTGCAGCGCGATGGCCATCCGTTCCCGGTGGGCGCGGCTAGCTCGGCCGTGCGGTCGGTCGCGGCTGGACGCCGAGGTCGATGTCGGCGTCGCAGTTGGCCTGTTCCAGCGGGCCGTCCGTGCCTCGGAGGTGGACCGGCGTGAGCCCCTCGGGGTCCTCGCTGAACGCGATCGTGCAGACCAGCTGGCGCATCGCGGTGTCGTCGAGGCGGCCGAGCGCGATCGGCAGGGTGACCTCGACCCCGCTCCGGTCGGACGGCGCTGCGCGCAGCGTGGCGCCGGGGGGCAGTTCGGGCAGACCGGTGGTGAGTCCGGCCGCGCGGTCCCGCTCGGCCGGACCCGCGAACAGCACCGAGAGCGTCTCGCCGGTCGACGCCCCCGGGCTCTGCGGATCCTCGAACTCCCCTTCCAGGGAACGGATCACGGGCAACAGCTCCCCGTCCGGAGAGCGGAAGAAGAGCACCATCCCGGTCGAGCTCTGGGGAAAGACCTGGATGGTGGCGGGACCGCCCGCCTCGACGACATCGGTCTCCTGGATACCGCAGCCGGTGAGCACCAGCGCGGCCGCGAGCAGCGCGGCGGCACCGCGCAGTCGTCTCATGGCGTGGCCTCCGTCGCCGCCGTGAGAGGTATCTCGACGGTGAAGACCGCGCCCCCGCCTCCGGGCGCGTTCGCGGCCCGGACCGTGCCGCCGTGCAGCCGTACGTTCTCCTGCGTGATCGCGAGTCCCAGTCCGCTGCCCGCCGAGCGGGTACGGGCGGCATCGGCCTTGAAGAAGCGGTCGAAGATGTGCGGCAGCACATCGTGCCGGATGCCGGGTCCGCTGTCCTCGACCTCGGTGACCAGCACGGCCGCACCGTCCGCGCCCGTCTCGGTGCGCAGCCGTACGGCGACAGGTGCGCCGCCGTGCTTGAGCGCGTTCCCGACGAGATTGGCGACCACGAGGTCGAAGCGGCGCGGGTCGAGACGCGCGCGGATGCCGTGGGGCAGCTCGGTGCGGATCCGGTCGTCGGTCCAGTGCCGGTTCTGCAGGGTCTTGCGGATCGCCTCGGCGGCGTCGACCTCGTCGGTGTTGAGCTCGGCCGCACGGGCGTCGAAGCGGGAGATCTCCATCAGATCCTCGACCAGCACGGCGAGCTTCCCGGTCTCGGCACTGATCAGCCGGACGGCCCTCGCGGTGTCGGGGTCGAGCCGGTCCGCGTCCTCGTCGAGGACCTCGGTGACGGCGAGCATCCCGGCGAGCGGAGTGCGCAGTTCGTGCGAGACGTCCGAGGCGAAACGGCGGGCGCGGGCCTCGGCCTGCCTCAGTTCGTCGACGGAGTGTTCGAGCGCGGCCGCGGACTCGTTGAACGTGCTGGCCAGATCGGCCAGTTCGTCCCTTCCCCGGACCTGGATCCGGGTGTCGAGACGGCCGCTGCCCATGTTGCCCGCGGCCTTGCGCAGTTCGCGGACGGGTCGCAGCACGCTGCGCGAGGCGAGCAGTGCGGGGACCAGCGCCACCGCCAGGGCAGGCAGCGCGCCGTCCCTGGCCGCGGTGACCAAGGCCTCGACATTGGCCTGCTCGTCGGTCATCGGCATCACGGCGAACAGGGTCAGACCGCTGTGCAGAACGCCGTTGGGGCCGACCTTGAAGACGGCGGGCATGCCGATGGTCAGATACGGGACACCGTCCTTGACGACCCGTTCGAAACTTCCGTGCGGACTCGTGAGTGCGGTGCGGCGCAGCTCCGGGGTGATCACGCCCGAGGTGGGTCTGGTCCCGGAGGAGATCCGCAGCGAGCCGTACTCGGCGAAGACGATCCACGGGTGGGGCTTGCCCTTGCGGGCCATGTCGCGCAGCTCGTCCTGCAGTCCGCGACGGTCCAGCGGCAGTTCGACACCGAGCAGCTGGACCCGGTCGCGGAATGACGTGACCGCCGTGTCCTGGGCCGTGACCAGCACCGCGTTACGCGCCTCGCGGTAGGTGAGCGTGGCGGTCGTCGCGGCGCTGACCGCCGCGACCAGCAGGAAGGCGAGCACGAGGCGGGCACGCAGGCCGAACGCGAGGACACGGCGCGCCGAGCGGGCGCTCGCGCTGCCGTCGCGCGTCGGGCCTGTGTGTGTGCGGCTCGCGGGCGCATGGTCTGCGCCGGCCGAGTCCGCCCCCGGGACGTCTCCGCCGGCAACGTCCGCGCCCGGGGCGGCCGTGTCGCGCATGCTCGCGGTCATACCGCGGCGGAGCCTCACAGCGGTCCGAAGCGGTAGCCGAAGCCCCGCAGCGTCTGGATGTAGCGGGGACTGCCGGGCGTGTCCTCGATCTTGTTCCGCAGCCTCCGTACACAGGCGTCGACGAGCCGCGCGTCGGCGTGGTAGCTGTGCTCCCACACATGTTCGAGCAGCTGCTGCCGGCTGAACACCTGCTCGGGGGCGGAGCAGAGATGCAGCAGCAGCTTCAGCTCGGAGGGCGCGAGCGCGAGGCGCTGCCCGGACTTGGCGACGGTGAGCCCGGCGCGGTCGATGGCGAGCTCGCCGTGGAACTCGACGGAGGGTCTGCCGCCTCCGGTGTCCTCGATCCGCCGCAGCACGGCCCGGATACGGGCCTCGATCACCTCGGTCCGGGCGGGTTTGACGATGTAGTCGTCGGCACCGGCCTCGAGCCCGACGACGACGTCGAAGTCGTCGCCGCGGGCGGTGAGCATGATGATCGGCAGCTGGCTGGTCTCCCGGACCTTCCGGCAGACCTGGACGCCGTTCATACCGGGCAGCATCAGATCCAGCAGGAGCAGATCGGGCCGGAACTCACCGAGCGCGGCGAGCCCGGCCTCACCCGTGGCGGCCGTCCGTATGTCGTGACCGCGGCGGCGCAGGCCGAGTTCGACCCCCTCCCGTACGGAGGGGTCGTCTTCTATGAGCAGGACGCGAGGCATGTATGGAGTATCCCCAGGTGAGGTTCAGCGGCGGGCGAGACGTCCGCGGACGCCGGTGAGCAGGGCGTCGATTTCGGTGAGCCGCAGCGGGCGGGCGAGGAGTACGAAGGTCAGCGCGAGGGCTGCCGCGCCGCCCGCGGTGGCCGCGACCGGTCCGGCCCCGGCCGCCCAGCGGGCCGCGGCGTACCCGAGCACGGCGGCCGGGGCGGCGGCGAGCAGCAGCCGGGCCTGGGCTGCCACGGTCGCCGAACGCCACAGCCGGGGAGCGCGTCCTGACGGCGGTGCGAGCCGCCTGTTGAGGACGTACGCCGTGACCGCCCAGCCCGCCCACAGCGCCAGCGAGTACGCCCCGGCCATGCCCGTCACGGCCCAGCGTGCGGGCAGGAGGGCGTACGCCGTCACGGACAGCGCCGAGTTGAGGCCCGCGATCACCAGGTTGAGCAGGAACGGCGTGCGGGTGTCGGACAGGGCGTAGAACGAGCGGGAGAGGACGTACTGGCCGGAGAAGGCGACGAGTCCGGGTGCGAACGCCACCAGGATGCCCGCCATCACCGCGATGTCGTCGGCGCCGGTCCTGCCGTACTGGAAGACGAGCGCCATCACGGGCTGCGCGAGGGCCGCCAGCGCGCACGCGGCGGGCACCACGATCGCGGCGCTCTTGCGCAGGGCGTACGACACGTCGCGCCGCACGCCCGCCGTGTCGCCGTCCGCCGCGGCGCCGCTCATCCGCGGCAGCAGCGCGGTGACCAGCGACACGGTGACGATGCCGTGCGGTACGGCCCACAGCAGATAGGCGTTGTTGTACGCGCTGAACCCGGCGCCGCCGTCGATGCCCTGGTCCACCGCGTGCCTGCCCGCATCCGTCGCCAGCCTGGTCGTCACCCAGTAAGCGAGCTGGTTGGTGAGCACCAGCAGCACCAGCCAGCCGGCCGAACGCAGCGGCCGGGTCAGCCCGCTGCCGCGCCAGTCGAAGCGGGGCCGGAAGCGGAAGCGGGCCGCGCGCAGGGCGGGGGCGAGCGCAAGGGCCTGGACGGCGATCCCGGCCGTGGTGCCCCAGCCCAGGAGCGCGGTCTCGCCCGCGGTGAGCGTGCCGCCGTCGCCGGTCACCAGATACAGCCCGAACACGCCGATGACGACGACGTTGTTGAGGACCGGTGTCCACATCATCGCGCCGAACCGGCCGCGGGCGTTCAGTACTTGCCCGAGGAGGGTGAACAGCCCGAGGAAGAAGATCTGCGGCAGGCAGTAGCGGGCGAAGGCCACCGTCATGGTGGCCTGGGGGCCGGGGTAGTCGGTGTACATGTCGATGACGAGCGGCGCGGCCCAGACGGCTGCGGCGGTGATCGCCAGCAGGGCGAGGACGCAGACGGTGAGCAGCCGGTCGGTGTAGGCCGTGCCGCCGTCGTCGTGCTCCTTGGCGGCCTTGACCAGCTCGGGCACGAAGACCGCGTTCAGCGCGCCGCCGAGGAGGAGCATGTAGACCACGGTGGGCACGGTGTTGCCGACCGCGTAGCCGTCGGCGGTGAGCCCGACGCCGAGGGCCGCGGCGACGACCGCGGACCGTACGAACCCGGTGGCACGCGAGACGACGGACCCGGCGGCCATCAGGACACCGCTGCGCAGCACGGACTGCGGGCGGCCCTCGACCGCGGGACCGGCGGCGCCCCGGGGCCCGTCGGCGACGGACCCGCCGTCGCCGCCGCGCGGCGCGCCCCCTTCGGCCTCGGCTGCCGCGACCGCTTCTGCCCGGGCCGGCACCCGGCCCGCACCAGGTGCGGCGGTGCCGGACCTCACAGTGCCCTGGCCCCCGTCGTCGCCACCGCCGGACCGTGCGCCGTCGCGGTCACGGGGAGGTGCCCCCGCCGGGGCCATGGTGGTCACGGCCCCGGCGGCCGCGAAGTGGCTTCCGGTACCCGCCGGTCCGGTGGGTACGGTTCCGCCGGCGCCGTCCGTACGGCCGGAACGCGCGCCCCCTTCGGCCTCGGCTGCCGCGACCGCTTCTGCCCGGGCCGGCACCCGGCCCGCACCAGGTGCGGCGGTGCCGGACCCCGCGGGGTCCTCCGTTCCGGCCGCCCCCGTGACGGCCGGTACGCCCGCACCCGCGGGTGCCGCGGCGGGCTGTGCCTCACCGGACGCCGCACCACGCTCGCCATCGGCCGCCCCCGTGGCGGCCGATGCGTCCGCGCGTGCGGCCCCGCTCGCGCTCATCGGCGCGCCATGTACGCCTGGAAGGCCCGGTACAGCGTGTGGTTGGCCGTCCCGCCCAATGGTCTCTCCCATTCCCCCAGCGTCTCGACGACCTGTCCTCCGGTGCCGAGCTTCCAGCGCAGCAGTCCGAACGGGCGGTCGTCGGGGTCGAGGGTGGAGGGTACCCCGCGCATGTCGTAGACGTCGGCGCCGAGTGCGTGGGCGTCGAGCAGCATCCGCCACTGCAGGGCGTTGGAGGGGCGGACCTCTCGGCGGTGGTCGGCGGACGCACCGGTCTGGTACCAGACCCGCCGGCCGACCGTGATCATGGTGTGGGCGGCCAGCGTCTCGCCGTCGTGGCGCGCGAGATACAGCTTCATCCGGCCCGGTTCCTCGGCGTTGAGGACCGCGTACTGGCGCTCGTAGTACGCGAGCGAGCGGCCGAGCCGGAAACCGTCGCGCTCCTCGGTGATACGCAGCAGCCGGTAGAACTCGGGAAGGTCCGCGGCGCTGCCCACCACCACCTCCACGCCCGCCTTCTGCGCGCGGCGGACGTTGCGCCGCCACTCCTGGTTGAGGCCGGACCACAGGTCGCCGGTGGTGCGTCCGGCGAGCGGCACCTGGAAGACATGGCGAGGCTGCGCGTCACCGTCGCCCCCGCCGCCGTCCTCTCCGCAGCGTTTCCAGCCGCGCGTCCGCAGCCGTTCGGCGACCGTCGTGCCGAGCGGGTCGACCTCGCAGGCAAGGACGTCGGCGAGGCGCCGGCCGGGCCCGGTGAGGGACTTGAGCCGGGCGGCGTCCCAGCGGCGGTACGCGGGCGAGGGGCCGATACGCACGGCGAACGCGCCCGCCGCCCGCAGATGACTCAGCAGCGGGTCGAGCCAGCCGTCGATGTCCGGGTCGGCCCAGTCGGCGACCGGCCCTTCGGGAAGGTAGGCGAAAAAGCGGCGGGTGCCCGGGAGTTGCCGCAGCAGCACGAGCGCCACGCCCGTCAGCTTCCCGGCGGCCGGGTCCGCGCCCCAGCCGAGCAGCTGGGCGCGCCAGCCCTCCTTGACCTGGGCCCAGGACGGGCATTGGAGAAAGCCTGCGCCCAGCGCGCTGCCCGCCCGGGAGGCGAGGAACGCGCGGTAGGTCTCGGCGGTGACGGGCTCCAGCAGGGTTTCCCGGCGTCGGTCGTCCTGACCACGGCCGGGTCTCACGAGCAGCGCAGACACGGTGTCAGCCTCTCTGTGGGGAACGCAGAGGATGCTCACAGCCGCGCATGACCGTCCCGCGCGGCGATTGTGACCGGACCATGACCGTTCCTCACCAGTCGCCGTCACATTGCTCTCGCGCCGCTCACCTGCGCTTACTCCGACCTAGAGTCGCGATATCCCACCAAACTCCCGACGGAGGTATTCCGTTGCGTCACATATCTGTGCGCCGTGCGGCCGCGGCGTTCGTGCTCGTCCCGCTCGCCGCCTGCTCATCTGTCAGCCCCCCTGCGCCGGACGACAAGCCCGGTGGCAGGCCGGCCGGTGACCGGCCCGCGACCGTCACCGTGAGACCCGAGGGGCGGCAGGCGAAGCCGGGCGAACCGGTGGTGGTCACCGCGACCGGCGGCAGGCTCACCGAGGTCACGGTCACCGATGCCAAGGGCCGCGCGCTCACCGGGAAGGTCTCGACCGACGGTGCGCGGTGGACCTCGGACCGCAGGACGGTGCCGGGTGGCGCGTACTCGGTCACGGCGGCGACCCGTACCAAGGACGGCGCCACCGGTACGAGCAAGCACTCCTTCGCCACCGCCGCGGCCGGCAAGGTCAACAAGGTCGACTGGCGCCCGGGTACCGGCACCACCGTGGGCGTCGCCCAGCCGATCTCCCTGGTCTTCGACAACCCGGTGAAGAACAAGGCGGAGGTGGAGAAGCAGCTGAAGATCACCACCTCGGAGAACACCGAGGGGTCATGGGGCTGGATGCGGGACTGGTCCGGCCGGGACCGGGTGGACTGGCGGCCCAAGGAGTACTGGAAGCCCGGCACCGAGGTCACCCTCGACGCGCAGCTGAACGGCACCGACTCGGGCGCGGCCGGCGGCTGGTTCGTACGCGACTACTCGGCCACCTTCACCATCGGTGCGCGTCAGATCGTCAAGGTCGACCTCGACCGCCATCAGCTGACCCTGGAGCGCGACGGCAAGGCCGTACGGAAGATCCCGGTCTCGGGCGGCACCCCCGGCGGCGACAAGCGCTCCTGGCGCGGGACCGCGGTGCTGATGGCGAAGGAGGGCACGATCAACATGAACTCCGAGACGGTGGGCCTCGGTGACGCCTACGACAAGATGGTCGAGCATTCGATGCGCCTGACCTGGTCCGGGATGTACGCGCACGCGGCGCCGTGGAACGCCAAGTGGTTCGGCAAGGCCAACATGAGCTCGGGCTGCATCGGCATGAGCGACGCCGACGCCGCGTGGTTCTACGGCCAGGTGCGGGTCGGCGACCCGTTCGAGATCAAGGGCGCGGACACCAAGGGCACGGTCGCCCCGGGGAACGGCTTCGGCGACTGGAACCTGTCGTGGGCCGACTGGCAGGCGACGAGTGCCCTGCGCTGAGAGGGCCTCAGGAGACGGCGGGCGAGGTCAGCCCGTGAGCTCCCACAGCAGCACCTCCGCGGCCTCGGTGCCGGTGAGTTCCAGGCTCTCGGCACCGGTGATCCGCGCGGCGTCACCGGCACCCAACCCGTCCTCGGACAGCCGCACTCGGCCGCGTACGACATGCAGGTACACCAGCGGCGAGTCCGGCACGGCGGTGCGTTCGCCGGCGGCGAGGCGGCGGACGTGGAGCATGGCGCCGGCCTGCGGGAGGGCGTACGGGGTGGAGTCGGCGATGCCGCGCACGATCTCGTACGCCGGCTCGCCGCCGGGCTCCAGCGGGGCGAGCCACATCTGCACGAACACCAGCGGCAGCTCGCCGTCGTTGCGCTCGACGTGCCGCACCCCGCCCGCCGAGCTGAGCCGCTGGACGTCCCCGGGCCGTACGACGGTGGCATGGCCGGCCGAGTCGCGGTGGGTGAGCTCGCCCTCGACGACCCAGGTGACGATCTCGGTGTGGCTGTGCGGATGCTCGTCGAACCCTGCGCCGGGCGCGAGCCGCTCCTCGTTGCAGGCGAGGATCGCGCCGAAGCGGAGGTTGTCCGGGTCGTAGTGCCGCCCGAAGGAGAAGGCGTGCAGGGACTCTATGCCCGAGGCCGAGTCCCCGCCGCGGTAGCGCTCGTCGGCGCGCCGAACGGAAATCACGCCTCCACCGTAGCCGGGCCGCCGCAGCACCCGACTCGATGGAAGAGAACCCCTGCACTCCGCCCGGGCGTCCTGATAAGGCACTCTTGTCCCCGTGCCCGTACCTGCAGCGAATCCTCCCCATCCGCACAATGCGACCCTGCGCCGGCTGGAGCAGTCGTCCGGCCGGCTGGCCGCGAACGCCATCGCCCGCATGGACGAGACGCTGCCCTGGTACCGGGCCATGCCCCCGGAGAACCGGTCGTGGATCGGCCTGGTCGCCCAGGCCGGTATCGCCGCGTTCACCGAGTGGTTCCGGCACCCTGAGACCCCGCAGGCGATCTCCACCGATGTCTTCGGCACCGCTCCGCGGGAGCTGACCCGGGCGATCACCCTGCGCCAGACCGTGGAGATGGTGCGCACCACCATCGAGGTCATGGAGGCCGCGATCGACGAGGTCGCCGCACCCGGCGACGAGTCGGTGCTGCGTGAGGCGCTGCTGGTGTACGCACGGGAGATCGCGTTCGCCACCGCGCAGGTGTACGCGCAGGCCGCCGAGGCACGCGGCGCGTGGGACGCCCGTCTCGAGTCGCTCGTGGTGAACGCGGTGCTGTCCGGCGAGGCGGACGAGGGCGCCGTCTCGCGCGCCGCCGCGCTCGGGTGGAACTCCCCGGAGCATGTGTGTGTGATCCTCGGCACCGCTCCGGACGGGGACAGCGAGCTGACGGTGGAGGCGATCCGCCGGGCCTCGAGGCACGCCAAGCTCCAGGTGCTCACCGGCGTGCTCGGCGACCGGCTGGTGGTCATCGCGGGCGGCAGCGACAACCCGCTCCATGTGGCGAAGGCGCTGATCGGACCGTATGCGGCGGGCCCGGTCGTCGCAGGTCCCATCGTTCCCGACCTGCTCGCCGCGACCCGGTCCGCACAGGCCGCGGCAGCCGGACTCAAGGCCTGCTCGGCGTGGCAGGACGCGCCGCGGCCGGTTCTCGCGGATGATCTGCTTCCGGAGCGTGCTATCGCGGCGGACCCCGCTGCGCGCGAGCAGCTGGTGGAGGAGATCTACAGACCGCTGGAGGAGGCGGGCTCGGCGCTGCTGGAGACCCTCAGTGTCTATCTGGAGCAGGCGAGCAGTCTCGAAGGCGCGGCGCGGATGCTCTTCGTGCATCCCAACACCGTGCGCTACCGGCTGCGACGTGTGACCGACGTCACCGGATGGTCGCCCTCGGACGTTCGCTCTGCGTTCACGCTGCGGATCGCACTCATCCTCGGGCGTCTGGCCGACGGGGATGCCCAGTCCTAAACTTTTGTCGGACACCAACAATTCCCCTGACGGTTCTTCGTCCCTGTCCCCACGGGCGTTTGGAGCCGTCCACAAGAGAGAGTGTGAGGGTGCTCGTACTCGTCGCTCCCGGCCAAGGCGCTCAGACGCCCGGCTTCCTGACTCCCTGGCTCGACCTCCCCGGCGCCGCCGACCGCATTGCGGCCTGGTCCGACGCGATCGGGCTCGACCTCGCCCACTACGGGACCAAGGCCGACGCGGACGAGATCCGCGACACGGCCGTCGCGCAGCCGCTGCTGGTGGCCGCCGGTCTGCTGTCGGCCGCCGCCCTCGGCGAGGTGGCCCCCGGTGCGGTCGCCGGTCACAGCGTCGGTGAGATCACCGCCGCCGCACTCGCGGGTGTCCTCGACGACACCGCCGCGCTGCGTTTCGTCCGCACCCGGGGACTTGCGATGGCCGAGGCCGCCGCGGTCACCGAGACGGGTATGTCCGCGGTGCTCGGCGGCGACCCGGACCAGGTGGTCGCCCACCTCGAGAAGCTCGGCCTGACTGCGGCGAACGTCAACGGCGCGGGTCAGATCGTCGCCGCCGGAACCGCCGAGCAGCTCGCCGCACTCGCCGACGACAAGCCGGAGAAGGCGCGGGTGATCGCCCTGAAGGTGGCCGGCGCGTTCCACACGCACCACATGGCGCCCGCGGTCGCGACCCTGGAGGGCGCCGCGACGACCCTCACTGTGTCCGACCCGGCCGTCCCCTACGTCTCGAACAGGGACGGGCAGATCGTCGCCGACGGCGCCGACGTCATCTCCCGTCTGGTCGGCCAGGTCGCCAACCCGGTCCGCTGGGACCTGTGCATGGAGACCTTCAAGGAGCGGGGCGTCACCGCCCTGATCGAGGTCTGCCCCGGCGCCACCCTCACCGGTCTCGCCAAGCGTGCGCTGCCGGGTGTGCGGACGCTGGCGCTGAAGACCCCGGACGACCTCGACGCGGCCCGCACGCTGCTCGCCGAGACCGGTGCATCTGCCGCTGACGCGGCGGGTGCCTGACAAGGAGCCGTAGAGCATGGCCAAGATCAAGCCCAGTCAGGGCGCGCCGTACGCACGCATTCTGGGAGTCGGCGGCTACCGCCCGACCCGGGTGGTGCCCAACGAGGTGATCCTCGAGACGATCGACTCGTCCGACGAGTGGATCCGCTCGCGTTCGGGCATCGCGACGCGCCACTGGGCCTCCGACGAGGAGACCGTGTGCGCGATGTCGGTGGAGGCGTCCGGCAAGGCGATCGCCGACGCCGGGATCACCCCGGAGCAGATCGGCGGCGTGATCGTCTCCACCGTGTCGCACTTCAAGCAGACCCCGGCCGTCGCCACGGAGATCGCGGACAAGATCGGCGCGGTGAAGCCGGCGGCGTTCGACATCTCGGCGGGCTGCGCGGGCTTCGGCTACGGCCTGACCCTGGCCAAGGGCATGGTGGTCGAAGGCTCGGCGGAGTACGTGCTCGTCATCGGCGTGGAGCGGCTCAGCGACCTGACCGACCTGGAGGACCGTGCGACGGCCTTCCTGTTCGGTGACGGCGCGGGCGCTGTCGTCGTCGGCCCGGCGAAGGAGCCGATGATCGGCCCGACCGTCTGGGGCTCGGAGGGCGACAAGTCCGAGACGATCAAGCAGACCGTTCCGTGGTCGGACTACCGCACCGGTGATGTCGCGAAGTTCCCTGCCATCACGCAGGAGGGCCAGGCGGTGTTCCGCTGGGCCGTGTTCGAGATGGCGAAGGTCGCCCAGCAGGCGCTGGACGCGGCCGGGATCACCTCGGACGACCTGGACGTCTTCATCCCGCACCAGGCAAACATGCGGATCATCGACTCGATGGTGAAGACTCTGAAGCTGCCGGAGCATGTCACGGTCGCCCGCGATGTGGAAACCACCGGCAACACGTCGGCCGCCTCGATCCCGCTCGCGATGGAGCGGCTTCTGGCGACCGGTCAGGCGAAGAGCGGTGACACCGCGCTCGTCATCGGCTTCGGGGCGGGTCTCGTCTACGCCGCGACGGTCGTTACCCTCCCCTAGGCACCGTACGGATCTTCCGGACGGCTGCTGCCACACCCTCTGATACACACCGAAGGAGCGCCAACATGGCCGCCACGCAGGAAGAGATCGTCGCCGGTCTCGCCGACATCGTCAACGAGATCGCCGGTATCCCGGTCGAGGACGTCCAGCTGGACAAGTCCTTCACCGACGACCTGGACGTCGACTCGCTGTCCATGGTCGAGGTCGTCGTCGCCGCCGAAGAGCGCTTCGACGTCAAGATCCCGGACGAGGACGTCAAGAACCTGAAGACCGTCGGCGACGCCGCGGACTACATCGCGAAGCACCAGGTCGGCAAGTAACACCTCCGGCCCGAGTCGCGCTCGTCGCCACCCTCGGTGGCGCCGTGCACATTCCGCACCCCCTATACGTGGAGAAAGAATTCCTGTGAACTCGACCAATCGCACCGTGGTCGTCACCGGTATCGGCGCAACCACACCGCTGGGTGGCGACAGCGCATCGACTTGGGAAGGTCTGCTCGCCGGACGTTCCGGAGTGAAGCCCCTGGAGGGCGAGCGCTTCGCCGAACTGCCGGTCCGTATCGCCGCACCCGCGGCGGTCGACCCGGGCGAGGTCCTGCCGCGCCCGCTCGCCCGCAAGCTGGACCGCTCGGCCCAGTTCGCGGTCATCGCGGCGCGCGAGGCGTGGGCCGACGCCGGTTTCACCGCTGCGGCGGGCGAGGACGACCAGGTCGCGCCCGCGCGGCTGGGTGCGGTGATCGCGTCCGGCATCGGCGGTGTGACGACGCTGCTCGACCAGTACGACGTGCTGAAGGACAAGGGCGTACGCCGTGTCTCCCCGCACACCGTCCCCATGCTCATGCCGAACGGTCCGTCCGCCAACGTCGGCCTCGAGGTGAACGCCCAGGCGGGCGTGCACACCCCGGTCTCGGCCTGCGCGTCGGGCGCGGAGGCGATCGGCTACGCGGTGGAGATGATCCGCACCGGCCGCGCCGATGTGGTCGTCGCCGGCGGCACCGAGGCGGCCATCCACCCGCTGCCCATCGCGGCGTTCGCCAACATGATGGCGATGTCCAAGAACAACGACGAGCCCGAGAAGGCCTCGCGTCCGTACGACACCGCCCGGGACGGCTTCGTCCTCGGCGAGGGCGCGGGCGTGGTGATCCTGGAGTCGGCGGAGCACGCGGCGGCGCGTGGCGCGAAGGTCTACTGCGAGGTGCTGGGTCAGGGCCTGTCCGCGGACAGCCACCACATCGCGCAGCCGGAGCCGACGGGCCGCGGTATCGCCGCGGCGCTGCGCAACCTGCTGGACACCACGGACCTCAAGCCCGCCGAGGTGGTGCACCTCAACGCGCACGCCACGTCGACGCCGCAGGGTGACGTCGCCGAGATCAAGGCGCTGCGCAGCGTCCTGGGTGACGACCTCGACCATGTGGCGGTCTCCGCCACGAAGTCGATGACGGGTCATCTGCTGGGCGGCGCGGGCGGCATCGAGACGGTGGCGACGGTGCTGGCGCTGCACCACCGCACGGCTCCGCCCACGATCAACGTCGACGACCTGGACGAGACGGTCGACGCGGACATCGTCCGCGCCGAGCCCCGCCCTCTCCCGGAGGGCACGATCGCGGCGATCAACAACTCGTTCGGCTTCGGCGGCCACAACGTGGTGCTGGCGTTCCGTACGGTCTGACGCCTGTCCGACGCACGAAAGCGGGTCCGGTTCCCCTGCGGGAGCCGGACCCGCTTCGTACGGGCGGGGTGCGAAACACGCTCGCGTCAGGCGACCTGGGCGGCCGCCCAGGCCTCCGGAGCACCCAAGTCCGCGTAGAGACGTGCGCGTTGAGCGGGAGCGAGGGTGGTGGAGAGCGCGGCGAGCGTACGGCCCGCCTCGGTGCCGGGGCCCCCGGCGAGCGTGGCACGCACTATGGCGGCCCGGTCCGCGGGAGGGAGCGACGGGAGCATACGGCGCAGATCGGCGAGGGCCTCCTCGGACGTACGGGAGGCGCGGAAGGCACCGAACACGGCGCCCAGTTCGTCGTCGCCGCAGTGCTCCCACAGGGCGGGCATCGCGACGGTCTCCTCGGTGTGCAGGTGCGCGAGATAGGCGCTGATCAGTTCGTTCAGCGCCAGGTAGAGCGCGTGACCTGCCGCGGGGCGTGACGCCGGCGGTTCCTTCGGCAGGGCCCGTGCCCGCTCGTCGAGTGCGGCGAGCGCCGCGTCGAGCCGTACATGTTCGCCGTCCAGCGCGTCGGCCGCCCGCGGCGCCCGGTCCCGCAGCAGCGGGTGGACAAAGGTGTCCTCGTGGTCGGCGTGTTCACGGAGCTCCTGTGTCATGGCCAGGCAGCGCTCCGTGAGCTCCTCCATGACGCTCCGCTCGGCGTGGTCCGCAGCACCGAGCTCGACCGCGAGAGCGAAGAGCCGGGCGCGCTGCCCCATGTGAACGTTCCGGTACAGATCGACCCTGGTCATGGTGTTTCTCCTGACGGTTCACCCCCGGCTAGAATGACAACACCTTCACATACAGACAACATATTGTCAAAGGAGTCCCCATGCCCGGAGGCCTTTCCGACGCAGCGCCGGACGAGATGGCACTGCTGGTGGCCGATGTGTTCGAGGCCGCGGGAGCGCTGCGGCGACTGGGCGAGCGGACCGCGCAGACCGAAGGGCTGACCCAGGCCAGGTGGCAGGTCCTGAGCGTCATCTCGGAGGAGGCACTCACCGTGCCGCAGGCCGCCCGCCGTCTCGGCGTGTCCCGGCAGAACGTGCAGCGCGTGGCCAACGACCTCGTGGAGCTCGGGCACGCCTCGTACACCGACAACCCCGACCACAAGGGTTCACCCCTGCTGGCACTCACACCGGGTGGACGCAACGTCCTCGCGAAGGTCACCGAGCGGGCCGCCGAGCGGCACCGCACGCTCGTCCGGGCGCTGCCGGAGCGGGAGATCGCGGCCGCGCGCGGCTTTCTGCGCCGGCTGCTCACGGAGCTGGACCGGCAGGAACAGGGTGAAGAGGGAAAGCGCTAGACGACCTGGTGGAGCCAGCGGACCGGGGCACCCTCGCCCGCGTACCGGAAGGGCTCGAGTTCGTCGTCCCACGGCTTGCCGAGCAGCCTGGCGATCTCGGCCTCCAGGTCCGTACCGCCCTGGGAGGCCCGGCCCAGCGCCGCGCGCAGGCGGTCCTCGGGGATCAGGATGTCGCCGTGGATACCGGTGACCGCATGGAAGATGCCCAGATCGGGCGTCGCACTGTAGCGCTCACCCTCCGCCGTGGCACACGGCTCGGCCGTGACCTCGAAGCGCAGCAGGTGCCAGCCGCGCAGTGCCGAGGCGAGCTTGGCGGCCGTGCCGACCGCGCCCTGCCAGGAGAACTCGGCTCTCCAGGTGCCGGGTGATGCGGGCTGACGGATCCAGTCGAGCTGGACCCGCACGCCGAGCACTCCCGCGACCGCCCATTCGACGTGCGGGCACAGCGCGCGAGGTGCGGAGTGAACGTACAGAACGCCACGTGTCGTCACCGGGACCTCCAGTGTGGGACGAGGATCGCCTTCCCAGCGGTCTCAGTAAACAGCATCATGCGCTAATCCCTACAAAAGGGACAGGATGTGACGCGATGTAATTTACTGGGGCCGATGGGCGAAGTGCAGCCTCTGGGTCGACAGGGGAAAAGCTACCGTGCGAGAACCCCCGAGGGTTGACGTACTGTCGGTCCTGAGCCCGTACGCACGAAGCTTTCACTCGCCAGGACGTCACAGGGCGTCAGATGCCGTTGATACGGAGGGGATCGGGGCATGCGGCAGAGCAGTCGGACGCACCGCTCACGCACAGTAACCGCAGTCATGACGGCCGCCGCGCTTCTCGCGGCCGCCGGCGCGCTGGCCGGGTGCGACGCCGCACCGTCCACCGACGGGCGGCGCTCGGGGGCGCCCACACGGCCCGCACCGAGACCCACACCGGTTTGGGACCGCAGCCCGAACTCACTCGCCGCGGTCGGCGACTCGATCACCCGCGGCTTCGACGCCTGCATGGTGTTCGCGGACTGCCCCGAGGTCTCCTGGGCCACGGGCACCGACAACACCGTACGGAGCCTGGCGCTGCGCCTGCTCGGTGAGCGGGCGGTGACCACGCACAGCTGGAACTTCGCACGCTCCGGGGCCCACGTGGCCGAGCTTCCCGAGCAGATGACCCGGGCCGCCGCCAAGAAGCCGGAGCTGGTCACGGTGATGGTGGGCGCCAACGACGCCTGCGCCGACACGGTCGACCGGATGACGCCCGTAAACGATTTCCGGGCGTCCTTCGTCACGTCGCTCGCCCGTCTGCGCCGAGGCGCCCCCAAGGCCCATGTCTACGTCTCGAGCGTGCCGGACCTCAAGCGCCTGTGGTCGACCGGCCGGAGTGATCCGCTGGGCAGCCGGATCTGGCGGCTGGGCATCTGCGCCACCATGCTGGGCAACGCCAACGACCTGAGCACCACGGCGCAGGAGCGGCGCGAGAGCGTCCACCAGCGTGTCATGGCGTACAACAAGGTGCTCAAGGACGTGTGCGGAAAGGATCTGCGCTGCCGTTACGACGGCGGGGCGGTCTTCAACTACCGCTTCGAGGGGGAACAGTTGAGCCGCTGGGACTGGTTCCACCCGAGCCGGGACGGACAGCAGCGGCTGGCCGAGATCGCCTACCGCAACGTCACGGCCACCCGGCCGCCCGGGTAGGTCTTACGAGTCTGTGACGCCCCTGCGACTCGTGGGGTGGATGGGGCCGACGTGTTGCCAGAGTGAGCCGCCAACGGGGGCCCTCGTCCGGCATACGGGCCTCGGGCCGGACCCATCAGAGAGCGAGCACACTTCATGAACCAGCGGCACAAGGTGAACCGCACTCGGCGAAAGGCACTCATCGCAGTGGCCGGCCTGGTGCTGGGAGGCGGCGGTCTGGTGGCCGTCAACGCGGCGGCCAACGCAGGGAGCGCCGACGCCCGGCGCGCCGGAGGCATCGTCTGTCCGTCGGTGCAGGACCGGCTGACCGGGGTACCCGAGGGGGCACGCAACGAGGTGCACCGGAACCTGGACGCGCTGCGGCAGGACGTCAAGGCGGCCGACGCCCGCTGGGCATCGGGGAAGGCGGGGTCCTCCCGTACGGTCCTCGATTCCCTGTGGTCCAAACGCTCGGCCGCGCTGGAGCGGATCGAGGTGGCCGTCGAGCGGGCGGGGGCCGAGCGGCCACGGAACCTGCAGAGCCTCGCGCAGTGCACGCTCGCCGCAGGAGATACGCAGGTGAAGGCGGAGGGCGATCAGCAGCAGGGGGCCGGGCAGCCGTCCCCGGGCGCACCAGGTCCCGGGCAGCCCCCCGCAGGCGAGCAGGGGCAGGCCGCCGACAACGGCCCCGTGCCCGAGGACTTCGTGGACATCACCACCGTCCGGCCCAACGTCCGGCCCGTACGCAACGGCCGTTCGGCCTCGCGGGGCACCTTCCGGTCGCGGTGCGGTGTCAACGCCCAGGGACAGTTCAACTCCGACAACGTCATCGTCGCCCCCGGGGTGACCAACGGCGCCCACCACACCCACGACTACGTGGGCGCGACCGGCGTCGACGGCTTCACCACCAACGAGTCGCTGGCGGCCGCCCGGACCACCTGCACCAACGATGACCGGTCCACCTACTACTGGCCCGTGCTGCGCGACCGCGGCGGCGTCCAGGAGTCCGACGCCGACAAGCAGGGCGGCGGTGCGGAGGGCAACATCGGCAGGATCCTCACGCCCGCGTCCGTGTCACTGGAGTTCACCGGCAATCCGCGGTCCAGGGTGATCGCGATGCCCCGGTTCCTGCGCATCATCACCGGTGACGCCAAGGCCAACGCGAACGGCGGCGCGAACGCCAACGCCCGGTTCACCTGCACCGGCTTCGAGAACCGGGTGGAGCTGAAGGACAAGTACCCGATCTGCCCCCAGGGCAGCCGGCTGATGCGCGTGTCCAAGTTCCAGAGCTGCTGGGACGGCAAGAACACCGACAGCGCCGACCACCGGTCCCATGTCGCCTTCGCCGATGCCACGGGCAGGTGCCCCGCCGGGTTCCGGCCGATCCCGCAGCTCGTCCAGCGTGTCACCTACAACGGCCTCGCGGGCAGTACCGGCTTCGCCGTCGACAGCTTCCCCGAGTCGTTCCACAAACCGGTCACCGACCACGGCGACTTCATCAACGCCATGCCGAACTCGCTGATGAAGCAGGCGGTGAACTGCATCAACACCGGCCGCCGCTGCGGCTGACCGCTCCCGCACAAAGGCCCGGCAGCGCACCGCGCGCCGCCGGGCCGCCCCATGCCGGAACCACGTCGCAGACCGTCCGCTCCCAGGCCATTCGCCCGGCCCGGACCTGGTCGCGCGCACCGGCCCGACGACATACTTCCGGCACTCCGACGGAAGGACTCCTGTGCTCCGAATACGCACGCCCCGCACCCCTCTCCGCACCCTCGGCGTCACTCTGCTCGCCGCCACGGCGCTCTGTCCGACCGCACCGTCCGCCGCCGCTCAGCCGGCGGCGGCCCAGCCGCTCACCGCCGAGGAGCAGCGGCTGGAGCGTGCCGTCCCCAAGGAAATACTGCGCCGCAGCGGATTCGGCACCGTGGCGCCGGAATTCACCCGGGCACTGGCCGCCGTGCGCTCGTACCGGCAGGCCGAGCTGACTGTCCGGCACCATTCAGGTGCGCTGTGGGAGCGGGCCGTGGACCGGGCACAGGGCCGAGGACCCGCGGCGGGTGATCTGAGCCGGGAGGACGACCGACCGCTGTACTGGGCGCGGCTCGGAATGACGGCCGCACTGCGGCAGTGGCAGCCGGAGTTCGCGTTGACGGACGCGCAGCGGGCCCGCCTGCTGGACCGGCTCGAACGCTCCTCGCGGGGCCAGGACTCGATGCACCTTCCGGCGGGCAAGGGGATCGAGCGCATCGTGATGACCGGGTTCGACCCGTTCACGCTGGACCGCGACATCCGGATCAGCAATCCGTCGGGGGCGGCCGCGCTGGCACTGGACGGCACCTGGATCCGTACCGCCGACGGCACGACGGCCCGTATCGAGACCGCCGTCTTCCCCGTCCGCTGGCAGGACTTCGCCGACGGCACGGTCGAACGGACGCTGCGCCCGCAACTGCCGAAGGCCGATCTGTTCACGACGGTCAGCCAGGGGCGGGTGGGCAGATTCGACATCGAACGCACGAACGGCGCATGGCGGGGCGGATTCCCGGACAACGACAACGCCTCACGCACGGAGACGGTGCCGGTGAGCGATCCCGCGTCGCAGCCGCAGTGGACCACGACGACACTGCCGTACGCGGCGATCGTCGCGACCCCGACGGGGCGCTTCCCGGTGTTCGACAACACCCAGGTGACGGAGGTCCCGGCGGGCGGGACGGATCCGGTGGTCCGCGCGAACGGTCCGACTCCCGGCTCCACGGCCCGCTCGGGCGGCGGCGGCGACTACCTCTCGAACGAGGTCGCGTACCGCGCCACCCTGCTGCGGGACAGGCTGGGCGCGACCGCCCCCGGGGGCCACGTGCACACCCCGGTCCTGCAGTTCGGGACGGGGAACGCGACGGAGGTCACGGATCCGGAGTTCGTACGGAACCGGCTGGACATCATCGCCCAGGTGCGGGAGATCATCCGGGTGGCCGCGTCCTTCGGCTGACCGGATGCCCGTGACGCTGATCCCGCCGTGGGCGACCCGGCGGGATCACCGCCGGGCGATGATGGACGCATGAAGATGGCCGCAGCGCAGTTCACGTCCGCACCCGGCGCCGTCGGGGCCAATGTCCGCGCCATGGCGGACCTGATCCGGTCGGCGGCCGGACAGGGGGCCCGGCTCGTCGTGTTCGCCGAACTGGCGGTCACGGGGTACGAGGTGGAGCTGATCGCCAAGGATGCGGGGCTCACGCTCACCGAGGACGATCCGCGTCTCGAACCGCTACGTCAGGCCTGCCGTGCCGGAGGCATCGCTGCCGTGCTCGGCTGTCCGGTGAGCACGGAGTCGGGGCGGCCCGCCATCACCGCGCTGGTGATCGGCCCGGACGGCGCCCTGCTCACCCGCTACGACAAGGTGCATCTGCACGGCGTGGAGAACGACGTCTTCGCGGCGGGCGACAAGGACGGCCGCTTCACGCTCGACGGCACCGGCTTCGCGCTGGCCGTCTGCTACGACAACCGCTTCCCGGAACTCGCCGAGCGGGCCGCGGCGGACGGCTGCCGGGTGTACGTGGCGAGTTCCGTGCTCACAGCGGGGAACGACTCGTTCGAGACGGTCTACCCGGTGCGGGCCCGCGAGAACGGCCTGTATGTGGTGCTCGCCAATGCCGTGGGCGTCAGCACGGAAGGGGACTGTCCGGGCAACAGCGGTGTCTGGGGCCCGGACGGCGGCCTGCTCGTCACCGCCGGCCCGGCCGCGCCCGGCCTCGCGATCACGGAGATCCGGACGCCGTAGGACCGTCAGCCCTTGTCGAAGGTGTACGGAGCCGGGGCCCGGTCGTCGGGCGCCGGCTCCGGCGCGACCAGGTCCCGCGCCATCAGCGTCGCCCCCGCAACCGCCCCCGGCATCAGGAACACGGCGACGACGGGCACCAGGAAGGCGACGACGAGCGGCACCCCGAAGCCGAGGGTCATCAGCCGCCTGCCGCGCAGCAGCGCGAGGCGGTCCTTCAGTTCGATGCCGCGGCGCTGGAGGGCGACGGCCGTGAGCTCCTCGGCGAGGAAGAACCCGGAGACGCAGAAGCCGATGACCGGTATCACGGTCTGGCCGACGACCGGGATGAAACCGAGCGCGAAGAGCACTACGCCGTACATCGCGACGCGCAGCACCACCCGCAGGGAGTCCCGCGCGGAGATCCACAGCTCACGCCAGAGCGGCAGTCCGGACTCGGGGACGTCACCGCCCTCGGTACGGTCGACGTGCTCGGAGAGCGACTCGTAGAAGGGCTGGCCGATCAGGAGCGTCACCGCGGTGAAGGTGATCACGGCGAGGAACAGCCCGAAGCCGAAGACGAAGGCGGTCAGCGTGCCGCGCACGAGGCCCTGCCACGGGGAGGACCAGTCGTCGGCGAACGGCGTGGCCCAGGCGGTGAAGTCGTCGGCGCCGTGGGCGAGCCCGACGAGCGCCGCGGCATACAGCACCAGGGTCACCAGTCCGGGCAGCAGCCCGAAGCCGAACCACCGGCCGTGCCGGCCGACCCAGCGCTGGCCCTTCATCAGATAGCCGAAACCCACCCCGAGATCACGCATGTCACCCACCCTATCCGGGCGTCCGCGCACCGGCGCGCCGCCCGTTCGGCCCAGGCCGGAGGGCGGCAGCGGTGCGCGGCCGAAGGACCTCTTGTTGCCGGGGAGTTGACGCGATAGACCGTGCAGGGCTGATCGTTTGCCCGAGCCGTCCGCCGCCGCACCGCCTCACCGTCCACGGAGGTCGTCCACATGGGGATTCCCCGTCCCGCATCCGCTGCCGTCGCCGCGCTCGCCGGTGCGCTGCTGCTCGTAGCCGCGCCGGCGAACGCGCTCACCGGCGCGTCCGGCCGCGACAGCCCGCATCCCGTACGCGACGGGAGCGGGCGCGACACCGAGGCCGCCGGAGCACCCCTGGCAGCCACCACCCACGCGCTCACCGCGCGGGCCCCCGAGCTGGGCAAGGACCGCGGATACCCGCGCCGGACCACGCTCACGGTTCCGCCGGTGAACCCCGCAGACAAGTCGATCAAGCTCGGACTGGCGCCGTACCACTCGCTCGCGCCGCGGCTCAACGCCCTGCAGCGTCTCGGCGACCGGGTCAGCGTGGAGGTCGCCGGGCACTCGGCCGGCGGGCACGAGCTGTATCTGGTCACCGTCACCGCGCCGGAGAGCGCCGCGCAGGCACGTGAGCAGGAGCGGATGCGGGAACGGATCGAGAACGAGCCCGCCGCCGCTGCCGGGGACCGTCGGATCAAGGCCGCGTACAAGACGCCCGTCTTCATCAACAACAACATCCACGGCAACGAGTGGGAGGGCACGGATGCTGCCCTGAAGCTCATCGAGGACCTGGCGAAGGCGAAGGACGCGAGGACCGCCGCGCTGCTCGGCACGAGCCGTGTCCATCTCAATGTGACGGCCAATCCGGACGGCCGGATCGCGGGCACCCGCGCCAACGCGAACGGCTTCGACCTCAACCGCGACTTCATCACCGCGACCCAGCCCGAGGCGCGCGCCATCCGGCGGATCGCCATCGACAAGCAGCCGGCCGTGATGCTGGACCTGCACGGATACGTCAACGGCACGCTGATCGAGCCGACGACCCCGCCGCACGGCGAGAACTACGAGTACGACCTCTTCCTGAAGAACGCGTACGCCAACGCGCTGGGTATGGAGAAGGCCGTCAACGGACTCGGCTACACCCCGGACAAGGACGGCGTGCGGCCCGCCGTGATCCCCTTCCGGGACGAGCAGGAGGGCTGGGACGACTGGCCGCCCGTCTTCACTCCGCAGTACATGCCGTTCCAGGGCGCGGTGGCCTCGCACACGATCGAGTTCCCGATGGCCGTCAACAACAGCGCGTACACCACGCTGCCCGTGGACGAGCTGCGCCGCCGGGCAGCCGTCAACACCGCTGTCGCGGGCGCGGCGATGCGGGCGACGCTCGACTACACGTACACCCACCGCACTTCTGTGATCGCCGACCAGATAGAGACCTTCCGGCGCGGAGCGGCGGGTGAGGCACAGCGGCCGGTGTCGAAGGAGACGGTGCCCGGGGTGCCGGGCATCGGCCCGGAGGATGTGTACACGACCACCTTCCCGCGGGCGTATGTGATCCCGGCGGGCAGGGGTCAGCGCAGCGCGACGGCGGCGGCCCGGCTGGTGGACCACCTGGTCGCCAACGACGTACGCGTGGAGCGGGCGCGCACGGGCTTCTCGCTCGCGGGCCGCCGCTATGCGGCCGGTTCGTACATCGTCGACATGCGCCAGCCCAAGCGGGGGCTCGCGAATGTGATCCTCGACGCCGGCCGTGACATCAGCGCGGACGTCTCCACGATGTACGACATCTCGGGCTGGAGCCTCGGGCTGCTGTGGGGTGCGCGCGTGGACCGGGCGGACTCGGGCACGCCCCGGGTACCGACGCGCACGGTCCACGCGGCATCGGCGACCGGGTACGTCGCCCCCTTCGGTGACCTGCGGCTGCGCCTGGACGATCCCAAGGAGCTCGCCGCACTCAACTCCCTGCTCGCGCAAGGAGTCCGGGTGCGGGGCGCGGCGGACGGCTCGGCGGTGGTGCCCGGTTCTGCCCGGGGTGCGGCGCGGGTGCTCGCGGACCGGCTCGGGGTCGCGTTCCCTGCCACGAGGGCCGAGGGGACGACCACACTGCGGCGGACGAAGGTGGCTGCCGCGGTGACCTCCGGTGAGCTGTTCGCGCTGCGCGAGATGGGCTTCGACGTGACACCGGTGACGACGGCCACGCTCAACGCGGGCTTCGACTGGTCGGGCTTCGGGGCCCTGTACGTGTCCAGCGGGCTGGATCACGCCGGACTCGGTGATCAGGCGCGCAGCGCGCTCGACGCGTTCCTGACGGGCGGCAAGGGTCGCGTGGTGGCGCTCGGGGAGCAGGGAGCGGCGTTCAACACGGCGGCGGGGCTGCTGAAGGTGACGCCGGTGGCGGGCAACGGGGACGCCAACGGCGTGGTCCGGGTGGTCAATCCGCCGGGTGCGCGGATCACGGCCGGGTCCCTGCCGCACACCTTTGTGTACGCGCCGCGCTGGTTCACCGGCCTCGGCGCCGGTGTACGCGTCGAGCAGTCGTACGCCACGGGGAACCCGCTGGTCGCGGGCCACTGGCGGGCGGACGAGGACGGCACGGGCGGTCCGTCGGCCGCGGCCGGCAAGGCGTCGGTCGTCAGCGGTGTCTCCCGGGCGGGCGCTTCTGTGGTGCTGTTCGGCACGGAGCCGCTCTTCCGCGCCCACCCCAAGGGGGTGTTCGCGCAGATCGGCCGGGCGCTGGTCGGATAGCGGCAAGCCCAAAGGACCGAGGGCCGCATCCCCCTGCGGGGATGCGGCCCTCGGCCGAAGCGTGCCGCTGGTCAGACGACGGAAAGCTCGACCTTGATGTTGCCGCGCGTGGCGTTGGAGTACGGGCAGACCTGGTGGGCCTTGTCCACGAGCGCCTGAGCCGTGGCCGCGTCGACGTTCGGAACGGAGACGCTGATCGCGACCTCCAGGCCGAAGCCGCCGTTGCCGTTCTTGCCGATGCCGACCGACGCGGTCACCGTCGAACCGGAGATGTCGGCCTTCTCCTGGCGGGCGACGACACCGAGCGCGCCCTGGAAGCAGGCGCTGTAGCCGGCGGCGAACAGCTGCTCCGGGTTGGTGCCGGTGCCGTTGCCGCCGAGCTCCTTGGGCGCCGCGACGACGACGTCGAGCATGCCGTCGTCGGTGGCGACGCGCCCGTCACGGCCGTTCTCCGCGGTGGCGACAGCGGTGTAGAGGACGTCTATGGCTTGGATGGACATACTGCGTGTTCCTCCTGGGGTGACGCCGCGACTCGCGCCCACGATCGCGACGGCCTGCCTGCGAGCCTAGCGGGTGAGCGAAACGATCATCTTTCCGGTGTTCTCACCGCGCAGCAGACCGAGGAACGCGTCGAAGCCGTGCTCCATGCCCTCGACGACGGTCTCGTCGTACTTGAGCTCGCCTGAGCGGATCCAGCCGGCCACGTCCTGGACGAACTGCGCCTGGAGCGCCGCGTGGTCGCCGACGAGCATGCCCTGCAGACGCAGCCGCTTGCCGATGACAAGGGCGAGGTTGCGCGGGGCGGGGCTCGGCTCCGTGGCGTTGTACTGGGCGATCATGCCGCAGATGGTGGCCCGGCCGTGGACGTTGAGCGAGGAGATGGCCGCCTCGAGGTGGTCGCCGCCCACGTTGTCGAAGTAGACGTCGATGCCGTCGGGGGCGGCGTCCTTCAGCTGCTGGGCCACGGGGCCGCTCTTGTAGTTGAACGCTGCGTCGAAGCCGTACTCCTCGACGAGGAGCTTGACCTTCTCGTCGGAGCCGGCGGAACCGATGACGCGCGAGGCGCCGCGGAGCTTGGCCATCTGGCCGACCTGGCTGCCCACCGCGCCTGCCGCGCCGGAGACGAAGACGGCGTCGCCCTCCTTGAAGGAGGCCACGTCGAACAGGCCCGCGTAGGCGGTGAGGCCGGTCATGCCGAGCACGCCGAGGTACGCGGAGAGCGGGGCGAGCGAGGGGGCGACCTTGGTGGCGTGCTTGGCGGGCACGTTCGCGTACTCGCGCCAGCCGAGACCGTGCAGGACATGGTCGCCGACCTCGAAGCCCTCGGCCTCGGAGGCGATGACCTCGCCGACGGCGCCGCCGTCCATGGGCTGGTCGAGCTGGAACGGCGGGACGTACGACTTGACGTCGTTCATCCGGCCGCGCATGTACGGGTCGACCGAGAAGTAGTGGTTGCGCACCAGGATGCGCCCCTCGCCCGGCGCGGCGACCGGAACCTCACGCAGTGCGACGTCCTCGGCCTTGGGCCAGCCGTGCGGGCGGGCGACAAGGTGCCATTCACGGCCAGTTGCGGGAAGTGCGGACATGGTGCGGTTCCTCCTCGTAAAGCTTCATTACCTGAAACAACCATGCTCCTGAATATTTCATGTTGTCAAGTAACTGGGTACTCTGTTGTCCATGGCCAGCCAGCGAACAGATCCCCTGACCCTCGAGGTCGTCGAGCTCATCGGTGCCGTGGTGGCCCGCTACTACGACGAGTACGAGCGGGCCGCGGCCGCGCACTCCCTCACCGGGGCCCAGGCGCGCGTGCTGGGACTGCTGTCCCTGGAGCCCACACCCATGCGCCGGATAGCCCAGAAGCTGAAGTGCGAACCGTCGAACATCACCGGCATCGTGGACCGGCTGGAGATCCGCGGCCTGGTCGAACGCCGCCCCGACCCGGCCGACCGCCGGGTGAAGATCGCCGCGGCCACCGAAGAGGGCCGTGACACGGCGCATCGGCTGCGGGATTCACTGGGCTTCGCGCGCGAACCGCTGGCCGAGCTGTCCACCGACGAGCGCACGGCGCTGCGGGACCTGCTCAAGCGGATGCTGGGCGAGGATCCGGGCACCGGGTAGCGCGGCCCTGCCCGCCCCGGAGTCCGTCGTACGGCGTCGGACCGCCGCCCCGCACACCCCTGCCGTCCCGCACACTTCTGCGGGACAGCTCTCAGATGCACCACCACAGGAACGGCTCGCACGTCTCCGTGGGAGTCGGTTCCGGCGGGGGCGGGGGCTCCTGGCCCGGAGGCGCGGGATCACCCGGACCCTGCGAGGGGTCGGCAGTGGAACCGGGGGACCCTTCGCCGGGCGAGGGGTCCGCGGAGGAGGACGGCGACGGGCCGCCGCCTGCCGACTCGGACGCGGAGGGCAGCGTGCCCGCCCCCTTGCCCGGGCCGCCCGAACGCTTGCCGCTCCTGCCCGTGCCCGTGGCGGACGTGGCGGGGCGCGGGGAGCCGGAGGAGGTGACCGCGGGCTCTTCCACCCCGGCCGGCAGTTCCGGCGCGTCGTCGCTCTCGGTGGGCTCCGGCACCTCCGACTCGACCACCGGCTTGTCCCGCACGGAGGTCGCCGCTCCGTCGGAGCCGCCCTTCTCGGTGGCCAGTTCGGCCAGGCTCAGCGCCCCGGCCGCCAGCGCCAGCCCGAACGTACCGAGCACCACGTTGCGCCCGCGCCGCTTGCGCGCACGGCGCGCCCTGGTGGCCTTGCGGCCCGAGGGCGCCTCTCGGCGCTGCGCCGGCTGCTGCCGCCGCGCACGCCGGGGCACCGCGGGCTCGGACACCACGTCCAGTTCGTAGACGTGGTCCCCTTCGGCCGCGGTGGGGCTGAAGTGGCGCAGCTCCTCGACAGGTGTACCGCACCCGGCACAGGCCAGGGCGCCGTTGAGGTGCCGTCCGCAGGGGTGGCAGTAATCCATGGCGCCCGCAGGCTATGCGCCCGCGGGGTACGAGATGTTGGGCACCTTGTGTGGATCCTGTGAGGAATCTTCACTTCCGCGGCGAGTCCCGTCGCCCTGGTTGACGTTGCGCGAGGGGCAGGATGTCTGCCATGACCCCTGCCGCACCCTTCGGTCCGCTCGACTTCCAGCTGGTGCTGCTGCGCCGGATGGCCGACTTCCAGCCCGGTCTCGCCGAGGACGCCCGGCGGGAGCTCGGCGCCTCGCTCGCCGACCAGCGCGAGGCCAACCGCCGCTGGCAGGCGATGCGACACTCGCCGCGCAGCCGCGGCGCGCTGACCCGCTACCGATCGGTCCTGGGCGACCCCGAGCAGGTCGCCCGCAGGCGGATCGGCGATCTGGAGTGCGATGCGCTGCTGTGGCGGCTGCCGCTCTGGCCCGATCTGCGCTTCGAGGTGCTGACGGCACCGGACTCCGGAGCGGTGTGGAACGAATGGCTGGTGAGGGCGCCGGGGGCGCCCGGGCCCGAACTGCGTACGGCCGGCGATCTGACGCCCTGGTCGTGCACCGTGGACGAGGTGGCCCGGGCCTTCCCGCCGGCCCGTCCGCTGGAGGGCTCGGCACCGACCAGATGGCGGCTGGCCTTCACCCTCCCCGACGGCGGGGAGCGGGTCGCGGAATTCACCTGGGGGCTGCTCCAACGACTCCTCCAGGACGGCTGACCGGGCAGCACAGCGGATCTGGCGGAGCGTCAGGTCCCGCCCCCCGGGCGGCGCAACTCGACGCGCACAACTCCTGCGGTAATCGGACAATGCGTACAAGTACCGCTCTCGGGAGGACCTGCCGTGACCGTCAGCCTTGATCAGTTGCGCCGTTGCCATGTCGCCGTCGATATGGGGGCCGCCCGCACCCGGGTCTTCGTCAAGGGTCTCGGCCTTGTCGTGGACGAGCCCAGCGTCGCCGCCGTGAACACCCGCACCGGTGCGCTGATCGCGGTCGGCGCGCTCGCCGAGAAGATGACGGGCCGCACGCCGCACTACATCCGGGTGGCCCGGCCGGTCGCCGGCGGTACCGTCGTCGACATCGAGATGGCCCAGCGGATGCTGCGCCATCTGCTCGGCGAGAAGCTCCGTAGGCAGCTGCGCCGCAGGCCACGGCTGCGCGCCGCCGCGAGCACCCCGCACGACAGCGACCCGCTCGCCCAGCGCGCCACCGTGGAGACCCTGGTGGGCCTCGGTGCACGCCGGGTGGAGCTGGTCGACACGCTGATCGCCGCGGCCGTAGGCTGCGGGCTGCCGGTTGAACAGCCCACCGCGACCATGATCATGATGTGCGGGGCGGCGACCACCCAGGTCGCGGTGCTCTCCCTCGGGTCGATCGTCACGGCCACGCGGATCCCCATCGGCGGCAACGCCATCGACCACGCGGTGATCCAGCATCTGCGCCACCAGCACGAGCTGATGCTGCCCAGCCAGTCCGTACGCCCGCTCCAGCTGGCCCTGAGCGGGAACGGCCTGACCCCCCACGGTCCCGCCTCGACCGAGATCCATGGCCGGGACGTGGCCACCGGCCTCGCCCGTTCGGTCACGGTGGACACCGCCGCGGTACGGGATGCCATCCACACCCCGCTGACCTCCGTGCTCGACGGCATCGGCAAGGTGCTGCGGGACTGCCCGCCCGACCTGGTCGCCGATCTGGTCGACCGCGGCATCGTGATGGTCGGCGGAAGCGCGCTGCTGCCGGGCCTGGACCAGATGCTGCGCGAAGCGACGGGCATGCCGGTGAATATCGCCGACCGACCGGACACCTGCGCCGTGCTGGGCCTCGGCGCGATGCTGGACGGTCAGATCCGTCCGCTCGTCTTCGATCCTCTCGCCGAGGCCGACACCGCCGATCCGCTCGCCGACGCCGAGTGAGGCGATGACCGGCTCGGGCGGGACGCGGTGCGGCTGACGGTCACGGACGACGGCGTCGGGGAGGGCTGGGAGCAGGACACGACGGTCATCCGGCAGGCCCCCCGGTGGCGGCCCGCAGCGCGATCCGGGTGCTGGACTGGGCGACGCCGGCCTCGCGCTTGAGGGTGCGCAGCAGCGTGTCCAGCTCGGTGGGATCGGCTGCCCGGGCCCGGACGAGATAGTCGTGCGCTCCGGTGACGTGGACGACTTCGGTGATGCCCGGCAGTTTGAGCACGACCCGTTCGAACTCCTCGTTGGTGGTGTCGAGGCGCAGGGTGATGTCGATGAAGACGACAAGACCGGCGCGGGATTCCGCCGTGGGGTCGACCAGGGTGGTGAAGCCGCGGATCACGCCGTCGCGGCGCATCCGGCGCACGCGGTCGGCGGCGGCGTTGGCACTGAGGCCGACACGGACGCCGAGGTCACGGTAGGAGATCCGCGCATCCTCACGCAGCACGCCGAGGATTTCACTGTCGAGGCTGTCCATGCCGCGATTGTCGCAGTCCCGGCCGTAATCCGGCCGCGTGAGCGGCGGCCGCGGTCCGACAGTGTGCCCATGACGGATATCTGGACGACAGCAACGGCGGGGGCCATCGCCGGCCTGGGTGTGGCGATGCCGATGGGGGCGATAGGCGTTCTGCTCGTCCAGGAGGCGATGCGCGACCGCCGCGGCGCGATGGCCGGGGCGGCGGCGGTGGCATGTGTCGACATGGCGTACGCGGCGCTGGCCACGGCCCTCGGCCCGCTGGTCGCCGCCGCCCTGTCGGGGGTCGAAGCATGGGTCCGCCTGGTGTCGGCGCTGATCCTGGCGGTGATCGCCGTCCACGGCCTGCTGGCCTCCCGAGGCGTGCGCAGGCCGGGCGCCGACCGGGACCGCGCCGCGCACCCCGCCGTGCGTACGGTCGCCGACCCGGGGCCACGCGGATCCGCGGCCCCGAGCGAGGCCACGGATCCGCACCCGCCACAGCCACGCCTTGCCGGCGGCACGCCGCCGCCGGCCACCGGCGCCGCCCCCCTCCCGGTGTCACACCCGGCCCCCGCGGCCGGGGCGAAGACCCGTCCGTCGGCCCGCGACGCCGTCGGGGCAGCACGTCGGCGCGGTGCGCGGGCGGACGGCGTGCAGGGCCACCCCGGCCGGGTCGGCACCCCCGGGCGCACGTTCGTGCGGTTCGCCGCGCTCACGCTCGTCAACCCCACCACCGCCCTCTACTTCGCCGCCCTCACCACCGCCCAGGGCGCGACGCTGCGCGGGGGCGCCGCCGGTGCCGTGTTCGTCGCCGGGGTGCTCATCGCCTCGATGGCGTGGCAGCAGCTGCTCGTGGGGGCGAGCGGGCTCGCGGGGGCCCGGATCCCGGACCGGGCCCGCGCCTGGACCTTCCGCCTCGGGTACGGACTGGTCGCCGTGTACGCCGTGAACCTCGCGCTGCCGCTGCCCTGACCGGTCCGCTCGTACGGAGCAGTCCGGCGCGCTCCGCGACCCCTCGACACCTTGACTGGCCGTGTGAGCACCGTCGCGAAGCCCTCCGCCGCCGCGTACCGCAATCTGATCACGGCCACCGTCGGGTTCACGCTCACCTTCTGGGCCTGGAACCTGATCGCACCGCTGAGCGGCGACTACAAGGAACGGCTCGAACTGACCTCGTTCCAGCAGTCGTTGCTCGTCGCGGTGCCGGTGCTCGTCGGGTCGCTGGGCCGGATCCCGGCGGGCGCGCTGACCGACAGGTACGGCGCGAAGCTGATGTTCCCGCTGGTGTCCGCGCTCACGATCGTGCCCGTGCTGCTGCTGATCCCGGCGAGGGACTCCTACGCCGCCATGCTCGTCGTGGGGTTTCTGCTCGGTCTCGGCGGCACGACGTTCGCCATCGGGGTTCCGCTGGTCAACTCGTGGTTTCCGCCCGTCAGACGCGGCTTCGCGATCGGCGTCTTCGGCATGGGCATGGGCGGTGTGGCCCTGTCGGGCTTCTTCACGCCCCGGATCGCCGAGCGCGGCGACAACCTGCCGTCCGTCATCGTGGCGATCGCGCTCGCCGTGTTCGCCGCGCTCGCCGCCGTAACGATCACCGACCGGCCCGACCGGCCGGTGCCCACGGCGTCACTCGGGCACCGGCTGGGGCAGGCGGCACGGCTGCGCGTGACATGGGAGCTGTCCTCCCTCTACGCGATCGGGTTCGGCGGCATCGTCGCGTTCGGCGTCTACCTGCCGACGTATCTGAAGACCTGGTACGAGCTGGGTGCGACCGACGCCGGTACCAAGGCCGCCGGGTTCGCCCTGATGACCGTCGTGTTCCGGCCGATCGGCGGCTGGGCGTCCGACCGGATCCACCCGGCCCTGGTGACCACCGCCGCGCTGGGCTTCGCGGCGCTGTGGGCGATCGTGCAGGCCTTCGACCCCCCGCTGTACCCGGGTGGCACCATCGCGCTGCTGTGCATGGCCGCCGGGCTCGGTACGGCGAGCGGCAGCGTCTTCGCCCTCGTCGCCCAGGTGACGCCGCAACCGCAGGTCGGCAGCGTGACCGGCATCGTCGGAGCGATGGGCGGACTCGGCGGGTTCGTGCCACCGCTGGTGATGGGCGCCATCTACAGCACGCAGGGCTCGTACTCCATCGGCTTCATGCTGCTGTCGGACCTGGCACTGGCGGGATGTGTCTACGCGTACGGGCGGATGCGGAACATCAGACCGACGGCCTGAGCCGGCCGCGCCCACGCACGGGCCCCCGCCGCCCGGACGCGTCGGCCGTGCCTTACGTCCGGACGGCGGGGCACGCCGCCGCTCCCCCGTTCTCTCCCCCGTTGCCCCCGTGTCTCCCCCGCAGGACACGATGGTGCCGGACCGGTGGCCTCGGCACATCGGCCCGCAGACGGACCGGAGGCTTCCGGCTTCTCCCCCTTGCGAGGGAGCCAGAATGACCGGAGACGGTCCACGAGCACGCGACTCAAGGAGGACGACGAGTGGGTTCCCTCTTTCCGGCACTGGACAGCGCCGCCCCTGGCTCCGGGCGCAGGGAGACGGGCCTCGCCCCGGCGAAGGACCCGGGGAAGGTCGCCCTGCGCTTCGGGGAACGCGCCCTCACCTACCGGGAACTGGCCGAGGCGGCGGGCGCGCTCGCGGGCCGGATCGCGGCGGCCGGGCCAGGGACGGGGCTCCGCCCGGACGCGGCCCCGGGGAGGGTCGCTCTGTGGGCCGCGCCGACGCTGGAGACCGCGGTCGGTGCCGTGGCGGCGCTGCTGGCCGGCGTGCCGGTCGTGCCGCTGAATCCGCGGACCGGTGAGCGGGAGCTGGCGCACATCGTCGCCGACAGCGCCCCGTTCGCGGTGCTGGCCGGGCCCGACGACGAGCTGCCCGCGGCGCTGGAAGCCCTGGAGCGTGTCGACATCCCGGTGTCCGGGGTTACCGCGACGCCGCTGCCGCCGGAGGCCGGCCCGGACTCCCCCGCGCTGATCGTCTACACGTCGGGGACCACGGGCCCGCCCAAGGGTGCCGTGCTGCCGCGCCGGGCGATCGCGACGACACTGGACGCACTGCAGGACGCGTGGCAGTGGAGTGCCGACGACGTACTCGTGCACGGCCTGCCGCTGTTCCATGTGCACGGCCTGATCCTGGGCATCCTCGGTCCCCTGCGCCGCGGCGGTCAGGTGCGGCATCTGGGCCGGTTCACACCCGAGGGGGTGAGGCGGGAGCTCACCGGCGGCGGGACGATGCTCTTCGGCGTACCGACGATGTACCACCGGCTGGCCGAAGCGCTGGACGACGACCCGGAGCTCGCCAAGGCCCTGGCGGGCGCGCGCCTGCTGGTGTCGGGCTCGGCCGCCCTGCCGCTGCCCGACCACGAGCGGATCGCCGCGGCGACCGGCCGCCGGGTCATCGAGCGGTACGGCATGACCGAGACGCTGATGAACACCAGCGTCCGCGTGGACGGCGAGGCCCGGCCGGGCACGGTCGGGGTGCCGCTGCGCGGGGTGTCGCTGCGGCTGGTGGAGGAGGACGGCACGGAGATCACCGCGCTGGACGGGGAGACGATCGGCGAGATCCAGGTGCGCGGCGAGAACGTGTTCACGGAGTATCTGAACCGTCCCGACGCGACGGCCGCAGCCTTCGACGGGGACTGGTTCCGCACCGGGGACATGGCCGTGCGCGACGCGGACGGCCAGGTGCGGATCGTCGGCCGCAAGGCCACGGATCTGATCAAGAGCGGCGGCTACAAGATCGGCGCCGGGGAGATCGAGAACGTGCTCCTGGACCACCCGGGCGTGCGCGAGGCGGCGGTGACGGGCGAGCCGGACCCGGATCTGGGCGAACGGGTGGTGGCCTGGATCGTGGCGGCCGATCCCCAGGCGCCGCCGTCGGCCGGGGATCTGACGGCTCATGTGGCGTCCCAGCTCGCCCCGCACAAGCGGCCGCGCGAGGTGCGCTTCCTCGATGTGCTGCCGCGCAACGACATGGGCAAGATCATGAAACGGGCACTTCATGGCTGAACGGGCGAGTGCGCGCGAGGCGATAGCGCTGATCTGCGACGACTTCACGGAGCACCACACGGCTCAGCTGCCGGAGGTGGGCGAGGGACCGATCGGCTGGGACGGGTACGGAGCCTCCCGCGACCGCGCGGCACGGCGCACGGGCTCGCCGGAGTCCGTCGTCCACGGTGAGGCGACACTCGGCGACGGCCGCCGCTGTGTGGTGATCGCCTTCGAGTTCGGCTTCCTGGGCGGCTCGTTGAGCCGGCGGGCCGGGGACCGTCTGGAGGCGGCGTACGCCCTTGCGCGCGAACGGCGGCTGCCGCTGGTCTCGTTGATCGCCACAGGCGGCAGCCGGATGCAGGAGGGCATGGTGGCCCTGACCCAGCTGCAGCGGGTGGCCCGCGCGTCCGTGCTGCTGCGCGAGGCGGGCGTGGCACACATCGCGGTGCTGCGCGATCCGACGACGGGCGGCGGCTGGGCGACGCTGGGCGCGGGAGCGGACGTCGTCCTGGCGCTTCCCGGCGCCCAGGTCGGCTTCGCCGGCTCCCGTGTCCGCCCCGCTGACGCGGACCCGGCGGCGTACACGGCGGAGGGCCAGCTGGCGGCGGGCCAGATCGACGCGATCGTGCGGCCGCAGGAGCTGCGGGCGACGGTGGAGTTCTGGGTGACGGCACTGGGCCCTGCGGCCGGCCAGGACCGCACTGCGGCGGACGCGTCCCGTGCCGAGCCCGTGCCCGGTGGCAGGCACGGACCGCCGGGCGGGCCGGAGGCCGACGCGGGCGACAGCGACACCGGTACGACTGGCCCCATCGGCCGGCCGGCCGATGGTTCTGCGCCCGGAGACGCTCCCGCCCCCGGCGGCGCACGGCCGGCATCCCGACCCGACCGCCCGGGCCGGGCGAGCCTTCTGCCCGCCGGCGGCGGCGAGACGGGCGAGGTCGGTTCGCCACCAGGCGGGACGGAGGCCGAGGCCGCTGCCCCGGCCGGCGGCCGGCCGGGCGCACCCCGCGTCGGGCATGGTCCCGCCGATGGCTCCTCGCCCGAGGAGGCTCCCGCGCCCGGTGACGCATCGGCACATGGGCCGAACCGCCCGGGTGAGGCGGAGGCTGGTTCGGCACCGGGCGCCGACTGCCCGCAGGCCCCGGACGCCGGGCGGGGCGCGCCTCGTGTCCAACCCGTGCCCCCTCCGCACGCGCTCGGGGCTGCGGCGCTGCCGGCGACCGGCTGGGACGCCGTGCGGCAGGCGCGCGAGCCGGGGCGGGCGCGGGCCGGGGCGTATCTGGAGGCGTACTTCACACGTCGGGAGCCGCTGCGCGGGGACCGGTCAGGGGGCGTCGACCCCGGCGTGCTGTGCGGTGTCGGAGTGCGGGACGGACGCCCGGTCGCGTTCGTCGCGCAGTGCGGCACCCCGACCCTGCCCGCCGGATACCGCACGGCCGCGCGCGTGGTGCGGCTCGCCGACCGTCTGGGGATCCCTGTGCTCACGCTCATCGACACCCCGGGAGCGGCCAATGACGCCGCGGCCGAGCACGCGGGCGCGGGTGCCGCGATCGCCGAGCTGTTCGCGGCGATGGCAGCGGCCCGTACTCCGCTGACCAGCCTGCTCATCGGCGAGGGCGGCTCAGGCGGCGCGCTCGCGCTCGCCGCGCCGGGCAACACCTGGGCCACGCCCGACAGTTACTTCTCCGTCATCGCTCCGGAGCTCGCCGCCGCGATCCTCAAGCGCGACCCCGCCGAGGTGCCCCGCACGGCGGACCAGCTGCGGCTGCGACCGCAGGACCTGGTCGAACTCGGCGTCGTACGCGGGGTGGTGGGACCGGCCGCCGTCTGAGAGGCATGACGAAGGGCCCGGTACGGCGGTACCGGGCCCTTCGTCTTCGCCCGTTCCTACTTCTTCACACCGACCGCGCGGATCAGCTCCTGCTTCACCGAGCCGCCCTTGTCATCGGCGGCCGATGCCCGCAGGGAGATGTACTGCGCGCCCGCCGGGACGCGGACCGAGCCCTCCCAGGCGGCGGACCTGCCGCGGGCGCCGTCGAGTTCGACCTTCGCCCACGTCGCGCCGTCGTCGAAGGACACCTCCAGCGCCCCACCGGTGATCTTCCCGGTGGAGGCCGCGCCCTTGACGTACTCGGAGAAGATCCCGAGCTCCAGACGGCTTCCGGCTCGCACATCACCGTGCAGATCCGTGTCCACGTCGAAGCCGAGGTTCAGCATCGGCAGGAACGTCATCCGGTCGGCCGGGGTCTCGGCGGACCGTACCGTCCACTCCGCGTGGCCCTTCGTGGAGAGCTCCCAGCGCTCGGGGTCGAGCGTGGTGTCCGTGACGACCTTGTACGTCTTCTCGGCCGGGTCGGCGTCCCAGACGTAGGCAGCCGAGCTCATCTTGCGGTCGACTCGCTCGCCGTCCACGTACACCTCGGTGAACTGGGTCATCGAGCTGTCGTTCCACACATCGCCGAAGCCGGTGTGGTCCGGTCCCGAGTCGCCCCAGCCAGGGGTGTTGAACCGCAGGTTGTTGCCGCTGCGCTGCTGGCCCCAGCCGAGGCCGGTGCCGAGCCACGGGTGCAGCACGGGCTTGAACCAGTTGAGCTCGAGGCGGCTTCCGCCCCGGTGGTCCACGAGGCCGCTGCGCTGCTCGACGGCGCCCGGACCGTTGCTCATCGACTCGTGCCAGCGCTGCCCGGGGGCCGTGCTGACGTGGTCGGTCCGCTCCACCGGGAACGCGATCTTCTCCTGGAAGCCGAAGCCGATCGGGAAGGTGTCGGTGATCGAGTAGCGGAACTCGCCCCCGTCGGCCGGCTTCGCCGCATGGAACCTGGCGTCGATCACCGCCAGTTCGCGCTTGCCCGGCCGGTAGGTGAGGTCGCGGTCCGGTACGGCGCCGGGGTGGCCCTCGGACAGGTCGTAGACGTAGGGCGTGTACCGGGTGCCGGTCAGCTTCAGGCTGCCGTGCCGACTTGCCGTCCCGATCAGCCGGGCGCCGTCCGCCGCATTGACGGTGGCGACATGGAGCGGGCGCTCCTCCCAGGTCTCGGTGCCGAACCAGGCCATCAGCCGGCCCGGCGCGTCATCGGTGACGAACAGCGCCTTCGCGCCCGCGTCCTGCGCGTTCTGCGCGAGCTTCGCGGCGCTGATCGCGTCCGTGCGCCGTACGACGACGGCCTTGCCGCGCACGTCCTTGCCCGTGTAGTCGGCCGGCGCGCCCTCGCCCGCGTCCACGACGCCGAGGCGCTCGCTCCCGTCGAGGACGGCCGTTCCCGACTGGACGACGGCCTCGCCGAGGCGCCGGCCGTCGGCGGTGACGTCGAGCACGGGCTTGCCGAGCCTCCAGACGGTCCGGTACTCGAAGGTGCCCGTGGCGGGCTTGCGGGTGGGCGCCGCGAAGACGCTGTCGTACTTCGGCGGCACCTGCACGACGCCGCCGTACGCGGCGCCGCCCGCGGTGCGGCTGAACTCCATCAGCAGCTGGCGGGTCTCGGTGCGGCGGTCGACGTCCGCGCGGATCTCGCGCAGCTCACGCCCGTCGAGGGTGATCTCACGGTCCCGGTCGAGGACGATCTCGGGGTCGGTCAGGAAACCGAGGCCCAGCGAGTCCTTCCCGTTGCTGCCGTGCACGTCGAGGAAGGTGTCGACCGTGTACGTGCCCGGGGGCAGCCGCAGTTCGAGGGTGCCCGAGTCGCCGACGGCGGCCGGGAAGGGGTCGTGTCCCTCGGCGAGCCGCTGCACGCCGAGGAAGGCGGCGGTGGGTGCTCCGTCGCGGTCCAGGACGCGGACGGTGAGGTTGTACCGCTCCTCCTCCTTGACCAGACCGACCGCCGTGTGGGCGACGGCCTTGCCGCCCGCGGTGGCGGTGATCCGGCCGGAGGTGGTGCCGACCGGGGCCTTCGAGCCGTCGCCGGTGACCTTCGTCCGCGCAGTGCCGTGGGCGGGCACGGTGAGCGAGCTGTCGGCGAGCGTCACGGCACCGGCGGGCACGCCCTCGACGGCGAGGTCCAGCGTCACGGCGGCGTCGGAGTGGTTGGAGTACGTCACCGTGCGGGTGACGGGCTGGTTCTCCTCGTACGGCCAGGCGTAGAAGCCGAGGTCGGCGCTGCCGGTCGCGGTGAGCGTCGCGTCGACGGCGGCCGGGACGTCGACGCGGCCCGCGCCGATCGTGTACGCGTCCGCGCCGAGCTGCTCGGACGTGGACATCAGCGCGTCCTTGAGCTGCTGTCCGCTCCAGTCCGGGTGCTTCTCGGCGAGCAGCGCGGCGACGCCCGCGACATGCGGGGTGGCCATCGAGGTGCCGCTCATCGTCGTGTACGTGCCTTCGCCCGGCGCCAGTGTGGAGCGGGCGGCGAGGATGCCGACACCGGGCGCGGACAGATCCGGCTTGAGGGCGTTGTCGCCGAGGCGCGGGCCCTGGCTGGTGAAGTAGGCGGGCTCGTCGGCCGCGTCGACGGCGCCGATGGTCAGCGCGGAGTCGGCGGCGCCGGGCGAGCCGATGGAGCCGGGGTAGCCGCTGTTCCCCGCGGCGACGACGAAGAGCGCACCGGTCTCGGCGGACAGGGTGTTGACGGCCTGCGCCATCGGGTCGGTGCCGTCGCTGCCCTGCTGCGAACCGAGGCTCATCGACACGATCTTGGCGTCGATGTCCTTGGCGGCCCACTCCATGCCGGCGATGATCTGCGACTCGCTGCCGGAGCCCTCGTCGCTGAGCACCTTGCCGACAGCGAGGTCGGCACCCGGGGCGACGCCCTTCTCCTTGCCGTCCGAGGCTGCCCCGCTGCCGCCGACGGTGGAGGTGACATGGGTGCCGTGCCCGTCGCGGTCGGCGACCTCCTGTCCCTCGATGAAGCTCTTCGACGCGGATATCCGGCCCGCGAGGTCGGGGTGTCCGGCGTCGACCCCGGTGTCGAGGACGGCGACCGTGACGCCCTTGCCGGTCAGGCCGGCCTCCCACGCCTTCGGGGTGCCGATCTGGGCGTTGGAGGCGGCCATGGCCGCCTCGACCCGGCCGTCCAGCCAGACCTTGCCGACCCCGGCGGAGAACGCGGACCGGGACTTCGCCGCGCCGGAGGTGACCGTGCGCCAGAACTCGCCGGACGCCGCCGCCTCGACCGCCATGGCGTTGATGCTGGGCAGCGAGCGGGTGGGCTGGGCGCCGCGGGTGCGCGGGGCCGCGCCCTGCGTGCCCTTGGCGTACGACACGATGAGCGGGAGCCCGTCCTTGCCGTCGAGCCCCTGCTCGATCAGCCCGGTGACGTCGAAGAGCCGCTCGTCGAGGATGCCGGAGCGCAGATACGGCCGGGCCTCGTCCGGCACGACGGTGACGCGACCGCCGGAGATCTCGCTCCGGACGGCGCCACTCGCGCCCTTGGGCCGCTCCACGGCCACCGTCTTCCGGCCCGCGCCGAGGTCGGTGACGGTCACCTTGTCCCCGGTCACCAGCGTGACGGTGTGCGCTGCCCGGGCGGCGGCGGTCGCGGGGGCGGTGTTCCCGGCCGCCGCGCGATCCGCGCCGGCGGCGACGGCCTGCCCGGCCGGGAGCAGTACGAGCGAGAGCCCGGCTGCCATCAGCCGGGCCCTGCGCCTCGTGGTTGCTCTGGTCATGGATGTCTCTCCCTGTGACGCCCGGTGAAGGGGGTGGCTCCGGGCGCTGCGAAGAGTCTGGGTGCTCACAAGTTGCTTGAGGCATGGGAGTTGTTGGCGGATAGCTGCCATGGCGGCCTCCCGCCATGGGCGCGGAGACGGATCGGTGACGCACTGGGCGGCGGGCGGGCGACGACACCCTGCGGCGGCGTCCGGGCTCACGTGCCGCCGCATTCCGCTTCGTGCGCTTCGCGCCCAAGTCCCTGTCCTGCAGGGATGATCAGACCGGTTGAACTAGTCATCTTCGACTGCGACGGCGTGCTGGTGGACAGCGAACGCATAGCCTCGCGCGTACAGATCGCGCTGGGGGCGGAGCTCGGCTGGCCGCTCACCGAGGAGGAGGTCGTCGAGCGTTTCATCGGGCGCTCCCACGCGGCGATCCTCGAGCAGGTAGCCGCCCGGCTCGGCCATGAGACGGCAGCCGTCTGAGGAGAGCGGTTCGAGGAGCTCCACGCAGAGGGGGTCGAGGAGGGGCTGACTCCCGTCGACGGACTGCCCGGGGCACTCGATGCGATCGCTGTGCCCACATGCGTCGCCTCAGCGGCTCCCACGAGAAGATGCGCCATACTCTGGGCCGTACCGGTCTGTACGAGCGCTTCAGGGGCCGCATCCACAGTGCGGCCGACGTCGCGCGCGGCAAGCCGGCTCCGGATCTCTTCCTCCATGCCGCGCGGCAGATGAACACCGACCCGGCTGCTTGCGTGGTGGTGGAGGACAGCCGCCCCGGTGTCCAGGCCGCGCGGGCCGCGGGTATGCGGGCACTCGGGTATGCCGGCGGACCGACCCGGCCCGAGCTGCTCGAAGGAGACCGCACGGTCGTCTTCCACGACATGAGCGCACTGCCCGGCCTCATCGCGCGGTCGTGAACCGTCCCGGCACCTGTGCGGGCCGGCTGCCGACCGGCCGGGCGGACGTTGCGGCGTGTTCGCGGGCCGTTCGACGGGCGATCGGCCGGTGCGCCGCCTAGCTTGGCAGCAGCAGGCAATCCACGAGCAGGAGGCTTGGACACCATGGCAGCGCTACCCGAAGGCACGCCCTGCTGGGCCGACGCGATGTTCCCCGACGTGGAGGCCGCCAAGAGCTTCTACGGCGAGCTGCTCGGCTGGACCTTCGACGAGGGCTCGGCGGAGTTCGGGGGGTACACGCAGGCGCGGTCGGACGGCAAGGCCGTGGCCGCGGTCGTCCCGCGGATGCCGGGCATGGACACACCGCCCGCCTGGAACCTCTACTTCGCCACGTCGGACATCGCAGCCACCGCACGCAGGATCAGCGACAACGGCGGGGCGCTGCTGATGGACCCGATGCCGGTCGCCGGCTTCGGCACGATGGTCACGGCGGAGGACCCCAGCGGTGTGTACTTCAGCGTCTGGCAGGCCGGCACCCACGAGGGCTTCGAGAAGATCGGCGAACCCGGGGCGTACTGCTGGACGGAGGTCACCACGCGGGACGTGGAGAAGGCCGACCACTTCTTCCCGGCCGTCTTCTCCTTCGAGGTGAAGCGGATGAAGGACGAGTCGGTCGGCTATCACCTGTGGCACATCGAAGGCGCGCCGGTCGCGGGCCGCCTCAAGATGACGGCCGAGTTCCCGCACGACATGCGGCCGTTCGTCAATGTGTACTTCGCCGTCGAGGACTGCGACGCGGCGGTCGCCACGGTCACGCGGCTGGGCGGCCGGCTGCACCACGGGCCGACGGACAGCCCCTTCGGGCGTTTCGCGTCGGTGTCCGACCAGCAGGGCGCGGGGTTCGCGGTCATCGATCCGAAGACGGCCAAGGGCGACAACCCGGAGTTCGAGTGATCGCCACGACCGGCTGATCCGGGGCCCGGTGGCGGCCGGGCCCCGTTCGCCGTGCGCGCCGCGGCGCCCACGCGCTAAGGGGCGGACGCCTCGTCCGCCGCCGCCTGCGCCCGGGACGGTGTCACGGCGGGGACGGCCGAGGGCGGTCGGAAGGACCGGGGCCCCTGCGAGCTTTGCCCGCTGTCGCCGACCCGGCGCAGACCGTCGTCCTCGGCCGCTTCCTCTGCTTCCTCGTCCGGCCCTCCGTCCGATTCCTCGTCTGCCTCCTCGACCGCCTCCTGGCCCGACTCCTTCTCCGCCTTCTTGTCCCTCGCCTCTTTGCGTGCGCCGTCGTCCTGTGACGGCGCCGCGTCGTCTTCCGCCGGCGTGGGCTGCCGCGGGCAAGTCCCGCCGGCGCAGTGCTCACCCTTCGCCGGACCGCCGACCTCGGCGGCGTACGGGGAGGCGGTGGCGGTGCCCGACTGCCGCGCGGTCCCCGCGCCCATGGTGTCGGTGGCCCAGATCTGGCTGATGGAGTCGTCCCGCACCTTGACGACCACCGGGCTGTCCGGCTCGGGGGCGGCGGGCATCACGGCCAGTCTGTCGTTCCACCGCGGGATCATCTGGCCCTGGATCGTCAGGTCGTAGCGGACGTCCACGGCATCGGGCGCGGCCGTCGTCGTACAGGTGTCGAGGACAACGATGCCATCGAGCCCATGGGAGTCCAGGCACAACTCGGGGGCCAGGGCACTGCGCAGGCGGCCGTCGCTCTCGTACACCCACTGCTGGGCGGGGGCCGACGAGCAGACCGCCATCGCGACGTCCGTGCCGGGTTCCGGTGTGACGGTGGGGATGTCGAGGCAGAGGTTGGACTCGGCATTGCGCAGCCGTGTGGTGAGCGGGCCGCCCGGGTGGGCGGCGGAGGTCGTCGAAGGCTGGGGCGCGGTGCCGGACGGCTGGGCCGTGCCGGTTCCGGTGCCGGGTGCGGGGGCGGTGGGGGAAGGGCCGGTGACCGCTCCGCTGGGCACGACCGGGCCGGCCTGATCGTCGTCGTCGGACCATGCACTGGCCACCAGGCTGAGCACGAGCAGCCCGACCACGGCGAGAGCTGTTCCGGCCACCAGCATCCGGGGCGAGAAGGGCAGCGGAACGTGCTTGCCCAGGACGGCGAGACGGGGCATCGCGCGGGCCCGTCCGCCACGGGAGTGCCGGCCCGGCCGCCGAGCCTCTGCTCTGGCCCGGGCCTGTGTGCCGCGCCGGCCGGGGCGCGATTCCAGGTACGGCTGGGCGGCCCGGCCGAGGAGCGCCTCGGCGAGCAGCTGACCGAGCCGGCCTCCGGACTGCCTGAGCTGATCGGCCGCGTACCGGCAGTGCCGGCAGTTCGCCAGATGCTGCTGAATATCGGGAATCAGCGCGCCGCCGCGGCGCAGGGACACGTCGAGCAGCCGGTTGAAGTGGCGGCACCGCTGGTCGGTGGCGAGCTCCCGGTGGGCGCGCAGACAACCCTGCCGGAACTGTTCGCGCGCATGCTCGAGCTGGTCGCTCGCCAGACGCGGGTCGATGCCGAGCAAACCGGCAGGTATGGATATGCCCTCGGCCTCGACCTCGGCATGCCACAGCAGCACCTGGGCGGTCAGCGGCATTGCGTGGAAAGCGCGGGAGACGAGCTGCCTATTCTCGGAAGGCAGCTCGGGAATGAGAAGTCCGGGCAGCATGGCGGCCACACGCTCGTCACTGGCCCACGCCTTGGCGATATGACGGGTGGCCACCAGGAGATGCGGCCGCAGCGCACCGGCCGGTGCGCCGGTGTGCGCGAGATTCTCCATCAGCTGGGCGAAAGCCACCGTGGTGAACATCGAAGCAATATTCGAAGAAGGGGCACAGATCGATGCGTAATCGAACACCGGTTGCCAGTGCCGCGCCAGCAAAGTGGCCGCAGGATAGGCCTCCTTGGCGCCTTCGCCGGCCCCCAGCGCGACGGAGAGCTCTTCGTCTGAGATCCCGGGAGCAGGGCTTGACTGCGCCAAAGGTGCGATTCCGGGCGTACGGGCGTGCTGCATAGACGTCGTTCCATCCATGGCATTGCGGTGGGGGGTTGCAAGGGTGGCAGCCTCGGCCGAGGGGCCGCGGACGCCGGTCGAAAGGCGCGCACCTGTTGGTACATACCTACGCGGGCGATGCCCCCTCTTTTGGAGTCGGGTCGCCTTCGGAGAAAATTCGAACGGTTGATCAAAATAGTCTTGTTCGGACGTGAGGAAGCTCACCCTTACACAACTCGCCTCCCGACAACAAGAGTTCCGGGCGCCCGCCATTCACATTCCGGCGCGTCAAGTCCACTTCCGGGCACAGCGGCCGACTTCTGGAACTTGAGTAAGTACAACAATGACGAAGCATTGCCGCGGGGGCCCTTGACCTCGATCGTGGAAATCACCCGCGGAGCCCGGCCCGCCGTCGGCGGCGGACGGCGCCTTGAGCGCCGGGGAGTCACCCGCCGCACAGGTACCGCACCGCCTAACCTGCCAAGAGGGACCTGCCTCGCGAAAGGATCATCTCGTGTCTTCTCGGCTCAACCCGTACATCAGCTTCGACGGCAACGCACGCGAAGCCATGGAGCTCTACAAGGAAGTCTTCGGCGGCACCCTGACGGTGAGCACCTTCGGCGAATTCCAGGCGGAGGAGGCCGGTGACGCCGCCGACAAGGTCATGCACAGCATGCTCGAGACGGACAAGGGCTTCACCCTCATGGGCGCCGACACACCACCCGGCATGGAGCACAAGCCCGGCAACAACATCGCCGTGAGCCTGAGCGGGGACGACGCAGCCGAACTGCGCGGCTACTGGGAGAAGCTGTCCGGCTCGGGCGGCACGGTCACGGTGCCGATGGAGAAGCAGATGTGGGGAGACGTGTTCGGGATGTGCACCGACCGGTTCGGCATCACATGGCTGGTCAACATCAGCGAACAGCAGGGCTGACCCTCTCCACAGACCTCGACGACGGCGCGGGGGCCGCATCCAAGGATGCGGCCCCCGCGCCGTGCGATGTGTTCACCTTCGTGCTCGAGGGCGCCGAGGTCACCGCGGGTCCGGTGGGCGGAGTGCCCGTCGCGCGGGCCGTGTTCGTCACCGTGCCGGTGCTCAGGTCGGCCTGGGTGACGGTGTACGTCGCGGTCAGGAACGACGCGGCGGCACGGCACGAGCAACGGCCTTGCTCATCACGGTACTCGCCGAAGCGACCGAGAGGACGGTCGTGTTCTTGGGGACCTCCTGGTCGGAATCGAGCGGTGACGTTCCCCTACGGGAAATCGGTGATGTGACCAAGCGACTCGGTCCGCGCGAGGGCTCCTCGCTCAGTGCCGCCCTCCACCGGAGGAATCCGGCGCCACCGGAAGTTCGAACCAGACCTCCTTGCCCCAGGGTGTGGGGTCGGCGCCCCATTTGCTCGCCATCAGATCGACCAAATGCAGGCCGCGGCCGAATTCGTCGGTGGTCCGCGCCGAACGGAGCTGCGGCAGCTCCCGGCTGCCGTCGCGGACTTGGCAACAGATGACCTCGCGGCGTACCACGGTGAGGCGGACGGAACCGTACGCGTGAAGCAGCGCATTGCCGACCAGTTCGCTGACCAGGAGTTCGGCCGTGTCCGCAAGATGGTCCAGGCCCCAGTCGGCCAGGGTGCTGCACACCGCTCTGCGGGCCTGACCACAGGCGTCCGGAGCCCGCGGAAGTCGCCAGGGGCCGGCGACGGTCAGCTCCCGGTGGGGGGCGAAGCCCAGGGGCGAGACAGGGACGGGGCGCGTTGCGGCGGTCGCGGCGGGCCGTATGAGGTGAGTGTGGTGCATGAAAGCCTCCACAAGGCCCTGGCCGGTTTCTCCAGTCAGGGAGTCGATACAACCGCATTTACTACGGAGTAAAATCGTAATCCTGGTTTACCCGGAAGTAAAGTGATGGACATGGCTGATCACCCGCCCAAGGCCGGCCCCGCGCCACAGCGTCCAGCGGGCCGTCGCCGCCCGTCTGCGGCACGCCCGACCGACGAAGAGATGCTGGACGCGGCCTCCGCGGTCTTCGGTGAGTCCGGATTCCACGCGGCGACCATGGACGTCGTCGCCGCACGTGCGAGATCGACCAAACCCACGCTGTACGCGCACTTCGGCAGCAAGGAGGACCTGTTCGGCAAATGCGCCGACCTCGCAGCCGACACGTTGGCGAGCGCGCTCTTCGAGGCCTACGCGGCAGCGGCCGATCTCCCGCTCGAACAGCAGGTGCGCGCGGGCGTGGCCTCGTTCTTCGATTACGCGGACGTCCATCCGGCGAGATTCCGCCTGCTCTTCGGCGCGCACGCGACAGGGTCGGCGGCCGAGGCCAGGCAACGGCTCATGTCGGCCGCCGACCGGGAGATCACGCGCCGGATCCGGTACTTCACCGAGCGCCACGGCCGTGGTACCTGGGGGACGAGTGCGGAGCTCTGCGCCTCCTTCGTCGTCGGCCTGGTCGTCGAGGGCGCGCGGTACACGCTGGTCGCCGACTCACTGGGTCCGGCATCGGCCGCCGAGTTCACGACCCAGTTCGCCGTGGCGGCGCTCAGAAACATCGACCCGCACCTCGCCGATGCTCTCGACGCACGCGAGTGAGCAAAGGGCGTCGGGAGACAGCCCGGGACGGCGCTGCCACCCCGTGCTGTCGCGTCGGCCGAACCATTTGGTCCGTACAGCCTGGTGCCGGTCGGCGCAGGTCCGCGCCCGCCACTCGGTCGTGGCAAGGTTGAGCCGACTCCGGGCGCCGACCGAGACGTCGAGTACGGAGCCGTCCGCAACGGCGCCGGCATCTCGGTGATTTGGGACCGCAGCGACCCGATGTCGCAGCCGTCACCCGGACTGTGCCTGCCGGACGGGCTCACCCCGGCCGCGCGGAGGACGAACCGCTGACGCCGTCCTGGGCTCGATGGGTCCGACAACCTGCGGCGCCCGACAGCGGTCTCCCATGGCGCTTCCGTTCCGGCGTCGCCGCCGGGCGGTCCAGCCGCGCCCCGGCGATGTCCGGGCGACACCCCGCCTGTGGCGCGAGGCCTGCTGCCACTCTGATCATCAGTGTCCAGGCACAAGCCTTGGAAGCCTGCACCACTGTGACCAAGCGTCAGCCGAACCGGCGGACACCGTCGGAGCCTCCGCGGTGCGGTCGTAGAACCGGCGTTCGCAGGGACCCCGCAGCAGCGCGGCGTAGACAACAGCGAACGCCGTCCACGCCGGACAGAGGCCCGGAGGTTCGAGCCCGGCGCGGACGCCGAGGAGCCGGCAGAGCGGGATGAGGAGGACATGGCCGCCGGCCACGGAGGGCGATCACGACGGTCCTGGTGTCACCGGCGGCACGCAGCAGAGCGGCACGGGACATGGCGAGCGCCGGAGGGGCCATGCCGAGCAAGGCCAAGGGTGTTGCGGTCCGGTCGCGCTCGAGCCGAGGCCGCCCCGGGGCGAGATCGCTGCGGCACAAGCAACCGTCCGCGGCCCCCGAACGGAGGGGCTCGTTGCATACGGGTTGACTCGTTGCGGGCCCGGCCGTGAGACAGCGTGACGAGCGCGTGTCGCTACGCCTCTGTCCTCACATTGTCCTCACACTAGGAGGACGGCCGTAGGAATGGGCCGTCACGATCAACTTCACGACTCGCCCGACCGGCAAAGGTGCCGGTCGGATCGATCCGTAACCACAGGCCTGCGGTGGGGCGGGTGGGACTCGAACCCACGGCCGACGGATTATGAGTCCGCTGCTCTAACCGGCTGAGCTACCGCCCCTAACGGCGCGTCGCGCACATTTGTGCGCGCCGTCTGCCGCAGCATAGCCGGTCATACGATCTCTCGCTTCGGATGGTCGGCAACCCGTGACCATGAAGACTGCGCTGGTCGCCGCCCCGGATGCCGTGCGGAAGACGCGAAAAAGGACCCTCGAGGGGTCCTCTTTCTCAGCTGCTCCCCCGGCTGGACTCGAACCAGCAACCCTCCGGTTAACAGCCGAATGCTCTGCCAATTGAGCTACAGGGGATCGCGCTCCCCCGACTGGACTCGAACCAGTAACCTGCCGGTTAACAGCCGGCTGCTCTGCCAATTGAGCTACAGGGGATTGCTGCGTTTGCACCGAACGTACCTACCCGGGGCGTCCCAGGGGGCGTGCGCTCGCTGCGACACATACATTAGCGCAAGCAGGGGGGTGCTCCGCCAATCGGTATGTCCCGGGGTGATCACGGGCCCAGCCGGGTAGGCGAGCAGCACCGACGCAACGGAAGGGTCGCAGCCATGCGGTACAAGCTCACGTTCGTCGCCGGACTGGCCCTCGGCTTCGTGCTCGGCGCGCGGGCCGGGCGCGAGAAGTACGAACAGCTCAAGAAGTCCGCGCGGCAGTTCGCCCAGAACCCCGCGGTGCGCAACGCCGCCGAGTCCGCGGCGCACAACAGCCGCCATGCGGCCGGCAAGGCGTTCCACAAGGTCAGCGACAAGGTCGGTGACCATGTGCCCGTCTCGGTGGCCGAGCGGGTGAGGGCACTGCGCGACAAGAACGGCAGTCTCGACGACGACTGGGGTACCACCAACACATGACGTGACCGTCGGCGAAGTGCGGCAGAATTCTGGACATGGGGATAGTCGCAGGGCTGGACAGCTCGTCCGAGTTCACACGCATCGTCGTCTGTGACGCAGACACGGGCGCCGTGCTGCGCCAGGGGTACGCTCCGCACCCCGTCGAGGCCAAGGCCACCGAGGTCGATCCGCAGGTGTGGCTCCTCTCCCTCGGCGAGGCCGCGGGAGGCGGGCTGCTCGAGGGCGTGCAGGCCATCGGCGTCTCCGCGCAGCAGAACGGTCTGGTTCCCCTGGATGCACAGGGCGGGCCGGTCCGTCCCGCCCTGCTGGGCAACGACAAGCGCGCCCAGGTCGCGGCAGCCGATCTCATCGACGGCCTCGGCGGGCGGCAGGCCTGGGCCGAGGCTGTCGGCTGCGTGCCGCAGGCCGCCCAGCCGGTGGCGAAACTGCGCTGGCTGGCACGCTCCGAGCCCGAGGCCGCGCAGCGGATCGCTGCGCTGATGCAGCCGCACGACTGGCTGGTGTGGCAGCTGCTGGGCCGGCCCGCCCGGCGGACCACCGACCGCGGCGCCGCCTCGGGGACCGGCTACTGGTCCGCGGGCACCGGGTCCTACCGTCCCGATCTGGTGGAGCTCGCGCTCGGGCACCCGTGTGCGCTGCCGGACGTGCTCGGTCCGGCCGAGGCCGCGGGCACCACGCCCGAGGGGCTGCTGATCTCCGCGGGGACCGGCGAGACGATGGCGGCGGCGTTCGGGCTCGGGCTCGGCGTCGGCGACGCGGTGGTGTCCCTGGGCGCGTCGGGTTCGGTGATGGCCGTGCACCACGAGGCGCTGGCCGACCCCAGCGGGATGATCACCTCGTTCGCCGACGCGACCGGGATGCATCTTCCCGTGGTGCACACGCTCAATGCCGTACGGGCTCTGCGCGGCACCGCCGAGCTGCTCGGCCTGGGGGACCTCGCGGAGCTCTCGGATCTCGCCATGAAGTCGACGCCGGGCTCGTCCGGCCTGGTGCTGCTGCCGTATCTGGAGGGCGAGCGCACTCCGCAGCTGCCCCACACGGCGGGCACGCTGAGCGGGCTGCGGCGCGAGTCGATGAAGGCGGAGCATCTGGCGCGGGCATCGTTCGAGGGCATGCTGTGCTCGCTCGCGGACGCGATGGACGTGCTGCGCAGCCGGGGCGTCGAGGTGCGCCGGGTGTTCCTGCTGGGTGCGGCCGCCGAGCTGCCCGCCGTGCAGGCCGCCGCGCCGGCGATCTTCGCGGCGCAGGTCGTCGTGCCGCAGCCCGCCGACTATGCGGCCCTCGGTGCGGCGCGCCAGGCCGCGTGGGCGCTGGGGGTCGCGCAGGGGACGCTGTCGCCGCAGTCACCGCCGGCCTGGCAGGGGGCCGCGGTGCAGGTCTTCGAGCCGGGCGACGAGCTCGCGGTGGGCCGGGCCGTGCGCCAGCAGTACGGGGCGACCCGGGACCAGATCCACCCGGGGGCGTTCAGCTTCGGTGGCTAGGCCGCCGACGGCGGTTCCTTCAGCTGTTCTTGACCGGGCTTTGGAGGAATTCCCTTGAGGTTTCCCCTGCCCGGTGCCGGAAGATGGGGTGACCCCCCGATCTTGCCGAGCCCGAGAGACAGCGCGTGCTGATACAACTGCTGCGGACCTTCCTCGGTCCGTACAAGAAACCCATCGCCTTCCTTGTGGCGCTGCAGCTGCTGCAGACCAGTGCCACCCTCTATCTGCCGACCCTCAACGCCGACATCATCGACAACGGTGTCGTGAAGGGGGACACGGGCTACATCCTGGCCCTGGGCGCCGTCATGATCGGCGTCAGCGTGGTCCAGGTGGTCTGCAACATCGGGGCCGTCTTCTACAGCGCCCGCACCGCGTCCGCGCTCGGGCGGGACGTCCGGGCCGCCGTCTTCGACCGGGTGCAGAGCTTCTCCGCGCGCGAGGTGGGGCACTTCGGTGCCCCTTCACTGATCACCCGGACGACCAATGACGTCCAACAGGTCCAGATGCTGGTGCTGCTGGCGTTCACCCTGATGGTCTCGGCGCCCATCATGTGCGTCGGCGGCATCGTCATGGCGCTCGGCCAGGACGTGCCGCTGTCCGCGGTGCTGCTGGCGGTCGTGCCGGTGCTCGGTATCGCGGTGGCGCTGATCGTGAAGCGGATGCGGCCGTTGTTCCGGGCCATGCAGGAGCGCCTGGACACGGTGAACCGGGTGCTGCGTGAGCAGATCACCGGCAATCGGGTGATCCGCGCCTTCGTACGCGACACGTACGAGAAGGAGCGCTTCCGCGGGGCCAACGGCGAGCTGACCGAAGTGTCGCTGTCGACCGGCCGGCTGATGGCGCTGATGTTCCCGACCGTGATGACGGTGGTGAACGTGTCGTCGATCGCCGTCGTCTGGTTCGGTGCGCACCGGGTCGACAGCGGTGCGATCCAGATCGGCGCGCTGACCGCTTTCCTTGCGTATCTGATGCAGATCGTGATGGCCGTGATGATGGCCACGTTCATGTTCATGATGGTGCCGCGCGCCGAGGTGTGTGCCGAGCGGATCCAGGAGGTGCTGGGCACCGATTCGAGCGTGGTGCCGCCGAGCGCGCCCGTGCGGGAGCTGCGCCGCAGCGGTCATCTCGAGGTGCGCGGCGTCGACTTCCGCTATCCGGGTGCCGAGGAGTCGGTACTGCGGGGTGTCGATCTGGTGGCGCGGCCGGGTGAGACGACCGCGATCATCGGGTCGACCGGAAGCGGCAAGTCGACCCTGCTGGGCCTGGTGCCGCGGCTGTTCGATGTGACGGGCGGCGAAGTGCTCGTCGACGGCGTGGACGTACGGGAGCTGGATCCGGCGCTGATGGCGCGGACGGTGGGGCTCGTGCCGCAGAAGCCGTATCTGTTCTCGGGGACCGTGGCCACGAATCTGCGGTACGGGAACCCCGGAGCGAGCGACGACGAGCTGTGGCAGGCGCTCGAGGTCGCGCAGGCCGCCGACTTCGTACGGGAACTCGAGGGCGGGCTGAACGCGCCGATCGCGCAGGGCGGCACCAATGTCTCCGGCGGGCAGCGTCAGCGGCTCGCCATCGCGCGCACGCTGGTGCAGCAGCCGGAGATCTATCTCTTCGACGACTCCTTCTCGGCGCTGGACTACGCGACCGACGCGGCGCTGCGCGGTGCGCTGTCCCGCGAGACGTCCCGGGCAACGGTGGTGATCGTCGCCCAGCGGGTGTCGACGATCCGTGACGCGGACCGGATCGTGGTCCTGGACGAGGGGCAGGTCGTGGGCACCGGAAACCATCACGAGCTGATGCAGGGCAATGAGACGTACCGGGAGATCGTCCTCTCGCAGTTGACGGAGGCTGAGGCCGCATGAGCGGGGGACCTGCTGCACGGATGATGGCCGGCGGCTCGCCCGCCGAGCGGTCGATGGACTTCAGGGGCTCGGTCAAGCGGCTGCTGCGGCAACTCGCTCCGGAGCGGGCGACGCTGTGGGTGATGCTCGCGGCCGGCGTGCTGAGTGTCGCGTTCTCGGTGGTCGGTCCGATGATCCTGGGACAGGCGACCGACCTGGTCTTCGCCGGGGTCGTCGGCCGGGAGATGAAGGAGGGGACCAGCAAGGAGCAGGCGATCGAGGGCCTGCGCGAACGGGGCGAGGGCGGCCTCGCCGACATGCTCACCGGGGTGGACTTCACGCCCGGCGACGGCATCGACTTCGGGGCCGTGGGTGATGTGCTGCTGGTGGCACTCGTGATCTACGTGGCGGCCGGGCTGCTGATGCTGGTGTCGACCCGGCTGTCGATCCGGGTGATCAACCGGACCGTGTACCGGATGCGCGAGGACGTGCAGGCGAAGCTGTCGCGGCTGCCGCTGTCGTACTTCGACCGGGCCAAGCGCGGCGAGGTGCTGAGCCGGGCCACCAACGACATCGACAACATCTCGCAAACGCTCCAGCAGACGATGGGGCAGCTGATCAACTCGCTGCTCACCATCGTGGGCGTGCTGGCGATGATGTTCTGGATCTCGCCGCTGCTGGCGCTGGTCGCCCTGGTGACCGTGCCGGTGTCGGTGCTTGTGGCGACCAAGGTCGGCAAGCGCTCTCAGCCGCACTTCGTGCAGCAGTGGAAGTCCACCGGCAGACTCAACGCCCATATCGAGGAGATGTACACCGGTCATGCGCTGGTGAAGGTCTTCGGACGGCAGGAGGAGTCCGCGAAGGACTTCGCCGAGCAGAACGACGCGCTGTACCAGGCCGGTTTCAAGGCCCAGTTCAACAGCGGGGTCATGCAGCCGCTGATGTTCTTCGTCTCCAACCTCAACTATGTGCTGGTGGCCGTCGTGGGCGGACTGCGGGTGGCCTCGGGCGCGCTGTCGATCGGTGATGTGCAGGCGTTCATCCAGTACTCGCGGCAGTTCTCGATGCCGCTGACCCAGGTGGCGTCGATGGCGAACCTGGTGCAGTCGGGCGTCGCGTCCGCCGAGCGGATATTCGAGCTGCTGGACGCGGAGGAGCAGGCTCCCGATCCGGTAGTGGGCGCGCGGCCCGAGGAGCTGCGCGGTGCGGTGTCGCTGGAGAAGGTGTCGTTCCGCTACACGCCCGACAGGCCCCTCATCGAGGATCTGTCCCTGTCCGTCGATCCCGGTCACACGGTGGCGATCGTCGGGCCGACCGGCGCGGGCAAGACCACTCTGGTCAACCTGCTGATGCGGTTCTACGAGGTGACCGGCGGCCGGATCACCCTCGACGGTGTGGATGTCGCCACGATGTCGCGGGACGAGCTGCGTTCCGGCATCGGGATGGTGCTGCAGGACACCTGGCTGTTCGGCGGGACCATCGCCGACAACATCGCCTACGGCACGTCCCGGACGGTGACACGCGAGGAGATCGAGGAGGCGGCGCGCGCCGCGCACGCCGACCGCTTCATCCGGACCCTTCCGGACGGGTACGACACGGTGATCGACGACGAGGGCTCGGGCGTGAGCGCGGGCGAGAAGCAGCTGATCACCATTGCGCGCGCGTTCCTGTCCGATCCGGTGATCCTGGTGCTGGACGAGGCCACGAGCTCGGTGGACACCCGTACCGAGGTGCTGATCCAGAAGGCGATGGCGCGCCTGGCGCACGGCCGGACCAGCTTCGTGATCGCGCACCGGCTCTCCACCGTCCGGGACGCGGACGTGATCCTGGTGATGGAGAACGGGTCGATCGTCGAGCAGGGCACGCACGAGGAGCTGCTGACGGCCGAGGGTGCGTACGCGCGGCTGTACGCGGCGCAGTTCGCGCAGGCCGTGGTGGAGGTGGACTGACCGCCGGGCGGCGGAGCGGCCGCGACAGGCAAGTGGCCACTTGACAAGCAAGTGGCCACTTGCCTATAACGGGAGGCGTGGGTGACATCTTCCACGCCCTCGCCGCGCCTGCGAGGAGAGCGATCCTCGACGAGCTGCACGACCGCGACGGCCAGACGCTGTTCGAGCTGTGCACCCGGCTGACGATGAAGCACGGGCTCGGCCTGTCCCGTCAGGCCGTGTCCCAGCACCTCGATGTGCTGGAGGCGGCCGGACTCGTGACCAGCAGACGCGACGGCAAGTTCAAGTTCCACCACCTCGACACCGCCCCGCTGCAGAGCATCGCGGAGCGGTGGCCTCCCAGGACATGAGAGGAAGGGCGCAATGAGGATCAACATCACGAGCGTCTTCGTCGACGACCAGGACAAGGCCCTGGCCTTCTACACGGATGTGCTCGGCTTCGTGAAGAAGCACGATGTCCCGCTCGGCGGCGAGCATCGCTGGCTGACCGTCGTCTCGCCGGAGGACACCGACGGCACCGAGCTGCTGCTGGAGCCGGACGGCCACCCGGCCGTCGGCCCCTACAAGAAGGCCCTGGTCGAGGACGGCATCCCGGCCACGTCGTTCGCGGTCGACGACGCCCGGGCGGAGTACGAGCGTCTGAGCGCGCTCGGGGTGCGCTTCACCCAGGAGCCGCTGGAGATGGGCGGGGTGACGCTGGCGGTCCTCGACGACACATGCGGCAACCTGATCCAGATCGCCGCCCGGCACTGACCGCTCGCGCCCGGCCCCCCTCGTACGGCCGTGATCTCGGTGAGGAGAATGGTGCCTTCACGGACCATGACCACATCCGTGCGTATGGCCACACCGCACAAGGGGGAACACATGACGGACAGGAGCAGGCCCGGCTACGGCATCGCGCTGTGGCTGCCGCTGGGCGTGGCGCTGGGGATCTCGCTCGGGCAGCTCACCGACAACCTGGGCCTGGGCATCGCGCTCGGGCTCGCTCTCGGCGTCGGTGTCGGTGCCGGAATCGACGCGCGCGCCAAGCGGCAGGGGTCGCCCGAGGACGAGGGCTGAGCGCCGGCGCTCAGTCGAGGTAGCCGCGCAGCTGGTCGGCGAAGGCGTGGTCGCGCAGCTTGTTGAGGGTCTTGGACTCGATCTGGCGGATCCGTTCGCGGGTCACGCCGAAGAGCCTGCCGATCTCCTCGAGCGTGCGCGGCCGGCCGTCGACCAGCCCGTAGCGGAGCTGCACGACCTTGCGTTCCCGCTCGCCGAGCGTGGACAGCACCGCCTCCAGGTGTTCGCGCAGCAGGAGGAAGGCGGCCGACTCGACGGGGGACGCGGCGTCTCCGTCCTCGATGAGGTCGCCGAGGGCGACGTCGTCCTCCTCCCCCACGGGCGCGTGCAGCGACACAGGCTCCTGGGCGAGCCGCAGCACCTCGCTGACCCTCTCGGGCTGCAGTTCGAGGTGGGCGGCGACCTCCTCGGGGGTGGGTTCGTAGCCGCGCTCCTGGAGCATGCGGCGCTGCACCCGCACCACCCTGTTGATCAGCTCGACCACATGGACCGGGACGCGGATGGTGCGCGCCTGGTCGGCGAGCGCACGCGACATGGCCTGGCGGATCCACCAGGTCGCGTACGTCGAGAACTTGTAGCCGCGGGCGTAGTCGAATTTCTCGACCGCCCTGATCAGACCGAGGTTTCCCTCCTGGACCAGGTCGAGCATCGTCAGCCCGCGGCCCACGTAGCGTTTGGCCACCGAGACGACGAGCCGGAGGTTGGCCTCGATCAGCCGGCGCTTGGCCATCCGGCCCATGACCACCAACTTATCGAGGTCGACGGCGAGTTGGGAGTCCGGGTCGGGGGTGTTGCCGAGCCGCTCCTCGGCGAAGAGACCCGCCTCGACCCGGCGCGCCAGCTCCACCTCCTCGACCGCGGTGAGCAGCGGAATGCGGCCGATCTCCCGCAGGTACTGGCGGAAGAGGTCGGAGGAGGGACCGCCGCCGTCCAACCGGGCGACGGCCCGCGGCTCGGGCGTCTCCTGCAGCTCGGGCTCATCCCCCGGCTCCGCCTCCGCAGCCGGTGCCGCGGCGTCGGGCACCGCTTCGGGGTGCGCTGCGGCCCGGCTCTGCGCAGGGACCTGCTCGGCCGTGCCGGAGGCCGAAGCGGTGGCGGTCGTGGCGGGTACGGTCTCGGTCAGGGTCTGCACGGGGGCGACCTCCAGAATGATCGCTGCCGGTTCGGGGGCGTGCGGCAGCGGGACGGCAGCGGCCGCCTGGCCGTTTTCCGTCCCGTTCAGGATGAGCGGATCCGCGGGGATGTCAGGCCCACTTCGGGTGGACCGGCCGCGCTCCGAGGACTCGGACACCGCCCCCAGTGTGGAGTACGACACATCTCTGCCACGAGGGGCGTGCGGTGACTTTTTGAGACCCGTGCGTGACCGGCCGGTTACTCGGATGCCCGCTCGCACATACGTCTGGAAGGATCGGCCGGTGCGCGAGAACTACGAGTACGAGACCCATGTGACGGTGCGCTGCGACGACGACGGTGCGCAGCGGCTGGACACGTGGGCCCGTGCCGCGGGACTGAAAGTGACCCATATCGTGCTGGCGCGCGGCCGGATGCCGGTGCAGCCGATGCTGACCCTGAAGGGCACAAACGGCCTTGCCGGGCAGCGTGCGGCCGCGGACGTGCTGGTGGGGCGGCTGCGGGCGGACGGCTTCGATCCGGTGCGGGTGAAGATCGAGACGACGCCGTGGTCGCCCGAAGCCGGCTCGTCCGACGGGTACTTCGAGCATCACGTGAAGCTGGAACTGGACGAGGACTTCGACCGGGAGACGCTGACCGCGCTCGCGGTACGGCACGGGGCGCACCTGTCGTGGAACGCCCGGCGGGTGACTGCGGTCGGGCGCCACGAGCGCTTTGTGACGCAGCGCTGCCACGGGGGTTCGGCCGAGGAGGCCGGCCGGGCGTGCGATGCGATGGTGGCGGAGCTCGCGGCGGCGGGGTACGAAATCCGTTCCCAGGAACGGGAGTTCGTGCTGTACGACAGTGATCTGTCGGTGGACGACGGGTGGATCGACAAGGGGGCGGGAGCATGAGCGGGCCGTGGGAGACATTCGGCTGGACCAGCGAGAGGGTGCCTCAGGCTCCGCTGGACGAGGCGACGCGCGCCAGGCGCCACCTGCCGCGCACGCTAAGGCCCGTGACCGGGGACGACCTGGTGCAGCGCCCTGTCTTCGAGCCGGCGCTCAAGCAGTACGCCAATGCCTACCGGGCCGCGGACCCCCGGTTCGACGATCCGGCCAAGGGAGTGGCCTGGCGGGCGGCCCGGCGCGAGGCGCTGGACGTCGTGCTCGCCGGGATCGCCGGATCCGAGTGGGCCGAGTCGCTGGTGCTGCGCGGCAGCGTGCTTCTCTCGGCGTGGTTCGGCGGGGCGGCCCGGGAGCCGGGCGACCTGGACTTCGTCGTCGTCCCGTCGGCCTGGCACATCGACGATGCGCGCACCGGCGAACTGCTGGACGGCATCGCCGCTGCTGCGGAGCGCATGGCGCGTGGATCCGGCACTCAGGTGCGGATCTCCGCGCAGGGCGCCGTGGTCGAGGACATCTGGACGTACGAACGCGTACCGGGCCGCCGGATGGTGCTGCCGTGGTCCGCCCCGGGCCTTCCCGGCGGGCATGTGCAGCTCGACTTCGTCTTCAACGAGAAGCTGCCCGCTCAGCCCGAACCGGTGGAGCTGTCCGCCGTCACGACCGTGTGGGCGGCCACCCCCGAACTGTCGCTGGCCTGGAAGCTGATGTGGCTGATCAACGACTGCTACGCGCAGGGCAAGGACCTGTACGACGCCGTACTGCTGGCCGAGCGCCATCCGCTGCCGTACCCACTGTTGCGCGACGTCTTCCGGCTGTCCGGCGAGTGGCCGCACCCCGACCGGGAGGAGATCCTCTTCGAGGACGTCGAAGAGGCTCTCGGCTATGTGGAGTGGAACCACTTCGTCGCGGAGTACCCGCAGTTCGCGGACGACGAGCAGGCGTTCGTGCAGCGGCTGCTGACCGCGCTCGCGCCCACGTTCACCGGCTGACGCGCCGGTGATCCGGCGGCGCCCTGCCCGAGGACGGCGCTTCGCCGTCCGGCGGGCGATCCGCTGAAGAGGCCCGGACGTCCCGGACATCGGCGCGGCCGGCGGGCGCCGGGCTCGCGACGCGTGTCGGCGGGCGCCGGGCTCGCCACGCGTGTCGGCGGGCGCCGGGCTCGCGACGCGTGTCGGCGGGCGCCGGGCTCGCCACGCGTGTCGGCGGGCGCCGGGCTCGCGACGCGTGTCGGCGGGCCGCCCGGCCGGTGCCCCCTCCCGCGTCGGCATCGAGCGCGGGAGCCGGGTGCGGGCGCGCCCCGCGTCAGAGCGCGTCCGCGCCCTGGTTCCGCAGGGACTGGGCGTACTGCTGGAGCACCCACAACTCGTTCTGCACGGCGGACACATGCTCCGGGTCGGCGTGCTGCCCGAGGCGGGCCAGCGTGCCCTGGACGTCGCGGATACGGCGGTCGACGGCGCGCAGCCGGACCTGGACCAGCTGCATGCCCGCATAGGTCTCGTCGACCGTACGGGAGTGGACGGCCTCCACGGCGAGCTCGGTGACCAGGGCGCGCACCGTGTCGTTCGGTGCCGTGTCGCGGACCCGGGCCAGATAGCCGGGGGTGTCCTGGGTGCCCTGCTCGGCGCCGCCCGCCTCCATGATGGTCTGGCGGACCGCCGCGTACGGCGGGGCGGTGAACTCGTCGGCGCCGTATGCATCGAAGGCCGGGGACACCAGCTCAGGATGCTGGAGCGCGAGCTTGAGCAGCTCGCGCTCGGTGCGGTGGGCGGGGCTGCGCAGATTGAGCGCGGGGCCGGCCGGGGCCTGGGGGGCGTGCTGGGCGTCGTACGCACGCGGCTGCTGGGGGGCCGCGGGGCCGCGGCCGCCGCGCTCTCGGGCCCAACGGGCGAGCTGGGAGACCCGCTTGACCACGAACTGGGTGTCGAGGATGCCGAGAATGCCGGCGAGCTGGACGGCCGACTCGTGCTGGATCGCGACGTTCTTGATCCCGGCGACGATGGGTGCGGCCTCGTCGAGGGCGGCGGCGCGGCCCGCGGGGGTCTCCAGGTTGTGCCGGACCACCATCTGGCGGATCGCGAACTCGAAGAGCGGGGTGCGCGATTCGACGAGCTTCTGCACGGCGGGGTCGCCCTCGGCCAGACGCAGCTCGCAGGGGTCCATGCCGCCGGGGGTGATCGCGATCGAGGTCTCGGCGGCGAACTTCTGGTCGTCCTCGAAGGCACGCAGGGCGGCCTTCTGGCCGGCCGCGTCACCGTCGAAGGTGAAGATCACCTCGGCCGTGGCGTTGTCCATCAGCAGACGGCGCAGGATCTTGATGTGGTCGCCGCCGAAGGCCGTGCCGCAGGTGGCGATCGCGGTGGTGACACCCGCGAGATGGCAGGCCATGACGTCGGTGTACCCCTCGACGACCACGGCCGTGCTCGTTCTCGCGATCTCCTTCTTGGCGAGGTCGATGCCGTACAGCACCTGCGACTTCTTGTAGATCGCGGTCTCGGGGGTGTTCAGGTACTTCGGGCCGTTGTCGTCGTCGCGCAGCTTGCGCGCGCCGAAGCCGACGACCTCCCCGGTGATGTCGCGGATCGGCCACATCAGCCGGCCGCGGAACCGGTCGATGGGTCCGCGGCGGCCCTCCTGGGAGAGGCCGGACAGGAGCAGCTCCTTGTCGCTGAAGCCCTTTCCGCGCAGGAACCGGGTCAGATGGTCCCAGCCTGCCGGGCTGTAGCCGACGCCGAAGTGCTGGGCGGCGCCCTGGTCGAAGCCGCGCTCGGCAAGGAACTTCCGGCCGATCTCCGCCTCGGCGCCGTCGAGCTGCTCGACATAGAACTGTGCGGCGGCCTTGTGGGCCTCGACCAGCCGGATCCGCTCGCCGCGCTGGTGGGTGGGGTTGTACCCGCCCTCCTCGTAGCGCAGGGTGATGCCCGCCGTCGCGGCGAGGCGCTCGACCGTCTCGGAGAAGGAGAGATGGTCGATCTTCATCACGAAGGCGATGGTGTCGCCGCCCTCCTGGCAGCCGAAGCAGTGGAAGAGCCCCTTGCTGGGGCTGACCTGGAAGGAGGGGGACTTCTCGTCGTGGAAAGGGCACAGGCCCTTGAGGTTTCCACCGCCGGCGTTGCGCAGCTGGAGGTACTCGGACACGACGGCGTCGATCGGGACGGCGTCCCGCACCGCCTTCACGTCGTCATCGTTGATCCTGCCTGCCACGCGTGAAGTCTACGGCGGTGCGGTGACACTCCCGTCAGCCGTTGAGGGAAGCCAGTGGCACCGACGGGTCGCCGAGGGCGTCGGGGTCCATCTGCGCACCGGAACGGACGAGCTGCTGGATGGAGTCGGTGACGTCCCACACATTCACGTTCATCCCGGCGAGCACCCGGCGGTCCTTCAGCCAGAAGGCGATGAACTCCCGCTTGCCCACGTCACCGCGCAGCACCACCTGGTCGTAGGAGCCGGCAGGAGCCCAGCCCGAGTACTCCAGCCCCACGTCGTACTGGTCGGAGAAGAAGTAGGGGACACGGTCGTAGGAGACGTCCTGGCCGAGCATGGCGCGCGCGGCTGCCGGGCCGGAGTTCAGCGCGTTCGCCCAGTGCTCGACCCGCAGCCGGATGCCCAGCAGCGGATGGTGGACGGCGGCCACGTCGCCGGCCGCGTAGATGTCGGGGTCGGAGGTGCGCAGACCCGCGTCGACGGCGATACCGCCGCCGTGCGCCCGGTCGGCCAGCGCCAGACCCGCGGTTTCGGCGAGCGCCGCGCGCGGAGCGGCGCCGATCGCGGCCAGCACGTCATGGGCCGGCTGCTCCTCGCCGTCGTCGGTACGGGCGGCAAGCACCATGCCGTCCTGGCCGGTGATCTCGGTGAGGCGGGTCCCGAAGCGGAAGCGGACGCCGTGCTCGGTGTGCAGCTCGGTGAAGACCTGGCCCAGCTCGGGGCCGATGACCTGGTGCAACGGCGTGGGCAGCGGTTCGACGACAGTGACCTCGGCGCCGTAGCCGCGGGCTGCGGCCGCGACCTCCAGGCCGATCCAGCCCGCCCCGGCGATGAGCAGATGGCCGTTGTCCCGGCCGAGTGCGGTGAGCCGGTGGCGCAGCCGGTCGGCGTGGGCGAGGCGGCGCAGATGGTGGACGCCCGCGAGGTCGGTGCCGGGGATGTCCAGACGGCGCGGTTCGGCGCCGGTGACCAGCAGCAGCTTGTCGTAGCGCACGACGGCACCGTCACCGAGGCGGACCGACTTCGCGTCGCGGTCGATGGCGACGACGGACTGGCCGAGATGGAGTTCGACGTCGGCCTGCGCGTACCAGGCGGTCTCGTGGACGAAGACGGAGTCGCGTTCCTCCTTGCCGGACAGATAGCCCTTGGACAGGGGCGGACGCTCGTAAGGATGGTCGCGTTCGTCACCGATGAGGATCACTCGGCCGGTGAACCCTTCGGAACGAAGCGTCTCGGCAGCCTTGGCCCCGGCCAGTCCACCGCCGACGATGACGAAGGTCCGATGTGCGTCGACCACGTGATACCTCCTCGTTGCTTCTGCGCTGCGCAGCCTTCAGCGAGCGTCCCGCACGGAGCGTGATGACGAAAGAGGGGCTACCTTCCGGGCGGGTCATATCAGGATGAACCGGTGGACCCTCCCGTGCTCAGCCAGGCGGCCGCCGGTCGGTGAGGCGGGCGTGGAGGGTGCGGGCGGAGGCGTCGGTGAGGCTGGCGATCTGGTCGACGATCACCCGCTTGCGGGCCCGGTCGTCAGGCGCCGCCTCGTACCAGGCGCGGAACTGCGGCTCGAGACCCTCCGGGGCGCGGGTGGTGAGCGCGTGCGCCAGCTCCGCGAGCACCACGCGCTGGTCCGCGCGCAGGGTCTCCTGCTCGGCACGCTGCATGACATAGCGGTCGGCAACGGCCTTGAGCACCGCGCACTCGTTGCGGGTCTCGCGGGGGACCACCAGCTCCGCCGCGTACCGCGTGAGACGGCCGGAGCCGTACGCCTCGCGGGTCGCGCCCTCGGCGGCCAGGCAGAACCGGCCGATCATCTGGCTGGTGGCGTCCTTGAGGCGGGCCTGGGCAACGGCCGACCCGTCGTAGTGGTGCGGCCACCACACCTGGTCGACCAGACGGTCCAGGGCGTCGGACAGCTCGTGCGGGTCGGTGTCCTCGGGTACGTACCGCCCGATCGCCACGGCCCAGACGGCCTCGCGCTCGGTCCGGGACATCAGGCAGTTCGGGTCGATGTGGCCCGCGTGCAGTCCGTCCTCGAAGTCGTGGACCGAATACGCGACGTCGTCGGACCAGTCCATGACCTGGGCCTCGAAGCACTTGCGGTACGCCGGGGCCCCCGTGCGCGCCCATTCGAAGACCGGCAGGTCGTCCTCGTACACCCCGAACTTCACCGAACCAGGCTCGGTGGGGTGTCCGCCACGCGGCCAGGGGTATTTGGTCGCGGCGTCGAGGACGGCACGGGTGAGGTTGAGGCCGACGCTGACCGGTTCGCCGGTGCTCTCGCTGTGGATGAACCGCTTGGGCTCGATGCGGGTCAGCAGCCGCAGCGACTGGGCGTTGCCCTCGAAGCCGCCGCAGTCCTTCGCGAAGTCGTTGAGCGCCTGCTCGCCGTTGTGCCCGAAGGGCGGGTGGCCCATGTCGTGGGCGAGGCAGGCCGCCTCGACGAGGTCGGGGTCGCAGCCCAGCGCCGCGCCCAGCTCCCTCCCGACCTGGGCGCACTCCAGGGAGTGGGTCAGCCGGGTGCGCGGGCTGGCGTCCCAGGCGTGGCTGCGGGTGCCGGGCGTGACCACCTGGGTCTTGCCGGCCAGGCGGCGCAGCGCCGATGAGTGCAGGACGCGGGCACGGTCGCGCTGGAAGGCGGTGCGGCCGGGACGCTTGTCCGGCTCGGCCGCCCAGCGTTCGGTGGCGGCCTCGTCGTAGATGTCGGGGTCGTACGCGTCGGGGCCGAAGGGTGAGAGGTGGTACGGAGCGGTGCCGTACGCGCCGGAGCCGTGCACGCCGGGCGTGGACGAGGCGCTGCTGCCGGTGGGGCCGGTGGTGCCATCCATGCACCGAAGGTATCCGGAGCAGCCGACACTCGGGCTATGCGGCGGCCAGTTCGAGCCCCTGGGGCGCCTGCGAGCGGCTGAGTGCCTCGTCGTAGCGGTGCAGCAGCAGCCGGGCGAGGGCCGGGTGGGCACCGAGCGGCTCGGCGGCCACCCAGGGTGCGGCGGCGGCGCTGCGGGCGGCGAAGAGACCGGGGGCGGCGAAGTACGAGGCGACGGCTATGCGGTGCCGGCCGCGGGCGGTGAGCGCGCGCACGGCCGTGGGAACGGTGGGCGTGAGGGCGGATGCATAGGCGGGGACGACGGGCACGCCGCCGAGCCGTTCGCTGAGCAGGTCCGCCGTGCGGCGGGTGTCGACGGCCGAGTCCGGGTCGCGGGAACCCGCGGAGGCGAGGACCACTCCCGCACTGCGGCTGGTGCCGTCCTCGGGCCGGAAGCCCGCCTCGGCGAGCCGGGAGCACAGCGCTTCCACCAGCAGCGGGTGCGGGCCGAGCGGCTCGGCGACACGCAGCTGAGCGCCGGGGTGCGCCGCCGCGGCCAGCGGCAGGTCGTGCTTGACGTGGTAGCCACGGCTGAGCAGCAGCGGGACGAGCACGCCGCGGGCGGGCAGGGCGGCGAGGGTGTCGCCGAGCAGCGGCTCGTTCAGCTCGATGTGGCCGAGCCGGACATCGAGCCCGGGGCGGAGCTCGCGGACGCGGTCGAGGAGAGCGGAGACGGTGCGCACGGCGCGCGGGTCGCGGCTGCCGTGGGCGACGGCGACGAGGGTGGGCCGGTCGGTCTGGGGCATACGCGGCGGGTTCCGTTCAGTCTGACGTGACTCAGCTGGGTGCCGAGCTGAGCGGTGATGCGCGTGAGCAGCTGCGCGGTCGAGTCGAGGGGCAGGGAGTCACGAAGGTGTTCCGGCTCCGTCATGCACCGATGGTGACCCGCGCAGGTTGCCGGGTTGTTGCGTGAGGGTGACGGGTCTTTTCCACAGGCTCACTGCCTCCCGGCGGCGTTGTCAGTCCCCTCACCTACTGTGATCGCCAACGGAACCGATCGGGGTTCCGAGCAGGGTCGTGGGCGGTCGGGGACCGTCGGGGAGGCGCTCTCGCCATGGGCTGGATCGAGACGGAGCACGGCGGCTACGCCGTGACGCTGGACGGCACGCATGTGCTGTGCCGCAACGCCGCGGGGCGCACGCTGAAGCAGGTGCCGCCCAAGCTGAAGGACGACGCGGCGGTGGTGCGGCTGCGGCAGCTCGCCGAGTGGCTGGAGCGGCACGCGCGCGAGTGCCGGGAGCAGGTGGACACATGGCTGGTGCGCTCGCTGCCGGTGCCTGTGGCGCTGCTGGCCAGGGTGTGGCCGGACCCGGCGTGGCAGGCGGCGCTGCGCGATCTGGTGGTGGCTCCGCCGGCGGCCGACGGGTCGGCGGACATGGCGCGGGCGGGATTCCTGCGGGACGCCGACCCGCAGAAGGGCGCCGGGATCGTCGACCTGGACGGCGACTCGAAGCGGCTCGCGTGCGAGACGGTGCTGATACCGCATCCGGTGCTGCTGGAAGACCTGGACGACCTGCGGGAGTTCGCGCTGGAGCTCGAGGTCGAGCAAGGCGTGGAGCAGTTGTTCCGGGAAGTGTGGCGGCGCCCGGACGACGCCGGCGGCCTGCACTGGCGCGCTTACGAGAACGGGAAGTTCGCCCAGCTGCGGCATGCGACCGCACGGGCGGTGGCGCTCGGCTACCGGGTGCGCGGCGGTGAGGCGGTGTGCCCGCTGGTGGAGTTCGGCCGTCCGCTGGAGGCGGCGTACTGGCTGGGCGACGAGTATCCGGACGCCGAGTCGCTGACGGGGTCACTGGAGTGGCGGGACCGGCACGGGCTTCAGGTGCCGCTCGGCGAGGTCGGGCCGGTGGCCTGGTCGGAGGGCGAACGGATGGCGGCGCTGGTGTACGCCGGGCGCGTGACCGGTGACGAGGAGGGGGAGCTGCGGTGACGACGACGGGAGCGGCTGGATCGGCGACGGCGGAATCGGGGGAACCGGTGGGCGGACAGCAGGACGCGGGGCTGGGCGCGGCGCAGCTCCTCGAGGCCGGTGCGGTACTGCCGCTCGGCGCAGACGGCGGCGATTCCGGGGACGGCGGCGGTGACAGCGGGGACGGCGCCGGTGACGGATTGACGGCGCGGGCGTACGAGCACCCGGTGCTCCAGGGGCGCACGGTGGTGCGGCTGGTGCCCGGGGCCATCGGGCCGGCCGAGGATCTCGCCCTGGAGTACCTGGGCTTCACGGGAGCAGGGTCCGAGCCAGTGGGGCGCGTGAAGCGCCGGTCGCTCGGGTTCCCCGCCTGGGCGCTGGTCCACGACCCTGACCGCGGCCATCACGCGCTGGCCGTGGTCAAGGAGATGGAGCGCCTCACACGGCTCGTCGCGACCAAACCGGGCCTGGCCAAGGAGGGGTTCGACGACATCGGGGCGCGGCTGGACCGTTCGGTGCCGCATTTCCTTCCGACGTTCTACGAGCAGGCCGGACGGCTGCTCCTGGCCGTGGACGCGAAGCAGCAGGCTTCGGTGTTCTTCGGCAAGGCGCGGGCGGCCGAGCAGCGGCACGCGCTGGCGGTCGACGAGGACCGGCTGCGCGAGGTGTTCCTGGAGTTCGCCGGGGCGGGCGCGCTCAGCGCCAAGTCCCTGCGGGACCACGCGAAGGGGCTGGCCGTCCGGCTGGCGTCCGAGGAGGCGTACGCGCAGTTCCGTACGGTGTGCCTGGAGCGGTGCGCGGCCGGCCTGGCACCGTACACGGGCATGGTCGAGGACCTGCGGCGGCTCGCGAAGAGCGCGGGGCTCGACGCGGCGGGCGAGGAGCGTGCGCTGATCGCACGGATCGTCCACACCGGCGCGGTGAACCGCGCGCCCGCGGCCTTCTGGAAGGCGGCGCTGCCGGCACTGACCGCGGCGGCCGCCGAGGACCGGGCGGTACGGGAGCGGCTGCTGGAGCTGTTCCCTGATGCGGGCGGCGACCATCCGGAGCAGTTCGACGCGGCGTGGCTCGATGTGCTGGACAGATGCGGCGCGATCGAGCTGCTGCTGGACGGGACCGTGGCTGCGGCCGAGTGGCTGTCGTCGTGGGCACGGCACCGGCAGCGCAGCTGGCGCGGTATGAAAAGGCTCGCGGCCGAACTGACCCTGCTGGAGCGACTGGCGGCGCGCCTGGTCGCCGAGGGCACGCCGGTGCGCCTGATGAAGGGCGGCGGCTGGCGCACCACGGTCGACCTGGATCTGCTCGACGCGTGTCTGGCATCGGGCGTGCCCGTCGAGCCGCCCTCGGCCGGCGCGGAGAACCTGGAGCTCGGCCCCTGGCTGACGGACGAGGGTGACGGGCGCAGGGACTTGGCGGCGCTGAGCACCGATCCCCGGTTCGGCCCCCTGCTGCGCGGCGGGGTGGAGCGGGTGGCGGGTACCAATGAAGGGTCGGCGCGGCTCCAGCAGATCGCGGAGCACCCGGCGCTGCGCACGGTGCTGGCGTCCTGGCTCGCCGAACGAGCCGGCGAGCTGGACCGGCCGCTGGGCCTGCCTGGGCTCGGGAAGCTGCTGAGCCGGGTGGCGAAGTTCTCCTCGCACGCGGTGCTGTCGGCGGCGCCTCAGGCCGTGGAGCGTATCGCCGCGTTCTCCCCCGCCGGGGCCCTGGCACGCACCCTGCGCGCGGGGATCTTCGACGAGCTGGGCTGGCCGGCGCTGGAGGAGGCGCTGGAAGGGCTCGGCAAGGTCAATCCGATGGCGGCGGGGCAACGGCACGGCTATCTGTCCGACGCGTTCTACCGGATGGCGGACGCCTGGCCCGCGCTGATCGTCCGGGTCGGCGCCCGGGTGGCGCTGGTGGGACCGGACGCCGTACTGGAACGCCGCGACCTCACGCTGCCGGCGGCGTCCACGTCCTCGTACGACGTCCCGACCGTGCGCCATGTGGGCGGCCAGTGGCTGGTCGCCAACGGGCACGGCGCGGACCGACGCGCAGTGTGGACGGGGCGGCCGGCCGATGTGTTCAGGCCCGGCGGCGAATTGCACGACCACTGGACCTCCGCCCAGCACGCGACTCTGCAACTGCCCGACGGCAGCCGTACGTTCGGCGGCAGGCCGGTCCAGCCGGGCGACACCTCGTTCGCGCCCGAGCGGCGGCCGGTCGCGTCGGACGGCCTCTCCTTGTGGGTGCTGCACGACAGGGAATGGTGGGACTACGACCCTGGGTCCGCGCGCAGGGGCAGGGTCTCGGTGCCCGCCTTCTTCGACTCGGCACTGGCCGAGGGTGAGGGAGCGGCCCCAGGAGGCGGGAGCGTCCTTCTGGCCCACGCCTGCCGGCTGCTGCCGGTGCAGCCGGGCCTGGAGTCCTCGCCGTTCGGCAGCAAGGACGGCCTGGTCGGCTGGTGGGTGCGGCACGACCCGCAGGCCGGGACGCTCACCGCGTGCAGCGTGGACGGCACCCGCAGCCCGGCCGTCCCGGTGCCCCCGGACAGCCGGACCGATCGTCTGACGCACGGCATTCCGCTGCCGCCGCTACGGCTGCCGGGCGGGGCCGTCCTGCATCCGCGCGAGACGCGCGGCTTCGACGCCGTGATCCATCTGTACGACACCGAGGGTGTGGCGCTGGCCGCCCTGCAGGAAGGCGACCGGGGCAGGGCCGTCGCCGAGGGCACGTCCCTGGTGCCACCGGTGAGCCACTGGCATGCACTGCGGCCGCGTGACGAGCAGGGCTCGGCGGCGCTGCGGTCGGTCACGGACAAGGACGCGGAAGTTCTGCTGGCGGCCGTGGCGGCCGGGGCTGAACCACAAGCGGCCGTCAGGGAGTTGCTGCCGGCGGTCATCCACCCGTCCCTTGTCGCGGGTGTGGCCGGTCACGTGGCGGAAGCCGCGCGGCACGCCAGGCGTATCGGCGTCATCGCGGAGCGCTCGGCGAAGGCACCGAAGGTGGCCGAAGAGACCGGGCCGAAGCAGGCGGTGCGGCATGCGAACGACGGCCGGCTGCGTGACGCACTCAGCGGATTCACCGGATCCGCGCACTTCTACGGAGTCCGTTCCTGGGAGCGCAGCCCCACCACGGTCATGGACCAGCTGCGGGCGCTGCGCACGGTGCTGGCGCCTGACGGCGAGGCCGGCAGAGTGCCGCTGGCCGGGACCGGCGTGGGCTGGCTGACGCTGCCCGGCGCAGGCCTTGCGGCCACCGCGGTGCGCGCGGCGTCGCCGACGACGGACGAGGCGGAGCGGGCCGCGCTGCTGGAGTTCCTCGACGCCGCCCTCGACGTGCGTGCGGGTGCGCCGGAGGACGGTGACGCGGTGCTCGCCGATCCGCGGGGCAGGCTGCGGATCGTCCAGCTGCGGGCGGAACGGGTCCCCAACGGCACCCAGCGGCTGGGTGAGGTTCGGCACGCCGGCGAGCGCCGTCTGCTGATCGTGGCGTGCCAACGCACGGACGAGCGGCACGACTTCTTCAACGCCATCGAGTACGACCCTGCGGGCGCCTTCGGCGCCTGGGACGGCTTCACACTCATCGAGTCGGAGGTGCTGGGAGCGGCCGGCGACCCGGTGCGCGCGGAGGCCGTGCGCCGGCTGGTCGACGAGGTGCGGGCCCGCGGACCGGTGCCCTACCGGCCGGAGCAGGCACAGGAGTTCGCCGCCCTGGTCGGGGTCGGGGCCGTGACCGGCGCGCTGCTGCTGCTCGGGCTGCCCGGTCTGAACGGCTACGGCAGGGACGGGCTGCTCCCTGCGGAGTATCTCGCCCCGCTCGGCGCCAAGAGCGCGCACGCACAGGCCGGACGCGGGGTGCTGGCCTCCATGAAGCCTGCGGAACGGACCGCCTTCGCCGCACAGTTGCTGCCCGCCGAGCCGCAGCGCGTGAGCGAGCTGTGGACGGACGGCTTCGATCTGGCGCCGCTGACCGTAGCCTGGGTCGCCGCGCGCGGGAAGCGGCGCGTTGCTCCCGACGCGCTGATCGCCCGGATGGTGAGCGAGGTCGGCTCGGGTACGGTCCTCGACTCCGTGCTGAACCCGCACTCGCAGCCGGTGATCACCGGCCGGACCGAGCAGCCGTGCGGCGACGACGGACCCATGCCCGTGGATCCACAGCTGCTGCTCACCACATCCGAGTTGACCTCGTACGTGTCCATGCTGCGCTGGCTCGCCTACCGGCTCCCGTACGGCGACCCGCTGCGCGAGGTGCTGCCCGTCACGCTGCGGATGCTGCGCGAGCGGCTGGCCGACCCGGGGCTGCTGCTCCACGTGGGAGTGGACTGGGACAAGGACGGCGCGTCGATGTCGATGCGGCTGCGCGAGGCGCACGGGCTGCCGTCGACCGCGGGCTCCGGGCCGCGTCCCAGTGGTCTGGTGGAGCTGTCGGACGCGATCGTGCTCGCGCCGATGCGGTACCGGTCGGAGTGGGAGTCGGTGTGGGTGCGTCCCGCAGCGGTCCTGTCGGGAGCGGTCTCCGGAGAAGGGGGCACCGACCATCCGGCGCTGCGACTGCTGTCCGGGCTCGCGGGCGAGTCGGTGGCGCTCAGGGCGCTGCGCACGGTCCTGGGCGAGGAGCTCACGACGCTGGTCACCGCCGACGGGCCGGCCGGTGCGCCGCAGCATCCGCAGGTGAGTGCGCCGAAGCTGGTGACGGAGGCGGCCGGGCGGTTCGGGCTCTCGGAGGACGCGGCCACGCTCTATCTGATGCTGCTGGCGCTGCCCGACCCGACCGACCGCAATCAGGCGGAGTGGACGGGCTGGAAGCCGGCCCGGCTGAAGAAGGCCCGTGCCGAACTGGCCGCCACCGACCTGGTGGTGGAGGCCAAGCGGGCGCGGGCGGGACGTTCGCTGTTCCTGCCCGGCGGCTGGCTGGAGCAGAAGACCCCGCGGCTGCCTGCCGAGAGCTGGAAGGCACCGCTGCTGCCCGCGATCGGGAACCGCTTCGTGGTGCCCGACCGGCCTGTGGAGCAGCTGTACGCGGCGGCGTGGCAGCGGGTGGTGAGCGGTGACGCACCGGGGTTCGAGGAGTTCAAGGGCCGTGGCGGCCGGGGAGGTTCACGATGAGCACGCGGAACGGGCCGGGCGGTGGCGTCGCGGTGAGCGGGAGGCGGCAGGTCGAGCTGCCGGAGGACCGGTACGCGCACGAGCTGGAGTTCCTCGCCGGGTACGACGAGGGGCCGAGGCCGCCGGGCTGGCGGATGACGCCGCGTGCCGTCGTGCTGTTCGTGTGCGGCTCGGGCGGCGAGCCGCTGCGCGCGCCGGACGGCCAAGAGCTGGTGGTGTCGCGCAAGTTCGTCGGCGACCGTGCACTGGTCGAGCGGTGCGTGGTGACGCTGGCGGGCGAGCGTGGACTGCTGCTGGTCGGCGAGCCGGGCACGGCCAAGTCGATGCTGTCGGAGCTGCTGTCCGCCGCGGTCTGCGGCACGAGCACGCTGACCGTGCAGGGCACGGCGGGTACGACGGAGGACCAGCTGCGGTACGGCTGGAACTACGCGATGCTGCTCGCCAGGGGCCCGAGCCGGGAGGCACTTGTGCCCTCTCCCGTGCTCACCGCGATGTCGCGGGGGGCGGTGGCCCGGGTCGAGGAGGTCACCCGCTGTCTGCCCGAGGTGCAGGACGCGCTGGTCTCGCTGCTCTCGGAGCGCCGGATGTCCGTACCGGAACTGGCCGGTGGTGACGCCGCGGACGGCACCGTGCACGCGGTGCCCGGCTTCACGCTGATCGCCACGGCCAACTTGCGGGACAAGGGCGTGTCGGAGATGTCCGCGGCGCTGAAGCGCCGGTTCAACTTCGAGGAAGTCGGCCCGATCGGCGACATCGAGGCCGAGACCGAACTGGTGCGCGGTCAGGCCACGGCGGCGCTGGCACGCTCCGGGGCCGCGTTCTCGGTGGACGACGCCGTGCTGGAGGCGCTGGTGACGGCGTTCCGGGATCTGCGCAGCGGGCGCAGCGCCGAGGGCTGGGAGGTGGAGCGGCCCTCGACGGTGATGTCGACGGCGGAGGCGGTGCATGTCGCCACGGCGATGGGGCTCGGGGCGGCGTATCTGGGTGCCGGGCGGGACGTGGCGCGCACCCTGCCCGGCCATCTGCTCGGCACCGTGCGCAAGGACGATCCGGCCGATCATGCACGGCTGCTCGGGTACTGGGACGGGCCGGTACGGCGCCGGGCGGAGGGCGGGGCACCGCTGTGGCGGACGCTGTGGGAGCTGCGCGATGAGCTCAGGTGAGCAGCCTCGCGGGTCGCTCGGAGCGCGGGGGCGGTCCGGTGCCTCCGGCCCCTCCGAGGCACCGGGACCCCCTTGGCCACCCGGACCACCCGGATCCACCGGCGCCTCCGGAGCCGACAGGTCACCCGGAGCCGCCGCGTCGGTCGGATCGGGCGAACAGGCCGGATCGGCCGGACACGCCGAAGCAGCCGCATCGCGCCGGCCATCGGAAGCCGATGGATCACCCGGGCCCACCGGAGCCGGCACCCCCGGGTCCGACGGAGGATCGGCGTCGCCCGCGCGGGCGGTGGCGGAGCTCGCCGGGTGCCGTGACCCGTATCTGATCGGGGTACGGCACCACTCCCCCGCGCTCGCGGCGGCGGTGCCCGCGCTGCTGGCCGAGGCGGCGCCGGAGGTGCTGTTCATCGAGCTGCCCGAGGAGTTCGCGCCGTGGCTGGAGCATCTGGCCGACCCGGCGACGGTGCCACCGGTCGCGCTCGCGGGCAGTGGGGGAGACGGCGGACGCGGACTGGTGTTCCTGCCGTTCGCAGAGTTCTCACCGGAAATGGCGGCGATCCGCTGGGCACGGGAGGCGGGCGTGCAGGTGGTGCCGTTCGATCTGCCGCTCGCGGCCCGGTGGGATGCCGGTTCGGATGCCGGGACGGATCCGGTCGCCCGTCCTGCCGAGGATCCTCCTGCCGGTCCGGGCCCGGACGCCGGACCGGACGCCGGACCGGGTCAGGGGCCGGTTGCCGGCGCGCAGCCGCGGTCGGGTACGGGCGCACGATCCGGTGCGCAGACCGGTCCGCGGACCGCGAGGCCGACCCGCGCCGGAGCGCTCGCGGCCGCGCTGCGGGCCAGGGCCGGCGGACGGCCCGGGGACGATCTGTGGGACCGGCTGGTGGAGGCGACCGCACCCGGCTCCGAACCCGAGGCGCTGCGGCGCGCCGCACTGGCCGTCGGCTGGGCACTGCGCTCGGACACGGGTGCCGTCGACACCCACGACCTGCGGCGCGAGGCGAACATGCGGCGTCATCTGCGGGCCTGGACAGGCCGGCGGGCGGCTGCCGTGATCGGTGCGTTCCACGCACCCGCACTGCTGCCGGGGTCCGTCACCGCCCCGGCGGAGACGGAACCGTCGGCGGAGGGACCTGCGGTCGTCACCTCGCTGGTGCCGTACTCGTACGCCCTGCTCGACGAGCGCTCCGGCTACCCCGCCGGGATCCGGGATCCGGAGTGGCAGCACGGTGTGTTCCACGCGGCCGGCGATCACAGGCGGCTGGACGAGCTGCTGACCGGCACGGCCGTGCGGATCTGTGCCGCCGTGCGGGACGCCGGGCATCCCAGCGGGCCCGCCGATGCCCGCGAAGTGGTGCGCATGGCACGCGACCTGGCGACCCTGCGCGGGCTGCCCGCCGCCGGGCGGGGGGAACTGGCGGAGGCGGCCCGGACCGTGCTCACCCAGGGCCAGTTGCTGGGGCGTGGCCGGGTGGTGGCCGCCGCGATGGAGCGGGTCCTGGTCGGCACACGGCTCGGGCGGCTCGCACCGGGCACGCCGCGTTCCGGACTCGGTCCCGCGGTCGAGGCGCTGCTCGGCGAGCTGCGCCTGCCCGGACCCGGCGAACCCGGGCGACGCGAGCTGCGGCTCGACATCCTGCGCAGTGACCTGGACCGGCGCCGCGAGATCTGTCTGAGACGGCTGACGCTCTGCCATGTCCCTTACGGGGAGGAGTCCCACGTCGCCGGTGTCGGCGACGCCGCCGCGCTGACGACCCGCTGGGCGGCGGCCTGGTCACCGTCCACGACGGCGATGCTCGACATGGCGGGCGCGCACGGCGTGACCCTCGAACAGGCCGCCGCAGGGATGCTGCGACGGCGGCGCCACGAGCAGCAGCGGCAGGGTGGCCCGACCGCCGCCGACGTCATCGAGGGGCTGACCGAGGCAGCGCGCTGCGCGCTTCCCGAGCTAGCCCTCTCGCTGCTGGCCGAGGCGGCCGTGCTGCTCCCGGCCACCGGCACGCTGCCCGAACTGCTGGCCGGGATGACCCTGTTGGACCGCGTCCGCTCCGGGCATCTGGCGGGTCTCGGCGAGGCCTGGGAGCGGGCCGCGGTCGACGCGGCGTACGAGGAGCTGTCGGCGGCCGGTGTACGCGCGCTCGACGGGCTCGCGGGCTCCACCGAGCCGGACGACGCCCGTGCACTGGTGGCGCTCGCCGGCCGGGCCGATGCCCTCGGCGGCGGTCTGCGCCTCGCCGACGCGCTGGCCCGTCTGGACGCGTCGGCGACGCCGCTGATCCGGGGTGCGGCCGGCGCGGCGCGGGTGCTGCTGGGGCAGCGGGACGCGGGCGAGTTCGGCACCCGGCTGGCGTCCCGAACGGACAGCGCCACATCACCGGAACTGCGGACCGCACTCACCGGGTTCCTGCGCGGCACGCTGCTCGCGGCGGGCCCGCTGCTGGAGGCGGGCCGGGCGCTGGATCCGCTGCTGGAGCGGGTGGAGTCCCTCCCCGACCGTGCCTTCCTGAACCGGCTCCCGGCACTGCGCGCTGGATTCGAAGCACTCGCCCCGGCGGCGCGCGGCCGCCTGCTCGCAGTGGTGGAGGATCGCACAGGCACGGCGGCCGGCACTCTCACGGGCCCCGTCACCGACCCGGTGATCCTGGCCCTCCTGGCCGATGCGGACCTGACTGGCCGCGAGACGCTCACGGCAAGGCAGTTGTCGCCGGTCGCGGCGGCGACCGGGCCGGAGACCGCCCCGCCGGGCGATCCCGGAACCGCCCCTGCGGGCAACCCCGGTGCGGCAGCCGTCGGCGTGCGTGACCGAGCGCACCGCCACAGTGCCGAGTCCGGCCACGGCCTCGACGGCCTCGTCGGACCGCTCGGTCCCGGTGCCGTCCCCGCCGCGAACGCGCCCGGGGCGGCCCCCGCCCCACCCGGACCCACGACCGGCCGAACCACCGCGTCGGGTGCCGCGACAGCGGCGGACGCCCCCGCAGGCGCGGCGACCACCGGGCCGGAGACAGCCCCGTCCGGTGTCCCGGGCGACCCCGGAACCCCCGAGAGCGGGGCACCTGCCGCCCCGGCCGGACTCGGGGCCGGCGAGCGGTGGCGGCTTCTGCTCGGGCAGGGCCGGGAGTTGACCGGCAGTGCCGGGCGGGTGGCCACCGCACTCGACGAGTTGTACGGGCGCGGGCACGGTGAGGGCTCGCGCGGTGAGGACGGGTACGGCGGCAGCGGTCAGGGCGGCGGCACCGAGGCGCCGTACCCCGATGTCCGGGCCTGGGCCGAGGAGCTCACCGCCCTCTTCGGGCCCGGTGTGCGTGAGGAGGTGCTCGCAGCCGCCGCCGACGCCGGACGGCTCGACGCCGCCCTCGAGGTGGACCCCGCCGCCGCGCGGCCCTCCGTGGAGCTGCTGCGCACGGTCCTGTCCTACGCCGGCGGCATGCCCGAGCAGCAGCTCGCCCGGCTCCGGCCGCTGGTGGCCCGGCTGGTAAGGGAGTTGACCACAGCGCTCGCGAACCGGCTGCGCCCCGCGCTCACCGGGCTCGCCCGCCCGCGTCCCACCCGCCGCCCCGGCGGCCCGCTGGATCTCCCGCGCACGCTGCGGGCCAACCTGGCGACCGCGAGCCGGGACCCCGCCACCGGGGCCGTCACGGTCCTGCCGGAGCGGCCGGTCTTCCGCACGCGCTCGCGGCGCGCCGCCGACTGGCGGCTGGTGCTCGTCGTCGACGTGTCCGGTTCCATGGAGGCCTCCACCATCTGGTCGGCGCTGACTGCCTCCGTCCTGGCCGGGGTCCCTGTCCTGAGCACGCACTTCGTCGCGTTCTCCACCGAGGTCCTCGACCTGACCGACCATGTCGACGACCCGCTGAGCCTGCTCCTCGAGGTCCGCGTCGGCGGCGGTACGAACATCGCCCGCGGCCTGCGCCACGCGCGCGAGCTGGTGACCGTGCCGTCGCGCACGCTGGTCGTCCTGGTCAGCGACTTCGAGGAGGGCGGCCCGGTCGGCCCGCTGCTGTCCGAGGTGCGGGCGCTGGTCGACGCGGGCTGCCATGTGCTGGGCTGCGCCTCCCTGGACGACCAGGGCCGCCCGCGCTACTCGGCGGGCGTGGCGGGCAGGCTCGTCGCCGCGGGCATGCCGGTGGCCGCCCTCAGCCCTCTGGAGCTGGCCCGCTGGGTCGGCGAACGCGTAGGAGGTTCGCACCGGTGACCAGCCCCTCATCTCCCGCGCTGCCCCCGGTCGCCGCCGACGTCGCGGCCGGTGCGCTGGAACTGCTCCCGCAGCGCCTGCGCAAGCGCATCGACCCGGCCGTCGCCAAGGCCTCCGGCTGGCCGGTGGAGGCGACGCACGACGGGGTGCGTGTCCGGGTGGACGCGGACACGTCCGTGACACTGAAGGTCACGGACGGGATCGTGGCCCGCCCGGAGGACGCCGTCTGCGACTGCCTGCTGTCCCCTGCCTGCCTGCACCGCGCCGCGCTGCTGTCGAGTGCGCCGCTGGCCGAAACCGGGGCCGCCGGACCGGCCGCCGTGGAGCAGGCCGCCGGGACAGGCCCTCAGCCGGACACCGCGCCGGACGAGCCGCACACCACGTCGGACGAGCCGGACGCGGCCGCCGTACCGGAGAAGCCGGACGCGGCCGCCGCACCAAAGGAGCCGGACGCGCCGGACGGCGGCGTCCAACCCCTCACCGCCGCGCAGCAGTCCGCTCTCGTCGGGCTGCGACGCGCCGCCACCGGCGTGCTCGTGGCGGGGGTCGCCGGGGGCGGGGCCGTACAGCGGGTGGAACTGCTGCACGCCGCGCACTCGGCGCGCATCGCCGGGCTGCCGCTGCCCGCCGCTGCCGCGGTGCGGATCGCCCGGCGGCTGGACGAGGCGCGGTCCGGCGACCCCGGCTTCCGGCTGTCCGAGCTCTCGGCCGAGCTCGCGGGTCTGCTCGGTCTTCTGCGGCGCCCGGCCGACGCCGTCACGCCCGCCCGCCGTGCCTACCGGCCCGCCAAACCGCTGCGTCTGCACGGCCTGTTCACCGAACCGGTGGTCACCGCCTCCGGGTATGTGGGCGCGACCGGCTACGCACTCGCTCCCGACGGCGGGCTGCGCACGCTCTCGGACATCGCCCCCGGAGGTCCCGAGCGGGCCGCCGCGGCAGCCCTGTCACCGGTGCCCGGTGGCTGTGCGCTGTCGCTGCGCGAGTGGGGCGACGGCGGCGCGGTGATCCTCACCGACCCGACCGTGTCACCGGAGGGCAGGATCGGCGGGGGTGCCCGTCTGCGTTCCGTACGGGCGCCCGGTGCGGCCTGGCACGAACCGCCGCTCGATGCGCTGTGGCAGAAACCACCCGCGGACCAGCTCGCATCCGCGCTGGACTGGCTGCATCTGCCGGCCGACGACCGTCCGGCGGGCGGCGATCTGCTGTTCCTCTCCGGAGTCATGACCGGTCAGGGCGGCTTCGCCGTCACGGGTGGCCCCACGCTGCGGCTGCTCGCCCCGGACGAGCGGCCCGAGTTGCCGTACGCGGAGAATCTCCGGCTGCTCGGTTCGTACCCGGGGCTCGCGCTGCGGCTGGCCGGCCGGGTCGTGCCGGACCGCCCGGACGGCATACGGGCGCTCGCCGCCGCCTGGAGGGGGCACGACGGCGGGACCGTACGCGTGGACCTGGGTCTGCGCCGGGTTCACCGCACCGATGTGCCCGCTCCGTCGGCCGTCTTCGCCCCGTGCCCCCCGCCTCCCGCGTTCCCGGTCGAGCTGGATCTGCTGCGGCGTGCCGTCCACCGTGCGGTCGCGGGCGGCCGGGCCGTCACGGCAGCGGCCGCCGACGGTGAACTGCCGCGCCGGCTGCGGGCGGTGGGCCTCACCACGGGTGCGGACTGTGCACGGGCGCTGGCCGCAGCAGCGGCCGAGCGACGGCACGACGCCCTCGGGCGGCTGCTGCCCGGCGACCCGGACGCGTTCGCGACGGCATGGCTGGCGGCCGCGGTCTATGTGTCGGCGGCGGCCGGTTCGCTGCTTGCGGCGGCATGGTCTGCAGCCGGCCCGGACGCGAGCCAGACCCGCAGCGGCCCGGCCGGGGCGCAGCCCTGACGGATCGCGGCGTCCAGGTCGTCCCCGTGCTCGTACCCGACGACGGGCGTGCCCGGCCACCGCCGGGCGACGGCGCCCAGGCAGCCGGCCCAGGCGCCGTCCAGGTCGTCGTCCACGGCGAACAGGTTCGAGACTCCCGCGGCCCCGGCGCCGAGGTTCACCACGGCTCCGGCGACGATGCGCCCCTGTCGCGTGCCGGACCGGGAGTGCGCGGCCAGGAAGGTGACCGCCGGGTCGGACAGGAGCTCCGGGCGGAACAGGCCGGCCAGGCCCTGTCCGCCGTCCCAGGCGGCCGCCCACTCGGTGAGTCCGGCGGGGCTCGTCACCTGCTTCCACTCGGTCTCCGGCGGCGCCGCGGGGGCGGGCAGATCGCCCGGGCGGTGCAGCCACTGCGCCTCGAAGAGCACATCGAACCCCGCCGCCGTCAGATCGAGGGCCGCGAAGCTGTCCTTGACCGAGCAGCCGGCGCTCGCCGTGTCGACCGTGCCGAGGACGTCGTCGGCCCTCGCGTCCCGGGTCAGCGTCACCGCGTCGGGGTACAGCAGCGGTGTCCGGCGCGCGCTGGTCCAGGCGCGGGCGCCGAAGCCGCCCGGCACTGCGTGGGCGCGGCACATCGCGTCGCACCACTCTGCGTTGTTGCGGGCCCCCACGAGCGCCCTCTCGGCCATCATGGCGGTGATCATGTCAGGAAGCCGTGCGGCCGACCGAACCTTTTACCGCGGGACGACGTCTGACCTGGCATGAGGGGACCTCTGAAGAAGCTGCGCCTGCCCAGGAGCCTGCCGAGACCCCGGCTGCCGCGTACTCGGCGCGCCCGGCGCCGGACCGTGCAGGCGGTCATGCTCGGGTGCGTGTTCGCGCTCGCGCCCGCGACCTGGATGCACGCGGTCGCCGACAGCCGGGTCCGTACCGCCGCCGAGGTCCCCGCACAGGAGGTCGCCGTCGTTTTCGGGGCCGGGCTGTGGAACGGCCGGCCCACGCCGTATCTCGCCCACCGCCTGGATACCGCAGCCGAGCTGTACCGGACGGGCAAGGTCAAGGTCGTGCTGGTCACCGGCGACAACAGCCGGGCGGAGTACGACGAGCCCGACGCGATGCGCACCTATCTCGCCGAGCGCGGTGTGCCGGACAGGCTGATCGTCAGCGACTACGCCGGGTTCGACACCTGGGACTCGTGCGTACGGGCCAAGAAGATCTTCGGGGTCGATCACGCGGTCCTGGTGACACAGGGCTTCCACATCCGGCGCGCCGTCGCGCTGTGCAACGCGGCCGGGGTCGATGCGTACGGCGTCGGGGTCGTCGAGCCGCACGACGCGACCTGGTACTACGGCGGCGTACGGGAGATGTTCGCGGCCGGCAAGGCGTCGCTGGACGCGGCGCTGCGGCCCGACCCGCACTTCCTCGGCGCGAAGGAGCCGGGGGTGCACGACGCCCTGGCCGACGCCACCGGCCGCTGACAGGCACCGGCGGTCCCCCGCCGGACTCGCGTCCCGGTCCGCGGCGCGCAACAGTGATCCGTATGGAAAACGACGTGGCAACGCTCCTGGCCCGGCACTCCGAGGCGCTCACCCTGTTCACCGAGCGTGTGCACGCCGTGCACACCGACCAGTGGGACGATCCGACGCCGTGCACGGAGTGGTCCGTACGCGATCTGGTCAATCACCTCACCGCCGAGCAGCTGTGGGTGCCCGATCTGGTGAGCGACGGGGCGTCGATCGCGGAGGTGGGCGACGCCTATGACGGAGACGTTCTCGGCAGCCGCCCCAAGACCGCCTGGGACGAGGCCGCGCGGGCGGCACGCAAGGCCTTCGCCGCCGAGGGGGCGCTGGAGCGGACCGTGCGGCTGTCGTACGGGGAGACTCCGGCGGTCGCGTACTGCGCGCAGATGATCACGGACGCGGTGGTGCACTCCTGGGACCTGTCACGGGCGATCGGCGCGTCGGAGCGGCTGCCGGACGAGCTGGTGGCCTTCGCCCTGGAGGAGGTCACTCCGTATGCGGCCGAACTGTCGAAGTCCGGGCTGTTCGCGCCGCCGATCGAGCCGCCACCGGGTGACAGCCACCAGTCCCGGCTCCTGGCAATGCTGGGCCGGCGCGGCTGACCCGGGGCCACGGCCCACGAGGTGTCCTCACCGGGCGGCGGGGTGCGCACGGAGGCAGGCGTACCCCGCTCGTAATGCGAAGCGTCCGCCCGCGTAACACGGACGTTCCACGCTGGGCACCATGCGCGACGAGACCACCCCGACCCACTGCCCGTACTGCGCCCTGCAGTGCGGCATGAATCTGCGCGCCACGCCTGCCCCCGGTGCCGGTGGCGGCGCGGTCGTCGAGGTGGTGGAACGGGCCGATTTTCCCGTCAACCGGGGTGCGCTGTGTGGCAAGGGCCGCACCTCCCCCTCCCTGCTCTCCTCCCGGGTGCGCCTGACCGAACCGCTCGTCCGATCCCACGCCACAGACCGGCTCGAGCCGGCCACCTGGGAGGAGGCCCTGGCCGCGATCGCGGACGGGCTGCGCCGTACGAGGGCGCAGCACGGTCCGGACGCGGTGGGAGTCTTCGGCGGCGGCGGTCTGACGAACGAGAAGGCGTACACGCTCGGCAAGTTCGCCCGGGTCGTGCTCGGCACCTCGCAGATCGACTACAACGGGCGTTTTTGCATGTCGTCGGCGGCGGCCGCGCACAACAAGGCCTTCGGGCTCGACCGGGGGCTGCCGTTCCCGCTGGAGGACATCGCCCGCACCGGGTGCGTGATCCTCGTCGGCTCCAATCTCGCCGAGACGATGCCGCCCGCGCTGCGCTATCTGACCGAGCTGAAGGAGAACGGCGGCAAGCTGATCGTCATCGACCCGCGCCGCACGAAGACCGCCGAGCAGGCCGATCTGCATCTGGCGCCCCGGCCCGGCACGGATCTCGCGCTGGCGCTCGGGCTGCTGCACGTGGTGGTGGCCCAGGGGCGCACGGACGAGGAGTTCATCCGGTCCCGTACGAGCGGCTGGCCGGAGGCGCGGGCCGCGGCGATGGCGCACTGGCCCGAACTGGTCGAGCGGATCACCGGCGTCGGCGTGCCCCAGCTGCGCGAGGCGACGGCGATGTTCTGCGACGCGCCGACCGGGATGGTGCTCACCGCGCGCGGGCCCGAGCAGCACTCCAAGGGCACGGACACGGTCAGCGCCTGGATCAATCTGTGCCTGGCCACCGGCCGGGCGGGCCGCCCGCTGTCCGGCTACGGGTGTCTGACCGGGCAGGGCAACGGGCAGGGCGGCCGGGAGCACGGCCAGAAGGCCGACCAGCTGCCGGGCTACCGCAAGCTGGACGACCCGGCGGCGCGCGCCCATGTCGCCGCGGTGTGGGGTGTGGAGCCACAGACGCTGCCCGGGCCGGGACGCAGTGCGTACGAGCTGCTGGACGCGCTGGGCCAGGACGTGAAGTCGCTGCTGCTGATGGGGTCGAACCCGGTCGTGTCCGCGCCGCGTGCGGCGCACATCGAGGAGCGGCTGCGCTCCCTGGACTTCCTCGCCGTCGCGGACGTGGTGCTGTCGGAGACGGCCGCGCTGGCGGACGTGGTGCTTCCGGTCACCCAGTGGGCGGAGGAGACGGGTACGACGACGAACCTGGAGGGCCGGGTACTGCTGCGCCGCAAGGCCGTCGACGCGCCCCCCGGAGTACGCAGCGATCTCGAGGTGCTGGGCGCGCTCGCCGGACTGCTCGGCCACGAGAAGGGGTTCTCCTGCGACCCGGAGGAGGTCTTCGACGAACTGCGCCGTGCGTCGGCGGGCGGTCCGGCGGACTACTCGGGCATCACGTACCCCAGGATCACACAGGAGAACGGCGTGTTCTGGCCGTGCCCGGACAGCCCCTCCGACGAGGGGGGCGCGCCCGCCCATCCGGGGACGCCGCGACTGTTCCTGGACCGGTTCGCGACGCCGGACGGGCTGGCCCGGTTCGTCCCGGTCGGCCACCGGCCCGCCGCCGAGGAGCCGGACGCGGAGTACCCGGTGCTGCTGACGACCGGGCGGGTCGTGGCCCAGTACCAGTCCGGCGCGCAGACCCGGCGGGTCGACGAGCTCAACGCGGCCGCGCCCGGGCCGTTCGTGGAGCTGCATCCGCAGCTCGCCGAACGCCTCGGGGTCCGTGAGGGGGACTCCGTCGCGGTGGTGTCGCGGCGCGGCCGGGCGGTGGGCCCGGCACGCATCACGGGCGGCATACGGCCGGACACCGTGTTCATGCCCTTCCACTGGCCGGGCGAGGGCCGGGTCAACAGCGTGACGAATCCGGCACTCGACCCGACCTCACGGATGCCCGAGTTCAAGGTGTGCGCGGTCCGCGTGGAACTCGCGCAGCAGACCGCGCCGGTGGCCGCGGCCTGAGGTACGGGGGACCTCAGGCCGGGCCCGGCGCGGTCCGTCCCGGTCCGCCGGTCCGGCCTCGCGAGCGGCCGGACCGCCGCGGCCGGGCGCACCGGATCCCGGCGCGCCGCGCGCGCCGGGATCCCAAGGGTCGGCCGTGCCGGGCGACCGGACCTCCCAGGTTCGCCGGGCCCGGCGGACAGGACCTCACAGGGCCGCGACGCGCCGGCCGGACCGCACCGCACACGGTCCGGCCGGCGCGCCGGTACACGGCCGCCGTCCGGGACGTGGCCGTGACCCCGGTCGGCCGGGCCGGGTCCCGCACCGCCCGGCCCGGCCTCTCGTCCCACCGCCCGGCCGGGTCTCCCACGTCCCGGCCGGCGGCCGGGCCCCAGTCCTACCGCCTGGCCCTCTCCACCCAGTCGCCGCCCTCGATCGTCCGGCCCCGGTCCCGCAGTTCGCGCGCGACACCCTCCGCGGCGACATACACCCAGGCCCGTACCGCCGTGCCGTCCTCGCCGATGACCTCGCGCGCCACCCGCTCGTACAGATTGCGCGGGTGGCCCGGTTCGATGAACTCCTCCAAGTGGTCGAGCACAACGAGCAGCTCCCGGTACTCCCCCGGCGCCGCCGTCACCACCTCGCCGGCGACCGTGCCACCGCCGGGGTCCTCGACGGCGTACGGATAACCCGGCCCGTCGTACAGCAGCGCGCCCGGCAGGGTCGCGGGCTTCTCGGCGGCCGTGCGGCCGTGCAGGACGGCGTCGTGGTTGTGCTGACCGGGGCGCAGCGTGCCGTAGACGAAGAACGGGAGCTCCACGGCGGTCATCGCGCGGCGGTCTCCGCCCGGACCCAGGCCGTGTACGCCGCGGAGCCGCGTACCACCGGCGTGGCGATGATCTCGGGCGTGTCGTAGTCGTGGGCCGCGATCAGATGGGCTTCGAGCGCGTCGTAGCCCTCCGGGGTGGTCTTGAAGAGGATCTGCCACTCCTCGGCGGTCTCGATCGCGTTCTGCCAGTGGTAGACCGACGTGACGGGCGCGGAGATCTGCGCGCAGGCCGCCAGCCGCGCCTCCACCGCGCCCTGGGCCAGTTCATGCGCCTTCTGCGCGCTGTCGGTGGTGGTCAGGACGGCCAGCAGCGCCGGCGGGGCGGGCGGTCGGTCCACGGCTGGGACTCCTTCGTGGTGATCGGCGGATGCCGGGCCGGGCAGGGCCCACGACGCCACCGTACGCAGGCCCCGGCCGGACGCCGCCCCCGGTGCGGCGAGCGTGCCCGGCCGGCGCCGACGGCACGGGCGAGGCGCCCGCGTCACCCATTCGGTTCGGCCGGTGTCCCATGCCACCCGATCAGCCGCGCACCAGGCATTGACCTGCAAAAACGCCTTCTGTCCAGTGCGACACGCCATATCCACCAGGTGAATCTGATGGCTCATCAGCAGGCGCGACGGGCAGGTCGGCCCTTACCTCGGAAGAGGACGGCCCACCGCCCCACCCGCTTTCCGGAGGACTCCATGCGCAGCACGTCCCGCCTGCTCCCCGTCATAGCCCTGGCTCTCGGCTGGACAGGCATCGGCGCCTTGGCTGCACACGCAGGGGACCGGGACGCGCTGGAGGTGTTCCCGTCACCGGCGAAGCCCGGAACGACGATCACCGTGAACACCACGGCGTGCGGCAAGGACGACCACGGGAAGAAGGACGACCGCGGGAACGACGACCGCGAGAAGGACGACCGCGAGAAGGACGACCGCGAGAAGGACGACCGCGGGAACGACGACCAAGCGAAGGACGACCGCGAGAAGAGCGACCGCGAGAAGGACGACAAGGCGAAGAACGACCGCGGGAAGGGTGACCGAGGCACAGGCGACGCGCGGTCGCTCGACGCGGGCGTGTTCCCGCTGCGGGCCGCCACCCACAAGGAGGTCTCGGTGGGCCAGTTCACGGTCCCCGACCACACCGACCCGGGCACCTACGAGATCAAGGTGCGCTGCAAGAACGGCAACAAGGCCAGTGGCGACCTGGAGGTGCGTGAGCACAGCAGGCCGAGCGGCCATGTCAGTACGGGCGTCGGTGGCAGCGTCGGCCCGGACACCACCCAGATCGCGGCGGGCGTGGCAGTGCTGGCCGCGTCCGCCGCCGGCGGGACACTGCTCCTGCGCCGTCGGGCGAGCGGCGCGCAGGACAGCTGACGGGCCGGTTCCACCGCCCGCACCGCCGAATCCCCCGCTCCCGTCCGGCCGATGACCGACGGGGGCGGGGCCTTTCCCCGGCGCCCGGATGCGCCCGGGCGCCCGATCCGCCCCGGCGCCCGGGCCCGGCCCTGGAGGCCGGGGATTCCCGGAGCCCGGAGGAAGGCGGAGAGGTGATGACGCGCAAGGGCAAGGGGTGGTGCATAGCGGTCGGCGTCTGCGTCGGCCTGTGGCTCGTGCACAGCGGCATGCAGGGCATCACTCCGCCGATGCCGTCGGCGGCCGAGGCGTTCGCGGCCGGGCCGCGGATCCACACGGACGCCGCCGCCGACCCGCTGCCGCCGTCCGCACCGCTGCGCCTGCGCATCCCGGAGATCGACGTCGACGCCCCGGTCATGCGGCTCGGGCTGAACCGGAACGGCAGCCTGGCGGTGCCGCCCGCCGAGAACCGCAATCTGGCCGGCTGGTACGAGGACGGCACGGCGCCGGGCGCCAAGGGCACGGCGATCATGGCCGGCCATGTCGACAACGCGAAGGGGCCGGCCGTCCTCTACAACCTCGGCGCGCTGAAGAAGGGCCACCGGATCGAGGTGGCCCGCAGGGACGGGCGGACCGCGGTGTTCACGATCGACGCCATCGAGGTGTACGAGGCCGACGCCTTTCCGGACGAGAGGGTCTACGGGCCGAGCGCACGCGCCGAGCTGCGGCTGATCACCTGCGGCGGCGGATTCACGAAGGGGACCGGCTACCGGGGCAACGTGGTGGCGTACGGGCACCTGATCGGAGTGCGCGGGAACGGCACCGCCCAGAAACAGTAGCCATGGATATAGTATCCATGTACCGTATTTGCCATGAGCATGGAACCGAAGGGCCCTACGCCCGGCTATCTGGTCTGGCGGCTGTCGACGAAGTGGCGCGTCGCCGTCGACCGGGCCCTCGCACCTCTGGGGCTGACCCACGCGCAGTACACCCTGCTCGCCTCTCTGTACGGCATGCAGCGCTCCGGGCACAGCCCCAGCCAGCGCCGGCTGGCCGACCACACCGGTCTCGAGCCGCTGTACGTCTCCAAGCTGGCCCGCACCCTGGAATCCGCGGGACTTCTGCGGCGCACGCCCGACCCGGCCGACACCCGGGCGGTACAGCTCTCGCTCACCCCTGAGGGCAGGGAGACCGCCGGGCGGGCCATCACGGTCACCCACGAACTGCTCGACCGCCTGCTCGCCCCGCTCGGCGGACTGCACACCGAGCGCACCGAAGCGCTCACCCGCGAGCTGAGGCTGCTGCTCGACGCACCCCTCGACGCACCACCCGGCTCGCCCACGACACCGACTTCCACTTCGTCCGAGGAGTAACCATGTCCACCACCCCGACACTCAACAGCCAGATCGTCGGCCGGGCACACTACGCGACGCGGGCCCTGCTCGACCGCGAACTGGCCCGTACCGGCAATACGTTCTTCCAGTCCATGGCCCTGAACGCGACCGTGAGCGAGGGCGGCACCGCCGACGTGGACGCGATCGTGCACCGTCTGACGTCGACCCTGAAGTTCGACGAGGCGACGGCGCTCGCCACCGTGGCCGAGCTGACCGGTGCCGGGCTGCTCGAGCCGGCCGAGGGCGAGGCGAGCCGCGTCACCCTCACCGAGCCGGGCCGCGCCTTCCAGGCCCGGATCGCGGCGCTCGGCGCCGAGCTGGGCGCACGGGTCTACGGCGACATCCCGGAACACGAACAGGCGATCGCCGCGCGGGTCCTGACCGAGATCACCGCACGGGCCGAGACGGTCTTCGCCGAGACGGCGAACGGCTATGCCTCCTGACCGGGACCGGCCGGCGCCCCCGGGTCAGTGGGTGCGCAGCAGCCCGGGCAGTGCCCGCATGTCGTCGAAGACCACCGTGCCCTGACCCTCGAGCCGGTGCGCCGGGGTGAGTCCTCCGCAGTAGCCGAAGGCACGCATCCCGGCGGCCCGGGCGGCCTGCACTCCGTACGCACTGTCCTCGACCACCGCGCACCGCTGCGGCTCCACCCCCATGGAGCGGGCGGCAAACAGGAAGAGATCGGGCGCGGGCTTGCCCCTCGCCACATCGGCCGCACTGAAGATGCGTCCCTCGAAGTGGGCGCTCAGTCCGGTGATCTTCAGGCTGCTCCGGATGCCGTCATGGTGGCCGTTCGACGCCACGCAGACGGCGGCGGTCAGGCCGGCCAAGGCTTCCACGATGCCGTCGACGGCGGTCAGTTCGGCGGCGAAGGCGGCGTCGTAGAGGTGCTCGTACCGCAGCTGCCAGCCCTTCTCCAGGCGGCGTCCGAGCCGCTCCTCCACAGCGGCCGTGTAGACCTCCGTGGAGGAGCCCACGAAATTCTCGATGATTTCGGCCTCGGTGAACGAGATCCCCAGATCCGCCATGATCAACGCGTCCACCCTGACGCAGATCCGTTCGCTGTCCACGAGCACGCCGTCACAGTCGAAGATCACCAGTTCAACGCTTTCCCGGGTCATCGCGGCAGCCTATGCGCCGCCCGGACAAGGGAGTTGGGTGGCCCCACCGCGCTGGGCGCTCGCGGTGGGGCGTCCCCTCCGGCACCGGCGGGCAGCAAGCTGCAGCGGTGTGACCGACGCCCGTGCCCGCGCGCGGCCCCTAAGCCGTCCACTGGTCGAAGCCCAGCTTCGCGACCAGCGAGAACACGACGACCAGCAGAACCCCGCGGACGAACTCGCTGCCCTTGCTCAGGGCCATCCGGGCGCCGATCATCCCGCCCGCCAGATTGAATACGGCCATCAGCGCGGCCGGCTGCCACAGCACCGTTCCCTGGTACGCGAACATCGCCAGCGCGCCGGCGTTCGTGCACACGTTGACGATCTTGGCGGTGGCGGACGCGGTCACCAGATCGAGGTGGAGCACCGCGGTGAGCGCCAGGACCAGGAAGGTGCCGGTGCCCGGCCCGAACAGACCGTCGTAGAAGCCGATCCCACCACCGACCAGGACCACCGCCATGGCGGCACGGGTCCGGCCCACTCGCCGCCGGCCGGCGTCCGTCGCGGTGCCGAACGAAGGGCGCAGCATCACGAACGCGGCGACAGCGAGCAGCACCACCATGATCACGGGCCGCAGCACGTCGCTGCTGATCCCCGCCGCGAAGAACGCACCGCCCATCGAGCCGGCGAGAGCGGCCAGGCCGATCCGTACGGCGGTCCTCACCTGGACCGGGGTCTTGCGCACGTAGGTGACGGCGGCGCCCGTGGTACCGACGATGGCGACCGCCTTGTTGGTGCCGAGGATGTGGGCGGCGGAGGCGTGCGGCATTCCGAGCAGCAGGGCGGGCAGGAGCAGCAGTCCACCGCCGCCGACCACCGCGTCGATCCAGCCGGCCACCAGGGCGGCGAGGCACAGGAAGACGAGTGTGGTCAGTGATATGTCGGGCACGACCGCGACCCTACGGACGGGATACATGCCCAGTCCAACGACCTGCCGAGTCTTGAGCGTCCCCTGAGGTTCGTGGGGCCTGTCGCCGCACGGCCGGCGGGCGCCGGCCTCACAGGCCGGGCAGGGATGCGCTGAGGGCAAGGTTCCCCGTGGGAAACAGAAGGGAACCTGACGGGTAACACCGACGCCGCACGCTGCATGCATGACTTCGGAGATCGTGGTGATCGGCGGCGGGACGGCAGGTGCGCGACTCGCGCGCCAGCTGGGCGCGGGCGTTCGCGTCACCGTCCTCGGGGAGGAGCCGCACGCCCCGTACAACCGGGTGCTTCTCGCGGAGGTCCTCGCGGGGCGCTACGGCCCCGAGGTGATCGCACTGCCCGAGGTACCGGTGCGGCGCGGCGTGCGCGCAGCGTCCATCGACCGTGAGCGGCGCCTGGTGCACTGCGCGGACGGCACCCCGGTGCCGTACGACCGGCTGGTCCTGGCGACCGGATCGAACCCGGTGCTGCCGCCGCTGCGCGGCATCGGACCGGGGCTTCCGGAGGGCGTTCACCCCTTCCGCACCCTCGACGACTGCGCCGCGCTCTCCGCGGCCGTGGTCCCCGGAGTCCGGGCGGTCGTGGTCGGCGGCGGGCTGCTCGGTGTGTCCGCCGCCCGCGCGCTCGCATCCCGTGGCGCGAAGGTCGTGCTGGCCCAGCAGGGCGAGCACCTCATGGAGCGCCAGCTGGACGTCTCCGCGTCCGCTCTGCTGCGCACGCATGTGGAGGCACTCGGCGTCGAGGTGCACACCGAGTGCCGGGTGCGCGGGCTGCGCACCACCCCCGAGGGGGCGGTCAGCGCCGTGGTGCTCGCCGACGGCTACCCGCTGGACGCCGAGATCGTGGTCCTGGCCTGCGGGGTGCGCCCCCGGGTCGGCCTCGCGGTGGACGCGGGTCTCACGGTGCGGCGCGGCATCGTCGTCGACGACGAGCTGCGCACCTCGGACCCGTACATCCACGCCATCGGCGACTGCGCCGAACACGACGGGGTCGTCCACGGTCTCGCCGGCCCCGCCCTGGAACAGGCGGACGTTCTCGCGTCCCTCCTGAACGCCGAGGCCACGGACGGCGCCGCACCCCGCTATACCGGGACCCGGGCACTGACCCGGCTCACGCTGACCGCACCCGCACCGGCCGCCGAGAGCGCCCGGCATCCGCACACCGAGGCCGGACCGCTCGATCTGGCCGCTTTCGGCGACCCGACCCCCCGGCCGGGGGACGACGTCGTCCAGCTCACCGACGCCACCCGTGGCGCGTACCGCAAGGTCGTCGTCCGCGGGGACCGGCTCGTCGGCGGGGTACTGCTCGGGGATCTCGCCTCAGTCGGCGCGCTCGCCCGGGCCTGGGAGGGCGACGAGGCCCTGCCCGACTCCGTGCCCCTGCTGCACCTGCTCACGAATGATGGAGGCCTCTGACATGCCTGCGAAGTCCACCCCCACGATCGTGGTCGTCGGCCACGGCATGGTCGGCCAGCGATTCCTGGAGGCCCTCGCGGAGCGGGGGGTCACCGAGCGGGCGCGCGTCGTCGTGCTGTGCGAGGAGCCCCGGCCGGCCTACGACCGGGTCAAGCTCACCTCGTACTTCTCCGGGAACACTCCCGACGACCTGTCCATGGTCGAGGACGGCTTCATGGAGCGGCACGGCATCGAGCTGCACCTGGACGACCCGGCCGAGGCCGTCGACACCGCGGCCCGAACGGTCACCTCGCGGGCCGGCCTGACGATCGCGTACGACACTCTGGTGCTGGCCACCGGCTCGTACCCGTTCGTGCCGCCGGTGCCGGGCAAGGACTCCGAGGGCTGTTTCGTCTACCGCACGATCGAGGACCTGCTCGCGATCGAGGAGTACGCGAAGACGGCGCGCGTCGGCGCGGTCGTCGGCGGCGGACTGCTCGGCCTGGAGGCGGCGGGCGCGCTCAAGGGCCTGGGGCTCGAGACCCACATCGTGGAGTTCGCTCCGCGGCTGATGCCCGTGCAGGTGGACGAGGGCGGCGGCGCGGCGCTGTTGCGCACCATCGAGAACATGGGGCTGAGCGTCCACACCGGCGTCGGCACCCAGGAGGTCACCGCCGACGAGAGCGGCACCGTGAACGGCATGGCCCTGTCGGACGGTTCGGTGCTCCCCACCGACCTGGTCGTCTTCTCCGCGGGTGTACGGCCCCGGGACCAGCTGGCCCGCGACGCGGGCCTGGCCGTGGGCGAGCGCGGCGGCATCGTCGTCGACGAGCAGTGCCGCACCTCGGACCCGGCCGTGTTCGCGATCGGCGAGTGCGCGCTGGCTTCGGACGGCCGCGTGTACGGACTGGTCGCGCCCGGCTACGAGATGGCCGAGACGGCGGCCGCGGCGCTGGAGGGCGACGTGTCGTCCTTCACCGGCGCCGACACCTCCACCAAGCTGAAGCTGCTCGGCGTCGACGTGGCCTCCTTCGGTGACGCCCACGGTGCGGCCGAGGGCTGCCTCGACGTGGTCTACTCCGACTCCCGCGCGGGCGTCTACAAGAAGCTGGTCGTCGGCCCCGGCGGCGAGCTGCTCGGCGGCATCCTGGTCGGCGACGCCGAGGCGTACGGCACGCTGCGCGCCTTCACCGGTGCGGTGCCGCCCGTCTCCCCCGAACAGCTGGTACTGCCCGCCGGCGCCGGTGCTCCCGTCGCGCTCGGTCCCGCCGCGCTGCCCGACGAGGCGGTCATCTGCTCCTGCCACAACGTCACCAAGGGCGCGATCCGCGGCGCGGTCACAGGGCACTCCTGCACGACCGTGCCCGAGGTGAAGAAGTGCACCAAGGCCGGTACGGGCTGCGGCAGTTGCGTCAAGGTGCTGGGCCAGCTGGTCAACGCCGAGCTGGAGGCGTCGGGCGTCGAGGTCGACAAGGGCCTGTGCGGCTGCTTCGGCCAGACCCGCCAGGAGCTGTACGAGATCGTCCGAGCGCTGCGCATCACCTCCTACCAGGAGCTGCTGGACAGGCACGGGCGCGAGGCGGCCCGCGGCGGCAACGGCTGCGAGATCTGCAAGCCGACCGTCGGCTCGATCATCGCCTCGCTCGCGCCCACGATCGGCGCCTCCGGATATGTGCTGGAGGGCGAGCAGGCCGCGCTGCAGGACACCAACGACCACTTCCTCGCCAACATGCAGAAGAACGGCTCGTACTCGATCGTGCCGCGCATCCCGGGTGGCGAGATCACCCCCGAAAAGCTCATCGTGATCGGTGAGGTGGCCCGCGACTACGGCCTCTACACCAAGATCACCGGCGGCCAGCGGATCGACCTGTTCGGTGCGCGCGTCGACCAGTTGCCGCAGATCTGGGCCCGTCTGGTGGACGCCGGCTTCGAGTCCGGGCACGCGTACGGCAAGGCGCTGCGGACCGTGAAGTCCTGTGTGGGGCAGACCTGGTGCCGCTACGGCGTGCAGGACTCGGTCCGCATGGCGATCGACCTCGAGCTGCGCTACCGGGGTCTGCGCTCGCCGCACAAGCTGAAGTCGGCGGTCTCCGGCTGCCAGCGCGAGTGCGCGGAGGCGCAGTCCAAGGACTTCGGCGTGATCGCGACCGTGGGCGGCTGGAACCTGTACGTCGGCGGCAACGGCGGCGCGACCCCGCGCCACGCCGATCTGCTCGCGCAGGACCTGTCCGACGCCGAACTGATCCGCCTGATCGACCGGTTCCTGATGTTCTACATCCGTACCGCCGACCGGCTGGAGCGCACCTCGACCTGGCTGGAGCGGATCGAGGGCGGCCTCGACCACATCCGCGACGTGGTGGTGAACGACTCTCTGGGCATCTGCGCCGAACTGGAGGCGCTGATGGCCGACCACGTCGCCAACTACCGCGACGAGTGGTCCGAGACCATCAACGACCCCGAGCGGCTGCGCCGGTTCGTCTCCTTCGTCAACGCGCCCGACGTGCCGGACCCCACGGTCAAGTTCGTGCCCGAGCGCGACCAGGTCAAGCCCGACCTGCCGCTGCTGTCCATCCGTCCGCTGGAAGAAGCCCTGGAAGGTACTGCCGTCCGATGACGATCGCCCCTGAGAAGACGGATACGCACATCCAGCTCCGCCTGGACGAGGACTGGCTGGCGGTGTGCTCGCTGTCCCAGCTCACCCGGGGCCGCGGGGTCGCGGTCCTGCTGCCCGGCGGCCGGCAGGCCGCGGTGTTCCTGGACCGTGACGGCACGCCGTACGCCATCGACAACCGCGACCCGTTCGGCGGGGCCCAGGTCCTGTCGCGGGGACTGCTCGGCTCGGCCGCCGGCCGCCCGTTCGTCGCCTCGCCGCTGCTCAAGCAGCGCTTCGACCTGGAGACCGGGCGCTGCCTGGACGACGAGTCGGTGACGGTGGCGGTGTACGACGTGCGGCTGCACTGAGCCTGCACACCCATCCGACTCCGCTCACGCGCCGTCTGTCTCTGCCCTGACTCTTCGCGGCGCGTGAGCGGCACCATCTGTGGCCCGGCCGGGCGGGCGTTCGTAGGCTGGACGGGGACACGCCCCGTCCAGGAAGCGGAGGCCCTGCCATGACGGCCTGGCATGCCGGAGACATCCCCGACCAGCGCGGCCGCGTCGCGGTGGTCACGGGAGCCAACAGCGGGATCGGCCTGGTCACGGCCCGGGAACTGGCCCGGCGCGGGGCCAGGGTGATCCTCGCGTGCCGCAGCGAGGAGCGCGGCACGCACGCGCTGGACCGTATCGCCGCCGACGCACCGGACGCCCTGGTGGAGGTCGGCGCGCTGGATCTGGCCGATCTGGCTTCGGTACGGCGCTTCGCGGACCGGTATCCGTACGACAGGCTCGATCTGCTGATCAACAACGCCGGGGTGATGGCCCTGCCGTACGGCAGGACGGCCGACGGCTTCGAGCGGCAGTTCGGCGTCAACCACCTGGGGCACTTCGCGCTCACCGGACTGCTGCTGCCGAAGCTGCTGGACACCCCGGGAGCACGGGTGATCAGCGTCTCCAGCGTGGCGCACACGCTCGCCAACCTCGACATCGGCGACCTCAACAGCGAGCGCGGATACCGCCGCTGGATCGCCTACGCCCGCTCCAAGACGGCGAATCTGCTGTTCGTGCACGAGCTGGCGCGCAGGCTCGCGGCGGCGGGCTCGGACGTGGTGGCCGCCGCGGCCCACCCCGGCTATGCGGCGACCAACCTCCAGACCGCCGGCCCGAAGATGGAGGGCCGCAGGGCGGCCGTCCGGATCATGGAGTTCGGCAACCGGCTCCTCGCTCAGCCCGCCGAGTCCGGCGCGCTGCCGACGCTGTACGCGGCGACGGCTGCCGGCGTGGAGCCCGACTCGTTCACCGGACCGCGCCTGCTCGGCTGGCGCGGCGGGCCGGCCCCGTCCATCCGGGCCGGCTGGACCAGGAACGACGTGGCGGGCGAACGGCTGTGGGCGGCCTCGGAGCAGCTCACCGGAGTGACGTACGGGGGTCTGGCGAGCCCGGAGCCCGGCACCGGGGCCCTGCCGGGCTGAGGGCCTGCGTCACCGCCCCTCGGCCATCGCCTTCCTCGCCGCGTCCTCGTCCATCCACATGACCTCCCAGTTGTGGTGGTCGGGGTCCTGGAAGGACCGCTCGTACATGAACCCGTAGTCGTGGGGGTCGTTGGCGGCCGTGCCGCCGGCGGCCAGGGCGGCGTCCACGAGCTCGTCGACCTTCTCGCGGCTCTCCGCGCTCAGACAGAGGATGACCTCGGTCGAGGTGGCGGCGTTCGTGATCTCCTTCCCGGTGAACTCCTTGAACTTCGGCTCGGTGAGCAGCATCGCGAAGATGGTGTCGCTGATGATCAGGCTGGCGGCGTTCTCGTCGGAGAAGTCCGGGTCGAAGGAGTAGCCCAGCTCGGTCCAGAAGGCCTTGCTGGTCTCCAGGTCGCGCACGGGCAGGTTCACGAAGATCATCTGGGGCATGGCTGCCTCTCTCATCCGTAAGGGGTGCTGTGCAGTGCGTTCCATGTGATGGACGGGGAGCGCGGACCATACTCATCGCTGTCCCGGGAAATATTTCTCCGCAGCGGCGCAGCAGCTGCCCAGGCGCGCCGGGCACGAGCCGGGCACCGAGCATCACGGAGAACGACGATGGCCGACATCCGCAGCCTCAAGGACGCCGTGGCGGACCTCGTCCACGACGGCGACACCCTTGCCCTGGAGGGCTTCACCCATCTGGTCCCGTTCGCCGCCGCGCACGAGGTCATCCGCCAGGGCATCACCGATCTCACTCTCGCCAGGATGACCCCGGACGTCGTCCACGACCAGCTGATCGGCGCGGGACTGGTGAGGAAGCTGATCTTCTCCTGGGGCGGCAGCCCTGGCGCCGGCTCGCTGCACCGGTTCCGGGACGCGGTCGAGAACGGCTGGCCGCGCCCGCTGGAGCTGGACGAGCACAGCCACGCGGGCATGGCGAACCGCTATGTGGCGGGAGCGTCCGGACTGCCCTTCGCGGTGCTGCGCGGCTACCGGGGCTCGGGGACCGCCGCCGGATCGGACACGATCGCCGGCATCACATGCCCTTTCACCGGCGGGGAGTTGACGGCTGTGGCGGCGCTCAACCCGGATGTCACGATCATCCACGCCCAGCAGGCCGACCGGTCGGGTGCGGTGCAGCTGTGGGGTCCGACCGGGGTGCAGAAGGAGGCCGTGCTGGCGGCGAGCCGCGTACTGGTGACGGTGGAGGAGACCGTCGGTGAACTGACGCCGCGGCCGGGCGCGGTGGTGCTGCCCTCCTGGGTGGTCCATGCGGTGTGCGTGGTGCCGGGCGGCGCCCGTCCGTCGTACGCCGCCGGGTACGGGCAGCGCGACAACGCCTTCCACCGGGCCTGGGACCCGATCTCCCGGGACCGGGCGGCGTTCACCGCATGGCTCGCGGACCTCAACGGCTGAGCGAGCGCGCGAGGCTCCGGATCCGGCCACAATGGAACTGGTGTTGAGCGGGATTCATCTGGACGTCACTGTGACGCCGGTGGTTCAAGCGACCGGCCTGGACGTGCGGGTGCGCCACATCGATGCAGGTGACAGAGGCGCGTACGGAGCGGGATCCGGCTGCCGTGGGCGGACCCGAGGCCGCCGGACCCCACGGTCGTCACCGCACGCACATGGCTGAATGCAGTCGACGTCTCTGCTTCATCGGTTGTTGACGTGCCGTCAACTCGTGCCTCCTAGGTTCCGGAAGCGCGCGACCCCATGGCGCCGGCCGGTGCCACGGGGCGGTCACCACCCTCCTGGAGTGACAAGTGGAACGACGCAGTTTCCTGCGCGGAGCGGTCATCGGCACATCGGCCGCCGCCTTCGGCGGCACCCTGTGGCAGGGCGCCGCGACGGCGGCCCCGGCACAGCCCGGCCCCGGCCCGTACGGTGCGCTCGGCGCGGCCGACGCCAACGGCATCCAGCTGCCCAGCGGCTTCACCAGCCGGGTGATCGCCCGGTCCGGCCAGGTGGTCTCCGGCACCTCCTACACGTGGCACAACGCCCCCGACGGCGGCGCCTGTTTCGTCGACGGCTCCGGCTGGATCTACGTGTCCAACTCGGAGATCAACCCCGGTGGCGGCGCAAGCGCCGTCAGGTTCAACTCCTCCGGCACCGTCACCGGCGCCTACCGCATCCTGTCCAACACCCGGCAGAACTGCGCCGGTGGCGCCACTCCGTGGAACACCTGGCTGTCGTGCGAGGAGGTCAGCCTCGGCTACGTCTACGAGACCAACCCGTTCGGAGGCGCCGCCACGCGCCGCGACGCCATGGGCAGGTTCAAGCACGAGGCGGCGGCCGCCGACCCGGTGCGCCAGGTGATCTATCTGACCGAGGACGAGACCAGCGGCTGCTTCTACCGCTTCATCCCCAGCACCTGGGGGAACCTCTCCTCGGGGACCCTCCAGGTCCTCAAGGCCGGCACCGCCACCTCCGGCTCCTTCACCTGGCAGACCGTCCCCGACCCGGACGGCTCCCCGACCGCGACCCGCAACCAGGTGTCCGGTTCGAAGAAGTTCAACGGCGGCGAGGGCTGCCACTACGCCAACGACACGGTCTGGTTCACCACCAAGGGCGACAACCGGCTGTGGCAGCTCAATCTGGCGAGCAGCACCTATGAGCTGGCCTACGACGACTCGCTCGTCGTGGGCGGCGGCGCGCCGCTGACCGGTCTCGACAATGTCACCGGCTCCTCGTCCGGCGATCTGTTCGTCGCGGAGGACGGCGGCAACATGGAGATCTGCATCATCACGCCGGACGACGTGGTCGCGCCGTTCCTGCGGATCAGCGGCCAGTCGGCATCGGAGATCACCGGTCCGGCCTTCTCGCCGAACGGGCAGCGGCTGTACTTCTCCAGCCAGCGCGGCACGAGCGGCAGCTCGTCCGGCGGCATCACCTACGAAGTGACCGGTCCGTTCCGGGCGTAGGCCATGGCCTGAGGGGTGGCGCCGCCGCGCAGCAGGGCGGCGCCCAGCGGAGTGAGCGTGTGCAGTACCGCGTTGCCGTGGCGCAGGGTCACCACGAGCCCGGCCTCGCGAAGGACGGCGGCGTGCTGGCTCGCGGAGGCCAGGGACACCCCTGCCCTGCGGGCCAGCTCGCTGGTCGTACAGCCGTCGCGGATGGACTGGAGCACCGCGGAGCGGGTGTGGCCGACCAGGCGGCCGAGCGAGGGGGCCACGGCGTCGCCGAAGGCGGGCTCGCAGCCGTGGGACACCGGATAGACCAGTACAGGCGGCAGCGCGCTGTCGCGGTAGACCACCGGGGTACCGCGGCAGAAGAACGAGGGCTGGAGCAGCAGCCCCCGTCCGTCCAGGCGCAGTTCGCGGTCGACCGGGTAGTCGGCCTCCAGCACCGGGGCACGCCAGCGCAGCACCGGCGGCAGTGAGGCGAGCAGCTCCTCCGCACCGCCGTCGAGCAGCGCCCGTCCCCGCACCGCCCGGTCCGCCTCCACCCTGGCCTGGACATGCGGCCAGTACGGCTCGACCGCGGCCTTCCAGTAGGCGCGCAGCGCCCCGACGAGCCGGGCGAGCGGCTCGCTGCGGCCCTCGGCGAGCGCGACGAGCCGGCTGGGCAGCACGCGCAGCGCGGAGCGGTGGGCGGCCGCGAGGGCCAGCTCGGTGTGCAGCCGCGCGGGTGGTGTGGCACGCAGGGCCTCCAGACCCGCGTCGAGCCCGTCGCGGGTCTCGGGCGGAGTCAGAAAGTCCGGGAAATATCCGTGCTGCGGAACCAGCGCGGCCAGCAGCCGTGTTTCACCTTTCAACCGGGTGCGGGCTTCGGAGCGCCATTCCCCGAACACCAGGGCACCCCGCCGGTCACGCAATCGGTGAAAACTGAGAATCGATTCCCACAACGCGTCCGGCCTGGCCGCCATCCTGACTCTGGCCAAGTCGTCCGCATTGAAATGAATACGAAGCACCGAACCCCCACTGTTGCATCCGCAATCGCCCCCGCCACTGAGTATGCATGCAGTCACGGGACGTTACCACGGTGTTTCAGCCACAGTTGAAAGCCCTCGCGGGCCTCGGGGGGCAACCGAAAAGCTGTACGACGTCGAGCACGAAACCTTCTGTCACCGAAGTGACGCAGCGAGGACCGTGGGGGGCTTTGCGCGTCCGGCGGCGGTGGCGGAGGTTGCGGCTCCGTGTTCGGCACGGGTAATGGGGCGTGGCTCGCGGGTGGGGATCCGCGGGCCGCGTCCCGCCCCATTCTTTGCGCAGTGAATGGCAGAAATTCGATTGCTGTTAAAGGTACGTGTCGGATCCATTGCTGGTCCGCGATTCAACGGCGGACCGACCACCCGGTAAATCCCGGCCCCGAGGCCGGGAACAGCCGCCGCGGCCGGCCGTAGGCGACCGAAGTCGGCCGAAGCCGGCCGTACGAGAGCATGCGGAAGGGGCGGGCGCCCCGCACAAGGCGCCCGCCCCTTCCTGTTTCGTGCTCCGGAGCCGTCACCGGGTCACCGGGTCACCGGTGAGGGTCAGGTGGTACCGGGTCCCGGAGGACAGGCCCCGGAGCCCTGCGACGGCTCCGGCGTCCTACCGGGAGTCGCTGCCGCTCGACTGGGCCGCGGCGCGGCCCGCCTCCAGGCGCGCCACCGGGATGCGGAACGGCGAGCAGGAGACGTAGTCCAAGCCCACCTCGTGGAAGAAGTGCACCGACTCCGGGTCACCGCCGTGCTCACCGCACACGCCGAGCTTGAGGTCGGGCCGGGTCGCCCGGCCGGCCGCCACCGCGTTGCGGACCAGCGAGCCGACGCCGTCCTTGTCGATGGTCTCGAACGGGCTGACGCCGAAGATGCCCTTCTCCAGGTACGCCGTGAAGAAGCTCGCCTCCACGTCGTCGCGGGAGAAGCCCCACACGGTCTGGGTCAGGTCGTTCGTGCCGAAGGAGAAGAACTCCGCGGCCTCCGCGATCTGTCCGGCGGTCAGTGCGGCGCGCGGCAGCTCGATCATCGTGCCGAGCGCGAGCTTCAGCTCCACACCCGTCGCCGCCTGGACCTCGGCGATGACCTGCTCGGCCTCGTCGCGGACGATCTCCAGCTCCTGCACGGTGCCGACCAGCGGGATCATGATCTCGGCCCGCGGGTCGCCCTTGGCCTCGATGCGCTGCGCCACGGCCTCCGCGATCGCCCGCACCTGCATGGTGAACAGGCCCGGGATGACCAGTCCGAGGCGCACGCCGCGCAGACCCAGCATCGGGTTCTGCTCGTGGAGCCGGTGGACGGCCTGCAGCAGGCGCAGGTCGTTCTCGTGCGGGTCCTTGCGGGCCTCGGCGAGCGCGACGCGCACCGACAGCTCGGTGATGTCGGGCAGGAACTCGTGCAGCGGCGGGTCGAGCAGACGGACCGTCACCGGGAGGCCGTCCATCGCCTCGAACAGCTCGACGAAGTCCTTCTTCTGCAGCGGCAGCAGGTTCTTCAGCGCGTCCTCGCGCTCGTCGTCCGTGTCGGCGAGGATCAGCTTCTCGACCATCTCGCGGCGCTCACCGAGGAACATGTGCTCGGTGCGGCACAGGCCGATGCCCTGCGCGCCGAACCGCCGTGCGCGCAGCGCGTCCTCGGCGTTGTCGGCGTTCGCCCGTACGCGCAGCCGGCGTACCCGGTCCGCGTAGGCCATGATCCGGTGCACCGCGGCGACGAGCTCGTCGGCGTCGTCGGCGCCCGCGTGCATCCGGCCCTCGAAGTACTCGACGACCGGGGAGGGCACGACCGGCACCTCTCCGAGGTAGACCTTGCCGGTGGAGCCGTCGATGGAGACGACGTCGCCCTCCTCGACGACGGTGCCGTTGACCGTCATCCGGCGGCGCTTGGTGTCGACCTCGAGGTCCTCGGCGCCGCAGACACAGGTCTTGCCCATGCCCCGGGCGACGACCGCGGCGTGTGAGGTCTTGCCGCCGCGCGAGGTCAGGATGCCCTCGGCCGCGATCATGCCGTCCAGGTCGTCCGGGTTGGTCTCACGGCGGATCAGGATGACCTTCTCGCCGGAGCGCGACCACTTGACGGCCGTGTACGAGTCGAAGACCGCCTTGCCGACCGCGGCGCCCGGGGACGCGGCGATACCGCGGCCCAGCAGCTCCGTCCTGGCCTTGTCGTCGAAGCGCGGGAACATCAGCTGCGCCAGCTGCGCGCCGTTGACGCGCTGCAGCGCCTCGGCCTCGTCGATCAGGCCCTGGTCCACGAGCTGGGTGGCGATGCGGAAGGCGGCACCGGCGGTGCGCTTGCCGACGCGGGTCTGCAGCATCCACAGCTGGCCGCGCTCGATGGTGAACTCGATGTCGCACAGGTCCTTGTAGTGCGTCTCGAGGGTCTCCATGATCTGCATCAGCTGGTCGTACGACTTCTTGTCGATCTTCTCGAGATCGGCGAGCGGCACGGTGTTGCGGATACCGGCGACGACGTCCTCGCCCTGGGCGTTCTGCAGGTAGTCGCCGTAGACGCCCTGGTGACCGGAGGCGGGGTCGCGGGTGAAGGCGACACCGGTGCCGGAGTCCGGGCCGAGGTTGCCGAAGACCATGGAGCACACGTTGACGGCCGTGCCCAGGTCGCCGGGGATGCGCTCCTGGCGGCGGTAGAGCTTGGCGCGGTCGGTGTTCCAGGAGTCGAAGACCGCGTGGATGGCAAGATCCATCTGCTCGCGCGGGTCCTGCGGGAAGTCGCGTCCGGCCTCGGTCTTGACGATCTTCTTGAACTGCTTGACCAGCTTCTTGAGATCGGCCGCGTCGAGGTCGGTGTCGACGGTGACCTTCTTGGTCTCCTTGGCCGCTTCGAGGGCCTCCTCGAAGAGCTCGCCGTCGACGCCCAGCACGGTCTTGCCGAACATCTGGATCAGACGGCGGTAGGAGTCCCACGCGAAGCGCTCGTCGCCGGCCTGCGTGGCGAGCCCGTTCACGGACTCGTCGGAGAGGCCGATGTTGAGGACGGTGTCCATCATGCCGGGCATCGAGAACTTCGCGCCCGACCGTACGGATACCAGCAGCGGGTCGTCGGCCTGGCCGAGCTTCTTGCCCATCGCCTGCTCGAGGGCGTCGAGGTGAGCGGTGACCTCGTCGCGCAGCGCGGTGGGCTCCTGGCCGCTTTCGAGGTAGACCTTGCACGCCTCGGTGGTGATCGTGAAGCCGGGAGGGACGGGAAGGCCGAGGTTGGTCATCTCGGCGAGGTTCGCACCCTTACCGCCGAGCAGGTCCTTGAGGTCCTTGTTGCCCTCGGTGAAGTCGTAGACGAACTTCTGATCTTTGTTTTCCGACACGGGTCTCGACTCCTCGAGGACTCGGTGGCTGCCCTGACGGCGAGGAACATACCCAGATCGAAGGCACCTGGGTACGTCCACTTGCGCGTCATACGGCCTTAACCACTCGTCCGCCACCAGATCACAGGTGACCGCAGTCCGCACCTGGAACGGGTTTTCCGTTCACCCTCCGAAGGCCACTTGACCGAACAGTGGCCATACGCGCTCATGTGAGCGACTTTGGCGGCAAGTGAGTTCAGGAGTTGAACACTCAACGGGTGGCACTGAGTGCCACCCTTTGAGAGGTGCACTGACCCTCGATCCGCTCATCTGAGCACCTCCCCTATCAAGGGTGGCGAGAATCACGCCGCAGGCGCGGGCCGAATTCCAGCATCCGGTACATGATCCTGACTCATCCGCCCGACGTGTCCAGTTCCGCGTCCACGCTGACAGCCGCGCAGTCGTACGGGTCCTTCAGCCAGCCGTCCGGCAGCACGACACGGTTGTTCCCCGACGTACGCCCCCGCGGCCCGTCCGCGCCCACCGGCCACGGCTGGCCCAGATCGAGCTCGCTCAGCTGAGCGGCCAGCTCGTCCAGCGACGAGGTGACCGCCAGCTTCTTGCGCATCTCCGAACCGACCGAGAAGCCCTTGAGATACCAGGCCACATGCTTACGGAAGTCGATCACTCCCCGCGTCTCGTCGCCGATCCATTCCCCCAGCAGCCGGGCATGACGCACCATGGCGTCGGCGACCTGGCGCAGCGAGGGACTCGCGCCGTGTCCGTCAGCGGCACCGCCGGGGGCGCCCTGGCCCTCGAAGGCGGCGACCAGATCCTGGAACAGCCATGGCCGCCCCAGACAGCCGCGCCCCACGACCACACCGTCGCAGCCCGTCTCGCGCACCATCCGCAGCGCGTCACCGGCCGACCAGATGTCGCCGTTCCCGAGCACCGGAATCTCCGGGACGTGTTCCTTCAGGCGCGCGATGGCGTCCCAGTCCGCACTGCCGCCGTAGTGCTGCGCCGCCGTGCGCCCATGGAGCGCGATCGCCGTGACACCCTCCTCGACCGCGATCCGGCCCGCGTCGAGATAGGTGATGTGATCGTCGTCGATGCCCTTGCGCATCTTCATCGTGACCGGCAGACCGCCCGCGTTCGAGACCGCTTCGTTCAGGATCGCGCGCAGCAGCGGCCGCTTGTAAGGGAGCGCGGAACCGCCCCCCTTGCGGGTCACCTTGGGCACCGGGCAGCCGAAGTTCAGGTCGATGTGGTCGGCCAGGTCCTCGTCCGCGATCATGCGCACGGCCTTGCCGACGGTGGCCGGGTCCACTCCGTACAGCTGGATCGAGCGCGAAGTCTCGGTCGCGTCGAAGTGGATGAGGTGCATCGTCTTCTCGTTGCGCTCGACCAGCGCCCGCGTGGTGATCATCTCGCTGACGAACAGCCCCTTGCCCCCGCTGTACTCGCGGCACAAGGTACGGAACGGCGCATTGGTGATGCCGGCCATGGGCGCGAGCACCACCGGCGGCTGCACCGTGTGGGGGCCGATCTTCAGCGTCGGGGACGCCGGGGCCGTGGCAGGTGCAGCCGGCACAGCGGGCTGGGCGAGCGTGGTCGACGGGGCAGACGTGGTCATCCGCCCATTGTCGCGCACTCGCCGCGCCAGGAGTCGGCCCTACCGGCCCGGCGATCAGTCGGCCGTACTATGCGTGCATGCCGGAGCTCAGTCCCCGCAGGCGCATGCTGGTGCTGGCGATCTGCTGTATGAGCCTGCTCATCGTCAGCCTGGACAACACCATCCTGAACGTCGCCCTGCCCTCCATGCGCGACGAACTGGACGCTTCGGTCGCCGGAATGCAGTGGACCGTCGACGCCTACACCCTGGTCCTCGCCTGCCTGCTGATGCTCGCCGGATCCACCGCCGACCGCATCGGCCGCCGCAAGGTCTTCCAGGCCGGGCTCGTCGTCTTCACCGCCGGATCGGTCCTGTGCTCACTCGCCCCGAACCTCGAGTCGCTCGTCGTCTTCCGCATGGTGCAGGCCGTCGGGGGCTCCATGCTCAATCCCGTCGCGATGTCGATCATCACCAACACCTTCACCGAGCCGCGCGCCCGGGCCCGCGCCATCGGCGTGTGGGGTGGAGTGGTCGGTATCTCGATGGCGGCCGGGCCTCTCATCGGCGGTCTCCTCGTCGACGGGGTCGGCTGGCGCTCGATCTTCTGGATCAACGTTCCGGTGGGCCTCGCGGCCCTGCTCCTCACCTGGCGTTACGTACCGGAGTCCCGCGCCCCGCGGCCCCGCCGCGCCGACCCGGTGGGCCAGCTCCTCGTCATGGCGCTCCTCGGCTCACTGACGTACGCGATCATCGAATCGGACCCCCTCTACGCAGCCGTCTCCGTCCTCGCCCTGGCCGGTCTGCTGCTGTACGAGCCCAGACGCCGCGAACCCCTGATCGATCTGCGCTTCTTCCGCTCCGCGCCGTTCAGCGGAGCCAACCTGATCGCGGTGTTCGCCTTCGCCGCGCTCGGCGGCTTCCTGTTCGTCACCACCCTCTATCTGCAGGATGTGCGCGGCCTGTCGGCGCTGGACGCCGGTCTGTACATGCTGCCCATGGCCGCAATGACCTTCGTCTGCGCCCCCCTGTCGGGCCGGCTGGTCGGCACCCACGGACCACGGCTGCCCCTGCTCGTCGCCGGCACGGCCATGACCGCGAGCGGCCTGATGTTCGCCGCGTTCGAGGCGGAGGCCACCGCGACCGGGCTGTTCACCGGCTTTGTGCTCTTCGGTCTCGGCTTCGGCCTGGTCAACGCCCCCATCACCAACACCGCCGTGTCCGGGATGCCCCGCACCCAGGCGGGTGTCGCCGCCGCGATCGCCTCGACCAGCCGCCAGACCGGCCAGACCCTCGGCGTCGCCGTCGTCGGAGCCGTACTGGCCGCCGGAGTCTCCCCCTCCTCGCCCACCGACGGGTTCGTCGACGCGAGCCGTCCCGCGTGGTGGGTCATCACCGCATGCGGGCTGGGCATCCTGGTGGCCGGGGCCCTGACCAGTGGCCGGTGGGCCCAGCAGACCGCGCAGCGGGCCGCCGAACGGCTGGAGCCGGCCGCGGAGCACCCGATGCCCGCCTCGCGGTGACAGCGCGTGCCGGACCGGCTCCGGATGCGGCGTGGATCACCCTTCTCCGGACCCGGTGGTGAGGGCGCGCCCGCTCGGCGAGGATGCCGCGGGTGAGCGGCAGTCGAGCGTGCGCGGTGTGCGGGAACGAGCTGGGCCGGCGAAGCGGGACGGGAAGAGGCGGACGGCCCGCACGCTACTGCTCCGACGCCTGCCGGCAGCGTGCCTTCCGGCGCCGCTCGGTGCGCCACGACGACGATCCCGCCGGCCCGTTGCCACCGGCCGCAGGGCTCCCCCGGGCGCTGGACTCCTTCGTCGGGCGCCATGACGAACTGACCCGGCTGCGCGCCCTGCTGAAGTCGTCGCGGCTGGTGACCCTCACCGGACCCGGCGGAGTGGGCAAGACACGGCTGGCCCTCCACACCGTCGCCCACCTGCGCGGCGCAGCCTCCGGCAGGCGGGCGCGGCTGGTCGAACTGGACACGCTGCACGACGGCGACCGGCTGCCGCAGGCCGTCGCCGCCGCACTCGGGGTCGGCGAGCGGCGCGGGCGGACCGGCGTCGACGTACTCGTCCATGCGCTCGGCGGCGGTTCGGTCCTGCTGATCCTGGACAACTGCGAACATCTGGCCGAGCCGTGCGCCGAGCTGGCCGCCCAGTTGCTTGCCCGGTGCCCTCGGCTGCGGATCCTCGCCACCAGCCGGGAAGCGCTGCGCGTACCCGGCGAGGTGGTGTTCCGTGTGGCCGAACTGTCGCTGGCGCCCGCCCACGGCCCGGACGACCCCGCGACCGTTCCGCACTGCGACGCCGTCCGGCTGTTCGCCGAACGGGCCGCCACCGCTGCACCCGGATTCACCCTGAACACGTCGAACGCCCACACGGTGGCCGAGATCTGCCGCCGCCTCGACGGACTGCCGCTCGCCATCGAGCTGGCGGCCCGCCGCGCCGGAACCCTCCCTCTCGGCGACATCCTCACCGGTCTCGACGACCAGCTCTCCCTCCTCACCGACGGCAGCAGGACCGGTCCGGGGCGGCACCGCGAACTGGCGGCCGCGATCGACTGGAGCCATCGATTGCTCGACCCGCGGGAACAGGCCTTCCTGCGTCGGCTGGCCGTCCTCGTCGGCGGATTCGACGCGACGGGGGCGGCCGCGGTGTGCACAGCCGGCGGAGCCGACGGCGAGCTGAGACCCCAGCAGGTGCTGCGCGTGCTGTGCGCGCTGGAGGCCAAATCACTGCTGGTACGGCTGCCGGGCGATGCGGCGGGAGCAGCTCGCTTCCGGCAGCTCAGCTCCGTACGCGCATACGCCCTGGACCGTCTGACCGAGTCCGGCGAGCTGCACGACACATGGCAGCGTGCCGTCGACTGGCTCACCCGGCTGCTGGCGCCGACGGCGGACCAGGTCTTCGTCGACCAGGCGGGCGGGGCGCCGACCGAGGAGCGGGAGAACCTCGCGGCGGCCGTCGCCCACGCCGGGCGGGAACGCGACATCTCATATCTGCGGCCGGCCCTCGCGCTGGCCCGGGTCCGCTACCAGCAGGAGCAGCTCACCGCCTCCCGCGCCCTGCTGACCCGGATCCTCCAGGACGACACCGAAGGCGTCCTCGGCGGCGCTGCCCTGGCCCTCGCCACCCGCGCCGCCTGCCGGCAGGCCGACCGAACCGCGGCCCTGCGCTTCGCCGAACAGGCCGTCGCCGTCGAACGCCGCGGCCACAGCCCCGCAGCCCTCGCCAACGCCCTTGACGCGCGGGCCGCCGCACACCTGTGCCGCGGCGACTTCGCCGGCGCGGTCGCCGACTTCGCCGAGTGCCTCGGCCTCGTCGTCCCGCTCGGCCGCCCCCGCGACACTGCCTGGTGCCGCCACCATCTGGCCTGGGCACTGCTGCACACCGGAAAGGCGGCCGAGGGCGACGCGCTGATGTCCCTGTGCCTGCCGCTGCTGCGGACCTGGCCCGACGGGGGTGCATCGTCGGCCGCACTGCACACCGCCGGCGCGATACGCCTCGCGCTCGGCGACCTGGACACGGCGGAAGAACTGTTCGCCGAGGCCCTGCGCACGGTCCCGGGTCAGAGCCTCCATGCGCTCTATCCGCTCGAAGGGCTGGCGCTGGTGGCCGGCGAACAGGGCGACGCACGACGCTCGCTGCGGCTGCTCACCGCCGCGGCTCAGGCACGCCGACGCCTCGACACCGAGCCCGAGGCCGCATGGCAGCGGCAGGTCGAGGCGGCGGCCGTACGCGCACAAGCCGCCCTGCCCCCGCCGGCGCGTGACGCCGCCGTGGCCGAAGGCGGCCGACTGCGCTGGCGGCAGTTGATCGGCCACGCCCTGCACCTTGACGACAGGCCTGAGACCGCGGACCCCGCGGCCGGGCGGGGCGACATGTCTCCGCTGACCGGACGGGAGTCGGTGGTGGCCGCGCTCGTCGCCGAGGGGCTCACCAACCGCGAGATCGCGTCCCGGCTCGGGCTCGCGGCGAGCACGGTCTCCACCCACCTCGACCACGTGCGGGACAAGCTGGGCATGCGGTCACGGACCCAGATCGCCCTGTGGGTGGCCGAAAGAGCACGGGTCGCCGCGGGCCGGCGGCCGCCCCGGGTTTCGTAACGCGCCGAACCCGCCGGTCATCCGGCCGATCCGCTCGCACCCGGCAGCGGCCACGCTGCTCGGAACAGGGCATTCCGAGGACTCGTGCGCCTGGTGCCGGTCCTGACCCCACCCAATGCCCTGCCGCACAGACGATCGGCAAGGAGACGCGATGCGCCAGGACCACGATGCCGGCGGCGGGCACACCAGCTCACGCAGGACGTTCATCAGGGCCAGTTCGATGGGCATGACAGCCGCGGCGCTCGCGGCGACCGGCGCCGCGTCGGCGGCGGCACACCCGATGACCGCGGCACACCCGATGACCGCAGTGCAGCAGGCCCGGGCGCAAGGCCGTCCCCTGGCCGTCACACCCGCCTGCGACGGTCACGAGACCCCGGCGGCGACCGAAGGCCCGCTCTTCAAGCCCGAGTCCCCCGAGCGCGGCAATTTGGTCACCCCCGGCATCAACGGGGTACGCCTCGACCTCAGCGGCGTCGTCTACGACACCGCATGCGCCCCCGTGACGGGCGCGCTCATCGAGTTCTGGCAGTGCGACCAGAACGGCGACTACGACACGTCCGGCTTCGCGCTGCGGGGCCACCAGTACACCGACAACCGGGGCGCGTTCCGGCTGCAGACGATCATCCCCCGTGACTACTGGGGCCGTTGGGGCAACCGCGCGCCTCACATCCACACCCAGGTGCAGGCTCCCGGCGGACCGGTCCTGATCACCCAGCTCTACTTCCCCGACGGCACCCAGGCCTACGGCCGCAACTTCGCCGCGCTCAACGCCCAGGACCGGCTCCGCAACAGCGCCTGCACGATCACGCTGTCGGCCCCGCAGGACGGCCGCTACACCGGCGCCTTCGACTTCGTCATCAAGACCACGGTCTAGTACCGACCGCCGAACACCAAGGACTCCCGTGACGAACACGAACACCTCATCCCGGCACCGGCGCGTACGGCGGCGGCCTCTGCTGGCGTCACTGGCCGCGGGTGCCATCGCGACCGGCAGCCTGGTCGTCGCCAGCGCCTGGGCCGGACCCGCTTCCGGCACGGGCGAGGCCCCGGCCGCGGCCGCGCGGGCCGGGCAGTGGACAACCACCCCCACCCCGGTGGAGAAAGGCGACCTCACCGCCGTCGCCGCGCTCGACGGCGAACAGGCGTGGGCCGTCGGCTACCGGCTGAAGGACAGCACCAACATCAAGAACGAGGCGGTCGCACTCCGCTGGGACGGGACCTCCTGGAAACAGGAGTCGACCCTGCCCGCCGACAGCTTCCCGCAGGCCCTCGCCGTGAAGTCGGCCGACGACATCTGGACGGTCGGCGCCTCCTCCGCGCACTGGGACGGAACCTCCTGGACCGCACGCGCCTTCGACCGCGACCCGGGCGGCCGCCTCACACCCGACGCGGTGGCCATCGCCTCCGACGGCAAGGCCTGGGCAGTCGGCCGTGCGGTGCCGCAGGGCATCAAGAACGGTGTGCCCGCCGTGCAGGCGTGGGACGGTTCGGCCTGGCGCAGGCAGGCCCTCCCCGATGTCGGCAAGGGCGAACTGACCAGCCTCGCCGTCGTCGCACCCGACGACATCTGGGCGGCAGGCTCGTCGTTCGCCGGCGCCGGCACCGAACAGACCGCGCTGCTGCTGCACTTCGACGGCACCTCCTGGACGCGAGTGGAGGCGCCGGGGGGCAAGGAGGGCGAGCATCGTTGGTTCGCGGGGATCACGGCGGTGTCCGCCGACGAGGTGTGGGCGGTGGGCGGCTCCGTCACCGGCGGCTCGGAACGTCCCTTCGCCGCGCGCTGGGACGGCAGGAAGTGGACCGCCGTCAGCACCCCGGACATCCCCGACGGCCGGCTGCGCGCCGCAGGCCGCTCCGGCGACAACACCCTGTGGGCGGTGGGCGGGAAGGGCTCGGTCTCCGTCGCCCTGCGCTGGGACGCCACGCAGCGCCGCTTCGAACAGGCTCCGGACCCGTCGCTGGTGATACGCGGACTGGCGACGGTGCCGCGCACCGCGGACCTGTGGACCGTCGGCATCGCCAAGAAGGGCGATCTGATCCCCGCGGCCGCCCGCTTCAAGGGCTGACCGGGGCGGGGTGGAAGCGGCCGGGGCAGCTCACACCCGGCGAGCGCGAGCGCCTGGAGCTGGACCAGGCGCTCGCGCGACGCGTCGTCGTGGGCCCGGTCCGGGCCCACAGGTGCGCTCAGGCCTCGGGCTGAGGCGTCTGCTCGTCGTCCGCCTTGCCCTGGGCCCGCTCGCGCATCTTGCGGAGCAGGTCCTGCTTCTGGCCGGCGGCCGCCTTGCGGTCGTTGTTACGGGCGGGGCCGTTGCCCTGCTGGTCGGCGCGGGACAGCTTCCGGCGCTGCCCGCCGACGCCGAGGAGGTTGTTACGGCTCTTGGCCACGGGGTTCTCCCATCGGGGTGAGAAGTGACTCGGGAATGGTCAGGCGAGGACGGATGACCGCCGCGCTCTCACTCGTACATCTGGAAGAACGAAGACATGAACAGGACGCTAGCGCGCCCGGGGGGCGAGAGCACCTGGTTTTCGGGCGTGCCGCGAGAGCGGAGCCGCACGGGTGACGCCGAGGGGCACACCCACGAACTAGTCGAGCAGCTGCGAAAGATCGTCGAAGAGGGCATGCCGGCGTGGAAGTTCACGCTGGTCGAACGCAGTGGCACGGCGCGTGCTGTCCACGGCGCCACGGCCCGTTTCCACGGTCCGGCCCTTGCGCCCCAGTGACAGAAGCCGGATGGCGACGGCGAGTTCGCGGCGGTCGCGTCCTGCTGCTGCGCGGGCTTGCGGCCGGGCCGGGCGGCACCGGTCCGGCGTAGCGTCGGCTCAGCCGCCTGCCGGGTCCACGGTCGCCTGGTGCGCCTCGGTGAGGTGTTCCTCGGCCTTGAGCCACGGCAGGAACTGCGCGTTCTTGCGCCAGCCGCAGGTGCCGCAGGTCAACTGCCGCTGCATTCCTGCCTTCTGTACCTGCACCACGTGTTCTCGTCCGTGCTGGTCCCATCTGCTCACCTTGCTGCTGGTCATGGACGGCATGCTTGCCTCCTGGCGCCTGCGGGTACGCGTGCGCCCAGTGTGCAACGAAGCCCCCGGTTCCGGGTACGGAACCGGGGGCTTCTTGCCGAACGGCCGGCGGCGGTCAGCAGCCGAGGAGGCGGCTGCCCAGGTAGCCCTGGATCTGGTCCAGGGAGACGCGCTCCTGCTTCATGCTGTCGCGCTCGCGCACGGTCACCGCGTTGTCGTCGAGGGTGTCGAAGTCGACGGTGACGCAGTACGGCGTGCCGATCTCGTCCTGGCGGCGGTAGCGGCGGCCGATGGCGCCCGCGTCGTCGAACTCGATGTTCCAGTTCTGGCGCAGGTCGGCGGCGAGGCCCTTGGCCTTCGGCGAGAGCTGCGGGTTGCGGGACAGCGGCAGCACGGCGACCTTGACGGGCGCGAGGCGCGGGTCGAGGCGCATGACGGTGCGCTTCTCCATGACGCCCTTGGCGTTGGGGGCCTCGTCCTCGTTGTAAGCGTCGAGGAGGAAGGCGAGCATGGTGCGGCCGACGCCGGCGGCGGGCTCGATCACGTAGGGGGTCCAGCGCTCGCCGGCTTCCTGGTCGAAGAACGACAGGTCGGTGCCGGACGCCTTGGAGTGCGCGTTGAGGTCGTAGTCGGTGCGGTTGGCGACGCCCTCGAGCTCGCCCCACTCGCTGCCGCCGAACTGGAAGCGGTACTCGATGTCGGCGGTGCGCTTGGAGTAGTGGGAGAGCTTCTCCTGCGGGTGCTCGAACCAGCGCATGTTCTCCTCACGGAGACCCAGGCCGGTGTACCAGTTCCAGCGCTGCTCCATCCAGTACTCGTGCCACTGCTCGTCCTCGCCGGGCTTGACGAAGAATTCCATCTCCATCTGCTCGAACTCGCGGGTGCGGAAGATGAAGTTGCCCGGGGTGATCTCGTTCCGGAAGGACTTGCCCATCTGCGCGATGCCGAAGGGCGGCTTCTTGCGGGAGGTCTGCTGGACCTGGCCGAAGTTGGTGAAGATGCCCTGGGCGGTCTCGGGGCGCAGGTAGGCGATCGAGCCGGAGTCCTGGGTGGGGCCGAGGTGGGTGGAGAGCAGGCCGGAGAACTGCTTGGGCTCGGTGAAGGTGCCCTTGTTGCCGCAGTTGGGGCAGTTGAGGTCGGCGAGGCCGTGCTCGGGGAGCTTGCCGTGCTTCTCCTCGTACGCCTCCTCGAGGTGGTCGGCCCGGTAGCGCTTGTGACAGGAGGTGCACTCGGTGAGCGGGTCGGTGAAGGTGGCGACGTGGCCGGAGGCCTCCCAGACCTCGGTGGCCAGGATCACCGACGAGTCGATACCCACGACGTCCTCGCGCGAGGTGACCATGTACCGCCACCACAGGCGCTTGATGTTCTCCTTGAGCTCGACACCCAGCGGCCCGTAGTCCCAGGCGGCCTTTTGACCGCCGTAGATCTCGCTGCACGGGTAGACAAAGCCACGACGCTTGCTCAGGTTGACGATGGTGTCGATCTTGTCGGCGGCCACGGTGCTCTCTTCATTACGACGACGAATTTGGACTTGGGGGGCGCGAAAGCGCCTCGATGAGGGGTGGTGGTCGGGGTGGCGGGCGGGCGAATGCTTCAGGTTACCGGCGGCCGCACCCCCCGGATCAAATCGGTCTGGGGTAGCGGGCAGCCACCACCCTTGTTGACAATCGTTTCCAATTTTGTTGAAAATGACTGTCATGAACGTACGACGCCTCATACCCACCACCGCCGTCGCCGGAGCGGTCGCGCTCGGCCTCATGGCCGTCTCCGCGTGCTCCACCTCCGCTGCTTCGGACGGCCGCAGCGGCGGCAAGCTGAGGGTCGTGGCGTCCTTCTACCCCATGCAGTATCTCGCCGAGGAGATAGGGGGCGCTCATGTGTCCGTCTCCACTCTCACTCAGCCCGGCATCGAGCCGCACGATCTGGAGCTGAAGCCGCGGCAGACCGCCGAGCTGAACGAAGCGGGCTTCATCCTCTATCTCAAGGGTGTGCAGCCCGCGGTCGACGACGCAATAGCCGAGGCCGATGTCGAGCACAAGGTCGACGCCGCCGGCCTCACCACGCTGGAGCACGACGGCGCGACAGGCGGGCACGACCACGGCCACGGAGCCGGGGACGAGGGACACGCCGAGGAAGGCCACGAGCACGGGGGCCATGAGTCCGAGGGCGGCGACCCGCACATCTGGCTCGACCCCGTGAAGTACGCCGAGGTCGCCGAGAAGGTCGGTGCGAAGCTCGCCAAGGCGGACCCCGACCACGCCGCGGACTACGAGAAGAACACCGACGCGCTGGTCGCCAAGCTCACCGCGCTGGACACCGACTTCCGGCAGGGCCTGAAGAACACCGCCACCAAGACGTTCATCACCACCCACTCCGCGTTCGGCCACCTTGCCGAGCGTTACGGCCTGGACCAGGAGGGCATCGCCGGCCTCGACCCGGAGGGCGAGCCGAGCCCCGCGCGCATCAGGGAACTCCAGACCATCGCGAAGAAGGAAAAGGTCACCACCGTCTTCTTCGAGGCGCTCGCCAGCGACAGGACCGCCAAGACCCTCGCGGCCGACACCGGTCTGAAGACCGACGTCCTCGATCCGCTCGAGGGAATCACACCCAAGTCCCACGGCGACGACTACCTCGAGGTCATGCGGTCCAACCTCGCCGCGCTGGAGAAGGCCCTCGGCGCACGGTGACACCCGACCACACGAACCCCACCCCACTCCCCATGGAGGGGCCTGCCATGGATCACAGCACGGATCACACCGCGAACGCCTTGGAGCCGGTCATATCCGTCCGCGGAGGCCGGGCCACGCTCGGCTCGCGGCCGGTGCTGCGCGGTATCGACCTGACCGTGCGCCGCGGTGAGGTCGTCGCCCTGCTCGGGGCGAACGGCTCCGGAAAGTCCACCGCGGTGCGCTCGGTCATCGGCCAGGTGCCGCTCACCGGCGGCGAGATCGAACTGTTCGGCACGCCGCTGCGCCGCTTCCGCCAGTGGGCCCGGGTGGGTTACGTGCCCCAGCGCACGACCGCGGCGAGCGGTGTGCCCGCGACCGTACGGGAGGTCGTCGCCGCGGGCAGGCTCTCCCGCAGCCGCTTCGGACTGCCGTCGCGTGCCGACAGGGCGGCCGTGCAGCGCGCCATCGAACTCGTCGGCCTCGCCGACCGCGCCAAGGACTCGGTGAACGCCCTGTCCGGCGGCCAGCACCAGCGGGTGCTGATCGCCAGGGCCCTCGCCTGCGAACCCGAACTGCTGATCATGGACGAGCCGATGGCGGGCGTCGACCTGGCGAGCCAGGAGGTGCTGGCCGGGACGGTGCGCGAACAGGTCGCCGCCGGTACGACGGTGCTGCTGGTGCTGCACGAACTGGGCGCACTGGAGCCGCTGATCGACCGGGCCGTGGTGCTGCGCGACGGCTGTGTGGTCCATGACGGACCGCCGCCCGAGGCCGTGGGCCAGCATGCGCTGCCCGGCCACGACCACGTACATCCGCACGCGGCCGACGAGCCGCTCCGCACGGGACTGCTGACCTGATCATGGACATCCTGGACACCGCTTTCATGCAGCGGGCACTGCTCGCGGCCGTGCTGGTCGGTATCACCGCCCCCGCGATCGGCATCCACCTCGTACAGCGCCGCCAGGCCCTGATGGGCGACGGAATCGGCCATGTCGCGATGACCGGCGTCGGCCTCGGCTTTCTGCTGTCCACCAACCCGATCTGGACGGCGACGATCGTCTCGGTGATCGGCGCGGTCGTGATGGAACTGATCCGTGCGTACGGCCGCACCCGCGGCGACATCGCGCTCGCGCTGCTCTTCTACGGCGGCATGGCGGGCGGTGTGCTGCTGATCAACATGTCGGAGACCGGGTCGACGGCGAAGCTCAGCTCGTTCCTGTTCGGTTCGCTGTCGACGGTCTCCGAGGAGGACCTCACGGCGATCGTGCTGCTCGCGGCGTTCGTGGTGGCGGTGTCGCTGGGGCTGCGCAGGCAGCTGTTCGCGATCAGCCAGGACGAGGAGTTCGCGCGGGTGACCGGGCTTCCGGTGCGGACGCTGAATCTGCTGATCTCGGTGACCGCCGCGGTCACGGTGAGCGTGGCGATGCGCGTCGTGGGGCTGCTGCTGGTCAGCGCCCTGATGGTGGTGCCGGTGGCCGCGGCCCAGCAGGTCTCGCGGTCCTTCCGGGCCACGTTCGCACTGGCCGTGGCGATCGGCGTGGGGGTCTCGCTGGCCGGAACCGCGACCTCCTACTACCGGGATGTGCCGCCGGGAGCGACGATTGTTCTGCTGGCCATCGCCGTCTTCGTTCTGCTGACCGCGCTCGCCATGCCGTTCGCGCGGCGCCGGGCCAGGGCGGTGGAGGCGCCCGGGGCGCAGTGCTCGGTGGACATGCCGGGTGCGCGCGGTACGAGCGACGACGTCAAGGTCTGAGCAGGTCCGCGCCATATGCGGGCCCCGGCGCGCAAGACTGCGTCAAGGCTCGTACGCGGGCCTGGCACAATAGCCCGACGTATGCGCGGGCAAGCGAGGAGGCACCTGTGACCACGGCGCCAACCGGCGGAAACACAGCCCCGGTGCGAGGCCGGTCCACCCGGCAGCGTGCCGCGGTGGCGGCGGCGCTCGACGAGGTGGACGAGTTCCGCAGTGCGCAGGACCTGCACGACATGCTCAAGCACCGCGGTGATTCGGTCGGCCTGACGACGGTCTACCGCACGCTGCAGTCACTCGCCGACGCGGGCGAGGTGGATGTCCTGCGCACCAGCGACGGCGAGTCGGTGTACCGGCGCTGCTCGACGGACGACCACCACCATCATCTGGTGTGCCGCCTGTGCGGCAAGGCCGTCGAGGTGGAGGGCCCGGCGGTGGAGCAGTGGGCGGAGTCGATCGCGGCCCAGCACGGCTACGTGAATGTGGCGCACACCGTGGAGATCTTCGGTACGTGCGCGGAGTGCGCGGCGGCGGCCGAGCAGTAGCAGCCGGACCATCGAGGTGGCCCGCACCCCTGCCGGGGCGCGGGCCGCTGCCATGCGTCCCGCCGGCGGCTACAGGTCGAAGCAGTCGTAGCTGCCGTCGTCGTTGCGTCCGACGGTGTTGTGCTCCCAGCAGTGCAGGGCCGGTGCCAGCGTGTACATGCGCCAGGTCAGTGCCGCGGCCACGCAGACGGTCGCCGCGAGCGCAAGGCGTGAGCGGCGTCCGGCGACGGCCAGGCCGCCCCATGCGGACAGAACGGCCAGGACGACGGAGAAGACGGCGAACCCGGCATGGTTGGGCCGGAACCCCGGGAACGTCTCCATCTCGACGGTGGCGCCGAAGCTGACGTACGCGAGGAGCGCGGCAAGGGCGAACAGTGCGGCGGCGCCGCAGCCGCGGGCGGTCATGCCCGCCGGGCGTGCCGGCCGGGCAGGGCGCGCAGCCGGCCGGCGTCACCGCCCTCGCGCACACCAAGCCCGGGAAGGATCATGAGCCCGACGCCGTGTCTGTCGCCGGGGGCCCGCAGCGCGGCTGCCATGCCGGCGGCGGTGGGCCCGTAAGTGAGCGCCACCGCCTGCCCGTTGTCGTACCGAACCTCGGTCACGGCCCTCCCCGACTCCCCGATCATGGTGGCGAGCCGTGATCGTACCGGGAGTCCGGCAGGTCAGACCGTCGGCTTTTCGAGCCGTCCCTGCATCTCCTCGAGCTCCTCGTTCGGGACCGCGCCGCCGAAGCGGCGGTCGCGCTGCGCGTACTCGAGGCAGGCGCGCCACAGGTCACGCCGGTCGAAGTCGGGCCACAGCACGTCCTGGAACACCATTTCGGCGTAACTGCTCTGCCAGATCAGGTAGTTGGAGGTGCGCTGCTCGCCACTGGGGCGCAGGAACAGGTCGACGTCCGGCATGTCCGGGTAGTACAGGTACTTCTGGAAGGTCTTCTCGTTGACCTTCGACGGGTCGAGCTTGCCGGCCGCGACGTCCCGCGCGATCGCCTGCGCCGCGTCCGCGACCTCGGCGCGCCCGCCGTAGTTGACGCAGAAGTACAGCGTCATGGCGTCGTTGTCCTTGGTCTGCTCCTGGGCGACCTGAAGCTCCTGGACGACGGACTTCCACATTTTGGGCATCCGGCCGACCCAGCGGATACGGATGCCGAGCTCGTCCATCTCGTCGCGGCGGCGGCGGATGACGTCGCGGTTGAAGTTCATCAGGAAGCGGACCTCGTCGGGCGAGCGCTTCCAGTTCTCCGTGGAGAAGGCGTACAGGGAGAGGTTCTTGACGCCCATCTCCAGGCAGCCCTTGAGTACGTCGAGGACGACACCCTCGCCGACCTTGTGCCCCTCGGTGCGCGGCAGCCCGCGCTCCTTGGCCCAGCGGCCGTTGCCGTCCATGACGCACGCGACATGCTTGGGAACGAGTTCGCCGGGGATCTTCGGCGGGCGTGCCCCGGACGGGTGCGGCTCGGGGACCTTGTACTCGCGGCGGGACCGGCCCAGGATTCCGCGTCGTGCCATGCGGGTCACATCTCCCTATTTCTCTACGTATCTCAGCGAGCGCAGGCCGCGCTCCAGGTGCCAGTGCAGATAGGCGGACACCAGGCCGCTGCCCTCCCTGACGTACCGCGCCTCGCACGCGTCCGCCGCGGCCCAGTCGCCGGTCAGCAGAGCGCTGAGCAGTGCGATGGCCTCCGCAGAGGGTACGACGCTGCCGGGCACCCGGCAGTCGCCGCATATGACGCCGCCGGCGGCGACGGAGAAGAAGCGGTTGGGTCCGAGCAGTCCGCATTTCGCGCAGTCGTCGAAGCTGGGGGCGTAGCCGTTGACGGCGAGGGAGCGCAGCAGGAACGCGTCGAGGACGAGGTGCGGAGCGTGTTCCCCGCGCGCGAGGGTGCGCAGGGCGCCGACGAGCAGCAGGTACTGCTGTACGGCGGGCTCGCCCTCGTGGTCCGTGAAGCGTTCGGCGGTCTCGAGCATGGCGGTGCCGGCGGTGTAGCGGGCGTAGTCGCTGACGATGCCGCCACCGTAGGGAGCGATGGTCTCGCTCTGGGTGCACAGGGGCAGCCCGCGCCCGACGAGTTCGCTGCCGCGCGCGAAGAACTGCACGTCGACGTGGCTGAAGGGTTCGAGCCTCGCCCCGAACTTCGACTTGGTGCGCCGCACCCCGCGGGCCACGGCGCGTACGCGGCCGTGACCGCGTGTGAGCAGCGTGATGATGCGGTCCGCTTCACCCAGTTTCTGGGTGCGCAGGACGACGCCGTCGTCACGGAACAGGCTCATGGGCCCATTCTCTCGTACGGTCCGGGCCCGGTGGCCAGGGGATGGGAGGTGGTCCTCGCGGGGCCTGTGCGCAACGAGCCCGGGGGATCCGCTCAGTCCTGTATCCGCTCCACGAGCCGTACGGTCACGGTGTCACCGGCCTCCTTGCCGATCGCCTTGCGCACGGCGGCCTTGACAGGCAGCTGGTGGGTGCCGTCCCCGAGCGCCATGAAGGAGCGGCGGAAGGGATGCCCGTCGATGATGCCGCGGACCTTGACGAGTCCCCGGGTCCCGAAGAAGTCGGCGGACCCGGGCCACACGAGGTAGGTCCAGCCGCCTTTGGCGGGGCTCTTCTGCAGGGTCGCACTGAATTCCTTGTCCATCTTGTCCATGGAGAGTGGACCGGGGCCGGCGCCGGAACTCATCAGGCCGGACCCGCCGAAAATCCCGTGCCGATGCGCCCGCCGCTCCGCTAGCGTCGCCGCCCATGACTCCTTCCCGCATCCGGCCCCCCTTCACTGCGGACGAACGGACGCAGCTCGTCGGCTGGCTCGACATGCAGCGCGCGATCATCCACTACAAGTGCGAGGGCCTGTCCGACGAGGACGCCCACCGTGCCCTCCTGCCGACGTCGCCCCTGATGACCATGGCGGGTCTCGTCTCCCACATGCGCTGGGTCGAGAACTCCTGGTTCGAGGTCCTCTTCCTCGGTGGGCCGGCCGAAGGGCCCCAGTTCGTGGAGGAGCCCGAGGACGCCGACATGAGGGTCGAGGGCGTTCCGCTCGCGCAGCTCCTCGACGATTACGAGAAGCAGTGCGCGGTGTCGAACGAGATCATCGCCGCCCATTCGCTGGACGAGGTGGGCAGGCACCCGGACTACCGCTCGGCGGCGGCGTCCCTTCGCTGGATGCTGATCCACATGATCGAGGAGACCGCCCGGCACGCGGGCCACATGGACACGATCCGGGAGCTGCTCGACGGCGAGAAGGGTTACTACTGAGCCGCACCGGACCCGACCGGCCGTCACGGCAGTTCGCCGCGGCTGCGGGCGTTCACGTACGCCGTCGTCGCGCTGATCCGCTCGACGTCCGTGGCGGGACGCACCGTGTCCGGCGCGCACTCCCACTCCAGGCCGCCGCCGACAGGTCTCAGGCTCAGCCGGGGGCCCGCCTCCCCCATGAGCCGGCCCACCCGCCCCGTTCGGGTGTCGACGACGTACGAGCCGACGGGCGGAACGTGGGTCATGGGGTCCCTTCCCCTTCCCTTGGCAGCACGGCCGCGATCATCCGCACGGTGTCGACGTCGCAGCGCCCCAATTCGACGAGCGGGCACGGCACATCGCGTGCGTGGGAAGCGGGGTCCAGACGCAGCGAGGGAAGCGTGACACCTGACCGTTTCAGAGCCGCACGCAATGTGTTCACAGCATCCTCCGCCTCTTCGACACACGCGATCGAGTGCCGCGCCCTTTCGTTGCCCGCCATTGTTTCCCTTCCTCGTCCGAGTTCACGTTTCGCATTACAAGGGTGGCGCTCCGCGGCTACCCTCGACAGGGGTGCGCCCACTACAACCGGGCAGCTGGGCAAGGAGATTGATCCATGGCCAAGGCTCCGCGGCAGGCGGCATGGGAATTCTTCGGCGCGGAACTCAAGCGCCGCAGGGAGGTCGCCGAACTCACGCAGGAGGAGCTGGGCAGGCAGGTGTTCGTATCCGGCGGATACATCAGCCAATTCGAACAGGCAATCAGGAAACCGCAGTTGGATGTGGCGCAGCGGATTGACGATTCACTGCAAACCGATGGCTTTTTCGAGCACATGTGCAGAAAGCTGTACGACCTGAGCAACGCCCGCTGGCGCAAGAGCAGTTACAGCAACGGCGAGGGCGGCGACTGCGTCAAGGTGGCGTACGACTTCACCGGCGGCGCCCCATGGCGGAGGAGCACGTACAGCAACGGCGACGGCGGCAGCTGCGTCGAGGTGCTCGACGACATCCCCGGCGCCGTACCGGTCCGTGACAGCAAGAACCCCTCCGGTCCCGTCCTGGCCGTCACGGCTCCGAGCCGGGCCACCTTCATCAAGGGATTCTTGGGGACCTCATAAGCCCCGCTTATGAGCCCATAGAGGCGGGGCGGGTACCTGGTAAGGCAAGCCTTTGTTTAGGGTGGGTCGGACGAGACAGCTGATGCCACTCGAAGGGACCCTTCATGCCTCGCCCCCTGCGGGTAGCCATCGTGGGAGCCGGCCCCGCCGGGATCTACGCCGCCGACGCCCTGCTCAAGTCCGAGACCGCGGCCGAGCCCGGTGTGTCCATCGACCTCTTCGAGCGGCTGCCCGCCCCGTTCGGACTGATCCGGTACGGCGTCGCGCCGGACCATCCGCGGATCAAGGGCATCATCACCGCACTGCACCAGGTGCTCGACAAGCCGCAGATACGTCTCTTCGGAAACGTCGACTACCCGAACGACATCAACCTCGACGATCTGCGCGAGTTCTACGACGCGGTGATCTTCTCCACGGGCGCGAACGCCGACCGGGCGCTCGACATCCCCGGCATCGACCTCGACGGCTCGTACGGTGCGGCCGACTTCGTGTCCTGGTTCGACGGGCACCCGGACGTGCCCCGTACCTGGCCGCTGGAGGCCGAGAAGGTCGCCGTCCTCGGCGTCGGCAACGTCGCGCTCGACATCGCCCGCATCCTCGCGAAGACCGCGGACGAGCTGCTGCCGACGGAGATCCCGCCGAACGTCTACGACGGGCTCAAGGCCAACAAGGCGCTCGAGGTGCACGTCTTCGGTCGGCGCGGGCCGGCGCAGGCCAAGTTCAGCCCGATGGAACTGCGGGAGCTCGACCACTCCCCCAACATCGAGGTCGTCGTCGATCCCGAGGACATCGACTACGACGAGGGCTCGATCGCGACCCGCCGCTCCAACAAGCAGGCGGACATGGTCGCGAAGACCCTGGAGAACTGGGCGATCCGTGACATCGGCGACCGCCCGCACAAGCTGTTCCTGCACTTCTTCGAGTCGCCGACCGAGGTGCTCGGCGAGGACGGCAGGGTCGTGGGCCTGCGTACGGAGCGGACCGCTCTGGACGGCACGGGCAACGTAAAGGGGACGGGCGAGTTCCACGACTGGGACGTCCAGTCCGTGTACCGCGCGGTCGGCTACCTCTCCGAGGAACTTCCCAAGCTGCCCTGGGACATGGACAGCGGCACGGTCCCGCACGAGGCCGGCCGGGTGATCGAAGGCGGCGAGCACCTGCGGTCCACGTACGTCACGGGCTGGATCAAGCGCGGTCCGGTCGGCCTGATCGGCCACACCAAGGGTGACGCGAACGAGACGGTGGCCAACCTGCTGGAGGATTACGCGGGCGGCCGCCTGCAGACGCCCACGGCGCCGGAGGCCGAGGCGGTCGTCGCCTTCCTCGCAGGCAGGGACGTCCGCTACACGACGTGGGACGGCTGGTACCGCCTGGACGAGGCGGAGAAGGCGCTGGGCGAGCCGCAGGGCCGCGAGCGCGTGAAGATCGTGGACCGCGAGGGCATGCTGCGGGCCAGCGGCGCGTAGCTGCCGGAGCGATCTGCCAAGGGCCCGGCGGCTTCGGCCGCCGGGCCCTTGACGGTTCCGCCGCCGGTCACCGGCTCACGTCCGCCTGGCGGAGCTCGGCGAGCAATTCACTCTGGCCGACGATGAGTTCGGTGAGGATCCGACGCGCAGCGCGCAGCAGTTCGGCGACATCGCCGCCGGCAAGGGCGTAACTGACGGTGGAGCCGTCGCGGATGGACACCACGATGCCGGAGCGGCGCAGCACGGCAAGCTGCTGGGACAGGCTCGACGGTTCGATCTCGATCTCGGCAAGCAGGTCTCGCACGGGTAGGGGGCCGTTCTGCAGCAGCTCCAGCACACGTATACGGACAGGGTGTCCGAGCATGCGGAAGAACTCCGCCTTGGCCTGGTACAGCGGTACCTGCATATGAATGCTCCTGCTGGGTTCGACGGCCTGCCGTGTGCCGAGGCCTCTGCTGCCGCCGTCACGGCGGCGGTGCAGTGCAGGGTCGATCCTCCCGCCTTCGAGTGCCGCACTCCCAGGGGGTTCAGCGCATCGGGATGTGGCGATGTGGGTACTTGAAGAAATCTTCAAGTACTGGGCACACGAAGGCGGGAGAGACCGGCTGAGTGCCTAGACCTCCAGCTCCGCCTCGATGCGCTTGAGCTGATGGCGGGCCATGGCCAGGTTCGACTTGGCCTTGTCGAGCACGAGGTAGAGGAACAGACCGTTGCCGCCGCGGCTCTTGAGCAGGCGGATGAGGTGGTACTGGCCGCCGAGGGTGATCAGCACGTCCTCTATGTCCTCCTTGAGGCCGAGGTGTTCCATGGTGCGGGTCTTGGCCCGGATCACATCGGTGTTGCCGGCGGCGGCGACGGCCAGGTCGAGGTCCTTTCCGCCCCCGAGAGTACCCAGCGCCATCCCGCTGGTGTAGTCCACAAGGGCGGCACCGACACTGCCCTCGATCGATGTCATGGCTTCCTTGAGAGAGGTCTCCACACTCGCCACGTCAGGCACACTCCTCGTCAGACTGCATGGGTGGACGGCGCTCGCGATGCGAGTGCCGACGGACTGCGACGGAGACGCTACTGATCGTGTGCAAGGTCCGGGTGGATATGCCTGAACCGGGGCGAAGGTCGGTGATTACCCCGTAGGATGCGCGTCACCGCGGACCGAAGGGGCCGTCAGGTGCGCGACCATCGTGTGTATGACCCTCACGCCCGTACCCGAGCGCACGACCGACGCACATGACCGGATCAAGATCTGGTACCGCTTCGAGCCACGCGACGGGTGGCCGCCCTATGACACCGAGGGCCTGTGGGCCACACGCCTGAGCGAGGACACCGCCCGCGTCGCGAACGTGCCCTTCCTGCAGGACGGGGTGGCCGAGGGGGAGATCGTCCGGTTCGTCACCGGCGCCGACGGCCTCTACTGGGCCGTGGAGCGGGTGGAGGCATCGGGAAACTGCACCATCCGGGTTCTTCCCGTGCCCAGCGGCCCCCTGGGCAGGAGCGCCGAGGCGGTCCACGAGAAGCTGGCGCCTTTCGGCCTGGGCGGGGAGAGCTTCAGCAAGGACTTCCCGCTGGTCGCCCTGACCGTGCCGGCCGACGCGGACCTCGGCGGGATCAAGGCGCTGCTGATCCGCGGTCAGGAGGAGGGCTGGTGGCGCTTCGAGACTGCCTGTGTCACCGACGCCTGGCGCGCTGCGTAGCTGAACGGGCTTGACGGGGCAAGGCGTTGGCGGTGGCGGCGTCAGTCGTCGAGGAGCCGGTCGTCCAGGTGCGCCCCGTAGAAGTCCGCCTGGCGGGCCATGATCGTACGCATCGGCGTGCCGCGCGGGACTCCGTGGACCGTGCCCGGGAAGTCCAGGCCGCGCTGCTTCTCCCACAGCTCGTCGTGCCTGTCCGGAGAGAACAGCTCCGCCGGGTCGCCCGCCGCGATCCAGCCGATGGGGAGCACCGTCCCCGGCTCCAGGCGCGAATTGACGTGCAGCACGCTGTTGATCCGCAGTTCGCAGCCCGCTCCCGCCACGGCGCCGGGGAATGCTGACGCACCCGTCGCCACGAAGACCTCGTCCCCGATCCTCGCCCCGTTGATGTGCGCATGCGGGCCGATCAGTACGGCGTCCCCGAGCACCGCCGGATGGTTCGCCCGGCCGCGGACCAGCGCGTTCTCCATCACCACGACGTCCGCGCCGGTGCGCACTTCGCCGTCCTCGGCCGTGAGAACCGCGCCGTGCAGGACGCGTGCCCGCTCGCCCAGCACCACCGCGCCGCACAGGACGGCCGAGGGGGCGACATACGCGGACTCGGGGACCACGGGCCTGGTGCCGCGATGTGCGATCAGCATGGACGGAGCCTATGGCGCGGGCGCGTCGCCTGGTGTCACCAGGCCGGACTCGTAGGCCACGATCACCAGTTGGGCCCTGTCGCGGGCGCCCAGCTTGCCCATGATGCGGCTGACATGGGTCTTGGCCGTCAGCGGGCTCAGGCCCAGCGTCTCGGCGATCTCCGTGTTGTTCAGGCCGCGGGCCACCAGCGTCAGCACCTGGCGTTCGCGGGCGCTCAGGCCGCCCGGGCCCGCCGTCACCGGCGGCGGGGCGGACGGGGCGCTCAGGACGCGGGCGATCAGGCGGGACGTGGGACCGGGCGAGAGCAGGGACTCCCCCGCCGCGACCGTCCTGATGGCGGCGAGCAGGTCCGCCGGCCTGGTGTCCTTGACCAGGAAACCGGAGGCACCCGCGCGCAGCGCCTCGAGGACGTGCTCGTCCGTGTCGTAGGTGGTCAGGACGAGGACCTTGACGCCGGCCAGATCATCGTCTGCCGCGATCAGGCGGGTGGCTTCGATGCCGTCGAGTTCGGGCATGCGGATGTCCATGACGACCAGGTCCGCCCGTTCGGAGCGGGCGAGTTCGACGGCTTCGGCTCCCGTGCCCGCCTGGCCGACGACCTCCATGTCGCGGGCCGATTCGACGAGCATCGCGAACGCGGCGCGGACGAGCGTCTGGTCGTCCGCGAGCAGGACGCGGATCGGGTTCATACCAGGACCTCCGACGGCTGGAGCGGTTGCAGCGGCAGGGCGGCCGCGACTTCGAAACCGGCACCCTGGGGGCGCGGGCCCGCGGACAGGGTGCCGCCGACGCTGCGGGCGCGCTCCCGCATGCCGATGATGCCGAAACCTGATCCGTTGGTGCTCTTGTCCGCCGTTCCGTCGTCGGTGACCGTGACATACAAGGACATCTCGCGGCGTTCGACGGCCACTTCGATGCGTACGCCCCGGCCGCCGTGCCGTACGGCATTGGTCAGCGACTCCTGCACGATCCGGTACGCCGCGGCCTCGACGGCGGGCGTGAGCTGCTCCCCGCCGGTGTGGAGGCGGAGCTCCGCACCGGCCGCCCGTACGAGATCGGGCAGCGCGGCCAGGTCCGGCAGCGGGCCGTCGCAGTCGGGGCCGTCCGCCCTGAGCACCTCCAGGGTGGTGCGCAGCTCACCGCGGGCGGTGCGGCAGGTGTCCGCGATGTCGTCGAGCGCCGTGGCGATCGCGGCCCGGTCGAGCCGGTCCGGGTCGACGGTCAGGACATGGGAGGCGACCGAGGTCTGCACACCGATGAGGGTGATGGAGTGCGCGAGCAGATCGTGCAGATCGCGGGCGATGCGCAGCCGCTCCTCGGCGACGCGGCGGGCCGCCTCTTCCTCGCGGGTGCGTTCGGCCCGCTCGGCACGGCTGACCACGGAGGCGATGTAGAGGCGGTAGACGCGGACGTCGACGCCGAAGACGAGTGCGGCGAAGATCCAGCCGGAGGTGCGCAGTGCCTCCAGGCCCTCGTGGGTGCCGACGTTGAACATCACCGTCAGGGAAAGGCTGATGACACCGCAGCCGACGAGGAGCGTGTGCAGCGGCCGGGCGGTGGCGGCCACGGTGTAGAGGGCGAGCAGCGACCCGGGCACCGGCGCGGCATGGGTGTTGTCGAGGGCGTGGTACGGCCCGACGCACAGCAGTACGGCCACGAGCACCCAGGCCGGCCGGGACCGGCGCCAGGCCAGCGGCACGGTGGTGCCGGCGAGCAGGGCCCAGCCGAGGGCGTCCGGTCGCCGGCCGTCGTCGACGAACAGGGCCAGCAGGAGGGCGAGTACGCCGACGGCGGCGGCGAGGATCGCGTCGTTGCGGCGGCGGTCGGGCACGGCGAGCGGATCGCGGCTGACCGCGGTGAGTATGCGCTCGCCGAGGCGCGGGCGTGCTGAGGCCGTGACGGGGGCAGAGGGCGGGGGGCTGGTCTGTGGCTGCTGCACGGTTCCATCCTGAGTCAGGTGCCGGCTGTTCCCCACCTCGCCCCCTTCCCGTTCCCGGGGGCTCCGCCCCCGGACCCCGCGCCTCGATCTCCCCGGGTCTCCGCCACCCCCACCGGGCGGCATGTGCCTGACCCTTCCGTCGCACCGCCCCCACCTCACACGCCGGCGAGGCTCGACCGCTGTGCCGGGTCCGTGGGCGTCGTGTCCGGCACGCGCCTGCTCAGGCCACCCGGCCACCACACGCGCCGCCCCAGCAGCAGGCTCGCCGACGTCACCAGATACGTACGGACCAGGAAGGTGTCGAGCAGCACGCCGACCGCCACCACGAAGCCCATCTCGACGAGCGCCACCAGCGGCAGGTTCATCAGCACCGCGAACGTCGCGGCCAGCACGATGCCGGCCGATGCGATCACCCCGCCCGTGGTGCGCAGCGCGGTGAGCGCCGCGGCGGCCGGTTCGGCGCCCGCGAGGGCCTCTTCGCGCATGCGGTGCATCAGGAAGATGCCGTAGTCGACGCCGAGGGCGACCAGGAACACGAAGGAGAGCAGCGGCAGTCCGGGATCGATGCCCCCGAAGTCGAACACGGGCCCGAAGACGAGGCCGCCGAGTCCCATGGCCGCGCCCCACACCGCGACGACTGCGACGATGAGGATCAGCGGGGCGACGAGACTGCGCAGCAGGGCGATCAGGATGAGCACCACCGCGCCGAGCACGAGCGGGATGACGACCGTGCTGTCTCGGGTGTTGGTGTCCTCCAGGTCGATCTGCTGGGCGCTCGGCCCGCCGACGTAGCTGTCCTCGAGACCGGCGCGCAGCGCCTTGATGGTGGCCGTCTCGCCGGGAGTCTCGGGTGCGTCCTTCGCGAACACGGCGATGGCGGTCCAGCCGTCGCCGCTGCGTCCGCGTTCGGCGGCGACGACGCCTTCGGTGGCGCGGGCCTCGGCGAGCGCCTCGTCCGCTCCGGCGGTCGGCGCGATCACGCTGATGGGCTGGCTGCTGCGCTCGGGATAGGCATCGGCGAGCGTCCGCATCGCGGAGACGGACTCGGGCCGCTCGGTGAAGCTGTCCTCCTGGGCGACACTGCCGGGAAGGTTGAACACCCCGAGAGCGAGCGTGCCCAGCAGGAGTGTCCCGAGGACCAGGACGGCCGCCGGCCGGCGGCTCGCGGAGCTGCCCATCGCCGCGAACAGCGAGCGCCGCTGCGCGGGTTGGCTGCCGTGGACGGGTACGAGCGGCCAGAACACCCGGCGGCCCAGCAGGACGAGTACGGCGGGCAGCAGGGTGAGCATCGCGGCCAGTGCACACACCACGCCGACCGCGCCGACGGGGCCGAGGCCGCGGGCGCTGTTGAGGTCGGCGGCGAGCAGGCACAGCAGTCCGGCGGCGACGGTGCCGGAGGAGGCGAGGACGGCGGGGCCGCAGCCACGCAGGGCGGCGGCCATGGCGTCGTGCGGCCGTGGGATGCGCCGCAGCTCCTCGCGGTAGCGGGCGACGAGCAGGAGGGCGTAGTCGGTGCCGGCGCCGAAGACGAGGACGGTCATGATGCCCGCGCTCTGACTGGTGACGGTGAGGTCGAAGCCCTGGACGAGGCCGTGGATGACGGCACGGGAGGCGAGGGCCGCGACGCCGACGACGACGAGCGGCACGAGCCACAGGAACGGGCTGCGGTAGGTGAGGATCAGCAGGACGGCGACGACGATCACGGTCGCGATCATCAGGGTGCCGTCGATGGTCTCGAAGACCGCCTCCATGTCGCTCTGCATGGCGCCCGGCCCGCCGACTTCCACGGTGAGTCCGGCGTCCGACCCCTCGGTGCCGAGCCGTTCGCGGACGTCCTCGACGAGAGCGGCCCGCGCGTCGTTGTCCACACCGGGTTCGGTGGACGACAGCGGATACATCAGCGTGGCGCCGTCCTTGGCGGGGATCCCGGCCGGCGGCCGCTCGCCGGTGAGGCGGTGAGCGGCGGCGATGTCCGCGATCTGTCGGCCGGCCGTGGCGCGGTCGGCCGCGGTCAGCCCGCCGTCGCGGTGGTAGACGACGACCAGATCGGTCGACTCGCCGCCGGGCAGTGCCTGCTGGATCCTGGCGACCTGGGTGGAGTCGGCGCCCGCCGGCAGATAGTCGACGATGTTGTCGCGCTGCACGTCGCCGAGTTTGCCCGCGTAGGGGCCGGCGAGAGCGACGACCGCGAGCCAGAACAGCACGATCGCCCAGGGCACGGCGCGGCGCCGCGCGGTCGGCTGCGCCGACGGTGGCGCCTTCTCGGTAGGTACGGCCCCCATGGGTGTCTCCCCTTCGTCCCGGGTCCGGTGACTGCGTGCGTCACCAGGCTCCCGCCGGTCGGAAGCGGTTTCGTCGCGCTCGGGGGTGAGATGGGGCGTACTGCCCGGGGTGTCACCTGCGGGCTGTTACTCCCCGGGAAGTACCGGTCCGCGCGCAGGAGCGCGTGCCGGACGCACCGCAGCCGGGCGTACGCGGCGCGCCCGGGCCTAGAACGGGGTGCGGGCCGTCGCCAGGAGGCGGGCCGTGTCGTCCTCGCACAGCTGCAGCGCCGCGCCCACGGTGGTGAGGACCTCGCGTTCGGCGGGGCTGTAGGGGCCGTCGGCGAGGGCGATACGCGCGCCCTGCAGCAGGATCGACTCGCGTCCCGCGGGGGCCAGATGAGGGGCGAGCGGCTCCAGCGCCTCGTGCAGTTCGATGGCGAGCGCCGCTCCGTAGGGTGCGGCGTCGGTGATGAAGCGGCCGGTGTCGGCGGCGAGCGCCTCGATCAGCGAGGTGAGCTGGTCCTCCGTGCAGTCGTCGAGGCCGGCGGCGCGGACGGTGGCGACGGCGGTCTCACGGACCGTACGGGAGGAGGTGCCGCCGGCGGCGAGGACGGCGAGGGCGACGGTGTGCACGGCGTCGCGGAGCATCGCGGAGAAGCGGCCGGTGGTGGGGTGGTCGAGGGCATCGGTGCCGAAGTGGGTGTGGCATGCGGCGCACTCGACGACCGGCCCGGCAAGTCCCCGCGGCAGCAGCGGCACCCCCACGACGGTGAAGCGGCGGCGGCCCGTGCGGCGGCGGTAGTTGCGGTCGCCTCCGCAGCCTGGGCAGAAGAACTCGCCGTCACCGATGGTGCTCCACGACGTATGAATGCCGCATACCCGCAGCTTTCGGCCGAATACTCTCCGGGCTTGCAGCACGTCGCACCTCCGTAATGCTGCGGCAACATTGCCGCGTTGACGTGATGTTAGCCACAGCGACGAGGCCGCGTCAGCACCCCGACGGGAGTACACGAGGACATGGCCGATTCCATGCCCCGCCGCGCACCGCCGACTCGGGCGTGGCGGCCGGGTGGCCTGCGTCGCGGTATGCAACGCCGCCGGCCGCGGGCTCGGGAGCGAGCCTGCGGCCGGCGACCGGGAAGAGCGGTGGCAACTGCCTCAGCGGGCGGCGCGGTTGACGGCCGAGACGACCGCCTTCAGCGAGGCGCGCGTGGTGTTGGCGTCGATGCCGATGCCCCACAGCACCTTGCCGTCGATCGCGCACTCGATGTACGAGGCGGCCTGCGCGGACGCACCCTCGCTCATGGTGTGCTCCTGGTAGTCCAGCAGCCTGACGTCCACGCCCACCGCGTTCAGGGCGTCGAAGAACGCGGAGATCGGACCGTTGCCGGTACCGGTCAGCACGGTGTCGGTGCCGTCCACGACCGCTTCGACGGCCAGGGTGTCGATGCCGTCCTTGTCCGTGGTGCTCTGGCCGGACCGCAGCTTGACGCGGCCCCACGGATTGTCCGGGTTGGGCAGGTACTCGTCCTGGAAGACGGACCAGATGTCCTGCGGCGTGACCTCGCCGCCCTCGGCGTCGGTCTTGGCCTGGATGATCCTGGAGAACTCGATCTGCATCCGGCGCGGCAGGTCCAGCTTGTGGTCGTTCTTCAGGACATAGGCGATACCGCCCTTGCCGGACTGCGAGTTGACGCGGATGACCGCCTCGTAGGAGCGGCCGACGTCCTTGGGGTCGATGGGCAGGTACGGCACCGCCCACTCGATGTCGTCGACACTCTTGCCCTGGGCGGCCGCGTCGGCCTCCATGGCGTCGAAGCCCTTCTTGATGGCGTCCTGGTGGGAGCCGGAGAAGGCCGTGTAGACCAGATCGCCCGCGTAGGGGTGGCGCGGGTGGATCTCCATCTGGTTGCAGTACTCGCTGGTGCGACGGATCTCGTCGATCTGCGAGAAGTCGATCTGCGGGTCGACGCCCTGCGAGAACAGGTTCATCCCCAGCGTGACCAGGTCGACGTTGCCGGTGCGCTCGCCCTGGCCGAACAGGCAGCCCTCGATGCGGTCCGCGCCCGCCATGATCGCCAGCTCGGCGGCGGCGACTGCGGTGCCCCGGTCGTTGTGCGGGTGGACGGACAGGCAGACGAACTCGCGGCGGGACAGGTTGCGGGCCATCCACTCGAACCGGTCGGCGTGCGTGGACGGCGTCGAGCGCTCCACGGTCGCGGGCAGGTTGAGGATGATCTCGCGGCCCTCCTCCGGCTGCCAGACGTCGCAGACCGCCTCACAGACCTCCAGGGCGAAGTCCAGCTCGGTGTCGGTGAAGATCTCCGGGCTGTACTGGTAGCCGAAGGTGGTCTCGGGACCCAGCAGCTTGTCGGCGTACTCCATCACCAGCCGGGTGCCGTCGACGGCGATCTGCTTGATGTCGTCCTTCGAGCCGCGGAAGACGACGCGGCGGAAGGTCGGCGCGGTGGCGTTGTACAGGTGCACGGTGGCGCGCTTGGCGCCGATCACCGACTCGACGGTGCGCTCGATCAGGTCCTCGCGGGCCTGGGTCAGCACGGAGATGGTGACGTCGTCGGGGATCGCGCCCTCTTCGATGATGGAGCGCACGAAGGCGAAGTCGGTCTCTCCGGAGGACGGGAAGCCGACCTCGATCTCCTTGTAGCCCATGCGCACCAGCAGGTCGAACATCTCGCGCTTGCGGGCGGGGGACATCGGGTCGATCAGCGCCTGGTTGCCGTCACGCAGATCGGTGGACAGCCAGCGGGGTGCCTTGGTGATGCGCTTGTCGGGCCAGGTGCGGTCGGGGATGTCGACGGCCTCGTACCGGCCGTACTTGTGGATCGGCATCCCGGACGGCTGCTGCGCGTGCGTCGTGTTCGTGATCGGGGTGGGTCGGCCGATCCACTGGGACTGGGACATTGCGTAGGGCTCCTCGGGTGTCCTTGAAAGGGACGGCCGACTGTGTCGAAGCAGCACCAGACTCCGCGGGGAGGGGGTCGGCCTACGACTACAGGCCCTCGCCGCGGCAGCTAAGAAGAAGCAGCCCGAAACGCATGATGCGCAGAAGCCTAACCGAGCTTCGACGGGAATGTCGGACGCGTTTCACTATGCGGGACGACCGATGAGTAACGGGCAAAGAGTGATCTATCACTCCATTTCATTAATCATGGTCGCACCTCGTGACACCGTCATGACCGAGTGCCACATTGCGGGACATGGACATCACTGCACCCGTCTTCTGCGGCATCGTGCCGCCGCACGTCCTCGACAAGCTCGCCCGCTCGGGCGATCCGGTGATTGCCGGGCCCGCCCGCCGCACCCTGCAGGCGGACGCCGCACAGCGCACCGGCCGCCGGCTGACCACGGTCCTCGGCGGCGCCGCGCCGCCGGCCGGGCCCACCGGAGGGCTGAGGCGGACCCTGTACGACGCCGGGAACGGCACGGCGCTGCCGGGCACCAAGGTGCGCGGCGAGGGCGACGAGCCGGTCCAGGACGCCACCGTCAACCGCGCGTACGCGGGCCTCGGAGCCACCTGCGAGCTGCTGCGGTCGGCCTACGGCCACCACTCGGTCGACGGCGCCGGCCTCCCGCTGAACGCGACCGTCCACTACGACGAGAAGTACGGCAACGCGTTCTGGAACGGCGAGCAGATGGTGTTCGGCGACGGTGACGGCGAGATCTTCCTCGACTTCACGGTCGCGGTCGACGTCATCGCCCACGAGCTGGCGCACGGAGTGACCCAGTACACCGCCAACCTCAGCTACTTCGGCCAGCCGGGCGCGCTGAACGAGTCGATGTCGGACGTGATCGGCTCGCTGGTCAAGCAGCACACCCTGAACCAGAGCGCCGAAGCGGCCGACTGGCTGATCGGCGCGGGACTGCTCGCGCCGCGGGTCAGCGGGGCCGCCCTGCGTTCCCTGAAGGCGCCGGGTACGGCGTACGACGACGATGTGCTCGGCAAGGACCCGCAGCCCGCGACGATGGACGACTACGTCCGCACGGGCCGTGACAACGGCGGTGTCCACATCAACTCGGGCATCCCCAACCACGCCTTTTATCTGCTCGCCACGCAGCTGGGCGGACCGGCCTGGGAGCGGGCCGGGCGGATCTGGTTCGACGTGCTGACCGGCGGCGAGCTGCCCGTGGACGCCGACTTCGCGTCCTTCGCCCGGCTGACGGTGGCGGCGGCCGAGGCCCGGTTCGGGGACGGGGCGGAGCACGAGGCGGTGCTGAAGGCCTGGTCACAGGTGGGTGTGCCGACCGCCTGAGGCACCCGGCAGGAGGGTCCGGGCGGGTGGGTCCGGGCGGGTGGTCGTGGGCCACTCCGCTGTCGCCCGGACCCGATCCGTATTAGAACGGGTCCCATGCGTATCGAGATAAGGCGTACCGGCGGATTCGCCGGGATCGAGCACCACGCCGAGGTCGACACCTCCCAGCGGGCCGATGCCGAGGAGGTACAGGCACTGGCCGAGCGGGCGGCCGCCGAGGGCCGTCGGACCCCGCCCGTGGGGGTTCCTGACGGCTTCAGCTACCAGATCACGATCGACGGGCGTACGGTCTACTGCTCCGATCCCCGACTGACCGAGGCGCAGCGGGAGTTGATCTCGCTGGTGCTCAAGGAAGGTTCGTGACGGGGTCCTGCCCGAGACCGGCGGCCACCGACTCCGCGGCGCGGCCCGGCTCGTCGCCCGCCGCCACGGCGAAGTCGCGCAGCGCCCCCGCGAGCACCTGACCGGGCGGGTAGCCGCCCATGAGGTAGCCGGCCCTGGCCAGTTGGGCGATGCCGTGCATCTGGGCGAAGAGCTGGCGTACGAGCAGGTCGGGATCGATGTGGTCGCCGAACCTGCCCGCCTCCACGCTGCGGCGGATCGCGTCGCGCGGGAAGCGCAGTACGCTCGCGCCCATCGTCCGGTCGTCGTCGTCGAGCTCGAAACCCGCGAGCGCGGTACCGCCGAAGAGCACGGCGTAGACATGGGGTTCGTCGCGTGCGAAGTCCTGGTAGCAGCGGCAGAGCGCGGCGATGTGGGCGACCGGGTCGTCACCCCGGCGTACGGCGAGGGCGCGGACCCGGAACCGTTCGAACCCTTCGCGCATCACCTCGCGCACCAGGTTCGGCATCGAGCCGAAGTGGGTGTAGACGGCCATGGTGGAGGCGCCCACCTCCTTGACCAGGCGCCGGGCGCTCAGGGCGGCGGGGCCGTGCTCGGCGAGGACACGGGCGGCCTCGTCGAGGAGCCGTCTGCGCACGGAATCAGCGGTCGACACGGCAGCACTGTAACGCCGTTATGGGGCATACCGGCGCCACGAGCACCTGTGGCCCGTGGCCCGGCCGCCCGGAACCGCCGGGCTCAGAAACCCAGCTTGCGCAGCTGCTTCGGGTCGCGCTGCCAGTCCTTGGCGACCTTCACATGAAGGTCCAGGAAGACGGGCGTGCCCAGCAGCGCCTCGATGTGCTTGCGGGACTTCATGCCGACCTCCTTCAGGCGCTTGCCCTTCGGGCCGATGATGATGCCCTTCTGGCTGGGGCGCTCGATGTAGACATTGGCGTGGATGTCCAGCAGCGGGCGGTCGGCCGGGCGGTCCTCACGCGGCAGCATCTCCTCGACGACCACCGCGATCGAGTGCGGCAGCTCGTCCCGTACGCCCTCCAGCGCGGCCTCACGGATCAGTTCCGCGACCATGACCTGCTCGGGCTCGTCGGTGAGGTCGCCCTCGGGGTAGAGAGCGGGGCCCTCCGGCAGCAGCGGGATCAGCAGGTCGGCGACCAGCTGCACCTGCTTGCCGCCCACCGCCGAGACCGGGACGATCTCCGCCCACTCGAAGCCGAGTTCCTTGCCGAGCCGGTCGATCGCGATCAGCTGCTCGGCAAGGGTCTTGGAGTCGACCAGGTCGGTCTTGGTGACGACCGCGACCTTCGGGGTCTTCCTGATGCCCGCGAGCTCCTTGGCGATGAACCGGTCGCCGGGGCCGAGCTTCTGGTCGGCGGGCAGGCAGAAGCCGATCACGTCGACCTCCGCCCATGTGGTGCGCACCACGTCGTTGAGCCGCTCGCCGAGCAGGGTGCGCGGCTTGTGCAGCCCAGGGGTGTCCACGAGGATCAGCTGGGCCTCCGGGCGGTGCACGATGCCGCGCACGGTGTGCCGGGTGGTCTGCGGCCGGTTGGAGGTGATCGCCACCTTCTGGCCGACCAGAGCGTTCGTGAGGGTGGACTTGCCCGCGTTGGGGCGGCCGACGAAGCAGGCGAAGCCGGCCCGGTGGGGGGCTTCGGAAGACTGGGTAGGAACGCTCATGGCGCCTATTGTCCCTGATGCCGGACGGCCTCCGGTACGCGCTCCCGGCCTCGGCGCACTCTGGCCCGTACCCCCGCCGCCGCCAGGCCCGCGGTGAGCACGGCCAGGACGAGCCAGGGCAGCGCGAGGAACGACACGCCCGCCGACTCGCGTACGTCGCGTGCGCTCGCGGTGAGCGTGATCTCCCCCCATTCGAGCTGGGGCGCGCCGGCCCACCGCTCCGTGAGCCGGATCTTCTGGCGGGGCAGCAGCTCGGAAGGGATCTTCCCCAGGTCGCGCCGGAGCAGATCCCGGCCGAACAGGCCCTCGGCCTCGAGCACCACCTTGGGGTCGAGGGTGACGTTGCCCCGGTTGTGGAGCGTGTACGAGATGAGCACGCTGCTCCTTCCGGTGCCGGGCACCAGGGGCCGCTGATGGCTCATCGTGACGTCCTCGACGGACAGCGCGGGCACGGCGGGGCCGTTCACCCGCAGATAGACGCGAGCGCCCACCGCCTGCCGTACAGCGACCGCGACGGATCCGCCCGGTGCCGAGAGGCGTTCGTCGAGGGCGACCAGCGCGCCCGCATGGTCACCGGGCTCGGCCGTGGCGGGGACGGTGAGGGTGTACGGCACGGTGACCGAGCCGCGGGCGGGCACTGTGACCTTGTCGCGTTCGGGTCTGGCCCACGCGCCGACGCCGCGCTGCTTCTCCTTCTCGGTCCGCACGGCGAAGCCGCCGTCCCGCTCGGTGTTGTACGCGTCGGCGGCGTAGAGCCGGAAGGTGAGCGGGGCGGCGGTCTTGTTGGTGACGGTGACCTGGTCGGTGAGCGTGGTGCCGGGGTCGGCGGAGAGATAGAAGTACGGGCGGCTGCCCAGCTGGGACGCGGTGGGGAACACGGACCAGCTGCCGTTGTCGGCGGCGTGCGCGGCCGGGGCTGCGTACAGCAGCGCGGCGAGTACCGCCCCGAGGACATGGAGCTTGCGCATGGTGCGGACCCCCCAGGTTCTGGGCGGGCCGGACAGGAGCCCGGCCCGCCGCTTCTCGTGGCTCGGTTCTCCCCCTGGCTGCGCCGGGGGACCCCCATCGGGGCGCCCCGGCGTCGGGCCGGCGGCTCCGGCCGCGGGCCGCGCCCCTTGGGTTCACTCGCCCCGGCCGGCGACCGGGACGGTCAGGTGAGGGTGAGGGTCAGCACGCCGGAGTACGCGCCGGGTGCGGAGAACGCGGGCACGTCCAGCGTGACCTCGGCGTTCACGGTGAACTCACCGCCGGTGACCGCTCCGTCGGGAGTGGAGGCGAGGGTCGCGCCCGCGCTTCCCACCGGTCCCGCGGAGCCGGCCGCGCAGGTGCTGGGGCTGCCCGGCTTGGTGGTGCAGGCCGGGGTCCAGCCGAGCTTTCCGGCGTCGATCTTCGCCCCGCCGGGCCCGGTGAAGTCGGTGACTTTGCCGGTCAGGGACCAGCCCGCGGGGCCGCCGCGGAAGTCCTTGACCGTCAGCGTCTGCAGATCGCCGGTGGACGGGCCGCCCGCGCCGAAGTCGACCGCCGACATCTCGACGGCGTCCCCGGCCTGGGACATGGACAGGGTGCCCGCCTTGACGGAGGCGTTGAGCTTCTGGCTGCCCGGGGGCAGCGGGGTGTCGTCGATGACGGTGTACGCGGCCGGGCCCGCGCCCTTCTCCGCGTCCCAGGCGGTGCCCTCGTACGCGACGATGCCCGTGGTCGCCTTGTCGTTGACGGTGAGGCTCGTGGTGAAGCCGCCGGAGGCGTCGGCCTTGACGATCGCCTTGTCGGCGGTCTCGGCGGCGCCGGCCCGGCCGGCGACGGTGATGTCCGCGTTCGGGGCGAACTTGGCGCCGGTCACGGTGACCTGGTCACCGGGGTTGCCGGTTGCGGTGCCGAGCGTGATGGTGCGCTCGTTGGCGCCCGGCTGGTCCGTCGCGGTGATGGTCTCGGAGACGGGCGCGGGCGGGTTGGTGACCGTGCAGGGGGTGTCCAGCTCCATGATGTAGCTGGTGTGGATGTTGTAGTCGCCGGGCGAGAGCGTGATCGAGCCGGGCGCGGTGACCGTGAAGGTGCCGGTCATCGAGAACGGCGGGAACGGCGCCTTGCCGGGCACGGGCGGGTTCTTCTTCGGGCCGGTGACCGTGACGCTGCCGGGCTGGGCTCCCCCGAGGGTGACCTTGCCGGTGGGCGTCATGATGTCGGCCGGCAGCGCGAGGTCGACCGGGTTGCCGGCGGCCGGCTTGGTGACGGTGTACGTGACGGTGACGGTGTCGCCCACCTTGGGTGCGGCGTTGTCGACGGTGATCTGCGCCGTCGTGGTTCCGTCGATCGGCGGGATGCCCGCGATGGGCGGCGGTACACAGTGGGTCGCGAAGTCCACCGGAGCGGCGGCCGCGACGAGCGCCTGGGCGGGTGCGGCGAGCGAGCTGGCGCCCGCGGCCAGGGCGAGGACCCCCAGTACGGCGGTCCACCGGCGGCTTCGGCCGGCGGACCTCGGGGATCTTGGGGCGGCTGAAGGCATGACTGCCCCCTTCTGACACAACCGATGGGTGCGGACGCGGCGGCTCTTCCGCGGCGGCAGTGGCCATTGACGGCCGGTGGCCGGAAGAAGTCAATGGAATCGAAATGCACCAACTGATGTCCCATCAGATTCTATCAAGATCCCTGCTTCCACAGGCCGGAGGAGCGGACCGGCACCACTGTGGAAGCGATGCCGGACCTGTCACTTCCGTTTCCCGGGCGGGACCGGTCGAACACGCACGGGCACACGGCAACCGTGGGGGTCGGGCACAAGGCGACCGTGGGGTCAGGCCCGGGCCGCCCGGCGTTCGCGCAGCTGCACCACCAGCCCCGCGCAGCACACCGCGAGGAAGGCCACGACGAGGCCTCCCAGCACCAGACCGGTCCAGTCGGCGGACCCGCCCCGCACCAGACCCGCCACGGCCGGGATCCCGGCGGCGAGCCCGGCGACCACCAGCACCACCGCGGCGCCGGCCCGGAGCATCCGCCGCCGCGTTCCCGTCACCAGCTCGGCGCCCGCACCGAAGGCGAGCAGCAGGGGCGCCGCATCGGACGGCGCGAGCCTTCCGCGGACGCCCCAGTCGACCAGGTTCAGGACGACACCGACCACACCGACGGCCAGGACGCCCCACATCCAGGCGCGACGGCCGCGGCGCTCCCCGCGTACGGGCATCGTCAGCCGGCCTGGACCGTCGCGCGCAGTGCCCCGTCGGGCCCGGCCAGCAGGACCGGGGTTCCGGCGCCGCCCAGGTCCCGGACCGCCGCGCGGTCCGCGTCCGGGACCGCGTCGATGTCGGCGACGACCGCTGCGGCCTCCAGGGACCGGGCGCCGCTCGCGACGGCCATGGCAACGGCGGTCTGCAGCGCGCTGAGCTTGAGCGAGTCGAGGGCCACGGTCCCGGCGACATAGGTGCGGCCGGTCTCGTCGCGCACCGCGGCGCCCTCGGGCACGCCGTTGCGGGCCCGGGCACTGCGCGCCAGCGTGATGATCTTGCGGTCCTCGGGGCCGAGGTCGGTGCTCTGCGTCATGCCCCGAGCATAGATCGGCCGCCCGGAGCGAATCCGGGCGGCCGGTCCTCTGTCAGATGCGCGGACGTCAGCCCTGGGCGCCCTTGACGAGCTTGGCCCCCATGCGCGTGACCAGGTCACCGAACGCCGCCTCGGACTTCGGGTTGTCGATCGCGATGTACGCGGCGCGGGCGACACCGGTGCCCTGGCGCGCGACGAGCATGTTGATCTTCACGTCGGCACCCAGCCCCTCCATGGACATCCCCATGGTGAAGGCGTGCGACTCCTCGCCGGCCTTCGGAGCCGACAGCTTCGCGAACGTGACCTTGGTCTTCTCGCCGTCCTGCGTGAAGACAGCCGCCTTGCAGGTCTCCAGCGCCGTGCCGATGGCCTTGGTGAACTCCGCGGCACCGGTGCCCTCGAAGGTGAAGACCTGCTCGGAGAGGTTGTCGTTCTCGCCCTTGGTCGAGAACTCCATGTTCGGTCCGCCGGTACCGCCCGGGAGCGTCCCCGCCATCATGTTGGCGATCGGCTGGCACTCGGGCTTGTCGGCCGTCGGAGGCTTCGTCGTGTCGGCCTCGGCGGTCTTGCCCGTCCAACCGGCCGGCAGGTCCTTGGCCTCGAGGGTCGCGGCCTTCAGCTGCTCGGCGGTGAGCGGCGTGGTGGACGCCTCGGCCGGCTTCTCCTCGCCACCCTTGTCCTTGGACTTCTCACCGGACGCGGCGGGCTTCTTCTCGTCCTCGCCACCGCAGGCGGCAGCCGTGAAACACAGCGCGGAAACAGTCACAGCGGCGGCGACGCCGCGGAACATACGCGTACGCATGATGCAGAACTCCCCAAAAAGAGTGCTCAGTGGGGAGCTTCCCCCCTCCCCGGTAACTGGAGTGACGATACACAGACTCCGAGGTCAGCCCGCCACCGGACAGATCGACCCCCGCCTGCCCTCCGGGCTTGCCAGCCAGCGGAGTTTCGCCGCGGTGTCGACGTCCGCTTCCGTGTCGGACAGCGGCGTGTGCATCACGATCGCCAGGTCCGGACGGGCCGGGACACGCAGCTGGGTCGACTCCATCAACAGCCGTCCCACCACCGGATGATGCATCTCCTTGCGGATCTGGCCGCCGGGCGCGATATCACGCCGCTCCCACAGCGCGGTGAACTCCGCGCTCGCCGCCTTCGCCTCCTCGACCACCGCCCGGAAGCCCTCGTCGTCGGGGCACTCCGAACACGCGGCCCGGAACTGCGCCACGACCTGCGGTGCGACCTCCTCCCAAGCGGACGTCCAGGAGCGGTACATGGGGTCGGTGAAGAACGCGACGAGACAGTTCTGGGGGAGACCGGGGCGCATGCCGAGCACCGCGGCCGCCGTGTCGTTGTACATGATCAGATTCCAGTAGGCGTCCATGATGTGGGCGGGGTACGGCATCCAGGCGTCGATCAGCCGCCTCAGCCCCGCGCACATGTCCCGGTCCCCCGGGTCCACCTCGGGCGCGGGCGGGTTGAGCCCGGCGAGCACATACAGATGGCGGCGCTCGGCGCTGCTGAGCCGCAGCACCCGGCCGACCGAGTCCAGGACCTGCGGCGAGACGGTGATGTCGCGGCCCTGCTCCAGCCACTGGTACCAGGAGACGCCCACGCCCGCGAGGACCGCTACCTCCTCCCGGCGCAGCCCGGGTGTGCGGCGGCGGGCGCCGCCGTCGGGCAGCCCCGCCTCGGCCGGGCTGATCCGGGCGCGCCTGCTCATCAGGAACTCGCGCAGTTCGCCGAGGCGATGGGCCTTCATCGCATCCTGCGCGGCCGACGTGGTCACGTACTCCCCCTGTCCGTAAGCCTGGTGCTGCGACCAACAGGATAAGTGCCGTCTCCCCAGGCGGCCTTGGGCCGCCGCAGGGTGTGGACCATGCCACTTGACACCTTCCCCACGACCACGGCGGCCGGCGCCACGGCCGTGCCGCCGCGACTCGACCGCCGGTCGCGGCTGATCCTTTTCGTGCTGTGCGCCGCGCAGTTCATGGTCGCTCTCGACTTCTCCGTACTGAACGTGGCCCTGCCCGACCTCGGCAGGGACCTCGGCCTGGACCGCTCGGCGCTGCAGTGGGCGGTGACCGCCTTCGCCCTGCCGTCCGGCGGCTTCCTGCTGCTGTTCGGCCGGATCGCCGATCTGTACGGGCGGCGGCGGCTGTTCCTCGCCGGGCTCGCCGTCTTCGGCGCGGCCTCGCTGCTGGCGACGCTGGCCTGGAATCCCGCCTCGTTCCTCGCCGGGCGCGCCCTGCAGGGTTTCGGCGCCGCCGTCATCGTGCCCACCGGGATGTCCCTGCTGACCACGACGTTCCCCGAAGGCCCGCAGCGCGACCGGGCACTGGGCATCAGCGGCACCCTGCTCTCGCTCGGATTCACGATCGGCATGGTGCTCGGCGGTGTGATGACCGACACCCTGGGCTGGCGCTCCACGATGGGGCTGCTGACCCTTTTCACGCTGATCGTGCTGCCGATGGCCCCGAAGCTGCTGCCCGGATCCCACGCCACGGGGGGCGAAGGTGCCTCCACGGTACGGTCGCGGCTCGATGTGCCCGGCGCGGTCACCGTGACCGGTGGTCTGCTGGCGGTCATCTACGCACTGTCCACGGCGGCGCAGCGCGGCTTCGGCGGGACGGACGTACCTCTCACGCTGGCGGCCGGAGTGGTGCTGCTGACCGCCTTCGCGATCGTGGAGTCCCGCTCCGACGCACCTCTGGTCTCGCTGCCGATGCTGCGCCGGCGGACGGTGGCGTGGGGCAACCTGGGCGGTCTGGTGACCTTCTCGATGATGAGCACGGTCGTGTTCGTCCTGACGCTCTATCTCCAGGAGACGCTGGGGCTTTCGGCCTTCCGGACCGGTCTGGTGTTCGGCGTCCAGGGTGTGCTCTCCATCGCCGCGGGCGCCTTGACACCGAAGGTGCTCGCCCGGTTCGGCGCCCGCCGCACGCTGGTGTTCTCTCTGCTCGGGCAGGGCGTGTTCGTCGCGGCGCTGCTGGGCGTGGGTGCGCAGTCGGGCGCGCTGCTGGCGACGGTGGGTGTCTCACTGGCAAGCATGTGCCACCTGGGCGCGATCATCTCGTACGGCCTGACGGTGACGTCCGGCGTCCCGGACGGGGAACAGGGCCTGGCCACCGGCCTGGTCACGACGACGCAGCAGGTGGGGATCACGGTCGGGATCCCTCTGCTGGGGGTGCTGGCGACCACCGGGGAGACGCTGCTGGCCGGTGTCCGTACGGTGCTGGCGGTGGACGCGGCGGTGGTGCTGCTGGCGGGGATCGTGATCGCCGCGGGCCTGCGCCGGGCGCGACCCTGATCGCCCGGGGCGCCTCCTCGGCGTCCGTGTCGAGCCGGTGCCCGTCCGGGACCGGATCGGGCACCGCCCGTGGGGTGTTTCCGCACCCCACGGGCGGTGCCCCAGGGTGCGCGGCCTACGCCCGGTCGAGCCGCAGCCGCTCCGCTTTCGGCAGCCCGGCCACGACCAGGTCGTACGAGTCCTCGATGAGCTCCCGGACCATCTTCTCCGGGAGCTCGCCGACGGTGACCGTGTTCCAGTGACGCTTGTTCATGTGCCAGCCGGGGACGATCGCCGGATGGTCGGCGCGCAGCTGCACCGCGATCTCCGGCTCGCACTTGAGATTGACGGTCAGCGGTCTCGCGTTCAGCGCGCTGAGGGCGAACATCTTTCCGAGGACCTTGAAGACGGAGGTCTCCGGCCCGAACGGGAACTCCTCGGCCGCAGCGTTGAATTCGAGGCAGAAGGCCCTCAGCCGGGCCGCGTTCATCGCCCTCGTCGCACTCATCCCGCCGTCTCCTCCTCGGCTTCCTTCTCCACCGGTTCCGCGAGCACCGTGACGATCTTGTTGCGGCGCCCGGCCGGGGACTCGGCGGTCAGCCGCAGCGCCCGGCCGTCCGGGAGGTCCACCACGGCGCCGGCGCCCGCGATGGGGACCCGGCCGAGCGCCTTGGCTAGCAGTCCGCCGACCGTCTCCACGTCCTCGTCGTCGAGCTCGTCGATGCCGTACAGCTCACCCAGGTCACCGATGTCGAGCCGGGCGGTGACCCGGAAGCGTCCGTCGCCGAGCTCCTCGACCGGCGGCAGCTCGCGGTCGTACTCGTCGGTGATCTCGCCGACGATCTCCTCGAGGATGTCCTCGATCGTGACGATGCCGGCGGTGCCGCCGTACTCGTCGATGACGACGGCGACGTGGTTGCGCTTCTGCTGCATCTCGCGCAGCAGATCGCCGGCGTTCTTGGTGTCGGGCACGAACACGGCGGGGCGCATGGCCGTGGAGACGAGGTCGGCCTCCGCGTCCCGGTTGATGTGCGTCTTGCGGACCAGGTCCTTGAGGTAGACGACACCGACGATGTCGTCCTCGTTCTCCCCGGTGACGGGGATGCGGGAGAACCCGGAGCGCAGCGCCAGGGTCAGCGCCTGGCGGACGGTCTTGAACCGCTCGATGCACACCAGGTCGGTGCGCGGGACCATCACCTCGCGCACCAGGGTGTCGCCGAGCTCGAAGACCGAGTGCACCATCCGGCGCTCGTCGGCCTCGATCAGTGACTCCCGCTCGGCGAGATCGACCATGGCGCGCAGCTCCGCCTCGCTCGCGAACGGGCCCTTGCGGAAACCCTTTCCGGGCGTGAGCGCATTGCCGATGAGGATCAGCAGCTGCGGGATCGGGCCCATCACCCTGGCCAGCGGCAGCAGGACGTACGCGGAGGCCGTGGCCGTGTTCAGCGGGTGCTGGCGGCCGATGGTGCGCGGGGAGACGCCGACGGCGACATAGCTGACCAGCACCATCACGGCGATGGCGACGAGCAGCGCCGCCCAGGTCTCCGCGAACTCCTCCAGGCAGGCGTAGGTGACCAGCACTCCGGCGGCCATCTCGCAGGTCACCCGCACCAGCAGGGCGACATTGAGGTACCGCGTGGGGTCGGCGGCGACCTGCTCCAGCTTGTCGGCGCCGCGCCGGCCGGACCGTACGGCCTCGGCGGCGCGGAAGCTCGAGACTCGGGCGATGCCGGCCTCCGCGCAGGCGGCGAGCCATGCGACGACGACCAGCGCGACCGCGCCGATGATCAGTTGACCGCTCATGAGACGGTCGGCGCCGGGGAGGGGCCGGTCAGGCCCTTCTCCGCCCGCCAGCCGTCGACGATGGCCGCCTGGAGACCGAACATCTCGGCCTTCTCGTCGGGCTCCTCATGGTCGTACCCGAGCAGATGCAGCACTCCATGGACGGTCAGGAGCTGGAGCTCCTCGTCCATGGAGTGCTGCGTCGGGGCCTCTTCGCCCTGCTTCTTGGCCACTTCGGGGCAGAGCACGATGTCACCGAGGAGCCCCTGCGGGGGCTCCTCGTCGTCCTTGACCGGCGGACGGAGCTCGTCCATCGGGAAGGACATGACATCGGTCGGACCGGGCAGCTCCATCCACTGCATGTGCAGCTGCTCCATGGCGTCGGCGTCCACCACGATCACCGAGAGCTCGGAGAGCGGGTGGATACGCATCCGCGCGAGTGCATAGCGGGCGACGTCGAGGATCGCCTGCTCGTCGACCTCGGCTCCGGACTCGTTGTTGACGTCGATCGACATGGTGCTGTTCGGCTACTTCCCGTTTTGGATGTCGTACTTCTCGTACGCGTCGACGATACGGCCGACGAGCTTGTGCCGTACGACATCCTGGGAGGTGAGCAGGGAGAAGTGCACGTCGTCGACCCCGTCCAGGATCTCCCGGACCTGACGCAGACCGCTCTTCGTACCGCCCGGAAGGTCCACCTGCGTGACGTCGCCCGTGATGACGATCTTCGAGTCGAAGCCGAGCCTCGTCAGGAACATCTTCATCTGCTCGGGGTTCGTGTTCTGCGCCTCGTCGAGAATGATGAACGCGTCATTCAGGGTCCGGCCCCGCATGTAGGCGAGCGGCGCGACCTCGATCGTCCCCGCGGCCATCAGCCTCGGGATCGAGTCGGGGTCGAGCATGTCGTGCAGCGCGTCGTACAGCGGTCGCAGATACGGGTCGATCTTCTCGTAGAGCGTGCCGGGCAGGAAGCCGAGCCGCTCGCCCGCCTCGACGGCGGGCCTGGTCAGGATGATGCGGTTGACCTGCTTGGACTGCAGCGCCTGCACGGCCTTGGCCATGGCGAGATACGTCTTGCCCGTACCGGCGGGGCCGATGCCGAACACGACCGTGTGCTTGTCGATCGCGTCGACGTAGCGCTTCTGGTTGAGCGTCTTGGGACGGATGGTCCGGCCGCGGCTCGAGAGGATGTTCTGGGTGAGCACCTCGGCCGGGGTCTCGGCGCCGGGCTCGCCCGTGCCGTCCTCGGCCGCCTTGAGCATGGCGATCGAGCGTTCCACTGCGTCCTCCGTCATCGGCTGCCCGGTGCGGAGCACGAGCATCATCTCGTCGAACAGGCGCTGGATCAGAGCGACTTCCCCGGCGTCGCCCGCCGCGCTGACCTCATTGCCCCGGACATGGATGTCGGCCTCCGGGAAGGCCTTCTCGATCACGCGCAGCAGGGAGTCACCCGAGCCGAGAACCGTCACCATCGGATGCTTGGCGGGGACGGTGAAGTGGGCTCGCGCCTGCTCCGGCGCGGGTGTCTGGTCTATGGGTGTCTGAGTCATGGGCCGGCTCTGTGGCCTGCACATACCTCCTGTTGCGGGGTTCTCGCTGCTCGACAACCTCTGGACCCAAGAGTACGACCTGACACCGACAAGAACCGAGGGCTTTTCCGGGGCCGGACGGGCCGGCGGGGCGGGACGGAGCCGTGGACTCAGGCCGAGCGGCCGAAGCCGATCGTCGGAACGGCCCGGCGCAGCGGCCAGGGCCTGGCCGGTGCGGGCAGCAGGGCCTCCAGGAAGGCGTACCGGCGCAGCGCCGCCGGGTCCTGGTCGGCGATCTCCTGGACCTGCTGCCACCAGGCCGCGATCTCCGACCAGCCCGGCGCGGACAGCGATCCGCCGAACTCCTGCACCGACAGGGCAGCGGTCAGCCCGGCCAGCGCCAGCCTGTCGGCGAGCGGCCAGCCCGCGAGCGTGCCGGTCACGAAACCGGCCACGAACACGTCGCCCGCGCCCGTCGGGTCCAGCGCCTCGACCTCGATGGCCGGTACCTGGGCGCTCTCCCCGGTCGCGCCGTCCACCGCGTACGCGCCCTCGGCACCGAGTGTGACGACGGCGAGCGGGACGTACTCGGTGAGGGCGCGGGCGGCGGCGCGCGGGCAGTCGGTGCGGGTGTAGCGCATCGCCTCCTCGGCGTTGGGCAGGAAGGCCTCGCAGTGGGCCAGGTCGGCGAGGTCGGCAGGGTCCCAGCGGCCCGTCTCGTCCCAGCCGACGTCCGCGAAGACGCGGGTGCCCGTGCGGGCGGCCTGGGCGATCCACTCGGCGCGGGTGCCGGGGGTGAGCGAGGCGACCGCGGCCCGGGCGGGCGGCGGGCAGTCGGGGGCCGACTCGGAGGGCGGGGCCTCGTGGCCGTGGGACACCATCGTCCGCTCGCCCTCGTACGCCATGGAGACGGTGACGGGCGAATGCCAGCCGGGCACGGTGCGGGAGAGCGAGAGGTCGATGCCCTCGCCCTGTTCGAGGGCGTCCCAGCAGTACTCGCCGTAGTGGTCGTCGCCGAAGGCCGCGGCGAGCGAGGTGCGCAGGCCGAGCCGTGCCAGGGCGGTCGCCATGTTGGCCACGCCGCCGGGGCTCGATCCCATGCCGCGGGCCCAGGACTCGGTTCCGCGCACGGGAGCGGAGTCGAGGCCCGTGAAGATGATGTCCAGGAAGACGCTACCGGTGAGATAGACGTCGCAGGGCGGGTCGGCGGGGGTCCGCAGGCCCGCCAGGGGGTCGAGGCAGGCGGCCTGCCGGGTCGGCTCTCCGTCGCGAGTGATCACCGTGCGCTCCCGTACGTGGTGCAGCTTCACGCCAGTCTGCACGATGGGGATGCACGCAGCCCGTGCGCCGCCGGAGCCGGTGGGCGTGGCGGGCCCCTGCGCCGAAGGGGCGGCCGTCCGCCCGCCTCCCGGGCGGCGCGTCACCAGCGCGGTACCTGCGGTGCGGTCCAGCCCGGCTCGGCGGCCCGCATGGCCGCCGCGTCGTCGCGCTGGCGCAGGACTCCGTCGTCGTCGAGCCAGCGCTGGTGCAGCCGGGCGAGCTCGGCCCGGTCGAGCTGGACGCCGAGCCCTGGCAGGTCGCTCACGGCGAGCCGGCCGTCCTTGAAGCGAAGACGCTCGGTGATGACGTCCTCGGTCTGCCAGGGGTAGTGGCTGTCGCAGGCAGGCTCGAGGTTGGGCACGACGGCGGCGACCTGGGTCATGGCTGCAAGACTGATGCCGAGGTGGGTGTTGGAGTGCATCGACAGCCCGATCCCGAACGTACGGCAGACCGCGGCCAGTTCACGGGTGGCCAGCAGTCCGCCCCAGTAGTGGTGGTCGCAGAGCACGACCTGCACGGCGCCGCGGCCGACGGCTTCGGGGATCTCGGCGAAGGTGGTGACGCACATGTTGGTCGCCAGCGGCACATCGGTGCCCGCCGCCACCTCGGCCATCCGGGCCGTCGTACTGGCGGGGTCCTCCAGATACTGCAGTACGTCCCCGAGCTCCTCGGCGACCCGGAGCGAAGTCTCCACGGACCAGGCCCCGTTGGGGTCGAGCCGCAGGGGCCGCCCGGGGAACGCCTCGGCGAGGGCCCGGATCGCGGCGATCTCCTGCTCGGGCTCGAACACCCCGCCCTTGAGCTTGAAGGAGGTGAAGCCCCACCCTCCACCCCCAGCAACCACCGACGCCCCCTGGCCGGGCCGAGCCCGGCAGCGCCGCACGCGCTCACGCCCCGGCCGGGCCACCGTCCGGACCGAGAGGGACCGACTGGAGAATGCCCAGCAGCATCCGCACCAGTTCGTCGACGACTTGGTCGAGCGTCGCCTCCACCCAGCCGGCACTCCAGTCGTGGAGCAGGCCGTTGACGCTCCCGATGAACGCCGCGGCGGCGATCCGGCGGTCGCGCATCTGAGCCTCACCCCGTTCGGCAGCCGCTGCCGCCTCCGCGCAGATGAGGTCCACCCAGCGGGAGCGCCTGGCCAGGCGCTGCCGATCCAACTGCGGGCTGACGCCGATGATTTCGATGAAGGCGATCCGGATGCGCCGCGGATCGCCGGTCACGTTCGCCGCGTACGCGCGGAAGACCGCCGCGGCCCGCTCGGCCACCGGCAGGTGGGCCGACTCGGCGAGCGCGGCCAGCGCCGCCTCCTCGGCCCAGTCGTTGACCCGCAGATGCAGTGCGGCGAGCACGTCCTCGAGCGTGCGGAACTCCTCGTAGAACTGACGGGTCGACAGTCCGGCACTCTCGCTCAGCGCCGCGACCGTCGTCGCCCGGTATCCGGGGCTGTCGCCGAACAGCTGGAGTCCGGCGTCCAGGAACCGCCGGCGCCGCTCGGCCTGCCGCTCCTGCGCCGATCTGCCCGCATAGCGGCCGGTCGGCCGTCTGAGCCTGCCCGTCACTGGCGCCCCCCTCCCGGTCGGGCCCGATTTTCCCGTGCGCGAAGCCTTGTGGAACGTGTTACCCGCGGTTACCTTCCAGTAGCTCAATCTGAACGCGGACGTATTCAGACTGTGCCCGGCGACTGACGGGCCGCCCCCGTGGAAGGAACCACGATGTCTGTCTCCAGCACCCGGCGGATCCTCGGCTGCATCGCCGCCGCCCTGACGGTGGCCGTGTCAGGATCCGTCACCGCGACCGCCGCACCCACGACGGACGCGGACTCCCCGGAACTGCGCGAGGTGATGTTCGTCGGCAACAACTGGGACGGCACCGCCGATGTCATCGCCTCCTCCGGCGATCTCGCGAAGATCGCGCGGATCAACGTCATCCCGGACAAGGACCAGCGGCTCACGGAGATATACCTCAACCCGGTCAAGCTCGCCTTCTTCCTCGGCATCCGGCAGGGCCCGGGCGAGGGCCACGACCAGTTCGTCGACGACATGTACTCGACCCCGGACGGGTCGGCGATGGTCGTCTCCCGCCCGAGCTTCGCCGATGTCGTGTCGATCGATCTCGCCACCGGACGGATCAACTGGCGTTTCCCGGTGTCGGGTTACCGCTCCGACCACATGGCCGTCTCCCCCGACGGCACCCGGGTCGCCGTGTCCGCATCGACCTCCAACACGGTCCATGTACTCGACATCGCCACCGGGAAGCAGGCCGGGTCGTTCAGGACCGGGGACAAGCCGCACGAGAACGTCTACACCGACGACGGCCGGTACCTGTGGAACATGTCCATCGGTGAGGTCAACACCGCCCTCGACGACCCCTTCTGGGACTGGACGAAGGGCGACCGCCGGATCACCGTCGTGGACACCAGGACCTTCCGCCAGGTCAGGGTCATCGACTTGCGTGAGCGGCTCGACGCCTTCGGCCGGCGGGACCTGTCCGACTCGGTCCGGCCCGTCGCGTTCGCACCCGACGAGTCGAAGCTGTACTTCCAGGTGTCGTTCTTCAACGGCTTCCTGGAGTACGACACCGCCTCCGACCGGATCACCCGTGTGAAGACCCTCCCCAAGAACCCGGCGACCAGCGAGGACCGCACCACCTGGGTCAACGACTCCCGCCACCACGGCATGTCCATGAGCCCCGAGGGCGACAAACTGTGCATCGCCGGGACGATGGACGACTACGCGACGGTCGTCGACCGGGCAACTCTCCAGGAGGGCCCGCTGGTGACCGCGTCGAAGCCGTACTGGGCGACGGTGAGCGGTGACGGGAAGTCCTGCGTCATCTCCGAGAGCGGAGCCGACAGCGTCACCGCGATCGACTTCGCGACCGGCAGGAAGGTGGCGACCGTCCGGGTCGGCGACCATCCGCAGCGGGTCCGGATCGCCCACGTGCCGGCCGGATGGACGGGGCCTTCGGCGCACTGACCGCTCGCGGCCACCAGCTCCCGGACCGGCCGGTCAGGCGGCCGGTCCGGGGCTCACGACCGTTTGGGAACGGGCACCCGCCACAGGTCCTGGGCGACGGTGAGCTCCCCCTCGAACCCGGCCGCGCGCGCCTGCCGTTCGAACTCCGCGCCGGGTGCCTCGCCGGGCACCGCGGGCACGCTGTAGCGCTGCGAGAAGTGCGTGAGCACCAGGTGCCGCACGTCCGCGTCCCGCGCCACCCGCGCCGCCTGGCCTGCCGTCAGATGGCCGTGCTCGGTGGCGAGTTGCTCGTCCGCGTCGAGGAAGGTGGACTCGATGACGAGCATGTCGCAGCCCTCGGCCAGCACATGGACGCCCTCGCACAGCCGGGTGTCCATCACGAAGGCGAACCGCTGCCCCCTGCGGATCTCGCTCACGTCGTCCAGCGTGACGCCTCCTACGGCCCCCTCACGCTGCAGCCGGCCCACGTCCGGGCCCTTGATGCCGTGCGCGGCGAGCTTCTCGGGCAGCATCCGGCGGCCGTCCGGCTCGACGAGGCGGTAGCCGTACGACTCGACCGGGTGCGAGAGCTTGTGTGCCTCGAGGGTGTACGAGGCGGTGCGCGCGATCACGCCGTCGGCGGCGACCGGGAGCTGCTTCAGCTTCACGGTCTCGCGGTAGGCCGTGGCGTACCGCAGCCGGTCGAAGAAGTGCTCGCCGCTCGCCGGGTAGTGCGCCGACACCTCGTGCGGGACCCGGTCGAGGTTGATCCGCTGAATCACCCCGGCGACACCGAGCGAGTGGTCGCCGTGGAAGTGCGTGATGCAGATCCGGTTGATGTCGTGCGCGGAGACCGAGGCACGCAGCATCTGGCGCTGGGTGCCCTCGCCCGGGTCGAACAGGAAGCCCTCGCCGTCCCAGCGGAGCAGATAGCCGTTGTGGTTGCGGTGCCGGGTCGGGACCTGGCTGGCGGTGCCGAGCACCACCAATTCACGTACGGACAAGGCCGGTTACCCCGGAGGCCACTGGAGACCGCGGCCGCCCAGCACATGGGCGTGGGCGTGGAAGACGGTCTGCCCCGCGCCGCTTCCGGTGTTGAACACGATGCGGTAGCCGGTCGCGTCGACCTTGTCCTCGGCGGCGACCTCGGCCGCCTCGCGCAGCACATCGGCGAGCAGCTCGGGTGAGGCGGCGGCAAGCGTGGCGGCGTCCTTGTAGTGGGCCTTGGGGATGACCAGGACGTGCGTCGGGGCCTGGGGGTTGATGTCGCGGAAGGCGACGGTGGTCTCGGTCTCCCGCACGACCGTGGCCGGCACCTCGCCGGAGACGATCTTGCAGAACAGGCAGTCCGCCTGCGGTTCTCCGGCCATGACGCCGATCCTCCTCGGGGTGTGATCGCTTCCGACGGCATCGTATCGGGCATGGCCTTCCCCGGGGGCGTGGCGCTTCCGGCCGGTGCCGCGCCCCCGGGGCAAGGGCTACGGCAGGGCCGGCGGGGTCTTCGCCGGGTTCTCGGCGAGGACCGCGAGGGCCATGCGGACCGCCTCGTCCAGTTGCGGGTCGCGCCCGGCCGCGTGGTCCTGCGGGGCGATCACCACTTCGACGTCCGGGTCGACGCCCCGGTTCTCCACGTCCCAGCCGTAACCCTCCAGCCAGATCGCGTACTTGGGCTGGGTCACCAGCGTGCCGTCGACGAGCCGGTAGCGGCTGTCGATGCCGATCACGCCGCCCCAGGTACGCGTACCCACCACCGGGCCGATGCCCAGCGCCTTGATCGCCGCGTTGACGATGTCGCCGTCCGAGCCGGAGAACTCGTTGGCCACCGCGACCACCGGCCCGCGCGGCGCGTCCAGCGGATAGCTGTGCGGCTGCCGTCCGCGCGGGAGGTCCCAGCCGACGATCCGGCGTGCCAGTTTCTCGACGACCAGCTGCGAGGTGTGGCCGCCGCGGTTCTCCCGTACGTCCACCACCAGTCCCTCCCGCGCGACCTCGACCCGCAGATCGCGGTGGATCTGCGCCCAGCCGGGCGCCTGCATGTCGGGGACGTGCAGATAGCCGAGACGGCCGCCGGACTTCTCGTGGACGTACGCCCGCCGGTCGGCGACCCATGCGTGGTAGCGCAGCGGTTCCTCGTCGGCGAGCGGGACCACGACGGCATGCCGCGGATCGCCGCCGCCCGCCGGGGAGACGGTCAGTTCGACCGGCCGGCCCGCCGCACCGACGAGCAGCGGTCCCGGCCCGGTGACGGGGTCGAGGGGGCGGCCGTCGACGGCGAGCAGCGCGTCGCCCGCGCGCAGGGCCACGCCCGGCGCGGCGAGCGGGGAGTGCGCGCTCGGGTCGGAGGTCTCGGAGGGCAGGATCCGGTCGATGCGCCACAGGCCGTCCTCGCCGCGTGAGAGATCGGCGCCGAGCAGACCCTGCCGGGTGGACCGGTCGCCGTGTCCGCCGCGCGGGGTGACATACGCGTGCGAGGTGCCGAGCTCGCCCTGCACCTCCCAGAGCAGGTCCACCAGATCGTCGTGGGTGGCGACCCGGTCGAGGACCGGGCGGTAGCGCTCCAGCACACCGTCCCAGTCGACACCGCTCAGATCCGCGCGCCAGAAGTTGTCGCGCATCAGCCGCCCGGCCTCGGCGTACATCTGCCGCCACTCGGCGCCCGGGTCGACCGTGGCGCGCACCCGTCCCAGGTCGACGGTGATGTTGGTGTCGCTGCCTTCGTCGCTCGACGCCCGGCGGTCGCTCGGCACGACCTTCAGCTTGCCGTCGGTGCGCAGCAGCACCCGCTTGCCGTCGCCGCTGACCCGGAAGTGATCGGCGTCCGACGAGAGCTCCTCCACGTGCCGTTCGACGAGGTCGTACCGCTCGAGGGCGGTCTTGGGCCACGGGTCGTCGGGGGTGGCCCTGGCCGTACCGAGGACGCCGCTCACTGGGTGGCGCAGCCACAGCAGTCCGTCCCGGGCGGCCCGCAGCGTCGAGTAGTGGGCGGCCTCGACGGGGAATGCCACGATCCGGTCGGCAAGGCCGTCGAGGTCGATCCGGGTCACGGGGACGCCGCCGTTCTCGCCGCCCTGCTGCTGGTCCTTCTCGTCGTCCGCGTCGAAGGCCCGGCCATGGCGCTGCGGACCGAACGGCGACGGTGTGACGGCGGCCAGCGTGATCAGATGCGGCCGGCAGCCGCCGACGAAGGCCAGGTCGAAGACGTGGGTGTCGTAGACCGGGTCGAAGGCCCGCTCGGACAGGAAGGCCAGATGCTTGCCGTCGAGCGTGAACGCGGGCTGGAAGTCGGCGAACCGCAGCGGCGTCGCCTCGGAGACGGTGAGATCGCCGGCGTGGGCGAGTTTGATCTGGCGCAGCGGGTCCGGGCCCGGGTGCGACCAGGCGAGCCAGGCGGAGTCGGGCGAGAAGACGAGCCCGGAGGCGTCGCCGTGGTCGCTGCGGTCGACCTCGCGCACCTCGCCCGACTCCCGCTCGACCAGCAGCACCCGCCCGTCGTGCGAGGCGACGGCGGCACGGCTGCCGTCGGGCGCGACGGCGAGGCCCAGTACGCGGCCGAGACGGCCCGCGGCGAGCCTGCGCGGCGGAGCGCCGGCTGCGGCCCCGGTCGCCGGGGCGAATTCGAGGGCGTCCTCGCCCTCGGCGTCGGTCACCCAGACGACATGCTCCTCGCCGTCCACACGGAAGGTGCGCGGCAGCCGGCCGCGTACGCCGGGCTCGGCGGCGAGCGCGCGTGCGGGCCCCTCGCGGTGGGTGACCCAGTGGATGCCGCCGCGGATCTCCACGGCGCTGCCGCGGCCGGTGTGGTCGGGAGCAGCCGTACCCAGATAGTGCTCGGCCGGCAGGGGCCGGGGGCGCATGTCGATGCGCTGGCCGCCGAGCCGGATGTCCAGGCGGCGCGGCTCGGAGCCGAACAAGTCGTCCAGGAGCCACAGTTCGCCGGCCGAGGCGTAGACGACCCGGGTTCCGTCGGTGGCCGCATGGCGGGCGTAGAAGCCCTCGATGCCGGTGTGGCGGCGCAGATCCGAGCCGTCGGGCCGGGAGGAGTACAGCGCTCCGACGCCTTCGTGGTCGGACAGGAACGCGATCCGGTCCCCGACCCACAGCGGATACTCGATGTTCCCCTCCATGTCCTCATGGAGGCGTACGAATTCGCCGTCGCCGGCCGGGTCGATCCACAACTTGCCTGCTGTGCCGCCTCGGTAGCGCTTCCAGGCGGCGGCCTCGCGGCCCATCGTGGCGGACAGCAGGAGCGTCTGCGGGCCGAACGCCACGGCGCCCACGGGCCCGTACGGCAGGACGGCACCGGGGCCGCCGTCGAGCGGCACGGCACGCGCCCAGGTGCGGCGCAGCGAGGCCTGGCCGTGGGTGGTGAGGGCCAGGACGTGTCCGTCGGGGGTCCAGCCGCGTACGGACGTCTTGTGGCTGCCCCAGTGTGTGAGGCGGTCGGAGGGGCCTCCGTCGAGCGGCGCGGTGTGCACCTCGGGGGCGCCGTCGCGGTACGACGTCCAGGCGATGTGCTCGCCGTCGGCGGAGATTCTCGGATGGTCGACGGGCATGTTGTCGGCGCTGACACGCCACGCCCGGCCGCCGTCGAGCGGTGCGGCCCAGACGTCGTCCTCGGCGGTGAAGGCGATCAACTCACCGTGCAGATGCGGAAACCGGAGGTAGGCAGGGTGCGTCACACGATCACCCTAGGGAGCGCGGCGCCGCCGGGTGACCCGTTCGGATCACTTGGCCGACGATGAGGGGTCCGCCGTGACGGTCACAGTGACGGTCGCGGGCGGGGTGGCGGGCGGCTTCGGGGCCGCGGTCGTGGTGACGGTCGGGCGCGGCACGGTGGTCGGGCGGGGCGTCGTGGTCGGGCGGTGCGTCGTCGTCGGCGTGCGGGTCGCCGCTGCGTCGCAGGCACCGAGCATGGTGGCCTGGAAGGCGATCCTTCCGTCGATCTTCGCGGTCAGATCGCCGCGTACGCACTTTCCCGCGCGTTCGTCGGTCACCTCGCCGGTGATGCGGATGTCGCCGTCGGCGGCCGTCTCACCCCGGCAGTCGACGGCGGCGGACGGGGCGGGTGCGCGGGACGGGGTTCCGGTGGCGCCCGCGGTGGCTCGTGCGCGGCCGCGGATCGTGGCAGTACAGCTGAGCCAGCGCACGTCGATGTCGAGCCGCTCGAAGGTGCTGGTGGCGGTCTTGTCGGTGGTGACGGCCACACCGACCGCCGTGAGTCCGCCGGCCGAGGCGGGCTCACAGGCCGCTCCACCGACAACTGCCAGTCCCGCAAAGGCGATCGCGGCGAGCGGGCGCCGCGCGCATCTCAAGGCCCCCATGGACATCAGAGTGCCATCGCGGCCCCGGCCGGAAAAGAGTGGTTGCGGCCAAGGTTGCCGTCCGCGGTCGGCACGAGCAGGAAGCTGACCGGTACACGCTGGCTCGTCGACGCCGGCACCGCCACCACCCCCGAAGGCTGCCGGACCGTCCTCGCGCTGCGCCGCGAGGGCACGGACGAGCACCTCGAGATCGCGTTCCGCGACCGCCCCGGACGGATCATCTCCGGCGGGCAGGACCCGGTCCGTCAGGACCAGCGGCCCGTGCGCCCCATCAGCAGCGCCGTCGCGGCCGTGCCCGCCGTGGAGGTGCGCAGCACACTGGGCCCCAGCCGGCAGTGCTTGGCGCCCGCCTCCGCGAACGCGGCCAGCTCCTCGGGGGACACGCCGCCCTCCGGGCCGACGACCAGCACGATCGACCCGTCGGCCGGAAGGTCGGCGGTGGCCAGGGGCTCCGCCCCCTCCTCGTGGAGCACCGCCGCAAAGTCCGCCGCCGCCAGAAGCGCCGCCACCTGCTTGGTCGTTGCCGCGTCCGCCACCTCGGGGAAACGGACCCGGCGGGACTGCTTGCCCGCCTCCCGTGCCGTCGAGCGCCACTTGGCAAGGGCCTTCGCGCCCCGGTCGCCACGCCACTGGGTGATACAACGCGACGCCGCCCAGGGCACGATCGCGTCGACGCCCGTCTCCGTCATGGTCTCCACGGCCAGTTCGCCGCGGTCGCCCTTGGGCAGGGCCTGCACGACCGTGATGCGGGGCACGGACTCCGGCTCCTCCTGGACCGAGTCCAGTTGGACGACCAGACGGTCCTTGCCTTCCGTGTCGACCACCACGCATTCGGCCCACCGGCCGTGTCCGTCGGTGAGAACGACGTCCTCGCCTGGGCGCAGCCGCTTCACGGACACGGCATGGCGTCCCTCGGGCCCGTCCAGCACGAAGCGGCCACCGTCGCCCGCAGTGAAATCGTCGACGACGAACACCGGCGCGGTCATCGGGCACCATCCAGCGCCAACGCGGCCCGTGCGGCGTCGACTTCGGCGGCAAGGACCTCCACCAGCCGGCCGGCGGGCAGCTCGCGCGCCAGCCGGTGGCCCTGGCCCGCCCACAGCGCCATGCCCTGCGGATCGCCCGCCTTGGCAGCCTCCTTGCGCAGCCCGCCGGTCAGATGGTGCACCTCGGGATAGGCGGCGGGTGCGTAGGGCCCGTGCTCGCGCATGAAACGGTTCACCAGGCCCCGCGCGGGCCGTCCGGAGAAGGCGCGGGTCAGTTCGGTGCGTACGAACAAGGGGTTGGTCATGGCCTGCTTGTGCAGGGCGTTCGCACCGGACTCGGGGCACACCAGGAACGCGGTCCCCAGCTGACCCGCGCTCGCGCCGCACGCCAGCGCGGCGGCGATCTGGGAGCCGCGCATCAGCCCGCCCGCGGCGATCACCGGCAGCGGCACGGTCTCGCGGACCAGCTCGATCAGGGTGAGCAGCCCGATCCCGGACCCGTCGGCGGCGGGGTCGTCACGGTGTGTTCCCTGGTGACCACCCGCCTCCACCCCCTGGACGCACACCGCCTGGGCGCCTGCCTGGTGCGCGGCCAGCGCCTCGTCGGGCGTGGTGACGGTGACGATCGTGAAGGTGCCCGCCTTGGCGAAGGACTTGAACACATAGGCCGGGGGGCAGCCGAAGGTGAAGGAGACGACCGGGACCGGATCGTCGAGCAGGATGGCCAGCTTGGCCTCGTAGCCGTCGTCGCGTCCGCTGTCGGGATCGCCGAGCGGAGTCTCGTACCAGGTGGCCTCACCGGCGAGCTGCTGCATGTAGACCCCGACGGCGGCGGGGTCGGCGGTGCCGGGCTGCGGCATGAACAGATTGACGCCGAAGGGCCGGCCGGTCAGCCCGCGGAGCTGTGTGACCTCCTGGTACATGCCGTCCGCCGTCTTGTACCCGGCCGCGAGGAAACCGAGGCCTCCGGCCTCGGAGACAGCGGCGGCGAGCTGGGGGCAGGAGGCACCGCCCGCCATCGGGGCCTGCACGATCGGATACCGGCAAAGATCGCTCAGTGCGGAGGACATGAACGCATCGTGCCATGTCCCTGGCGCCCCGCCGAATCCGCTGTTCCGCCGAGCCGGGGACCCTGGAGCGGCGTGGGGCGCCAGGCGCCGAAGCGCCCGGCGCCCCACGTCGCGGGCGGCTCGAGCCGCCCAGGGCCTAACGCCCGTCGAACGCATCCTTCGGACGCGGAAACAGCTTGCCCCGCAGGCTGACCGTGCCGGTCCGGGGACTACCCCCGGACCCCGGCACAACCCCGCCTAACGCCCGTTGAACGCATCCTTCAGACGCGAGAACAGTCCTTGCTGCCCGGGCTGGAACTGCCCCAACGGCCGCTCCTCGCCCCGCAGCTTCGCCAGGTCGCGCAGCAGCCGCTCCTGGTCCGGGTCCAGCTTGGTCGGGGTGGTCACCTCGACGTGCACGATCAGATCACCGCGCCCGCCCCCGCGCAGATGCGTGATGCCGCGGCCGTGCAGCGGGATCGACTGGCCGGACTGCGTACCCGGCCGGATGTCGACCTCCTCCACGCCGTCGAGCGTCTCCAGCGGGCACTTCGTGCCCAGGGCCGCCGCCGTCATCGGGATCGTCACCGTGCAGTGGAGATCGTCGCCGCGCCGCTGGAAGACCGGGTGCGGCAGTTCGTGGATCTCGACGTACAGATCACCAGCGGGGCCGCCGCCGGGGCCGACCTCGCCCTCGCCCGCGAGCTGGATGCGAGTGCCGTTGTCCACACCGGCCGGGATCTTCACGGTCAGGGTGCGCCGCGAGCGGACCCGGCCGTCGCCTGCGCACTCGGGGCACGGGGTCGGCACGACGGTGCCGAAGCCCTGGCACTGCGGGCACGGCCGCGAGGTCATGACCTGGCCCAGGAAGGACCGGGTCACCTGCGAGACCTCACCGCGGCCGCGGCACATGTCACACGTCTGCGCCGAGGTTCCGGGCGCCGCGCCCTCACCGGAGCACGTCGTACAGACGACGGCCGTGTCGACCTGGATGTCCTTGGTGGTGCCGAAGGCCGCTTCGTTGAGCTCGATCTCGAGGCGGATCATGGCGTCCTGGCCGCGACGCGTGCGCGACCGGGGGCCGCGCTGCGACGCCGTACCGAAGAACGCGTCCATGATGTCGGAGAAGTTGCCGAAGCCACCCGCTCCGAAGCCGCCCGCGCCACCGCCGCCGGCCTGCGACAGCGGGTCCCCGCCGAGGTCGTAGACCTGCTTCTTCTGCGGGTCCGACAGCACCTCGTAGGCCGCGTTGATCTCCTTGAAGCGCTCCTGCGTCTTCGGGTCCGGATTCACGTCCGGGTGGAGTTCGCGCGCGAGACGGCGGAAGGCCTTCTTGATCTCGTCCTGAGATGCGTCGCGGCGCACGCCGAGTACGGCGTAGTAGTCCGTGGCCACTTACGACTCCGCCAGGATCTGTCCGACGTAACGTGCCACTGCGCGTACCGCTCCCATCGTTCCGGGGTAGTCCATGCGGGTCGGTCCGACCACGCCGAGTTTGGCAACTGCCTCGTCGCCCGAACCGTAGCCGACAGCGACCACGGACGTGGAGTTGAGACCTTCGTGGGCGTTCTCATGACCGATCCGTACGGTCATGCCCATACCGCCCGACTCCTTGGCCTCGCCGAGCAGCTTGAGCAGCACCACATGCTCCTCGAGCGCCTCGAGCACCGGCCTGATGGTCAGCGGGAAATCGTGTGCGAAGCGGGTCAGATTGGCGGTTCCGCCGATCATGAGCCGCTCCTCGGTCTCCTCGACCAGGGTTTCGAGCAGCGTGGACAGCACCGCGGAGACGGTACCGCGATCCTCGCGCTCGAAGGACTCGGGCAGGTCCTGCACCAGCTGCGGCACATCCGTGAAGCGGCGTCCCACGACCCGGCTGTTGAGCCGGGCGCGCAGATCCGCGAGCGAGATGTCACCGAAGGGCGCAGGGCAGTCGATCATGCGCTGTTCGACCCGTCCGGTGTCCGTGATCAGCACGAGCATCAGACGGGCGGGCGCCAGGGAGAGGAGTTCCACATGCCGGACGGTCGACCGGGTCAGGGAGGGATACTGGACGACGGCGACCTGCCGGGTCAGCTGCGCCAGCAGCCGTACCGTACGGCCCACGACGTCGTCGAGGTCGACCGCTCCGTCCAGGAAGTTCTGGATGGCGCGGCGCTCGGGCGACGACAGCGGCTTGACGCCGGCCAGCCTGTCGACGAAGAGCCGGTACCCCTTGTCGGTGGGGATCCGTCCCGCACTGGTGTGCGGCTGGGCGATGAAGCCCTCTTCCTCCAGCACCGCCATGTCGTTGCGGACGGTGGCCGGGGAGACGCCGAGCTTGTGCCTCTCGGTCAGAGCCTTGGAGCCGACGGGTTCCTCGGTGCCGACATAGTCCTGGACGATGGCGCGCAGGACCTCGAGTCTGCGTTCGCTGAGCATCGCGCGCACCTCCAGCTGTGGTTCCTCGGTGTTTCGCCTGGCACTCGATGAGGGTGAGTGCCAGCATTCCCCCGGCCAGTGTACGGCTGCCGGGTAGCCCCCTAGCAAGGGCGGCCGACCCGCTGTCACAAGACTGCGCTGGTGGATGCGGATAGCGTCGCCGCATGGACGTCACTTGGGAAGACTCCGGCTGGGAACGACTCGGCGACGGAATCGGCCGCCGAAGGATGCCGATCTGGGATGCCACCATCGGTCTGGTCGCCGGTGAGGACGCGATTCTCCTGTACGACACAGGCTCGACGATCCGCGAAGGGGCCGAGCTCCGCATCCAGGCGCAGGCCCTCCTGGGCGGCCGCCGGGTGACGCATATCGCACTGAGCCATCCCCACTTCGACCATGTGCTGGGGACGGCCGCGTTCGCGGGGGCGGAGATCTACGGTGCGGTCGGCGTCGACGCGGTGCTGCGGCGGGACCGCGGCGAACTGCGCAGCAGCGCCGTACGGCACGGGGTGGACCCGGACGCGGCCACGGAGGCCACCGACCTGCTGGTGGCGCCGCAGCATCTGGTGAGCGGGGAGTGGACGCTGGAGCTCGGCGGCCGCCAGGTCCTGCTGGCCAATGTGGGCCCCGGCCACACCGGTCACGATCTTGCACTGCTGGTGCCGGGCAGCCCCGAGGTCGTCTTCTGCGGCGACCTGGTCGAGGAGTCGGGCGAACCGCAGGCGGGCCCGGACGCGATCCCGTCGCGCTGGCCGGCCGCGCTGGACCGGCTGCTGGCGCTCGGCGGCGAGGACGCGGTGTACGTCCCGGGGCACGGTGCGGTGGTGGACGCGGCGTTCGTGCGCCGCCAGCGTGACGCGCTGGCGGAGCGCTTCGGTGTGCAGTAGCGGCGGCCGCACGCGGGGGCCCGCTGCCCGGGCCTGACGCTCCGTCGACCGTCGGCCACCGGCAGAATGCCCCCATGCGCGCGAGGCAGTACGACCCCGACCTGACACCGCCCTGGAAGCGGTCCGGACCCGTTCCCGAGGTTCCCGCCGAACCCGATCTGGTCGTGGAGGAGGTCACCACCGGGTTCTGCGGTGCGGTGATCCGCTGCGAGGCGGGCACGGTCACGCTGGAGGACCGCTTCGGCAAGCACCGGGTCTTCCCGCTGGAACCCCGCGGCTTCCTGCTGGAGGGCACGGTCGTCACCCTGGTCCGCCCTTCCGCGGCGGCCCCGTCGCGGCCCGCCCGTACGGCCTCCGGCTCGATCGCGGTCCCGCAGGCCCGCGCCCGCGTCGCCCGGGCCGGCCGCATCTATGTGGAGGGCCGCCACGACGCGGAACTGGTCGAGCGGGTCTGGGGCGACGACCTGCGGATCGAAGGCGTGGTCGTCGAATACCTGGAGGGCATCGACGACCTCCCGTCGATCGTCGCGGAGTTCGCCCCCGCCGCGGACGCACGCCTGGGCGTTCTGGTCGACCACCTGGTCCCCGGCTCGAAGGAGTCGCGCATCGCGGCCTCGGTGACGGATCCGCACGTGCTGGTCGTGGGTTACCCGTACATCGACGTCTGGGAGGCGGTGAAACCCTCGTCGGTGGGCATCCGCTCCTGGCCGACGGTCCCGCGCGGCCAGGACTGGAAGACGGGCGTGTGCCGCGCCCTGGGCTGGCCGCAGAACACGGGCGCGGCGTGGCAGCACATCCTGTCGCGTGTGCACTCGTACAAGGACCTGGAGCCGGAGCTGCTGGGCCGGGTGGAGGAACTGATCGACTTCGTGACGGCGCCCGAAGGCTCCTAGTCGCGCGGCAGGGTCCGGAACTGGGACGTGTCCAACGTGAGATCCAGCGCGTCGACGGGCAGAGGGTCGCCGAATTTGGCGGTCCGCTCAACCTGGTACCGGGCCGCCTCGCCCGAGCCTGTCGGTTCGGTGAGGAGGACGCAGCGGGCGGCGAAGGGGTCGACGATCAGATAGGCGTCCACCTGTCCGGCCGCATACATCGACGGCTTGAGACGGTAGTCACGGTCAGCGCTGGTCTTGGAGATCACTTCCAGCACCAGCGTGACGGCCGGGGCGGGGACAAGTCGGCCGGGTCCCTCGAAGGCACCGTGCTCGTGGACGACGAGGTCGGGCTGCGGTTCGCTCGACTCGCCCGGGATGGCGATGTCCTGTGTCTGGAGCGGATACCAGCGGTCCAGCGGGATCTGCCGCTCGACGAGCAGAACAACCATGTTGTGGACCCAGTCGGGCCCGGCCATCATCACGATTTCCCCCCGCAGGAGCTCAGCCTTGAACCCCTCGGGAACGCGCAGGTTCTCGTAGAGGTCAGCAATCGATGCAACAGGCCGGTCATCCACAGCGGTCATCTCCGTGGCCCTCCTCGTCCGCCGCATCCATCGCGCAGCAGCCTAGGGACAGCGTAGGCAGGTGAACTGCCTCTCCGCACCGATTCACCCCGTCGAGTGATCAGTCCACCAGGTCCCGCACCACCGCGTCCGCCAGCAGCCGCCCCCGCAGCGTCAGCACAGCCTGCCCCTCCCCGTACGGCGCCGTCTCCAGCAGTCCGTCCCCCAGGGCGCGGTCAGCGGCCTTCCGCCCCGCCGGCCGCAGCAGCGACAGCGGCACACCCTCCCGCAGCCGCAGCTCCAGCAGGATCCGCTCCACCCTGCGGTCCTCCTCCGACAGGACCTCACGTCCTGCCCCCGGCGAGCGCCCTTCCGCCAGCGCCGCCGCATAGGCGCCGGGGTGCTTCACGTTCCACCAGCGCACGCCGCCCACATGGCTGTGCGCGCCGGGCCCCGCGCCCCACCAGTCCGCACCGCGCCAGTACAGCTCGTTGTGCAGACAGCGGCCCGCGTCGGACGTGGCCCAGTTGGAGACCTCGTACCAGTCGTAGCCCGCCTGTCCCAGCACCGAGTCCGCGATGAGGTAGCGGTCCGCGTGGACGTCGTCGTCGGTCATCGGGACCTCGCCGCGCCGGATGCGGCGCGCCAGCTGTGTGCCCTCCTCGACGATCAGCGCGTACGCCGAGACATGGTCCGGCCCGGCGCCGACCGCCGCCTCCAGCGAGGCCCGCCAGTCGTCGTCGCTCTCCCCCGGGGTGCCGTAGATCAGGTCGAGGTTGACGTGGTCGAAGCCGGCCGCACGCGCCTCCGCGACACACGCCTCGGGGCGCCCGGGCGTGTGCGTACGGTCGAGCACCTTCAGCACGTGCTGCCGCGCGCTCTGCATCCCGAACGAGATCCGGTTGAAGCCCCCGGCCCGCAGCTGCGCCAGATACTCCGGAGAGACCGACTCCGGGTTCGCCTCTGTCGTGATCTCCGCGTCGTCCGCGAGCCCGAACTCCTCCCGTACGGCGTCCAGCATCCGTACGAGATCGCCGGCATCCAGCAGCGTCGGCGTACCACCGCCGACGAACACGGTCCGTACCTGCCGGGGGTCGTCGCCCAGCACCTTGCGGGCCAGCCGGATCTCGTCGGACAGGGTGTCGGCGTAGTTGTCCCGGGAGGCGAGCACGCCGCCGGAGCCGCGCAGCTCGGTGGCGGTGTAGGTGTTGAAGTCGCAGTAGCCGCAGCGCGTGGCGCAGTAGGGCACATGCAGGTAGAAGGCGAGCGGCCGGTCCCCGGCGCGATCGAGGGCGGACGCGGGCAGCGCGCCGTCGACGGGCATGGGCTCGCCGTCAGGCAGTACGGAGGGCATGCCCCCCATTGTCCGTCACCGGCCCGGTAGTCCGGTCCGGGCCGGTGACGGACACCACGGACCGGCCCCACCGGGCATGGATCAACGGGTCACCGGGCCTGGAGCACCAGCAGCGCCAGATCGTCCCTGGGCGGTGCCTCCGCGAAGGCGTACACCGCCTCCCTGATCCGTTGCGCCACACCCTGCGCGGGCAGCCCGGTGCACCCGGCGAGCACGGTGGCCAGCCCGTCCTCGTCGTCGAACATCCGCGCCCCCGAGCGCCGCTCCGTCACCCCGTCGGTCACACAGAGGAGGGTGTCGCCGGGTTCCAGGTCGAAGGTCTGGCTCTCGTACGTGACGTCGTCGACGACCCCGAGCAGCATCTGCGGCTCGGCAGCGGCCCGCACGGTCCCGTCGGGGCGCAGCAGCAGCGGGAGCGGATGACCGGCGCTCGCCAGCGTGCAGCGCACGCCACCCGCGGGCGAGGCGACCACCTCGCCGTACAGCAGGGACAGGAAACGGGCCTGCGGCCCCTCCGGCACGCCCTGACCGCCCGCCGAGGCGGCCGCCACCAGTGCGGCGGCGGACTCCGCCGCCTCCGTGGCGTCGTCGAGCAGCAGTCCGTTCAGCCGGTCGAGGACCTGGGCCACCTGGTACCCCTCGCGGGCGAGCAGCCGGAGCCAGGGCCTGGCGAGCCCGGTGACGACGGCGGCCTCGGGGCCGCTGCCCTGGACGTCGCCGAGCACGAAGCACCAGCGCGCGCCGCTCCCGGCGGGAAAGATGTCGTAGAAGTCGCCGCCCACGACCCCGTCGTCGCTCGGCTCGTACACCAGGAACGAGTCGACGCCGGGGATCTGCCCCACCTTGCTGGGCAGCAGCCCGCGCTGGAGGACCTGGCTGATGGTGGCCTGCCGGGTGTACTGGCGGGCGGCGCTGATGGCCAGGGCGACCCGGCGGGCGAAGTCCTCGACGAGCGCGGCCACATCGTCGGGCACGGGGGCGAGCCCCTGGCGCGCGACGAGCAGGCGGCCCAGCGGGCGTCCGCCCGCGACGAGCGGGCACGCCAGCGCGGTGCCGTCGCCTCCGGAGCCGTCCCCGGAGGCGAGCTCCCCGTCGGCGGGCCAGGCGATCGGCACGGGCCCTCCGCGCGCATCACCGGGCAGGGGCGATGGCTGCCGGCCCAGCATCTCCCGCAGCTCCTCGCTGCGGGACTCGTCGCTGTGCCAGACCCGGACCGCCCGCGGTGCTGTGCCCGTACCGCCCTTGCCCGCCGTGTGCTGCCCGCTCTCGCCGTCCAGCCAGACCGCGCACCAGTCGGCGAGGCGCGGCACCAGAAGCTGGCCGGCCAGGGCCACGACCATGTCCTCGTCCAGTTGTCCGGCGAGCAGATCGGAGGCTTCGGCGAGGAACGACAGGGCCCCACGGCCGTCCCAGTCGCGTTCGTCACCCGCGGCGGGCCCGGGATGCGGGCTCCCGGTACGCCGGTGGCTGACCGGCTCGGCGACGGCGAGCGACCGGGTGTCCCAGCCGTCGACGGGCACCCGGGCCCAGACGGTCTTCTGCGCGGCGTGGTACGTGATGCCCCAGCGCTCGGCGAGTGCCCCGACGAGGTGCAGGCCACGCCCGTAGTCGGGGGTGCCCGACTGATCGGCGCTGTGCGGTTCGCTGTGCACCGCCCGGGCCGGGTGATGGTCGCAGACCTCGACCACGACAGCCGCGGGCGCCTGCACCGTCGACTCCTCGAACCGGCAGAGCAGCTCGGCGCCGGTGCCCGCGTGGACCACGGCGTTGGTGACGAGCTCGTCGACGACCAGCACCACGTCGTCGACGAACCGGTCGGTGCTGTGCCCGCCGGGAGGGCAGCCGTCACCGCCCTGACACAGCGCGCACACCCCGAGCAGGCCGAGCCCGGCCCAGTCGCCGAGCACGCCGCGCGCGAACCGGCGCGCGGCGGACGGCGTGACAAGCGTGCCCGGCAGAGTGATCCGGGCGACCGGACACACGCCGACTCCCGCCGTGTACACGAGCGTGGAGCGTGTGCCGGTGTCTCGCTGCATCGGAAGGGACCCCATGTGCGGCTCCTGGTCGGTGCTGGCAATGCGCCGCTTGATGACACCGACAGAGTGACAGAATGCGCCCGCACATAAGCGCCAAGTCACCGAACTGGGTGGGGTCCCGTCCCCTTCAAGGCTGATTTGCGCAGGGCGTCACGCCTCGCGGGAGCCCTCGTACATCTCCTCGATCAGGTTCTTGTACTCGCGCTCGACGACGGGGCGCTTCAGCTTGAGGCTGGGCGTCAGCTCGCCGTGCTCGATGTCCAGATCGCGCGGCAGCAGCCGGAACTTCTTGATGGTCTGCCAGCGCTGCAGGTTCTCGTTGAGGCGCTTCACATAGCCCTCGATGAGCTGCTCGGTCTGCGGCGCGGCCACCACCTCGGCGTAGGACTTGCCGTCCAGGCCGTTGTCCTTGGCCCAGCCGAGGATGGCCGCCTCGTCGAGGGCGATCAGCGCGGTGCAGAAGTTCCGGTCCGCTCCGTGCACCAGGATGTTGGAGACGAACGGACACACGGCCTTGAACTGGCCCTCGACCTCGGCGGGCGCGATGTACTTGCCGCCGGAGGTCTTGATCAGGTCCTTCTTGCGGTCGGTGATCCGCAGATAGCCGTCCGCGGAGAGCTCGCCGATGTCGCCGGTGTGGAACCAGCCGTCCGGCTCCAGGACCTCGGCGGTCTTCTCGGGCTGGTTGTGGTAGCCGTCCATGATGCCGGGGCCGCGCAGCAGGATCTCGCCGTCGTCCGCGATCCGCACCTCGCAGCCGGGCACCGGCTTGCCGACCGTACCGGTGCGGTAGGCCTCGCCCGGGTTGACGAAGGAGGCGGCGCTGGACTCGGTGAGGCCGTAGCCCTCCAGGATGTGGATCCCGGCACCGGCGAAGAAGAAGCCGATCTCGGGGGCGAGCGCCGCCGAGCCGGAGACCGCGGCGCGCAGCCGGCCGCCGAACGCCTCGCGCAGCTTGGAGTAGACGAGCGCATCGGCGATCTTGTGCTTGGTGCTCAGACCGAACGGCGCGGTGGCCGTGCCGGTGCGGCGGTAGTTGTCCTGCGTGACTTTGGCGTACTCACGGGCGACCCCGGCCGCCCACTGGAAGATCTTGTACTTGGCGCCGCCGCCGGCCCGCGCCTTGGCCGCGACTCCGTTGTAGACCTTCTCGAAGATCCGCGGGACGGCCGCCATGTAGGTCGGCTGCACGACCGGGAGGTTCTCGATGATCTTGTCGACCCGGCCGTCGACGGCGGTGACGTGGCCGACCTCGATCTGGCCGGACGTCAGCACCTTGCCGAAGACGTGCGCCAGCGGCAGCCACAGGTACTGGACGTCGTCCTTGCCGATCAGACCGGTCGCGGTCATGGCCTTGGCCATGTACGACCAGTTGTCGTGCGGCAGGCGCACGCCCTTGGGCCGGCCGGTGGTGCCGGAGGTGTAGATGAGGGTCGCCAGCTGGTCGGAGGTGATGGCGCCGACCCGCTCCTTGACGGCCTGCGGGTGCTTCTCGAGGTACTGCGCGCCGCGCGCCTCGAGCTCGGCGAGCGTGAGAACCCATCCCTCCGGGTCGGCGGCGTCCGCCTCCACCCCGGCCGGGTCGATGACCACGACGTGGTGGAGCGCGGGCAGCTCGGACCGGCGCTCACGCGCCTTGGCCAGCTGGGCGGCGTCCTCGGCGATGAGCACGCGGCTGTCGGAGTCGGAGAGGATGAACGCCGACTCCTCGGCATTGGTCGAGGGGTAGATCGTGGTGGTGGCGCCGCCCGCGCACATCACACCGAGGTCGGCGAGGAGCCACTCGACCCGGGTGGAGCAGGCGAGCGCGACCCGCTCCTCGGGCCGCACCCCGAGGTCGATCAGCCCGGCGGCAATGGCGTAGACCCGCTCGGCGGCCTCGCCCCAGCTCAGGGACTTCCAGTCATCGGGACCTGACCCCGAGGCGGGCGGCACGGGGTAGCGGTAGGCCTCGCCGTCCGGCGTGGCCGCCACGCGCTCGGCGAACAGGACCGCGACGGACGGCGGTCGGTTCTCGATCAGGGTCTGGGTATCGCTCACGACGTCCTCCGGGCCTGCGGCAGCACTGCACGACTGGCTGGTTCTTTAACTGGCGAGTAACCATCGAGCCGTGCTCAGGGTAGAGCGCGCGCGACCAGCGCGTAAGAGCCTGCGGGCTGCCGCTTCATAACGAACGGAGTGCAGGTCGGCTCTCCTGAGCAGTCATTCGGTGTATGCCACATGTAACGAATGGCATATCCACAGATGGCCGAGAAGCGCCCATCCGGGGACCGGACGGGCGCTTCTCGGCACGAGTGCGGCCGGCGAAGGCGGCGGACGGCGCACTCCGCGCAGGCCGGACGGCAACCGCCCCACGGACCGCTCGCCGCCGCCGCACTACTTCTTGCTCTTGCCGCCCTCGTCGCTGGACAGCACCGCGATGAAGGCCTCCTGAGGCACCTCCACGCTGCCGACCATCTTCATCCGCTTCTTGCCTTCCTTCTGCTTCTCCAGCAGCTTCCGCTTACGGGAGATGTCACCGCCGTAGCACTTGGCAAGCACGTCCTTGCGGATGGCGCGGATCGTCTCCCGGGCGATGACCCTGGAGCCGATGGCGGCCTGGATCGGCACCTCGAACGCCTGCCGCGGGATCAGCTCGCGCAGCTTGGCGACGAGCCGCACTCCGTATGCGTACGCAGCGTCCTTGTGGGTGATGGCGGAGAAGGCGTCGACCTTGTCGCCGTGCAGCAGGATGTCGACCTTGACCAGACTGGACGCCTGCTCGCCGGTGGGCTCGTAGTCGAGCGAGGCGTAACCGCGCGTCTTGGACTTCAGCTGGTCGAAGAAGTCGAAGACGATCTCCGCGAGCGGCAGGGTGTAGCGGATCTCCACCCGGTCCTCGGAGAGGTAGTCCATGCCGAGCAGCGTGCCGCGGCGGGTCTGGCAGAGCTCCATGATCGAGCCGATGAACTCGCTCGGCGCCAGGATGGTGGCCCGTACGACCGGCTCGTACACCTCGGAGATCTTGCCCTCGGGGAATTCACTCGGGTTGGTGACCGTGTGCTCGGTGCCGTCCTCCATGAGGACGCGGTAGACCACGTTCGGCGCGGTGGCGATCAGGTCGAGGCCGAACTCGCGCTCCAGCCGCTCCCGGATCACGTCAAGGTGCAGCAGACCGAGGAAGCCGACGCGGAAGCCGAAGCCGAGGGCCGCGGAGGTCTCCGGCTCGTAGACCAGGGCGGCGTCGTTGAGCTGCAGCTTGTCGAGCGCGTCACGCAGCTCGGGGTAGTCCGAGCCGTCCAGCGGATACAGGCCGGAGAACACCATCGGCTTGGGGTCCTTGTAGCCGCCGAGTGCCTCCGTGGCGCCCTTGTGCAAGGTGGTGATGGTGTCACCGACCTTGGACTGGCGGACGTCCTTCACACCGGTGATCAGGTAGCCGACCTCACCGACGCCGAGGCCGTCGGCCGGCAGCATCTCCGGGGAGTTGGTGCCGATCTCCAGCAGCTCGTGGGTGGCGCCCGTGGACATCATCCGAATGCGCTCGCGCTTGTTGAGCTGGCCGTCGATGACGCGTACATAGGTGACGACACCGCGGTACGAGTCGTAGACCGAGTCGAAGATCATCGCGCGGGCGGGGGCGTCGGCCACACCGACCGGGGCCGGGACGTCCTTGACCACGCGGTCGAGCAGGGCCTCGACGCCGACGCCGGTCTTGGCGGAGACGCGCAGCACGTCGTCCGGGTCGCAGCCGACCAGGTTCGCCAGCTCCTCGGCGAACTTCTCCGGCTGGGCGGCAGGCAGGTCGATCTTGTTGAGGACCGGGACGATGGTGAGGTCGTTCTCCATCGCCAGGTAGAGGTTGGCGAGGGTCTGCGCCTCGATGCCCTGGGCGGCGTCGACGAGCAGGACGGTTCCCTCGCACGCGGCCAGGGAGCGGGAGACCTCGTAGGTGAAGTCGACGTGCCCGGGGGTGTCGATCATGTTGAGGATATGGGTCTTCCCATGGCCCTCACCCTGGGTGGGCGCCCACGGCAGTCGGACCGCCTGGGACTTGATCGTGATGCCGCGCTCGCGCTCGATGTCCATCCGGTCGAGGTACTGAGCACGCATCTGCCGCTGCTCGACCACACCGGTCAGCTGCAGCATCCGGTCGGCAAGGGTCGACTTGCCGTGGTCGATATGCGCGATGATGCAGAAATTGCGGATCAGAGCCGGGTCGGTACGGCTCGGCTCGGGCACATGAGGAGGAGTCGCGGGCACGCAGGGTCCTGATTCTTCGGCAGATGCCGGGTCGGGTGAGGCTCGGCTGGGGTCGATGTCGCTATCGATACGTGGTCCATCGTCCCACGCGTACGGGACTGTGCCCGGTTTGGGCCGTCCGACCAGCGGCTGGTAGCCTGGGCAGCTGTGTCTCGTGCCCTCCCTGAGGGCGTCTCGTACCCGGAGGGTTGCGGGGGAGGGACACGACATCAAAGTTCATCGAACCTGAGAAGGCTCTTTCGTGGCGAACATCAAGTCCCAGATCAAGCGGAACAAGACGAACGAGAAGGCGCGCCTGCGCAACAAGGCCGTCAAGTCCTCGCTCAAGACCGCGATCCGCAAGGCCCGCGAGGCCGTCGTCGCCGGCGACGTCGAGAAGGCCACCGTGGCCGTCCGTGAGGCGTCCCGCAAGCTCGACAAGGCTGTCTCGAAGGGTGTCATCCACAAGAACGCCGCCGCCAACAAGAAGTCGGCGCTGGCTGCCAAGGTTGGCTCCCTGCAGGGCTGAGCTCGTGACTGACCGCCGTTAGGGATCAAGCGGGCCCTCTCATCCGCTCCCGACCGGCACCCCTCGCGCCGCACGCGGCCTGCGTTCGCCACGCGGGTGCGGCGCACCAATTGTGAACAAAGGCCCCGGCCGCCGTCCTTCCCCAGGACCGCGGGCCGGGGCCTTTGTCGTGCGTGACTCCGGGGCCCGGTGCCACGGGGCGATGCCGTACGTGCGGCACCGGGACCAGGCGGGACCGTACGCCTCCGTTCCGTACAGGCATGCCTGTACGGAACCCGACGGGACCGGACACGCTCACACGGAAGCCCCACGGGGCCGGGCACGCCCGTACGGAATCGCGCCGCGTCAGCGGCGGCCGGAACGGGCCGCGCGGGCGATCGCCACAACCGCCCGCTCCAGCGCGTACTCCGGGTCGTCGCCGCCGCCCTTGACGCCGGCGTCCGCCTCGGCCACCGCTCGGAGCGCCGCCGCGACTCCGTCGGGCGTCCAGCCCCGCATCTGCTGGCGCACCCGGTCGATCTTCCAGGGCGGCATGCCCAGTTCACGGGCGAGATCGGCGGGCCGGCCGCCGCGGGCCGAGGACAGCTTGCCGATCGCCCTCACGCCCTGGGCCAGCGCGCTGGTGATCAGCACCGGGGCGACCCCGGTCGACAGCGACCAGCGCAGCGCCTCCAGAGCCTCGGCCGCACGGCCCTCCACCGCCCGGTCGGCCACATTGAAGCTGGAGGCCTCGGCCCGGCCGGTGTAGTACCGCCCGACGATCGCCTCGTCGATGGTGCCCTCGACATCGGCGGTCAGCTGGGAGACCGCGCTCGCGAGCTCCCGCAGATCGCTGCCGATCGAGTCGACCAGCGCCTGGCACGCTTCGGGGGTCGCGGACCTGCCGAGCGCACGGAACTCCGAGCGGACGAACGTGAGCCGCTCCGCGGGCTTGGTGGTCTTGGGGCAGGCGACCTCGCGCGCCCCGGCCTTGCGGGCCGCGTCCAGCAGGCCTTTGCCCTTCGCGCCGCCGGGGTGCAGCAGCACCAGGGTGATCTCCTCGACCGGAGCGCCGAGATACGCCTTGACGTCCTTGATCGTGTCGGCGGAGAGATCCTGCGCATTGCGCACGATCACGACCTTGCGCTCGGCGAACAGCGAAGGGCTGGTCAGCTCTGCCAGGGTGCCGGGCTGGAGCTGGTCGGCGGTGAGGTCGCGTACGTCCGTGTCGGCGTCAGCGGCCCGGGCGGCCGCCACCACCTGCTGCACGGCACGGTCGAGGAGCAGGTCCTCCTGGCCCACGGCGAGTGTGACGGGGGCGAGCGGTTCGTCGGTCGAATTCTTCCTGGTGGCCATCGCCGACAAGCATCCCATGCGCCGCCGACAGCGCCGGGGGACCCGTCAGTGGGCTTCGCGCCAGCCGTCCCAGTCGGCGACGAACTCGTCCAGCGCCGCCGCGTCCAGCGTGCCGTCCGGGTCCTCGACGACCACCAGCCACTGGACGTCCTCGGCGTCGTCCTCACCGGCCAGGGCGTCCCGTACCAACTGGGGCTCGTCGTTCACGCCGAACCGGTCGCCGATGGCCTCGACGACCTCCTCAGCGGCGTCGCGGTCGGGCAGCACCAGCACATGTCTCACATCGTCCACCGCAGTATTGTGCCGCCTCCGGCGGGCTCCGGTTTCCCCTTGCGCCGCTGCTCAGTCGTGGGACGGCCGGACCTCGGGGACGCGGTCCAGGCTCAGCCCGAAGTGGTGCCGGTACGCGGCCAGCACCTCGGCGTCGTCCGCGAACGTACGCTCCTCCCGCTCACCGTCCACAGTGGTGACCAGCTTGCGGCCGGAGAGCGTGACACGGCCTTCCTCGGTGAGCCTGGAGCACACGAGGGACTGCGTGAAGTGGGAGGCGGGCGAGGTGCGGTGGTACCAGGCACCGGCCTCGAAGTCGGCCAGCTCGCGCGGGCGCCGATCGAGCCGGAACTGCGGTTTGCCGTCCCTCAGTACGTCGAGATCCCCGTCGGGCGCCTGTGCGATCCGGAACGTCCCCGCCGGATCGCGCTGTTCGCCCCGCTCCTCGAGTGCGAGCGGGTGGTGGCTGTGGTCGCCGAATCCGACATCGGCCAGCCAGGGACCGGTGCCGTCGGCGGTCTCGACGCGGAGGGTCATGTGGTCGTACGGGATCCCCAGCCGCCCGCCCGGTCCGAAGACCCGGGCCTGCAGCAGCGTCACCCGGAAGCCGAGGTCGCGCAGCAACGCGGCGAACGCGCCGTTGAGTTCGTAGCAGAACCCTCCGCGTCGGGCCCGGACGACCTTGTCGAGCAGCGGCTTCTCCTCGATGACGAGGTTCTCACCGAGGTGGATCGAGAGGTTCTCGAACGGCACGGTGAGCAGATGCCGCAGTTGCAGCTCGCGCAGGGCCGCAGCATCCGTCCGCTCGGGCCGGGCGGCTCCGATACGGCGAAGATAGGCGTCGACGGTCTCCGCCGACGGCACGGACGGCCGTTGCTCCCGCTCATCTGCCTGTGGGGACGGTGTTTCCATGGGGTCCATCCTCGTCGGCGGCCCGCTGCCGCGCCATGCGCTCATGGGCCGAGACACCGCGCACCCTGGTCCTAGGCCGATCGACGGAGGCCTGCCCGCCCGTGGTCGGACGCGCCGGACGGGGCCTGCTGCCTAGCGTGTGGGTATGACGACTCGGGAGCCGGCACGCAGCCGGGAGCAGCGCAAGCAGGACACCCTCGCCCGGCTGACGGAGGACCACGACGCCTGGGTGGCCACGGCGTCGCCTGACGGCGAACCGACTCTCATGCCTCTGTCGTTCCTGTGGGACCGCGGCACCCTGGTGATGTGCACCCGCCGCACCAACCCGACCGCGCGGAACATCACGCCCCGGGGCCAAGTCGCACTCACCGTGGGCCCCACCCGCGATGTGGTGCACATCGAAGGACACGCCGAGATCGTCGAGACCTCCGAACTGGAGCAGGAGTCCGCCGACGCCTTCGCGGCGAAGCTGAACTGGGACCCGAGGGACGGGCAGGCGTGGGTCTTCTTCCGGATCACCCCTCATGTGGTGAAGGCCTGGCGCGAGGTGAACGAACAGGAGAACCGGCTTCTCATGCGCGACGGTCGCTGGCTGGACTGACCTCCGTCCCGGGGTCCGGCGCGGCCGGCGGAGAGTCGGCCGCGGGGCTGTGTGCCGGCGCGCCCGGGAGCGTGCGGATGCGCGGCACGGGCGAGGGCAGCAGCCAGACGACCGAGAGCACGGCCCCGGCCGTGGCTATCCACAGGGTCGGACGCAGTCCGATCGCGGTGCCGAGGGCACCCGCGGTCATTGCTCCGAGCGGGCGGAAGCCGTGGTTCAGCGTGCGGCAGGCGCCCAGGACCCGTGAGCGTATGGCCTCCGGGATCATTGCCAGTTGGAGTGAGGAGGCCGCGATGTCGGTCAGCATCACGCCTGCGCAGGAGAGGAACTCGCCCGCGACAAGCATGCCGACGACCAGCGGCCGCGGCCCCTGGGCCAGGGGTATCAGCAGCAGCGGCAGGGTGAATCCGGCGAAGCCGGCCACGATGGACGGGCCGATCCCGAACCGGCCGACAACCCTGGTGGTGCAGACGGCGCCGAGCAGTCCGCCGACGGCTCCGGCTCCGAGTACGGCCCCCAGAACGCCCGGGCTCAGGCCCAGTTCGGTTGTGGCGTACAGGACGAAGAGCGTGTGGAACATGAAGTTGAAGAACTGGACGGTGCCGGAAGCCGCGGTCACGGCACGCATTGATCGGTCCTTGAGCATCCAGCGCATGCCTTCGGTGAACTGGCCCTTGCCGGGTGGGGCGGGCACCGGTTCCTCGGTCCGGATGCGTGCGAGGCAGCCCGCCGAGGCCAGGTAGGTGAGCCCGTCGACGAGCAGCGCGACCGGCGCCGTGAGCGTCTGCACCAGCAGCCCCCCGATACTCGGTCCGGTCAGCCAGGACAGTGAACGGCTGCCGTTGAGCAGGGAGTTGCCCTGCACGAAGCGCTCGGCGGGGAGCAGGGCCACGAACAGGGTGGCGTGGCAGACTTCGAAAAGGACCGTCAGCGCGCCGACGCCGAAGGCGACGACATAGAGCTGGACGAGGCTGAGCGCGTCCAGGGCGTAGGCGACGGGGAGCGAGACCAGGAGCGCGGCCCGGGCCAGATCGGTGGCGATCATGATGCGCCGGCGGTCCGGCCGGCGATCGGCCCAGCTGCCCGCGGGGATGTTCAGCAGCAGGGCGGGCAGCAGTTCGGCGGTCTTGAGCCAGCCCATCTCGGCGGCACCGGCACCGAGGACCAGCACGGCGGTGAGCGGAACGGCGATCAGCGAGATCTGGTCGCCGATCAGCGAAGCGGTCTGGCCGGCCCAGAAGCGGCGGAAGGCGGTCTCGCGCAGCAGGAGCGGGACACGTGCCGACAGCCCGCCCTTCATGAGCGCTGCGTGGATTCGCGCCGGACGAAGGCGATCCTCAGGAACTCGACGGGCCGGGACTCCTCAGGACGGAGCGAGGCATCGTTGTTCCGGTCCTCGTAGGGGGCGAGCACGGCGTTCATCTCATGGCGCACGCGCACCAGTTCCTCGGGGGTGAGGTAGAGCATGGTGTCGCCGAAGGACTCGGCCTCCTGCCATTGCGCGGAAAGGAGATGGCGGCTCTCCATGGCTTTGGTCATGCGTTCGAAGTACAGCTCCGCGACCGCTGTGCCGAGCGCGGTGGCCGCCTCCGTGACGGCCGGGTCGTCGGAGTGGTCGGGCCACTCGGTGTAGGTGGCCGTCGCCCGCCACGGCTTCTCCCTGCCCTGGCCGCCCCCGGCCTCCTCGACGAGTCCGTACTTGGCCAGCATGCGCAGGTGGTACGAGCAGCTGGCCACGGACTCGCCGGTCAGCTCCGCCGCCGTGGTGGCGGTGAACGGCCCCTGGTGGCGCAGCAGTCCGACCAGCCGCATCCGGGTCGGATGGGCGTAGGCGCGCAGGGCGCGGGGGTCGGTGAGGGTGATGGTGCGGCGAGATGGCTCCATGGGCACTCCAGCGTCCGGCATGCTTGTAAAGCTATCTTTAGAAAGCTTCCCTTACAAGGATTTCCCTTGCAAGGCCTGGTCCCTCCTGGGCCGTGCTCACCCGGCCCCGCCGCCCCGCGTCACAGCACGCAGCTCCCCTCCCGCGCCCGTCACGGCGATCGCCCCGTCCCGGTCGGTCCGCAGCAGCCGCGCCCCTTGGTCCCGCAGCGCGCCGAGGGTGCGCGGCGCGGGGTGACCGTACGGGTTGTCCCGGCCGCAGGAGATCAGCGCAAGGCGCGGCGCGGCCCCGGCCAGCAGCCGCGGATGCTGGTACGCCGAGCCGTGGTGGGCGACCTTGAGCACGTCCACTGACGGGAGCTCCGGGTGCGCCCGTATCAGTGCCCGCTGGGCGGGCGGTTCCAGATCCCCGAGGAGCAGCAGTGTCAGGCCGCCGGCGGCACGGACGTGCAACGCCACGCTTGCGTCGTTCGGCCCTTCGAATGCCGTGCCCCTTCGCGCGCCCGGGACCCGGTCCGGCCACAGCACCTGCCAGGACAGCGGCCCGGCCAGCCGGCGCTCTCCCGGCCACGCGGGAATCACGGGCACCCCCGCAGTCCGCGCCGCACGCCGCACGAACGCCGCCTGCTCGCGCGGCTCTTCGAGCGTCGTCGTCTGGATCGCGCCGACGGCCCGGCCCCGCAGCACGCCCGCCAGTCCCGCGACATGGTCGGCGTGGAAATGCGTCACCAGGAGCAACGGGACCGATCTGACGCCCAGTTCGCGCAGGCACCGGTCGGCGAGCGCGGGGTCGGGCCCCGCGTCCACGACCACCGCCGTGCCCTCACCGGCCGCGAGCACCAGGGCGTCGCCCTGCCCGACGTCGCACATCACGAACGCCCAGCCGGGCGGCGGCCAGCCGCTGATGACCCGGGTGAACGGGGCCGGTCGCAGCACGGTGAGCACCAGCAGGAGCACGCACACCACGGCAGCCCAGGGGTGCCGCCACAGCCGGCGCACCACGAGCACGGCCAACGCGGTGGCGGCCGCGAGCAGCAGCCCTCCGAGCCAGCCCCCGGGCCAGTGCGCCTGCGCCCCGGGAAGCTCCGCTCCCGCACGTGCGACGGTGGCGATCCACCCCACGGGCCAGGCGGCAAGGCGTGCCGACAGCTCGGCCGCCGGTATCGCCACGGGCGCCGCGGCGAGGGCGGCGAAGCCGAGGACCGTGGCAGGAGCCACCGCGAGTTCGGCGGCCAGATTGCACGGGATCGCCACAAGGCTGACCCGAGAGGCGAACACCGCCACCACCGGGGCGCACACCGCCTGGGCCGCCGCGGCAGCCGCCAGCGCCTCGGCAAGCCGGGCCGGCACCCGCCGCCTTTGCAGCGCGGCGCTCCAGACCGGGCCGATCGTGAGCAGGGCGCCGGTGGCCAGCACGGAGAGCAGAAAGCCGTAACTGCGCGCCAGCCAAGGGTCGTACAGAACCAGCAGCAGCACGGCGGCCGCCAGCGCCGGAATGAGCGACCTGCGCCGCCCGGTGCAGATGGCGAGCAGGGTGATCAGCCCGCACGCGGCCGCGCGCAGCACGCTCGGCTCCGGACGGCACACGATGACGAACCCGAGTGTGAGAAATCCGCCGAACAGCGCGGTCCCGCGCAGCGTGATGCCCGCCCGAGGCGCGAGTCCGCCCCGTTCGGCCAGCAGCGCCGTACCGGGAGAACCGATCAGCAGGACGAGGACAATGGTGAGGTTGCTCCCCGAGACGGCGAGCAGATGGGTCAGGTCGGTCGCCTCGAACGCTTCGTGCAGGTCGGGAGGCACACGTGAGGTGTCCCCCACGACCAGTCCCGGCAGCAGGGCCCGTGCGTCCGGGGCCAGCTCGTCCGTCGCCTCGCGCAGCCCGGCGCGCAGGCTGCCCGCCATGCGCTGAAGGCCGGTCGGCGGCCCGGTGATCCGCGGTGGGCTGTCCCCCGTGGTCCTGATGACGGCGGCAAATCTGTCGTCCGGCCGTAGCGGCGGCGCAAGGCGGCCTGCCACCCGCACCCGGGTGGACGGCAGCAGCCGCTGCCACCGCCCGACCGCGGCGCCGGGCCGCACCGTCACCAGGACGGGCGTGCGCGTCGTGGTCACCACATCGCCGGACCTGGACACCCGGGTCGCCTCGGCGTCCAGCACGATGACCCCCGCCGCCATCCGGTCCCCGACGACCTTGGGACGGATCGGCCTCGGGTCCGTCGAGACGGTCAGCTCCAGGGTCACGTACGCATGGCGGCCGGCCAGTTCGGGGAGCGGTCCACGCCGCAGGTCCGCGCTGTGCAGCCCTGCTGAGGCACCCCCGGCGGCGGCGCACAGCAATACTGCGGCGGCGGAGGCCGCATTGAGCCCCCGACGCCCTCGGCGGATCCGCCCGGACACATCGGCAACCCCTGCGCCGGCCGGACCGGCGCCGTCGGCCCGCCCGGCCCGGCGGGCCCTGCCGGGTGCGGCGAAGGGCCGTAACTCCACGCTCCGCGTGCTGCCGTTGCCGAGTGGCGTGACCCACCCCGTGATCGTGCCTCCCCGGCCTTCGCCATGGGCCCCACGCGGCTCGTCCGGGACAGTACCTGTCCGCATCACCCACACGCGGCGTGCAGCCAGTGCCGACGGCAGAAGGCCCGCCAGCACGAGGCACCCCGTCACCCCCGCCACCGTCCACCACCCGGGCACCCCCACAGCGAGCGCTGCGGCGGCCCAGGCTGCCAACGCCGGTGGGACGAGACGCAGATCGGTGGGGCCGTCCTGGCGGGGGTCGGACGCGCCCAGCCGGTGCCCTGACCGCTCGTGAACCGCCGCGCGCGTCATGGCCGCACCAGACTCTCGAGGTCCGCGAAGCGCCGGTCGCCGATCCCGTTCACATCACGCAGCTCGTCGACCGACCGGAAGCCCCCGTGCTGCGTGCGGTGGTCGACGATGTGCTGGGCCAGCACGGGCCCGACCCCGGGAAGCGTCTCCAGTTGCTCAACCGTGGCCGAGTTGAGGCTCACCGGCCCCGCCGCGGGCCCGCCCGCTCCGCCCGGGCCCGTCGCAACCGGCCCGGGCGGAGCGGGAACGCCCACCACGACCTGCTCCCCGTCCATCAGCACACGCGCCCGGTTGAGCCCCGTGAGGTCCGTCCCGGCCCTGACGCCTCCCGCGGCAGCCAGGGCGTCGGCCACCCTCGAACCGGCCGGCAGCCGGAGCACCCCCGGCCGGAGCACCTTGCCGCTCACATCGACGACGATCCGGGCCGCCCGCTCCCCCTCGGCCGCCGGCAGGCGTGCCGGAACGCCCGCAGGCGGTCCGGGCCGCGCAGCGGCACCCTGGTGGACCAGTTCCGGAGGCCGTACGGTCTGCGGACGGCCCGCCCAGAAATGCAGCGCCGCGAACACCGCGGCGGCGACGAGGACCACGGCGAGTGCGGCGAGCGTCCTCGGCTCCAGTCCGCACCTGAGCTGCACCCACACAGGAAGCCGCTCCCGCAGGGCGACCCACATCGGATACCGGTCCCCGCCCCGGACCTCGTCGCCGGGCACGGCCCGGTCGCTCACCGCGCCCGCCGCACCGGCGGCGCCTCCCCCGTCGCGCGGCCGGTCCGGCACAGCAGTCGCCTCCGGCCTGTCGAGCAGCGCAGCCCTCACACGGTGCGACGAGCCGGCCCGGCCGGGCCCCGTCCCGGCTCCCCCTCGCCGTCCCGAGGAGCCGTCCGCGACAGCTCCGGGCGCCCCGGAGCCCGCGTACCCCACGAGCCCCCCGCGCCCGCGTGCCGCTCCCATGAACAGCGCATCCGCACGTCGGCGCAGGGCGGTGGCCGACGCGGCCGAGGCGTGTCTGCCACGACGGCGGCCAAGGCGTCGGCCGTGACGTACGCGGCTGTCCGAGGGCCGGGCACGGCCCGGTCCACTGGTTGCGGAAGGTGATCGAAGAGCCATGCCACAGGACGGTAGGCACACTCGTCCGAACCCGCTGAGCACGCCTGATTCCCGTGGAAAACTGACCCGTTGTGGACAACCCGGCCACTCGTGCGGGTGAGCTGGACGACAACGCTCAGCCCGCCGCGCCCACCGCCGCACCCGTCAACTCGCCGCACCCGTCAACTCACCGGCCCTCAGCGCGGCGAAATGACGACCGCCAGCAGCCCCGGCCCCGTATGCGCCCCGATCACGGCACCGACCTCGCTCAGATGCAGTTCGGCGAGGCCCGGCACCCGCGCGCGCAGCCGGTCCGCCAGCGCCGCGGCCCGCTCGGGCGCGGCCAAGTGGTGCACCGCGATGTCCACCGGGCTCGCGCCAGCGCGCTCTGCAGCGATCTCCTCCAGCCGTGCGATGGCCTTCGACGCCGTCCGCACCTTCTCCAGCATCTCGATCCGGCCGCCGTCCAGCTGCAGCAGGGGCTTCACGGCGAGTGCCGAACCGAGCAGCGCCTGCGCCGCACCGATCCGGCCGCCTCGGCGCAGATAGTCGAGCGTGTCGACGTAAAAGAACGCGGAAGTGCCCGCGGCGCGCTTCTCCGCGGCTGCCACCGCCTCGTCGAGCGAGCCACCGGCATCCGCCGACTCCGCGGCGGCGAGCGCGCAGAATCCCAGGGCCATGGCGACCATCCCGGTGTCCACCACCCGCACCGGTACCGGAGCCTCCTTGGCGGCCAGCACGGCCGCGTCGTACGTTCCGGAGAACTCCGAGGACAGGTGCAGTGAGACGATCCCGGTCGCGCCGGCCTCCGCCTTCCGCCGGTATGCCGCGGCGAACATCTCGGGGCTGGGGCGTGAGGTGGTCACCGGACGTCGCTTCTGCAGTGCGACTGCCAGCGAGCGGGCGGAGATCTCCGTGCCCTCTTCCAGCGCCCGGTCGCCGAGCACCACGGTCAGCGGCACCGCTGTGATGCCGTGCCGCTCCATCGTCGGGGGTGGCAGGTAGGCCGTGGAATCGGTGACGATCGCGACATGGCGGGACATGAGCGGGAGGTTACCCGCAGGCGCCCCCGGGCGGCAGCCCGGGCCCGCCCCACCGGTCGTCGTCAGCCGTCAGTTCGATGTCTCCGGGCGCGGTGCCTTCTCCCACGGGTACGCGAACTGCTGCCGCGGGTCACGCGCGGTGATCTCCCGCGGCTGCCCGGTCACCGGTGTCTCCGCTTCCTCTTCGGGCCACGTCTGGCCGGCCACGGTCCCGTCGGCAGGCCGCCCCGCCTCGGGCCAGGACGAGGCACCCGTACCCGTGCTCGCACCGGGCCCTGGGCCGGGCCCGGCCGGACGTGCCGCGTCCACCCCGTCCTCCGCGAGTGGCGTTTCGGCCGAGTCCGGTGCCGACCAGTGCCGCAGCGCACCCGCCTCCAGATCGATCTGCGCGCTCAGCACGTCCAGATCCTCGTCGGCGAACTTCTGAGCCCGGTCCCGAGCCGCCCACCGCAACGACTCGGCCGACTGCGTGATCCGCTCCGTACGCTCCCGCAGCCCGGGAAGCAGTGAAGCCACCTTCGCCCGGTCCGGCTCGCGCTCCAGCCGCTTGAGCTCGTCGTCCAGTTCATGGCCGTGGGCGCTGAGCCGGCCGAAGAGCGCCAGCGACTCGGACAGCGAGGCGTCCTCGGCCGCGCCCGCCCGCAGGGCTTCCTGGGTCGCCCGCATCGACGTACGCAGCGAGAGCCGCAGCTTCGCGAGCTCGCCGGCCACGCCGACCTGGCCATAGCTCTTCGCGCGCAGCGCCGTCTCCTCGACGGTCCGGCGTGCCTGGCTGACGGTGCGCTCCACGCCCCGCTTGGCGGCTCCGACGGCCTTGACGGTGACGAAGACACCCAGTGCCACGAAAGCGAAGAAGAGCAGCGCCAGGATGAGAATCACGGCTTCCATGTGCGCCCTCCGGCATCGAATGCAGTCGTCGGGTCCGTCCGGCCCGTCCGGTCCGGCTGCGTTCCCTCCACCGTAAACGGAGCAGGCAGGCCGAGGGTTCCAAAGGAACCCCCAACCTGCCCGTAGGGGAATGCCCCGAGCCCGCTACGCAGGGACGATGTTGACCAGCTTCGGCGCCCGGACGATCACCTTGCGGATGCCGGCACCGCCCAGCGCGGCGACGACACTCTCGTCACCCAGGGCCAGCGCCTCCAGCTCCTCGTCCGAGATCGACGGGGAGACCTCCAGCCGCGCCTTGACCTTGCCCTTGATCTGCACCACGCAGGTCACGGACTCGTCCACGACGTACGCCGGGTCGGCGACCGGGAAGTCCTGGTGCACGACCGAGTCGGCGTGCCCCAGCTTGTGCCACAGCTCCTCGGCGATGTGCGGGGCCAGCGGGGCGACCAGCAGCACCAGCTTCTCGGCCACCGACCGCGACACCGCCCCACCCGACTTCGTCAGGTGGTTGTTCAGCTCTGTCACCTTGGCGATGGCGGTGTTGAAGCGCATCCCCGCCATGTCCTGGCCCACGCCGTCGATCGCCTTGTGCAGGGCGCGCAGGGTGTCCTCGTCCGGCTCGGCGTCGACGACCGTGACCTCGCCCGTCGACTCGTCGACGATGTTGCGCCACAGGCGCTGCAGCAGGCGGTACTGGCCCACCACCGCGCGCGTGTCCCAGGGCCGCGAGACGTCCAGGGGGCCCATCGCCATCTCGTACAGACGCAGCGTGTCGGCCCCGTACTCGGCGGACATCTCGTCCGGAGTGACGGCGTTCTTCAGGGACTTGCCCATCTTGCCGTACTCACGCTTGACGGGCCGCCCGTTGTGGAAGAACTTCCCGTCCTGCTCCTCGACCTCGGCCGCCGGCACGTACACACCACGGGAGTCGGTGAACGCGTAGGCCTGGATCATGCCCTGGTTGAACAGCTTGTGGAACGGCTCGGCCGAGGAGACGTGCCCCAGGTCGAACAGCACCTTGGACCAGAATCGCGCGTACAGCAGGTGCAGTACGGCGTGCTCGGCACCGCCGACGTACAGATCGACGCCCCCGTGCGGCTGTCCTTCGCGCGGCCCCATCCAGTACTGCTCGATCGCCGGGTCGACCAGCTTCTCGGTGTTGTGCGGGTCCAGATAGCGCAGTTCGTACCAGCACGAACCCGCCCAGTTGGGCATGGTGTTGGTCTCGCGGCGGTAGCGCTTGACTCCGTCGCCCAGGTCCAGCTCGACATTGACCCAGTCCTCGTTGCGCGACAGCGGGGTCTCGGGCTGGGTGTCGGCGTCGTCCGGGTCGAAGGTGCGCGGCGAGTAGTCGTCGACCTCCGGCAGCTCCAGGGGCAGCATCGACTCGGGCAGCGCGTGGGCGACGCCGTCCTCGTCGTACACGATCGGGAAGGGCTCGCCCCAGTAGCGCTGCCGGCTGAACAGCCAGTCGCGCAGCCGGAAGTTGATGGTTGCCTCGCCGATGCCCTTGGCGACCAGCCACTCGGTGATCTTGGCCTTGGCCTCGGCGACGCCCAGGCCGTCCAGCGAGATCTCGTCGTTGGAGGAGTTGATCGCCGGCCCCTGCCCGGTGAAGGCCTCGCCCTCCCAGCCCTCCGGCGGCTGCACGGTCCGGATGATGGGCAGCTCGAACGCCTCCGCGAACTCCCAGTCGCGCTCGTCCTGGCCGGGGACGGCCATGATCGCGCCGGTGCCGTAGCCCATCAGCACGTAGTCGGCGACGAAGACGGGGATGCGCTTGCCGGTGACCGGGTTCAGGGCGTACGCGCCGGTGAAGACACCGGTCTTGTCCTTGTGCTCGGTCTGCCGCTCGACATCGCTCTTGGTCTGAGCCTGCTTGCGGTAGGCAGCGACGGCCTCGGCCGGAGTGGCCGCACCGCCGGTCCACGCCTTCTTGACGCCCTCGGGCCATTCGGCCGGGACGATGGAGTCGATCAGGCCGTGCTCCGGGGCCAGCACCATGTAGGTGGCACCGAACAGCGTGTCCGGGCGGGTGGTGAAGACCGTGATCCGCGCGGAGTCGTCGCCGTCGACGGCGAAGTCCAGGCGTGCGCCTTCGGAGCGGCCGATCCAGTTGCGCTGCTGCAGCTTGATGGCCTCGGGCCAGTCCAGCGCGTCCAGGTCGTCCAGCAGCCGGTCGGCGTAGGCGGTGATGCGCATGTTCCACTGGCGCAGCTTCGCCTTGAAGACCGGGAAGTTGCCCCGCTCGGAGCGGCCGTCGGCCGTCACCTCTTCATTGGCCAGTACGGTGCCCAGCCCGGGGCACCAGTTGACCGGCGCGTCGGAGGCGTACGCCAGACGGTACTGGCCCAGGACCTCGGCACGCTCGACGGCGCTCAGCGCGCTCCACGCACCCCCACCGGGAACCTCACGCTCACCGCTCTCGAACTGGGCCACCAGCTCCTCGATCGGGCGGGCCTGCTGCGCGTTGTCGTCGTACCAGGAGTTGAAGATCTGCAGGAAGATCCACTGGGTCCACTTGTAGTAGTCCGGGTCGATCGTCGCGAAGGAGCGGCGCGTGTCGTGGCCCAGGCCCAGCCGTCGCAGCTGGCGCTGCATGTTCTTGATGTTCGCCTCGGTCGACACCCGCGGGTGCGTACCGGTCTGCACGGCGTACTGTTCTGCGGGCAGGCCGAAGGCGTCGAAGCCCAGGGTGTGCAGGACGTTGTGTCCGGTCATGCGCTGGTGGCGGGCGAAGACGTCGGTGGCGATGTACCCCAGGGGGTGACCGACGTGCAGACCAGCACCCGAGGGGTACGGGAACATGTCCATGACGAACTTCTTCGGCCTGGCCGCCACAGCCGCGTCCCCGGCCAGATCGCCGCTCGGGTTGGGCGCCTCGTACGTCCCCTCGGCTTCCCAGGTGTCCTGCCAGCGCGCCTCGATGTCGGCCGCCATCGCAGCCGTGTAACGATGCGGGGCTGCCGCCTCGGCAGCCGAATTCATCTCGCTCATGATCCTTCAAGCTCCATCGATCGTCTCTGCTTGCGCTCTGTCATCCACCGGCGAAATGAAAAAACCCCTCGCACAGGAGGGGACGCCGCGCCGATTCCGACCGGATCTTTCATCCGTCGGGACTGATCAGCGCGGCTCGCTAAGCAGAAGGCGTACGGCACGCATGGCGTCAGGGTACCGCAGCGGGCGAACCGGGCGCATGGAGGAAACCCCGAGGCACCGCGACCGCCCACGGTGAGGCCACGCACCGCTAGATTCGCCATCACATGAGCGCCACATCTGGATCACATCAGAACCACATCAACATCACACAGGCACCACTTGAACGCCACGCCCACGCCGTCCGTAGATCACTGGAAGGCCGGAAACACCAGCCGGCGCCCCGACAACAACGGTCAACCCGTCCGGGTTACTCCGCGTATCGACCTTATCCAGGGCAACCCCAACGTCAGTTGCCTGTACTTCACCTCTATAAACGCCGAAACCTCGTACTGACTGGTATGCCTCGACCTAGAGTGCGTCAACGGGACCGCTATCCCGCACCATTCGGAGTCGCCCCATGAACCCTCGTCTCAAGATGCGTATGTCGCCCGATCAGAGCCCCGGACTCAGCCGCCCGGTGCAAGGCGGCCTCTACGTAGCCGCGTTGATCCTCATACCCCTGCTCGCCATCGGAGGCAGCGACAGTTTCCGCGCAGCGCTGGACTTCACCACCGGGGTCCTCTCTCTGGTGTCACTGACCGCCTCGGTCGCATGGGGACTCATCGCCACCGACCGGCTGTTGCTCTCCCCCCGCCACCGCCTGCTCGCGCAGGGCATTCACCGCACCACCGCGATCGCCTCGCTCGGCTTCCTGCTGCTGCACGGCACCGTGAAGGTCTCCCTGGGACATGTGGAGTTGATCGGCGCCCTCATCCCGTTCGGCCTCGGTGTCACCGGCACCTCCGCGCTCATCGGCTTCGGCTCGCTGGCCGGATTCCTGATGGTGGTCGCCGCCACGACCGGAGTGCTGCGCAGCGCTCTGGCCGGCAATGTCCGCGTCGCAGGCCGCTGGCGGCCGCTGCACATGCTTGCCTACCCGGCCTGGTGCTCCGCCCTGGTCCACGGCCTCTACACCGGCCGGCCGGCCGCGACCTGGGTCGTGACCATGTACTGCCTGGCCCTGGCAGGTGTGGCAGTCGCCGTCTCCGTACGGCTGCTGCCGCGGTCGGTGCAGCGGCGCATCGCCGCCAGGATCGAGGCGCTGACCGGTGCCGCGGGGGACGGACCGGCCGCAGCCGACGAGCAGGCGAGGCGCGACTTGCTGACGGCCCCGCTCCCGGGCGTCAGCGGCGTCGGCGGCGCGGGCGCGATGAGCGGAAGGAACCGCTCGACGGTATCCGCCGGCATGGACCGTATGGACCGCGTGAACGGTGTTCCCTCACAGCGCACGTTCGAGCGGGACCTCCAGGCGCCTCTCGGCCAGTCACGGCCCCAGCCCCCACGGATCGCTGCCCCCTCCCCCCAGTTGTACGAGGCCCCGCGTCCCTCCGGGCCGGAGCCGGAGCACACCGCGGCACCGGGCGGCGGCCGCGGCCCGGGGATGTCCGCCGCCTACCGTGCGGTCTCCCTCGGGGCCGAGCCGGCGCCTCCGCTCGCCGAGCGGGTGCCGATGACCGAGGAGATACCTGTGGTGTCCGAGACGGGTCCCCTCCCCGGCTCCTGGCCCACCCCCTCACCGCCTCCCCCGGCCCAGGCCGTGCGCCCCGCGCCGGCCACCCCGCCCACGTACGACACCCCGCCCCCGCCACTGTTCGACACGGCGCCCGCCTACGGCTCCCCGCCCTCGTACGACACGGGCAGCGCCTCCTTCGGTGGCGGATTCGACACAGGATCCGCCGGGTTCGACGCCGGATCCTCCGGCTACAGCGCCACGGCCGGGGGCTACGACCCCGTGTCCGGCGGCCTCGGCGCCCAGTCCACGTACGACGCGACCGCCATGTACACCCCCCCGGCCCCGTCGTACGACGCCGGTGTCTCTTACGATCCCCTCGCCACGAACGAGGCCGCGTCTCCGTACACCCCGTCCTCGTACGACACCGGCGGCATCCCCGCATACGACACCGGAAGCATCCCCACGTACGACACCGGCGGCATCCCCCCGTACGAGGAGACCGCCGCCATGCCCGGACTCTTCCAGCCCCCGGCCGGCGAGCCCTGGAACGCACCCGCAGGAGAACGACCGTGAACGCCCCGCTCCCCGACGTCCCCGAAGTCCGTGTGGTCGGCCTTCCCCAGCTGACCCAGGGCTTCGACCTGGTCGAACGGCTCGATCTGCCCATGCACCTCAAGGTGCACGGGCCGCTCGAGCCGGTCAGCGGTGAGCGGCTCGCACAGCTCGCCGAGGAGATATCCCTCACCGGCCGGGGGGGCGCGGGCTTCCCGTTCGCCAAGAAACTGCGGGCCGTCGCCAAGTCCGCGATCCGGCGCGGAGTGCGCCCCGTCGTCGTCGTCAACGGCAGTGAGGGCGAGCCCCCCTGCCGCAAGGACACGGTGCTGCTGAACCGTGCGCCCCATCTCATCCTGGACGGCGCGCTGCTGGCCGCCGAGGCGCTCGGTGCGCGCACCCTGGTCGTCGCGGTGACCCGCAACTCCACCGAGATCTCCATCCGCGCCGCACTGGCCGAGCGCGGCCTGTCCGACCGGCGCGGGCAGGCCCTGCGCGCCCGCGTGGTGCGCACCCCCGAGCGCATGGTCTCCGGTGAGGCGTCCTCGGTCATCCGCGCCGTCAACGGCGGCCCCGCACTGCCGCCCGGGCGCCGCGAGCGGGCCGCCGAATCCGGTGTGGGTGGCGCCCCGACGCTGCTGTCCAACGCCGAGACCTTCGCCCAGCTGGCCGTGGCCGCCCGTATCGGCTCACGCCGCTACTGCAACACCGGACTGGACTCCGAGCCCGGCACGGTCATGCTGACCATCTCCGGCGCCGTCGCCCGCCCCATGGTGGTCGAGGTACCCACCGGCGTCCCGCTGCGGTACGTGCTCCAGCTGGCCGGCGCCCCGCCGCTCCCCCAAGGCGTGCTCACCGGCGGCTACCACGGCAACTGGATCGACGCGGTCGCCGTCCACGAGTCCGTCGTCTCCAAGCAGTCCCTCGCGGCCGTGGGCGGCGCTCTCGGCGCCGGAGCGATCCTTCCGATCGGCCCCGAGACCTGTCCGCTGGGCGAGGCACTGCGGGTGGCCAACTGGCTCGCCGCCGAGACCGCGGGCCAGTGCGGCCCCTGCCGGCTCGGTCTGCCCGCCGCGGCCGGCGGCCTGTCCGATGTCATCAACGGCGGCGGCCCGGCCGCTCTGGAGGCCCTGCGCGAGGTCACACAGGCTGTGAAGGGCCGCGGCGCGTGCAAGCACCCGGACGGCTCCGCGCGGTTCTTCGCGTCGACCCTGTCGGCATTCACGGACGATCTCGCCGCGCACGTCCTGGACGGCGGCTGCGGCCGTGAGACGACCGGTGTGCTGCCGCTGCCCAACGAGGGCTACCAGGACGAGGTGGAGTCGATCCCGAGCGGCGAGAAGGTCTTCATCGACTGGACGCTGTGCCAGGGCCACGGCCTGTGCGCGGACATCATCCCCGAGCTGATCCGCATCAACCCGGACGGCTTCCCCTCTGTCGCCGACGCCGTGGTGCCGATGCACATGCGGGGGCGTGCGGAGCGGGCTGTACGGCGTTGTCCCGCGCTGGCGATGCGTCTCGAGCAGACGGCGCCCGCCGCGCCGCCGAAGCCCTCCTCGCGCCCGGAACTGCCCAGCGCCGGCCGCAAGGCCCTGGGTCCCGGCCGCGGTTAGCCGCCGGAACACGGACAAAGAAGCGGGCCACCCGACTCGGGTGGCCCGCTTCTTTTGCACTTCTTCTGTGGAGCTAAGGAGAATTGAACTCCTGACCTCCTGCATGCCATGCAGGCGCTCTACCAACTGAGCTATAGCCCCTTGCTGTGCCGCTTCGTTCGCGGGTTTCCCCCTGGCGACGTCGACAACATTAACGCCCCTGCTCGCGCATCACCAAATCGTTTCCGGAGCAGCCCGACAAAGTCCGTAATGTCCGGTTTTCGTGATGATCCGTCAAGCCGTGGCGAACGAGTAGAAGCGCTTGAGGGTGCAGTGCTCGTCGAGCAGGCGCCCGTAGATCGGTTCACCCTCGAGCTCCCTGTAGGTCTCGATGGGGTCCCCTTTTATGATCAGCGCCCGCGCGCACTCCTCGCACCAGTACTGGTAGTCGGGGTTGATCGGGTCCATGTCGCGGACGATGGGCGTGCCGCTGCCGCACCAGTCACATTTACGCCTGTGTGCACCCATAGTCAGCTCCAGCTGTGGCCGCAGGCCGTGCACACGTAGGACACGCCTCCATTGTCACCGAGGACCTGGGCGACATGGGCCGAACCGCAGGACGGACAGTTGAGGCGAGCACAGGCCTCCGTCGTGGCAAGCAGGTCGTCGGCCTCATGGGCCTCCTTGCCGCCGGACATCGCGCGCTCCCTCCCGTACGGCCGGTGTCCCCTCCGGCCGTCCGATTCTGCCATGGCCACGCGAGAGGGTCAGCGGCGTTTGCGAAGGAGATCGGTCACCACGGCCAACGCAAAGGATCCCGCCCCTGACGGGGACGGGATCCGGGTTGTGGAGCTAAGGAGAATTGAACTCCTGACCTCCTGCATGCCATGCAGGCGCTCTACCAACTGAGCTATAGCCCCGCGTGTTCTTCGCGCTCCGCGCTGCGAACAAGAAGAACTTTAGCCTGCGACCTGCCGGAAAGTGAAATCCGGGTCCCGGAGCAGGCTCCGGCGCTGGGCGCCCAGCCTGCCCGAAGGCTCAGGCGTGCTCAGGTGTCGTCGCCGAGCACCGGCTCGGGGAGCGTGCCGGCGTTGTGCTCGAGCAGCCGCCAGCCGCGCGCGCCCTCGCCCAGCACCGACCAGCAGCAGTTGGACAGGCCGCCCAGGCTCTCCCAGTGGTGGGCCTCCAGACCGAGGAGCCGGCCGATGGTGGTGCGGATGGTGCCGCCGTGGCTGACCACGACGAGGGTGCCGTCGTCGGGCAGCTTGTCGGCCTGGTGCAGCACGACCGGCGCGGCCCGGTCGGCGACCTCGGTCTCCAGCTCGCCGCCGCCGCGCCGCACAGGTTCGCCGCGCTTCCAGGCGGCGTACTGCTCGCCGTAACGCCCCACGATCTCGTCGTGCGTCAGGCCCTGCCAGACGCCCGCATAGGTCTCCCGCAGGGCCGAGTCGTACGAGACGTCCAGGCCGGTGATTCCGGCCAGCTCACCGGCCGTCGCCGCGGCCCGCTTGAGGTCGGAGGCGACGATCGCGTCCGGCTTCAGCGAGGCGAGCAGCCGTGCGGCGCGGCGCGCCTGCGCGTGCCCGGCCTCGGTCAGCTCGATGTCCGTGGAGCCCTGGAAGCGGCGCTCCAGGTTCCAGGCCGTCTGGCCGTGGCGCCACAGGACGACGCGGCGGCCGCGAGCGGGCTTGGCGGAGCCAGGCCCGGAACCGTCGGTGCCCGGGCCGCTCGCACCGCCGGCGTCCGCCGTGAGGCCGCTCCCGTTGTCGCTGCCGTTCAGCTCAGCTCACCGTCCGTGCCGGCCGAGAGCTGTGCGTGCTCCCGGGCCTTGCCGCGGGTCTTCAGGGCATCCTCGGGCAACGGCATCTCGGGGCAGTCCTTCCACAGCCGCTCGAGGGCGTAGAAGACGCGCTCCTCGCTGTGCTGGACGTGCACGACGATGTCCACGTAGTCCAGCAGGATCCAGCGGGCGTCGCGGTCGCCCTCGCGGCGCACCGGCTTGGCGCCGAGCTCCTTGTTCAGCCGCTCCTCGATCTCGTCGACGATCGACTTGACCTGGCGGTCGTTGGGAGCGGAGGCGAGCAGGAAGGCGTCGGTGATCGACAGCACGTCGCTGACGTCGTAGGCGATGATGTCGTGCGCGAGCCGGTCGGCTGCCGCCTGGGCGGCGGCGTTGACGAGCTCGATGGAACGGTCCGTAGCGGTCACTAGCAGGCTTTCGTCGGCGGTCGGGAACCCTTCAAGGGTCTCACGGACCGCCGACAGCCCACGAAGGGATTGTTCGGCCTGCCCGGCCCCGGCTACTCGATCTCGTAGTCGGAGCCGAGGACCACCGAGACATCCGCGTTGGCGGCGGCCTTGCCCTTCTTGACCGCACTCGCCGGCAGATTCAGCGTCTTGGCGACCTCCGACGCCTTGGCCTTGGACGCCTCGTCGGCATAGGTGACCTGCGAGGAGGTGGCCGTGGCCGCCTTGCCGCCGTCGACGACCGCGTAGCCGCCGTTGACCAGGGCGATCCTGGCCGTCTCGGTCGCCTTGGAGTTCCCGCTGGCGTTCTTGATGCCCACGCGGACCGCGCCGCCCGCGTCCGGCGCGCTGACCGAGCCGCCCAGGATGTCCTTGACCACACTGCTCGCGGCCTGGTCGGTGAGCGTGCCGTCCTCCTGCACGGGCAGCAGGGCGGTCCTGTAGTCCCCGCCCTTGGCGTGCTCGGCGAGCCCCGCCAGGGACGCGCCCAGGTCGTTCTCGTCCAGCGAGGGGTCGAGGATCTGGGCCAGGGTCTCCACGATCACGGTCGCCGACCTCGGGTCGTCCGGGAACTTCTTCAGCACGCCCTGCATGACCTGGCCGAAGCGCTGCAACTGCTTCGCCTCGGCCTCACCCGGGCCGAGGTAGGTGGCGTAGGCGACGGCAGACCGCCCGTTGAGCGTCTGGTTCTCACCCTTCTTCACCAGCGGAGCGGTGCCCTTCTTCGCACCCGGCACCTCGGTGTCCGTGGTCAGGTCGATCGTGCCGACCAGCTCGACGAGATTCTCCAGGAACGGGGTGTCCAGCCGCCAGGTTCCACTGATCTTGGCGCCGAGGAGGGTGCCGATCGCCTCGCGGGTACCGGTGGAGCCGTCGTCCTCGACCGACTTGGCGAGCGTGGTCGCCGTGCCGTCGTCGTTGGCGACCGAGAGGGCATTGGGAAGCAGGACGGTGGTGCCCTGCTTGGTGGTGACGTTGTCGACCAGCAGCAGGGTGGAGGTGCCGGCCTTCTTGGTGTTGTGCAGATGCACGACGATCACATCGCGCTTCTGCGGGCCGCTTGCGGCGGTGCCGCTGCCCTTGGAGTCCGAGAGGCCGGGCAGCTTGCCCGCGTACCAGAGGTAGCCGACACCGCCGACGAGGGCGAGGGCCATGGCGACGACCAGAGCGACGACCCGGTTGCGGCCGCGCCGCTTGGCCTCCTCACGCCGCTCGGAGCGGCTCTCGGTGAATTTCAGCCAGTCGATGACGTCTTCGGAGTCCTCGTCCGGCTCCTCGATGAACGAGAACTGCTCGGTCCGGTAGTCCCGTTCGGCTTCCGGGCGACGCTGCTGCGGAACAGAAGCCTGCTCCGGCTGCCGGCGCTCCTGCGGCCCGGGCGGAGTGGGCTGCTGCTGCTGGGGGATGCTCCACTGCTGGGTTGTGTCGACGATCGAGGGCTGGGTGCCGGTGTCGTAGCCGTAGCCCTCGTAGCCGCCGTAGCCGTAGCCCTGGGCCGGAGGCTGGGGCTCGGGCTGGGTGGGCTGCTGGGGGTAGGGCCGGCCGTACGGGTCGTACCCGTAGCTCTGCCCCTGCCCCTGGCTCTGCCCCTGCCCCTGGCTCTGTCCCTGCCCCTGGGCCTGCTGGTCCTGCTGCGCGTAGGGGTCGTACTGCTGGGGCTGCTGATACACCGGTTGCCCGTACTCGTCGTAGCCGATGATCTGCGGCTGCGGATAGTACGGGTCGTACGGGTTGTGCTGGTCGTTCACCGGTGCCCCTCTCCGTGGCTCACTCGCCCCGGTACAACTGGCGCTTGTCGATGTAGCGCACCACACCGTCCGGAACCAGGTACCAGACCGGATCTCCCTTGGCGACCCTTGCGCGGCAGTCGGTGGAGGAGATCGCCAGTGCCGGGATTTCCACCAGCGAGACCCCGCCCTCCGGCAGACCGTCGTCCGTCAGATCATGGCCCGGCCGGGTCACTCCGATGAAATGAGCGAGCGAGAACAGCTCTGCGGCATCGCGCCATCCGAGGATCTGCGAGAGCGCATCGGCGCCCGTGATGAAGAACAGGTCCGCGTTCTCGTTGAGTGCGTGCAGATCCCGCAAGGTGTCGATCGTGTACGTCGGCCCGGGTCGGTCGATGTCGATACGGCTGACCGAGAACTGCGGGTTGGACGCCGTGGCGATGACCGTCATCAGATAGCGGTCCTCGGCCGGTGACACGTTCTTGTGGGTCTTCTGCCACGGCTGTCCGGTGGGTACGAACACGACCTCGTCGAGGTGGAACAAGGCGGCCACCTCGCTGGCGGCCACCAGGTGCCCGTGATGGATCGGGTCGAACGTCCCGCCCATCACACCGAGCCGGCGCCTGCCGGAACCGGAACCGGTGACCACTATCTGCTCTCCCATGCGTGCAGAGCCTACTGGCACGGCCGGCCGGCGCGGTCTCAGCGGTCGCGGTTGAAACGGGTGGTGATCCACAGCAGCAGGAGCAGCACGAACAGAGCGCCGCCGCCGGTGAGGTAGGGGTTGAGGCTGTCGTGGTTGCCACCGTGCTCGGCGCCCTCGGCGAGAGTGACCAGGTTGGCGGCGGTGCTGGCGAGGCTCATCTTCAGCAGGACCTATCGTCGGGAGTCGGAGCGGAGAGACTTCGGGCACATCGTATGCGGGCGCCCCGGGCACGCTCACGCCGACTCAGTCGTTGAGGTTCCCGTCGGCGCCGTTGTCGCAGCGCCCGCGGTTTTCCGGGGTGGGATCCACCGTCGTTCCGCGGTCGTTCGACGGTTATCCACAGCCCCCGCCGCGCCGCAGCCCCAGCACCTACGCTGGGGTCCGTCAGGGGGACGAGCAACGACTCGCAGGACAAACAGGGGGCACCATGAGCGACACCCACGAGCACGTTCCGAGCAGGCAGCGCAAGCGCTTCCCCGGTATCTCCTCGCGGGCCTACGAGCATCCCGCGGACCGCTCGGCGCTGGTCGCGCTGCGCAAGCTCAGCGGGTTCGACACCGTCTTCAAGGCACTGAGCGCACTGCTGCCCGAGCGCAGCCTGCGGCTGCTGTTCCTCTCCGACTCGGTGCGGGTGAGCGACGCCCAGTTCGCGCACCTGCACAGCATGCTCCGCGATGCCTGCTACATCCTGGACCTGGAGAAGATCCCGGCGATGTATGTGGCGCAGGACCCGCGTCCCAACGCGATGTGCATCGGCCTGGACGAGCCGATCATCGTCGTCACCACCGGGCTGGTGGAGCTGCTGGACGAGGAGGAGATGCGAGCGGTGGTCGGGCACGAGGTGGGCCATGCCCTCTCGGGCCACGCCGTCTACCGCACGATCCTGCTCTTCCTCACCAACCTGGCGCTGAAGGTGGCCTGGATCCCGCTCGGCAATGTGGCGATCATGGCGATCGTCACGGCGCTGCGCGAGTGGTTCCGCAAGTCCGAGCTCTCGGCGGACCGCGCGGGGCTGCTGGTCGGCCAGGATCTGCAGGCGTCGATGCGCGGTCTGATGAAGATCGCGGGTGGCAATCATCTGCACGAGATGAACGTGGACGCGTTCCTCGAGCAGGCCGAGGAGTACGAGGCCGGCGGCGACCTCCGGGACTCGGTACTGAAGATTCTGAACATGCTGCCGCGCTCGCACCCGTTCACCACGGTGCGTGCGGCCGAACTGAAGAAGTGGGCCGAGAGCCGCGACTACCAGCGGGTCATGGACGGTCACTACCCCCGCCGCTCGGAGGACAAGGACACCTCCGTCAGCGACTCCTTCCGTGAGTCGGCCTCGCACTATGCCGATTCGGTGCGCACCAGCAAGGATCCACTGATGAAGCTGGTCGGCGACATAGCCGGCGGCGCGGGCGACCTCGGCGGGAAGCTTCGCGACAAGTTCACCGGCACTTCGGGCGGCGGGAAGGCTTCCGCGGGCGGCGACGGAGGTGGTCAGGGCGAGGGCTGAGCATCGGGCGACAGCGCCCCGCACAGGGCCGGGGTGGCCGGGCCGATCGCGTACGGGTCGGTGCCGGCCGGCCCGTCCGGGCCCGCCCGTTCACCGGCGAGCAGGGGCTGCAGGGCGTCCGACGCGTCGGAGGAGCAGGACTGCGGTCCGGCCTGGAGATAGCTGACCAGCAGTTCGAGGCGGTGCAGCCGGAGATCTTCGCGGTCGAAGCGGAAGTGCAGTTCGCGCCGGACGGTGAACAGCGAGGCGTCGGCCGCGCGAGGCCCGCTCGCCTCCTGGGACCGTGGTCCGCTCACTTCGACGGGTTGACCGCCGGCACCGTCCGCCCGGGAATCTCCGGTGTCGGCCGGGCTCAACGCGTAGACGAAGGTGTGGTCCGACGTCACTTCCAGCACGTCGTTCCCGGTCTCGGTGGCCTGCAGTGTGCCGCGTACGCGCACCTCGGGGTCGGCCAGCGCCACCTTCGCGGCGTCGAAGCGCACCAGCCAGCCGGTGGCCGCGTGACGGCCGTCGGCAGTGGGCGTGGCGACGCTCCGGTCGAACTGCGGCAGCTGGTCGGGGTCGAGGAGCACCCGGACGGGACGGACCGCGCCGCCGGTGAGCACATCGGGGTCGAGCGAGGATTCCACGAGGTAGTCCTTGACCGTGGTCAGCGCGGTCATCACCTGTCCCTCGGAGAAGTGGGCGGTACGGCGCACGGCGGGCAGGGCGATCCCGGCGGCGCCGGTACGGAACTGGGCGGCCGGACTGCGCGAGAAGAGGGCTTCGGGGGTGCCGCCGGGGACGGGACCGCGCGGTGCGAGCGGGATCAGGGTGATCCTCATCGGGTCCGCCGCCGTGCTCCGGCCCGGCTGGTACGGATGGCGGAAACCCAGATAGATCGCCGTACCGAAGGCGATCACGATCAGCAGGACGAGCAGCAGGATCGGCTTGGAGGCGCGCCGCCCGCTCCAGACGGGGAGGCTGCGCACGGCGGGCGCGTGCTCGCCCATCCGCTCCATCGCGGAGTATTCCTGCATCCGGGCAGCCCGCACGAACGATTCGTCGAAGACAACGGATCGATACTCGTCCTCGCCGCCGCCGGGGAGTCCCTCGGGTGTCCCCTCGGGCGGCTCGCCACGCCCAGCCATACCTTCAGGGTAGGTCTGACAGGGGCACGGTAAACGCCACGGTGTGCGACAAGTTCCGACGAGTTGCGACCCATTCTTACTCCGCGGTCAGGGGGTGTGCTGCTCGGCGGGGACCGGTGGTGCGGAGCGGGCGTCGGTGACCTCCGGGCCATGGCCGCTGCCGGTGACGGTCGCGCCCGTGGGGGTGGCATCGGCGCCGGTCGTCGTGGGCGCCGGAACCGTCGGGTCCTGGCGGTTGCCCGAGGCGCCCCGGTAGACGGCCGTGAAGGCGAGGGCGACCATGCCGATGCCCATCACCAGGGCCAGTACCCAGGCCACCGGACGGTGCCAGCGTGCGGTGCCGCGGTAGGGACGCAGGGCGCCGCCGTGCCTGCCGTACGGACCGGTGAAGTCGTCGTCGGGGTCGGCGTCGTCATCGTCGTCGCGGGTACCGCCCCTGGCATACGCGCGGGAACCGTACTCATCGTCGTAGAGCTCGTCCTCGGCTCCCACTGTGCGGGATCCGGAGCGGGCGGCCTCGGCCTCGGCGCGCGCCTCGGCCGCGGCGAGCAGTCGCTCCACCGCTGTCGGCTCATGGAACGCGGCGGCCCGGACGAAGTCCTCGTCGAACACCACGGAGGCGAAGTCCTCGTCCGCGCCCCCGCGGTCGTCGTCGGGCTCCCAACCGTCCGGGAACGGCCTGCCCCCCACGTCGTCCGGCACGCCTTCAGAGTAGACCTGGCCGGTGGGTTTGGGCAGGGAGAGTGCGAACTCTCCCCGCCCGGGTGACGCGCTTCGCGCCGGCGCTGACGGTCACCTGGTGTGACCGTCTCCCGTCACGATGTACTTCGTCGAGGTCAGCTCAGGAAGCCCCATGGGGCCGCGCGCGTGCAGCTTCTGCGTGGAGATACCGATCTCCGCGCCGAAGCCGAACTGGCCGCCGTCCGTGAAGCGCGTGGAGGCGTTCACAGCGACCGTCGTGGAATCGACCAACTGGGTGAACCGGCGCGCCGCCGCCTGCGAGGTGGTGACGATCGCCTCGGTGTGGCCCGAGGACCACAGCCGGATGTGGGCGACTGCCGCGTCGAGCGACTCGACGACCGCGGCGGCGATGTCGTAGGAGAGGTACTCCGTCTCCCAGTCCTCGGCGGTGGCGGCCACGACGGTGGCCTTGGTGGCGTCCGCGTACTCGATCACCCGCTCGTCGCCGTGCACGGTCACCCCGGCGTCGGCAAGGGCGTCCAGGGCGCGCGGCAGGAAGGCCGCGGCGATGTCCCGGTGGACCAGCAGCGTCTCGGCGGCGTTGCACACGCTCGGGCGCTGCGCCTTGGAGTTGATCAGGATCTCGACGGCCATGTCGATGTCGGTCTCGGCGTCCACATAGACGTGGCAGTTGCCGGTGCCGGTCTCGATGACCGGGACGGTGGACTCCTCCACGACCGTGCGGATCAGCGAGGCGCCGCCGCGCGGGATGAGCACGTCGACCATGCCGCGGGCCCGCATCAGCTCCCGTACGGAGTCCCGGCTCTCGCCCGGCACGAGCTGCACCGCGTCGGCCGGCAGACCGGAGCCTCCGACCGCGTCCCGCAGCACGCGCACCAGTGCCGTGTTGGAGGAGTACGCCGAGGACGAGCCGCGCAGCAGCACCGCGTTGCCCGACTTGAGACAGAGCGCGGCGGCGTCCACGGTCACGTTCGGGCGGGCCTCGTAGATGATGCCGACGACGCCGAGCGGGACGCGCACCTGCCGCAGGTCGATGCCGTTGGGCAGCGTCGAGCCGCGCACCACCTCGCCGACCGGGTCGGGCAGCGCCGCCACGTGCCGTACATCGGCGGCGATCGCCCGCACCCGCTCCGGGGTCAGCGTGAGCCGGTCGATGACCGACTCGCTGGTCCCGGCTTCGCGGGCGCGCGCGATGTCCTCGGCATTGGCGGCGACGATCTCGCTGGTACGGACCTCGAGCGCGTCCGCGATCGCCAGCAGCGCGTCGTCCTTGGCCGAGCGCGGCAGTGGCGCGAGGTCGGCGGCGGCGGCGCGGGCCCGATAGGCCGCCTGGGCGACCGGGGACATGTTGTCGTACGGCGTGACCGAAGAGAGCGACGTCATACCCGCAGGGTAATGCGCCCGGCGGGGGCACCCGGAACGTATCCCGTACCGCGAGACACAAGCCTCAGAAGGGGTGTACGCCCACCGGGGCCGCCGGCGGCGGACCGTAGCCCTCCGCGATGCGCTGGTGGTAGGTCTCGCGGTCGATGACCTCGAGCCCGACGATCTTCCACGGCGGCAGTTTGGCGGTGGACCGGTGCTCGCCCCACAGCCGCAGTGCCACGGCGGCCGCGTCGTGCAGGTCGCGCGCTTCCTCCCAGTAGCGGATCTCCGCATGGTCGTTGGCGTACCGGCTGGTGAGCAGGAAGGGATGGTCGTGGGCAAGCTGTTCCAGACCGCGGCGAACCTCCTTCAGCGGGGTCTCGGGGCCCGAGACGCTGAGCGTGATGTGCCACAGCTTGGACAGCGGGCGCTCGTGGGGACGCTCCGGCGTGAGGACGCCTTCCGCCCGGGCTTCGGTACCCGTCTCCGTACCCGGTTCCTCGGGCGCGTCCGTACGGGTGTCGGTCTCCGCCGCGGCGCCGGCGGCGACGCTCGTCAGGGCTCGTTCCTCGCCCACGGCCCGGCGGGCGCGGGGCAGTCCCCCGTTCCCTCGGGTCACGTCCCCAGGGCGCGCTCGTCTCACCGGCGGCCTCCTGTTGCTGCGTTGTTGCCCTACCCCGCAATTCCCCCGCAACAAAGTTGACCAGCCCGCGGCGGCGCATGGGGCGGTTTTGGTAAAGGTCTCTGCCGCAAGGCGGGACTTTCCGCCGTTTCGGTGGGCCCTCAGGGTTTGATGACGACCAGATCGTCCCTGTGTACGACCTCTCGTTCGTACGCCGGTCCCAGCTCCTTCGCCAGCTCGCGGGTCGAGCGGCCGAGCAGTTGCGGGATCTCCTTGGCGTCGAAGTTGACGAGCCCGCGTGCCACAGGACGGCCGGCCGAGTCGCGCAGCTCGACCGGGTCCCCGGCGCTGAACTCGCCCTCGACCGCGGCGATTCCGGCCGGCAGCAGCGACTTCTTGCCCTGCACCACGGCCCGTACCGCGCCGTCGTCGAGCGTGAGCGAGCCCTGCGGGGTGGAGGCATGGGCGAGCCACAGCAGCCGGTCGGCGGAGCGGCGCCCGGTGCGGTGGAAGTACGTCCCGGTGGCGCGGCCGGCGAGCGCGTCGGCCGCGCGGCTGGCGGAGGTGAGGACCACGGGGACACCGGCTGCGGCCGCGATCCGGGCCGCCTCGACCTTGGTGACCATGCCTCCGGTGCCGACACCGGCCTTGCCGGCGCTGCCGATCTGTACATGGGCGATGTCGTCCGGGCCGCGCACCTCGTCGATGAGGGAGGTGCCGGGTCTGGCCGGGTCGCCGTCGTAGAGGCCGTCGACGTCGGAGAGCAGGACCAGCAGATCGGCGCGGACGAGATGGGCGACGAGCGCGGCAAGGCGGTCGTTGTCGCCGAAGCGGATCTCGTCCGTGGCCACGGTGTCGTTCTCATTGACGACCGGGACGGCGCCCATGGTCAGGAGCTGGTCCAGGGTCCGGTAGGCATTGCGGTAGTGGGCGCGGCGGCTGGTGTCGTCGCTGGTGAGCAGCACCTGGCCGACGCGTACGCCGTAGCGGGCGAAGGAGGCGGTGTAGCGGGCGACGAGCAGGCCCTGGCCGACGCTGGCGGCGGCCTGCTGCCGGGCCAGGTCCTTGGGGCGGCGGGCCAGTCCGAGCGGCGCGAGTCCGGCGGCGATGGCGCCGGACGAGACGAGGACCATCTCCTTCTCACCGCCGCTGCGGACTTTTGCGAGCACGTCGACGAGTGCGTCCACGCGATCGGCGTCGAGCCCGCCGGAGGCGGTGGTCAAGGAGGACGAACCGACCTTGACGACGATCCTGCGAGCCTGGGTCACCTGCTGTCTTGCCACTGTCACAAGGCCGAATCTATGTCAGGCGGCGCCGCCCGCGCGCACCTATTCCGCCCGCTGGACAGCCGGCCGCACGCAGGGGGGCGGCCGGTACCGATTTCCGAATGCGCGGGGGGAGTTCCGGACAAACGATAGAGTGCCAGTGGGCGGTGGCCCGCGTGTGTGCGGCCTGCCTCCGGCCCCCACCTGCGACTCAGGGATTCCACAAGAGACGGGGCACTGTCGTGTCGGTAAAAGTGAGTGTCGTCATTCCGGTTTACAACCCGGGCAAGTACATCGATCCCTGCATTGACTCGCTGGTCAGTCAGACGCTTCCACCGGAAGAATTCGAAGTGCTTTTCGTCAATGACGGATCCACCGACGACACCCCGGAACGACTCGACAAGCTCGCCGCCCGGCATCCGCACTTCCGCGTGATTCACATCCCGAATTCCGGCTGGCCCGGCAAACCGCGGAACGTCGGCGTGGCAGAGGCCAAGGGCGAATACGTCCAGTTCCTCGACCAGGACGACCACCTGAGCACCGACGCGCTGCGCCGGCTGTACGAGATGGGCCACCGCAATCGCTCCGACATCGTCATGGGCAAAGTGGCCAGCAACTTCCGCGGCGTTCCCCACGGCGTTTTCCGCCAGGACCGCGAGAAGTGCACCCTGCTCACCGCACCGCTGTACGACAGCCTGACACCGCACAAGATGTTCCGGACGGCTTTTCTGCGGGAGCACGGCATCGCCTACCCCGAGGGAAAGCGCCGCCTCGAGGACCAGCTGTACATGATGAAGGCGTACTTCCCCGCCGAGGTGGTCTCGATCCTGGGGTCGTACACCTGCTACCACTACTCGAAGCGCGACGACGGAAACAACGCCGGATCCGCCAAGCTCGTCCCGGACGGCTACTACGGGAATCTCCGCGAGGTCCTCGACGTCGTCGTCGCCAACACCGAGCCGGGCGCGCTCAGGGACCGGATCCTGCGCCGCTTCTACCGCGTGGAGATGCTCACGCGGCTCAGCGAACCGGCTGTACTGAAGTACGAAGCCGACTACCTCCGGGAGATGACGGACGCCGTACGGCCGCTCGCCCTGGACTTCATGGACAGCTCCGTGCACGACGGGCTGGGCCCGATGCTGCGGCTGCGTTCCACCGTGCTGCGCGACGACAACCCCGAGGGGCTGCTCGAACTCGCCCGCTTCGCATCCTCGGTCAAGGCCGCCGTACGGCTGGAGAACCTCGCCTGGGAGCCCGACGGCCGGATCGCGGTCACGATCGCGGCACGCCTGGTGCACGGCGACGACCGCCGGCCGCTGACGCTGCTGCGCCGCGACGGGCGGATCCATCTGCACCCGGACGTCACCGGAGACCTGCTGCCCGACGGCGAGCTCCTCGACGTCACCGACGACATCAAAGCCTTCAAAGCGGAGCTCGCGCTGCGCAACCGCGAGACGGCCGTCGAGTGGCACTGCCCGGCCACGCTCGAGGCACAGGTCGAGGACCTGGACGGCGACGGCTGCGAGGTCGTGCTGCGCGGCGTCGGCCGGCTCTCCTCCGAGGCAGGCCGGGGAGGCCGGGCCGCCCTCGATCGCGGCTTCTGGGACGCATGGGTGTCCGTATGGGGCCTCGGACTCCTGCGGAAGGTCCGGCTCGGCGCCGACCGCGCACCGCATGTCGACGAGCAGTGCCTCCCCGCGCTGCTCTCCACGCCGGCCCGCCCGGTGATCCCGTACTTCACGGATCCGCACAGCAATCTCACCCTTGATGTCGCAGGGCGCGCCAAGAAGATGGCCACCTATCTCGCGCGCCGACCCGTGCTGCGCATGCCCGGCCGTCCGGTGCATCTGCGGCTGGAGGTCTTCACCACCCGGGCCACCGGGCACGCCGAGGCGGAGCTGGTGCTGAGCGAGCTGCCACCCCCCTCGGGTCCGACCGCGTCGGTCGACCTCTCCGGCCCTCCGTCTGCCGCAGAGGTGCCGCAAGCAGCCGGCCCGTCCGCCGTGCACACCTTCCCGGCCTCGGTGCGCCCCGTCCATGGCCGGGTCCATCTCACCGTGCCGGCCCGGGTGCCGGGGGCTCCGGCGGGCAGCCGGCAGCTCTCCGTGCGGCTGGACGGCCCGAAGGGACCCGACCTGCCGTTGTCCCGGGTGAGCGTGGACCGTGCCGGGCGGCTGCGGCTGGACGACCCCCTGCCGCTGCCCGACGCCCACTTGCAGCGGCAGCTGACGATGCAGCAACGCCAGGCCGCACTGCGCGGTGCCGCACGGGCCGTGGCGGGTCCGCTGGTACGCCGGCTGCCGCCCGCCGCACGCCGCAAGGCCCGCCGCCTCGCGGCGCGGGTGCTCGGCTGACCTGCTGATGTGATGCGGGTGCGTGATCATGCGGCTGCGTGATCACGGGACATGAGTCGACAGCAAGGAAGGGATCAGATGCGGCAGCTCTCCATCGCCGGGGCCTGGGTGCACGAACCGAAGATCTTCCCGGACAGCCGGGGCAGTTTCCACGAGTGGTTCAAGGCACCCGACTTCGCCGAGGCGGCCGGACACCGGCTGCGGCTCGAGCAGGCCAACTGCTCGGTCTCCAGCCGGGGCACGCTGCGCGGTATCCACTTCGCCGATGTACCGCCGAGCCAGGCCAAATACGTCAAGTGCGTGCGCGGTGCGGTCCTCGACGTCATCGCCGACATCCGCGTCGGCTCCCCGACATTCGGCCAGTGGGAGGCCGTCCGCCTCGACGACGTGGACCACCACGCCGTCTATCTGTCGGAGGGCCTCGGCCACGCCTTCATGGCCCTGACGGACGACGCGACCGTGGTCTATCTGTGCTCCGAGGGTTACTCCCCCGAGCGGGAGCACGGCATCAACCCTCTCGACGCCGGGCTGGGTATCGAGTGGCCCGAGGGCATCACACCGCTGCTCTCGGACAAGGACGCCGCGGCACCCACGCTTGCCGAGGCCGCCGAACAGGGGCTGCTGCCGCGGTACGAGGAGTGCGAGGCGTACTACGCGCAGCTGCGCGCCCGCGGCTGACGGCCGCCGCGGCACGGGCAACGCAGAGCCCCCGAGGTCCATGACCTCGGGGGCTCTCTCCGATCAGCAGGAAGCTCAGCCCATGAGCTTTTCGAGGCTCCGGCGCACGGGCACGAAGGCGGAGCGCGGGCGGCGCAGTGTGCGGGCGCGGACCAGCCCCGGCCAGAAGTCAGCGCCGAGCAGTGCCTCGGGCTGGACCGCGTGCTTGCGCACCAGTACCTCGTCCGGGACGTCCTGCGGGTCGGGGACGACGTACTCCTCGATGATCTTGTCGTACGCGTTCTTGAGCACGGTGTTCCCGGGGTCGGCGCCGAAGACGGCCACCACTCCGGTCGGCGCGGTGTCGATCTCGACGACGACCAGGTCCGGCCGGTACTTGCGGAGCACCTGGACGACCTTGTACACGTCACCCGCCCAGAACTTGGTGTGCCGGTCGCGGGCGGCCTCATCGACACTCCGCGGCAGCATGTCGTCCAGCACGATCACGCTCGACCAGCGCGAATGCCGCTCGACGTTCATGAAGTCGCGCAGCGCATATTCGAACAGGTGCATACCGTCGATGAACGACAGCTCCAGCTGCGGCTCGCCGCCCAGAAGGTTCATCGGGTCCTTGCGGGCGAGCGCGCGAAACGGATTGCGGCCGTTGCGCAGATGCACCAGCGGGTCCTTGCGGGCGAAGAAGTCGTCGCTGGTCGCCCTTACGAGGTGCACATCGCAGCTGATGCTCGTCACGACCCGGAACGCCGGATCGATCGCGACGGAGGGAACCCGGGAAAGCGCGAGGCTGCGCCCGTCGTTGACCCCGATCTCGAGATAGTTGCGGGGTTTGTAGATGCGGTGCAGTTGACGCAGGAAGCCGTGGCGGTCCACCGATGGAGCCCTTCGCTGGGAATCAAATTCATTGATTCCCAGCGAAGTTAGCGTGTACGGCACCCGAACGTAAACATCTACTGGCCAGTAGCACCCATTCTGTCGGCCTTTCCGCGCTCCGCTTCGACCAGTTCCGGGAACGCTTCTGCGAGCGCGGCACGCCAGTCGCGGATCGGTTCGATGCCCGTGCCCTGCCACCCCTCGTGACCGAGCACGCTGTACGCCGGCCGGGGCGCGGGCCTGACGAAGGCCTCGCTGGTCGTCGGACGCACCCGCTCCGGGTCGGCGCCCAGCAGCCGGAAGATCTCCCGCGTGAATCCGAACCAGGTGGTGTCGCCGCTGCTCGTGCCGTGGCGGACGCCGCCGGCCACCGTGCCCGCGAGCGTCCCCTGCCCCAGCCGCACCAGCCGGTCGGCCAGGTCCACGGTCCAGGTCGGCTGCCCACGCTGGTCGTCCACCACGTCCAGGGTGTCCTTGACTGCCTCGAGCCTGATCATCGTGCGCACGAAGTTCGGCCCGCCCGCGCCGTACAGCCAGGCCGTACGGACCACCTGGCCGGTCTCGGGAAGGATGTCGCGCACCGCCTGCTCCCCCGCCAGCTTGGTGCGTCCGTAGGCGCCGCGCGGTCCGGTCGGCGCATCCTCCGCGTACGGCGCGGCTGCGTCGCCGGCGAAGACGTAGTCGGTGGAGACATGGAGCAGGACGGTTCCGGTCTCCTTGGACGCCTCGGCGAGCACCCGTGGACCGGTGCCGTTGACGGCGAGCGCGGCATCCTCCCGTTCCTCCGCACCGTCGACGTCCGTCCAGCCGGCGCAGTTGACGATCACCGTCGGCCGGTGCTCGGCGAGGGCGGCGCGGACCGCTTCCGGGTCGGTGATGTCGAGGTCCGCGTGGGCGAGGGGGACGGCCGCGGTGCCGTCCGCCGCCAGCCTGGCGAGAACGTCCTGGGCCAGCATGCCGCGGCCCCCCGTGACGAGCCAGCCGCTCACAGCGCCGCACGCTCCTTGAGCGGCTCCCACCAGGCACGGTTGTCGCGGTACCACTGCACGGTCTCCGCGAGACCGGTCGCGAAGTCCTTGCGCGGCGCGTAGCCGAGCTCCTCGCGGATCTTGGTGCAGTCGACCGAGTAACGGCGGTCGTGACCCTTGCGGTCGGTCACGTACTCGACGCTGGTGTCCCAGTCGGCCCCGCACGCCTCGAGCAGCAGCGCGGTGAGCTCCTTGTTGGACAGCTCGGTGCCGCCGCCGATGTTGTAGACCTCGCCCGCCCGGCCCCGGGCGCGCACCAGCTCGATGCCCTGGACGTGGTCGTCGATGTGCAGCCAGTCACGCACATTCCCGCCGTCGCCGTAGAGCGGGACCTTGTGGCCGTCCAGCAGGTTGGTGATGAACAGCGGGATGACCTTCTCCGGGAAGTGGTGATGCCCGTAGTTGTTGGAGCAGCGGGTCACGCGCACGTCCAGGCCGTGGGTGCGGTGGTAGGACAGCGCGATCAGGTCGCTGGAGGCCTTGGCCGCGGAGTACGGGGAGTTGGGCTGCAGCGGGTGCGTCTCGGGCCAGGAGCCCTCGTCGATGGAGCCGTAGACCTCGTCGGTGGAGATGTGGACGAACGTCGCGATGCCGGCCCGGTGGGCCGCGTCGATCAGGGTGTGGGTGCCCACCACGTTCGTCCGCACGAATTCGGCGCCGCCGTCGATGGACCGGTCCACATGCGACTCGGCGGCGAAGTGCACCACCTGGTCGTGCTCGCCCATGAGCCGGCCGACGAGCTCCGGGTCGCAGATGTCGCCCTTGACGAAGGCGAATCCGGGGTGGTCGCGGACCTCGTCGAGGTTGGCCTCGTTGCCCGCGTAGGTGAGCTTGTCCAGCACGGTGACGGCGACGTCGCCCGGGCCGCCGGGGCCGAGCACCGTGCGGACGTAGTGGGAGCCGATGAAGCCGGCGCCGCCGGTCACCAGGATCTTGGTGGTCATGAAGAGATCTGCACCTTGCTGTGATCGCCGAGCACGAGTCGGTGGGCGGACGGGTTGCGTGGGGCGGGGGTGACCTCGACGTCGCGGCCGATGAGCGAGGCCTCCACCCGGCGTACACCGGTGATGGACGAACCGCGCAGCACGATCGAGTACTCGATCTCGCTGTCCTCGATCCGGCACCCCTCGGAGACGGAGGTGAACGGGCCGACGTAGGCGTCGCTGATGACGGTGCCGGCGCCGATGACGGCCGGACCGATGATGCGGCTCCTGCTGATCTCGGCTCCCGCCTCGATACGTACGCGGCCGATGATCTCGCTGCTCTCGTCGACCGTGCCCTCGTTCACGGCCTCGACGCTCTCCAGCACCGATCGGTTGACCTCCAGCATGTCGGTGACGTTGCCGGTGTCCTTCCAGTAGCCGGAGATGGTCGTGGAACGCACGTCGCGCTGCTGGTCGATCAGCCACTGGATGGCGTGGGTGATCTCCAACTCCCCGCGCCCGGACGGCTGGATGGCCCGCACGGCCTCATGCACGGCAGGCGTGAAGAGATAGACGCCGACGAGTGCGAGATCGCTCTTGGGGTTCTCGGGCTTCTCCTCGAGGCCCACGACACGGCCCTCGCCGTCGAGTTCCGCAACGCCGAAGGAGGTCGGGTTGGGGACCTTGGTGAGAAGGATCTGCGCGTCGGGGCGCTCGGTGCGGAACGCGTCGACGAGGCCCGTGATCCCGCCGACGATGAAGTTGTCGCCGAGATACATCACGAAGTCGTCCTCACCGAGGAACTCTCTTGCGATGATCACGGCATGGGCGAGCCCGAGTGGCTTCTCCTGTGGAATGTAGGTGACCTTCACCCCGAATCGGGATCCGTCGCCGACCGCCTCCTGGATCTCCTCCGCCGTGTCGCCGACGATCACGCCGACTTCGGTGATCCCGGCGTCCGCGATCGCTTCCAGGCCGTAGAACAGCACTGGCTTGTTCGCCACAGGAACCAGTTGCTTGGCCGAAGTATGCGTGATGGGACGCAGGCGAGTGCCCGCCCCTCCGGAGAGTACGAGTGCCTTCACGATGCCCGTCCTCGAATCGATTGTGTTCCCCCGGCTGATATCGATCAGCCGATTCGACTTTACCCACCGTTCGCGCATCCTTACGCAATCGGTGTATTCCGCCCCTGCCTACCGCCCGGTTCTCAACCTCCGTGTGCGGCGCCGGATCCCCCGCACCGCCCGTGCGAGTGACAGGTGCCCCTCCGGCAGCACGCGCCGGCTGCCGGACCAGTCCGGCACCGTCACGGCGTAGACCGAGTCGGGGATGCCCGCCCCTGCGTCCCGGAAGTGCGGATAGGACAGGTACGGGCGGCCCGAGCGGCCACGGTGGATCACCTCCGGGATCCGCTCGGCCCGGGTGAAATCCAGATGGTCCTTGAGCAGATCGAGCCGGCCCATGGCGACGCAGGTGAGGACGAGCCGCTCGCCGACCTTGATCCGGTCGGCCACACCCTTGGTCCAGTACGCCCGGGTCATCGGCGCGGCCAGCTCCATCCGGTGCAGTTGTTCGCGCTCGGGACGCCGCAGCAGGGCGGGACCGAACTGCTGGAGCAGACCGACCGTGAAAGGCCTGACCATGAGCAGATCCCGCTTGGGCCCCGGCGGCTCGAGGCGGGCGATCAGCCGCATCAGGGCGTGCAGCGCCTCGAAGCGCTCGGGGTAACTGCCCCTGCTGGTCGCGTGTTTGCCGTCCTCACGGCCGACGAGGTAGTAGCAGTCGTAGTCGGCCACTACGGACACGCCGCCGCCCGCGAGATACGCCTCCATGGTGAACAGCGCGTCCTCACCGGTCGCGAGTGTCTCGTCGAATCGCAGGCCGAGCCGCGTCAGCGTCGCGCGACGGAACAGCTTCTGGGCGCTGAGCGCGTAGATGACCCGGGAGGTGTGCACATCGGCGTGTTCGAGGGTGCGGGTGAACATGGATGCGGGCACACCGCGGCCGACGCCGGCCATCCTGCCGAGCACCACGTCCGTACCGGCTCGGTCGGCCATGGCGACCATCCGCTCCAGCGCTTCGTCGCCGAAGTAGTCGTCCGCGTCCAGGAAGAAGACATAGCGGCCGCGGGCACGGCCCAGGCCGAGGTTGCGCGGCCCGCTGGGGCCGCCGGAGTTGGGCTGGTGGACGACCGTGGTCGGGACCTTGGACCTGGCGGCGAACTCCTCCAGGTACTCACCCGTGCCGTCGGTCGACCCGTCGTCGACCGCGACGATCTCGATGCGGTCGGCCCCGAGGGTCTGCGACTCCACCGATTCCAGGCAACGGACCAGGTAGGGCATGGCCTCATAGGCCCCGACCACTACCGTGACGTCAGGCGCAGGATTGTCATTCATCGACATACAAGACAACCTGACATGAACAAAGGTTGCCTTGTTCGGCTCTCCGAGCATTCGGAGCAATCAGCGCACATGCCCCAACGGGACATGAAACGGCCTGGCGGCGCCCTTCAGGGACGCCGCCAGGCCGCTGCTGCGATGTGCGATGTGATGCGGGTCTCTCAGCCGCCCACGGGCGTGTCGTCGAACCCGGGCGTCGGCTCCGCCTCCGCGAGACGCTGTGCCACCCCCGCGTTGCGCGCCTCGGCCTTGGCCGCCAGCGTCTGCACAGCCGCGCTGAACTGCTCCATGGAGGTCGGCTCGTCCGGGCCGAGCAGGTACTCCTTGAGCTCGTGCCGCGCCTCTGCCCGCGTGTCGGCGGCCCGGTCGGCGACGGCTTCCAGCAGCTCGTCGAGCTCGGCAGCGCTGTTGGAGAGGATCACCGCGGCGCGAACGGCGGTGTTCTGGCGCTTGAACTCCGCCTCGCCCAGACCCGCGGAGTCGGTGACCGCGTACGGCTTGCCGCTCGCGATGAAGTCCGACACCACGCTGGAGATGTCCGAGACCATGCCGTCCGACTCGTTGAAGCAGTCGTACAGACGCGGCTCGGGACCGGTGATGACCTTGTGCTCCCACCAGCCGAAGGAGCGCCAGTACGCGGCGTTCCAGTCGTCCTTGAGCTGCGCGGTCTCCGCTTCGCGCGCCGGGTCGGCCACCGACTCGCGCGACAGCTCGGCCTCGTCCCCGCCGACGCGCGAGGTACCCGCGAGCTCGGCGAGGCGTGCCTCGATGCGCTGCAGTTCGGCGCGGGCCTCGGCCTGCCCGGCCGCGTGGGACGCGGCCTCCTCGGCCCAGCGGGGGTCGGCGGCGCGGGCCGCGGCGGCCTGCTCGACGAGCGCGGTGACGCGCTGGTGCACGGCCTTGGCCTTGGGGCTGCGGGTGCCGGTGAACGGGTGCGGCTTGTAGATCAGCCGGACCGGCTTCTGCGCGTTCAGGAGCCGCTTGACGATGTTCTCACCGGCCAGCAGCAGGGAGGTGTTGCCGGGGTTGTCGTCCCAGCCCTCCCATGTGGGGGCGTAGAGCACGGTCGGGACCGGGTTCGCGGGTGCGCCGGTCCAGGTCTTGATCGGGGCCAGCTGGGGACGGCCCACCTCGACGATGTCCTCGCTGCGCACACCGACGTCGGCGAGGGCGTACCGGTCACGTCCGGCGCGGCCGGCGGTCCACACCTCGTCGTACGCCTTGCTGAACGGGTTGACGCTGGCGAGCTTGTCGCTGTCGCCGTGGCCGATGAAGACATGCTTCATGGTCGGTACCCGCAGCAGGTGGATGTTCTTGCCGACGTTGGCCGCGTACAGCGCGACCCGCACGGACGACAGGTCCAGATTCATCAGGTGCACCCCGCCGGGCACGCACAGCACGGGCACGGAGGTGGAGGCGAGCTGCGGCACGATGTTGCGCTCACGCAGCAGGATCACCGGACGGCCCTCGACCTTGGCCATCGTCTCGAGCCACATGTTGACCTGGTACGCCGAGTCCCTGGAGCCGGAGAAGTACAGCATCACCGTCGGCTTGTACTCGCCGAGCCAGGTGTCGATGCCCTTCAGCACCTTCTCCGCGGGCGGTACGAGGCGGCTCGGTCGCAGATAGGGCAGCAGCGCCGCCACGTAGCCGAGGGCGAGCACCGAGGTCAGCGCGAGACCGGCGTAGGCGAAGATGTTCTGCTTCAGCCCGATGGCGAGGATCACGCCCACGACTGCGAAGACGTCCAGGTGCAGCATCTTCTCCGCGGAGCGGTCGAGCAGGCCCTTGGGCGGCGCGTCGGGGATGCGCACGTACTTCTTCAGGTCGATGTTGCGGGTGACGACCGGCAGCCTGCGGCGCAGGCGCAGCAGGGTGACCATCGCACCGTGCGGCGCCTGGAGCCCGTAGAAGCCGAGCAGGCAGGCGACCGTCACGTAGAAGACCGCGTCGTCGGCGAGACCCATGCGTGCCATCAGCAGAACCAGCAGCAGCTGGCGCACCAGAAAACGGATCGACAGGCCGGCCCGCACCTTGGCGAGACGGTTGATCAGATAGCTGGAGCGCTGGTGCAGAAAGCGGTCCGACAGATAGGTCACCGCAACCGCCGCCCCGAAGAACCAGAGGTTGGGGATTATCGCGGCGAGCATGACGCACGGGAATCCGAGCATCAAGAGCAGCGCCGCGGCCAGCTCGGATCCGCTGCCCACGCGTGCCATGCGAATGGCCTTGGAAATCACGAAGAACCTGCTCCAGAGGTACCGAATATGTGCCTTGCGAAGGACGTGTGAAGGGGGACCTCCACGGATTCGGGCCCCCGCAGTGCGCGCTGTGTAACGGCGACTACAGAGGCCCGAATATGAATGTCAATAAGTATTACACATCTTCTTGACGGTCCAGCACAGCGGCGAGGGCCTGCTCGAAGCCCGATGCCTCGGAAGCGCCCCGGGTCGGGTCCTGCTGCCGTACGTCGATGACATGGCCGGTCAGCTCGGACAACAGCACGTCCAGCGAAGTACGGGCCACGGCCTCGGACGAGAGCAGCGTACCGGCGGGCTCGGTGCCGAACGCCTTGGTGCGCATCGGCGTGGCGGTGCGCTCGGGGTTCACACAGTTCACCCGGATGCCGTCGCCCGCCCACTCGTCCGACAGAGCCTGGGTGAGGTTCACCATGGCGGCCTTGGTGGAGGAGTAGAGGCTGTACTCGGCGCGGCCACGGGTGTAGCTGCTGGAGGTGTAGAGCAGCAGCTGGCCCTTGGTCTCCGCCAGGTACTTGTGCGAGGCCCGCGCGATCTGCACCGGAGCCAGGTAGTTGACGTTCAGCGCTTCCTGGATGGTCGTGTTGTCCGTCTCGGCCAGCTTGCCGATCCGCAGCACGCCCGCGGTGTTGATCACGTAGTCGATACGGCCGGTCTCGGCGTACGCCTTGGACAGCGCGTCGTCGACGTGCTCCGGGTTCTCGACATGGGTGCCGGTGGTCGAGCGGCCCAGCGCGTAGACCTTGGCGCCGTAGGACTCGGCGAGCGAGGCGATGTCCGCGCCGATGCCGTACGAGCCGCCGAAGACGACCAGGGTCTTGCCGGCCAGCAGCTCGCGGTAGGCGGCTTCGTCGGCCTGGGCCGGGGCGGCGGTCGAGGCGAGCTGGAAGAGCTTGTCCGCGATGAAGACGTCGACCGGCTGGGTGACCTTCATGTTGTACTCGTCGCCCGCGACGACATAGATCGGGACGTCCGGCAGGTACTTCAGCACGACCGAGCAGTCGTCGGTGGCCTGGAAGTTCGGGTCGCCGGCCGCGACCTCGTACGCCCTGCGGATGGTGGAGAGCTTGAAGGCCTGCGGGGTCTGGCCACGGCGCAGCCGGGAGCGGTCCGGGACGTCGGTGATGAACTCGCCGTCCTCGCCGTGGGTGCGGGTCACGATGATCGTGTCCGCGGACGGGATGGCGACGTCGACGGCCTGGTAGCGCTCCAGCGCGTCCACGCAGTCCTGGATCACACGCGCGGAGAGCAGCGGGCGCACGGCGTCGTGGAACAGGACGTTGCGGTCCTCACCCTCGGCCAGGCCCTCGCCGAGGGCCGCGATGGCGCGCTCGGTGGTCTCGTTACGGGTCGTGCCGCCCTCGATGACCTTGATCACCTTGGTCAGACCCGCCTTGGCGACGATCTTCTCGACGTCGGCCACATAGCCGGGCGCCATCAGCACGATGATGTCGTCGATGGAGTCCGCCTGCTGGAAGATCGACAGTGTGTGCTCGATGACGGCCTTGCCTGCGATCTTCAGCAGCTGCTTGGGGATGGACAGTCCCACGCGCTGGCCGGTGCCACCGGCGAGCACGACTGCTGTGGTTCGGGGTTTGGCTATGTGCTGCACAGACACAGACGACCTACCTTGCGAGGGCTGGGGAACAAAACTGATGGTTGCACCCTGCGTTACCGTCCCGCAAGGCGGGTGTCGCCCACCCCACGGACCGGAGATACCTTCTGTTCACCCGGTGATCTGGGCTCTTGGTCACGCAGCACCGCCCTGAAGGAGTGACGGACGCCACACACATGAGTGGTATGAACCACCCATGAGCGGGACAGCGGCGGGTTACAGGTCCACCACATTGAGAGCGAGATCATTGGACACCGTGTAGTAGACCCTGACCCTGACCTGGGGCTGCCGCTTGTGCAGCGCCCGCTTGACCATGGCGCGCACCAGGCTGCCGGTGCGCCTCTTGGGCCGGACGATGCGAGGGTAGGAGTAGATGTCCTTCTTCATCACGACGTCGTCCAGCACCTTGCCGATCTTGACCGGCTTGCTGTTCGGTGCGTAGCGGACGAGCAGGTCCCACACGTCGTGCGCGGTCAACTGCGCGGCGACGGCTTCGACCGGGGTGAAGGTGAACCGGAAGCCGTGCTCGCCCTCCTTCTCCCCGGCGAAGGACAGTTCGCCCGCAGGCTTCCCGCGACGGCGCAGCAGCAGCGCCGGGGCGTCGGACACGGTCGCCGCGCCGTACAGGCTGCCCGTCAGAGTGATCCGCATACCGTCGAGCCGGACGTCGTCGGCCTCCGCGTGCACGGGCCGGGACCAGGCTCGCAGCATCAGGGCGCTGCCCTTCGCCTTGTCCTCGTACGGCACGAGGTTGTGGACGGGCCCGCCCCCCGCGGGTCTCTGCGCGGCGTGCATGGCTCCCCGCTGGTCGATGACGCGGGCGGTGACGCGGCCCCGGACCTTGGTCGTGGCCATCTCGACGAAGAGGTTCCACTGCCCCTCGGGGAAGACCTCACCGGCCGGGATCCGTGCCGCGCCGCCCCCGTCGAACTCGAAGGTGCGGACGTCCGACTGGACACCGGTACGGGTGCACACGAGCGTTGCGCCCTGTTCCAGGCCCTCGGGGAGCGGGGTCGCCAGCGTGACGGTCACCTCGCCGTCGCCCGCGACCACGACATCGGCGACCGGAGCGATCCCCGGGCCCGTCTCGCGCCGGGACGCGTCCTCGACCAGCTCCGCGAACAGCGCCTCGTACTGCTTGGTGACCACACCCGGATCGAAGCGGCGGGCGTTGTCGGCAGCGGCCTTCGCCATCCCGCGGCGCAGCCCCTCGTCGTCGATCAGCCGCAGCAGGCCCTGGGCGATCGCGGTGACGTCACCCACCGGGACGAGCAGCCCGTCGACACCGTCCTGGATGATCTCGCGCGGGCCGTAGTCGCAGTCGGTGCTGACCATCGGTACGCCGCAGCGCATGGCCTCCACCAGCGTCATGCCGAAGGACTCGTGGCGCGAGGTGGAAACCGCGATGGCCCCCTTGGCCCATTCGGGTTCGATCGGCGAGTGGGCGCCCATGAGGTGGACCTGGTTGTAGAGCGCCAGCTCGTCGATGCGGGCGCGGAGCCGTTCCCGCTGGTCACCGGAGCCGTAGATCCGCAGCACCCAGTCGGGGCGGACGGCTGCGACCTTGGCGAAGGCGTCGAGCAGCACGTGGTACTGCTTCTCGGCCGAGAGCCGGCCGGCCGCGACGATGGTCCGGCCGGTGCCGTCCGAAGGCGCGACGGCCGGCTCGGGAACGCTGTTGGGTATGGACAGCACCCGGGTGGTGGGCAGCGGCAGCTTGTCCCGCCAGACCGCCGCATCGCCCTCGGAGACCGTCACAAAGGCGTCGATGGCGTCGAGGTGCTCGTACATCTCCTCGCGCAGCGCCCCCTTGTGGTGGTTGTGCGTCATGTGCTCCTGCCCGACCCTTACTGCGCCGGGCGGGGCGAACTGGGCGACATAGGCGACGAGTCCGGGGCGGGTTCCGATGACGATGTCCGCGTCGGAGTCGGCGTAGTGGGCACGTACCCGCTCGTCGACGAGCTGGTTGTACTCCTTGTAGCGGGCCTCGGCTTGCGGGAAGGCCTTGGACGGCTGGGAGAAGAGAGGATTCTCCAGGTCGTTGCCGGGGCTGTCGGGGCGGGTGTCGACGAGCGGCACGAGAGTGATGCGGGGATCGATCGCGAAGGCGGCGGTGTCACGGTGCTGGAAGACGGAGACGATCTCGACCTCGTGGCGGTTGGCCAGCTCCCCAGCCAGATTCAGCGTCGTGCGGATGGTTCCGCCTATGCCGTAAACGGTGTGAATGAGGAAGGAGATCTTCATCGGTGCTCCGCTCAATTCTGCTCAGGAACCAACGGGCGGTCACGTTTCGGCTCGCAGGCTCGGTGACGCTTGTCCTGGCGAGGGCACCCCAGCCGGAATATTACGACATGTACCAACTTGTCCGCCTTGTCGCGGATTGCCGGACTGGTTGGGCAGTTTTCCCGCCTTCACCCGGATGAGACGGCCAGAAGGTGTGAACGGTTGGCTCCTCCACACGACGGGACGCGTGTGACCCGGGCACACGCAGGCGCATGTGCGGCGCCGCCGCCTTGGGAGCGGGCCTCCGGCGTTCGCACCGGCCCCGCCCGGCACGGGGCGCCTCACGGCCTTGCGCCGGCTCCCCTGCAAGCCGCCGCCGACCTGCGAAAACGGCGCAGCCACCCTCGCACCGCTCGGCCCAGGGTGGGCTCACGTGCTCAGGGTGGCTGCGCCGGACTCCGCTCAGCGTCACCGGAGGTTCAGAGAGGGAACAGTCGCCGGAGGTTCAGGGGACTAGAAGGGCTCGAAGCCCTTGAACTCCTTCATCGCCTCGTCCCGCTCCGCGTCACGGTCCCGGCGACGCTGCGCCGCCGGACGCGGGGCCTCGAAGCGGTGGTCCTCGCCGCGGCGGCCGAGCATCTCCGCGCCCGCCGTCACCGTCGGCTCCCAGTCGAAGACGACCGCGTTGTCCTCGGGGCCGATGGCCACGCCGTCGCCCGACCGGGCGCCGGCCTTCATCAGCTCGTCCTCGACACCGAGACGGTTGAGGCGGTCCGCCAGATAGCCGACGGCCTCGTCGTTGTTGAAGTCCGTCTGGCGCACCCAGCGCTCCGGCTTCTCGCCGCGCACCCGGAAGAGGCCGTCCTCCTCCAGCGTGACCGTGAAGCCCGCGTCGTCGACCGCCTTGGGGCGGATGACGATACGGGTCGCCTCCTCCACCGGCTTGGCGGCCCGCGCCTCGGCGACGATCTCGGCCAGCGCGTAGGACAGCTCCTTGAGGCCCTTGTGAGCCACCGCGGAGACCTCGAAGACGCGGTAGCCGCGCTGCTCCAGCTCCGGGCGGATCATGTCGGCGAGGTCCTGGCCGTCGGGAATGTCGACCTTGTTGAGGACCACGATGCGCGGGCGGTCGTCGAGGCCGCCGTACTGCCGCAGCTCCTCCTCGATGACATCGAGGTCGGAGGCCGGGTCACGGTCGGACTCGAGCGTCGCGGTGTCCAGGACGTGCACCAGGACCGAGCAGCGCTCGACATGGCGCAGGAACTCCAGGCCCAGGCCGCGGCCCTGGCTGGCGCCCGGGATCAGACCCGGCACGTCCGCGATGGTGTAGACGGTGGACCCGGCCGTCACGACGCCCAGATTCGGGACCAGCGTGGTGAACGGGTAGTCCGCGATCTTGGGCTTGGCCGCCGACAGGACGGAGATCAGCGAGGACTTGCCCGCGCTCGGGTAGCCCACCAGCGCGACGTCGGCGACGGTCTTGAGCTCCAGGACCACATCACCCGACCGGCCGGGCTCGCCCAGCAGGGCGAAGCCGGGGGCCTTGCGGCGGGCGGAGGCCAGCGCGGCGTTGCCGAGGCCTCCGCGACCGCCCTCGGCGGCGATGTACGTGGTGCCCTGGCCGACCAGGTCGGCGAGCACATTGCCCTGCTTGTCGAGGACGACGGTGCCGTCGGGGACCGGCAGGACCAGGTCCTGGCCGTCCTTGCCGGAGCGGTTGCCGCCCTCACCGGGCTTGCCGTTGGTGGCCTTGCGGTGCGGGCTGTGGTGGTAGTCGAGCAGCGTCGTCACCGACTGGTCGACGACCAGGATCACGTCGCCGCCGCGCCCGCCGTTGCCCCCGTCGGGCCCGCCGAGCGGCTTGAACTTCTCCCGGTGAACGGAGGCGCAGCCGTGGCCTCCGTTACCCGCGGCGGCATGCAGCTCGACGCGGTCCACGAAGGTGGTCATGGAAATGCCTCCAGTTGGTGACGTACGTAGGGAAATGTCTAACTGTCAACACACGAAAGGCGGACCTGCTTCCCTCTCGGGAAGTGAGGTCCGCCCCTCGAAGTGAACCGGTCAGGCGACCGGAACGATGTTCACGACCTTGCGGCCACGGTGGGTGCCGAACTCGACCGCACCGGGCTGCAGGGCGAACAGCGTGTCGTCGCTGCCGCGACCGACGCCCGCGCCCGGGTGGAAGTGGGTGCCACGCTGGCGGACCAGGATCTCACCGGCGTTCACGACCTGACCGCCGAAGCGCTTCACGCCGAGCCGCTGAGCGTTGGAGTCGCGACCGTTCCGGGTGGACGATGCGCCCTTCTTGTGTGCCATCTCTCCTCAGTCCCTTACTTCGCAGCCGTGGGGATGCCGGTGACCTTGATCGCCGTGTACTGCTGGCGGTGACCCTGGCGACGGCGGTAGCCGGTCTTGTTCTTGTAGCGAAGGATGTCGATCTTCGCGCCCTTGTGGTGGTCCACGACCTCGGCGGTGACCTTGATACCGGCCAGCACCCACGGGTCGCTGGTCACGGCGTCGCCGTCGACAACGAGCAGGGTCGAGAGCTCGACCGTGTCGCCAACCTGGGCAGTGGAAATCTTGTCAACCTCAACGATGTCGCCGACAGCAACCTTGTGCTGGCGACCACCGCTGCGCACGATGGCGTACACGCGGATCTCTCTCTCGCTCGGAACGAATCCCCTGATGCCAGCCGCTCACACGGGCCGGGCCCGGATGATCCGAATGGACGAGCGGCCTCTCCCGGCGGACCGAGAGGGAGTTGCTCAGGGGTGGGCGCATAAGGAAACACGCCGAGGGACTAGGTTACGGACCGCCGTCCCGGGGGTCAAACCGGGTCCTCCCGGGGCCGTCGCCTCCATGGTGCACCGGACCTCCCCGGCACGTCCGCGGGCACTGAGGGGCCGGAGAACGGCCGTGGGCCCCTCCCTGACGGGAAGGGCCCACAAGCCGTTGTGCGTCGTGCCTACGAGGCGTCCGCGGAGACTTCCGGAAGCGACGTCTGCTCGGCGGCCACGGTCTTCTTCGCGACCTTCTTCGCGGCCGTCTTCTTCGCCGTCGTCGTCTTCTTCGCAGCCGTCTTCTTGACCGCCGCCTTCTTCGCGGTGGCCTTCTTGGCGGTCTTGCGGGCCGCCTTCTTGGCCGGAGCGCCGGCCTCGGCCTCGTCGCCCGTGACCTGCTCGGCCGCGGGCTCCTCCGCCTTGGTCCCGGCCGGGGCGACCACGACGACAGCGGCCTCCTCGGCACCGGAGGGCGAGCCCGCGGGCGCGGTGACCTTACGGGTCACCCGGCGGCGCGCACGCGGCGGGGCCACGACCGGAGCCTCCTGCGCGGCGGGGACGGCAGCCGCCTCCACCACCTCGGGCTCGGGAGCCTTGATCGTCGTCTCCGCCGGCACCGGCTCGGACGACGCCGGGGAGCCGGCCGGAGCCGACGCCCTGCGGGTGGCCCGCCGGCGGGTACGGCCCGTGGGGGCCGCCTCCTGGGCGGGCTCGGCCTCAGCCGGGGCCTCGGACACGACCGCGCGCTCGGGCTCCGGCTCGGCAGGTGCCTCGGCGACCGGCTCGACGACCTCGGTCGCCTGCGGCGCACCGGCAGGGGCCGACACCTTGCGGGTGGCACGGCGACGGCCGCGGCCCCGGGTCGCAGCGGCCTCGGCCTCGGCGGCGCTGCTGTACAGCTCCTCGTCCGGGGCGAACGCGGGCTCGGGGAGCGCGACGGGCGCGGCGGCCTCCGCCACGACCTCGGCCTCGGTCTCCTCGGCCGCGACCTCGTACTCGTGGACGTGCTCAGCACCGGCCGCGCCGCCGCGTCCGCGCTTCTTGGAGCGCTTGCCACCGCCACCGACGGCGCTCGGCTGCTCCATGTGCACGATCACACCGCGGCCGTTGCAGTGGACACAGGTCTCGGAGAACGACTCCAGCAGGCCCTGACCGACCCGCTTACGGGTCATCTGGATCAGACCCAGCGAGGTCACCTCGGCCACCTGGTGCTTCGTACGGTCCCGGCCCAGGCACTCCAGCAGCCGGCGCATGACCAGGTCCCGGTTGGACTCCAGCACCATGTCGATGAAGTCGACGACGACGATGCCGCCCAGGTCGCGCAGCCGCAGCTGGCGCACGATCTCCTCGGCCGCCTCCAGGTTGTTCCTGGTGACGGTCTCCTCGAGGTTGCCGCCCTGGCCGGTGAACTTGCCGGTGTTGACGTCGATCACGACCATGGCCTCGGTCTTGTCGATCACCAGCGAACCGCCGCTCGGCAGCCAGACCTTGCGGTCCAGGGCCTTCATCAGCTGCTCGTCGATCCGGTTGACCGCGAAGACGTCGACCTCGCTGGTCCACCGCTCCAGGCGGTCGGCCAGGTCGGGCGCGACGTGCGAGACATAGCCGTGGATGGTCTCCCACGCCTCGTCACCGCTGACGACGACCTTGGTGAAGTCCTCGTTGAAGATGTCCCGGACGACTCGGACGGTCATGTCCGGCTCGCCGTAGAGCAGGCTCGGCGAGCTCGTCGACTGCATCTTCGACTTCTTCTGGATCTCTTCCCACTGCGCCTGCAGCCGCTCCACGTCACGGCGCAGCTCGTCCTCGCTCGCACCCTCGGCCGCGGTGCGCACGATGACGCCCGCGTCCTCGGGGACGATCTTCTTGAGGATGGTCTTCAGCCGCGCGCGCTCCGTGTCGGGCAGCTTGCGGCTGATACCGGTCATCGAGCCCTCGGGCACGTAGACCAGGTAGCGGCCGGGCAGGGACACCTGGCTGGTCAGCCGGGCGCCCTTGTGGCCGATCGGGTCCTTGGTCACCTGGACGAGGACCGACTGGCCGGACTTGAGGGCGGACTCGATACGGCGCGGGCCGTTGGCCATGCCCAGCGCCTCGAAGTTGACCTCACCGGCGTACAGCACCGCGTTGCGGCCCTTGCCGATGTCGACGAAGGCGGCCTCCATGGACGGCAGGACGTTCTGCACCTTGCCCAGGTAGACGTTGCCGACGTACGAGGTGGCCTGCTCCTTGTTGACATAGTGCTCGACGAGCACGTCGTCCTCGAGGACACCGATCTGGGTGCGCTCGCCGTGCTGGCGGACGACCATCACCCGCTCGACGGCCTCGCGGCGCGCCAGGAACTCGGCCTCGGTGATGATCGGCACCCGGCGGCGGCCCTGCTCGCGGCCCTCGCGGCGGCGCTGCTTCTTCGCCTCCAGACGGGTCGAGCCCTTGATGGACTGCACCTCGTCGGACGGCTCGTCGCTCTTGCGCGGCGCGCGCGGCTCACGGACCTTGACGACCGTGCGCTCCGGCTCGTCCTCGCCCACGAGATCGGTGGTGTCACCGCTGCGACGGCGACGGCGACGGCGACGGCGGCTGCTGCTCGTACCGGCAGCCGCGGGGGTGTCGGTTCCGGCCTCGTCCTCGCCTTCCTCCTCGCCCTCGTCCTCGCCCTCGTCCTCGGCTTCCTCGGCGGACTCGTCGGTGTCGGCGGCCTCTCCGCGGCGACGGCGACGGCCACCCCGGCGGCGACGGCGCGACGGCCGGTCCTCGTACTCCTCCGCCTCACCCTCGGCCTGCTCGGGCTCGGGCTCGGCCTCTTCCGCGGCCTCCTCCTCGGCGGCCACGGGCTGCGCCTCGACGGCCTCGGCCGGCTCGCCACGGCGGCGCCTGCGACGGCGGCCGGCCGGCTCGGCGGGTGCCTCGGCGACGGCCTCGTGCTCGTCCTCGTCGATCTCCGGCTCAGGGCGCTGCGCGGCAGCAGCCGCGGCCGCGGCCGTCTCCGGGGTCTGGAACATGGGCTCGGTGAAGACGGGGGCCTGGAAGGTGGGCACGGCCGGCCGTGCGGCGCGGCGGCCACGCGCGGGCGGCTCGGCCTGCTCGGCACGGGCCTGCGTCTCCGGCCGGCCGGCGGTGAACTCGGCGGACGCGGCACGGCGGCGGGTACGGCCACGGCCGGCGGCCTTCTCGGCGGCGGCGGCCTCGGGCTCCTCGGCGGCGATCTGGGCCACCGCGCTCTCGGGCAGCGACTCGCCCGCCTGGGTGGCGCTCTCGTCCTCGTCGGACGGGGCGGCCTGGGGCGCACCGGCGGGTGCAGTGGCCTTACGCGTGGCACGACGACGCGCACGCGGCGCAGGCGCCTCCTCCTCAGCGGCAGCCTCCACAACCGGCTGAGCGGCCTCGGTCACGCCGGCCTCGACCTCCGCGGCCTGGGGCGCACCGGCAGGCGCGGACGCCCGGCGGCGGGTGCGGCCGCGCGGTGCGGGGGCTTCGGCTTCAGCCTCGGCTTCGGCGACGACCGGCTCGGCCTCGACCTCGGCGTCGTGGGGCGCACCGGCGGGTGCAGTGGCCTTACGCGTGGCACGACGACGCGCACGCGGCGCAGGCGCCTCCTCCTCAGCGGCAGCCTCCACAACCGGCTGAGCGGCCTCGGTCACGCCGGCCTCGACCTCCGCGGCCTGGGGCGCACCGGCAGGCGCCGTCGCCTTACGCGTGGCACGACGACGCGCACGCGGCGCAAGCGCCTCCTCCTCAGCGGCAGCCTCCACAACCGGCTGAGCGGCCTCGGTCACGCCGGCCTCGACCTCCGCGGCCTGGGGCGCACCGGCAGGCGCCGTCGCCTTACGCGTGGCACGACGACGCGCACGCGGCGCAAGCGCCTCCTCCTCAGCGGCAGCCTCCACAACCGGCTGAGCGGCCTCGGTCACGCCGGCCTCGACCTCCGCGGCCGCGACATCGGCGTCCGCTGCCTCCACGGCACCGGTCGGCGGTCCCGCGGGGCGCGACGCGGCGCGGCGCCTGCGGCGCGGCGGCAGCGTGTCACTGGGGCTGTTGTTGTTGTGTTCTTCGTTGGTGTCCCCGGCGGTGCCGGGTCCGTTCAGCTCGAGCATGCGGGCGGTTCTCCCGTCGCGCTCCCGGGCGCCGCGCCTGAATCCGGTCCGGCTGCGGCCCGCGTGATATCCGCGGTGCCGCCGTCCGGGGCGCGGGCGCCGCACGGGAGCTGATGTCTGGCTCGCCGGTTCCGTACGCGATGTACGCACGGCCTGGCGAAAGTCTTCTGTGTCTCAGCGCGGCCCGCCCCAGGTGGCTCCCGAGTGCACGGGCTGCGCTCCGACGACCGTCCTTACGCGGCGGGACCTTCCGGCGCCGTCGCAGGGGCCGTCCCGGCGGCCATGGATGGAGCGGCCAGGACTGCCTCGCGGTCGGGCGCGAGCGGGTCGGTCACCGTGCCGGACTCCTCGTCGAAGAGCCCCTGCGCCAGCCTGGTCACCGCTGCGGGGACCGGCGGCGCCAGGTCGGCCACAGCTCGGAGACCGGACAGGACGTCGTCGGGTCGCACGGCAGGTGTCACGTGCCGCACAACCAGGCGCAGTATCGCACAGGGCCCCTGTTCCGGCCTATCGGACTGTGGATGACCCGCCTGCAGGCCCGCCACGGCGCCTCGGGCGTCGAAGGTCCGGATGCCGTTCTTCGTCTTGCGCTTGACCTCGACGGTCTCGGCGGCGAGGAAGGCGGAGACGGCCGCTTCGGCGTCCCCCGCCTCCACCCCGTCGAGCCGAAGCTCCCACACGGAGGCGGTGAGCCGGTCGGCGAGACCCGAGGTACGGGCCTCGACGGCGTCGGTGATGTCGAGGCCGTCCGGAAGCGACTCGTCGAGCAGCTCGCGCAGCTTGTCGGGGTCGCGGTGCTCGGTGAGGGCGATCTCCAGATATTCGGCCTCGCTGCCCGTGCCGGTGGGTGCGGCATTGGCGTACGACACCTTCGGGTGCGGAGTGAAGCCCGCCGAGTACGCCATGGGCACCTCGGCACGCCTCAGCGCACGCTCGAAGGCGCGCTGGAAGTCACGATGACTGGTGAACCGGAGGCGGCCGCGCTTGGTGTAGCGCAGTCGGATGCGCTGCACCGCAGGTGCGGGCGGCGGGCCTTCGGGCTGTCGCTTGCCCAGTGGTTCTTCTCCTCGGTGCGGAGCGGACGCGGGCGACGCGCCCGCCCTCAACGTGCGGGGTTCCCTCGGGGCCGTCCGGCTCACCCCTGCTTGTGCAGGGAGATCTCGGGGCCGGCCGCCGCGCCGGGAACGGTCTGTGGGTGTTGCGTACCACCCAGGTTACGCGCCTGCCGCGGGGCGGCGGTCACGGACTCGGGCTGCCGGGGACCGCCGACCAGCGCGCGCCAGGCGTCGCGGCGTGCCTGCCGTACGGTGTCGCGGGCCGAGGCCAGCGCGGCACTTGCCTGGCGGCCCGCCTCGACGGCGACCCTTTTCGCCGGCCGCCACACGGCGTCGCGCACGAAGTGTCCGACCGGGGTGCACACACTGCGGTAGAACCACCTCGCCGGGCGGCCCGCCAGATTCCAGGCGATCCACTTCAGCGCACGGCCGACGGCACGCGAGATGTATCCGGCGACGCGCCAGGCGACCTCGGCCGCCGCCACGATCTCGCGGCCCACGGGGGCGAGGACGCGCCGGTACACCCAGACGACCGGGGCCACGAGCAGGGTCTTGACCAGCCACACCGTGGCCGCCCACAGCCCGCGGCAGACGAAGGCGACGCCGTGACCCAGCGGCGTCAGCAGCTGCCGGTGGATCCACATCGCCGGCATCACCAGTCCGTAGATCACCACGGGCACGACGACGTACCGCCACAGCGCCACCCACGGCCAGTAGAACAGCGCCTTGGCCACCCAGGCCAGAGCGGCGAGGATGCCGTGACCGGCCGGGGTCAGGAGGGTGCGGTGGATCCAGGCGATGCCGTGACCCAGCGGGGTCAGCAGCTGCCGGTGGATCCACATCGCCGGCACGATCAGTCCGTAGGTCCCCACGGGCGCGAGGACATACCGCCACAGTGCGACCCACGGCCAGTAGAACAGCGCCTTGGCGACGAACTCGGCCAGCCGGAAGACGCCCAGGGCCATGGGGGTCAGCACCTTCTCGAACAACCAGGTCACCGGGATGACCACGAAGGTCCGCCCGAGCCACGCCAGGGCCCGGCCGAGCGGTCGCAGCAGCGTCCGGTCGATCGCCCGGGCGCAGACGACCAGCAGATCCCACAGCATGCGGACGGGAAGCACCACCAGCAGCACCACGATCCGCACCGGAATTCTGACGGCCGTGGTCAGACAGCCCTCCCCGCCTTCGTAGTGCGTAGGCGGGGGTGTCTGTGGCGACTTCTCGAGCTCCATGCCAGACAGGACGCGTGAAAGCCCCGTCTGGATGCGCCACCTGCGCTTTCTGTCCCGCTCGGCGTCCGGAACACCCCCGGCGGCCTCGGTCGCATGCGCGAACCCGGGCGCGGTGGGCGCGAAAAAGCCCGGCCACGGGCTTTCACCTGTGGCCGGGCTCTCCCCGATCTCTCTGCCTGTCCGACGGCAGCGGCGCGCTACTTGACGGTCAGCGGCAGCAGCTTCTTGCCGGTCGGGCCAATCTGAATGTCGAGGCCGAGCTGCGGACAGACACCGCAGTCGAAGCACGGGGTCCAGCGGCAGTCCTCGACCTCGGTCTCGTCCAGCGCGTCCTGCCAGTCCTCCCAGAGCCAGTCCTTGTCCAGACCGGAGTCCAGGTGGTCCCAGGGCAGGACCTCCTCGTACGTACGCTCACGCGTCGTGTACCAGTCGACGTCGACGCCGAATTCGGGCAGCGTCTTGGCCGCGCACTCCATCCAGCGGTCGTACGAGAAGTGCTCGCGCCAGCCGTCGAAGCGCCCGCCGGCCTCGTAGACGGCGCGGATGACGGCGCCGATGCGGCGGTCGCCGCGGGAGAGCAGGCCCTCGACGATGCCGGGCTTGCCGTCGTGGTAGCGGAAGCCGATCGAGCGGCCGTACTTCTTGTCACCGCGGATCTTGTCACGCAGCTTCTCCAGCCGCGCGTCGGTCTCCTCGGCGCTCAGCTGCGGGGCCCACTGGAACGGGGTGTGCGGCTTGGGCACGAAGCCGCCGATCGAGACGGTGCAGCGGATGTCGTTCGAGCCGGAGACCTCGCGGCCCTTCTGGATCACGTGCGTCGCCATGTCGGCGATCTGCAGCACGTCGTCGTCGGTCTCCGTCGGCAGACCGCACATGAAGTACAGCTTCACCTGGCGCCAGCCGTTGCCGTAGGCGGTCGCGACGGTCCGGATCAGGTCCTCCTCCGAGACCATCTTGTTGATGACCTTGCGCAGGCGCTCGGAGCCGCCCTCGGGGGCGAAGGTGAGACCCGAGCGGCGGCCGTTGCGGGTCAGCTCGTTGGCCAGGTCGACGTTGAAGGCGTCGACGCGGGTGGACGGGAGGGACAGACCGATCTTGTCCTCCTCGTACCGGTCCGCCAGGCCCTTGGCGATGTCGCCGATCTCGCTGTGGTCGGCGGAGGACAGCGAGAGCAGGCCGACCTCCTCGAAGCCGGTCGCCTTGAGGCCCTTGTCGACCATCTCGCCGATGCCGGTGATGCTTCGCTCCCGCACGGGGCGCGTGATCATGCCGGCCTGGCAGAAGCGGCAACCACGGGTGCAGCCGCGGAAGATCTCCACGGACATCCGCTCGTGCACGGTCTCGGCGAGCGGGACGAGCGGCTGCTTGGGGTAGGGCCACTCGTCGAGGTCCATGACGGTGTGCTTGGACACCCGCCACGGCACGCCGGACTTGTTCGGTACGACGCGGCCGATACGGCCGTCGGGCAGGTACTCGACGTCGTAGAAGCCGGGGACGTAGACGTTGCCGGTCCTGGCGAGACGGAAGAGGACCTCCTCGCGCCCGCCGGGGCGGCCCTCGGCCTTCCAGGCCCGGATGATCCCGGTCATGTCGAGCACGGCCTGCTCGCCATCACCGATGACCGCGCAGTCGATGAACTCCGCGATCGGCTCGGGGTTGAAGGCCGCGTGGCCGCCGGCGAGGACGATCGGGTCGTCGACGGTGCGGTCGGCGGCGCTCAGCGGGATGCCCGCGAGGTCGAGAGCCGTGAGCATGTTGGTGTAGCCGAGCTCGGTGGAGAAGCTCAGGCCGAAGACGTCGAACGCCTTCACCGGACGGTGCGAGTCCACGGTGAACTGCGGCACGTTGTGCTCGCGCATGAGCTCTTCGAGGTCGGGCCACACGCTGTACGTACGCTCGGCGAGCACGCCCTCGCGCTCGTTCAGCACCTCGTAGAGGATCATGACGCCCTGGTTGGGCAGCCCGACCTCGTACGCGTCCGGGTACATGAGCGCCCAGCGGACGTCACAGGAGTCCCATGGCTTGACCGTGGAGTTGAGCTCACCACCGACGTACTGGATGGGCTTCTGCACATGCGGGAGCAGAGCTTCGAGCTGTGGGAAGACCGACTCGGACATCTCGAACCTTCGTGAGCTGGCGGGGGCGACTCTCAAGCGTAACCCGATCGAGAGTGGCCCCGGCGCGGTGATCGCAACACCCTCGCGGCGACGAGGAGCAGTCGACCGTGGGAGCACACCGGCCGGTCAGGACGGGATCTTCCCCGCGTACGCGGGGACCGTGCACCGACAAAACGATCGTCCGCCCGCTCGGTCACGCCGCGAGCCTCGCGCGGAGCCCGGGCCGCGACGCTTTCTCCCACACCGCGGGCAGCTCCCGCTCCCGCTGCGCGGCCAGGGCCTGTTCATGGCCGAAGGCGAGTCCCCAGGTGAACGCGGACTCCCCGGCCGCGTGGGCCTGGACGGCGAGGTCCCGCAGGGTGTCGCGGGCGACGACGCTGTCCTGGTGGTCGCCGAGCAGGGTCTGCACCGCCTTCATCCGTTTGGCGAACTTCCTGGCGGGCTTGCCGAGGGCCGGAGTGGTGGCCTCTCCGGCGTACCGGGCGCGTTTGGCGGCCTTGCGGGCGTCGTGCAGGGCGAGATCGCGGTCATGACCGGCAGGGAGGTCGAGGGCGTGCTCCACCCGGCCGGCCAGCCGCTCGTAGTCCCTGATGACGGCCTCGGGCAGCGCGTCGTGGGGCGCGCTGCGGGCGGCCTTGAGGAGCGGCGGGTCGTCGAGCAGGGTGTCGAGCGCGTCCAGCAGTGCGAGGTAGCGCTTGCTGTCGAGTACGGCGATCGAGCGGCGGCGGGCGCCCGCCCGGTGGGCGTTCGCCCAGATCCGCAGCCTTCCCCTGACCGGGCCGAGCCGCAGCTCCTTCGGTACCGCGTCGATCCGGGCCCGCAGCCGCTCGGCCAGCACCTCCTGGTCGCGCGCGACGCCGAGCTCTCCGGCGAGCCATTTGAGCTCGTCCCCGAACGGGTCGGTGACGTCCCGGTCGATGATCTTCCTGAATGTTTTGAAGGCGCTGCGCATCCGGCGGGTGGCGACGCGCATCTGGTGGACCGCGTCGGGGAGATCACGCCGTACGGCGGGGTCGAGCGCCACGATCGCGTCCCGCTGTTCGCGCAGATAGGCGAGGACGTACTCCCCTGCGTGCTTCTCCTTCAGCCGCGCGCCGCGGTCCCTGACGGCCTTGGCCGCCTCGGCCGCTTTCGGGGCCTTTCCCGCCGTGTCGTCCGGCGCCGCGGCCGCACCGGCTGCGGCAGCGGGTTCCGGGGCGCCAGGTTCCGTTTCCGCCAGGGCCCGGGCCAGCTTGGACGCCGATGCCGACGGTTCCACGCCCGCTTTACGCAGGCGCTTGTCGACCGCGTCGAGCAGTGCCGGGTCGCCGTCGTCGGCGAGCTCGACCTCGATCTCGGTCCAGGTCGCTGTGCCACCGCCGTCCGTGAGGCGTTCGGCGCTGACTGTGTCGACGCTGACCTCGGCGAGTGGCCCGCCGGGCTCGTCGACCAGATGGCTGACGTCCCGTGAGGACCTCAGCCGTACAACGGGGGTGACGGCGGCGTCGCGGGTACGGGAGCGGATCAGCCCGGCCAGAGATCCAGGGAGCGTGTCCTCGAGCGGAGCACGGATCTCGTCGCGGATGCCGGTGGCAACGGGGAACTTCAGGTGCCATCCCTCGTCGGCGCCGCCGACGCGGCGCCGCAGGGTGATCCCGTCGGCGGCCAGGCGCAGGTCCGCGGTGTCGTAGTACACGGCATCGAGCTCCACCACCCCTCTGCCGACGACGTCCGACACGCCGGGCACCTTGGCCAGGTCCGGCAGCCGGGTACCGGGAGTGGCTTCGTACTTCCGCTCGATCTCGCGCTTCGTGTCCGCCATGAATTGAATCTAGTCGGACCGGCAGCTCCATGGCAGCCCCACGCCCGGGTCCGCCACCACAACAGCCCGTCGGGCGGCGGACCCGGCACGGGACTATGCGCTTATGGGCCGCTGCACCTTGATCGACTGAAGCAGCCCGATCGCGATCCACACCGCGAACATGGAGGTGCCGCCGTACGACACGAAGGGCAGCGGCAGTCCGGCCACCGGCATGATGCCGAGCGTCATGCCGATGTTCTCGAAGGACTGGAACGCGAACCAGGCGATGATCCCGGCGGCCACGATCGTGCCGTACAGCTCGGTCGTCTCGCGTGCGATGCGGCAGGCACGCCACAGGACCACGCCCAGCAGCGCCAGGATCAGTCCGGCGCCCAGGAAGCCGAGCTCCTCGCCGGCGACGGTGAAGATGAAGTCGGTCTGCTGCTCGGGCACGAACTGCCCGGAGGTCTGGTGGCCGTTGAACAGCCCGGCGCCGTACAGCCCGCCCGAGCCGATCGCGATCCGTGCCTGGTTGGTGTTGTAGCCGACGCCGGCCGGGTCGAGCTCGGGGTTGGCGAAGGCCGCGAAACGGTTGATCTGGTACTCGTCGAGCAGCCCGAGCATGGTGACCAGGACCGCTCCGGTGGCTCCGGCGGTCAGCAGACCGAGGATCCAGCGGTTGGAGGCGCCGGAGGCGAGCAGTACGCCGAGCACGATCACCGCCATGACCATCACCGAACCGAGGTCGGGCATCAGCATCACGATGGCCATCGGCACGACGGCGAGGCCTAGCGACTTGGCGACCGTGCGGTGGTCCGGGTGGGCCAGGTCGCCGGCGTCGACACGGGCGGCCAGCATCATCGCCATGCCCAGGATGATCGTGATCTTCACGAACTCCGAGGGCTGGAGGGAGAAGCCGCCGCCGACCTGGATCCAGGCGTGCGCGCCGTTGATGGTGGCACCCAGCGGGGTGAGCACCAGCAGGACGAGCACGACGGACAGCCCGTACAGCACCGGGACGGCGCCGCGCAGGGTGCGGTGTCCGAGCCAGATCGTTCCGACCATCAGGGCGAGGCCGATGCCGGTGTTCAGGACGTGCCGGAACAGGAAGTAGTACGGGTCTCCCTGGTTGAGCTCGGTGCGGCCACGGGTCGCGGACCACACCAGCAGCGTGCCGATGAAGGACAGCGCGAGCGCGGAGAACAGCATCGGCCAGTCCAGCTTGCGCACCACCGAGTCGCGGGCCGTGAGCTGGGCCCACAGTCCCCCTCGCTCGGGGCCGTACCCGGAGACGGAAAATCCATTGGCGCCGGCCATGCCTCAGTCCCTTCGCGCGGGCGCGACCGCGAGCACTTGTTCGTCGGCCGGTTTCGGCTTCCTGGGCTGGTACGGCCTGATGCTCGGGGAGTCGATCGTGCCGTCCGTGCCGATCTTCGGCAGGCCCTGCTGGGGCTTCGGCAGCAGGGCCTTCTTCAGGTCCTGGTTGCCTTCCTCGTCGAGGCCGTACATCGCTTCGTAGATCTTGCGGACCGCGGGGCCCGAGGCGCCGGATCCCGTACCACCCTGGGCGATCGTCATGATGATCGTGTAGTCGCGGGTGTACGAGACGAACCAGGAGGTCGTCTGCTTGCCGTAGACCTCGGCCGTGCCGGTCTTGGCGTGCATCGGGATCTTGTCCTGCGGCCACCCGCCGAAGCGCCAGGCGGCCGATCCGACGGTGGTGACTCCCGCGAGGGCCTTGTCGATCTGGTTGCGGGTCTTGCGGTCCATCGGCAGCTTGCCGTGCGCCTTGGGCTTGATCGGCTCGACCGTCTTCCCGTCGGCGCTGATGATCGCCTTGCCGATGGTGGGGTCGTACAGCGTGCCGCCGTTGGCGATGGCCGCGTAGATGGTCGCCATCTGGATGGGGGTGACGAGCGTGTCGCCCTGTCCGATGGAGTAGTTGACCGAGTCACCGGCGCGCATGAGGTTGCCCTCGAGGCAGCCCTCGTAGGCGATCCGCTCGACGTACGTGCCGTTCTTCTTGCCCTGCTTGCACCAGCCGACCTTGTTGGCCTCCCAGAAGCGCTGCTTCCACTGGCGGTCGGGGACCCGGCCGGTGACCTCGTTGGGGAGGTCGATGCCGGTCTCCTTGCCGAGGCCGAACTGGTGGGCGGTCTTGTAGAACCAGTCGTCCGTCTTCTTCTTGGGCTTCATGCCCCCGTCCTTCAGCCACTCGCGGTGGGCGAGCCCGTAGTAGACGGTGTCGCAGGAGACCTCCAGGGCGCGGCCGAGGCTGATGCTGCCGTAGCCCTTGGACTCGAAGTTCTTGAAGACCTGGCCGCCGACCGAGTAGGAGCTGGGGCAGGGGTAGTTGCCGTCGAACTCGTACCCGGCGTTGACCGCGGCGGTGGACGAGATCACCTTGAAGATGGAGCCGGGGGCGGCCTGGCCCTGGATGGCGCGGTTGAGCAGCGGGAAGTTGGACTTCTTGCCGGTAAGCCTGGCGTAGTCCTTGGCGGAGATGCCGCCGACCCAGGCGTTGGGGTCGTACGTGGGCTGGGAGGCCATCGAGATGATGCGGCCGGTCTTGTTCTCCATCACCACGACGGCACCGGCGTCGGCCTTGTAGTTCTCGTCGGTGTTCCTGTCGAAGCCCTTGCGGGCTTCCTTCATCGCGTGATGGAGCTCGTACTCGGCCACGGCCTGGACGCGGGCGTCGATGGAGGTGACGAGGTTGGCGCCGGCCCGGGCCTCGTCGCGCTCGGCCTCGCCGATGACCCGGCCGAGGTTGTCGACCTCGTAGCGGGTGACGCCGGCCTTGCCGCGCAGCGCCTTGTCGTACGTGCGCTCGATTCCGGAACGGCCGACCTGGTCGGAGCGCAGGAACGGCGAGTCGGTGTCCTTGGCCTTCTCGATCTCCTCGTCGGTGACGGGCGAGAGATAGCCGAGCACCTGGGCGGTGTTGGCCTTGCCGGGCGCGGCGTAACGGCGTACCGCGGTGGGCTCCGCAGTGATCCCGGGGAAGTCCTCGGCGCGTTCGCGGATCTGCAGGGCCTGCTGGGTGGTGGCCTCGTCGGTGACGGGGATCGGCTGGTACGGGGAGCCGTTCCAGCAGGGCTGCGGGGTCTGCGAGTCGCACAGCCGGACCTTGTCCATGACGTCCTTGGGCTTCATGCCCAGAACACCGGCGAGCCGGGTGAGAACGCCCTTGCCGTCGTCCTTCATCTTCAGCAGTTCGGTACGGGACGCGGAGACGACCAGCCGGGTCTCGTTGTCGGCCAGCGGTACGCCGCGGGCGTCGAGGATCGAGCCGCGTACGGCGGGCTGGACGACCTGCTGGACGTGGTTGTTCTTCGCCTCGTTGGTGTACTCGTCGCCGTTGCGGATCTGGAGGTACCAGAGGCGGCCGCCGAGTGTGAGCAGCAGGGAGACGACGAGGACCTGGATGATGACGAGCCGGATCTGGACCCGGGGGGTCCGCCCGGTCTCCGGAATGTTGCTCACGCTGCTGCCCCCTCGGTCACAGTCGCTTGACTCCCTTGATGCGTCCGGCGCGTGCCGCACGTGTCCTGGCCGCCTTGACCCGCAGTCCGCTGCGCTGGCTGCCGATGCGCAGCCCGGTGCCTGAGGAGAGCCAGCCGGAGGACACATCGGTGCCCGACGAGCTCTGACTGTCGGCGAGCGGGTCGTTCTCGCCGCGTCTGGCGAGGGCCATGATCAGCGGGACGGTGAAGGGTGCGAGGAGCAGGTCGTAGACGGCGGCGGTGAACAGCAGGCTGCCCAGCCCCACATGACGGGCGGCGGTGTCGCCGACGAGGGCGCCGACGCCCGCGTACAGCAGGGTGGAGCCGATGGCGGCCGCGACGACCACGGCCATCGGGCCTGCGGCGGACTTGAACTGGCCGCTGTCGGGCCGCGCGAGACCGGCGAGATAGCCGATGACGCACAGCACGAGGGCATAGCGGCCGGCGGCGTGGTCCGCGGGCGGGGCGAGGTCGGCGAGCAGGCCCGCGCCGAAGCCGATGAACGCGCCCGCCACGTGGCCGTACACCATGGCGAGTGCGAGCACGACGAGGAGCATCAGGTCGGGCACGGCGCCGGGGAGCTGAAGGCGGGCGAGGACGCAGACCTGGACGACGAGGGCGACCACGACGAGGGTCGTGGAGAGCAGCATCCGGTTGAAGCGCATGACGGATCGGCTCCTACTCGTCGTTCTGGACGGCCGGGTCGGTGTCCCCGTTTCCGGGGGACTGGCTGCTGCCCGGGGAGGGACCGTCGCCCTGGGCCCGCTCCTGTTCCCCGTTCTCGGGCGGCGTCTGGCCCGGTGTGACCGTCACGGTGACCGTGGGTGTGGGCTTCGGCTTGGCGGGCTTGGGAGGCAGAACCGTGTCGCGCGGGTCGCTGCGGGGCGCCTTGACGACCACGCCGACGATGTCGAGCTTGCTGAAGCCGACGTACGGGCGGACGTAGACGTTGCGGGTGAGGTCGCCGCCCAGAGGTTCGACGCGGACGATCTCACCGACGGGGACACCGGGCACGAAGGGACGGTCGGCCTGCGAGCCGAAGGTGACCAGCCGGTCGCCCTTCTTCACCTTGGCCTTGCCGTTGAGCAGCTGGACGGAGAGCGGCCGGTCGCCCTGACCGGTGGCGAAGCCCAGTTCGTTGGTCTTCTCCATCCGGGTACCGACGGTGAAGTCCGGGTCGATGGCGAGCAGGACGGTCGCCGTGCCGGGGCCGACGGTGGTGACCCGTCCGACGAGTCCGTCGCCGTTGAGGACGGTCATGTCCCGGGCGATGCCGTCGTCGGAGCCGATGTCGATGGTCACCGTCCAGGAGAAGCCCTGGGCGGCTCCTATGGCGATGACTTCGGCGCCCTTGATGCCGTACTGGCCCGCTGCCGCCGTCTTGAGTATCCCGTCGAGCTCGCGGGCCCGGCTGCGGTTGCGGTCGTCGCTGCCGAGCCGTGCCTTGAGTTCGGCGTTCTCCCGCTCCAGGACGCTGATGCGATCGTGGCGCTCGCCCGAGTCGCGTACGGCTCCGATGGCGTTGCCGATCGGGTCGACGGCCGCTGCGACTCCGTTCTCGACCGGGCCGAAGACCGTGGCGGCGGCCTGCCGGGCGCCGTCGACCGGTGACTCCTCGCCGCCTCGGATGTCCACCGTGATCAGTGCGAACGCGATGGCGATCAGCAGCACCAGGAGCAGCCGGCTCTCTCGTGTGTCCCTCACGTGCGGCGGCCGTGCCTTCCTCGTCGGAATATGGGTGTCTCTGTGTCAACGAACCGCCGTACGGGTTGGCAGCGCGCCCGTATGGGGGTCCCCCCACGCCCGCCGGGGCGTGGGGGGAGGTTTCGCGGCGTCATCAGGTTCCGCACCTGGGCTTCGTGAACGGTGTCCACTAGCGGCGGGGCTGGGCGTCCAGCACCTGCTGCAGCGCCTCGAACTCCTCGACGCATTTGCCCGATCCGAGCGCCACCGAGTCCAGCGGGTCCTCGGCGATGTGGATCGGCATACCGGTCTCGTACCGCAGCCGCTCGTCCAGGCCGCGCAGCAGCGCGCCACCGCCGGTCAGGACGATGCCACGGTCCATGACGTCGCCGGACAGCTCAGGCGGGCACTTGTCGAGGGTGGTCTTGACGGCGTCGACGATCGCGTTGACCGGTTCCTCGATGGCCTTGCGGACCTCGGAGGCGGAGATGACCACGGTCTTGGGCAGACCTGAGACGAGGTCACGGCCGCGGATCTCGGTGTGCTCTTCCTTGTCCATCTCGAAGGCCGAGCCGATGGTGATCTTGATGCTCTCGGCGGTCCGCTCACCGAGCAGGAGCGAGTACTCCTTCTTGATGTGCTGGATGATCGCATTGTCCAGCTCGTCGCCGGCGACCCGGATCGACTGCGCCGTGACGATTCCGCCGAGGGAGATCACGGCGACCTCGGTCGTGCCGCCACCGATGTCGACGACCATGTTGCCGGTCGCCTCGTGGACGGGAAGCCCGGAGCCGATGGCCGCGGCCATGGGCTCCTCGATGATGTGCACCTGCCGGGCACCCGCCTGCGTCGACGCCTCGATGACCGCGCGACGCTCAACGCCCGTGATACCGGAGGGCACACAGACGACGACACGCGGACGGCGAGATAGCGACGCTTGTGGATCTTCAGGATGAAATAGCGGAGCATCCGCTCGGTGATCTCGAAGTCGGCGATGACGCCGTCCTTCAGCGGCCGGACGGCAACGATGTTGCCCGGCGTCCGGCCGATCATCTTCTTCGCCTCTGCGCCGACCGCGAGAATGCCGCCCGTGTTGGTGTTGATCGCGACGACGGACGGCTCGTTGAGAACGATCCCCCGGCCTCTGACGTACACCAGCGTGTTGGCGGTCCCGAGGTCGACAGCCATGTCACGGCCGATGAACGACATGTTGTTCCCCATGAGGATGCGTCTGGCCTTCCCAAATCGAGCATTGATGGCTTTTTAGGACGGCGAGGTGGGTGCTGCTGCGTGGAGGGTTCCATCGTAGTGCTGCCTGCACGAACGCGCAGCGGTGGTCCACCTCAGTAATGGTGACGAGGTGTCGGAGCGATGCGTTCCCGCATTGACGACTCCTATACCGAAGGGCGACCGAAATTCCTTCGGTCGCCCCAGGTCATCATCCCTGAACGACTGACGAACTATCAGGAAAGGCCGGGAAAGAAAATCTTGAGTTCCCGAATGGCGGACTCCTCGGAGTCCGAGGCGTGGATCAGGTTCTCCCGGACGATGGTGCCGAAGTCCCCACGAATGGACCCGGGGGCTGCGGCGATCGGGTCGGTCGGCCCCGCCAGCTGGCGGACTCCCTCGATGACCCGCTCACCGTCGACGACGAGCACGACGACCGGGCCGGAGAGCATGAACTCGACGAGCGGCTCGTAGAACGGCCGGCCGACGTGCTCGGCGTAGTGCTGCTCCAGGGTGGCGCGGTCGAGCTGTCGCAGCTCCAGCGCGGTGATCTGCCAGCCGGCCTTCCGCTCGATGCGGCCGATGACCTCGCCCACGAGTCCGCGTCGGACGGCGTCCGGCTTGAGAAGGACGAGGGTGCGCTGAGTCATGGTGTGCGGCTCCTTGCAGGCCAGGATGTGTGCGGTTGGCCCGAGGCTACCCGGTGCGTGGTGACGGGCGGCACCCGGACCGTCGATCCCCGCGCGCGCAGGGGCACGCCCGGGTGCGACGAACAAAGCAGCCGGCACAGGCACCTCTGCTACTGCGCCTGCGCCTCGCTCTGCGCGGCCCACCTGGCCTTGGCCTCGTCGATCCTGCGGCCGTAGTGCACCGAAGCCCACCAGAGCGCCGCGAACAGCACGCCGAGGAAGAACATCGCCGGCACCACGAAGCCGCTGGCGACCAGCGCGATCTGCAGCGCCCAGCCGAGCGGTATCCCGCCACGACGGGTGATCATCCCGCACAGCAGCAGCGAGAACAGCATCGCGATGCCGCAGACCGTCCAGACCGCCGTCATCGAGACGTCGTCCGACTTCATCGCGACCAGACCCGCGAAGGCCACCACGAAGAATTCACCGATCAAGGTGGATGCACAGAGCGTACGCATAAGGCCTCAGCCCCTCCCGAGCAGCAGCCGGGCCTCGCCGACCGTGATCACCGAACCGGTCACCAGGACTCCGGCGCCCGCGAACTCCGACTCCTCCTCGGCGAGCGTGATCGCCGCCTCCAGGGCGTCGTCGAGCCGCGGCTCCACGACCACCCGCTCATCGCCGAAGACCTCCACGGCGAGCGCTGCCAGCTCGTCCGCGTCCATCGCGCGCGGGGTGGAGTTCTGCGTGACGACGACCTCCGCGAAGATCGGCTCGAATGCCTCGAGCAGCCCGCGGACGTCCTTGTCGGCGCTGGTTCCGACCACGCCGATCAGGCGCGAGAAGCCGAACGACTCCGTGATGCCGTCCGCCGACGCCCTTGCGCCGGCGGGGTTGTGCGCGGCGTCCAGGACGACCGTGGGGCTGCGCCGCACGACCTCCAGGCGGCCGGGCGAGGCCACCGAGGCGAACGCCTTGCGGATGGTGTCCACGTCCAGCAGACGGGCCTGCTCGGCACCGACGCCGAAGAACGCCTCGACCGCCGCCAGCGCCACGGCCGCGTTGTGCGCCTGGTGGGCGCCGTACAGCGGGAGGAAGATCTGGTCGTACTCGCCGCCGAGTCCGCGCAGCGTCAGCAGCTGGCCGCCTACCGCCACTTCGCGGGAGACCACGCCGAATTCCATGCCCTCGCGCGCGACCGTGGCGTCGACCTCGACGGCCTTCTTCAGCATCACCTGCGCGGCGTCCACCGGCTGCTGCGCCAGGATGACCGTCGCGCCCTCCTTGATGATCCCCGCCTTCTCGGCGGCGATCTCGGCGGGCGTGGAGCCGAGGCGGTCGGTGTGGTCCAGGTCGATGGGGGTGACGACGGCGACCGTCGCGTCGATCACGTTCGTCGCGTCCCAGCTTCCGCCCATGCCGACCTCGACCACGGCGGCGTCCACCGGGGCGTCGGCGAAGGCGGCGTACGCCATACCGGTGAGCACCTCGAAGAACGACAGCCGGAACTCCTGCGAGGCGTCGACCATCTCCACGTACGGCTTGATGTCGTTGTACGTCTCGACGAAGCGCTCCGCCTCGATCGGGGCACCGTCGAGGCTGATCCGCTCGGTGATCGACTGGACGTGCGGCGAGGTGTACCGGCCGGTGCGCAGCTCGAAAGCGCCGAGCAGGGCCTCGATCATGCGGGCCGTGGACGTCTTGCCGTTCGTCCCCGTGATGTGGATCGAGGGGTACGCGCGCTGGGGCTCGCCCAGCACGTCCATCAGGGCCGTGATCCGGCTGACCGAGGGCTCCAGCTTGGTCTCGCCCCAGCGCGTCGCCAGGTCCGTCTCCACCTCGCGCAGCGCCTTGTCCACCTCCGGGTCGGCGGGCCGAGCGGGCACGGCGTCGCTCTGCGGCACCCCGGCCTGCGTACGCAGGGTGCGGCTGCCGGCCTCGATCACCGCCAGGTCTGGGTCGCGGTCTGTCTGGGCGTCGACGATCTCGTCGAAGGCGTCGGGCTGCTGCTCACTCACGGGGTCCAGTCTACGGACGAGCACCGACAGGGACGGGCGAGGCCCCGGGGGGCGTCCCCGGAGCCTCACTCGTACGGCGTGTGCTGCCGTCAGCCCTTGGGCAGGGCCTCGAGCTGCTGGGTGATCCGCGCGATGTCCTCGTCGGCCTTGGCGAGCCGGGTCCGGATCTTGTCGACCACGTTGTCCGGGGCCTTGGCGAGGAACGCCTCGTTGCCGAGCTTGCCGGTCGCCTGCGCCCGCTCCTTCTCGGCGTTGGCCAGATCCTTCGTGAGGCGCTTGCGCTCGGCCTCGACGTCGATCGTGCCGGACAGGTCCAGAGCGACGGTGGCACCGGCGACCGGAAGAGTCGCCGTCGCGCTGAAGTCCTCACCCTCCGGCTGCAGCCGGAGCAGCTGCCGGATCGCGGCCTCGTGCGGCGCGAGCGCGGTGCCGTCCAGGGTGAGGCGGGCCGGGACCTTCTGGCCCGGCTGCAGCCCCTGGTCGGAACGGAACCGGCGGACCTCGGTGACCACCCGCTGGACGAGGGCGATCTCCTGCTCGGCGGCCTCGTCGCGGAACCCGCTGTCGTTCGGCCAGTCGGCAATGACGAGGGACTCGCCGCCGGTCAGGGTCGTCCACAGAGTGTCGGTGACGAACGGGACGACGGGGTGGAGCAGCCGGAGCATCACGTCCAGGACCTCACCGAGGACCCGGCCGGAGACCCGTGCCTGCTCGCCGCCCTCGAAGAACGTGGTCTTCGACAGTTCGACGTACCAGTCGAAGACCTCGTCCCACGCGAAGTGGAAGAGAGCCTCGGACAGCTTCGCGAACTGATAGTCCTCGTAGTTCGCGTCGACCTCGGCGACCGTCTTGTTCAGCCGGGACAGGATCCAGCGATCCGTCGCCGACAGCTGCTCGACGGGCGGCAGTTCACCGTCGACCGTCGCGCCGTTCATCAGGGCGAAGCGGGTGGCGTTCCAGATCTTGTTGGCGAAGTTGCGGGAACCCTGGACCCAGTCCTCGCCGATCGGGACATCAACCCCCGGGTTGGCACCGCGGGCCAGCGTGAAGCGCAGGGCGTCGGAGCCGTACTTGTCCATCCAGTCCAGCGGGTTGACCGCATTGCCGAAGGACTTCGACATCTTCTTGCCGAACTGGTCGCGGACCATGCCGTGCAGGGCGATGGTGTGGAACGGCGGGGTGCCGTCCATCGCGTACAGGCCGAACATCATCATCCGGGCGACCCAGAAGAAGAGGATGTCGTAGCCCGTGACCAGGACCGAGTTCGGGTAGAACTTCGCGAGACTCTCGGTCCGCTCGGGCCAGCCCAGCGTCGAGAAAGGCCACAGACCGGAGGAGAACCAGGTGTCCAGGACATCGGTCTCCTGGGTCCAGCCCTCGCCGGTGGGTGCCTCGTCGTCCGGTCCGACGCAGACGATCTCGCCGTTGGGGCCGTACCAAACAGGGATGCGGTGGCCCCACCACAGCTGGCGCGAGATGCACCAGTCATGGAGGTTGTCGACCCAGTCGAAGTACCGCTTCTCCATCTCCTGCGGGTGGATCTTGACCCGTCCGTCGCGGACGGCGTCACCGGCGGCCTTCGCGAGCGGGCCGACCTTGACCCACCACTGCATCGACAGACGCGGCTCGATGGTGGTCTTGCAGCGGGAGCAGTGCCCGACGGAGTGGAGGTACGGACGCTTCTCCGCGACGATCCGGCCCTCGGCACGCAGCGCGCCGACGATGGCGCTGCGCGCCTCCAGTCGGTCCAGGCCCTGGAACGGTCCGTGCGCTGTGATGATCGCGTGCTCGTCCATGATGGCGATGGCCGGCAGGTTGTGACGCTGGCCGATCTCGAAGTCATTCGGGTCGTGCGCGGGCGTTACCTTGACGGCACCCGTGCCGAACTCCGGGTCGACGTGCGTGTCGGCGACGACCGGAATCGTGCGGTCGGTGAGCGGCAGCTTGATCTGCTTGCCGACCAGGTGGGCGTAGCGCTCGTCGTCCGGGTGGACGGCGACCGCGGTGTCACCGAGCATGGTCTCGGCGCGCGTTGTGGCGACGACGATGGTGTCGTCGCCGTCGCCGTACTTCATGGAGACGAGCTCGCCGTCGTCGTCCTGGTACTCGACCTCGATGTCCGAGATGGCCGTCAGACACCGGGGGCACCAGTTGATGATGCGCTCGGCGCGGTAGATCAGCTCGTCGTCGTACAGCTTCTTGAAGATCGTCTGGACAGCCTTGGACAGCCCTTCGTCCATGGTGAAGCGCTCACGCGACCAGGCGACACCGTCACCGAGGCGGCGCATCTGACCGGAGATCTGCCCGCCGGACTCGGCCTTCCACTGCCAGACACGGTCGACGAAAGCCTCACGCCCCAGATCGTGGCGGGACTTGCCCTCCTTACCGAGCTCGCGCTCGACGACGTTCTGAGTCGCGATACCCGCATGGTCCATGCCCGGCTGCCACAGCGTCTCGTAGCCCTGCATGCGCTTGCGGCGGGTGAGGGCATCGATCAGTGTGTGCTCGAAGGCGTGGCCCAGGTGCAGGCTGCCCGTGACGTTCGGCGGCGGGATGACGACGGTGTACGGCGGCTTCTCGCTCTTCGAGTCCGCCTCGAAGTACCCGCGCTCTACCCAGCGCTCGTACAGCTTCCCCTCTACCTCGGCCGGCGCGTACTGGGTCGGCAGTTCGGGGTTACTGGCGGTCTGCTGCTGAGTGTTCTCGGTCACGGGGTCAGTTTAGAGGTGTCCCAGGGCCGTACTGAAACGGGAATCCCGCGCACCGGTGTGACCCCGCCCCGCCCTGCAGGCTCTGGGCTGGGTCACGATGTCGGGGACACGTAAACATCACTGAGCCACAACCACCCAGGCCCGTACGCCGGGCAGCAACCGCAGCAGTCCGGACCGCACGGGCAGCCTGGCCCGTACGGCCAACCGCCGCAGGCCCCGCATCCCGGTTACGGCCAGCCGTCACAGGAGGCGGTGCTGCCTGTCAGCGCGGCCGCGGTGCTCGGGGGCACGGCCGGCTCGCCGGAGGACGCCGCGAGCGTCGCCGCCAAGCTCCGCAACGACGTCCGCGTCAAGCTCTGACTCCGGCACGCGGCCGGTCCGTTCGCCGGCGCGGGCCCTGACGGTGTCACAGGGCCGTACTGAACGGGGCAACTGCGTAACGGTGTGACCCCCGGCGCCCCATGCTCATGCCAGTTGCGCCAGGATGTTCGGAACACATAGACATCACGAGGGGAACACCCGTAATGAGTTACAACCAGCCGGGCCCGTACGGCGGTCAGCCTCAGCAGCCCGGCCCGTACGGCCAGCCGGGTCCCTACGGCCAGCAGCCGCAGGCCCCGCAGCCCGGCTACGGGTACCCGCAGCAGGCTCCGCAGGGCGTTCCGCCGCAGCAGCAGCCGCAGGGGTACGGCTACCCCCAGCAGCCCGGCCCGTACGGCCAGCAGCCCCAGTACGGCCAGCAGGCCCCCTACGGCCAGGTCCCGCCCCCGCCGGCGCCCCCGAAGAAGAAGACGGGCCTGATCGTGGCCTCCGCGGTGGTGGCGCTCGCGGTGATCGCGGGTGGCGTGTACTTCCTCACGGCCGGCGGCGGTGGCAGTGACGTCGCCGACGACGGCCCGCACAAGCTCATCACGCCGGAGACCGTGCTCACCGAGTACAAGAAGGACTCGAGCAGCAGCGGTGGCAGCTCGTCCGACGACGACTTCCTCAAGGACGCCGCGAAGATGGGCATCAAGAACCCCAAGGAGGTCGAGGCCGCTTACAAGTCGGGGAGCGAGGAGAACCCGCTGGCCGCGAAGATGATCACCTTCGGCGGCATCTACGGCGACATCGAGGACCCCGAGGCAGCCATCGACGCCGCGTTCGCCGACATGAAGGAGTCGTCCGAGAAGGAGAAGGACGACGACGCCGAACTGGTGGGCAGCCCGCAGGCGTACGAGCCCAAGGAGCTCGAGGGCGCCGTGCTGAAGTGCCAGCAGATCAAGACCAAGCCCGGCAGCTCCAACTCCGGCGCTCCCAAGGAGCTCACCATGTCGGTGTGCATGTGGGCGGACCACAGCACCCTCGGCTTCGTGATGCCGGTCGACCTGGCCTCCATGATGACCGGTAAGGGAACGTCGCCCGACGACGCCGCGAGCATCACCGCCAAGCTCCGCAAGGAAGTCCGCGTCAAGCTGTAGTGAGCACGAAAGGGGCGCCCGGCCGGTTGTTCAACCGGCCGGGCGCCCCTTTCGCGTTCGAGCCCTGTGCGCTACGCGCTCTTCTCGTGGCGGCCGTCGTCCTTCACGATCCGCGGCACCAGCGTCGGGTTCACGTTGTTGTGGACCACGTCCTCCGTGATGACCACGCGCGCCACGTCCTTACGGGACGGGACCTCGTACATCACCGACATCAGGACCTCTTCCATGATCGCCCGCAGGCCCCGCGCGCCTGTGCCGCGCAGGATCGCCTGGTCGGCGATGGCCTCCAGGGCCGGGAGGTCGAAGTCCAGCTCCACGCCGTCGAGTTCGAACAGGCGCTGGTACTGCTTCACCAGTGCGTTGCGCGGCTCGACCAGGATCTTCAGGAGGGCCTCGCGGTCCAGGTTGTGGACCGAGGTGATGACCGGGAGACGGCCGATGAACTCCGGGATCATCCCGAACTTCACCAGGTCCTCCGGCATGACCTCCTGGAACTGGTCGCTTGCCTCGATCTCGCGCTTGGAGCGGATCGTGGCGCCGAAGCCGATGCCCTTGGCGCCCGCACGCGACTCGATGATCTTCTCCAGGCCGGCGAACGCGCCGCCCACGATGAAGAGCACGTTCGTCGTGTCGATCTGGATGAACTCCTGGTGCGGGTGCTTGCGACCGCCCTGCGGGGGCACCGACGCCGTGGTGCCTTCCAGGATCTTCAGCAGTGCCTGCTGGACGCCCTCGCCCGACACGTCCCGGGTGATCGACGGGTTCTCGCTCTTACGGGCGACCTTGTCGATCTCGTCGATGTAGATGATCCCGGTCTCGGCCTTCTTGACGTCGTAGTCGGCCGCCTGGATCAGCTTGAGCAGGATGTTCTCGACGTCCTCGCCGACATAGCCCGCCTCCGTCAGCGCCGTCGCGTCCGCGATCGCGAACGGGACGTTCAGCATGCGGGCGAGCGTCTGGGCCAGCAGCGTCTTGCCGGAGCCCGTGGGGCCCAGCAGCAGGATGTTGGACTTCGCGAGCTCGATCGCGTCGTCCCGGCCCTGCGCGCCGCCGTTCTCACCGGCCTGGACGCGCTTGTAGTGGTTGTAGACCGCTACCGAGAGGGCCTTCTTCGCGGGCTCCTGCCCGACGACATAGCCTTCGAGGAACTCGTAGATCTCGCGCGGCTTGGGGAGTTCCTCCCACCGCACCTCGGAGGTCTCGGCGAGTTCCTCCTCGATGATCTCGTTGCAGAGATCGATGCACTCGTCGCAGATGTACACACCGGGCCCTGCGATGAGCTTCTTCACCTGCTTCTGGCTCTTGCCGCAGAACGAGCACTTGAGCAGATCGCCGCCATCACCGATGCGTGCCACGAGGTGCTTCCCCTTCGCCTGGGAGCGGCTTGGTTCAGCCGCTCCTGGTGCCTCATATCCGACGGTACCTTGCCGAGCCCCCCGTTCGGGCCCCCCTTGGCGCGGTTCACATTGTCGTGTACCGCGCCAAGGGCGCCGGACCGCTCAGGCGGCCGCTGCGGCCGTGCTCTTGCGGGTGGAGACGATCTGGTCGACGAGGCCGTACGCGAGCGCGTCCTCGGCGGTCAGGATCTTGTCGCGCTCGATGTCGTCGCGGACCTTCTCGATCGGGGTGGTGGAGTGCTTGGCCAGCATCTCCTCCAGCTGCACGCGCATGCGCAGGATCTCGTTGGCCGCGATCTCCAGGTCGGAGAGCTGCTCCCGGCCCGTCTGCGAGGACGGCTGGTGGATCAGCACGCGGGCGTGCGGCAGGGCCATCCGCTTGCCGGGGGTGCCGGCTGCGAGCAGCACGGCCGCGGCGGAGGCCGCCTGGCCCATGCAGACCGTCTGGATGTCCGGCTTCACGAACTGCATCGTGTCGTAGATGGCCGTCAGCGCGGTGAAGGAACCACCAGGGCTGTTGATGTAGATCGAGATGTCGCGGTCCGGGTCCATCGACTCCAGGCACAGCAGCTGCGCCATGACGTCGTTGGCGGACGCGTCGTCGATCTGCACGCCGAGGAAGATCACGCGCTCCTCGAAGAGCTTCGCGTACGGGTCGTACTCACGCACGCCCTGCGAGGTGCGCTCGACGAAGCGCGGGACGACGTAGCGGTTGTCCACCGCAGGGCCGGTGTAGAGGCCGCTGGCGGCGCCGGAGAGGCCGGAGAAGTTGCTCATGTCGGTGTTCACCATCCTGGTGGCGTTCTGTGGGCGTAGGTCAGGCAGGTGCGCCGGCTGCGGCCGCGAGGGCTCAGGCGCCGGTGCCGCCGCCGCCGGGGACGCCCGATGCGGCGGAGATGATCTCGTCGATGAGGCCGTAGTTCCGGGCCTCCTCCGCGGTGAACCAGCGGTCGCGGTCGCCGTCGCGGATGATCGTCTCGACAGTCTGACCCGAGTGGTGGGCGGTGATCTCCGCCATGCGCTGCTTCGTGCGCAGCAGGTACTCGGCCTGGATCTTGATGTCGGAGGCGGTGCCGCCCAGTCCGGCCGAACCCTGGTGCATGAGGATGTCGGTGTTGGGGAGCGCGAAGCGCTTGCCCACGGCGCCGCCCGTCAGCAGGAACTGGCCCATCGAGGCGGCCATGCCCATGCCGATGGTCACCACGTCGTTCGGGATGTACTGCATGGTGTCGTAGACCGCCATGCCGGCCGTCACCGAACCGCCGGGGCTGTTGATGTAGAGGTAGATGTCCTTGTCCGGGTCAGCGGCAAGGAGCAGCATCTGCGCCGTGATCTTGTTGGCGATGTCGTCGTCGACCTGCTGGCCGAGGAAGATGATGCGCTCGCCGAGCAGCCGGTTGTAGACATGGTCGCCGAGGCCACCACCGATGGACGGTTCACCGGCGGCGTAAGGCATCAGATTCGTCACGTATCCACCTGCTCGTCTCTGACGGCTGCCTGCCGTCTCAGCGTCTTCGTACCCGGGGCGGTCAGTGACCTGCCCTCGTATTCATGGACCCTAACGCGCAGGTGGGCGGCCGCCATCCCGGTTCCCGAACTGTTCGCTCGGAGCGCAAGGTGAGCGGTTCCCGTTCGAAGGCGCGCAGACGCACCGGCATGCGTCCCCGACCTGCGGCCTTGTGGCCGTGGTGGGGCACCGGTATGCGGACGGGCCCCGGCGCGCGTGATGGCGTCCGGAGCCCGTCGCGGGATCAGCGCGAGGCTCAGGCCTCGGTCTTCTCCTCGGCCTCGCCGGACTCGGCCTCGACGACGCCCTCGACCGTCTCGGCGGCGGTCTCGGTCTCGTCCTCGTCCTCGAGGTCGACGACCTCACCGTTGGTGTCGACGACCTTGGCGGCCTCGACGACCACGGCCAGCGCCTTGCCGCGGGCGACCTCGCCGACGAGCATCGGCACCTGGCCGCCCTCGACGACGGCCTTGGCGAACTGGTCGGGGCTCATGCCGGAGGAGGCGGCACGCCGCATGAGGTGCTCGGTGAGCTCCTCCTGGTTGACGTTCAGCTTCTCCTTGTTGACGAGCTCGTCGAGGAGGAACTGGGTCTTGATGCCCTTGACCGCCTGCTCCTTGGTCTCGGCGTCGAACTCTTCCTCGGACTTGCCCTGGATCTCCAGGTACTTGGCGAGGTCGATGCCCATCTGGCCGAGCTGGTGGTGCTCGAGGTTGTGCTTACGGGTGTTGATCTCGTCCTCGAGGAGCTTCTCGGGGATCGGGACCTCCGCCAGCTTCAGCAGCTCCTCGAGGACACGCTCCTGGGCCTGGGTGGCCTGGTCGTACTGCTTCATGTTCTCGAGGCGCTGGCGGCTGTCCGCCTTGAGCTCTTCGAGGGTGTCGAACTCGCTCGCCATCTGGGCGAAGTCGTCGTCGAGCTCGGGGAGCTCGCGGGCCGCGACGGCGGTCACCTTGACAGAGACCTCGGCCTCCTTGCCCTCGGCGCTGCCGCCCTTGAGCTCGGAGGTGAAGGTGGCCTCGCCGCCGGCCTCCAGGCCGGTGACGGCCTCGTCGATGCCGTCGAGCAGCTCGCCGGAGCCGATGGTGTAGGTGATGCCGTTGGCGACGCCGTCGGCCAGCACCTCGCCGTCGACCTTGGCCTCGAGGTCGATCGTCACGACGTCGCCCTCGGCGGCGGCGCGCTCCACGGGGTTGGTGGAGGCGAAGCGCTCACGCAGCTGCTCGACCGACTTCTCGACGTCCTCGTCGGTGACCTCGACGGCGTCGACGGTGACCTCGATGCCGGAGTAGTCCGGGATCTCGATCGTCGGGCGGATGTCGACCTCGGCGGTGAAGTTCAGCGTGTCGCCGTCCTTCAGCTCGGTGATGTCGACCTCGGGCTGCCCGAGCGGATTGATCTCCGCCTCGTTGACCGCCTCGGTGTAGAACTTCGGGAGCGCGTCGTTGACGGCCTCCTCCAGCACCGCACCACGGCCGAACCGCTGGTCGATCACTCGGGCGGGGATCTTGCCCTTGCGGAAGCCCTTCACCGTGACCTGCTGGTTGATCTTCCTGTACGCCGCGTCGAGGCTGTCCTTGAGCTCCTCGAAGGGCACCTCGACAGTGAGCCGAACCCGGGTCGGGTTCAGGGTCTCCACGGCGCTCTTCACGGTTCGGTCTCCTTGGTGGCTGACTTCTTGGGGTTCGCTGACGCTGCGATTCAGCGGTTCAGCGGATCGGGCCCGGCACATCAGACACACGGGCACGCAGCTTGCATAGTAACGGCAAGCAGGAGGAGCCTCACAACGCGATCTTCCTGGTCGGGGTGGCCGGATTCGAACCGACGACCTTCCGCTCCCAAAGCGGACGCGCTACCAAGCTGCGCCACACCCCGTCGGTGCGAACCGTAGGGTACATGCCCACAGGCCGTGTGCCGTGCCGTTTTCCCGGCGTCCGGAATGGGGTGTGCGGTGAGCGGCAGGAAACCGCTACGATGCTCTTCGTGCCGCACGGTCGTGACCTGCGGTGCGAGCTTGCGGGCGTAGCTCAATGGTAGAGCACTAGTCTTCCAAACTAGCTACGCGGGTTCGATTCCCGTCGCCCGCTCTGTGTACGGCTTCGGGCCCGGCAGGTGATGGATCACCTGCCGGGCCCGAAGCCGTTCCCGGCCCGGCCGGGAGCGGGCGTGCGGTCGGAACCCGTCCGCGTCAGAAGCTGATCTGGTTGATCGTCTCGGCTATCGAGTCCAGGAATCTGTTGATCGACGGGGCCATGCCCGTCGAGGCGAGGAAGAAGCCGAAGAGCGCAGCGACGATCGCCGGCCCCGCCTTGATGGATCCGCTGCGGATCAGCACCACGAGGACGATCGCCAACAGCAGCACCACAGACAGTGAAATGGCCACAACTGATCACACACCCTCGGTCGGTCCGCCTTACCGGCCCGGGAGCGCGCGGCCAGCGCACCCCCGCCCCGCACATCGTGCCACCAACCCCCTTGCCCTTGCTGCCTGCTGGTGAATCGTCCCAGCCAAGATCACGCCATGTGCGGGGCGTTGTGCACCGGGCCGCCCGGCGGCCGACGCCCGCCGGCGACTGCGACGCAGATCCGGCCGGGTGAATGCCGTCTTGAATTGATCGCGATCGTTTCCATGTCCCCACACGTTGGTCACGAGAAATTCGAAGACGGCCAGTGAGGCAATTCACTCAAGCACCCACCCCTGACCGATACGTCCCCTTGAAGGGGGATTAATTGGGGCATAGCGGGCGGTTACCGGTAGTTTCAGATGTGAATGGACGACACGCGGAGCACGATTTACCAAATCGAATGGACGCGGCTAAGGTGCCTCAGATGTTCCACGCTCCGCATGGTTATCAGAGGGCCCCGCTCCCCCGGACCCGGGAGACGGAGCCCGTCGCAATGACCCCGCAGACGACGATGTCCGCCCCGGTCACGGCCGACCGGAAGGCGGCCGTGCCGTCTTCCGACCGGTCCACCCGACGAGACGCCTACTTCGACAACGCGAAGTTCCTGGCGATGGTGCTGGTGGCGGTGGCGCACGCCTGGGAGCCGCTGATGGACGGCAGCCGGGCCACACGTGCGTTGTACATGGTCGTCTACACGTTCCACATGCCGGCTTTCATCCTCATCTCCGGCTACATGTCCAGGAGTTACTCCGGCAAGCCGCATCAGCTGAAGCGGCTGCTGACGGCCATCGCGGTGCCGTATCTCGTCTTCGAGGTCGCCTACTCGCTCTTCGACCGCTACGGGAACGACGATCCGGACCAGCCGATCACCCTGCTCGACCCGTACTACCTGACGTGGTTCCTGGCCGCGCTGTTCATCTGGCGCCTCACCACACCCCTGTGGAAGCTCATCCGGTGGCCGGTGCCCGTCGCTCTGGCCATCGCCGCGTTCGCGTCGGTCACGCCGGGTGTCGGGGCCGATCTCAATCTCCAGCGGGTGCTGCAGTTCCTGCCGTTCTTCGTGCTGGGCCTGTGCCTGAAGCCCGAGCACTTCCAGCTGGTGCGGCGCCGCGAGGTGCGGCTGCTGGCGGTGCCGATGTTCGCGGTCGCTGTGCTGGTCGCGTACTGGGCCGCTCCCCGGATGAACGTGAAGTGGTTCTACCACACCGACTCCGTGCAGGAGCTCGGGGTTCCGTGGTGGACGGGCGGCGTGATGACCTTCGCGCTCTTCGGATGCGCGGTGGTGGCAACGATCGGCTTCCTTGCCTGGGTGCCGGGCCGCAGGACATGGTTCACGGTGCTGGGCGCCGGCACCATCTGCGGCTATCTGCTGCACGGGTTCCTGCTCAGGGGCGCCCAGTACGCCGGCCTCTACGAGGAGAACCCGTGGCTGAGCACCCCGGGCGGCGAGATCCTGGTGACCCTGGTCGCGGCGGTCGCGGTGACCCTGCTGTGCACGCCCCCCGTGCGGAAGCTGCTCAAGGGCGTGACCGAGCCGGAGATGAAGTGGGCGTTCAAGCGGGACGCGTCGGAGCTGGGGCCCCGGCGCTGAGCCCGCTCATTCCTGGCCCTCGGTGAGTCCGAGCAAGGCCCGGGTCTTCGCGTACTTCTCGGTGAGCCGGGCCCGGGTCGCCTCGTCCAGGGCCGCGAGCCGGGCCGGGTTCGCGTTGTGGGCGAGGTCGGCCTCCTTGACGAGGAGTGCCCCCGGGGTCTCGAGGATGCGCCGCGTGTAGGACGCCAGGTCCTCGCCCTCGCGCTTGCTGAGCGCGAGGATCATGTCCTTGACGGACTGCGGCAGCGCGGCCCGTTCCAGCCACTCCTGGCTCAGGGCGTCGTCCTCGATGGCGTCGTGCAGCCAGCCGGCGGCGATCTGCTCCTCGCTGCCGCCCCGTGCGCGCACCCCGTTCGCCACGGCCGCCAGATGCTCGGTGTAGGGACGCCCCGACTTGTCCTTCTGGCCCGTGTGGGCCTCGCGGGCGATCGCCTCGATCTCGGCCAGGGTCAGGTTCTGCTGCGCCATGGCACGACTGTACGGGCCGCTTCACCCGATCCGTGACAAACCCTGCTGTCAGCTCTGGCGGCGCAGCAGCAGCAGGGCCCGGTCGTCGTTGACGTCCTTGGCGACCGCCTCGATCAGATGCCAGGCGGCGCCCTCGAAGCCCGACGCCACATAGCGGTCCGCCTCGCCGGTGAGGCGGTCGATGCCCTCGCCGATGTCCCGGCCCGAGGCCTCCACCAAGCCGTCCGTGAACAGCATCAGCACGTCCCCGGCGCGCAGCGTGCCCTTGATCGGGTCGAACTGTGCTCCGTCGTAGATGCCGAGCAGGGGGCCGTCGGCGCCCTGCTCCTCCCAGCGCCCGCTGCCCGCGTGGAGCTGGAGGGCGGGCAGATGGCCCGCGGAGAACAGTTCGTAGTCGCCGGAGTCCAGGTCGAGGACCAGATGGATGGAGGTGGCGAAGCCCTCGTCCCAGTCCTGGCGCAGCAGATAGCCGTTGGCCGCGGGCAGGAAGCCGTGCGGCGGCAGGGAGCCGAGCAGCCCGCCGAAGGCTCCGGACAGCAGCAGGGCGCGGGAGGCGGCGTCCATGCCCTTGCCGGAGACGTCCGTGAGGACGACCTCGAGGGTGCGGCCGCCGTTGGTGCGGGCCGCGACCACGAAGTCGCCGGAGAAGGACTGGCCGCCGGCCGGGCGCAACGCCATCTCACGGTGCCAGCCCAGCGGCAGCCGGGGCAGAGCGCTCTGCACCCGGATGCGTTCGCGCAGGTCGAAGAGCATGGTGCCGCCGCGCCGCCAGGGCACCCCGACCCGGGCGCGGAACTGCGCGATGAGCAGTCCGAAGAAGCCGCAGGCCGCGACCACCAGGACGGTTCCCGGGGTGACCCGGGCCGGTCCTTCGGTGTACGGGCCGAGCGCTATGGACTCCACGATCAGGGCGGCCGCTGCGGCCGCGTACAGGCCCAGCAGGCTCGCGGGCCGCAGCAGCAGGGCGCCGGCCACGATCGGCAGCACCAGGGCGGCGGGGGCGCACCACACCGGCGCCGCGACCGTGCCCCACGAGATCGCCGGGATGGTCAGCAGCAGCCCGGCCAGTGCGATCCAGTCGGAGCCGTCGCCCCGGAAGTAGTCGACCCCGGACTTGCGCAGGGCTATGCGGGCCCGGTGCGTCTTCTTGCGCATCCGGGCCGTGAACGTGTCTGCTGCAGAGCGGCGGGCCATTGCCGTGGACCCTATCCACCCGCCCGCCCCGCGTGCAGGGGGACCCCGCGACATTGCGTTCCAAATCGGGTCGCGACGGGTCGCGTACGCCTGGTAGGGATGGCTCATGACGACTGAACTGCGGGTATTGCGGCGGTCCGAGTGGGACCTCTGGTACGGGAAGCTGGAGCTCGCGTTCGGTGGTGTCGGCGAGACCCGGCAGGAGCGCCAGCTGTGGGACGCGTTGACGGAGGTCGACCGTTCGATCGGCGCGTGGGACGGCGAGGAGTGCGTGGGGACCGCGGGGGCGTTCACCTTCGCGGTGTCGGTCCCGGGCGGCGCGTTCGTGCCCGCTGCCGGGGTGACCATGGTGAGCGTGGCGGCCACGCACCGGCGGCGCGGGGTGCTCACCTCGATGATGCGCCGTCAGCTGGACGATGTACGCGGCTGGGGCGAGCCGCTCGCCGTGCTGACGGCGTCCGAGCCGGAGATCTACGGCCGGTTCGGCTACGGCATCGCGACCCACCAGCTGTCGCTCGAGATCGACTCCTCGCGGGTGCGGATCGCCGCGCCGCCGGGCGCGGACGACGTGCGGCTGCGGTTCGCACCGGTGGCCGAGAGCGCCGAGGCGTGCGAGGCGGTGTATCTGCGCACGGTCGGCAGCCGGCCCGGCATGCTCGCCCGCCGTCCCGGCTGGGAGCGCCTGCCGCTGCTCGACCCGCCTGGCGACCGGGAGGGCGCCTCCCCGATGCAGTGCGTGCTGGCCGAGCGGGACGGCGAGGTCGTGGGCTATGTGCGCTTCCACAACAAGCCGCACTGGGACCGGTCGGGACCGGCCGGCTCGATCATGGTGCGGCACATCGACGCGCTGGACCCGGCGGCGTACGCGGCGCTGTGGCGGTTCGTGTGCGAGATCGACCTGACCTCGACGGTGCGGTCCCGCAACCGGCCCGTGGACGACCCGCTGCTGCACCTCGTCACGGACATCCGGCGTTGCGGGCCGACGGTGCGGGACGCGCTGCACGTACGGCTGGTGGAACTGGGGGCCGCGCTGGAGGCGCGCACGTACCGGACGCCGGTCGATGTGGTGTTCGACGTCCGGGACGACTTCTGCCCGTGGAACGAGGGGCGTTGGCGGCTGAGCGGTGACAGCAAGGGCGCGTCCTGCAAGCGCACGGACGGGAACGCGGATCTGGCCCTGTCCGTACGGGAGTTGGGCGCGGCGTACCTGGGCGGTGTGTCGCTGACGTCGCTCGCCGGCGCGGGGCGGGTGCGGGAACTGCGGGACGGGGCGCTGGCGGAGGCGACCATGGCGTTCGGCTCCGATGTCGCGCCCTGGCTGCCGCACGGATTCTAGGAAACGGATTCCAGGGGAACGTGTCCCGGTTGCCGTGCGGCGACCGGGACTTCAGGCAGCCTGGCAGGCCGGGCACCAGAAGAGATTGCGGGCGGCGAGATCGGCGGTGCGGATCTCGCCGCCACAGATGTGGCACGGCAGATGGGCCCGTCGGTAGACGTAGACCTCTCCGCCGTGGTCGTCGGCGCGGGGCGGCCGCCCCGTCGCTTCGGGGGTGTGTTCCGGCCGGACCGTGTCGATGCGATTGTTGCGTACACCCTCGCGCATCAGTTCGGCCAGGTCCGTCCAGATCGCGTCCCACTGACGCCGTGTGAGGTCCTGGCCGGCCCGGTAAGGGTCGATGCCGTGCCGGAAGAGGACTTCGGCGCGGTAGACGTTCCCGACACCCGCGATGATCTTCTGGTCCATGAGCAGCGCCGCAATGGTCGTGCGGGAGCGGGAGATCCGGGCCCAGGCACGGTCGGGGATGTCGTGCGGCCGCAGCGGGTCGGGGCCGAGCCGGTCGTGTATCGCCTGCTTCTCCCCGTCGGTGACGAGGGCACAGGTGGTGGGGCCGCGCAGGTCCGCGTAGTGGCTCTCGTCGAGGAGACGGAGCCGGACGGTGTCGGTGGGCGGCGGGGCGGGCGTCGTGCCGAAGCCGAGCTTGCCGAACAGGCCGAGGTGGATGTGCACCCAGCCCGTGTCCTGGAAACCGAGGAAGAGGTGCTTGCCGTGCGCGTCGGCACCGTCGAGCACACGCCCGTCGAGGAGGGCGGCACTGTCCGAGAACTTGCCCTGGGGGCTGCTGACCCGGACGCTCCGTCCCGCGAAGCGGTGGAGATGGTCCTCCGCGAGGCGGTGGATCGTATGCCCTTCGGGCACGGCGGTCTCCTGTGGTCGTTCGGCGGCTCTCGCCCCCGACCTCAGGCGCAGGGCGGGCCACGGGGCTTCGCCCACGGCGGGGACGTCCGGATCCCGCGCGCGGCGACGGCTGTCCTGGGCCTCGGCCTGACACCGCCACGCGGCGCGGCGTCATGGCACGGGGGCGGGCACCCCGCCGCGCGGGGCGGGCCGGCGAACCGGCCCGCCTGCGGCGTTCGGGTCAGCCCTGCTGCGGGTGGTGGGCCGGGATCGGCGGGAGCTCGCCGGTGGCCTCGTACGCGGAGAGCATCTCGATGCGGCGGGTGTGACGCTCCTCACCCGAGTAGGGCGTGTTCAGGAAGATCTCGACGAACTTGGTCGACTCGTCCACCGAGTGCATCCGGCCGCCGATGGCAACGACGTTCGCGTTGTTGTGCTCGCGGCCGAGGGCCGCGGTCTGCTCGCTCCAGGCGAGCGCGGCGCGCACGCCCTTGACCTTGTTCGCCGCGATCTGCTCGCCGTTGCCGGAGCCGCCGATCACGATGCCGAGGCTGCCTTCGTCGGCGGCCGTCCGCTCCGCGGCACGCAGGCAGAACGGCGGGTAGTCGTCCTGGGCGTCGTAGATGTGGGGGCCGCAGTCGACCGGCTCGTGGCCGTGGGCCGTGAGCCACTCGACGAGGTGGTTCTTGAGTTCGAAACCGGCATGGTCGGAGCCGAGGTACACGCGCATGGTCCGAGTGTGGCATGCGGAAGCGGGGGTAGCGGTCAGCGGGGTCGGGACCTTGGTCCTCCCGGGGGGGGGTGGCCGGGCGAGGTCGTGACTGTGGGGAGAGTCACGATCCGGAGTTGGACCTTCCGTACCGATGAGTACCGGGTTTCAATGCCTGGGCTCGTAACCCGAGTGTTCTCGAACCTAAGGAATCGTCCATGAGCTCGCAGACGACCCTCACAAAGGAAGGCGGGCAGACCGGAAACGCCGGTAATCCGCAGTCCTCCGATGGTCTCCAGGCCGGTCTCAAGAACCGCCACCTGTCCATGATCGCCATCGGCGGTGTGATCGGCGCCGGCCTGTTCGTCGGCTCCTCCGGCGGCATCGCCAAGGCCGGCCCCGCCATCCTGGTGTCCTACGCGCTCGTCGGCGTGCTCGTCGTGTTCGTGATGCGGATGCTGGGCGAGATGGCCGCCGCCAGCCCCAACTCCGGCTCCTTCTCGGCGTACGCCGACCGCGCGCTCGGCCGCTGGGCGGGCTTCTCCATCGGCTGGCTGTACTGGTTCTTCTGGGTCGTCGTGCTGGCCGTGGAGGCCACGGCCGGTGCGGTGATCCTTGAGGGCTGGATGCCGGCGGTGCCGCAGTGGGCCTGGGCCCTGATCGTCATGGTCGTGCTGACCGTCACCAACCTGGCGTCGGTCTCGTCGTACGGCGAGTTCGAGTTCTGGTTCGCGGGCATCAAGGTCGTCGCGATCGGCGCCTTCGTGATCATCGGCCTGCTGGCCGTCTTCGGTGTCCTGCCGGGCTCCGACAACCCGGGCGCGGGCTTCGCCCATCTCACCGACGCCGGCGGATTCCTGCCGAACGGCGCGGGCGCCATCCTCACCGGCGTGCTGATGGTGGTCTTCTCCTTCATGGGCAGCGAGATCGTCACGCTGGCCGCCGGTGAGTCCGAGGACCCGCGGCGCGCGGTCACCAAGGCCACCAACAGCGTGATCTGGCGGATCGCCGTCTTCTACCTGGGCTCGATCTTCGTCGTCCTGACCCTGCTGCCGTGGAACGACGCGTCGATCGTGGAGAAGGGCTCCTACGTCGCGGCCCTGGACTCCATCGGTATCCCGCACGCCGGCCAGATCATGAACGTCATCGTGCTGACGGCCGTTCTGTCCTGCCTCAACTCGGGCCTGTACACGGCCTCCCGCATGGCCTTCTCGCTGGGCGAGCGCGGCGACGCGCCGAAGGCGTTCGCCAAGGTCAACGCCAAGGGCGTGCCGACGTGGGCGATCCTGGGCTCCGTGGTCTTCGGCTTCGCCGCCGTCTGGGCCAACTACGCGTACAAGGACACGGTCTTCCTGTTCCTGCTGAACTCGTCGGGTGCGGTCGCGCTGTTCGTCTGGCTGGTGATCTGCTTCACCCAGCTGCGGATGCGCGGGATCCTGCTGCGCGAGGCGCCGGAGAAGGTGACCGTGAAGATGTGGCTCTTCCCGTACCTGACCTGGGCGACCGCCGCGATGATCACCTTCGTGCTGGGCTACATGCTCTTCGACGACGCCAACCGCGAGGTCGTGCTGCTGTCGATGCTGGTCGCCGCGATCGTGGTGACCATCGGCGTGGTGCTCGACCGCGTGCGGAAGTCGAAGTCGTCGGTCACCGCCGGCTGACCCGCAGCCCGTACATCAACGCCGCAGCCCCGGTCCGCTTCGTGCGGGCCGGGGCTGCGGCGTATGTACACGCGGCGCAGGTGCGAGGCGCCTCAGCCGCGGCGGCCGACCAGCTTCCAGGCGGTCGGCAGCGCGCCCATCGCCAGCGCGGCCTTGAGCGCGTCACCGATGAGGAACGGCACCAGGCCCGCGGAGATCGCGGCGGACAGCGACATCCCGGTGGCGAGGGCCAGGTACGGGACACCGACCGCGTAGATGATCACGGAGCCGACGGCCATCGCGCCCGCGGTGCGCAGGACCGAGCGGTCGGCGCCGCGGCGGGCCAGGGCGCCGACGACGGTGGCGGCGAGCAGCATGCCGAGGATGTAGCCGAAGGACGGCATCCCGTAGCCCGACGTGCCCTGCGCGAACCACGGCATGCCCGCCGCGCCGGCGACCGCGTACAGGCCGAGCGAGAGGAAGCCCCGGCGGGCGCCGAGTGCGGTCCCCACCAGCAGGGCGGCGAACGTCTGGCCGGAGACCGGGACCGGCGAGCCGGGGACCGGAACGGCAATCTGGGCGGCGATGCCGGTGAGCGCCGCGCCGCCGGCCACCAGTGCGGCGTCCACGGCGTACCGGGCGCGGGCGGCGGGCAGCAGGTCCGCCAGGACCGGCACCTTGCCTGCGGCAAGGTGAACCCCACCGGATCGGAGGGGGGCGGCAGCAGTACTCATCAGGACTCCGCAGGGTGAGGGCAGTTCGGAACACGGTGACCGTAGCCCACGCTCCGTCACGTGATCACCATCAGCCGTCCACAAAGCACAGCCTCGGGCGTTGGTGGAGTTCGGACAAAGGAAAGTCTCCACACCTGCGATCACGTGAGACTCATCACTCAGGTCGGGAGCATGATGCCCGGTTTTGCCTCACAGGGCAGAGCCGGGCGAGACTGTAGGGACCCCATAACTCCCCCCGAGTGATCCGAGAGTTCCGAACGTCATGCACGATGCGCCGCCCACGCCCCTGGCCGCCGAGGCCGAACCCCTCGAACACGGGCTCAAGCAGCGTCATCTGACGATGCTGGGGCTCGGCGGCGTGATCGGGGCCGGGCTGTTCGTCGGCTCGGGCGCGGGAGTTGCCGTTGCCGGGCCCGGCATCGTGCTCTCGTATCTGATCGCGGGCACGATCGCGATGCTCGTGATGCGGATGCTGGGCGAGATGTCCGCGGCCATGCCGGCCTCCGGCTCCTTCTCGGTGCATGCGGAGCGCGCACTCGGCCGCTGGGCGGGCTTCTCGATCGGCTGGCTCTACTGGTTCCTCACCGTGGTGGTGCTGGCCGTGGAGGCGACCGCGGCAGCGCAGATCGCGCACGGCTGGGCGCCGGCACTCCCCCAGTGGGGCTGGGTGCTGGTCTTCATGCTGGTCTTCACCCTCGTCAACCTGACGGCAGTGAAGAACTTCGGCGAGTTCGAATTCTGGTTCGCCGCCCTCAAGGTCGTCGCGATCGTGCTGTTCCTGGGCCTCGGCACACTCGCCGTCCTCGGGCTGCTGCCGGACACCGACCCGGTCGGATTCACCCATCTCACCGGGGACGGCGGCTTTCTGCCGAACGGCTGGGACGGCGTCGTCTCCGGCGTGCTCACGGTCATCTTCGCCTTCGGCGGCCTGGAGGTCGTCACGATCGCCGCCGCGGAGACCGACGACCCGGGCCGCGCGGTCGCCCGGGCCGTACGCAGTGCGGTCGTCCGCATCCTCTTCTTCTATGTCGGCTCGATGCTGCTCATCGTGACGCTGCTGCCGTGGACCGCACAGCGGGCCGGGCTGAGCCCCTTCGTCGCCGTACTGGACGAGATCGGGGTGCCGCACGCCGGGCAGATCATGGAGATCGTCGTCTTCGTGGCTCTGCTGTCCGCGCTGAACGCCACGCTGTACGGCTCCTCCCGCATGGTGTTCTCGCTCGCCGAGCGCGGCGAGGCGCCGCGGGGACTGCTCAAGGTGAGCGCGGGCGGCGTGCCACGCCGGGCGGTCCTCGCCTCGGTCGCCTTCGGCTTCGTCTCCGTACTGCTGAATCTGAAGTGGCCGGATTCCGTCTTTCTCTACATGCTCAACTCGGTCGGCGCGGTCCTGCTGTTCGTGTGGGCGCTGGTCGCCGTCTCGCAACTGCGGCTGCGCCGCCGTATCGAGCGCGAGGCCCCCGGAATGCTCACTCTGCGAATGTGGGGGTACCCGTGGCTGACCTGGGTGACGCTGGCCGCCATGGCCGGGGTGCTGGTGCTGATGCTGACCGATGAAGCGGCCCGTCCGCAGGTGCTGTGGTCGGCCGGTGCGACGGCCGTGGTGCTGCTGGTCTCGGCCGTGCGCGAGACGCGGGAGCGGCACGGCTGACCGACGGGCGTGCCGTACCTGCGTGTTGACCTTGTGTGAGCATCGTGCCCGTATAGCGGACGCGCATTCCGCGTGAACGGAACTCGTGCCCACACTGGCGTCCGCTCCCCCCGTCTCAGCCAATGAACAGGGCACGTCCATGTCACAAACCTCCGCGCCCGCGCCCGTCGACCGCAAGGCCGGCACGCCGCTCACGCACGGACTCAAGCAACGCCATCTGTCGATGATCGCCCTCGGCGGTGTGATCGGGGCCGGCCTGTTCGTCGGCTCCGGTGCGGGTATCGCCGCCGCCGGACCCGGCATCGTCCTCGCCTACACCGTGTCCGGTCTGCTCGTCATGCTCGTGATGCGCATGCTGGGCGAGATGTCGGCGGCGAACCCGGCGTCCGGCTCCTTCTCGGTGCATGCCGAGCGGGCCATCGGGCCGTGGGCGGGCTTCACGGCCGGCTGGTCTTTCTGGGTGCTGCTGTCCGTCGCCGTGGGCCTCGAGGGCATCGGCGCTGCGAAGATCGTCAGCGGCTGGCTGCCGGGGACGCCCGAGTGGGCCTGGGTCGCACTGTTCATGCTGGTGTTCTGCGGTACGAACCTGGCCGCGGTGAAGAACTTCGGCGAGTTCGAGTTCTGGTTCGCGGCCCTCAAGGTGGGCGCCATCACGCTGTTCCTGATCCTCGGCGGCCTCGCGATCGCCGGCCTGCTGCCCGGCACCGAGGCCCCCGGCACCACCAACCTCACCGGCGACGGCGGCTTCCTGCCGAACGGCTCCGAGGGGCTGGTCATCGGTCTGCTCGCGTCCGTGTTCGCCTATGGCGGCCTGGAAACGGTCACCATCGCGGCCGCCGAGTCCGAGCACCCCGTCCAGGGTGTCGCCAAGGCCGTGCGGACGGCGATGTGGCGCATCGCGCTCTTCTACATCGGCTCGATGGCGGTCATCGTCACGCTGGTGCCGTGGAACGACCCGGATGTCGCCGACCCCGACAAGGGTCCGTACGTCACCGCGCTGAACCATCTCGACATTCCGGGCGCGGGCATCGTGATGCAGGTCGTGGTGCTGGTCGCACTGCTCTCGGCGATGAACGCCAACATCTACGGCGCCTCCCGTATGGCGTACTCCCTGGTCGCCCGCGGGCAGGGACCGAGGGCGATCGGGAAGATCTCGGGCGGTGTGCCGCGGATCGCCGTCCTCGTCTCCTCGGTCTTCGGCTTCCTGTGCGTGCTGCTCAGCTACTGGCGTCCGGACGACGTCTTCCCCTGGCTGCTGAACATGATCGGCGCGGTGATCCTGGTCGTCTGGCTGTTCGTGGCCGTCTCCCAGCTGCTGCTGCGTCGCCGCCTGGAGCGCGAGGGCCCGGAGAAGCTTGTCGTCCGTATGTGGCTGTACCCGGTGCTGACCTGGGTCGCCATCGCGGGCATGGCCGGAATCTTCGTCCTCATGCTCCGTGAGCCCGACACCCGCGACCAGCTGCTCGCGACCGGTGTGATGACCGTGGTGCTGGCCGTCGCGGGCTTCGTCGTGCAGAAGGTCCGGGGGTCGGCCGCGCCCTCCGCCGAGGCGGCTGAGGAGCGTGCCGCCGAGTGAGCCACGGCAGCTGACCGCTGCCCCGCGCAGGACCCCTGGGCCGCCCCGGCCCGGGGGTCCTGCGCGTTCAGGGCCCCAGGAGGCGGCGCGCCGTGGACCGGGGCCGGCACCTGATCATCGCGGGCCTTTGCCGCTGCTAGTGTGCAGTTGCATAAGATGTGCAATAAGCAGCACCCGGAGGGACCGGATCATGGCCACTTACACGCTTCCTGAACTCCCGTACGACTACGCGGCGCTCGAGCCGGTCATCAGTCCGCAGATCGTCGAGCTCCATCACGACAAGCACCACGCGGCGTACGTGAAGGGCGCGAACGACACCCTTGAACAGCTCGCGGAGGCACGCGACAAGGAGGCGTGGGCTGCGATCAACGGTCTGGAGAAGAACCTCGCGTTCCATCTCTCCGGCCACATCCTGCACTCGATCTACTGGCACAACATGACGGGCGACGGCGGCGGCGAGCCGCTGGAGAAGGACGGCGTCGGCGAGCTCGCGGACGCGATCGCCGAGTCCTTCGGCTCCTTCGCCAAGTTCAAGTCCCAGATGACCAAGGCCTCGGCCACCACACAGGGTTCGGGCTGGGGCGTGCTCGCGTACGAGCCGGTGAGCGGCCGGCTCATCGTCGAGCAGGTCTACGACCACCAGGGCAATGTCGGCCAGGGCACCGTCCCGGTCCTGGTCTTCGACGCCTGGGAGCACGCCTTCTATCTGCAGTACAAGAACCAGAAGGTCGACTTCATCGACGCGATGTGGCAGGTCGTGAACTGGCAGGACGTGGCGAAGCGGTACGAGCAGGCCAAGGAGCGCACGCCGCTGATCGCCCCCTGACCGGGGCACAGTCGTCCTGCTCGTGATCGTCTTCTCAGCCTTCACCGGGCAGGCGGAAAGAGGAAGGACCCCCGCGTGGGGGCACCCCCAGGCGCAGCTCTGGGGGAACGACTCGCGGGGGGTCCTTCTGTGCCTCCGGGCCGATCAGTCGAAGATGGGCCCCTGTGTGCGGGTGCGCTTGATCTCGTAGAAGCCCGGGATCGACGCCACCAACAGCGTGCCGTCCCAGAGCTTGGCCGCATCCTCGCCCTTGGGGGCGGGGGTGACGACCGGCCCGAAGAAGGCGATCTGCTCGCCGTCCGCACCGGGCACCGCTATGACCGGGGTGCCGACCTCCTGGCCGACCTTCTCGATGCCCTCCTTGTGAGAGGCGCGCAGTTGGGCGTCGTAAGTGTCCTTGTCCGCGTAGTCCGCCAGGGAGACGGGCAGACCGATGTCCTCCAGGGCCGCGACCACCGCGTCCCGGACAGGGCCCTGGCCCTCGTTGTGGAAGCGGGTGCCGAGCGCGGTGTAGAGCTTGCCGAGCACCTCGTCGCCGTGCTCCTGCTGGGCGGCGGTGACGACCCGGACCGGGCCCCATGCCTTCGTGGCGAGCATCTCGCGGTAGGTCTCCGGCAGCTCGTCCAGCTTGTCCTCGTTCAGCACGGCAAGGCTCATCACATGCCAGCGGACCTCGACATCACGTACCTTCTCGACCTCGAGCATCCAGCGCGAGGTCATCCACGCCCACGGGCACAGCGGGTCGAACCAGAAGTCGACCGGGGTCCTGCCGTTCTGCGACATCTCTCTCCTCACATGGGCGCCAGGTTGTGCCTGCGTCGCTCGGGCAACGCCACCGGCCGGCCGATCAATTCCCATGGGAGGATCAATTCTGTTCGAACGAGACACGAAGGAGTGCTTGTGCCCGGTGAGAATCTGTCCCGCGACGAGGCCCGTACCCGGGCCGGGCTGCTGTCCGTCGACGGGTACGAGGTTGCCCTCGACGTGCGTTCCGCGGTCGGGGAGGCCGAAGAGGGCTCGGGGCCGCGCACCTTCCGGTCGGTGACGACGATCCGGTTCCGGGCCGCCGAACCGGGCGCGTCGACGTTCGTGGATCTGATCGCCTCCGCCGTGACCGGCATCACACTCAACGGGGAGGAACTGGACCCCGCCACGGCCTTCGACGGCTCGAGGATCACACTGGACTCCCTCGCCGCCGAGAACGTCCTGGTGGTGGACGCGCAGTGCGCGTACAGCCGTACCGGCGAGGGACTGCACCGCTTCGTCGACCCGGAGGACGGAGAGGTCTATCTGTACACGCAGTACGAGCCGGCCGACGCCCGCCGGGTCTTCGCCACCTTCGAACAGCCGGACCTCAAGGCGCCGTTCCACTTCGAGGTGACAGCGCCCGATGCCTGGACGGTGTGGAGCAACGGCGAGGGCACGCGCGGTGAGGACGGCGTGTGGCGTTTCGCCCCGACCCGGCCGATCTCCACCTACATCACCTGCGTCGTGGCAGGTCCGTACCACTATGTGACCGACCTGTACGAGCGGGAGCTGGCGGACGGGACGACGCTGCGGATTCCGCTCGGCGCGATGTGCCGCAAGGGGCTGGCGAAGCACTTCGACGCGGACGACGTCTTCCTCGTCACCAAGCAGGGCTTCGACTTCTTCCACGACCACTTCGACTACCCGTACCCCTTCGGGAAGTACGACCAGGCCTTCGTGCCCGAGTACAACCTCGGAGCGATGGAGAACCCGGGCATGGTCACCTTCCGCGAGGAGTACATCTTCCGCGGGAAGGTCACGACGGCCTCCTACGAGCGCCGGGCGAATGTGATCCTGCACGAGATGGCGCACATGTGGTTCGGCGACCTGGTCACCATGCAGTGGTGGGACGACCTGTGGCTGAAGGAGTCCTTCGCGGACTTCATGGGGTCGTTCTCGATGGTGGAGGCGACGCGTTTCACCAACGGGTGGGTGACCTTCGCCAACAACCGCAAGGCGTGGGCCTACCGCGCCGACCAGCTGCCGTCCACACACCCGGTCACGGCCGACATCCGTGACCTGGAGGACGCCAAGCTCAACTTCGACGGGATCACCTACGCCAAGGGTGCTTCGGTGCTCAAGCAGCTGGTGGCGTACGCGGGGCGGGACGCGTTCCTGGAAGGAGCGCGGCGCTACTTCAAGCGGCACGCCTACGGGAACACGCAGCTCGGCGATCTGCTGTCGGTGCTGGAGGAGACCTCAGGGCGCGACATGAAGGCCTGGTCGCGGTCATGGCTCCAGACGTCCGGGGTCAACTCGCTGACGCCTCAGGTCACGTACGACGCGGGTGGCCGGATCACCGAGCTCGCCGTGGTCCAGGACGGGGCGGAGCTTCGTCCGCACAGGGTGGCGGTCGGCCTGTACCGGGTCGAGGGCACGGAGCTCGTGCGGTACGCGCGTGCCGAGGCCGATGTCGCAGGGGTGCGGACGGTGGTGGCCGAACTGGCCGGTGCGGAGCGGCCGGAGCTGGTTCTCGTCAACGACGATGACCTGACGTACTGCAAGATCCGCTTCGACGAGGGGTCGCTGGAGGCGCTGCGGGCACACCTGGGCGACATCACGGACCCGCTGGCGCGGGCACTGTGCTGGTCGGCGCTGTGGAACCTGACGCGGGACGCGCTGATGCCGGCGCGGGACTTCATCGACCTGGTGCTGACGTTCGCCGGCCGCGAGTCGGACATCGGTGTCCTGCAGATGCTGCACGCGTGGGCGCGGGCGGCGCTCGACCACTACGCGGCTCCGGCGTGGCGTGAGGAGGGCGGGCGGCTGCTCGCCGAGGGAGCGCTGCGGGAGCTGCGGCTGGCCGATGCCGGGAGCCAGCACCAGCTGACATGGGCGCGGTTCTTCGCGGCGGTCGCCCGGAGCGAGGCGGACTTCCAGCTGCTGACCGGGCTGCTGGAGGGCACGGCGAAGGTCGACGGCCTCGACGTCGACCAGGAGCTGCGGTGGGCGTTCCTGGAACCGCTGGCCGCGCACGGGGTGCCGGACGAGTCCGTCATCTCGGCGGAACTGGCCCGTGACGACACGGCATCGGGCAAGCGCCACCAGGTCCGCTGCCTGGCGGCGCGGCCGTCGGCGGCGGTCAAGGAACAGGCGTGGGCGGCGGTCGTGGAGTCGGACACCCTGTCCAACGCGCTGGTGGAGGCGACGATCGCGGGCTTCGTCCAGCCGGGGCAGCGGGAGCTGCTGGCGCCGTTCACACCGAAGTACTTCGAGGCGATCGAGCGGGTGTGGTCGAAGCGGTCGATCCAGATCGCGATGGATGTGGTGCGGGGCCTGTACCCGTCGCTCCAGGACGACGAGTCGACGCTGACGGCGACGGACGAGTGGCTGAGCACCCACGAGTCCTCGGCTCCGGCACTGCGCCGACTGGTCCTGGAATCCCGCGACGACCTGGCGAGGGCGCTGCGGGCGCAGGCGTGTGACGCGGGGGCGTCGGAGGGCTGAGCGGTGGGGAAGGGCAGGGATGTCCCCGCCCTTCCCGCTGCCGCCTTGCGGTGTCGGGGGCCCCGCTTCGCGTCACCGTGCCGGCCCCTGCCTCCGCGGGCGGCTGCTGCGCGCCGCGCGGGCGGAATCCGGCAGCGGAACGCGGAAGCGGTGCCCACTGCGGCGAGGCCCTGGGCGGCGCCCAGGGCCATCGCCCGACGGACCGGGAGCGGACCCCGGCGGGGCTGGGGCTCTGCTTTCTTTCGGATAGGACGGACCGTTGGCCGCGTCCGCAGCTGGGACGCCTCCCCCGCCCGAACGGATACGGGATGCGGACGCCTCCCACGCGGGCTACGGAGCGGGATACCTCCCCACGCCGAAAGGCCGTGGGGGTTGGGGTACTTCCCACGCCGAAGTCCGTGGGGCATGCCAGGGCCCGCGGGACCGGCAAGAACCGGGAGAAAGGCCCTGAGCCAGGGAATCCCGGGCAGGACGATGCCGCTGAACTTGCCCGGCAGCCATGGGATCCGGGGGCGTCAGCGGGCACGGCGCGCGCCCCCGCCGCAGAAGCCGGCCGGGGCCGACGAGGCGTGGCCGGCGCTGTCCGCCCCGTTCCCGCATGTCAGCCATACGGCCCAGCGATCCTGATCGGCAGTCGAACGCTTGCACTTTAGGGCAGGCTTGTACCGGAATGTCGACGGGCTTGTAACAGCGGTTAGCGGTCTGCGGAGGTGTGGGCATCTCCCCGGCATGACGCAGTCCAACACTCCCCTCTCCCCCCTCCCCCTCAGCCACCTCTCCGAGGTGCAGCAGCGGGTGATGTCCACATCGCAGTTGCGGGCGCTCGGGGTGACCCCCGCGCGGATTGCCGAGCAGTGCCGGGCCGGCGGGACCTGGCAGTTGATGTTGCCCGGGGTGTATCTGCTGCGGCCCGGGACGCCGACCAGCCAGGAGCGGCTGCACGGGGCGCTGCTGTACGCCGGGCGGCGGGATGCCGATGAGGCCATGATCACCGGGATGGCCTCGCTCGCCCTGTACGGCTTCTCCACCGCGACGCCGCTGATGTCGCTCGAGTTCATCGACGTGCTCGTGGCGCGTACCCGGCGGCTGCGGTCGGCCGGGTGTGTCCGGCTGGTGCGGGCTCATGCGCTGCCGGCGTCGCTGCAGATCACCGGGCTGCCGGTGGCACCTGTGGCGCGGGCCGTAGCGGATGCCGTCGCTCAGCTCACCGACGCCAAGGCCGTGCGCGCGATGCTGACCGAGGCCGTGCGCGGCGGCCACTGCGAACCCGCGATACTCGTAAGGGAGTTGAACGACACGCGGCTCCTCGATCTCCCCCATGTCGTCGGTGCGGTCGACTCGCTGCTCGCCGAGGGCCGGGCGCTGTCCGAGGGGCGGCTGTACGAGGTGGTGCGCGGGAACCGGCTCCCCGAGCCTTTGTGGAACGTGGATCTGCGGCTGCCCGGCGGCCCTCATCTCGGCGGGGTGGACGCGTACTGGCCCGAGCAGGCCGTCGCCGTGGAACTGGACACCCGTGCGCCCCGGCAGGACGACGACGCCAGGTGGTCGGCGTCCGTCCGCAAGCGGGAACATCTGGAACGGCTCGGCATCACCGTCGTCCACATCACGCCGCGCAAGCTCCGGGAGTCGCCGGATCAGCAGGCGGTCGTGGTCCGTACGGCCCTGATGGCCGCCGTGGACCGCGAGCCGGCAGCCTATGTGGTGGTGCTGCCGCGCTGAGCGGAGCGGCCGACCGGGGGCCTGGAGCGCCACAGCTCCAGCCCGACGTCGACCAGCTCGACCCGGTCGAGAGAGGGCAACGCCTCCAGCGGGAACCAGGCGGCGAGGTCCGTCGAGCCGTTCGTCTCACTGCGCAGCGAACCGCCGGCGATCCGCCCCTCGTACACGATCCGCAGCCCCTGGAAGTCCGCGACGGCCCCGAGCCGGCGCGCATAGTGGCGGCGGATCGAGTCCAGACCGAGCAGCGCGGTCATCTCCGCCGTGTACCCGGTCTCCTCCTCGACCTCGCGGACGACGGTGTCCAGCGGGTCCTCCCCGTGGTCCATGCCCCCGCCGGGCAGTGTCCACTTCCTGGTCCCGTCGCGGGCCACGAAGCGTGCCAGCAGTATCTGCTCCTTCTGTACGCACACCGCGTAGGCCGCGACCCTCAACTCCTTGTTCATCCCGTGAGGTTAGTCAAACAGGCGGGTTCGCGGGCGAGTACTCGGGCTGCGACCGGCGCGGCGGCGAAGCGCCTTCGGCCTGCCGCACCTGAGCCTTCGTGAAGCGGACGGTGCGGTCTCCGTCGGGCGCCGTGCTCGGTACGGGCCGAACCCGTGAGCGGGAGCGTGGTCCCGTGCTCCGGTCGAGCAGCAGCATTCCGGCGCGCGGGTCCTGCCCCGGGTTCCCCAGGGTCAGGACCATCGCGTGGCCCGGTAGTCGGCCGGCTGAACAAGGCGGGCGAGTGCACCCGGACGAAGCCGGGGTTCCCGCCTTGATGGCCGCCTCGACGCCGTACTCGGTGCCGGTGGGTACCCGGGGCTGTCGGCGAAGACCCGTTCGGTCTCGTGGGCCGGAGTCCGAGGATCGCCGGCGACGGGCTTGATGCCACCGCCCATGGCGTCCCGGCACTACGTCAGACTCACGAAAGCTGACCGTCCGGTTCCGCCCCCGGTACGGACCAGCCCCCGTCCGGCCCCCTCCAGCGCGGCGTTTCATCCCGGTTTGATCCTCATGGCGCATACTCCGCAGTGGCGGATGTGCGCCATGGCTGCTTCCCGCCTTCAGCAACTCTCCACAAACCCCTGTCATTTACGAAAGGGTGAGCGGTCATCCGGCACCGAATTCCGGACCCTCTTCTTTCACAAACAGGGATGCTGATGACCCCCGAGTCCCAGAGCTCCATAAAAGGGCGGAGACGCGCGGCACGCGTGGCAGCCGCAGCCGGTCTCGTGGCCGCGCTGGTCGCCACCGGCGCCGCACCGGCGTTCTCGGCGGGTGCCGCCGACGACCCGGCAGGCTCCGCCCCCGTCAAGGCTTCCACCGACAAGCTCGGTACGGCCGACGCCGATCTGCTCGCCCAGGCCGAGGCCAAGGGCCAGAAGAGCGTCACCGTGATGGTCGCCACCGCGCCCGGCGCGACCGAGCAGGTCTCGGACCAGCTCGACGCGGTGCCCGGCGCCACGGTCGGCAAGACGGACGACAAGCTCGGTTACGTACGGGCCACCCTGCCGACCGCCAAGGCGGACGCCGCACTCAAGGCAGCCCAGAAGCTGTCCTCCGTGCACGGGATCGACCTCAAGCACGAGATCAAGCTGGACGACCCGACCCCGGACGGCCTGGGCACCTCGCCCGGCACGGCCGGGATCGCCACCTCGCCCAATGGCTCCCGCACCTCGGGCGCCACGGCCGGAAGCTACCCGGCGCCGGGCAAGCGCACGCCCGCGAAGAACCCGTACAACCCGTCCTTCGAGACGGGCGCGGTGGAGTTCGTCGAGGACCACCCCAAGGCCGACGGCCGCGGCGTGACCATCGGCATCCTCGACTCCGGTGTCGACCTGGGTCACCCCGCACTGCAGAAGACCACCACCGGCGAGCGCAAGATCGTCGACTGGGTCACCGCGACCGACCCGGTCGCCGACGGCGACGGCACCTGGCGCCAGATGAACGTCGAGGTCACCGGCCCGACGTTCACCGCGGACGGCCGCACCTGGACCGCCCCGGCCGGCTCGTTCAAGTACCGCAAGTTCGAGGAAGCCGCCACCAAGGGCGGCGACATGGCGGGCGACCTCAACCGCGACGGTGACACCACCGACGTGTGGGGCGTCCTCTACGACGCGGCCGCCGGCACCGCCCGGGTCGACCTGAACAACAACGGCGACTTCGGCGACGACGTGGCGATGAAGCCGTACAAGGACGGCTTCCAGATCGGCTACTTCGGTACCGACAACCCGGCCACCGAGGTCGTCGAGCGCATCCCGTTCGTCATCGAGATCCGCAAGGACGTGGTGGTCGACGCGGCCGGCACGAAGTCCGACTTCGTCAACATCGGCGTCATCGAGGGCTCTCACGGCACGCACGTCGCCGGTATCACCGCCGCCAACAGCCTCTTCGGCGGCCGGATGAACGGTGCCGCGCCTGGCGCCAAGCTGGTCTCGTCCCGCGCCTGCACCTGGAGCGGCGGCTGCACCAACATCGCGCTCACCGAGGGCATGATCGACCTCGTCACCAACCGCGGTGTCGACATCGTCAACATGTCGATCGGCGGACTGCCGCCCCTCAACGACGGCAACAACGCCCGCGCCGAGCTCTACACCCGGCTGATCGACACCCACGGCGTCCAGCTGGTCATCTCGGCGGGCAACGAGGGCCCGGGCACCAACACCATCGGTGACCCCGGGCTGGCGGACAAGGTCATCTCCGTCGGCGCCTCGATCTCCCGGCAGACCTGGGCCTCCAACTACGGCTCCACGGTGGCCAAGCCGTACGCGATGCTGCCCTTCTCCTCCCGCGGCCCGCGCGAGGACGGCGGCTTCACGCCGACCATCACCGGTCCCGGCGCGGCCGTCAACACCACCCAGACCTGGTCGCCCGGCGGCCCGGTCAAGGAGGCGGGCTACGCGCTCCCGGCCGGCTACTCCATGCTGCAGGGCACGTCGATGTCCTCGCCGCAGGTCGCCGGTGCGAGCGCGCTGCTGCTCTCCGCGGCCAAGCAGCGGAAGATCGAGCTGAACCCGGCCGATCTGCGCACCGCGCTGACCAGCACCGCGCGGAAGATCAGCGGTGTCCAGGCGCACGAGCAGGGCGCCGGCCTGATCGACATCGTGGAGGCCTGGGAGGCCGTCAAGGACGGTGCGACCGCCCACGAGTACAAGGTCAAGGCCCCCGTCGACACCTCGATCGACTTCGCGCTCAAGGAGCCGGGCTTCGGCACCGGTCTCTACGACCGCGAGGGCGGCCTGAAGGCGGGTCAGAAGAAGACGTACGACGTCACGATCACACGCACCACCGGTCCGGACCGTCCCATCGAGCACGAGCTCGACTGGAAGAACAACGACGGCACCTTCCGGCTGCTCGGTGACGACGAGGTCGACCTGCCGCTGAACCAGCCGGTCACCGTCAAGGTCCAGGCACGCCCCGGCTCCGCCGGTGTGCACAGTGCGATCCTCGAGGCCGACGACGAGGACACCGAGGGCGTCGACAAGCAGATCCTCGCCACGGTCGTGGTCGCGGGCGAGCTGGCGAAGCCCGGCTACTCCCTCTCGGCGAGCGGCTCGGTCCAGCGCAACAGCTCGAAGTCGTACTTCGTCAACGTGCCGGCGGGCGCCAAGAACCTCGAGGTCGCCCTCGGCGGACTGAGCGCGGGCAGCCAGACCCGGTTCATCTCGATCCACCCGTACGGTCTGCCGGTCGACGAGAACTCGACGACCTTCTGCTACCCGAACTACGACAACCCGGCCAACACCTGCCGCCCGGACGTGCGTTCGTACGCCGAACCGCTGCCCGGTGTCTGGGAGATCGAGGTCGAGTCGCGGCGTACGTCGCCGCTGCTGGACAACCCGTACAAGCTCGATGTGACGGTGCTCGGCGCGGACTTCGACCCGGCCGTGAAGACGCTGCCCGAGGCGAAGATCGGCACCCCGGCGCCGGTGAAGTGGAACGTCTCCAACGGCTTCGCCGCCATCGACGGCAAGCTGGTGGGCGGTTCACTCGGCTCCGCGAAGGTGGAGCGTCCGACCATCGGTGAGGGCGACCAGCAGGTGCGGACCGTCACCATCGGCGAGGGCGTCGAGCGGCTCGACGTGGCCATCGGCTCCCCGGCCGACAACGGCGCGGACCTCGACCTCTACGTCATCAAGGGCGGGGCCGTGGTCGGCCAGGCCGCCGACGGTGACTCCGAGGAGGCCGTCAGCCTGGTGAAGCCGGCCGCGGGCACGTACACCGTCGTCGTCGAGGGCTACTCGGTCCCGGCCGGGACCACGGCATTCGACTACCGCGACGTGTACTTCTCGGCAGCGCTCGGCTCGGTCAAGGTCGACGCCACCCCGGTGAAGCTCCCGGGCGGCGCGACGGCGGAGGTCGCCGCCGAGGTCATGGTGGCGAGCGAGGCACCGGCCGGCCGGCAGTTCTTCGGCGAGGTGCAGCTGCAGAACGCGCGCGGCACCGCCGCGGGCACCGGCAGCGTGGTGATCGAGAAGGTCACGCCGTAACGGTGTGAACGGCACGAGGGGGCGGGCGCCCGAAGTGGGCGCCCGCCCTTCGCCGTTGCCTGCTCAGCTTTTCTGCCTGCCTAGCCACGGTCCCGGCACTCGACACCGCGCGCGCCGGGCAGCGCCTTCTGTACCCACTTGCGGCCGTAGTCGAGGCGGTCGCGCACGGGGCCCACGTCGTCCCCCACGGGCGGCAGCGGGGCGGCGTCACCCTCCCGGAAGGTGATCGGGTCCTCGCCCGGGAACCGGGAGACCATGACGAGCATGCGCACGCCGCTCCGGAAGTACCCGTCCTCGCCGTCACCGGACGCGGTGAAGGTGATGTCCCGCCGCGCGCGGTACTGCGGTGTGTACGAGCGCTCCACGACCAGGTCGACCCGCAGTCCCCTCCCGCCGCCCAGCGCCTTGACCTGCGCCACCGTGCCCTCCACGATGTACGCGGCACAGGCGACCTGGCCCTCCGGTGTGAGCTTCGCCGAGTCCTCGGCGAAGGCGCCGGCTCCACCGGCTCCCGTGCCGTTGTGCGCGCCGAGGTACGCCCCTGCGAGGCCGACCGCTGCCGTGGCCACCGACGCCGCGAGGGCCATGACGAGCCTGCGCCGCCCGCGCGCCGGCCTCTGCGCCGCGCGTGCGGCGGGCTCCCGCGCGAGGTGGTCCCCGATGAACCTGAGCTGCTCACGCAGCAGCGCCGCGTCGGCCGCCGCCGCCGCGACCTGCGGATCGCGCTCCGCATCCGCCGGCACCGGCTCACCGATCATCGCGAGTGCCACCGGATCCATGCCGTGCCTGTCCACCGTCACACCACCTCCTCGGCCCGCAGCCGCTTCCGCATCACGCGCATGGCGGTGTGCAGCCGGCTCTTGACCGTTCCCTCGGGGATCTCCAGGGCTTCGGCGATCCGGGCCAGGGGCAGGTCCGCGTAGAAGCGCAGGACCACCACCTGGCGCTGCTCCAGCGGCAGCGCCTCGAGCCCCTCGGCCACCGTCAGCGCCAGCGCGCTGGCCTCCTCGCCGCCCCGCTGCACCGTCTCCCACGGCCTCAGCGCGATCAGCCGCTCGTCGAGCCGCTCCCTCCTGCGCCGCGCCCGGTGCCAGTCGGCGGCGACGTTCGAGGCGACGACGGCGCACCAGGCGGCGGTGTCCCGCGGGGCGCCGCCTTCCTTCGCCCGGGCCTCCATCACCTTGAGCCGTACCTGCTGCACCCCGTCCGGCAGGTCCGCGTGCGCCATACCGCCCAGCGCGAGGATCGCGCGCACCCGGTCCACGAGCGCTGCGTCCAACGGGTCCTCCCCCGTTCCCCGGGGTCTCCTCCACAGCGCCACCCGCGCCTCCCTCCCGCTTGCTGCCACCTGTGACGCGGGAGGGAGGCGAAACGTTCGGCTCGTCTCGCACTTCGGGCAATGGATTGGACAAGACCGCCGGGGACATACGCATCATGGAGCAGCACCCAGGCCAGCAGAACTGTACGAATCAGCACGAAGGAGTCGTCGTGAGGGTCGGAATCGTCGGAGCCACCGGTCAGGTCGGCACGGTCATGCGCAGGATCCTCACCGAGCGGAAGTTCCCGGTCGACGAGCTGAGGCTGTTCGCCTCGGCCCGGTCCGCCGGTACCGTCCTCGACGGTGTGACGGTCGAGGACGCGTCCACCGCCGACTACTCCGGCCTCGACATCGCCATCTTCTCCGCCGGTGGCGCGACCTCCAGGGCGCTCGCCGAGAAGGTCGCCGCACAGGGTGCCGTCGTGATCGACAACTCCTCCGCCTGGCGCCGCGACCCCGAGGTCCCGCTCGTCGTCTCCGAGGTGAACCCGCACGCGATCAAGGACCGCCCCAAGGGCATCATCGCCAACCCGAACTGCACGACGATGGCCGCGATGCCGGTGCTCAAGCCGCTGCACCAGGAGGCGGGGCTGACCGCCATGGTCGCCACCACGTACCAGGCCGTGTCGGGCTCGGGCCTCGCGGGCGTCGCCGAGCTCGACGACCAGGTCAAGGCCGTCGCCCCGCGCGCCACCGAGCTCACCCACGACGGCGAGGCCATCGCCTACCCCGAGCCCGGCGTGTACCGGCGCCCCATCGCCTTCAACGTCCTGCCGCTGGCCGGCTCGATCGTCGACGACGGCTCCCACGAGACCGACGAGGAGCAGAAGCTCCGCAACGAGTCCCGCAAGATCCTGGAGATCCCGGACCTCAAGGTGTCCGGCACCTGCGTCCGCGTCCCGGTCTTCTCCGGCCACTCGCTCCAGGTCAACGCCCGCTTCTCGCGTCCGATCTCCGTGGAGCGCGCCTACGAGCTGCTGAAGGACGCGCAGGGCGTCGAGCTCTCCGAGATCCCGACCCCGCTCCAGGCGGCGGGCAAGGACGCGTCGTACGTGGGCCGTATCCGCGTGGACGAGACCGTCGAGAACGGCCTCGCGCTCTTCCTGTCCAACGACAACCTGCGCAAGGGCGCGGCGCTGAACGCGGTGCAGATCGCGGAGCTGGTGGCGGCGGAGCTGCGCGGCTGAGACAGCAGTCCGAGGGGGCGGGCGCCATGGGGGCGCCCGCCCCCATGGCGTTCCGAGAGCCGGCTGACGCCGCAGCGGCGCGTCGACGCCGGCCATGCGCTGCCGCGGCACCGAGCCGGTGCGTCGAGCGAAGGCGCTCCCACGCCGTCGCGCGGACCTGCTCGCACTGCGCCGTGGATCCGTGGCCGGACCGCACTCGGCTGCCGGGAGCACCACCTGGAGCGGGTGGGCACGAGAAGTGTTCGAGGTGGGCGGCACAGCGGTGATCACGCCGCGGCCGGCCGCGGCCACCACCGCGTTGGCACCGCGGCGCTCACCGCGGCGCCGACGTCCTGCGGTAGGCCGCGTCGATCGAGGCCAGTTCCTCCGCGGTCAGCACGTCCTCCACCCGCTCGAAGCCGTCCGGGGCGCGCTCGGCCACGGCCCGCAGCAGGCGATCGGCAGGCATCTCACGCATTGCCGTGACCAGGGCGTTCACCGGGGCGGTGCGCTGCTGCTCGTACGCGCGCAGGCCCGCCGGGACCGAATGGGCCGCGGAGAGGCAGCGCGCCAGCGCCCGGGCGTCGAGGATTGCCTGCGAGCCGCCGTTGGAGCCGATCGGGTACATGGGATGGGCTGCGTCACCGAGCAGGGTGACGCGTCCGGCGCCCCACTGCTCCAGCGGGTCCCGGTCGGCCATGGGGTACTCGAGGATCTCGCCGGTGGCGGCCAGCAGGGCGGGTACGTCCAGGCCGAGACGCTCGAGCCGCCAGTCGGCGAAGTGCGCAAGGACGTCGTCGAGACGCCCGGTGCGGTTCCAGGCGGCGCCCTCCACCGGGCCCGGGGTGCCGACGCGGACCTCGGCGACCCAGTTCAGCAGCGCCTCGCCGCGGCGCTCGGCGCGGCGCGAGATGGGGTAGACAACCAGCTTGGCAGTGGCGTTGCTGCCGGCGATGACCATCGTGCGGCCGTCGAGGAACGGCTCGCCGAGGGCGGTGCCACGCCACATCCGGATGCCGTTCCACAGAGGGAGCCGCTGCTCGCCGGGGTGGAGCCGCCTGCGGACCGTGGAGTGCAGTCCGTCCGCGCCGATCAGGGCGTCGGCGCGGACGGTGGTGCGGGCGCCGCTCTCCACGTCACGCAGGGTGACCTGCAGCGCGTCCCCGTCTCCCTGCCCGTCTTCGTGCCCGTTCTGCTCGAAGCCGTCCAGCGCGGTGCCGGTACGTACGGTGTCCGGACCCAGCCGGTCGCGTGCGGCGTCGTACAGAAGCTGCTGGAGCTCGCCGCGGTGCAGCGAGTACTGGGGCCACGCGTGCCCCGCCGCGCGGCCCCTCGGCTCGGCCCAGATGCGGTTGCCGTGCCGGTCGAAGTGGACCATCTCGGCGGTGGGGACGGCGATTTCGGCGAGCGCGTCGCCCAGGCCCAGCGCGGTCAGCTCGGCGACGGCGTGCGGCAGCAGATTGATGCCCACGCCGACGGGCCGCAGTTGCCGGGCGGACTCGGCCACCCGGGGGCGCAGCCCCGTCTCGTGCAGGGTCAGGGCGCAGGTCAGCCCGCCGATACCGGCCCCTGCGATCACGATGTCGGCACTCATGTGCGCTCCCCCTCGTCCATGCCGGCGTGCGGCGACCGTCGCCGACGATTCTCCCGGGCGGACGACGGCCGGCGCGTGGAAGGATGACTCGAAACATCACATACCGAGGAGATGACCGGGTGCCTGGCACAAACCTGACCCGTGAAGAGGCGCAGCAGCGGGCGCGCCTGCTCACCGTTGACTCGTACGAGATCGACCTCGATCTCTCCGGGGCCCAGGAGGGCGGGACCTACCGGTCCGTGACCACTGTGCGCTTCGCGTCGGCCGAGGCCGGCGCAGAGAGCTTCATCGACCTCGTCGCGCCCGCCGTGCACGAGGTCGTGCTCAACGGGAAGTCGCTCGACGTCGCCGCGGTCTTCCGCGACTCGCGGATCGCGCTGGCCCATCTGCACGAGGGCGACAACGAGCTGAGGGTGGTCGCGGACTGCGCGTACACCAACACCGGTGAGGGTCTGCACCGCTTCGTCGACCCGGTGGACCAGCAGGCGTATCTCTATACGCAGTTCGAGGTGCCCGACGCACGCCGGGTCTTCGCCTCGTTCGAGCAGCCTGATCTGAAGGCCACGTTCCAGTTCACCGTGAAGGCGCCCCAGGACTGGACGGTGATCTCGAACTCGCCGACGCCGGAGCCGAAGGACAACGTCTGGCACTTCGAGCCGACGCCGCGGATCTCGACGTACATCACGGCGCTGATCGTCGGGCCCTACCACTCGGTGCACAGCAGCTACGAGAAGGACGGCCGGTCCGTCCCCATGGGCGTGTACTGCCGTCCTTCGCTGGCCGAGTTCCTGGACGCGGACGAGATCTTCGAGGTCACCCGGCAGGGCTTCGACTGGTTCCAGGAGAAGTTCGACTACCCGTACCCCTTCGCCAAGTACGACCAGCTGTTCGTGCCGGAGTTCAATGCGGGCGCGATGGAGAACGCGGGCGCCGTGACCTTCCGCGACCAGTACGTCTTCCGTTCGAAGGTGACGGACGCGGCGTACGAGCGGCGGGCCGAGACGATCCTGCACGAGCTGGCCCACATGTGGTTCGGCGACCTGGTCACCATGGAATGGTGGAACGACCTGTGGCTGAACGAGTCGTTCGCCACCTTCACCTCGGTCGCCTGTCAGGCGTACGCGCCGGGCTCCAAGTGGCCGAACGCGTGGACCACGTTCGCGAACTCGGAGAAGACCTGGGCGTACCGGCAGGACCAGCTGCCGTCGACCCATCCGATCATGGCCGAAATTCGCGATCTCGATGACGTTCTCGTGAACTTCGACGGCATCACCTACGCCAAGGGTGCGTCCGTTCTCAAGCAGCTCGTCGCCTATGTCGGCATGGACGAGTTCTTCACCGGCGTGCAGGCGTACTTCAAGGCGCACGCGTTCGGGAACACGCGCCTGCCCGATCTGCTGGGCGCGCTGGAGCAGACGAGCGGCCGGGATCTGAAGACCTGGTCGAAGGCGTGGCTGGAGACCGCCGGTATCAACATCCTGCGGCCACAGGTCGAGACGGACGCGGACGGTGTCATCACCGCGTTCGCGGTCAAGCAGGAGGCCCCGGCACTCCCGGCGGGCGCCAAGGGCGAGCCCGTGCTGCGCCCGCACCGGATCGCCATCGGCCTGTACGACCTGGACGAGGCCGGGAAGCTGGTGCGCACCGAGCGCAAGGAGCTGGACGTGGACGGGGAGCTCACCGCCGTGCCCGCCCTCGTCGGCAAGGCCCGTCCCGCGGTGATCCTGCTCAACGACGACGACCTGTCGTACGCCAAGGTCCGGCTCGACGAGACCTCGCTGAAGAACGTGACCGAGCACCTGGGTGACTTCACCGAGTCGCTGCCGCGGGCACTGTGCTGGGCCTCGGCCTGGGACATGACCCGTGACGGCGAGCTGGCCACCCGTGACTACCTGGCCCTCGTCCTGTCCGGGATCGGCAAGGAGTCCGACATCGGCGTGGTGCAGTCGCTGCACCGCCAGGTGAAGACGGCGATCGACCTGTACGCGGCGCCGAACTGGCGCGAGGCCGGTCTGACCCAGTGGACGGACGCCACCCTGGCTCATCTGCGGGCGGCCGAGCCGGGCAGCGACCACCAGCTGGCGTGGGCGCGGGCGTTCGCCGCGACCGCGCGTACACCGCAGCAGCTGGACCTGCTCGAGGCGCTGCTGGACGGCTCGGAGACGATCGAGGGCCTGGTCGTCGACACCGAGCTGCGCTGGGCGTTCGTGGAGCGCCTCGCCGCGGTCGGCGTCTTCGACGAGGAGGAGATCGCCGCGGAGTACGAGCGGGACAAGACCGCCGCCGGCGAGCGCCACGCGGCCACCGCGCGGGCGGCGCGGCCCACCGACACGGCCAAGGCCGAGGCATGGGCCGCGGTCGTGGAGGGCGACAAGCTCCCGAACGCCGTGCAGGAGGCGGTGATCGTGGGCTTCGTGCAGACCGACCAGCGTGAGCTGCTGGCCCCGTACACGGAGAAGTTCTTCGCGGCGGTCAAGGATGTGTGGGAGTCGCGCAGCCACGAGATGGCCCAGCAGATCGCGGTGGGCCTCTACCCGTCGCTGCAGGTCTCGCAGGCCACGCTGGACACGACCGATGCCTGGCTGGAGTCGGCGCAGCCGAGCGCGGCCCTGCGCAGGCTGATTTCGGAGTCACGCGCGGGCGTCGAGCGGGCGCTGAAGGCTCAGGCGGCGGACGCGGCCGCGGGCTAGGTCGTGTCTGACAAATAGCGCCGTCCGCCCGCAGGGCGGGGTGCGCGGCGTCCGGTGCGTGCAATCGCAAGGCGGTGGGGCTACCGCCCGGCCGGAGGCTGGGGGAGATCATCCTCGTACTGGACGTACTTGGATGACTCCGACAACGCAGCTGGGGATACCTCCAGGCGAAGCTCTGGGGGAGTGCGTGCCGGGCGTCGCGCACCAGGCGGGATTCGTCAGACACGGCCTTGGCCCGGAAATTTCACTCAGGGGCGTCCCGGACCGTACGGTCCGGGACGCTTTTTCATGGTCTGGACCACACACAATGCGCCACCTTGATGACCCCTCGTCAAACTCCTTCTGGGAACCCGGATATGCTCCCGCCCGTTCGTTCATATGATCTTTCTCGTTAGATTCTGAGGATGCTGATGGTTCGACAGGGAACGTCGACCGGAAGTCCGAGGCCCCCGGCCGGTCTGATCTGGCAGCTGCCTGTCGTCGCCACGCTCGCGGCGGCGGTCCTGGCCGTCACCCAGGTCCCCGGCTCGGCTCGGACCCCCGTGGTCATTGTCTCGGTCGCATCGGTCGTCGCAGTCGCGCTCGCCTGCGCGGAACTCATGCGCCGGGGCAGGCTGATGGCCGAACTGCGGGACCGGCTCGCGAAACAGGAGACCGAGCTCGACCGCCTGACGGCCGAAACGGCACGCCTCGCCGGTGAGTTGCTGCCCGAGGCGGTGGAGCAGCTGCGCAAGGGCGAGTTCCCGGAGGACGTACTGGCCTCGCTGGACGTGCCCCCGGCCCACCAGGCGGTGCTCAGCTCGGTCGTCAACGCGGTCGTCGCCGAGGACGACCTGCGCGAGTCCGCCCAGCGCGCGTTCGTCAACATCGCCCGCCGGGTCCAGGCCATCGTGCACCAACAGGCCCAGGAACTGCGGGAGATGGAGGACCGGCACGGCCAGTCGCCCCAGGTCTTCGGCGACCTGCTGCGCATCGACCACGGCACCGCGCTGATCGGCCGCCTCGCCGACTCGATCGCCGTGCTCGGCGGTGCGCGGCCGGGCCGTCAGTGGAGCAAGGCCGTGCCGCTCTACAGCGTGATGCGTGGAGCGATGAGCCGCATCATCGACTACCAGCGCGTCGAGCTGCACTCGGTCTCCGAGGTCGCGGTCGTCGGCACCGCCGTCGAGCCGCTGATCCACGCTCTCGCCGAGCTGCTCGACAACGCGACCCGCTACTCGCCGCCGCAGACCAGGGTCCATCTGACCGCCGTCGACGTGCAGTCCGGCATCGCGATCGAGATCGAGGACGGCGGCGTCAGCATGAGCGAGGAGGCCCGCAAGCGGGCCGAGCGCATGCTGCGCCAGGCCCAGCAGGGCATCGACGTCAACGACCTCGGTGAGACGCCCCGGCTCGGTCTCGCGGTGGTCGGCCGGCTGTCGCAGGCGTACGGCTTCCAGGTCTCGCTGCGCTCGTCGGCCTACGGCGGTGTGCGTGCCGTCCTCATCGTCCCGCAGGACCTGATCACGGCGGCCACCTCGGCGACCGGCCTCGCCCACGGCATCGGCACCGCGTCTGGTCCGCGGCCCGCCGGCTCGGACACCTTCGAGCGCATGCCCCGGCCCGTCACCGGGCCCACCGCGGCCCAGCCGCCTGCCGAGGACGAGGTTGTGATGGTCACCGAGCGGACCCCCACCGGTCTGCCGCAGCGACGCCGCAAGAACCGGGTGACCGCGCCGGCCCCCGCACCCGCCGCGGCCGCATCCGCCGAACCCGAACCGGACTCCGCACCTGCCGTACAGCCCGGCATGTGGCTGGCAGCGTTCCAGAGCGGCCTGTCCGGTGACACCCCCCAGACGAGTAAGGAAAACAACCAGCCATGATTCAGCGGCAGTCCAACCAGACCAACATGGACTGGATGCTCAAGGACCTGGCGGAAGGAGTGCCGCAGACGAGGAACGTCGTCGTCCTGTCCGCCGACGGTCTGCGCATGGCCCAGTACGGCGCGGAGAACGACACTGCCGACCGACTGGCCGCCGCCTGCGCCGGACTGCAGTCCCTGGCAGCCGCCGTGGGCGCCGAACTCCCGCACGGTGACGGGAAGATGCGACTCGTCGTCATCGAGATGGACGGCGGCTTCTTCTATCTGATGGCGGCGGGCTCGGGCGCGTATCTCGCCGTGCTGGCCGACGAAGGCGTCGACGCGGGGCTGATGGGGCAGCGGATGCGGGACCTCGTGCTGCGGATCGGAGAGCACCTGAGTACGCCACCGCGGCATGAGGGACAGACCGCGTGAGTGACGCGGGCGGGGGCTGGGAGGAGAGCAGTCCCGAGCGGCTCTACGTCATCACCGGCGGTCGCAGTGGTTCCTCCACGCCCAGCGCGCTGGACCTGGTCACACTGATCGTGGCGAGATCGGGGCCCAAGCCCGGTATGCAGCCGGAGCACGCCGCGATCATCCGGATCTGCCAGGCACCGCTGTCGGTGGCCGAGATCTCCGCATATCTGAGCCTTCCGGTGAGTGTTGTCACCGTGCTGCTCAGCGACCTGCTGGCCGAGGACCGGGTGCTGGCCCGCGCACCGGTCCAGCCCGCCCTTCTCCCCGACCGCGCATTGATTGAGGCAGTGATCGATGGACTTCAAAAGCTCTGAGCAGGCCGTGGGGCCGCGGAGCGAGGACGTGCTGCCGGAGACGGCCACCGCCGCAGTCAAGGTGGTCATCGTGGGCGGCTTCGGCGTCGGCAAGACGACGCTGGTCGGCTCGGTGAGCGAGATCAGGCCGCTCACCACCGAGGAGACGATGACCCAGGCCGGGGTCGGCGTCGACGACACCCAGGGTGTGGAGCGCAAGACCTCGACGACCGTGGCGATGGACTTCGGGCGCATCAGCATCAACGAGGAGCTGGTGCTCTATCTGTTCGGCACACCGGGCCAGGAGCGCTTCTGGTTCCTGTGGCGCGGTCTCTTCGAGGGCGCGCTGGGCGCGGTGGTGCTCGTCGACACACGCAGGCTCGAGGTCAGCTTCGACGTCATCGGCCGGCTCGAGGAGCGCGGCGTGCCGTTCGTGGTGGCCGTCAACACGTTCCCGGACGCTCCGAACTATCCGATCGAGGATCTGCGCGGCGCGCTCGATCTTCCGGCGAACGTGCCGATCGTCCCGTGCGACGCGCGGCTGCGCGGCTCCAGCCGGGATGTGCTGATGACGCTCATGCGCTACCTCCAGACCCTCGCCGCGGCACAGGAGGCGTCCTGACGGCGCCCCGTGGCGGCCGTGTGGCCTGATCTGGCCTGCGGGCCCGGCATGGACGATGCCGGGCCCGCAGGCGCGTTCGGTTCCGGTTGTACCGGCGCCCGCCCCCCGGGCGCCCGGCATCCGGGCGTCGTGCGCCGGCGGCCCTGGCGTCGGCAGCTGTTCCGCTCCCGTCGGCTGACCGCGGGTAACAGTCCCAAGTGTTGCCGTTTTACTGCCGAGTTGTCCTATTGGATCGGCCATCGTGGCTGAGTACGATGCGCAATTGTTGATCACTGTGTGGTGCACGTGGTGGGTGTTGCGTCAGCGTGGCCGTGACACCACCCGCACCTGGGCATCGAGAGGCAGGCCGTAGTGGAGCCCGATCCGACAGTTCCGCCGATCTTCTCTCCCATCCCTCCGGCGATCCACCCACGCCACGCGGACATCGATGTCCAGACAGCGGCCTGGGCCGAGACGTTTCGTATCGGATCCGAGGAACTGCGCGGCAAACTGGTCCGTCAGGACATCGGCACCTTCTCCGCGCGGATCCTGCCGGAGGGCCGGGAGGAGGTCGTCTCCCTGCTCGCGGACTTCGTCCTGTGGTTGTTCGGCGTCGACGACGGCCACTGCGAGGAGGGCGAACCGGGCCACCGGCCCGGTGACCTGGCGGGCCTGCTGCACCGGCTGCTGCGTATCGCGCAGAACCCCGAAGCCCCCATGCTGCTGGACGAACCGCTGGCGGCCGGCGTACGGGACCTGCGGCTGCGCGTGGACCGCTACGGCACCGCCGGGCAGACCGCCCGCTGGGTGGACGCGCTGCGGGAGTACTTCTTCTCCGTGGTCTGGGAGTCCGCCCACCGCCGTGCGGACACGGTGCCGGACCTCAACGACTACACCCTGATGCGGCTGTACGACGGCGCCACCTCGGTGGTGCTGCCGATGCTGGAGATGGGATACGGCTACGAACTCCAGCCGCACGAGCGCGACCGTACGGCGGTGCGGGCCGTGGCCGAGATGGCGTCCTTCATCATCACCTGGGACAACGACATCTTCTCCCACCACAGGGAGCGCAGCGGTCTCGGCTACTACCTCAACGTCCTGCGGGTGCTGGAGGAGCACCACCGGCTCACCCCCGGACAGGCCCTGGACACCGCGATATCCCAGCGGGACCGGGTGATGTGCCTGTACATGAAGGTGAGCGAGCACCTGGCCAGGACGGGCAGCCCGCAGCTGCGCCAGTATCTGCACAGCCTCTCCTGCTTCATACGCGGCGCCCAGGACTGGGGCATCAGCTCGGTGCGCTACACCACGCCGGACGACCCCGCGAACCTTCCCCCGGTGTTCCGGGACACGCCGACCGACGACAGTGACCAGCCCCTGGACATCCCGGCGGTCGCCTGGTGGTGGGACCTGCTGCCGAAGGAGGCGACGCCGCCCGCGCGGCGCATCCCCGTGCAGCAGGGCGTGTGAACGGACGGCCGGGCGGCTGTTGCTCCGCCCCAGGCCGGATGTCCGCCGTGCCGTGAACCCGCTGTGCCGCCGGGCGTGCTCTCGGGCTCAGCGCGCCCGCTGTGCCGCCGGGGCCGCCGCAGCGCGACGGGGGCGACGGCGACGATCGCGATGATCCAGCGCCAGAACGCCGCCTGCACGGGCGGTACGGAGTCGTGCAGCGCGCGGGAGGTGACGAAGCTGCCGGACCAGACGACCGTCGCGGTCGCGGCGAGCAGCAGCCCGGCGCCCGGGGCACACCGCCGCACACGCCGGTGCGCGCGCCCCGGTTCGCCCGTGCGGACCCCCTCCAGATCTGTCGTCACGGCCATCCCTCGCCTCCGTCGCCCCGCAGGGCGTGGCAACCATCGGGATCACCGTCACATCGCGCGACTTCTCAGGTCCGTCGAATCTTTTCGATCATTCCGTGAAGCCGAACTGAACGGTCCGGAGGATGGGGACATGACGAAGGCGCCCCGGGCGTCTGCACACCCTGGGCGCCTCATCGGCAGGACCGGCCCTGCCGCACACATGTGTCAGATCTGCGCCGGACCTGCGTCAGACCTGCTTCTTGGACTTGTCGAGCACCATCACAAGACCCGCGATCACCACGAACAGGGCGATCGGCGCGATCACGAAGAGGCTGACCGTTTCCATCACGCTCAGACCCGGGCCCGGGTCGTCGCCGTCGTCCGGCGTGAGCGCAAGCGCGGGAGACGACATGAGCAGCATCATCAGCGTCGTACCGGCCGCGACGGCGCCGGCGCGCAAGGCGTTCTTCTTGTCCACGGTGCCAACGTAGCGAACGGCTGACCGGGCCGCGCGTCCGGGGGTGCCGTACGGGCCGGGAAGACCTCCAGCAGCGCGTGCAGCCGGGGCGAGGCGGCCAGCTCCTCCAGGCCGACGGGGCGCCCGGAGGCGTCCGCGACGGGCAGTCGCCAGTTCGGGTACTCGTCCCAGGTGCCGGGCAGATTCTGCGGCCGCCGGTCCCCCACCGCGTCCGGCAGCCAGATGCCGACCATGGACGCGGGCGTACGCAGCAGAAAGCGGTAGACCGCCCGGATCCCGCCCTCTTCGTCGTCCGCGCCCTCGGGCAGCAGACCGAGGCCGGTGAGCAGGTCCAGCCATGCGCAGACGTCCGCGCTGTCCTCGGTCCGCTCCTGCTCCAGGGTGCGGGCGAGCAGACCGAGCCGGTGCCGCAGCTCCACATGGCCTCCGCTCAGCCGGGCCGCGGTGGACGGCAGGTCATGGGTCGTGGCGGTGGCGACACAGCCCTCGCGCCACTCCTCCGGCGCCAGCGGGCTGCCCGAGCCGGCCCAGTCGCGCTCGAACCAGAGCACGGAGGTGCCGAGCACCCCGCGCCGCGCCAGGGTCTCGCGCACGCCGGGCTCGACCGTCCCGAGGTCCTCCCCGATGACCACCGCGCCCGCGCGGTACGCCTCCAGTGCCAGGACCGCGAGCATCGCATCGGCGTCGTAGCGGACATAGGTGCCCTCGGTGGGCGGACAGCCCTGGGGCACCCACCAGAGCCGGAACAGGCCCATCACATGGTCGATGCGCAGCGCGCCCGCGTGCCGCAGGATGCCGTGCAGCAGTCCGCGGTACGCGGCATAGCCGGACGCGGCCAGCACATCGGGACGCCACGGCGGCAGACCCCAGTCCTGACCGCGGGCGTTGAACGCGTCAGGAGGTGCGCCGACCGACATCCCGGCGGCGAAGACCTCGCCCTGCGCCCAGGCGTCGGCACCACCCGGGTGCACTCCGACGGCGAGGTCATGGACGACCCCGACGCCCATGCCCGCCTCGCGCGCCGCCCGCCCGGCGGCGGCCAGCTGCTCGTCGGTCAGCCAGGCGAGCCGGCTGTGGAAGTCGACCCGGTCCCTCAGCTCGTTCCTGGCCCGCGCCGTCCGCGGCGAGCGGGGGTCACGCAGCTCGGCCGGCCAGCTGTGCCAGTCGGAGCCGTACACCTCGGCCAGGGCGTACCAGGTGGCGTGGTCCTCCAGTGCCTGGCCCTGCCCGGCCAGGAAGTCGCCGTACGCGGCGCGGCGGCCCGGACCGAGGGGCACGCGGTGCAGCAGCTCCAGCGCCTCCCGCTTGAGGGCCCATACGGCGTCCCGGTCGATCAACGCGCCCTTTTCCAGGACGGATTCACGCAGCTCGGTCCCCTTGTCACGCAGCCCGTACAGGCGTTCGCGGGCGGGGCCGTCCGCGTACGCGTACTCGGGGATGTCCTCGATGCGCAGATGGACCGGATCGGGGAAGCGGCGCGAGGAGGGGCGGTACGGCGAGGGGTCACCGGGGGCGCCCGGTACAGCGGCGTGCAACGGATTCACCTGCACGAAGGATGCTCCGAGGCTCCGGCCCGACCAGGAGGCGAGCTCGGCGAGGTCACCGAGGTCGCCCATGCCCCAGGAGCGGGCGGACAGCAGGGAGTAGAGCTGCACCAGGAAGCCGTGCGAGCGCCCCTGGGGCCGCGGCACCCGGTCCGGGGCGACGACCAGGGTCGCCTCAGCGGCCCGTCCGTCCGGCGCCGTGGCGTGCAACCGGTGGACACCGAGAGGCAGTCGGGCCCGTCCGGCCGTCTGCCCGGGTGCGCTCCAGGCGGTCTCGGCGCCCTGCTCGGTGGTGATCCGTACGGCCGTGTCACCGGGCAGTTCCGCCAGGGCCTGCGGCAACTCGGCCACACAGCCGTCGGCGCCGCTCCAGGCGACCACCGTCGGCGGCAGCAGCCGCCCGGCGGCGGCCGCATCGGCACGGCCCACGGCGGCCCGGACCGCCTGCGGTGTGGATGCGTCCACGCCGAGGGCGGCGAGCACGCGGACGACGGTGGCGTCGGCCACCGGGACGGTGACCCCCTCGGACGGTGCGTATGCGGTGGCGACTCCGTGCAGCGCGGCGAGCCGGGCAAGGCCCATGCGGACTCCTTCAGACCCCGGGCAGCTCCGAGCCGCCGGCCGTGCCGTGGGCGGTCGGCTCGCTGGTGAGGGGCGCGATGTCGGCGAGCGGCGGCTCGCTGGTGAGCGGGGCGGCGTGGGCGAGCGGGGGCTCGCTGGTGAGCGGCGTGTCGTAGCTGAGCTGTGGCTCGCCGGTCAGCGGAGCCTCGGGGGCGAGCGGGCCGGCGAGCTGTCGCGACGGGGCCGGAACCCGGTCGGACGGCTCCGGGGTCTGTTTGGACAGAGCGGAGAGCAGCAGGTGTGCGGATACGGTCACAGTGGTCACTCCAAGCGGATGGAAGGGTCACCACAGCCCTACCCACCGGGCACGGCGGCAGACCTGCGCGAACGGTCGGCGTGATGTCCGTCACGTTCCGTTCCCCGTCCGGCAGTTGGCTACGATCATCCACCACACCAGGCAAAAAGCCGCACAACGGCCACGCGCATTGACACCCTCACGGTGGGGGTGGTGGGCTCGAAACCCACCGGAACGTCAGGGGAGACCGAGGGGAGAGCTGCGTGCGGCTCGGGGGCAGAAGGCAAGCAGCGGCGGCCGTCGCGGTGGCCGTCATCGGCAGCCTGCTCGGCGGCGCGCACGGCGCGGTCGCCGCTCCCCAGGAGCCCGGCTCCCCGGCGGGCACCGCGCAGGACCCCGAGGGCACGGCTGACCTGCCGGCAGTCTGGCCGCGCCCGCAGTCGGTGAAGCCCGCAGGCAAGGACGTGCCGCTGGGCGACGAGGTGACCCTGGTCGCCGCGTTCAATGCCGACCCGTACGCGGTCGAGCTGGCCGGAGAACTCCTGCGCGAGGCGGGGGTCAAGACCGTCCACCCGGGGCTGCCCGGCCGTGGCCCCGTCGTGCACATCGGCGGCGCCGGCGCGGAGAAGGCACTGCGCGCCCTGCGTGCACCCGAGCGCGCCGATCTGCCCGCCGGGGGCTACCGGCTCGCCGTGGGCAAGGTCGCGGGGCGTGACACGGTCGCGCTCGACGGCGTGGGCGAGGACGGCCTCTTCCACGGGGTGCAGACCCTGCGGCAGCTGATCGACAGCGGGTCGGTCGCCGGAGTCCGGATACGCGACTGGCCGGGTACGGCCGTACGCGGCACGACGGAGGGTTTCTACGGACGGCCGTGGGACCACGAGCAGCGGCTGGCGCAGCTCGACTTCATGGGCCGCACCAAGCAGAACCGCTACCTGTACGCGCCGGGCGACGACCTGTTCCGCCAGGCGCGGTGGCGCGAACCGTACCCGGCGGCACAGCGCGCGGAGTTCCGCGAGCTCGCCGAGCGCGCGCGCCGCAACCATGTCGGCCTCGCCTGGGCCGTCGCACCCGCGCAGTCGATGTGCCTGGCCGACGACGGTGACCTCAAGGCGCTGACGCGCAAGATCGACGCGATGTGGGCGCTGGGGGTGCGCGCCTTCCAGCTGCAGTTCCAGGACGTCAGCTACAGCGAGTGGCACTGCGGCAAGGACGCCGACACCTTCGGCTCGGGCCCGGAGGCCGCGGCCAGGGCCCAGGCCCGGGTGGCCGACGCGGTGGCCCGGCATCTGGCGGAGCGGCACCCGGAGGCGGAGCCGCTGACCCTGATGCCGACGGAGTACTACCAGGAAGGCGCCACCGACTACCGCCGGGCACTGGCGAAGGAGCTGGACGGCCGGGTCCGGGTGGCGTGGACCGGCGTGGGCGTGGTGCCGCGCACCATCACCGGACGGGAACTGGCAGGCGCACGCGACGCGTTCGCGCACCCGCTGGTCACCATGGACAACTACCCGGTCAACGACTATGCGCAGGACCGGATTTTCCTCGGCCCCTACACAGGCCGGGAGCCCGCGGTGGCGAACGGCTCGGCGGCCCTGCTCGCCAACGCCATGGAGCAGGCCTCCGCATCCCGTATCCCCCTGTTCACCGCCGCCGACTACGCCTGGAACCCGAAGGGTTACCGCCCCCAGGAGTCCTGGCAGGCCGCCCTGGACGATCTGTCGGACGGCGATCCCAAGGCCCGTGAGGCGCTGGGCGCCCTGGCCGGCAACGACGCCTCGTCGATACTCGACCCCAAGCACGAGTCGGCGTATCTGCGGCCGCTGCTGGCGGAGTTCTGGCGCACACGCACCACGACGGACACCAGGGCCAGGGACCGGGCCGCGGCCGGACTGCGGGCCGCCTTCACGGTGATGCGCCGGGCACCGCAGGATCTGAAGGGGACGGCAGGCGGCCGGCTCGTCGGCGAAGTGGGCCCGTGGCTGGAGCAGTTGGCGCGTTACGGCGCCGCCGGTGAGCTCGCGGTCGACATGCTGCAGGCGCAGGCGCGCGGCGACGGCGAGAGCGCCTGGCGCGCGTCACTCGCGCTGGAACCGCTGCGCACCGCGCTGCGGCGCAGCCGGGCCACCGTGGGCAAGGGAGTGCTGGCGCCGTTCCTGGACCGGGTGGTGAAGGAGTCGGAGGCCTGGACGGGCGCGAACCGGGCCACGGCGGGCAAGGACACGCTGTGGCTGGACCGGCCCCGGCCGGTCACCGCGGTCACGGCGATGACCGAGCCCGTGAACGGCTCGGCCGGGCGGCTCGAGGCGCACGTACCCGGCGAGGGCTGGCGGGAGCTCGCTGCGCTGTCGCCGAGCGGCTGGACCCAGACGGACGCCAAGGGGCTGCGGGTGGACGGACTGCGGATCGCCTCGTCCGGGAGCGTCCCGCAGGCTCCGGTGCCGGTGCGCTCCGTCGTGCCGTGGTTCGCGGACGAGCCGGCCGCCGGGCTCGACCTCGTACGCCCCGAGACCAGCGCGGAGATCGGCGGCGCCCCGCAGAAGGCGGGTGTGCGGCTGACCGCGCAGCGCCCCGGCGACGTGCGCGGCGCGCTCACGGCGAAGGCGCCGGCCGGTATCGACGTGGCGGTGCCGAAGGAGGCGCGGGTGCCGCGGGGGCTGGAGACGACCGTGCCCGTGCAGGTCACCGTTCCGGCCGACACCCCGCCCGGTGAGTACGAGGTGCCGTTCTCCTTCGCCGGCCAGGAGCGCACCCTCACGGTGCGTGCCTACCCCCGCACCGCCGGCCCGGACCTGGCCTCGACGGCGGGGGCCAGGGCGTCCTCGTCGGGTGACGAGACACCTGAGTTCCCGGCCGCCGCGGCCCTCGACCGCGACCCCGCGACCCGCTGGTCCTCGCCGGTGGGCCCCGGCGCCTGGTGGCAGCTGGAGCTGGCACGCCCGGAGCGGGTGGGTCAGGTGGTGCTGCACTGGCAGGACGCGTACGCGACTCGGTACCGCATCCAGGTCTCGTCCGACGGGCTCACCTGGCGCACGGCGGCGACGGCCGCGCACGGCGCCGGGGGCCGCGAAATCGTCCGCATGGACGCGCGCGACACCCGCTTCATCCGCGTCCAGTGCGACGAGCGGGCCACGCCGTACGGCTACTCCCTCTTCTCGGTGGAGGCGTACGCGGTCGCGGAATGAACGGGTGCCGGGCCGAGCAAGCCGCTCGGCCCGGCACCCGGCCCGGCACCCCAAATGCAAAATGGCCTGCGATCTTCAGGCAGAGATGCCGTCGATCCGGGCCATTGCGTCGTCCGCGCCGTACGGCTGCAGGTATGGCAGCCAGCGCGGGTCCCTATGTCCGGTCCCGATGATGCGCCACGCGAGTCCGCTCGGCGGGGCGGGCTGGTGGCGCAGACGCCAGCCCACCTCGTGCAGGTGCCGGTCGGCCTTGACGTGATTGCAGCGGCGGCAGGCCGCCACCACGTTGTCCCAGGCGTGCTGTCCCCCGCGACTGCGCGGAATGACATGGTCGACGCTGGTTGCGACGCCACCGCAGTACATACAGCGCCCGCCGTCGCGGGCGAAGAGCGCTTTGCGGGTGAGAGGAACGGGCCCCCGGTAGGGGACCCGCACGAACCGTTTGAGCCGGACCACGCTGGGCGCGGCGACGGCACGGGTCGCACTGTGCATGAAGGCGCCGGATTCCTCGAGGCAGAGAGCCTTGTTCTCCAGGACGAGGACGAGCGCGCGGCGGAGCGGTACGACGCCGAGCGGCTCGTACGACGCGTTGAGGACCAGGACGTGCGGCACGGTGGATGCCTCCTTGTACGCCGGCGGCGCGTGGCTCGCGCCGGGACGATCTGTCTTCAGTTTCTCCTCATGGCAGGTCCGAGCGCCACCACGTGCAGGTAACGGGCTCGAGGTGTTTTCCACCACAGCAGCTCACCCGTCCATTCCCGGGTGAGCCTTGTCTCTCCCTCCCGCAAGCGCGCCGAACCACGGCCTCCGCCCCGTTAGGGTTATTGATCTGCCCGACGCAAACCTGGAGGTTTCCCCCGTGAGTGCGTTCTGGTCGTCCGCCCTTCTCGGCGCCGATCCGTCGTCCGAGCCCGTCTCCCTCGACGAGGCGGCCGAGCAGGCGGCGGGCGCCGCGGGCTGGGTGGAGGAGAACTGGTCCACCTGGCTGAACACCGGTCTGCGGATCGCGCTGATCCTGGTCATCGCGCTGGTGCTGCGCATGCTGGTGCGCCGCGCGCTGACGAAGCTGATCGCGCGGATGAACCGGTCCGCACAGGCGGTGGAGGGCACGGCGCTCGGCGGTCTGCTCGTCAACGCCGAGCGGCGCCGGCAGCGCTCGGAGGCCATCGGCTCCGTGCTTCGCTCGATCGCGTCCTTCCTGATTCTGGGCACGGCCGGTCTGATGATCCTCGGCGCGTTCAAGATCGATCTGGCCCCACTGCTCGCCTCCGCGGGTGTGGCGGGTGTCGCGATCGGCTTCGGTGCGCGCAATCTCGTCACCGACTTCCTCTCCGGCGTCTTCATGATCATGGAGGACCAGTACGGCGTCGGGGACTCGATCGACGCGGGGGTGGCCTCGGGCGAGGTGATCGAGGTCGGCCTGCGGGTGACGAAGCTGCGCGGCGACAACGGCGAGATCTGGTACGTGCGCAACGGCGAGATCAAGCGGATCGGCAACCTCAGCCAGGGCTGGGCGACCTCGGCGGTCGATGTCACCGTCCGCTCCTCGGAGGACCTGGACCAGGTCAGCGCGGTGATCAGCGAGGTGGCGGAAGGCATCGCCAAGGCCGATCCGTGGAACGAGCAGCTGTGGGGCCCGGTGGAGGTGCTGGGTCTGACCGAGGTGCTGCTGGACTCGATGACCTTGCGGGTCGCCGCGAAGACGATGCCGGGCAAGTCCCTCGGCGTGGAGCGGGAACTGCGCTGGCGGCTCAAGCGCGCGTTCGACGCGGCGGGTATCCGTATCGTCGGCGGGCTGCCTCAGCAGCAGACGGAGGAGGCCGCTGCCGACCCGACCGCCGCGATGGCCGCTCCGTCCGCCTACGCCTCGACGACGTCACCGCAGTCCGTGGCGGCGTCCCCGATCGCTCCTCCGGCGAATCTGGCGAAGTGATCCAGGGCCCGACGGCTCAGGCCGCAGGGCTTTGGACCGGACCCGGCGCCGCCCCACCGCAACGCCCCCTCAGGTAACGCTTTGGTTGCCCAGGGGGCGTTTGCCATTGACGGGCCCCCGACATGCGCCCTACGTTCCTCGTACGGATTAGGAAACTTTCCTAACAGTGCAGGTCGAGAGGCAGGTGCAGCCGTCATGGCCGGAACCACCCCCGGTACGCCGCGTGTACTGCGCGCCATGAACGACCGCGCCGCCCTCGATCTGCTGCTCGAGCACGGCCCCCTGTCCCGGACCCGGATCGGGAAGCTCACCGGGCTCTCCAAGCCCACCGCCTCCCAGCTGCTGGCCCGGCTGGAGGCCGCGGGCCTTGTCGTCGCCACCGGCACCACCGAGGGCCGGCCGGGCCCGAGCGCCCAGCTGTACACGGTCAACGCACACGCCGCCTACGCCGCCGGCCTCGACGTCACCCCGCTGCGCATCCGCGCCGCCGTCGCCGACATCACCGGCGCGACCGTGGGCGAGTTCGAGCTCGCCACCCCGGGGCGGCGGGCCGAGAGCGTCGTACGGCAGGTCACCGACTCCCTGGACGGCGCGGTGAAGGCCGCCGGGGTGACCCGCGCGGAGGTGCACCGGCTCGTGATCGGCACCCCCGGCGCCTTCGACCCGTCCACCGGGCGGCTGCGGTACGCCTCGCACCTCCCCGGCTGGCACTCCCCCTCGCTGCTCGACGAGCTGGCCGCCGCCCTGCCGATGCCGGTCGAGTACGAGAACGACGTCAACCTCGTCGCCGTCGCCGAGCAGCGCCTCGGCGCCGCCCACGGCCACGAGAACTTCGTGCTGCTGTGGAACGAGGAGGGCCTCGGCGCCGCCCTTGTCATCGGCGGCCGGCTGCACCGCGGTTTCACCGGAGGCGCCGGCGAGGTCGGCTTCCTGCCCGTGCCCGGCGCCCCGCTGGTGCGCCAGGTGACCAGGGCGAACAGCGGAGGCTTCCAGGAACTGGCCGGCGCCCAGGCACTGCCCCGGCTGGCCCGGGAACTCGGTGTCGAGGGCGTCGGCCACGGACCGCACACCGAGGTGGCGACCGGTCTGGTGGCCCGGGCCGCCGAGGCCGGCACGGGGCCTTACCGGCAGCTGCTGGACGCCTACGCGACCGCCCTCGCGACCGGTCTGGCGTCCATGGTCGCCGTACTCGACCCGGAGCTGGTCGTCCTGTCCGGCGATGTGATCGCCGCCGGGGGTGAGGTGCTGCGCGACCGCGTGCAGGCGGAGCTCACCGAACTGGCCGCGTCCCGGCCCCGGCTGGTGCTCGGCGCCGTACGCAGGCATCCGGTGCTGTGCGGCGCGCTGGAGAGCGCGCTGGCCACCACGCGCGACGAAGTCTTCGACACCTCCCGCTGAACCCCCGACGGCACCGCCGGACGCACCACCTGAGCACCTCTCCCCTTCCCCCGACCACGCCATGTCACAGGGAGACACCGCCATGCCCACATACCGCCGGACAACGGCCGTCGCACTGGCCGCGGCCGCCTCGAGCGCCCTGCTCCTCTCCGCCTGCACGGGATCGAACGACGCAGGCGCGGGCGACGATCCGAACGCGAGGACGACGCTGACCTTCTGGCACGGGTGGAGCGCCCCGAGCGAGGTCGCCGCGATCGAGGCGAACATCAAGACGTTCGAGGACAAGCACCCCGACATCAAGGTGAAGGTCGTCAAGGGCATCACCGACGAGAAGCTCAACCAGGGCCTGCGCACGGGCGGTTCGAGCGCTCCGGACGTGGTCTCGTCCTTCACCACCGACAGCGTGGGCCGGTTCTGCTCCTCCAGGGCGCTGACCGATCTGGGGCCGTTCCTGGACACGTCCGGGATCGACCCGGCGACGACGTTCCTGCCGCAGATGGCCAGGTACACCGAGCACGACGGCACGCGCTGCACCGTGCCGCTGCTGGGTGACGCGTACGGCCTCTACTACAACAAGACGGCCTTCAAGGAGGCCGGCATCACCGCCCCGCCGAAGACGCTGTCCGAGTTCGACGCGGCCGTGAAGAAGCTCACCAAGGCGAAGGGTGACGGCTTCGAGCGGCTCGGCTTCATGCCGCTCTACCTGGGCTACGAGACGACGGTCGAGCACTACGGCGGCCAGTTCGGCGTCACGTACGTCGATGCGGGCGGCAAGTCGAACACCGCCGGGGACCCGGCCGTGAAGGCCATGTTCACCTGGCAGAAGAAGCTGGTCGACGACCTCGGCGGCTACCAGAAGCTCAACAGGTTCCGTACGTCCCTCGGCGACGAGTGGGGTGCGAAGCACCCCTTCCACACCGGCCAGGTCGCCATGCAGCTCGACGGCGAATGGCGCGGCAAGATGGCCACCGACGCCGAGCTGGACTTCGAGATCGGCGCGGCGCCCTTCCCCGTCCCGGACGACCGGGCCGCCGACTACGGCAAGGGCTATCTGTCGGGCACCGTCCTCGGCATCGCGAGCAACAGCCCCAGGAAGAACGCCGCCTGGGAGCTGGTGAAGTACCTCTCCACCGACACCGACGCGGTCGTCTCCTTCGCCAACGCCATCCACAACGTGCCCTCGACCATGGCGGCGCTGAAGTCACCGAAGCTGAACAACGACCCGCTGTACCGCACCTTCGTCGACATCGCACAGCACCCCGAGAGCTCGCACGCCCCCTCGTCCGTCAACGGCGGCGCCTTCCTGCTCACGCTCCAGGACCACGCCATCGCCTACGAGAAGGGCGCCGAGAAGGACCTGGACGCGCTGCTGAAGAAGAACGACGCCCAGGTCGACAAGGACAACGAGCAGGCCGGCTGATGACCACCGTTCCTGTCCCGTCGGCGGCGCTGCGGGCCAGGCGCCGCCGGTCGGCGCTGCGCACCCTCGGCTTCCTCTCCCCCTGGCTGGTCGGCTTCAGCGTGTTCTTCGCGTACCCGCTGATCGCGACCGTCTACTTCTCTTTCATGAAGTACGACGGGTTCACCGCGCCGAGCTGGGTGGGCCTCAAGAACTGGGCGTACGTCTTCCAGGACAACCCGTTCTTCTGGCCTGCCCTGCGCAACACGCTGTGGCTGGTGCTGGTGATGGTCACCTGCCGCGTCGTCTTCGGGCTCGGCATCGGTGTCCTGATCACCCGGATCAGGACGGGCGCGGGGTTCTTCCGCACCCTGTTCTATCTTCCATATCTGGCCCCGCCGGTCGCGGCGACGGTGTCGTTCGTCTTCCTGCTCAACCCGGGTACGGGGCCGGTCAACACGATCCTCGCCGCGATCGGCCTCGGCGAGCCCGACTGGTTCAACGACCCCGGCTGGTCGAAGCCCTCGCTCACCCTGCTCGCGCTGTGGTGCATCGGCGACCTCATGGTCATTTTCATGGCGTCCCTGCTCGATGTGCCCAAGGAGCAGTACGAGGCCGCCGAACTGGACGGCGCGAGCGCCTGGCAGCGGTTCCGCTTCGTCACGCTGCCCAACATCTCGCCGATCGTGCTGTTCGCCGTGATCACCGGAGTGATCGCGACGATGCAGTACTACACCGAGCCCCTGGTGGCCGCGAAGGTCGCCAGCGGTGTGATCGGCGGCTCCGGGCAGCACTTCGAGCCCGGCTACCCCGACAAGTCCACGCTCACCGTCCCGCAGGTCGTGTACAACCTGGGCTTCCAGCGCTTCGACACCGGGGCCGCGTGCGTGGTCGCACTGGTGCTGTTCGTGCTGGCCATGGTGTTCACGGTGTTCCTGATGCGTCGGCGCAGCGGCTTCATGTCGCCGGAGGACTGACCGCCCATGACAACAGAACTCTCCCTGCCGCGTACGGCGCCGACGCCGGCGCCCGGCAAGAACAGCTCTGCGGCCCGGACGGCGCGCCGCCGGGCGGCCCTGGAGTGGATCGCGCTCCACTCGCTCGCCCTCGCCGCCGCCCTGTTCTTCCTGCTGCCGTTCGTCTTCGTCTTCCTGACCGCGGTGATGAGCGGTGATCAGGCGTTGACCCGGGACCTGTGGCCGCACACCTGGGAGTGGGGCAACTTCGCCGATGTGTGGAACACGCCGGGCTTCCTGACCTGGTGGCGCAACACGCTGCTGTACGCGGGCGGGGGCACCGTCCTCGCGGTGGGCAGCAGCCTGCCGGTCGCCTACGCACTCGCGAGGTTCCGCTTCCGCGGGCGCAACGTGATGATGATGCTCGTCATTGCGGCGATGATGCTGCCGCCACAGGTGATCATCGTTCCCATGTACCTGTTCTGGGCCAAACAGCTGGATCTGGCGGGCACGCTCTGGCCGTTGATCATCCCGTTCGCGTTCGGCAACGCGTTCACGATCTTCCTGCTGCGCCAGTTCCTGCTGACGATCCCGCGCGAGTACACCGAGGCGGCCCGGATCGACGGCTGCGGCGAGTTCCGCACGCTGGTCAAGGTCGTGGTGCCGATGGCCCGGCCGGCGATCGCCGCTTGTGCGCTGTTCCACTTCTTCTACTGCTGGAACGACTACTTCGGCCCGCAGATCTACGCTTCGGAGAACCCGGCCGCCTGGACGCTGAGTTACGGCCTGGAGTCCTTCAAGGGAGCGCACCAGACGGACTGGAATCTCACGATGGCAGCGACCGTGCTGGTCATGGCCCCGGTGATCATCGTCTTCTTCTTCGCCCAGAAGGCATTCGTCGAGGGCGTCACACTGACCGGAGTGAAGGGCTGATGGACACATGAAGCTCGCAGTCGTGGGTGGCGGATCCACCTACACACCGGAGTTGATCGACGGCTTCGCCCGGCTGAGGGACACCCTGCCGATCAGCGAGCTGGTGCTGATCGACCCGGCGGCCGGCCGGCTGGAACTGGTCGGCGGCCTGGCCCGGCGCATCTTCGCAAGGCAGGGCCACTCCGGGAAGATCGTCACGACCTCGGACCTGGACGCGGGTGTCGAGGGTGCCGACGCCGTACTGCTCCAGCTGCGCGTGGGCGGCCAGGCCGCCCGCCACCAGGACGAGACCTGGCCGCTGGAGTGCGGCTGCGTCGGGCAGGAGACGACGGGCGCCGGCGGGCTCGCCAAGGCGCTGCGCACCGTGCCCGTGGTGCTCGACATCGCCGAGCGGGTGCAGCATGCGAGCCCCGGTGCGTGGATCATCGACTTCACCAACCCGGTCGGCATCGTCACCCGGGCACTGCTCCAGGCCGGGCACAAGGCCGTCGGGCTGTGCAACGTCGCCATCGGTCTCCAGCGCAGGTTCGCAGCCCTCCTCGACGTCGCCCCGGCCGATGTGCATCTGAACCATGTGGGCCTCAACCACCTCACCTGGGAGACAGGTGTGCGACTCGGAGGTCCCGAGGGGGCCGATCTGCTGCCGAAGCTGCTGGCCGATCACGGTGACCGGATCGCCGACGACCTGCGTCTGCCGCGCGCGGTGCTCGACCGGCTCGGCGTCGTCCCCTCGTACTACCTGCGCTACTTCTACGCGCACGACGAGGTGGTGCGGGAGCTGCGGGCCAAGCCGTCGCGGGCCGCCGAGGTCGCCGAGATGGAGCGGCAGCTGCTCGAGATGTACGGCGACCCGGCGCTCGACACGAAGCCGGAGCTGCTGGCCAGGCGCGGCGGCGCCTTCTACTCGGAGGCGGCGGTCGATCTGGCGGCGTCACTGCTCGGCGGGGGCGGGAGCCCGTACCAGGTCGTGAACACGTACAACAACGGCACGCTGCCGTACCTCCCGGCCGACGCCGTGATCGAGGTGCAGGCCACCGTCGGCCCCCAGGGCGCCACGCCACTGCCCGTACCCGGGCCGGACCCGCTGTACAGCGGGCTGATCGCGAACGTGACCGCGTACGAGGAGCTGGCGCTGGAGGCGGCCCTGCGCGGTGGCCGCGACCGAGTGTTCAAGGCGCTGCTGGCCCACCCGCTCATCGGCCAGTTCGAGTACGCGGACAAGCTCACCGATCAGCTGATCGCGCACAACCGGGAGCACCTCGCGTGGGCGTGAGAGCCGCGGTCCTCGCCATCGACGCAGGCAACAGCAAGACCGATGTGGCCTTTGTCGGGGCCGACGGGTCGGTGCTCGCCACCGCCCGCGGGGGCGGCTTCCAGCCGCCGGTCGTCGGTGTCGAGGCGGCGTTCGACGCGCTCGGCTCGACCGTCGACGAGGCGCTGGCGCGCGCCCGTGACCGGGGCGAGCCGGTCGACGAGGTCGGCCATGTGTCGGCCTGCCTCGCCAACGCCGACCTGCCGGTGGAGGAGGAGGAGCTCACGGCCGCGCTGCGGGGGCGTGGCTGGGGCGGGACGGCGGAGGTCCGCAACGACACGTTCGCGATTCTGCGCGCAGGCGTGGACGAGCCCCGGGGCGTGGCCGTGGTGTGCGGTGCGGGCATCAACTGCGTGGGCATGCTGCCGGACGGCCGCACGGCCCGCTTCCCCGCGATCGGGACGATCTCCGGGGACTGGGGCGGCGGCGGGGGGCTGGCCGAGGAGGCGTTGTGGTTCGCTGCGCGGGCCGAGGACGGGCGGGGCGAACCCACGGCGCTGCGTACGGCGCTGCCCGCGCACTTCGGCCTGGACTCGATGTACGCGCTGATCGAGGCACTGCATCGCGGCCGCATCCCGCTCACGCGCAAGCACGAGCTCACGCCGGTGCTGTTCGCGACGAGCGCGGCGGGCGATCCGGTCGCCCGTTCGCTGGTGAAGAGGATGGCGGACGAGGTCGTGGCGATGTCCACGGTCGCGCTCGCGCGGCTCCAGCTCCTCGACGAGGAGGTCCCGGTGCTGCTCGGCGGCAGTGTGCTGGCGGCCCGGCATCCCGAACTCGAGGACCGCATCCGCGCGTTGCTGGCGGTCAGGGCGCCGAAGGCGGTGGTGGACGTGGTGACCGCCGCGCCGGTGCTGGGCGCTGGCCTGCTGGGGCTGGACCGTGTCGGGGCGACGGCTGGGGCGAGGGCGAGGCTGCGGACGTACTACGCGTAGCTCCGCGGCGGGGGCTGATTCCCTCAGCGGATGCGTGCGGCGGGGCGCGGTGGGGGACACATGCGGCGTGGCGGGGCGCGTGAGGCCGCATCTGAGCGATTCCGGCCATGACTTGACCACCCGTCCGGGTGGCATCGGCCGCGGAGTGGAACCGATCAAGGACCGCAGGCGTATTCATGGTGGGGACAGAGTGGGGGGATCGACCGGGCAGGACCTGCGTTGTCAGGACTTGAACAAGATCCAGTCAATTCTGGTGTGAGACAGTTCCCTCCGGCCATACTGCTGGCCGGGAGTCGTCCTAAGGACCCGCCGGGGGGTGGGACCGACGTCAGCGACCGAGGGGGAGGTCACGTGACACACCTGCCGAATGTGCGTACCGCGCCTCAGTCGGCTCCGCCGCCCGCGCCCGCGCAGCCACCGGCCGGGCCGCCTGCGGGCCGTGGCGCATGGGCAGAGGTGCGGCGGCGGCTGCGGGCCGCGGCCACGACCGAGCCCGGGCGGCTGCAGATCATCGGGGCCGTGCTCGCCGCGTTCGTGCTGACCTTCGGCGTGGTGACCGCCTTCGAGACCGCCGACCGGGCCGCCGCGGCGGACGACGTGGTGAGCCGCAGTCAGCCGCTGAGTGCCGACGCCGCCTCGATCTACCGCACGCTGGCCGACGCGGACACCGCGGCCTCCAGCGGCTTCCTGGCCGGCGCCGAGGAGCCCCGGGCGGTCCACGAGCGGTACGAGAAGGACATCGCGCTCGCCTCCCGGCTGCTGGTCAAGGCCGCCGCGAACACGGACAGTTCGAGTGAGTCGGGCCACCAGATAGCCACGTTGAACGAGGGCCTGCCGCGCTACACCGGCCTGATCGAGACCGCCCGGGCCAACAACCGGCTGGGCCGGCCGCTGGGCGGCGCCTATCTGCGGTTCGCCAACGAGCAGATGAGCAAGCAGCTGCTGCCCGCGGCCGAGAAGCTGTACGCCGCGGAGACGGCCCGCCTGGAGCAGGACGACGACGACGCCCGCTTCTGGCCCATCGCCTCGCTCGTGGCCGGTGTGATCGCCATCGGTCTTCTGGTGGGGGCGCAGCGGCGCAACTACCGGCGGACGAACAGGGTGTTCAACCATGGACTGGTCGCCGCCACGGCGGCCACGACCGTGGTGCTGCTGTGGCTGGCCGTGGGACACACGGTGGCCCGCGCCCAGCTGAACGACGCCCAGGTGCACGGACAGCAGTCGCTGAAGGTCCTCAACGACGCGCGGATCGCCTCGCTGAAGGCACGGGCGAACGAGAACCTCACCCTGGTCGCCCGGGGCGCGGTGCTCACCGACGACGGCAAGAACGACAAGTACGCCGCCGAGTTCGCCGCCGGGATGGACCGGCTCGGCAAGGAGCTGAACCGGGCGCAGCAGCTGGCCGGCGACGACGAACAGGGAGCGGGCCCCGTCGAGAGCGCGGCGAAGGGCATGTCGGCGTGGCAGGACAGGCACGCCGACGTGGCCCGGACCGACCGCGCCGGTGACTACGAGGGCGCGCTGAAGAAGGTCATCGGCGCCAAGGGGTCCACCGGCGAGTGCTTCGACAAGGTCGACCAGGCGCTGGAGCTGGCAGTGGCACACGAGCAGCGTCAGTTCACCGAGGCGGCCAAGGACGGACGCGGGGCGTTCGGCGGGCTGCCGGTCGGGGCGGCGGCCCTGGCCGTGCTCGGCGCCGTCGGAGCGATCCTCGGCATCAACCGCAGGCTGTCGGAGTACCGGTGAGAGGGGGAGCGATGGCGGGTACGAGGTCCAGGCTCCGCGGCTGGGGCGGCGTGGCTGGGATGGCCGCGGCGTGTGCGCTGACCGCGGCCGTCACCCTGCTGCCGCTGTCCCGGGGCGGCGCGGACGCGCTGAGTTCCAAGCCGGCAGGTCACGGCCTGGCGGCGGCTCCCGGGAAGGCGGACGACTGCAAGGACCCGGAGGCCTCGCTCCAGCCGTCCGGAGCGGACGGGCCGGCCATCGACGCCATCAAGGAGCGAGGCCGGCTGATCGTCGGCGTCGATCAGAACAGCTACCGCTGGGGCTACCGCAATCCGGCCGGCGGCGGGCTCGAAGGGTTCGACATCGACCTTGCCCGGGCCATCGCGGAGGACATCCTCGGCGACCGGGATGCCGTCATATTCCGCGCGATACCGACCAACCAGCGCATCGCCGCCCTGAACAGCGGCACGGTGGACATCGTCGTGCGGACCATGACGATCAACTGCAGCCGGATCGAGCAGGTCGCCTTCTCCACCGCCTACTTCCAGGCGGGCCAGCAGGTACTCGCTCCCAAGAGCTCGAAGATCACCGGGTACGACAAGTCCCTGACCGGCAAGCGGATCTGCTCGGCCGAGGGCTCCACGGCGTACGAGGCACTGGAGAAGAAGAGTTTCGGGGCGACGTTCAGGGACGAGCACGACGGGCAGCCGCAGGACGAGGACGTGTACACCGTGCCCAACCAGCTGGACTGTCTGGTCAGACTCCAGCAGGGTCTGGTGGACGCGGTGGTGACGGACAACGCACTTGCTGCGGGCCAGGCCGCCCAGGACCCCGCGGTGGAACTCAAGGGCGACAAGCCGTTCACCACCGAGTACTACGGCGTGGCCACCAAGCTCGGCAACGACGACCTGGTGAAGCGGGTGAACCAGGTACTGGTCGACTACCGCAAGGCCGACTGGAAGCGGGCGTACGAAAAGTGGCTCGCAGCGGACCTGCCCGGGATCACGGGGCCGCCGCAGCCGAAGTACAGGACCGGCTGAGCATCGCGGATACCGGGCGGCCATGGAAGCAGTGACAATGGATCGGAGAGGTGATCGATGGGCGTCGCGGGACCCTTCCCCGGCTCCGCGGGGAGACCGCAGGGGCCGGTGATGGACCGGGACGAGGTGGACCGCGCCCTCGCGCGGCTCGACGCGGAGCACGAGGCGGTCGAGACCTCGCTCCTCGCGCTGCAGGACCATGCGGGCCGCAGGCTCCTCGAAGGGGCCGAGCTGACGGGCGTCACCAAGGACCGCTGGGCCGGCGCCGAGCAGGCCATCACCCTGCTCTGGGGGTACTTCGACGCGTACACCGCCGCCCTGCACGAACTCCGTGAGATCCGCGCACGCCGGAACCGGCCCAGCCGTGAGGACCTGGTGGAGCTCACCGAGCGGCTGCGCGGGCGCAGTGTGACCGCGGCGAGCCCGGCCGCCGCCCCCGCACCGTCGATCACCGGACCTGCCAGACTCTCCGAGGAGTTCACGCTCGAGGAGCTCGTCATGCGGATGAACGAGCTGTACGCGAGCTCCCTGGACATGGTGGTGACCGCGGACGCGGTGTGGTCGGCGCTGCCCGCACGGATAGATCTGCTCTCCGCGGAGCTGCAGCGCACCCGTTCACTCGCGCACTCGGTGGGCGTACGGCCCGGTGAACATCCCTCCGGCGACGATCTGGAGTCCATCACCCACGAGCTGTCCGCGCTGCGCACCCAGGTGGTGTCCGATCCGCTGGCCTTCTGGCGTTCCGCGCCGGGGAGTTCGGCGCCCGGCGGCGGCCGGCCGGACACCGAGCGCTACGACCGGGCGGCGCGCGCCCTGGAGGATGTGCGCCGGGAGATCGAGGCGGTACTGCAGGTCCGCCAGGACTCCGAGGAGCGGCTGCTGCGGCTGCGGGACCTGCTCTCACGGGCCGACCGGACGCTGACCGAGGCCCGCGCCGCGCGCGGCGAGGTCCTGGCGAAGATCGCCGCCTCCGAGGTCCCCGCCGTGAGCGGGCCTCCGACCGTGTTGCAGGAGCGGCTCGCCACGGCCTCGGAGTACCGCAGGCACGCGCAGTGGCACCGGCTCTCGCCCCTGCTGGAGTCCCTGGAGCGCGAGGCCGAGGACGAACTGCTGCGGGCCAGGGAGTCGTTGACGGCGGTCACCGCTCCGCTCGCGGTCCGCGCCGAGCTGCGCGGCCGCCTCGACGCGTACAAGGCGAAGGTCGCCCGGCACGGGCTGGCGGAGGACCCGCTGCTGATCGAGCGGTACGACGCGGCGCGCAGGATGCTGTGGAGCGCGCCGTGCGATCTGCGGGCCGCCGAGCAGGCGGTGCTGCGCTACCAGCACGCGGCCGTGGAAGTGATGGTGCCCAGAGCGCCCGGAAGTGACTCCGGGCCGGTCGACCGCAGGGGGGATCGATGAGTGAGACGAAGAACTGCCAGCGTCCCGGCTGCGAAGGCACGTACGAGGACATGGGCGGCGGCGAGCTGTACTGCGACACCTGCGGGCTGGCACCCGTCGTGTCGGGAAACGGCATGGTGTCGTCGCCGCCGACGGGTATCACCGGCGGCGGGCGTGACTCCGGTTCGACGGGCGGCAGTTCGCGTTCGTCACGGGCCTCGTCACGTTCGTCGACCTCGCGCCGCTCGGTCTCGGGCCGGCTGTCGCGCTCGCTGACCGGGAGCAGCACCTCCACCCGGTCGGTCTCGGTGCGCAGCTCCGGCTCCTCGACCAGCGCCTCCGGCCGCAACCGGCTGGGCGCCGGCCTGGTGTCCGTGCCGGAGGTGCCGCGCCCCGACCCGCGTTCGGCGGTGATGGCCGACCCCGAGGTCCCCGAGCGCAAGCGGTTCTGCTCGCGCTCCGACTGCGGCGCTCCGGTGGGACGCGCGCGGGGGGACCGGCCGGGACGTACGGAGGGCTTCTGCACCAAGTGCGGCCACCCGTACTCCTTCGTGCCGAAGCTGGCCGCCGGCGACATCGTGCACGGACAGTATGAAGTGATGGGCTGTCTCGCGCACGGCGGTCTCGGCTGGGTCTACCTGGCCGTCGACCGGGCGGTGTCCGACCGGTGGGTGGTGCTCAAGGGCCTGCTGGACACCGGCGACCAGGACGCGATGGCAGCGGCGATCTCGGAGCGCCGCTTCCTGGCCGAGATCGAGCACTCCAACATCGTCCGGATCTACAACTTCGTCGAGCACCTCGACCAGCGCACCGGTTCCCTCGACGGCTACATCGTCATGGAGTACGTGGGCGGCAAGTCGCTGAAGGAGATAGCGAACGGGCGGCGCGGCGTGGACGGGCGGCGTGACCCGCTGCCCGTGGAGCAGGCGTGCGCCTATGGCATCGAGGCGCTGGAGGCGCTCGGCCACCTGCACAGCAGAAACCTTCTGTACTGCGACTTCAAGGTCGACAACGCCATCCAGCAGCAGGACCAGCTCAAGCTCATCGACATGGGCGCGGTCCGCAGGATGGACGACGACGAGTCCGCGATCTACGGGACCGTCGGCTACCAGGCGCCGGAGGTCGCCGAGGTCGGCCCCTCCGTCGCCTCCGACCTGTACACGGTGGCACGCACCCTGGCGGTGCTCACGTTCGACTTCCAGGGCTACACGAACGTGTTCGTGGACTCGCTGCCGGACCCCGACAACATCGAGGTCTTCCGCACGTACGAGTCGTTCTACCGGCTGCTGGTGCGGGCGACGGACCCCGATCCGGCACGCCGGTTCGCCTCGGCACAGGAGATGGCGGAGCAGCTGACCGGTGTGCTGCGGGAGGTCGTGGCGATCCAGACGGGACGCCCGCGCCCGTCGCTCTCGACGCTGTTCGGACCGGAACTGCGGGTTACGGACACCCAGTTGTTCACCGAGCTGAGCGGGGACGTCTCCCAGCTCGGCGGGCGGGCGGTGATTCCCGCGCCGCGTACACCGGCCGCCCCGCTCGCCACGGCCCCGCCGAGTCTCGCGCTGGCGCCGCAGCTCGCGGTGCTCGACGCCCGTGCGACCTCGCTCGCGCTCCCGGTCCCCCGGGTCGACGCGAGCGATCCGAACGCGGGCTTCCTGGCCGGTCTGATGGCCTCCGCGCCCGCCGAGCTGATCACGGCGCTGCTCTCCGCGCCCACGCCTTCGCCCGAGACCAGACTGCGTGAACTGCGCGCCCGCCTGGAGATGGGCGAACTGGCCGCGGCGGACGGGGCACTGGGTGCGCTGGAGCAGCAGCAGCCGGACGACTGGCGGGTCGTCTGGTACCGGGGCATCGCCTCGCTGGTGACCGGGGACAACGAGGCGGCCGCGCTCTCCTTCGACGCGATCTACGACGCGTTCCCGGGCGAGCCCGCTCCCAAGCTGGCCCTGGGCGTCTGTGCCGAGGTGCTGGGCCAGCTGGACAACGCGGCGGAGTACTACCGCCTCGTGTGGACGACCGACCCGAGCTATGTCAGCGCGGCGTTCGGTCTGGCCCGGGTGCAGCTCGCGGCGGGCGACCGGGCCGGGGCCGTACGGACTCTGGAGTCGGTTCCCGAGGCGTCGATCCACTACACGGCCGCGCGCGTCGCGGCCGTACGGGCCAGGCTGCGGCGACGCGCCGTGCACGAACCGCTCATCGACGATCTGACGGCGGCTGCCACGCAGGTGGAGGCCCTGGCAGATTTCGGTCTGGACCCGGTGCGCCGCGAGCGGTTGTCCACAGAGGTGCTCGGCACGGCGCTGGACTGGGTACTCTCCGGAAGTCCCGGGGCCCGGCTGCCCGTTCCGACCGCACCGGGCACGCCGCCTGCGCCGCACGCGGGCGCACCGACCGTGCTGCTCGGCAGTGAACTGGACGAGCGCGGCCTGCGCTTCGGACTGGAACGCTCCTACCGGGTGCTCGCCCGGCTCGCCCAGCGCGGCGAGGAGCGGATAGAGCTGGTGGAGCGGGCGAACCGCTACCGCCCCAGGACGTGGGTGTGATTGATGTCGCGGATTCACGAGCCTGCGGCCGGAGCGTCCTGCCCCAGCTGCGAGGAGCCACTGGAGCCTGCCGACCGCTTCTGCGGCGCATGCGGGTACGACCTGTCGGCCGTGCCCGCCCCGTCGGGGCAGGACCGTCCGACTCTCGCCATCGGCCCGGCCGTTGCCTGGCCGGCGGCGGACGGGAGCGCGGGTACGGGCACACCTGACCAGGCCCATGTGCCGAGTGATCTGCCGGGCACGGACTCGGACGGCGGCGCGCTGCCGGGTCCCGGCGTGCGCCACGACCACCGGGCGGCCGCGTCGCCGGGCGCTGCGGCCGGGCAGCCGCCGGGGCACCCGGCGGCTGCTGATGTCACCGGGGACTTCGAGCTGCCCGCACCGCAGCCGGGCACAGCCGTGGCCGCGGACCCGCGTGCCGCCGACCGGCCCCTCCCCGTGCCCGAGGCGGCCGCCACGCTCTGTGTGGCGTGCCGGGCGGGCCGGGTGGACAACGACGGCTACTGCGAGAACTGCGGCCATGCCCAGCCACGCGAACGCGACCACATGGAGCAGGAGCTCGGCTCGGTCGCCGCGGTGAGCGACCGCGGTCTGCGCCACCACCGCAACGAGGACTCGTTCGCGGTCTCGTCCACGGCCCTGCCGGACGGCTCACCGGCCGTCGTCGCGGTCGTCTGTGACGGAGTGTCCTCGGCGACCCGCCCGGACGAGGCGTCGGCCGCCGCCGCCCGGGCCGCCAACGAGGAACTGCTGGCGGCCCTGCCCCGGGGCACCCACCCGCAGCAGGCCATGCACGAGGCGATCGTCGCGGCCGCCACCGCCGTCAACTCCCTCGCCACCGAGGCAGGTGGCGGCGAGGCCATGGAGCACGACCCCAACCGCCATCAGAACGCACCGGCGTGCACGATCGTCGGCGCCGTCGCGGCCGGCGGTCTGCTGGTGGTCGGCTGGGTCGGCGACAGCCGCGCCTACTGGGTGCCGGACGACCGCACAGGTCCGCCGGCCCGGCTGACAGAGGACGACTCCTGGGCCGCGCAGATGGTGGCGGCCGGCCTGATGAACGAGGCGGAGGCGTACGCGGACGAGCGTGCCCACGCCATCACGGGCTGGCTGGGTGCCGACGCGTACGAACTGGAGCCGCACACCGCGTCGTTCAAGCCGGACCGCTCCGGAGTGGTCGTGGTCTGCACGGACGGCCTGTGGAACTACGCCGAAGGCGCTGACGACATGGCCCGTGCGGTCCCGCCGGACGCTGCCGACCGGCCGCTGCACAGTGCGCAGGTGCTGGTCGGTCATGCGCTCGACGGCGGCGGCCACGACAACGTAACAGTGGCGGTGCTGCCGTTCGCCGTGCCGCAGCCGGGGGCAGGATCGGCATACGACAAGGCATGAGTCCCGCTTTGTCGGTCACCGGCCCTGTCCGTCGCCCGGAGCCCGCGGGGCGGCCCCGACCCCGCTCCGAACAGACCTGACGTGATGTTTCTCTCCGCCCAGGCGGGAGTCCCGAGGAGTCCGAAGACAGATGGCCGTTTTCTCCAAGTCCCCGGTGCCGCAGTTCGCCGTCGACGTGTACCAGAACGAGTACCTGCCGGAAGGCGGCCGCGAGGTCAACGCGATCGTCACCGTCACCTCCACCGGAGGCGGCACGAGCGGCGGCGCGCCGCTCACCGCGGCGTCCGTGTCCCCTGGGCAGATACCCGGGCAGCCGGCCGGCGCCGCGGTGGTGATCATGGTCGACTGCTCCGGCTCGATGGACTACCCGCCGACCAAGATGCGCAACGCGCGGGACGCCACGGCCGCGGCGATCGACACCCTCCGCGACGGCGTCGCCTTCGCGGTGGTTGCCGGGACGCATCAGGCGACCGAGGTCTACCCGGGCGGCGGGCGGCTTGCTGTCGCCGATGACGGGACCCGCGCCCAGGCCAAGGAGGCGCTGCGCAGGCTGAGCGCCGGAGGCGGCACCGCGATCGGCACCTGGCTGGCGCTGGCGGACCGGCTGCTGGCCTCCTCCGACAAGCCGATCCGGCACGGGATCCTGCTCACCGACGGGCGCAACGAGCACGAGTCGCCCGAGGACCTGCGGGCCGCCCTGGACGCCTGCGCGGGACGCTTCACGTGCGACGCCCGCGGCGTCGGCACCGACTGGGAGGTCAAGGAGGTCACCGGCATCGCCTCCGCTCTGCTGGGCACGGCGGACATCGTCGCCGACCCGAGCGGTCTGGCCGCGGACTTCACACAGATGATGGCGAACGCGATGGGCAAGGAGGTCGCGGATGTGGCGCTGCGGCTGTGGACGCCTGTCGGGGTGGAGATCAAGTACGTCAAGCAGGTCGCGCCGACGGTCGAGGACCTGACGGGGCGGCGCAGCGAGGCGGGACCCCGGGCCGGGGACTACCCGACCGGCTCGTGGGGCGACGAGTCGCGCGACTACCACGTGTGCGTCCATGTGCCCGATGCCGGGGTCGGCCGGGAGATGCTGGCGGCCCGGGTGTCACTGATCGTTCCGGCGGCGGACGGAGGCGCTCCCCAGGTGCTGTCGCAGGGCCTTGTACGGGCGGTGTGGACGGACGATCTGACGGCGTCGACCTCGATCAATCCGCAGGTCGCGCACTACACGGGACAGGCCGAACTGGCGCAGGTCATCCAACAGGGGCTACAGGCCCGCAAGTCGGGTGATTTCGACGGCGCGACGGCCAAGCTGGGTCGCGCCGTGCAGCTCGCGGCGAAGTCCGGGAACGAGGACACTGCGAAACTGCTTTCGAAGGTGGTGGATGTCGTCGATGCGGCGACAGGTACTGTGCGACTGAAGGCAAAGGTCGCGGAGGCGGACGAGATGACCCTCGAAACGCGCTCCACGAAGACGGTTCGCGTCAAGAAGTAGCCCGCACGAGCACGACGTATCACACGACGTATTGACGGCCCACGGGCCGGACGAGGAGAGGGGGAAGCGCCGACATGCCGACCTGCCCGAACGGACACCAGTCGGGTTCCGATGACTGGTGCGAGGTCTGCGGCCATCGCATGGCGCCCTCCGGCGCTCCCGGCGGCTTCCCGCCGCCTCCCCCGCCACCGCCCGGGTACGGCTACCCGGGCCCCGGTGATCCGAACGCCACCGCCCAGGCGGAGCTGTGCCCGCAGTGCCGTACGCCGCGCGAGGCCATGGCCCCGTTCTGCGAGGAGTGCCGGTACAACTTCCTCACCAATACGGCCACGTCCTACACGCCTCTCGCCCCGGCCCCGCAGCAGTCGCCCGGGCTGAACCTCCCGCCCGGCTTCCAGTCCCAGCCGGGCCCGCCCGGGCCGCCGCAGCAGCAGGGGCCTCCGCCGCCTCCGCAGCAGCGTGATCCGTACGAGTACCAGCAGTCGCGGCCGTCGCAGATGAACCGGCCGGCCGAGCCGCTGGGCCAGCCGCCGCACGCGTTCCAGCAGGGCGGTCCGCCGCCCGCGCCGCCGCAGCAGCCGGGCCCCCCTGCACCGCCCGTCTTCCAGCAGCCGGCTCCGCCCGCGCCGCCGCAGCCGCAGCAGACGGGCGGCGGTGACGACTGGATGCTGCCGCCGCCCTCGCACAGCCAGGCCCCGCAGGGTCCCCAGGGCTTCCAGGGGGCTCCGCAGCAGTTCCAGCAGCAGCCGATGCCTCCGCAGCACGGTCAGCACCCGGGTCAGCAGCAGGGTCAGCACCCGGGCCAGCAGCAGTACCCGTCCGCCCCGGCGGGCTGGACGGCCGTGATCGGGCCGGACCGTGATTACTTCCTCGCGATGATGCAGCGCAGCGGCCCGGAGGCAACGGGGCTGAATCTGCCCGCGTACTCCCCCGAGCAGCATCTGCCGCTCACCGGGAACCAGATCACGATCGGCCGCCGCCGGCACTCCACGGGCGAGTCCCCGGACATCGACCTGTCCGTGCCGCCGGAGGACCCGGGCGTCTCCCACCAGCACGCGGTGCTGGTGCAGCAGCCCGACGGTTCCTGGGCGGTCGTCGACCAGAACTCCACCAACGGCACGACGCTGAACGGCGCCGAGGACCCGATCCAGCCCTACGTCCCGGTCCCGCTGAACGACGGCGACCGGGTGCATGTGGGCGCCTGGACGACGATCACGGTCCGCCGCGGCTGATCCCGCGGGGCGCGGCGAGCTGCGCAGCGCACCCCTCCCCACCCGGGGCGGGTGCGCCGCCACGCCTGTGACCCCCACCGCCCCTCGCCGCTCGGCGAGAACCCCGGCGCGCGGCAGCAGACGGTCGCCGACCGGCGGCACGGGCGCGCTGCGGACCCGCTCGGCAGGGACGGATCCCGTGGGGCGGCGGGCGGCCTACTCGGGCTGCTCGACCCCGAGCGGCCAGGCGTACGGACCCTCGGGGTCGTCCAGCCAGGCCCACTGGTGGTCGCCGCTGACCGTGACACCGAAGCGGTTGCGCTGCGGATGTCGCTCGCGTTCCCACAGGGAGAGCGCCTCGTGCGGGTCGAGGCTGCCCGCGGTCAGGGTCACCAGGAAACGGAACAGGTCGTTGTCGATCACTCGCCGGGGCATCCGGCCGGGCCTTCCCGGCGCGGGCACCGCGCCACCGCGCAGGGGTACGAAGTACGCCGACGTCCGCAGGAAATGACCCTCGGCCCTGCGGGCGCTCCCGTCGCCCGAGACCCGCAGCGCGATCAGACCGGTGGACAGGGGAGCCACGATCCGGGCGCCCGTACTGCACTGCGGCAGCCATGCCGCGGGCACGGACGGCAGGGTGCAGGTCGCGATGATGCAGTCGAAGGGCGCGTGCTCGGGGCAGCCGCGCGCCCCGTCGCCGGTGACCACCGCGGGCCGGAAGCCGGCTGCCGCCAGATGACGGCGAGCGGACTCGGTGATCTCGGGGTCCAGGTCGACGGTGGTCACCGACGCGTCCCCGAGCCGGTGCGCGAGCAGCGCGGCGTTGTAGCCGCTGCCCGCACCGATCTCCAGGGCGGTGTCCCCGTCGGTGACCTCCAGGGCGTCCAGCATCAGCGCCATCAGTGAGGGCTGGCTGCTGGAGGACAGCAGCTCGCCGTCGCGCACCCGGGTGGCGAGCGGGGTGTCCGCGTACGCCCCCCGCAACCAGCGGTCCCGGCGCCCCGGATCGGCGTCCTCGCACCACAGACGCTCGTACGCGCCCGATGTCGTGCCCCATGCCGTGCCGAAGTAGTACGGCACGAACAGGTGCCTGGGCACGTGCTCGAACGCCGCCCGCCAAGCCGGGTCGGTCAGTCCGCCGCCGGCCACGATCTGGCGCACCAGGGACATCCGCTGCGCGGCGGCGGCTTCGGCGAACGGGTCCGGGGGTGCGCCCATGCCTCCACTTTCCTGCGCTGCCGCCGCCGAGGCGAGCCACCGGCCCCCTGCTGGACCGCGAAAAGCAGCGGACGATCACGGCAGATCCCGGCGGTCCTAGGCCTGGAGTCCTCGGCCGGTGCGTCTGAGACCATGGGCATGTGACTGAGATTCCGCGCGGGACACTTGAGGAGCAGACCTTCTACGAGCAGGTCGGCGGCGAGGAGACCTTCCGGCGTCTCGTCCACCGCTTCTACCAGGGCGTCGCGGACGACCCGCTGCTGCGGCCGATGTACCCCGAGGAGGACCTGGGCCCGGCCGAGGAGCGGCTGGCGCTGTTCCTGATCCAGTACTGGGGCGGGCCCCGCACCTACAGCGACAACCGCGGCCACCCCCGGCTGCGGATGCGGCACGCGCCCTTCACCGTCGACAAGGCGGCTCACGACGCCTGGCTCAAGCACATGCGGGAGGCGGTCGAGGAGCTCGGCCTCTCCGAGGAGCACGAGCGGCAGCTGTGGGGCTATCTCACCTATGCCGCGGCGTCCATGGTGAACCGCTGATCATTCCTGTGCGCGTCCCGGGCCGTATGCGGCACGGAATGCGGTCATCCGGTCTCGGATAACGGTCACGATCCGATCAAGGTGGCCCCGCAAGCGGGGCGACCGGCTGGTGCGGATCTTCTCCACCGACGGGGTGGAGGTACAGGCGCTCCAGGGGCTCGATCTCCTCGTCAAGGAGGGCGAGTTGATGGCCCTGGTCGGCGCGTCCGGCAGCGGCAAGTCGACCCTGATGAACATCCTGGCCGGGCTGGACGTGCCGTCCGCCGGTGCCGCGAAGGTCGCGGGCTGCGATCTGCTCGCGATGGACGCGAAGGCACGGCTGCGCTACCGCCGGGAAGTCGTCGGATTCGTCTGGCAGCAGACCGCCCGCAATCTGCTCCCGTATCTGACCGCAGCTCAGAATGTCGCCCTGCCGATGCAGTTGAAGGGGCGTTCGAGGAAGAAGGCCGAGCGGGCCCAGGAGCTGCTGGCGATGCTCGGCGTCGCCGACTGCCGGGACCGGCGGCCGCATCAGATGTCCGGCGGCCAGCAGCAGCGCACGGCGATCGCCGTCGCCCTCGCCAACTCCCCTGCCGTACTGCTCGCGGACGAGCCGACCGGCGAGCTGGACTCGGCGACCGGCGAGCAGGTCTTCACCGCGTTCCGCCGCGCGAACGAGGAGCTGGGCACCACCGTCGTGATCGTCACCCATGACCAGGCGGTGGCGAGCGAGGTGCGGCGTACGGTCGCGATCCGCGACGGCCGCACGTCCTCCGAGGTGCTGCGCCGCACGGAGATCGACGCCGAAGGCCGGGAATCGGTGGTGGCGCGCGAGTACGCGATGCTGGACCGGGCCGGCCGGCTCCAGCTCCCGGCCGAGTACACGGCGGCGCTGGGGATGGAGCACCGGGTGATGCTGGAGCTGGAGCAGGACCACATCGGGGTGTGGCCGGACGACGCCGATCACTAGTCCTGGTGGCCCTGGTCCGGCCGTTCGGCCGGCCAGGTGTGGAAAGCGCCTGTGTGGTGCCCACCGCTGGACGTCACAGCGGCCTCCCTGGGGCGAACAGGTCGATGGGATGGCTGGTGGCACCGGTCAGGGCGAGGTCGGCGAGGATCTCACCGACGACGGTGACGAACTTGAAGCCGTGCCCGGAGAAGCCGCAGGCGACGCTGACCGTGTCCGGGTGGGCGGGGTGGCGTGCGATGACGAAGTGCTCGTCGGGGGTGCTGGAGTACATGCAGGTGGCGGCGGACAGGAAGGTGGCCGGCAGGCCGGGGAGGAACTTGCTCGTCTGCCGCGCCATGGCCGCCACTTCGTGGTCGTGGACCGTGCGGTCGATGGTGTCCGGGGTGCAGGGCGTGCCGCCCTGCCGGAAGAACGCGACCTTCACGCCGCCGTCCGGCCCGTCGATGGCCGGGAAACCGTAGATCTGGACGCCGGCCGCGTCCTCCCAGATGTAGACGGGATGCCGTTCGGGGAGGTATGGACCGGTGCCGCCGTCCGGCTGGAACCAGTACATGACCTGGCGCTCCACCCGCACCGGCACGCCGAGGTCGGCGAGCAGCTGCGGGGCCCAGGCGCCCGGGCAGATCACCAGATGGCCCGCGCTGTAGCTGCCCTGCGCGGTGTGCACCCGGACGCCGCCGCCGAAGGACTCCCAGCGCGTGGCCGGTTCCTCGAACCGCAGGTCGGCACCGTGCCGGTCGGCGAGCTGGAGGTGGGCGGCGACAGTGCTCTCGGGGCGCAACAGGCCTGCCCGTGCCTCGTAGAGGGCCACATCGCCGGCGCCGGGTGTCAGGGTCGGGAAGCGGCGGCGGATCTCCTTGGCGTCGAGCATCTCGTGGGGCAGATCCCACTGCTGCGCCGAGCGCAGGGAGCCGGCGACGGTGCGGGAGTCGGGCCGGCCCACCATCACGCCGCCGCACAGCACGGCGATGTCCCGGCCGGTGTCGCGCGCGACCTGCTCGTACAGCTCGTAGGCGCGCAGCAGCAGGGGCACATACGCGGGGTCCTCGAGATACGACTGGCGGGTGATCCGGGACCCGCCGTGGCTCGAGCCGCGGTCGTGCGCCGGGCCGAACCGCTCCAGGCCGAGCACGCGGGTGCCCCTGGCGGCGAGGTGCGCCGCGGCGGCGCTGCCCATACCGCCGAGTCCGAGAACGATCACGTCGTACGCCGGTGCCATACGTCTCTCCCGTGTCCTTGCCGCTACGCCCCGATCCGGGACATCTTCGGGTCGACCAGGGCTCCTCGGCGAGGTCGCCGCGATCTTCCCGCCGAAGTACGCCGCATGGACCGATGTGCCGGGCCGCAGCGGCGGCAACCAGGCGTACGCGGCACAAACGCCGTCGGTGTACACGGATTCCTCGCCGAACACCGTCTGCGGGCGGGGCGTCGAGCGTGAGACAGGTCAGCGGCGTGCCGCATCGCGCCCGCCGGTGCACCATGCGGTGCTGCCGCTGCGCGCCTGCCCATTCGGGCCGGGGTCAGCCGGGTCGGCGGGGGGTGACGCTCAGCGTGCCGAGCCCGGTGGTGCGTACCGCGACCGAACCGAAGGGCGTACGCAGTCTCAGCCAGGCCCCGGCGGACAGCAGCGCGACCGGAACTCCCGGGCGCAGAAAGCCCAGTGACTGCGCGGCGTGCACGGCGCGCAGCGGCAGCCCGGTCCCGCCGACGGTACGCGACCAGATCTCGCGGCCGATCCGGTCCCGCTCGGCACGGGTGCGGAGGGCGGCGGGCAGGGCCTCGTCGCGGGTACGGAACTCGGCGACGGCGGCCGCCACGGCGCCGCGCATCGCATCCACGTCGGGCAGTGCGGCCAGCTCGCGCCAGCCACTGCGCGGAGGCAGCAGGCCCGCCCACGGCGGACCGGTGACTGCGGCGGGCACGCCGCAGTCCGTCCCGCCGAGGGACTCCAGCAGCTCACCCGCGGAGACGGTGACGTCCAGCTCCACGTCCTCGCCGAGGCGTGCCGTACGGATCGCCAGCACCTCGAAGGACGGCGGACGGCCGAACACGGCGAGCGCGCCACCGCTCGCCTGGAGCCGGACCGCTGCCGCGCGGTCGTAGTGGATCAGCCGGGCGAGGAAGGCGGCGAGATCCTCCGCCTCCCTCGCGTCGGCGAGATGCAGGCTCTGCACGGGCAGTGGCGCGGACGGGGTCATGCGACGAGAGCACCCTCGGCGGCAGTGTCGTCCAGGTACTCCTGGAGGAAGGACTTCTCCTCCGCGGTGATCCGGCGCGGACGGCCCGCTTCCAGGTTGTAGGGGACGACGACCGTGGAGGCACGCACGTACACCTGCCGGGGGTCGTCGGCCTCCTTGACCTCGTAGGCGATCGTCAGTGAGGCCGCACTGATCTTGGTCACCCACGACTCGATGATCACCGGCTCGTGCCGGTGGACCAGCGGCCGTACGTAGTCGATCTCATGACGGGCCACGACGGACCCGCCCGAGAACGACGGCGAACCGTCCCCGGGCGCCAGCCGGAACATGAAGTCGATCCGCGCCTCTTCCAGATAGCGCAGGAAGACGACGTTGTTGACGTGCCCGAAGGCATCCATGTCCGACCAGCGAAGGGGGCAACTGTAGATATGGCGGGTCATGACGATCTGGTTCCTCAGCCCCGGGTGAGCTTCTTGTAGGTGGCACGGTGCGGACGGGCCGCGTCCGGGCCGAGACGCTCGACCTTGTTCTTCTCGTACGACTCGAAGTTGCCCTCGAACCAGAACCACTTGGAGTCGCCCTCGTACGCCAGGATGTGCGTGGCGACCCGGTCGAGGAACCAGCGGTCGTGGGAGACGACCACGGCCGCACCGGGGAACTCGAGCAGCGCGTTCTCCAGCGAGGAGAGCGTCTCCACGTCGAGGTCGTTGGTCGGCTCGTCGAGGAGCAGCAGGTTGCCGCCCTGCTTGAGGGTGAGCGCCAGGTTGAGGCGGTTGCGCTCACCGCCGGACAGGACGCCGGCCGGCTTCTGCTGGTCCGGGCCCTTGAAGCCGAAGGCGGAGACATAGGCGCGGGACGGCATCTCGACGTGGCCGACGTTGATGTAGTCCAGCTCGTCGGAGACGACGGCCCACAGCGTCTTCTTCGGGTCGATGTTGGCGCGGCTCTGGTCGACGTAGGAGATCTTGACGGTGTCGCCGACCTTGATCGCGCCCGCGTCCGGCGTCTCCAAGCCCTGGATCATCTTGAACAGCGTGGTCTTGCCGGCGCCGTTCGGGCCGATGATGCCGACGATGCCGTTGCGCGGAAGGGTGAAGGACAGGTCGTCGATCAGCACCTTCTCGCCGAAGGCCTTGGAGAGGTTGTTGACCTCGACGACGACGGAGCCCAGGCGCGGACCCGGCGGGATCTGGATCTCCTCGAAGTCCAGCTTCCGCATCTTGTCGGCCTCGGCGGCCATCTCCTCGTAACGGGCCAGACGGGCCTTGGACTTGGCCTGCCGTCCCTTCGCGTTGGAGCGGACCCACTCGAGCTCTTCCTTGAGCCGCTTCTGGCGCTTCGCGTCCTTCTGGCCCTCGACCTTGAGACGGGAGGCCTTGTTCTCCAGGTAGGTGGAGTAGTTGCCCTCGTACGGGTGGGCGCGGCCGCGGTCGAGCTCGAGGATCCACTCGGCGACGTTGTCCAGGAAGTACCGGTCGTGGGTGATGGCGACGACGGTGCCGGCGTACTTGGCGAGGTGCGCCTCCAGCCACTGGACCGACTCGGCGTCCAGGTGGTTGGTGGGCTCGTCGAGGAGCAGCAGGTCGGGGGCCTCGAGCAGCAGCTTGCACAGCGCGACGCGACGCTTCTCGCCACCGGAGAGGTTGGTGACGGGCCAGTCGGCGGGCGGACAGCCGAGTGCGTCCATGGCCTGCTCGAGCTGGGCGTCGAGGTCCCAGGCGTTGGCGTGGTCCAAGTCCTCCTGGAGCTTGCCCATCTCCGTCATCAGCTCGTCCGTGTACTCGGTCGCCATCTGCTCGGCGATCGCGTTGAAACGGTCGAGCTTGCCCTTGACCTCGGCCACACCGAGCTGGACGTTCTCCAGGACGGTCTTGTCCTCGTCCAGCGGCGGCTCCTGGAGCAGGATGCCGACGGAGTAGCCGGGCGAGAGGAAGGCGTCGCCGTTGGACGGCTGCTCAAGACCGGCCATGATCTTCAGCACGGTGGACTTACCGGCGCCGTTGGGGCCGACCACACCGATCTTCGCACCGGGCAGGAAGCTCAGCGTCACGTCATCGAGGATGACCTTGTCGCCGTGCGCCTTGCGCGTCTTGCGCATCGTGTAGATGTACTCAGCCAAGAGAAACCGTCCGGCAAGCAGTGGGTGGGCAGATACACCCATCTTGCCGTACGTCCGTCCCTCGGCGAAAACCGCCTGTACCCGCCACGCCCCACGACCCTGCACGCGAGGCCACCGGGCACGCACGGCGCGGCCGGCCCGGTGCGGTGCGGGCCGGCCCCCACCGCATGGCGGTTCCCGGTGGTCAGCCCCGCAATGAGGGGTGCCCGGTGCGCGTCACCCTGCGCACCGGGCCTGTCACCCGGCGCGGTGACTCACCGCGCCGGTACCCGCTCACTCGTCGGGGGTCGTCGTCTTCTTGTTACGGAGGAGAAGGACCGCGGCCCCGCCGATCACGACCATCACGATCGCGATGCCGGCGATCCAGGGGGTGGCGCTGGAGCTGCCGGTCTCGGCGAGGTCGCCCTCGAGCCCCGCGGACAGGCCCCCGGCGGAGGCCGGGCTGGGCTGAGAGGTCAGCGTCTGCGTCTCGTCCCCCGGTTCGCCGGTGGTCCTGCAGTCCAGCACACCCTTGAAGTTCTTCTGGAACCCGTCCGGCCCGGTGATCGTGAAGTCGTACGCCTGGTCCTCGGCGACCGGGACGGTCACCGTCCGGGACTCCCCTGCCGCGATGGTGTACTCGAAGCCCACCAGCTCGAAGGTGAACGGGGCGTCACCCTTGTTCGAGGCCGTGATGTCCACGCCGCCCTCGGCGCAGTTCTTCCGGGCGGACAGCGCCGGGATCGGGCCCGCCTTCGCCCAGGTCGCCGTCGCGTTCGCGGAGACCGTGGACTCGCTGGAGCCGGCCAGGATCTGCGTCTGGCTCTTGGTGACCCCGGCGAACGCCCGGCCCACCGGCACCGACGTGGTCGCCGTCACGCTCAGCGTCGCCGACCCGTCCTCCGCGCCCTCGGGCACGTCGAAGAACAGCCTGCTGCCGTTCGCGGCGGAGGTGACCGGCTTGCCCGCCGCGTCGGTGACCTTGATACCGCTGGCGGCCGCGTCCGCCGGCGGCGAGACCGCGATCTGACCGGCGCCGGTGCGCACCGTCACCGGCCCGAGCCGCTCGCCCGCCTTGCCGGAGACCGCGTTCGGCTGCAGGCTCAGCGAGGCCTTGGGCTCGGCGATGTCCTTGGCCTGCCGCTGCAGCCAGTCCGCGAGCTGCTCCGCCGCGGGGTCGGCGGCGTCGACGTCCGCGGCGTCCGAGTAGCGCCAGATGGCGACCTGGGTACCCGCCGCTGCGGTCTGCCCGGACAGCGGCCCGGTCCCGGCCCGCTCGGCCAGCGCGGCCAGGTCGTCGACCTGCGGATAGGAGTGCTCCAGGATCCACCGGATCTTGCCGGCGTTCTTGTTGCCGCCCAGCGAGGTCTGGCTCCAGGGGGTCTCCAGATACTTGGCCTGGTCCTGGGTCGGGTTGTGGATGTCGATGCAGTACGTCTTCAGCCGGCCGCCGCCGTCGACGGTCATCTCGAAGAGCCCGGCGGGGATCTCATGGCTCGTGCCGTTGGTGCGCAGCACTGCCTGGTCGTAGGTCTTGAGCCCGTCGAGGGTGGCAACCGCGCCACCCTGGTGCTGAGCGCCGTCATCGGCGGCGGCCGCACCCGCGGAGGCTATCGAGCCCGTCGCGATCAGGCCCGACAGCACGGCCGCGGCGGCGAGCCGGCGAGCGGCGCCCCGCCTGCGAACCGCAGGCGCAGAGAACACAGCAAACACAGAATTCCCCTCCGGGCGAGACGTTTCGCGTGCGGCGCGTGAACGCCTGCGACGCGTGGGGGGAGTGTCTCGCCTGCAGACTCAAGTGCCCCGTGAGTACTCGGGAATCCTATGGAGGGCGCACATCCCACTGTCCCGTCATACCGTCAGATAACCATTCCGAATCGGAATCGTTATCCCCGGCGGGGTGTCCCTGTCCGGCACCTCCCTTTCCTTGCAACTGCACCGGACCATCTCCACAACTTCCGCTCAGGGAACGGGAACCCGCGCCACTGCCTCCGCCGCGGCCGCCACCGCGACCCTGCGGGGAGGTCCCGTCACATTCGGTTCCGCCTTGACCACGCGCCGGAATGCCGAGGTACCGCGGGTCAGGTCGTGCCCCACCGCCAGAGCGTCGATGTCGACGTACGTCCTGCGCCTGCCGTCCCCTTCCTCCTCACGTACTTTCAACCGCCCGTGCACCAGCAGGGGTTCCCCCACCGACACCGAACCGGCGAGATTCATCGCGAGCGAACGCCACGCGAAAACCGTGTAGAAGCTGGTGTGTCCATCCGTCCAGTTACCGCTGCCGCGATCCCATCGTCGCGACGGCACGGCGAAACGGAATCTCGCCATCCCGCCGGTCGCGGTTTCCCGGTACTCCACATTCGTGGCGACATTGCCCACCACCGTCACCATGGTGTCGTTCACGTCGGTCCTCCCCGTCCGGTTGCATTCGCCCGGCCGCAGCGGACCTGCCCCGGCGGCCGGTCCCTGTTCGACCCGCCGCCGGCGACCGGTTCTCCGCGACCGGGCTCCGTCGGTCTCCATGCTGGGCCGGACAGGAAATGCCCGCTGAACCCTGTGGATCAGCGGGCCGTTGTGGACAACCGGGTCACCCGAACGAGACCCCTCTGCGGGCCGCGGAGCCGCCCGCCCGGCCGGCCCGCCCGGCTCCGACCCCCGGTCTCGTCGGCCCCGACACCGTCGCGTACTGCTCCTGCACCTCCCTGTACCGCATGAGCTCCGCCGCGACGGGATCGAGCACCCTGGCCCGCCCGCAGGAGGCGGCCGCCTCCTGCAGCCGCCGCTGCGCGTCCTGCCCGTACCGCCGCGCCGGCCCTCTGGAGGCTGCTGCGCACGCCCACTCCACCAGCGGCCCGCCCACGATTCCGGCGAGCATCACCAGCACCGGCGGCAGCAGTCCCGGTTCCAGAACGCCGACGATCTGACCCACCAGCCACAGCGCGCCATAGATCTGAAGCAGCGTCATCGCCGCCTGCGTCAGCACCGCGGCCGGCCACCAGGCGGGCCGCTGCGGCTTCCCATTGGTCGCCGCCGCCTCACGCACCGCCAGTTCGTCCAGCGCCTCCGGAAGCCCTTCAGCCCCGCGCACCGCGGCCTCCCGGACAGCCTGGGCCCAGGGCGCAGGCAGCCCGTTCGCCGCCTCGTCCGCGACCGTACGCACGGCCTGTTCGACCCGCTGGCGGGCCGTCAGTTCCTCCTCCGCCGGTGCCGGCGGCTGCAGCAGCGCGGCGCTGGGCATCCGGGTGCGCTCGTACCAGCGCCACAGCCTCAGCCACGGCGTACCGCATGCCCTCCCCGCGTTCCTGAACCACTCGCGTTCCGCCGCCTCACCGGCGGCCGTGGCACCGACCGCCTCCGCCAACCGCGCCGAGAAGTCGTCGCGCGCCCGTTCCCCGAGGCCGGTGTTGCCTCCTGCGACGTACACCGAGCGCAGTTTGGCCGCCGCGGCGTCGACGTCCGCGCACAGCCGGAGCGCGGGCGCACTGCGGTCCTGTACGAACGCACCGATCATCTCCCGCAGTTCGCCTACGCCCTCCCCGGTGAGCGCCGACAGCGGCAGCACGGTGGCGCCCGGCTCGCCGTGTTCGCCGAGCGCCATGCCGTCCTCGTCGAGCAGCCGCCGCAGATCGTCGAGTACCTGGTCGGCCGCCTCGCCCGGCAGCCTGTCCACCTGGTTGAGCACCACGAAGGTCACCTCGGCATGCCCGGCAAGCGGCCGCAGATAGCGCTCGTGCAGGGCGGCGTCGGCGTACTTCTCCGGGTCCACGACCCAGATCACCGCGTCCACCAGTGCCAGTACCCGGTCCACCTGCTCCCGGTGCCGTACCAGCGCCGAGTCGTGGTCGGGCAGATCGACCAGGACGAGCCCGTGCAGCTGCTCGTCGCCGTCGCCGCCCGCCAGCGGCTTGCGCCGCAGCCGCCCGGGAATCGACAGCCGGTCCAGCAGGCCCGCCGCCCCGTCGGACCAGACGCAGGCGATGGGTGCCGCCGTTGTCGGCCTGCGCAGCCCGGTCTCGGAGATGCGAACCCCGGCGAGCGCGTTGAAGAGCGTCGACTTGCCGCTGCCGGTCGCGCCCGCGATGGCGACGACGGTGTGCCGCGAGGACAGCCGCTGACGGGCGGCCGCCTCGTCGAGCACCCGCCCGGCCTCGGTGAGGGTGTGTCCGTCCAGCCGGGTCCGGGAGAGGCCGAGCAGTTCACGCAAGGCGTCGAGCCGTACGCGCAGCGGTCCGACATAAGGACCCCCGACCGGAAGCTCCTCCTCCACCACGAGGTCCTCGTGCTCCTCCGCGCGGTCCTCCTCCGTGCCGCCGTCGTCACGCGGGTCCGCGCGCCGCGCGATGAAACCGTCTGCCCAGCGGTCGCCGCCCGCTTCCCCTGCGCCGCCGTCGGCCTCACCCGCGGACCCGACGCCCGCGACGGTGTTCGTCCCATCGGCCGCAGGCGCTCGGTCCCCCGCCTCGGCCCCACCGGCCGCGCCGCTCCCGGCCGGGTTCTCGTCATCCGTGATGGCGGTCATGCGCGGTCACTTCTCCTTCTGCAGTAGGGACAGCGCGGCGATCAGTTCGGCCTGCGGCTCGGGGGCCACCTCGAGCGCGTCGAGGGGCGCCAGCCGCCGGTCACGCTCGCTGTGCAGTACGCCGTCGATGTACGTCGTCACCAGCTCGCCGCCCTTGTCGCGCAGCCGCAGCGCACCCTGAGCCCCGATCCGCTCGGCCAGCCGCTCCCCCGCGCCCCGTGCCCGCCGACCGCCTAGCAGAGCGGTCGCCACCAGGGCGGCCAGCGTCTCGGGGTCGGGCGCCGCATTGCGCTCGATGCCCCGGGCCTCCTCCTCGGCAAGCTCCTCGAGCTCGCGCCGCCAGCGGCGTACGGCCATCCCGATGCGCTCCCCGGCCTCCAGATCGAGCCGGCCCTGCGCGGTGACGCCTGCCGATGCGGGCTCGTGCCGCCAGGCCTCCTGGATGTGTTCGTCGGCGGCGGCCACGGCACACTGCAACAGCGCTGCCAGACCGGCGACGAGGGAGTCCAGCAGCTCGGCCGCGGAGCTGTCGCGCGGATAGCCACGCCAGCGGGTCCGCGCGTCCCCGGAGAGCACCGCACCGGCCTTCAGCTGCCGGCGCACCCGCTCGGCCTCGCGCTCGCAGGCGTCCTCGACCGCGCTCCGCAGCCGTACGGCCGCCGCGTACTGCGCCGCCACCGCGCTTGCGAGCCCCGGCATCCGCGCGTTCAGGGAATCGATCACTCCGCCCGCCGTGCGCACCACGGCCTGCTGCCGGGCCGCCGGGTCCTGCACCCGGTGCGCCAGCCAGGAGTACAGCGGCGCGATGGCGTTGACCGGCAGAAGCCCCTTGCCGCCACCCGCCGACTCGGGCAGCTCCGGAATCGTGAACCGCGGTACGTCTCCCAGCCCGGCCTTGGTCAACAGCGCCGCGTACTGCCGCGACACCTCCCCGATCACCTGGTGCGGCACCCGGTCCAGCACGGTCACGAGCATCGCGTCGTACTCCTTGGCCGTACGCAGCAGATGCCACGGCACGGCGTCGGCGTAACGGGACGCGGTGGTGACCATCACCCACACGTCGGCGGCGCACATCAACTCGGCGGCCAGGAGGCGGTTCTCGACGACGAGCGAATCGATGTCGGGGGCGTCGAGGAGGGCGAGCCCGCGGGGCAGGGAGGAGGCGGTCTCCACGCGCAGGGTGTCCTGCTCGGCCTCTGCCTTCCCCTTCGCGCCGCGCATACCGGCCGGCTCCCGCTCGCCTCGCCGTGCCCGCAGCCGCTCCGCGGCGCTCTCGGTCTCGTCCTGCACGGGCAGCCATACGCGCGTCAGATACGGCAGCACACGCTTCCCGGCGAACCAGTGGTGATCGTCGGGATGGCACACGAGGACGGGCGTACGCGTGGTGGGCCGCAGAACGCCCGCCTCACTGACCCGGCGTCCCACAAGGGAGTTGACGAGGGTGGACTTCCCGGCACCGGTCGATCCGCCGATGACGACGAGCAGCGGGGCTTCAGGCTCTTTGAGACGGGGCACCAGATAGTCGTCGAGCTGAGCGAGCAGCTCGTCCCGCGTCTGTCTGGCCCGTGGCGCACCGGGAATCGGAAGGGGAAGACGCACGGCGGCGACACGGTCGCGCAGGGCGGAAAGTGCGTCGATGAGCTGAGGCCGTGCATCCAAGGTCACCACATGCGAAGAATGCCCAATTTTGGCGGCTTTTTGAAGCGTATTGCCATCTCTGCGCGCCGATCGGACAGACGGGACACACGGGATGAGTGGGACGCAGGCATAACGAGTGCACAACACCCGGGGCGCGAGGCGTCAAAAGCGGTGCATGAATCGCACCTGCCTGCGATTATCGGTTCGCTTCACGTAACCTCCACATCGTGCCACGCAGGTGAAGCAACCAGGCCAAGGCGATCGGAGCCCTATCCTTGTCCCGGCAAGGTCACGGACAACCCGACTGGGGCTCCAGGCCACCGAGGCCACGATCCGGCCCCCGTAGCTCAGTGGATAGAGCAGGCGCCTTCTAAGCGCTTGGCCGCAGGTTCGAGTCCTGCCGGGGGCGCACAGCCCGCATCAAGATCGGCCCTCCTCCTGGGAGGGCCTTTTTGCTGGTCAGGGGCACTCTAGCGGGGCGGGGGTAGCGCGGACGTAAGCGCCGGAACGGCCTCAGTGATCACGAGGACGGTCCGGCGATGTCCGGCTGATACCGGGTTTCTGCGGGTGGCCCTGTCGAATACGTGTCGAAGTTTTCGGGGGGTGGCTCAGCGATCTTCCGTCAGGTCGGGGAGGTCTCCCCCGGCCTCGATCCGCTTCTGGTGATCCCTGAGCTGACCGGAGATGCACCGGGCGTACGTGGCGAGCAGGACGGGCACGCTGTTGCCTGCCCACTCGGCGACCCGCGCCGGCGGGACCCCATTGTTGAGCCACGTCGTCAGGCATGTGTGGCGGAGGTCGTAAACGCGCTTACCGAGGGGCGAGGCGAATTCCTCGGGCAGTAGGACTTCCTTTCGAGCGGTCCGCCAGGCGCGGCGGAAGACCGAGCCGGACAGGATGTCCCCGTTCTCCCCTGGGAAAAGCAGGTCTCCAGGCTTCAGTGCCTCTGCCTCAATGTGGTCGCGAAGGATGCGAGTGAGCGCCGGTCGACAGGGCACCACGCGGGTGTCGTCCTTGGCCTGCCCTTCAGTCCGCGCTCTTCGTGGACTCCGGTGTCGGTCCACCGCTTCCCCACCTCAGGCTGCGCGGTGTGGATCAGCAGCTCGCCCACTGGTCTTCCTCGCCCTCGCCAGGTAGCCGTGCGTCCAGGACCCGCATGGCGACGGCCTCCTCCGGCCGCGGTCCCGTGTAGGACAGCGTGGCGAGGAAGGCGTGTGCAGCCGCCGGCCACCACCCTGGCCGACGCATCACGGGCCCCTTCGGGCCACGGCCCAAGGTGGGTGTCTCTCACCAGTAGTTGACCGTCCACGGCGCGGCAGAGCGCGGCCCGTCCGACGGGCCGCCGCTCCTGTCATCGCAGCCACGCGCCCTATGAGTGGGCGAAGTCCTGGGTGAGTTGCGACCCTTCCGGGACAACACACCAAGGCCCCGATCAGCGCTTGAAGGCGTCCTTCGTCTTCTCCTTGGCCTGACGAACGTCACCCTTCGCCTGCTCGGCGCGGCCCTTGGCCGTCATTCCCTCGTTGCCTACCGCGCGGCCCGCGGTCTCCTTGACCTTGCCCTTGACGTGTTCGACCTTGGCCTTGGCCTTCTCGTCCTTGGCCACAGCACTCACATCCCCGCTCGCTCGAAACTCAATGGGTAAGTTGCACCTCACCCATAAATGGTTTCTTAAACGCATATCGCCTGCGGAGTTCCAGCCGACCTCCAAGCCCGCTGCTCTGACCCGGCCGCTGCCGGGAGGCGTAGGTGCGGGTCAAGCCGAGACCCGGGTTTACCCCGCGTCAAGGCGGGGAGCCGTGAGAAGAGAGGGGGGTCACCCGTCACCGGAGGACGTCATGATCATCCTCGGAGTCATTCTGCTCATCATCGGCCTCTTGGCCGGCATCGGCATTCTCTGGACCATCGGGATAATCCTGGTCGCGATCGGAGTTCTGCTGTGGATTCTGGGAGCGGTAGGCCACGCGGTCGGCGGACGACGGCACTACTGGTAACCGCGGCGCCTCCCTCAGGGCATTCGGCGAAGCATGCCGGCGACGCCCTCCCCACCTCCCCACACCGCATCGGTCGCCGGCAGGGATCGCCTTTGCACCGCGTTTCTGACCGTTGCTTCGGCTCTTCCCAAGCGATCGCGCAGGGCAGGCGCCGTCGCAGACGTGATGTGGACCGCCTGATTCCGACGGCGTCGCTTACCGGGTGTCTCCTTCCGGTCTTCGACAGCGGGCTCGGTTCCCGTGAACGACGCGACCGACCAGGCACGGCATGCGCGCCCTCGGGGCTCAGCCCCTGACTCGCTCGTTGTCCAGCGTCGATCCGGCGTCGCGCTGTGTCGGGACTGCTGAGAGCGCTCGCACCGCCATACCCGCCCGGTGTCCGTCGGCCGCCGTGCACAGCGCACGGGCAGCCTCGTTGAAGCGGACGACGGACGGCGGGTCGGAGGGGCCCAGAAGGTGCAGCTTGAGCTCGCTGCGGGCCTCCGCGTAGGCGTCCTTCTCGGGGTGACGCACGGACTCCAGCAGGGCCGGTATGCCGGAGGCGTCCGAAGCGAGGACGGCACCTGCCCGGACTGTGGGGAAGGTGTCGCGGAAGTCCTGCTCAAGAAGGCCGCTGGTGTTGGCGACGGCGTAGGGCTTCTCGCTCGCCAGATAGTCGGAGATGACGCTGGAGACATCGCTGACCAGCAGGTCGGCCACATTGAAGCAGGCGTAGACGGTCGGCCCCGCCCCGACGACGATCCGGTGCTCCCACCCTGGGAACGAGGCCCAGTACGCGGCCTCCCAGGCGGCGGTCGCGGCGGCCACAGCCTCGGCCCGACCGGGTTCGGGGACCGTCTGGAGCAGCATCCGCTCCGCGTCGTCCGCGCTCGCCCGGAACGAGGATGTGGTCAGTCGGTCGAGTTCGGCGGTCCGGTGGGCCAGTTCCACCGCTGCGAAGGGTGCGGGTCCCTCATCGGGGTGTTCCGCGGCACGGAGGGAGTTCGCGGCGCGGATCATCTCCTGGATCCGGGCGTCCGCGGCTCCCGCCCGGGGATCGACCGAGCCGGTCAACGGGTGCGGCTTGTACAGGAGCCGGACTCCCGCATCGGCCAGGAGGGAGCGGACGATGTTCTCGCCGGCCTCGATGATCGAGGTGTTGCCCGGGTTGCCGTCCCACCCCTCCCATGTGGGGGCGTAGAGAACCGTGGTGTACGGGCCCGCGGGCGGACCGGCATACGGCTCGATCGCGTCCAGCTGCGGGCGTCCGATCTCGACGACGTCCCTGTCGTCGATACCCACGTCCGCCAGGGCGTACCGCTGGCGCCCCGCGGGACCGGCCACCCACACCTCGTCGTACGCCTTCGCGTACGGATTGCAGCTGGACAGTTTGTCGCTCTCGCCGTGGTTGACGAACGCGTGCTTGATGGTGGGGATCCGCAGCACCTGCGAGGTCTTCCCCGAGTTCGACGGATGGATCAGCATCTTCAGCGTCGAGTGCTCGAGCCTCATCAGGTCGGCGACCTTCGGCAGACACACGATCGGGATGTCGGTGGACGCGATCTTCCTCACCATGAAGCGCTCACGCAGCACGATCAGCGGACGGCCCTCCAGCCGGGCCAGCGGCTCCAGCCACATGTTCGCCTGATAGGCCGAGCTCGCGCCGCCGGAGAAGTACATGCCCACCGTCGGCTGGTACTCCGCGAGCCAGGCCTCGAACCACTCCAGCGCCTCCTCGCTCGTCACCGGCCTGCGCCCCGGCAGCAGCCGCAGCAGCAGCATGCCGACGGCCACCACCGCGAAGGCGGCGGACAGGGCGATTCCCGCGGCGGCCCACCAGGCCGAGCCGGTCGCCATGGTGGCCAGCAGGCCGGCTGTCGAGGGCAGACCGAACGTGAGGAGCCGCTGCCCGGAGCGATGCATCAGCAGCGCCGAGGGAGCGGGGCTCAGCCGCAGTGGCGTGGCGTCGATGTTCCGGGACACCACGGGCAGGGTGCGGGTGCGGCGTACGAGGATCGCAAGGGCCTGGCATGCGGAATGCAGGGCGTAGAAGAGCAGCAGACCGCAGAGGAGACCCAGGTATTTCGTCTCGTAGTCCTGTTCCTCGATGCGGATCAGGCCGGTCACCAGCAGAAGGTCCCGGACGACTTGGCGCACGAACACGGTCGCGTGCAGCTTCCCGAGGGCAGTGGCCGTGTTGCGCTGCCACCGGTGCAGGGCGATGTCCGTCGCCAGCCCGGCAACGGTGGAGGCCATGAGCAGGAGAACGCTGGGGAGAAGGGCGCCTACCGCCTGACCGGCGAACGACAGGGCGAGCACCGTGGGCAGGAGAAGGCGTGCCGCTGCGGTTCGCAACCGAGCGGGCAAGGGCGATGCTGACACTTCACGGGCTCCAGGCAACTCAACATCCTCGCGCACGGACCAGCTGACAGGCGCGATCAGACGGCCGCGGGCCGGGAGCCGATGCATACGGATGTTCTCTCTTGAAGAAGGCGCTCGGACTTTACCTGCAAGTTGGCCGAAATTTACCTGCTAGGTGGCCGAATTCACCTTCGTTGCCACATCCTCGGCCCTGAGGGCGGGCTGGAACGGAGGGGCGGGGCGGTTCCCAGCCGCTTCGAAGCCGGCCGTGCCGGCCTCAGCGACACGTCGGTACGAGCGAACACGATCCCCCCGTCGAACGTGATGGGTGTTCCTCGCTGCCGATCCCTCGGCGGGGCGAGGTAGCGGTTGCGCAAGCGCCGGAACGCTCTCGGTGATCACGAGGGTGGTCCGGCGCCGTCCGGCTGATGTCAGGTTTCTGCGGGTGGCCGCCCGACTCCCGTGCCCGGCCTTGATCCACTCTGCTGAAGAGGGAGGCCGGTTTCAGGAGAGCCAGTCGGTGTAGTGGGTGGGGGCGATGCGGGCATCGCTTCGGGCCGTGAGGACGTCGCCATGGACGGCGGCGAACATGCCGGCGGAGTCGTCGCTGACGACAGAGCGCCCGTCACGCTTGGCGCTAACGGTCAGCCGTCCGAGTTCGTCGAGGGGATAGACGTCAGGGCCTGCGATGTTGAGCACGCCGTTCAGCGGGGAGCCCGCGGCGACTTCGGCGACGATGCCGGCGACGTCCGCGGCGGCGATCGGCTGGAGTGGCGTGCGCGGCAGCCGGACGGTGTCCCCTTCGGCGGTCCAGGACAGGACCGCGTCCATGAACTCCATGAACTGCGTGGCGCGGACGATGGAGTACGGAATCGGCCCGGCCTTGAGGATGTCTTCCTGGAGCGCCTTCGCCCGGTAGTAGTCCAGGTCGGGCACCTGGTCCACGCCGACGATCGACAGGATGACGAAATGCCCGACCCCGGCCTTCGCGCCGGCCGCAAGAAGGTTGTCCATCGAAGTCCGGAAGAAGGCGGGCGAGGCGTCGTCGAAGGTGGGGGAGTTCGTCAGGTTGACGACGACGTCGGCACCCTCAACGGCTGCCTCCAGGCCCTGACCGGTGATGACGTCCACGCCCGTGGACAGGGCGTGCGGTACGGCTTGATGCCCGGCCGCACTCAGGTTCTCCACGACCTGCGCCCCGATCAGCCCGGTTCCGCCGAGGACTGCGAACTTCATGGCATGCCCCTTCTCTCGATGCTTGATGCCCGATATGGACCTTATGCGGAATATGCCCACCTACCCCTGTGTTCGTCCGCGCACGACCGGACTGCACCGGTCCACTCACCGCCTCGCCGTGGCACGTCGCGCCGGCCGCGGTCGTGGGCGCAGTAGGGAACTTTCCGGCGGCCGCCTGCTGCGCGGCTGAAATACACGCACGAAACTTCGCATGAGGATGCCGTTGGGCCGCCGCAGACCAGCAGGGCCGATTTTCGAGTTCATAAAGCCCGGCGAAATCGGCGCGATACGGGACATGAATGAGTCGAGTCTGCCTCGAAAGTCTCCTGATCCGCCGCCACCGTCCGCGTCGACCCGAGCGGTGGCGTCAAGTGACGGAAAAGTCTGGCGATTCGCTCGCAAGGAGATCAACCTGCGCAAGAATTGAACAGCAGCGCACCCCGGCGTACAAATAGAGCAGTATGAAGCTAATGTGACAACCCTATAAGCCATCATTACCTTAAATGCGCTCTGTTGGTGTCGGCATCCATCGGATTGAATCGAATCAGGCGAGACGGACCGCACGGATCGTTCGATCCGCCGGCGCTTCGCAACGGATGACCGGCCTTGGGTCAGGACCGGCTGACCATCCGCGTGAGCGCGGCCCGTTCCCGCCGTGCGATGCCGCACGGGTTCGTGAGACCTCACTCGCCTGTCACAGCCGGTCCCGCTGTGCGCGCTCGATGCGCTGTGGCGGCGCACCGGTTCCATTCCCGGCTTCACATCCCGACGGAGACGCCCGGGACATGCCGTGCAGCCGCGGACTCGTAACCAGTCACGGTCAGCCGCACGACTCCTGCCACGGGAGCACAACGAGCGCAAGGAGACCCGCCATGGCAACTCTCACCTCGCTGACACCCACCCAGAGCCACAACGGAATCACCCTCACCCTCACCGGCACAGGCCTGTCGGGCACGACCAAGGTGAACTTCGGAACGAAGAAGATCAACCCGCCACCGTCGGCGCCACCACCGTCACCGTCGTCATCCCGGTGCTGTGCAGCGGTCAGGTCAACGTCAGCGTCACCGCGGGAACTTCAACCAGCAATTCGCTCTCGTTCTTCTACATCGACCCCCCGGTGCCTACTGCTCTCAGCGCCAACACCGGCCCGGCGGCCGCCACTTCCGTGAGCATCCTCGGAACCGGCCTGCTGACCGCGACCGGGGTGACGTTCGGTGCCGTGGGCGCCGGCACCGGGCTGGCGGTCGTGTCGGACAGCCAGCTGACCGTCACCTGCCCCGCGCACGGCGCCTTCGGCGGTGCCAGCTTCGACACGGTGGACTGCACCGTGACCACCGCCGGTGGTACCAGCATCTCGCTCGGCGCCCCCACCCAGTACACCTACTACGACGTCCCGACCGTCACCAGCCTGGCTCCTACATCAGGGGCGGTCGGTACGGACACCACCGTCACCACGCCGGGCGGCACCAGCACGCCCGGGCGGGGAACCGCGTACTACACGTACCTCGCGGCTCCGGCCGTCGGCAGTCTCAACCCCTCATCAGGCCCTGCCCTCGGCGGGACCACCGTCACCATCACCGGCAGCGGCCTGACCTACGCCGAGGAAGTGGGCTTCGGGAGCGTTCCGGTACCGTTCACCGCGGTCTCCGACACGCAGATCATCGCCGTCGCCCCCGGAGGGGTGCCGGGCCCGGTGACAGTTGTCGTGAGCACCCCGGCCGGCACCACCTCGGGCATCCCCTACCAGTACGTCACCTGAACCACGGCCCCGTGGCGCCGCGGTCACCCCCGGCTGCACGAAGGCACCCCGTGCGCCGCATACGGCCCTAGCTGCGGAGGAAATTCAGCAGGTCCGCGTTGAACTCCTTCTCGTAGTCGCCGACCAGGCCGTGCGGCGCTCCCGAGTAGACCTTGAGCGTCGCGTCCTTGACGAGTTGGGCCGATTTCTGTGCCGAGGCCACGATGGGGACGATCTGGTCGTCGTCGCCGTGCGCGATGAAGGTGGGTACGTCGATGCGCTTCAGGTCCTCGGTGAAGTCCTGCTCCGAGAATTGCTCGATGCATTCGTAAGCACCCTTGAGCCCGACCTGCATGCTCCACATCCAAAAAGCGCGGCGTGCCCCGTCGCTGCCTTTGGCGCCAGGGCGGTTGAAGCCGTAGAACGGTTCCGCCAGATCCCAGTAGAACTGGGAGCGGTCGCCGGTGACGCCGTCGCGGATGGCATCGAAGGCGTCGATGGGCAGGCCCTCCGGATTGGCATCCGTCTTGAGCATCAGCGGAGGTACGGCGCCCAGCAGGACCGCCTTCGCGACGCGGCCTGTGCCGTGCCGGCCGATGTAGCGGGCCACTTCGCCGCCGCCGGTGGAGTGGCCGACCAGAACCGCGTCCCGCAGATCCAGGCTTTCGATCAGCTGGGAAAGGTCGTCGGCATAGGTGTCCATGTGGTTGCCGTTCCATGGCTGGCTCGAGCGGCCGTGTCCACGGCGATCGTGAGCGATTGCGCGGTAGCCACTCTCCGCGACCAGACGCAACTGGTTGTCCCAGGCATCGCCGTTGAGCGGCCAGCCATGGCTGAACACGACCGGTTGCCCGTTGCCCCAGTCCTTGTAGAAGATCTCGGTGCCGTCATCGGTGGTGATGGTGCCCATGCTGCTGGTCCTCCGTCCAACTGCGTGGATGCCGGTCGCTCGACAGCCCGTCGCCGGCGTGGTCGCCTGTGCGCTCCGCAGATTCCGCCGACCGCGATGAGCCGCGACGGAGACGTCCCCTTCTCCCGACCGTAGAGCGGAAGACTCCGGGTCGCCACATGTACCAGGCCCATGAAGATCCTTGAGCCGGCCGGAGACGCAGCGGGCGTAGCGGCCGGAACGGATCAGCCGGCCGAGCAGCGCGTGTCAACGAGTGCTCCAGGCCGGGCGAAAGGCCCGCAGGACGGCTCGGCCCCGCCTCGTGCTGACGTCCAACTCCCGCACCACCGTGTGAAACTGCCTCGCGGACCGCCCAAAGACCCCCGCATGAGCGGCTCTGGCGCGCGTACGGCCTACTGCCGGCTGCGAGCCTCCTCACAACGCCAGGACGATGGCGGCCCCGATGCCCCCCGCGCCCAGGGCGAAGGCGGCCGGACGCCACCCGCCGTCCCGCCAGGGGAAGCGCACGTCGAGCGAGAGGCGGCCCGGGCCCACGGCAGCGACCGTGAGCGCGACGACTGCAATGGTCATCGGGTATTCGAAGGCGCCGCCCACAGCCAACAGTCCCTCGTCGGAGGCCAGCGCCATGGCATTGATCATCACCCCGATCAGGGCTGCCGAGGCGAGCGGGGTGAGCAGTCCAAGAGCCAGTCCCAGGCCGCCGAGGAGTTCGGAGATCCCTGCCAGACCGGCGAAGAAGACTCCGGGTTCGTAGCCCAGGCCGGCGAAGCCCTGCCCTGCGGCGTCCAAGCCCGGCCCGCCGAACCACCCGAACAGCTTCTGGGCACCATGGCCGGCCATGATCACGCCAAAGGTCACTCGCAGGAGGAGCAGACCGGCGTCGGCAGCGCTCACCGGGGGCGGCCTGGATCCCGTGGCAGGGGCGGCCGAGTGACGAGGACCTTCGAGCGGCAGTTTCATCGTGGAATCACCTCTTGCGAGCCGCCGGCCCAGGACGCCGGTGCAGGCTGCCCGGGCCACCGGTGCGATCAGGTGGAGCGGTTGTCGAGGCTTGCGCGCCGCGCGTGCACGGGGACACGTGCACAAGGAGACGAGCGCCCCGGTCATGGACCGGTACGGCCGGTGGCCTCCCGGCGAGCCGGATGTGCCCGCGGGGGAACGCGCTGTGACCGCTCGCGCGTACGGGGAGAAACGGCCCGCTCACGGCCCCTTCACCACCGATACTCCCTCCCCGGCAGGGGGACCGTCCACCAGGGATCACCGGCCTGCCGGGACCGTGGGCGCAGAGCGCTCACCGGACGTCGGGGCTCGAGGGCGTGCCCCGGGTGCCCGACGTTCCTTCGCTCCACTCGGCGCTACTGCGCTCCGGCCTTCTTCGGACCGGTCCGTCCACGGGTTGCGGCGCGCAGAGCCACGGCTCCCGCCAGTTCGACGACGCCGATCAGGACGAGCCAGAGTCCGAGCAGCCGTGCCAGCGCGACCGCGGACTGCGCGGGGAAGGCGAGGACCACGATCCCCGCGATGACCCCGACGGCCCCGAGAGCGAAGGCCACCCCCCGGTGCGCCAGGCCGCGGTCCTCGATGGCGATGAACGCGGTGAGGAGACCCGAGACCAGCCAGAACGCTCCGACGATCAGTGACAGTGCGGCAATCGTCTGCATGGGATGCCGCAGACACAGCACGCCTGCCAGCACGGCCACGATCGCGATGAGCACCCCGGGCATCCTGCTTCCGTTGCGCCCCCGGCCTCTGGAGAAGGCGGTCACGAACCGGAAGACGCCGGTGACCAGCAGTTGCAGTCCGACCACGACGGCCAGCACGTGCAGTGTCTCGTCCGGCCAGACCAGCACCAGGATGCCCGGCAGGAGTGTCGCCAGGGCGAGGCCGAGTGCCCAGCCCCACGAAGCCCCCAGGTCACCGAGGATTTCCTGAGGGTCCCTGCCGAAGACGTCGCCGGGGTCGGGCGGCTCGTATCCCGCCGTCGGACCGGGCGATGGACCAGGCGTTGTTCCCATGGCTCCTCCCACGTCGCTCCCAAGGCAGTGTCCGGTGGGACACAGGGCCGGGGGATCACCCGGACAGGGTGATGTCACGCGGGGCACCGGTCGCGAGGGGCGCAGGGATCAGGCCTGCCGCAGCTCCGCCGCACCGAACGAGACGTCGAAGCGGTCGCACCAGATGCTGACGCTGGTGAAGTCGGCCGGTTTGATGTCCGACGGAAGGGCGTAGTTCTGGTCGCCCTTGTTGCCCTTGAGCTTGCCGAGGCTGACGTACTTCCCGTCATCGAACACGTGCCAGCCGTCCCGGCCCTCCTTCACCGGCGCGTCGGTCAGCAGAACGCGCAGGTCAGGGCCATTGCTGGTGTCGAGGTTCTCCAGGCGCAGGGTGTAGGAGCCGTCGGCCAGGCGCAGGAGCTTCACCGTGCCGGACGTCGAGTGCTCGTGGCTGATCAGCTCGCCGCTCGCCAGCGTCTGCGGCGTCGCGGGCGACGGGGAAGCCTCCCCGGACGGGGACGCGGACGGGTCGGAAGGCGAGGACGGCGCCGCCGCCGTCGGCAGCGCCTCACGGACCGTCTCGTCCTGCCACAGCTTCCACGGCTGGAACCAGTACAGACCCGCACCCGCCGCCACCAGGAGCACCGCCAGCGTCCCGAGGACCAAGGGCCTGGTCAGTACCGTACGCACGCGTCCCATCACTGCCTCCTGAGTCTCTGTCTCCCTGTGCACATTCAACGGCTTCGAAGGGTCCCGAACGTCCCGCAGGAGATGACGAAAGCCTTACGGCGGCGCCGCGTCCCCCGGCCGCCCGCACCGTCGCACTACGCTCCCCGGCATGACTTCGCCCTCTGTGCCCTCTTTGAGTGCAATGTTCATCAACTGCACCCTCAAGCGCTCACCGGAGATCAGCAACACCGATGGCCTCATCGACAGGAGCCGGGCCCTGCTGGAGGCGGGCGGCGTCTCCACCGAGCTCGTCCGGGCCGTCGACCATGACATCGCCACCGGGGTGTGGCCTGACATGACCGAGCACGGCTGGAGCGTCGACGCATGGCCCGCGCTCTACGAGCGGGTCATGGCGGCCGACATCCTGGTGCTCGCGGGCCCCATCTGGCTGGGTGACAACAGCTCGGTGATGAAGCAGGTCATCGAGCGGCTGTACGCGTGCTCGTCGCTCCTCAACGACCGTGGCCAGTACGCCTATTACGGACGGGTGGGCGGCTGTCTGATCACCGGCAACGAGGACGGCGTCAAGCACTGCGCCTCGAACGTCCTCTACAGCCTCCAGCACCTCGGCTACACCATCCCCCCGCAGGCCGACGCGGGGTGGATCGGTGAGGCAGGCCCCGGCCCTTCGTATCTGGACCCGGGGTCCGGCGGGCCGGAGAACGACTTCACCAACCGCAACACCACGTTCATGTCGTGGAACCTGATCCATCTGGCCACCATGCTCAAGCGCGCCGGCGGCATCCCGGCCCATGGCAACCAGCGCTCGGAGTGGGACGCCGGCTGCCGCTTCGACTTCCCCAACCCCGAGCACCGTTGAGGCTTCTCATCGGTCGTGGTGGCGGGCGGACGAGTTCTCCGCCGGCGGGTCCGTACGGCCGCTGTCCGGTCACCGTCCCGGCAGCGCGGCACAGACGAGGAGGACGAAGGCGGCGGCCGCGAGCAGGGTGCGGTACAGGTGAAGCCGGTTCCACGGGGCTTCGAACGCCGTGCGCACCTCGCTGTCGGGCGCGGGCGGCGTGGCCTTCTCGGACGCGGCGAGTGCGTTGTTCAGCGGAATGTTGCCGGTGATGGTGACGAGGTGGTTGAGAGCCGCGCACACCAGGCCCGCGAGGACCAGCCATGTCCCGGTGCCGGTGCGGCCGTCGACCGGGACGGCGAGCGCCGCGGCCGGGAACGCCACCTCGGCGAGGAAGACGACGAGGAAGATGCCGCGCGGCACGGTCTCGTTGAGCCGGCGCATCGCCGGCACGAACTGTTCGTCCGTCAGCCGGGCGAGCCCGGGCATGATGCCGGTCAGGAAGATCAGCATGAAGCCCGCGTACAGGCCGGTGGACACCACTGCGAGGGCGAGCAGAAGGGTGGGCATGGGCCACATCATGACGCCCCCGGCCGGACGGCGCAGCGTGATTCTGTCCCGGTGGCGTGGCCGCGGGCGCCTCGGCCGACACGGGGGGTGGGAACCGCGCCCACCCCCCGCTCGCTCAGTCCTTCAGGCGCTGCGCCTGCCCGATCGCCTCGGCCAGTTCGGCCACCGCGCTGTCCTCGGTCGACTTCGCCAGGGCCCGTGCCCGGTCCTCCAGCTGACCGAGGCTCGGGGCGCCCGGCAGGTCGCCGCCACGCAGGGCCTCGGCGAAGTAGGCGGCGACGGCGGTGATCTGGAAACGCTTGGAGGAGCCGCTCCACAGGGCGCCGTCGATCGCATCCGTCTCCACGGTGCCCGTCCGCTCGTGCGGCGCCCGGGTCCTCGGGTCGAGCCAGCGCACGGTCGCCGTGGCGACATGACCGCTCGCACCGTCCCGGAGCCGTACCGCGTACAGCGCGGTCACGGTGTGGCCGGGGCCGATCTCGCCGCCGTCCACGCGGTCGTTGCGGAAGTCGTCGTCCGCGACCGCGCGGTTCTCGTAGCCGATGAGCCGGAACTGCTTGACCGTCTGCGGGTCGAAGGCGACCTGCGCCTTGGCGTCACGGGCGCGCAGTTCGACATGGCTGGGCAGCTGCTGGACGAAGACCTTCCGGGCCTCCTCGCTGGTGGAGACATATGTGGTGTGGCCGTCGCCCTTGTCGGCGAGGGTCTCCATCAGCTCGTCGCCGTAGTCGCTGCCGACGCCGACCCCGAAGAGCGTGATGCCGTGCTCGCGACGGGCGTCGTCGATGCGGTCGAGGATCGCGTCGGCCTCGGTCTCGCCGGTGTTGGCGAGCGCGTCGGACAGCAGCACGACACGGTTGGTGGCGCCGCGCCGCTTGCCCTCGACGGCCTCGTCGTACCCGGTGGTGACACCGGCCTCGACATTGGTCGAGTCGGTCGGCTCCAGCTCGTCGATGACGGAGTGGATACGGTCGCGGTTGCCGTCGAGCCGGGTCATCGGCAGCCGGGTCTCGGCCTCGTCGCTGAAGGTGACCACGGCGATCGAGTCGTCGTCGCGCAGCTCGTCGGTGAGGACGCCGAGCGACTCCTTGACCAGGTCGAGCCGGCCGGGCTCGGCCATCGAGCCGGAGACGTCGATCACGAAGGTGAGTGCGGCGGGCGGGCGTTCGCCCCTGCGTTCGGCGGTACGGGTGGCCAGGCCCACACGCACCAGCGACCACTCCTCGCCGCCCGAGTCGTCGATCTCGCCCTCCGTGCTGCGCGGGCGCGCCCCGTCGACGCTCACCGAGAAGCCGTCGCCCTCGGGGCGCGCGTAGTCCTGGCGGAAGCTGTTGATGAACTCCTCCGGCCGGACCTCGTCCCGGGCAGGAAGGGAGCCGTCCTTGAGGGTGCGCCGGGCGTAGTTGTACGAGGCGGTGTCCACGTCGAGTGCGAACGTGGAGAGATAGTCGGCGGGCGGCGCGATCTCGCGGGACTCCTCGTCCGCGGCGCCGTCCCTCGATTCCTGCGGCGCGCCGTTGCCGCCGTCGGGTACGACCGGGGCGGGTGCGCCGTCCTTTGCCTTCCGGCCGCCGCCGTCGTAGGAGGCCGACCGGTCGCTCTGGCTCCCGCCGCACGCCGCCGTCAGCATGATGCCGCCGGCGAGCAGCGCCGCCAGCGCTCCCCTGCCCACTCGTGTATGGAATTCCATCTCGACTCCCCCTGCATCGTCGGCACTTGTGAATGTGACGTGCGAGACGGCCGGAAGGAGCAGACGAAGGGGTTGCGGAAGCGTCTCGATGCGGCAACGGCAGGAGGGTTTCGACCGGATTACCGCTGATTGTCCTACGACACGATGTCCTTGCGGCTGAAATTCCGGAAGGCGAGCGCGAACAGCACCAGTGCGTAGGTCACCGACACCGCCGCTCCCTTCACCATCCCGGTCCACTCCAGCTGCGGTTGCAGTGCATCGATCCAGGCGAACTGCCAGTGCGCGGGAAGCACTTCGCGCCAGCCGCCCAGCGCCGTGACCGCGTCCAGCACATTGCCGATGATCGTCAGTCCGACCGCCCCGCCGACCGCGCCCAGCGGGGCATCGGTCTTGGTGGAGAGCCAGAACGCGAGCCCCGCCGTGACCAGTTGGGACACGAAGACGAAGCCCACGACCAGTGCGAGCCGCGGCAGGGTGCCACCGGTGTCCAGTGAGCCGCCGGTGGGCAGCTGCAGCGGCCCCCAGCCGTACGCGACCGTGCCCGCGGCCAGCGCCACCAGCGGCAGCAGCAGCATCGCCGCGGCGCTGAACCCGAGCGCCACGGCGAGCTTGGACCACAGCAGCCGGGTGCGCGGCACGGGCGCGGCCAGCAGATAGCGCAGCGACGACCAGCTGGCCTCCGAGGCGACCGTGTCGCCGTGGAACAGCGCCACCGGCACCACCAGCAGGAAGCCCGCCGAGACGAACAGGCAGGTGGCGGCGAAGTTGGCGCCGGACGCGGTGGCCGTGTCCATCAGGCTCACCCGCCCGTTGTCCCGCCCGTCCGGTGTGCCGCCGATCGCGAACGCGGCGATCAGCACGAGGGGCAGTGCGGCCAGGACGGCACCCATCACCAGCGTCCGGCGGCGCTTCAGCTGCCGTACCGCCTCCACCCGCAGGGGCAGGGTGTGCCGGGCCCGGTAGCCGGGGGCGGAATCGACGAGCGCGCTCATGCGGAGCCTCCGATCAGGGTGAGGAACGCGTCCTCCAGGCGGCGGTGCGGCCCGACGCCCGTCAGCGGTACCTCCAGGCGCACCAGTTCGGCGATCAGCGCGGTGGCGCTGCTGCCGTCGAGCCGTACGAGCAGTCCCCCGTCCGTACGGGCCGCCGAGCCGACACCGGGCAGCGCGGCGACCTTCTCGACGAGGGGCTCGGACACCTCGCCCTCGGTGGTGACGAGCAGGGTGTCGCTCTCGCCGGTGATCTCGGCGACCGGTCCCGCCTGCACCAGACGGCCGCGGTCCATGACGACCAGGTGTGTGCAGGACTGTTCGACCTCCGACAGGAGGTGGCTGGAGACGATGACGGTCCGGCCGCCGGCCGCGTACCGGATCATCACGTCCCGCATCTCGCGGATCTGTGGCGGGTCGAGACCGTTGGTCGGCTCGTCGAGGATCAGCAGGTCCGGCAGGCCGAGCATGGCCTGGGCGATGGCCAGGCGCTGCCGCATGCCCTGCGAGTAGGTGCGCACGGCCCGGGCGAGCGCGTCGCCGAGACCGGCGATCTCCAGGGCCTCCTCGAAGTGCGCGTCGCCCGCGGGGCGGCCTGTGGCCTGCCAGTACAGCTCCAGGTTGTCGCGCCCGGACAGATGCGGCAGGAAGCCCGCGCCCTCGACGAACGCGCCGACCCGCGACAGCACGGGTGCACCGGGCCGGATGGCGTGGCCGAAGACGCGGATCTCGCCGTCGTCGGGCCGGATGAGGCCCATCAGCATGCGCAGGGTGGTGGTCTTGCCGGCGCCGTTGGGGCCGAGCAGGCCGAGCACCTGGCCCTTCTCGACCCGGAAGGACAGGTCCCGTACGGCGTACCGCTCGGCGGACCTGGCGTAGCGCTTGCTCAGTCCGGTGATCTCCAGCGGCACGTCGGCGCGCTCGGGGTCGGGGGCCGGGGCGATCGCGCGGCGGCGGGAGGTGAACAGCAGCCCCGCCGCCACGAGCGCGCCCGCGGCCGGCAGGCCCCACACCCACCAGGGCAGCACGGCGGCCTGAGTGCGTACGGCCGGTGCGGTGGGCACGGTCAGCGCACCGCCTCCGGCGAGGGCGGCGGTGTACGTGGCGGGCTCGGCCGGAGAGGCGTAGCCCAGGTCGGTGGCGGACAGGACCAGACGCAGCCGGTGGCCGGCGTCGACCTCGTGGTCCACGGCCGGCAGGGTCAGTTCGACCTTCTTGGCCTTGCGGGCGCCCTCGATCCGCACCGGGGCGACGAGCTGGGCGGGCAGTACCTGGCTGCGGCCGTCGGGCCCGACGTCGTACACCTTGCCGAACAGCACCGCCTCCCCCGTGGACGAGCTCACCTCGACCGTGACGGTCGGCGATCCGGTGATGCGGGTGGAGCGGGTCAGCGGCGCGGAGTCGAAGCGCGCGAACTGGCCGGGGAAGTCGAGGGAGATCCCCAACCCGAGCGAGGACAGCCGGCCGGCGCCGCCGCTCAGGCCGGGGACGGCGGAGATGGCAGGCGGGGTGGCGCCGGCCGGGTTGGCGAAGGTCTGGGAGGTTCCGGTGAGCGCGATCTGCTCGGTGCCGTCGGACAGGCCCGGGTAACGGTCGGCACTCGCGCCGCGCAACAGCGCCTGGCCGTCGGTGGAGTCGACGCCTCCGGTCCGGCTGACGCGGAAGGCGGGCCCGGTGCCGGTTCCCTTGTCCTGCTTCAGGTAGCGGTCGAACCAGGTGCCGATCCGGGCCTCGACGCGCCCGCGCTCGCGGTCCCCGCCGTCGTGGCCGCCGGCGATCCAGTCGACGGCGACGGGTGCGCCGTTGGCACTGATGGCCTTGGCCATGGCGTCGGCGTGCGGGAGCGGGAAGAGCGAGTCGGACTGGCCCTGCACGATGAGCGCGGGCACCTTGATGCGGTCGCCGACGGCGGAGGGGCTGCGGCTCTCGAGCAGCGCGCGGGCTTCGGCGTCGGGCTTCCCGGCGACGGCGACGCGCTCGTACATGGCGCACAGGGCGGGCTGGAAGCGGCCGCAGCCGGTGGGGTCGGCGGGCTGCCCGGTGGCGGGCCGCGACGCGCGGGAACCGGACCCGTCGCCCGCGGCCTCACCGGCAGCGGGCGCGTCGCCCGCCGGAGCCTTCGCCGGCGGGTCCGACGCGCCCCGTCCGCCCGCCGGGTCGGTCGAGGCGGTCGTGCCGGTCGAGAAGAAGATCCCGGCCCACAGCTTCTTGAACACGTCGTCGGGGAACAGCGCGTCCGCGAGGTTCCAGTACGTGATCTGCGGCGCGACCGCGTCGACGCGCTTGTCGTACGCCGCGCCGAGCAGCGAGATCGCCCCGCCGTACGACACTCCTGTCATCCCGACCCGTGGATCGCCGTTCCCGTCCAGCTGCACCTCGGGCCGCTTCGCCAGCCAGTCGATCAGCCGGGAGACGTCCTTGACCTCGTGGTCGGGATCGTTCAGCCCGATCTGTCCTGTGGACCGGCCGAAGCCGCGCGCGGACCAGGTCAGCACCGCGTACCCGTCGCGGGCGAGCTGTTCGGCCTGCGCGCGTACGTCCTCCTTGCTGCCGCCGAAGCCGTGCCCGAGCAGCACGGCGGGGCGGCGGCCCTGCGCATCGCCCGCGGTGAAGTACGAGGTGTCGATCTTCGCCCCGGGCATGTCCTGCACCCGGTCCTCGCGGTGCACGGCGGGTGCGCCGTCGTCGGCGACCGCGGTCCAGGTGCCTGCGCCGGCGAGGACCGCGACGGCGGCGACGCCCGCGAGCCATCGGCCGCGCGGCCGGGGAAGTCGGATCTGCATGACTGAACCCTAAGCGGCGCCGCCGCACGGTCTCGGCTGCCGCCGGGCGGAACTGCGGAGCCTCCTCGGGTAGTACGCACTGGCGTCGCCGTACACCAGACGCGGTACACGGGAGATGAGGAAGCGGGGCCTGCATGGACATCCGGCGTGCGACGACGGTGGACGAGCTGATCGCGGCGGAGCATCTTTACGACGGGCCGGCCAGGCCGGAGTGGGTCGAGCGTTTTCTCGCCGCCGACGGGCATCTGATGCTGATCGCGTACGTGGACGGCGCACCGGCCGGGATGGTCTCGGGCATCGAGATGCTCCATCCCGACAAGGGCACGGAGATGTGTCTGTACGAGCTGTCGGTGGACGGGCCGTTCCGCGGGCGGGGCATCGGCCGGGCGCGGACGCAGGCGCTGGTGGAGGTCGCGCGGGAGCGCGGTTGTTACGACGTCCGGGTCGGCGTCGACACGGACAACGAGGCGGCGCTCGCGACGTACCGGTCGGCGGGGGCGAGGGACGACGGAATCTTCACCATGCACACATGGGATCTGACGGCGGACTGACGGGTCCAGCCCCCGAGGCCAACTCTCCCTGGATCATGGGGAGTTCATCATCTCCGCAATCACCGATTCCTTTGTCATGCACTCGTCTTGTGTCCTAGGTCACAGCACGAGACCCTGTTCGGCGCAACGGCACCACCTGGCACGATGCACGCTCCTTGTCCGTGATCGGTCAACGAAAGGTCAGGTGCACGAGATGAGAGTCTCTGCCCGCCGCATCGGGACGCTGATACCCGCAGTCGTCCTTGCGGCAGGTCTCCAGTTCGCCGTTTCCCCCACCGCGCAGAGCGCGACGATCGGCGATCTTCGTCTCGCCCCCACTGCAACCGCCATCCAGAACAGCTGGATCGTCGTCCTGAAGGACGGCAGCACGCGCGCCGCCGATCTGGGCGTCACGCCGAAGCACACCTACCGCAATGCCCTGAAGGGCTTCTCCACATCGATGTCGGCGGCCAAGGCGCGGGCCCTAGCGGCAGATCCGCGTGTGGCATACGTCGAGCAGAACGCCACGGTCCGGATCAGCGAGACCCAGACCAACGCCACCTGGGGCATCGACCGCATCGACCAGCGCAACCTGCCGCTGTCGAAGACGTACACGTACAACACACCCGCGTCGAACGTGAACGCCTACATCATCGACACCGGAATCCGTACCTCTCACAGCGAGTTCGGCGGGCGCGCGAGCGTCGGCACGGACACGGTGGGCGGCGGCCACAACGGCCAGGACTGCCAGGGCCACGGCACACATGTCGCGGGCACGGTCGGCGGCAGGACGTACGGCGTCGCCAAGGGCGTCAACCTGATCGCCGTACGCGTCCTGGACTGCAACGGCTCCGGCACGAACGCCGGCGTCATCGCGGGCGTCGACTGGGTGACCGCCAACGCCAAGAAGCCGGCCGTCGCCAACATGAGCCTGGGCGGCAGCGCCAACACGGCCCTGGACAACGCGGTGAAGAAGTCCATCGCGTCGGGCGTCAGTTACGCCATCGCGGCGGGCAACGGCAACATCCTGGGCTGGCCCGTCAACGCGTGCAACTACTCGCCCGCCCGCGTCCCCGAGGCGATCACGGTCGGCGCGACTGACAACACGGACCGGCGCGCGTCGTTCTCCAACTACGGCACCTGTCTCGACCTGTTCGCACCGGGCGTGAGCATCACCTCGGCGTGGAAGGACAACGACACCGCGACGAACACCATCTCCGGCACCTCGATGGCCACGCCGCACACGGCCGGTGTCGCCGCGCTGTATCTGGCGGCCCACCCGGCCGCGACCCCGGCCCAGGTCAGGGACGCGCTGGTGAACAACGCAACCAGCGGCAAGGTCGTGGACCCGCGTACGGGCTCCCCGAACAAGCTGCTGCACTCGCTGTTCTAGCCCTCCGTTCCGGCCAGGCCCTGTTCGGGCCTGGCCGGAACGTTTCGGCTTCCCCCGTCACCCGTCCCCGGCGAACTCCCTCTCGAGCGTCTCCAGCGAGGGCGGCTTCCGGTACGCGCGGTGAGGCGAGGGCTCAGGTGCCTTCGCCGGGAGTCCCGCCTCCGCCAGGCAGCCCAGCTTCCCGGCCATCGCCCGCGCCGCGGAGTGGAGCATGACCATGTGGGCATGTCTCCGCTCGGCGTCCGACAGTTTCACCGACGGGTCCCTGCTGTCGGGCTCGAGTACGCCCGCCACCACCGGAGGACCGTTCTTCCGAAGGCCCCTGGAGCACCGGAAGGCGATGAACGCCTGCTCGTCGCTGCTGTCGGCGTAGAGCCCCAAGGGGTAGTACGAATCGTCCGGATCCAGCGCCGGCGGCCATACGACTCCCGTGTCGACATGCACGAACTCGATCCGGAAGAGCGGGTCCTGTGCACTCTGCTCCGCGGTGTGCACGGTGCAGATCGTGCTGCGGGACGTGCTGGTGTCGGCGTGGCCGCGCAGTCGGGTGACCGCCTTGTCCAAGGGGAGGACCGACTCCTGGTACCGGTCGGCCGTGCTGATCCTGCCCAGAGCGTCCCGGGCGTCGGCGGAGAACGACGCGTCGCACACCTTCGCAGCCGGTACCCCGTCGTCCCGCTCCTCCTTCCCGGCCGTGCACGACGCGACGGCCATCGCCACGCACAGCGCGAGGGCGAGCGAGGGCCGGCGCCGGGTGAGCACGCGCGCCCGTCGCATGGTGACTCCGTCCTCAGCCTGTGTAGGGCTTACGGCCTCGCTGAGCACCCTCCTGCGCCCCGGTGCCGTAGTTGTTCTTGAGGTCGTCGGAGAGGTTTCCGGTCGCGTCTGCTTCACTGCTGTGCCCCTCGAGGTACTTTGCGGCCGTCGCGCCCAGACCTTCCTCACCGCGTATGAAGAACTGCCGTGAATCCACCGGCTGAGGCAGATCCGGGCCGCCGAACACGGCGTCGTTGTGGAACACCTTCGCGAATTCGGTGCCCGCGCCCATGGCGATGGGGACGATCATTCCCCAGGGCCCAGCCTTGCCGACGACGCTGACGATTCCCGCGCTCAGGGCCGGGGCCGCACCGCTGTAGCCCACGCGCGTCCAGTTGGAGGACTCCTGGAAGGCCTGCTGCGCCTTCGCGGTGTCGTGGGCGTACGTCGCCTCGATCTGCGCCGCACGGGAGTGGTCGAGAATGCCCCGCACCTCGGCCTCGGTCAGCAGCGCCCTGCGTCCCATGGCGTAGTTGTCCGCCCCGTCGGCAGGCGGGTGCTGCGCGAGCCGGTCGATGGTATAGAGGTGCTCGGCCTGATTCATGATGCCGTGCGAGACCTCGTTCTGCCCCAGCACGCTGAGGAAGTCGATGGCACCGGTGCGGCCGAAATCGGCGCGCCCCTTGTACGCGGCCGGGAACGCCCCGTCGTTCTCCAGGTCCGCGCCCGTGCCGGACACCGCGAAGTTGAGGTCGTCCACATAGGCACCGCCCATGGCACCCAGCGCACCGGCCATCCCAGGCTGGTCATGGAGCAGTTTCGGGCCGCCCTCGCCCCCGTACACGGCGACGACCTGTTCCATGACGTCCGCGGTGGCCGCGGTCCTGCGGTCGCCTCCATGGCTGAAGATCTCGGGGTCCTTGCCGCTGAGTTCTTCGGCATCCCAGGCGTAGCCGGTCGTCGCGGCCGTCAGGGCGTGCCCGAGCGCCTCATGGCCGGGCAGGTCGCGCGGAGCGCCCGCGGTGTTGCCGTCGAAGATCCAGTTGCGTTCCTCGGCGAGGTACTTCAGATGGGAGTTGACCTCGGACGTCGAACCCGCGCCGGCAGGCGGCTCGAAGAACTCGGTGGCGGCCTTCGGGTTGTGGCCCAGTCCTTCGAGGAAGCCGGTCATCGGGTCGTGGCCGGTGTCGTCCCGCCGTCCGATCAGATTGAGCGAGTCGACGTCGGCGGTGTTCGACCAGTAGGCGTAGCCGTCCTTGGTGTTGTTCTTCTCGTCCCAGGCGACGAGCTTGTCGCCGTAACTGTTGAGGAAGCGCGTGTCATAGGTCCCCGAGCGCATGAGATTGCTCATGACCTGGAAACCGTAGGGGTGGGTGGTTCCCCCGGTGTTCAGCCGCTCCGAACCGGTGCGGATGATCTCGTCCTTCCAGGCCCGCATCTCGGGACTGTCGGAATGCGATGCGGTGGCCAGGGTGGTCCCGAGGCTCTCCTGAAGGCTCTTGGCCGACTTCCACCACGACTTCTCGTCGATGTCCGTGTCCGGGTGGAGGGCATTGCGCGGGTGCGTCGCGTTGTACCAGAGCTTGAGGGTCTTCTCCGGTCCCAGCCGGGTGGCGAACTCCTCGGCGAACGCCGGGTCATGGCTGTGCCGGGCCATCACCAGGGACAGCCGGCTCAGCTGGTCGGAGCTCATCGTGCCGTTCTCGAGCCCGGCGAGATCAAGAGCCGCTTTGAGATCCTTGGCCGATTCGGCCCGCGCCTGGGCCAGGGAGTCGTACGCCTTGTCGTTGAATCCGCGATCCGTGCCGTTGACGTCCGCGGTCAGGGCGTGGGCCAGGGCGCTGTCCGCCTCCTCGGCCTTGGCGATGGCACTGCTGGTGCGCTCACGGTAGTACGCGAAGGTGTCCTGGTAGGTCTTGGTGAGTGCGGCGGTGTTGTCGTTCTCCGCGGTCGTCAGGTCGACGTAGACGGAGCCGTCGTGCTTGTTGAGCCTGAGGTGCGGGTGGCCCTCGAGTTCCGTCTCGATGTCCTCGAGTGCCTTCTTCGCGGCTCTGAAGTCCTCCAGGCCCTGCCGCAGGACGTTGTGCACTCGGCGGGACTCGTCGACGGCCGCCTGGATCTGCTCCTGGACCTTGCGGAACTTCCCCTCCGCGGCGTCGGCCGCTTCGCCCTCCCAGTCGGAGGCCGCCAGCCCCTTGGTGACCTGCGTGCCGAAGTTCACGCCGATCTGCTGGAACTTCCCCGGGGCCACGCTCCACTTCGTGACGGCTTCGCTGAGCGGGGTGAGGTTGGCGTTCCTGACGTCGGTGTAGGTCAGCTGCCCGCTCATGGGTTCTGTCCCTTGCCCTGGGAACCGGTGTTCACGCTCCCGGCAGCCTGCGCCCGCTTCTTGTCCTCCGCGGTGAAGGTCGTCGCGGCAGCGCGCAGCGCCTGGGCCGTGCTCGTGAACTGCTCCTTCACATACGACATCTGGTCCCGCCAGCGCTCCAGGAACGTGGAGACGGCGGCGTCCGTCGCAAAGCCCTTGAGGGAGCCGGTCACCTGCCCGGTCTCCAGCATCACCTCGTCGTCCGCCTTGAGGAACTGGGTGCGCACCCCTTCGGCCTTGCCCGCCCGTTCGTTGAGGACGGACGCCGTCACCTTGAGTCTCGGCTGCGGCCCGGGGCCCGTTGGTCCTGGGCCCGACATCGGACCGTCGACGTGGTCGAGCGACATGCTCAGGAACGCGGACGGCCGCCGGGCAGCGCCGAGCCCCTCTTCCCCCGTTAACGTCACGTGGATCCCTCCGTCCGACGGCGACGAGTTCGCCGATTGCCGAGAAGCTAATTCCCGAAGGGCAACGGAACGTGTCGTACCGGGGGCTCCCGGATGGACGCACAGCGCCCTGGATTCGCCGGTGGACCTGACGGAAAGTGAGGAATCGCTGATGGGAGGAGAGTTGAGCGCCGCCGACCGTCTCACCCGCCCCCATCGGGGGCCGATCACCGATTAAGCCGCGCAAACAACGCTGCGGTCGGGGACGGGCTAGGGGGCCGTGCCTGGGCCGATACGCCCTTCGGACACACCTACGCCATGAGATGGCCGAGGAGCTCCTCCCCCGCGGGATACGCCCGCTCCTCGGGCAACAGCCGTGCGGCCGCCTCCAGTTCTCCGCGGCGCACGAGCCCGTGGATCTCGCGTGCGAGGGGGGTCACGTCGCTGATGGCCACGGTCCACTCGTCGGCGTACCGCGCCGCCGCCTCGCCCGCCAGCCCGAGCTGCAAGGAGCGGTACGGCAGGGCCGCGAGATACAGATCCCGCTCGGGATCCCACTGCACACGTGCGGGCGCCTGCCGGAGCTGCCGCTTCCACGTGGCCTGATCGGGATGCAGGCCCCGCTGGTAGTGCGACAAGCAGGCGTTCCGCAGGGCCCATTCGAAACCGTCGCGTCTGATCTCGACGGCCAGCACGGTCTCCTGCCCCTCCTTGGCACCCCACCCGCAGCGGTACATCATCCACAGGAACGACGGCTTGATCCATGTCATGCGGTCCCGCTTCCAGGCCCCGGGAAACCGCCCGGTGCGCGCGGCCGGCTCGCCGATCTCGGGGCGGTAGGCCTGGTAGACGGTGACGGTGTCCTCGGTGTGAAGGGCGCGGATCCGGTACGTGGGTTCATCAAGCATGCGGAACAGCATGCGCACAGACTCCGTGCTGGGGCCACTGGATTCGCCCCTGGCATCGCGCCCATGACAACGCGGGAGCGGCCGCGCGGCGCTGCTGCCCGAAGGGTTCGGGTAACGGCCGGGAGGAGGACGGGTCCGTAAGGGGGGATTCGAGTCGTCCGTACGGCCCCATCCGGGATCTCCGGCCGTCGCGGGCTGATCACGGCGCTTAGCGTCGGGCGCGGCGTTGATCAGCGCCACGGCGGCCACCTCGCGCATGCATGGCGGGGCATCATATCGCCGACTTCACTCGGAGCACGCGGACGCGCCCGGTGTGGTGCGCTGCAGGAGGTCTTCATGTCGGGTATCGCAGTCGGGGGAACACCACGGCGGGAAAGTTCGGGGCGAGGGCGCGGTGGCGGGGCTTCGTGGTGGGCGGTGGTGCGGGCCTGGGTGGTGGGACTGGCAGTCCTGGCCGGTCTGGCCCTCCCGGTCGCCCTCGCCACACCCGCCGCGGCCGCCCAGGGCGGAACCTTCGCCTACGTCGCCAACTTCGACTCGGACGACGTGTCGGTGATCGACACCGCCACCAACACCGTCACCACCACCATCCCCGTCGGTGACGGCCCCATCGATGCGGCCGTCACGCCCGACGGCAAACGCGTCTACATCACCAACTTCAACGCAGCCAGTGCGTCGGTGATCGACACCGCCACCAACACCGTCACCGACACCATCCCCGTCGGCAGCGCACCCCTCGCGGTGGCGATCACCCCCAACGGCACCCTCGCCTACGTCACCAACGTCGGATCGGACAGCGTGTCGGTGATCGACACCGCCACCAACACCGTCACCGACACCATCCCCGTCGGCAGCGCACCCCGCGGGGTGGCGATCACCCCCGACGGGGCCTTCGCCTACGTCACCAACGCCGGGTCGGACAGCGTGTCGGTGATCGACACCACCACCAACACCGTCACCGACACCATCCCCGTCGGTGACGCGCCCCAAGGTGTGGCAGTCACCCCCGACGGGGCCTTCGCCTACGTCACCAACAGCGGCTCGAATGACGTCTCGGTGATCGACACCACCACCAACACCGTCACCGACACCATCCCCGTCGGCTCGTCCCCCCAGGACGTGGCGATCACCCCCAACGGCACCTTCGCCTACGTCACCAACCAGAGCTCCAACAACGTCTCGGTGATCGACACCACCACCAACACCGTCACCGACACCATCCCCGTCGGCAGCGCACCCCTTGGCGTGGCGGTGACCCCCGACGGCACCCTCGCCTACGCCGCCAACCAGAACTCCAACAACGTCTCGGTGATCGACACCACCACCAACACCGTCATCGACACCATCCCCGTCGGCACCACCCCCCAACGTGTGGCGACCGGGAGCGTGCCGGCGACATCCGTAGCCGCATGCCCCCCAGGGAGCCTCCTCACAGGCGGCGGATTCCAGCTCACCGGCCCACCGCCGAACAACCTGACCAGCCGGCCGGTCGACGACTCGTGGGAAGTGTCCCTGCTCAACCAGACCGGCGAGGACATCACCTTCACGCCCTACGCCGTCTGCGCCGACATCACGCCGTAGGTCCGGAAGAGGGGATTCGATTCGTCCGTACGGCCCCATCCGCTTTCTCCAGCGGTGGCTGGGTGATCACCACACTTAGCGTCGGGCGCGGCGTTGATCAGCGCCGCGGCGGCAAACCTCGCTTTCATGACGGAGCATCAGTCGCCGGGATCGTTTTCGAGCACTCGGACGCACCTCGGTGCGAGTGCGGCGCGGGAGGTCTTCATGTCGGGAATCGCAGTGTGGGGTGCACCAGGGCCGGGGAGGGCAAGGCGACGCCACTGGGGCAGGGGGGCGTGGTGGACGTTGGTGCGGGCCTGGGTGGCGGGTCTCGCGATGCTGGCGGGCCTGGCTCTCCCGGTCACCCTCGCCACACCCGCCGCCGCAGCCCAGGGCGGAACTTTCGCCTACGTCGCCAACCAGAGCGACGACACGGTGTCGGTGATCGACACCGCCACCAACACCGTCACCACCACCATCCCCGTTGGCGACAACCCCCAGAATGTGGCGGTCACCCCCGACGGCACCCGCGCCTACGTGACCATCCGAAACTCGAACAACGTGTCAGTGATCGACACCACCACCAACACCCTCATCGGGGCCCCCATCCCCGTCGGCGACTCACCTCGCGGGGTGGCGATCACCCCCGACGGCACCCGCGCCTACGTCACCAACGTCCTTGACGACAATGTGTCGGTGATCGACACCGCCACCAACACCGTCACCACCACCATCCCCGTCGGCACCAACCCCGCGGAAGTGGCAGTCACCCCCAACGGGGCCTTCGCCTACGTCACCAACTTCGGCTCGAACAACGTGTCGGTGATCGACACCGCCACCAACACCGTCACCACCACCATCCCCGTCGGCACCGGCCCCCAGCGTTCGGCGATCACCCCCGACGGCACGCGCGCCTACGTGGCCAACTCCCTCTCGAACAACGTGTCGGTGATCGACACCACCACCAACACCGTCACCACCACCGTGCCCGTCGGCAGCCAACCCCAGGCCGTCGCTATCACCCCCGACGGCGCCTTCGCCTACGTGTCCAACTCGTCCTCCAACAGTGTGTCGGTGATCGACACCGCCACCAACACCGTCACCACCACCATCCCTGTCGGCCTCATCCCCACAGGTGTGGCGATCACCCCCGACGGCACGCGCGCCTACGTCGCCAACCAAACTTCGAACACCGCGTCGGTAATCGACACCGCCAGCAACACCGTCACCACCACTGTGCCCGTCGGCACCGACCCCTTCGGTGTAGAGATCGGGACCGTGCCTGCGTCCTCGGTAGCAACGTGCCCTCCGGGCAGTCCTCTCACAGGCGGCGGATTCCAGCTCACCGGCCCACCGCCGAACAACCCGACCAGCCGGCCGGTCGACGACTCGTGGGAAGTGTCCCTGCTCAACCAGACCGGCGAGGACATCACCTTCACGCCCTACGCGGTCTGCGCCGACATCACGCCGTAGGAGCGGCATTCGTCCTCGGTCGGACCTCACCACTCCGACCGTGCCACGCGGCCGAGGGGAACGGGTCCGGAAGAGGGGATTCGCGTCGTCCGTACAGCCCTATCCGTGATCCACAGCGGCTGGTCGCTGATCACGGCACTTAGCGTCTGGCGCGGCGCTCATCAGCGCTGCGGTGGCGCCCCCACGCGTTTATGACGGGGCATCAGTCGCCGGGATCGTTTTCGAGCACTCGGACGCACCTCCGTGTGAGTGCGGTACGGGAGGTCTTCATGTCGGTTATCGCAGTACTGCAGGGGTCAGGGCGCGGAAGTACAGGGCGAAGTCGCGGGGGCAGGGGCTCTTGGTGGGTGCTGGTCCGGGCCTGGATGGCGGGACTGGCCGTGCTGGCGGGCCTGACCCTCCCCCTCACCATGGCCACACCCGCCGCGGCCGCCCAGGGCGGCACCTTCGCCTACGTCGCCAACTTCTCCTCGAACGACGTCTCGGTGATCGACACCGCCACCAACACCGTCATCGACACCGTCCCCGTCGGCACTCTCCCCCGAGCCCTGGCCATCACCCCCGACAGCAAACGCGTCTACGTCGGCAACTTCATCTCGAACGACGTCTCGGTGATCGACACCGCCACCAACACCGTCATCGACACCGTCCCCGTCGGCTCCAATCCCCAAGGCCTGGCCATCACCCCCGACGGCACCCGCGCCTACGTCACCAACAGCGGCTCGGACAACGTCTCGGTGATCGACACCGCCACCAACACCGTCACCACCACCATCCCCGTCGGCGACAGTCCCCTAGGCCTGGCGTTCACGCCCGACGGCACCCGCGCCTACATCACCAGCAGCAACGACGACAACGTGGCGGTGATCGACACCACCACCAACACCGTCACCACCACCATCCCCGTCGGCGACCTCCCGATCGGTGTGGCTATCACCCCCGACGGGGCCTTCGCCTACGTCACCAACCTCATCTCGGGCAACGTCTCGGTGATCGACACCACCACCAACACCGTCACCACCACCATCCCCGTCGGCATCAATCCCCAAGGCGTGGCGATCACGCCCGACGGGGCCTTCGCCTACGTCGCCAACAGCGGCGTCTCGGACAGCGTCTCGGTGATCGACACCGCCACCAACACCGTCACCGCCACCGTCCCCGTCGGTGACGCCCCCACGGGTGTGGCGATCACCCCCGACGGCGCCTTCGCCTACGTCACCAACCAGTTCGCCGACACCGTCTCGGTGATCGACACAGCCACCAACACCGTCACCACCACCGTCCCCGTCGGCGACCAACCCGTCGGCGTGGCGATCGGGACCGTCCCCGCGTCGTCGACGGCGACCTGCCCTCCGGGGAGTCTCCTCACCGGCGGGGGTGCCCAGCTCACCGGCCCGCCGCCGAACGACCTCGCCAGCCGACCGGTCGACGACTCCTGGGAAGTGTCCCTGACCAACCAGACCGGCGAGGACATCACCTTCACTCCCTACGCGGTCTGCGCCGACACCACACCGTAGGAGCGGCATTCGTCCTCGGTCCGACCTCACCACTCCGACCGTGCCACGCGGCCGAGGAGAACGGGGCCGGAAGAGGGGATTCGAGTCGTCCGTACGGCCCCATCCGTGATCTCCAGCGCCCGCGCGGTGATCACCGCACTTAGCGTCGGGCGTGGCGCTCATCAGCGCCACGGGCGGCGATCCGCACATCCGTGACAGGTCATCAGTCGCCGGGATCGTTTTCGAGCAATCAGACGCACCGCGGTCTGACTGCGGTACGGGAGGTCTTCATGTCGGGGATCGCAGTAATGCAGGGGTCAGGGCGCGGAAGTACAGGGCGACGTCGCGGGGGCAGGGGCTCTTGGTGGGTGCTGGTCCGGGCCTGGATGGCGGGACTGGCCGTGCTGGCGGGCCTGGCCCTCCCTCTCGCCACGGCCACACCCGCCGCGGCCGCCCAGGGCGGAACTTTCGCCTACATCGCCAACTTCGGTTCGGACAGCGTCTCGGTGATCGACACCACCACCAACACCGTCACCACCACCATCCCCGTCGGCACCGACCCTCTGAATACGGCACTCACGCCCGATGGCAAACGCCTCTACGTCACCAACAACGGCTCGGGCAACGTGTCGGTGATCGACACCACCACCAACACCGTCACCACCACCATCCCCGTCGGGGCTGCCCCCCGGGGTGTGGCGGTCACCCCCGACGGCAGCCGCGCCTACGTCGCCAACAACGGCTCGAACGACGTCTCGGTGATCGACACCGCCACCAACACCGTCACCACCACCATCCCCGGCGGCGGCGGTCCCGAGGAGGTAGCGATCACCCCAAACGGGGCCTTCGCCTACGTCACCAACTTCACCTCGAACGACGTCTCGGTGATCGACACCGCCACCAACACCGTCACCACCACCATCCCCGTCGGCACCAACCCCGCGGGAGTGGCGATCACCCCCAACGGGGCCTTCGCCTACGCCACCAACTTCGGCTCGGACAACGTCTCGGTGATCGACACCACCACCAACACCGTGACCACCACCGTCCCCGTCGGCACCGATCCGTTCGGTGTGGCGATCACCCCCGACGGGGCCTTCGCCTACGTCCCCAACTCCAGCTCGAACAACGTCTCGGTGATCGACACAGCCACCAACACCGTCACCACCACCATCCCCGTCGGCGCCAACCCCGCGCTGGTGGCGATCACCCCCGACGGGGCCTTCGCCTACGTCCCCAACTTCAGCTCGAACAACGTCTCGGTGATCGACACAGCCACCAACACCGTCACCACCACCATCCCCGTCGGCAGCGTTCCGTTCGGTGTGGCGATCGGGACGGTGCCGGCGTCATCGACGGCGACCTGCCCCCCGGGAAGTCTCCTCACCGGCGGGGGTGCCCAGCTCACCGGCCCGCCGCCGAACGACCTCGCCAGCCGGCCGGTCGACAACTCCTGGGAAGTGTCCCTGACCAACCAGACCGCCGAGGACATCACCTTCACTCCCTACGCCGTCTGCGCCGACACCACACCGTAGGTTCCGCGCCCCCAGAGCCCGCCGATGGTCGCCATCGACCGAACCTCCCCGGACGTGCTCGACCCGCCCACCCCGGCGCACCTTGGCAAGGCAGCCGGGAGGTGACGTTCTCAGCGGTCGCCGCACCTCACCGGTGACCGGTCCGTTCCGAAGAATCAGGAGCAGAGCATGAACTCTGATCGCACATCACGGTCCGCCCTGGGGCCACTTCCTCGACGGAGAGCCTGGCTGAGCGGGGGCGCGATCGCGTCGCTCGCTCTTGTGCTCATGGGAATCACGAATCCGGCAGCCGCGACCTTGCGGCCCGCGGAAACGGCCCCCCGCGAGAGCGTGGCAACGCCACGTGCAGACAAGGACAAGTGCCCGAAGCCCAAGAAATCCGGCCCGGCCGCCGACCGTGGAAGCGACAAGTGCAAACCGGGTCGCACCGGAGCCACAGGTCCCACCGGACCCACAGGCCCGACCGGGCCCACAGGCCCGACCGGGCCCACCGGCCCGACCGGAACCGGCACAACCGGACCGACCGGCCCCACGGGACCCGCCGGAGTGACCGGCCCGACCGGAACCGGCACAACCGGACCGACCGGCCCCACGGGACCCGCCGGAGTGACCGGCCCGACCGGGCCCGGGAACGGTGCGACCGGGCCCACGGGACCCACCGGACCCGCCGGTCCCACCGGCCCGACAGGCGCAACAGGCGCAACAGGCGCAACAGGCGCAACAGGCCCTGCCGGAACCGGCACAACCGGACCCACTGGCCCCGCCGGACCGACGGGCTCCACCGGACCGACCGGACCGGCCGGAACCGGCACAACCGGACCCACCGGACCCACGGGACCCACCGGCCCCGCCGGCGACACAGGCTCCACCGGACCGACCGGACCGACCGGAACCGGCACAACCGGACCCACGGGAGACACCGGCCCCACAGGCCCGACCGGCCCGACGGGCGCAACAGGCCCTGCCGGCCCCATCGACACCTTCATCGTCCAGGGACCCACGGTGACGGTCCCAGGCAATCCGTAGACATGGCACTGAAACCCATGCGGCCCGCACGGACAGGTGTCCGTGCGGGCCGCCCGGCCCTGGGCCCGGGTCAGTGGTTGCGCGGGAAGCCCAGGTCCACGCCGAGGTGCCCCTCGGACGGGTCCGGCCAGCGGGTCGTGACGACCTTGCCGCGGGTGTAGAAGTGCACGCCGTCGTTGCCGTAGATGTGGTGGTCGCCGAAGAGCGAGTCCTTCCAGCCACCGAAGGAGTGGTAGCCGACCGGCACCGGGATCGGCACGTTCACGCCGACCATGCCGGCCTGGACCTCCAGCTGGAAGCGGCGGGCCGCGCCGCCGTCGCGGGTGAAGACGGCCGTGCCGTTGCCGAACGGGGAGGCGTTGATCAGCGCCACACCCTCCTCGTACGTCTCCGTGCGCAGCACGCACAGCACCGGGCCGAAGATCTCGTCACGGTAGGCATCGGAGTCGGTGGAGACCTTGTCGAGCAGCGACAGGCCGATCCAGTGGCCGTCCTCGAAGCCGTCGACCGTGTGACCCGTGCCGTCCAGGACCACCTCGGCGCCCTGGGCCGCCGCGCCCGTCACGTACGAGGCGACCTTGTCGCGGTGGGCCTTGGTGATCAGGGGGCCCATCTCGGACGCCGGGTCGTCGCCCGGGCCGATCTTGATCTTCTCGGCGCGCTCGCGGATCTTCTCGACCAGCTCGTCTGCGATGTGCCCGACCGCGACGACCGCGGAGATCGCCATGCAGCGCTCGCCCGCCGAGCCGTACGCCGCCGAGACCGCGGCGTCCGCGGCCGCGTCCAGGTCCGCGTCGGGCAGGACCAGCATGTGGTTCTTCGCGCCTCCGAGCGCCTGGACGCGCTTGCCCTTCGCGGAGGCGGTGGTGTGGATGTAGCGCGCGATCGGGGTGGACCCGACGAAGGAGACCGCGGCGACGTCCGGGTGCGCGAGGAGCGCGTCGACCGCGACCTTGTCGCCGTGGACGACATTGAGCACACCGTCGGGCAGTCCGGCCTCGGCGGCCAGCTCGGCGAGCAGGTTCGCGGCCGAGGGGTCCTTCTCGCTCGGCTTGAGGACGAAGGTGTTTCCGCAGGCGATCGCCAGCGGGAACATCCACATCGGCACCATCGCCGGGAAGTTGAACGGGGTGATGCCGGCGACGACGCCGAGCGGCTGGCGGATGGACGCGACATCGACCCGGTTGGACACCTGCGTGGACAGCTCACCCTTGAGCTGGGTGGTGATACCGCAGGCGAGTTCGACGATCTCCAGACCGCGGGCGACCTCGCCGAGCGCGTCGGAGTGCACCTTGCCGTGCTCGGCGGTGATCAGTGCCGCGATGTCGTCGCGGCGTGCGTCCAGCAGGGCGCGGTAGCGGAACAGGACCGCCGTGCGCTGCGCGAGCGAGGACGTGCCCCAGGCCTCGTACGCCTCCTTGGCCGCCGCCACGGCCGCGTCGACCTCTTCCACCGAGGCGAGGGCGACCTCCGTGGTGACCTCGCCGGTCGCCGGGTCGGTGACCGGGCCCCAGTTGCCCGACGCACCCTCGACGGTCTTGCCACCGATCCAGTGGTTGACGGTCTTCATTACGTGCTCCTTCACAGATGGCGGCGTCGGGCTACGGCCTGTCGGTCGTACTCCTCGCGGGCCTTGACCGCCGACGGGCGGGCCGCGGTCTCGGCCACTGGAACATCCCACCACGCCTGTGCCCCGGGCGGGCCCGACACAGTGTCTGCCGTTTCGGTCTCGACGTAGACACATGTGGCCGCGTCCGCCGAACGGGCCTCGGCGAGGGCTTCGCGCAGGTCACGCAGGGTCCGGGCACGGATCACCCGCATCCCGAGGGAGGCGGCGTTGGCCGCCAGGTCGACCGGCAGCGGGGCTCCGGTGTAGGTCAGGTCGGGGGCCCTGTGGCGGTACGCGGTGCCGAAGCGCTCCGCACCGACAGCCTCTGAGAGGCCCCCGATGGAGGCGTACCCATGGTTCTGCAGGATCACCATCTTGAGGGGGATGTTCTCCTGGACGGCGGTGACGATCTCGGTGGGGTTCATCAGATACGTGCCGTCGCCGACCAGGGCCCAGACGGGGCGGCCTGGCGCGGCCATGGCGACGCCGATGGCGGCCGGGATCTCGTAGCCCATGCAGGAGTAGCCGTACTCGACGTGGTACTGGTCCGCCGAGCGGGTGCGCCACAGTTTGTGCAGGTCACCGGGGAGGGAGCCGGCCGCGTTGATGAGGATGTCGTCGCCGGTGACGAGGGTGTCCAGCGCGCCGAGGACCTGGGTCTGGGTGGGGCGGGCGTCCGGGTCGCCGCTCTCGTACGCGGCGTCGACAAGTTGCTCCCAGTGCTCCTTGCCGTCGCTGTACTCCTGCGCGTACGCGGGGTCGACGCGGTGGGCGCCGCCCAGCGCGGCGGTGAGCTCCTCCAGCGCGCCGCGTGCGTCCGCGACCACGGAGAGCCCGGACATCTTGCGGGCGTCGAAGCCGGTGATGTTGATGTTGGCGAAACGGACCGCCGGATCGGCGAACAGCGTCGAGGAGGCGGTGGTGAAGTCGGACCAGCGCGTGCCGACGCCGATCACGAGGTCCGCGGTGCGGGCCAGCTCGTCGGCGGTGGCGGTGCCGGTGTGGCCGATGCCGCCGACGTCGCAGGGATGGTCGTGGGGCAGCGAGCCCTTGCCGGCCTGGGTGGAGGCGACGGGGATGCCGGTGGCGCCGGCGAAGTCGCGCAGCGCCTGTTCGGCCTCGCTGTGGTGGACGCCGCCGCCCGCGACGATCAGGGGGCGGCGGGCGGACCGCACCGCCTGTGCCAGTTCGGTGAGCGCATCGGCGTCGGCCCGCGGCCGGCGCACCGGCCACACCCGGTCGGTGAAGAACTCCTCCGGCCAGTCGTACGCCTCGGCCTGCACGTCCTGCGGGAGCGCGAGCGTGACCGCGCCAGTCTCGGCGGGGTCGGTGAGCACCCGCATCGCCTGGAGCGCGGCCGGGATCAGTGCCTCGGGGCGGGTGATGCGGTCGAAGTACCGGGACACCGGGCGCAGCGCGTCATTGACCGACACATCTCCCGCGTACGGCACCTCCAGCTGCTGGAGGACCGGATCGGCGGGGCGGGTCGCGAAAACATCACCCGGCAGCAGCAGGACCGGCAGCCGGTTGACGGTGGCGAGGGCGGCGCCGGTGACCATGTTGGTGGCACCGGGGCCGATGGAGGTGGTCACGGCGTGGGTGGAGAGCCGGCGGGACTGGCGGGCGTAGCCGACTGCGGCGTGGACCATGGCCTGTTCGTTGCGGCCCTGGACGAAGGGCATGTCCGCCTCCGACTCCAGCAGCGCCTGGCCGATGCCGGCCACATTGCCGTGGCCGAAGATGCCCCAGGTGGCGCCGATCAGCCGCCGGCGCCGGCCGTCGCGCTCGGTGTACTGGCGGGCGAGGAAGGCGACGAGCGCCTGGGCCGTGGTGAGGCGTCGTGTGTTCATCGGTAGCCCTCCGCGGTGTGGTCGGGGTGGAAGCGGATGAGCCATTCACGCTCGGCGCCCGGGCCCGCCATCACATTGAGGTAGTACATGGGGCGGCCGGGTTCGGCGATCGACGGGCCGTGCCAGCCGTCGGGGACAAGGACCGCGTCACCGGTGCGGACCTCTGCGAGCAGATCGGCGCCGCCGGGCCGGGAGGGGGAGATGCGCTGGTAGCCCACGCCTCCGCGGTCGATCTCGAAGTAGTAGATCTCCTCCAGCTCGCTCTCCTCGCCGGGGCGGTGCTCGTCGTGCTTGTGCGGCGGATAGGAGGACCAGTGGCCGCCGGGCGTGATGACCTCGACGGCGATCAGGCGGTCGCAGGCGAAGGCGCCGGCCGCGGCGAAGTTGTGCACCTCGCGCGCCTGGATGCCGCTGCCGCGGGCCTCGACGGGAACCTCCGGCGCGGGGCCGTAGCGAGCGGGGAGTCGGCGCTCGCACTTCGCTCCTGCCAGGGCGAAGCGGCCTCCCACGCCGGAGGCGATCTGGGCACGGGCATCACGCGGTACATAGGCGAAGTCGCTCACTCCGCCGAACACGCTTTCTCTGCCGTGCAGTTCAAAGATTCCGTCCTGGGTGTGCACGGTGCAACCTCCGCTGAGCGGGAGCACGATCCACTCGCTGTCACCGGCCTTCAGCAGGTGCGACCCGCCCGGCTCAAGCTCCAGCACACGCAGGCCGGCATAGTCCCAGCCGGCCTGTGCGGGGGCGATGCGCAGCGCATACGGGCCGTCCGCCGTGCTCCCCGCGCGAAGGTGGAGACCGTGCAGCTTCTTCTCGCTCATGCCCTCTCCCTACACCCTCACAGCAGTCCGACGGCCGTGTCGACCGCACCGGCGACATCCCCGTCGGCCGGATAGAGCAGCGAACGGCCCACCACCAGTCCCTGGACGGTGGGCAGTTGCAGCGCGCCCCGCCACTTCTCGTAGGCGGAGTCCTGGTCGTCCCCTATATCGCCCCCGAGGAGCACCGCCGGGAGGGTGGAGGTCTCCATCACTGCCTGCATATCGTCCGGATCGTCGGTGACGGGCACTTTCAGCCAGCTGTACGCGGAGGTGCCGGCCAGTCCGGACGCTATGGCGATGGACCGGGTGACGGCTTCGGCGCCGAGATCATTGCGGAGTCGTCCGTCGATCCGGTGACAGATGAACGGCTCGATGAAGACGGGAAGCTGACGCTCGGCCATCTCGTCGACGGCCCGGGCCGCTGCGTCCAAGGTGTCGAGGGACGCCGGGTCGTCGTAGTCGATACGCAGCAGGAGCTTGCCGGCGTCGAAGCCGAGCCGTTCCAGGTCGCGGGCGCGGTGCCCGGTGAACCGGTCGTCCAGCTCGAAGGCGGCTCCGGCGAGGCCGCCGCGGTTCATCGAGCCCATGACGACCTTGTTCTCGAGGGCACCGAGGAGGAGCAGGTCGTCGAGTATGTCGGCGGTGGCGAGGACGCCGTCCACACCGGGGCGCGAGAGCGCGAGGCAGAGCCGCTCCAGCAGGTCGAGGCGGTTGGCCATGGCGAGCGGGCGGTCACCGACGGCGAGTGCGCCGCGGGCCGGGTGGTCGGCCGCGATGATCATCAGCCGGCCGTTGTCGCCGACGAGTCCGGGCCGCCGGCGCCGGCGTCCGGCGGCCTCCGCCACGGCTTCGGGATGCCGGGTCCGGATCCCGACGAGCTCGCCGATGTCGACACGGCTCACGACCCCGCCCCTCCTGCCCCGCCGCTGTCACCGGCCTGCGGACCGGGCCGCGCCCCGCCGCCCCGGCCTCCCGCGGAGGCGGCCCCGGCGTCCCGCACCCGGTCGGTGTCCGGTGCGGGGTCGGTGTCCGGTGCGGGGGAGGCGGGCGCGGCCTGCCCCGCTCCGGCCGGGTCGGCGAGCGGGGTCCGCCCCGTACCGGCGGAGTCCGTGGCGCGGGGAGCTGCGGTGCTCCGCACCGGGTGGTCCGTGCGGCCGGGGCGGCTCGGGTCCGGTGGGGGCGGGCCGCCCGCGAGGACGTCCTCGACCTCCTGGGCGTACGGCATCGCGCTCGAGCACGCCAGCCGCGCCGCCACGATCGCCCCCGCCGCGTTCGCGTACCGCATCACGCGCTCCAACCCCCAGCCCGCGAGCAGCCCATGGCACAGTGCCCCGCCGAACGCGTCTCCCGCGCCGAGCCCGTTCACGACATCCACCGGGACCGGCGGGACCTCGGCCCGGTTTCCGTCGCGGTGGACGGCCAGGACGCCCTTGGGGCCCTGCTTGACGACGGCGAGCTCGGCCCCCGCCGCCAGCAGCGCCTGCGCCGCGGCGTACGGCTCGCGCTCCCCGGTGGCGATCTCGCACTCCTCGAGATTGCCGACGGCGACCGTCGCATGCGTCAGCGCCTCGGTGTAGTACGGCCGTGCCGCCGCGGGGTCCGCCCAGAACATCGGGCGCCAGTCGAGGTCGAAGACGGTGGTCCCGGCCCGCGCCCGGTGGGCCAGCGCGGCCAGCGTCGCCGACCGGCTCGGCTGCGCACACAGCCCGGTACCGGTCACCCAGAAGACGCGCGCGGCACGCACCTGAGCCAGGTCCAGCTCGTCCTCACGGATCTCGAGATCGGGTGCCTTGGGCTGCCGGTAGAAGTAGAGCGGAAAGTCGTCGGGCGGGAAGATCTCACAGAAGGTGACCGGCGTCGGATACGCGTCGACGGGCGTGACCCACCGGTCGTCGACCCCGAACTCCTTGAGGGCCTGGTGGAGATAATCCCCGAATGCGTCCTGCCCGGTGCGGGTGATCACCGCCGTCCGCCGGCCCAGCCTGGCCGCCGCGACCGCGACGTTCGTGGCGGAGCCGCCGAGGAATCTGCCGAAGGTGTCGGCCTGCGCCAACGGGACCCCGGTGCGCAGCGGGTAGAGGTCCACCCCGATCCGGCCCATCGTGATCACGTCGTAGGGCTGAGGCATGCGCGTCCCTTCGGTTCGACGCCGGCTGCACCGCACCCAGGTCTAGCCCTCCCCGCCGAACCCTGTCAACATTTTGTCCTTACATTCGGACCAAGCCTTGACACCTTTCTTCGATGGCCGGAAAGCTGACCGGCATGACCTCCTCCGTCCCCGCCCTGAACCGCATCCGGGTCGGCTCGGCCCCCGACTCCTGGGGGGTGTGGTTTCCCGATGATTCGCGGCAAGTCCCTTGGCAGCGCTTCCTCGACGAGGTCGCGCGGGCCGGCTACGAGTGGATCGAACTCGGCCCCTACGGCTACCTCCCCAGCGATCCGGTGCGCCTCGCCGAGGAGACCTCCCGGCGCGGGCTGAAGGTCTCGGCCGGGACGGTCTTCACCGGGCTGCATCACGGGGCTGCCGTGTGGGACGAGACCTGGGCGCATGTCTCGGACATCGCGGCGCTCACCCGGGCGATGGGTGCGGAGCATCTCGTGGTGATCCCTTCCTTCTGGCGCGACGACAAGACCGGCGAGGTGCTGGAGGACCGCACCCTCAGCGCCGCGCAGTGGCGTGATCTCACCTCCCAGACCGAACGGCTGGGCCGGGAGGTGCGCGAGCGGTACGGGCTGAAGATCGTCGTCCATCCGCACGCGGACACCCATATCGACAGCGAGGAGAACGTCAGCCGGTTCCTGGACGCCACCGACTCCGACCTGGTCTCGCTCTGTCTGGACACCGGGCACTACGCCTACTGCGGCGGCGACAGCGTCAAGCTGATCGAGACGTACGGGGAGCGCATCGGCTATCTCCATCTCAAGCAGGTCGATCCGCGGATCCTCGCCGAAGTCGTCGCGGACGAGGTGCCGTTCGGGCCTGCGGTCGGGCGGGGCGTGATGTGCGAGCCACCGGCCGGGGTGCCCGCACTGGAGCCCGTACTGGCCGCGGCGCAGGCACTGGGTGTCGAACTCTTCGCCATCGTGGAGCAGGACATGTACCCGTGTCCGCCGGACAGGCCCTTCCCGATCGCCGAACGCACCCGCGGCTTCCTGCGCTCCTGCGGCCTCTGAGCGGCGCGGGACACCGGAGCGACCCGGCAGAGCCGGGCCCTCCGAGGCCGCCGAGGACTCTGGGGCACATGCGTCACATCTGTCACCGTTGTCGTCGGCTGATCACGCTTGTCCCGATTACGCGGCCCTTCTGTCACAGCCGTTCAACAGCCGGGCCCCTGCGGCGACTCGGCATCGTTCTACTGGCATTGGCTCAGTGATCGCCAGCGTGCGGGCGGCCGATCCCCCGACGGCATCCCGCCCGCCGCTGCCGCGCCCGCAGGAAGGTGCCACACAGATGACGGACAGAAGGCTCTGGTCCTACAAGGACATCGCCGCGCACATCAAGGTCCAGACGGAAACAGTCCGTTCCTACCGCAAACACGGCCTTCTTCCGCCACCCGACCATGTGGAGGCAGGCAAGCCCTACTGGTACGCGGACACGATCCGCCTCTGGGTCGCCAACCGTCCCGGAAACCGGGGCCGTCGGTAACGAGCGGGCGGGCCCCACACCCGGCGGTGCGGGGCCCGGCGCATCACCGCCCTCGCGGGATCACACCCCGGCCGGGTCCCGGTCCGCCGTCTCTGTCGCGGTCGCTTCCGCTGTCGGCCCCTGGGCCGCGTGCGGCTCCGCTCCACTCTTCCCTGCCTCCCCGGAATGAGCTGCCGCCTCCCCCTCGCTGAGCCCGAACCGCTCATGGAAGCGGCGCAACGGCCGCGGCGCCCACCAGGTCGACCTGCCCATCAGCTTCATCACCGAGGGGACCAGCAGGCTGCGCACCACCATGGCGTCCATCAGCACGGCGAGCGCGATGCCGAGGCCGAGCATCTTGGTGTTGGTCACCCGCGAGGTGCCTATGCCCACCATCACCACCGCGAGGATCACGGCCGCCGCGGTGATCAGCCCGCCGGTGCGCTGCAGCCCGAACCGTACGGCCTGCTCGTGGTCGCCGGAGCGGTCGTACTCCTCCTTGATCCTGGAGAGCAGGAAGACGCCGTAGTCCATCGAGAGCCCGAAGGCGATGCAGAACATGAGCACGGGCAGGGTGGTCTCGATGTCCCCGGTGGAGGTGAAGGCGAGCAGTCCGGAGAGATGGCCGTCCTGGAAGACCCAGACGACGGCCCCGAACATCGCCGTCAGACTGAGCGCGTTGAGCACGACCGCCTGGAGCGGGATCAGCACGCTGCCACTGAGCAGGAAGACCAGCAGGAGTGTCGCCACAACGATGATCCCGAGCGCCAGAGGCAGCCGATCCGCGATGGCGTTCTTGGAGTCCTCCAGCACCGCGGCTCTTCCGGTCACCGATGTCTCGAACGGGGCCGGCACATCGCGCAGCTCGTGCACGAGCCGCTGCGCCTGCTCGCCCACGGCCTCGCCCTCGGGCAGCACGGTGAAGTAGGCGAAGGCGCCGGAGACGACGGGTCCGTCGACGCGCACCACCTCCGGCAGGGCCGAGATGCGCTCGCGGTACTGCGCGTACTGGGCGGGTGTCGGCGCGGCCCCCGAGGCTCCGGCGCGCTCGGTGATCACTTCGAGTCCGCCGGTGGGGCTGCCGGGGAAGCCGTCCCGTATCTGCTGCTGGACGACGTGGGACTCGGCGGTGGGCGGCAACTGACGGTCGTCGGGGGTGCCGAACTTCACGCCCAGGAAGGGCAGTCCGAGCAGCACCAGGGCGCCGACCGTACCGATGGCGAACAGCGGGGCCCGGCGCATCACCACAGCGGCGACCCGGGCCCAGCCCGCGCCGGACTTCGCAGCCGCCGGGTCATCTGCGGCGCCCTCACGTCCGCGACCGCGCCCGAACAGACGGCGCAGGTCCAGCGCGTTGACCCGATGGCCGAGGAGCATCAGCGCCGCGGGCAGCAAGATCAGTGCGGCGAGGGCCGCGAGCAGTACGACGGCGATGCCCGCATAGGCGAACGACCTCAGGAAGTACTGCGGGAAGACCAGCATCGCGGCCAGGGACACCGCCACGGTCAGGGCGGAGAAGAGGACGGTACGGCCCGCGGTGCGCAGAGTCGCTCCGACCGCTTCGCGCACCTCCCTTCCCGCGGACAGTTCCTCGCGGAATCTGCGCACGATGAACAGGGCGTAGTCGATGGCGAGTCCGAGCCCCAGCGCCGTGGTGAGGTTCTGCGCGAAGACCGAGACGTCGGCGAACTCGGTGATGCCCCGCAGCACGGCGTTCGTCCCCAGGATGGCGATGATGCCGACACCCAGCGGCAGCAGCGCCGCGACCGCGCTGCCGAAGACCATGACCAGCAGCACCAGCGTGATCGGCAGGGCGATCAGCTCCGCCCGGAGCAGGTCCTCCTGGATCGTCTCCGTCATCTCCTGCTGGACGGCGACCGGGCCGCCGATCGAGACCTTCAGCGGGCCGTGCGCGCCCCGGTAGTCCGGGGCCATCCGCTTCAGCGTTTCGGACGTGGTCTTCTCGTCGCCCTCGACGCGGGCCGCGATCAGCGCCTGGCGTCCGTCCTCGGCGCGCAGGGCGGGCGCCTTGGTCTGCCAGTACGACCCGACACCCGTGACGCCCTCCTCGGCGGAGAGTCTGCTCACCAGGCGGCCGGCCTCGGCGACGACCGACGGGTCGTCCACACCCGCCCGGCCGGCGTCGACGAGGAGCAGGAGATTCGGCTGGGAGGCAGGGAACTCCCGCTCCAGGGCCTCGGTGGCATAGCTCGACTCGGCTGCCGGATCCTGCCAGCCTCCGGCGCCCATCCGGTCGGCGACCCCGCTGCCGGCGAACACGGCGAGCGCGGTCAGGACCAGGGCGGTCAGCAGCGCCAGACGCGGCCTCGCCGTGACGAAGCGGGTCCATCCCCCCAGCCGCGGCGAGCTGTTGACTTCGGACATGATGCGGTGTCCCCTTCACCGTGCCCATGCGCAGGCTTCACGGCAGGCAGCATGGGCCGACCATTGCCATAGACTGGCAAACACGAGTCATCACTCGCATAACCAAAGAATGCGAGCGGTTACTCGTGTTTGTCAACTGCGCAAGGAAGCTGGGGATTTCACGTGCCGGAGCCGACGAAGCCGGAGCACACGCCGAGCAGCCAGGACACCGGGCCGGCCGCGGGCCGGCCGCGCCGGCGCCAGGCCCGCGGCGAGCGCCGCATCGCCCAGCTCCTCGACGCCGCGGCCAGCGTCTTCTGCACGACGGGATACACGGCAGCCAGCACCAACGCCATCGCCCGCGAGGCCGGCGTCTCCCCCGGCACCCTGTACCAGTTCTTCCCGAACAAGGAGGCCATCGCCGTCGAGCTCGGCGGCCGCCTGCTGCACCAGTGGCGCGAGTCCCACGGCGAGGCCCTGAACGCGGCCGCCCTCGACCTCCCGCTCGAAGAGCTGCTGGATGCCGTACTGGACCCGCTCATCGACTTCAACCAGCAGAACCCCGCCTTCGCGGTCCTGATGCACGGCCCCGACACCCCGGGACAGATCACCGACGAGTTCACCACCGTCCACCTGGGCCTGCTCGAACGGATCGAGACACTGATGTCGGGCTACCTGCCCGACACACCCGCCGACGAGATCGCCCGGGTCTCGACGATGATCTTCGTGATCTTCAAGGGGGGACTGGAGCTGGTCATGGCCCACGAGGGCGCGCAGCGTGCGGCGTACACCGATGAACTGAAGAAGGTCCTGCTCCGCTATCTCGACCCGATCCTCGGCGACGCCCTGAGGCCTGCCTGACCTACCCGCGTTCGACCAATACCCCCTAGGGGTATAAAATCAGGATGCCGGGAAGCCACGGAGCCCCCGGCCCACTGGTGCACCATGGCCTCGCCAGGTCCACAGGAAGAGGAGAGCGCGATGACCGCCGAGACGAAGACCGGGATCGAGACTGCGGGGACGACCGGCTCGTGCTGCTCCTCGAACGGCACCGGACACCACGGGCCGTCCGGCGGGCAGGCCGGCGGCGTCACCGTCGTCTACCGGGTGACCGGCATGACCTGCGGGCACTGCGAGGGCGCCGTCAGCAGCGAGATCTCCGCGATCGCCGGGGTCACGTCCGTGACGGCCACGGCCGCGACCGGCCTGGTCACCGTGGTCTCCGACGCCCCGGTCGACGAGGCGGACGTGCGCGCCGCCGTGGACGAGGCCGGCTACGAGCTGGCCGGCACAGCCTGAGCCTGCCCTCCGCCTCCCGCCCTGCCCTGCCCGAGCCCCGCGCCCAGCGCCCAGCGCCCACGATCGAAGCCGGACCCGAGCCCGCCCGCCACGCCTGAGCGCCACCGAACCCGCGGATGCACGGGCGGGCGCGAACACGGTCGGGTGGAGGCAGGGGATCTGCCGCCGGTACGCGGCGTTCTGCGCGTGAACGGCGACGCGATCCGTCTCGTCCGTCGGACTACGGCCATGACCAAAGAGAATCTTTACCGGCCTTCGACCGCGACGACACCACACCGCCTCTGGCCGCATCATGCCTGCTCAACCCCATGATCACCGGATCCACCGTGGCCCTTTCGTCCATGTTTGCGGCATCGGACGACCTGCCACTGCGCTCCTTCCCGTGACTACAAATGGGTCACAAGACCTTCACAAGGAGACCTAGATCACAGATATTTAGGGGTAACCATTACGGCTCCTCGCGAGTCTAAGTGGGCGATGCCAGAACGTCTTGGGGGACGTTCATGGGATGTCTTGGGGGACGTCCCAGGCAAGCGTTGGCCGGGGCACGTGCCCGGGGAGCTTTGAGCGGCCCTCCCGTACGTACCCCGGCAGACCGCGCGTGGAGCTTCTGCAGCCCAGCAGACGCCCGGCCGGATCCCGTGGGGGGAATCCGCTCCGGGGTATGGGAAGCGCCCCGCCCGCCGACCCGTGGGGGGATCGGCAGCGGGGCGCTTTCCGCTGTCAGGGCCCGGCCGGCGGCGGTGCGCTCAGCCGGCCCGCACCGCAGACGTCAGCGGGCCTCGACCGGGACGAAGTCGCGCAGGACCTCGCCGGTGTAGATCTGGCGCGGGCGGCCGATACGGGAACCCGGCTCCTTGATCATCTCGTGCCACTGGGCGATCCAGCCGGGCAGCCGGCCGAGCGCGAACAGCACGGTGAACATCTCGGTCGGGAAGCCCATGGCCCGGTAGATCAGACCCGTGTAGAAGTCCACGTTCGGGTAGAGGTTGCGCGAGACGAAGTAGTCGTCGGAGAGCGCGTGCTCCTCGAGCTTCAGCGCGATGTCGAGCAGCTCGTCGGACTTGCCGAGCGCCGAGAGGACATCGTGCGCCGCCGCCTTGATGATCTTCGCCCGCGGGTCGAAGCTCTTGTAGACGCGGTGGCCGAAGCCCATCAGACGGACGCCGTCCTCCTTGTTCTTCACCTTGCGGATGAAGGAGTCGACGTCGCCGCCGTCCGCCTGGATGCCCTCGAGCATCTCCAGGACCGACTGGTTGGCGCCACCGTGCAGCGGGCCCCACAGGGCGCTGATGCCCGCCGAGATCGAGGCGAACATGTTCGCCTGCGAGGAGCCGACCAGACGCACGGTGGAGGTCGAGCAGTTCTGCTCGTGGTCCGCGTGCAGGATCAGCAGCTTGTCGAGCGCCGAGACCACGACCGGGTCCGGCTCGTACTCCTGCGCCGGGACCGAGAAGGTCATCCGCAGGAAGTTCTCGACGTACCCGAGGTCGTTGCGCGGGTAGACGAAGGGGTGGCCGATCGACTTCTTGTAGGCGTACGCCGCGATCGTCGGCAGCTTGGCGAGCAGCCGGACCGTGGAGAGATGACGCTGCTTCTCGTCGAACGGGTTGTGGCTGTCCTGGTAGAACGTCGACAGCGCACTGACCACCGAGGACAGCATGGCCATCGGGTGCGCGTCGCGCGGGAAGCCGCCGTAGAACCGCTTGACGTCCTCGTGCAGCAGCGTGTGCTGGGTGATCTCACCCCTGAAGGCCGAAAGCTCGTCGACCGTGGGAAGCTCGCCGTTGATCAGCAGGTACGCCACCTCGAGGAAGGTGGAACGCTCGGCCAGCTGCTCGATCGGGTAGCCGCGGTACCGCAGGATGCCCTGCTCGCCGTCGAGGTAGGTGACCGCGGATTTATACGCGGCGGTGTTGCCGTAACCGCTGTCCAGGGTCACCAGACCGGTCTGGGCTCGGAGCTTCCCGATGTCGAAGCCCTTGTCACCGACGGTGCTCTCGACCACCGGGTAGGTGTATTCACCGTCCGCGTACCGCAGTACTACAGAGTTGTCGCTCACGTCATCCCTCACCGACGTAGTGCCTCTTCTTCGAGGTGCCCTGACTGTCTCTACCATCCCCCATTTGGCTCAGGAGAGTGCACTCGGGGTCGACCATTGGGCCTATCGGCGGCACTCAGTGCCGCCAACCTGCTCATCTTGCCCCCTTCGCCCAGCTTGTGGAAGCCGGGGTCCCGTTTCGGAGCAACCGCGGGGCCCTCCTGCCGCGAGCAACCACGACCGGGTAAGGGCAGCCTGATTCCATCGTGCCCCGCGCGGCCGGATCCGGCCGCCGCAAGGCCGTGGCGACGAAGTCAGCCCGCCAGCCGGTGGTCGAGGGCCGTGAAGCGTCTGCCTGCGGAAACGGTGCGCACGGCCTGCCCTATCGCCTTGCGCGAGCCCACCAGCACGACCAGCTTCTTCGCCCGCGTGACGGCCGTGTAGAGGAGGTTGCGCTGGAGCATCATCCAGGCGCCCGTGGTGACAGGGATCACCACGGCCGGATATTCACTCCCCTGGGAGCGGTGGATCGTCACCGCGTAGGCATGCGCCAGCTCGTCCAGCTCGTCGAAGTCGTACGGCACCTCCTCGTCCTCGTCGGTGAGCACCGTCAGGCGCTGGTCGTCGAGGTGGAGCGAGGTGACGACGCCGACCGTGCCGTTGAACACCCCGTTCCGCCCTTTCTCGTAGTTGTTGCGGATCTGGGTGACCTTGTCCCCGACACGGAAGACACGGCCGCCGAAGCGCTTCTCGGGAAGATCGGGACGGGCAGGGGTGATCGCCTGCTGGAGCAGCCCGTTGAGCGTGCCCGCCCCGGCCGGGCCGCGGTGCATGGGGGCGAGCACCTGCACATCCCGCCGCGGATCCAGCCCGAATTTCGCCGGAATGCGACGGGCCGCGACATCCACCGTGAGCCGTCCCGCGTCCTCCGTCTCCTCCTCCACGAAGAGGAAGAAGTCGGCGAGACCCGAAGTGACGGGCTGCAGCCCCGAATTGATCCGGTGTGCGTTGGTGACCACGCCGGACTGCTGGGCCTGGCGGAAGATACGGGTCAGCCGCACGCTGGGCACCGGCCCGCCGTCCGCGAGTAGATCCCGCAGCACCTCACCGGCGCCCACGCTCGGCAGCTGGTCCACGTCACCGACCAGCAGCAGATGCGCGCCGGGCGCCACCGCCTTCACCAGCTTGTTCGCCAGCAGGAGATCCAGCATGGACGCCTCGTCCACCACGACCAGATCGGCGTCGAGCGGCCGGTCCCGGTCGAAGGCCGCGTCGCCGCCGGGCTTGAGCTCCAGCAGCCGGTGCACGGTCGACGCCTCCGCACCGGTCAGCTCGGCCAGCCGCTTGGCAGCCCGGCCGGTCGGCGCCGCCAGCACCACCTTGGCCTTCTTGGCGCGCGCCAGCTCCACGATCGAGCGGACCGTGAACGACTTGCCGCAGCCAGGTCCACCGGTCAGCACGGCGACCTTGGCAGTCAGCGCGAGGCGCACCGCCGCCTCCTGCTCCGGTGCCAGCTTCGCGCCCGTGCGCTGCGCGAGCCAGGCCAGCGCCTTGTCCCAGTCGACGTCCTGGAAGGCGGGCATCCGGTCGTCGTCGGCCCGCAGCAGCCGGCGCAGCTGGCCGGCCAGCGAGAGCTCGGCGCGGTGGAAGGGGACGAGGTACACGGCCGTGACGGGCTCACCGCCGTCCGGGCCGGGCACCTGCTCCCGTACGACGCCCTCCGCGTCGGCCGCGAGCTCGCCGAGGCAGTCGATGACGAGACCGGTGTCCACCTGGAGCAGCTTCACCGCATGGGCGATCAGCTGTTCCTCGGGCAGAAAGCAGTGCCCCTGGTCGCTGGACTGCGACAGGGCGTACTGCAGGCCCGCCTTGACCCGTTCGGGGCTGTCGTGCGGTATGCCGACCGCCTGGGCGATCTTGTCGGCGGTCAGGAAACCGATGCCCCACACATCGGCCGCCAGCCGGTACGGATGGTTCTTGACGACCGAGATGGAGGCGTCCTCGTACTTCTTGTAGATGCGCACCGCGATGGAGGTGGAGACGCCGACGCCCTGGAGGAAGATCATGACCTCCTTGATGGCCTTCTGCTCCTCCCAGGCGGCGCCGATCAGCTTGGTCCGCTTGGGGCCGAGGCCGGGCACCTCGATCAGCTTCTTCGGCTGCTGCTCGATGATGTCGAGGGTGTCGACACCGAAGTGGTCCACGATCCGCTCGGCGATCCTCGGGCCGATGCCCTTGATCAGGCCGGAGCCGAGATAGCGGCGGATGCCCTGGACGGTGGCCGGGAGCACCGTCGTGTAGTTCTCCACCGTGAACTGCTTGCCGTACTGCGGGTGGGAGCCCCAACGGCCCTCCATGCGCAGTGACTCTCCCGGCTGCGCACCGAGCAGCGAGCCGACCACGGTCAGCAGATCGCTGCCGCGGCCGGTGTCGACGCGCGCGACCGTGTACCCGTTCTCCTCGTTGGCGTACGTGATGCGTTCGAGCACGCCTTCGAGGACCGCCAGATTGGACATGGCCCGACGCTACCGCCGAGGTCCGACAGCTCGGAGCGCCTGTGGACGAACCGGCCCCGCGCCCGGGAGCACCTCGGACGCAAAGGGGGCCCGGCCTACCGGCCGGGCCCCTCAGCATCCCCCACCTCAAGGCCCCTTCAGATCCCCCCGGATCCCCACCCCAGGAGCCTTGACGACACATACGACTGCCGTCACTCGGAAAGGGTTGTACGACTTCGCGCAGTAATTTTCTCGACGGCGGTCGGGGCTCATCCACCAAGGTCGTCTCCACCGGTCGGCGTACCTGTGCAGGGAGGCAGGGTCGTGAACGGCACGGCGGTTCGCGCCCCTGGCGGACGCCCGGCGGCGTGCGTGCCCGCGATCCGAACGGCGGACTGCCCGTCCGAGTGATCAACCACGAGGGTCTGCGCTCCGTCGCGCCCGGCGCTCCACGTTGCTCGCGGGAATGCCACCATGGCACCATTCGGCGCGTTGCCGAAAACGGGGATGACATACCGGAGCCTCAACAAACTTCCCGGCTGTCCGAGTTGGGCCAGGAATCAGTGCTGGGAGGACTACTGTCACCGCCGACAGGAGAACCTGCGGCACCTGATGCCTCATCAGCCGGCGAACTGAAACTCGCACGACGGCAGTTTGCACAATTGCTGGGTGAATTCCGGCGTACTGCTGTGCTGGTGCCGTTCGATGCGTACGGGAGCCTGTGGACCGCGGATCAGGGCGGGGTGCGGTGGATCTGTGCGTTCTCGGACGAGGAGGCTTTGGCCGACTTCGCGCAGGCGCGCCCGCTACACAGCACCGGACCCGCTGGGACTGAGCCCGGCCCCCAACCCGTCCACGTATGTCCACAACCCGCACCTCTGGGCGGACCCCCTCGGTCTGAACCCGTGCCCGCCGGTGAGCCTGGCGGAGGCCAAGGCCAAGGCGCTGCGCGACGCCGGGGTACCAGAAGGAGCGGAGCCATTCGATTCAACGGACTACGCACGCAATGGCCACCAAGCCCGACTACCAGGGCGGTGGCGCGCAGCTGGGCCCTGACGGCAAGCCGATCTTCTATCGTGAAGAGTGGTACGAGACGGCCGACGGAGACATCATCCTCTTCCAGGATCATCATTTTGGTCACCAGAAGCCCGGTGAACCTGGGTATCAGGGGCCGCATGTCCATGTACGGCCCTACGAGGACACGCGCAATGGGCAGATCCCCGGCTGTGAGGAGCATTACTACTATGACCCTGAACTGGGCTGACCTCGTGCAGAATCCACATGAATTGCTGGCTCTCTACTCGGAGCTGCCCGGCCTGGATTCCGTGACCGTGCGATCCGTGCATCTGAACAGCTACGGACCTGCGCTGACGCTCCGTGTCGATCTCCCCGCATTCCCGTCGAACCCTCCCGAGGAGTGGCTCGCGGCGGGGCGCAACCGCCTCCAGCTCCACATTCAGTTCATCGCGGTCGCACACCTGGAGATGACGGGGTGGGGACCGCATGCCTCGGCTGACATCGCCATCGCCGACGCCGGAGCCTGCCGTATCGCCGTCAGGATCGATTCGAGTTCGTTCGTCCTGACATTCGAGGCGTCCGATGCCATCGTGGTCGGCCATCCGAGTGTGTTTTCCGCAGGCGAGGACGGATCCGACTCAGGGCCGCACCAGTTCCTCAAACGGCTCGACGCCCGAAAGTTCGAAAAGATTCCGGCTGCCGACGAGAAGACATTCTATGAACACATCTGACTGGGCAGCCCTGCTCGCCGAACCAGAGCGCGTGCGGGACGTTTTCGTCACTGTTCCGGACCTGGACGAGTGCAGGCTCTTCTATTTTCACATCGACGAGCGGGACACCAGTGTGACCCTGGGCCTCGACCTGCGGGTCGATCCGCGCATGCTTCTTCCTGAGCGGGGACGGCGGGACACCAACGCATTCGAGTTCTTCATCGTCTTCAATTCGGTGAAAGACCTGCGCATCAGCGGCTGGGGAGGAGTGATCGACCGGTCAGTGACCCTGTTGCCGTGCGACGACGGAGGCCTCGCCGTGTCCATCGAAGGCGCCGAGGAGGCCATTGCCTTTCGTGCCGAGGGCGCGTCGTTCTCCCGTTCCAGGTTCTACCTCGCATCGGACAGCGCGTAGCGCATTCACGCGGACAGCGTTCCGCCCTCCCGTCAGAACGCCTCCGACACGAACCTCACCGTCGTCTCCTCCAGTACCTCCACCCCGTCCCTCGCCCACAGGCCGTCGTTGAACAGCTCCACCTCGATCAGCCCTGTCCACCCTGCCGACTCCACGCGCTCCCGCCAGGCACGCAGGTCCACCGCGCCGTCGCCCAGTTGGCCGCGGCCGTACAGCACCCCGGCCGGCAACGGGGTGATCCAGTCCGCCAGTTGGAAGGAGTGGATACGGCCCGCGGCCCCCGCGCGGGCCACCGCTGACGGGGCCTGGTCGTCCCACCAGATGTGATACGTGTCCACCACCACGCCCACCTGGTCCGCCGGGAATCGTTCGGCCAGGTCCAGGGCCTGAGTCAGGGTGGAGACCACACAGCGGTCCGAGGCGAACATCGGGTGCAGCGGCTCGATCGCCAGGCGGACGCCGCGCTCCCCCGCGTAGGGGGCCAGCTCGGACAGCGCGTCGGCGATCCGCTCGCGGGCGGCGGCCAGGTCGCGCTCGCCGTCCGGGAGGCCGCCGGAGACGAGGACCAGGGTGTCCGTGCCCAGCGCCGCCGCTTCGTCGATCGCCGCGCGGTTGTCGGCCAGGGCGCGGTCCCGCTCGTCCGCGTCGACCGCCGTCAGGAAGCCGCCGCGGCACAGGGAAGTGACCGTCAGGCCGGCGTCGCGTACGAGTTCCGCCGCCGGCTGAAGGCCGTACGCGGCGACCGGTTCGCGCCACAGGCCCACGCCCGGGATGCCGAGGCGGACGCACGCGTCCGTGAGCTCGGGCAGGGGCAGTTGCTTCACCGTCATCTGGTTGATGCTCAGGCGCGCACGGTTCACCGGTGCACCCCGTAGACGGCCAGCAGAGACTTCATACGGGACTCCGCCTGTACCGGATCGGGGAACAGGCCGAGCCTGTCGGCCAGTTCGTAGGCCCGGCACAAATGCGGCAGGGAGCGCGCGGACTGCAGGCCGCCCACCATCGAGAAGTGCGACTGGTGCCCGGCGAGCCAGGCCAGCAGCACAACGCCCGTCTTGTAGAAGCGCGTCGGCTCCTCGAACAGATGGCGGGCCAGCTCGACCGTCGGGTCGAGCAGCGTGCGGAAGCCCGCCGTGTCCCCCGCGTCCAGAGCGCGTACCGCCTCGGCCGCCCGCGGGCCCAGCGGGTCGAAGATGCCGAGCATGGCATGGCTGAAGCCGACTTCGTCGCCCGCGATCAGTTCGGGATAGTGGAAGTCGTCGCCGGTGTAACAGCGCACGCCCTCCGGCAGCCGCCTGCGCAGGCCGATCTCGCGCTCCGCGTCGAGCAGCGAGATCTTGATGCCGTCGACCTTGTCCGGGTGCTCGGCGATGATTTCGAGGAAGGCCGAGGTCGCGGCATCCAGGTCGGAGCTGCCCCAGTAGCCCTCGAGCGCCGGATCGAACATCGGCCCGAGCCAGTGCACGATCACCGGCTGCGAGGCCTGGCGCAGCAGGGGCGAGTAGACGGCGTGATAGTCGTCGGGCGTGCGGGCGGTGGCCGCGAGGGCACGGGACGCCATGAGGATCGCGCGGGCGCCGCACTCCTCGACGAGGGCCAGCTGCTCCTCGTACGCGCCGCGGACGCCCGCGAGGCCGACAGGACCCGCCTGCCCGTCGGTGCCGGCCCCGCAGGCGATCGTGCCGCCGACCGCCTTGGCCTCGGCCGCCGAGCGCCGGATCAGCTCGGCCGCGCCCGCCCGGTCCAGGCCCATGCCGCGCTGCGCGGTGTCCATCGCCTCGGCGACGCCGAGACCGTGCGACCACAGATGGCGGCGGAAGGCGAGCGTCGCGTCCCAGTCGACGGCCGCGGGCGCATCGGGGTGGGTGTCGGCGTACGGGTCGGCCACGACATGCGCCGCGGCGAAGACCGTACGGGAGGTGAGCGGGGCGCCGCCCGCCGCGACGGGGGCGGGCTCGGCGCGCGGCTCGTACGTGTACAACCCGCCGTCCGGGTGCGGTAGTTCGATGGTCACAGGGCCAGCTCCGGCACGCTGATGCGCCGCCCCTCGGCGGACGAACGCAAGCCGAGCTCGGCGAGCTGTACGCCGCGCGCACCCGCCAGCAGGTCCCAGCGGTACGGCTCACCGAGGACGACATGGCGCAGGAACAGCTCCCACTGGGCCTTGAAGCCGTTGTCGAACACGGCGTTGTCCGGGACCTCCTGCCACTGGTCGCGGAAGGACCTTGTGCCGGGCCCGTCCGGGTTCCACACGGGCTTGGGGGTGGCGCTGCGGTGCTGGACGCGGCAGTGGCGCAGGCCGGCGACCGCCGAGCCGTGGGTGCCGTCGACCTGGAACTCGACGAGTTCGTCGCGGTTGACCCGGACCGTCCAGGAGGAGTTGATCTGGGCGACGGCGCCGCCGTCCAGCTGGAAGATGCCGTACGCGGCGTCGTCGGCGGTCGCCGCGTACGGCTTGCCCTGCTCGTCCCAGCGCTGCGGGATGTGGGTGGTGAGGTGCGCGGTGACCGAGACGACCCTGCTGAACAGCTCGTGCAGTACGTACTCCCAGTGCGGGAACATGTCGACGGCGATGCCGCCTCCGTCCTCGCTGCGGTAGTTCCAGCTGGGGCGCTGCGCCTCCTGCCAGTCGCCCTCGAAGACCCAGTAGCCGAACTCGCCGCGCACGGAGAGGATCCGGCCGAAGAAGCCGCCGTCGACGAGGCGCTTCAGCTTCACCAGTCCCGGCAGGAAGATCTTGTCCTGGACGACGCCGTGCCTGATACCGGCCGCCTCGGCGAGCCGGGCCAGCTCCAGGGCGCCGGCGAGGTCGGTGGCGGTCGGCTTCTCGGTGTAGATGTGCTTGCCCGCCGCGATCGCCTTCTTCAGTGCTCCGACGCGGGCGGAGGTGGCCTGCGCGTCGAAGTAGATGTCGATGCTGTCGTCGGCGAGTACGGAGTCGAGATCGGTCGAAACCTCCGTGAGGCCGTGCCGCTCCGCGATCTCGCGCAGGGCGTGCTCGCGACGCCCGACGAGAACGGGCTCGGGCCACAGGACGTCGCCGTCACCGAGGCGGAGGCCGCCCTGATCGCGTACCGCGAGGATGGAGCGGACCAGGTGCTGGCGGTGGCCCATCCGTCCGGTGACGCCGTTCATGGCGATCCGCACTGTCCTGCGTGTCACGAAGCTTCCTCCGTTCCGCTCGGATTTCCCGAGTTCTTTGGATTTGAGAGTAGCAAGCGCTTTCTACACGATATGAAGCTAGCCTGCCGACAGCGCCCCGGACAAGGGGTCGCTCCATCTCCCGCGGAGGCAAGCGATGACAGTCACCCTGGCGGACGTGGCCGCCCGCGCCCGGGTGTCCCCGGCCACGGTCTCCCGCGTACTGAACGGCAACTACCCGGTCGCCGCATCGACCCGCGAGCGGGTCCTGCGGGCGGTGGACGAGCTGGACTACGTACTCAACGGCCCGGCCAGCTCGCTGGCCGCGGCCACCTCCGACCTTGTCGGCGTCCTCGTCAACGACATCGCCGACCCGTTCTTCGGGATCATGGCCGGGGCCGCGCAGACCGAGATCGGGGGCCGGCAGGGGACCGGGCGGGCCGGCGGCGAGAAGCTGGCCGTCGTGTGCAACACCGGGGGCTCCCCGGAGCGCGAACTGACCTACCTCACGCTGCTGCAGCGCCAGCGCGCGGCGGCCGTGGTACTGACCGGCGGCGCGGTCGAGGACCCGGCCCACATCGCGGCGATGAGCGCGAAGCTGTCGAAGCTGGCGGACGCGGGGACGAGGGTGGTGCTGTGCGGGCGGCCTCCGCTGCCGGGCAGCAACGCGATCGTCGCCGCGCTCGCCTTCGACAACCGCGGCGGTGGGCGGCGGCTGACCGAGCACCTGATCACCCTGGGCCACCGGAGGATCGGCTACATCGCCGGGCCGGTGGAGCGCACCACGACCCGGCACCGGCTGGAGGGCCACCGGGCGGCGATGGCGGCCGAGGGGCTCGGCGAGGAGGCCGGTCTGGACCGGCTGACGGTGTACGGCCCGTACGACCGCCGCTCCGGCTACGACGCCGCCCAGGAACTGCTGCGCAGGGACCCCGGCCTGACGGCGATCGTCGCGGCGAACGACACGGTGGCACTGGGCGCCTGCGCGGCGCTGCGCGACCAGGGCCTGCGCATCCCGCACGACGTCTCGGTGGCCGGCTTCGACGATCTGCCCTTCGCGGTCGACGTGGTCCCGTCACTGACGACGGTCCGCCTCCCGCTGTTCGAGGCGGGCGCCCGCGCCGGGCGTCTGGCGATGGGCGCCGAGGCGCCTCCGCCGGGGGGTATAGCGACGATCTCCGCGGAGCTCATGTCGAGGGACTCGACGGCTCCGCCGCGGGCTCGCTGACGCCCGACGGCCCCGCGACCCGGACGGGCCGGGGCCGGGCCGGCCCTCCGCCGCGATGCCGGTCCCCCGCGCCTGCCCCGATGCCCTGGCCCTGTTCACTGCCCCTCCGGCTCCTGGTGCAGGACGACGCGGGCGCGGGCCTTGCCGGGTCGCACCCACGGGCCTACCGTTGACTCAGTCAAAGGAAAGCTCGGAGTCCCCCATGCCCATCCATGAGATCCGCGCCTTCAACCGCTTCTACACCAACCTCATCGGCGCGCTCGACTACGGCAAACACCTCTACACCCCGTACACCCTCACCGAGTCCCGGGTGCTCTACGAGCTCGCCCACAGTCCGCGTACGGACGCCGCCGATCTGCGGGCCGAACTGTCGCTGGATGCCGGGTATCTGAGCCGGCTGCTCGCCGGGTTCGAGCGCGACGGGCTGGTGGCCCGGGGGCCGTCCGAGGTGGATCCGCGGCGGCAGCGGATCACGCTCACCGCGAAGGGGCGCGAGGCCGCCGCACTCCTCGACGAACGGTCGCGGCAGGCGGTCGGCGCCCTGCTCGACGGGGTGCCGGCGCACGAGCAGGAGCGGCTCACCGAGGCGCTGCGTACGGTACGGGGGGTCCTGTCCGGCGCCCGGCCCGCGGCGCGTCACGAGGGGCCTGTGCTGCGCGAGCCCGTCGCCGGCGACCTGGGATGGGTCGTGCAGCGGCACGGCGCCCTGTATGCCGCCGAGTTCGGGTGGAACGCCGATTTCGAGGGCCTGGTCGCCCGGATCGTCGCGGACTTCGCGCAGGATCACGACCCGCACCTGGAACGGGTGTGGATCGCCGAGCTGGACGGGCGGCCGGTGGGATCGGTGATGTGCGTGCGGGACGAAGCGCCTGCCACGGCACGGCTGCGGCTGCTGCTCGTCGAACCAGAGGTGCGCGGGCAGGGTCTCGGCGACCGGCTGGTGCGCACCGCCGTGGATTTCGCGCGCGAAGCGGGGTACCGGGACATGGTGCTGTGGACCAACGACGTACTGGCCGGGGCCCGCCGGATCTACCAGCGGGCCGGGTTCACGCTCGTCTCCGAGAAGCCGCACCGCTCCTACGGAGTGGATCTGGTGGGCCAGGACTGGCGGCTGCCCCTGAAGGAAGGAACGGCCGGATGAAGTTCGCGTTCTCGACACTGGGCGTGCCCGGCATGCCCGTCGCCCAGGTGGCCGCCCTCGCCGCGGACACCGGATACCAGGGTGTGGAGCTGCGAGCGCACCCGGAGGAACCGGTGCACCAGGGCATCGGCGCACGCGAACGGGCCGAGGTGGTGAGGGAGTTCGAGCAGGCAGGCGTCGAGGTCCTCACGGTGGCGGGGTACGCGCGGGTCGCGGCGGCGGGCGACGACGGCCCGGTGCACGAGGAGCTCGACGAACTGCTGCGGCTCGCCCGCGACGTGGGGGCGTCCTACGTCCGCGTCTTTCCGGGCGGCGGCGATCAGGACGCCGGCGACGCCGATGCGCTCGCCGCCCGCCGGCTCGGGGCGGCCGCGGAGACCGCGGCGGAGTCCGGCGTACGGATCCTGCTGGAGACGCACGACTCGCACCGCACCGGAGCCGACGTGTCCCGCATCCTCGGCACGGTCGGTCACCGGAACGCGGGCGCGCTGTGGGACGTGCTGCACCCCTGGCTGGGCGGCGAGGAGCCCGAGCAGACGCGTGCGGCGCTCGGCCCGTACCTCGGATACGTACAGGTCAAGGACGTCGTGTCCGGCGAGAACCTCGCCCCCGTGCCTCTCGGGGAGGGGGCGCTGCCGCTCGGCCGGTGCCTGGGGCTTCTGGACGAGGACGGCTGGGTGTGCTGGGAGTACGAGAAGCGCTGGTACCCGCAGGCGGCGGAGCTGCCGGGGCTGCTGACGGCGGGCCGGGAGCATCTGCTCGGGCTGGTTCCGGGGGCGTGAGCGTCAGGTCCGGGCAACTGTCGGTGTCTCCCGCTGCGGCTGCGTCCCGGCCTGATCCGCCGACGGGGTCGCGGGCCTTCGCCGGCCCGGCAGGGACGTGAGCGCCACCCCGCCCATGAGCAGCGCCGCCGCGCACCAGCGCAGCGGGCTGATCGCCTCGCCGAGGAAGAGCGCGGCCGACGACATGCCGAAGACCGGGACCAGCAGCGAGAACGGCGCCACCGACGAGGCGGGGTGACGGCGCAGGAGCCAACCCCATACTCCGAAGCCGAAGATGGTGGTGACCCACGCGACGTAGAGGACGACTCCCACGCCGGTCCAGTCCAGTGCCCGCAGCGCCGCCAGATCGCGGCGCGGGCCTTCGGTCAGCAACGAGAGGACGATCAGCGGGAGTACGGGGACCGTGCTCACCCACACCATGAAGTTGAGCGCGTCCGGCGGGGCGGCCTTGCGGGTCAGGACGTTGGACACACCCCAGCAGGCCGCGGCCGCGATGACCAGGACGAAGCCGGACAGCGGACCCGAGGCGCCCTCGTCGACGGCTGCGACGGCGATGCCCGCGAGGGCGACGGCCATGCCCAGCGTCCGTACCCGGCCCGGCCGTTCGCCGAGGGCGGCGAAGGCGAACAGAGCCGTGAAGACCGCCTGGCTCTGCAGGACCAGGGAGGACAGACCGGCCGGAGCGCCTTGGTCCATGCCCGTGAAGAGCAGACCGAACTTGGCGACGCCCAGGACCAGGCCGACGCCGACGATCCACTTCCAGGCGACCTTCGGCCGTCCGACGAGGAAGAGCGCGGGCAGTGCGGCGGCCAGGAAACGCAGGGCGGAGAAGAGCAGCGGCGGGAAGCGGCCGAGGCCGATCTCGATGACGACGAAGTTGACCCCCCAGACGGCGGCGACCAGGGCGGCGAGGGCGATATGAGCGGGACGCATGCCACCGAGCATCACCGCACGGGACCATGTAGCACCAGCGCGAGTTCCTTCATGATTGGATGAAGCGCTGCTTACGAAAGACACGGGGAAGCGGCAGACACCGGGAAACGGCAGGAAGCGAGAAGATCGTGCTCGACCTCGGCCGGCTGCGCGCCCTGCACGCGGTCTCCGTCCACGGCACGGTCGGCGCCGCGGCCGCCGCGCTCGGCTACACACCGTCCGCCGTCTCCCAGCAGATCGCGAAGCTGGAGAGGGAGACCCGCACCACGCTCCTCGAACGCCAGGGGCGTGGTGTGCGCCTGACCGACGAGGCCCACCAACTGGCCGCCACCGCACAGCAGTTGCTGTCGCTGGTCGAGAAGGCCGAGGTGCGGCTCGAGGAGCGGCGCGGTGAGCCGTCGGGGCGGCTCGCGATCGCCTGCTTCGCCAGCGCCGCCCGCGGCCTGATGCCCCTGGCCCTGGCCGATCTCGCCCGTCGGCACCCCTGCCTGGACGCCCGGTTGCAGGAGGTCGACCCGCATCTGTCGATCGAGCTCGTCGCCCGCGGCGCGATCGACCTGGCGGTGGCCCACGACTGGGACATCGCGCCGATGCCGACGCCGCCCGGCGTGGAGCAGGCGGTCATCGGCGACGATCTGTGCGACGTCCTGGTACCGGCGGGCCATCCGCTGGCCGCCGCGCGGTCCGTGCGGCGCGAAGAGCTCGGTCGGGAGCGGTGGATCTCCCAGCCTCCCGGTACGGTGTGCCACGACTGGCTGATGCGCACGCTGCGGGCATCGGGTCATGAGCCGCTGGTGGTCCACCGGGCCGAGGAGAACCACACCCAGGTCGCCCTGGTCGCCGCGGGGCTCGGTATCGCGCTGGTTCCCCGGCTGGGCCGCGGCCCGCTTCCGCCCGAGGTCACCGCCGTACAGCTGGATCCGGTGCCGATGCGCAGGCTGCGTGCCCTGTGGCGTACAGGCGCGGCCAGGCGGCCCGCGATCACCGAGACGGTACGCACCCTCCAGGAGTGGTGGCCGCGGGTCGCCCACCATTCCTGAGCGACCGGTCACGCGTCACGGCCTGCGCCCCGGCCCCTCCCGCACCCGTCCCACAGCCCGGCGTCTCCAGCACCGCCGCCGGCAACCGGTAGAAGCTGCGCTCGCACAGGTGCTCAGCTCCCGGCGGGTCATCTCCGGTCCAGCCGTGTCAGGCCTGAGCGCGCGCAGCCCCCGTCCCGAGCCGGTTCGTGGCTCCGGACGCTTGCCCATGAGCGCGAGGGCGAGCCGGATCGGTGATGGTTCTGCGCGGAGCCTTGACCTGGCAGTTAGTTTCCAGATATCCGTGACTCCTTGGAAGTTTCCTTCAACTTCCTTGTCGGGCAAGGCCGGAAGGAGCACCAGTGCACGACCGGAACCTCTCCAGACGCACCCTCCTCAGCGCGACCGCCGCCGCTGCGGGCGTGGTCGTCGCGGCGTCCCCCGCAGCGGCCCGTTCCAGCCGGCGCGACCGGCTCCTGCGGCTCATCTCCCGGATGAGCCTGGAGGAGAAGGTCGGCCAGCTCTTCGTCATGCGGGTGTACGGGCACTCCGCCACCGCCCCCGATCAGGCGGACATCGATCTGAATCTCCAGGAGATGGGCGTCCGCACCGCGGCCGAGCTCATCTCCACGTACCACGTCGGCGGCATCATCTACTTCGCCTGGGCACACAACACCCGTGACCCTCACCAGATCGCCGATCTGTCCAACGGCATCCAGCGGGCCGGGCTCGCTCAGCCCACCCCTGTACCGCTGCTGATCTCCACCGACCAGGAGCACGGCATCGTCGCCCGGGTCGGCAGGCCGGCGACCCTGATGCCGGGCGCGATGGCGCTGGGCGCGGGCGCGTCCCGCGTGTCGGCCCAGATGGCGGGGCAGCTCGCCGGGGCCGAGCTGGCCGCGATGGGCATCACGCAGAACTACGCGCCCGTCGCCGACGTCAACGTCAACCCGGCCAACCCGGTCATCGGCGTGCGGTCCTTCGGCGCGGACCCGGCCGCCGTCGCCAGGATGGTCGCGGCCCAGGTCAAGGGCTACCAGGGCGCTGGGATCGCTGCGACCGCCAAGCATTTCCCCGGGCACGGCGACACCACCGTGGACAGTCACACCGGCATCCCTGTGATCACCCACACCCGGGCGCAGTGGGACGAGATCGACGCGCCGCCGTTCCGGGCCGCGATCGCCGCCGGGATCGACTCGATCATGACGGCGCACATCCAGTTCCCTGCGCTGGACCCGAGCAACGACCCCGCCACGCTCTCCCGCCCGATCCTCACCGGCATTCTGCGCGAGGAACTGGGCTACGACGGCGTCGTCGTCACCGATGCGCTCAACATGCAGGGCGTACGGGACAAGTACGGCGACCACCGGGTGCCGGTGCTGGCACTGCTCGCGGGCGTGGACCAGCTGCTCAATCCGCCGGACCTCGCGGTCGCCTGGAACGCCGTGCTCGACGCGGTGAAGAGCGGTGAGCTCAGCGCGGCCCGTATCGACGAATCGATCCTGCGCATCCTGACCCTCAAGGAGAAGCTCGGGCTGTTCCGCGATCCGTACGTCTCCCACCGGGGCGTGGACCGCACGGTCGGCGTCCCCGCCCATCTCGCCGCCGCCGACCTGATCGCCGGGGGCACGACGACGCTGCTGGCCAACCCGGAGGGGCTGCTGCCGCTCAGCCGGCTCAGCCGGCCGAACCTCCTGGTCGTCGGCGCCGATCCGGCGTCCCCGAGCGGGACGACCGGACCGCCGACCACGGTGCTCGCCAACGCCTTCACCGAGCTGGGCTTCTCGGCGACAGCGCTGTCCACCGGCATCACGCCGAGCAGCGCGAAGATCGAGGAGGCGGTGGCCGCGGCGAGCGACAAGGACGTGGTGGTCGTCGGCACGTACAACGTCTCGGCGACCAGCCCCCAGCGCACGCTGGTGGACCGGCTGGTCGCGACAGGAGTGCCGGTGGTGGCGCTCGCCATCCGCAATCCGTACGACATCGCCCGGCTGAGCGGCGTCGGCGCGGCACTCGCGGCCTACTCGTGGACCGATGTCGAACTGCGCGCGGCGGCCCGGGTGATCGCGGGCCGGACCCGTCCGCGGGGCCGGCTGCCCGTGCCGGTGCAGCGTGCCGACGACCCGTCGCAGGTGCTCTATCCGATCGGGCACGGGCTGAGGTACTGACGCGGAGCACAGCGAAGGGGCTGGGCCAGCCGGTGACGACCGGCGGGCCCAGCCCCTGTCCCAGCTGATGCTGACAGTGCGTTACGGGCGCAGCAACGGCTCGCGCTCAAGGTCACGCCGGTCGAGCTTCGCGTCGGACTTCGCCAGCGGCTTCGCCTTCGCCGGGTCGTCCTGCACGGCGGCCGGCGCGACGCCCGCCCACCGCAGGATTGCGGCGGTGGCCTTCGCCTTCTCGTCCGCCACCAGGGCGTTCACGGCGGCGCCGTGGTTGGCGCCGGGCGCGGTGTAGACGTAGCTGTCGCGGGCGCCCTTGCCGATACGGAAGGGCTCGGCTCCCCACGGGTCGTTCTGGCCGTAGACGAACAGCATCCGGTCGGCGTTGTGGCGAACCCAGGTGTCGACGTCCCTCATCACCCACGGCTTGAAGCGCATCGGGATGTCACGCGGCACGAAGTTCCGCGGCGGCTGGTAGCCGTAGCGGCTCAGGCCCTTGAGGTGCGGCTGCGTGATGTCCGGCGAACCGAGCTCGGTGCCCGCCTGGTAGTAGTACGGCGTGTAGGCGCCGACGCCCTGGTCGGTGTAGAAGGAGAAGCCGGAGATCGCGTCGATGCTGTCCCAGATCTCCTGGTCCGTCGCGGTCTTCGCGACAGGGATCGACTCGCAGTCGGCGAGCAGGCTGTACTGCCAGAAGCCCCAGACATAGTCGAGGACGACAGCCTCGTACGCCCGGTCGAGGGAGCCGACCGTCGTGAAGGTGTAGGCGTTGTCGGCCGCGTACTTCTCGTACATGGCCTCCAGCGGCTCGCGGCGCACCAAGGCCTCACGCTGCACGGCGTTCAGCTTGTCGCGGCACTCCTTGGTACCCACCTTCTCGAAGAACCGGTCGTACGCCGAGTCCTCCTTGTTCACCACGTCGTTCGGCGCGACGTACGCGACCACACCGTCCATGTCGTGCGGGTAGAAGCGCTCGAAGTAGGTGGCGGTCATGCCGCCCTTGGAAGCTCCGGTGGAGATCCAGTTCTTGGTGTAGATCTTCTTCAGCGCCTTGAAGACCCGGTGCTGGTCGCTGGCGGCCTGCCAGATGTCCAGCTTGGACCAGTCCGCAGGGGCCGGCCGGGAGGGGGTGAAGAATCGGTACTCCAGGGAGACCTGGTTGCCGTCGATGATGGCCGTCGGCTCGCTGCGACGCGGCGTGGTGCTCACGTTGTAGCCCGAGGTGTGGAAGACGGTGGGGCGGGCGGTGTCCTTGTGCAGCAGGGTGATCCGCTGCTGGAAGGTGCCCTTGCCCGGGTTCCGGTGGTCCACCGGCTGTGTGTAGTTGAGGACGAAGAAACGGTAACCCGGGTACGGCTTCTCCTCGATGAGGCTCATACCCGGGGTAGCCAGGATCCGGTCCTTGATGTCCGTGCCGGTCGTCGGCTCGGCGGCGGTAGCCGCACCGGCCGTGGCTCCGGCGACGCTGACGGTGCCTATGAGCACCACGAGCGCCAGCAGCCATCTGAGCGCCTTGCGCATTCACCCTCCCCTTGATCTCAAGCGGTCGCGGGTGAACCTAGCCGGGTCGACACACCGGCCGCCAGCCCCAGTTGGCCTCAGAGCCGCTCCGAGGAACGGCTCAACACAGGATCCAGCCGGTCGAGCGCGAGGTTCCGGCGACGGAACCGGTGGCACGTACACAGCGGTTGAGTGCGTGCACGGTGACGGGACCGGCCTGGCGGACGAACCTCCCGCGGTCCTTGTCCGGCCGGCCACCGCGGGCCTGGAGCGAGACGGCCATGGGGCGCCTGATGCCGGGGCGCTTGGCGAGGGTGACGGCGCAGACGTACTGCCGGTGCTCGTAGACACGCAGCTCGCCGGTGGTGAACGGGACGCTCTTCACCAGCCGCCCGGGACAGCGCGCGACGGCCTCGGCCTGCTGGAGACCGGGACCGGTCAGGGTGAGGGCGGCCACCGCGGTCAGCAGTGCCGTCAGGCGCGCGCAGGCCCGGCGCCGTCGCCCGTTCCTCTTGCCGACCGCCCCATCGAACACGCCTGCTCCTTCTGCCGCTGCCCCCGCACATGCGTACGACGCGCGAGGGGCGGGATTGGTTGCGGCGGCTCGAAAACGCCGCCGCAACCACGCGTCTGCTAGGCCTGGGCCCGGCGGCGGCGCACGACGAGGACGGCGCCTGCACCCACGACCACCGCGGCGGCCGCCGCACCGACGAGCGGCAGGGCCGAGTCGGAGCCGGTGGAGGCCAGGTTGCCACCGGTCGTCGCTGCACCCGTGCCGCCGGTCGACGACGAGGAGCCCGAGCCGCCGGTGGACGAGGAGCCCGAGCCGTCGCCGGCACCGGAACCACCGGTGGAACCTGAACCACCCGAACCACCCGAACCGCCCGCGGAGCCGCCGGAGCCACCGGTCGACGACCCGCCGCCCGTCACGTCGAGCGTGATGTCGGCCCTGTCGTTGGTCTTGTTCTTGTCGAAGGGCCGCGCCTCGTCGGAGAGGACGACCGAGCCCTTGGCACCCGGCACCTTCTTGTCGATCTTCAGCTTGAACGTGTAGGACGCACCCTCGCGCTCGTTCACCCAGCGCTGGCCGACACCGCAGCTGTACGTTCCGGGCTTGTCCTTGTCGTCGCAGAACCCGTGGGGCTTCACGACCGACGTTCCGGCGGGCGGCGTGATCAGGACATGGAAGCGCGGGTCGTCCCATGAGCGCAGCACCCAGGCGGGCCCGGCGTTGGTGAACGTCACCTGCATCGTGACCGTGTCGCCGACGCGGCCCTTCAGCTGGGCTCCCGTCACCTGGTAGTCGGCCGTGTTGGCAGAGGTCACCCGCACGTCGACAGCGTTCTTGGAGCCCTGTTCCGCGCCGGGCCGCTCGACCAGCTTCACCGCCGGCCCGGTTCCCCGCACGGGCGTCGTGGCGGCGTCGTCCAGGCCGGGCTCGTAGTCCCAGACGGTCACGCGCAGATCGTCGTAGAGCGCACGGTCCAGGGCCTTGACCGACAGCAGCTTCTCGGGCGCGTAGACGACGCCGGGCTCCACCGCCTGATCGAACGCGCAGACCGCGTTCCACTTCGCCGTCATCTCGTCGTACGAAGTGACCTGGTGAGCCTCGCAGTTGGACGGCAGTTCGGCATAATCGAGCCCCCGGGTGACGGAGTAGAAGACCCAGACCTTCTCCGCAGCCTTCGTGCCCTTGTTGGTGACCGTGACCGGCACCTCGAAGCTGCTGCCCGGCTTCACGCCGTCGATCGGGGCGATCTTTCCGAGGAGCAGATCCGGCACGGCCTCGTCCGCGACGGCCGCTGGCGTGGTTCCCAGGGCCATGAGCGCCACGGTGCTCAGGGCTCCGACAACGGTGCGGGAGGTGCGACGGCCGGGCAGGACGTGGGGCATGTAAACGAATCCTCTGTGAGAACGGGGAAATGGACAGCGACATCTCCGAAAACGCTTGCTGAACGGAGACATCCGCCAACGGCAAAAGGTTGCACGGCAACTCACGTTCGTCCGCAGGCACGTTCCACATCTCCGGGCGAACGCGGCGCCGACTACTCCTGGGCCCGCCGGCGGCGCATCACGAGGACGAAAGGACACCGACGGCGCCGACGGTTCTGCGCAGCGTGCGACGGCCGGAAGTGGTGTGGGACATGCGGGTCCTTCGAGGTAAGGCACGGACGAACGGACGGCGAACTCCGGCTGAACCGGGTTCCGCACGTGAGACACGCGCCCGGCTCGAAGGGTTGCACGACAGCCGCCGCTCACGTCCCAGGTTTCACACCGTCACACCGCCGTGCCGTCACACACCCCGCCCGCCCGTCACACCGCCGCGGGCTCGTCCTCCCCTATCCCTATGAACGTCCGCCACAACGCGGCGTAATGCCCGTCGCGCGCCAGCAGCTCGTCATGCGTGCCGTCCTCCACCACCCGGCCGTGGTCCATCACCACGACCCGGTCGGCGCGGGCGGCCGTGGTGAGCCGGTGGGCGACGACCAGTGTGGTGCGCCGGCCCGACAGGCGGTCGGTGGCCTGGTTGACCTGGGCCTCGGTGGCCAGGTCCAGCGCCGCGGTCGCCTCGTCGAGCAGCAGGATGTCCGGGTCGACGAGCTCGGCGCGGGCCAGGGCGATCAGCTGGCGCTGCCCGGCGGAGAGGTTGCGGCCGCGTTCGGCGACCTCGTGCAGATATCCGCCGTCGAGCGTGGCGATCATGTCGTGCGCGCCGACCGCGCGGGCCGCGGCCTCCACCTCCGCGTCGCTCGCGCCGGGGCGGCCGTAGGCGATGGCGTCGCGGACCGTGCCGGGGAAGAGGTACGCCTCCTGGGGGACGACGCCCAGCCGGTGCCGGTACGCCGTCAGGTCCAGCTCGCGCAGGTCGGTGCCGTCCACGGTGACCCGCCCGCTCGTCGGGTCGTAGAACCGGGCGACCAGTTTGACCAGGGTCGATTTGCCCGCGCCGGTCTCGCCCACGAAGGCGACCGTCTGGCCGGCCGGGACGCGCAGCTCGATGCCGGTGAGCGCCTCCTCCTCGTCGCCGTAGGAGAAGGACACGGCGTCGAACGCGATCTCTCCCCGCAGCTCCCGTACCTCGCGCGGCTGCCGGGCCGCGGCGGTCGAGGTGGGCTCCTGGAGAAGCTCCTGGACACGTCCGAGCGAGACGGCCGCCTGCTGGTAGCCGTCGAAGACCTGGGAGAGCTGCTGCACGGGGGCGAAGAACAGGTCGATGTAGAGGAGATAGGCGACCAGCGCGCCGGTGGTGAGTGTGCCCGCCTCGATCCGGCCCGCGCCGACGATCAGTACGGCCGCGGCGGCGACGGACGCCAGCAGCTGGACGAAGGGGAAGTAGACCGAGATCAGCCACTGGCCGCGTACCCGGGCCTGACGGTAGCTGTCGCTGCCGGCTGCGTAGTGGCCGACGCCGTCGTGCTCGCGGCGGAACGCCTGCACGATCCGCAGCCCGGAGACCGACTCCTGGAGGTCGGCGTTGACGGCGCTGATGCGCTCGCGGGCCAGCTCGTACGCCTTCACGCTCTGCTTGCGGAAGAAGTAGGTGCCGACGATCAGGACGGGCAGCGTGGCGAAGACCACCAGGGCCAGCTGCACATCGATGACGACGAGGGCGGCCATGATGCCGAAGAAGGTGACGACCGAGACGAAGGCCGTGACCAGGCCCGTCTGCAGGAAGGTGGACAGGGCGTCCACGTCCGTCGTCATCCGGGTCATGATCCGGCCGCTGAGCTCACGCTCGTAGTAGTCGAGTCCGAGCCGCTGGAGCTGCGCGAAGATCTTCAGGCGCAGGGAGTACAGGACACGTTCGCCGGTGCGGCCCGCCATCCGCATCGCGCCGATCTGCCCGGCCCACTGGATCACGACCGTGACCAGCGCGAGGACGGATGCCGCCCAGACCGCGCCGAGTGCGGCCTGCTCGACGCCGTCGTCGATGCCGTGCCGGATCAGGATCGGCAGCAGCAGGCCCATGCCCGCGTCGACGGCGACCAGCAGCAGGCTGAGCAGCAGCGGCATCCCGAAGCCGCGCAGCAGGCGCCGCAGCCGTCCTCCTTCGCCGTGCGCCCCGTCGTGCTCGGGCCGCGTCGCGCGGGCCTCGTCGATGTCGGGGGTGTCGGTGGCCGGGGGCAACGCCGCGACCTGGGCGAGCAGTTCGGGGGTGGCGCCGGGCTCCTCGGACTCCTGCGCGTTCTCGTCGCGTACCCACAGGCGCGGGGTGATGCCGCGCTCGACGTCGAACTCGGCCTCGAGCTCGTCTCGTACGGTGCGCTCCTCGTCCGGCTCCGGGGCCGGGCGTACCGGCAGGTGACCGGGCGACACCCCGCCCAGCTCGTCCGGGTCGGTCAGCAGCCGCCGGTACAGGGCCGAGCGCCGCTCCAGCTCCTCGTGCGTGCCGATGTCGGCGAGCCGGCCGCCGTCCAGGACGGCGATACGGTCGGCGAGCCCGAGGGTGGAGCGCCGGTGCGCGATGAGCAGCGTCGTACGCCCTGCCATCACCTGCTTGAGCGCTTCGTGGATCTCGTGCTCGACGCGGGCGTCCACGGCGGAGGTGGCGTCGTCGAGGAGCAGCAGCCGGGGGTCGGTGAGGATCGCGCGGGCCAGGGCGATGCGCTGGCGCTGGCCGCCGGAGAGGGTGAGGCCGTGCTCGCCGACCTTGGTGTCGTAGCCGCCCGGCAGCTCGGTGATGAAACGGTCCGCCTGGGCGGCGCGGGCGGCGGTCTCGATCTCCTCCTGCGTCGCGCCGGGCTTTCCGTACGCGATGTTGGCGCGCACGGTGTCGGAGAACAGGAAGCTGTCCTCGGGCACCAGCCCGATGGCGGCCCGCAGCGAGTCGAAGGTCAGCTCGCGCACATCGTGGCCGCCGACGAGGACCGCGCCGTGGGTGACGTCGTAGAAGCGCGGCAGCAGCAGCGAGACGGTGGACTTGCCGCTGCCGGAGGAACCGACGACGGCGACGGTCTCGCCGGGCCGGATCTCGAGCGAGAACCCGTCGAGGACGGGACGGCCGTCCTCGTACGCGAAGCTCACGTCGTCGAACTCGACGGTGGCCTCGGCGTCCGGGGGCAGCTCCTTGGTCCCCTCGCGCAGGGTCGGCTCGGTGTCGATGAGCTCCAGGACGCGCTCGACGCCGGCCCGCGCCTGCTGGCCGACGGTGAGCACCACGGCGAGCATGCGTACCGGCCCGACGAGCTGCGCGAGATAGGTGGAGAAGGCCACGAACGTACCGAGGGTGATCTCGCCGCGGGTGGCCAGCCAGCCGCCGAGCGCGAGCATGGCGACCTGCCCGAGAGCGGGTACGGCCTGCAGGGCCGGGGTGTACCGGGCGTTCAGCCGGATCGTCCGGAGCCGTCCCGCGAACAGCTTGCGCCCGACCTCCCTGAGCTTCCCGGTCTCCTGGTCCTCCTGCCCGAACCCCTTGACCACCCGCACGCCGGCTACGGCTCCGTCGACGACACCGGCGACGGCGGCGGCCTGGCTCTGCGCGTACCAGGTGGCGGGATGCAGGCGGGTGCGGCTGCGCTTGGCGATGTACCAGAGGGCGGGGGCGACGGCGATCGCGATCAGGGTCAGCGGCAGGGACAGCCACGCCATGACGATGAGGGAGATGAGGAAGAGCAGGACGTTCCCGATGGTCATCGGGAGCATGAACAGCAGCCCCTGGATGAGCTGGAGATCGCTGGTGGCCCGCCCGACGACCTGCCCGGTCGACAGCTCGTCCTGCCGCCGCCCGTCGAGCCGGGTGATGGTCCGGTACATCTCGGTGCGCAGGTCGTGCTGGACGTCGAGCGCGAGACGTCCGCCGTAGTAGCGGCGGACGTAGGTGAGCACGTATATGACCGCGGCGGCGGCGACGAGCAGCCCGGTCCACACGGCGAGCGACCGGGTGCCGCCCCCGATGACGTCGTCGATGACGACCTTGGTGATCAGCGGCACAAGGGCCATGACGGCCATGCCGACGAGAGACGACCCGAGCGCGAGCAGCACGTTTCGCCGGTACCGCCACGCATAACCGGCCAGCCGCCGCCCCCACCCTTGCTCTGCCGCCACGTGGGCCTCCCCGTCGGATTTCGGACCTGATCTTCCGGAAGGCACCAACGCCGGAGGATGCGGATTTCATCCCTCCGCCACAAACACCGGTCTCAGGTCCGAGGTGGGTCCGACCGAGGTCCTGGTCCCCCGGCGGTGTCAGTGCCCCCTGTCACGATGCGGGTACCGGCAAACGATCACGCACTCGACGAAGGGAAGCCATGGGCACCTGGGACACCGGCCACTTCGACAACGACACCGCTGCGGATTTCTCGGGCATGCTGGACGACGCCGCCGAGAGCGAGCGGCCGGGCGTCCTGCGCGAGACCCTGCTTCGGACGACAGGGACCGAGGACTACCTGGACAGCGACGAGGCGGTCGAGGCCGTCGCCGCCGCAGCGTTGATCGCCGCCCAGTGCCCCGGGGGCGATGCGGTGACCACGCCGTACGGCCCCGACGAACCGATCCCCGCTCTGCCGCCGGACCTGCGCCGCCTCGCGGTCCAGGCGCTCGACCGGACGCTCACCGAGCCGTCCGAGCTGATGGATCTCTGGGACGAGACCCCTCACGGCGAATCATGGCGTGCGGGCATCGCCCGCCTGCGAAGAGTCCTCGCGTCGGCGGACGAGCGCGAAGCCCGGCCGTAGGCGGACCCGGGTCCGGTCTTCGTCCGGCCGCGCCGCGCGCGGTGGTTCGGCACGCACCTGAACTGCAATCCTGCATCCCCAGGGGGAACGCCTACGCCATCCAGCAGTAGAGCGTGAGCCCTGCCTCGACCGCACCACGGGCCAGCGCCGCCAGGCCGGTCAGGATCGCCTCGGCCACGTCGATCTCGATCGGCTCCCGCTCCTCGGCCCGTGCCCGGACCCAACGCGCGGCTGCCTCCGCCATGTGATCGTCCACCGCGCCACTCAGAACGACCGTCAGGGCGGGGTGGGCGGATCGCGCGGGGGGCACCATGCGCCGCAGCCTAGAGCGGGCGCTCGCTGGGTAGGCACCTACGGCTGTCGTCGGACCGGAGGAGGAGCATGCCCGACGCCCGGCCGAGCCCCGGCCATCTGTGCGGTCAGCTGTACGCCACGCTGCGGGCGCTGCGGGCCGTGGGCGCCGCACGCTGGAAGCTGGAAGCACTGCGCCCCTACGACAAGGTCCGGACCAGCCCGTCGAAATTCCTGCCGGATCTGCTGGACGAAGCGGGTCGGCTTCTGCTCAAAGCGCACGGCCGCGGGAACAAGTACGGTGCAGCCGCCGAGGAGTTGTTCCGGTCGATACCGGACCTCCTGCCCCCCAGGGGCCGGCTGCCAGGATCTCTCGACGGCCGGCAGCGAACCGCGTTCGACGAGGGCTACGCCCAGCAGATGACCAAGTGCACGGACGCGCACGGTGAGTTGCTGAGTTGACATCGAGGTGACGTCGGGTTGTCGGTGCCCGGCGGTACGGTCGCGGTATGACGGACAGACCATCGACAGCATGGCGTGCCGAGGCCTCCGGGGACGCGAGCGCCGCCGAGCTCTACACACCTGCCCTGCTGGACGCCACCGATACCGCCCTTGAGGCGTACGAGGCCGAGATACGCGCCCTGAGGCCGGCGTCCGACGCGCAGCTGCTCGCAGCCGTCGAGCGGGTCGTGCTCGCCCTCAACGGCATCGACGAGGAGCACGGCGCGTACTGCACCATCGAGCGCGAGGAGCTGTGCGAGTACATCGACGGCGTCCTCACCGGCCACGGCGTGGACGTCGCCGCCCTCGCCGCGCGCAACGGGAAGGATGCCGACGACATCGCGGGCGAATGGCGGGACCGGTGACCGGCCGGCGATGACTTCCGGTGCGCAGGGGAGTCATCCCTGTACCCGATCTGGATGAGGAGCCGAGCCATGACCAGCGACGAAGAGCAGATCCGGACCTTGATCGAGCAGTGGGCGGCAGCGGTCCACAAGGGCGACCTGGACGGGGTCCTGGCGGACCACACCGAGGACATCGTGATGTTCGACGTACCACCGCCCCACGACGGAGTCCGCGGCCGCGACGCCTACCGCCGGACGTGGCCGCCCTTCTTCGAGTGGCAGGCGAAGGGCGCGGCGTTCGACATCCTGTCCCTCGACATCACCGCCGGCGACGACACCGCCTTCGCGTACGCCCTGCTGCGCTGCGGGACCCCTCAGGAGCTCGCGGAGCACCCCGAGTACCGCCTCCGCCTCACCGTCGGGCTCCGCAAGGAGCAGGGCCGCTGGGTCGTCTCGCACGAGCACCACTCGTTCGCCGACACCACCGTCACGGCGGAAGGCTGAGGCGGACGGCGCAGGAGAGGCAAAAGGGCCCGGCCCCGCCGCCCCGGGGGAGGGGAACGGCGGGGCCGGGTGGTCACCGAGGTCTGGGCCGGGACTACGCGTGCGTCGGGGCGAACATCCGCAGGACTGCGGGGAGTACGACCACCGACGGGCCCGGCTCCGCGAAGGCTTTCTCCAGGTCCTCCGTCAGCGATTCGACGCTCGTGCGCGTCGCCGGGACGCCGAAGGACTCCGCCAGCGCCACGAAGTCCGGGCGGGACAGCTCCGTCGCCGTCGCCTCACCGAAGGCGTCGGTCATGTACTCGCGCAGGATGCCGTAGCCGCCGTCGTCCACGATCAGCCAGGTGACCGGGAAGTCGTACTGCCGGGCCGTCGCCAGCTCCGCGATCGAGTACATCGCGCCGCCGTCGCCGGACACGGCGAGGACCGGACGGGTGGGGTCGGCCGCCGCCGCGCCGAGGGCGGCCGGGAAGCCGTAGCCGAGGCCGCCCGCACCCTGGGCCGAATGCATCGTGTTCGGGTGGCGGGCGTCGAACGCCGACCAGGCCCAGTACGCCAGGATCGTCATGTCCCAGAAGCTGGGGGACGTGTCCGGCAGCGCCTCGCGGACCGACGCCAGCACCCGCTGCTCCAGCGTGAGCTCCTGGGACGCGATCCGCTCGCGCACTCGGGAGAGCACGTCGCGCACGGCATCGGCCGCCGACGGGTCGTCGCGCTCGGTCACGGTCTCCAGCAGCGCGGAGAGCGCGAGTCGCGCGTCCGCGTGGATACCGAGGCCCGCGTGGTTGGACTCCAGCTTGCCGAGGTCCGCCTCGATCTGGACGACCCGGCCGCGGGGGGCGAACGTGTGGTAGTTCGAGGACAGTTCGCCGAGGCCCGAGCCCACCACGAGCAGCACGTCCGCGGCCTCGAGGAAGTCCGTCGTGTGCCGGTCCTCGAGCCAGGACTGCAGCGACAGCGGGTGCTCCCAGGGGAACGCGCCCTTGCCGCCGAAGGTCGTCACGACCGGGGCGTCCAGCTTCTCCGCCAGCGCCAGCAGCTTGCCGGACGCGTCGGAGCGTACGACGCCACCGCCCGCGATGATCACGGGGCGGACGGCGCGCGACAGCAGGTCGGCCGCCACGGCGGTCAGTTCGGGGCGCGGGAGGACATCGTCCGGGGTCGCGTCGAGCGCCGTGACCACCGGAAGCATCGTCTCGGCCAGCAGCACGTCCTGCGGGATCTCCACCCACACCGGGCCGTGCGGGGCCGTCAGCGCCGACTCCCAGGCCGCGGCGATCGCGGAGGGTATCTGCGACGCGGTGCGCACGGTGTGCACGGACTTCACGATGTCGCGGAACGAGGCCTGCTGATCGCGCAGTTCGTGCAGATAGCCGTGCCGGCCGCCGCCGAGCCCGGCGGTGGGGACCTGGCTGCCGATGGCGAGCACGGGCGCGGAGGCGGCGGCCGACTCCTGCAGTGCGGCCAGCGACATGAGCGCGCCCGGTCCGGTGGACAGCAGCAGAGGGGCGGCCTGGCCGGTGACGCGGCCGTACGCGTCGGCGGCGAAGCCCGCGTTGTTCTCCACCCGCAGGCCGACGTAGTCGAGCTTCGAGCGGCGCAGGGCGTCGAACATGCCGAGCGCGTGCTGGCCGGGCAGACCGAAGACGGTGGTCGCGCCGAGGCCCTCGAGGGTCTCGACGACCAGATCACCGCCGTTGCGGCCGGCCGGCGGGTTCAGCGCGGCCACCGTCTGCGCCTTTGTGGGGCGCAGATCGATGTCGTGGTCGTGCGTCACTTCGCCCCGCCCGTCTCACGCGCCTTCGCGATCTGGCGGGACATGATCGTGGTCAGCTCGTACGCGGTGTGGGACGCGGCGACCGAGGTGATCTCGGCGTGGTCGTACGCCGGGGCGACCTCGACGACGTCCGCGGAGACGAGGTTGCAGGAGGCGAGCCCGCGCAGGATCTCCAGCAGCTCGCGGGAGGTCATGCCGCCCGCTTCCGGGGTGCCGGTACCCGGGGCGTGGGCCGGGTCGAGGCAGTCGATGTCGATGGAGATGTAGAGCGGCCGGTCGCCGATGCGCTGGCGCAGCTGATCGGCGACCTCGTCGGCGCCACGGCGGTAGACGTCGGAGGAGGTGACGATGCCGAAGCCCATCTTCTCGTCGTCGGTCAGGTCCTGCTTGCCGTACAGCGGCCCGCGGATACCGACGTGGGAGAGCGCCTCGGTGTCGAGGATGCCCTCCTCGACGGCCCGGCGGAACGGCGTGCCGTGGGTGTACTCGGCTCCGAAGTAGGTGTCCCAGGTGTCCAGGTGCGCGTCGAAGTGGAGCAGCGCGACCGGGCCGTGCTTCTTGGCGACCGAGCGCAGCAGCGGCAGGGCGATGGTGTGGTCGCCGCCGAGCGTCATCATGCGGGCCCCGGTGCCGAGCAGATCGTCCGCCGCGGCCTCGATCGTCTCCACGGCCTCGTTGATGTTGAACGGGTTGGCCGCGATGTCGCCCGCGTCCGCGACCTGGGCGAGTGCGAAGGGCGAGGCGTCCTGCGCCGGGTTGTAGGGGCGCAGGAGCCTCGACGCCTCACGGATTGCGTTGCCGCCGAAGCGCGCGCCGGGGCGGTAGGAGACCCCGGCGTCGAAGGGAACGCCGACCACGGCGACATCGGTGGTGCCGACCTCGTCGAGCCGGGGCAGCCGGGCGAACGTCGCGGGTCCGGCGTACCGCGGGACACGGGACGAGTCGATCGGGCCGCGCGGCGTGTCGTTGCTGCTCATGAGAATTGCCTTCTTTCCTGCACTTCAATGCGCTTCGATGCGGTTTTAAGACTTTAACTCTGTACGGCTGCGGGACTGCCCGCCTCCTCCAGCGGAGCCTTGGCCTCGGCGTCCGCCTCGGACCCGCCGCGTCCTGCCAGGCGCTCGCGCCAGTTGGCCAGGACCGCCTGGTCCGTCGGAGGCGTGGCCAGGCTGACGATCAGGTAGGCGGCGAGGGAGGCCAGCAGGCCGTAGTAGACGGGCTCGTTGGCGAGGATGCCGTACTTCCACATCAGGGTGATGACCGCGAGGCCACCGACGACGACGGAGGACAGTGCGCCGTACACGGTGCCGCGCTTCCAGAGCAGCCCGCCGAGGATCGGGACCAGCAGTCCGCCGACGAGCAGGTTGTAGGCGACGGTCAGCGCCTCGATCACGTTGTTGAGGGCGATCGCGATGCAGATGACGGCGATGCCCATCACCAGGATGAAGATCCGGTTGCCCTTGACCTCGTCGTGCGCCTCGCCGTCGGCGCGGGAGGTGACGGCGCCACGCAGCCGCGACCAGATGTCGTTGTTGGCGACGGTGGCACAGGCGATCAGGGCACCCGAGGAGGTGGACATCACCGCGGCGAGCGCGGCGGCGAGGACCAGGCCCCGCACACCGAGGGGCAGTTCGTCCTTGACGATGGTGGCGAAGGCGTCGTCCGCGTTGGGCAGCTTCGGGTAGAGGACCTTGGCCGCGGTGCCGATCACGGCGCCGGCGAGCGCGTACACCAGGCAGTACGTACCGGCGACGGTGCCGCCCCACTTGGCCGTGCGGTCGCTGCGGGCGGTGAAGACGCGCTGCCAGATGTCCTGTCCGATCAGCATGCCGAAGGTGTAGATGAGGACGTAGGTGAAGATCGTCTCACCGCCGATACCGAGCGGCGCGAAGTACTCGGTGGGCAGCTGCGCCTTCATCTCGGCGAAGCCGCCGGCCTTGATCACGGCGATGGGCAGCAGCAGGAGCAGGACACCGATCGTCTTGACGACGAACTGCACCATGTCGGTCAGGGTGATCGACCACATGCCGCCGAGCGTGGAGTAGGCGACGACGATCGAGCCGCCGAGGATGATCGCGACGGTCCGGTTCATGTCGAAGAGGACGTCGAAGATCGTGGCGTACGCGATGGTCGAGGTGACCGCGAGCATCAGCGTGTAGGCCCACATCACGACACCGGTGATCAGACCGGCCTTGCCGCCGTAGCGGAGGTCGAGCATCTCGGAGACGGTGTAGACCTTCAGCCGCGCGATGCGCGCGGAGAAGAAGATGGAGAGGGCGAGAAGGCCGAGGCCGATGGTGAAGACCATCCAGGCGCCCGAGAGCCCGTACTTGTAGCCGAGGCCGACGCCGCCGATGGTGGACGCGCCGCCGAGCACGATGGCGGCCATGGTGCCGGAGTACATCGAGGGGCCGAGCCTGCGGCCCGCCACCAGAAACTCGCTCTTGGACTTGGCGCGGCGCATGCCCCACCAGCCCATGCCGAGCATGCCGGCCAGATAGACGACGATCACTGCATAGTCGACAGCCATCGGCATTCCTTTCGTCTCGTCCCCCGCGGTCCTCGGGTCAGTGCGCGGCACTGCTGTTGGGAGTCGACGGTAGGTGGCTGGAAAGGGACGCAGAAGTGTACGTTTTATCTGTTCTTCATCCCGCCGATGGATGGACTGTCCATGCCGGAGCCCGCAGCAGCCCCGCCCAACCCGCCCATCTCGCTGGCCTCACTGCTGGCCGACCCGGAGCTGGGGCTCCGCCGGATCGCCGGGCCGGACGACGAGGACGCCATCGCCATTCACATGGTGCACACGTCCGAGATGGCGGACCCCTATCCCTATCTCCTCGGCGGCGAGCTGCTGATGAGCGCGGGTGTCCTGCTGAAGGACCCCGACCGCTATGTGTCCCGGATCGTCGAGGCGGGCGCGGCGGCGCTCGGCTTCGGGGTCGCCCCGGTGTACGACACGGTGCCGCCCGAACTGATCGAGGCGTGCGAACGGCACGGTCTGCCGCTGGTCGAGGTGCCGCCGCGGACGACGTTCACGGCGGTCGCGCGAGCGGTGTGGCGGCTGATGGCGGAGGCCCGCCACCGTGAGCTGCGCCGGGTGACCCAGGCCCAGCAGGGCCTGGCCGCGGCAGCGGCCCGCCCCGACCCGGTCCCGGCGGTGCTGCACCAGCTGGCGGCGCGGCTGGGGGGCTGGGCGGTCCTGCTCGGCCCGGACGGCACCCAGCTTCACGCCGTCGGCCGCACGCCTGCCCCGGAGGCGGTGGCGGGCATCACGCGCCTGGCGCGCGTGGTCAATCCCCCGCAGCCGGCCGATACGACGGCCCCGGCGGGCACGTCCCGCACGGCCCCGTCGTCGGCGACGGACATGGTGATCTCACCGCCGCCGGGGATGTCCGGCGCGGAGGGCGCCGCGGCCGCGACCGAGCCCGCCGCCGGCGAGACCCGCCCCCGACGGGGCGGCGCCTCCACGGCAGGGGCTGCTTCCGTCGCAGGAGCTGCTTCCGAAGCCGCGGCTGCTGCGCCCGGCGCCGGTGCCGCTGCCGCGCGCGACACGGCCGGTCCCCGTGCCGGAAGGACCGGCGCCGCCTCAGGCGCAGAGGCCACCACAGGGAACCGCCCCCGCGCAGCGGGGGGCGCGGCAGGCGCTCCCTCAGCCACCCGGGCCTCCTCGGGAGTCCCCGTAGGCGCTGCCGGACCCGGAGCCCCCTCCGTCACGCATCTCTCCGCCTACGCCCTCGGCGGCAGCCAAGGCCTCGTTCTGGGACTTGCCGCGCCCGCCCGGGAGGCCGGCGATCACACCGTCGCCGGTGTGGCCGTGGTGCTGCTCTCGCTGCTCACCGCCCCGCACCAGGGCGCCGCCGCCACCCACCGGAGCACCGCGCTCGTACGGCTGCTGCTCGGCGCGAACCCCGCCGAAGCCGCCGGGCCACTCGGCCCCGGACCGTGGACGGTGGTCCGTGCGCGGGGCGGCCGGGGCACGCCCTTCGCCGCGGCCGCGCTCGGTGCCGCACTCGGCACTTCCCTCGTCGACCCGGACGCGGACGGTGACGTACGGATCCTGCTCCCGGCCGGCCGCGAGGTGACACCGCAGCCAGGCTGGACGCTCGGGGTGAGCTCGCCCGCGGGACCCGACGAGCTGGCGGCCGCCGACACCCAGGCCGCACGGGCGGTGCGCCGGGCGGTCGCCACGCGGGCCGCGCTGGTCAGGCACCGGGAGACCACTCTGTCCGGGCTGCCGTCGCCGGACGAGGCCCGGCAGCGTCTCGCTCCCCTCGGCGACTCCCCCGCGCTCGTCGAGACCCTGCGCACCTGGCTGTCCCTGCACGGCAGCTGGGACCGTACGGCCGCCGCGCTGGAGGTCCACCGCAACACGGTGCGACAGCGCATCGCGCGCTGCGCGGCGCTGCTGGACGACGACCTGGACGACCCGGATGTACGGATGGAGCTCTGGTTCGCGCTTCGGCACAGCTGACGCCGTCGGCGTCGGCCGGACGTCCGGCCATCTGGCGGGAGCCCATCAATGAGGCGTGACAAGGCTGTCGGGAAAAGCCAAGTCCCTTGACCAACAGCTGTGTTGGAATCCTGGTATGACGACCACCACTGTCGGACCGGCGCAACTCCCCCCGGACGAACCGGCCCAGCGCCTGCGGGCCGAGCTCGAGCGGCTACGCGACGAGGCGACCCGGCAGAAGGACCTCGCCCACCGGCGGGCCGAGTTCTGGGCCAAGGCCGACGTCGTCCTCGGCTTCCCCGCGGCCCTGCTGGCCGGCACGGCAGGTGCGACAGGACTGGCCACGGCAGACGCGCGCATTCCGGCGGCCCTGCTCGCCCTGGCGTCCGCCGGGTTCACCGCCGGGGCGGGATTCCTCCGGAGTGCGACCAGGTGCAGGGCCAACAAACGCGCCCGGCATGCGTGGGCCGCGCTGGAGGGGAGGGCCACGGTGAAGCTGGCACAGGAGCAGGTGGCCCCCGAGGATCTGGGTGAGCTGCTGGAATGCCGCCAGGCAGCACTTGCGGCCTACGACGGCGAGGACCCTCAGCAGGGGCAGCCGCCGCTCGCCCCGGGCTGAGCCGCGAGACGGCGCGACCCCGGCTCTGCGCGATCCGACATACGTCACGCAGCGTCCGGCCATGCGGGCCACGACGCGGCGTAGCCGGGCGTGGGCGACCGTGCGGGCGGCGAGCATGCCGGAGTCACGGCCGATCAGGCCGGCGGTCGCACCGGGCCGGACGGCTTCGACGTCGCCGGCGACGCGGGACACGGATGCTGCCCCGCCGCCGATGAGACAGCGGAGCCTGCCCTCCCGTCCGGCCCAGGTGAGCAGTCGCACCATGCCTGCCGCCCGGCCGGTCACTCGGCCACCCCGATCCCGCGGATCGGACGCATCGAGACACCGCGCTGTACTGCCGGCGCCGGGGGACGTGCTCATCCTCACTCTGGACAGGCCTGCGAACCGCCGGGTAACTTAAGACTGAGCAAGCGCTTAGACATCCAGGGTAACCACACAGTCACGAGGAGGCGTCCGTGCGCCGTACCGTTTTCAACGAGGACCACGAGGCGTTCCGGGAGACCATCCGGGCCTTCATCGAGGCTGAGGTCGTGCCCGTCTACGACGAGTGGTTCGCGGCCGGCCAGGCGCCTCGCGACTTCTACTACAAGCTCGGTGAGCTGGGTGTCTTCGGCATCAACGTCCCCGAGGAGTTCGGCGGCGCCGGCCTGGACACGCACAAGTTCGAGGCCGTGCTCTACGAGGAGACCTCGCGCGCGGGCGTGAACTTCGGCGGCTCCGGCGTGCATGTGCTGCTCGCCCTGCCCTACATCAAGATGCTCGCCGACGACGAGCAGAAGAAGCGCTACCTGACGAAGTTCGTCACCGGCGAGGAGATGTGGGCGCTGGCGATGACCGAGCCGGGCACCGGCTCCGACGTCGCGGGCATGAAGACCACCGCGAAGCTCTCCGAGGACGGCACGCACTACGTCCTCAACGGCGCCAAGACCTTCATCACCGGCGGCGTGCACGCCGACCGCGTGATCGTTTGTGCGCGCACCTCCGCCCCGCGCGAGGACGACCGCCGCTTCGGTATCTCCCTGTTCGCGGTGGACACCAAGTCCGAGGGCTACTCCGTCGGCCGCAAGCTGGACAAGCTCGGCCTGCGCACCTCCGACACCGCCGAGCTGGCCTTCGTCGACGTCAAGGTCCCGGTCGAGGACCTGCTCGGCGAGGAGAACAAGGGCTTCTACTACCTCGGCGCGAACCTGCCCTCCGAGCGCTGGGGCATCGCCTTCGGCGCGTACGCGCAGGCCAAGGCCGCCGTCCGGTTCGCCCAGCAGTACGTGCAGGAGCGCACCGTCTTCGGCAAGACCGTCGCGTCCTTCCAGAACACCAAGTTCGAGCTGGCCGCCTGCCAGGCCGAGGTCGACGCCGCCGAGGCGGTCGCCGACCGTTCCCTGGAGGCCCTGGACGCCGGTGAGCTCACGCCCGCCGAGGCCGCCTCCGCGAAGCTGTTCTGCACCGAGGTCGCCCACCGCGTCATCGACCGCTGCCTCCAGCTGCACGGCGGCTACGGCTACATGAACGAGTACCCGATCGCCCGCCTCTACGCCGACAACCGCGTCAACCGCATCTACGGCGGCACCAGCGAGGTCATGAAGTCGATCATCGCCAAGGACATGGGCCTGTAGGCAAGCTCTGTACGTTCCTTCCATGAGCTCAGCACTTGACGGTCTGCTCGATCTGCTCGACCTGGAGCAGATCGAGCAGAACATCTTCCGGGGCCGGTCGCGCTCGGCGATCGTGCCCCGTGTCTTCGGCGGACAGGTCGCGGCCCAGGCGCTCGTCGCCGCGGGCCGCACCGTGCCCGACGACCGCACGGCCCACTCGCTGCACGCGTACTTCCTGCGCATGGGCGACCCGGGCGCGCCGATCGTCTACACGGTCGACCGCATCCGGGACGGCCGTTCCTTCACCACGCGCCGGGTCGTCGCCGTGCAGCATGGTGCGCCGATCTTCCATCTCTCGGCGTCGTTCCAGACGTACGAGGAAGGACTCGAGCACCAGGCCGCGATGCCGCCCGCCCCGGCCCCGGAGACGCTGCCGACGGCGGCGGAGATCCTGCCGCGGTACAGGGACAGGTTCGTCCACCCCGACACGGTGGAGCGGATGATCGAGGCACGCGCCGCGGTCGACCTGCGGTACGTGGACGAGCCGCCGTACGGCGAGTTCGGGCAGCCCCGCGAGCCCCGCTCCCAGGTGTGGTTCCGCGCGAACGGCAAGCTCGCCGACGATCCGCTGCTGCACGTCTGCCTCGCGACGTACGTCTCCGACATGACCCTGCTGGACTCGGTGCTGCTCGCGCACGGCCGGGGCGGCTGGGCGGTCGGTGATGTGGTGGGCGCGTCCCTGGACCACGCGATGTGGTTCCACCGGCCGTTCCGCGCGGACGAATGGCTGCTGTACGACCAGGAGTCCCCGTCGTCGTCGGGCGGCCGGGGCCTCGGCCAGGCGCGGATCTGGACCCAGGACGGACGGCTCGCGATCTCGGTGATCCAGGAAGGCGTGGTCCGCGTTCCGCACACCTCGTCCTGACGCCCGGACGACTGACGGCGCGTACACGTCCGTCCAGGCAACCGCACCGGAGAGATGGCCGAGCACGTGCTTGACGAGTACGCCCCGGACGACATCGCGGCGGACGACGGCTCCGAGCGGATGAAGGCACCCGCGACCCGTACGGCCCGCGTCCTGTGGGTCACGGGCGGCATCGCGCTGATCGTGCCGGCCTTCGCCGTGCTCGTCGCCGAGCAGACGGAGGTCGCGGGCCTCGGGGGCGATACGCCGCTGTACCCCACGATCGCGCTGCGGTGCGCGGAGTTCGGCCTGCTGTCGGTCTGCGCGTACTGCGCCGTACGCGGCCGGTGGCGCGGCTGAGGGACCGGGCGGGGATCAGGCGGCAGGCGGGTGCGCGGTGATCACCACGAGGCCGGCACCGGCAACGGCAGCACCGCGTCGAGGGCGAAGCCGCCGTCCGGCGCGGGGGCTGTGGTGAGAGTGCCGCCGAGGGCCGCCGTTCGTGCCCTCAGGCCCGGCAGGCCCTGACCGCCGCCCGGCTCGGAGCGCGGGCCGGGCACGGACGGCGGACCGTTGCGGACGGTGATGTGCAAGGAGTCGGGTGCGCGGCGCACCGCGACGTCGGTCCGGGCACCCGGCGCGTGGCGGCGCACGTTCGTCAGTGCCTCCTGGACGATGCGGTACGCGGTGTGCTGGATCTCCGGCGGGCAGCCCGCGAGGTCCGCTCGGGCCAGGTCCGCGCGTACGCCCTCGCCCGCGGCCGCGACAAGTTCGGGGAGCTGTGCCAGGCCCGGGTTCTCGTGGCGGATCGCCTGGCGCAGGTCGGCCGCCGCGTGTCTGCTCAGCTCGCCCAGTGCCTCGGCCTCCACGCGGAAGCCGGGGGAGTCCGCCGCCGCTGCGAGTACGGTGCAGCGAAGGCTGATCAGGCTCAGGTGGTGGGCGGCTGTGTCGTGGACGTCCCGGGCCAGCCGCTCCCGTTCCCGTAGCGCCGCCTGCTCGGCGGCGTACCGGTGCTCGCGCTCCCGGGACAGGGCCAGTTCGGCGAGACGGGCGGCGAGTTCGCGGCGGGCGCGGCCGAGCAGGCCCAGCGCGGCGGGCGCAACCGCCAGCAGCCCGGAGAGCAGCAGGCCCAGGGTGATGTCCGGCATCGACCACGGGTAGCTGTCGAGGTACCGCCACGGCACGAACGACACCACGGCGACCGCCGCCGCGGCGGCGGCCACCTCGCGGCGGCGCCGTTCGGACATGGCGAGGGCGTGCAGTGCGGCCAGCGCCGGGATCCACAGCACACCGGTGGCCAGGGTCGGCAGGGCGAGGAGCATGATCGTGCGGGGGAAGCGGCGCCGCATGGGCAGTACGCCCGCCACGGTCAGCGCGGCGGGGAAGATCCAGCCCGGGAGCGCGGACCGTGTCGCCAGCGCCTCGGCCACGGCGGCGGCAACGACCACGCCCTCGACGGCCCACGTCCGGCAGGAGCCCGGCCTCATGGCGCGGCCGACCGGTGGACCACGGAGGCGAGTCCGACGCGGCTGTCGACGGCGAGCTTCCGTTTCAGCGCGCCGATGTGCGTCTTGACCGTCGTCACGCCCATGCCGAGATGCGCCGCGATGTCGGCGTTCGACAGCCCTGCCGCGATCAGCGCCAGCACTTCCCGCTCCCGCTCGGTGAGCGTGTCCAGGTGGCCGGGGATGACGGGCGGGTCCGGCAGCAAGGCCTTCGCCGCGTATCCGGCGAGCACGGCCGCGCTGCCGGGCGGCGTGCACATCACGCCGCCCGCGACGAGCAGCCGCACGGCGACGGCGAACAGACGGGGCTCCATCGTCTTGAGCAGAAAGCCGGACGCACCGCCCCGCAGGGCCCGGTCGAGGTGGTCCGCGGTGTCGAGGGCGGTGAGCATCGCGACGGCGGGCGGGGTGGGCAGGGCCTTGAGCGTGCGCAGCACGTCGAGACCGTGGGCGGACGGCATGTCGATGTCCAGCAGGACCAGGTCGGGTGCCAGGGCGCGGACCGTGTCGAGGGCGTCGGGCCCGTCGCAAGTGCCCACGACGGTGACCTGGTCGTCGAGGTCCAGGACCTGCTGCAGTGCGGTGCGTACGAGTTCCTCGTCGTCGACGACCAGGACGCGATCGGGCCTCAAGTCGTAGTGCAAAGGTCGTCCTGTGGTCTGAGCGATGTGGCGTCGACGGCTGCGAGCCTGGTTGCAGATCCTAGAACGCCACAAGCGCCACGGGGATCCCCCGGGGGCTTCGACCAACCCCCCGGGACCACGCACACCCGGAAACGCCGTCCGGCCGCCGAGCCGGCCGCCGAAGGGGAACGGTCCGGTGAGCGCAGAGCGGACGGCCGAGGAGGAACCGTTGTACGGCGGGTTGTCGTACGACGCGGCCGGGACCGCCGCCCGGGGCGAAGGCCCCGGAAGGTGAGCGCGCACTGTGGATCGCCGGCGGCGCTGTTCGCGGTGCTGCTGGGGGGCACGTACCGCGTGGTGCGCGGCAGCCGGCGCGAGTGGCGGCCCGGGCCGCATCACCGCGCGCGGTGATGCCGCGCGGCGGGGTCGCCGTCGAACGCCCCCGCCGGTCACCCGGCGGGGCTGAGCCCTTCCGAGTGACGTCCCCCATGGGTCACTCGGAGGAGCTGAGTCCCGCCGCGTCCAGCAGGTAGGCGGTCATGGGGTCGTAGAAGCGCGGGTCCGTGACGTGGTCGTCGAGCGGGACCGTCACCTGGAGGGTGCCCTCCGCCTCGCCGATGAACAGGGCGGGGTCGTTGCTGTCCGCGTACCCGACGGCGTCCAGACCGCGCTGGCCGGCGCAGCCCGCCCAGCCGTGGTCGGCGACGACAAGATCGGGCTGCGGTCTGCCCTCACGCTCCAGTCCGTCCAGGATCGCGGCCATCGGTGCGGGCGAGTGGGTGTGCCACAGGGTCGCGCCGCGCTCCAGCACGGCGACGTCCGCGAACTGGAACACCATGCCTTCGTCCGCCATCAGACCGCTCGGGATCCGTACGATCTCGCACCCGGCGGCCCGCAGCGCGGCGGCGGTCTCGCGGTGCACGTCCAGCAGCCCGCCGGGGTGCCCGGTCGCGAACAGCACGCGCTCCTGCCCGGCGGCGGCCTTGCGCAGCCGGGCCGCCATCCGCTCCAGGGCGTCGACGGTCAGCTCGGGGTCGATGGTGTCCTGACCATGCCGGTGCCCGGGGTCGTCGCTGACCCCGCACCGCTCGGCCATCACGGCCAGCACGTCCTGTTCGTCGCTCCACCGGTCGCCGAGCTCCAGCCCGAGCCAGTAGTGACGGTCGCCGTTGGCGAGCTTGCGGTAGTGGGAGAGGTTGTTGTCGCGGGGTGTGGCGACATCACCGGCAATACGGGTGCGGACGAGATGTTCGACGAGGGCGGCACGGCTGGGTATCGGCATGAGCCCATTGTGCCGTCAGGTGCGCGCACAGTACGCATCATCCCGAACGGTGGGACGTGTCGCGCCCGCCAGGCTACCGGTCGCCGCACCTTCGGCGGCCATGTCGCGGCCCGGGGCGGGGTGGCCGGTCAGAGCACGACGCGGTAGTGGGTGGTCAGGCGCCGGTCGTCGCCGGAGGACGTGGAAGGCGAGTCCGGGCGGCTGGTCGAGGTCGGCGGGGGCGTCGCCCTCCCAGGGCATGCGCAGGGTCCAGGTGACGGCCGGTCCGACGATCAGCGGGCGTCCGGCGAAGGTGGAGGCCGCCGCCGTGTGGGCGTGGCCGGTGAGAACCGCGACGACTCGACGCACACCCCCTTCGACGGCGTCGTCCCGGCCGGCTTCGAGGCCGACGAGGAACTCCGGCGGCGGGTCACCGGTGTGCGGCGGGCGGTCCGGGCATTGTTCGCACGCGCGGTGAGCCCTGCCCCGGCCAGTCCTGCGGATGCACGCGCCCTGATGCCGATGGAGGAGGCTCTGGCCCACCTCAATGCGGCTCCCGCACCGGAGTCCGTCGCGCCGCAGCTGGACCGGCCGCCCGGAGAGGCGCCCACGGTCCGGCTGCGGCCGGGCGAGGGCGATCCGGCCGTGCGGCTCGCGGCCGCGCTGGCCCGTGCCGCCATCGAGTTCCTGACCGGACCCGACCGGGAGCAGCTGCGGGCCTGTACGGCACCGCGGTGCGTGCGCTATTTCGTCAAGGGCCACGGACGGCAGGAGTGGTGCAATCCGTCCTGCGGAAACCGCGCCCGGGCGGCGCGCCACTACCGGAGCCGGCACACCGTGACCGACGGCGGTCCCGGGTCCTGACCGCCGGGGTGAGCGCGGCGGGCGCCGGCAGGAGCGAGCCGGCGGCGGCCACCCGCCCCGTACGGGGCGGTCGACGCAGCCGGCCCGTCGAACCGTGAGGCGTCAGCGCGCCAGGGCCGCGAACGCCCCGTGCGCCAGGCGGCGCAGCAGCGCCTCCGCCGCCGCCCGACCGGAGAGGCCGTCCCCCGTCGAGCCCAGGTGCGGTGTCGAGTTCAGCAGGCCGAACACCGCGTGGACCGCCGCACGGGCCTCCGATTCGGGGACCTGCGGGTGCAGGTCGCGCACCACCGTGACCCACAGCTCCACGTACTGCCGCTGCAGCTGACGCACCAGCTTGCGGTCGCTGTCCCGCAGGCGGTCCAGCTCGCGGTCGTGCAGAGTGATCAGCGGGCGGTCGTCGAGCGCGAAGTCGATGTGGCCGTCGATGAGGGACGCCAGCACCGCTTCCGGGCCCGTCGCCGCCTCCGCCACCCGCAGCCGGCCGCCGCTCAGGAGCCGCTCACTGATGCCGACCAGCAGCTCCGCCAGCATCGCGTCCTTGCCCGCGAAATGGCGGTACAGCCCCGGGCCGCTGATCCCGACGGCCGCCCCTATCTCGTCGACGCCCACCCCATGGAATCCGCGCTCGGCGAAGAGGCGCGCGGCCTCCTTGAGGATCTGCTCGCGGCGCGTCGGGGCCGAGGTCCTGGTGCTCATGAGGATTCATTCTAGACAGGGCGGTTAGCGGTCGTTAACCTAGGGGAAACACGTTAACGCTCATTAACCGAGCAAGGGAGCTCGAGCGATGCAGCAGGCACCAGTGCTGGCGAGCGCCGCAGACCCGGCGTCCCAGGCCTGGCAGGCCAACGAGGCGGCTCATCAGGAGCTGGCCGACGGCCTGCGATCCCGTCTTGCGGCGGCGCGCCTCGGCGGTGGCGAGAAGGCTCGCGCCCGGCACACCGCACGCGGGAAGCTTCTGCCGCGCGACCGGGTGGACACCCTCCTCGACCCTGGCTCGCCGTTCCTGGAGCTCGCCCCCCTCGCCGCCGAGGGGATGTACGAGGGGCAGGCCCCGGCCGCCGGTGTGATCGCCGGTATCGGCCGGGTCAGCGGCCGCGAGGTCGTCGTCGTCGCGAACGACGCCACCGTCAAGGGCGGCACGTACTACCCGATGACGGTCAAGAAGCATCTGCGGGCCCAGGAGGTGGCGCTGGAGAACCGCCTGCCGTGCGTCTACCTCGTCGACTCCGGCGGCGCCTTTCTGCCCATGCAGGACGAGGTCTTCCCGGACCGCGAGCACTTCGGCCGGATCTTCTACAACCAGGCCCGGATGTCCGGCGCCGGTATCCCTCAGATCGCCGCGGTCCTCGGCTCCTGCACCGCCGGCGGCGCGTATGTCCCGGCGATGAGCGACGAGGCGGTGATCGTTCGCAACCAGGGCACGATCTTCCTCGGCGGCCCGCCCCTGGTGAAGGCAGCGACCGGCGAGGTCGTCACCGCCGAGGAGCTCGGCGGCGGCGAGGTCCACTCCCGGGTCTCCGGTGTCACGGACCACCTCGCCGAGGACGACGCCCATGCGCTGAGGATCGTCAGGAACATCGTCGCCACCCTGCCCGAGCGCGGGCCCCTCCCCTGGTCCGTCGAGCCCGCCGAGGAACCCAAGGTCGACCCGGCCGGGCTGTACGGAGCGGTGCCGGTGGACTCCCGCACGCCCTATGACGTGCGCGAGGTGATCGCCCGGATCACCGACGGCTCCCGGTTCGCCGAGTTCAAGGCGGAGTTCGGGCAGACCCTGATCACCGGCTTCGCCCGGATCCACGGCCACCCCGTCGGCATCGTCGCCAACAACGGCATCCTGTTCTCCGAATCCGCCCAGAAGGGCGCGCACTTCATCGAGCTGTGCGACCAGCGCGGCATCCCCCTCCTCTTCCTGCAGAACATCTCCGGCTTCATGGTCGGCAAGGACTACGAGGCGGGCGGCATCGCCAAGCACGGCGCCAAGATGGTCACCGCGGTCGCCTGCACCCGCGTGCCGAAACTCACCGTCGTCGTCGGCGGTTCGTACGGCGCGGGGAACTACTCGATGTGCGGCCGCGCCTACAGCCCCCGGTTCCTGTGGATGTGGCCGAACGCCAAGATCTCGGTGATGGGCGGCGAGCAGGCCGCATCCGTGCTGGCCACCGTCAAGCGCGACCAGCTGGAGGGCCGCGGTGAGCAGTGGCCCGCCGAGGCGGAAGAAGCCTTCAAGGACCCCATCCGCGCCCAGTACGACACCCAGGGCAACGCCTACTACGCGACCGCGCGGCTGTGGGACGACGGCGTCATCGACCCGCTGGAGACCCGGCAGGTGCTGGGCCTGGCTCTGACCGCTTGTGCCAACGCCCCGCTGAACGACCGCGGCTTCGGCGTCTTCCGGATGTAAGGGACTGCTGTGACATTCAAAGGACAGCCGATGTTCGACACCGTTCTGGTCGCCAACCGTGGCGAGATCGCCGTACGGGTCATCCGCACCCTGCGGACGCTGGGCGTCCGCTCCGTCGCCGTGTTCAGCGACGCGGACGCCGGTGCGCGCCATGTCCGCGAGGCGGACACCGCCGTCCGCATCGGCCCCGCCCCGGCCGCCGAGAGCTATCTGTCCGTCGAGCGGCTGCTGGACGCGGCGGTGCGCACCGGCGCGCAGGCCGTCCACCCCGGTTACGGCTTCCTCGCCGAGAACGCGGGCTTCGCCCAGGCGTGTGCCGAGGCCGGGCTGGTCTTCATCGGCCCGCCCGCCTCCGCCATCTCGCTGATGGGCGACAAGATCCGCGCCAAGGAGACGGTGAAGGCGGCCGGCGTCCCGGTCGTCCCCGGCTCCTCCGGCAGCGGACTGACCGACGACGAACTGGCCGCGGCGGCCCGGGAGATCGGTATGCCGGTGCTGCTCAAGCCCTCCGCGGGCGGCGGCGGCAAGGGCATGCGGCTCACGCGCGTGGAGTCGGCACTCCTGGACGAGATCGCGGCCGCCCGGCGCGAGGCACGGGCGTCCTTCGGCGACGACACGCTCCTCGTGGAGCGCTGGATCGACCGCCCCCGCCACATCGAGATCCAGGTGCTGGCCGACGGCCACGGCAATGTGGTCCACCTCGGCGAACGCGAGTGCTCCCTCCAGCGCCGCCACCAGAAGATCATCGAGGAGGCGCCGAGCGTCCTGCTGGACGACGCGACGCGCGCCGCGATGGGTGAGGCGGCCGTCCAGGCGGCCCGCTCCTGCGGCTACCGCGGCGCGGGCACGGTGGAGTTCATCGTCCCCGGCAAGGACCCGTCCCAGTACTACTTCATGGAGATGAACACCCGCCTGCAGGTGGAGCACCCGGTCACCGAGCTCGCCGTGTCGATCGCGGGGGCCGGCCTGGACCTGGTGGAGTGGCAGCTGCGCGTCGCGGCCGGTGAGCAACTGGCCTTCACCCAGGACGACATCGCGATCACGGGTCACGCGATCGAGGCCCGTATCTGCGCGGAAGACCCTTCCCGCGGTTTCCTGCCCTCCGGCGGCACCGTCGTGCGGCTCCACGAGCCGCAGGGCGATGGCGTGCGCTCCGACTCGGGCCTGACCGAGGGCTCGGAGGTCGGCAGTCTGTACGACCCGATGCTGTCGAAGGTCATCGCGTACGGCCCCGATCGCGCGACCGCCCTGCGCCGGCTGCGCGCGGCCCTGTCGGACACCGTCACGCTCGGCGTCCCGACGAACGCGGGCTTCCTGCGCCGGCTGCTGGACCATCCGGCGGTCATGGCGGGCGAGCTGGACACCGGCCTGGTCGAGCGCGAGGCGGACGCCCTGGTCCCGGCCGGGGTCCCGGACGAGGTGTACGAAGCGGCGGCGGCGGTCCGGCAGGCGGACCTCGAGCCGGTAACGGCCGGCGGCTGGACGGACCCCTTCTCGGTGCCGAACGGCTGGCGGATGGGCGGCGAGGCTGCCCCGCTCGCCTTCCCGCTGCGCGTTCCGGGACTCGAACCCGTGACGCACACGGCCCGGCCGGGCGCCGCCCTCGTCACGGACGACCGTGTCTCCGTCGAACTGCACGGGGTCACCCACACGTTCCACCGGGCCGGTCACTGGCTCGGCCGGGACGGCGACAGCTGGCACGTCATGGACTTCGACCCGGTCGAGGCCGCCCTCAGCGGCGCCGCGCGCTCAGGCGTCGACACGCTGGCGGCACCCATGCCGGGGACGGTCACCGTCGTCAAGGTGGCAGTCGGGGACGTGGTGGCCGCCGGCCAGAGTCTGCTGGTCGTGGAGGCGATGAAGATGGAGCACGTCATCTCCGCCCCGCACGCAGGGACCGTGACCGAGCTCGATGTGACCGCCGGGACCACGGTCGCCATGGACCAGGTGCTCGCCGTGGTCACCCCGGACGAGCCGGAGCAGGAGGGGCAGGAATGACCGGCATCGAAGGACTGCCGATGGCCGTGCGGGAGCCCGGCCTGCCGCAGCGCGTCCGTATCCACGAGGTGGGCGCCCGCGACGGCCTGCAGAACGAGAAGTCGGTCGTGCCGGTCGAGGTGAAGGCCGAGTTCGTCCGCCGCCTCGCCGACGCCGGACTGACCACCATCGAGGCGACCAGCTTCGTGCACCCCAAGTGGGTGCCCCAACTGGCCGACGCCGAGCAGCTGTTCCCGCTCGTGCGTGGCCTCGGGGTCCGCCTTCCCGTGCTGGTGCCGAACGAACGCGGCCTGGACCGCGCCCTGGCGCTGGGCGCGCGCGAGGTCGCCGTGTTCGCCAGCGCCACCGAGTCGTTCGCCAAGGCCAATCTCAACCGCACGGTCGACGAGGCGCTCGCCATGTTCGAGCCGGTCGTCATAAGAGCGGTCGAGCAGGGCCTGAAGGTGCGCGGCTATCTGAGCATGTGCTTCGGCGACCCCTGGGAGGGCGCCGTCCCGATCGAGCAGGTCGTCCGGGTCTCCAGACGGCTGGTGGACATGGGCTGCGACGAGCTGAGCCTCGGCGACACGATCGGTGTCGCCACCCCCGGCCATGTCTCGGCCCTGCTCACCGCGCTGAACGAGGCGGGCGTGCCGACGGGCACGATCGCCGTGCACTTCCACGACACCTACGGTCAGGCGCTCTCGAACACACTCGCCGCGCTGCGGCACGGCGTGAGCGTCGTCGACGCATCCGCGGGCGGCCTCGGCGGCTGCCCGTACGCGAAGAGCGCGACCGGAAACCTCGCCACCGAAGACCTCGTGTGGATGCTTCACGGCCTCGGCATCGAAACCGGGGTCGACCTCGGCCGGCTCACCGCCACGAGCGCGTGGATGGCCGACCGGCTGGGCCGTCCCAGCCCCTCCCGTACCGTCCGTGCCCTCTCCCACAAGGAGTGACCCCCATGTCCCTTGACCACCGGCTCTCCGCCGAACACGAGGAACTCCGCCGTACGGTCGAGGAGTTCGCACAGGAAGTGGTCGCCCCGAAGATCGGCGACTTCTACGAGCGCCACGAGTTCCCGTACGAGATCGTCCGCGAGATGGGCCGGATGGGCCTGTTCGGGCTGCCCTTCCCCGAGGAGTACGGCGGCATGGGCGGCGACTACCTCGCCCTCGGCATCGCCCTCGAGGAGCTGGCCCGCGTCGACTCGTCCGTCGCCATCACGCTGGAGGCGGGTGTCTCCCTCGGCGCGATGCCGATCCACCTCTTCGGCACCGAGGAGCAGAAGCAGGAGTGGCTGCCGCGGCTGTGCTCGGGCGAGATGCTGGGCGCGTTCGGGCTGACCGAGCCGGACTGCGGCTCGGACGCCGGCGGCACCCGCACCACGGCCGTCCGCGACGGCGACGAGTGGGTCATCAACGGCTCGAAGTCCTTCATCACCAACTCCGGTACGGACATCACCGGCCTGGTCACGGTCACCGCCGTCACCGGCCGCACCCCCGAGGGCAAGCCGCTGATCTCCTCGATCATCGTCCCGTCCGGCACGCCGGGCTTCACCGTGGCCGCCCCCTACTCCAAGGTGGGGTGGAACGCCTCGGACACCCGTGAGCTGTCCTTCTCCGACGTCCGGGTGCCGGTGAGCAACCTGGTGGGCGAAGAGGGCCGCGGATACGCGCAGTTCCTGCGGATCCTGGACGAGGGCAGGATCGCGATCGCCGCGCTCGCCACGGGCCTCGCGCAGGGCTGCGTGGACGAGTCGGTCAAGTACGCGAAGGAACGTCACGCCTTCGGCCGCCCGATCGGTGACAACCAGGCCATCCAGTTCAAGATCGCCGACATGGAGATGAACGCGTACACCGCCCGACTCGCCTGGCGGGACGCGGCCTCCCGGCTGGTGGCCGGCGAGCCGTTCAAGAAGGAGGCGGCGCTCGCCAAGCTGCACTCGTCCACGGTCGCGGTGGACAACGCCCGTGAGGCGACCCAGATCCACGGCGGCTACGGCTTCATGAACGAGTACCCGGTGGCCCGGATGTGGCGGGACTCCAAGATCCTGGAGATCGGCGAGGGTACGAGCGAGGTCCAGAGGATGCTGATCGCACGGGAGTTGGGGCTCACCGGCTGAGCCGTACCCCTACTGCACCCCACTACTGCGCGCGGCTTCCTGACGGGGCCGCGCGCAGTCGCGTGTCCCGAAGTGCGCAGCGCCGCAGTGCCCTGACGCAGCCCCCTGCGAACCGATCGCGCGGTTCGCCGGCCCCTGCCTGCCCGGGGCAACGCCCGGCGGTAGCAGCGGACGGGGATCGATGCCCGGGGCGGGATCCCTGGGTTCCTTTTCGGCACGGGCCGCCCGCCCGGACCGGCGGGCGGCCCTCCCGGGGTCCCGCGGCCGAAAGGCCGCAGAACCCCGGACCCCGGGCTACCCGGCGGGCCAGGACACCTGCGGCGAGCGGTAGTAGTCGATCCCCAGCGCCTCCATCCGCGGCCCCTGCGCCGCGAGACGCACCTTGTACTTCTCCCAGTCGTGCGTCGACGCGGGTGACCAACCGAGCTCCGCGACCCCGGGCAGCCTCGGGAAGGCCATGTACTCGATGTGGTCGCTGGACGAGATGGTCTCCGACCACAGCGGCGCCTCCACGCCCGCGATCGCCGACGCGGGCGCGCCCGGCAGATAGGCCGCCGGGTCCCAGTCGTAGGACCGCTGCACCTCGACATAGCCGGCCCAGGCCAGGCCCAGCGGGGTGTCCTTGGTGTACTTCATGTCGAGATAGACCCGGTCGGCGGGCGACAGGATCAGCCGGGTGCCGTTCTGCGCGGCCCTCGCGACCTGTGCCTTCTCCGCCGGGCTGGTGCCGTCGAGCCCCCAGTACTGGGCAAGTGCGCCCTCGGCCGGGGTCGCGCCGGTCAGCTGGTGCCAGCCGATCACCGTCTTGCCGTACCTGGCGACGGTGGCCTGTGCCCTGTCCATGAAGGCGACGTAGTCCTCATGACTGGTGGAGTGCGCCTCGTCGCCGCCGATGTGGAGGTACTTCCCGGGGGTGAGCGCTGCCACCTCCCGGATCACGTCGTCGATGAAGTCGTACGTGATCGCCTTGGGCACGCACAGCGAGCTGAAGCCGACGGAGGTGCCCGTGTACAGGGGCGGCGCGATGCCTGAGCAGTTCAGCTCGGCGTACGAGGCCAGCGCGGCATTGGTGTGTCCCGGCATGTCGATCTCGGGCACGACCTCCATGTGGCGGGCGGCGGCGTACCGCAGGATCTCCTTGTACTGGGCCTTGGTGTAGTAGCCGCCCGGACCACCGCCGACCTGGGTCGAGCCGCCGTAGGTGGCCAGGAGCGGCCAGGAGTCGACGGCGATCCGCCACCCCTGGTCGTCGGAGAGATGGAGATGCAGCTTGTTGATCTTGTACAGGGCAAGCTGGTCGACGTAGCGCTTGACCTGGTCGACGGTGAAGAAGTGCCGGGAGACGTCCAGCATCGCGCCGCGGTGGCCGTAGCGCGGGGTGTCCGTGATCGTGCCCCCCGCGACCTGCCACGGCCCGGGCTGCCGGGTGTCCATCTCGACGGCCGCGGGCAGCTGCTGGCGCAGTGTCTGTATGGCGCGGAAGAGCCCGGCGGGCCCTCGCGCGGTCAGGGTGAGGGCGTCCCGCGAGGACTGCAGCCGGTAGCCCTCGTCGCCGAGCTCCCGCTCGGCGGAGCGCAGCCGCAGCCGGATGCCGCCCGGGCCCCGGGCCTCGGTGACGGGCAGGGCGTAGCCGGTGGAGGGCCGCAGCACGCCGGCCAGGTACTCCCCGACGGCGCGCACCCCCGGTGAGGCGTCGACCTGGATGGTGGTCTGCGGGGTGAGGGTGTAGGGCGGGCCGCCGGGGAGTACGGAGGCGGGCGCCGGGACGATCTGGCCGAGCGGCCGGACCGGGTGGGCCCGGGCGGCCGCGGGTTCGGCGGCGTCGTCGGCATCGGCGGCCACCGCGCACGAGAGCGTGGCGGCCGCGGCGAGCAGCAGCGATCCGAGCAGTCGGGAAAACGGTCTGGGCTGACTCACGGCTGGGGTCCCTTCGACGGGGGCACAACTGTGGTGCAGAGCAACCGATCGGTCACCATGCGTACCGTGCACCTCAACTGCGGTCAAGGTGTAGACCACTTACTCGTTCATGCGATGACGTGTGCCCACCCGGGGGGCACCTCCCCGGACCACCGGACGGAACTGCCCCCGCTTGGCCCTACCCCCGCCGGCCGCTGCGAGAATCCCTCCATGGCGGAAATCATCCAGAAGGACGGGACCTGGACGTTCGACGGTGACACGGTGCGCATCGTGCCCGGCAGCGACAGGAGCGTGGGCCTGCTGCGCCAGTCCCTCGGCGAAGTCGCCGTGCCACTGCGGGCGTTGGGCGGCATATCGTTCGAACCCGGCAAGAAGGCGGGGCGGCTGCGGCTGCGGCTGCGCGACGGCGCGGACCCTCTGCTGCAGATCACCGGGGGCCGACTGGACGACGGCTCCGACCCGTACCGGCTGAGCGTGGAGAGCGACCGCTCCGGGGTCGCCGAGTACTTCGTGGACGAGGTGCGCCACGCGCTGCTGCTGGAGCAGGTGGAGACAGGTCCGCTGGACGCGTATCTGCTGCCGGGCCCCGCTCTGCCGATCACCGTGGGCGCCGGCGACGGCACGGCCACCTTCGACGGGGACCGCATCCGCCTGGAGTGGAACTGGAAGACGGACGAGTCCAAGGCGTCGGGCGGCTCGCGCACGCTGGCGCCGGCGGATGTGCAGGCGGTGGAGTGGCTGCCCGCGGCGGGGCTGGAGAACGGCTATGTCCGCTTCGTGCTGTCCAAGGGCGCGGGACGCATTCCGCCGAAGTACGATCCGCACGCGGTGGAGCTGTGGGGCTTCCGCAAGGACCCGCTGATGGCGCTGGTGGCGGCGGCGGTGGTGGCCCGCTTGCCGCATCCGTACGCCGCCGGTGACAGCGCCGCCGTGACCGGCGCCGCATCCGCGCCCGTGCCCGCACCCGCGGCTGCCCTTCCTCCGGGCGGTGACGATCATGACGCGCTGCTGCGCCGGCTGCGCGAGCTGGGCGAGCTGCATCAGGCCGGAATACTGACGGACGACGAGTTCAGCACCGCCAAAGCAGCCGTCCTGAAACGAATGTGACCAGTCTCCTGCCCGGATTCGGGCAGGATTCTTGCAAAGCCAAGGACTCGCCCCGCAATATCTACGAGTGCTCGAACACCGTCCGTCGTCACACGACGACCTCGTCGACCATCTGGTGCGCAGCACCGCGCTGCGGCGCGGTGAGGCGGCCCGGGTGGTGCTCGACGTGCTGGCGTACTTCGACGAGACGACCGAGGAATTCGTCCGGCGGCGCCATCGCGAGCTGCAGTCCGGCGGCCATCCGAACACCGTGATCTTCGAGCGCATCGCGGCAGAGCTGCCGCACCGCGCCGTGGCGCCGCCGGAGCTCTCGCTCCGCCAGCTGCGCCGCATGATCTACGGCTGACCGGATTGCGGCCGAGCTGTCACGGACAGCGAGTACACACCTGATCTACGGAGGGGCAAGACTTTATGTGCGGAATTGTCGGATACATCGGCAAGCGTGATGTGGCTCCGCTGCTGCTGGAAGGCCTGCAGCGGCTGGAGTACCGGGGATACGACTCGGCGGGCGTGGTGATCAACAGCCCCAAGTCCGCCGCGCTGAAGATGGTCAAGGCCAAGGGCCGCGTCCGCGACCTCGAGGCCCGCGTCCCCAAGCGCTTCGCCGGGACCACCGGCATCGCCCACACCCGCTGGGCGACCCACGGCGCCCCGAGCGACGAGAACGCCCACCCCCACCTGTCTCCCGACAACCTGGTCGCCGTCGTCCACAACGGCATCATCGACAACGCTTCCGAGCTGCGCGCCAAGCTGGTGGCCGACGGGATCGTCTTCGCCTCCGAGACCGACACCGAGGTGATCACCCACCTCGTGGCCCGCTCCCAGGCCGAGAGCCTGGAGGAGAAGGTCCGCGAGGCCCTCCGTGCGATCGAGGGCACGTACGGCATCGCCGTCATGCACGCCGACTTCCCCGACCGCATCGTCGTCGCCCGCAACGGCTCGCCGGTCGTCCTCGGCATCGGCGAGAAGGAGATGTTCGTCGCCTCGGACGTCGCCGCCCTCGTCGCCCACACCCGCCAGGTCGTCACCCTCGACGACGGCGAGATGGCCACCCTCAAGGCCGACGACTTCCGCACGTACACCACCGAGGGCTCCCGTACGACGGCGACGCCGACCACCGTGGAGTGGGAGGCCGAGTCGTACGACATGGCCGGCCACGACACGTACATGCACAAGGAGATCTGCGAGCAGCCCGACGCGGTCGACCGGGTGCTGCGCGGCCGTATCGACGACCGGTTCAACACGGTGCACCTGGGCGGACTGAACCTGGACGCCCGGGAGGCCCGTGGCATCCGCCGGGTCAAGATCCTTGGTTGCGGCACCTCGTACCACGCGGGTCTCATCGGCGCGGGTCTGATCGAGTCGCTGGCCCGGATCCCCGCGGACGCCGAACCGGCCTCCGAGTTCCGCTACCGCAACCCGGTCGTGGACCCGGACACCCTCTACGTGGCCGTCTCCCAGTCCGGTGAGACGTACGACGTGCTGGCCGCCGTCCAGGAGCTCAAGCGCAAGGGCGCCCGCGTCCTCGGCGTCGTGAACGTCGTCGGCTCGGCGATCGCCCGCGAGGCCGACGGCGGCACCTATGTGCACGCCGGCCCCGAGGTCTGCGTCGTGTCCACCAAGTGCTTCACCAACACGGTCGTCGCCTTCGCGCTGCTCGCCCTGCACCTGGGCCGCATCCGCGACCTGTCGGTGTCGGACGGCAGGCGGATCATCGAGGGTCTGCGCAAGCTGCCCGCACAGATCAGCGAGATCCTGGAGACCGAGGACGAGATCAAGAAGCTGGCCGAGCAGTACGCGGACGCCAAGTCGATGATGTTCATCGGCCGGGTGCGCGGCTACCCGGTGGCTCTGGAGGCCTCCCTGAAGCTCAAGGAGATCTCCTACATCCACGCCGAGGCCTACCCCGCCTCCGAGCTCAAGCACGGCCCGCTCGCGCTCATCGAGCCCGCGCTGCCGACGGTCGCGATCGTCCCCGACGACGACCTGCTGGAGAAGAACCGCGCCGCCCTGGAGGAGATCAAGGCCCGCAGCGGCCGGATCCTCGCGGTCGCGCACCGCGAGCAGGAGAAGGCCGACCACACCATCGTGGTGCCGAAGAACGAGGACGAGCTGGACCCGATCCTGATGGGCATCCCGCTGCAACTCCTCGCCTACCACACGGCGTTGGCGCTGGGCCGGGACATCGACAAGCCCAGGAACCTCGCGAAGTCGGTCACGGTGGAGTAGTTCCACCGGTGTTCCACCGATGATCACGGCAGAGATCACCGAGCAGCCCCCACGGCGGACGGCGACCTCCACGAGAGCGTGGGGGTACCTCATGGGGGTCCCCGGCCCGGGGCCGGCGGAGTGGCTCCGCGAAGGCTCAGCCGCAAAGAACAGCCCCCTGTGCATGCCACCGAGCACACAGGGGGCGTTCCTTGTTCCGGCCGGCGACACCCGATTCGCCGGCCTCAGAGGCTGCCTCGAGACCTCACCCGAGCCCGGGTGGCGCGGCCTCAGCCGGTGGCCGTCACTCCCCGGCCGGCAGCACGACCGGTGAAGGTCGGCCACTTGGCGAGCGCCGCCGTCGCGCCGTACCAGGCCACGAGGCCTGCCACCGCGCCGACCCAGCCGCCCGCCTTGGCGAGCCCGTCGTTCTCCGCGAAGGCCGCTATACCGCCGAGCAGCAACGACAGGGTCAGGAGCCCGTACACGCCCTGCCCCAGCACACCGCTCCCCGCGGACGCGGCCGTCAGGGTCAGCGCGAGCAAGGCCCACAGCAGCATGAACAGCCCTGCCGCCTCGGCCGAGACCTCGCTGCCGGCGCTCGTGCCCCAGGTGAACCAGAAGGCGCCGAGTCCGGCGAAGGCCGTGCCGCTGCCGCTGTCGCCCGCCCGGAACTCGAGCAGACCGACGATGAAGAGGGCGACCCCGCCGACCCACGTCGCGAGGGCGGCTGCGTCGCCCGCCGTGACGTTGTCGATCACTCCGGTGCTGCCGACGCCGAAGGCCAGCAGCGTCAGTCCGAGTGCGAGGTTGCCGAGAGTCGAAGTACCAGCGCTTCCCGCAGAGACATCCTTGTCCACGGCGGGCTCCCTTCCCTGTCCTGTGCAGTTGTGCTGCGTCCCAGCCACCCTTATCTACCCTTCACAAGCGCACAATCCACTTCGTACCGATGGGTAGATTTCCGTACGTACAGGGAGAGTTGACGCCGCCTCATCCTCACGAACCAATGAGGCGGAAGGGGTTGGCGGGGCAGGGGAGGCGGCCAGGGGGCATGGCCGTGACCTGAAGGAAAGCCAGAGGATACGGCTGGGCAGCCTGCCGGACGACTACGGGATCACTACGACCGGGCGCTGCGCGCGCCGTGCGAGCCTTCCGGCGACCGAGCCGAAGATCCGCCCGACGATGCCGTGCGTGGAACCGACCACGATCGCGTCGGCGGAGTACTCGCGGCCGACCTCTTCGAGCTCATGGCAGATGTCGCCGCCGCGCTCCACCAGAATCCACGGCACCTCGGTGAGATAGTCCGCGCAGGCCAGCTCCAGCCCGAGCACCTCGGTACGGTGATCGGGGACGTCCACGAAGACCGGCGGCTCACAGCCCGCCCAGACCGTGGTCGGCAGCCGATTGGCGACATGGACGATGATCAGCCCCGAACCGGAGCGCCTCGCCATGCCGATCGCATAGGCGAGCGCCCGCTCACTGGAGGTCGATCCGTCGAAGCCGACGACGACTCCGTGCCGGAACGCGGGATCGCAGGAGTGGCATGACTCTTCGGCCGCTTGCAGGTCCGACAGAGGGTCGGCGACCTGCTTGCGGTCGGCGGGTTCGGGGATTTCGTGACCGGCCATCGGTGTCTCGGCGAAGAAGGTCCTCTTGGAGGTCGTCTGAGGAAGGTGCGTCGGGTTGGCGTGGCGGTGGAGCTGTGTCCGGGAATCATCTTCCCAAGCCCATACCTCAAGGGTACGGCGACACTCCTCTCCTGCCCAGGGCCCGCCGCGCCATGCGCGGCGTTCCAGGGAGCATGCCCGAGCCCGTCCCGGATCGCAATGCCGCTTGGCCCCTACAGCAGTCTTCCGGCCGCCTGCCGCGGCACAGTGACCGGATGACCGCGCCCCTCGTTGGCCCCGGCATGCCCGCACGACCCGCCACCCCTGCCGCCGCCCCACGCCGCGCCTCCGCGTCCGCCTCCCCCGCCAGGCGCGGGCGCAGGCGCCGCCGGCCCCCGCGCCCGCGGCGGGGCGCGTACGCCGCCACCGCGCACGCCCCCGCACCCGGCCCCCGCCACGCATGCGCGCCGGTGCCTTCCCGCGCACCGGCGCCCACTGCCACACGCTCCCCCGATTCGGCGGGCGCGGTGGTGCGCTGGGGAGCGTTCAGCTGCCTGCTCGTTCCCTTGGTGCTGGTCGTGTACGGGAACTCCCCCGGGGAAGCCGCCTCGGTGGCGCTCGGCCTCGGCGCGGTCACCGCGGCCTGCCGGGTCCTGCTGCGCCGGTCGGAGCGGACGGCAGCCCTCTCGCGCACGGACGGGCACCGCGGCGCCCGTCCGGGGGCCCGGCGTGCACCAGGTGACTGACGGGTTCGTACACTCACACCCATATGTTTTCAGCCAACTTCGCGCCAGGAGCCGTTCCTTGGGGAAATGGCCTGCCAACCCCCTTGCCACCAGGGAAGAAAGGGCCAATCGCGGCGTTCGGACCCTACGGGGACGGGCCATGCACGGGAGACCCACTTCCCTGCGGGGCTCGCGAGTGGAACGCTTCGTGATCGAATGCTTCGCGCCAAGTTGCCATGTCGACATACCAGTGCATGCCGAACTTGTCACGACGGCACCACGGGACGCAGTAGATTCGATCATGAGTATCGAAGGCTGGGGACTCGTGCAAAACCGAGGGGAAACGTGCAGGAGCGAAAGGCCCGAAACGAACGGGGAGACGCGAACACCGAGGGGGGCTTAGCGTCATGAGTCAGGACTCCGCCGCACCGGAGGCAGGACGGAAACTCTCCGGCCGCCGGCGCCGGGAAGTCGTCGCAGTGCTGCTGTTCAGCGGTGGCCCTATCTTTGAGAGTTCCATCCCACTTTCGGTGTTCGGGATTGACCGCCAGGACGCCGGAGTTCCCCGCTACCGCCTGCTTGTCTGCGGTGGCGAGGACGGACCGCTGAGGACCACGGGCGGTCTGGAACTGACCGCACCGTACGGCCTCGAGGCGATCAGCAGGGCGGGCACGGTCGTCGTGCCGGCCTGGCGCTCGATCACCTCGCCGCCACCGCCCGAGGCGCTCGACGCGCTGCGCCGGGCACATGAAGAGGGCGCCCGGATCGTCGGACTGTGCACCGGGGCGTTCGTCCTCGCCGCGGCCGGTCTGCTGGACGGCCGCCCGGCCACCACCCACTGGATGTACGCGCCGACGCTCGCCAAGCGTTATCCGTCCGTCCATGTCGATCCGCGTGAGCTCTTCGTCGACGACGGCGATGTGCTCACCTCCGCCGGTACGGCGGCCGGGATCGACCTCTGCCTCCACATAGTGCGCACCGACCACGGCACGGAGGCGGCGGGGGCGCTCGCGCGCAGGCTGGTCGTACCTCCGCGGCGCAGTGGCGGTCAGGAGCGCTATCTCGACAGGTCTTTACCAGAGGAAATCGGCTCGGATCCGCTGGCCGAGGTCGTCTCCTGGGCCCTGGAGCATCTCCACGAGCAAGTTCGACGTGGAGACGCTGGCGGCCCGGGCGTACATGAGCCGGCGCACCTTCGACCGCCGCTTCCGGTCACTGACGGGCTCGGCCCCGCTCCAGTGGCTGATCACCCAGCGGGTGCTGCAGGCGCAGCGGCTGCTCGAGACCTCCGACTACTCGGTCGACGAGGTCGCGGGCCGGTGCGGCTTCCGCTCCCCGGTGGCACTGCGCGGCCATTTCCGGCGGCAGCTGGGCTCGTCCCCGGCCGCGTACCGGGCCGCGTACCGGGCTCGCAGGCCCCAGAGCGATCCGGGGCCGTCCTCGGTGGTGGACGCCGTCGTACCGGCCCAGGCGACCCCTGGGGCGAGACGGGCAGCGGCGGCCGCGACGGGGCTGACGGGCCACTCGGCCGCGACGGCGACGGAGCTGGGCAAACCCCATTCCGACGTGTACGCGGCAGGTCATGGCCGTCCGAGTCTGCCCGGCCAGCGGAGTGCGCCATAAAGTAGGACGCATGAACGATCGCATGGTGTGGATCGACTGCGAGATGACCGGGCTCTCGTTGACGGATGACGCACTCATCGAGGTGGCCGCGCTGGTCACCGACTCGGAACTGAACGTGCTCGGTGAAGGGGTGGACATCGTGATCCGCCCGCCGGACGCGGCGCTCGAGACAATGCCCGAGGTGGTGCGCCAGATGCACACCGCCTCGGGCCTCCTCGACGAGCTGGCGGGCGGCACCACGCTCGCCGCCGCCGAGGAGCAGGTCCTGGCGTACGTACGCGAGCACGTCAAGGAGCCCGGCAAGGCCCCGCTGTGCGGAAACTCGGTCGGCACCGACCGCGGCTTCCTGCTGCGCGACATGCCGACGCTGGAGGACTATCTCCACTATCGGATCGTCGATGTCTCCTCGGTGAAGGAGCTGGCCAGGCGCTGGTATCCGAGGGCGTACTTCAACAGTCCGGAGAAGAGCGGCAACCACCGGGCACTGGCGGACATCCGCGAATCCATCGCGGAGCTGCGCTACTACCGCGAGGCCGTCTTCGTGGCCCAGCCCGGCCCCGACACGGAAACCGCCAGAACCATCGCCGCCAAGCACGTACTGCCCGCGCAGTAGGCCGCAGAAAACCGTGGCGCGAGCACCCTCCGGGACCATGTACACTTTTTCTCGGCCGGTCGGGAAAACGACCGGTCATGGTGGGTGTAGCTCAGCTGGTAGAGCACCTGGTTGTGGTCCAGGATGCCGCGGGTTCGAGTCCCGTCACTCACCCTGATCGTCAAGGGCCCCGGTCTTCGGACCGGGGCCCTTGACGTTGCCGGGGAGCCCGGCGCCCGCGGCCGCCGCCGACGACCCGCGGATCACCCGTTCCGTCGGGAGCGCCCTCCGCAGCCGGCCCGCCGGGACTGCCGCCGGTCTGCCGGGCCTCTTGGGGCAGGCCGCCGGAGCGAGGTCTCCCGCAGGACCGGGCCGATGCCCCGCCGATCCACGACCGGGACCGCGAAGACCGCGTCCAGGTTCTCGCAGCGTCCGGCGAGACAGGCATCGCGCGGCGGCGGCCCTCGGCCGTGAAGCCGTCGCAACGGTCGGCCGGGCGTCCGGGGGCCGCTCCGGTGGCCGCCGCGCGGCAGCCGTCCGAGCGGCGCTCCGCGAGCGCGCGGCCGGGTACGCGGCCCGTTCGGCGACGCCCGCCCGGCCCACGGCGGGGGCTCGTCGTCGACCCGCGACGCCGTTGATCCCGCGCGAAGCGATCCGGGACACGGCGTCCCCGCACCTCCTGCCAGCCGGCCCGGGAACATGACATGCCGGGTGCCTTGACACCCTCTCTGGGAGCGGCCAACCTTCAACCACATCCCAAATGGGAGCGCTCCCACCGCACTTGACCCGCACTCACCACACCACCCGCACGTTCCCCGCCCGCGCCGCGGTGCAGCAATGCCCGTGTGCCACAAGCCAGTTGGCAGCGGGGTGGCACGTCAGGGCACTAGGAGGACGCAATGCGCAGGACCGTAATCCTCGCGGTCGTCGCCGCGCTCGGCGCCGGGCTGCTGGCCGGCTGTGCCGAGGACGGCGAGGAACCCGTCGGCCGTGCCTCGAACGGCGGGGGTGACGCCAAGGGCAGGACCACGATCACCGTGGGCGTCTTCGGGGCCTTCGGTCTCCAAGAGGCCGGGCTCTACGACGAGTACATGAAGCTCCACAAGAACATCGTCATCAAGCAGACCTCGATCGAGCGGAACGAGAACTACTACCCGCAGCTGCTCACCCACCTCGGCAGCGGCAGCGGCCTCGCCGACATCCAGGCCGTCGAGGTCAACAACATCGCCGAGATCACCGCCACCCAGGCCGGCAAGCTCGTCGACCTCGGCAGGACCGAGGGTGTGGACAAGGACGCGTTCCTGGACTGGAAATGGGCGCAGGCCACCACCAAGGACGGCAGAACCGTCGGACTCGGCACCGACATCGGCCCGCAGGGCATCTGCTACCGCAAGGACCTGTTCGCCGAGGCAGGGCTGCCCACCGACCGCAAGGAGGTCGGCAAGCTGTGGGCGGGCGACTGGAGCAAGTACCTGGACGCGGGCAAGAAGTTCAAGGCCAAGGCCCCCGAGGGCACCGCGTTCGTCGACTCCGCGTCCGGCGTGCTCAACGCCATCAACGGCAGCAGCAGCAAGCGCTTCTACGACGAGAACGGCAAGGTCGTCTACAAGACCAACCCGGCCGTCAGGAAAGCCTGGGACATCGCCGCCGCGTTCGCCACCGAGGGCCTCACGGGCAAACTCCAGCAGTTCACGCCCGCCTGGGACCAGGGCTATGCGAACGGCACCTTCGCCACGGTTTCCTGCCCGGCCTGGATGCTCGGCTACATCCAGGACAAGGCCGGTGAGGCGGGCAAGGACAAGTGGGACGTGGCGCCGGCTCCGAAGCCCAGCAACTGGGGCGGCTCGTTCCTGATCGTCCCCGAGGCGGGGAAGAACAAGACCGAGGCGGCCGAGCTCGCGGCCTGGCTCACCGCCCCCGAGCAGCAGGCGAAGCTGTTCACCGAGCGCGGCAGCTTCCCGAGCGCCAAGGCCGCGTACGCGCTGCCCGCCGTCTCCGGCGCCAAGCACGCCTACTTCGCGGGCGCACCCATAGGCCAGATATTCTCGCAGGCCGCCGAGGGAGTGCCGGTCCAGATCGTCGGCCCGAAGGACCTGGTCATCGCGCAGAACCTGTCCGACATCGGCATGCTCCAGGTCGACCAGAAGGGCCGCTCCTCCAAGGAGGGATGGGACGCCGCGGTCAAGGCGATCGACAACGCCCTGGACCAGTGACCGTGACGGACATGGCATCCGACGCTCCGGCCGCGCCCTCGAAGGAAGGGGGCGCGGCCCCGGCCACCGGCGTCGCCGACGCGGCCGAGGAGCGCCGCCGCGCGCGGCGCAGCCGCCGCTACCGGCTCGACATGAAGTGGAGCCCGTACGCCTTCGTCGCACCGTTCTTCCTCTTCTTCCTCGCCTTCGGGCTCTTCCCGCTGCTCTGGACGGGCTGGGCGTCCCTGCACCGCGTGGAGCTGACCGCGCCCACCGACATGGAGTGGGTGGGGCTGCGCAACTTCACCCGGCTCCTCGAGGACGAGTTCTTCTGGAACGCGCTGCGGAACACGGTCACCATCGGGCTGATGTCCACCGTGCCGCAGTTGCTCGTCGCGCTGGGCATCGCCCATCTGCTCAACTACCGGCTGCGCGGCTCGATGTTCTTCCGGGTGGCCGTCCTGACTCCGTACGCCACCTCCGTCGCCGCGGCCACCCTGGTCTTCGTGCTGCTCTTCGGGCGGGACTACGGAATGATCAACTGGGTGCTCGGCCTGGCCGGCCTCGACCACGTCGACTGGCAGAACGGCGGGTGGACCTCGCAGCTGGCGGTCTCCACGATCGTGATCTGGCGCTGGACGGGCTACAACGCGCTGATCTATCTGGCGGCCATGCAGGCCGTTCCGAGCGAACTGTACGAGTCGGCCGCGCTCGACGGCGCCTCGCGCTGGCAGCAGTTCCGCCATGTCACGGTGCCGTCCCTACGGCCCACGATCCTTTTCACCTGTGTCGTCTCTACGATCGGCGCGACCCAGCTGTTCGGTGAGCCGCTGCTGTTCAACGGAGGCGCGGGGGCGACCGGTGGGCCCGACCACCAGTACCAGACGCTCGGGCTGTACCTGTACGAGCAGGGCTGGGTGAATCTGCATCTGGGCCGGGCCTCGGCGATCGCCTGGGCGATGTTCCTGATCCTGTTGATCGTCGGCGCGGTGAACTGGCTGCTCGCCCGCCGGCTGAGCAAGAGCGCGTAGGGGGACGACATGCCCAATGCCAGATCTGCCGAGCACTCCGAGCACGCGGGTCACGGCCAGCAGGCTCGTCACGCCGGTCACGCGGCTCGTCCCGGACTCACCGGTCGCACTCGTCGCACCGGTCACGCCGGACGGCATCTGTACGGCGGGAAACTCACCTACGCGGTGCTGATCCTGTTCACGGCCGGTTCGCTGTTCCCGCTGGTGTGGACGGCGGTCGCGGCCTCCCGCAACAACACCCGGCTCGCCCAGACCCCGCCGCCCTTCTGGTTCGGCGGCAATCTCCTCAAGAACCTCGAGATCGCCTGGACCGACGCCAACATGGGCACCGCGCTCCTCAACACCACCATCGTGGCCGGCTCGGTCGCGGCAGGCACGGTGGTCTTCTCCACCCTCGCCGGCTTCGCCTTCGCCAAGCTGCGCTTCAGGCTCAAGAACCTGCTGCTCCTGCTGGTCATCGGCACGATGATGGTGCCGCCGCAACTCAGCGTCGTACCCCTGTACATGATGATCGCCAAGCTGTCGTGGACCGACCAGTTGCAGTCCGTCGTCCTGCCCACCCTGGTCAGCGCCTTCGGGGTGTTCTTCATGCGGCAGTACCTCACCGAGGCACTGCCGTCCGAGCTGATCGAGGCGGCCCGGGTGGACGGCGCGAACAGCTGGCGGGTGGTGTGGCATGTCGTCTTCCCGGCGGCGCGGCCCGCGATGGCCGTCCTCGGCATGCTCACCTTCGTCATGGCCTGGAACGACTTCTTCTGGCCGATCATCGCGCTGACCCAGACCGGCAGTCCGACCGTGCAGGTGGCGCTCACCGGGCTCGGCCGCGGCTACATCCCGGACCAGTCCGTGATCATGGCGGGCGCGCTGCTGGGCACGCTGCCCCTGCTGCTCGCCTTCGTCTTCTTCGGCAGGCAGATCGTCGGCGGCATCATGCAGGGCGCGATCAAGGGCTGAGCCGCCCGGGCACTCGGAGCTGACGCATCGTCATCCATCCAGTCGTTGTCACGTACATGTGGGGAGTTCACCATGCCCGTCAGCTTTCCGCCCGGCTTCCTGTGGGGCACCGCCACCGCCGCGTACCAGATCGAGGGCGCCGCGGCCGAGGGCGGCCGCACCCCGTCGATCTGGGACACCTTCAGCCGTACGCCGGGCAAGGTGGAGAACGGGGACACCGGCGACATCGCCGTCGACCACTTCCACCGCCGCGCCGAGGACGTGCGGCTCATGGGGGACCTCGGGGTGGGCGCCTACCGCTTCTCGGTCTCATGGCCCCGCGTACAGCCCACCGGTCGCGGGCCCGCCCTCCAGTGCGGCCTCGACTTCTACCGGGCCCTTGTCGACGATCTGCTGGCCCACGGCATCCGCCCCGTCCTGACCCTCTACCACTGGGATCTCCCCCAGGAGCTGGAGTCGGCGGGCGGCTGGCCGGCCCGGGAGACCGCGCAGCGCTTCGCCGAGTACGCGGGGATCGTCGCGGACGCGCTCGGCGACCGCGTCGAGCTGTGGACGACGCTCAACGAGCCCTGGTGCAGCGCGTTCCTGGGATACGGCTCCGGTGTGCACGCCCCTGGTCGCACCGACCCGGTGGCCGCCCTGCGAGCCGCCCACCATCTCAATCTCGGACACGGACTGGCCGTACAGGCGCTGCGCAGTGCGCTGCCCGCCCGCGCGCAGATCTCGGTCAGCCTCAACCCGAGCGTGGTGAGGGCGGCGAGCGACGCACCCGGCGACCATGACGCCCGGCGCCGTATCGACGCGCTGGCGAACCGGATCTTCGCGGGGCCGCTGCTGAAGGGCGCCTACCCTCAGGACCTGATCGCCGACACCGCGTCGCTGACCGACTGGTCCTTCGTCCAGGGCTCCGATCCGTCCGTGATCCGGCAGCGCCTGGACTGGCTCGGACTGAACTACTACGCACCGGCGGTGGTCTCGGCCCCGGACCCGGACCGCCGGGCGGGCCCGCGCCGGGACGGACATGCCCCCAGCGACCACTCGCCCTGGCCCGCCTCCGAGCAAGTCGTCTTCCACCAACCGCCCGGCGAGCGCACCGCGATGGGCTGGTCCGTCGATCCGAGCGGCCTGTACGACCTGCTGCTGCACTACACGCGCGAGGCGCCCGGGCTGCCGCTGATGATCACCGAGAACGGCGCGGCGTACGACGACAAGCCGGCCGTCGACGGCACGGTCCACGACCCCGACCGCATCCGCTATCTGCACAGCCATCTCGCGGCGGTGCAGCGGGCGATCGCCGACGGGGCGGACGTGCGCGGCTACTTCCTCTGGTCGCTGATGGACAACTTCGAGTGGTCCTACGGCTACGGCAAGCGCTTCGGCGCGGTGTACGTCGACTACGAGACCCAGGCGCGTGTCCCGAAGTCCAGCGCCCACTGGTACGGGCGGCTGGCGCGTACGGGCGAGCTGCCGCCACCGGTGGCCTGACCGGTTCGGCGGAGCCCCGACAAGGGACGCGCCCCGGCCGGGGGTGGGGGAAGCCCGGCCGGGGCGCGCGCGGTGGGGGTGCGGGGAAGGAGTGTTTGCGGGGCCTTGTTCAGAGAGCCGCTTGCAGGCGCTACTTGTAGGCGGAGAACGCCTTCGTGAAGGCCAGCGGCTCCTGGAGGATCGAGCTGCAGGTGGCGTCGGCATGGCCGACCGCGCCCGACGCGCACTGCTTGTCACGGGTGGAGGACCACATCGACAGCCAGCCGATGCCCTTGGACCTCGCGAAGTCCACCAGCTGCGTGGCGTCGTCGACCTTGAAGATCTCGGAGGTCACGTCGTTGACGCCGATCATCGGGGTGACCGCGACGGTCTTCCACGCGGCCGCGTCCGTCAGGCCGAGCACGCCCTTGATCTGCGCCTGGGTGGCGGTGGCTGCCTGGACCGCGTAGGTGCCCATGTCCCCGCTGTACGCCGGGCCGTAGTCCATCGCCATGATGTTGACCGCGCCGATCTTCACGCCGCTCTTCTTGGCGTCGGCGATCAGGTCCACGCCGGGCTGGGTGAGGCCCTCGGGCATCACGGGCAGGGTGAAGGACACGTCGAGGCCCGGGTGCTCCTTCTGGAGCTGGGCGATGGCCTGTGAGCGGCGTGTGTTGGCGGCGGTGTCCGGCAGGGCGGCGCCCTCGACGTCGAAGTCGACCTTGGTGAGCTTGTAGGTGTCGATGACCTTGCCGTACGCCTTGGCCAGCTCGCCCGCGGAGGAGCAGTTCAGGGCCAGCTCGTGGCCGGCCGCACCGCCGAAGGAGACCCGGACGTCGCCGCCCTTGGCGCGCAGGGCGCCGATCTGGGAGGCGACCTTGTCGTCGGCAAGGCCGGTGACGCCGCCCCACAGCGGGGCGCAGCTGCCGCCGGAGGTGATGAAGGCGAGGTTGAACTCCTTGACGCCCGTCTTGGCGGCGGTGTCCAGCAGGTCGTACGCCGGGTACAGCGAGGTGTCGACGTACGGCGCGTAACGGGCACCCGTGCCGGGCTCGGGGGTCGCCGTGGCCGTGGCCGTCGGAGTCGGGGTCGGGGTCGAGGCGGTGGGTGTGGGCTTCGGGGTGGCGGTCGCCGACGGCGTGGGCGTGGGCTGTTCGGTAGGCCGGCCGGTCGGCTGCGGCGTGGCCCCGTCGTCGACCGAGCACTTGATCCGGTTGATGAGACAGGACGTCGGGTCGGCGGCGGTGCCGCTCGCGGAGGTGACGAAGCCGACGGTCACCGACGCACCGGGGGCGAGGCTCTTGTTCCAGCTCGCGGGCTTCACGGTGACGTGCCCGCCCTTGACCGTGTGCTCCCCGTTCCACAGCGAACTGATCGTGGTCCCGGCGGGCAGGTCGAACTCGAGCGTCCAGTCCGACTGCGCCGTGCCGGTCGCGTTGGTGATGACGTACTGCCCGGTGTAGCCGCCGCTCCAGGCGCTGGTCTTGGTGTACGCGGCGCCGACGGCCGCCGCCTGGGCGGTGCCGGTGAGCACGAGCGCCGCGCCGGTGATCACCGTGCTCACCACGGCCGCGCCGATCGCCTTGGTCTTGCCGCTCGCCCTGCGCCGGTGCGTACTGCTGCCCATCGGGTGCCTGCCTCTGCATTGCGGGGGTGAAGTGCCGAGGCAGCACGCTAGCGACAGCGAATCGGACAAACAGCCGGTTCTGGACGGGGGTTCCGCTTCTTAGGGCGGCCTTAAGGAAGGCATCGGAGCGGATTAATGGTAGAGACCTCTGCCCGGCCCGCGCAGGGCTGCACACCCGCGCCGGGCCGTGTTCAGACCGAGGCCCTGCGGCGGCCCGCGACCCTCCCCCGGTGTCCGCGGCGGCGCTCGACGCGCCCGGCCTCACGCGGGTCGAGGCCGATCCACACCCGCACCTCCGTGCCGCCGAGCACCGAGCGGCCGATGCGTACGTCCCCGCCCGTCGACTCCGCGACCCGGCGCACGATGTCCAGGCCGAGTCCGGTCGAGCCGTCCCTGGCACCGCTGTTGCCACGGGCCATCGCCGCGTCCGGATCGGCGATGCCGGGGCCGGCGTCCGAGACGAGCACGATGACGGCGTCGTCGCTGTTGTGCACGTCCACCGAGAAGGCGGTGCCCTCCGATGTGTGGCGGAAGACATTGCCGAGCAACGCGTCCAGCGCGGCGGTCAGTTCGGGGCGGGCGACCGGGATGCGTACCGGACGCTCGACCCCCGCGACCCGCACCTTGCGGTCCTCGTCCTCGGCGAGCGCCGACCAGAACTCCATCCGTTCCCTGACCACTTCGGCCGCGTCGCAGCCCGCGCCCGGCCCGGTCGCCGCGGTCTGCGGCTTCGACTCCCGCGCGGTGCGGATGATCGTGTCGACCTCGCGCTCCAGCTGGGCGACGGCGGCCCTGGTCTGCTCGGCGACCGAACCCTCCCCGAGCGAGGCGGCGTTGAGCCGCAGCACGGTCAGCGGAGTGCGCAGCCGGTGCGAGAGGTCCGCGGCCAGTTCGCGCTCGTTGGCCAGGAGCTGGACCACCTGGTCGGCCATGGAGTTGAACGCGACGGCGGCGGAGCGCAGTTCGGCAGGCCCCTCCTCGGGAACGCGCGCCCCCAGCTTGCCCTCCCCCAGCTCGTGCGCCGCGCCCGCGAGCCGCTGTGCGGGCTGCACCATCCGCGCGCCGAGCCGGTCCGCGACCGCAACCGAGCCGAGGATCAGGGCGATACCGACGCCGGCGAGGACCAGCCAGGCAGTACTGACGCCGTTGGTGACCTCGCCTTCGGGCACGAAGATCTCGATGACCGCGATCTGTCCGGTGCCGATCGCGGTGGGCTGGAGCAGCGCGGAGCCGCCGGTCACCTCGGTGATGGAGGCCTTTCCGATCCGTTGCGTGGTCGCCAGGTCCTCGGCCGCCGCGCGCCGCATGCCGATCTCCAGGGGCAGGCTGTCCGGTTCACCGGTCGACGGGATGTGCACGGCCATCCGCCCGGCCGAGCCGGCCGGCGTGGACTTCACGGCACGCTCCAGCAGCCGGCGCTCGGTGGTGACGGTGAGGGTGGGGCCGATGGTCGCGGCCTGCCGCTCGGCGTTGGAGAACGCGCGGTCACTGGCCATCTCCTTGATGACCATGCCGAGGGGAATGGCGAAGGCCAGCACCACCATCACGGTGACCGCCAGCGAAACCTTGACGAGCGCCCATCTCATGACCGTTGTCCGTTTCTCAAGGCCGGTGTCCGATTCTCAGCCGGAGTCCGCTGTTCATGGCCGGTGGCCGTTTCCGGGCGTCGGGTGGCTGCCCGGAGGCTCGAGTTTCACCCCGACCCCCCGCAGCGTGTGCAGATAGCGGGGCCGAGCCGCCGTCTCGCCGAGCTTGCGTCGCAGCCAGCTCAAGTGCACGTCGATGGTCTGGTCGTCGCCGTAGCTCTGCTGCCAGACCTCGGCGAGCAGTTCCCTGCGCGGGACGACCACTCCGGGCCGCCCGGCAAGGAACGCCAGCAGGTCGAACTCCCGGCGGGTGAGGTCGAGTTGAGTCCCGTCCAGCTCGGCCTGGCGGCGCAGCGGGTCGATGGACAGCCCGCCGACCTGGATCACCCGCGAGGGCTGCGCCTCCCCGGCGCTCACGCGCGCCCGGCGCAGCACCGCCGACATGCGCGCCGACAGATGTTCCACCGAGAAGGGTTTGGTGAGGTAGTCGTCCGCGCCGTCGTTGAGCAGGCGGACGATTTCCGTCTCGTCGTCCCGCGCGGTCGCGATGATCACCGGTACGTCGGTGATGCCGCGGAGCATCTTCAGCGCCTCGGCCCCGTCCAGATCGGGCAGGCCGAGGTCGAGAATGACCACGTCGAAACGGAAATGAGCCACTTCGCGCAACGCCTCGAGGGCCGTACCGACACTTCGTACGGTGTGCGAGGCGTCGGTCAGGTGCCGGATGAGGGCGGAGCGCACGAACTGGTCGTCCTCGACCACGAGCACACTTGCCATGGGCGGCACCGTACGCCATCCGGGGGACCGCGGTCCCGTACGGGAGGAACCCTGGGACGCGCGACACGCACGGGGTGCGTGGTGCACTATGGCCCGCGTGAGCAGAGGACTCGTACATGCCGTGGCGTGGTCGCTGTCCACCGGCGCGGCGGTGACGCTGTCCTGGTGGGGCGTTCACACGGTCATGGCCGGAACCGCGTACGACCGGCCGCGCGCACTCCCGATCACCGCGCAGAGCTCGACGACCCAGGCGGTCGGGCCGCAGGAGTCCTCCACCCGTCGCCCGCCGAGCCCGTCGCCCTCGAAGTCGCCCGAGCCCACCAAACGGCCGGCCGGCAAGCCGAGCGGCGGCACATCGCCCACCACGTCCCCCTCCCCGTCGGATACGGGAGGTTCGGACGGCTACGGCGATCCGGGCACGGTGAAGAGCCACACCGTCACCGGCGGCATGGCCGTGTTCGACGTCGGCAAGACCTCGGCGGAACTGGTGTCGGCGACCCCGGCCGCGGGCTGGCAGATGCAGGTGTGGACCCAGCCGACCTGGATCCGGGTGACGTTCACCAAGGACGGCCGCGAGAGTTCGGTGTTCTACACCTGGAACGGCCATCCGCCGATGGCCCAGTTCGACGAGCGATGAGCGCGCCGACGGTCGCAGGGGCACACCTCCGGGCCGAAGCCGAAGCGCCTGACGACCACCGGCGTCGGCTCCTACGAGCGAGGCTCGGTCGCCGGGAACGCCGAGGCGGCTGCGGTGCGCCGGGCGGCGTCCGGCTCGTCGCGTCGCGCACCCCACGCCGCTAACGGAAGACCGCGGGCGGTGGCACCGGCGACGGCTTGGCGCTCGCATCGGTGACCGGGGCCGCGCCGCCGGTGAAGTCGACCAGCTCTCGGCCGTGTTCGACCCGGCCGGCGTGCGGGTCGCCCGCGACACGGCGGGTCAGCTCGGCCACCGGCAGCGCACGGTCGGACGCGAGCAGCACCGCGTTGCCGAAGCGCCGGCCGCGCAGCACGGTCGGATCCGCGGCGAGGGCGAGCTCGGGGAACATCGCGGCGGCGGTCGCCACCTGTGCGCGCAGATGGGCCAGGGGCGGTCCGTCAGCGAGGTTCGCCGCATAGAGACCGCCCGGCCGCAGTGCCCTGCGCACCTCGCCGAGGAACTCGGTGCTGGTCAGATGCGCGGGGGTACGGGCTCCACTGAAGACATCGGCGATCACCAGGTCCGCCCAGCCGTCGGGCACCTTGGCGAGTCCGGCGCGGGCATCGGCCGACCGCACCCGTATACGCGCCCCCGGATCCAACGGCAGCTCCGCGCGTACCAGTTGCACGAGTGCCGCATCCAACTCGACCACCTGCTGGGTGGAACGGGGACGGGTGGCGGCGACATAGCGGGCGAGCGTGAAGGCACCGCCGCCGAGGTGCACGACCTGGAGCGGCCGCCCCGGCTCGGCGGCGAGATCGGCGACATGGCCCAGCCGGCGCTGGTACTCGAAGGAGAGATACGTCGGATCGTCGAGGTCCACATGGGACTGCGGCGCACCGTCGACGAGCAGGGTCCAGGCGCGCGGCCGCTCCCGGTCGGGTATCAGCTCCGCCAGCCCGCCGTCCACCGACGCGACGACCGGTTCGGGACTTCCGCCCCCGCCCGTACGTCCTCGCCTCTTGCTCTTCGCCACCCTGCCCATTATCCGCGCCCGGCGGACGGGGTGCCCCCGCGCGCACTCGCGGCGGCCGGTGCCCGCGCGAATCAGCGGCAGTTGTCGGCGGCCTCGATGAGCCGGGCCGCCTCGTCCAGCGCCTCGCGCAGCACTTCCGGGTCGGTGACGGCGTCCGTGTCGTCGGGCGGCAGCAGCCAGCCCGAGCCGGTGCCCGGCGGCTCGGCCGGGATGCGCAGCCCGCGGCCGGACGTCTGCGTACAGGCACTGCCCGGCATGTCCCAGCCGTCTGCGGTGCCGGGCGGGACGAGAAAGCCGAGGGTGTCGCATGCTCCGTCGTGCATGACCGGTCCGACGGCGGGCTCGGCGGCGCGGCGCAGGATGTCCACCGCTTCGAGGCCTTGCCGGGCGGGGACGGTGACCAGGTCCAGGGGCTCGGCCACATCACTGTTCGGTGGTGCGCTGCTGTCCTGCGTGGGCCGGTGCCGGGCCGTCGTCGCGATGGTGTGCGCGTCGTCCGGGGCGCTGGTCTCCATGCCGACCTCCAACAAGGGGATCGCCTCCTCGCTCGAGTGGAGACACATGACGGTCTCCGTACGGTTCAACGCCCGTGGGCGTCAACGGCTACGGCGGCACGCCGCCGCAAAGGATGGCAGTTCATGGCAGATCGCCGACGAGATGTCCCTTTTGTAGTCAAACCCTGGGTGAGCGGTCCGTCACAGCAGGTACGTTCTTGCTCCGCCGGAACACGGCAGCACCGAGAGAGGGCTCGGCCATGGCGTCATCGTCACAGGCATCACGGGCGGTTCCCAACCTGGCGTTCCGCCGGCTGCGCGGACAGCGCTCGCCGGGCGAGTTCGCCACGGCGGTGCGCAGGGCGGCGCGGGAGATCGGGGAGCAGGTCTCGTGCGATCCGCGGTACATCGGGCGCGTCGAGTCCGGCGAGATCCGATGTCCCAACTACGCGTACGAGCGGGTGTTCCTGCACATGTTCCCCGGCCTGACGCTGGCCGACCTCGGCTTCCTGCCGAGGGAACGTGTGCGCGGACGGGGCTCGGGCACGCGGACGGAAGACGGCCCACAGGCCGGCCCGGTCCCGCCGTGCAGCCCCCTCGGCCTCCGCGACAGCGACCGGCACGGCAGTCACAGCGACAGCGACGAGGAGAGCGACGTGCTGCGTCGCGCATTCATCACGAGCGGCCCCACCACGGTGGCTGCCGCGTCCCTCGGGTTCGGGCCCGGTCCCGCACCCGACCGTGCGGGTCCCCCCGGCCTAGCGCGGGCAAGAGTCGGCGAGAGCGAGGTCAGGGCCGTCGAGGAGGCGGTACGCCGGATCCGGCTGCTCGACGACCGGCACGGCGCGGACGGGCTCTACCGGCGCGCCGCCCAGCCGTTGCGGGCCGCCTACGCGCTGCTCGACGCGAGCAGCAGCGCCCGCAGATCGACGGCGGAGCGGCTCCACGCGGGTGCCGGCGAACTGGCCATCTCGGTGGGCTGGCTGGCCCACGACTCCGGCAGGTTCGACGAAGCCCGCTCGCACTACGCGGAGGCACTGGCGACGGCCCGGGTGGCGGACGACCCGGCGCTGGAGGCGCACGCCTTCTGCAATACGTCGTTCCTGGCCAGGGACGCGGGGCGGCACCGGGAGGCGGTGCGCACCGCACAGGCGGGCCAGCAGGCCGCCCGGCAGATCGCGTCGCCACGACTGCTGTCCCTGCTGGCCCTGCGCGAGGCGGGCGGCTGGGCCGGGCTCGGGGACCGTACGACCTGCGAGCAGTCGCTGGCACGGGCGCACGCCCACTTCGACCGGGGCTCGTCGGACTCGGACCCCGAGTGGATGTCCTTCTTCGGGGAGCCGGAGCTCGAGGCGCTGCAGGCTCAGTGCTGGTCGGCCCTGGGCGACTGGCCCCGCGCGGCCCGTCACGCCCGCCGCGCCGCGGCCCTCCAGGACCGCCGCTTCACCCGCAACCTGGCGCTGTACCGCGCGGAACTGGCCGCGGACCTGGCCCGGGCGGGATCCCCCGACGAGGCGGCGGCCGCGGGCAGCCAGGTGCTGGACCTAATGGACGAAGTCCGCTCGTCACGCATCCAGACGATGCTGGCGGACACGGCCCGCGTCCTGCTCCCGCACCGCCGCACGGCGGGTGTCGGCGCCTTCCTGGACCGTCACGCGGCGTCGACCCGCCGGGTGTGACACCGCGCCCCGTGCGGCCGGGGGTCCGGGGCGGCGCTCCCGGACCTGACCCGCTCCGCCCCGGGTCTCAGCCCTCCAGGTGCCCCATGTCGTTCCAGCGCTCGATCGCCGGGGCACCGTACTGCCAGGACAGGATCGACAGGCTCGTCGGGTCGAGCCTGACCCGGGCGCCGAAGGAGTTGTCCTCGCCCAGCCAGCGGGCCACGATCGAGCGCAGGATGTGGCCGTGGGCGAAGACCAGCACATCGCGGTCGGCCGAGCGCGCCCAGGCCACGACCTCGTCCGCACGGGCCGAGACATCGGCGAGGCTCTCGCCCTCGGGGGCGCCGTCGTTCCACAGGAGCCAGCCCGGCTCGACCGCGTGGATCTCCGCCGGGGTCAGGCCCTCGTACGCGCCGTAGTCCCATTCCATCAGCGCGTCCCAGGGCTGCGCCCGCTCCCCGAAGCCGGCGAGCGCGCAGGTCTCACTCGCCCGGACCAGCGGGCTGGTGCGCACCTCGACGCCCTCGAGACCCGACCACGGTGGGCGATGGAGCCGCTCGCCGAGCAGCTTGGCGCCGCGCCTGCCCTCCTCGAGCAGCGGGATGTCCGTCCTGCCGGTGTGTTTTCCGGACAGCGACCACTCCGTCTGGCCGTGCCGGGCGAGGAGGATCCGCGGTGCCATGAGGCAGCTCCCTGAGTTCACGATCCGATGGACTTTCATCATCGCGCACCTGAACGCCAGGCAACCTCCGGAGAGATCTCGACGTCCCCTTCGAGGACGGGTACCAACCGCCTGAACTGAAGACGGAGAGACGTTCGGATGCCGCATACCGCGCCGCGCCATCGACCACGCTGGTGGACCGAACTGCTGCTGCTCGCTGTCGTGTACGCCGCGTACTCGGCGGGACGGCTGCTGGCCCGCGGCGATGTGACGACCGCGGTCGACAACGGCCTCGCGATACTCCGGGCCGAGAAGGCACTCCGGCTCAACGCGGAACACCCGCTGAACCGTCTCTTCACCGACGCTCCGGCCCTCGGCATCCCCGCCGACTTCGCCTACGCCACCCTGCACTACCTCGTCACCCCCGCGATCCTCGTCTGGCTCTTCCGCCGCCGTCCCGCCCGCTACCGGGCCGCCCGCACCTGGCTGATGTGCTCCACACTCCTCGGCCTCGCCGGCTTCACACTGATGCCGACCTGCCCTCCCCGACTCCTCGCGGCCGGGCACGGCTTCGTCGACACGATGGCCCAGTACAGCTCGTACGGCTGGTGGGGCGGTGAGGCGAGCGCACCGCGCGGACTGGGCAGCATGACCAACCAGTACGCGGCGATGCCGAGCCTGCACGTCGGCTGGGCGCTGTGGTGCGGAGTGATGCTGTGGCGGCACGGCCGTACGCCGCTGATGAAGACGCTCGCCGTCGCCTACCCACTGCTCACCACGATCGTGGTGATGGGAACCGCCAACCACTACTTCCTGGACGCGGCCGCCGGTGTCGCCGTGATGGGCGGCGGCGCACTGCTGACCAGGCCCGCCATGCGCCTCGCCGACCGGGTGCGGGAGCGCCTGGGAGGCTCCCCCGCACCCTCGAAGTCCCCCGTTGTCGGTGGCGGATGCGACACTTCCGCGGGTGAGCGAATCCCTGGACAGCGGACCTCCTCCGCAGGCGCCGACGACAGCACTCCGGCAGCGGCTCGCTGAGCTGCGCGGCCCCGCCGCGCAGCCCCATCCGCTCGACGCCCGCGCACTGGCCGCGCTCGCCGCCAACCCCGGGTGCAAGCGCCGTGCGCTGCTGGACGGCGCCGGGGTGGACAAGGGAGCGCTCGCCTCCGCACTCGGATCGCCGGCCACATTCGGGCAGTCCCAGTTCGCGTTCATGCGGGGCAATGCCTTCGAGGCCAGGGTCAAGGCCGACGGCGGCCGGGAACTCCTGAAGCTGCTCGGCCTGGAGCGTCCCGCCGAGGTCGCGGTGCCCGAGCTGGCGGCGGCCGGGCCCGAGGGCCGTACGGCCCGTACGGCCCTCGCCCTGCGCGAGGCCACCGCCGCGGGCGGGTGGACACTGCTCGACCATCCGCTGCTCGTCCTGGAGGTGGCGGGCTCGGCTGCCTATCTGGAGCCGGACGCGGTGGTCGTGCACCCCGACGGCCGGTGGACGGTCGTCGAGATCAAGTCCTTCCCGATGATCGACGGCTCGGCGGACGCGGCGAAGGTGGGCGCGGCCGCCCGCCAGGCCGCCGTCTACGTGCTCGCCCTGGAACGGGTCGCGGCGCTGACGGACGGGGCGTCGGTCGCCCACTCCGTGCTGCTGGTGTGCCCCAAGGACTTCTCCAACCTCCCCACCGCCTCCGTGGTGGACGTACGCAAGCAGCTCTCGGTCACCCGGCGCCAGCTGACCCGGCTCACCCGGATCGAGGACATCGCGGCGGCACTGCCCGAGGACCTCAGCTTCGACCTCGAGACCTGCTCGGCCGAGGAGCTGACGACCGCCGTCGAATCCGTCCCGCACGCCTACGCGCCCGAGTGCCTGGCCGCCTGCGAGCTGGCCTTCCACTGCCGTGACCGGGCGCGGGAGGCGGGCGCCGTGGAGACCCTGGGCCGCCCGGTGCGCGGCGAGCTGGGCGGGCTGACCACGGTCGGCGACGTCCTGGCCGCGGCACGCGGCGAGGCGGGCGACCCGGACGATCCGACGGTGGCGGCACTGCGCCGGGCCGCGGCGCTGCGTGCCGAGTCCCTGGAGGCGGCCGCATGTCGCTGATCGCCACACTCGCGCGCCTGGAGGCCGTCGAGTCGGGCCGGGCCCAGCCGCTGGCCACCGTGCGTCACCGCAGGGTGGCCCAGCGGCCGCTGGTCTTCGTACCGCTGACCACGGCGGGCGAGGCGGGCGCACCGCTGGGCGCGCTGGTCGGCACGGACCCCAAGGAGCCGCGGCTGCTGGTCGTGGCCCAGCCGCGCGACCGCGATCTGCGCTCGGCGTTCCTGACGGAGCTCGCCGATGCGGTGCTGCCGTATCTCGACGCGTACGGGGACGACGTCGAACCGGCCGAGCGCTCCGAGACCGACCCGGAGACCGGCAAGAAGGTCAAGGTCGAGGTCGAACTGTGCGCGGACGCACCCCAGTTGATCGTGCCGAGCCGGGCCGGTGTGGAGTTCGTACGGCTGCTCGGCCGCTCGATGCGGTTCCGGCGTACGACCGAGCAGGACCCGGACACGCCCTACCCCGCGCCGCCGCGGGTGCCGCTGCTCGGCCGGTGGCTGACGCACTACGGCGAGCGCGCCCGGGTGCCGGGGTCATCGCTGCTGCTCGCCGCGACCGATCTGCTGGGCCGGCACTGGGCGAGCGGCCAGTCCTCGCTGGAGGACCAGCATCTCGGCGCGCTGCTCGCGTGGGTCGACCCCCCGGAAGGTGAGTCGGGTGCCGAGGCGGCGCTGCGGGCCGAGCTGGGGCGGAACCGGGACGGGCAGCTGCTGTGCCCGCCGGCCGGTCCCGCGACCGACCCGGCGTTCGACAACAGGCTGCTCGCGCCGGCGATGGAGCGCTACGACCTGGCGCGCACGGCACTGGCCGCGGCCCAGGACGGCGAGAGCGCCGACCGGCTCCTCGGCGAGCTCCACCGGGCCGAGGGGGAGGTCCGGCGGCTGATCGCGGGTCAGTTGGAACCCACCTGGCGTGCCGTGTGGCGCGCCGTGGACCTGCTGCGGGAACTGCCCGAGGGTGCCCGCGTCGAGGACCGCTGGACCCGCGACCGGTGGTCGTTCACCGCCCATCGCGACCGGGTACGGGCCGGGGAGCCGCCACAGCCCAGGCGGGACGACGCGGTGACCGCCGCACAGAAGCTCGCCGCCCGGGAGACCGCGCAGGCCCAACTGGAGGCGCAGGAAGCGCTGGACGATCCGCTGGTGCTGGCTGGCCGCCGTCTCGCGGGCGAGGCGTTCGCCTCGGAGGTGACGGAGGTGGTGATGGCCTGGTCGGAGTCGAAGCGGCCGAGCCCCCGACCGCTGGTCACCGTGCGCACGGACGACCACCCTCATCTGGGCGAGCGGGTCAAGGTCTACCGCTCGCTGGACGGCAAGCCGCAGACGGCGCAGTGCGTACGGGCCGACGGCGACGGCACGTTCGTCCTGCAGATCACCGACCGGATGGGGCGCGCCAAGAACCCGGCGGACGGCTCGGTGCCGGACAAGGGCGACCGGATCGTGTGGACCCTGTTCGAGCACGACCAGCGGGGCGGGCCGAAGCTGCCCGACCCGGAGGAGACCCCGTGGACGCACGGCGGCCCGCCGGGCGCGGGCGCCGAGCACCCCGACCTCGCCACCCCGGAGGACCTGCTGTGACCCTCGAAGCGCCGGCCCTCGACCCGGCCTCCGCGGCCGCCCGGGCCACCTCCGGCATCCTGGCGGACACGCTCCACGGCGACGCCCGCGGCGTCGTCGTGGACTCGCCGCCCGGTGCGGGCAAGTCGACACTCGTGGTGCGCACTGCGCTCGAACTGGCCGCTGCGGGGCGGCCCTTGATGGTGGTCGCCCAGACCAACGCCCAGGTCGACGACCTGGTGCTGCGGCTCGCCGAGAAGGAACCGGAGCTGCCGGTCGGGCGGCTGCACTCCAACGACTCCGATCCGTACGACAAGGCACTCGACGGCCTCGACAACGTCCGCAAGTCGTCGAAGGCGGCGGACCTGGCGGGCCTGGACATCGTCATCTCCACGGCCGCGAAATGGGCGCACGTCCAGGGGGTGGAGCCCTGGGGGCACGCGATCGTCGACGAGGCGTACCAGATGCGCTCGGACGCGCTGCTCGCGGTGGCAGGACTCTTCGAACGAGCCCTGTTCGTGGGCGACCCGGGCCAGCTGGACCCGTTCTCGATCGTGGGTTCCGAGCAGTGGGCGGGGCTGTCGTACGACCCGTCGGCGAGTGCGGTCTCCACACTGCTCGCCCACAATCCCGAACTGCCGCAGCACCGGCTGCCGGTCTCCTGGCGGCTCCCGGCGTCGGCGGCACCGCTGGTGTCCGACGCGTTCTACCCGTACACCCCCTTCCGCAGCGGTACGGGTCCGGGCGAGCGGCGGCTGAGCTTCGGCGTCGCCTCGGACGGCTCGGCCCACGACCGGGTGCTCGACGAGGCCGCGGAGTCCGGCTGGGGCCTGCTGGAACTGCCGGCCCGCCACACGCCCCGTACGGACCCGGAGGCGGTGCGGGCGGTGGCGCTGGTGGTGCGCCGCCTGCTGGACCGCGGTGGTGCGGCCTCCACCGGCGACGCGGACCCGACCCCGCTGACCGCGGACCGGATCGCGGTCGGCACGGCCCACCGCGACCAGGCGGCGGCGGTGCGCGCGGCACTGGCGGAACTGGGCGTGTCCGACGTGACGGTGGACACCGCCAACCGCCTCCAGGGCCGGGAGTACGACGTCACGGTGGTGCTGCACCCGCTCTCGGGCCGCCCGGACGCGACGGCGTTCCACCTGGAGACGGGCCGCCTGTGCGTACTCGCGTCACGCCACCGCCATGCGTGCATCGTGGTGTGCCGGGCGGGCGTGAGCGACCTGCTGGACGAACACCCGTCGACGGAGCCGGTCCAGTTGGGCGTCACGGTCAAGTTCCCCGACGGCTGGGAGGCGAACCACGCCGTGCTGGCGCACTTGGAAGAGCACCGGGTGACCTGGCGTCCGTAGGGCCCGCCGCAAGTGACAGGGGAGGCCCCTCACACCTGCTTCACGTCACTTTCGACCCAACACATCTGCCGGCTGGGAGACTTGGCGCGTTTGCCCCGCAGTCAGATGCCGCTCATTCGCGCCGATCGGCGACCCGGGGCAAGATTGAGCGGTGCCAAATGAGTCGGACAAGATTGAGCTGAGCGAACACGAACTTCGTGAGATCGCGGGCTACGCGGCTGATTGTGCGCGCAGGACGCTGTCGATCTTCGAACAGAGTCTTCCTGCTGACACGCGCCCTCGCGATGCCATCGATGCAGCACAGGCTTTCGCTGGGGGCGGCCGGCGCACGGGGGCTCTGCGGCAGAACGCGTGGGCGGCGTACAGAGCGGCGCAAGAAGCCGCTTCACCCGCTGCGGCCGACGCGGCACGAGCGGCAAGCCATGCGGCCGCCGCTGCGTACCTGCATCCCAAGGCAAGCGCTCATCAGGTGAAACACATTCTCGGTGCGGCAGCACATGCGGCAGGAGCCGAAGAGTTGGCATCCGGAGAAGACCAGAGTGTCGCTTCTGCGGGGACCCTTGAATGGGCGCGCCTTCACGCACCGGCAGCGGTCACCGCGGTACTCGGCCGTCTGCCCGCCGCACCTCCCGGCGGCGGGCGCGTGGGAGAGTTCATTCGCGATCTCGACGCCGCACTCCGCGCCTGAGGGCGCTCAGTCGGAAGGGAGGATGCCGCACACCACCTCCAGGTCCGGCAGCGGCTTGCGACCCGGATTCCGGAATCGACGTTCCCACCGCGGCCGTCGCGCCGGCCGCGTCATCGGTTCGACGAGCACCTGTCCTGTCACAGGGCACGCGTGTCGGCACAGCACCCAGCGGCAGACAGAGATGGACTACCGGGTGTCCCGCTCGGGTGGATCAAGCCATTCCGGCACGACCCCTGAGACAAGGTGCTCCACAGCCGGATCACCGGGTCCCAGCCTCAACGCCCAAGCTGCCAGCAGATACAGGATCCCCTCCTGGTCGATCGCCAGGAAGAACTCTCCCCTGCCCGTTTCTCCCACGGGGGAGAACTGACAGCCGAACAGCTCGGAGAGCTCCTCGAACCGTCCTTCCTCCCCCACAGCCAGCTCTGGGTCGACCTCGAACGGCTCGCGCGCACACGTGATTCCAGGACCACTGATGTCCACGCGTAGACCCCCGAACTCCCGAAGAAATTCGTCGGCCGCTGCGTGCCAGGGAAAGTTCCGTAGAGACCGTCTCCAGGGACCGGTCTCCACCTGACGGCCCGGGAACCAGCCGGCCGGGCGGAGAACACGTTCCGCCTCTGGTGAGAATCTGGGCATCTCCCGCCCTAGGTCGTGAAGTTGATGTCGAAGCGCTCCACCAGCACCTTGCAACTGTCGCACTGTCCGACTGCAGGCTCTCGGCACGGTCCGCAGTGGTGTCCGGGCCTTCCGCCGCGACCGTCCGGAACCACAGTCCGAAAGCGCTGACGAGTCCGGCGATCAGTGCGGCGACAGCGACGGCCATTCCTGGCCGGATTTGATGTCTCCCGCCCCCGCGCGCCCCGCAGAACCTGGGGCGGGTGCCGGTGAAGGGCCGCGCCGACACCTGTGCTCAGGGCCGACCCGCCCCCGGATCCGGGTGCTCCGCCCTGCCGGGCCCTCAGTGGGTCACCCGTGGCCGTCTCACAAACTCACGCTCCGTAGCCAGCGCTCGCCAGACAGGCCCGGGTGCCATGCGGACGTGTCCTTCCTCAAACGCCAGGGGGCTCCGCCCGGGTGGATCGAACCAGAATGGCATGAGCCCCGTCAGGATCACCCAACGGGGCTCATGAACCAGATTCGTCAATGCGTGGGACGCATCACACGACTTCCATTTCGAAGCCGTATTGTTCACTTACGGTCCGCGCCAATTCCTCACCACCAATCCGAGGAATTCTGCGCTCCCACCAGCCGCGCCCTCCAGTGACGTTGAATCCGTCGGCCAGAACCGTCTTGAACTGCTCATCGATTCGATACACCTCGGCAAGGAACCATACCGATTCCGAGGTCTCCCGAACCACGACGTCATCGACAATTGACTGCAGGAAGCTGCGGATCGAGATGTCATCCCAGTATTCGAAGATGGTCGACCCGTATCCTTCCCGGCAGTATTCGACGAAATCCGACCATTCTTCGAGCGCCTGATGGGGGGTGGCTGGATGTCGCCGTCCCGCACTCCGAAGAATTTCCACGTAGCGGTCAAGGAACAGCACGTTTCACCTCCAGTCACATTTCGAGGACTACTTCCTGTACTTCATTGTCGAGCGACGGAAGTAGTCGAGCCCATCATCCGGCCGGAAGAAGGTAGATATCGTCCCACTACTGTTGGCGTATCCATAGTATCCGGTGGCCGGGTCGAATCTATGTATTCCACCGCTAGCCGTTTGAACACTGATGGAGCCATCCGGACCCTCACCGTTCATGAAGTCCCTTGCCGCTTCACGATAGGCCTTACGACCACCAAGCATGTTGAATTCGGGCATGTTGATCTTTACGGCCTGCGGCTCGCGCTGACGCCCCCTCTTGAGCCGCACATCGACGCCCTTGACATGCTTGGCGTAGTGAACCCCTGCCGACAAGTCGGAATTGAAGTCCGGCCTGTTGTCCGGGCCACAGTTGTGAACGAGGACCGGAGCCGACCCCACCACCACGTGGTACGTGTGGATGTCCGTGACCGTCAGGTTGCGGACCGTCGCCTGCTGGGTCCAGCGCTTGACCGCGGTGATCTGGACCTTCGTGCCGGCACCGGTGCGCAGCCAGGCCCCGGACTTCAGGTCCGTCGCCTTGATCCACTCACGCAGTTCCGGGACCCAGAACGGGTGTCCGTCGGTCGCCGTGACCTTCGCCGTGGCCTCGCCCTTGTCGCCATCGGTGTCGATGGTGACCTCGACGAGCTTCTTGGAACCCTTGCCGATGATGGTGGCAGCGACGTCCTTGACCGCCGTCTCACCGGTCTTCGGATCCGTCGCGACGACCTTGTCGCCCGGCTTGATGTCCTTGATGGCCTTGGACTTGCCGTCGGCCATCAGGACCTTGGTCTCGGGTGTGAAGCTGTTGACCCGGCAGGATTCGCCTGCGCCGCTGTCGCCGCCTCCACCGCCGTCGCTATCGCTGTCGGCCTTCTTGGCCGCCGCCGCTTCGGCTTCGTCGGCCTTGGCTTTCTTCGCCGCCTTGGCCGCGTCCGCCTGTTTCTTCCAATTGGCCATGTCCTCCGTGTACTTGGCCATGGCCGCCGCGTCGTCGTCCATCCGGCGGATGATGCCGGTGGCCCACTTGACCTCGTCCTCCCACTTCCGGTATGCGCTCCAGGCCTTCTCCAGTGCCTTCAGCAGACGCTTCGCCTTGCCCGCGAACGGGACCGCGGCTTCGAGGGCGAGCATCGCGCAGGTGCCGACGGCTCCGCCCAGACAGTCGACGATGTCGTTGTAGCCGCTGGCCTCCTTCACCGCCTCCTTGGCCACGTGCGCGACCATGTCCATCTTGCTCTGCTGCTTCAGCCACTTGGCGCGCTCCACGTCCTTCTTGCTGACGCTGGGCGTCGGCCTGGACGGGGCCGGCGGGGTGCCGCCGGAGAGCGATGCCATCGCCTTCTTGTACTGGTTCATCGCCCACGTGAAGACGCGGAAGATGCCCCAGAACTGGCCCGACGGGTCGCTGAAGGTGACGGGGCTGTTGTTGGCGTACGCGTACGGGTTCATCGTCTGCGACTCGGCCATGTCCATCATCGGGTCGACCGAGATGAACCGTCCGAGCGCCGGGTCGTACTCACGCGCCCCGAGATGGGTGAGCCCGGTGGACTCGTCCATCGTGCCGCCGACGAACCCCTTCTCACCAGGCCACATCGACGGCTTCTCGCCGCGCGCCTCGCCGAACGGGGTGAACGTGCGCCGGGTGACCGCCTGGGTGGCGGCGTCGACGGACGTGGTCGCCGTTCCGTTGTGGTCGGCGAGCAGGTAGGACGTGCTGATCTTGCCTGCCTGCGCGGTGCGGACCATGGACGGGCCCGCGGGGTGCTGGTAGTAGCGCGTCCCCTTGGAGACGTTGCCGGCCTTGTCGAGCTGCACCTCCGTACCTGGCAGGTACAGCGTGGTGCCGGACGGGTCGCGGCGGATGAGCCGGTTGCCGCCCGCGTCGTAGATGTACTCCGTGGTCTTGGCCTTGTCCCCGGTCCCTTCCGTCACCTTCTCCAGGTGTCCCTCGATGTCCCACTCGAGGTCCTGGGTGTTGCCCTGGACGGTGCGCTTGGTGGTGTTGCCGACCTTGTCGTACTCGAAGCGGTCCTCGCGCTCGCCCTCGGGCCCCTTGGTGTGGACCTTGTCCAGCTTGCTGGTGGTCGAGGGGTCGTCGGCGTACGCGTACGTGCGAGTGACGTCCTTCGACGCGTCACCGGCGACGTCGTGCTCGACCTCGGTCTTGCGGTTTCCGACGGCGTCGAAGGTGTACGACGACCAGTACGCCTCCGGGCCGCCGACCTTCGGCGCGGATCCGGGTCCCGAGCCGCCCGGCTTGGCCGCGCAGTCGTCGGTGGCCGTCCACGCGTCCGTCATACGGCGCAGATAGTCGTAGGCGAAGCACTGCGTGTCGGTCGTGGCCGCGGTCGGGTTGGGTCCCTTGGCGTCCGTGATCTTCAGGATGTTGCCGACCTGGTCATAGGTCGTGCGGAGATCGCTGATCCTGCTCGTTCCGGTCTCGCCGACCTCCTGGTCGTGGACGGTCCGCAACGGGCGGCGGGTCTGCTCGTCGAACTCGCGGCTCGTGATGAGCTGCTTGCCGGCAGGCCCGACACGGGTGCGCAGGAAGTCGCCGAGCGGCGAGTACTCGGTCTTGGCCACGAACGCCTTGCCCGCGACCGCCATCGTGTTGATCTGGTCGAGGCCGTTGTAGCCGACGGTGACCCGCTCGCGGGCCAGGCCGCCCACCTCGGGATGCGTCACCGTCTGCGGCAGACCGACCGTTTTGGTGTACGTGTTGGTGTACTCGTACTCGCCGGCGAGCTTGCCCTCGGAGGCCGGGATGGTGATCTTGGTGCCGAGGGGGCGGTATTCGGTGTCGTACCCGGTGACCGCCTGGGTGTAGGCGTTGCCGTCCTCGTATCGGGTCGCCGAGACCGGCATGCCGAGCGCCCCGGGCAGCTTGTCGAAGACCTGCTCGGTGAGCTTCCTGCCCGTGAGCGCACCCTCGTACGTGGCGATGCCGCGCCCGAGCTTGTCGTACTCGTAGGCGATCGTCTTCGCCGGGTCACGGCCGTCCGTGGTCGTGAGGACGCGGTCGCCCTTGTCGTACGTGGTCTTCGACGTGCCCTTGTCCGGGTCCGTGACCTCGTACGGACGCCCCCGCAGGTCGTACTTGTACGACCACCTGTTGCCGGACTGGTCGGTGACCGACTCCAGCATGCCGCGGCGCTCGTAGGTGTAGTCGATCTTGTCGAAGGCGCCGGTCGGGCCGTCGCCCTTGAACTGCTGGAGCTGGGTCTTGCGGCCCTGCGCGTCGACCAGCGACTTGGTCGGGGTGTCACCCTTCGGCGGGTCGACCGCCACCCAGTCGCCGCCGTACGTGGTCGTCGTCCGCCAGGTCTCCTCGCCGAACTTGCGCGCGATCGAGGCGACCGGACGGCCCTGACCGTCGTACATCATGCGCGTGGAGGCCGGAACCTTGTTGTCGTCCGACGTCCACAGCCCCGGGGACGGGTCCTTGTCGTTGAAGTGGGCCCCGTTCTCCTTCCAGATCAGCCCACGGCTGTCGTAGAACGTGTCGGTGATGACACGGCCGCCGTCGAGGGCCGGCTGCTGGGTCTGCCGCAGGCGCAGGGCACCGTCGTAGATGTCGTAGCCGGTGCGGTAACCCCCGTTCTCCAGCAGCTTTTTGGTGGTGATGACGACCGGGCCGTCGGGACTGACGGTGTAACTGAACTCCGCATCCGGAATCATGGTCGCGGGATTACGGTCCGGCGACCACGACTTCACGAGCCGGCCCAGTGCGTCGTACTGCAGAACGCTGCGCCGCTTGTTCGCGTCCTCCTTGGCGAGGGCGAGGCCGCGGGCCGGGTCCAGTTCGGTCGTGTCCGTGTGGCCCAGGGCGTTCGTGGTGACCGTCTTGGTGACGAGCGCTCCGGACGCCGGGATGTACTCGGTGCCGGTGGTGTTGCCGTAGACATCCGTCGACGACGTGGGGCGGCCGTACGCGTCGAACTTCTGGGACGCGTCCAGCCTGTAGACGGGCTTGCCGTCCTTGTAGTCCGACAGCGACTCGACCTTCACCACGTTGCCGACGGCGTCGTAGTGCATCACCTTGTCGCTGCCGACGTCCGCCGGACGCGCGATGTCCTTCGCGTCACAGGCCTTCGTCAGGCTCTCGACCCGCTTCTGGGCGGAGAACTCCTCGGTGTACTCGTAGCGCAGGCAGGACTCGTCACCCTGCTTGGCCAGGTCGCCGCGGTCCGTGGTGTGCGAGAGCCTTCCCTGGCTGTCGTACTCGTGCTCCACGGCCGTACGGCGCATGCCCCGGTTGTCCGAGAGGACCGTGCGGGAGGCGACCTTGGCGGTGCCGCCCCGCCAGGCCTGCAGGGGCTCGGCCCCGTCGGCCCGCTTACGGGTGGCGGTGGGACCGTCGACCCGCGGCGTGTACAGGGTGGCCGACTGGAGCGGGCCTCCCTCGCCGTCGAAGTACAGCGATTCGCGGACCTGACCGGCGAACAGGCGGTGGTCGGCGACCTTGCCGCCCTCGCTGTCCTCGATCTGCACCGAGCGCTTGTCACCGGCCTTGGCGGACTGCTTGTCGCCGTCCATGCCGCGGAAGTACAGGTTCTCGACCTGCGAGCGCTTGTCCGGTGCGACACCGACGAGGGTGCGGACCTTCGCGTAGCCACGCCACTGCGACCAGGTGCGGGCCTTCTCGCTCAGCAGTTCGCTGTCGTCGTCGTAGGCCCAGGCCGGAGCGCCGAGGTACTGGAAGTTGGTCTCCTTGGTCGGCGAGGTGCCGTTCTTGTCCTCCTCACGGACCTGGTCGACGCGGTGCTTGTGGAACCAGTCGGTCGAGTACTTCTTCTTGATGCCCGTCGGGTCCGTCGGGTCGGGGACCTCGATGATGACCGGGTAGCACCGCAGGGTGTTCGTCTCCGGAGAGGCCGGCAGCTTCTTGGGCGTCTCGGTGGAGCACTCGGTCGGGGCGTACTTGACCGCGATCCGGGCGCCGGTCTCGGTCTGAATGGTCTCCACGCGCCAGCGCAGGAACGGCGGGTTGCCGTCCTCGTCGTTGTCGACGCGGTTCGGGAGCTGCTTGCCCTCGAAGACGACCGGCGGCAGCGAGACCGGGGTGCCGTTCTTTCCGGTGTGCTGGACCGAGTTGAGCCAGAGCGGGTACTCGCCGGCCACGCCGCCGTCACCGGTGGACTTGAAGTCCTGGTTCAGCGTCCAGGTGTCGACGGGCTCGTGCTTGCCCGCCTTGAGGATCTGCGTGGTGACGGCGGTGAGGCGCTTGCGGGTGAAGAACGTCGGCGCATAGCGGTCCTTGCACTCCTTGCCCGCGGCGCACAGCTGGTCGGCCGGGACATCGGGCCAGTTGCGGGTGACCTCCCACTTGGCCTCGGAGGTCAGCTTGGACTCGGCGCAGTCGAACGAGGACGTCTTCAGGCAGCGCTCGGCGACGTCGAAGACGATCTGGGCCGGGGCCGCGGCGAAGAGGTTGTCGTCCCGCAGACCGTACGAGATGCGCTTGAGCCAGCCGCCGCGGTCGTAGCCGCGAGCGGTGGACTTGCCCATCTCGGTGACGTTGGAGCCGTAGTGGTTGCGCTCCTTCTCGTACCAGTACGTCATCGCGTTGCCGCGCGGGTCCACGGCGTAGTCGAGGTTCCAGCGCCAGGCCTGGTCGCAGACCGAGTCGGCGTACGCGGCCTTGTGGCACGGCTCGCCGGAGTGGTTGCCGTACACCGGCACGGTCCAGGTGGAGTTGGTCTCCGCCTTTCCGTCCGCCCAGCCGGTCAGCCGCTCCTTGCCGAAGTAGTACTGCACGCCCTGCATGGTGGTGACGCGCCAGTACTCCTTCTCCGTGTCACCGTTGGCGGCGCCCTTGAGGAGCTCGACACGGGAGCCGTCGTCGTTGGACGGGCGCCACTTCTTGTCCTTGTCGTCCAGGACGAGCTGGGTGGACGAGCCGTTCAGTGACAGCGTCACCATCGGCGGGCCCTGGCACAGGTCACCGGTCGGGTTCTTCGGGTTGTTGTAACCCGAGCCCTCCTTCCGGTCGTTGGAGCAGGGAACGTAGGTGCGCTCGATGTAGTTCGCCCCCGTGTCCCAGCCGTCGCCGACCCAGGAGGCCTGCTGCGAGGAGGCCGAGGACCGGCCGTCGACGCTGGACGAGGAGTAGCTCAGGCCCAGGTTGGGGCCGGGTCCGCCAAGCGACGAGGGGATCTCCATCGGGTACTGCCAGGAGAAGTCGCCCGAGGAGCCACCGCCCTGCCAGGAGCCGGACGGGCTCAGCGAGGTGGCGCGGTAGTCACCGGTGGGACCGGACGGCGCGGCGGTGGCGGCCAGCGCCATCGCGCGAGGGGCGGCCGCTGCCGCACGTGCCGCCGGGGCGGCCGCCTTGGCCTTCGCGGTGGCAGCCGCCGGCGGCGCCTGCACGGTCGCCGTCACGGTGCCCTTGGCCGGGTCATTGGCCGTGGTCACCGGCGTACGCTTCTGGCACTCGGCCTTCTGTGGCGTGGTCAGCGCACAGGCGGGCAGGGCGACGAACGTCAGGCGCGAACCCCAGTTGCCGCCATAGGCGTTGCGGAAGCCCTTGTAGTCCAGCTCCACCGAGACCGGGGCCGGCCCGGACGCCTTGTCGGTGCGCTGCACCTTCAGCAGGACGCCGTCCAGGCCCGCCTTCTGCGCTGCCGTACGGTCCGCCAGCTCGACCTCGGCGGTGACCTGCTGAGGCTTCTCGACCGGGGCGTTCCGGCTCTGCGCCTTCCGGCCCTTCGGTCCGCGCTCCGGGGCGGACAGGCGCACCGGCAGCGAGCCGGCCTTCACCCGCGCGGCATCCTCGACCGGAACGGTGACTTCCGCGGCGCCGGCCTTCGGCCAGACCACCGCGGGATTGCCGTTCCAAGTGCGCTTCGGAATCCGGTTCTTCGCGCCGGTCCCGGCCTTGCCGCCCTTTGCCGGTTTGCCCGGCACATTCACGAGTTTCTGCAGCTCGGGCAGGGAGCCGCCGGCCGCCTGCGCGTCCGGCGTCATCGCCGGAAGTCCGGTCAGCAGCAGAGACGTGGCGAGCGCGGGCAGTGACCAGCGCATTGCCATACGTATTCGTCTGTGGACATAGGTGTGCCCACCCCGTTTTGGCATAGAGATTTCCCCACTCCATCCCCCGTAAATCAAAAACAGTCGTTACAAAGTTACCACCGGGTTCTCACACTTTCCGACGAGGCCACCTGTTATGGGGCGGGGTCGCGTACGTCCGGTCGGGCCTGCTAGAAAGCACGGAGGGGGTGCGCGCTCGCCATTCGTCACACTGAGCGACGGGACGCGATCCGGGGGAAAAGCGGAATGCTCCGCTCCGACATGTTCGTGCGCCGCCCTGCGCCTATTGACCACTGCACGTAAAGAAACGGGCGGGAAAGAATCCATATGAGCAGTACACCGAGAGGGGTCGTCAACGACCCCGGGGGGACCGGGAGAAGAGCGATATCGGCTGCCCTGCTGATCGCCCTTTCCGCAGGAATGGTGACCCTTCCATCTTTTGACGCGACCGCTGCGGAACGAACCGGATCAGCGAACCGGTCAGATTCCTCACAGAGCCTTGCGGAAAAGCAGCGCGCGGAAGGCGATCAGGCCACAAAGAAGGCCGCCGAGACCGGAAAGCGTGTCGAAATTGTTTCCCGGCGGACCGAGACCGACGAGGTGTTCGCGAACCCGGACGGAACATTCACCGTGGACCGGGCGCTCATTCCGGTCCGGGTACGGCAGAACGGAAATCTGGTACCCGTCGATCCGCACCTTTCCGTCAGGGAGGACGGCCGGGTCGCGCCCAAGGCAACCGGAATGTCCGTCTCGCTCTCCGGCGGAGGCGACGGGGCCTTCGCCACGATGGTCAGGGACGGCCGTGAGCTGTCCCTGACCTGGCCGGGCAAGCTCCCCGAGCCGAAGGTCTCCGGCGACACGGCGACGTACACGAACGTGCTGCCCGGCGTCGACCTGACCGCCAAGGCCGACGTGGACTCCTTCTCCCACGCCTTGGTGGTGAAGAACGCGGAGGCCGCGAAGAACCCCGAGCTCGAGAACATCACCTTCGGCATCGAGCACAAGGGACTCGACGTCAAGACGGGTGAGAACGGCGAGCTCCAGGCCCTCGACCCCACCGGCACGGCCGTCTTCTCGGCTCCGCAGCCGCGGATGTGGGACTCGGCAGGATCCGAGGACGTGCGTCCCGTCGCCGGCGCCTCGAAGACCGCGAAGGCTGCGGCGTCCCCGAAGGCCCGGTCGGCGCGGTCCGCCGCCGCAGGGGACACCGACCCCCGTCCACTGCCCGAAACGCTCGATGGCGCGACCGAGGGCTCCCGTCAGGCCGCCATCGGCGTCGGTCTGACGGACCGGACGCTCACCCTGCGACCGGACAAAGAGCTGCTGCGAGGCCAGGACACCGTCTACCCCGTCGTCATCGACCCGATGTGGGCCAAGGACGCGTGGAAGAACGCCTGGTCGATCGCGTACAAGCACAGCGCGTACCCCAGCTCCGACGACACGGTCTACTGGAACGGCGGAACGATCTCCGATTTCGCCCGGGTCGGTGTGGCCGAGGACACCCAGCGCGGCGGAACCGTACGCGCCAACACCTATTTCCGGGTCGCCACCGGCAATGTGTGGGGCAAGCAGATCATCAAATCGACGCTGCGGATCAAGCAGACCCACGCCGGTTCGTGGTCGTGCAAGTCGGGCGAGCTCCTCGTCCGTGACATCGGCAAATCCCTTCCCACGAACATCACGTGGAACAGGCAGCCCGATTGGGGAAGCGTCGTCGACTCCTCGGGCGAGTCCTTCGGCGGCCGTAACTGCCCTGCCGACAGCGCCGGTCTCGTCGAGTTCGACGTGACGTCCGCGATCAGCAGGGCCGCCAAGGGCAAATGGGGTTCCTGGGCCTTCGTGCTGACTTCCAAGAGCAGCGCGGTCGACACTTCCTGGCGGAAGTTCGACCCCAACTCGGTGCGGGTCTCGACGTATCTGAACACCCTCCCGGACAGGCCGAAGGACCAGTCCACCGACCCGTCCGTCCCCTGCACGGGCGGCACCTTCGGCACCACGGACTATGTCACGCTGCGTGCAAAGGTCAACGATGCCGAGGACAAGAACCTCTCGGTGGAGTTCAACTACGCCCCGGCCGGGGACGACACACCGGTCAAGGCGAGGCGTGACTTCAGCCGCGGCACGGTCGCCAGCCTCCGTATCGACGCCAAGACGCTGAACTCCGGCACCTACTGGTGGAACGTCAGGGTCCACGACGGGGCGGGCAGCGGCTCGTGGGGCAGCAAGTGCTCCTTCACGCTCGACAAGACGCGGCCGTCGAAGCTGCCGGGTGTCACCTCGGACGAGTTCCCGGCCGAGAAGGACGGCAACCCGGCCCGTACGGACGGCAAGTTCATGTTCACGGCGGGCGGCGTCACCGACGTCACGCGCTATGTGTGGTGGACCGACTCGGACACCAAGGAACACTTCGTGGACGCCACCAAGCCCGGTGGTCCCGCGAAGGAGCCGGTGACCTTCAAGCCGCTGAACGCAGGCCCCCAGTTCATGTACGTCCGCAGCCTCGACGCCGCCGGCAACCGCTCGGACCTCAGGACCTACCTCTTCTACCCGACCCGGGCACCGGAACGGGACAAGCCCGGTGACCTCAACGGCGACACCACCGTCGACCTGTGGACCGTCGACCCGGGCAGCAACGCGCTGTGGATCCACCCGGGCCAGGCCAACGGCAAGTTCGGCGTGGGACGGCAGGCCGACGAGGCCTCCTTCGGGAACAGCTCCATCACCCACCGCGGCAGCTGGAACGAGGACTACTACGAGGACCTCGTCGCCCTGCGCCCCGGCCAGGAGGACCCGATGTTCAAGGAGCTCTGGGTCTACGCCAACCGCGGTGACGGCGAGCTCGGCGGTGAGGACACCGAGCGCTGGGAGCTGAACGTCACTACCGAGGAGGACAACCACTGGCGCAACGCCGACCAGGTGCTCTCCATCGGCAGCCTCAGCGACGACAACGGCGACGGCAAGGTCGACGACAACGACACCCCCGACCTGTTGGTCAAGTCGGGCGGGGAGCTGTGGCTGTACCTGGGCCCCCAGGTCAGCACGCTGCTCGACGAGGTCGCGCCCGTCTCCCTGGGCAACGCCGACTGGCAGGACATGACCCTGCTCGCGCCCGGCGACCTCAACAAGGACGGCCTGCCCGAGCTGTGGGCCCGTGACGCCAAGAGCGGCAGGATCCACCAGTACACCAGCCGGAAGAACCCGGTCGACGGCGATGTCACCTTCGCCGACCTGACCGTGTACGCGGATACTTCGGTGCGATCGGCGTCCATCGGCTCCGGCTTCACGGCTGCTGCCTACCCTCACCTGTCCACCAACGGCGACTTCGAGAACGACGGCTTCGCGGATCTCTGGGCCCGTAACGCCGAAGGAAGCGCCGTCGAGTTCCCCGGCCAGGCGCTCAAGGACGGTTCCGCCTTCGGCGCCGCCCGCCCGCTCGTCACCGGCGGCACGCCGTGGGGCACCTGCGAGACCTTCGAGTCGAAGGACACCGGCAAGCGCAGCCTGTGCGGGCCGATCCTGGCCAAGTACAAGGCCCTCGGCGGGCCGGCCGGCTTCGGCTACCCCACCACCGACATCGTGACCGCGCCCGACAAGACCGGCCGCTACACGCACTTCGCGGCTCCCAAGACGACCACCGCCAACCGGTCGATCTACTGGAGCCCGGACACCGGTGCGTGGGAGGTCCACGGCTCCATCTGGGTCAAGTGGACCGAGCTGGGCCGGGAGGGCGGCCTCCTCGGCTACCCGACCGCGGACGAGCGCCCCACCAGTGACGGGGTCGGCCGCTTCAACACCTTCAGCAAGGCGGGCAGGCCCAGCGCGATCTACTACACGCAGCCGATCGGCGCACACGAGGTCCACGGCGCCATCTACGCCAAGTACCGGCAGCTAGGCGGCCCCAGGTTCATGGGCTACCCCACCGGTGACGAGAAGGCGACCACGCCCAAGGCCGGCGCGTACCAGCGTTTCCAGTTCCGTGACGAGGACACGTACAGCTCGTCGATCTACTGGAGCAAGCAGACCGGCGCCTGGCCGGTGCACAACGCCATCCAGTCCAAGTGGATCTCCCTCAAGTCGGAGAACAGCTGGCTCGGCTTCCCCACCTCGGGCGAGTACGAGGTGACCGGCGGCGTCCGGGCCGACTTCGAGAACGGCTACATCCGCTGGAACCGCACCAGTGGCGTCACCACCGAGCACAAGCCGGACGACCGTACGGCTCACCTGCGCACCGACCTGTCGGGCGACGTCAACGGCGACGGCCGCAGCGACATGATCACGGTCTACAACTACGGGAACTCCTCCACCGCCATCCATGTCCTCGACGCGGAGAGCGACGGCGGGTTCCGGCCGCCGAAGGAGGTGTGGACGAGCGCGAGGGCCAGCTTCGACGCCGCACGGGCCAAGTGGGCCTCGGGCGACTTCAACGGAGACGGGCTCACGGACATCGCCGCGTTCTACGGCTACGGGGACGGGACCGTGGCGATGTGGTCCTTCATCACCCAGAAGGGCGGCGGCATGAAGCCTCTCAAGAGCGCCGCGCTGCCCAAGGGCAGCTGGTCCATGGACCGGGTCGTCTCGATCCAGGCCGGTGATCTCAACGGCGACAAGAAGGACGACCTGACGGCCGTCTACGACTACTCCGACGGCCAGACAGGCGCCCACAAGTTCCTCGCCAGGGCCGACGGCGGTTTCGACAACCCCGTCCGCGGCTGGATGTCCGGCGAGGGCAACTGGTGGGCGACGAACGCCCGGTACACGATGGGTGACTCCAACGGCGACGGCCGTGCCGATCTGATCGCCTTCTACGGCTACGCCAACGGCGAAGCGGCCCTGTGGACGTTCCTCGCCAAGGCCGACGGCACCCTCGACAAGCCTGTCAAGTCGTGGAGCGCGGCCGCCGGCGCCTGGGAGCGGGACCGGATCGAGCTCACGAGCGGCGACTACAACGGCGACAAGCGCGCCGACGCTGCGGTGATGTACCGGTACGACGACGGCGTGACCTCGATGAACACCTTCCTCGCGAAGGCGGACGGCGGCTTCGGCGCTCCGCTGACGAGCTGGAAGTCCCAGCCGGGCGGCTGGTACGCGAGCAGCTCCGGCACTCCGGTCACCGGGGACGCGGACGGCGACGGCCGGGCGGATGTCCTGGTCATGTACAACTACGCCACCGGCGCCACCCGGGCCTTCACCTTCCCGGGCCGGGCAGACGGCGGATTCGAGAACCCGCAGCGGTCCTGGCACGCCGAACCCGGCACCTGGTGACCGGTTCGGCGTAACGCATCCCACACATCCGTGCTGACAGCCGCCCGGGCACCGTAAGGTGCCCGGGCGGCTGGTTCATGCCCCGGACGGCCCCGGCCGCGAGGCCCTCTTGCGAGGCGCGGGACAATGGATGGCGGCCCCCGGAGCGCGGGCCACGGTGCGAGGAGGAACGGACATGGCGGAACCCGAGCGGACCGAGCGCAGGCTGCGGCCGTCCCCGCTGCTGTTCGAGCCGTCGGAGGCTGCCGCCGACCCTGAGCACTTCTTCGACCTGGAGTCGATCGAGGACCCCCGGGAGCTCCTGTCCAGGGCCACGGAACTGACGCTGGCGTTCCGCGCGGCGACGGACCGGGCGGTGGAGTACCAGGCGATCGCGGCCGCCCAGCTCGCGGACCCGCGCCGCTTCGACCGGCTGACGCCACAGGACATCGGCGAGCGGGCGGGCTGGTCAGAGGACTACGCCAAGAAGATGATCGAGTTCGGCCGCGATCTGCTGCGCGGCACCGCACCCTCGTAGCTCGACCGCTCCCTTGCAGCCGGTCCGGCTGTGGTTCCGGATCAGGTCCGAGCTGATCCGGGTATGGCTGTGGACCGGGGGGCCGACCGGCCACTGTCAATGGTCAGGACCACTCCCCCATGGCATATGACCGGACAAGATACTCCCCCGAAGCCCGACCTGTCCTCGTTTCGTCCAACCCGGGGAAACCAAATGGTTACTCCGGGTAGATGTTGTCGACATGAGCGCATGGCTGCGAGACGAAACCCTGCTGGCCACCTCCGAGCCGGAGCGTCGGACTCGGACGGACATCTTCGCCCTGCTGCGCGAGGAGAGCCGTCATCACGCGGCCGAGGTCACCGCACCCGGAGCCGGCTGGCTCGTCTCCTCGGAGGCGTATCCCCGCTCCGCCCTGGCCCTGTGGGAGACCACCCCCACCTCCCCCGCGGTGCTCCCCTGCGGCACCGCCTTCGACGTCGTGAACGTGCCCGACATCTTCGGCCGCCGGATGCTGGACCAGCTGTGGTCCGAGGGCCCCGGATCCGGGCCGGTGGCGATGCACCGCGGCCGCATGATGCTGTTCGCCTCGCCCGGCACCGCCCAGCGGCTGCCGTCCCTGCTCGACTGGGAGGAGTGGGGGGACGCCGTGCCACCGCTGCTGTGCCACGGCACCGGGGACGCCGTCACGATCCCGCCGCTGACCAGCCCTGCCACCGGTGAGGGCGCGGGTTCCGGGCCGCGCTGGGTGGTGGCCCCGGACACCCGGCACCCCTGGCTGCCGGGCCCCGATGTGCTGCTGTGGGCGTGCGTGCGGGCCGCCCGCACAGGCTCCTCCAGCAGTGTCCGCATATCGATTTTTCCTCCCGCCGATCAGGGTGCTAAGGTCTACGACGTCAGCAGGCGCCGCTAGCTCAGTTGGTTAGAGCAGCTGACTCTTAATCAGCGGGTCCGGGGTTCGAGTCCCTGGCGGCGCACAGACGGAAAAGGCCTCTCGCGCGAGCGGGGGGTCTTTTCGCATGTCTGCGCACTCGTATGTCCACGCCACCGTGTGTCCGGGCCACCGCATGTCCGCGCGATCGCGTCTCTACGCCGTCGCGATCCTGATCGTCCACGCGCCGGTACGCGCCCGGTCCACTACCTCCACCTGGATCCGCCCGCCCGGCTCTCCCGGCATCGTGTACGTCTCCCCCACCCGCAGCGGCGCGTCCGCGAGCGCCGGGTAGACCGACTCGTCCCAGCACGCGTCGGACTCCGGATGGGTGTCGATCACCTCGATCGGACCGCCGCCCGAGCCTGCCTCGGCCTGGACGCGGTAGAGCAGAATGCCCTCGGTGCAGGTGTCCTGGTCGTTGCCGGTGGCGCCGCGCGCCTCGATGGCGAGGGCGGTGCTCTCACCGGTCCGGACGACCACGAGCCGCGTACCGAGACTGGTGCCGCGCACGGGCGCCGCCGCCAGCGGCTCCAGGGTGACCAGCTTCCCGCCGTGCCCCCCGCCGGTGATGCAGCGCACCTCGTCACCGCCGAGCCAGCCGAGCTTCCACTTGTGCCAGCCGAACAGGTCCGGTGCCAGGCCGAACTGGCTGCCCATCACATCCCAGTCGCCGACGTAGGTGTCCCAGTCGCCCTTGCCGTCCATGGGCCGGTGGTAGAGGTCCGGCAGGTCGAAGACGTGCCCGGTCTCGTGGGCGAGCACGTTCCGGTCCGGCGGGTGGCGTTCGAAGACCGTGACGACCCGCTTGATGTCGGTGCCGTCGGCCTTCATCGGCCGGTCGAAGTTGACGACCTTGGTGGCGTCGGAGTCGACACCGGGGGCGTCCGGGTCGGCGACCAGATAGACGATGTCGTACACCGAGAAGTCGACCGTCGGGTCGGCGGCGGTGACGGCGTCGTGCAGATAGGTGCCGCGCCGCCCGGGGTCCCAGTCACGCTGTATCCCGTACGCGGTCGACGACTCCGGCATCTGCAGCCACGCGCCGAGCGGGTGCACGCGCAGCTGGGACCGGCCGTACGAAGCGCGCCGGAAGAAGTCGCCGGTGGCCGGGAAGTGGTCGCCGACGAGCTCGTCGGGCGTGCTCAGCGGCGCGGAGTCCGGGAACGACAGGAAGATCATGACCGCGTCGAGGGTGGCGTCCGGCCGCGTGTAGGAGCCGTTCCAGGTGTCCAGGCCGAGGGAGTGGTGGGCGGAGGTGCGGGGCAGCGCGCAGGGCCCGGCCGTCGCGTCGGCCACCGCGGGGCCCGCGACGAGGGAGGTCGCGGTGAACGCCATCAGAGAGGTGAGTGCGGCTGCGGCGCTGCGAAGACGCACTCGTTCCACTCTCCCGGGTGTTCCCTCGGACGGCTGCTGACCCTCCACATGGACCTCCGGCTCGGGAATGCGGGACACCACAACCACCCTGTGCCGGTTTATGGCGGTACGCCCTGCTGCGCTGCACCACCTGGGTGACCGGCCCGACACCGCCCCGAGATCGAGCCGGTATGCGCCGACACTCCGATGGCTCACTGAACGTCACATTCGGTCAGAACGGTGTCGACCCCGGTTCACACCCGTGCAGAAACGATCGTCCGTTGGTCATGAGCGCCCACGAGTGGCCTGCCCCACGACGGCGAAGCTGGAAGGGCTCCGGCGGCAGCCTCTATGATCGGCACACTTTCCCCGAGTTCTTCCCGGATTTCTTCGCCGATGTGTGGGTCGGCCATCCGCCGACCACATCTGTACGACCCTGTTCGACACAACTGCACTGCGGGAGTGAGCGGTGAGCGGAACCTCCGAAGGACCAGGGCCCGCGGGCGTCGCAGTCTCCCGCCGGGCCCGACCGTCGGTCACGGAGCGTCACGGCACTGGCCTGACCTCCGCCGAACTCTGCGACTACCGGGCCGCGTTCAACACGGCCCAGCTGGCGATGGCCGTCATCGACCACGAAGGCGTCGTCGTGAGCGCCAACGACGCGCTCGCCGTGCTGCTGGGCACGGAACGGGCCGAGCTGCACCGGCAGCACGCGGCCGATCTCATCGACCTCGCGTCCGACGCCCGCACCTGGCACGCGTACCGCGAAGTGCTGCACGGAAGCCGCTCCCGCTTCCGCTGCACTCGTCGTCTCAAACACCCCGACGGACGGGCCCTGTGGGCCGAGGTCAGCGTCACCCCCGTCGCCGAGGGCGGCAGTGTGCTGCTGGCCGTCACGGACATCAGCGACCGCAGACAGCTGCAGGCCAGACTGCGTCACCTGCAGATGCACGACCCGGTGACCCGGCTGCCCAATCGCACGCTGTTCTTCGAACGGCTGTCGTCCGCGCTGGAGTCCTCGGCGTACGCGCAGGGCTCCACCGGCCGGATCGGGCTGTGCTACCTGGACCTGGACGGTTTCAAGGCGGTCAACGACACCCTGGGCCACCGGGTCGGCGACCGGCTGCTGGCCGAGGTGGCGGCACGGCTGGCAGCCTGCGCCGAGGGCAGCCGCTGCGGGCGCAGCGGCGGTCATCTGGTGGCCAGGCTCGGCGGGGACGAGTTCGCGATCCTGGTCGAGGACTCCACCGGCACCGAGCAGCTCGCCGATCTCGCCGGGTCCGTACTGGCCGCGCTCCAGGAGCCGTTCGACCTGTCCGGGCAGCGGCTCTCGGTCTCGGCGTCGATCGGGGTGGTGGAACGTGCGGTGGCGGGGACCAGCGCGACGGGGCTGATGCAGGCCGCGGACACGACGCTGTACTGGGCGAAGGAGGACGGCAAGGCCCGCTGGACCCTCTTCGACCCCGAGCGCAACGCGCACCGCATGACCCGTCAGGCGCTCTCGTCCACGCTCCGGCCGGCCGTCGAGCGCGGGGAGTTCGAGCTGCAGTACCAGCCTCTGGTGGGGCTCGCGGACGGCGTCACGCGCGGTGTGGAGGCGCTGGTGCGCTGGAATCACCCGCAGTTCGGCACGCTCACGCCGAATCGGTTCGTCGCGATCGCCGAGGAGGACGGCTCGATCGTCCAGCTCGGACAGTGGGTGCTGCGGACCGCGTGCCGCCAGGCGCGTCAGTGGCAGCTGGACCACCCGGACGTGCCCCCGCTGTTCGTCAGTGTCAATGTCGCCGTACGGCAGGTCTGGGACTCCGACCTGGTCGCGGATGTCGCGGAGATCCTGGCCGAGACGGGGCTGCCGCCGTATCTGCTGCAGTTGGAGCTCACCGAGTCCGCGGTGATGGGGTCGGCCGGCCGGCCGTTGCAGGCCCTGCAGGCGCTCAGCGACATGGGCGTGCACATCGCGATCGACGACTTCGGGACCGGGTACTCGAACCTCGCCTATCTGAGCCGGCTTCCGGTATCCGTACTGAAGCTCGACGGAACGTTTGTCCGCGGATTCCAGGACGAGGCGCACGCCAACCCCGCCGACGAGACCATCGTCGAGGCGCTGGTGGACCTGGCGCACCGGCTGGGCCTCACGGTCACCGCGGAGTGCGTGGAGACCTCGGGCCAGGCCTCGAGGCTGCGCAGCATCGGCTGTGACACGGGCCAGGGCTGGCTGTACTCACGAGCGGTGCCCCCCGAGCGCATCGCGGAGATGCTGGGCGCGGGCCCGCAGGCGATCCACGCGGCGACCTCGCACTGAGCACCGGCCGCCGGCGGCCGCCACCGGGCCGCCACCCCGGCCGCCCCCGCCGGCAGGGACTTCCGGCGGGGGCGGCGGACCGTGGGGGGCCTGGAGGTCGGCGGGACGGAGGCTCAGCGGGTCAGCAGGCGCCGAGGTCCTGCCAGACGCCCCACTCGCCAGTGGTGCCCGGCTCCTCGCCCTGGGTCCACCACTTGGCCTTCCACAGGTGGCCCTTGTGCGAGACCTGGTTGCCGCCTGTGTAGGTGGCGGAGGCGGACCAGGCCGCCGACGAGCAGCCGGCCGGGGTGGACGGCGAGGGGGTCGGCGCCGGGCCGGAGCTCGAGGGCGACGGGGTCGCTGTCGGGGCGGACGGCGACGGGGTCGGACTGGGGTCCGCCGGGGAGGAGCCGACCGCGGCCACGATGTCGTTCAGCAGCGTGGTGTTGGTATCGAGCCCGAGCAGCGAGTACATCATCGCGCCGGCCAGGCCGCGCTGGTGGGCGTAGTCCGCGCGGGCCTGGATCGACCGCTTGTCGAGTCCGGTGAAGAACTCGCCGTCCTTGTAGAAGTACGCGGCCTTGGCCTGGTCGTCCCAGAACGTGGTCGCCGGGTTGTCGACGATGCCGCCGAGCTCCTTGTAGTTGGCTATGCCCGCCTGCTGGCTGACCGGCCGCGCGGTGGACGCGCCGGTGGCGCTGCCGCCGAGGCCGTTCTGCGTGCCCGCCGGGACGCCCTTCCAGCCGCGGTAGTAGAACTCGTATCCGAGCGTCAGCTTGTTCGCGGGGAAGCCGCCGGCGATGCCGTAGGCCGGCTTGCCGTCGATCCAGGAGTCGATGGCGTTGTCGATGCTGTACTTCTCGGTGCCCGGAGCGATGGGGTCGGTCGGATCCGAGGCCGGGGAGTACAGGGGGGACTGGTGGTACGCGGGCCCGTCGCCGTCCCAGGCGCCGTGCATGTCGTACGTCATGATGTTCGCGTAGTCGAGGTACGCGCCGATCTTGTCGGTCTCGATGTACTTGATCTTGTCCTGGCCGGCCGGGAGAGCCGCCGTCAGCAGGTACTTCTTGCCGCCGTGGGCGGCCCCGTACTCGTCGAGCTGCTTGCGGAACTCGGCCAGCAGCAGCGTGAAGTTCTGCTTGTCCTCGGGTCCGTAGTGGTTGCCGAGGTGGCCGCCGGACGAGCCCGGGTACTCCCAGTCGATGTCGATGCCGTCGAAGATGCCGGCCGCGGTGCCCGGACCGCCGAAGCCGCCCTCGACGGGCAGGTCGCCCTGGATGTACTGCTTGACGCAGGAGGCCACGAACTTCTTGCGGCTCGCGTCGGTCTTGGCCGCGTCGTGGAAGTACTTGGAGTAGGTCCAGCCGCCGAGCGAGATGTTGATCTTCAGCTTCGGGTACTTGGCCTTCAGCTCCTTGAACTGGTTCATGACGCCGACGATCGGCTGGTTCCAGGTGTCGGCGACGCCGTCCACACTGTCCGCCGCGGTGAAGGACTTCTGGTAGTCGGCGTACGAATCGCCCGCACCGTCACCGGCGTTGGGGTTGTTGTCGTCGCCCGCTGCCTTGTTCGCCTCGAAGCAGGTCAGCTCGGTCGGATGGATGTTGCCGAACGAGTAGTTGAGGATGTCGAGCTTGCCCGCGATGCCCCGGGTGTCGAGGTGCTTGGGGTAGAAGGCGTTGCCGTACACGCTCCACTGGTCGTAGTAGGCGATCTTCACACCGCCCGTGGACGCGGCGGCGGGTGCGGCGTCGGCCGCCTGGGCCGAGCCGAGGCCGGCGACGGCCGCCAGCGCTCCGGCGGCGAGAGCGGCGCTGGTGAGCGCGGCCATCAGGGGTCTGCGGACGTGCACGTGCTGCCTCCGGGGGGTGCGCAGTAAGGGAGTTGAAGAAGAGATAGCCGTCGCGCAAAGTCCGCGTCAATGGTCTGCACCAAATGAGGACTAGACCAATTTGAGCCAAAAACCGCCTGTCAGAGGCGTGCACCCATGACGAAAAGCCGCTCGCCACCATCGGTGACGAGCGGCTTAAGCCGGCTTTAAGGAGCCGTGGCGGAGCGGTTCAGGAACGAACCACTCCACCGGGCAATTCATAGGCGTCGGCGATCAGTTCGTAGCTGCGCAGCCGTGCGTCCCCGCTGTGCGCGTTGGCCGTGAGCATCAGTTCGTCGGCTCCGGTTCGCTTCTGGAGGTCGTCCAGGCCGGTACGTACCTCGTCCGCGGTGCCGTGCACGATGTTCGACAGCCAGCTGTCGACGAACTGCCTCTCCGGCACGCTGAACGGATACGCCTCCGCCTCCTGCGGCGTCGGGATCAGCCCGGGCCGGCCGCTGCGCAGCCGGAGCATGGACAGCGCGCCGGTCAGCACCTGACGGCGTGCCTCCTTCTCGTCGTCCGCGGCGAGCGCGGACACTCCGATCAGCGCGTACGGGGCGTCCAGCAGCGCCGAGGGACGGAAGCTCTCGCGGTAGAGGTCGAGCGCCGGCACCGTGTTCTGCGCGGAGAAGTGATGGGCGAAGGCGAAGGGCAGGCCGAGTACGCCCGCCAGCCGGGCACTGAAGCCGGAGGAGCCGAGCAGCCAGATCGGCGGGCGGTGGGTGGGGCCCTGCACGGGCCCCGGGACCGCATGGATCCGTGCGTACCGGTGGCCGTCCGGGAAGTCGTCGTCCAGGAAGCGGGTCAGTTCGGCGAGCTGCTGCGGGAAGTCGTCGGCACCTTCGGCAAGCCGCTCGGAGCGGCGCAGTGCCGCGGCCGTGCCGCCGTCCGTGCCGGGGGCGCGGCCGAGGCCCAGGTCGATGCGGCCCGGTGCGAGCGCCTCCAGCGTGCCGAACTGTTCGGCGATCACGAGGGGCGCGTGGTTCGGGAGCATCACACCGCCCGACCCGAGCCGGATCCGCTCGGTGTGGGCGGCGAGATGGGCGAGGATCACCGCCGGCGACGAGGAGGCGACACCCGGCATCGAGTGATGCTCGGCGACCCAGTGCCGGTGGAAACCGCGGGCCTCGGCGAGCCTGACGATGTCCACACTGGTCCGCAGGGCCTCGGCCGCCGTGCGGCCGCTGCCGACGGTGACCAGGTCGAGCACGGACAGCGGTACGGGGGCGGTGCCGGCCGCCGCGCCTCGGATCTCGTCCACGGGTGGGTCCTCCTGCGGGATGTCGTACGTACGTCCGCACCCAACAGGAGGGCCTCTCCGTTTTATTCCCGGGACCTCATGCCGGGACCCACTCCCGGTCCTCCGGGCGGGCGAACAGCGTGCCCATGCCTTCGGCCCACACACGGCGGTCCGCCAGCCGCAGCCCCTCCCACACCGTCACCTGATTCGCCGTCAGCACCGGTTTGCCCAGCGTCTCCTCCAGCTCCTCCAGATGGGCCACGGTGTGCAGGGCCGTGTCCGGCAGCAGCACCGCCTCGGCGTCCGGGCGGTCGCCCGCGCGCGCCAGCTCCAGCACCTGCTCGCGCCCCCATGTGCCGACCTCGGCCGCCGTGACGATCCCGCTCGCCCGCATCGCGCTCACCTCGATGCCGGCCGCGCGCAGGAAGCCGGCGAACGACGCGGTGATGTCCTGCGGGTACGTCGCCGCGACGGCGACCCGCCCGACACCCAGGTCCTGTGCGGCGTGCGCGAAGGCGAAGGAGGTGCTGGACGCCGGCAGCCCCGCCGCTTTCGCCAGCTCGCGCGTCTGCTCGTGCGCGCCGTCCCAGCCGCGCACGAAGCTGCCGCTGGTGCAGGCCCACATGAGGGTCTCGGCTCCCGCCAGCCGCAGCTCCTCGACCCCGGCCGCGAGCCGCGCCGGGGAACCCATCTCCATGAGTGCGTCCACCCGGTGCGCGTCCTCGCCGATGTCGGTGTGGAAGATCGGCAACCGGATGTCGCTGTCGAGCAGAACCGCGATCCGTGGATAGTCGTCCTCTGCCGAGTGTCCCGGGTAGAGGAGTCCGACCGACGTCATGTCCATCCTTCCTGTTCTTCGGGCTGTGCGGGCAGAGCGCCGGGGGCCGGGGGCGGCACCTCGTCCGGCACCTCGGGCCCGGTACCGGGCTGGAGCAGCAGCGCCTGGTACGGGCCGACCGCATGCACCCCGATGGTCCGCAGCGCGGCCCACATGGTCACCTGGTTGGCCGACAGCACGGGCATTCTCAGCTCGGCCTCCAGTTGCGGAATCGCGTCGTACGTCGGCAGATTGGTGCAGCTGATGAACAGGGCGTCCGCCGCTCCGACGACCGCCTGGCGCGCCATGTCCACCACCGACCGGTACGGCACCTTCCAGATGTGCCGGGTCAGCCCCAGGAAGGCGCGGCCCGTGACCGTGACCCCAGCTTCTCCCAGATAGTCCTCCAGTGACCGGGTGACCGACTCCGTATAGGGCGTGACCAGGGCGATACGGCCGGCGCCGAGCTCGTCGAGTGCGTCGAGCAGAGCGCCGGAGGTGGTCAGCGAGGGCACCTCCCCTTCCGAGCTCATCACCTCGCACATCGCGCGTTCCCCGGCGAGGCCGCCCACAAAACTGCCCGAGGTACACGCATACGCGACGACCTCGGGCTCGGACGCACTGAGCGCCCGCACCGCCTCACGCAGCGTCTCGTGCTCGCTGACCATCCGGGCCAGATCGAGCGAGACCCCGACCGGGACGTACGGGGTACGGGTCAGGCGCAGGGACACCGCGTCGGGCACCCACCGCCACAGCTCCCGGTCCAGCGCGAAATCGAACGGGGCGACCACGCCGACACCGTGCTGCGGCTGTGGTCCGCCGAGAAAGGAGACATCCATCGCAGGCCCCCTTGGCGTCTTGTTGACGACGGTAGGTGCGGGTGCGAGCGTGGGTCAATCCGTACATGTCAGACTCCCCCCGTAGCCCTGCCGGCCTCGGGAGGTGCCCCCTACGAAACGGGTCCCGCCTGATGTCCGAACCCACCCTTCTCGTCCTGGCCGCGGATCCCCCGCCCCGACTGGGCCGGCTGACCGGACGGGCGCGTGTCGAGTACACCGACGAGGACTCGCTCGCGGCCCGACTGCCGTACGCGGACGCCCTGTTGATGTGGGACTTCACCTCCGACGCGCTCCGGCGCGCCTGGCCCGGTGAGGGTCCCCGGCCGCGCTGGGTGCACACCCCGAGTGCGGGAGTGGACCGGCTGCTCTGCCCCGAGCTGGTGGAGTCCGACACCCTGGTGACCAACGCCCGCGGCATCTTCGACCAGCCGATCGCCGAGTACGTGGCCGCGCTGGTGCTCGCCATGGCCAAGGATCTGCCCGGCACGCTGGAGCTGCAACGGCAGCGGCGCTGGCGCCACCGCGAGGGTCTGCCGGTGGCCGGGACCCGGGCGACGGTCGTCGGCGCGGGCCCCATCGGGCGTGCCGTGGCCCGCACGCTCGATGCACTGGGCGTACGGACCGCGGTCGTGGGCCGCACCCCCCGTCCCGGCGTCCACGGCGTGGCCGATCTCGACCGGCTGCTGATCCGCGCCGACTGGGTGGTGTGCGCGGCGCCGCTCACCGACGACACCCGCGCCATGTTCGACGCGCGGCGCTTCGGTCTTCTGCAGCCCTCGGCCCGGTTCATCAACGTGGGGCGCGGCCCGTTGGTCGTCGAGGAGGCGCTGGTCGCGGCGCTCAGGAACCGGTGGCTGGCGGGAGCGGCGCTCGACGTCTTCGACCAAGAGCCGCTCACGCCCGACAGCCCGCTGTGGGACGTACCGGGACTGATCGTCTCGCCGCACATGAGCGGCGACACGGTCGGCTGGCGCGACCGGCTCGGCGAGCAGTTCGTCGAGCTGTTCGAGCTGTGGCTGGCCGGAAAGCAGCTCCCGAACGTGGTCGACAAGAAACGTGGGTACGTCCCCATGCATGACAAGTCCGCTGACTGATCTCACCGCACGCCAACTGCTGGCCGGCTACGCCCAGGGCGACTTCTCCCCCGTCGACGCGACGCGAGCGGCGCTGGAGCGGGCGGAGGTGGTGCAGCCCCTGGTGAACGCCTTCGTCCGGATCGACCCCGAGGGGGCGCTGGCAGAGGCGGAGGCGTCGGCGCGCCGGTGGCACCGCAGGGAGACGCTGGGGCTGCTGGACGGGGTGCCGCTGACCGTGAAGGACATCCTGCTGCAGCGCGGCACCCCGACCCTGCGCGGCTCCCGGACCGTCAGCGCTGACGGCGCCTGGGACGAGGACGCTCCGTCGGTGGCCCGGCTGAGGGCGCACGGCGCGGTGTTCGTGGGCCGCACGACGACACCCGAGTTCGGATGGAAGGGGGTCACCGACTCACCGCTGCACGGGGTGACCCGCAACCCCTACGACCTGTCCCGCACGGCGGGCGGATCGAGCGGCGGCAGCGCGGCGGCCGTGGCGCTGGGGGCCGGGGCCGTGTCGATCGGCACGGACGGCGGCGGCTCGGTGCGCATTCCGGCCTCGTTCTGCGGGATCTTCGGGATGAAGCCGACGTACGGGCGGGTGCCGATGTACCCCTCCAGCCCGTTCGGGACGCTCTCCCATGTGGGGCCGATGACCCGGGACGCGGCGGACGCGGCACTGATGCTGGACGTGATGAGCGGTGAGGACTGGCGGGACTGGTCGCATCTGGGAGCGGCGCGCAGCGTGCTCGAGGGCCTCGACGAGGGCGTGAAGGGGCTGCGGATCGGCTACTCGGCGTCCTTCGGCGGCCAGGTCGCGGTGCGCCCGTCGGTCGCGGCCGCGGTCCGGGGGGCGGTGACGGCGCTGGCCGGGCTCGGCGCGCACATCGAGGAGTCCGACCCCGATCTCGCCGACCCGGTGGAGGCGTTCCACACACTGTGGTTCAGCGGCGCGGCGCGGCTGGTGCAGCATCTGCGCGCGGAGCAGCGCGAGCTGCTGGACCCGGGGCTGCGCGAGATCTGCGAGGAGGGGGCGCGGCACAGTGCGCTGGAGTATCTGGCGGCGGTGGACGCGCGGATGGACCTGGGGCGGCGGCTGGGCCGCTTCCACACGTCGTACGACCTGCTGGTCACCCCTACGCTGCCGATCACGGCGTTCTCGGCCGGGGTGGAGGTGCCCGAGGGCTCGGGCCTGGGTCGCTGGACGGGGTGGACCCCGTTCACGTACCCGTTCAACCTGACGCAGCAGCCGGCGGCGACGGTGCCGTGCGGTGTGGACGAGGAGGGGCTGCCGGTCGGGGTGCAGCTGATCGGGCCGCGGCATGCGGACGGACTGGTGCTGAGGGCGGCGCACGCCCTGTACGAGTCGGGTGCTGCGGAGGTGCCGGTGCCCCGGTTGCCGGGGGCGGCGGGGTAGACGCCCGGTGTGGGCCGTTCCCCGCGGCGGGCGCCGCGGCTGCGAGGGCGGCGGGCGGGGTGCCCTGCGAGCCCGTGCCCCTGTCGGGCGCCTGCGGCGGGCGTGTTCCCCACCCCGCCCTCCCCCTACGGCCTGGCCGCTGTGGGAGGGACCCCATCCCGAACTGGGGCTCCGCGCCCCGGACCCCGCGCCTCGAACGCCGGCGGGGCTGCATTCTGCCGGCGCATCCGGCAGAAGCAGCCCGTCCGGCGACTGAGGACGGGGCGTGCCCCCAGTCATGGGAAGGGGCAGGTAGGGGACCCTCAGGCCCGGCGGAAGCTCAGCGTCTCCCCCGCCGCCCCGTTGCGCCACAGGCCCTGGCAGGCCTCGGCCATCACGTCCAGGCCCTCCACCACCGTCCCCCACACGATCCCCGGCACCCACCCCACATCCCCGTTCAGCAGCAGGTTGTTGCGTTCGTAGAACAGAGCCAGGTCGACCACGGTCGAACGCCCCTGGTGCGGGGCCCCCTCGCCGTAGCCGTACGACGCCGTGCCCAACTGGACGTCCGAGAAGGTGAAGTAGCACAAGTCGCCCGGAATCGGTGTCACGGTCGGGTTCTCCAGTGGCGGCTCCTCGGCGGCGAACGCGGGGAACAGGGCGTAGATCTCGTTCCTCGCGTACTTCGCGTGATAGACGTCCCCGGCGAGCGGCAGCGCCTGCCACACCGCCTCGCACGTGCGCGGAGCCTTGTCGGTGAGCAGCCGGGCGGTGCACTGGACGCCGCGCGACTCGAGGGCAACGGTCAGATATCGGTCGGCCATTGTCCACGCATACCCCGAGCCGGGCCGGGTAGCCGCGCGCCCATGGTTCGAACAAGACAACGAGGATCGATGAGCAGACGCACCATGCTGCTCGGCACCGCGGCCGTCGGCGCTCTGGGCGTGACCGGCGCGGCGGGCTGCAGCAAGGTGCCCTCCGGTGATGCGCTGGCCCGGCTGAAGTCGCAGGGCACGGTGAGGCTCGGCATCGCGGGTGAGGTGCCGTACGGCTATGTCGACAAGCAGGGCGAGTTCACGGGCGAGGCCCCCGAGCTCGCCCGGGTGATCTTCAAGCGGCTCGGTATCGACGAGGTCCAGCCGGTCGCGACCGACTTCGCCTCGCTCATCCCCGGGCTGAACTCGCAGCAGTTCGATGTCGTCTCGGCCGGGATGTACATCAACAAGGAGCGCTGCGCGCAGGTCATATTCGCCGACCCCGAGTACCAGATGCTCGACTCCTTCATCGTGCGCAAGGGCAATCCCAAGAATCTGCGCACCTACGAGGACGTCGTGAAATCCAAGGCGAGGTTCGCCACCGGCACCGGCTACGCGGAGATCGACTATGCGGTCGCCGCCGGGTACCCCGAGAAGGACATCGTCATCCTCCAGGACCAGGTCGCAGGGCTGAACGCGGTCGAGTCCGGCCGCGTCGACGTGTTCGCCGGCACCGCGCTGACCACCCGCGAGGTGGTCCGCAAGAGCGCGAAGGCCGAGGCGACCGAGGCGTTCGCCGCCGTCGTCGACGGCGAGAAGAAGATCGACGGCGGCGGCTTCGCCTTCCGCCCCACCGACACCGAACTGCGCGACGCGTTCAATGCCGAGATCCACAAGATGAAGAAGAGCGGCGAACTCTTCCGCATCCTGAAGCCGTTCGGCTTCACGGAGAAGGAGATGACCACGCTCACTGCCGAGGAGCTGTGCCGATGACAGCCGGACTCTGGCAGAACTGGGTGCTTCCGGGCATCTGGATCACCGTCCAACTGCTGGTGTACAGCGCGGTGCTGGCCGCCACCGTCGCCTTCGCGGTGGGTACGGCCCGCACCCACCGCTCCCGTGCGGTCCGCTTCCTCGCGGGCTTCTACACGGAGGTCTTCCGCGGCACCTCGGCCCTGGTGCTGATGTTCTGGCTGTTCTTCGTGGTGCCGCCGCTGCTCGGATGGCAGCTGGTCCCGATGTGGGCCGCGGTCCTCGCGCTCGGCCTGTCCTACGGGGCGTACGGCGCCGAGATCGTCCGCGGCGCGCTGAACTCGGTGGCCGCGCCCCAGCGCGAGGCGGGCATCGCACTGAGCTTCACGCCCTGGCAGCGGCTGCGGCTGATCCTGCTGCCGCAGGCGGTGCCGGAGATGATCCCCTCGTTCTGCAATCTGCTGGTCGAGCTGCTCAAGGGCACGGCGCTGGTGTCGCTGCTGGGAGTCGGTGACGTGTCGTTCGCCGCCTATCTGGTGCGCCTGGCCACGCAGGAGAGCGCCCAGATCTACACGGTCGTGCTGGTGATCTACTTCGTGATCGCGTTCGCCATCACCCGTTCCATGAAGGCGCTGGAGCGCCGGACCAAGGCCAACATCGGGGTGGTGGTCAAGTGACCTGGGACTGGTCCGCGGTCGCGGACTTCATGCCGCGTTTCTGGGAAGGCGTGCTGCTCACGCTCCAGATACTGGTGCTGGGCTCGCTGATCTCGTTCACGCTCGGCCTGGTGTGGGCGATCGGCTTCCGCGCGCCGACCCGCTTCGTGCGGTGGCCGGTGCACGTGTTCACCGAGTTCATCCGCACCACCCCGCTGCTGGTGCAGCTGTTCTTCTTCTACTTCGTGCTGCCGGAGTGGGGCATCCAGTTCTCCGCCCTGACCACGGGCACGATCGCGATCGGGCTGCACTACTCGACGTACACCGCACAGGTCTACCGGGCCGGTATCGAAGCCGTGCCGGCCGGTCAGTGGGAGGCGGCGACCGCGCTGAGCCTGCCCGCCCACCGCACCTGGCTGGCGGTGATCCTGCCGCAGGCGATCCGCCGGATCACCCCCGCGCTGGGCAACTACGTCATCGCGATGCTGAAGGACACTCCGCTGCTCGCCGCGATCGGTGTGCTGGAGATGCTGCAGCTGTCCCGGCTGGAGAGCGCCTCGACCTTCCAGTACACCGAGCCGCTGACGGTGGTCGGCATCGCCTTCGTCCTCATCGCCTGTCCGGCTTCCCTGCTCGTACGAACCCTGGAGCGCCGCCTTGTCCGCTGACACGAAGACCCCGCTGATCCGCTTCGAGAACGTCACCAAGCGGTTCGGCGACACCACCGTCCTGGACGACCTGTGCTTCTCGGTCCGGCCCGGCAAGCACGTCACGCTGATCGGCCCGTCCGGATCCGGCAAGACCACCATCCTGCGGCTGCTGATGACCCTGACGTCCCCCGACGAGGGCACGATCCAGGTCAACGGGCACCGGCTCCACCCGGCGCCCGAGAAGGAGCGGCGCGAGGCGCGCAAGAAGATCGGAATGGTCTTCCAGCAGTTCAACCTGTTCCCCAACATGAGCGTGCTGCGCAACATCACCGAGGCCCCGGTACGGGTCCTCGGCCTGTCCCGTGACGAGGCCGAGGAGCGTGCCAGGGAGCTGCTGGAGATGGTGGGCCTCGGCGACCGCTGCGACGCCCGGCCGACCCAGCTGTCGGGCGGGCAGCAGCAGCGGGTGGCGATCGCCCGCGCGCTGGCGATGCGGCCGCAGGTGCTGCTGCTGGACGAGGTGACCTCGGCGCTCGACCCCGAGCTGGTGGCCGGTGTGCTGGACGTCCTGCGGGACATCGCGCGTTCGACGGACATCACCATGCTGTGTGTCACGCACGAGATGAACTTCGCCCGGGACATCTCCGACGAGGTGCTGATGTTCGACTCCGGCAAGGTGATCGAATCGGGTCCGCCGGAGAAAATCTTCTCCGAGCCGGAGCAGACGCGTACCCGCGAGTTTCTCGGTGCGGTGCTCTGACCTCTCACTCTTTCGGGTAGGAATGTCCGTGGCATATGCCAGCGTGATGCGCCCCAGCGTATGCGGCTGGGGCACCGCATCATTTACGCCAACAGCCGCCCCCCAAACGGCTCTTGACCGCTATCGTGGTACGGAAGCTTGCGGTCCTAACCTGGTAGGGGGAAACCGTGGCGCTGAAGCCCGAGCCGACCGCGCCGTTCCACTCGGTGCAATACGTCTTGCGCGTCCTGGAGACGGTCTCCAAGCACGGTGGCGGTGTCACCGATGTCCAGATCGCACGCGAGACCGGTCTGCCGACCGGTCATCTGGCTCCCATGCTGTCCATGCTGCGCCGCGAGGGGTACGTGGAGCAGGTCGCCGACGGCGCCTATGTGATCGGTGACTCACTGGTCCTGCTCGGCTCGGGGGCCTCCCGCCAGCAGGCCCTGGAGGCCAAGCTCCAGGACACCCTCACCGAGCTGCGCGACTCGGTGGGCGCGGCCGTCTACATCAGCCGGTACATCGACGGCGAGGTCAAGATCACGCAGTTCGCCGACGGCCCGCGCACACCGAAGGTCAACGAGTGGGTGGACTTCCGCTCCGCGGCGCACGCCAGCGCGGTCGGCAAGTGCCTGCTGACCCAGCTCGACGTGAACGGGCGGCGGGACCATCTGTCCCGGCACAGGATCGCCCGGCTCACCTCCCGGACGATCACCAGCGAGAAGCTCCTGTTCTCCAAGCTGGACGCACAGCCGCCGACCGTCCCCGTCCTGGACCTGCAGGAGTACGCGGTGGGCACGGTCTGCGCGGCGGTGCCGCTGACGGCGGGCTCGGCGGTGGGCTGCCTGGCACTGTCGCTGCCGATCGAGCATGCGCACCGGCTGCGCGCGGCGGCGGACACGCTGAACCGCAGAGCGGCTCCGGTGGTCCTTTCCCTGGCGATCTAGGGCGTTTCTTCCGGGCCGGGCCGGATCAGTGGGCGGGTCCGATGCCGGGGCACGTGAGCCCGGCAGGATCCGGAAGAAGGGCTCTGGGGGCGGGTCGGCAGGTGGCGGGGCGGGGGGTCCGGAGCACTCCTCGGGACCGGGTAGTATTACTTTCGTCGTCAGCCGCCGAAGGCGGCGTGAACGGCAGCCCGCGCCGCTAGCTCAGTTGGTTAGAGCAGCTGACTCTTAATCAGCGGGTCCGGGGTTCGAGTCCCTGGCGGCGCACCACCTCATGAGAGGCCCCTCGTTTCGGCGAGGGGCCTCTCATGCGCGCGTCAGGCGGCCGGCGTTTCCACCGGGGCCTTGTACCCGAAGATCGACACGGCCTGGTAGTACGTCCATGCCGTGCCGTTGCAGGAGGTACGCGCGGCTCCCGAGTAGCGGGCGCACACGCGCTTCAGATCCTCGTAGAACGCCGAGTCGAGTCTCGCCTTGTTGGCGCTGAACGTGCCGGCTGCCTTGTAGTTCCGGTATCCGAAGTCATGGCGTGCGCATGACATCTGAAAAGGAAAGCCGAAGGGGTTGTCCGGCGAGGAGGAGCAGTAGTCCGTGGACCAGTCGAAGCCGTAGGCGCTCCAGGCGCCCTGGTTGGCCCGGGCGGCGGCCCAGGCGTTGTAGCTGGATGCGCTGGTCTGCGTCCAGGAGCTGAGGACCTGGGGTTTGTCGGCGGGAGCGGCCGAGGCGGCCCCCGCGGGGATCAGGGCGGCGGGCAGAGCCAGCGCGAGGGCGGCGAGCGGAAGGGCAGAACGGCGACGCATACAGAACCTCCGTACGTAGGACGGGAGTTGGTGCGCGCCACGTGGCCGGTCCACGGGCGGATCCAGAGTCCCGCTATACGCGCGTCCTGCACAGTCTTCGCGTCACGAGCAGCGGGTGAATTTTCTCCGACCGGCGCACGCGGGAGACGCTCAGCGGAGATAGGCGAGAACGGCCAGGACCCGGCGGTGGGTGTCCTCGGCCGGGGGGAGGTCGAGCTTCCCCAGGATGTTGCCGATGTGCTTGCCCACGGCCGCCTCGCTGATCACGAGGTGCCGGGCGATCGCCGCGTTCGACCGGCCCTCGGCGACCAGGGCGAGCACCTCGCGCTCGCGCGGGGTCAGCGCCTGCAGCGGATCGCGGCGGCGGCGCAGCAACTGACGTACGACTTCGGGGTCGACGACCGTACCGCCCGCCGCGACCCGGGCCAGGGCGTCGATGAACTCCTCGATCTGGCCGACACGGTCCTTGAGCAGATAGCCGACCCCGGTGCCGTCGCCGGTGTCCAGAAGTTCGCCGGCGTAGGTCCGCTGCACGTACTGGCTGAGCACCAGGACCGGCAGCGCGGGACGCTCGGTGCGCAGGGCGACGGCGGCACGCAGCCCTTCGTCCTGGAAGCCGGGCGGCATGCGTACGTCGGTGACGACGATGTCCGGGTCGTGGGCGGTGACCGCGTCCTTCAGCGCGTCCGCGTCGCCGACCGCGGCGACCGTCTCATGGCCGAAGCGGGTCAGCAGGCCGATGAGCCCTTCCCGCAGCAGCACGCTGTCCTCGGCCAGGACTATCCGCAGAGAGCTCGGCAAGGGATCTCCACTCGCAGCGACGTCGGCCCGCCGGTCGGGCTGGTGATCGTCAGTGTCCCATCGAGTACGGCGAGCCGGTCGGCCAGTCCGGTCAGTCCGGTGCCCTTGGCCGCGGCGGCGCCGCCCCGGCCGTCGTCCCGGACCTCGATGAACAGCAGCCCGTCCTCGTACCGGCCATCGAGCCGGATCCGGTCCGCCCCGCTGTGCTTGGCGGCGTTCGCGAGCGCCTCGTTCACCGCGAAGTACGCGGCGGTCTCGACGGACCGGTCGAGACGGGGGAGCCGGAGGTCGGCTTCCACGGGCACGGGCGACCGGTCGGCGGCGTCGGCGAGCGCGGCGCCGAGCCCGTAGTCGGAGAGCACCTGGGGATGGATTCCGTGGATGAGCTCGCGCAGTTCGGTCAGCACGCGCCCGGCCTCGCCGTGTGCGGCCTCGAGCCGGTCGGCCTGCGGTCCCGCCGGGGCGTCCAGGCGCGCGAGGCCGAGCGTCATGGTGAGGGCGACCAGCCGCTGCTGTGCTCCGTCGTGCAAGTCCCTTTCGATGCGCCGCCGTTCCGCCTCGAACGCGGCGACGAGCCGGGCCCGCGAGCGGGTCACCTCCGTCAGCCGGTCCCGCAGTTCCCCCTCGCGCGGCGCGAGCAGCAGCCTGGTCAGCTGGGCACGAGCGCCGGCCAGGGCGGCCAGCGGATACAGCAGTACGGCGAGGAGCACGGCCCCGGCGGCCGCGGCGGCGAACGCCTGCGGGTAGCCGGTGACCAAAACCGTCTTGACGACCCGCGCCTCATGGCCGTCGAGGGCGAGCTGGAGAGGGGCGGCGGCCATCCCGAGCGGCAGCCCGATCGCGACGCCCACGGCCAGCAGGTCGAGCGGCCACAGCACAAGGGCGTGCAGCAGCCCGTACGCGAACTCCCGCCAGGTCGCCTGCTCCGCGAGCCGAAGCCGCAGCCAGGCGGCGAGGCCTGGTTCGGCGGGGGTGCGGTGGGGGCTCGGCGCGGGCTCGGCGTCGGCCATCCCCAGCCGCCGTCGCTCGACCACGGCAAGAGACACACCACCGAGCACCAGGAGCGGCAGGCCGACGAGCACGAGGGAGAACCCGGCGAGCACGACGAGAGCGACCAGGGCGGGAAGCCCGGTGAGCACGCTGCTCGCGAGGTAGCCGGCCGAGCGCCAGGGCCAGACGCCGCGCAGAAAACCGCTTCGGGCCAGGGCCTGCCAGGGATTGCGTACGACGACGGTCATGCGGCACACCGTAGGCGGCGGCCCGGCGCGTGGACCATGGGCCCAGCGGGCCGGGAGAGGGTAGGGCTGGGCCTACCTCGTGACCGGCCGGCCGCTCCCCCAGGCGGCCGTGCCCGCACCCCCCGTACCGCGGGCCGGCTCAGGCCCGCGGCGGGTGGGGGGTTGGCGGGCCTGTCAGAACTGGACGTCCGAACAGGCGTAGAAGGCGTTGCCGGTGTCGTGCACGGTCCAGACCGCCAGGATCAGATGGCGGCCGGACTTCGACGGCAGCGTCCCGGAGTGGCTGAGCGTGGACGGCGGGCGCTGGCCTCCGTACGGAATCGTCAGGAACGGCTGCGATTCGAGGGCGGCGCGGGTGAGCTTCTGGCTCGGGTTCCAGCCGTTCCTGGTGATGTAGTACTTGAAGTCGGTCGTCGAGTGCATGGCGGTGAACTGCCACCGGAAGGTGTAGTTCTGCCCCGACGAGACCTTGGTGGTGGGCCAGGTGCCGCCGCGCGGGTCGTCGAGCTGCGCGAAGCGGCTGTTGCCACCGGCGCAGATCGTTCCGTCGGCCGGGCCCGCCGCCGGGAAGCCCTTGAGGCCTTCGACGCTCTGGGGTTCCCAGATGATCTCGCCGCAGTCGGCGACGGTGCGGTTGGCACAGAGTTTCTGGCGGCTGATGGGCGAGTCGGTGTAGCCGTGGCTGCTGGCGCTGCCGGTGGCGAGCAGGGTGGCGCCCGTCACGGCGAGGCCGACCACGGCCGCACCTATCTTCTTTCGCATGCTTCGCTCCAGGAGAACGTGGGGGAGTTCCTTTCCGTGCTGCACGCGTGCGGTGGTGCGGTGCCACCCGTTGCCGATCGGGGATTGGAGGCGGCACTCATTCAGGTCTAGACCAAGTTCCAATGTATTGACGCGAGTTCATCATGTCCAGACCAATCACGGTGCCTCCACGGCACCCGCCCGGCCCGTGTAGAAGGCGACGGTCAGATCCTTGACCAGTGCCTTGCGCTCGTAGTCGTCCAGCTCCACGAGCCCCCGCTGGGTCAGCCGGCCGACCGTGTCGTCCACCGCGTCCACGACCGAGGTCAGCACGGTGTCCCGGTGGCGGGCGTCGATGGCCGCGATCCGCTCCCGCTGCAGCGCCGCGGCCACCTCGGGCTCGTACTCGATGGACGTCGGCTGGGCCGAGAACACCTCGAGCCCCACCGGCGCGCACTCGGCCGCGAGCATCCGGGTCAGCGCGTCACCGAAGGCGTCGGCATTGCGCAGCGTCGAGACGGTCCCCTCCGGCGGCAGGTGCGAGAGCACCCGCGTCAGCGACGCCTCCACCTGCTCGCCCAGATACTGCTCGTGGTTCTCCATCCCGAGCGCCGCGCGCGCGGTGTCCGTGACCCGCCACACCACGAGCACCGCCACCCGCAGCGCCGTGCCGTGCGCGTCGACGGCCGCGATCGGCTCGCTGCGCCAGTGCCGCAGCCGTACGTCGATCCGGCGGCGCAGCACGAGCGGACTCACCCACACCAGTCCCGTACGCCGCACACTCCCCTGGTAGTCGCCGCACAGCATCAGCACCCAGGCATGGCCGACCCGGCCGCGCGCCAGGCCGCCGAACGCGAACAGCGCGAGCAGCACCCCGAGCGCGAGCAGCGCACACAGCCCGAAGCCGATGCCGTGGAAGGGGTGCGGTGGGGTCAGCCCGAAGAGCGCCGCGACCGGGACCGGCACGGCGCCGGTGCCCCAGAGCACCGCTACGATCCCCGCGACCGAGCAACTGCCCGCGACCAGGGCGGTCCAGCCGGACAGCGCGGGACCGGGGCGTTCGACCAGGTCCGGGTCACAGGGCGGCGTGGACCTGACCGGGGCGGCCGGCAGGCGCGGGGGCAGCGTGCGGCCGGTGACCTTGGGCTGCTCGCCGGTGCCCTGACGGCGCGCCACGACGGACGGCCGAAGGAGCGGGCCGTTGTCGTCCCGGAACAGCAGATGCACCGGGATTTCCGTCGTCGTCTCGGCTGCGATGATCGGTTGGCGCCGCGTGGTCTCGGACGGCATGCCGCCCTCCGGCTGCTCCGACATCGTGGTGTTCATGCCTGCCGCCTTAGCTGATCGCACTGCTGGGTCATTGCTGTTCTGTCGGGAGAAGAAGCATCAGGAGAAGAGCCGCCGCCAGGTCACCGGACCCGGATAGCCGTCGGCCTCGCCGCCGCGCCAGCCCTGCGCGAGCTGGAACGCCTGCACATTGCGCCGGTCCGCCTCGTCCCACTGTGGTGAGGGGAGGGAGGTGTCGTACGTGCCGTGGCCGCGCTCGGCCAGCCGCTGTCGGAGCTGGGTGAGGTGTGCGCCGGACCTGCCGGGCCGAAAGTGGTCGCGCCCCGGGAAGGCGGGCACCTCGGCACCGGGTGGAGTACTCGCGCGAGTGCCGGGCCGAGTACCGGACGGAGCAACGGGCGCAGCACCGGGCGCGGTGGCGGGCGCGGAGGCCGACACAGCACCGGACGCGGTGGCCGGCGCGGTGACAGGCGTCGGGACGGGCGCGGTGACAGGCGCAGCACCGGGCGTGGTGACGGGCGTTGCGGCCGCCGGGATGTTCCTGCCCGTGCCGCTCACCAGCAGCTGCCAGGTGCCGGGCCCGGGCAGCCCGTCGGCCTCGGAGCCGCGCCAGCCCTGGGCGAGCTGGAAGGCCGCGATCGCCTGGCGGTCCGCCTCACCCCACAGCGGCCCGGGACCTTCCGTGTAGAACCGCTTGCCGCCACGGCCGATGAGCAGCTCGCCCAGCCGGGTGATGTGTGCGTTGTTCGCCCCGGGCCCGAACGCCGGGAGACCCGGGAAGGGGGCGAGGGTCACACCCGGAACAGGGACAGGCGCCACACCCGGAACGGGGGCGGGAGCCACACCCGGAACAGGGACAGGCGCCACACCCGGAACGGGGGCGGGAGCGGGAGGCGGTGCGGTGACCTTCTCCGGTGGCGCCTCGCTGCCGGAGGTCCCGGTCGCCAGGCCCTTGTAGCGATAGGCCACATAACCGGCCGAGTTGGTCCAGTAGGCCATCGGCGTCGCCCTCACCCGGGTGCGCGGCTTCGTCTGCTCGTAGGCCATGTAGTGGGTGTGCGTGTAGTCGGTCCAGCCGCCGAAGATCGTCACGTGCGAGCCGGTGGTCGGATCGTCCGGGTTGTGGAACAGCAGGATGTCGCCGGGTTCGAGTTCCTCGCGCAGGATCCGGTGGCCGAACTGCGCGAGGCTGCCCGTCCACTCGTTGCCCACGAGATTCCAGGCCATCGACACATAGCCGGAGCAGTCCTGGCGATAGCCGTCGCTCCAGTACTTCGACATGCTGTACGGCACCTTCGCGTTCACCCACCGCTTGGCCCGGTCGATGATGTCTGCCCGGCTGAGCCGGCGCAGCGGGGTCCCGGCGGCGGCCGGCAGACCCGCCGGACCGTGCAGCGGTCCGGCGGTGCCCTGTTCGGTCGCGGGCTCCGGGCCGTCGGCGGTGCGCGCACCTGCCGTACGGGCCGCCGCGCCACCGGCGGCCGGACCGGTGCCCGGGGGGTTCTCGACGGCCCCGGCCGCCCCACCGCTGCCGCCCAGCACCACTCCCGCGGCGGTCAGCAGCACGAGTGCACGTCGGCAGCCGTGCGCCGCCGGATGCCCTCCGGCGGCGAGAATGCGACGCTGCTGGGCGCATCCGGCGCAGTCACAGTCACCCGTCGGCTGGTACTCCTCGAACGCCGGCACAGCCATGTCGTCGTCCCTCCGCACTCGGCAAGATCTTCTGACGATGTTTCATGGACGTCAGTGTCCCAACCTGATGAATAAAATGCATTTTGACCGATCAATGACACTAAAAGATGATTCGACAGGCCGAAGACCGACACCGCCCGGGAGGGAAATGGTCGGGAGCACTCCCGGCCGTCGGGTAGAGTTCTCCAGGTCAGCAGGCGCCGCTAGCTCAGTTGGTTAGAGCAGCTGACTCTTAATCAGCGGGTCCGGGGTTCGAGTCCCTGGCGGCGCACGCAAGATCGAAGCCCCCTCACGGCGAGTGAGGGGGCTTCGATCGCTTCACAGCACTTTTCGGCCAGATGAACACGCTCGCTCGCAGCCCTCGCACACACGGCCTCAATTCGTGCATATGACCGGCTACCCTCCCGTTTCACCCTTGCGATCAAGGCGGGGGTCGGACAACCTATCCTGAAGCCGGTCACGCCAACCAGGCGTCCGGTTTGCCCAGTTGGAGGGCGATGGAGCGGTCGATTCCGTTGCGGTGACCGAGGGCCGGACCCCCCGTTCACAGATCGAACACACAACGGGCATCATGCAACCGAAAGGTGACTGTTTCCTGTCTTCACTGACTGTGGACAGCCTCCACTGACACGTTCGGGACGGCCGGTATAGGGGACCCCGGCCCGGACGCGGACACGACCGACCACAACACGCAGACAGCATGCGTGCGGGGGGATGAATCATGACGTCGACGCCAGACGGCGCCGGGCAGCCGAACGACCCTTCGCGGACCACGCAGCTCCGGATCCCCGCGCATCTGCGCGCGGCCGGCGCCCGACTGCGCCCCAAGAAGGCGCTTCCGCGGTACGACTACGAGCACTACAGCCGGCTTGCCGGTCCCCTTACCCAGCCGGACCCGACCCGGCCCTACAAGGTGCAGTACCGCTCCCTGCTCTCGCAGGAGCCCCACCGCATCCGGGCCGCCCTCCTGCTGGGCGCCGCCCCGCTGGTGTCGCTGGGCCTGTTCGCCTGGCTGATGCAGCCTCAGCACTGGACCGAGCGCGACCCCAACCTGAAGAACGACACGCTGCTCATCCTCGACATTGTCATGCTCGTCTCCATCGGGCTGATCGAGCTCTTCCGGACGATGAACGTGCTGTCGAACGCGCACGCGACGCTGGTGGCGCGTGACCCGGTCCCCGTGGTGCCCGAGTCCGGCACCAGGGTCGCCTTCCTCACCTCCTTCGTCCCGGGCAAGGAGCCCCTGGAGATGGTGACGAAGACCCTGGAGGCGGCCGTGAAGATACGCCACCGCGGGCTGATGCACGTCTGGCTGCTCGACGAGGGCGACGACCCTGCCGTCAAGGAGGTCTGCGCCCGGCTCGGCGTCCACCACTTCTCCCGCAAGGGCATAGCGAAGTGGAACCAGGCCAAGGGCGCCCACCGCGCCAAGACCAAGCACGGCAACTACAACGCCTGGCTCGAGGCGCACGGCGGCGACTACGACTTCTTCGCCTCCGTCGACACCGACCACGTCCCGCTGCCCAACTATCTGGAGCGGATGCTCGGCTACTTCCGCGACCCGGACGTCGGCTTCGTCATCGGCCCGCAGGTCTACGGCAACTACGACACCTTCGTCACCAAGGCCGCCGAGTCCCAGCAGTTCCTCTTCCACGCCCTGATCCAGCGCGCGGGCAACCGCTACGGCGCCCCGATGTTCGTCGGCACCTCCAACGCCGTACGCATCAAGGCCATCAAGCAGATCGGCGGTCTGTACGACTCGATCACCGAGGACATGGCCACGGGCTTCGAGATGCACCGGACCAAGAACCCGGCCACCGGCAACAAGTGGCGCTCGGTCTACACCCCGGACGTGCTGGCCGTCGGTGAGGGCCCGTCCGCGTGGACCGACTTCTTCACCCAGCAGCTGCGCTGGTCCCGCGGCACCTACGAGACGATCCTCACGCAGTACTGGAAGGGCTTCGGCACGCTGCCGCCCGGCAAGCTCTTCAACTACACGATGATGATCATCTTCTACCCGATGTCCGCGCTCAACTGGATTCTGGCCGCGCTGAGCTGTGCGCTGTTCCTGGGCATGGGCGCCTCGGGTGTGCAGATCGACCCGGCGATCTGGATGATGCTGTACGGCAACGCCTCGGCGCTGCAGATCGGCCTCTACATCTGGAACCGCCGCCACAATGTCTCGCCGCACGAGCCGGAGGGCTCCGGCGGCCTCGCCGGCATGGTGATGTCGGCGCTCTCCGCGCCGATCTACGCCCGCTCGCTGATGGATGCAGCACTGCGCCGCAAGAGCAAGTTCGTGGTGACCCCCAAGGGCGACTCGTCCAGCCCGGACACCCTCTTCGGCACCTTCAGGATCCACCTCTTCTTCATCCTGGTCTTCGGCGGCTCTCTCGTCTCGTCCTTCTTCCTCGGACACGACCATCCCGCGATGATCACCTGGGCCACGCTGGCCCTGCTGATCACGGCGGCGCCCATCTTCGCCTGGCGCCACGGCATCGCCGCGGAGAAGAAAAAGAAGAAGCGCGGCCGGCGGCGCGCGGGCGGACAGCCGCCGACGGGACCGGGTACGGACTCGGGGCCGGAGCAGGCCCATGTACCGCAGCCGAGGCCCCACTTCGCAGCCACCGACCAGACCATGCAGATCGCCCTTGGGGGACGTAAGAAATGAGCACGATGCCCGCGCGGCCGAACCACCGCAGGAACCGCGCGCGCCGAATAGCCATAGGCGCGGCGGTCGTCGTGGCGGTGGCGGGATTCAACGGGCCCGCCATGTGGCGGTTCGGCTCGGAGCAGTACCACGAGTACAAGATCAACAAGCCGGAGTACAAGGCGGCGAACGGCCACTGGGACTACCTCGACGTCCCGGCCGATTTCAAGATCAACTCCATCCATGCCGCCCTGCTGCACACCGGCAAGGTGCTGCTGATCGCCGGCTCCGGGAACAACCAGAAGAACTTCGACGCGAAGAAGTTCGAGTCGGTGCTGTGGGACCCGAAGACCGACACCTTCAAGAAGATCCCCACGCCCAAGGACATGTTCTGTGCCGGGCACACCCAGCTGCCCGACGGCAAGCTGCTGGTCGCGGGCGGCACCAAGCGGTACGAGAAGCTCAAGGGCGACGCCACCAAGGCCGGCGGCCTGATGGTCGTCCACAACGAGGACCCGGACGCGCCGAAGACGCTGCCAGCGGGCACCAAGTTCACCGGCAAGGGCAACGGCAAGACCTTCGTCTCCAAGGACCCGGTCCTGGTCGAGAAGGCGAAGAAGGTCTTCGACCCGGCGACGGGCAAGTTCCTGCGCAACGACCCGGGTCTCGGCCGCATCTATGTGGAGGCCGAGAAGTCCGGCAAGAAGTACGAGACGGGCACCGAGGACAACTACCGGGTGCAGGGCCTCAAGGGCACCGACGCCCGCAACGTCTACGGCATCGCGCAGAAGCTCGCCCTCGACAAGAAGGACTTCCAGGGCATCAAGGAGGCCTACGAGTTCGACCCGGTCGCGGAGAAGTACATCACCGTCGACCCGATGAACGAGGCCCGCTGGTACCCGACGCTCACCACCCTCGAGGACGGCCGGGTCCTGTCCCTGTCCGGCCTCGACGAGATCGGGCAGATCGTCCCGGGCAAGGACGAGATCTACGACCCGGAGACCAAGAAGTGGGAGTACACCGGGATCATCAGGAAGTTCCCCACCTACCCGGCGATCTTCCTGATGGACAACGGCAAGCTCTTCTACTCCGGCTCCAACGCCGGGTACGGGCCCGCCGACGTCGGCCGTGACCCGGGCGTCTGGGACCTGGACACCAACAAGTTCCGCAAGATCCCCGGCCTCAGCGACCCCGACCAGATGGAGACCTCCGCGACGGTGATGCTGCCGCCCGCGCAGGACCAGAGGTTCATGGTCATCGGCGGTGGCGGGGTCGGCGAGTCGGAGAAGTCCAGCAAGAAGTCCCGCCTGGTCGACCTCAAGGACCCCAGCCCCCGCTTCAAGGACGGCGCAACCCTGGACAAGGGCACCCGCTACCCGAGCGCCTCGCTGCTGCCCGACGACTCGGTCCTGGTCACCGGCGGCTCCGAGGACTACCGCGGGCGCGGCGGCTCCAACGTGCTCGAGGCACGTACGTACGACCCGAAGACCGGCACGTACAAGCGGGTCGCCGACCCGCAGGTCGGGCGCAACTACCACTCGGGTTCGGTGCTGCTGCCCGACGGCCGTGTCATGATCTTCGGCTCGGACTCGCTGTTCCAGGACGCCGCCAACACCAAGCCGGGCGTCTTCGAGCAGCGCATCGAGATCTACACCCCGCCCTATCTCTACCGGGACACCAAGCCGGAGGTGACCGGCGGCCCCAAGCGCATCGAGCGGGGCGGGTCGGGCACCTTCAAGGTCCAGAGCGCGAACGCGGTGAAGACCGCGAAGCTGATGCGGCCCAGCGCGGTCACCCATGTCACCGACGTCGACCAGCGCTCCGTCGCGCTGGAGGTGAAGAAGACCGCGGGCGGCATCGAGGTCACCGTGCCCGCCAACCGGGCCCTGGTGCCCTCCGGTTGGTACATGCTCTTCGTGACGGACGACAAGGGCACCCCGTCCCAGGGTGTCTGGGTCGAGGTTCCGTAAGGCCTCGGACCTGCGGAAGGGGTGCCCCCGGACGGGGCACCCCTTCTGCCATGAGAACTACTTGGTGTTGCGGGCCAGTTCGAGCGCGTACTCGGGAAACCAGTCGCCCGCCTTCGGGCCGCCCTTGCAGTCCCCGTCCGACTCCCCGGGCCGCTTGATCCACAGATAGCCGTCGACCAGCGGATCGCCGGTCTTGGTCGTGGGACGCTCACCGAGCGCGCGGCCCGGCGGGTTGCACCAGTTCTCCTTCGGATCGCCCTGCGTGTACGGGCCGTTGCCGTTGCGGCTGGTGTCGATCACGAAGTGCTTGTTGCCGACCTTCGCCGAGAGCTTGCGGCCGAAGTCCTTGCTGGCGGCGGTGGTCTGGAAGTTGGAGACGTTCACCGCGAAGCCGTCGGCCTTGTCGATGCCGGCCCACTGGAGCGGCTCGAAGAGCGAATCGGGCTGTGACCAGCCGGCGTTGCCCGCATCGAGGTACACCTTGGTCGCGGGCTGCTGCTTGAGCCGCTGGATGGCGCCCTTGAGCAGGTCGTAGCGCTCCTCGTGGAACTCGTCCGGGGTGCAGCCGTCGACCAGGTGAAGGACGGCATCCGGCTCCAGGACGACGGTGGCCCGCCGGTCGCCTATGCCTTTGGCGACCTTGTCGACCCACTCCCGGTAGGCGTTGCCGTCGGCCGCGCCGCCCTTGGAGAACTGTCCGCAGTCACGGTGCGGAATGTTGTACAGCACCAGCAGCGCGTCGCGGTCGGCCTTCGCCGCGGCCTCGGTGAAGCCCTTGGCCTCGGCCTCCGGGTTGTCCGGGCCGATCCACTCGCCGACCGGCTGCTCGGCGATCTTCATGATCAGGTCGGCGTTCTTCTCGGCGCCGTCCTCGCGATAGGCGGCGACCTGCTGGGCAGCCTTCCCGTCGGGGTTCACCCAGTACGGATCCTGCGCCTTGGGCTGCTGGCTCATCGTCGGCTGCTTGTCCCCGTCATCGCCGGAGGAACAGCCCGCCAGCAGCAGCACCGCCCCCGTGGCCGCCAGACCGAAGCCCGCCCGGGCATGCCGGACGAACAAACTGCGGTACATCCACTCCCCCTTGGTGCACTGTGCTGGAGTCCGCCCCCCAGGCTTTCCCGACAAGGCGGGTCAATCCATCCTGGCACACGCCCTCGACATGCCACGAGGCGTGCCCGTCGTTCGTGGACATCCTGTGACGGGCAGCCCGACACCCGAGGCTCACGCCTTGGAGGCCCCGCTGAGATAGGCCGAGACGACCACATGCGCGGTGAAACCGTCCCGCGGGCGGTCGGACGATCCGTCACAGGTGATCAGCCGCAGCTCCGCACGCCCGCCGGTCGGCCCTCCGTAGAGCTTCCGCGCGTCGAACCGGTCCCGGTCGAAGACGTGGACGTCCTCGATGGTGAACTCGGCGACCGACCCGTCGGTCCTCGCCACCCGGATCTTCTGGCCCGGGCGCGCGGCGCTGAGCCCGTGGAAGGCCGCAGGCTCGGTCCGGGTGTCCACACGCCCCACGAGCAGGGCGGCACCGCGCGCACCCGGCCGGGTGCCGTGCTCGAACCAGCCCACGCTGCGGGCCATACCGTAGGGCGGCGGGTCGACCGCGCCCCTCGCGTCGAGGCCGCGCGGGACCACCCGGGCCGTGATACCGAGGGCGGGGACCTCCACCCGGCTCGGCATCACGGGCTTCAGCGGCGTGTGCGCACGGGGCATGGCGACCCCCGGCGGGCGGCCGACCGCGGCCACGTCACCGGTGGTGGGCGCGGAGTTCCCGGCGGGGCCGGCGGTGATGTCCCTTCCCCAGATGCACAGGCCGATCAGCAGGAGCGCCCAGGCCACTCCGGTGAGCAGTCGGCCGGCGCCCGCCGGGCGCTGTTCGGCGCCGGGCATGTCACTCGGCTCCCGTACGACGGCGGCGGGTGCTGCGCACCGCGACTGCGACGGCCGCGGCGCCGGCGAGCACCAGGCCGACCACGGTGTGCGTCCTGCCGGGGCCGGTGTCCTTGTGGTGGGCGGGACCGTCGGCCGCGGCCGGTGCGGCGGTGCCGCCGCCCCCGCGGACGGGGGGCACGGGTGCCTCGTGCGCCCCGCCGGCCCGTGCCTCGGGGGACGCTGCCCGCCGGTGACGTACGGCGTCGAGCCGTCCTGCCGCCCGGTCACCGCAGTCCGGGCTCACACCGAAGGTCTCCGGCGTCGTATCGGACCTGGCCTGTGTCTGTCCGTACTCCGAAGTGCCCGGACCGGTCCCGCCGGAGGCTTCGGCGTCCGCGAGGAAGGCCTCGGACGTGACGGTCGCCGTTCCGTCGTGGCAGCCCGGCACGGGGATCTTGACCCCGCCGCCGGGCGCAGGCCGCGGCGGGGCGATGCCGACCTGCGCGGAGTCGTCCGCGAGGGCCGCCGTGCACGGCGCCGCCAGGGCGAGCACGGCGGCGACCCCTGCGGAACGGAGAGTTGTCGAACCGGAACGCATCGTGAACCTCCTGACATCGCCAGATTCACGCGTGCGGCCCGTTTCCGCATCCGCAGGAGCGGCCAAGTGGTCCACCCAGGCCTGTGACCTGCTCAGATGCGATCGACGAGATCCGCGATCGAGGCCCTGGCCCCGGCCCGCGCCGGGGGCACGGGCCCGGAGCCGACCCCGGACCCCGGCCCGCGACCTGGATCACGAACCGGCTGTGGGCCACCGCACGGCACCCCGTCTCAGTCCGCGACATGCACCTGGGCGCCGCCCACGTACGTCCGCACACAGCGGATTCCGTGCAGCTCCCGCGGGTCGACGGCGAACGGGTCCCGGTCCAGGACCGCGATGTCCGCGAGCCGCCCGGTGGCGAGGACGCCGGCCTCGTCCTGGTGGTTCACCCAGGCCGAACCTGCCGTGTACGCGGCAAGCGCGTCGGTGAGGGTGAGGCGCTGGTGCGGCAGGAACGGGGGACGTGGTTCGGGCTCGCCCAGCTCCTCCGGCCAGACCTGGCGGTTCACGGCGACGTGGATACCGTGCATCGGGTCGGGGCTGGAGACGAACCAGTCGCTGCCGGCCGCGAGCACCGCGCCCGCCGCGTGAAGTGCGCCGAAGGGGTACTGGAGGGCGCCGCGCTCCGCGCCCAGGAAGGGCAGCGTGAGGTCGTCCATGGCAGGTTCGTGGGCGGCCCACAGCGGCTGGATGTTGGCGGTGGCGCGCAGGGTGCGAAAGCGCGGGATGTCATCGGGGTGGACGACTTGGAGGTGGGCCAGGTGGTGCCGGTTGCCGGTGTGGCCGTTGGCGGCGACGGCGGCTTCCAGTGAGTCCAGGGCCTCGCGGACGGCACGGTCGCCGAGAGCGTGGAAGTGGATCTGGAACCCTTCGGCGTCCAGACTGACCGCGGCCTCACGGAGCAGTGCCGGATCGACCATGGACAGTCCGCAGTTGTCGCCGGGGCAGCCGCAGGAGTCCAGGTAGGGCTCCAGCATGGCGGCGGAGAAGTTCTCCACCACCCCGTCCTGCATGATCTTCACGCTGCCCGCGGTGAACCGCCGCCCGCCCTGCGCGGCCGCCTTCGCCCGCCGTGCGAGCAGCGACTCGATCTGCTCCAGGCCGGCCTCTCGGTCCCACCAGAGGGCGCCGCGGACGCGTGCGGTGAGCGAGCCGTCGGCGTCGGCGGCGAGGTAGGCATCGAGCGGGTCGGGGAAGCCGCCGTACGCGCCGACCAGAGCGTCCTGCCAGCCGGTGATGCCGAGGGAGTGGAGGTGCGCCTGAGCGGCGAGGAGTCCGGCGCGGGCCCGGGCGGCGGAGACCGGCGGGGTTCTGTCGCCGACCAGTCCCATGGCGCCCTCGTGCAGCACACCGGTCGGCTCGCCGTCCGGATCGCGTTCGATACGGCCGTCGGCCGGGTCCGGGGTGTTGCGGGCGACGCCGGCCAGGGCGAGCGCGCGGGCGTTGGCCCACGCGGAGTGCCCGTCCCGCACCGGGAAGTACGCGGGCCGGTCCGGCACCACCTCGTCCAGCAGCCCGCGCGGCGGCAGCCCGCCCGGGAACGCGTCGAACGACCAGCCGCTGCCGACGATCCACTCCTCCTCCGGATGTGCGTCCGCGTACGAGCGGATGATCCTGCGGTACGCGTCCGCGTCCCGCGCATCGGACAGGTCGCAGCCGAGCATCCCGATGCCCGCGATCACCGGGTGCACATGCGCATCGGTGAACCCGGGGAGCGCGAACCGCCCCTCCAGATCGACCACTTCGCTGTGGGGCCCGGCCAGCTCGCGTATCTCGCGGTCGCTGCCGACCGCGCTGATCCGGTCGCCGGTGACCGCGAGGGCCGAGGCGCGGGTGCGGGCCGGTCCGGCGGTCCAGACGCTGCCGTTGAGGAGGACGAGATCGGGGGCGGTGCTCACGCTGAGACTCCAGTGGGGGTGGATACGGACATGGGTGCGGGTGCGAGCGGGGGTACGGGCTGGGTGAAGTAGGCGGCCTTGCGGCGGTAGCGGGTCCAGAGGGCGGCAGGGACGCCGAGGAGGACGGCGCCGAGCGGAAGGGCGGTGAGGAAGCGCCCGTTCTCCGGGTCGAAGGCCATGTGGCCGACGGAGGTCCACTGCAGGTACGCGACCAGGCCGCCGAGGAAGAGCAGCGACGTCCCGCCGAGCGCGGGCAGTACGCCCACGGTGAGGATGTCGCGGAGGCGTCCGCCGCGCAGCTCGTGACGGAAAGTGATCACGCACGCCCAGCCCCCGATGCCGTACATCAACGACACCAGGATGCCGACCGAGTTGACGACCGCGAGGACGACCTCGGAGAGTTCGCCGACGGCGAGCCCGGCCACGGAGAGCGCGACGGCGAGCCCTGCGGTGCGCAGGGTGGAGGTGACCGGTGTGCGGCGGGACGGGTGCAGCCGGGCCCAGCTGGGGCCGAGCACCCCGTCGCGGCCCATCGCCAGGGTGAGCCGGGACCCGGCGATCGCCGAGGACTGCATGCAGGCGACGGTGGCGGCGAGCATCGCGGCGATCGCGGCGATCGCGCCGCCGGTTCCGTAGAAGGTGCGGGAGAGTTCGGTGATCCCGGCGAGCGGGTCGGCGAGCTGCCCGGGGGTGAGCGCGTGCAGGAAGCCGGCCGCGCCGATCAGGAACAGTGCCAGTGTGACCACGATCGCTATCAGGCCGGCCCGGCCCGAGGACCGCGCCTCGGCGTTCTCCTCGACCACGCTGAAGGCGCTCTCCCAGCCCCAGAACATGTACGCGGCGAGCACCGTCGCGCTGAGCAGGGTGAGCGTGTCGGGGAAGCCGAACGGCGAGAACCAGGACGCCTGCACCGGCGCGGCGTTCCCGCGCACGAAGGCGGTGACGACGACCGCCAGGACGACCACCGCGGACAGGCCGAGCAGCACCGACTGCACGGCGGTCGCGTCCTTCACCCCGCGCATCGCGCCGATCACGATCAGACCGGTCCACAGCAGGCCGGTGAGCGTGACCGCAAGCGTCGACTCCGTACTGAACAGTCCTATTTCATGGGCGAGTTGGAGGGTGAACTGACCGGTCAGCTGACCTGCGTAGGAGAGGAACATGATGTTGGTCGCGACCGAGGTCCAGCCGGTGAGATATCCGGTCCACGGGCCGAGTGCGCGGCGGACCCAGATGTACGCGGTGCCGCAGTTGGGGTCACGTGCGGCGAGGCGGGCATAGCCGCCGGACACGGCGAGGATCGGGAGCGCGGCCAGCAGGAACGCGGCGGGCAGCGACGTTCCGGCAACGGCGGCGAGGAAGCCGAGTCCGATGCCGATGGAGACGGTGGGGCTGATGTTGGCGAGCGCGATGATCACGCCGTGGCGGGTGCGGAGGGTCTTGCGGAACTCGTCGTGACGGGAGTTCTGGCCGTCGTCCATGCGCGGTCCTCCTCGGTCCGGGGTGAAGGAAGGAAAGCGCCCGCCGACCGATTAAGTCAACAGTGTGGGAAAAATATTTCCCGGGTGGAGGCACGGGCTTGCCCGGGGGTGCCGCCGACTGATCTCATCGGGTGCATGGCATCGGAAGGCACGGCGACACGGGGCAGGGGGCGGCCGCCCAAGGTGGTCCTGGACGCGCCGATCATCGTGGACGCGGCACTGGCGCTCTGCGACGAACACGGCGCGGAGTCGCTGACCGTGAGGAAGCTGGCGGCCCGGCTCGGCGTGGACCCGTCGGCGCTGTACCGGCATGTCGCGGACAAGGACGAGTTGCATCTGCTTCTCGCGGACCGGCTCTTCGAGGAGATTCTGGAGACCTTCGCGCCGACCCCCGGCGACTGGCGGACGACCCTGCGCGACCTGGCGGTCAGCAGCCGCGAGACGGCCCTGCGGCATCCGGCGGCCGCAGTCGTCGCCACGTACCGGACAACGCGGCGACCGGCGGAGATGCGGATCGTCGAGCACATCCTGACCGCCTTCACCGAAGCCGGCTGCGGCCCCGGGCTGTCCGCCCTCCTGCACCGTGTCTACGGCGACTTCACCCTCGCCTGGTCCGGCATGGACGCCGCCTTCGCCACCCTCGACCCGGCGGCACAGGCGGGCGACGAGGCGGCCTGGACCCGGGAATACGTGGCAGCCGACCCGTCCCGCTACCCGTCGATCGCGCGCAGCTCGGCACATATGGCGACGATGACGGGTGAGCGGGTGTTCCGGGCGGCACTGGAGGTACTGCTGGACGGACTGGGGGCACGGATCGGGCGGGGCGGGCCGGTCGGTTAGCCGTTTGCGAAGATCCTTCCGCCCCCGCCCCGTCTCTTCGGGGGGCGCGTAGGCAGTTCACTGAATGAAAAGGAACCTGCCGGCCCCTGTTCTGCGTCCGGGCTCCGATACGCAAGGGCCCCGACAGCGATGACTGAATAGCATGGTCATCCCATGTCCGCGTACGACAGGAGCCCACCCATGACTGATCGCAAGCCCATCGAATCGTGGCTCACCGATATGGATGGGGTACTGATGCACGAGGGTGTGCCCATCCCCGGTGCGGATGCCTTCATCAAGAAGCTCCGTGAATCGGGTAAGCCGTTCCTGGTCCTCACGAACAACTCGATCTACACGGCGCGTGATCTTCACGCCCGGCTGATCCGGATCGGTCTCGAAGTGCCGGTGGAGAACATCTGGACCTCGGCTCTGGCGACGGCCAAGTTCCTGGACGGTCAGCACCCTGGCGGCACGGCCTACGTCATCGGCGAGGCCGGCCTGACGACGGCTCTGCACGATGTGGGCTATGTGATGACTGACCATGATCCCGAATTCGTGATCCTGGGTGAGACCCGGACCTACTCGTTCGAGGCGCTGACGAAGGCGATCCGACTGATCGACAACGGCGCCCGGTTCATCGCCACCAACCCGGACAACACCGGCCCGTCCCCCCAGGGCGCCCTTCCGGCAACCGGTTCCGTCGCTGCGCTGATCACGAAGGCGACGGGCAAGGAGCCGTACTTCGTGGGCAAGCCGAACCCGCTGATGATGCGAACGGGCCTGAACGTCATCGGGGCACACTCCGAGGCTTCCGCCATGATCGGTGACCGCATGGACACCGACGTGCTCGCGGGCCTGGAGGCCGGCATGCAGACGTTCCTGGTGCTCACCGGGCTGACGACGGCGGGTGACATCGAGCGCTATCCGTACCGGCCGACAGAGGTCGCCGATTCGATCGCGGACCTCGTCCACCTCGTCTGAGACGGGGGCCGTGGGGCGGACTCCTGCCGGTACAGATATGTGCGTCCTGGGGGCGCCGCGACAGCATTGTGGCGACGCCCCCACCCTCATCACGAAGCGGTGATCTTCACCCCGTCGACCATCCAGTACCAGTTGTTCGCGCCGGTGTAGCGGAAGCGGAAGCTCACGCTGGAGGCCCCGGCCGGGACGGCGACGCTCAGCGACTGCGGCTGGGAGACCACGTCCGCCGTGTAGCTCTTGACGACGGTGGGCGTGCCGCCGTTGAAGGAGGCCGGCACGCGGGCGACGGAGATGTACGTGCTCTCCAGGCCGACGCGCTCGTCGTCCGCGAGCAGCACGCGCTCCATGTGCCAGACGGGTTCGCCGCGCCCTGCCCCGATCTCGGCGGCGAGCGCGTCGGAGCAGGGGAAGCGGTCGAGCGTGACCAGGTTACGGCCGGGCATCCGGCCCTGGCGCCGTACACCCTCGGTGTAGCCGGCGAGTGACAGCGGCTGCTCCAGCTTGGGGCCGGCGACGACGGTCCCGCGGCCCTGGCGGCGCAGCCGCCCCTCCAGCAGGAGTTCGCGCAGCGTCTGGCGCACGGTCTCGCGGGAGACCTCGTAGCGGACGGCGAGGTCCCGCTCGGTGGGCAGCAGTCCGCCTTCGCCCAGTTCCTCTATGAGGCCGGAGATACGGGCCTTGACGGCGTAGTACTTGGGGATGCGTCCGTGCTCGGGGATGCCGGAGCGGACGGGGGCGCCGGGCGCCTGGTCGTTCGGGTGGTCCACCGGCCAGATGCTCGCAGATCCATATGAACGTTCGGCGACGGTCAGCGTCTGCGAGACCCGGGGCGCCGCCGCACGAGGAGCAGCAGGGCGCCGGCCGCGGACAGGACGACCGCACCCACGGCGGCGGCGATCACGAGCCGGGGACGCGACCCGGTGGTGGCGAGCTCATCCGTGAGGGCGGTGGGCGGGGCGGTGGCCGTCGCCGAGCCGGTGTCCGACGGCGAGCTGGTGGCCGTCGGCGAGTCGCCGGGGGCCGGGGTGCGCCGGTCCGCCTCGACGACCTCGAAGCGGTAGTCGCCGGACTCGCCGACCCAGTCGCCGTCGGCCCCCTGGCGCTGCACGATCGCGGCGTTCACGGTCACCGCGTTCGGCGGGGTGCCGGCGTCGAGGGCGATGCGCACCTTGACGGAGACGGTCCTCTCCGCAGGGACGACGAAGCCGGGGAAGCCGTCGTCGAAGGCCCCGACGAGCTCGTCCTGAGTGGTCCGTTCCAGCATGACCGGACGCCAGCGGGCCTCGGACTCGTCGTAGAACTCCATGGCGACCCGGTCCGCGGTCAGTCCGGGGCCGCCGGTGAGGATGATCACCGGGTGGATGTGATGGCACATCTCCCGGGTGGTGTTGCGCAGATCGACCGACCAGGTCTGCGGACCCGCACCGGGCTGCTGGGTCTCCGGTCCGCCGTGGATGCGGGTGGCGATGGGGAACAGGGGGTCGGACGCCTTGCCGCAGACGGGCTGCTGGTCGGCGAACCGGTCCGCGGACCGCGCCGCGCCCGCCTCCGCGACGGGCGCATCGGCCTGTCCTGCGGGCCGGTCCGCGCGCGGTGCCCGCTCGTTCGGTGCCGGGGCGCCGGGCGCGGCCTCGGGCCGCGCTGCTCCGACCGGCGCACGCGCCGCGGCAACCGACGAACGCGCCTGCGCGCCCGACGAACCGGACGCCACGGCCGACGTACCGGTCAACGCCACCGGCACGATCGTGGCCGCGGCGACCGAGAGGGCGAGGGCGTTGCGCTTACGCATGAGAGGCCTTTGCTGCTCGCGGACCGCCGGGGGATCACCCGGCCGTGGCCGAAGACCCTGCCCCCATCAAAGCCGTCGGGCCGTGGCCGGGACGCTCCCGTAGGGCCGAACAGCCGCAACCCTCCCCACCTGTCGGCGTATTTTCACTCGATCGTGATTGGGCGGGAACCGGGGCTCGGCCTCAGCCCGTGGTGGGACGCGTACGCCACCTCGGCGCGTCCGAACACCGGCGCGAGCACCAGCTGCGCGGCGCCCTCCGCGACCCGGTGGGCGCCGCCGCCCGCGGGCGCGACCCGGACCCGGGTACGCGAGGCGAGTACGGCCCGCACTCCGCGTACGAACTCCGCCTCGGCCATGGCGACCACCCGACCGCCGAGCAGCACACGGTCGATGTCGAGCAGTTCGACGAGGTTCCCGACTCCGACCCCGAGCACCCGCGCGGCCTCGGAGAGGTCGCCCCGGGCGACGGCGGCCAGACACAGCGCTTCGAGGCACCCCCGTTTTCCGCAGTCGCACGGAGGTCCGTCGAGCTGGATGACCTGGTGCCCGAACTCCCCGGCCCCCGTCCGTGCTCCCCGGTACAGCGCCCCCTCGAGCACGAGCCCCGCCCCTATCCCGGTGCCGAGGTGCAGATACGCGAAGGATTCGCCCGCCCCGCGCAGGGCGAGCCCGAGGGCGGCGGCGTTGGTGTCCTTGTCGAGCACGACCGGGAGCCCGAGCCGGCGGGACAGCTCGTCCCGCAGCGGGTAGCCGTCCCACTCGGGGTATCCGGTGACACGGTGCGGCACTCCGGCGAAGTGATCGAGCGGCCCGGGCATGGCGACCCCGACGCCGAGCACCCGCGCCCCGGTCCCCTCTCCCTCGCTCTCCTCGTTCCCCTCGCTCGTGGGCGCGCCGTCGGTGTCATCGGCCCTGTCGGTGAGGGAGTCGTCCAGCAGGGACTGCACCTCCTCCGTCACCCGCCCGGTCACGGCGTCCGGGCCCGCGCCGAGGTCCAGGGAGACCACCCGGGTGGCGACGCGCGTGCCGGCCAGATCCAGCAGGACCGAGGTCAGCTCGTCGCGGTCCAGCTGCACCCCCACCGCGTATGCCGCCGACGGCACCAGGCGCAGCACGGTGCGGGGCTTGCCGCCGGTCGAGGCCAGCCGGCCGGCCTCCGTGAGCAGTTCGTCGTCCCGCAGCCGGGCCGTGATCTTGCTGACTGCCTGGGGGGTCAGGCCCGTACGGTCGGCGAGCTCGAGCCGGCTGATGCCGTCCGCCCCGGCGCTGCGCAGGAGATCGAGCACGAGCGCCGCGTTGTGGTTGCGCAGCAGCGGCAGATTGACGCCGAGGCCTCCTCCGCCGCCGCCCACGGACATGGCGGCTCCCGCACCGGCGTCCTCACCCGGTGTGCTGATCGCTCTGGCCCGGTTCACCCTCATCCTCACGTTCCCATTGTGCGCCCCGCTTGCAGTTCGGCAACAGCGTTGCTTAAGTGGAGGACATGACTGGTACGGCCTCCCCTCTCCGCGTCGCGCTCGTCGGCTACGGCCTCGCGGGCTCCGTCTTCCACGCCCCGCTGATCGCCTCCACCGACGGCCTCGTCCTCGACACGATCGTCACATCGAACCCGGAGCGGCAGGAGCAGGCGCGCGCCGAGTACCCCGGCGTACGCTTCGCCGCCGCGCCGGACGAGTTGTGGGACCGGGCGGACGAGCTCGACCTGATCGTGATCGCCTCGCCGAACAAGACCCACGTCCCGATCGCCACCGCCGCCCTGCAGGCCGGGCTCGCGGTCGTCGTGGACAAGCCGCTCGCCGGCACCGCCGCCGAGGCGCATCAGCTCGCCGACCTCGCCGAGGAGCGCGGGCTGCTGCTCTCCGTCTTCCAGAACCGCCGCTGGGACAACGACTTCCTGACCCTGCGGCAGCTGATCGCGAACGGCGAGCTCGGTGACGTACAGCGCTTCGAGTCCCGTTTCGAGCGGTGGCGTCCGGAGCTCAAGGGCGGCTGGCGCGAGTCCGGCGACCCCGAGGAGATCGGCGGCCTGCTGTTCGACCTGGGCAGCCATGTCGTCGACCAGGCCCTGACACTGTTCGGTCCCGCCGTGCGTGTGTACGCCGAGGCCGATGTGCGCCGCCCCGGCGCCCAGACCGATGACGACACCTTCATCGCCGTGACCCACGCGAGCGGCGTCCGTTCACATCTGTACGTCAGCGCCATCACCGCCCAGCTCGGCCCGCGCTTCCGGGTGCTCGGCTCGCGCGCCGGATATGTGAAGTACGGCCTGGACCCGCAGGAGACGGACCTGCGCACCGGCAGGCGCCCCGTCCCGGGCGGGGCCTGGGGCGTCGAGCCCGAGCCGATGTGGGGCCGCATCGGGGCGGGCGAGTCCCCGCTGACCGGTGGAGGCGTTCCCGTCGAAACCCTGCCGGGCGACTACCCTGCCTACTACGCGGCGATCGCCGCTGCCCTGCGCGAGAAGAGCGCCCCGCCGGTCACCGCCCGTGAAGCGGCCGCCGCGCTGGAGGTCCTGGAGGCCGCGGGTCTCTCCGCCCGCGCGGGCGTCACCGTGGAGATCCCCTCATGAGCAACACGGCCAAGCCCCATCTGTCCGTCGACGAGATCATCGCCCAGGAGACCCGGCTGACCCTGCGCCGGTTCACGCACGACGACGCATGGAAGCTGGGCAGCCTGCTGGTCGAGATGGCGCACCTGCGCGAGGCGCCGGTCGCGATCGACATCCGGCGCAACGGGCAGCAGCTGTTCCACGCCGCGCTGGCCGGCTCCAGCGCCGACAACGACGCCTGGATCGACCGCAAGCGCCGGGTCGTCGAGCGGTACGGCGAGAGCTCGTACCTGGTCGGCGCGCGGCACCGGGCCAAGGACACGTCGTTCGAGGATTCCTCGCGCCTCGACCCGGACCGGTACGCGGCCCACGGCGGCTCGTTCCCGATCAGGGTCGAGGGTGCGGGAGTCATCGGCTCGGTCACGGTCTCGGGCCTGCCGCAGGCCGAGGACCACGCGATGGTGGTCGAGGCGCTGGAGCGCTTCACCACGTAGTCCGTGCGACCACGTGGTTCACGCGGCGCCGGGTCCGTGCCGCACCGGTCCGTCCGGCGCCGGGTTCGTGCGGTACGGCGGCGAGAGATGCCCGCCGTACCGCACGCCCCCCGTTTCCTCCCCGTGCGCGGGTCGTCAGGCGTCCTTGAGTTCCTGGCGCTGCCGCCCGAGGCCCTCGATCTCCAGCTCCACCACATCACCGGCCTTCAGATAGGGCTTCGGCTCCGGCTGCCCGAGCGCCACGCCCGCCGGGGTGCCGGTGTTGATGACGTCCCCCGGGTACAGGGTCATGAACCGGCTGACGTACCGGACGACTTCGGCCACCGGGAAGATCTGGTCGGCGGTCGTGCCGTGCTGCTTGAGCTCTCCGTTGACCCACAGTTTCAGCGACAGGGCCTGCGGGTCCTGAACCTCGTCGGCGGTCACCAGCCACGGCCCGAGCGGGTTGAACGTCTCGCAGTTCTTGCCCTTGTCCCAGGTGCCGCCGCGCTCGATCTGGAACTCGCGCTCCGACACGTCGTGGGCGACCGCGTAGCCGGCGACGTACGCCATCGGGTCCTCGTCGTCGCCGATGTAGCGCGCCGTGCGTCCGACGACCACCGCGAGCTCGACCTCCCAGTCGGTCTTGCGGCTGCCGCGCGGCACGAGGACGGTGTCGTACGCCCCGACGACCGTGTCCGCCGCCTTGAAGAAGACGACGGGCTCGGCCGGGGTCGCGGCGCCGGTCTCGGTGGCGTGGTCGTGGTAGTTCAGCCCGATGCAGACGACCTTGCCGACCCGGGCGAGCGGTGGCCCGATCCGCAGCCCGGCCGCGTCCAGTACGGGCAGCTCCCCCGCGCCGGCCGCCGCCCTGATCCGGTCCAGCGCCGCGGCGTCGGCGAGCAGCGGCCCGTCGACGTCGGCGACCAGGCCGGACAGGTCGCGCAGGGTGGTCCCGTCCGGGTCGAGCAGCGCGGGGCGCTCGGCGCCCGCCGTACCGACACGCAGCAGCTTCATGGTCCATCTCCCCTGATCGAGTGCGAACCCGGGCGACGGGTAGCGGCCGCCGCCCGAGTTCTGAGGATTGGCTGATCCTCCAAGACACCTGACCACCCCGCAAGACCCTGTTCACAACCTGGACCTTTACGCGGCAGTAGCCTGCGTCCCGGCCGTCGGCATGTCCCGGTACAGGAACGCTCGCTCCACCGCGCTCCAGGCGGTGCTGGTGACGACGTAGAGCGCGGCCGCCAACGGCACGACGGCCACGGTGATGAGCGTGGCGAACGACAGCAGGGGCATGATCTTCACGATCGCCCCCGTGCCGGGCAGCTCCTCCTGGCCGGTGGCCATGGCCTTGGTGAGCCGGTAGTTGAACGTGGCCACGGCGGCGACGATCACGAAGAGGGCGACGTAGACGAGACCTGCCCCGCCGAACACCCCGCCGTGTGCGAGGGCGTCGGCCCAGCGGTCGCCGAGGGGCGCGTCGAACAGGGTGTGGGTGAGGAGGGCGTTCGGCTCGTCACCGATCCGCCCGCTGGAGAACAGGTGGTACATGAGGAGGAACGCGGGCGCCTGGAGCAGGCTGGGCAGACAGCCGGCGAGCGGGGAGACCTTCTCCTTCGTGTGCAGTTCGTGCATCGCCTTCCGCAACCGCTCCGGATTCCTGGCGTGCTTCTTGCGCAGCTCGGCCATCTGCGGCGCGAGGCGGACACGGGCTTTCTGGCCGCGGGCGGCGGCCCGGGACAAGGGGTGGACGGCGAGCCGTACGAGTGCGGTGAACAGGACGATCGCGGCGGCGGCGGCCGAGGCGTGGAACAGCGGCTGGAGCAGATCGGCGAGCTGCTCGACCAGGCTGGCGAATACGGACATGGGTGGGTGGAGCCCTTCGGGTCTCGTCGTGCCGGGGATGCTGACATGGCGGCGTGACGACCCATGGGGAGTGTGTGCGGTGCCCGCTCCCCTCAGGGGGCCGTCAGGACGGGACGGCCCGGGGCCCGGGGCCGCGTACGGCCACGCGCATCGGGATCGCGCTGGGGCAGGAACGCGGTGCGCCGCCGGCGATCGCGCAGCGCGGTGCGGATGCGTGTGCGCGGCACGACGGGCGCGCACCGGGCACTGACGACGGCACAGGCGACGATCGCGGATGCGACGGCAGCGGTGGCGGTGGCCGTGGCGGCCAGCGCGGCAACGGCGGACATGCCTCCGCCGTCGATGAGGAAGAGCCCGGTGAGAAGCAGGACGAGCAGCCCTGTGGAACGCAGCAGTGGCCGGACCCGCTGTCCGCTCATACCGCCGCCCTCCTCCCGTGCGCTCGACGCCTCTGCCCTTACCGACGACCGCAGGCGACGGACAGTTCCCGACGGGTACGAGTGGTTCCGCCGCGCCGCGTCAACACCACGGTGTTAACGAACCGCCACCGCTGCTATCACAATTGTGTTCATCTCTTGACGCTTATGTGTGCACGCGGTTGGCTTCAGCCTCCTAGGCCGCAGATGATGCGGCCTGTCAGGGAGGGTTGATTTTCACTGATGAACGCACATCTGCGTCGCGCTGCCGGTGCTGCCGCCACCGTCGCGCTGGCTGTATCGCTCACCGCATGCGGTGAGACCGAGGACTCGGACATGCGGATGATGCGCGACGATATCGTTGTCGGACTGCTCCTTCCCGACGATGTGGCCGCCCGCTACGAGAAGTTCGACAAGCCGGTCATCGAGGAGCGGGTCGCACGGCTGACGAACAGCAAGGGCACCGTCCTCTACGCCAACGCCAGACAGAAGGCCGATGTCCAGGCGCAGCAGGTCGAGAGCATGATCGACAAGAAGGTCGACGTGCTGATCGTGGACGCCGTGGACTCCAAGGCGATCGCCGGTGCCGTCAAGAAGGCGAAGGACGCCAAGATCCCCGTCGTCGCCTTCGACCGCCTCGCCGAGGGCCCGATCGACGCCTACACCTCCTTCGACAACGAGCAGGTCGGTCACGTCCAGGGCAAGGCCCTGCTCAAAGCCCTGGGCGACAAGGCCAAGAGCGGCCAGATCGTGATGATGAACGGCGCGGTCACCGACCCGAACGCCGCGATGTTCAAAAAGGGCGCGCACGCCGAGCTCGACGGCAAGGTGGAGATCGGCGCGGAGTTCGACACCAAGGACTGGAAGCCGGAGAACGCCGACGCCAACATGCGGACCGCGATCCTGTCCCTCGGCCAGAACATCGCCGGCGTCTACTCCGCCAACGACGGCATGGCGGGCGGCGTCATCACCGCCCTGAAGGCCGCCGGCTACACCGACCTCCCGCCCGTCACCGGCCAGGACGCCGAGCTCTCCGCCGTGCAGCGCATCGTCGCCGGTGAGCAGCACATGAGCATCTACAAGCCGTACGCGTACGAGGCCGCCGCCGCGGCCGAGATGGCCATCCTGCTCGCCAGGGACATGTCGCTCGACCTCGCGGCCCACACCGACGTCGACAGCCCGACCAAGAAGGCCATCCCTTCCGTGCTGGTCCCGGTCATCGCGCTGACCAAGAACAACATCAAGGACACCGTCATCAAGGACGGCGTCTACACCGCTCAGGAGATCTGCACCCCTGAGTACAAGGCCGCCTGCGACGAGCTCGACCTGCGCTGACGCCGCCGCGAGAACTTCCCGCCCTTGTCGGGAAGTTCTCGGAAGAGCGGGGCGGCGGAACACCGGACGGAGCGGCTACCGGGGGAGCATCGAGGTGAGCTTGCCCCAGACCACGAGCCGGTAGGCAGAGCTGTACTCGGGCGTGCATGTGGTCAGGGTCAGGTAGTAGCCGCGCTCGCCGTACCCGGCGGAGGGCTTCACCAGGCTGCGCGGGACCGGCGCGATCACCCCGGTGTCGCGGGGCGTCGTCCGTGGCAGCTGCCTGTCCACCGCGTACACGAACACCCCCTGGCGGGTCTCGACCTCGATCCGGTCGCCGGTGCGCAGCCGGTTGATGTACCGGAAGGGCTCCCCATGCGCGTTGCGATGCCCGGCGAGGGCGAAGTTCCCGGCCTCGCCGGGCTGCGCGGTCTGCGGATAGTGCCCGACGTACCCCTTGTCGAGGACGCCTCGCTTGGCGATGCCCTGCGCGACGGGCGCGGTGACGCCGAGCCGGGGGATGCGCAGGACGGCGTAGGCCTGATCCCAGCGGGGCGGGCGGGCCGGGCTCGTCGCCCGCGGCGTCTCCACGCCCGCTCGGTCCTCCTCATCTCCGCCTCCGCCTCCGCTTTCGCCTTCCACGGGCGTGGGCTGCTCCTCTGCCCTCTCCTGCCCCTCGTGCTCCTCCCCCCACTCCCGCTCCAGTGCCCGGACCTTGCGCTCGGCCCCTTCCCTGGCCTGGCGGTTGGTCCACCACAGCTGATGGACGACGAGGAGGAGGACGACGACGCCGAGGGTGACGGCGACCTCGGCGGCGGCCCACAGCCCCCGGGCGACGGCCGCCCGCCGTCGCCGCCCCTGCACCACAACTCGTATCGGCACCCGCACGGGCGCAGAGTAGGGGCAGCTCCGTCAACTCACCAGCGCTCAGCGAGACTCGGCATCCCTGGCCGCCCCGTACAGCAGTACGGTGTGCAGCATGCGCCCCGACATGCCTGCTGACCACATCGCCGAAGCCGAGCGCCTGCTGCGTACGGCCACGCAGTACCCCGAGGACGACGAGCCCCTGCTGCTCCAGGCCGCGGCCCACCTCGAGCTGTCCGGCGACCGCGAACGCGCCTCCGCCCTCTACGACCGGCTGCTGGCGTCCGATCCCGAGCACCCCGCTCTGATCAAGGCGTTCCAGGCGGCGAACCTGTGGGAGTACGGTCACGAGGCGGAGGCCCGCGCCCTGATCACCGGCATCCGCGCCTCGGCCCCGGCCGAAGCGGCCCCCTGGGAGGTCATCGCCGAGACCCTCGAGGCCCACGACGAGCTCGAAGCGTCCCACGAGTGCTTCACGACGGGCCTGACCCTGCTGCTCCCCGAGGCCGAGGACGAGATCCCGTACGCCACCCAGCCGCTGCTCACGGGCCGCCACCGCGTCCGCCGACTGCTGGCCCTCCCCCACGACGAGTGGGACACCCTGGCCGACGCGGTCCACACCGGCCACACCCCGGACGTCACGCTGGACGAACTCCACGACCCCAAGCGCCTGTGGGCGCTGGGCTCGGACAACCCGGCCGAGCTCCAGGCGGAGATCACCCGCCTCCGCTCGGAACTGGGCTCCTACCGCTCGGCCCTGTCCCGCCCCTTCCCGGTGGCGGTACTCCACTGGCCGGAGGCGGAACTCGATGAGCTGGTCGAGGCCTACCCCGAGCTGGAGTCGGAGTACCCGACCCACAACGCTCACCTCACGGACCTCGAAGCCTCACTGCGCGACCTGGCCGCGACGGGCACGGGGAACCTGGGCATCGTGACGGGCACGATCCCGTCCTACGAGGCCTTCGCGGCCTCGGAACAGTCCTCCCCGTCGAACGCGGACCTGCTCCCCCAGTACGCCACCACCCTGGCGGCCCGCGGCCGCGCGGTGGTGTGGCCCCCGGCCAAGGGGGCACCGTGCTGGTGCGGGTCGGGCAGCACGTACCGGGACTGCCACGGGGCTGCGCAGCTCTGAGCCCGGCGCCCGCCGAGGGACCGGCCGTCCTACAGCGGGTGTCAGGCTGAAGACCGTCCAGGGACGGCCGATCACCGCCGCTGTCCGGACCAGCGCACAGCCATGGATACACAGCGAGGAGAGAGCGCCGCTCATGGGCAGGACCGAGTACTACAACGACCCCGACGCCCCCAAGGCCAACACCCTCATCCCCGCAAGCAACCTGCTCGTCGTCCACGACAACGGCGCCATCCTGCTCCAGCGCCGCCGCGACACCGGGCAGTGGGCGCTGCCCGGAGGCGCCCAGGACATCGGCGAAACGGCGGCGCAGTGCGCGGTGCGCGAATGCCTGGAGGAGACCGGCATCATCGCCGAGATCACCGGCTTTCTGGGGGTCTACACCAACCCCCACCACATCGTTGCCTACACCGACGGCGAGATCCGCCAGCAGTACGAGAACACCTACATCGGCCGCCCGGTCGGCGGCGAGCCCACCGTCAACGACGAAGCCGACGGCGTCCGCTTCATCCAGCCTGCCGACCTGCACCAGTACGACATCCACCCCAGCATGCGCCAGCAGATCGGGGACTACCTCGCCGGCACCTACCCGTACCTCGGCTGAGCCACTGGCTGGGGGATGGGCAGCAGAAAAGGAGTGCCCGCGGTGGGGACGATACTCAAGGGCATGAGCCGTGTTCGGTGGCATGAGTTGAGGCACGCGTACGGATCAGCAGGAGACGTTCCGGGCCGGCTGTCGCGCGTAGCGTGGGGTGACGCCAGGACGAGTGCTTCAGCGTTGAGCGACCTTGGTCTGTGGCTCGGTGAGCTGGCTGTCTTCGACGCGACTGTCGAGGCGGTTCCGTTTCTGTGGGATCTCGCGGTGACCGATACCGTCACCAGTCGGTACGGCGTGGTCGAGTTGCTGCAGACGATCCTCGAGCACGCCAACCCTCCACAGATCGAGGTGCAACACGCGGCTCACCGAGCCGTGCTCGACGGCAGGAGCATGGCGGACGTGCTGACCCGTGACAAGGATCCCGCCGTGCAGGCAGCGGCTCACGAACTGGCGGCCGCGATCGACAACCACGTCTGCGAGTCCTGCCGTCCGGCCTAACGGCAGGCCGCCACGGCCCTTCATATCCCGGGACCGTCCGCCGGGCGCAGAGCCGGTCAGCGCGACAGTGACCGGCCCTGCGGAGAGGTCCAGACTTCCGTTCAAGGGTCCCAGGCCGCATATTCAAAATCTTCCGTCCCACTTTTTGGGGCCAGAGTCCCGTAAAACCGGCGCTTGAGCTACGGTCGCACTGTTAATCGGAAGACGGGCCGACCTCCCCCACACAGGTCCCGTCCTGTGTGCGAGGAAGAACCACCTCCATGAGCTTCAACTCCGCTGCTTCGTGGCAGTACGAGGTACCAACCACCGGCAGCAGGCACCTGCCTCCGGACGCGGGATACGCCAAGGCCCTTACCAACCAGGGCTACGGTTTCGAGGTTGCCGTCGCCGACCTGATCGACAACTCGATCGACGCCGGTGCTGACAAAGTAGTCGTGCACTTCCTGCGCGACGCGGAACGCATCCTCAGCCTTCTCGTTGTCGACAACGGCCGCGGCATGGACGATCCGGGCCTTGACGCTGCGATGACAGTCGGGTACCGCCGCGACTACGACGAGCACGCTCTCGGCATGTACGGCACGGGCCTTAAGGCCGCCTCCTTGTCCCATGCTGGCTCGCTGACGGTCGTTAGCCGTACAAAGCGCAGCCGGGCAGCCGGGCGGCGCCTCACTGCTGAGGGCATCGAGGACGACTTCCGCTGCGACACAGTCGACCCCGGCTACGCCCAGGATCTCGTCGACTGTTACGACGGAATCATCGAGTGGCACGGGACGGTTGTCCGCTGGGACCTGGTGCGCGCGTTCCGCACCGTTACCCCAGGGCAGAGTGACCAGTATCTGTCCCGCGCCATCTCCCGGCTCGAGACCCACCTCGGCCTTTATCTGCACCGCTTCCTCTCCCGCGGCCTGGCTTTGGACATCGCGGTATGGGACGTCAGCTCCGGCGACGGCATGCTGGGCGAGGAACTGGACCACATCGGAGTGGAGGCTCTGGACCCGTTCGGCTACAAGGTGCCGGGGCGGGCCGGATACCCGAAGAAGTACACAGCCCCGGTGGAGGGTGTCGGCGATGTCCAGCTGACCGCCCACATCTGGCCGGCCAAGTCCCGGCAGGCGGGCTTCCGTCAGATCGGTTCGCTGAACGAACGGCAGGGCTTCTACTTCTACCGGAACGACCGCCTTGTCCAGGCGGGCGGCTGGAACAATCTGCGAACCCCAGAAGGGCACCTCGCCCTGGCCCGCATAGAGGTCGACTTGCCGTCGCGCCCGAACCCTGTGTTCAGCCTCGACGTGAAGAAGGAGGGCGTCACCGTGACCCCCGCCTTCACCGCCGGAGTGGAAAAGGCCGTCGATTCCGCCGGGCACGCCTTCCCCTCATACCTCGCCGACGCTGAAGCCGCCTACCGGGACGGTGCAAAGCGCACGGAGATCGTGCGGAAGCCGGTGACCGCCCCCGGCAAGGGCCTGGACCCGAAAATCAAGCGCGTCATCGTGGAGGAACTGCCGCAGAAGCCCGGTGAGGAACCGATCGCGTTCACGTGGGCCGTTCTCCCCGCAGACCGCTTCTTCGACCTGGATCGCGACACGAACACCGTGCTCCTCAACAGGGCGTTCCGGGAGGACTTCAACGACGGAAGGCGTGGCGGCGCCAATGACGCGCCCGTCACCAAGACGCTGCTGTACCTCCTTCTGGAGGATTGCTTCGGTCTGGGCCGCTGGGAGCGTGGCCGTCAGGACCGGATCGACTACTGGAACACGATCCTGCTGGCCTCGGTGGGCGCCCAGAAGGAGCGCCGCGAGCGCGGTACGGACTGATTCCCGCGCCCTCTCGTCGCAGTCTCTCCCCAACTCGCTGACTTCCCTAGGACTCCCGTGACTGACACGCTCCTGAAGATTCACACGGCCGCGATGGCGGCGATGCAGGACGGCCCTCGTCCGTTCGGGAAATGGGCAGCGTTGATCGCTGACGAGGACGCCCCGGACGCCGACCTGACCGAGGAGACGTTCCGGGTGCGGCTGCTGGGATCGAACCCGGAGGACGAAGCACTCAAGTCCCTCTGGAGCCGCACCCTCACAGCCTGGGACTTCCCTGAGGCTCCGAGCTGGGCTCCGGACGTGCCGCCGCGAACTGAGAAACGCCGGACAGCCGTGTATGACCTGCTCCGGCTCGGCGCGGATCTGCGCAAGGCACTGGATGATGTGGTTCCGGTGCCGGTGATCCCGCCAGCCACCGTGATCACACGGGAGTTCACCCCCTGGCACACGCCAGAGAAGGCCGCCGCTCGTAGCTTCTACTGGTCCTCGTACGAACGAAAACTGCGTGACAAGGGCTGGTCAGACGCCGCGATCGCCAGCCTGGACGAAGCCAGCCGGGCTGTTGTTGAGCGTCTGACCGATCCGGAGCAGTCCGAGGCCCGCCAGACAAAGGGGCTGGTCGTCGGATACGTACAGTCCGGCAAGACGGCCAACTTCACCGGCGTGACGGCCAAGGCCATCGACGCGGGCTACCGCCTGGTGATCGTCCTCGCAGGAACCCTCAACCTGCTGCGTGCCCAGACACAGCGGCGCCTCGACATGGAGCTGATAGGCCAGGAAAACATCCTCCGGGGCGCTGATCCCGATGATGTGGACACCCTCGTCGGCATCGACTACGTAGGCGACGATGACAATGACTGGCCAGACTTCGTGCGTCACGGGGGGCGCCCTTCCACTCTGGGAGCCTTCGACATCGAACGGCTCACCACCCGCGACAACGACTACAAGAGCCTTGCTCAGGGCATTCGCGCGCTGGAGTACGACAAGCGCGAACCCACCCGGCCTCTTCACGATCCTGTGAACCTCCACCGCACAGCAGCGCGCGTTGTCGTGGTGAAGAAGAACAAGTCAGTCCTCACCAAACTGGTCAAGGATCTCAAGCAGATCCACGGCCTCCTCGGCGAGCTGCCGGTCCTGATCATCGACGATGAGTCCGACCAGGCCTCCGTCAATACGTCGAACCCGAAGAAGTGGGAGCAGGGCCGCACCGAGCGCACTGCTATCAACTCCCTGATCTCACAGCTTCTGACGCTTCTTCCCCGCGCCCAGTACGTCGGCTACACGGCAACCCCGTTCGCCAATGTCTTCGTAGACCCCAGCGACGCGGACGACATCTTCCCCACTGATTTCCTCATCTCTCTCCCTCGCCCTGCTGGGTACATGGGCGTCCAGGACTTCCACGATCTGGATTCCGCGGTCCCGTATGAGCAGCGCACGTACGCCAACTCCCAGGAAAAGGCGCACGTCCGCGGCATTGGGCCAGACATGGACGACCGCCTTCTGGAGGCGATGGACTCTTTCGTACTGTCCGGCGCGCTGAAGCTCTTCCGCGCCGCCCACGGCGTCCCCGAAGAACCGTTCCGACACCACACGATGCTTGTGCACGAGTCGGTGAAGGTCGACGATCACGCGGATCTCGCCCTGCGTATCAACACGATGTGGCACCAGGCGGGATACGCCTCGGCTGCCGGCCACCACCGCCTCGAAGGCTTGTGGAACGCGGACTTCGCGCCGGTATGCGAAGCCCGCGCCGATGGCCTGCCCACCCCTGCCTCGTACGACGAGCTGCGGCCCTATGTCAGCAACTCCCGCCAGCTCATCGGCTCAGGTGGCAACCCCGTGATCATCGTCAACGGGGACTCCGACAGGTACTTCGAGCAGCTCGGCTTGGATTTCGACCGGACTCCACATGTCTGGAAGATCCTCGTCGGCGGCACCAAGTTGTCCCGCGGCTTCACCATCGAAGGCCTGACGACAACGTATTACCGTCGCACAACGCAGCAGGCTGACACTCTCATGCAGATGGGACGCTGGTTCGGCTTCCGCCCGGGCTATCGCGACCTGGTGCGGCTGTACATCGGACGGGAAGAACCGTACGGCAGGACGAGAACCGTCGACCTCTACGAGACCTTCGAAGCCATCTGCCGCGACGAGGAGTCCTTCCGCTCCCAACTTGCCCAATACGCGAAGCTGGTCGACGGAAAGCCGCAGGTCACCCCGTGGCAGATTCCGCCTCTGGTCGCTCAGCATCTGCCATGGATCAAGCCATCGGCACGGAACAAGATGTTCAACGCCGAACTGGTCGAGGTCCGCACCCCAGGGGAGATCGTCGAGCCAACCGCACACCCGGTTGATGCCGCCGACCTCCAGCACAACACTGAACTCTGGCTTCCTCTGCTCGACCAACTAAACACCGAAAGCGATGAATTCACCTACCATCACGAGGGGCAGGGCCGTACATACCGCCTGTCCGCGCTCACCGCCTCGGTCAGCCACACCGACCTCATGGGCGTACTGAACAACCTCAAGTGGTGGAACCCAGCTTCTTTCCAGCCCAACCTTGAGTACCTGCAGGATCTGAGCCGCCATCCGCACCTAGTGGACGACTGGCTTCTCATCGCCCCACAGCACACATCAGTACGGCGACTCGAAGCCTCCATCAACGGCACCCGCCCTCTCGCCATTTCTCATCGAAAGCGCCGGCGCGTTGAACTCTTTGGCAGCATCAGTGACCCGAAGCACCGGGCGACAGCCCGCCGCATAGCTGGTGCGCTGCCCAAGACAGCCGACCCCGTGACCGAACGGTTCACCGTGCCCCGTCGCGGTGCGGTCCTCCTCTACCCCGTGATCGAAGAAGCACCGGAGACGGCAATCAGCTCGCGAGGCACCCTTCACCCCAACAAGGTGGCCATGGTCTTCTCGCTTGTCGCTCCCGCATCTGCCATCCCGCCCGGCACAGGTCTCCTGCGCTTCCGTGCCATCAACTCGGCCCTCAAGGAGCCCATCGTCACTCTCGAGTAGCTGGCCACCGATCTCAGTGGTCTTCGCGGCCAACGCGTATCAGGACTACCACGGCGCGCTGGAGCTGTGACCCGGCGCCGTCAGGGGAGGCGCCGGGATCAGCACCGTCGAGGCAGCTTTGGCGGTGGCAGCGCTCGCAACCCCTCTCGCATGGGTGGCCGGAGTATCCGACCAACAACGCACCTGACTGAGCCTGGCGCCCGCCGAGGCGCCGGCCGCCCTTCGGAGGGCTCCTGGATGATGGACATCCAGGAGGCTGCTCATCGCCAACGACAACGGCGTCATCCCGATCAATCCGCTCGCACGACCAGAGCGAAGGACGTACGGATCCGCCGGAAGGACTTGTGCCCGCTCCGGCCAGTGTGGCTCATGCACTCGACGTCGACCGCCGCCGAATCCTCAGACGGCTGCGCAGACCAGCCACAGCCCAGGCACTCTGCCTCGTATGTGATGTCCGTGTCCGGATGCTCCGTGATCTTGTGTAGGACGTAGCGGTACACCGCGCGCAGGGCCGTCACCGGTGCTCCCGAGAGTGCCGCCCGATCTCAACGGAACAGTCCGTAACTCGCGACCAATTCAGGGCGGCCTTCGCTGCGGCTCGCTGCCTGTCCAGGGCGGCGCACACATCGCATCCGTTGACCGGCTCCGGAGCCTCGTTGGGCAGGCCCACATGCACCGGCCGCGTCATGGTCGTTCGGGGATCGCTCATGAACAGGACGCTAAGGAAGCGTAGTTGAGCACACGAGACACTATTCTCGAATATTCTCCTGATAGGCCTAGCTATGCATCGACATTCCTCGCAGCGGCCGAGATCCTGTGAGCCGATGGCTTCCACGAGAGGGGCAGACCAGATGGCACGCAGGTTGCGCTTCAATGGCACGGGGTCGGGCGAGGGCGGCTGCCCGGCGGTCCATGAGGATCTGGACAGCCGAGAGATCATCGTTCACGGAACACCACTCACCGATCCCGAAGACATCGCCCAGCTTCGGCACCTCTCACCGGGTGAGGTGCCCATCGTGGTTCCACGCGAACTGCTGGTGGACTTCGGCCCAAAGGAGGTCAACCGCGTGCCGCGCATCATCGACTTAGACGCGTTCGGGAAGCTCTTCGAGAACTTCCAGCACACAGCATGGCGGCTGGAAACCCGGACCCGCTACGCCTCCGACGAGGCCACCGACACCTACGCCCAGTTCCTCCGGGGTGAGCGCCCGGCATGGGACATGGATACGGCGTGGAGCAACACCATTCGCCAGAAGACCGCGCAGGGTGCACGAGTTGAGCGCGTACGCGTCGTCGACAGCCCGGCGACCACAGGACAGCGCTACCTCATGGCGCACGCCCGAAAGAACGCCGCGCTCGGAGAAGACGTGCACAACCTCTGGCGCGCCGATGCGGAGAGGCTCCGCCTTCCCTCCGAAGACTTCTGGATCTTCGACTCCCGGATCGTCGTTCTCCTCAACTTTGATGACGCCGACGACCTGGTTGACGTCGAGTTGATCACTGAGCCAGCCGAGGTCAATCGCTATGCCCAGGTGCGCGACGCCGCGTGGCATCACTCAGTGCCGTACGAAGTGTTCGCGGCAGACCTGGCCCCAAGCGAGTAGTTGGTCGTGTACCGGTGAGCACAGACTTTCAGCAGGCTCGAGAGGCGCTCGGAGTGAGACTCCGGGAGTTGCGCGCGTCGCACCCCGGCGGTCGGCTCACCGGTACACAACTGGCGGAACGGCTGGGCTGGACGCAGTCGAAGGTCAGCAAGCTGGAGAACGGGCGACAGACAGCGACGGCTGACGACCTGACGATGTGGGCTGAGGCAACCGGCAGGCCAGACAGCATCGGTGAGCTGACAGCGCGCCTCAAAGCCCTGGAAACGCATCACCGGTCATGGCGACGCCAGTTGGCCGCGGGCCACCGCCCGGTCCAAGACGTCCACAACGAGGCACAGGCCAACTCGTCAGTCCTACGCGCATGGGAATCCTCTTGGGTCGTCGGCGTACTCCAGACACCCGACTACGCACGCGCGATCTTCACCCGCTTCACTGAGCTACACCAGTCCACACGGGATATCGAAGACGCCGTGCGCTCCCGGATGAAGAGGCAAGAGGGGTTGTACGACTCGGGCAGGCGCTACCACATCATCATGTGGGAGGCCGTCCTCCACGCGCGGATCTGTCCGCCCTCCGTACTCGCTGCTCAGCTTGATCGCCTGCTAGGCGTGATCGGCCTCGACACCGTAGAGCTCGGAATCGTTCCCCTCGAGGCGCCTGTGAAGATCCCACCCGCTGGCGGCTTCTGGATCTACGACGACCGCCAGGTGGTCGTAGAGACCTGGCATGCGGAACTCTGGCTGGACGACACAGACAGCGTTTCCACCCACCTCAAGGTCTGGAAAACCCTCCGCGAGTCTGCCGTATTCGGGGCCGACGCTCAGCGAGTGATCAACAAGGTCCGCCGAAAACTGGAGTGAATAGCCGCAGGTCAGCACGCCAGGCTTGCAGGCGGTGACGCGGTAGCCGACGGCAGCGCAAGCGGGGAGCGGGAATCGCGGCCGGAATGTCGGTGACGCCTGATATCACTGTGAGGTCCTGAACGGGGAGGGAGACAGGTATGTCGGGCTCCGCTGAAGCCAACCAGCCAGTCGCCGGCTTGTATGAGCAACTGATCACCCTGCGTCTCGAGAACCAGCTCAAGGCTCTCAGCGCTGACGGCCGGTGGCACGCTATCGACGGCACGGTGGGACCGGAGTCGGCGCCTCACGTCATCGCTCGCCACGTTGCCGAAACGATGAAGCACGTACTGGAAAGGCTTCCAGTAGCCGAACGCGTCCACGCGGCCAACCACATCCTCGAGTCGATGAACACCATCCAGGGCGCTCAAGAGTGGGTGGATCTCGTCGCAGACGGCCCTCGCCAGCTGCTCGCCATCGCCGAGCAGGAGGCGAAGGGCGTCTACGCGATCCGGCCCGCGACGCCCCTTTCCGAGACCGCGCTCATTACCAACTCCCCAGAAGACCCGAGCCTTGGCTTTGAACTGCGTGCCGAGCTCGCCACCGCCGACCGTGTAGACCTGCTCTGCGCCTTCGTGAAGTGGCACGGACTTCGCGTCATCGAGGAGTCCCTCGAAGCGGCACATGCGAGAGGCGTCCCCATACGTGTCATCACGACCACGTACATCGGCGCCACAGAGCGACGAGCCCTCGACAAGCTGGTCCAGAAGTTCAATGCCGAGGTGAAGGTCAACTACGAGTTGCGTTCCACACGTCTCCACGCAAAGGCGTGGCTCTTCCGGCGCAACAGTGGCTACGACACCGCGTACGTGGGCAGTTCCAACCTGTCGAAGGCGGCTCTGCTCGACGGCCTGGAGTGGAATGTCCGTCTCTCTTCCATCGCCACCCCCGATGTGTTGCGCAAGTTTGAGGCGACGTTCGACTCCTACTGGAGTGAGTCCGCATTCGAGCTATACGACCCCGATCGCGACTCGACTCGCCTCGACGAGGCGCTTCATCTGGCGGGCCGCGGAACCAGCACCGCAGGACAACGTCACATCACCCTCTCTGGCCTGGAGGTCCGGCCGTACCCTCACCAGCGCGACATGCTGGAACGGCTCGAGGTTGAACGCACTGTCCACGATCGGCACCGCAACCTCTTGGTAGCTGCCACGGGCACCGGCAAAACCGTCATGGCTGCCCTCGACTTCAAGCGGCTGCGCCAGCAGTACGGTCGGGACCTCCGGCTCTTGTTCGTGGCGCACCGGCAAGAGATCCTCCGGCAGTCGTTGCGCACGTACCAGGATGTGTTGGTCGACGCCAACTTCGGCGAGGAGTTGCACAGCAGCATCGTGCCGGAAGAGTGGGCGCACCTGTTCGCGAGCGTCCAGTCCCTCAACGCCGGTGCTCTGGAGCGCTTCGCACCCGACCACTTCGATGTTGTTGTCATCGATGAGTTCCATCATGGCGTGTCCCCGACGTACCGAAAGATCATTGATCACTTCGCCCCGCTCGAGCTCCTCGGCCTGACGGCCACCCCGGAGCGGATGGATGGCCGCAACATCCAGGACGAGTTCTTCGACGGACGCATCGCGGCTGAAATGCGTCTGTGGGAGGCTCTCGAGAACGATCTCTTGAGCCCCTTCCACTACTTCGGCGTCACGGACAACACCGATATGAGCGCGATCACCTGGAAGCGCGGCTCCTACGACGCTACGGCGCTGAGTAACCTCTTCACCGGGAATGACGCCCGCGCTCGTCTCGTGGTGCAAGCAGTCAGGGACAAGGTGACCGACCCTGGCTCCATGCGCGCCCTCGGCTTTTGCGTCTCCGTCGCGCACGCGCACTTCATGGCTGACTTCTTCCGTCGCGCCGGCCTGAGCGCCGCCGCCCTGTCTGGTGAGACACCGCGAGAGGAACGTAAGCAAGCGCTCGATGCGCTCAGGTCCGGTGAGTTGCAGGTCATCTTCTCGGTCGATCTATTCAATGAGGGACTGGACATCCCTGACGTCGACACGCTTCTACTGCTTCGCCCGACGTCGAGCGCGACCGTCTTCCTTCAACAGCTCGGTCGTGGGCTTCGACGGACCGAGGGCAAGGCGGTGCTCACGGTCTTGGACTTCATCGGTCAGCACCGCAAGGAGTTCCGCTTCGAGGAGCAGTTCCGGGCGATGACCAACCTGACCCGCAACCGTCTACTCGCCAACATCGAGCATGACTTCCCTCAGCTGCCGTCTGGCTGCCAGATCATCCTTGAGTCCAAGGCCAAGGAACTGATCATCGACAACATTTGCTGCCAGATCGGAGTCAACGTCACTCAGCTCGCGCGAGAAGTCGGGCAGTACGCCGAACCCAGGCTGTCGGCGTACTTGAGGGAGAGCGGACGCGAGCTCAAGGAGATCTACCGAGGCAACGGGAACTCGTGGACTGGGCTCCTCCGCAGAGCACGTCTGCTCTCCAACCACGCCCTCGAAGGCGAAACCGCGCTCCTCAAGCGAGTTTCAGCGTTCCTTCACGTCGACGATCCCCAGCGAGTCGCCGCGTACACCCAGCTCCTTGAGGATGACGCACCCACCTACGCCGAGTTGGACGAACGAGTCCAGGCGTACGCGCGCATGCTCTACTTCTCGCTCTGGCCGCTTGGAGGCTTCGCCTCGTACCAGGACGGGCTGGACTCACTCCGCCCGCACCACAACTTCCGAGACGAGCTGCGACAAGTCCTGGCTTACAACCTCAACCACACAGATCACCTCCCGATCCCGCTGCTTGGCAAACTCGCCGACCTGCCCCTTACGGTCCACGCCGCCTACAGCCGCGAGGAGATCCTTCCCGCGCTGGGCCAGTCCTTCATCGGTGGCAACACTCTGCCGGGCTATTTCCAGGAGGGTGTGAGGTGGTGCGAAAAAATTCAGACCGACGCGCTGTTCATCACCCTGGAGAAGGACGAGAAGGACTTCTCGCCCCAAACGCGATACCGGGACTACGCGATGAATGACCACCTTTTCCACTGGGAGTCTCAAAACCGAACGTCAGAGTCATCCCCAACAGGCATGCGCTATAAGGCTCACCAGGAGCGGGGGACGCACATCCTCCTGTTCGTCCGCCGTTACAAGAAGACGGACATCGGCGGCCCCCATCCGTGGATGCTTCTTGGGCCCGCCGACTACGTCGACCACAAGGGCAGCAAGCCGATGGGGATCACATGGAATCTGCGCCACGAGATTCCGGCGGACGTTTTGGCGTACTCCGCGATCGCCGGATAGTCCGCTGCCTCAACGTTCCAGGTTGGGCGATGAGCACGAACGAACCAGAGACTCGGCGGCTCGCCTCATCCCGTCGATATGATTTCCAACCCATCCTGGCCGTCCCAGAGGAACAGACGTGACGCAGCAAAACGCTGATCAGCGACCCGGCATTGCGGCGGCCATCGTTTTCCATGAGGGCCGCGTGCTCATGGTGCGCCGTCGGGTCAGCGAAGGTCAGCTCTCCTGGCAGTTCCCCGCCGGTGAGGTCGAGCCCGGCGAGGCCCGCGAGGACGCCGCCGTACGGGAGACCATGGAAGAGACCGGCTTGGACGCGGCCGCCGTGAAACTGCTCGGTGAGCGCGTCCACCCCGCCACCGGCCGGCTGATGTCATATACGGCCTGCGAAGTCGTGGGCGGCGCCGCGCACTCGCGGACGCCGACGAGCTGGCAAAGCTCGCGTGGGTAGATCTCTCTGAGATCACCCAGTACATCCCGTACGGACTCTTCGAGCCCGTCCAGAAGCACCTGGACGCCGTGATCGGATGCTCTGAGACCTTGTCAGCTCCTGCCTCGCGAAAACATGGATGACCCGGCGCTCCTCGCCCGAGTCCTGACCCGGAACCGCCTGTTCGACATAGCGAAGCGCAGGAGCCTGAACCGGCGCGAACCACAGGGAAGCACTTCGATGCAGGCCGCATTCCGGGCGGCCCACCGCCTCCCGATCGTGGACGCGGTCGCGGTCGGCACGGACAGCCTCGACCACCTTCGAGAGCTGACCGGCTCTCTGGCCCTTGAGGTGGGTGAACAGACGGTCCGGGAGTACCGGGAACTCCTTAGGGCGCCTTGTCAGCCCGCCCGAAGGTCCTTCACCACCCGCTCCGCCGCGGTGCGAGCGGGAATCAGGCGCGGATCCTCGGGATGAGCGTGGGGGCCGAGGATCTTCGCGGCGACGAAAAGCGTCATCAGCTTGCCGTCCCGGCGCTCGAAGTCGTGACGCCGCTCCTGGCGGACACGGGCGGCCAAGGCCGGGACAGCAAGGGAGGCGCCCCAGAGCGACGCGGCATCCAGCCCGCGGGGAGCCAACCCCCAGTCTTCCCAGTCGAACAGGCAGAACCTCGGCGCGGTCATGTTCGCCCAATTCAGGTCCGCGTGGGCAGCCTGCCAGTGCTCCACCGTCGTATCGAACGAATCGGGAAAAACGGTGCGGATGGTCTCGGTCACCAGCTCCTGCGTAATGGTCTCGGTATCCGGGGTGGCAACACGGCTCGTGCGCTGCGCGTCGAGCGCGTCGAGCGAGGCATTCAGAGCGGCCCACCACTGATCCGGCAGGCTCGGGTCGACGGCGACCACGCTCGTCCCGATCGGTGCGCCCGGCAGGAGTTCCATCTCATCAGCCCGCCACATCACGGCTTCATCTGCGTCCCGCCAGGCCAGGCCGGCGTACCAAGCTGGCTTCGCGATCCCTTGAAGCGCCTCCGCACATTCGGTGCCGTCTCAGCCCTGGCTCCTGATCCTGTCGAGCCCACGCCGTTCGATCCGCACCCAGGTGGCCCGGTCCGTCCGCGCTCCGATCGACCGGCGCTTACGGACTACCGTTTCCCGGTCGAGGTGCACCTGGAACGACCGCTCCACCCGATCCAGCACCTGGTCGACGGGTTCGACGCGCAGATCGACAGCACGAGCAGAAGGCACAGACAGCGTCATACACGGACGGTAGCAAGCCCCCCCTGCTGCACGGACGATTCAGCCCACTTCCCCCTGCGGTGTCTACCTCCCGCCCACAGCACTATCGGGGGCAGGCATGTTGGTTCAGGCGGAGCAGCTGACCGGAGGGCCGGAGTACTCCAACGCTGTGGTCAACGGCGGTCGAGGATGTGTGGACAGCAGTCGGCTGTCGCGTGATGAACCGTCGCCTCGGCCGGTTCAGGCGTGGAACTCGGTGAGATCGATGCCGTGAACGTGCACCGGATAGCCGTACTCCGGGTGTTCCGTCTCGCGCTCCAGCTCCATGCCGAGCTTGCGGATGACGTTCTCGGAGGCGTCGTCGCCCACGCGGATGATGCTGATGACGCGGTCGAGGCCGCGGTCCTGGAGCGCGAACTCCAGTGTGGCGTGGGCGGCTTCGGAGGCGTACCCCTGGCCCCAGAACTGTGAGCCGAACCGCCAGCTGATCGCCACGGCGGGCAGCACCTCCGGCAGGAACTCGGGTACGGACAGACCCGTGAAGCCGGCCAGTTCGCCCGAGGCCAGCAGCTCGACCGCGAAGAGGCCGAAGCCCTCCTCGTCCCAGTCCTCCTCCCACCGCTCGATGTCCTCCGCGGTCTGGTCCAGGTCGCGCACCGTGCCGTCGTCGATCCACTGCATGACCTGCGGGTCCTCGTTGATCTCCGCCATGGGCGCGAGGTCGTCGTCATGCCAGCGGCGGAGGATGAGGCGGGGGGTGCGGATTTCGGTCATGGCGCCCATCCTGCCGAAGGCCAGGGCTTCACCGGTAATCGGCTGCGGCGCGTCTCCCTACTACGGGCTGATCCCGTTGCAGGAGTGCACGCTCTTCACGATGAACCCCAAGGACACCGCCGCAGGACCCGTCGGCCGCCCCAGGGGATTCAGCCGGGCGTATCGCCCCACACGCCGCGGTGATCTGTTCCTGCACGTCGTCGAACGCGGCTGCTCCGATCTCGCCCGCATCGGTGTGACCGGGCCCCTCACCGGTCGCATGCTCATCGGCAACGCCGACGGGTTCTGGGGTCCGAACGTCTCCTCGGCCCCGGACTTTCTCGCCTGGTACGAACGCTGGCTCGACCACATGGGCGCCGGGCGCGACAACAGGGCGTTGGCCCTCACCTCACCCCCGTTCCGTGATCGCGTCACCAACCCACGCACCTTCCTGGAATCACGGCGTACCTGACTCGTCCGAGTGGCGACTGCACCGGGGCTGCCGACCACGTAAGCAGCCAGTCGAGTGGTGCGGTCATCGCGTCCGAGTCGCCCAACTGATGGCGTATGAAGCTCACTTCAACGAGAGCCAGGCGGGGATGCGGATCACGGGCTCGCCGGCGGTGCTGTGCGCTGATGTGCATCAGTATTTTTCCGGAGCGACTCGGAACCAAGGCTGCTCGTCAGCCAGCTTTGTCCTCGAAAGACTGTGCGCACTTCGATGCGCGCTGCTGGAGTGCGCACGCATCACGTCCCCATGCTCATCGGCAGCCGTAGCCGTCCGCCTGCGCTCGCGTCGCAGGCTGCTCCCAGCGGAGGGCATCCAGATGATCACTCGAGGCAGACTGCTGCCGCCGATCGGCACGCTGTCGCAGCGGCAACAGCGCGGCATGGACTGCGTGTGGTGCGGCATCGTCCTGACTCCGCACACCGCGATCGACCTCGGACCCCGGAGGCTCGGCGTCGCCGACGGGGTCACTCGGTGGTTTCCCCGCGCCTGCACGCGCCACAGCAAGGGGACGAAGTAATGACGACGGAGAGCGGCGTCCGTTTCTGCGTCGTGTGCGACAAGCCGATCAAGGGACATGCCGAACGCATCCCCCAGTTCTCTTCGTCGGGGGCACGTCCCGACAACTGGCGGCATCTCACCTGCTACTCGCGCCGCCGGTAGGTCCCGGAGGTGGCGCACCTCAGCGCCCCTGCGGGCCGTCGGCCCGATGCCGAACGGACTCCGCGCCTCCACGCTCCTGGTGTGAGGAGAGACCGTCTGCAGCAGCTCCGCCGGTAACACGGTCTTCCCGATCCGCCCGCCCAAGGTCTGAGGCGGGTGCCGGGTCCGGCAACGCGCCTGCCCCGCCCTGGCACAAGGACGCGCAGCGCCATGTCCGACTCAGCTCGCAGGCGCCCATGCGCGTGGGGCCGTCGCCCCTGTGGGGCGATGTTCAAGGACCGGATGAGCTGGGCCAGTTCTTCGCGGAAGAGCTTGTCCGGGCTGATGGTCTGGGTCCGCAGGTGGCCGTAGATCTCCAGCGGCACCAGGCCGTGCAGGTGGCTCCAGATGCGCAGGGCGAGGGCCACGGCGGCCGGGGGCAGGTCGGATGCCACGCCGCCGCCGCTCAGTCGCCCGGCGTCGGCCGCTCCCCCGCCTGCCTCCCGATCAGCCTCGGCAGCCCAGCCTGGTCCGAGCCGACCTTGCGGTATATGTCCGACAGCAGGCGCGTCACCACCGGGGCCTGGGCGCCCAGTTCCTCCGCGATGCGGACCGTCGACCAGCCGCGCGCAGCCCACTCGGCCACCGTCCGTTCCTGGGCGGTGAGGGACTCCGTGGCCGCGGTGCGCAGCTGGAGCGGCCACAGGCCGGCGGCGTCAAGTTCCTCGCGGGCCCGCGTCGCGAGTGCGTCGGCCCCGCACTGCACGGCGCCTTCCAGACCGCGGTGGAGCCGCTCCGCGGCCTCCTGCGGCTGCCCGGCGCGGCGCAGTGCGACGCCGTGGTCCACCAGCGCACACGCCAGGTCGTAGCCGGAAGGGGAGCGCTCGAGGTGCTCGACGGCCTCGGCCAGCAGAGTGACCCGCTGAGTCCCCTGGACCACCGAGGCCATGGCGCGCAGGGCCTGCCCGATGGCGGACTGGGTGCCGAACCGGCGGGCTCTGCGCAGGCCTTCGGTGGCGAACTCGAGGGCCCGTTCCGGGTCGTCCACCGCCTGGGCCAGGTGGAGCTGCCAGGGGCACCAGGCGGTGTTGCGTATCCCGCGCGGTTCGAGCCGCAGTCCGACCCGCGCGAGCTGCTGCTCCGCCTCCCGGCGCATGCCGAGGGCGAGCAGCAGCTCGCTGTGGACGGTCTGGGAGTCCGGGTACACCACGGCGCTGGGCACGACATCGCCGTAGCTGTACCGGGTGGCGAGCTCGTGGGCGTCCTGGGTGCGGCCGCGGGCGAGCAGGATCTCGATGAGGATGCCGATGGCGAAGTACTGCGCAGGCACCTGGTGCCCGACCCGGTCGGCGATCCGCAGTCCGCCGCGGACCAGATTCTCGGCCTCGTCGAGGCGCCCGCGGCGGTAGCGGATGTAGCCGAGGAGGGTGAAGCCGAAGGACAGATGGGCGCCGCGCCAGCCCTTCTTCTCGCATTCCGCGATGCCCTTGTTGAAGAGCTCCTCCGCCCGCCCGGGCTGGTCGCAGTACATGAAGGTGAGCGCGACCAGGACCGGGACCTCGAAACCCCACTGGTCGTCGGTCCACTTGAGGCCGTCGCCGAGCGCTTCCTCCGCGTAGTGGAGCGCGGTGGCCGCGGGCTCGCCGCGCACCATGGCGTCCCAGGCACGCAGCCCGAGGATGTACCGCTCCGCGAGGCCCCGGCCGGAGAGATGGTCGGCGAGCCGGGCCAGCCGGCGGGAGCGGGCCGGCGAGTCCTGTTCGTCGGCGCGGAAGGCGTTCCACATGAACTGCTCCGCCTGCATGCGCAGCCGGGTCCTGGCGTCGGTGGCTCCGCGGGCCGCAACGGCGACGGTCTCGGCGGCCTCGGCCATCCGGTCCGAGTGGCCGAGGGCCTGCGCCAGGCGGTAGACGATCGCCTCGCGCAGGGCCGGGTCGAGCACAGGCTCGTCCAGGGCGGCCCGCAGGTGGTTGACCGTGGTCGCCGGTTCGGTCAGCAGGGCGGAGCAGCCGAGTTCGAAGAGCACGTCGGCCCGCTCGTCCAGGGCGGGCGGCTCGCGCAGCGCCCGGGCGAGGCAGCGCCGCGCCGCCTCGGGAGCGCCCGCCCTGAGGTACTCGCGGGCGGCTTCGCGCAGCTGCCGCACGGCCCAGGGGTCGCTCTCGGGGTGCACCTCCAGCAGGTGCCGGGCAGCGGTGGCGGCGCCCAGACCGGCGCCCGAGACGACCGCGGCGGCCTGGCCGTGCATGGCGACGCGGAACGCCGAGGGAATCGCCCGGTAGACGGCGGTGGCGACCAGCGGGTGGAAGAACTCCAGCCGGTCGTCGTCGGGAGCGTCGGGAGCCGGGGCGGCGAGGATACGGGCTTCGCGCAGCCGGGCGACGGCGTCGGCGGATTCGGCATCGCCGAGCCCGCCGACGCTTGCGGCCAGGCTCCGGGACGCCTCGCCGCCGAGCACGGCGGCGCTCCAGGCGAACCGGACGGCGGAGGTGCCGAGCCGCTCCAGCCGGTCGACGAGCCCGCTGCCCTTCACCGCCGAGGCGAGTTCCCGCAGTTCGGGAACATGGACGACCTGCGGTTTGAGTCCGCGGTCGGCGACCTTGGCGGCGAGTTCGACGGTCTCGAACGGGTTCCCGCCGGTGACCGCCCATGTCTCGCGGCAGAAGCCCTCGTCGGCCTCCTCGCCGAGGGTGTCCCGGACGATGCGGCTGACCGCGCCGGGTGTGAACGGTACGAGGGAGAAGGGGTGCGACCCGTCGCGTTCGGCAAGCTTGGCGAACGCCGCCGCGTCGGCGGGGAGTTCGTCGGAGCGGTATGCCACGACGAGCAGCATCGGCAGCTCGCTGACGCGCGGCGCGAAGCCGGTGAGCCAGGCCAGCGACTCGGCGTCGGCCCAGTGGGCGTCGTCCAGCACGACCACCAGCGGCGCATGCTGCACGGCGAAGCGGGTGGCGATCCAGTCCAGGCCGTCCCGTACGCCCTGCGGATCGGGGGAGCCGTTGCTGTTGCCCGCCACCAGGCCCACCGCGGGGGCGACGATGTCGTACCAGCTGCCCAGTATCCTGCGGTGTTCCTTCTCGGTCCCTGTCGCGAGTACGGGCTGGACGAGCTGGCGTACGACATGGAACGCCACGCCCTGCTCGTGCTCTCCTCCGCGGGCGAAGAGCACCGTGCAGCCCCGGGCCACGGCCCTCCTGCGCACCTCCGTCAGAAGGGTGGTCTTGCCGAGTCCGGCCGGCCCGGCGAAGGCCAGTAAGCCGCCCGTTCCGGGTGCGACCGGGCCGGTGGGCGAGGCCCTCAGTTCGGTCAACAGGGCGTCTACTGCAGCGAGTTCAGTATCCCGCTCCAGCAGTAGTCGGCGTGTTCGCCCCTGCCGGTCTCCCGTGTAGGCCACATCAGTTCCTTCGACCGTGTGTCGTCCCCGAGTACACGGGAAGCCTACGCCCGCGGAGCTGGTCGGTAGCCCCTCACGGAGGTTCTGCCGGCCGAGAACGGCGGATTCAGACGGTCTTGGCGCCCCTACGCCGGATCCTCTCTCTCCCTACGTTTCCCAAGCGCCTCACGCGGGGGCGCGCACGCCGTCGCGTACGCCGGTTGCACACCCCATCACACCCGTCGATCACGGCCGTTCACGTGGCATCGCACCTAGCCTCGTAGGGCGCGAAAACGCGCCAGGCGTTGACCGCCGAGCCGATGGGACGTGCCGTGACACCCAGGGGGTGCGTATGGCGAACGCGATGGCTTCCGGCCACCACCAGGTGACCGCGGACCCTACCCGGCGAACGGCCGCCATCAGGATTCCGTTCCCCGCCCGGTTCAGCCCGCATGCGGAGCGCGCACGACGGCACACGCTCCAGTGGCTGCAGGAGACGGGCCTGCTGACGGAAGAAGCCGCGACGGCGGAGTACGACGCGCTGCGGCTCGAGCGGCTGATGGCGTACTTCTACCCGGACGCCACCGGCAACGACCTCGAACTGGCCGCGGACTTCAACGCCTGGTTCTTCATCTTCGACGACCAGTTCGACGGCGGGCTGGGGCTGCGACCTGAGGCGATCGAGCGCCTGGTGGACACCCTCGGACGGACCATGACGGCGAGCGGCACATCCCGGCCGTCCGCCGCGTCCGATGTGTCCGGCCCGCTGGGAGCGCCCGGCCCGCCGCTCGTCCGGGCGTTCCGGGACATCTGGCGCCGGGCCACGGCCGGCACACCGTACGGTTGGCAGAATCGGTTCCGCACCCACTGGCGCGCCTACATGGCCGCCTATCAGGGGGAGGCGCACAACCGGAACGCGGACCGCCTGCCCACGCTGGAGCAGTTCCTCGAGGTCCGGCGGGACTCCATAGGCGTACAGCCCTGCCTCGATTTCACCGAGCGGTGCGGTGGCTACTGCCTGCCGGACGAGCTGCACGACTCCTTTCCGCTGCGGGAGATGCGCGAGATCACCGGCGATGTGGTGATCTTCGTCAACGACATCGTCTCGCTCGTCAAGGAACTGGCGGCCGGGGACGTGAACAACAGCGTCGTCGTCCTGCGCGAGCAGAAGGGCTGCACCCTGGAGCAGTCCGTCGAGTACATCGCCGCCCTCGCCAACGCGCGGACGGCCCGCTTCGCACGGCTCGCCCTGGACCTTCCCAAGACGCTGAGTGAGCTGGGCGTACTGCCGGAGGTGCGCGGCCACATCGACCACTACGTGGAGGGCATGGGCCATCTGATGGCCGGCAATCTGGCCTGGTCCCTTGCGACTTCCCGCTACGACGAGACCGGGATCGCCGCCGTGAGCGGCGGACGGCAACGCCCTTGGGCGTACCTCGCCGCGGGACCGGAGTGCCCTGCCGAAGGGGCTGCGCGGAACGCTCCGACGAAGAACTGAGCGGGCGAGCGCGGGTCGGACCTCGGGATCACGAGGCCGTCCGGATCGAGGGTGGCGCCAACTGCACAGCCGTGCGGGCCGCGGGTGCCGCTCCGATCCGGACCGGGGATCCCGGATACGGACGTCACCTCGACCGGGACGGGGACGGCGTCGCATGTGAATGAGCGGTGAACTGCCGCCCTGTGCCCCGCTCTTGCTCAGCCGGACACGTTCAGCAGGGCGGGGTCGGCGGTGCCGACCGCCGTGATGTCCGTGGCCGAGGACTCCGACGGGTCCGGGTCCGAAGGATCCGAGAGGTCCGAGGGGAGCGCCGGCCGGACCGCGACGCACCCCGCGTCGCAAGTGGCCGCACCCTGCTCGTCCTCGGTGAAGCCGTGTCGGGTGCGGCCCTCGGTGTCGGCCAGGATCGCGCCGCGCTCCGACTCCACTGTGGTGAGCGAAGCCGTCGCGGGGGCGCCGGCCCCAGGCCCCCCGGTGCGCACCGCAACGGCGCCCGAAGCTGCCGCGGCGTCCCCGTTCGGTGATCCGGAACCGCCCGAGACCCCGCACACGGCCATCGTGAGCAGCGCGAACCCCACAAGCGGGGCGGCGAGCAGGGGCGTGATCCCGACGCTGCGCATAGGGGTTCCCTCCAGGGGCGGGGCGTGAGCTGTTCGGGTACTGATACGCGGTCAGCCGGCCACGCGTTCAGCCGGCCCGCCGAGGGTGCCTCGGACCGAAGCCGGGCAACCTCCCGTACTCCCTGGGCCGGACCCGGTGGGAAGACTTTCGCAGAACATCTGAACGCTCCGCGAGCCCCTCACGTACTACAAGACACCTCCCCATGAAGGGCGTTGGGCGCGTGACCGTCAGGCAGGGACCGGTCACGCGCCCAACGCGTGGGCGACGGTGTAGATCACCAGGCCGGCCAGCGCACCGACCACCGTGCCGTTGATCCTGATGAACTGCAGATCCCGCCCGATGTGCGCCTCGATCTTGCGCGAGGTGTGCTCCGCGTCCCAGCTCGCGACGGTGTCCGAGATCAGCGACGTGATCTCCGTGCGGTACGTGGTGACCACGTACACCGCCGTTTCCTCCACCCAGCCCTCCACCTTCGCCTGGAGCCGGCCGTCCGTGGCGAGGCGCGCCCCCAGGGAGAGCAGGGAGGCGCGGGCACGCAGCCGCAGTTCGCTGCGGTCGTCCTCCGCCGCCGAGAGGATCATGGTGCGGATGGAGGCCCAGGCCGACGCGATCACGTCCTGCACCTCCGGACGCGACACCAGATCGGACTTCATCCGCTCCACACGTACGCGCGTGTCCGTGTCCGACTGCAGATCCGCCGCGAAGTCCGTCAGGAACCGGTCGATCGCACGCCGCGCCGGGTGGCCCGGCATGTCGCGCATCTCGGTGACGAAGCGCACCAGTTCCTTGTAGACACGCTCGCCGACCTTCCTGTCGACGAAACGCGGGGTCCAGCCCGGGGCGCCGCCCTCCACCGCGTCCATCACCGAGTCCGAGTGCAGCACCAGCCAGTCGTGCGCGCGGGCACAGACCAGGTCGACCGCGCGGTGGTGGGCACCGTCGGCCACGACCTTCTCCAGGGTCTTCCCTATGCCGGGGGCGATCTCCGCACTCTCCGCGCGGCGGGTGATCGCCTCGCCGACGACCGCCTGGACGTCGGAGTCGCGCAGCACCGCCAGGGCGCCGCGCAGGGCGGTGGCGAGCTCGGCGGTGACCCGGTCGGCGTGGGCCGGCTCCGCCAGCCACGCGCCGAGACGGCCGCCGATGCCGAGCCCGCGCAGGCGGGCCCGTACGACATCGGCGGAGAGGAAGTTCTCGCCGACGAAGGAACCGAGCGAGGCGCCGAGCTGGTCCTTCTTGTTGGGGATGATCGCGGTGTGCGGGATGGGGAGGCCCAGAGGGTGGCGGAAGAGCGCGGTGACGGCGAACCAGTCGGCCAGGGCACCGACCATGCCCGCCTCAGCGGCGGCAGCGACATAGCCGGCCCAGCCGCCCAGGCCCGCGTTCTTCGCCCAGGTGGCGAGGACGAAGATGAGCGCGACGAGGAGCAGCAGGCCGGTCGCCGTCGCCTTCATACGGCGGACACCGCGACGCTTCTCCTCGTCGGCCTCCGTGTACGCGAAGGGGGGCAGGGTCCGCGTCCTCGCGGAGGCCGGCCGGCCCACCGCCGCGGCCGGGCCCTCCCCCGCCGCCCCGTCCTGCGCCGCCAGGCCCACAACCGGGCCGTCCGGCCTGTCCCGATCTGTGCGTTCCATGCGCTCCACCCGTCCGCGCGTACGTACCGTATGCATTGTCCTTACCTCTGGTACTCCTGGGCCGCACGTCGAGTTCCCGAGCGATATCGGATGATGTGCTCATGAAGAAGCGCCACGGGTATGCGAGCCTCGCCGCCCTCATGGCCGTCGTGGTCCTCATCTGCGCCGGCATCTATCTGAGCGTCGGTACGGCCAAGGGCAGGCCCGCCCTGCGTACACCGCCCCCCTCAGCCGCATCCGTGTGGATCGGCACCTGGTCCGCCAGCCCCGTCCTGGCCGCCCCCGCCACGACCGCGCCGGGCTCCCCGAGCGGCAGTGCGGGCCGCTCCGTACGCAATGTGGTGCACACCACCGTCGGCGGCACCGCCGCGCGGATCACCCTCTCCAACCTCGCCGGGACGCAGCCGCTGAAGATCGGCTCGGTGTCCCTCGCCGTGCGTGCGAACGGCGGGGCGGAGGCGATGCCGGGGACCCTGCGCCGCGTCACTTTCCAGGGCGCGCCCGCTGCCACCGTCGGGGCCGGTGACCAGCTCGTCAGCGACCCTGTGGTGCTCCGGATCCCTTACGACGGCGATCTGCTGATCTCCGTCCACACTCCCGGCCCCGGCGGTACGGTCACCAGCCACCCGCAGGCGCGCCAGACCTCCTACCTCGCGGCCGGCGACCACACGCTCGACGAGAGCGGCGACGACTACACCGGGGTCACCACCTCCTGGCACCACCTCACGGCCGTCGACGTACTGACCTCGGAAGCCCGCGGGGCGATCATCGCCGTCGGCGACTCGATCACCGACGGGGTCAGCTCCACCCGGGACGCGAATCTGCGCTGGCCGGACGTACTCGCCGACCGGCTCGGCGGCCGCTACTCCGTGCTCAACCAGGGCATCAGCGGCAACCGGCTGCTCGCCGAAGGCCGCGGGCCCAGCGTGCTCGACCGCTTCGACCGCGATGTGCTCGCCCGGTCCGGCGCCCGGACCGTGATCGTCGCGATCGGTATCAACGACCTGCTGCGCCCCTCCTACCCGCTCTCCACGGACGCCCTCACCGACGGACTCGCCGAGCTGACCCGCCGTGCCCACGCCCGCGGCCTGCGCGTCGTCGGGGCGACGCTCACGCCCTGCGGCGGCTACCCGATGTGCACCCCGGCCGTGGAGGCCGAACGCACCAGGGTCAACAACGTCATCCGCTCGGGCGGCATCTTCGACGCGGTCGTCGACTTCGACCGGGCGCTGCGCGATCCGTACGCGCCGCACCGGCTGAGCCCGGCGTACGACTACGGGGACCATCTCCACCCGAGCGACGCCGGATTCGCCCGGATGGGCGCGGCGGTGGACCCGGCGCAGCTGTGAGCCGTACGCAGCGGTGAACCGGCCACGGATCCGGGTCGGACACGGATCCGGGTCGGACACGGATCCGGGTCGGACACGGATCTGGGCCGGACACGGATCTGAAGCGTGCGCGCTTCCGGGCCGTACGCGGATCTGAGCCGTACCCGCCTCCGGGCCGTACGCGGATCTGAGCCGTACCCGCCTCCGGGCCGTACGCGGATCCGAGGCGTAGCCAGGGCAGAGCAGGAGCACTCGCGGTCACCGGGGACACCGGACCGCGGGGACCTGCCGCCCGGCTGCGTCTCAGCCGAGCTCCTTGCGCTCCCCGCCGTCGCCCTTGTCCAGCCGGTCCCGGTCCTCGCGCTCGAGCCGCTCGGCCCGCTCCGCCTTCAGCCGCTGCTTCTCGGCCCGGGTGCGCTTGCGCTCCACACCCACCCCGCCCATCAACGCCACACCGTTGATGATCACCCGCGGGGCGGCCGGGTCGGGCGCCGACTCCACGCTGCCGCCGTGCTCACCGAAGCCGCCCATCAGGCCGATGCCCCTGACCTCGACGTTCAGGTCGGGCGGTACGACGATCTGCACCCCGCCCATGACCGCGATGCAGGTGATCACGGTCTCGCGGTCCTCGAAGCGAGCCTCGCGCAGATCCAGTTCTCCGCCGCCCATCATCGTGAACGCGGTGAACCGGCGGCCCACCGTCCACGTGCCCTTGCGCCCGAAGCCGCCCCAGAAGGCGAACGCGCCCTTGGAAGTGGCGGGACCACCGACCCGTCCTGCCCAGTCGCCCGTCGCCGGGGCGGCCACGGACGCCGCCACGGAACCGCTCACCGGCAGGTCCCGCACCAGCGGCGCCAACTCGCCGTGCGTACGTGCCCTGTACGCCGCGTCCAGGCGCTGCTCGAACTCGTCCATGTCGAGCCGTCCCTCGGCCACGGCTTCACGCAGCCGCTCGGCAACCCGCTCCCGCTCGGAGTCGGAGGCACGCATCTCGGGGAGATCGCTCGTCATGCCGCCAGCCTAGTCAACGGGACCGATTCTCGAAGGCCTGATCGACATCCTTGATCGGGACGGGGACAGGGACGGGAACGGGGACGTCGCCGCCGACGGCGACACCGGCGCTCACAGCCCCGGACGCTCCGCGTACAGCTTCGCGATCACCGCCTCGATGTCCGGCTCCCGCACCGACAGATCGACCAGCGGATAGCGTTCCGCGAGCTCCGCCACCAGCGGCGCCGCCGACCGTGAGGCCGGGAACGCCAGCCACTGCCGCGGCCCCTCCACCTTCACCGTCCGCGCCCCGTCCACCTCGACCGGCGCCAGCTCGCGCTCCAGGTCCACCACCAGCGTGCGCTCGCTCTCGCCCACCTCGTGCAGCCCGGCCAGCGCCCCGTCGTACATCAGCCGGCCGTGGTCGATGACCATCACCCGCTTGCACAGCTGCTCTATGTCGGTCAGATCGTGCGTCGTCAGCAGGACGGTCGTGCCCTGCTCGGCGTTCAGATCACGCAGAAAGGTGCGGACCTTCGCCTTGGAGATCACATCGAGCCCGATCGTCGGCTCGTCGAGGTACAGCACCTCGGGGTCGTGCAGCAGCGCCGCCGCGATGTCGCCGCGCATCCGCTGGCCCAGAGACAGCTGACGCACCGGCACCTGCAACAGCTCACCCAGGTCCAGCAGTTCGACGCACCGGTCGAGGTTCTCGCGGAAGACCTGGTCCGGGATCCGGTACATCCGGTGCATCAGCCGGTACGAATCACGCAGCGGCAGGTCCCACCACAGCGTCGTACGCTGACCGAACACCACACCGATGCGCTGCGCGAGCCGGGTGCGCTCCCGGGACGGATCGATGCCCGCCACCCGGAGCCGGCCGCCGCTCGGGGTGAGAATCCCCGTCAGCATCTTGATGGTGGTGGACTTCCCGGCACCGTTCGGACCGATGTAGCCGACCATCTCACCGCGCGGCACCGCGAAACTTATCCCGTCCACCGCCCGCACCTGGTGCTTCTGACGGCGTATCCGGCTCCCCGCCACCCTGCGCCGCACCTCGAAGACCTTCTCGACCCCGTCGAGCTCGATGAAATCCATGCCCAGCCCCATGCTCCTCGGCCCTCAGCTTCCGGTGCTGCGATACGAATGAAGGCCCACCCGCCAGGCCTGCGCCGCGAGCCCGCAGCACACCGCGGCGACCAGCGGCGGCAGGAAGGCCAGCCAGTCCGGCAGACCCAGAGGGTCCTCGCGGCCCAGCACGTACAGCGACGGCACCCAGTTGACGAAGGCCAGCGGCACGACGAACGTCACCCCGCGCACCAGGTCCTTCGCGAAGATCGACGGCGGGTACTGCAGCAGCGTGTTCCCGCCGTACGTGAAGGAGTTCTGCACCTCGGAGGCGTCCTGCGCCCAGAACTGGAACGCCCCGCCCGCCACGAACACCGACGCGAAGATCGCCCCGCCGCTGAGCAGCATCAGCGGCACCATCGCCACCTTCGCCGCCGTCCACCCGACGTCCAGGTTCGCCAGCCCGTATCCCAGCACCAGCAGTCCCTGGCTGATCCGCCCGAGCCGGCGCAGCGCGAAACGGTCGGCCGCGACCTGGGCGAGCACCGGCACCGGCCGTACCAGCAGGGTGTCGAGCGTGCCGTCGCGCACCCGCCTCCCCAGCCGGTCCATCGAGCCCATGACCAGGTCGGCCAGGCCGAAGGCGGTACTCGTCGTCCCGTACAGGAAGGCGATCTCGGGCAGCGAGTAGCCGCCGAGCGCGTCCACGTGCGAGAACATCAGCAGGATCGTCACGAAGTCGAAGCCGGTGGCCGCGAAGTTCCCCAGCGTGGTCATCACGAACGACGTCCGGTACGTCATCGTGGACCGGATCCACATCGCCGCGATCAGCCCGTACGCCCTGACGGCCTCACCCACCCTGAACCACCACCCGGCGCGTTGCCACCCGCTGCAGCGCGCGGCCGGCCGCCAGCAGCGCCACCGCCCAGCCGGCCTGGAACGCGTACGCCTGCACCAGAGACCACCCGGTGTGCTTGCCCAGGAAGACATCCGCGGGCACCTGCAGCAGCGACGACCAGGGCAGCGCACGCGCCACCTCGCCCAGCACACCGGGGAACAGGTTCAGCGGCAGCAGCATCCCGGAGAAGAACAGTGTCGCCAGCCAGCAGATCTGCATCACCCCGGCCCCGTCCATCAGCCAGAACGCCGACAGGGCCACCAGGAAACGCACCGCGAAGCTCACGACGACGCCGAGCGCGACCGACACGAAAAAGGCCAGCCAGGTCAGCGGCGAGGCGGGAAACACCAGATCGAAGGCGAGGCTGCCGAGCACCATCGGCACGATGCCGCGTCCCAGCAGATGGAACGCCGCGCGCCCCAGGTCGCCCGCCAGCCACCACAGTTGAAGATCCGCAGGACGGTAGAGATCGATGGCGATGTCACCCGTACGGATGCGCTCGATCAGCTCGTCCTCGAAACCACCGCCCATCATGGCGCAGGTCATCAGCAGCGCCTGACCGAGCCACACATACGTCAGCGCTTCGGGCAGGTCGTAGCCGCCCAGCCGGGGACGCTCGTCCCACAGGGCGATATAGGTGTACGCGACGATGAGGCCGAACACGGTGTTGGTGAACACGCCGGCCGCCGTGGCCACCCGGTACGTCGCATAGCGCCGGAACCCACCCGCCGCGACGACCGCGTAAAGCCGCACCACAGCCCCCTCACCCACGCGATCCGTCCGGGCACGAAGCGCACGACCCTAACGGACCAGCCAGGAGCGCCGCGAGCGCATTTCCGGCCGCAACGGGTGAGGATCCAGGGGATATCGGTGTGAAAAGTGCACTATGAGGGATATGAGCGACGAGCCGCAGCAGCAGGGCTGGCCCCCCAGAGACGAGACGGAGCCCGGCCCGCCCGCCCCAGTTCTCCCCACGGAGCCGGCACCGGCCCTCCCCACAGAGCCCGCACCGGCCCTCCCCACAGAGCCCGCACCGGCCCTCCCTGCTGAGGTTGCCTCAGCCTCCCCGCCAGAGCCCGCACCGGCCCTCCCGACGGAACCGGCCCCGGCCCTCCCCACAGAGCCCGCACCGGCCCTCCCTGCTGAGGTTGCCTCAGCCTCCCCGCCAGAGTCCGCCCCTGCCCTCCCGACGGAGCCGGCACCGGCCCTCCCCACAGAGCCCGCACCGGCCCTCCCCACAGAGCCCGCACCGGCCCTCCCGATGGAGCCGGCCCCGGCCCTCCCCGCAGGGCACGCCCCGGCGCTCCTGACCGCGGGGAGCGCCGACAGCAAGCCCGGCAAAACACGCCGCCGACGCACCGGATGGCGCCGTGTCATCCCCACCTGGCGCATGGTCGTCGGAGCATTCCTGCTCGTCACGCTCATGCTCATGGGCGGATTCGCCGCCGGCTACCTCCTCGTCGACATCCCGCCCGCCAACGCCGCCGCCACCGCTCAGTCCAACGTCTACCTCTACAAGGACGGCACCCAGATCGCCCGCGACGGCGACGTCAACCGCGAGAACGTCCCCCTCGCCCGGATCCCCCGGCACGTGCAGCAGGCCGTACTGGCCGCCGAGGACCGGGACTTCCACTCCAAACAGGCGGTCGACCCCCAGGCCATGGTCCGTGCCGCCTGGAACACCCTGCGCGGCAAAGGCAGACAGTCCGGCTCCACCATCACCCAGCAGTACGTCAAGAACTACTACCTCGGCCAGGAACAGACCCTCACCCGAAAGGCCAAGGAGTTCTTCATCGCACTGAAACTCAGCCGCGAGCAGAGCACCTACGACATCCTCGAGGGCTACCTCAACACCAGCTACTTCGGACGCAACGCCTACGGCATCCAGGCCGCCGCCCAGGCCTACTACGGACGGGACGTCGACGACCTCGACACCGCGCAAGGCGCCTACCTCGCCTCACTGCTCAACGCACCCAGCGCGTACGACATCGCCACCCGCCCCGAGAACCGGCGCGCCGCGCTCGCCCGCTGGAACTACGTCCTCGACGGCATGGTCAAGGAGAAGTGGCTCTCCCCCGCCGCCCGCGACCGGCTGACCTTCGCGATGCCGCACAGGGTCAGGCCCTCCACCGGCCTCGCCGGCCAGCGCGGCTACATCGTGCAGGCCGTCGAGTACTACCTCACCCACAACAAGATCATCGACGAGAAGACCCTGGCCGCCGGCGGCTACCGGATCACCACCACACTCGAGCCCCGCAAGCAGGACGCGTTCGCCCGGGCGGTCAAGGACCACATCACCTCGAAACTCGACCGCCGCCGTCGCGCGGTCGACCGCAACGTCCGCGTCGGCGGCGCCTCCATCGACCCGGCCACCGGCAAGGTCGTCGCCATGTACGGCGGCATCGACTACACCAAGCAGTACGTCAACAACGCCACCCGCCGCGACTACCAGGTCGGCTCCACCTTCAAACCGTTCGTCTTCACCGCGGCCGTCGAGCACCGCGCCACGACCCAGGACGGCCGGCCCATCACCCCCCGCACCGTCTACGACGGCCGCAACATGCGCCCCGTCCAGGGCTGGAGCGGCGAGCGGTACGCCCCCGAGAACTCGGACAACACCTCCTACGGCCCCATCACCGTCAGCTCCGCCACCAACTCGTCCGTCAACGCGGTGTACGCCCAGATGGCTGTGGACGTCGGCCCCCTGCTCGTCGAACAGACCGCGATCGGCCTCGGGATCCCCCGCAACACGCCCGACCTCACCCCCGCCCCCTCCATCGCACTCGGCACCGCCACCGCGAGCGTGCTCGACATGACCGTGGCCTACGCGACCCTCGCCAACCACGGCCTGTTCGGCACGTACACACTCGTCGAGAAGATCTCCAGGAACGGCACCGACATCGCGCTGCCGCGGCGGAGCAGCCGGCGCGTCGTCTCCCGCGAGGCCGCCGACACCACCACCGCCATGCTCCGCAGCGTCGTCGCCAGCGGATCCGGCACCGCGGCCCGGGCCGCCGGCCGCCCGGCGGCGGGCAAGACCGGCACCGCGGAGGAGGACAAGGCCGCCTGGTTCGCCGGCTACACCCCCGACCTCGCCACTGTGGTCGCCGTGATGGGCCAGGACCCGGACACCGGCGTGCAGACACCGCTGTACGGGGCACTCGGCCTGCGGCGTCTTGGCGGCGGGGACGCACCGGCGCAGATCTGGGGACAGTTCATGGCCGCGGCACTGAAGAAGACAGCGGTCCGGGACTTCGATCTGAAGCTCGCTGCCGGCGCGGAGAACACCGGGCCGCCGATCATGCAGGCGGGACCGCCGCACCCGTCCGGGGCCCGGAAGTCTCCGAGCCCGACCCAGGGCGCGACGAACGGCGGGCCTCAGGGCGGCACCACCCCCGGCCCCACCACCGGCGGCCCCGGTCTCCCCAGCGGTACTGGAAACCCCAGCGGTACTGGAAACCCCAGCGTTCCCGGCCACCCCGGCAGCCCGACCGCCGGCGGTCCCGGCAACCCCATCGGGTCCGGCGCACCCGGGAGCCCGCAGGCCCCGCCCGGCACACCCGCGGACGGCACCAGCGGCGCGCCGGGACTACCCGGTTTCAGCCCGGGCGCACCCGTCGAAACCCTCACCCCCACGGCCCCGCCCGCCCCCGGCCCCACCACCGGCGGACCTCAGTGACCCGACGTAGCCTTCAACCCCACCACGGCGACCAGCAGCAGACACACGAAGAAGATCCGGGCGGCCGTGACGGGCTCGCTCAGCACGACCATGCCGACCACCGCCGCACCGGCCGCGCCGATACCCACCCACACGCCGTACGCCGTACCGATCGGCAGGGACTTCGCCGCATGCGACAGCAGCACCATGCTGGCCACGATGCCGAGACCGGTGAACACGCTCGGCCAGAGCCTGGTGAACCCGTCGGTGAACTTCATACCGATCGACCAGCCGACCTCGAGCAGACCGGCGACAACAAGCAGAACCCAGGCCACGACAGCACCTCCGAGACGCAGAACCACCAGGGATGCGTCGTCTTTGCCTGCCCGGTACGGCGCGTCTCGTCGGGGTCCTCCAACCTAGCAAAAGGATGACGAAAGGGCCGGTGACCCCGGTCACCGGCCCCTGCTGCGTACGACTGCGCGGCTGCGGATCGCGCCCGCGGACACCTACAGATACAGCCCCGTGGAGTCCTCCGACCCCTGGAAGCGGTCCGCGGCCACCGCATGCAGATCACGCTCCCGCATCAGCACGTACGCAACGCCGCGCACCTCGACCTCGGCCCGGTCCTCGGGGTCGTACAGCACCCGGTCCCCCGGCTCCACCGTCCGTACGTTCTGCCCGACAGCGACCACCCCGGCCCACGCCAGCCGCCGCCCGACCGCAGCCGTGGCCGGAATGACGATGCCGCCGCTGGAACGCCGCTCGCCCTCCGGGATGTCGGTCCGCACGAGCACACGGTCGTGCAGCATCCGGATGGGCAGCTTGTCGTGCTGCGTGCTGTGTTCATGGCTTTTCGCGCTCACGCGGGCAACCTACCTGTCCCACGGCAATCCGTACGCCCCAGGGTCGTCAGCCGCGCCGTCGCGCCGACATCGCCAGCAGCCCCACCAGACCGACCGCCACCAGCGCGACCGGCACCAACCGCTCCAGCCGCGGCGCGCCGTCGTCGCGCACGAACTGGGCCTTCACATCCGACATCGTCCGGTTCACCGCGACGAACGCGCGCCCGGCCGTCTGGTCCACGCTCGAGGCGATCCTGGCCTTGGCATCACCGATGACCGTCTTCGGGTGCATCCGAACGCCGATCTCGTCAAGCATCTCGGCGAGCATCTCGCGCCTGCGGACGATGTCCGCCTCGATCTGCGCAGGGGTCCTGGCATCCGACACCGCGCTGCCTCCGTGGTCGATTCCGGTAGTCCTTCCTCGACAGTCTGTCAGCTCGGCCGCGCCCGCACCCCACGGCACCCCTATTACGCTCGACGGCGTACATCCGCACGCCTCCCACGCCCCCGAGGAGAACCATGAGCGAGCGACTCCAGCCCGGCGACACCGCCCCCGACTTCACCCTGCCCGACGCGGACGGCAACGAGGTCTCGCTCGCGTCCCACAAGGGTCGCAAGGTGATCGTCTACTTCTACCCGGCGGCGCTGACTCCCGGCTGCACGAAGCAGGCCTGCGACTTCACGGACAATCTGGAGCTGCTGGCGGGCGCGGGCTACGACGTGATCGGAGTGTCCCCCGACAAACCGGAGAAGCTGGCGAAGTTCCGCGAGAAGGAGAGCCTGAAGGTCACGCTGGTCGGCGACCCTTCGAAGGAAGTGCTGACGGCGTACGGCGCGTTCGGCGAGAAGAAGCTGTACGGCAAGACGGTGACGGGCGTGATCCGCTCGACGGTGGTGGTGGACGAGGAGGGCAAGGTCGAACGCGCGCTGTACAACGTGAAGGCGACCGGCCATGTCGCCAAGATCATCAAGGACTTCGGGATCTGAACGCCTGCCCCGCTGCGGCCCGCCCCACGGAAGCGGGGCGGGCCGCTCCGTTTTTCGGACGTGACTGTCCGACTATCGGTTCGTTACTCCGTACGAGGCTGCGAACGCGCGGCCGGGACGGAGGGGACGATGCCGGTGAAGTACACCCGTGAGCTGCTCACCGAGGCGGCCCGCGGCGCGCAGGATTGGGGTGAGGCAGTGCGCTGGTGCGGCGGCACGCCCACCCCGGGAAGCCAGCGCTACCTGCGTCAGCGCATGTCGGAGCTCGGCATAGACACGTCGCATTTTCGAACCGCGCGGGTGCGCCACACCGAGGAGCGGCTACGCGCGGCTGTCGCCCAGTCGACAAGCTTCAAGGAAGTCGTACGCCGCCTCGGGATCAGCCCGGTGGGCGGCAACCAAGCACACATCAGCCGCCGTATCACCGCCCTCGGGATCGACACGTCCCACTTCGTGACCGTGCGGCCGGGGCGCCCCGAAGGCTCACACGGCGAAATTCTGACGCTGCGCTCCCCGGAGAGCGGCAGGGTTCCGGGGAGTCGTCTGCGCCGCGAACTTCTGCGGACGGGGCTCTTGGAAATGTGTGCGATGTGCGGGGTCGGTACCGAGTGGAACGGAAAGCCACTGCGACTCGAAGTCGATCACCGCAACGGCGACTGGTGGGACAACCGGCCGGAGAACCTCCAGCTGCTTTGTCCCAACTGCCACGCCGTGACGGACACTTACCGCGGACGGAAGCGAAGGTCCAGGGCATGAGCGGCAAGTATCCCCGCGATCTGCTGGCCAGGACCGCAGTCGTGTCCACCAGCCTCGTCGATCTGATGCGCAGAGTCGGCGCTCCCATGGGCAGCATTCCGCGCCGGTATCTGCGTGGCCGGCTGGAGAAGTACGGGATCGACACCTCCCACTTCATCGACGAGCCGCTACCCCCGCGCGAGCGCCGCGCTTATCCGAGAGCGCTGCTCGCGGAAGCGGCAGCCCACTCATGCAGCATCCGAGAGGTGCTGGAGTACCTGGGACTGCGGCCGGATGACAGTCCGTACAGCCACGTCCGCAAGAAGCTGGACCAATTCGGCATCGACACCTCGCACTTCACCCACGGCTGGGGACTTGGCGCGGGCATCCTGCCCCGTGAGGAGCTGGCGTCGGCCGTCGAAGCGTCCGCAAGTCTGGCCGGCGTCCTCAGGCTCCTGCGGCGGACCGACAACGGTGCATCCCGCCAGCTCGTGAAGCGGAGCATCGAAGCTCACGGCCTGTCCGTCGCCCACTTCACGGGGCAGGCTCACCATCGGGGCGTCCCTTCCCCGTTCCGGAAGTCCGCCACCGACGTGCTGCAACGACTGGAAACCGGCTCGCCGCGGACAAAGACGGCCATGCTCCGGCGGGCGCTGGACGACCTCGGCGTTCGCCACGTCTGCGCCAAGTGCGGCACCGGGGATGTCTGGCAGGGCAGAAGACTCGTACTCGAGATCGATCACATCAATGGCGATCGCCTCGACAACCGGCGCGAGAATCTGCGCTACCTCTGCCCGTCGTGTCACAGCCAGACGGGAACGTTCTCGAACCGATCTCGGCGCACAGCCGCCTGAGCATGCCCAGTACAGTAGGCAGCCGCGGGTCCGTACCCCAGCTGGCCAAGAGGGCGCCGGTTTAGGTCCGGTGTGTCGTGGGTTCGAGTCCCACCGGGCCCACGCGCAACGGGCGCGGTACCTGTCGGTGCCGCGCCCGTCGATGTACCAGGCGTCAGCCCAGCAGTTCCCGCACCACCGGCACCAGCGCCCGGAACGCCTTCCCCCGGTGGCTGATCGCGTTCTTCTCCGCCGGCGTCAGTTCCGCGCACGTGCGCGTCTCGCCCTCCGGCTGGAGGATCGGGTCGTAGCCGAAGCCGCCCGTGCCCACGGGGGCGTGGCGCAAGGTGCCCTGGAGGCGGCCCTCGACCACGCGTTCCGTGCCGTCGGGGAGCGCCAGGGCCGCCGCGCAGGCGAAGTGGGCGCCCCGGTGGATCTCGGCGATGTCCGAGAGCTGGGCGAGCAGCAGTTCCAGGTTGGCCCGGTCGTTGCCGTGGCTGCCTGCCCAGCGGGCGGAGAAGATGCCGGGTGCGCCGCCGAGGACGTCGACGCAGAGGCCCGAGTCGTCGGCTACGGCGGGCAGGCCGGTGGCGCGGGCGAGGGCGTGGGCCTTGAGGAGTGCGTTCTCGGCGAAGGTGACGCCGGTTTCCTTGACGTCGGCGATGTCGGGGTAGGCGTCCGCGCCGACGAGGTCATGGGTGAGACCTGCGTCGGCGAGGATGGCCTTGAGTTCGGTGATCTTCCCGGCGTTGCGGGTGGCGAGGATCAGGCGCGTCATGTGCCCAGTATCTACGGGTGTTACGGGGTGCAGACCTTGCCGATCTCGGTGGCGGCGTCGGTGATCGGCGAGATGTCGGGTGTGCTGTCGCCGTTTTCGATGGACTTGCGGACGTTGTCGACGCCCTTGTTCAGGTCGTCGACGGCCTTGCTGAGGTCGGCGTTGTCGGTCTTGTCGCCGAGGCTGTCGAGTTCCTTGTCGATGTCGTCGAGGGCTTCCTGGGCCTTGGTGGGGTCGTCCGTGGCGGTGGAAACGGCGTCCTGGAGCTTGCTGACGCTGGTGGCGATCGCGTCCGCGGTGGCCACGCAGTCGAGTGCCTTGTCGAGGGCGCCGCAGCCTGCGGCTGCGGGCACGACGAGTACGGCGGTGGCGAGCGTGAGGGCTATGCGACGGCGCGCAGACATGGAACGGTCCTCCCCTGTTACGGACGGGCGCACGGCTTTGCCCGTGCGCCCGTGACTCTAACGACGCCCGTCAGGGCGTTCTTGGTTGCCTCTTTACCCGGCCTTACCCGGCCTGCCCGGTGGCGCCGAGTGCGTCGCGCTGGAGGGCGGCGAGGTCGGCGCAGCCTCCGGTGGCGAGGTCGAGGAGGGCGTTGAGTTCCTTGCGGTCGAAGGGCTCGGCCTCGGCGGTGCCCTGGACCTCGACGAAGCGGCCGTCGCCGGTGCAGACGACGTTCATGTCTGTCTCGGCGCGTACGTCCTCCTCGTAGCAGAGGTCGAGGAGGGGGGTGCCGTCGACGATCCCGACGCTGACGGCGGCGACGGTGCCGGTGAGGGGCTTGCGGCCGGCCTTGACGAGTTTCTTGCCCTGGGCCCAGGTGATGGCGTCGGCGAGCGCGACGTAGGCGCCGGTGATGGCGGCGGTGCGGGTGCCGCCGTCGGCCTGGAGGACGTCGCAGTCGAGGACGATGGTGTTCTCGCCGAGTGCCTTGTAGTCGATGACGGCGCGCAGGGAGCGGCCGATGAGGCGGCTGATCTCGTGGGTGCGGCCGCCGATCTTGCCGCGTACGGATTCTCGGTCGCCCCGGGTGTTGGTGGAGCGCGGCAGCATGGAGTACTCGCTGGTGACCCAGCCTTCGCCGCTGCCCTTGCGCCAGCGGGGGACGCCTTCGGTGAAGGAGGCGGTGCAGAAGACCTTGGTGTCACCGAAGGAGATGAGGACGGAGCCCTCTGCGTGCTTGCTCCATCCGCGGTCGATGGTGACGGGGCGGAGCTGGTCGGGGGTGCGGCCGTCGATACGAGACATGCTCCCGAGCCTATCGGCAGATGGGTGAGGGGCCGTTCCGGGTGGAAGGCCCCTCGGGTCGAGCTCAGTGCTGGGCGCGGTGGGAGCTCACATCGCGTGTCACATCATGTCTTCGATGTCGGCTGCGATGGGGTCGGCGTCGGTGCCGATGACGACCTGGATCGCGGTGCCCATCTTGACGACGCCATGGGCGCCGGCGGCCTTGAGGGCGGCTTCGTCGACCTTGGTGGGGTCGAGGACTTCGGTGCGGAGGCGGGTGATGCAGCCTTCGATCTCTTCGATGTTGTCGATTCCGCCGAGCCCGGCGACGATCTTCTCAGCCTTGCTGGCCATGTGTCTCTCCCTGCGTTCAAGAGCGCTGAGCGCTGTATCGGCCCACATAGGTCCGTTTCGTCACGGTAACGCACGGTTGGCCCATCTTCCCGGGCGCGTAACCATCTCGTACCGAAAGATGACGATCACCAGTGCCCTGTCGCGCGACCGGGCCTCGGGACCGTACCGCAACTGGTCTACACCAGTCTGCAACTCCTGCCAAACCAGTCCCGTTCCGGGAGGACTCCGATGAGCACCGAGAGCGCTGCCGCGCCCCGACCGAAGCGGCGGCAGGGTCTCTTCCAGGGGCTGCAGAAGGTCGGCCGGAGCCTGATGCTTCCCGTGGCCGTCCTCCCGGCGGCAGGTCTGCTGGTCAGCCTGGGCCGACTCCTCGAGGCTTCTCTCCACGGCGACTTCTGGGACAGGACGTCCGAGGTGCTCATCAAGGGCGGCACCGGCATCCTCGACGGCAGCCTCGGACTGCCGCTGCTCTTCTGCATCGGTGTCGCGATCGGCTTCGCGAAAAAGGCCGACGGCTCGACCGCACTCGCCGCCGTTGCGGGCTTTCTCGTCTACTACAACGTGCTCAAGGCGTTCCCGGTCGGCGGTACGGAGACCAAAGCACTCCCGGACGGCATCCCGCAGAATCCGGGCGTGCTCGGGGGCATCACGATCGGCCTGCTCACCGCCGTCATCTGGCAGCGCTACCACCGCACCAAGCTGGTGGACTGGCTCGGCTTCTTCAACGGACGCCGGCTCGTCCCGATCATCATGGCGTTCGTCTGCTGCGTGCTGGGCGTGGTGTTCGGACTGCTGTGGGAGCCGGTGGGGGACGCGCTGACATGGTTCTCCAAGCAGCTGATCGGCCTCGGCGCATGGGGTGCGGGCCTGTTCGGTGTCGCCAACCGGCTGCTGCTCCCCGTCGGCATGCACCACTTCCTGAACATCTTCGTCTGGCTCCAGGCAGGTGAGTTCACCACGCCGGACGGCACCGTGGTGCAGGGCGACCTGACGCGCTTCTTCGCCGAGGATCCGAACGCGGGGCAATTCATGTCCGACTTCTTCCCGATCATGATGTTCGGCCTGCCGGCTGCCGCACTCGCGATGACGCACTGCGCCCGCCCCGAACACCGCAAGCGGGTCGGCGGCCTGATGTTCTCGGTGGCACTCACCTCCTTCGTCACCGGCGTGACCGAGCCGATCGAGTTCTCCTTCATGTTCGTGGCACCGCTGCTGTACGGGATGCACGCGCTGCTCACCGGCGCATCGATGGCCATCACCTGGGCCCTCGGCGTGCATGCGGGCTTCACTTTCTCGGCAGGGCTGATCGACTACGTCGTCAACTGGCACCTGGATACGAAGCCGTGGCTGATCATCCCGATCGGTGCGTGTTTCGCGGTGGTCTATTACGTGCTCTTCCGGTTCGCGATCACGGTCTTCGACATTCCGACGCCGGGGCGGGGGCCGGAGGAGCTCGAGGAGGAACTGGAGCGGGACTCGACCAAGGCGTAGAGCGCGGAGCGGCGCCGCGGGCGGGTCCTCCGGCCCTGTCCCGGCATGCACTGAAGGCCCCGGACCTCATGGTCCGGGGCCTTCTTCCGCATTGGCCCGGAATTGAGCCGCGCCTGCGGGCTGCATCCGAGAAATTCGAAGGTTCCTTATCCAAGTCTCACGTGCTACAACTGGTCTACACCTCTGAATGGTGTAGACCACGCGGTCCAGACCAATCACCGCGTTCCCCTTTGAAGGTCGCCGCCCACCCCCGTTTTCCCCTGTCCCCTGGCGGCGCCTTGTCCACTGGAGGAAGTTATGAGTACGGCTACCGCGGCCCTGCCCGCAAAGAAGTGGGGATCAGGCCTGTTCCAGGGCCTGCAGAAGGTGGGTCGAAGCCTTCAGCTGCCCATCGCCGTCCTGCCCGCCGCGGGCATCCTGCTGCGCCTTGGCCAGCCCGACGTCTTCGGTGCCGACGGCCTCGGCTGGGACAAGGTCGCATCGGTGTTCGCCACCGCCGGTGACGCCGTCTTCGCCAACCTGCCCCTGCTCTTCTGCATCGGTGTGGCCATCGGCTTCGCCAAGAAGTCCGACGGCTCCACGGCCCTGGCCGCACTGGTCGGCTTCCTGGTCTACAAGAACGTCCTCACCGCGTTCCCGGTCACCGAAGCCGTGGTCAACACGAGCGGGAACAAGGGTGTGGATGTCGCCGCGACGTACAACAACCCGGGTGTCCTCGGCGGCATCGTGGTGGGTCTGCTCGCTGCGGTGCTGTGGCAGCGCTTCCACCGGACCAAGCTGGTGGACTGGCTCGGCTTCTTCAACGGCCGCCGGCTCGTTCCGATCATCATGGCGTTCGTCGGGGTGGTCGTGGGTGTCTTCTTCGGTCTGGTCTGGGAGCCGATCGGCGAGGTCATCTCCAGCTTCGGCGAGTGGATGACCGGGCTGGGCGCGGCGGGCGCCGGCCTGTTCGGTGCCATCAACCGTGCGCTGATCCCGATCGGCATGCACCAGTTCGTGAACACCGTCGCCTGGTTCCAGATAGGTGACTTCACGAACGCGGCCGGCGAGGTCGTCCACGGCGACCTGAACCGCTTCTTCGCCGGTGACCCGGAAGCCGGGCTGTTCATGTCGGGCTTCTTCCCGATCATGATGTTCGGCCTGCCGGCCGCGGCCCTGGCCATCGCGCACACCGCTCGTCCCGATCGCCGCAAGGCCGTGACCGGCATGATGATCTCGCTCGCGCTGACCTCGTTCGTCACCGGTGTGACCGAGCCGATCGAGTTCTCCTTCATGTTCATCGCGCCGCTGCTGTACGCGATCCACGCCGTGCTGACCGCCGTTTCGATGGCTGTCACCTGGGCGCTGGGGGTTCATGCGGGCTTCACGTTCTCCGCCGGCCTGATCGACCTGGGCCTCGGCTGGAACAAGGCCACCCAACCCTGGATGATCATCCCGATCGGACTGGCCTTCGCGGCGATCTACTACGTGCTCTTCCGCTTCGCGATCACCAAGTTCAATCTGCCGACCCCGGGCCGCGAGCCCGATGACGAGGTCGAGGACCTCACGAAGGCGTAGCCGTTGCCACCGTATGAAGCCCGAAGCCCCCGCCTTTCATGCAGGCGGGGGCTTCGGCGGTTGTCCCGGGGAGCGCGAGCGCTAGATCTCGTACACCGCGCCCGCGGTCGCGACCTCGGTCGGGCCTTCGTACACCGCGCGGGCGTCGGCCAGGGTCTGCTCGGCGTCCGTCCACGGCGGGATGTGGGTCAGCACCAGCCGGCCGACGTTCGCCCGGCGGGCGTGCGCTCCGGCCTCGCGGCCGTTGAGGTGGAGGTCCGGGATGTCCTCCTTGCCGTGCGTGAAGGAGGCCTCGCACAGGAACAGGTCCGTGCCGTCGGCGAGTTCGTGCAGCGCCTCGCAGACTCCGGTGTCGCCGGAGTACGTCAGCGACCTGCCGGCGTGCTCCACGCGGATGCCGTAGGCCTCGACAGGGTGGGCCACCTTCTCCGTGCGCACGGTGAACGGGCCGATGTCGAACGTGCCGGCCTTCAGTGTGTGGAAGTCGAACACCTCGCTCATCGAGGCGGCGGAAGGGGTGTCCGCGTATGCAGTGGTCAGGCGCTGTTCGGTGCCCTCGGGGCCGTACACCGGGAGGGGAGCGCAGCGGCCGCCGTCCTGGCGGTAGTAGCGGGCGACGAAGTACCCGCACATGTCGATGCAGTGGTCCGCGTGGAGGTGGCTGAGGAAAATGGCGTCGAGGTCGTAGAGACCGCAGTGGCGCTGCAACTCGCCCAGGGCTCCGTTGCCCATGTCGAGGAGCAGCCGGAAGCCGTCGGCCTCTACGAGGTAGCTCGAGCAGGCCGATTCCGCGGACGGGAACGACCCCGAGCAGCCGACGACGGTGAGCTTCATGGAGCTTGAACCTCCGTTGACGGGGAGGGCTGGGGAAGGTCGTGCGGTGCGTCGAGCGTAAGGCGCGAAAGGGCTGGTCGCTCCTCCGGAGCGCGGCGTTGTGGGACAACTCACCCTTGCCCCGGACGTGGTTTACCAGGGCCACGGCCGCTTGGCGGCGGGTGGCTTCCCCGGGAGGGCCCCGGGCCTGGTGGAAGGGCGGGGGCATGTGGGCGACGGTACCGTCTGGGTATGGATACGTCCTGGTGGCTCGCGGTGGCCGCCGTGGTCGTGCTGGCGCTGGTCGCCGCGGTGATGGACGGCCGCGGGCGCGCTGCTCGCCGGCCAGGTGGGCGTGTACGTCCGCCGGGGCGGCCGGGTGAGCGGGCACGCAGGCCGAAGACGGGGCCGGTGCCGGGTGAGATCTGGTGGGCGGAGGTGCCCTACGAGGACCGGCCGGGCGCGAAGGACAGGCCGTGTCTGGTGCTCGCGGTACGAGGCGACAAGGCGCTGGTCGCCAAGATCACCAGCCGGTATCACGACGAGCGCCCGGGTGTGATCGCGCTGCCGCCGGGGACGGTGGGCGATGCGGAGGGACGGCCGAGCTTCCTGGAGACGGACGAGCTGCGGGATGTGCGGGTGTGGGAGTTCCGGCGCCGCGTGGGAGTGATGGATCCGACGGTCTGGGACCAGGTGCGCCACCTGGCCCGTTGACGGGTTGGCCCGGTCCCGGGGGCGATCTGGGCAGGGGCCGTTGGTGGTTGCTGTTCGGTGGTGGTTTCCACGGGGCAGGCCCTCGTGCGGGGCGGCCCTGTGCCTGCCCGTGGCGGCTGTCCGGATACAAGGCGGCCTGTGGCCCGCGGGGAAGGTCACCACGGGGACGGGGACCATCCGACGCCCGCGACACAGGCGCCGCCCACGCCACGCCACACACCGGGCCCGGGAAGGACGAGCCCCAGGCAACGTCAGACCGGCCCCGAGAAAACCCACCACCGGACAACAACCACCAACGCCCCCTGGCACAGACAAGCCCCCCAGGCAACTCCGCGCCCGGCGGCCCGGGGACGGCAACGCCGCGCCCGGCCCCGGGAAACCACCACCGCACAACAACCCTCAACGCCCCGGCGCAGACCGCCCAGAAAACGTCACGGCACAGACCGGGCCCGGAAAGGACGAGCAGGCAGCGTCAGACCGGCCCCGAGGAAACCCACCACCGAACAGCAACCACCAACGCCCCCTGGCACAGACAAGCCCCCCGGGCAACGCCGCACCCGGCCCCGGGTGAACCCACCACCGGACAGCAACCACCAGCGCCCCCGGCACAGACAAGCCCCGGGCAACGCCGCACCCGGCCCCGGGTGAACCCACCACCGGACAGCAACCACCAGCGCCCCTGGCACAGACAAGCCCCGGGCAACGTCAGGCCCAGAGTTGACCTTGCAGAGTCTCGATCGCCGCCTCCGTCGTCTCAGCCGTGTAGACGCCCGTCGACAGGTACTTCCAGCCGCCGTCGGCCACCACGAACACGATGTCCGCGGACTCGCCCGCCTTCACGGCCTTGTTGCCGACGCCGATCGCCGCGTGGAGCGCCGCGCCTGTCGAGACGCCCGCGAAGATGCCCTCCTGCTGGAGAAGTTCCCGGGTGCGGGTGACCGCGTCCGCGGAGCCCACGGAGAAGCGGGTGGTCAGCACCGAGGCGTCGTACAGCTCGGGGACGAAGCCCTCGTCCAGGTTGCGCAGCCCGTAGACCAGGTCGTCGTAGCGCGGCTCGGCGGCGACGATCTTGATGTCGGGCTTCTGCTCGCGCAGGTAGCGGCCGACGCCCATCAGCGTGCCCGTGGTGCCGAGACCGGCCACGAAGTGTGTGACGGAGGGCAGGTCGGCGAGGATCTCCGGGCCGGTGGTGGCGTAGTGGGCGCCCGCGTTGTCCGGGTTGCCGTACTGGTAGAGCATCACCCAGCTCGGGTTCTGCCCGGCGAGCTCCTTGGCGACGCGCACCGCCGTGTTGGAGCCGCCGGCCGCCGGGGAGGAGATGATCTCCGCTCCCCACATGGCGAGCAGGTCGCGGCGTTCCTGGGAGGTGTTCTCCGGCATGACGCAGACGATGCGGTAGCCCTTGAGCTTCGCGGCCATGGCCAGGGAGATGCCCGTGTTTCCGCTGGTGGGCTCGAGGATGGTGCAGCCCGGCGTCAGCCGGCCGTCCTTCTCCGCCTGCTCGACCATGTGGAGCGCGGGGCGGTCCTTGATCGAGCCGGTCGGGTTGCGGTCCTCGAGCTTGGCCCAGATCCGGACGTCGTCCGAGGGGGACAGTCGCGGGAGCCGGACCAGCGGGGTGTTGCCGACCGCCGCCAGCGGGGAGTCGTAACGCATCAGTGCATTCCGCCGGCCACGGCCGGGAGGATGGTGACGCTGTCGCCGTCGGCGAGCTTGGTGGAGATGCCGTCGAGGAAGCGGACGTCCTCGTCGTTGAGGTAGACGTTCACGAAGCGGCGCAGCTGGTCGCCGTCGACGATGCGCTCCTGGATGCCGGTGTGGCGGGACTCGAGGTCGGCGAACAGCTCGGCAAGGGTGTCTCCGGTGCCCTCGACGGCCTTGGCGCCGCCGGTGTAGGTGCGGAGGATGGTCGGGATGCGGACCTCGATGGCCATGACGTGGGCTCCTGTCGGAAAGGGTGGCGTCGGTGCGCGCGGCTCTGGCCCCCGCGCGAGGGGGTGGTGCGGGCAGTGCGCCGGGGACTGACGGGTCAGGCCGCGGCGTGGGCCGTACACATCGCGCTGGCGAGGCGGCACAGATCGACGTGCAGGCGCGCCACGAGCAGCACGGTGCTCGGCGTCTTGTCGCTCACGTCGTGGAAAACCATGCGGTCATCGTATCGATTCCCGGTCCGTGCTCCGGAATGTGATCTCGCATACCGGACGCACTCTGCTCAGGATGCGGGCAGGGGGTGGCGGGTGACCGAAGATCTGCGGGCCTCAGGACGGCCGGTGACCTCGGCTTCGACCTCCCGCACGTCGGGCTGCGGCTCGGGGTGAGTACTTCTTCCGGAGTGCCGGGGTGATGCTCCGGCCGCACCTGGGCGCATGCGGCCGGCCGCATCACTCGAGCCGCCGGCGGAGGTGGGTGCACCTTGCCGGCGGGGATCAGTACGCCTCGACGACCTTGACCTCTTCTTCGGTGATCTCGCCGTCCACGATGCGGAACGAGCGGAACTGGAAGGGGCCCTCGCCGTCGGTGTCGGCGGTGGAGACCAGGACGTAGTGCGCTCCGGGCTCGTTGGCGTAGCTGACGTCGGTGCGCGACGGATAAGCCTGGGTCGCGGTGTGCGAGTGGTAGATGATCACCGGCTCTTCGTCGCGGTCGTCCAGCTCCCGGTAGAGCTTGAGCAGGTCGCCCGAGTCGAACTCGTAGAACGTGGGCGAGCGGGCGGCGTTCAGCATCGGGATGAAGCGCTCGGGGCGGCCGCTGCCCTCGGGTCCTGCGACCACGCCGCAGGCCTCGTCGGGGTGGTCTGCGCGGGCGTGCGCCACGATCTGGTCGTAGAGGGCCTGGGTGATGGTCAGCATGCTGACGAGAATAGGCGGCTCGTCCGTGCTTCTGAGATCCGGGGACCAGCCGGTGAGACTGCTCATGAGGCCGGCGAGGGCGGGTCGGTGGCGGCGAGCAGGGCGTGCACGGTGGTGTCCATCGCGCGGCGGGCCGCCCCGGTGTCCAGGCCGACGCTGCGCCAGTGGTACCAGGCGCCCCATGTGGTGGCCGCGTCCAGCCCGTTGAGCAGGTCCGTTCTACGCTCCTCGGGCACCCGGTCGAGCTCCAGGGCGAAGACCTCGGCCAGTCGGCCACGAGCGAAGTCCTGGACCTGCCGGGTGGCCTCCTCGACGCGCTCGGACGGCTGCTCCCGGCGCAGGATCGCCAGCCGGGCCGGGGTCATCCACTCCAGGATCCGGGCGCGCTGTTCGGTGAGCGCCGCCACCCGTGCCGTACGCGGGCCGTCGGTCGGCAGCGGCTTGATCTGCGCGATCAGCTGCTCCAGCCGCCGTGTGATCGCGGTGTCCACCAGCTGGTCCATGTCGGCGAAGTGATGGAACACCAGGCGCCGGGAGACACCTGCGCGCTCGGCGACCCGGTCCGCCGGGAATTGCGACTCGCCCTCGTCGAGCAGAGCCAGCAGGGCGTCGGCGATCTTCTGCCGGGTCTGCCGCCCGCGCTCGGTACGGCCGTCCGGAGCGCGCTCCGCGGCAGGGCCCTGCGCGCTGTGTGCCGGCCGTCGGACGGGCTGCTTCTCCACGGTGTGCCTCCCCGGTCTTCCCGTTGACATTGTTGCACTCACGATGCAACGGTTTCGATTGCACGCCGAGTGCAATGAGTTCCGTACGAGAGGGCTGCATTCCTCATGCTCCTGTCCGTCGGGCGCTGGTGCGCCCGCAGACCCAAGCGCACCGTGGCCGCGTGGCTGCTGCTGCTCACCACCCTGGCCGTCGCGGTGGGCGCGTTCGGGAAGGTCACCACCGAGGCCGTCACCATCCCCGGCAGCGACAGCCAGGCGGCGCGTGACGCCGGCGAGGCGTTCGCCGACGCGGCCTCCGGCCGGCAGCCCGTCGTCCTGTACGCGCCCGCCGGCGAGGCACCCCTCACCTCGGCCGCACAGCGGCAGGCGGTCGAGCGGGCGGCACAGGCCATCGCGGAGCTGGACCATGTCGTGGCCGTCGCCACGCCCTACGATCCGGCGGGCGGGACCGCGCTCAGCTCCGACGGACGCACCGGCAGCATCTCGGTCGAACTCGACCTCACCGGGCGGGACATCACCCCCGGGATCACCCAGGGCATCGTCGACGCGGCCGCTCCGGCCGCCGAGGCCGGCATCGAGGTCACCGCCGGAGGCGATCTCGCGGCGGCCGCGGACAAGGGCTCCACCGGCCACAGTGAGGTCATCGGGCTCGCGGCCGCCTTCGTGATCCTCGCGGTGGGCTTCGGCACTCTCGTCGCGGCCGGGGTGCCTCTGCTCACCGGCGCGCTCGCACTCGCCGTCTCGCTCTGTGCGATCGGCCTGGTGGGGCACCTCGTCGACATGCCGGACTCGGGCACCACGATCGCGGCGATGATCGGTCTCGGCGTGGGCATCGACTACACCCTGTTCTGCCTGACCCGCTTCCGTGAGCTGTCGGCAGCGGGCGTGGGCACCGTGGACGCGGCCGCGCGCACCATGGCCGGTTCCGGCAGGGCCGTGGTCTTCGCGGGCTGCGCGGTCATCGCCGCGCTCGCCGGTCTCGCTCTGGGAGGGCTGCCGTTGCTCCACGCCCTGGCGCTCGCGCCGGGCATCGCCGTACTCGTCGCCGTGGCGGCCACGCTGACCCTGCTGCCGGCCGTGCTGGCGCTGCTCGGGCCGAGACTCACTCCGAAGGGCACCCCGCGGGGGCCGGCGGGTCCAGGCAGCGACGCCGCTGCCCGCCCTCGTGGCTGGGGCCGCATCGCCGCGTACGTCGCCGCCCGGCCGTGGCGCTGCCTGGCGGCCGGTCTGGTGCTGACCGGCGTACTGGCCGCGCCCGCCGTCCAGTTGACCTTCGGCCAGCTGGACGCGGGCGACAGGCCCGTGGGGACGGCGAGCCGTACCGCGTACGACAGGCTGACCGCGGCCTTCGGACCTGGTGCAAGCGGACCGCTCCAGGTCACCGACACCCTTCCCTCCCCGGCGGCCGCCCCGGACGACACCCGGATCGCGGCGGTCACCGCCGCCCTGCGGGCCGCCCCCGGCGTGGCCGCGGCCGGACCGGTCGAGCTGAGTCCCGACGGCAGCCACGCGCGCTGGCAGGTCACCCCGGCCACCGCGCCCGGGGACCCCGCCACCGCCGATCTCGTGCACCGGCTGCGGGACGACACGCTGCCCGAGGCCACCGCCGGCAGCGGTCAGGTGACCCATGTCGGCGGCCCCACGGCCGCCCAGGCCGACCTCAACGAGCGTCTGGCCCGGCGGATGCCGCTGGTGGTCGGTTTCGTCCTCGCCGTCGCGGGACTGCTGCTCCTTGTGGCCTTCCGCTCCCCCGTCGTCGCCGTGAAGGCCGCGGTGATGAACCTGGTGTCGGTCGCCGCCGCCTACGGGGTGCTCACCGCGGTCTTCCAGTGGGGCTGGGGTGCGCCCCTGATCGGCCTGGAAGGGCCCGTACCGATACCCGGCTACGTCCCGCTGCTGATGTTCGCCGTGCTGTTCGGGCTCTCGACGGACTACGAGGTGTTCCTGCTCAGCGCCGTCCGGGCGGCCTACGTGCGCGACGGCGACAACCGGCGGTCGGTGATCAGCGGGCTGGCCGGGACCGGGCGGATCATCACCTCCGCCGCGCTGATCATGGTCAGCGTCTTTCTGAGCTATCTGCTGTCCGACGATCCCGTGGTGAAGATGTTCGGCATCGGCCTTGCCACGGCCGTGGCTCTGGACGCGACGGTCGTCCGCGGCATTCTCGTCCCGTCCACGATGGTCCTGCTCGGCCGGGCCAACTGGTGGCTGCCCGTATGGCTGGACCGGCTCTTGCCGCACCTGGACATCGAGGACGACGGCCACGGTCCGGCGCCGGCCGCGCCCGCGCCCGACGCGGCTGCGGGCAGCGCCCTGGCGAGCAGCGGCGGTGCGTCATGAACCGCACCCTCGCAATGAAGCGCACACTCGCGCGCCTGCGCGGGCGGCGGCTGTGGACCGTGCTGGGGCTGAGCACGGTGTTCGCCGCGCTGCCTGTGGCCGACCGGGTCGCCGCGGCTCGCGCCGAGGCAAGGCTCGCGGACCGGATCGCGCACCGGCAGAGCGCGGTGGTCGGCACCCCGCAGGTGCGGATCGACGCGTTTCCGTTTCTGCTGAGCGCGGCCGAGGGGACCTTCTCCAGGGTCGAGGTACGGGCGGACGCCGTCACCGGCGAAGGACGGCCGGTACAGGCGGCAATAGAGCTGCGCGACGTCCGTGAGGAGGCGGGTGGGTACACGGCGGCGCGCGCGGACGCGCGGTTCACCGCGCCCTTCGGATCGCTCGTCACCGGCCTCGGCCCGGACGCGTCGCTGTCCGCGGCCGGCTCCCGGCAGGTGCGGATGGACCGCGTGGTCCTCGGTCTGCCGCTGTCCGTCACGGCCGAACTCCGGCTCGCCGGACGCACCGTCACGATGGTCCCGGTCGCCGCGTCGTTCGCCGGCCGGCAGATCGACCCGGCCGACCCGCGTGTCGCCCAGGTCTTCGCGGGCCGGGAGCGTGCCGTGCCGGAACTGCCCGCCGGTCTCGGTCCGACGGATGTCTCGGTCACCGGCGCGGGCGTGACGCTGCACGCCCGCGGGGACGACGTCCGGCTCAACCGGGACCCTTCCGGGGCCGTGTGAGCCGGACACGCGGGCCGGATCATGCCGGGCGGACGGGCCCGGCATGATCCGGCGGCGCTCAGCGGCCGACGGTGTCCGTCTTGGGCTTGTCCTCGGCGTTCTTCCTGCTCTTCCTCTTCAGAGCGAGGTAGCCGACGCCCGTGATCAGCGCCCACACCGGAACTCCCGGCCACAGCGCGGTCCGCGCGCCCTCGTCCATGCCCATCATCACGATGACCATGCCGATGAAGGCCAGCGCGAACCAGCTGGTGAAGGGGGCACCCGGCGCCTTGAAGGTCGACTGGGGCAGCTCGCCGCGGTTGGCCTTCGCCCGGTAGCGGATCTGGCAGACCAGGATCATGATCCAGGCCCACATTCCGGAGATGGTCGCGAAGGAGACGACCTTCTCGAACGCCTCGCCCGGCCACTGGTAGTTGATCCAGACACCGAACATCATCAGCAGGGCCGAGAAGGTGGTGCCGATGAGCGGCGTGCCGCTCTTGGTCAGGCGGGTGAACAGCTTCGGGCCCTGGCCGTTGAGCGCGAGGTCGCGCAGCATGCGGCCGGTGGAGTACATGCCCGAGTTGCAGGACGACAGGGCGGCGGTGAGCACCACGAAGTTGACGATGCCGGCGCCGACGGCGAGGCCCATCTTGTCGAAGGCGGCGACGAACGGCGATACGCCCGGCTCGAAGTTGGTCCAGGAGACCACCGAGAGGATCATGATCAGCGCGCCGACGTAGAAGACGGCGATACGCCACGGGACGGTGTTGATCGCCTTGGGCAGGGTCTTCTCCGGGTCCTTGGACTCGCCGGCGGTGACGCCGACCAGCTCGACCGCGAGGAAGGCGAACATCACGATCTGCAGGGTCATCAGGGTGCCGCCGATGCCCTTGGGGAAGAAGCCGCCGTCGGCCCACAGGTGGGTGACGGACGCGGTGTCACCGGCGTCGGAGAAGCCGAGGGTGAGGATGCCGAGGCAGATCAGGATCATGCCGATGATGGCGGTGACCTTGACCATCGAGAACCAGAACTCGAGCTCGCCGAAGAGCTTCACGGAGATCAGGTTGGCGCCGTAGAGGACGATCGTGAAGATCAGCGCGGAGACCCACTGCGGGATGTCGAACCAGTACGTCATGTACTGGGCGGCCGCGGTGACTTCGGTCATTCCGGTGACGACCCAGAACAGCCAGTACGTCCAGCCGGTGACGAAGCCCGCGAAGGGCCCGACGAACTCTCGCGCGTACTCGGAGAAGGACCCCGAGACGGGGCGGTACATGAGCAGTTCGCCCAGGGCCCGCATGATGAAGAAGATGACCAGGCCCGCGATGGCGTAGGCCAGGATGAGGCTCGGTCCGGCCATCGAGATGGCCTTGCCCGCGCCGAGGAAGAGGCCGGTGCCGATGGCACCGCCGATCGCGATCATCTGGATCTGCCGGGCTCCCAGTCCTCGCTGGTAGCCCTCGTCCGCGCCCGCGGCCTCTTTGCTGTCGTTGTGCTGGTCGACCTGCATTGAGGTCATGGTGATGCGCCTTTCTCCATGCTGATCCGCGCCCGCTGCGTAGCGTGGCCGCGGACCAGGTCCTGATCCCCCCGGATGTGGATGGAGTGCCGCCGGCGGTCTGCCGGCCCAAGCGCCCCCGGGCACATGGGTGGCGTCCCCGGGCGGTCGTGAAGATCTATCACGCCCGAAATGCTGATCCACTTGGACGGATGTGGCCCACGTCACAGGAAGAAGCGGACAAAACAATCGCGACACCGCAAGGCAGGCCGCCGCGGTGACGCGATCGTTATCCGGATTTGAGTGTCCGCTGAGCGAACAGGCGATGACCGTGCGCCGTCGCACCGGTCACGGCATCAGCGTCTCCACAAGGGTTTCCTGGAGCGCGCCGAGCCACAGGTAGGCCATCACCATCGGCTTGCGCGGATCGGAGTCCGGCAGCCGGTACAGCGCGTCGTTCTCGTCCTCGTCCCCGACCTCCAGCCGCGTGCCGATGGTCAGCCGCAGGTCGTTGAGCGCGCCGAGCCAGTGCTGACAGTCGTCGGGGCCGAGTTCGAGCACGGCCCCGCCGTCGCCGGCGGCGTTGAGGGAGTCCAGGGTGCGCACCACGGCGAGGGCGTCGTCGCGCTTGCGCGAGCGCAGGTCGGTCTCGGTGAAGCGCCGGAACTCGGCGGAACGGGCGAGCAGTTCGTCGTCCTGCGTGTCGGCTTCGGGACCTCCGTACGCGTCCGGGAAGAGCCGGGCGAGCGCCGGGTCGGAGGGTGCCTCGCTGGGCCCTTCGGCGAACAGGGCGGCCAGCGGGTCCTGGCCCTCGATCGCCTCTTCTCCGGGTCCGATGAGCTCCAGCAGCTGGATGGCGAGTGAGCGCAGGATCGAGATCTCGACCTCGTCGAGCGCGACGGCAGCGCCGCCGCCCTTGAGCGGCTCGAAGTGGGAGGCCATCAGATGCGGTCCTGGGAAAGCGTGGCCCACAGTCCGTAACCGTGCATCGCCTGCACGTCGCGTTCCATCTCCTCGCGGCTGCCGCTGGAGACGATCGCGCGTCCCTTGTGATGGACGTCGAGCATCAGTTTGTGCGCCTTGTCCTTGGAATAGCCGAAGTACGCCTGGAAGACGTAGGTGACATAGCTCATCAGGTTGACCGGGTCGTTGTGCACCAGCGTCACCCAGGGCACATCGGGTTCCGGGACGGCGAACGTCTCCTCGGCCGACTCAGGTCGTTCGATCTCTACGGGCACAGTCACTCCACCCATGCTGCCACCCGGGAGGCCCTGTCGCACAAACGGCCCCGCCGAACGGAAGGACATCTCGTCACTTTGACGAGATGTGCGCTAGCATGATGGTCATGAACACTGCGGACCTTGGGCTGCCGGTGGATGTTCCGTCGACCGCGCTCTTCACCGACCAGTACGAGTTCACGATGGTGCAGGCGGCACTGAAGTCGGGCACCGCCCGCCGCCGCTCCGTCTTCGAGGTCTTCACCCGCCGGCTGCCCGACGGCCGCCGGTACGGCGTGGTGGCCGGGATCGGCCGCGTCCTGGACGCCGTGGAGAACTTCCGCTTCGACCCCGGCGTGCTCGCCTTCCTGCGCGAGCAGCGCATCGTCGACGAGCCCACCCTGAAGTGGCTCGCCGACTACCGCTTCAGCGGTGACGTCTGGGGCTATCCCGAGGGCGAGGTGTACTTCCCCGGCTCGCCGATCCTGCGGGTGGAGGGCTCCTTCGCCGAGTGCGTGCTGCTGGAGACCGTGATCCTGTCGATCCTCAACCACGACTCCGCGATCGCGGCCGCGGCCTCGCGGATGTCGGCGGCAGCCGCCGGACGCAGGCTCATCGAGATGGGTGCGCGCCGCACGCACGAGCTCGCCGCGGTCGCCGCCTCACGCGCCGCGTACATCGGCGGCTTCGACTCCACGTCCGACCTGGCGGCCGGGTTCCGCTACGGCATCCCCACCGTCGGCACCAGCGCACACGCCTTCACCCTGCTGCACGACACCGAGCGCGGCGCCTTCCAGGCGCAGGTCGACTCGCTGGGACGCGGCACGACCCTGCTGGTCGACACCTATGACGTGGCGGAGGCGGTCCGTACCGCCGTGGACGTCACCGGTCCCGAACTGGGCGCCGTGCGTATCGACTCCGGCGACCTGGTGCTGGTGGCGCACCGGGTGCGCCACCAGCTGGACGAGCTGGGGGCCGTCAACACCAAGATCGTGGTCACCTCCGACCTGGACGAGTACGCGATCGCCTCGCTCGCCGCGGCGCCGGTGGACGCGTACGGGGTGGGCACCCAGCTGGTCACCGGCAGCGGGCACCCGACCTGCTCGATGGTCTACAAGCTCGTCGCCCGTGCCCGGTCCGCCGACCCCAAGGCCCCGCTGCAGGCAGTGGCGAAGAAGCCGCTGGGCGGCAAGACGTCGGTCGGCGGCCGCAAGTGGGCCGCGCGCCGGCTGGACGGGGACGGGGTCGCCGAGGCCGAGGTGCTGGGGACGGGGGCCGTCCCGGACTCGCTCGCCGACCGGCAGCTGCTGGTGCAGCTGATCAAGGGCGGCGAGAGCGTCACCCGCGAGCCCCTGGAGGCGGCGCGCAGGCGGCACTTCGAGGCGCGTGCGGGTCTGCCGCTCTCCGCGACCCAGCTCTCGCGCGGCGAGCCTGTCATCCCTACGGAGTACGTGTGAGCCGCTGCGTACGGGGCAGCGGGGGCTCAGGAGGTGTACGAGGCACGTGCCCCGGCCCGCGGGGACGCCCTCTCCCGTACGGCCTCGCGAGTCTCTACGCTCGTTGGCGTCGCCCGCCCGTATGTCCGAACCCGTTGCCGCCGACCCGCCCACCCCACCGAAGGACACCCGCCATGCACCGCGCCTTGATCGTCGTGGACGTCCAGAACGACTTCTGCGAAGGCGGCAGCCTCGCGGTGTCCGGCGGTGCCGACGTCGCAGCCGCCATCACCGACCTCATCGGCCAGGCCCAGCCGGGCTACCGCCATGTGGTGGCCACCCGTGACCACCATGTCGACCCGGGGGACCACTTCTCCGCACAGCCGGACTACGTCGACTCCTGGCCGGCGCACTGCGTCGCGGGCACGGAGGGTGTGGGGTTCCACCCGAACTTCGCCCCGGCGGTCGCCTCGGGGGCGATCGACGCGGTCTTCGACAAGGGCGCGTACGCGGCGGCGTACAGCGGCTTCGAGGGCACGGACGAGAACGGCGCGACGCTTGCCGAGTGGCTGCGCGAGCGCAAGGTCACCGAGGTGGACGTGGTCGGCATCGCCACCGACCACTGCGTGCGGGCCACGGCACTCGACGCGGCCCGCGAGGGCTTCATCACGCACGTACTGCTCGACCTGACGGCGGGCGTCGCCGCGGAGACCACCGGCCGCGCGCTGGAGGAGATGCGCGCGGCCGGGGTGGAGCTGACGGGCAAGCCCGTGGGCTGAACGGTCTTGTCGGTCAGGTCCGTATGCCGCCGATGTTCACACCGTCGCAGCTGCGCTCGATGAACTGGCCCACCCGGACGCTGGCCTGCTTGGTGCTGTCCCGGCGTTCCTCGGTCGGGTTCTCGTACCACTCCATGAGCGTTTCGAAGTCCTCCACGATGCCGTCGGGCGCCATTCCTCCCAGTTCCTCGACGACGTGCTGACGCTTGTGCGGAGTCAGCTGATCAGCGTGGGAGAGGTCCAGCGGTGCCGCGGCCTTGCAGAAGGCCGGCCGCTCGGCGGACTTCCGGAAGGCATCGACATCCACGCCGTCCGCATTCGCCCGCACCGCGGCAAATGCCGCGACAAGGGCGACGGCGACACAGCCGGATATCCACCAGATTTTCGACATCACGTCCCCGCGGCGATGGCGTTGAGGTCGTGCTGGTCAAAATACTGCGGCCAGCGGTCCGACCTCATGCACGAGTTGTTGTCCGTGTCATTGGATTTGCTCCGGTGCCCGAGGTCGCCCGTGTGACCGAATTCATGGCATCCCAGGGACTTCCACTCGGAATAGGACTTGTATTGATACTGATTGAATCGGACGCGCATGACGTCACAGGACGTCATGAAAGCGTTCCAGTCGACGCAGTCCGTGGACCCGTGCCACCCGTTGTCCCCATAGTTCGCGTCATAGACTCGGATGTCACCGTCGCCCCATGATGTGGTGATGACACTTTTTTCCAGCTGGGCCTTGCCATGATTCATCGCGGTGGTTCCATTGGAGGTCAGCGAGAACCCCTTGACCGCTTGGCTCCGGTTATCCGGGTCGAATCCGTCGTCATCATGGCCGGCGTATGCGGAAAAAGGAACTCCAAGCACGAATGCCACGGACATCGCCACCGAGGCGACGAGTTTGCGAGAGCTGTTCACGAAGGTCTCACTTCCTTGTACGAACGAGGGCAGAGGCGGACGACGTCACGAGGCCGAGGGATAGGGCGTCGGCTCGGAGCCGTCGTTGGTCGAGCCGTCCGGCTCCGGCTCGGCCGCGCCGTCGTCGGGTACCTGCTGCTGCTGCTCGTCCGTGGCGGGTGCGGGCTGCGGCACGACTGTGCCGCCTCCGCCGCGCTTGGGATCGAGCCAGTACTTCATGTCCGCGTAGAAGTCGGAGTTGGTCCGCCCGTCGATCTTCGAGAACAGCGTGCTGACCGGATCGGCCGAGGATCGGACAAGCCCGTCCTTGATCTGAACCCGGCCCTGCGTGTTCACGTAGCGCCATTTGGTGATCATCGGGTCGGCCGCCTCCAGGTAGAAGTAGCCGACGTCTCCCACCTGACTCCAGGAGAGGTGTTCCATCTGATAGGCGTGGCCGGCCTCGTCCCAGCCCCATTCCTCCACGACGATGTTCGTCGGGATGGTGTAGCCCCCTCCCTTGAGAACCAGGTTGACCTGGACGGTCACATCTCTCGCTTGGTCCACGCCGCCGTCGGCGGCGCTGCCCACCTTTCGCCCGGGTGCGGCACTGAGAACCGTCCCCTTGACGATGACGGAAGATGTTCCGACCAGTTCGCTCACACTGCTGAGATTGAGGCTCTCCTTGCCGTGCATAATACGCTCCGGGTGTGCATCCCGAGACGCCGAGGCAGTTTCCGCTGTATTGGACCAGGCGGAAACACCGGCAGCGACGGCGGCGACCATCGCCAAAGCGGCGACGGGTCGCGTGAACTTGTTTCTCGTAAGCTTCAAAGCCCCCCCCCAAGGAAACAAATCGAACTGCGATTCGAGTTCGCCCCGAGACTAGCAGTCTGAAGATCACCAGGGAAGGGAAAATCATTCGTCGCCTGCGGTCACCCGCGCCCCGGGCATGTGGGGCGATCAGCTTTGCCCGCCTCCGTCCTCATCCTCTCCCAGGTCGACTCGATTTCCTCGCCGATGAAAAGCAGCGGGACCTCGCCCTCGAACCGCGAGACGCTCACCAGTACCTTTTCTCCCACCTTGTAGGCGGCACCGTCCTCCTGCGGAACTGAGAATTCCGTTTCTCCCGGTCCCGATTCGGGCTTGAGGTACCGGTCGACCTCCAGCCGGACGCGGACCGTCCCCGGCTCGGCAGACCTCACGCGGCTCACGGTCCCCTCGGCGATGAGTTCCGAGCACGCCACGATTCCCGACTCGGAGAGTCTCGCCGTCTCAGCCGGCGCCGGATCCCAAGGCGCCCACAGGGTGAGGAGCAGCGCGGCCGATGCCGCCAGGCCTACCCCCGCGACGAGCAGCGCGCGGACCCTGCGACGCCGGGCCCCCGCCTCGGGCAGCGTCACGACGCCCTGCTCCCCAGCCGGCTGCTCGTCCTCCTCCATGAACCCGCCGATCAGCTTCACCTGCTCGTCGAGCAGGTCCTCCGTCTCCTGGTCGCCCGTCATCCTCGCACCCCTGTATCCGCTGAAAGATGGACTCGCATGGCCTGGACCGCCGCATGCAGGCGGCTCTTGACGGTGCCCAGCGGTACCGAGAGGACCTCCGCCATCTGCGGAACCGTCAGGTCGGCGTAGAACCGCAGGATGAGCACCTGCTTCTGCAGGGGTGGCAGCGCATCGATGCCCTCCGCCACCGCCAGAGCGAGCACCCCCTCCTCCGGCCCGGGGACGGACTGCCGCCATGCGGTCATGGTCTGCAGCCGCTCACTGACCCGCTCCTGGCGGTTCCTGCCGCGATGCCAGTCGACTGCGTAGTTGGAGGCGACCGCCGCGGCCCACGCGCCGACGTCGCGGGGCGACTCCGTTCCCTGAGCGCGGCGCTCGATCAGCTTCAGCCGTACCTGCTGCACACCGTCCGCGTGGTCGTCCCGCGGGACTCCTCCCAGCGCGAGCACCGCCCTGACGCGACGGGCCTGTGCCGGGCTGAGAGGATCCTGTTCTTCGGCTCGCACAGTCCCCCACCACATGCCCTCGACAACGGTTCAGCACTTAGACGGTGGGCGGATGCGGATCGTTCGGTTCGTGCGCGATCTTTTTTCCGGCGCTACGCTCTCAGCAGGCACCTGATCGGCCGCCACAGCTCGGTGGCGACGGTGACACCGTTGTCGGGGGCCGTGCGCCATATGAGGCCGTCGGGGTGGTGGAGGACGGCCGTGATCTCGTCCGGTGTCGGCGGGGCGGCGTTGCCGCGCAGGTAGACCCCCCTGAGGCCGAGGTTGCGCAGCCTGGTCAGGGCGCGCGCCCGGTTCTGGGCGTGGACGAGGAACCGCACGCCGGCGGGACCGTCGGCGGCGGGGCTGGGCAGGTTCAGCGCCACCACCACGCTGCCGTTCGGCAGCTTGCAGAAACCTCCTGCGGCCATGCGGAACCACTCCCCCGTGAGTTGGTCTGTCAATAAGAACTTCGTCAGACGCACCTAAACACGATCGGCCGCCGCCCGCTAGAGGGCGACGGCCGATCACGTTCTGACCTGCGGTGACACCAATCAGTTGGTCGACGGACCAACCTTGACGGTGATCGTCTCGCCGCTGCGCGGCTCCTTCACGATCGAGATCTTGGTGTTGGTGTCAGCGACCTTCACGCTTGCGGTCGGGTTCTCCTCGTACCAGTAGACGCCCTTGCGGTCGTCGAAGACGGAGACACCCTTCTGCGACTTGATCAGCTGCGGGATGTCCGCGTTGTGCAGCCGGAAGCGGTCCGTCGGGTACAGGCTGAACGACGAGTCGAACGTCTGGATCTTGTTCCGCATCAGCTTGCCGTCGGCCCACTTCAGCGGCTTGGCGTGGGCGTCCACCGGAAGGATCAGACCCGTGCCCTCGTGCTCGCTGGTGTTGTTGTCCGCCTCGGAGGTGTCCCACTTCCAGATCAGCAGACCGTTCTGGTACGCGTAGTGCTCCACCCACGAAGGACGCGACGCGAAGCCGAAGTTGTACGGGCCGACCTTCAAGGCCTTGTCGTACGAGACGTACTGGCGGTTCTCAGCGATGTAGAACTGGTCGTACTCCTTGGTGAAGGACGCGCCGATGCGGTCGAAGCCCTTCTTGGCCCAGCCGGCGTCGTCGCCCTCGGCGCCATCCGCGAACAAGGCAGTGCCGTCAGCGGTGATCGTGATGTTGTCGGCCGCGAAACCGTTCTCCGCCACGCCGCCGTCCGTGGCGTAGCGGAAGCGCAGGTCGATCTTCTCGCCCGCGTAGGCGTCCAGGGAGTACGACAGCTTCTTGTAGACGTTCGAGAAACCGCTCAGAGCGGGCTTGTCGCTGCCGTCCCGGGTGATCGGCTGGCCGTCGGCCGTGCCGTCGAGCGCCGTCCAGGTCGTGCCGCCGTCGGTCGAGACCTCGGCGTAGAGGAAGTCGTAGTTCCGCTCGATGGCCCACCAGCCGTCGAGGGTCAGCGCCGCCGACGTCTTGCCGGTCAGGTCAACGGAGCGGGTCAGGGTGTTGCGCAGGTCGTCGCCGCTGCCGCTCCACCACTGCTTGGAGCCCTCGGCGGGCTTCACGACAGTCGTGGTGACGGGCTTCTTGGGCAGCTCGACGACGAGCGCCTGCGGGCGCTTGGTGTTGTACTCGGCCACACCCAGCGTGTGCGTCGACTTCGTCGCCGCCTTGCCCTTGGTGTAGTTGAGCCAGCCCAGCTGCAGCTTGTCCCAGGCCGTCATGTCGCCGGGCAGGTCGCCGATGGAGTCCTTGCCCTCGCCGAGCCAGGAGCCGGCCGACATCAGGGTCCAGAAGCCGGTCGAGTTCTCGCCCTTGCCCGAGGTGTCGTAGTGGTCGGGCAGACCGAGGTCGTGGCCGTACTCGTGGGCGAAGACACCGAGGCCGCCGTTCTCGGGCTGCACGGTGTAGTCGCCGACCCAGATGCCGGTGGAGCCGATCTGGGTGCCGCCGGCCTTGTTGTTCGCCGGGCCGGTCTTGCCGGCGTCGGTGCCGTAGGCGTACCAGCGGTGGGCCCACAGGGCGTTCTCGCCCTCGGCGCCGCCGCCGGCCGACTCGTCCTCGCCCGCGTGGACGATCTGGAAGTGGTCGATGTAGCCGTCGGTCTCGTTGAAGTTGCCGTCGCCGTCGAAGTCGTAACGGTCCCACTGGTCGTACTTCGCCAGCTCCGCCTTGATCTCGGCGTCGGACTTGCCCTTGGCCTTCTGGTCGGCGGCCCAGGCGGTGACGCCGTCACGAACCGTGTCCCAGACGTTGGCGCAGTTGGAGTCGCCGCAGTAGTTGGAGCCGTAGCGGGCCTCGTTGTACTCGACCTTGACCCAGTCGGAGACGCCACCGTCGACCGAGTAACGGCCGGACGAGGTCTTCTCGTAGTAGGTCTTCAGGGACTCCTTCTTCCGGCCCTTGCTGTCCTTGCCGGTGCCGAAGTAGAGGTCCTGGAAGTACTTCTGGTTGAAGTCCGCCTGCCAGGCCGTCGAGTTGTCGACCTTGCGGTCCGGCTTGGCGATCTTGTTGTGCAGCGGGCCGGGTGTGCCGCCGTACTTCTTGACGGGGGCCTCGGGTCCCTCCGGGCCGTCCGGGTCGAACATCGTGGTGTCGTCGACCTTGTCGCCGAACTCCACCAGGATCGTGAAGATCTTGTCCGTCTTCTCGCGGCCGAGCTCGACGTACTTCTTGTCGTCGAGCTTCACGACCTTGGACGCTCCGCGCTGCTGCACGGCCGCGTCGCCGGATATCACCTGCTCGAGCGCGGCCTGGCGCTGCTGGTCCTGCTGCTTGCTGAACGGGCCCTCGAGGTCGTGCTCGACATGGGCCTTCTGCGGTGCCGGATCGCGCCGCTCGATTCCGGCCGGGTCCGACGACTTCTGGCCGTCGGCCTGAGCGGTGCTGAACGCCGCGCCCGTCGCGGTGGTCGCGGCAAGCGCCACGAGAACCGCGGACGCTCTGAACGTCCGTCGCTTGCTGGTCACTTGATGGTGTCCTCCCCCGCGCCCCGTCGCCACGGACCTATGTGGGGTTGTCCGCGCGCGGTGACGCGTCACAAGTGACGACATTCGACCGGAGTTACCGAAGAAAAGACAGTCCTTGACTTGGGCCGGTCAACTGCACTATGCAGGAGTAGAGTTCCGGATTCCGGACGATGTCGAATCCGGACAAGCGGCGCACATTCCTCACGAGTTGGCTGTGTGAATGATTCGGTGCGCCCCCCATGCTCCGGCACCGTGGGTTAGGTCACGCTTACTGCTGGTTCCGCCCGGGCATTCACCGTCGTAGAGTCTTTTGCCAGTGTGCGAACTGGCTTGAGACTCCCCCTGACCCTGTCCCGAGGACGGATACCGTCATGCCGCGTCCGACTGCCGCACAGCTTGCCTATGGTTCGGCCACCGTCGTCCTGTCGACCGTCGCCCTCCTGCTGCTGACCCGTACCACCAGCGGCTTGGCGGTCGCCGCCATCGGTGTCGCCGCCATGATGCTCGGCCTGCTGGTCGCGGTCGCCCTGCCGATGGGCCGGGCCACCCGCCCCGCCGCCCGCACGAAGGGCGCCACCGCTGCCGGCGCCTCGGCCCCGGCCGGTGTCGCGGCCCCTTCCGCTTCCGCCGCCCCCTCGGACGGGCTCCCCCTCCGTCCCCCGGCGCCGCGTGCGCGCGCCGGGGCACAGGTCGCAACGGGCCGCATATCGCTGCGGCGCTGAGCTAGGCGGCGGAGACCACCACCGTCTTGGCCGCCTTGTCGTGCAGGCCCTGACGGTAGGGCCGGTCGGCAATGACCGTGATGATGATGACGAGCCACCAGACGCAGAAGCAGCACAGCAGCGCGGGCACCCAGAGCACGGCGGCGCGCAACAGCGCCGCGCTGGTGTCCGGGGTCCGGCCGTCGTTGAGCATGGCCACGCGCAGCTTCATGATGCTCTTGCCGAGTGTCTGACCGCTGCGCTTGGTCAGGAACGTGTCGTAGCCGACGTAGACGACAACGGAGATCAGCGACCACAGCCACTGGCGGCCGGTGTTGACCTGGTTCGTGATCTCGTCCCAGCTGTCGCCGTCCGTGGCCATGTCGAAGCCGCCGGCGGCCCATGAGAGCAGACCCAGCGGGATGGCGATGATCAATACGTCGATGAGCCGGGCGAGGAACCGCTTGCCGAAGTCGGCGAGCGGTGGCATCCCCGCGAGGGGGTCCGCACCGCCGTACGGACCGCCGTAGGCATTTCCGCCCCCGTACGGCGGGGGCTGCCCGCCACCGCCTGCGCCGCCCTCGCCACCGTACGGGGAGCCTCCACCCTGACCCTGGCCGTACGGAGAGCCGGCGGGCGGACCCTGTCCCGGCCCGGGTCCCTGCGGTTCCTGGGGCGGCTGCGGCTCCTGTGGCTTCTTGCGGAAGGGGTCTTCCTCGGGCGGCTCGCCGGGCGGCGGCTGAACGTTGCTCATGGGGGCAGTGCACCCCGGCCCGAAGGGCCCCGCAACGGCTCGCGCGCGTTCGGGGGAACGCCTCCGGGCGGCGTACGGCGCCGGGTCAGCTCACGAACGTATGCGCCGTCTTGTCGTGCCAGCACTGCCGCCAGGGACGGTCGAACAGGCACCACAGGACGTTGACCACGCCGATGACGAGCAGGCCCAGCACGCTGTAGAGGAGCCAGCGGCGCAGAGCCGCTCCGAACGTGGGCGGCTCGTGGGACTCGATGTCCATCACCTTGACGCCGCACAGCTTCTTGCCGAGCGTGCGGCCCCACTTGGCGGTCGGCAGCGCCTCGTACAGCACACCGAGAAGCAGCAGCGCCCCGAGGACGATGCCGAGGTGGACCGCGGTCGTGCCGTCGATCAGCCAGACGGTCACCGTCTCACCGGACAGCTTGGCCGCCTCGATCTTGTCGTCGATGTGGGCGCGGGCCTGGGCGAAGACCGGTACACCGACGGCGCCGACGAGCGCGCCGAGCAGCAGGGTGTCGACCAGCCGGGCGGCGAGGCGCTTGCCGAGCGATGCCGGGCGGGCCGCCGCCTGGGCCTGGGCGGCCTGCAGGAACGGGTCGTTGGCCGGCGGCTTCCAGGGCACGACCGGCGGCTCGCCGGCTTCGGACAGGGGGCCGGGCCGGCCGAGTTGATGGACCTGCTGCGCCCAGGAGGCCGCACCGCCGCCGGCTCCGCTGCTGAGGGGCGCCTGTGACTGCGGCTGCGCCGGCTGTGCCGGGACCTGCTGGTCCGCTGCCGCTGCTGGGGACGGGGTCTGCGGCTGCTGCGGGGCGGGGGCGGCGGGGCTGCCGGGGGTCATCGACCGGGCGGTCATGCCGTCGCCCTGCCCCGTGCCGGGGCCGGGGCGCTGCGCGCGGATGGTGACGGTGCCGTCGGTGGGCGGCTGGGCGCCCCGGTTCAGGGAGTCCTCGGCGGCGCCCGTGCCGGCCCCTGCTCCCGTGCCGGCGCCGGGCTTCGGTCGCAGCGCGCGGATGGCGACCGTGCCGTCCACCGGCGGTTCACCCCCGCCGGGGGCGGCGGCGCTCACCGAGCGCACACCGGGCAGGGCGCCGCCGGTCGGGTCGACGGCGTTGCGCGGATCGGCCGCCGGTGCGGACGGTCCGGGCTGTGCGGGCAGGCGCGGATCCTGCCCGCCCGTACCCGTGCCGCCCCAGGAGACGCGGTTGTCGCGGTCACCCCCGAAGCCCGCCTGGCGCGAGGCGTCGGCCTGCCAGGCGCTGGCGGGCTCGGGACGCATCGGCTGCTCGGACGGGGTCGCGGAACGCGCGGACGCGTCGCCGGGATCCTCGTCGAGGAAGACCGGGCCGGTCTCCTCGACCGCGGCCGGGGCGTGGGCCGCCGAGCCGGGGGCCGCGGGCATCGCCTCGCCCGAGGAGGGCGCGGGCCTGCTGGTGCCTGGCACCCAGGCAGCACCGTTCCAGTACCGGACATATCCAGGAATGGACGGGTCCGGGTAGTAGCCGGGCGTGGGGCTGCCGTCGCCGGTTGCCGGGGTTGGGGCGCTCATCACCGTGGTCCCGTATCTCCTCGAGCCGCAATTCAGGGCTCCACATCTATCAGACCGCCGCGCGCCGCTGGGCCAGTCCCGCCGGAACGGCCACTTTCCGGTCACTGCCCGATCACAGAAAGTTGTTGCCGGAAGTCGCGTCATCACCGCGCGGGAAGCCGCTCTCCGTCGGTGGGACCCGTTCACCGGGTCCCGGCAGAACAGCGGAACAGACGACAGAACCGCAGGACGAGCGGAAAGGAAGAGCACTCCGATGCACACCATGGTGGAACGCGAACTCGAGCTGGATCTGGTGCTGTCGCCGGAGCACAGCATTGCCGTCCCGACCCGGCTGACCTACCGGACGGCCGACCCGTACGCCGTGCACATCAGCTTCCACATCCACTCCGAGCACCCCGTGAACTGGACCTTCGCACGTGAACTGCTGGTCGAGGGAGTGTTCCGGCCGAGCGGCAACGGCGATGTACGGCTCTGGCCGACCAAGCGCAACGGGTGCAACGTCATCCTCCTGGCGCTGAGTTCACCCGACGGGGAGGCGCTGCTCGAGGCCTCGTCCGAGGTGGTGTCCGCGTGGCTGGAGCGGACACTGCGCGTGCTTCCGCCGGGCTGCGAGTCCGAGCGTCTCGGTATCGACGACGCTCTCGCCGAACTGCTCGCCCCCACCGTGGCCGACGACCGTCCGCAGGATCAGGATGTGGACAGCTGAGCGGAACGGCGGCGCGCCCCCCGGCGTAAGCGGGTGCACGCGGCGACCGCCGTGCACCCGGCGACGGCTCAGAAGAGCTTGCCCGGGTTGAGGATTCCGAGCGGGTCGAACGTCTGCTTGATGCCGCGCTGCAGTTCCAGCCCCACCGGGCCGAGTTCACGGGCCAGCCATTCCTTCTTGAGTACTCCGACGCCGTGTTCGCCGGTGATGGTGCCGCCCAGCTCCAGGCCGAGCGCCATGATCTCGTCGAAGGACTCGCGGGCGCGCCGGGACTCGTCGGGGTCGGTGTGGTCGAAGCAGACGACGGGATGCGTGTTGCCGTCGCCCGCGTGGGCGCAGACGCCGATGGTGAGGTCGTACTTCTCGGCGATCGCGGCCGTGCCGTCGATCATCGCGCCGAGCTTCGAACGCGGTACGCAGACGTCGTCGATCATCGTGGCCGACTTGACGGTCTCCAGGGCGGTGAGTGACAACCGCCGCGCCTGGAGCAGCAGTTCGGACTCGGCGACGCTCTCTGCGGGGACCACCTCGCTCGCTCCCGCCGCCTCGCACAGCGCGCCGACGGCAGCCAGGTCGGCGGCGGGTTCGGGGGTGTCGAAGGCCGCGAGGAGCAGCGCCTCGGTCGACTCGGGCAGACCCATGCAGGCCAGCTTGTTGACGGCATGGACGGTGGTGCGGTCCATGATCTCGAGGAGCGAGGGGGTGTGCCCGCCCTCCATGATCGCGCAGACCGCGTCACAGGCGGCGGCAGCGGAGGGGAACTCGGCGGCCAGGACCAGCTGCGCCGGTGGCTTCGGGCGCAGCGCCAGGACGGCTTCGACAACGACGCCGAGGCTTCCCTCGGAGCCGACGAACAGCCTGGTCAGGTCGTAGCCGGCGACGCCCTTGGCGGTGCGCCGGCCGGTCGACATCAGCCGCCCGTCGGCGAGGACGACCTTCAGTCCGAGGACGTACTCCGCGGTCACGCCGTACTTGACGCAGCACAGTCCGCCCGACGCGGTGCCGATGTTCCCGCCGATGGTGCACATCTCCCAGCTGGAGGGGTCCGGCGGGTAGTAGAGACCGTGTTCGCCCACGGCACGCGACAGCGTCGCGTTGACGACACCCGGTTCGACGACGGCGATGCGGTCGACGGGGCTGATTTCCAGGATGCGGTCCATCTTGGTCAGGGACAGCACGATGCAGTCGTCGGAGGCGTTGGCGGCGCCGGACAGCCCGGTGCGGGCGCCCTGGGGCACCACGGGCACCCGCAGCTCGGTCGCGGTGCGCATGACGTGCTGCACCTGTTCGACGGTGCGCGGCAGGACGACGACGGCGGGGGTGCCCGCGTCGCAGAAGCTCGCCATGTCGTGCCCGTAGGAGACGGTGACGTCCGGGTCGGTGATGAGGGCTTCGGCAGGGAGGCCGGCGCGCAGTCGCCGGAGAAGATCGTCCATGTCCTTCAGCCTGACACCAGGGGCCATCGGTGTGAACCCGTGTGCGTTCCGCCGGGCAGCCCCGAGTGTGTTCTTCGTATTGACATTCCGCTGACGCACAGTGAGCGCCATGAAGAGCGAAACCCTGAAGAAAGCGGCAGTCAGCACGCTGGTCGGCGCGACGCTGGTGACCGGGGTGGTCCTGCTCGCGCCCGGTTGGGGCGACAACCCGCGTCCCTCGCCTGGGGCGGTGACGCGGGCGAGGGCGGCGGCGGGCACGGGCGTCCCCGCCTCCCTGCCCGATCTGTCCGCGCTCATCGCCGACCGTGAACGGTGGGTCAGCGATCACCCCCGCGACGACGAGTCGTGGGCGGTACTGGGGGCCGCGTATGTGGAGCGGGGCTCGCGGCTCGCGGATTCGGAGCAGTACCCGAAGGCGGAGCACGCACTGAAGCGCTCGCTCGATGTGCTGCCGGCCAAGGAGGGCAACACGGATGCGCTGATCGGTCTCGCGGCGCTGGCCGCCGCCCGGCACGACTTCGCGGCGGCGCGCACCCTGGGCGAGAGCGCGGTCCGGCAGAAGCCGAGGCGCTGGCGGGCGCATGCGGTGCTGATCGACGCCTACAGCGGGCTCGGCGACCACAAGGCCGCGGGCAGGTCGCTGGACACACTGCGCAAGCTCAGCTCGGGCCCGCAGGTGCTGGAGCGTGAAACGCAGATCTACTGGGTGCGCGGCCGGCGCGAGGACGCGGCGGCGCTGGCGTACGACGCGGCGGCGAAGGCCGCGACCCCGGTGGCTCGAGCGGCGGCACTGCACCAGCTGGGCGAGCTGGTGTGGGAGCGGGGCGAGCCCGCCGAGGCCGTGCGCACCTTCTCGGCGGCGCTGGACGCCTCGCCGGAGAGCCACCGCTCGTGGGCGGGCCGGGCCAGGGCGCTCGCGGCCCTGGGGCGCACCGACGAGGCCGTCCGCGACTACCAGGAGGCGCTCTCCCAGGTGCCGTTGCCCGAATACGCTCTGGAACTGGGCGAGTTGTACGAGTCGATGGGCCTGGACGGGGACGCGACGACGCAGTACGAGCGGCTGCGCGAGCTGGTCGAGGACGCGGCCGACGACGGAGTCGACAACGATCTGGTCCTGGCGCGCCTCGAGGCGGACCACGGCGATCCGCAGGAGGCGGTGCGCATGCTCCAGGCCGAGTGGCGGAGCGGGCACCGGAGCATGTACGTGGCGGACGCGATGGCCTGGGCCCTGCACAAGGCGGACCGTCCGAAGGAGGCACTGCCGTTCCTGAAGCCGGTGGCGGCGCCGGGCATGCGCAGCGCGCTGTTCGCGTACCACCGGGGGCAGATCGAGCGGGCGCTGGAGGACTACGGTCCGGCGCGACGGCATCTGGAGGAGGCACTGCGGATCAACCCGGACTTCTCGCCTCTCTTCGCACCGCGGGCCAGGGAGGCGCTGAAGGCACTCGGCGAGCCCCCCGCGGGTGGGCCGGACGACATGTTCGGCGACGACGCCGACGGTGAGTTCACGCTGGACAAGAAGGACCAGGAATCGCGCGAGCCGTCGGGGGAAGAGGCGGCCGGGCGGCCGCAGGAGGGGTCCGGCAGGGAGCCGGGGCCGGGCTCGGGCTCGGGTGAGGCCACGGACGGGCAGTCCGGAACGGCGGGCGTGAGCCCGCAGCCGGGGACTCCGGAGCCGGCTCCCGCGCAGTCCTCTTCCCCGGTGCCGCCGTCCGCGGCGGCCGCTCCGGGCAGCCCGGGGACATCTGCGCCGGGCACGTCCACCGCGCCGCCGGGATCGGCCAGGACGGCCGCGCCGATCCACCCGGAGCAGCCCGCCCGCTCCGACGCCGGACCGGCGGGCGCGGCGGGTTCCGTACCGGGATCCGCCGCGTCGCCCGCGGCACCTGTCGGCAACTGACGCGAGAGCCGGTGCCCGTCGCCTTGTGCGCCGCCGCCGTCCCTCGGCAGTCGTGCGGCCCCACGGATGATCCGTGGGGCCGCGGTGACGGGACCGGCCGGTGCTACAGGTTGCCGCGCTTGGCCTGCTCGCGCTCGATCGCCTCGAACAGGGCCTTGAAGTTGCCCTTGCCGAAGCCCATCGAGCCGTGGCGCTCGATCATCTCGAAGAAGACGGTCGGGCGGTCCTGGACCGGCTTGGTGAAGATCTGCAGCAGGTAGCCGTCCTCGTCACGGTCGACCAGGATCTTCAGCTCGCGCAGCGTCTCGACGGGCACGCGGGTCTCACCGGCCCACTCGCCGAGGGTGTCGTAGTACGAGTCGGGGGTGTCCAGGAACTGCACCCCCCCGGCACGCATGGCACGCACGGTGGCGACGATGTCGTTCGTGGCGAGCGCGATGTGCTGCACACCGGCACCGTTGTAGAACTCCAGGTACTCGTCGATCTGCGACTTCTTCTTGGCGATCGCCGGCTCGTTGATCGGGAACTTCACCTTCAGCGTGCCGTCGGCGACGACCTTCGACATCAGGGCGGAGTACTCGGTGGCGATGTCGTCGCCCACGAACTCCTTCATGTTGGTGAAGCCCATGACCTTGTTGTAGAACGCGACCCACTCGTTCATCCTGCCGAGCTCGACATTGCCCACGCAGTGGTCGATGGCCTGGAAGGTGCGCTTGGCGGGCGGCTCGACGATCGGGTCGGCGGCCACGAAGCCGGGAAGGTACGGGCCCTCGTAACGGGAGCGGTCGACGAGCGTGTGGCGCGTCGTGCCGTACGTGGCGATGGCGGCAAGGACGACAACCCCGTGGTCGTCCTTGATCTCGTACGGCTCGGTGATGCCGGTGGCGCCGTGCTCGGTGGCGTACTTGTAGGCCGCGTAGGCGTCCGGCACCTCGATGGCCAGGTCGACGACACCGTCGCCGTGTTCGGCGACATGCTCGGCGAGGAAGTGGCCCCAGTCGGTGGACGCCTTGATCACGGAGGTGAGGACAAAGCGGGCCGCGCCGTTGGTGAGCACGTAACTGGCCGTCTCGCGGCTGCCGTTCTCCGGTCCGGAGTAGGCGACCAGCTTCATGCCGAAGGCCGTGGAGTAGTAGTGCGCGGCCTGCTTGGCATTGCCGACGGCGAAGACGACCGCGTCCATGCCCTTCACCGGGAAGGGATCGGCCTCGCGCTCGGTGGTCGGGTGGTGATCGATGGTCTCAGTCATGTGGGCAGACTCCACCCCATCCACAAGGTGCGCAATAGTTCGCCTCCCGACTGGTCAATATGCGCAGACCGAATGCAGGATGTAGGGGCGTTCTGTACAGGATGACCACTCGGGAGACGCCATGGCGATCGATCATCTGGACGGCAGGCTCATCATGCTGCTGGCGCGCGAACCGCGCATCGGCGTACTGGAGGCGTCCCGGCGGCTGGGCGTGGCCCGCGGGACGGTCCAGGCGCGGCTGGACCGCCTTCAGTCGAACGGCGTCATCCGCGGGTTCGGGCCGGATGTCGACCCGGCCGCTCTCGGCTATCCGGTCACGGCGTTCGCGACGCTGGAGATCAAACAGGGCCAGGGTGCGGACGTACGGGCGCATCTGGCGACCGTGCCCGAGGTGCTCGAGCTGCACACGACCACCGGCCACGGCGACATGCTCTGCCGGCTCGTCGCCCGCTCCAACGCGGATCTGCAGCGGGTGATCGACCGGGTGGTCGGCTTCGAGGGCATCGTGCGGGCCTCCACGGCGATCGTGATGGAGAACCCGGTTCCGCTGCGGATCATCCCGCTCGTGGAGCAGGCGGCCAGGGACCGGGAGGTCTGAGCCGGGGCCGACGAACAGTCGCAAAGGAATCTTTGCAAAAAGCGTTGCAACGACTTCTTTGCAAGGCTACCTTTGCATCATGGCCGAGAACGAGGACCGCACACCCGCACCACCCGAGGACCACACGCCCGCACCACGCGAATACCGCACACTCGACCCGCGCTCCCTGCGCGGTCTCGCGCACCCCCTGCGGATGCGCCTGCTCTCCACCCTGCGCCACGACGGTCCCGCCACGGCCTCCCAACTGGCCGACAGGCTGGGCGAGTCCAGTGGCGCCACCAGCTATCACCTGCGCCAGCTCGCCGCCCACGGCTTCGTCGAGGACGACCCTGAGCGCGGCAAGGGCAGGGAGCGGTGGTGGAAGGCCGGGGCGGAAGGGACGGCCTTCGACGAATCGCTCTACACCGACCCCGACCCCGAAGTGCGCGGGGCCGCCGACTTCTTCATCCACGAGATCGCGAACATCCACGCCCAGGAGATCGCCACCTGGCTCGCCACCGCGCGGGACTGGCCGGACGTGTGGCGGCGCAGCTCCGACATGAGCGACTTCACCCTGCGCCTGACGCCCGAACAGGCCCACGAGCTCAACGAGAAGGTGCACGCACTCATCGAGAGCTACCGGGCCCTCGCTCCCGGCCCTGACACCGAGGGCGCCGCCCAGGTCCGTATGCACTTGCACGCCTTTCCGCGCTCCACCGAATGACGTGCACGCCACTTTGCGCTCCACCGCGTTACGTGCACACCACTCAGCGCTCCACCGAACGAGGGGACATCAGGACATGCACGCCGACATACATCTGTATCTGCACGAGCTGCGCGGCGAGGAGCTCCGCACGGCAGCCGCCCGCCGGCTGCCGCGTGAGCCGCTGCGTACCCAAGTGGGGTGGACACTCGTCCAGTTGGGTCTGCGTCTGGTCCAGCAGGCGCCGGTGGGCACCACCCGCCTGGCATGAGGGGGCAGGGGGGACACGACCCGCGGGAGGCCGCGGCGGGTGCGGTCCGCGGCGGCCCGCTCGCCGCCGTACTGACCGCCAACGCCGTATCGATCACCGACAACTCCCTCACGCTCATCGGTGTCCCGTGGTTCGCCCTGCAGATCACGGGAAGCCCCGGCAAAGGGTGTCCTGATGACCACCCCGCTGGGGGGACTGGCGGCAGGCTTTGTGATCGAGCAGGCGGGCCTGACGGCGGCGCTGCTCACGCTCGGCGGGCTGTACTTCCTGGCGAACTCGCACCGGCGGCTTTCCCGTGCTGGCGGGAGATGGACGGCCGCCGGGAGGTCAGCAGCTCGGAACCTTCCCGCCCGTGTCCAGAGCCCGAAGTGACTCGACCGCGCCGTTGAGGGTGGTGACCGGGATCAGCCGCAGCCCTTCGGGGAGCTCGGCCCGGGCGTCGGAGCACTCTCCCTCGGGGACGAGGAAGACGGTCGCCCCGTCCCGCTTGGCCGCCTGGGTCTTCAGGGACACACCGCCGACCTCGCCCACCTTGCCGTCGGCAGTGATCGTGCCGGTGCCGGCGATGCTGCGTCCGCCGGTGAGGTCGCCGCCCTTGCCGTTGCCGTCCAGCTTGTCGATGATCCCGAGCGAGAACAGCAGCCCCGCGCTGGGCCCGCCGACGTCGGCGAGATGAAGGGTGACCTTCACCTTGGCCGGGTCCTCGTCGAGGTAGGAGAGCGCGGCACGGGTCGCGTCGTCCTGGGACTCCTCCATGTCCTTGACGTTGCGCCGCTCGACCTCCTTGTCGGACTGGCCGGCCGGATAGACGGATTCACGCGGCAGGATCGCCTGGTCCGTACGGAACCAGCCGTCGATCACGTCGCCGAGCCCGACCTCGGCGGACGGTCCGGTCGCCAGGATGGTGGTCATCCGCAGTGCGCCCTCGGTGGTACGGGTGGGTGCGCCGGAGATGGTGACGACCGGTTTGCCCCGGTGCTCACCGAGCACGTTCGCGGTCATGCCGGGCTCGGCCACGACGAACGGCAGCGGCGCGAACCCCGCGACGGCGACCAGCGCGGCAATGGGCAGGGCGCAGACGGCGAGGGCACGGGAGCGCGTGAGACTGGAGAGCACGGAGTCAATGTAGCTGCCGGGGCGCCGAGGACGCGGGGCCGAGACCAGCGGGGCCGCACACCCGTCGCCGCAGGCACGCGGCCGAGACCACCGAAGCCGCACAGCGACGCACGGGGCTGGGATGGAACGTCCTTGCCCGGGTGCGGAGTCCGGTGCCCGGAAGCGGCGAGACGCCCGGCGTGACCGGGCGTCCTCCGCCGGGCGGCGACAAGCGACGCCGCCCCGTCAGCGCAGTGCGTCCGCCACCTCGCGGGCGGCGTCGACGACACGGGGGCCGACCCGTTCCGGGACGGAGTCCGCGAGCATCACCACTCCCACGCTGCCCTCGATCCCGGTCACGCCGACCAGTGCCGCGGCCGCGCCGCTCGCGCCCGCCTCGAGTTCGCCGTGGGTGAGCGTGTAGCCGGGCTCGGGGTTCTTGGCCTGCCGGGCCGCGAGGATCGCTTTGCCGGCCGCCCCCCGGTCCAGCGGGTGCCGGAACCCGGCCCGGTAGGCGACGTGGTAGTCCGTCCAGGTCGGTTCGACGACGGCGACCGCGAGGGCGTCCGCGCCGTCGACCAGCGTGAGATGAGCCGTCGCCCCTATGTCCTCGGCAAGCGAGCGCAGCGCGGGCAACGCTGCCTCGCGTACGAGCGGATGCACCTGCCGGCCGAGACGCAGCACGCCGAGTCCCACCCTGGCGCGACCCCCGAGGTCACGCCGGACGAGGGCATGCTGCTCGAGCGTGGCGAGCAGACGGTAGACGACGGTGCGGTTGACGCCGAGTCTGTTGGACAACTCGGTGACGGTCAGCCCGTGGTCGGTATCGGCGAGCAGCTTGAGGACACGTAGTCCCCGGTCGAGCGTCTGAGACGTTTCCGCGGTCACAGCGCCCCCTCCTTCGGAGTGAGTGACGGCGGTCCTCCGAAAGAAACAGCGGCACCGGTCCCATCGGCGACGCACCCAGAGGCCGCCGGCAGGCAAGAGCACACCGACTGCGCTCCGCGGCGGCGCTGCCACGGGGCGTTTGCATTGCGGGGACAGTAGCGACCGGCACCGCTCAGCGGAAGCCCTCGTCCAGAATCCGGGCGGTGCGGCCTCTCACCGGGTACGCTGCGCCGCCGTGAGGCCTCGCCGCACCCGGCTCACCGGTCCCGGACACCCGGTGCGGCATGCCCTACTACGCACCGTATTGCGCCTGTTCGGCAGTCGGCTCCTCAGCGCATCCGGGTGGCCCACTCCTGGACCTTCTTGATCCGCTCCCGGATCTGACCCGCCGTCGCCTCCGCGCTGGGCGGGCCGCCGCACACCCGCCGCAGCTCGGTGTGGATCACACCGTGCGGTTTGCCGCTCTGGTGCACATACGCCCCGACCATCGTGTTCAGCTGCTTGCGCAGCTCGAGCAGCTCCTTGTGGGAGACCACCGGCCGCCGTTCGGCGGGCAGCTCCAGCAGGTCCGCCTCGGCGTCCGGCTTCTTGCGGCTGTGCGCGATCTGCCGCGCCTGCCGCTTCTGCAGCAGCAGCTGCACCTGGTCGGGTTCGAGCAGCCCCGGGATGCCGAGGTAGTCCTGCTCCTCCTCGCTGCCGGGGTGCGCCTGCATGCCGAACTCGGCACCGTCGTACAGCACCCGGTCGAAGACCGCGTCGGACTCCAGCGCCTCGAAGGGGAGCATGTCCTGCTCGCCGGTGTCCTCGTCCTGCTGCTTCTCGGCCTCCGCCAACTCCTTCTCGGATTCGGCGTAGGGGTCCTCTTCCCCGTCCTTCTTCGGCTTGTCGAGCACATGGTCACGCTCGACCTCCATCTCGCTCGCGAAACCGAGGAGGCCGGGGATCGTCGGCAGGAACACGGACGCGGTCTCGCCACGCCGCCGGGATCGTACGAAACGGCCCACGGCCTGTGCGAAGAACAGCGGGGTCGAAATGGTCGTCGCATACACGCCGACCGCGAGGCGTGGCACGTCGACGCCCTCGGACACCATGCGGACCGCGACCATCCAGCGGTCGGTGCTGTCGCTGAACTCCTCGATGCGCCGGGACGCCGCCGCTTCGTCGGAGAGCACGAGGGTGGCGCGGGTGCCCGTGATCTCGCGGATCAGCTTGGCGTAGGCGCGGGCCGAGTCCTGGTCGGAGGCGATGACGAGCCCGCCCGCGTCCGGGATGCCCTTCCTGACCTCGGTCAGCCGCTGGTCGGCGGCGCGCAGCACGTTCGGCATCCAGTCGCCGCGCGGGTCGAGCGCGGTGCGCCATGCCTGCGAGATCGCGTCCTTGGTCATGGGCTCGCCGAGGCGGGCGGCGACCTCGTCACCGGCCTTGGTGCGCCAGCGCATGTTGCCGCTGTACGAGAGGAAGATGACCGGCCGGACGACACCGTCGCCGAGCGCGTTGCCGTAGCCGTAGGTGTAGTCGGCGGACGACCTTCGGATGCCGTCGTTGCCCTCTTCGTACGCGACGAAGGGGATGGGGTTGGTGTCGGACCGGAAAGGCGTACCGGTGAGGGCGAGACGCCGGGTCGCCGGGTCGAAGGCCTCCAGGCAGGCCTCGCCCCAGGACTTGGAGTCACCGGCGTGGTGGATCTCGTCGAGGATCACCAGGGTCTTGCGCTGCTCGCAGCGGTTGCGGTGCAGCATGGGCCGCACGCCGACGCCCGCGTACGTCACGGCGACCCCGTGGTACTCCTTGCTCAACGGCCCCGCGCTGTACTCCGGGTCGAGCTTGATGCCTATCCGTGCCGCCGCGGCGGCCCACTGCTTCTTCAGATGCTCCGTCGGTGCGACGACCGTCACCTGCTGCACGACATGGTGGTGCAGCAGCCACGAGGCGAGGGTGAGCGCGAAGGTGGTCTTGCCGGCGCCGGGCGTGGCGACGGCGAGGAAGTCGCGGGGCTGCTCCTGGAGGTACCTCTCCATGGCGCCCTGCTGCCAGGCACGCAGCTTGCCCGCCGTACCCCAGGGGGCACGGCCGGGGAAGGCGGGTGAGAGATGGTGGGAGGCGGTAGTAGTCACGGTCTCCGGTGTGCTCTCGGCGGTGGCGGGCGCGGTTCGGTACGGGATGCGTCGTTGCGGCCCGGGTCGTTACGTACGACAACCGGGCCACCCTACCGGGGCCCCGGTCCCGGTCCGGGCGAACGTGCGGCGTGCCACCGGAAGGTGCGACTCAGCTCACAGGGCGCGCAGCCGCGTGGCGATCTCCGCCAGTTCGGCCGTGGCGCCGGACGCCACGTCGATGACCAGGTCGTATGCGGCGTCCTTGTCGGCGTCGGCGAGATCCACGCCGTTGACCGCGAGAAACGTGGCCGCGGCGAGCCATGCGGTCCGCTTGTTGCCGTCGACGAAGGGGTGGTTCGTCGCCAGGGCATGCAGCAGTGCGGCCGCCTGCTCGTACGCGTCCTCGTACGCCGACACCCCGAACATCCGTGCCCGGGGCCGGTGTACGGCGGATTCGAGCAGTCCTGCGGTACGCAGTTCGGGCCGCCGCCCGAAGGCGATCACGGCGAGCTCGGTGATCTCGGCGACGGTGAGGTGCCTGGTGGCTTTCACTCCGGTCACTCCCCCAGCCGTTTCAGGAGAGAGGCGTGCCGCACGGCGAGGCGCAGCGCGTGATGGCGTACGCGGCTCTGCTCGGCATCGGTGTGGTGCCGGAGCGCGTCGAGTGCGACGTCCTCGACGGACCGGCCCTGCGCATCGGCAAGGTCGGCGAGGGCGGCCCACTCTTCTTCGGTGAGCGGGATGGTCAGCTCCGGCATGGGACGGACGATAGGCCTCGGACCGCTGCGAGCACCATCGCTTATTGTCCGCCGCCGGGACGGTGACGGGGTGCCCGCGCACCGCCCCCTGGACCGCTCGGCGCCTCGCTCACGCACCCGGCACGGCTCAGCGCACCCGCAGCCGCGTCCCCACCCACGCCCCCGCCAGCGCCACCCCCGCCATCGGCAGGAACACCGCCGCGAAGGCCGCCGGGTGCGAGCTCGCCGCGCCGCCCGCCACGCCGTGGGCCGCGCCCACGGCGCCGCCCCCCAGCGCGGCGAAGGCCGCGCCGCCGGCCGCGAGCAGCAGGACGTTCGACAGCGCGTCGGAGATCTGAAGGGCCGCGGAGTTCGCGCCCGCCTCCTCCGGCGCCGACAGCTTGAACAGCAGCACGCTCGTCGACCCGAGCACCAGGCCCATCCCGAAGCAGCCGAAACCCCAGGCGACGGCGACGATCCACACCGGGACCGCCTCGATCAGCACGCTCGGCGCGGTCGCGATGGCGGCCGCGACGAGGACCATCCCGATGACGACCAGCTGTTCGCGGTACGGCTCGGTCCGCGGCCGGGCCTGTACGTACGACCCGAGCGCCCAGGTCGCCCCGCCGGCCGCCAGCGACATCCCGGCCATCGTCGGGGACAGTCCCCGCTGGGTGACGAGCATCAGCGGCACGAACGACTCGGCGGCGATGAAGGAACCGGCGGCAATGCCGCGCAGCAGTACGACGGACGGCAGGCCGTGCGCCGCCCGGTAGGTCCCGCGGGGCAGCAGCCCGAGGGCGGACGGTACGAGCAGCGCCGCGCCCGCGAGTGCGGGGAGCGCCGAGAGCGGACGCAGGTCCTGTCCGGCGTACTGGAGCAGCCCGGCGCCCAGCGAGATGCCGAGGGCCAGCCGGATGCGCCGGCGGTCGAAGGCGGGCATCGGGGCCGCGGGGTCGGCGGGCCCTGAGGCCATGCGACGGATCGCGGGCAGCGCGAGAGCCAGCGGCAGGACGACCAGCGCGGGGATGCCGACGAAGACCCAGCGCCAGCCGAGGTGTTCGGTGACCGTCCCGGCGGCGAGCGGGCCGACCACGGAAGGGATCACCCAGCTCGCCGCGAACGCCGCCATGATCGCGGGCTGGAGGCGTTGCGGGTAGGCGCGGCTGACCACGACGTACAGCGCGACGATCACCAGTCCGCCGCCGAGTCCCTGGACGGCGCGGCCGATGACGAACACCCACATGGCACTCGCGGTCCCGGACAGCAGCAGCCCGGCGGCGAACGCCACGATCCCGCCGGCGAGCGCGCCCAGCGGCCCGCGCCGGTCGGACCACTGGCCCGCGACGACCATGCCGAACAGGCTGGTGGTGAAGTACGCGGAGAAGGCGAAGGCGTACAGGGCGACGCCGTGCAGCTCGCGCGCGGCGACCGGCATGGCGGTACCGACAGCCGTGGCCTCGAAGGCGATCAGCAGGACGACGGAGACCATGCCGATGCTGAGCGCGCGATGCTCCTTGCCGAGGACCCCGCCCGTGCCCTGCTCGGGAGCCGGGGACGCGGGTATGTCGAAGGGCGGCGGCGTGACCTCGGTGTCACGGGGTTCCAGGGCGGTCATGGGCCCCAGGGTAAGGGGCGTTCCTCACCTTGGGCCCTGTCGGAGGACCGGGCTCCGGCTGGTCCTTTCGTCGTACGACCATGAACGGGATGTGGCAGTCGCATTGCAGCCGTGCCGGGACGCTTGAGCCGTGCCCCACACCCCGCCTACGGTCGAGGAGTTGGACCTGAGCATGGGAACCGGACATGACCAGGACCACATGACCGTGTGCCCGAGTGGTTGAGGGGCTCGCCTGCAAAGCGAGTTACGTGGGTTCGAATCCCGCCACGGTCTCCGGCAGCCGATGGCGCGACGCTGCCCGAGGACAGCGGGCGGTCCCGATCGGGACCGCCCGCTCGTCCGTCGGCCGCGTCGGTCATCGGTGCCGGGCGCGGCCGGTGGCTCTACGCACCGGGCAACGTGTCCACGCTCAGCCCCTGGCCTCGGCCTCCGCCTCGGCGTCGGCAACGGCGATGGCGATGCCGAGTGCTCGGGCGATGTTGCCGGCTGCCGTCATGACACGGGCGGTGCCCACGATGGGGGCGATGGCGACCAGAACGTCCTGCAGTTGCTCGGCGTTCATGCCGGCCTTGAGGGCGGGGTCGATGTGGGCGACGTAGGAAATCGGCGGAGCGTCCGAGGCCGCGAGGGCCGCGATGCGGGTGAGCATGAGCATGTCCGGGGCGAGCCCGCACCGCTCGACCGAGTCGATCGTCATCGCAGCGAGGGTGTCCAGGACGGGGGTTTCAGATGCAGTGGCCATGTCGGATCGTCTCCTGAATGGTGTCGCAAGGCGGGTCAGGGGCGGCAGGGCCGCCGCCGGTACAGCACCTACCGCTCGACCGTAAGGCCCTTCCGGGCGGATTGCCTGTCGAGCGATCGTCCGGGCGGGAGGCAGCTCGGCGCACCGGGACCGAACCTGTCGGCCCACAGGGGCGGTCGGCGGCCCCGACGAGCGGCCTGCGGACCCTGACACACCGGCGCAGTGCGGCCCCGGCCGGCGGAGCAGCCGCTCCGGCCGCCCGGCGGACCCGGCGGCGTCGCGGCGGCTGCCGCCGTTCGCTGTCACCGCAGGCGCCGGTGGCCGGGCTGCCGGCGCTCGGCGGCCTCCGCCACGCCTGTTCCCTCGCGCAGGTCGGGCGTGACGGCGGTCTCGCCCTCGTACCATCCGCCGTAGCGGTCGGCGAGGGCGACGGCCGACACGCCGTGCAGCAGAATGCTGAGGCCGACGGTGACCGAGATGACCGTGCCCAGCAGGTCGATACCGGGAACGTGCTCCTCCACCACCAGGAGTCCGAACGTGATGGACGCCAGGCCACGGGGCCCGAACCAGCCGATGTAGGCCACGGTGGGCAGCCGGAACCTGCTCCCGGCCAGCGAGAGGGCCACCGGCATCATCCTGACCACCGTCAGACTGAGCACTGCGTATGTGACGATCCGCCAGTCAAGGTGCTCCAGCGCCGGGCCGAGCAACACCGCGCCGAAGACGAGAAAGCTCAACGTGGCCAGCAGCCCGCCCAAGTACTCGGCCAGGTCGGCAGTCCGCTCGTCCGCCCCTTCCCCGGCGACCGGTTCCTGGCTCCGCAGACCGACGCCGAAGGCGAAGCCCGCAACCCATGCGGAGATGAACCCGCTTCCGTCCGTGGCGACCGCCAGACTGTACGAGCCGAAGGCCACGGCGAGAACGAAGACCTCGCGCCATTCGCGCGTCACCCAGCCCTTCGCGCGCGACCAACACAGCAGCCGTCCACCGAGCCACCCTCCCGCGAGCCCCAGCGCGGTGCTGAGCACCAGCGCCCGCCAGAAGACTCCGCTCGCTCCTTCCTCCGCCGTCGCCGTGCCGGGAATCGCGGCAAGGAAGAGGAGGAAGAACGGCAGCACCAGACCGTCGTTGAGGCCGCTTTCGACGTGGAGTCCCCTGCGTACGACAGCCGGGACACGCGGGCTGGCGATGGCGCTCTTGCCGAGCGCCGCATCGGTGGGAGCGAGAATCGCGCCGAGCAGCGCGAACTCCCACATCGTCAGTCCCGGCAGCAAGGGCCAGGCCAGCAGCCAGCCCGCCCCGATGCTCAGAGGGAGGCCGACGGCCAGCAGACGCAGGGGCAGGAAGCCGCCGGTGCGCAGGTCCCGGCGGCGCACCGTCATCGCATCGGCGAAGAGCACCAGGGCCAGAGCAGCCTCGACCAGCGTCAGCACCGGGCCGGCATCGTGGCGCAGGTCGAGAACGTCCAGCCCCACGGGCCCGATGAGCACCCCGAAGCCGGTGAACACCATCGGCGCCGACACCGCCGTTGCGGCCAGTCGTCGCGAGAACAGCGCATAGCCGGCTGTGACGGCCGCAACCGCCGCCCCGGTCCAGGCGCTACCACCACTCATGACGCTCCCGTTCCGCCCGGCCCGGCCGGCCATTGACCGAGAGCGCCAGGAAGACGCAGCTGCGCAGAGCGATACAGCGCGCGTGGGACCCGGCTGTGCAGGGGATCATTGTCGCCCGGCACCGGTATCCATGAACGGCACCGACACGGCGCGCGGCCCGGTGAGCCGCCGGGCACGCCGGCTGACCGCCACTGAACCTCAACCCTTCAGGACCTGCGCCGCATACGCGCCGAACCGGCCGAGGGCGGACCGGCACCATGGGCCCGTGGCCTCAACCCGCCGCGCGTGGCTAGGCCCTGTCCGGGCGATCTTCGAGGATCAGCCTGCGGCGTCAGATGCGGTGCATCGCAAGGCGGAGGATCGCCCTCGTACTGGACGTACTTGGGCGACTCCGACAACACAGCGAGGTGCCGTAGCTGTCGCCGCGGGCCCGACAAGATCGCCCGGACAGGGCCTAGGCGTGGGGAGCGGCCACCGCCGTCTGCGGCCTTATCGGAAGCCGGTTGATGGGGCGGCCCGTCGCGGCGCGCACCGCTGAAGCCACCGCTGCCGGGGAGGTCACCACCGGTGCCGCGCTCGCCGGCTTGGCGCCGAAGGGGGCGACCACGTCCCGTTCCTCGATCAGTTTCACGATGCGGATGTCCGGGGCGTCCAGGGATGTCGGGAGGGCGTAGCCCGTCAGGTCCGGGTGGCGGATCAGGCCGCGGGCCGTGCGGAGGTTCTCCGTGAGAGCCGCGCCGACTCCCTGGGTGATGCCCGCCTCGATACGGGTGGCCAGCTGGGCCGGATTGAGGACGCGGCCCACGTCCTGGGCCACGGCCATCTCGACCACACGGACCGAGCCCAGTTCGATGTCGACGTCGACCACCGCGCGGATCGCGCAGAAGGCCAGGCCCACGAACGCGTCGCCCTGGCCCGCCCCGTCGAGGGGCTCGGTGGGGTGGGGGCGGCACTGGGCCGTGGCCCAGAGTTCCTTGCCGTCCATCGCTTCCGTGACCGTCGTCGACAGCACGCCGTCGTACGACGTGATCTTGCCGTCCGTGATCTGGAGCAGCTCGGTGGACATGCCGAACTTGTGGGCCAGGGGTTGCAGCAGCTGTGTGCGGACCATCTTCGCCGCGCGCTCGACCGCGCCGCCCGAGACCCAGGTGTGACGGCCGTGGGCCGCGGGGCCGGCCGGAGGCTGGTCGGTGTCGACCGAGGCGACATGTACCTCGTCGATGCCGAGCGTCTCCTGGACGATCTGGCGGGCGAGGGTGGTGAAGCCCGAACCGGTCTCCACCGCCGCGCAGATGACGGTCGCTCTGCCGTCCTGCACCTTGACCGTCGCCGTGGATACCTCGTCGGTGCCCTCGGCCCCGAGCATGTGGACCATGCCCAGCGCGTATCCGACGCCGCGGCGCACCGCGCCCGGCTCGCCCGCGCCTTCGGGGCCGCCCGGGAGGAGCCAGTCGTTCTCCGGGGTGTCCTTGGGGAGGGAGGGGAGGGGGAAGTCACGTACGGCCTGGAGGAGTTCCGCGACGGGTGCCGGGCACGTCACTGTCTGGCCGGTGGGCAGGATGTCACCGGTGGCCAGCACGTTGCGCAGGCGGATTTCGGTGGGATCCACGCCCAGTTTCGCGGCCAGTTTGTCCATCTGGGCCTCGTACGCCGCGCAGACCTGCATCGCGCCCTCGCCGCGGACATGGCCCGAGGGCGGGTTGTTCGTGCGGACCGCCCAGCCCTCGATGACCGCATGCGGGACCACGTACGGGCCGCAGGCGAAGGCGACCGCGGCGGCCAGCGACTCGGACGAGGCGTCGGCGTACGCGCCCGCGTCGAGCAGCAGCTGGGCCTCGACCTTGACCAGCCGGCCCTCCGCGTCCGCGTGGTGACGGTAGCGCAGCAGCGTCGGGTGGCGGTGGGCGTGGCCGAGGAACGACTCCTCGCGCGTAGCGGTGAGTTTGACGGGGCAGCCGGTCTTCAGCGCCAGCAGTCCGAGCGGGAGCTGGAAGCCGGGGTCCTCGCGGTCGCCGGTCGCGCCGGGCACGCCCGTGACCACGACCTTGACCCGCTCGGGCTCGAGGCCGAAGCAGGCCGCCGCCAGATCACGGTCGGTGTGCGGATCGGTCGAGGCGCAGTACAGCTCGACGCCGCCGTCGGGGCGCGGTACGGCGAGTCCGGCCTCGGCGCCGATGGGCGCCGGGTCCTGGCGGCCGATGCGGTACAGGCCGTCGACGATCACCTCGCCGGTCGCCTCCGCGTCGCCGTAGCGCAGCGGGATGTGGCGGATGAGGTTGCCGTCGGGATGCAGCGGCTCTGCCTCGAAGGCCTTCTCCGGGTCGGTGACCGGATCGAGTACCTCGTACTCGACCGCGATCGCCGCCGCGGCCAGACGTGCGGTGTCGGGGTGGTCGGCCGCGACCGCGGCGATCGCCTCGCCGTGATGGCGGACGATGTCCGAGGCGAAGACGGGCCGGTCGGCGATCCGCCTGCCGTAGGCGCCGTCCCCGGGGATGTCCTCGTGCGTGATCACCGCGCGTACGCCCGGCATCTGCTCGGCGGCGGAGGTGTCGATCGAGAGGATCCGGGCGTGCGGGTGCGGCGAGCGCAGCAGCGCCGCCCACAGCAGGCCCTCGGCCCACAGGTCGGCGGCGTACGGAAAGGTGCCCTCCGTCTTGGCGCGGGTGTCGGCCGGGGGGAGGGAGGCGCCGAGGCCGTGTACGGGCGGGGCCGGCTCCTGGCCGTCGGCCGTCGCGGGGGGCGCAGTGGTGGCCGCGTCGTTGCTCACGCCATGCCTCCGTCGTGCGGGTGGGGCCGCACACTACCGGCGCCGGGCGGTGCCTGGTGCGGGATGCGGGCTTCCTCGGCCGGTTCCGCTGCGGCCGCGGCGGCGGCCGCGCGCTCGGCGACCACGTCGCGCACGGCGTCGAGCACACCCCGGTAGCCGGAGCAGCGGCACAGGTTTCCGCACAGTGCCTGACGGGTCTCGAGCTCGGTGGGGGCGTGGTTGCCCTCCAGGAGGTCGTGGACGGTCATGGCCATGCCCGGGATGCAGAAGCCGCACTGGACGGCGCCGCAGGCGGCGAGGGCGCGCTGGACGTCGGACGGTTCACCGTCGGTGGCGAGGCCTTCGACCGTGCGCACCTCGGAGCCGGCCGCGGTCGCCGCGGGCACCAGGCAGGACGCGACGAGCCTGCCGTCGACCTGGACGTTGCACGCGCCGCACTCGCCCTGCGAGCAGCCGTCCTTGGCGCCGGCGAGGCCGAGGCGCTCGCGCAGCACGTAGAGCAGGGACTCGCCGATCCAGGCGTCGGAGACGGGCCGGTCGGTGCCGTTGACCCGCAGGACGTAGGAGGTGGAGGGGTGCTCGTCGCTCCCGGTGGAGGACGTGACGGGCGCAACGGGCGCGGCTTCGGCCGTGGGTTCGGCCGTGGGTTCGGCCGTGGGTTCGGCGGAAGCCGAGTCGGCCGCCACGGGCACGGGCGCGTGCCCGGCGTCGGCGGCGGACGGCGCGGCGTCGGACGATCCGGCGGGGGCGTCGGGTGATCCGGCGGGCTCTTCGGCCACGGCCGCCGGCTCGGGCTGCTCCTGCTGCGCCCACGGCGCCGTCGCACCACCCGGCAGGGTCGTCCACGAGGCCGGCGCTCCGCCGGGGCCCGCCGCGGGTGCGGGTGTGCCGTAGCGGTGGTCCTGCTCGGCCGCCGGTGCCGCTACGTCGGCCTCCGCCGACGGGAAGCTCCACTGACCGGTCGCGTCCGCGGCAGCGTGCTCCGGGGCCCGCTCCTCGGGGAAGTTCCACTGACCGGTGGCCTGCGGGTCGCCGGCCTCGGGCTCCGGCCACTGGGTCGTCCAGTTGCCGGTCGTGCCCGGGTCGGTCCCGGCGGCCGGGGTCAGCGGCATGATCATGGGCGGCACGTAGCCGTGGCCCGGCGCCTCGAGCGGTGCGGCGTCGAACGCGCCGTCGGGCGGCAGCTGGAGGAAGGCCGTGGCCTCGCTGTCGTACTCGCCGCCCTGCGGGGTCGGCTGCCAGCCGCCCGTCTCGTACTGGAAGCCGTCGGAGAAGCCCTCCGGGAACTCCCGCGTGTTGTCGTCGTTGCTCACGACAGCGCCCTCCCCAGTGCCCGTCGGGCCAGCGCGGCGACGGTGCGCCGCAGATGCAGTACGGCCGGCGGCAGCACCTCCTGCTCCTCCCCCGGCGCGGCCGGCGCCGGGTCGGGGATGCACGCGGCGGCGACGTATTCGCCGAACGCCGCCAGCGCCTCGCCCGCGAGCCCGCGCTCGCCGTCCCAGTCGATCAGCGACGCGATCCAGCGCTCGGCCTCCAGCGGCCGCAGCGGCATCGGTGCGATGGCGCCCACGGCACAGCGCACACCGCGCCGCGCCGGGTCGAGCACGACGGCGACGGATGCGCTGGCGCGGCCGGGGCCGGTCCGGCCGGTGGCCTTCAGGAAGACCTGCGGGGCGTGCAGCAGAGGTACGCGTACGAAGCCGATGAGCTCGGCCGGGCCGAGCAGCTCCCGGCCGGCCAGCAGGTGGGAGACAGGGATCTCACGGCGTTCGCCGCCCGGGCCCGCGATCACCAGGTCCGCCTCGAGGGCGGCCAGGACGGGCAGGGTGTCACCGGTGGGCGCGGCTCCGGCGATGTTGCCGCCGAGGGTGCCCGCGTTGCGGATCTGGGGCGGGCCGGCCGCACGCGCGGACGCGGCGAGCGCCGGGATGAGGGCGGCGAAGTCCGGGCGGCCCATCCGGGCGTGGGTGAGGCCCGCACCGAGCAGGGCGTGTCCGTCCTGGTAGCGCCAGCCGCGGATCTCGCTGATGCGGCCGAGGCCGACGAGGCCGGCGGGACGGAGCCGGCCCTTGTTGACCGCCGCCATGAGGTCGGTACCGCCGGCGACCGGGACGGCTGCGGGCATGGCGGTGAGCGCCGCCACGGCCTCGTCGAGCGAGGCCGGCAGCGTCACCGACTGTGCCGTCTGCGGTGCGTGCGTGGTCACCCAGCTGCCCCTTCCCGGTGTCCCGGCTGTCGCGCGTGTGTTGCCGTACCGTACGTGCTCACAGGGCGGACGTGGCAACTCTGGCACATCTTCCGAACTGTCCGACGAGAGGGTCCACGAAGGGCATATTCGCCCCTGAAGTACCTTCCTGTACCAAAAGTCCGGTTTCTCGCACCGTCAGCACCGCAGCCGGATTGCCACCCTTCAGCGCCCCTTGTACGACTTTCGCCTACGACCCCCACACTCGCAAAGACCCTGTTGCGTCACATCCCTCCTTGCACCGGGCTCACACGATCGGGGGCGCGCCCTCGATCGGACGTCCGAGGCTCCCCGTCATTCCTGCGGGGGCAGGGCGCCGCTGCCACGGCAACGGGCCGCCGGGCGGCCGGTAGTCGACACCGAGCGCGTCAAGGCGGGCGTAGTGGACGGTCATTCGCCGCTCGAAGTCCGCGAAGTCGCGTTCGGCGGGTGCGGGCAGCCGGGACCAGGCGACCTCCGCGAAGGCGGCCAGACGCGGGAAGACCTGGTAGTCGACGCGGGAGCGGTCCTGCATCACCTCGGTCCAGACATTGGCCTGCGTGCCGAGCACATGCGCGGCCGCCTCGGGCGCGAGGGACGGGGGTACCGGCTCGAAGCGGTAGACGTCCTCGAGGGTGCGGACATAGGCGATGGGCATGGGCTCGTCGTCCCCGGCGGCCTGGCGGTAGTCCAAGTACACGTGCTGCTCGGGGCACATGACGACGTCATGGCCGGCGGTGGCCGCATCGATGCCGCCCCGGTAGCCGCGCCAGGAGGAGACGGCGGCGCCGGGCGCGAGACCGCCCTGAAGGATCTCGTCCCAGCCGATGAGCCGCCGGCCGCGGCCGGTGAGCCAGCGGTCGAAGTGCCGGACGAACCACGACTGCAGCTCGTCCTCGTCCGCCAGACCGAGCTCCTTGATCCGGGCCTGGACGGCCGGTGACGCCTTCCACTGGTCCTTGGCGCACTCGTCGCCGCCGATGTGGACGAAGGTGGACGGGAAGAGGTCGAGGACCTCCTCCAGCACTCCCTCGTAGAAGCGCAGGGTGCTGTCGGTGGGGGCCAGTACGTTCTTGCTGACGCCCCAGGTGTCCCAGACCGTCAGGGAGGTTGTGTCGATGACGTCGGTGTTGCCCAGTTCCGGATATGCGGCGATGGCCGCCTGCGAATGGCCGGGGATGTCGATCTCGGGGACGACGGTGATATGCCGCTCGGCGGCGTACGCGACGATCTCACGGATGTCGTCCTGGGTGTAGTGACCGCCGTGCGGCTTCTCGTCCCACAGCGGCGAAGCCCGGTGCCCGTACTTGGTGCGGGCCCGCCAGGCGCCGACCTCGGTGAGCCTCGGGTAGCGCTTGATCTCGATCCGCCAGCCCTGGTCGTCGGTGAGATGGAGATGGAGGACGTTGAGCTTGTGGGCGGCCATCAGATCGAGATGACGCAGGACATCGTCCTTGGGCATGAAATGCCGTGACACGTCGAGCATGAGGCCGCGCCAGGCGAAGCGGGGGGCGTCATGGATGGTGACGGCGGGGACTTCCCACTCCTCCTTCCTCACGACGGGAGCCCGGCGGAAGGCGTCCGGACCGAGCAGCTGACGGAAGGTCTGGGCACCCCGGAACACACCCGCCTCGCTCGCCCCGTCGATGGCGACGGCACAGCCGTCGGCGGTGAAGCGGTACGCCTCCGGGCCGCCGAGCTCCTCGGCGAGCGAGGGGATCATCCGCAGCAGGATGCGGTTCCAGTTGTCCGTGTGCGGCGGAAGCGGGTATCCGGTGGCCGCACCGACGGTGGCGCGCAGCCACTGCGCGACCCGCTCGGTGCCGGGGCCCGCCTGGATCTCGGTCTCCGCGTCGATGACGTGTCCCATCCCGCCGCCGGGCAGCGAGTCGGACAGCCGCGCCGGGGCCGGGATCAGTCCCACCGCCGGTGTGGGGGCAGGGGGATGGTTGCTCATACCGTCAGTCCTTCACCGCTCCGCCCAGCCCCGAGACCAGACGTCGCTGTACGAGTACGAAGAAGACGAGCACAGGAACAGTCATCACGGTCGACGCCGCCATGATGCCACCCCAGTCGTTCTCGTCCGGCTTGAAGAAGACCAGCAGCGCCATCGGAAGGGTGGACTGCGAGGTGTCGCTGATGATGAAGGACTTCGCGAACAGGAAGTCGTTCCACGTGGAGATGAACGAGAAGACGCTCGTCGCCACCAGCCCCGGGAAGACCAGCGGGAACAGAATCTGCCAGAGGAAGCGCGTACGGCTCGCGCCGTCCATGCGAGCGGCCTCCTCCAGCGCGTCAGGGACCGCCTTGACGAAGCCGCGCAGCATCCAGATCGCGAACGGCAGCGAGAAGGCGATGTGCGGAAGGATCAGCGCGCCGAGGGTGTTGAGCTGTCCGAAGTCCCGCATCAGGAAGAAGAGTGGGATGGTCAGCGCCTCGATCGGCACCATCTGCGCGACCAGGAACATGATCAGAAGCGTGGTGCGGAACCGGAAACGGAAGCGGGTCACGGCCGTCGCCGCGAGAAACGCGATCAGGGCGGAGGCGATGACGACCGCTCCGGCCACGAAGAGGCTGTTGAGGAAGTAGCGGCCGAATTCCTGCTGCTCGAAGACGCGGCGGAACGAGTCGAGGGACGGTGAAAGCGTCCATGGCCGGGGTGCGGTGGACTGGATCTCGCCCGCCGGTCTGAAGGCGGAAAGCACCATCCAGTAGAGCGGGAAGACGACGGTGGCCGCGACGATCAGGGCGGTCGCCTCCGCGGCGAGACGCCACGGCCGGCGCACGCGGACACGAGCGGAGAACGCGCTCACAATTCCTCCCCTTGGTGGCGAAGCAGCCGCAGATGGACCAAGGTGACCGCCAGCAGAATCAGCAGCATGACGACGCCGATGGCCGCCCCCAGGCTGTACTGCGAGGACGCGAAGGCCTTTTGGTAGGCGTAGACATTGAGCACGAGGTTCTGTCCGGCGATTCCTCCGCCGTTCGTCATCACATAGATCTGCGTGAAGACCTTGAAGTCCCAGATGACCGACTGAATGGTGACGACGACCAGAATGGGACGGAGCATCGGCGCCATGACGGAACGCCAGATGCGCCACTGCGAGGCACCGTCCAGGGATGCCGCCTCCAGCACCTCCCCGGGTATCGCCCTGATGCCCGCGTACACGGTCACCATCACAAAGGGGAACGAGCACCAGACGACCTCGAGGAGGACGAGCGCGAAGGCGCTGTAGCGCCCGTACGTCCAGGAGAAGTCGCCCAGTCCCAGCACCCGGTTGACCGGCCCGAAGTCCGGGTCGAAGAGGAAGACCCAGACGGTGGAGCCGGTGATGGCCGGGGTGGCCCAGGCGCCGAGCGCGGCCAGCATCAGCGCGAGGCGCGGCACGGCCCGTATCCGTGTGAGCAGGACTGCCAGTGCGCAGCCGGCCGCGAGGGTGGCGAGGACGCAGGCGGTCGCGAAGAGCACGGTCGCCAGCAGCACCTGCCGGAACTGGCCGTCCGCGAAAAGGGTCCGGTAGTTGCCGAGGCCCTGGAAGGTGGTGGGTTCGCCTCCGCTGACCTGGGCCTGGGTGTACTCCAGGACGGAGATCAGGCCGAGTTGGTAGATCGGGTAGACGAGCAGTGCGGCGAGCACCACCAGCGCGGGTGCGAGATACAGCCAGGGCGTCCAGGCGTCGGAGCGCCGCGACCGCGGGGCTTGGGACGTGCGGGCCGCCGCGGACCTGGCGGGGACCGCGGCCGGCTCGGCCGCGGTGGCGTTGTGCGTCATCGCGCTTCGCCTGACCGGGCCGCTCAGCCCGCGTCCGCGAACGCGGCGTCCATCTTCTTCGCGGCCTCGGCGGAGGCCGTCGCCACGTCCTTCTTGCCGCTGACGACCTCCTGGAACATGGTCGGCAGGACGAGCGAGGCGTCGATCTGCCCCCAGGCCGGGGAGGCCGGAACGAACTTGGCGCCCGCGCCCAGAGTCTCGATGAAGGGCTTCACGAACGGCTCCTTCTGCGCCGCCTCGGCCCGTACGTCGGTGTACGTGGGCAGAAACCCCATCGCGTCGAACAGCCTGGCCTGGGTCTCCTTGCCCGCGAGCCGCTTCATCAGGTCGACGGCCAGCGTCCGGTGCGAACTGCTCTTGAGGACACCGAGGTTGTTGCCGCCGGCGAAGGCCGGGGCGATCTCGCCCTCCTTCAGGCCCGGCAGCGGCACGACGGCGTACGCGCCCTTCACCGTGCCGGCCTCGACCGCCTGGTGGCTGAAGTCGCCGCCGATCGCCATGGCGGCCTTGCCGGAGGCGAAGGCGGTGACGGTGGCGTTGCCGCCCATGGAGGCGCACTTGTCGGCCGGGCAGTTGTCGTCACCGAAGAGGGAGGCGTACGAGGTGATGCCCTTCTGCGCGGCCGGACTGTCGATGGCCGCGGTGTAGGAGCCGCCGCTCTCCTCGGCCAGTTCGCCGCCGTTGGCCCAGATGAAGGGCATCGCACCGTAGGTGTACGCGCCGCCGACCGCGAGCCCGTACATTCCGGGCTTCGCCCTGTGGATCCTCTTTGCGGTGGTGATCAGTTCGGCCTGGGTCCTGGGCGGCTCGATCCCCAGGTCCTTGAAGACGTCTGTGCGGTAGTAGAGCGCGCGGACGCCGACGAACAGGGGCGCTCCGTAGACCTTGGTGCCGACGGTGACCGACTGCCGGGCGGTCGGGTCGGTGTCCTTGGCCTCGTCCCAGGCGTCGAACTCGGCGCCGATGTCCGCGAGTCCGCCGTCCTTGACGTACCCGGCGGTGTCGGTGTTGCCGTACTCGATCAGATCCGGGGCGCTCTTCGGGTCGTTGAAGGCGGCCTTGATCCGCTGGGCACGGGTCTCGACGGGGATGTACTCGACCTCCGCCTTCGCGCCCTTGTGCGCCTTCTCGAAGGCGGTCACGGCGGCGTCGACGACCTGTTCCTTCGGCCGGTTGTTGACCTCCTGGAAGAGCCAGACCCGCAGTGTGCCGCTCTTGTCGTCCTGCTTGGCGCCGGTGTCGGAGGTCTGAGGGGCGCAGGCCACCCCGGTGAGGGCCGCCAGCGCAAGGGCCGCGACGGGGGAGGCGATCCGGGCGATGAGCTTCATGCTGGGTCCTCTACGAATCGGCGTTGCAACATATGCAACGAGTGTTTCGCACTGCACAACACGCAGGAGGCTAGAGCCGCACCCGCGGCCGTACAAGAGGTCTCGACCACTCTGTGGCCGGTGGCCGCACCCCGCGCAACGCGAACGGCCCGCGGACACAGAAAACGGGCACAGAAAACGGCCCCCGGGGCACGCTGTATGCGCGCCCCGGGGGCCGTGAGCCGCCGGGCGTTGCCGTGAAGCCCGGGCTACTTCTTGTCCTTGCCGCCCTTGTCACCCTTGTCGCCGCCGGAGCCCATGGAGTCGTAGATCTCCTTGCACATCGGGCAGACCGGGTACTTCTTGGGGTCGCGTCCGGGAACCCAGACCTTCCCGCACAGGGCCACCACGGGAGTGCCGTCGAGGGCACTCGCCATGATCTTGTCCTTCTGGACGTAATGGGCGAAGCGCTCGTGGTCGCCGTCGCCGTGCGACACCTGCGGCGTCGGTTCTACGAGGATCCCGGTGCCTGTCCCGCGCTCGGGCTCAAGAGTGCTCATGAGCTCCAAGGGTACCCACGCCCGGGGCGGTACGGGAGGAGGGCCCCGCGGGGCGGGCTGCGCCGCCGGCGGGCCCGTCAGTTCAGACTCGGGTCGTCCGGATACGTCGCGAACATGGCCAGTTCACTGCGCTGGCGCCGCAGCACCGCACGCCACAGGCTCTCCGGGTTCGGGGACGAGACATCGCCGGGCTCCGACTCGACGACGTACCAGGCGCCGTCGGTCAGCTCGTCCTCCAGCTGGCCCGGGCCCCAGCCCGCGTACCCGGCGAAGATCCGCAGGGAGCCGAGGGCCGCCCCGAGCAGCTCCGGCGGCGCCTCCAGGTCCACCAGGCCGATCGCGCCGTACACCCGCCGCCAGCCGAGCGGCCCCTCGTCGCCGGGTATGACCGCGACGCCGAGCGCCGAATCGAGGGAGACCGGGCCCCCCTGGAAAACCACACCCGGCTCACCGGCGAGCCCGGCCCACGGCTCCAGGATGTCGCCCACGCCCACCGGGGTGGGCCTGTTCAGAACCACGCCGAGGGAGCCCTCGTCGTCGTGGTCGAGCAGCAGCACCACCGCGCGGTCGAAGTTCGGGTCCGCGAGGGCGGGTGTGGCGACGAGCAGCCGTCCTGTGAGCGAGGACACCTCGGTCATGCGAGACATGATCCCGCATCTTCGCCCTCTGCGGGGGGTGAGCGGCAGAGTGTGAGTGAGCGCAGCTCAGAGCGCGCCGGGCGCGAGCCCGGCCGGGAGCCCGGGCGGTGACCTTGCGCGAGCGGGGGGATACGGACCGTGTTGTACCGAATTCATTACGCCTGCGGTCTGTCCCAGCCCTACGGCGCAGGGGCACACGACCCTTACCCTTTTCTCTGGCCCCCTGCCCGACGACTCCGGAACGCGAGATTCATGACCGGCACCGACGATGTACTGCTTGTCCACGGCGGCACCCCGCTGGAGGGCGAGATCCGCGTCCGCGGCGCGAAGAACCTCGTGCCCAAGGCGATGGTCGCCGCCCTGCTCGGCAGCGAGCCGAGCCGGCTGCGCAATGTGCCCGACATCCGTGACGTGCGTGTCGTCCGCGGGCTGCTCCAGCTGCACGGTGTGACCGTCCGCCCGGGCGAGGAGCCCGGTGAGCTGGTCCTCGACCCGACGCACGTGGAGAGCGCGAACGTCGCCGACATCGATGCCCACGCGGGCTCGTCGCGCATCCCGATCCTGTTCTGCGGGCCACTGCTGCACCGCCTCGGCCACGCCTTCATCCCGGGTCTGGGCGGCTGCGACATCGGCGGCAGGCCGATCGACTTCCACTTCGACGTACTGCGCCAGTTCGGCGCGACGATCGAGAAGCGGGCGGACGGCCAGTACCTGGAGGCCCCGCAGCGGCTGCGCGGCACCAAGATCCGGCTGCCGTACCCGTCCGTCGGCTCGACCGAGCAGGTGCTGCTGACGGCGGTGCTGGCCGAGGGTGTCACCGAGCTGACCAACGCGGCGGTGGAGCCGGAGATCGAGGACCTGATCTGCGTCCTGCAGAAAATGGGCGCGATCATCTCCGTGGACACCGACCGGACGATCCGGATCACCGGTGTCGACAAGCTCGGCGGTTACACGCACCGCGCGCTCCCGGACCGTCTGGAGGCTGCCTCCTGGGCGTCGGCGGCACTGGCGACCGAGGGCAACATCTACGTGCGCGGCGCGCAGCAGCGCTCGATGATGACCTTCCTGAACACGTACCGGAAGGTCGGCGGCGCCTTCGAGATCGACGACGAGGGCATCCGCTTCTGGCACCCGGGCGGCCGCCTGAAGTCGATCGCGCTGGAGACGGACGTGCACCCCGGCTTCCAGACCGACTGGCAGCAGCCGCTGGTGGTGGCGCTGACGCAGGCGACGGGCCTGTCCATCGTCCACGAGACGGTGTACGAGTCGCGGCTCGGCTTCACCTCGGCGCTGAACCAGATGGGCGCACACATCCAGCTGTACCGCGAGTGCCTGGGCGGCTCCCACTGCCGCTTCGGCCAGCGCAACTTCCTGCACTCGGCGGTCGTGTCGGGCCCGACGAAGCTCCAGGGCGCGGATCTGGTCATCCCGGACCTGCGCGGCGGCTTCTCGTACCTGATCGCGGCTCTGGCGGCGCAGGGGACGTCGCGTGTGCACGGTATCGACCTGATCAACCGCGGCTACGAGAACTTCATGGAGAAGCTCGAGAAGCTCGGCGCGAAGGTGGAGCTGCCGGGCGGCCCGATCGTCTGACCGGCACACGACGCTCCGACGGCCCTCGCGGGTGCCCCGCGGGGGCCGTCGCGTATCTGCGGGGCGGGACAGCCCCGCCTCCCGCACGCTCCTACGGCCCGGGGCCGCGGGAGGCGCTCTCTCCCCCGGCCGCCCCGTACCGGCCGGGCCGGCCGCACGTGAACGGGTCGCGGCGCAGCTCGCCGACCTTGCCCTCGGCGGCGGCCGCCTCGCAGGCGACGTTCGCGCCGAGGCCGTGCTGCCGTTCGAAGGACTGGGTCACGTACCGGCCGGGCGCTGTTCACCGGGCCTCCTCCGCCGCCGCAGCGGCGTCGGGGGCGCTGTCCCGGGCCCCTGCCGAGCGACCGGCACAGACAGCCCTGCGGCACGGAAGACGCCGGGGGCACGGGGCCGGCGCCCCGGGAAGGGGCTTCAGCGGGGCGTAGGCGCGCGAAAGGGCGGCCACCCGCACAGGTGGCCGCCCTTGGTGCTGCCGGAGGCTCAGTTGCCCTTGGCGGCTTCCTTGAGCTTCGAGCCCGCGGAGACCTTCACGCTGTAGCCGGCCGGGATCTGGATCGGGTCGCCGGTCTGCGGGTTACGAGCGGTGCGAGCGGCACGGTGGGTGCGCTCGAAGGTCAGGAAGCCGGGGATGGTGACCTTCTCGTCGCCCTTGGCGACGACCTCGCCGACGGTCTCGGCGAGAGCGGCCAGCACGGCGTCGGCGTCCTTGCGGGTCACCTCGGCGCGGTCGGCCAGCGCGGCCACCAGCTCACTGCGGTTCATGTTCTTACTCCCGTGTTCTTCTTGCCTGTGAGGCGTGAGATCGAAGCCGATGCTGCCAGGGCCCTTGGACAGTCCCCGGACCCGGGTCTGCTGTCAGACCCTCGCGCCCGAATACGCATCCTGCCCCCACCAGCGGCGGGAAAGCCAATCCGGCACCCTCCGGAGTCACACGAAAAGCGCCACTGCCTCGTCGTGGTGACGTTCCGTCTACTCCCCCGGAACTCATCGGAGCGACGGGCGGGGCGGACCGGGGGCCGCCGGCTCATGGTCCGCCACCCTAAGGGGGGGTTTGCGGCCCCGCGACCCGCGACGCGCCGTATGTCAGGCGGACGTGGGGCCTGTCACAGCCGCCACTGCCGCCTTGGCCGCCTCGCGCACCGCGCCCGCGACCGCTCCCGCCACCTTGTCGTTGAAGACGGACGGAACGATGTAGTTCGGGTTGAGTTCGTCCTCGGACACGACGTCCGCGAGCGCGGTCGCGGCCGCGAGCATCATCTCGGTGTTGACGGTGCGGGACTGAGCGTCCAGCAGGCCGCGGAAGACGCCCGGGAAGACCAGCACGTTGTTGATCTGGTTGGGGAAGTCCGAGCGGCCGGTGGCCACAACTGCGGCCGTCTGGCGGGCGATTGCCGGGTCGATCTCGGGGTCGGGGTTCGCGAGCGCGAACACGATGGCGCCCTCCGCCATCGCCGCGACATCGTCCGCGCCGAGCACGTTCGGGGCCGAGACACCGATGAACACGTCCGCGCCGGCGACCGCTTCCTTGAGCGTGCCGGTGACGCCCTCGGGGTTGGTGTTGTCGGCGATCCAGCGCAGCGGCGTCCCGGGCGCGGCGTCCACCAGGTCCGCACGGCCCGCGTGCACGACGCCGTGGATGTCGGCGACGACCGCGTGCTTGACGCCCGCGGCGATCAGCAGCTTGAGGATGGCCGTACCGGCCGCGCCCGCACCGGACATGACCACCCGCACGTCCTCGATCGCCTTGCCCACCACGCGCAATGCGTTGGTCAGCGCGGCGAGCACGACGATCGCGGTGCCGTGCTGGTCGTCGTGGAAGACGGGGATGTCCAGGGCCTCGCGCAGCCGCGCCTCGATCTCGAAGCAGCGGGGTGCGGAGATGTCCTCGAGATTGATGCCGGCGAAGCCGGGGGCGATCGCCTTGACGACCTCGACGATGGCGTCGGTGTCCTGGGTGTCCAGACACAGCGGCCAGGCGTCGATGCCGGCGAAGCGCTTGAAGAGGGCCGCCTTGCCCTCCATGACGGGCAGGGCGGCCTTGGGGCCGATGTTGCCGAGGCCGAGTACGGCGGAGCCGTCGGTCACCACTGCAACGGAATTGCGCTTGATGGTGAGGCGGCGGGCGTCCTCGGGATTCTCGGCGATGGCCATGCAGACGCGGGCCACACCCGGGGTGTAGATCATCGAGAGATCGTCACGGTTGCGGATGGGGTGCTTGGACTGCATCTCGATCTTGCCGCCGAGGTGCATCAGGAACGTACGGTCGGAGACCTTGCCGAGGACGACGCCCTCGATCTTGCGCAACTCCTCGACGATCTCGTCGGCGTGCGCGGTGGAGGAGGCGGCGATCGTGACGTCTATCCGCAGCTTCTCGTGGCCGGATGCCGTCACGTCGAGGCCGGTCACGGAGCCGCCGTTGGACTCCACCGCCGTGGTGAGCTGGGAGACCGCGGTTCCGCTCGCGGGCACCTCCAGCCGGACCGTCATCGAGTACGAGACGCTGGGCGCCGTTGCCATGGCCGGGTTCCTCTGCTTTCCCTAGCTTCGTTGCTGTGCGGCGCCGTGGCCGGTGCCCGGCAGCGCCTTCCGATGGTGACACCTACCTGCCAGTAGCAGGTAATGCGGTCATTTAGTTTTCGGAAGTTCTTTTCCACCATACGAGAAGTGTAGGTCAAGCAGAAGAGGCCCGCGTCACCGATGGGTGACGCGGGCCTCTTCCGTGTGGACGGAATGTCCGGATCAGGTGGCACCGACCCGCCATGCTCGCCTCGCGGCAAGTGGTCCCTCTGAGGGACGAAGGTTGGGCCCGGGGGCTTGGATCGGGCCGGTGCCACACCAAGGCTAACAAACCACCCCGGCAAGTGATTCCGACATCGCAGGTTGACTCCGCGTCAGTCGCCCACGTGGTCCGCCTCAGTCCCGCAGCAGGTCCGGGACCCCGTTCTCGTCCGGCTTGTCGCGCGGGCCCGAGACCACCGTGAGCTGCTGCGTCGCCCGGGTCAGCGCCACGTAGAGCACCCGCAGCCCGGCGGCCGACTCTCCCCCAAAGACCCCGTCCCGGGAGGAACCCCCGGCGATCTCCGCCGGCGAGGCGACCACCGTGGCGTCGTACTCGAGGCCCTTGGCCTCCAGCGACCCCAGCACCACCACGCGCTCACCGAGCCCCGCCAGCCAACGTGCCGCCTGCTCGCGCCGGTTCATCGCGACGACGACACCGACGGTGCCCTCGACCTCGTCCAGCAGCCGCTGTGCCTCGGCCCGCACGGTCCTGGCCAGGTCGCTGCCCTCCGGTACGGCGGCGAAGCGCGGCAGTACGCCCGTGGAGCGGACGGCGGACGGGGCGCGCATCCCGGGCATCGCGAGCTTGAGCACCTTGGCCGAGAGCTCGGCGATCTCGGCCGGGTTGCGGTAGTTGACGGTCAGCTCGAAGCGGCGCCGGGGCCGGGTGCCGAGCGCCTCGTCACGGGCCTCGGCCGCCTCGTCCGGGGACGGCCAGGACGACTGGGCGGGGTCCCCGACGACCGTCCAGGTGGCGTGCCTGCCCCGGCGGCCGACCATCCGCCACTGCATCGGCGTCAGATCCTGCGCCTCGTCGACGATGACATGCGCGTACTCGGTGCGCTCGGCCGCCAGCCGCTCCTGCCGCTCACGCTGGGTCTCCTCGCGCTGCGGCATGAGCTCCTCCAGACCGGTGAGGTGGTCCAGCGGGTCGAGCTCGCGCTTCTTGCGGGGGCGGGCCGGGGTGCCGAGCTGCGCCTGCAGTTCGTCGAGCAGCGCCACATCGTGCACGGACAGGGCGTCGCGGCGCAGCGACCTGGCGAGTCGGCGCACCTCGCCCGGGTTGAGCACCCGGCGCGCCCAGCGGCCGAGACGCCGCTCGTCGGCCATCGCGGAGAGCACTGCGCGCGGGGTGAGCTCCGGCCACCACGCGTCGAGGAACTCGATGAAGCTGTCCTCGCTCGTGACGTCCTCGTCGAAGGACGAGCGCAGCTCGGCGGCGAGCTCGGGGTCCGTGTAGGAGGAGGACGCAGCACGGCCGGTCGCACCGGACTTGGCGTACAGGGCGTCCAGCAGCAGGCGCCGGGCGCGCGGGCGCAGCAGGTTGACGGGCGCGGTCCCGCCGAGGACGTTGTGCCGGATGCGCTGCAGCTCGTCGGCCTCCAGCTCGAGCCGCCGCCCGAAGGCGACCACCCGCAGCCGGGTGGGCGACTCGGCGGGTACGGCCTGGGCCGCGTCGTCCTCGCCGAACGCGAGCTGCCCGCCGCGCCCCGCGGCGGCCGCACCCCTGGCGCCCCCGCCCGGAAGCTCCAGCGCGCCCCGTGCGGCCTTGCGCAGCACCTTGAGCATGCGCGACGACCCCTTGACACGGGCGACCGCGGAATCGTCGTACGTCGTGGCCTCCACCCCGTCGACCAGCGAGCCGAGCGCGCGGATGGCGACCTGGCCCTCCTCGCCGAGCGACGGCAGCACGCCCTCGGTGTAGGCGACGAGCAGCGGGGTCGGGGAGACGATGAGAATGCCGCCCGCGTAGCGCCGGCGGTCCTGGTAGAGCAGATAGGCCGCGCGGTGCAGGGCGACCGCCGTCTTGCCCGTACCGGGGCCGCCCTCGACCTGGGCGACCGACGCGGCGGGGGCGCGGATCACCAGGTCCTGCTCCGCCTGGATGGAGGCGACGATGTCACGCATGGTGTGGCTGCGGGCCTGGCCGAGCGCCGCCATCAGGGCACCGTCGCCGATGACCGGGAGCTCGGCGCCGTCCAGGGTGGCGGTCAGCTCCGGACGCATCAGGTCGTCCTCGACACCGAGGACCTTGCGCCCCTTGGAACGGATGACCCGGCGGCGCACCACCCGTCCGGGGTCGACCGGGGTCGAGCGGTAGAACGGGGCAGCGGCGGGGGCGCGCCAGTCGATGACCATGGGCGCGTAGTCGGAGTCGAGGACGCCGATCCGGCCGATGTGCAGGGTCTCGCCGATCTCGGCGGTGTTGTCCGGCCGTACGGCGTCGTCGGCGGGCTCGACGGAGGTGTACGCGCCGTCGGGGCCCTTCTTGCCGTCCTTGCCGTACAGCAGGTCGATACGGCCGAAGAGGAAGTCCTCGAACTCGCTGTTGAGACGGTTGAGGTGGATGCCCGCTCGGAAGACCTGGGCGTCCCGCTCGGCGAGTGCGCCGGGGGTGCCGACCTGACCGCGCTGGGCGGCGTCGTGCATCAGGAATTCCGCCTCGTGGATCTTCTCCTCGAGGCGGCGGTACACCCTGTCGAGATGTTCCTGTTCGACACCGATCTCGCGGTCTCGCACCGTGTCGGCGGTCGAACCGATCACGGAATTCACAGCGGCATCCTGCGCGGCCACCGAGGCCCCCTTCTGACGTGCACTGGGCAGCCGTCAACCGTACGCGAAGGGGGCCGGTCTGTCAGGCGTCGACCTCCACCAGTCGCTCGCCGTCGAAGGTCCGGATCTCGAAGTGATCGATGTCGTCGCGGTCCATCGCGGCTCCGCCGTGCACGTACAGCGGCTTTCTCCCGGCCTCTTCAGGGCTGTCCGGGATGCCGTATCCCCACTTGGGTACCGACCAGGAGGTGACAACCTCCTCCTCGCCGGTGTTGGAGACCGCGATGAGGTTGCACTTCAGGGGGCCCTTGACGCCCTTCAGCTGCAGGACCGCGTGGGTGCCGTAGGGCTTTTTCTCCATGCCGACGACCGCGTTGACCTTGGTCGTCGCGTCCGTGGCCTGCACCTTCTCCTCCATGTGGTTGAAGAAGGCGTCCTCGGCGGGGCTGGTGGGGTGCGGGTCGGGGGCCGCCTGGTTGCTGCCCGCGTCGTTCCCCGTGGCCATGACCGCGGCGGTCGGGCCGCCGATGATCAGTGCGGCCGCCGCCGCGACCAGGTACATCCCGCGCCGGCGCTTCTGCGCACGCTTCGCGGCCACCTCGTTCAGGAGCCCGCCGAGCAGCTTGGGGCTGGGCGGGGAAGGGACCACGGGCACAGGCCGTGTCGGTGGGGGTGCCGAGCGCATGCCGGGGAGGTTGTAGACATTGCTCTGCGGCGGCGCGGGGGCGGGTGCCTCGGCCAGCATCGCCAGCATCGGCTCGATGCCGGAGAACTCCTCGAGGTGGGCGGCGCAGATGTCGCAGCCCGCCAGATGCGCCTCGAAGGCGGAGGCGTCCGCTTCGTCGAGCACGCCGAGCACGTATGCGCCGACGGCGTCGTGCACGGACTCCTGCTCATACATGGTCATGCCGAGACCCCCCTTTCCTCCAGAGCGAGCTTCATGGAACGGAGCGCATAGAACACCCGGGACCGCACGGTCCCGCTGGGTATGCCGAGTGTCTCGGCCGCCTCATTGACCGTGCGCCCCTTGAAGTACGTCTCGACAAGGACTTCCCTGTGGGCGGGCGTCAAATCATCGAGCGCATCCGATAGCGTCATCAGCCACAACGCCTTGTCGATCTCGTCCTCCGCGGGCATGACCTCAAGCGGCGACGGATCGACCTCCTGCGGCCGGGCCTGCCGGCTGCGGTGACCGTCGATGACGATGCGCCGGGCGACCGTCACCAGCCAGGGTCGGACAGAGCCGGTCGCACGGTTGAGCTGGCCGGCATTCTTCCAGGCACGGATGAGCGTCTCCTGTACGACGTCTTCCGCGCGCTGGCGATCGCCGGCAACAAGACGCAGTACATAGGCGAGCAACGGTCCGGCATGTTCGCGATAGAGGGCACGCATCAACTCCTCGTCGGGCATGGAGGTGTCGCGTGCCTTGTCGTTGCGATGGCGGGCCCGTTGCGGACGGTCATCGGCCACGGCGGCATCCTTGCGCACCTGAACCTCCCGGTCGAGACCTTGTTTTTCGGCTGGCTGCTTGTCCCCCTTCACTACGGGGGCCGCGAAGGGTTCACTCAACGCCGGCCAAAAAAGTTTCAAGATCTTTTTCGGGGCCTCAGGCCCCTGCTGCGGCGGCAGTTCGCCGTCGATGCCGGGCCACACGTTCCCGATTGCCGCATACCTCACTCGAGCACCAACGGCGCCTGCGTCCACGGGATGTGTCCAAATACACACGGCGGCAGTTGTCTCCCTCGCACTGCCGCAGCCGTGAACGGTCCGCCGGATCGGTCAGCAGCTCCACGGCGTCACGCGCGACAGCGGCGAGCAGCGCACCGCAATCGGGCGCCGTGCACAGGGCCCTGACCAGCGCGCCGTGCTGGTCCCGTACGGCTCTGATGCGGGGTGGCGGCCCGGCCGCGATGGTGTTGAGCCGCTCCAGCGCGGACTCCGCGCCCCGGCCGTCGAGTTCGGCGCGCACCAGCTGGGCCACGCAGTCGCGCAGTTCGACGAAGCGGCTCACCCAGATGCCGTCGACGCAGCCGAGCCGGGTGCCCGCCGGGACCAGTCCCGCACCGACCAGCCAGTGCTCCAACCGTCCGGTGTCCGCGAGTGGTTCCTGTGCGGCGGCGGGCGGCCGGGGGACCTCCGACGAGGTCGCCACGAGATCCAGGCAGATCCGCCCGGAGTCGAACCGCCACTCTCCCCCTCGCTGCGCTGGGGGGATCCCCACACCCGAGCCCGCCGATGTCATGCGCCTGTCACCGCCCTGTGGGTCACCACCGCTGTCCCCCACCAGAGTGCCCGTCGGCGGGTGCGGCCGGAACCCCTCCTCAAGCCGCACCCTGTCTTTACCGGCCGTCCTGCCGGTCAACGACGGCTGGGCGGCGGGTGACGCCGGGCGTCATGTCCTCGTGGCCCCGCCCGCTGCGCTGCTGCGGGCGCTCCAGCGGTGAGGAAACCCCTCAGGCGTCCGCGTACTTGGTGTCGGCCGCCGGGTCGAGCGCCAGGCGGTACCCCCGCTTGACCACGGTCTGGATCAGCTTCGGCGCGCCGAGTGCCGTACGCAGCCGGGCCATCGCGGTCTCGACGGCGTGCTCGTCCCTGCCGGCGCCGGGCAGCGCGCGCAGCAGGTCGGGGCGGGAGACGACCCAGCCGGGCCGCTCGGACAGGGCACGCAGCAGGGCCATTCCGGCGGGCGGGACGGGTCGCAGCTCGTCGTCGATCAGGACGGCATGACCTCGGATCTCGACCCGGTGACCGGCGACCGGAAGCGTGCGGGCGCGGGCCGGCAGCTCCATGCCGATCAGCTGGACGAGCGGGCCGAGCCGGAATCGCTCCGGCTGGACGGTGTTGACCCCGGCCGCCTGGAGCGGCACGGCGGTGACCGGTCCCACGCAGGCCGCGAGCACATGGTGCCCGAGTGCGTCGAGCAGCAGCGGCAGCAGTCCGCGGCCTTCGGCGCGTGAGAGCAGCGAGACGGCGGCCGGGGCGCTGGTGAAGGTGATGGCGTCCAGGCTCCGGGACACGACCGCGTCCAGCATCCGGTCCAGCGGGGCGATGTCCTGCGGCGCCATCCAGCGGTAGACGGGTACGAGGACGACATCGGCGCCCCCGGCCCGCAGCGCCTCCACGAATCCGGGCAGCGGCTCGCCGTGCAGCTGGAGCGCGACACGCCGGCCGGCCACGCCCTGCCCGAGCAGCCGGTCCAGCACCTCGGCCATGGACTCCGATGCCGGGGACCACTCCTCGGTGAGCCCTGCGGCACGGATCGCCCCCTTCACCTTGGGGCCGCGGGCCAGCAGCTCCACACCGCGCAGCCGGCTCAGCAGCTCCTCGCCGAAGCCCCATCCGTCGGCGGCCTCGACCCAGCCGCGAAAGCCGATGGCGGTGGTGGCGACCACCACATCAGGGGCGTGGTCGATCAACTCCTTGGTCGCGGCGAGGAGTTCGGCGTCGTCGGCGAGCGGGACGATACGCAGTGCGGGCGCGTGCAGCACGGCCGCACCACGCCGCCGCAGCAGTGCGCCGAGCTCGTCGGCGCGACGGGCGGCGGTGACGCCGACGGTGAAGCCGGTGAGAGGGCCGTGCGGATGGCCGTGGTCGTGCATGTCGTCGTCCCCACGTGGATGTCAATGGGCGACCGAGCCTGTCAAAGGTGCGTGACAGGCCCGGATCGCTCATATTTCCCTGTCGTTACGTACTTCGCCCGGTCACACCCGGGCGAGCCCGAGCTGCGGCTCCGTCTCGGTCTCCGCCGTGCGGACGGGCACCACGACCGGCCGGCGAAGGTATACCGCCCAGGTCACGACCGTGCACACCGCGTAGAAGGCCAGGAAGGAGACGAAGGCGGCGGTGCCGGTGCCCGCCGTCAGGAAGGACTGGCGGAAGGCGAGGTTGATGCCGAGACCGCCGATCGCGCCGACGGCTCCGATCAGCCCCATCGAGGCGCCCGACAGCCGGCGGCCGTAGGCGTCGGCCTCGTCGCCGGTCATGCCCTTGGCGAGCGCCTTGTTCTGGAAGATGCCGGGGATCATCTTGTACGTGGAGCCGTTGCCGAGGCCGGTGAGCACGAACAGGGAGATGAAGCCGACGAGGAAGACCGGCAGGGACTTCTGGACCGAGGCGGCGATGACGACACTCGTCGCACCGGCCATGGCGATGAAGTTCCACAGGGTGATGCGGGCGCCGCCGAAGCGGTCGGCGAGCGATCCGCCGACGGGCCGGATCAGCGAGCCGAGCAGCGGGCCGATGAAGGTGAGCGAGGCGGCCTGCAGCGGGGTGCGGCCGAACTGGGTCTGCAGCACCAGACCGAAGGCGAAGCTGTAGCCGATGAACGAGCCGAAGGTGCCGATGTAGAGGAAGGACATGATCCACGTGTGGGCGTCCTTGACGGCCTCCTTGGCGGCACCGGTGTCGTTCTTGACCGGCGCGAGGTTGTCCATGAACAGGGCGGCGCACACGGCGGCGATCACGATCAGCGGGATGTAGATGGCCAGCACGAGCCGCGGCTGGGCGGCACCGGCGGTGCCGATGACCAGCAGGGACACCAGCTGGATGACCGGGACGCCGATGTTGCCGCCGCCCGCGTTGAGCCCGAGGGCCCAGCCCTTCTTGCGCAGCGGGAAGAAGGCGTTGATGTTCGTCATGGACGACGCGAAGTTTCCGCCGCCGACGCCGGCCAGGGCGGCCACCGCCAGGAACGTGTTGTACGAGGTGCCGGGCTCCATCACCGCGTACGCCGCGCCGGCCGGCAACAGCAGGAGCAGCGCGCTGAAGATGGTCCAGTTCCGGCCGCCGAACTTGGCGACGGCGAAGGTGTACGGGACCCGGATCACGGCGCCGACCAGCGTCGCGGTCGCGATCAGGAAGAACTTCCCGGCCGGGTCGATGCCGTACTCGGGTCCCATGAACAGGACCATCACGGAGAACAGGGTCCAGATCGAGAAGCCGATGTGCTCACTGAGCACGGAGAAGGCGAGATTGCGCCGGGCTATCCGCTCCCCCTTCTCGTTCCAGAAGGTCTCGTTCTCGGGGTCCCACTCTTCGATCCATCGGCCTGCCATGACGCGCCTCCACCTTTGTCCGGTCGTGGAAGCGACGATATGGACAGCTCGTTTCAACGCGGTGGCGGGAGGTGACCGGTACGAAACCTTGCTCTCACCCGGCGCTCAGCTCCGCTGTGAGCGCCTGCGTCCCCGGGAGGCCCCGTTCGGCCACAGCCGTGGACTGCGCTTGGCGGCCACGTCCTCCAGCCAGCCCACGGCGACGATCATCAGCCCTATCAGCGGCCAGACGACGATCAGCATCAGGATCGTGTAGATGCTCTCCAGGAAGCCCGAATACGTCGGCCAGACGCCCGGTATCCGCCAGAGCAGGTCGATGATCGGTATCGTCGCCATGATCAGCAGGTTGTGCCACAGGTAGATCGTCACAGCGCGGTTGTTGGCGAGGGTGACCAGCTTGTCGAAGCGCGCGAGCCGGCCGGGCAGCTGCTGCCAGGCCGGGGAGTACGTCAGCAGGATCACGCAGAAGCCGAACGACCAGGCCGCCTGGGCGAGCGGGATGTCGTTGAGGTCCCAGCCGTCGGCCGTCAGATGCCCCGACGCCCACCACAGACCGAACGCCATGATCAGCGCTGACACGGAGATCGAGACATAGCGGGGAATCGTGGCCAGCAGGCCTTGCTGGTGTGCGAAGCCCAGCACCCAGCAGGAGCCGTAGCAGGCGAAGTCGGTGATCGCGTTGCCGGTCTCGCCGGGGATCGTGAAGAGCCCGGAACCGACGATCGCGGTGAGGCCGAGCGGCGCGAGCAGCGTCATCCACGGCACCTTCTTGAACGCCCACAGCAGCAGCGGCGAGGCGATCACGAACCACAGATACGCGCGGATGTACCACAGCGGACCGACTGCCTGGACGGCCCAGGTGTCCTCCAGCAGCCCGGATTTGTCACCACTGTGCCAGGGGTAGGGCGGCGCACCGACCGGGACGACGTACCAGGCGAGCTTGATGAACCACCAGATGCCTTCTTCCTTCAACGGCTTCCAGCCGAAGTAGAAGATCACCGGCACGACGAGCGCCGCGAAGGCCCACGTCGGCGGCAGCAGGCGGCGGACACGCCCCCGGATGACACCCCACGCGGGTCGCGACAGCGAACGCGCCATCAGCGAGCCCGCCAGCGCGAACATCACGCCCATGGAAGGGAAGACGATCGTCAGCCAGGCCCAGCCGAATATGTGGTAGACGACGACCCGCACCAGCGCGATGGAGCGCAGCAGGTCGAGATAGCGGTCCCGCCCCGGGCGTCCGGCCGCGGTCCCCTCAGGCGCCGCGGGGTGCACCGCCGCCCCGGCCTCGCCGCCGCCGGCGATCGAATGCGTGGTCATGCGACAGGCCTCCGCTCGTCACCGCGCTGCCGCTGGCTCGGCACGCCGCCGGGCGCCTCCACCACACCCGTGCGGCGCAGCTTCTGCCAGCGCAGCCGGCCTCCGGTGAGCGCGGTGATCCAGGACTGCAGCAGCACCACGTACATGAGCTGCCGGTAGAGGAGCTGCTGAAGTGGCAGCGTGATCAGGTGTGTCATGCGTTCGCCGTCGAGCCGGAAGGCGTATGCGGCGCAGACGGCCTGGATGGCGAGAACGCCGAGCCAGGCAAGGATCGTGTTCCCCGTGGGGCCGAAGACCAGGCCGTACAGCAGGAAGACGTCGATCAGCGGAGCGAGCAGCGGGAAGAGCACCATGAACAGCGAGACCATCGGCAGTCCGACCCGGCCGAAGCGTCCCGAGGGACCGCGATCGAACAGAGCACCGCGGTGCTTCCAGATCGCCTGCATGGTGCCGTAGCTCCAGCGATAGCGCTGCGACCACAGCTGCTGGACGGACTCGGGGGCCTCGGTCCAGGCGCGGGCCCGCTCCGCGTACACCACCCGCCAGCCGTCGCGGTGGATGGCCATGGTGATGTCGGTGTCCTCGGCGAGGGTGTCCTCGCTCATGCCACCGACGCGCTCCAGCGCCTGGCGGCGGAAGGCGCCGACCGCACCGGGGATGGTGGGCATGCAGTTCAGTACGTCGTACATGCGGCGGTCGAGATTGAATCCCATGACGTACTCGATGTGCTGCCATGCGCCGATCAGGCTGTCCCGGTTGCCGACCTTGGCGTTGCCCGCGACCGCGCCCACACGCGGGTCGGCGAAGGGCTGGACGAGTTCGCCGACGGTGGCCGGCTCGAAGACGGTGTCGCCGTCCATCATGACGACGATGTCGTAGCGGGCGTGGCGGATGCCGTTGTTGAGCGCGGCGGGCTTACCGCCGTTGGGCTGCCGTACGACGCGGACATTGGGCAGCCACATCTCCTCGACGATGTCGGCGGTCCCGTCGGACGAGCCGTCGTCGATGACGATGACCTCGATGGGATGCTCGCTCGCCATCAGCGAGTTGACCGTGTTGGCGATGCATTCGCGCTCGTTGTACGCGGGGACCAGCACGGTCACCGGGCGGGTCACCGGGGGTCCCCAGCTGAAGTTCCTCTTGCGCACCTTGCGGGCGTGCGCGAAGGAGAGCACCAGCATCAGGCCGAAGCGGACGAAGACGAGCACACCGATCAGGGCGAGGCCGACGACCAGGATCTCCGTGGTGCTCTCGGAGACGGCGACGGCGGCGACGAACGCTTTGCCCTTCCACAGCTCGAATCCTTCGACCCGGGTGTGGGCGGTGGGTGCGCCGAGCGCCTCGGTCAGATTGGTGAAGGTGTAGCCGCGCTCCTTCATCTGGGGCAGGAGGCGGTCGAGGGCCGCGACGGTCTGCGAGCGGTCGCCGCCGGAGTCGTGCATCAGCACGATCGAGCCCTTGGTGCCCTTGGGGGTCGCGCGCTTGATGATCGCGTCGACGCCGGGACGCTTCCAGTCCTCGGAGTCGGTGTTGTTGAAGGCGGTGATGTAGCCGCGGCTGCCGATGTACTGGGTGACCGGCCAGGACTCGTTGTCCACGGCGTCGGAGAACGAGGAGTACGGCGGGCGGAACAGGGACGTGCGGATCCCCGCCGCGCCGGCGATCGCCAGCTGGTTCTGCGACAGCTCCCAGTCGATGCGGTCGGTGGACTGGTAGGAGAGATCGGGGTGGTTGAACGTGTGCAGCCCGACCTCGTGGCCCTCCCGGACCATCCGTTCCACCAGCTCGGGGTGGCGCGAGGTCATGGTGCCGGTGACGAAGAAGACGGCGTGTGCGTCGTACTCCTTCAGCTTGTCGAGGACCTTCGGCGTCCACTTCGGGTCCGGACCGTCGTCGAAGGTGAGCACGAGGCGGCGGTCGGGGACGCTCAGCGCCTTGGGCGCATCGAGGTCCCGGGCGTCGATGACCGGCCCGCCCTCCAGGATCTCCTGGGGAACCCGGTCGGAGGCGGCGGGCGGCCGTACCCGGTGGTCGGCCAGGATCTCGCTGTGCACGTAGCCGCGCAGCATCAGCATGGCGAGCAGCGCGACGAGGGTGAAGCACGGCAGCAGGTAGCGCATGGGCAGTCTGCGGCGCACGACGCGCCTGGGCTTCCGCCGGTGCGGAGCCCTGGAAGCGGGAGGGGTCATCTACGGTGCGCCTTCTTGCACGGGTGGATCGGTCGGGTCACCGCTCGGGGCATCGGACGGGGACGGGTCGGGCGCGCTGGACGCCGGGCCGGGGTCACTGCTGCCGGGGGCGGGCGAACTGGCGGCCGGGCGTGGCGGCTTGGGGCCGCCGGAGGGCTTGGCCGGCGCGGAGCCCGAGGCGCCGGGAACGGGCACCGCGGGCAGCGAACTGGAGCCGGACGCGCTGCCGGAGGGCTGCGGCAGGGCGGCACCGCTCGAGTCGCTGGGAGTGGGAGCACCGGGGGTGCTGCCGGGCGTGGCCACGCCGGACGCACGGTCGGTGGGGGCGGGCTGGATCTCGACCTGTTCGGCCTGCTTGTCCTCCGCCCGGCCGAGGCCGGGCAGGAAGGGGGCAGCGGAGTTGCCGCTCATCAGGGCGGCGACGAGCGTGATCGCGTAGCAGGCGCAGGCGGCGACCAGCAGCCAGCCGATGCGCCGGAACTTCTTGCTGCGGCGGCCGCTCTCGTCGACGAAGACCGGACCGTCGGAGCCGTCCTGCACGGCCCCGGGCGCGGGCTGCCGGCTGTTCGGCGCAAGACCGGGTCCACTCAGCTGAACAGTGACCTCGTGCCGCTCATGTGTGACACCGGTACCGGCGTCTTCTTGCCATTTCTCCACGGACTGCTCGCACATCCCCCCATAGGCCCGGTCTGGGTACGCCCCACGACGGACCGGTCCTGCACACCGGGCCCCCACCCAGTCTCCACAGAACCTCTACCTCATTCACTCACCCGGGTGATGAATGTAGCGCACCCCGGTGGGCCGTGAGCCGCTGTCTCACTCCTTGTCACACATCAGGGACATATCACGTTCCGGCAACCATCCGGCCGGATCCCTTTTCAGCCAGCGTTCATGTGCTGCGAGTTCGACGGCGGCACGGCGCAGGGCGTCCAGCCCAGGGTGCCGCAGCCCCTTGCGCCACACCAGGGAGACCGGCGACAGCGGCACCGGGTCGACGAGCGGCCGGAGCTCGATGCCGGGTATCTCCGGAAAGTCCACCACCGCGAGGACGGGGGTGGGGTCCTTGGCCATCACACGCTGGAACTCCTCGATTCCGATGGCCAGGGGGGCGGGTGGTGCGATCGTGATCCCACGCCCGGCGAAGAGCAGCCTTGCCAGCTCGGTCCACTCCACCGTCCGCGGATTGCCTGCCCCCGCATATACGGTCGCGCCCGCGAGCGCGTTCAACGGGACGCGCTCCAGTCCGGTGAGCGGATGGCCGGCGGGCAGCAGGACGGCCATCGGCTCGAGCCGTACGGGCTGCTGGGACAGGAACGCCTGCACCGAGGGCTCGAGACCGGCGAACCGTCCGAAGGACACGTCGAGCCGGCCGGCCACGATCTCGGCCGCGGCGAAGGTCAGTCCGCTCTCGAACCGGGCCATCAGCTCGCACTCGGGAGCGAGTTCACGGGCCCTTGCCAGCACCCGCCCCGACGTCATGCCCGCGGTGTTGAGGTCGACCAGCAGCGGCCGAGCGGCTCCGGATGCGGCGGCGAACAGCTCGTCCTGGGCCGTGAGCACCCGCCGCGCGTACGGCAGCAGCCGCTCACCGTCGGCGGTGAGGGTCACCTGCCGGGTCGTCCGCACGAACAGCTCGACGCCGAGCTCCCGCTCGAGGCGCCGGATGTCACGGCTGAGGGCCTGCTGGGCGACGTAGAGACGGGCGGCGGCCCGGGTGAAGTGCAGCTCGTCGGCGACAGCGGTGAAGGATCGGAGCAGCCTGGGGTCGAGGTCGTGGGGCACGGGGCATTCAACAACACAGGTGCGTGAATGGCCACCGATCGGGTGTTGGACGAGCGCTCGGCCGGGCGGTGAGGCTTGGTCCATGCCGCATTCGCCCGGGTCCGAGGGGACCCGCCAGACAGCCCTGCCCACCGACGCCCCCGCGGCACCCCGACCCGGTTCACGCCTCGAAAGCACCGACCACAGCAGGAAGGCAGGGACTGCGCCGGAAACGGGAGCAGCTGGTGCACCCGGCGCCGTACCGCCCGCGCCAGGGGCCGAGCGGCCGAGCGCCGGGATGCCCAGCGGCAACTCGGGCCGCAGGCCCGCCACTCGGGTCCGCCGCGACACGGCGCTCGGGCCCTACCGGCGGTTGTTCGCCGCGCCGGGGGCACGGGCCTTCACCCTCGGCAATCTCATCGCCCGGCTTCCCATGGGGATGTTCAGCGTCAGCGCCGTGATCATGATCGCCGGGTCCCGTGGGTCGTACGCCCTCGCAGGAGCGGTCACCGCGACCGGGCTCGGTGCCACCGCGCTGGTCGCGCCGTGGACCGCGCGGCTCGTCGACCGGTACGGGCAGGCGCGCGTCGCCGTGCCCGCCACCGCCCTCGCCGTCCTCGGCTCCCTCGCACTGCTGCTGTGCATACGTGTCGGCGCACCCGACTGGACCCTGTTCGCCGCCTACGCCGCGACCGCCACCACCCCCAACAGCGGCGGTATGTCCCGGGCCCGCTGGGCTCATCTCCACCAGGGCGACCCGGCCGCCCTGCACACCGCGAACTCCTTCGAGCAGGCCGCCGACGAGCTGTGCTTCATGCTCGGCCCGGTGCTCGCCGCGTTCCTGTGCTCGGTGCTCTTCCCGGAGGCCGGCACTCTGACCGGCGCGATCCTGCTGCTCACGGGTGTGCTGATCTTCGCCGCCCAGCGCTCGACCGAGCCGCCCGTCGCACCCCGAGCCGTCACCGGCTCGCCACTTCGCGCCCCGGGCATGCCGGCCCTGCTCATCGTCTTCCTGGCCACCGGCGCGGTCTTCGGATCGATGGAGGTCGTCACGATCGCCTTCGCCGACGGACCGGCGGCGGGCGCGGTACTCGCCCTCCAGGCGGCCGGTTCGTGCGCCGCCGGACTGGTCTACGGCCGGACCCGCCGCGCGGCCGGTCTCGTCACCTGCCTCGCCGCGATGACCGCCCTGATGTCGCTGCCCCTGCTGGCCGCCGCCGGCACCGGCTCGCTCGCCGCCGTCGCGGTGGGCCTGCTGCTCGCCGGCATGGCGACGGCTCCGACGATGGTGACCGGGATGACCCTGGTCCAGCGCCGGACCCCGCCGAGTCAGCTGAACGAGGGCATGACCCTGGCCGTCACCGCACTGCTCGGCGGGATCGCGACGGGCTCGGCGACAGGCGGCTGGACGGTCGAGCATGTGAGCCCCGCCGCCGGCTACGCGGTTCCGGTCTGCGCCGCCGCCCTCGCGCTGGTACTGGCAGGGACGACAAAGGCCCGGCTGTCGTGACAGCCGGGCCCAGGTCCACATGGGATGAGTGGAGATGGCGGGAATCGAACCCGCGTCCAACGGTGCAGAAACAGGGCTTCTCCGTGTGCAGTCCGCTGCGCTTTTCTCAGCCCCGGAGATCACGCGGACAAGTCTCCGACGGGCTCAGTCACTGTTTGATTTCCCTCCGGACCCCGTGACCGGGTTTAGAGGTTTAGTTCCCTAGTTGACGCCAGGAACCGGGTCGGGAACAGCCCCGGGCTGACGCTCCATGAGTGAAGGTTCGTCTCTACTGCTTATCAGGCAGCGAGGGCGAAGGCTTCGGAGTTATCGCGCTTGGAATTGGCGATTATTGGTTGCGACATATGGTTAACGAGATCATTGCCGCTTCCTCGACACGCTTCCCCTGCTTCGACATCCGCTGTCGAAACCGATCATCCCCATGTTGAGTTTTCAAGCCGTGCCCCCCGGGAGGGGCGGGTGCCATCGTACGTGAACAAGGCACGCGGATGCCACCGTATTCCCAGGCGTCAGGCCCGCTGCTTCCGCCGGACCGCCGACATCGCCCGGTCCGCCTCGCGCCGGTCCTGCTTCTCGCGCAGCGTCTGGCGCTTGTCGTACTCCTTCTTGCCCTTCGCCAGGGCGATCTCGACCTTTGCCCGGCCGTCCTTGAAGTACAGGGCCAGGGGCACGATCGTGTGACCCGTCTCCTGGGACTTCGACTCGAGCTTGTCGATCTCCTCGCGGTGCAGCAGCAGCTTCCGCTTGCGGCGCGCGCTGTGGTTGGTCCACGTGCCCTGGCTGTACTCCGGCACGTGCACGTTGTGCAGCCACGCCTCGTGGCCATCGATCTGGACGAACCCGTCCGCCAGTGAGGCCCGCCCCTGGCGCAGGGACTTCACCTCGGTACCCATCAGCACGAGACCGCACTCGTAAGTGTCGATGATGTGGTAGTCGTGCCGCGCCTTCTTGTTCTGCGCGATCAGCTTGCGCCCTGTTTCCTTTGCCATAGTGCCGTCATTTTCGCACTGTGGCGCAACTTCTTTAAGACGTGCCCCCGAGGCCGCTCAATACCGTCTGTGCCCGCTGTTCGGCGCCTTCGCTCGCGACCAGGTCGGGTGTGATGCCCCGGCCGTCGACGCTGTGACCCGCCGGAGTGCGGTAGTGACCCACGGTCAGTTCCGCGACCGACCCGTCGGGCAGCGGGCTGGGCATCTGGACCGAGCCCTTGCCGAACGTGCGCGAGCCGACGGTGACGGCCCTGCCCCGGTCCTTGAGGGCCCCGGTGACCAGTTCGGCCGCGCTCATGGTCCCCGCGTCGACGAGGGCGACGACGGGTCTGTCGGTGTCACCGCCGGGGTCCGCGTACAGCGCCTGCTGCTCGCCGCGTACGTCATAGGTGGCGACCAGTCCGCCGTCCAGGAACGCGGAGGCGGCGATGACGGCCTCCGAGACCAGCCCTCCGGGGTTGCCCCGCAGGTCGAGCAGGACGCCGGCGCCGGACGGGGCCCCGCGCACCGCGTCGCGTACCCGGGCACCCGAGCCCTTGGTGAACGAGGCGACCTTGATCATGACCGCTCCGTCCCTGAGCCGCCGGACCGTGACGGTCTCGGTGCTCAGCCGGGTGCGGGTAAGCCGCTCGGTCCACTCGCGCCCGTCGCGTTCCAGACCCAGCTCCACGGTGGTGCGCTCGCCCCCGCGCAGCAGTGCCACGACCTCGGTCACGGGGCGCCTGGCCACATCACGGCCGTCGATCGTACGGAGCCGGTCCCCTACACGGATCCCGGCCCGGTCGGCCGGGCCGCCGGGCTGGACCTTGGCCACCTCCACCAGGCCGCCGCCGGCGCGTCTGGCCCCGAGGCCGACACCGGTGTACTGACCGTCGAGGGCCTTCTCGAATTCTTCGTACTCGCCCTTGTCGTACACCGCGCTCCAGCGGTCACCGCTGCGGCTGACGACCTCCTCGGCGGCTTCCGACGGCGACTTGCCGTCGGCCATCGCCTCGGCGGCTGCGCGCTCCACGTCCTCGCTGGCGACGGTCGCGCCTGCGGCGCGGGCGTCGATGCGGCGGTGCGACTCACCGTCGTCGCGCGGCAGACAGTCGGTCGCCGCCGCTGTGGCGAGCACGGTCGCGAAGACCAACGTCAGGACCGCCCCGCGGCGAATGCCGCGGGACCCGGTACTGAACTCGGGGTCCGGCATGGCGCCGAGTCTAGGACAAGCAAAGGGCGCCGTACGGTCGTTGGCCGTACGGCGCCCAGGGCGCTTGTCACACCTTGAGATACTTGCGCAATGCGATGAATGCGGCCACAGCGGGCATCAGAAGCCCGATCGCCAGCACCAGAGGCAACTTGGTGATCACGGCGTCCCAGCCGATGAAGTTGACCAACTGCATCTTCTCGGAAAGCGCCAGACCGCCGTCGATCAGGAAGTACCGGCCGAGCAACAGCATCACGCAGGCGACCGCGCCGCCCAGCAGCCCCGCGAAGGCGGCCTCCATGATGAACGGCATCTGGATGTAGAAGCTGGACGCGCCGACCAGCCGCATGATGCCGGTCTCACGCCGACGGCTGAACGCCGAGACACGCACGGTGTTGACGATCAGCATCAGCGCAATGATCAGCATCAGGGCCATCACGAAGATCGCGGCGACGTTCATGCCGTTCATGAGCTCGAAGAGGTTCTCCAGGATGTTGCGCTGATCCTGGACCGACTGGACGCCGTCCCGCCCGGCGAAGGCGGTCGCCACCACCTTGTACTTCTCCGGGTCGTCGAGCTTGACCCGGTACGACTCCTGCATCTGGTCCGGGGTGATGGTGGAGGCGATCGGAGTGTCGCCGTACTGCTCCCGGTAGTGCTTGTAGGCCTGTTCGGCCGACTCGTGATGGACCGTGTCGACGATGTCCATCTTCTTGAGATCGGCTTCGATCTGTTCCTTCTGCTCCGTGGTGACGGCCCCCTTGGCGCACTGGGGGGAGGTCGCCGCGTCGTTCTTGTTGCACAGGAAGATCGAGACGTTGACCTTGTCGTACCAGAAGTCCTTCATCGTGCTGACCTGCTCACGCATGAGCAGCGCACCGCCGAACAGGGCGAGCGAGAGGGCTACGGAGACGATCACCGCGAAGGTCATCGTGAGATTGCGACGGAGACCGACACCGATCTCCGACATCACGAACTGGGCGCGCATGGCGTGCTGTCAGCCTTTCAGTCTGTCCGGGCTCAGTGCTGGTAGCCGTAGACGCCGCGGGCCTGGTCGCGGACGAGACGGCCCTTCTCGAGCTCGATGACGCGCTTGCGCATCTGGTCGACGATGTTCTGGTCGTGGGTCGCCATGATCACGGTCGTACCGGTGCGGTTGATCCGGTCGAGCAGCTTCATGATGCCGACGGACGTCTGGGGGTCGAGGTTTCCGGTCGGCTCGTCGGCGATCAGCAGCATGGGGCGGTTGACGAAGGCCCGTGCGATCGCGACGCGCTGCTGCTCACCACCGGAGAGCTCACCGGGCATCCGGTCCTCCTTGCCGCCGAGACCGACGAGGTCGAGGACCTGGGGCACCGCCTTGCGGATCTCGCCGCGCGGCTTGCCGATGACCTCCTGGGCGAAGGCCACATTCTCGGCGACGGTCTTGTTGGGCAGCAGGCGGAAGTCCTGGAAGACCGTGCCCAACTGGCGGCGCATGTGCGGCACCTTCCAGTTGGACAGCCTGGCCAGGTCCTTGCCGAGGACATGGACCATGCCCTGGCTGGCGCGCTCCTCGCGCAGCACCAGACGCAGGAAGGTCGACTTGCCGGAACCGGACGAGCCCACGAGGAAGACGAACTCGCCCTTCTCGATGTCGAGGGAGACGTCACGCAGGGCAGGTCGGTTCTGCCTGGGATAGGTCTTGGAGACGTTGTCGAATCGGATCACGGGTGCACCACGGTCGGCCGGGAGTAGGTGTGCGTGACCTTACGCGAACCCGGCTCGCGCGTGCAGGCGGCGTCCTGTGTTGAACGATTTGTCCGTTTCGGAAACGGGGGTAATCCGACGGGGCGCGCCGAAAAGCGCGCGAGCTGGCACAGTGGTAGGGGAACAGTCGCGTTTCCCCGGGCGTTGCCGGGGGAGAAATGCGCCTACGGTCCGCGCCTGCGGCTCCGGCGCGCGGGAGAGGAGAGCGCATGACCTATGACCGATTGGTATGCGCCAACTGCGCGGCACCCGTCGCCGAAGGCCGCTGCCCGGTCTGCCGGGCGAATCGTGAGCGGCTGCAGCAGGAGGGTCCGTTCGGCGGGCTGAGCCCCGTGGCGCTGTTGACCCTGCTGGTGCTGCTGATAGCGGCCCTGGCCCTGGTGGCAGCGCACCAGACCGCGTAGCACGTGCACCCCACGAGAGTGCGGCAAGGGCCCGGAGTGCTTGGCACTCCGGGCCCTTTGTTACGCAATGTGATGATCAGGCGACGGTGCGCCCACCGCCGACGAGACGCGGCAGCATACGGAAGCCGATGCCACCGGCGATCATCGTCGCGGCGCCGATGAGCAGGAACGTGGTCTCGGCGGCGCCGGTCTCAGCCAGCTCCTCCTTGGCCTCACCCTGCTCGACCGGCTGGGAGCCGGCGTTGTCGGTGTCGGTGTTGTCGGCGCACTCGGCGCCGTCGGCGTCGACGGTGCAGCCGGCGCCGCCGTCGGCGTCGTTGTCGTTACCGCCGCCGTTGCCGTTACCGCCGCCGTTGCCGTTACCGCCGCCGTTGCCGTTGCCCGGCTTATCGGTGGGCTTCGGGTCCGGGTCCTCGGTGGGGTCCGGGTCCTCGGTGGGGTCCTCGGTCGGAGGCTCCTCCGTGGGAAGCGGCGGCTCTTCGGTCGGCGTCGGCGGCTCCTCCGTGGGCAGCGGCGGCTCGACCGTCGGCGTCGGGATCTCCGTCGGGATCTCCGTCGGGTCCTCGTTGATACCGAGGCCGATGTCGATGCCCTTGTCGTTGGCGTTCGCCTTGGCCTCGAGCGGGCCCACGTTGACCCCGATGCCCACGGCACTCGCGGCACCCGCGGCGGTCAGCGACGCGCCTGCGGCGATCACTGCGCCGGCGGCTATTCGCGCGACACGGACCCGCGTCTTCTTTGTCATCTGGCTGCTACCCCCAGTAGCTGATCTCGTCATTGGAGCAGCGTCCGGAGCAGCGGTCCCAGAGGTCCAATCACCGCGCCTCTGTACACACGCGCCCCAGCAATACGCATGCCGGGCGCCAGCTTTCCGGGTTGACGGATAAGCGTCAAGCTCGTTGCGTCTGCGATGTCCGATATGGCGCCAGTTGCCTGACCTGCGGGGATGCAACTGTGACAGAAAAGGGAACTGCCGCCCTACAGGCGGCAGTTCCCTTGTCGACAAGGCGACCCGTTACTTCTCCTGCTGCTTGCGCCAGCGAATCCCGGCTTCCAGGAAGCCGTCGATCTCGCCGTCAAGTACCGCCTGGGGGTTACCCACTTCGAACTCCGTACGCAGGTCCTTGACCATCTGGTACGGGTGCAGGACGTACGAACGCATCTGGTTGCCCCAGGAGTTGCCGCCGTCGCCCTTGAGGGCGTCCATCTTGGCCTGCTCCTCCTGACGGCGGCGCTCGAGCAGCTTCGCCTGCAGGACGTTCATCGCGCTCGCCTTGTTCTGGATCTGGGAGCGCTCGTTCTGGCAGGAGACGACGATGCCGGTCGGGATGTGCGTGATGCGCACCGCGGAGTCGGTGGTGTTGACGCCCTGGCCGCCAGGGCCGGAGGCGCGGTACACGTCGACGCGCAGCTCGGTCTCGTCGATCTCGACGTGGTCGGACTGCTCGACGACCGGGAGCACCTCGACGCCGGCGAAGGACGTCTGGCGGCGGCCCTGGTTGTCGAAGGGCGAGATACGCACCAGACGGTGCGTGCCCTGCTCGACGGAGAGGGTGCCGTAGGCGTAAGGGGCCTTGACGACGAAGGTGGTCGACTTGATGCCGGCCTCTTCCGCGTACGAGGTCTCGTAGATCTCGCTGCCGTAGTTGTGCCGCTCGGCCCAGCGCAGATACATGCGCTGCAGCTGCTCGGCGAAGTCGGCCGCGTCGACGCCGCCGGCCTCGGCACGGATGTTGACCAGCGCCTCGCGCTCGTCGTACTCGCCGGAAAGAAGCGTGCGGACTTCCATCTCGTCCAGCGCCTTCTTCACCGACACGAGCTCGGCCTCGGCCTCGGCGCGGGTGTCCAGGTCGTCCTCGGCCTCGGCGAGCTCGAAGAGCACTTCGAGGTCGTCGATACGGCCGCGCAGCGCCTCCGCCTTGCGGACCTCGGCCTGCAGGTGCGAAAGCTTACTGGTGATCTTCTGCGCCGCCTCCGGGTCGTCCCACAGGGACGGTGCCGCGGCCTGCTCCTCGAGCACGGCAATGTCTGCCCTCAGCCTCTCGAGGTCCAGGACGGCCTCGATCGACCCCATGGTCGAGGAGAGGGACTTCAGCTCTTCGGATACATCGACGACTGCCACGGGTCCAGCGTAACGGCTGAGTGGGGAAGACCGTGCTGGTCCTGTTCCGGCGACCGTACGGCTACGGTTCGGAAGGAGCCGACTGCTTGGAGTCACGGGGCGGCGTCTCGGTGTCGTCGCCGCCCGTGGCCAGCCAGCCGCCCACGCCGACCACCGCCGCCACCGCCACCGCCGCGACACCCAGCGTGATGCGGCGCTTGCGCAGAGCATCCGCGCGGTGGCGGGCCGAGCCGGGGCGGCGCTGGCCGGGGGTGCGGGGCGCGCGGGCCGTGCCGTGGGCGCCGCCCGCGAGCTCGTCCGGGGCCGGGACGCGCATGGAGGTGTGGGTGTCCCGGTTGGAGTCCGCCGGGGCCGAGCCGGGGACCAGCGGGACCACACCGCGGCGGCGCGGCCCGCCGCCGGGAGCGGCCGGGGCGATGTCCTCGTACGGCTCGGCCGGCTCCTCGGCGTCGGGCTCGTCGACGTCCAGCGGCGGCATGCCCGCGAGCAGCGGCAGCACGTCGTGCAGCCGCGCCGCCAGCTCCGAGGCGCGCAGCCGGGACGCGGGGGCCTTCGCCAGGCACTGGACGATCAGCTGCCACAGCTCGTCGGGGATGCCCGGCAGCGGGACGACGGTCTCGGTCACATGGCGGCGCAGCACCGCGCCCGGGTGGCCGCCACCGAAGGGCGTGAAGCCGGCCAGGAGTTCGTACAGGACCGTGGCCAGCGCATAGATGTCGACGGCCGCACGCGGCGGCAGGCCTTCGACGATCTCGGGCGCGATGTAGTCGGGCGTGCCGATGATCCCCGAAGGGCTGGGCGCCCCGCCCGAGGCGGGGCGCAGCGCCTTGGTGCGGCGCGGGGTGTCGATCAGCTTGGCGACGCCGAAGTCGGTGAGCAGCGCGGGGTGTGACCCGGCGGGTCCGAGCGGGCCCTCCATGTCCAGCAGGATGTTCTCCGGCTTGACGTCCCGGTGGACGACCCCGGCCGCATGGGCGGCCGCGAGACCGTCGGCGACATCCCCGATGATCGCGACGGCTGCCTCGGGGGCGAGCCGGCGCTCGCGGTCGAGACGGGTGCGCAGGTCGGTGCCGCGTACGAGATCCATGACCAGGGCCAGGTCGTTGCCGTCGACGACGAGGTCGCGGACGCCGACGACACGGGGGTGGTCGAGCCCGAGCAGGGCGGTGCGCTCCTGGACGAAGCGCCCGACGAGCTCCTGGTCGGATGCCAGGTCCTCGCGCAACAGCTTGATGGCGACAGGCCCTTCGGGCCCCTCACCGAGCCACACCGTGCCGGCGCTGCCCCGCCCCAGGATCTGATGAGCCGTGTAACGGCTGCCGATGTTCCGTGCCAAGACTGCTCCCTCAGGCTGGCGTTGCCCCCCATAACGTACGCGGGCATCGGGGAGCTGTGTGCCCCGGATGGCGCCAACCTTCACTTCTGCAGGGTGATTCACCCTGCAGAAGTCGACAAATCAACAGAGTTACTCCGGGTTACGGCTTGCTGTTGCCGATTTCGTCAGCGGTCTTCTCGGCCTCACCGAGCTTGGAGAGCCAATCGGAGACCTTCTCGATGCCGTCACCGATCGCCTGCCAGTAGCTCTTGCCCTCGGCGATCCAGCCCTGGAGCGGGGTCAGCTCCCAGATGAGCCAGCCCGCGACGAAGAACAGCACCACCATGACCAGACAGCCCTTGAGGCAGCCCAGACCGGGGATACGCACCGGGTTGGCGCTGCGCTGACGGGGCTGGCGCGGCGCCGGCTGCTGGGGCGGCGGCTGCGGGGGCGCGTACTGCTGTTGCTGCGGCGGCGCGTACGCCTGGGGCTGCGGGCGCTGCGGCTGCTGGTACCGGGGCTGCGGCGCCGGAGCGGGCGCGTACGGCTGCGGCTGGGGACGCTGCGGAGGCCGCTGCTGCGGGCGCTGCGCCTGGCGCTGCGGGCGACGGCGCAGCGGGTCCTGGTTCGGGTCCAGGTACTGCACCTGCGTCTGCTCGTTGCGGTCGCGCGCCGCCTGCAGCTGCGACTGCCAGGGGTGCGGGTCCTCGGGGCGCGGCTGACCGGGCGGTACGGGCGGCATCATCGCGGTCGGGTCGGCACCGCCCCCGGGCCGGCCGGTCTGCGGCAGCACGCTGGTCGCGGCGGCCGGGTCGTACGCGCCCGCGTTGCTGGGCAGGACCTGAGTGGGATCCGCGGCGCCGGGGGCCTGGGGGACGGCGGCCGGCGAGGGGTCGGGGGCGAGCAGGGCGGCGACCCCGAGAGCCGCCTCGACCTGCGCGCTGGAGGAGTGCACGCCGATGCCCGCCGCGACCGTGCGCAGGCCACGGGCGAGGTTCTCGGCGCTGGGCCGCTCGGAGGGCTCCTTGCGCAGACAGCGCTCTATGACCGTCCAGAGCGGCTCGGGGACGGTGGTGGGCCTGCGGGGCTCCTCGCTCAGGTGCCGGTGCAGCACTTCGAGCGCCGTGCCGCCCGCGAACGGGGGCCGCCCGGTGACGAGCTCGTACAGCAGGATGCCCGCGCCGTAGATGTCCACCGCGGAGGTCTGCGGGCGGCCCTCGGCGGACTCGGGCGCGACATACGCCGGGGTGCCGACGAACTCGTGCGTCCGGGTCAGGCCCGGGGAGTCCGCGAGGCGGGCGATGCCGAAGTCGGTCAGCATCGGGTGCATCTGACCGTCGGCGTCCGTCTTGAGCAGGACGTTCGCGGGCTTCAGATCGCGGTGGACCACGCCGTCGGCGTGGCTGGCGGCGAGCGCGTCCGCGATCTGCGCGGTCATCAGCGAGGCGGCGACCGGGGTGAGCGGACCGTTGTCCCGCAGATAGTGGTGAAGATCGGGGCCGTCGACCAGGTCCATGACGAGTGCGAGGAGATCGCCCTCGACCACGAGGTCGCGCGTGCGCACGATGTTCGGGTGGGTGAGGCGGAGCAGGACGGAGCGCTCCCGCAGGAAGCGCATGACCACATCCGCGTCGTTCGCGAGCTCCTCCTTGAGGACCTTGATCGCGACGGTCTCGCCGGGCTGGCCCGCCACGGCCGCCTCGGCGCCCGCGGTCTGGTTCTGGCGGGCACGCCAGACGGTGCCCGTGGCGCCGCGCCCGAGCGGCTCCTCGAGCAGGTACTTGCTGCCTACCGGCCGCACGTGCGCTCCCTGCTGATCGTGATCCTCGTTCCGCACACGGGCGTGCCAGGGGTTCCTGTGCCCGCGCGCGGTGTGTCCGACCCACTTTAGTGCCGGAGTTCGGAACACTGGCGGATCGTCGTACTGATCGTCGTCTGCCGCCCTTGCGGTCGCTTTTCTTCCGGTCCTGTTCGAAAGACAGACGCGGGCATCGTACGGATGGTTGCCGTGCGGCCGTGCAGCGAACGTCACCTCGACGTCCAGGACCTTCCGGATCAGACCCCGATCAGGCACTTTTGCGCCCAGAGCCGACCACTCAAGATCACTAACGGATGACGGTCGGGCGTGTTGTCGGTGGCAGGTGCGAGGATGCCCCCAGCACACAGTCACGTGGGGGGTGCCTCCTTTTGCGCTGCGGCGTTCAGGGGGAGGGAGCCCGTGGCACGTGCCGACCTGCCGGGTGGGGGCGATCACAGGGCTGGCTCCCCTGCCGGGTACCCCGCGCAGAAGGGATTGCTGACGGCGATGCAGATCCGGCTGACCGTTCTCGCGCCGCGCGGCGGCCAGTCCGCGCCCGCCGGGCGCCCGTGCGACGTGCTGGTCACCGCGCCCGCCGGGACGGCGCTCGCCGCGGTGGCCTCCGGTCTGGCCGCCGCCGTCTCCGGCCCGGACGCCTCGGGCTCCGTCGTGCTGTACGCGGGGCAGGAGCGGCTCGATCCGCAGCGCCGCACGCTGGGGGAGCCGCCGCTGGTGGACGGCGCGGTGCTGTCCCTCCAGACACCGGGTGAGGCGGACGCCGTCGAGACGGACGTCTCGGCGCAGCTCCATGTCGTCGCCGGGCCCGACGCGGGCGGGGTCCATCTGCTGCACGGCGGCCGGATAAGCGTCGGCCGCTCGGCGGAGGCCGACGTACCGCTGGACGACCCCGACGTCTCACGGCTGCACTGTGCGGTCACGATCGGGGAGGACGGCCGGGTGACGGTCGCCGACCTCGGCTCCACGAACGGCACCACGGTGGACGGCGCCCCCGTGACCGCGCGCCCGGCGCACCTCCCGGCGGGCGCGCTGCTGCGCCTCGGCGAATCCACTCTGCGCCTGGCGTCCGCGGAGGGCACTGCGCCCCTGACGACCACCCCCGACGGCGAGGGCCATCTGCGGGTCACGCGGCCGGGAGCGGACGGGGCCGGCCCGGGGTCACCGAGTGCGGCCGGGCCCGCCGTCACGGGACAGGCCGGGCTGCCCCAGGGCAGGCCGCGGGCCGGAGCCGAGGCGGCATACGGCCCCGGGGGCGCGTCAGCGGGCCGGGAGCCCTCCTCGGCGGGTGGTGTGCGCGGCGAGGCGGCCGTGGCCGCCTCGCAGGAGCGGCCGGGCCGCAGGACCCCGTCCTGGGCCGCGGGGGCGCAGGATGCGACCCCACCCGATGGTTACGGCTCCGCCGGGCTGCCGCGCCCGTCCGGACCGGACGGATCGCCCGCCTCGTCCGGGCAGTACACGGCGTACGGCTCCGCCGGATCAGGCGCGGCCGGACCGGACGACCGGCACGGGGCGCCCGCGCACACATCAGCGCCGCAGGCCCCGACGACGTCGGGCACGGCAGCCATCGACGAACACTGGGGCCACGGCTTCCCCGGCCCGGAGGGCGGGCGCGAGGCGAGCGGGCGGCACGGGACGGGCGAGAGCGCCCGCGCCGACCAGCGCGGGCCGTTCGGCTCCGCCGGAGCGGACCGGGACGCCCAGGGGGACCGGGCATCGCACACCACCGCCGGTACCGGCGCCATGACACCCCCGGGGCCGTACGGCCATGACGGCAGCCCGCCCCGCGTGCCCGCTCAGTACGACCCAGCCGCGCACAGCAGGGCCGATGACCCGGCCGGCGGGGAAGGACCCGACGGGCACACGCTCTCCGTCCCGCACGGGACGCGGGCCGGCACCCCGCCGCGCCGGCGCGGCATAGGAGCCTGGGCGCGGCGGCTCACCGGTGGGCGGGAGGACCGCGCACCGCAGGAGCTCGGCCTCCCCGGGCCCAGGACGGCCGGTGCCACGGCGACCGGTGGAGGGCGCTGGCCCGACCCCGCCGCGGTGCTGCTCACCGCGCTCGGCCCTGGCCCCCGCTTGTGGGAGCGCGGCACCGAGCACCCCGAGTCCCTCGTACTGCGCCTCGGCACGACCGACCGTGCCGAGCTGCCCTCCGTGCCGGTGACGGTCGCCCTGCGCGAGGCCGGTTCGCTCGGGCTCGCCGGACCCAGGGCGCGGCTCGCGGGCCTGGCCCGGTCCGCCGTGGCCCAGCTTGCCGCGCTGCACTCGCCGGCCGATCTGGAGATCGTGCTGATCAGCACCGACCGGGCCAGGAGCCTGGAGGAGCGCCGGAGCGAGTGGGCGTGGCTCGGCTGGCTGCCGCATCTGCGCCCGGCGCACGGCCAGGACTGCCGGCTGCTGCTCGCCTACGACCGGGACCAGGCCGCCGCCCGTGCCGCCGAGCTGACCCGCCGCCTGGACGACGGCCCGCTCGGTCCCGGCTGGCCGAGCGCCGACCGCAGGGCCGTCACGGCGGCCGCCGCCCGCCACACGGGCCCCCGCACCGTGGTGATCGTCGACGGCGACCCGGGCACGGCGGAACTGCGCGAGACGACGGCACGGCTGGCCGGAGCGGGCTGGGCCGCCGGAATCCATCTGATCTGCGTGGCCGAGACCCCGGCCGCCTCCCCGCTCTCCCCCGTCGCCGCCACCTACGAGGCGGCCTGCGCGGACTCGCTGCCGTTCCGCGAGTGCGGCGCGGTCGCCCTGCTCAGCGGCGATGTCGCGACGGCCCTGCGCCTGATGCGCGTGGCCGGCGGACAGCCCGCGGGCCACGGCACCGTCGGTGCGGTGGACGCGGTGTCGGCGCCCTGGGCGGAGCGTTTCGCCCGTGCCCTCGCACCCCTGCGCACCGAAGGGGGCGCGGCCTCCCCCGGCCGGGTCACCGCGCTGCCCCGGTCGGCACGGCTGCTGGACGAGCTGGAGCTGGCCCGCGCCACGCCCGCGTCGCTGATGGCGCGCTGGGCCTCGGCGGGCGACGGCACGGTCGTGCTCGGCGCGGGTCCGCGCGGCCCGCTCGCCGTGGACCTCACCGAGGAGGGCCCGCATCTGCTGATCGAGGGCCCGGCGGGCAGCGGCCGTACAGAACTGCTGCGCTCGATCGCGGCCTCGCTCTGCGCCGCCGGCCGCCCGGACCGCCTCGGTCTGCTGCTGGTCGACGGAGCGGGCGGCGAGCGCGGCGAAGGTCTCGCGGCGTGCACGGAACTGCCTCATGTCACCGAGCACCTGGTGGCGAGCGACCCGGTCCGGATGCGCGCGTTCGCCCAGGCCCTCGGCGCCGAGCTGAAGCAGCGCGCCGAGCTGCTGGGCCACGCGAGCTTCGCCGAGTGGCAGGGGCAGGGCGGCGTCACCGGCCACCCGTCCGCCCAGGGCACCGCGGGCACGGCCGAGCAGCGCGGTGATCTGGACTCGCCCGCGTCCGGCACGCTGCGGCTGCGGCCCGGAGCACGGACCAGGAGCCAGGAGCCCGACCCCCTGCCGCGCCTGGTGGTGCTGGTGGACGACTTCGACGCGCTCGTGGCCCCCGCGCTCGGCAGCCCGGGCCGCCCCGCGGCCGGTTCCGTGGTGCGGGCGCTGGAGGCGGTGGCCCGGGACGGCGAGCGGCTCGGCGTCCATCTGGTGGCGACGTCCTCGCGTCCCGACCGGACCGCGGACACGGCCCTTGCCGAAGACGCCCGGCTGCGGGTCGTCCTGGATGCGCCGCCCGTGTCCCCGGGGCCGGACGACCCCGCTCCGGGCCGCGGCCGGCTGGGGCATCCGGACGGCCGGGTGACCCCGTTCCAGGGCGGGCGGGTGACCGGCCGCATTCCGCGGACGGCGACCTTGCGTCCCACTGTGGTCCCGCTCGAGTGGGAGCGGATGGGCGACCCGCCGACCCGCCGCCCGGTGCGCGAACTGGGCAACGGCCCGACCGACCTGGCACTGCTGGCCAGCGCCCTGGAGCGAGCTGCACGTTCGGTGGACGCGAAGCCCGTGCAGCCGCTGACCCCGGCCCGTCCCTGACCCCGTTCCCGTCCCCGCCGCGTCCTGATGCGACGTCACAAGCCCATCACGAAGGGCCGGTTGCCGCCGGAGGCGGTATTGCGACACCCGTATCACGGGCGTAGACCTGGATCACAGGACAGCACGCACGGGAGATCGGGACAGCAGCGCACGGGAGAGACGGGTCAGAGATGCGCACAACTCTTCGTACGGGCAGGGCCGCAGCGGTTTGCGTCGCGATCGGCGCACTCACCCTCGCCGGATGCGGCGGCGACAAGGACGACGACGGGCCGAAGGACAGCGGGAGCAAGGGCAAGGATCCGGCCACGACGGTCCAACTGCCCAAGCTCAGCGGCGAGAAGATCGAGGTCGCCGCCGTCTGGACCGGCCCCGAGCAGGAGAACTTCACCAAGGTTCTCAAGGAGTTCGAGAAGCGCACCGGAGCCACGGTCACCTTTGTCCCGGCGCAGGACCCGATCGTCAACTTCCTCGGCACGAAGATCGCGGGTGGCTCTCCCCCGGACGTGGCGATGCTGCCCCAGGTCGGCGCGATCCAGCAGGCCGTGGAGCGCAAGTGGGCCAAACCCGTCGGCGCGGAGGCCAAGGCTCAGCTGGCGAAGAACTACGCGAAGGGCTGGCAGGACCTCGGCGCCGTGGACGGTACGCAGTACGGCGTGTACTACAAGGCCGCCAACAAGTCGCTGATCTGGTACAACACCACGGCCTTCGAGAACGCCGGCGCCCAGGAGCCGAAGACCTGGAAGGACTTCCTGGCGACGGCCGAGACGATCTCCGCCTCGGGTGTCACACCGGTCTCGGTCGCGGGTGCGGACGGCTGGACGCTCACCGACTGGTTCGAGAACATCTATCTCTCCCAGGCGGGCCCGGAGAAGTACGACCAGCTCGCCCAGCACAGGATCAAGTGGACCGACCCGTCGGTGAAGGACGCCCTGACGACCCTCGCCGAGCTGTTCGGCAAGCCGTCGCTCATCTCGGGCGGCGCGGACGGGGCGCTCCAGACGGAGTTCCCCGCCTCGGTCACCCAGACGTTCAGCGGCGGCGACCAGCCCAAGGGCGCGATGGTCTTCGAGGGCGACTTCGTGACGGTGAACATCGCGCAGACCGAAGCCAAGATCGGTACGGACGCCAAGGTGTTCCCCTTCCCGGCCGTCGGTGCCGAGCCCCCGGTGGTGACGGGCGGCGACGCGGCCGTGGCGCTCAAGGACAGCAAGGGCGCACAGGCGCTGCTGACCTTCCTCGCCTCGCCGGATGCCGCGAGGATCCAGGCAGAGGTGGGCGGCTTCCTCTCGCCGAACAAGTCCCTGGACCCGGCGGCGTATCCGAACGACGTGCAACGCGACATCGCCAAGGCGCTGATCGCCTCGGGCGACAACTTCCGCTTCGACATGTCCGACCAGATGCCGCAGTCCTTCGGCGGCACGCCCGGCAAGGGCGAGTGGAAGGCGCTGCAGGACTTCCTGAAGAACCCGAAGGACGTCGCGGGCACCCAGCAGAAGCTGGAGCGGGACGCCGCCAAGGCGTACCAGAGCTGACGTCATGTCGGCCGTCACCGCGGGGGGCGCGGCAGGTCCGACGCCCCCCGCCGACAAGCGCAAGAGCGTGACCGGCACCCGCAAAGCCGTCGCGGCCGCCTTTCTGCTGCCCGCGCTGGTGCTGCTGGGCGCGCTCGTGGTCTACCCGATCGGGTACTCCCTCCAGCGGTCCTTCTTCGACCAGTCGGGCAGCGGCTTCGCGGGGCTCGGCAACTACCGGGAGATCTTCACCGACGACACCATCCTGACCGCGGTCAAGAACAACGCGATCTGGGTCGTGGTCGCGCCGACCCTCGCCACGGCGCTCGGTCTGATCTTCGCCGTGCTCACCGAACGCGTGCGCTGGGGCACGGCGTTCAAGCTGGTCGTCTTCATGCCGATGGCGATCTCGATGCTCGCCGCGGGCATCATCTTCCGGCTCGTGTACGAGCAGGATCCGGAGCGTGGCGTGGCCAACGCGGTGTGGGTGGGCGTCCACGACACGTTCGAAGGATCCGCCGGATTCCCCAAGGCGCATCCACTGCCCGCGCATCCGCTGAAGGCGGCCGGCGGCGGCGCGTTCGTCACCAAGGAGCCGGTCACGGCCACAGCACCGGTCCGGCTTCCGCTGGTCGGTGTGGCACCCGCGAAAATGCCGTCCGACGCGCGGCCGGCGAAGACACCCGTGCCCGGCGACGGGAGGATCACCGGCACGGCCTGGCTGGACTTCACCAAGGGCGGCGGCGGGAGACCCAACACCATCGACCCCAAGGAGCTCGGACTCAAGGGCATCACGGTGGAGGCGGTCAAGGACGGCACCGTGGTCGCCGAGGCCCGGGCCGGCGCGGACGGCACGTTCACGCTGCCGGCCGAGGCGGAAGGGGCCCTGCTGCGGCTGCCCGCGGAGAACTTCCGGGAGCCGTACAACGGCGTGAACTGGCTCGGCCCGAATCTGGTCACCCCCGCGATCATCGGAAGCTATGTGTGGATGTGGGCGGGCTTCGCGATGGTGCTGATCGCGGCGGGCCTCGCGAGCGTTCCGCGCGAACTGCTCGAAGCGGCGCGCGTCGACGGCGCGAACGAATGGCAGGTCTTCCGCAAGGTGACCGTGCCGCTGCTCGCTCCGGTCCTGGCGGTCGTCCTGGTCACACTGATGATCAATGTGCTGAAGATCTTCGACCTGGTCTTCATCATCGCGCCGGGCTCCTCGCAGGACGACGCCAACGTCCTCGCGCTCCAGCTCTACCGCTCGTCGTTCGGCACGGACGCGCATCCGGGCCTGGGTAGCGCGATCGCTGTCCTGCTGCTTCTGCTGGTGCTGCCGGTGATGTTCTTCAACATCCGGCGGATGCGAAGGGAGGGCCGGCGATGAGTGCCACCACCGACGCCGTCGTGAAGTCGGCCGCGGCTCCTGCGGCCGTGAAGGCGAAACCGTCCCTCGCCGCCAGGCTCGCCGCCCGCACCGGTGGCGGCGCGCTCCGTGTCTTCCTGGTCCTGGCCGGTCTGTTCTGGCTGATGCCGACCGTCGGTCTGCTGCTCTCCTCCCTGCGCGGCTCCGGCGACATCGGCGAGAGCGGCTGGTGGGCGGTCTTCACCAGACCCGCCCAGCTGACCACCGAGAACTACTCGCGCCTCCTGCAGAACGAAGCGATCACCGACTCCCTCCTCTCCACGGTGATGATCACCGTCCCGGCGACCGTGCTGGTCGTGGTCATCGGCGCACTCGCCGGATACGCGTTCGCCTGGATGGAATTCCCCGGGCGTGACTGGTGGTTCATGGTGGTCGTGGGCCTGCTCGTGGTCCCGGTGCAGGTCGCGCTCGTGCCCGTGTCGGAACTGTTCGGCACGATCGGCATCTTCGAGACGACGATCGGCGTGATCCTCTTCCATGTCGCCTTCGGACTGCCCTTCGCGGTCTTCCTCCTGCGGAACTTCTTCGCGGAGATTCCGCGTGAGCTGCTGGAGGCCGCTCGGCTCGACGGGGCGGGCGAGATACGGCTGTTCACCCGGGTCGTGATGCCGCTGGGCGGCCCCGCGATCGCCTCGCTGGGCATCTTCCAGTTCCTGTGGGTCTGGAACGACATGCTGGTCGCGCTGATCTTCGCGGACTCCGAGTCCGCGCCGATCACGGTGGCGCTCCAGCGCCAGGTACGGCAGTTCGGCAACAACATCGACGTCCTCGCGCCCGGCGCGTTCGTCTCGATGATCATCCCACTGGCCGTGTTCTTCGCCTTCCAGCGCCAGTTCGTCACTGGCGTGATGGCGGGAGCGGTCAAGTGAGCCACTGATACTGGGGCATAGGGGGTGAAGGCGGTCGGTTACCCCGTAACCGGGCCGCCTTCTCCCGTTCGTCCCCCATACGCCACGTGCGGCGTAACCAAGTCACCCCATTGGCCGTTCTCGGGCCATCTGCCCGCGCCGACCCATGGATGTGCCGTGCCCCGGTTCAGCGTCATTGTGCCCGCGTTCAAGGTTCAGGCGTATCTGCGCGAATGCCTGGATTCGGTGCTGACACAGTCCTTCGACGACATCGAGCTGATCGCGGTCGACGACTGCTCGCCGGACGGCTGCGGCGCGATCATGGACGAGGTCGCGGCCGGCGACAGCCGCGTCCGCGTGCTTCATCTGGCCGAGAACGCGGGGCTCGGCCAGGCCCGCAATGCCGGTCTCGCCCGCGCGAGCGGCGACTACGTGCTCTTCCTGGACAGCGACGACACCCTCGTCCCCGGCGCCCTGCAGGCCATCGCCGAACGGCTCGAGAACACCGGCGACCCCGACCTGCTGATCTTCGACTACGCCCGCACCTACTGGACGGGCGAGATCACCCGCAACACGTTCGCCGAATTGCTCACCGAGCAGGGCCCGGCGACGTTCCGGCTCGAGGACCGGCCGGGGCTGCTGAAGCTGCTGATGGTGGTCTGGAACAAGGCGTACAAGCGGGAGTTCGTCGAGCGCGAGGGCTTCAGCTTCCCGCCCGGCTACTACGAGGACACCCCCTGGACCTATCCGGCGCTGCTGGCCGCCTCCGGCATCGCCACGCTGGACCGGGTGTGCGTGCACTACCGCCAGCGCCGACAGGGCGGCAACATCCTCGCCACCACCAGCCGCAGGCACTTCGACATCTTCGACCAGTACGACCGGGTGTTCGCGTTCCTCGACGCCCGGCCCGAGCTCGCGTCGTGGAGGCCGGTCCTGTTCCGCCGCATGATCGACCACTTCTCGACGCTCGCCACCGCCCGGGACCGGCTGCCGCGCGGCAGCCGCGGCGAGTTCTTCCGCCGGGCCCGTGCCCACTGCCGCCGCCACCACAGTCCCGGCGCCACCTTGCCCCTGCGCGGCCGGCTGCGCCACGGCCTGATCCGGCGCGGACGCCACCGCGTCTACCGGGCCCTGTGGTCCGCCGACCTGCTGCGCACACGGATCCGCCGTATCGCCGGCCTGGGCCACCGGGCCGTGCGGGCCGCGGTGCTGCAGCTGCACTACCGCGTCCAGCTGCGGCTTCCCCTCCGCTCCGACCTCGCCGTGTTCGCCGCGTACTGGCACCGCGGCTACGCCTGCAACCCGGCCGCCGTCGAGGCGGCCGTACGCGAACTCGCCCCGCACATCAGCACCGCCTGGATCGCCGCGCCCGAGCACCACCACACCGTCCCGCCCGCCACCCGCAGGCTCACCCCGGGCACGTTCGCCTACTGGTCGGCACTCGCTCGCGCCAGATACCTCGTCAACAACGTCAACTTCGATCGCCGGCTGGTCAAGCGGTCCGGCCAGATCATGGTGCAGACCCACCACGGCACGCCGCTGAAGACGATGGGCATCGACCTCCAGGAACGCCCCGCGGCCGGCGCGGCGACGGACTTCGAGCAGCTGCTGGCCAATGCCGACAAGTGGGACTACTCGCTGTCCGCCAACCGCCACTCCACCCTGGTGTGGGAAAGGGCCTATCCGTCGTCGTGCACCACGCTGGAGTACGGCTATCCGCGCAACGACGTCTTCCAGCGCACGAGCCACGACGAGGTGGCCCGGCTGCGTGAGACGCTCGGCATCCCCGAGGGCGCGACGGCGGTGCTGTACGCCCCCACCCACCGCGACTACCGCCGCACCCAGCGCCCGCCGATCGACCTGGCACGCCTCGCCGATGCCCTCGGTCCGCGCTTCGTCCTGCTCACCCGCGCCCACTACCTCCACGACGGCGGCATGCCCGCCACGCACCCGGGCGTCGTGGACGTCTCCGGCCACCCGGGCATCGAGACCCTGGCGCTCGCCTCCGACGCGCTGATCACCGACTACTCGTCCCTGATGTTCGACTACGCCAACCTCGACCGGCCGATCGTGCTGCACACCGGCGACTGGGACGCCTACCAGGCGGCCCGCGGTACCTACTTCGACGTGCGGTCCTGCCCGCCCGGCGCCGTGGCCCGCACGGAGGACGAACTGAGGGACATCTTCACCACCGGCCACTGGCGCGGCTCCCGCTCGGCCCAGCTGCGGGCCGCGTTCCGTGAGCGCTTCTGCCCCTACGACGACGGGCACGCCGCCGAGCGCGTGGTGCGCCGGGTCTTCCTGAACGAGACCGGGGGCCTGCCCGCCTTCGTACCGCTGCAGCACCGGAAGCCGGTGCGGGCGGGCGTTCCCGTACCGCAGCAATCGTCCGTGCGGCACGCCCCCGACGGGCTCGCTCCGCTGCACCACGTCTGACGAAGAAGCCCGAAGCACACCGACGAGAAAGAGTGTCCATGCCCCGCCTGAGCGTCATCGTCCCCGTCCGTCATGTGCGCGGGAGCCTGCGCGAGTGCCTGAGTTCGGTGCTCTCGCAGTCCTTCGCCGACTTCGAGATCATCGGGGTCGCCGACGGATCACCGGACGGCTCGGGGCAGCTGCTCGACGAGATCGCCGCCCGCGACCCCCGGGTGCGCGCCGTCCATCTCGCGCAGCCCGCGGGCTCCGACGGCCGGCGCACGGCCGGGACCGAACGGGCCACCGGCGACTACCTGCTGTTCCTGGAGGCGGGCCATGTCCTGCTGCCGGGGGCGCTGCAGCGCATCGCCGACCGGCTCGCGGCCGCCGAGGACCCCGATGTGCTGCTTTACGGCCATGTCCGCACCCCGTTCCGCGGTACGCCGCTGCCCAGCCGCTCCCTCCAGCTGCTGAGCGAGCTGGGCGACCGCACCGTGTGCACGCTCGCCGATCGTCCCGAGCTGCTCCAGGTCGCGGCCGTGTGCTGGAACCGCGCGGTGCGCCGCGACTTCCACGAGGCCGGGCAGGTGCCCTTCGCCCCGGGCCAGTACGGCGACCGGACCTATGCGCTCGGCACGCTGGTGACCGCACGGACCGTCGCCACCCTGCCCGCGGCCTGTGTCGAGCACCGAGGGCAGCGCCAGCTGCCCTCGCCCGCCGAGCCGGAGGACCAGGTCGCGCCGAACGACCTCGTCGAGCAGTTCAGCGAGCTGTTCGACGCGCTGCAGGGCACGCCGCGCTTCGACTCCGTGCACGGCCCGCTGTTCGCGCTGGCCTGCCGGGAGCTGCTGGAGGCGTACGCGACCGTCCCGCGCCGACGGCGCAGCTATGCGCGGGCGGTGGCGGCCTTCCACCGGGACCACCGGCCGAAGGGCCACCAGTCGCCCGGCGGGTTCGGGGCGCTGCGGCTGCGGCTGCTGACGAGGGGCCGCTGGGGCAGGCTCAGGGGTCTCGATGCGGCGTTGGCGGTCCGCCGGGGCCTGCTGGCCGCCGGCCCCGCCGTCCGGAGCCGGGCGGCACGCAGGCTGTTCCCTCTCTACTACCGGTTCCAGCGGCTGCTGCCGCTCAACCGCAGGCTCGCCGTCTACAGCGCGTACTGGAACCGCGGTGTGAGCTGCAATCCGGCCGCGATCCAGCACAAGGCCGCGGAGCTGGCGCCGAAGGTGCGCGGGGTGTGGGTGCTCTCGCCGAAGGCCGCGGCCGAACTGCCGCCCGGCGTCGACCATGTGGTGCCCGGCACACGCCGCTACTGGTCGGTGATGGCCCGGGCCACGTATTTCATCAGCAACGTCAACTTCCCCAATCAGGTGGTCAAGCGGCGCGGCCAGGTCCATGTGATGACCCACCACGGCACCCCGCTCAAGGTGATGGGCGTGGGCCAGCACGCCTACCCGGCCGCCGCGCAGGGGCTCAACTTCAAGGATCTGCTGCGCCGCGTCGACCGCTGGGACATCAGCCTGTCGTCCAACCCGCACTCCACGGAGAGCTGGTCGCAGGCCTATCCGAGCGCGGCCCGTCATCTGGAGTCCGGCTATCCGCGCAACGACATCCTGGTCACCGCCACCGAAGAGCGGATCGCCGCGGCCCGCGCCGGGCTCGGCATCCGCCCCGGGCAGCGGGCGATCCTGTACGCGCCGACCTTCCGCGACTACGAGCGGACCTTCACCTGCCGGCTCGATCCGGAGCGGATCGCGGCGGAACTCGGCGAGGACACCGTGCTGCTGGTCCGCGCCCACTACTTCCACGACGAGAGCGGGCTGACCGGGCACCGCGGCATTGTGGACGTCTCGGACCATCCGAGCACCGAGGAGCTGTGTCTGGCGGCGGACGCGCTGATCACCGACTACTCGTCCGTGATGTTCGACTACGCCAACCTCGACCGGCCCATCGTGGTGCACGCGCCCGACTGGGAGATCTACCGGGCCGTGCGCGGTGTCTGCTTCGACCTGCTCTCCGGCGAGCCCGGCGACACCCCGGGGGCGGTGACGCGTACGACGGAGGAGGTGATCCGGGTCTTCTCCGACGGCACCTGGGACAGCGCGCAGAACCGGGCGCTGCGCGCCGCCTTCCGGGCCCGGTTCTGCACGTTCGACGACGGCAGGGCCGCCGAGCGGGTCGTGCGGCATGTGCTGCTCGGCGAACGGGAGTTGCCGGCTGTGGTGCCGCTGGAGGAGCGCCGCCCGGTCGCCGTACCGCGGCAGACGGACGCGGGCACCGCACCGGAGCCGCCCGCCGGGCCCGCCGCCGGGGAAGCAACGGCGCCGGAGCCGGCCGAGCACAGGGCCTGACGGCGTCCGGGGGCGGGCGGACACCGTGATCCCGGTCCGCCCGCCCCCGTGCGCTCAGCGCTGCTGGCCCGCCATCACCGTGATCAGACCGGCGACCACCATCAGCGAGCCGCCCCACGTCCAGATCGAGGTCCGTTCGTGCAGCACGGTCGAACCGGCGAGCACGATCAGCAGATAGCCCAGCGCGTTGAACGGGTAGGCGACGCTCAGCGGCACCTGCGCCAGCGTCGACATCCAGGCCACCGCCGACACCGCGAAGACGAGCAGCCCGAACACCACCCAGGGGGTGGCAGCGGCCCGCAGCACCAGCGATCCTCCGTCGTGCTCGGCCGCGGCTGCCGCGGACCGCATGCCGTGCTTCAGCATGATCTGCCCGGCCGCCGACGAGAAGACCGCGAAGAGCAGCAACAGCAGACTGGGCAGGGACAAGATCTTCCTCCTGGCAGGGAGCCCGCGATCCGGCTCAGGTGCCGGCGCCCACTCGGCCCGCTCGCTCGGCGGGGACGTACGGGTGGTTGAGGATGTCCTGGACATCGACGTGCTCCCCAGCGATGATCGTCTGCGCCGCGTGCGGGGTGAGCACCGCGACGTACTGATAGCCGAAGAGTGTCGGCCGCATTCGGGTCAGAAGACCGGAGATCCTGCCCAGTGCCCTGGGGAGGATCCCTCCGCCGAGCACGGACCAGAAGGGTGCGCCGGTCGCGCTGACCCTCAGCAGGTCGTAGCCGGCGGAGCGCACCGTACGGCGCAGGCTGCCACGGGTGAAGAAGCGCAGATGCGTCTCGTCGAGGATGCCGCGCCGGTCGTAGTCGAAGATCCCGAGCGTGACGCGCAGCCGTGCGTACCAGTGGCTGAAGTTCGGTACGGACAGCAGCACCTTCCCGCCCGGGCTCAGCACCTCCGCGATCTCTCTGAGCACCCGCTCGGGGTGGGAGAGATGCTCGATGACGTCTCCCGCGACCACATAGTCGAAGTCGTTGCCGAGGTCCGCCGGCAGTCCCTCCTCCAGGTCGGCGAGGAGGAACGCCGAGCAGCGCTCCCGTACGCCGGGCACCTCGACGAAGTCGACGCCGGTGACGGTGTGGCCCTGGGCTTCGAGGCGCTGCGCGAACAGCCCGCCGGAGCAGCCGAGGTCCAGGACCCGGCCGGGCGGCAGTTTGCGCATGATCCGCAGGATCGCGGAGTGCGAGGAGCCGTCGCCCTCCTTGAAGGCGTAGTCGACCGGTTTGGGGATCCAGGGGCAGGTGCCGAAGCCCTTGAGCGCGAGCCGGTACTCGAGGACGTCCTTGACGACGTCCCTGGCGTAGCGCAGACCGTTGACGTAACAGATCTCGTCGCCGTAGTAGGTCGGGATGGGGATCTCCTTGATCCGCATCCCGGCGTCGAGCAGCTGGATGATGATCTGGGTGTCGAAGTCGAAGGCGTCGGTGTTGCGGTCGATCGGCAGATGGCGCAGGGCGGCGACGCTGTAGGCGCGGTATCCGGAGTGGAACTCGGTGAGCCGCGAGCCGAGCAGTCCGTTCTCGAGCCGGGTCAGGATCCGGTTGCCGAGCCACTTGTACATCGGCATACCGCCCTTGAGCGCGCTGCCGGCCCGCATCATCCGGGAGCCGAACACGGCCTCGCATTCGCCGCGTTCGATGGGGGCGACCATCTGGGGCAGCAGTTCGGGGGCGTACTGGCCGTCGCCGTGCAGCAGCACCACGATGTCGAGGCCGCGCTCGGCCGCGAGCGCGTAACCCGCCTTCTGGTTGCCGCCGTAACCGAGGTTCTTGGTGTGCCGCATGACGACGGTCGGCGGATTGCCCGGGTGCTGGGACCAGCGGCAACCCGCCGTGAACGTTTCGTCATGGCTGGCGTCGTCGAGGATGAGGACCTCGGCGACACGGGACCGGAAGTCCTCCGGGATGCGGTCGAGCGTCCTCTCCAGCGTGGACTCGGCGTTGTACGCCACTACCAGGATGCCGATCCGTGGGCTCGGACGGCACGGGCTTTCCATCACGAGGGCTTCTCTACTCTCCGTTGATTTCGGTTCGGTCGGAATCAGTTGACGGGGGAGGCGGGGGTGGCGGGCGACTGCGCGCGCGGGGCCACGACGGTGACCGGCTCCTGCTCCGACGGCGGGCACGGGGCGGTGAGGACTCTGCGGACGCCGGACACGATCCCGGCTGCCAGCAGCACCCAGCCGGCCGCGGCCAGGACGAGCGCGGCGTCGTTCCAGCGGACGGCGCTCGCGCCCCGGTAGACGAGAACCGTGACGACACCGACGACGACGCTGAAAGCGGCCCCCTCCCACAGTCCGAACAGGAAGAGGCCGACCACGGGCCAGGCCAGGTACTGGACGGCCGAGCCGGTGCTGAGCAGGAGCAGGAGCGTCAGTGACAGGGCGACGCCGTAGGCCGGCGCGGTGGGCCGCATCCAGGCGAGAGCGGCCCCGGCGGCCATGCAGAGCAGCACGACCAGGAAGTGGAAGTCGCTGTGCAGGGTGACGATGAACTCGTCGGACGCGCCCAGCCAGTCGGCGAACTTGACGAGGCCCCACAGCCGCGCCCGTCCGCCCTCGTACTCCAGGACCTTCGCCCGCAGCGGCTCGGGCACGGTCTCCACGACCGGGCCCCACAGCAGCAGCAGGACGCCGCCGAGCGCGGCGGCGAAGCGGCCCAGAGCAGGGCGGCCGGCCCGGGCCGCGGCCACGATCAGTGCGGGAATCGCCACGACCGGAATGAGTTTGACGCTGACGGCGAGTGCGGCGGACATTCCGGCGGCGAACGGGGCGCGGCGGTCGACGAGCAGATAGGCGGCGGCGACCATCAGCATGATGGCGACCGAATCCGTGTTTCCGTGATATCCGGATGTCGCGATGAGAACGGGACTCACCGCGCAGCCGATCGCGCACGCCGTCGCCGCACGCACCGAACGCCGCTTGCGCAGAATTTCGAAAACGAGAAGGACCGACACGAAGTCGGCCAGGCACGCGGGTGCGCGGATCAGGGTGGCGAACGGAATTCCGAGCTGGTGGAGCTCGTCCAGTCCGAGCAGCATCCAGCTCGCGAGCGGCGGGTGGTTGTAGACCGGCAGCCCCGGCATCGGATGCTCGTAGATGCGGATCGGACCCACCTGGGAGATCGCGCGTGCGAACGCACCGAAGAACCGCACGTCGGCGGGGCCGGGCAGCTGGGCGGCGAGCGCCATTTTCGCCACGAAGGCGACCGCCGCCACCGAAGCCACGAGGGTTCGCGCTCTTCGCACATCCAGCGTTCCGGTCTTCGTTCGCAAGCGCAGCTCCATGGCCGCCGAACGTAGCAATCCGCAACGTCAACAGCGCGCACCGATAAACACACTTAAATGCTGGACTGCTGACTGCGCTGCGATCTTTGGCAAAGGAACGGCGCGCGAATCACCCGGACGGTCCATACCGGTCCGTAACCCGAACGATTCAGGCCGTTCACCACACGTCCTTCCGTATGCCCGACGCCGTCAACTCGACGGCCCGCGTCGGAACTCGTCGAGCATCCGGTCGGCGACCGCCGAGGCAGCCCTCGCATCGTCGAGATCGCAGAACACGTCACGGAAGGCGGCGTACCCGTCCTCGAACGCGGCGGTCGCGGCGGACGGGTCGCGCAGTGCCTCGATCAGCTCCGCGCTGCCGGGCACCAGCGGCCCCGGAGCCCGGCTCTCGAAGTCGAAGTAGAACCCGCGCAGCGTGTCCCGGTAGTGCTCCAGGTCGTAGGTGTGGAACAGCATCGGGCGGCCGGTCTGCGCGAAGTCGAACATCAGCGAGGAGTAGTCGGTGACAAGTACGTCGCTCACCAGCATCAGCTCCGCGACGTCGGGGTAGCGCGAGACGTCACGGGCGAAGCCCCCCGTGCCGGGCAGCGGGTCGTTGACCAGATAGTGCCGGCGGATCAGCAGATGGTGGCCGGCGCCGAGCCGTTCGCGCGCGGCGGCCAGGTCGAGCCGGAGATCCATGGCGTAGCGGCCGCCGCCCTTGGGCCGGTCCTCACGCCAGGTCGGCGCGTACAGCACGACCTTCTTGCCGTCCGGGATCTCCAGACGCTCACGCACGCTCGCGGCGATCTTCACCCGGTCCTCGGCGTGCAGCAGCGCATTGCGCGGATAGCCGGATTCCAGCACTTCGCCCTCGTAGCCGAAGGCGCGGCGCAGGATCGGCGTGGAGAAGCGGTTGGGCGAGACGAGCAGACTCCACTGGGCGGCCCTGCGCGGCAGGGACTCGATGTAGGGACGGTTGGCCTGGGCAGTGCCCAGAAGGTCCCGACCGATGCGCTTGAGCGGGGTGCCGTGCCAGGTCTGCACCACGAACTGGTCCGTGCCGCGCTCGAACCAGTCCGGCAGCTGGGTGTTGGTGACCACGGCCCTGGCCGTCGCCAGGGCCTCGTGCCAGTCGGCACCGCCGTAAGCGATCGCGCGGACTCCCGAGGGCAGCCGTACCTGCTGGTCGCGCACCACCCACAGATGCTCGAACGGGGTCTCGCGGCGCAGCAGTTCCTCATGGACGGCGCGCGGCGAGTCGGAGTACTGGCGGCCGTCGAAGCTGCAGAAGAGGACGGTGTCCCGGCGCGGGCCCACGCGCAGCACCGCCCCACGCTCACGCAGCCGCCGCTCGTTGAACCCGCCCCGCTCGCCGGGGGGCAGGACCGGACCGGACTCCAGGACCAGCTGATCGTGGAAGCGGCGGTTCAGCGCGAAGTCCCGTCCGCGCAGGCCCTGCACGGCGGGTACGGCGGCGTGCTCGGCGGGCGCGAGGCGCATCGGGGAGTAGCGTGCCGGATCGCTCTCGCCCCGCTTGCGGAAGAAGAAGTACCAGCGCCCCTCGGCCAGCGGCAGCTCGCCGCCGAGGCCGTCGACGGCGGAGGGGGCGAGGACGGCACGGAACCGGCCGCCGTCCTGCGCGTCCACGGGGAAGGCCGCCTCCTCGTGGGTGCCGCTGTGCTGCAGCACCAGCTCGGTCTGCCGCAGCGCCTGCTCGGGGAAGCTGCCTTCCACCACCAGCTCGCCGGACAAGGCCCAGGCGAAGGTGTCCGCGATGGGCTGGGGGGTCTGCTCCGACAGGACCAGGTTGCCGGACGCGTCGGTGGTGAACACGAGTTCGCGGGCGGGGTCGGGGAGCGCGTGGCGGCCGGGGTCGGCGGCGCGCACGGCGACCGGGAGGCGGCTGCCGTCGGCGCGCAGGAGCCGGACGTTCCAGGGACACGTCCGGGACTCGCCGTCGGACGCGAGGGCCTCCACGGCGACTTCCGCGGCAAAGGCACCACCGGTGAACGTGACGGGGACCTCGATGTGCTCCTTGGTGTGGCGGCTGTCGAGCCGCAGCGCCCTCGGCGCGGGTCCGGCGCCCAGAGCGGTTCCTTCGATGCGGACGCGTCCCCCCGGCGCGGCCCGGTGTCCGGTGAACACGGCGGCGACCCGTTCGGTCTTCAGCCTCAGCTTGTTGCCGGACAGCACAGGCACGATGCGGAGATCGTCGCGCACGTGGTGGACGGCGGGGGCGGCGGGGTTGCCGGACAGCCGCACCGGGGCGCGCAGCAGCCTTCCGCCGCTGAGAATGCCCACTTCGATGTTCCAGGTGGCGTCCGTCGTCCCGAGCCGGGTGGGGTCGACGACCGTCTCGAAGCCTGACCGGTCGTAGCAGTGCAGGCTCTGCCGGGAATCCGCGGTCGCCTGGGGGGCGTCGGCGGCACGCAGCCGCAGCGGCACCACACGCCGTCTGCCGGACCGCAGCCACCCGAGGGTGACCGGCCGCCGTTCGTCGCAGGGCTGGTTGCGGAGGTACGCGTATCCCTTGAGATGCAGCATGCCGTCACGCCATGCCACCTCGGTGAGGTGCGCGATCACCGGCAGTTCGGCGGCGCCGAGCCGTGCGACGCCGCGCGGGAGGGGCGCGGTCAGGACCGGGTACGCGGCCCGGGAGCGGCGCAGCCCGCGAAGGCGGAAGGCGTCGCGGCCGCCCTGCTTCTCGTAGGCGAGGAGATCGAGCAGCTCGGCCAGGCGGCGTTCGCGCACGAGCTGCCACTTGACGCGCAGATGCAGCGGCAGTGCGGCAGTCGCCCGCTGCCCGGCACTGCCGGCGAAGGCACCGGCATGCTCGAGGAACGCCTGGTGGTATTCGGCGTCCCCGTCCGGCAGCGCCTCCATGAACAGCCACAGATCGCTGCTGAGCACGCTGGTCTCGTAACGCCGCCTGCCCTCCGCCCACTTTTTCTCCCGCGCGAGGAACTGCTGCGCACGGCTGACGGATGCGACCCGGTCGTGCACGGCCTGCGGCCTGGCCCTGCGGGTGGTGATGGAGCCGTCCCGGTCCCGCCAGAGGTAGACCGAGTCGTGCAGCACGTCCACGGACGCGGCGAGGAAGTGCGCGGGCAGGATCACCGGGATGTCCTCGAACAGCACGCCTTCGGGGAACGCGAAGGAGTGCCGGTCCCAGAACGTCCTGCGGAACACCTTGTTGCAGGCGATCCGGTCGTACAGCAGCGCCCAGTGCCTGGTGACGTGAGTGGCGGTGCGCGAGGTGGCCATCGGCTCGCGGAACATCGGCGACTGCTCGGTCCTGCCGCTCGCGCGCAGCCGGAACACGTTCCCGGTGACGAAGTCGGACCCCGACGTATCGAGCGAAGCGACCATTTTCTCGTATGCGCCGGCGGGCACGACGTCGTCGCTGTCCACGAACGTCAGGAACTCCCCGCGCGCGTGCCGGATCCCGGTGTTGCGCGCTGCGCCGAGCCCCGCGTTCTCCTGTGACACAAGCCGGAAGCGCGCATCCTTCTCCGCGAAGGCGCGGGCGATCTCGGCGCTGCCGTCCGTGGAGCCGTCGTCCACCATGACGACCTCGATGTCACGCAGGCTCTGCCCGGCAAGGGAGCCCAGGCATTCCTCGAGAAACTCGTCCACGTTGTACACGGGAACGACGACGCTGAGCCGAACCGGCATGGTGAGCACGTCCATTCAGAGCGCGGGGTTGCTGCGGAGAACAACCCGTTCACCGCACCGTGGTCACCACGCACTGGGCCGTCCGGGTGACGCCCGCCCACCGCCGGGCCGGGCCGCCCCTGCCCCCCGCGCCGCTTCCGGGGACCCGTCAGGCCTTCAGCGCCGCCACTGCCGACCTCGCCAACTCGTCCAGGTACCCCTTCGGGAGCCCCCCGCGCACCACGACCAGCCGCCAGTACAGCGGGCCCACGATCACGTCCAGCGCCCTGTCCGGGGAGGTCGATCCGGGGAGTTCGCCGCGGGCGACCGCGTCGCGGACCACCAGAGTCGCGACGCCCCGCTGCGCGTCCAGCAGTGCCGCCTTGATCGCGTCCGAGATCTCCGGCTGACGCGCCGCCTCGACCAGCAGGTCGGGGATGACCCGGGAGGCGACCGGGTGGCGCAGGGCGTGGGACGCCACCTCGAGGAGCGCGCGCACATCGCCGTACAGCGAACCCGTCTCCGGCACCGGCAGCCCCTGCGCCGCGAACGCCGAGAGCAGGTCCAGCACCAGCGACAGCTTCGACTTCCAGCGCCGGTAGACCGCCGTCTTGCCGACACCCGCCCGCCGGGCGATGCCTTCGATGGACATACGCGCGAAGCCGACCGCCGCCAGCTCCTCGAAGACGGCGGCGCGGATCGCATCCGTCACGTCCTCCCGGAGCACGGCGGCTCCCGCCGGGGCGCGGCGCGGGGTTCCAGGGTCCGTGGGCATGCACAGGAGCATAGCCCGTGACGACGAGACGGTTGCGTCGCGACGTCCGACGGTCCTACCCTCCCCGTAGCGACGAAACGGTCCCGTCCCGTCGTCCATGCCTACCTCCCCCACCCGAAAGCGAGCCCCGTGAGCAGTCCGCCGCCGCCGACCGCAGATCTCGCCTCACTCGCCGCCCGCCACGGGCTCACCGTGAGCGGCGCCCGGCCCTCCCTGCCGGCTTACCTCCGGCAGCTGTGGTCGCGCCGGCACTTCATCACCGCGTTCGCCACCGCCAAGCTCACCGCCCAGTACAGCCAGGCGAAGCTCGGCCAGGTCTGGCAGCTGATGACCCCGCTGCTGAACGCCGCGGTCTACTACCTGATCTTCGGCAAGATCCTGAACACCAGCAAGGACGTCCCAGACTTCGTCCCCTTCCTGGTCACGGGCGTCTTCATCTGGACCTTCACCGCCAACTCGATCATGTCCGGCACCCGGGCCATCTCCGGCAACATCGGGCTTGTGCGGGCCCTGCACTTCCCCCGGGCCTCCCTGCCCGTCGCACTCGCCCTGCAACAGCTCCAGCAACTGCTGTTCTCGCTCGGGGCGCTGGTCGTGATCCTGACCGTCCTCGGCGAGTTCCCGCGATGGTCGTGGCTGCTGGCGGTCCCGGCGCTGGTGCTGCAGTGCGCCTTCAACACCGGTCTGTCGATGGTCCTGGCCCGCCTCGGCGCCCGCACCCCCGACATCGCCCAGCTGATGCCGTTCGTCCTGCGCACCTGGATGTACGCGTCCGGCGTGATGTTCAGCATTCCGCACATCCTCAAGGACCGGGACCTGCCGGAGTTCGTCGTCCTGGCGCTCAAGTGCAACCCGGCCGCCGTCTACATCGACCTGGTCCGTTTCGCGTTCATCGACTCCTACACCGCCGACCGGCTGCCCCCGCACGTCTGGGCCCTGGCCCTGGGATGGGCCGTGGTCCTGGCCGTCGGCGGTTTCGTGTACTTCTGGAAGGCAGAGGAGCAGTACGGCCGTGGCTGAGTCAGAGCAGGTCCCCACCGTCGTCGTCGACGGCGTCCACATCACCTACAAGGTCAACGGCGCGCGCACCGGCAAGGGCAGCGCCACCTCCGCCCTCAGCCGGATCCTGTCCCGCCGCGGCACCCCCGGCGTACGCGAGGTGCACGCCGTGAAGGGCGTCAGTTTCGCCGCGTACAAGGGCGAGGCGATCGGGCTGATCGGCTCCAACGGCTCCGGCAAGTCGACGCTGCTCAAGGCCATCGCGGGCCTGCTGCCGACCGCCAGGGGCAAGGTCTACACCCAGGGCCAGCCCTCGCTGCTCGGCGTGAACGCCGCCCTGATGTCGGATCTGACCGGCGAGCGCAATGTCGTCCTCGGCGGACTGGCGATGGGCATGACCCGTGAACAGGTCCGGGCCCGCTACGACGACATCGTCGACTTCTCCGGGATCAACGACAAGGGCGACTTCATCTCGCTGCCGATGCGTACGTACTCCTCCGGCATGGGGGCCCGGCTACGGTTCTCGATCGCCGCCGCGAAGAGCCATGACGTCCTGCTCATCGACGAGGCCCTGTCCACCGGTGACGCCCGCTTCCGGCGCCGCAGCCAGCAGCGCATCGACGAGCTGCGCAAGGAGGCCGGCACGGTCTTCCTGGTCAGCCACAGCAACTCGACCATCACCGAGAGCTGCGACCGGGCGATCTGGCTGGAGGCGGGGGTGCTGCAGATGGACGGCCCGGCGAAGGAAGTCGTCGCCGCGTACGAGGAGTTCACCGGCTCCCGCAAGTGACACCTGCCGGCGCCGTGTGGCGATAGGCTCCTCTGCGGTGCCAAGGGGGTCGGGATGGGGAACCGTGGGCCGCAGCCGCTGAGGGACGACGACCCTCGCGAGATCGCCGGATACGTTCTCGAGGCACGGATCGGCGAGGGCGGTATGGGCACCGTCTTCCTCACCCGCACGCATGACGGCCGCCATCCCGTCGCCCTGAAGCTGATCCGCCGCGAGCACGCGCAGAGCGAGAACTTCCGCAGACGCTTCGCCCGCGAGGTCGAGGCTGCCCGCCGGGTGCGGGGCAGTCATCTGGCCGAGGTCGTCGACCATGACGCCGAAGGGCCGCGGCCCTGGCTCGCCACCCGCTATGTGCCGGGGCTACCGCTGGACGTGGCGCTCAAGGAGTTCGGTCCGCTGCCGGTGGACTGCGTCCTGCGGCTGACGGCCTGCGCGGCGCGGGCGCTGGATGCCGTCCACACCGCCGGTCTCATCCACCGGGACGTGAAGCCGGGCAATCTGCTGCTGACGGCCGAGGGGCCGTGGCTGATCGACTTCGGCATCGCCCGCGCCGCCGACGGCACCTCGGCGCTGACCACGGTGGGCCGGATGGTGGGCACGCCCAAGTACATGTCGCCGGAGCACGCCCTGGGGCGCGCGCTCACCCCCGCGTCGGACGTGTTCACGCTCGGCCTGGTCGCCGCCGAGGCGGCCTCAGGGCGCCACCCGTACGGCGAGGGCGGCGGCTTCGTGCTCGCCACCCGCATCGCCGGCACCGCGCACGAGCCCCCGGACCTGAGCGCCCATCCGGCGGCGCTGCGCGTGGTGCTGGCCGCGGCGCTCGCGGCCGGCCCGGAGGACAGGCCGTCGGCCGCGGAGATCGCCGGGCTGTGCCACCGGGCCGTGGGAAGCGACATGGGCAGCGGCGGCTTCGCGGGCCGGCTCCCGAAGCAGATCGCCTCGGCCGTGACCGCCATCGAACGAACCGCCCGCATGGCGGCACCGGCACCGAAGGACCCGAGGGCATCGGGCTGGCTGCGGAGGATGCGCGGCGACTCCTGACCCCCGCCGGGCGGCTGCCCCGGCCTGGGGTGACACGGCCGTCCGGCCCCGCGGACGTCTGCTCGCGCGCGCCGCCGCCGGGGCCCGGCCCGCAACGCGACTGCCCGCGAGGAACGAACCGACGCCGCCGTCCTCGTCCGGCGCAGTCCGGCCGCGCCGCCGAAGCACCGGACCGCCACCCGGCAGGCAACGCACCCGGCGGCCACCGCACACCTGCTCGCCCCGGACCCACAGCACAGCCACCGCACGGAGAACCACACCGCCGCCACCGCCCGGACCGCAACGCACCCGCTCCCGCGAGGGGCCGAACCGACGCCGCCCTCCCCGCCCCACGCAGCCCGGCCGCGCCGCCGAAGCACCGGACCGCCACCCGGCAGGCAACGCACCCGCGGTCGCACCCGCACCCGGCGCTCGCCCGCGCCGAGCCGCACCGCTCCACCGACTGGAACGCCGAGTGGCCCGGTGGGTACCGCCCCGGAAGCCCGCCGCCCGCGACCGGCGCGCACGGTCCGGGCGCCCCCGCGGGCGTCGCCGCCGCGCGCACCAGACGCTCCCCCTCCCGCGAGGGGCCGAACCGACGCCGCCCTCCCCGCCCCACGCAGCCCGGCCGCAGGAACCGGTGCCGACGTACGGACGGCGCCCGCCTGGGCCGATGCGCCGAGGGGCGCCTCGCACCGGGTTCCGGTGCGAGGCGCCCCTCGGTCGACCACGTACTAGCCGTGCGTCCGCAGCAGCTGGCGCATCGTCCGCATCGCGACCGACAGGTTCGCCAGGTCGAACATGTCCGAGTCGTGGATCTCCTCCAGCGTCGACCGCGCCCGGCCTAGCAGCGCCGCGTTCTTCTCTTCCCAGGTCTTGAACCGCTGCTCCGGGGTGGAGCTGCCGTTGCCCACGCTCAGCACGTCCGACGTCAGTGCCGCGTGTGCCGCGTACAGGTCCTCGCGGATTGCGGCGCGGGCCATGGACTGCCAGCGGTCGGACCGCGGCAGTTCGATGATCCGGTCCATGAGCTGGGTGATGCTCAGCCGGTCCGCGAGGTCGTAGTACACATCGGCGACAGCCAGAGGTTCCTGCCCGGTGCGGTCCGCGATCGCGACGATGTCGAGCGTCGGGAACGCGGACGAGAACCCGGCCACCCGCAGCGCGAGTTCCTCCGGGACGCCCGCGCCGGTGAGCTCGTCCAGGATGTTCTGGTACCACTCCAGGTCCGCGCCGCGCAGCATCTTCGGCAGCCCGGCCCACACCTGCTCCACCCGATCGGCGAAGAAGCCGATCGTCTCGGCGAGCTCCAGCGGCTGCGGTCGGTTGCCCAGCAGCCAGCGCGTACCGCGCTCGACGAGGCGGCGGGAGTGCAGCCTGATACGGGTCTGAACGTCGGACGCGACCTTGTTGTCGAGCGCCTCGACGGCGTCCCACACCGCGCCGAGCCCGAAGATCTCGCGCGCCGCGGTCTGTGCCCGCACGACCTCCTCGATCGACGCCCCGGTCTCCTCGCGCAGGCGGTGCAGGAACGTCGAACCACCGGTGTTCACGGTGTCGTTGACCAGCACGGTCGTGACGATCTCACGGCGCAGCGCATGCGAGTCGACCGCGTCGGGGAACTGCTCGCGCAGTGGCTTGGGGAAGTAGGCGTGCAGCAGCCGGCGCAGATACGGGTCGTCCGGCAGGGACGTCCCGATCAGCTCGTCCGCCACCGTGATCTTGGTGTAGGCGAGCAGGACCGCCAGCTCGGGCTGGCTCAGCCCCTTGCCCGTGTTGAGCAGTTCACGGATCTGGCGGTCGCTGGGGAGGAACTCCAGCGACCGGTCCAGATGCCCGTCGCGCTCCAGGCGCCGCATGTAGCGCTGGTGGGCGTGGAGCAGCGACGGCGACTGCGCGACGGCGTTGCTGAGGGCCACGTTCTGCGCGTAGTTGTTGCGCAGCACGAGCGCGCCGACCTCGTCGGTCATCTTCGCGAGCAGCTGGTTGCGCTGCTTGACCGTCAGATCGCCGTCCGTGACCAGGCCGTTCAGCAGGATCTTGATGTTCACCTCGTGGTCGGAGGTGTCCACACCGGCGCTGTTGTCGATCGCGTCGGTGTTGATGTGGCCGCCGTTGCGGTCGAACTCGATCCGGCCGAGCTGGGTCAGCCCCAGGTTGCCGCCCTCGCCGACGACCTTGACCCGCAGGTCCTCGCCGTTGACGCGGATGGTGTCGTTCGCCTTGTCACCGACGTCGGCGTGCGTCTCGGTGTGCGCCTTGACGTAGGTGCCGATGCCGCCGTTCCACAGCAGGTCCACGGGGGCCTTGAGGATCGCCTGCATCAGCTCGGCCGGCGTCATCTTGGTGACGCCCGAGTCGATGCCCAGCGCCGTGCGCATCGCCGCGTTGACGGGAATGGACTTGGCCGCACGCGGGTGGATGCCGCCGCCGGCCGACAGCAGCTCCTTGTTGTAGTCGGCCCAGGAGGAGCGGGGCAGCTCGAACAGCCGGCGGCGCTCGGCGTACGAGACGGCCGCGTCCGGGTCCGGGTCGATGAAGATGTGCCGGTGGTCGAAGGCGGCCACCAGGCGGATGTGCTCGCTCAGCAGCATGCCGTTGCCGAACACGTCACCGGACATGTCGCCGACGCCGACGACGGTGAAGTCCTGGGTCTGGGTGTCGTGGCCGAGCTCCCGGAAGTGCCGCTTGACCGACTCCCAGGCGCCGCGGGCGGTGATGCCCATGCCCTTGTGGTCGTATCCGGCCGAACCGCCGGACGCGAAGGCGTCGCCGAGCCAGAAGCCGTAGGAGACGGCGACCTCGTTGGCGATGTCCGAGAACGACGCGGTGCCCTTGTCGGCGGCGACCACGAGGTACGTGTCGTCCTCGTCGTGGCGGACCACCTGGGCCGGCGGGACCACCTCGCCGCCGACCATGTTGTCGGTGATGTCGAGCAGCGCGGAGATGAAGGTCCTGTACGCGGCGATGCCCTCGGCCAGCCACGCGTCACGGTCCACGGACGGGTCCGGGAGCTGCTTGGCGACGAAGCCGCCCTTCGCGCCGACCGGCACGATCACGGTGTTCTTCACCATCTGCGCCTTGACCAGGCCCAGGACCTCCGTACGGAAGTCCTCACGCCGGTCGGACCAGCGCAGACCGCCGCGGGCGACCTTGCCGAACCGCAGGTGGACGCCCTCGACACGCGGGGAGTAGACCCAGATCTCGAACGCCGGGCGGGGTGCCGGCAGGTCCGGGATCGCCTGCGGGTCGAACTTCATCGACACATAGCCGTGCGGCTCGCCGCCCGCCGCCTGCCCCTTGCTGCCTCCATCGCCGGCGCTCTGGAAGAAGTTCGTCCGCAGGGTGGCCTTGATGACGGTGAGGAAGGACCGCAGGATCCGGTCCTCGTCGAGCGAGGCGACCTGGTCGAGCGCGCCGTCCAGCTCCTCGAGCAGACCGTCGGTCAGCTCGGTGCCTGCGTGCTGCCGCTCCGGCGACATCCGGGCCTCGAAGAGCGAGACCAGCAGCCGCGTGGTGTGGACGTTGGTACGGAGGGTGTCCTCCATGTAGTCCTGGCTGAAGGTCGAACCGGCCTGACGCAGGTACTTGGCGTACGCGCGCAGCACCATGGCCTGCCGCCAGGTGAGCCCGGCGCCCAGGACGAGGGAGTTGAAGCCGTCGTTCTCCGCCTGACCGGTCCACACCGCGGCGAACGCGTTCTGGAAGCGCTCGCGGGCGTCGTCGCCGAAGTAGTCGCCGCCGTTGCCGGCGGGCAGCGGGATCCGCAGGCCGAAGTCGTAGACCCAGGCATGGGTACGGTCGGTGCAGCGCAGCTCGTAGGGACGCTCGTCGATCACCTCGACGCCGAGGCGGTTGAGGACCGGCAGCACGGCGGAGAGCGAGACCTGGTCGCCCATGCGGTAGATCTTGAACCGGCGCTCGCCCGGCGCCGCGCCGACCGGCTCGTACAGCGACAGGGCGAAGTCCTTGTCGCTGTGGCGCAGCTGCTCCAGGTGGACCAGGTCGGCCACCGCGGCGCGCGGCGAGTGGTCGGCCTTGTAGCCCTCGGGGAAGGCGTGGCCGTAGCGGCGCAGCATCTCGGCGGCGCGCTCCTCGCCGCACTCGGCGTTGAGCGCCTCGGCGAAGCCGTCGGCCCAGGAGCGGGCGGCCTCCACCAGCCGGGCCTCGATGCGCTCGGTGTCGGCGTCGGTGAGATCGGGCAGCTCGGTGCCGGGCGGGACGCGGATGACGAAGTGCAGCCGGGACAGGATCGACTCGGTGTTCCAGGCCGTGAAGTCGACGCTGGTGCCGCCGAGCTCCTCCTTGAGGATGTCGATGATCCGCAGCCGGACGCCGGTGGTGTAGCGGTCGCGGGGCAGGTAGACGAGCGCGGAGTAGTAGCGGCCGTACTCGTCCTGGCGCAGGTACAGCCGCAGCCGGCGGCGCTCCTGCAGGTACAGCACGCTGGTGACGATCTCGCGCAGCTTGTCGACCGGGGTCTGGAAGAGCTCGTCGCGCGGGTAGGTCTCGAGGATCTGCAGCAGGTCACGGCCGTCGTGGCTGTGGGGCGAGAAGCCGGCGCCCTTCAGCACCTCGTCGACCTTGCGGCGCACGACGGGCACACGGCGCACGGACTCGGTGTACGCGGCTGACGAGAACAGACCGAGGAACCGGCGCTCGCCGATCACATTTCCCTGCTCGTCGAACTTCTTGACGCCGACATAGTCCAGGTAGCTGGGGCGGTGCACGGTGGACCGGCTGTTGGCCTTGGTGAGGATGAGCAGCTTGTGCTCGCGGGCCTTGGCGCGGGCGTCGGCGGGCAGCCTGCTGAAGGACGGGGAGACCGGGTGGTCCTCGGCCTCACTGTGGTGCGGGTCGGAGCGCAGAATGCCGAGCCCGGTGCCGGGCACGGCGGCCAGCGCGTCGTTCTCGGTGAGCGTGTACTCGCGGTATCCGAGGAAGGTGAAGTGGTCTTCGGAGAGCCAGCGCAGCAGCTCGCGCGCCTCCTCGACCTCCTCCGCGTTCAGATCGTCGGCGAGGGACTCGTCCGGCAGCTGGTCGGCGATGCGCAGGGCGCAGTCGCGCATCTTCTCCCAGTCCTCGACGGCCTCGCGGACGTCGGACAGGACGCGCAGCAGATCGGCGGTGATCTGCTTCAGGTCGGCGCGGTCGGTCTCGCGGTCGATCTCGACATGGATCCAGGACTCGACGAGCGCGTCGTGCGGCAGGTCCTCGGTGTTCCTCCCGTCCGGCAGCACCTCGATCAGCTTGCCGGTCAGATCGCGGCGGACCACCAGCTGCGGGTGGATCACGACATGGATGCCGCGGCCCTGCCGGGAGAGCTCATTGGTGACCGAGTCGACGAGGAAGGGCATGTCGTCGGTGACGACCTCGACGACGGAGTGGCTGGAGGTCCAGCCGTTCTCCTCGACGGTCGGCGTGTGCACCCGGACGTTCGCCGTGCCCTGCGGGCGGTTCTCGGCGAGCCGGTAGTGGGAAAGCGCCGCACCGAAAATGTCGACCGGGTCGCGGTCGGTGAGGTCCTCGGGAGCGGTGTGCAGGTAGTAGCGCTGGAGATAGGAGAGCAAAGTGTCCCGGTCGGGACGCTTCCCCTGCTCGGCCCCAGTCGGAAGGTGCCCCCCGACCGGGCTGTTCTCAGCTACCCGGGCAGCCCGTGCGAGCAGCTCGGCCTTGGCTTCGTCCAGCTTGGTCTGCATGTCCTCTGGCTCCTGTCGCGCGCCGTTGCGTGACGTAGGTGAAATGTGCGGCGCAACGCCATGACGCGGGGTCTCCGGTCGGATTCGACGTTATGCCGCGGTGAGAGATGCCCGAGCCGGTTCCGGCCATTTCTGGCGGACGGGTCGGACAGAGACGATCAGCGATCGCCCGGGCGCTGTGGCGCTCCGGGCGCGGTCCCCCAGCTGTCGCGGGGCGGTGCCTCGAGGGGGCTTCGCTGCCCCCATGGCATATCGCGCTGATCACGGGTCCAGGCTATCGCCCCGCACCCCCGAACCGTCATGAGCCGTATGTGTACAAAAGCGGGGTCCGAAGTTTGACACTCTGGACAGCGACAAAAGCCCACTTGGCAAGCATCCGACGGCGGTGCACGTTTGATCTGGGGCACCACGGACACCGTCGACAGCCCGAACACCGGGAGCAGCCATGACCACGAAAATCCTGATTGTCACCGGGGATGCCGCGGAGTCGCTGGAGGTCCTCTACCCCTACCAGCGACTGCTGGAGGAGGGGTACGAGGTGCACATCGCGGCACCCACCCGTAAGAAGCTGCGGTTCGTCGTGCACGACTTCGAGCCGGGTTTCGACACCTACACCGAGAAGCCGGGCTACACCTGGCCTGCGGACCTGGGCTTCTCGGAGGTCGACCCCGGCCAGTATGCCGCAGTGGTGATCCCGGGCGGGCGGGCTCCGGAGTATCTGCGCAACGACCCGGAACTGCGCAAGATCCTCAAGGCCTTCTTCGACGCCGACAAACCGGTGGCGCAGATCTGCCACGGCCCGCTGCTGACGGCGGCCATCGGCAGCCTCGAAGGGCGCAGGGTCACCGCGTACCCGGCGCTGGAGCTGGACATGCAGGCGGCAGGGGCGTCCTTCCAGGACGCGGAGGCGGTCGTGGACGGCACGCTGATCTCGTCGCGGGCCTGGCCGGACCAACCGGCGTGGATGCGTGAGTTCATCAAGGTGCTGCGCGCGAAGTCGCCGGTCACCTAGGCCCTGTCGGCGGGGTGCGCTTCTGCGCTCCCCACCGAGGCGGTGCTCCTGGCACGCCGTCATGCGGCGAGACGCAGTGCCTCCTCCACGGCCTCGGCGAGCGTGTCCACCACGGGCACGCCCACCGACTCCAGGCTGGCCCTGCTGTGCGAGCCGCCGGTGTAGAGCACGGCCCGCGCACCGACGTGCGCGGCCGCGAGCGCGTCGTCGACGGCGTCCCCGATGACCACGGTGCGGCCGGGGACGGCGGCGCCGTCCAGGGCCTTCAGATGACGCTCCATGTGCAGCGCCTTCGTGCCGCCGGACGGGCCGGTGCGCCCGTCGACGCGGATGAAGTGGCTCTCGATGCCGTATCCCCGCACGACCGGGACCAGCTGCTCGTGCCCGTACATGCTCAGCAGCGACTGGCTGCGGCCGGCCCGCTGCCACTCGCGCAGCAGGTCCTCGACCCCGTCGGTGAGACCGCAGCCGATGCGGTGCTCGGTGTAGTGCCGATGGAAGGCCTCGTCCATGACGGCCCACTCGGCCTCGGTGGGCAGCCGGCCCATCAGCCGCTCGTAGAAGCGGGGAATCGGGATGCAGTACAGCTCGCGGTAGCGCTCGAGCGTGATCAGCTCCAGACCGATCTCCGCGAAGGCGGCGTTGGTCGCGGAGATGACCGCGCCGATGTCGTCGAGCAGTGTGCCGTTCCAGTCCCAGACCAGGTGCGTGCTGTGCTTCCCCATGTGAAAACCGTACCGGGTGGCTCCGACAACCCGTGGCGGCCAGGGCCTGCCGTGGATCAGCCGACGATGTTCGGGATCTCCTGCACGCCGTACCAGAGCAGCTCGTGGTCCTCGGCGCCGTCGACCGTGAAGCGGGCGTCCTCGTCACCGTGGTCGGCGGCGCCCAGGGCATCCACCGCGGCAAGGACGTCGGCCACCGCGTCGTCGGCGTCGACATGGACCGCGGCCGCCTTGGCCATCGGCACCGCGGCGGCGATCCGAACCTCGCCGAGCGCTGCGGGGTCGAGCGCGCGGTCGGGGTCGGCGACGGCGTCCTGGTCCGGTACGTCCACGGCGACGACCACGCGGCGGCGGGGGGCGTCCGGGACGCCGGCGAGCAGGCGCAGCGAGGCGGCGGCGGCGCGGTTGAGCGCGGCGTACTCGAGCTCCTCGATGTCGTCGGAGACGTACCACTCGCGCAGTGCCGGCGTGACGGCGTAGGCGGTCAGCGGGCCGGGAGCCAGTTCGCCCGCCTTGTACGCCTGTGCAAGACCGGGGAGGGTCAGGGGGACGTAGACGCGCATGGATGGCCGCTTTCGTAGTCGGGAGACGCCCTCAGGATACGTGCGGCGTACCCCTTCCGGGTGCCGCCGCCGCCTTTGTGCACCGTCCACACCGCACCCCCTTGGATGCCCGTGCGACAAGGGCCGGTACGGGTTCCGGTCACCCTGATAGGTGAATCCTGTGGCGCGGTCCGCGAAGGGGATGCACGCGTTGCGGCGGCGCGGAGCACGCCGTAGAAGATCACCAACGAAGTTACCTCCCGGTACTCATTCCGGGACCGGCACATCGGGGGCGATCTGCATGGACAGGACCCGGCCCGCAGGACGACGTGACCAGAACCGGCCGGCCGTGGCAGCGGCGGCAGCACTGACACGCGCCCGGAGCAGGCAGCACAAACCGCACTACTGGTTCGCCGACCGTCTGCTGGCGGTGCTGAGCGGCCGCCGGCCGGTGCACTGGATGCTCGGCCACACGATCGGCGAGGCGTACGACCAGCTGGTCCGTCTCGCCCCAGGAGCACCCCTGCGCCCGGTGGACCGGGTGACCCCGGTGATCCGCCACTGCGGCGAGTTCCACCCCGGCCCGGGCGTGATCGAGGCCTTCGCCCGCATCGGCTCGGGCGACCGGGTCAGCGCAATGGCCTTCCGCCTGGAACAGGGCCGGGACCTGCGCTGGCGCTGCGCGGCGGTGGAACTGGGCGGCGAACGGACGGGGGCGGGCTGACCTGGGTACACGAGAGAACGGGGCCGCACCGGACCTGCGCCGGGGCCCTCGGAGGGACACCAGGTGGACGGCTCGCACCGGAGCACCCGGCCGCACCCGGTGGAACGGACCCCGCACCGGACCGGGGCGGGCCCCGGCCGGCCCCCGCCGGCCACGAAGGGACGCGCGGGGCCGAGTGGCACCCGGCCTGATCCCAAGTGGACGGGCGCCCCAGTCCCGGGCGGGCCCCAGAGCCGCACACCAAGGACACGGACGGGACCGGGCACGCACCCAGAGGGCGGAGCGACCGGTCCCTCCCGGACCGGACCGGGCACACGGCGGGAACACCCGCCCGGGCGAGGCGGAGTCGGCTCGGAGCCGGCGGACGGGGCGACTTCACCGTCGACCCGGCCGGCACCGGGCCCGGTCGGGTCGATCGGACCCGCGGACCGGTACGACCGCGCCCACTGGGCGGCCGTCAGGCCGCCCGGTCCGGCCCGGCCGGGCCTCTTCCCTCCCGGGGGCAGCAAAGGGCGCCAGACGCCCCCGTCCACCCGCCTGGCGCCTTGCCCGCACTGGCCCGGCGTGCCGGAGGGCACGTCGTGGAGAGCCGAGGACCGTGACGAACTGCTCCTCGTCCTGGCGGCTCAGCGCTCGTCGCGAGCGCGGCCGATGCAAAGAAGCTGCTCACCCACGACCACCAGGACCGAGCCGCGTGTCGGGATACGCAAGAGGCCGGGGCCGGACACCCTGCTCGGTGTCCGGCCCCGGCCCTCATGTGGTACTCACCGCGCACGCCTACTTCTTGCGGCGCCGGCTGGCACCCTTCTGCGCCTTGCGCCGCTCCGCGCGCGTCATCCCGTCCGACTCGGACCGTGCCGAGCCGTCGTCGTCGACGAGGTCACCCTCGATGATGCCGCCCTCGCCGTCCACCGTCGGAGCCGAGAAGTGCAGCCGGTCGCGACGCTGCGGGGCGTCCAGGCCCTTCGCACGGATCTCCGGCCGGCCGGCGCCCGCAGGCACGGCGTCCTGCTTGGCCAGCGACGTCTTCTCCGCCGTGTCCTGCACCGGGATCTCCTCGACCTGCTGCTCGACCTGGACCTCCAGGTTGAACAGGTAGCCGACGGACTCCTCCTTGATGCCTTCCATCATGGCGGTGAACATGTCGAAGCCCTCGCGCTGGTACTCGACCAGGGGGTCCTTCTGCGCCATTGCGCGCAGGCCGATGCCCTCCTGGAGGTAGTCCATCTCGTAGAGGTGCTCGCGCCACTTGCGGTCCAGGACCGACAGCACGACACGGCGCTCGAGCTCGCGCATGATCTCCGAGCCGAGCTGCTTCTCGCGCTCGTCGTACTGCTCGTGGATGTCTTCCTTGATCGACTCGCCGATGAACTCGGCGGTGATACCGGCCCGGTCGCCTGCCGCCTCCTCCAGCTCCTCGATCGACGCCTTCACGGGGTAGAGCTGCTTGAACGCGCCCCACAGGCGGTCCAGGTCCCACTCCTCCGCGAAGCCTTCGACGGTCTCGGCCTCGATGTAGGCGTCGATGGTGTCGTCCATGAAGTGGCGGATCTGCTCGTGCAGGTCCTCGCCCTCCAGGACGCGGCGGCGCTCACCGTAGATGACCTCGCGCTGCCGGTTGAGCACCTCGTCGTACTTGAGCACGTTCTTACGCGTCTCGAAGTTCTGCTGCTCGACCTGCGACTGGGCCGACGCGATCGCGCGCGTCACCATTTTGTTCTCGATCGGGACGTCGTCCGGCACGTTGGCCATGGCCATCACGCGCTCGACCATCTGCGCCTTGAACAGCCGCATCAGGTCGTCGCCGAGCGACAGGTAGAAGCGGGACTCGCCCGGGTCGCCCTGACGGCCGGAACGACCGCGCAGCTGGTTGTCGATACGCCGCGACTCGTGCCGCTCGGTGCCCAGCACGTACAGACCGCCGAGCTCCTTGACCTCGTCGTGCTCGGCCTTGACGGCCGCCTCGGCGCGCTCCAGCGCGGCGGGCAGCGCCGCGGCCCACTCCTCGACATGCTCGACCGGGTCCAGGCCGCGCTGGCGCAGCTCCGCCTCGGCGAGGTCGTCGGGGTTGCCGCCGAGCTTGATGTCCGTACCGCGGCCGGCCATGTTGGTGGCGACGGTGACGGCGCCCCTGCGGCCCGCCTGGGCGACGATCGTCGCCTCCCGGTCGTGCTGCTTGGCGTTCAGGACTTCGTGCTGCACACCGCGCTTGTTCAGCTGCTGCGAGAGGTACTCGGACTTCTCGACCGAGGTGGTGCCGACCAGGATCGGCTGCCCCTTGTCGTGCTTCTCGACGATGTCGTCGACGACCGCGGCGAACTTGGCGACCTCGGTGCGGTAGATCAGGTCGGACTGGTCCAGACGGACCATCGGCCTGTTCGTCGGGATCGGGACGACGCCGAGCTTGTAGATCTGGTGGAACTCGGCGGCCTCCGTCATGGCCGTACCGGTCATTCCGGACAGCTTGCCGTAGAGGCGGAAGAAGTTCTGCAGGGTGATCGTGGCGAGGGTCTGGTTCTCGTCCTTGATGTCCACCCCTTCCTTCGCCTCGATCGCCTGGTGCATGCCCTCGTTGTAGCGGCGGCCGGCGAGGATACGGCCGGTGTGCTCGTCGACGATCATGACTTCGCCGTCGATGACGACGTAGTCCTTGTCCTTCTTGAACAGTTCCTTCGCCTTGATGGCGTTGTTCAGGTAGCCCACGAGCGGGGTGTTCACCGACTCGTAGAGGTTGTCGATGCCCAGCCAGTCCTCGACCTTCGCGACACCGCTCTCGTGGATGGCGACCGTGCGCTTCTTCTCGTCGACCTCGTAGTCGCCGGTCTCCTCGATGCCCTTGAGCGGGTTGCCCGGCTCGCCCTTGGTCAGGCGGGTGACCAGCTTGGCGAAGTCGCCGTACCACTTGGTGGCCTGGTCGGCAGGGCCGGAGATGATCAGCGGCGTACGCGCCTCGTCGACCAGGATCGAGTCGACCTCGTCGACCACCGCGAAGTTGTGGCCGCGCTGGACGAGCTCGTCCTTGGACCACGCCATGTTGTCGCGCAGGTAGTCGAAGCCGAACTCGTTGTTGGTGCCGTACGTGATGTCGCAGTTGTACTGCTCACGGCGCTGCGCCGGGGTCATATTGGCGAGGATGCAGCCCACGGACAGGCCGAGGAACTTGTGGACGCGGCCCATCATCTCGGAGTCGCGCTCGGCCAGGTAGTCGTTCACCGTGATCAGGTGGACGCCCTTGCCGGACAGCGCGTTGAGGTAGGTCGGGAGCGTGCCGACGAGGGTCTTGCCCTCACCGGTCTTCATCTCGGCGACGTAACCGAGGTGCAGGGCGGCGCCGCCCATCAGCTGCACGTCGTAGTGACGCTGGCCGAGGACGCGCTTGGCGGCCTCGCGGACGGTCGCGAACGCCTCGGGGAGCAGGTCGTCCAGGCTCTCGCCGTTGGCGTGGCGCTCTTTGTACTCATCCGTGAGCGCCCGCAACTCGGCGTCGGAGAGGGAGACGAAGTCCTCCTCGATGGAGTTGACCTGGTCCGCAATGCGGTGCAGTTTGCGCAGGATCTTGCCTTCGCCTGCACGCATGAGCTTGTTGAAGACGGACACTGAGGCTGGTCTCCTTGCCGGTCGGGCCTGGCACTGGGTCGTTTGATGGACACTGGCACGGGCACGGCAGGTGGTCCCCACCGCAACGGCCATCGTAAGCGAGGACCCCGCCGAGTCGGGAGGTCCGTCGTCACCCAGGCCTGCTGTCACCCGCCATGAGAACGCACGGGAACCGCGGAAGGTGCCGCGAAGAGGCCAAAAGTGCTCGCATCGGCCCCATGGACATGACCACAATCCGGTCATGGAGCCGATCACACTCACCACCGAGCGCCTGCTGCTGCGTACGTTCACGGCCGAGGACACGGAGGCTGTATACCAAGCTTGTCAGGATCCGGACATTCAGCGGTGGACGACGGTCCCTTCGCCGTACGCACGGCAGCACGCGGTGGATTTCGTCGAGCAGATGGTGCCGGACGGCTGGCACAACAGCACGATGTGCACGTTCGCGGTGCTGCCGCGCGAGGGCGGCCCGCTGATGGCCTCGGTGGCAGTTACTCTGCGTACATTCTCGGGCACCTGGGAGATCGGCTTCTGGACGGGCAAGGAACACCGCGGGCGCGGGGTGATGGCGGAGAGCGTGGCCGCGGTGTCCCACTGGTCCTTCATGCGGCTGGGCGCGACCCGCCTGGAATGGCGGGCCGAGGTGGGAAACATCGGCTCACGCGCTGTCGCCGAGAAGGCCGGGTTCCGGATCGAGGGCGAACTGCGGGCGGCGCTGATGAACAAGGACACGCTGCGTGACGCCTGGGTCGGCGCTCTGCTTCCCTCCGATCTGGGCCTGACCGGCGCGCACCCGTATCTGCCCGCGACGTCCTGACCGGACCGGCTGCCCAAGCGCCGCCCGCGCGGTGCTGCCCGCGCGCCAACGAGTGCGGGCTCGACTGTCAGTGCGGCCGTCTATCGTGCGGGACATGACGACGCAGCCGCCTCCCGCCGCCGAACTGTCCGACGTCGAGGCCCGCCGCATAGCGCTGCGCGCCCAGGGATTCCTGGGCGCGCCCGACCGGCGCGGAGGGGTGCGGGCCGTGCTGCGCCATCTCGGCGCCGTACAGCTGGACACGATCTCTGTCCTGGCGCGCTCGCACGAGCTGATTCCGTACGCCCGGCTCGGCGCGGTGGGCCGCCGGACGGTCGAGGATGCGTACTGGACGGAAGGTCACAGCTTCGAGTACTGGTCGCATGCGGCCTGCATCCTGCCCGTCGAGGAATGGCCGCACTTCGCGTTCCGCCGCCGCGCCTACCGCTCGCGGCCGCAGTGGTACCACGAGCTGCCGGACGACGCGTACGACGCGGTGATCAAGCAGCTGCGGGCCGAAGGTCCGCTGACCGCCACCGAGTTGGGCGGCGCGAAGAACGGCGGGGAGTGGTGGGACTGGTCCGCCTCGAAGGTCGCCGTCGAGCGCGCGCTGATGTACGGCGAGGTGGTGTGCACCGAGCGCCGGGGCTGGAAGCGGGTGTACGACCTGGCCGAGCGGGCGATCCCGGACGCCGTCCTGCACGACGACCTGGACGACCGCGAGTGCCTGCGCCGGCTCGTCCGGCTCGCGGGGCAGTCGCTCGGGGTGGGCACCCGCGCGGACATCGCCGACTATCACCGACTCAAGGGCGAGCAGTTCGACTCGGTGGTCGCCGACTCCGGTCTGGTGCCGGTGGCTGTCGAGGGCTGGTCCAAGCCCGCCTGGGCGGACCCCGAGGCGCTCGCCTCCGTGCCGCGCGGCCGGCACCGCACGACCCTGCTCTCGCCGTTCGACTCGCTCATCTGGGAACGGGCGCGCACCGAGCGGATCTTCGGATTCACGCACCGGCTGGAGGCGTATGTCCCCAAGCCGAAGCGGGTGTACGGATACTTCGCGATGCCTCTGCTCGCGGGCGGGAAGCTGCTGGGCCGCGTCGACCCGGCGCGTGAGGGCACGACCTTGGTGGCACGCCAGGTGTCCCTGGACACCCCGAAGGCGGTGGCGCCGATGGCCCAGGCGCTGCGGGAGGCCGCGGAGTGGGTCGGCTGCGATTCCGTACGGATCGAGCGGATGGACCGTCCCGAGCTCATGCCGGACCTGGTCAAGGCCCTTGGCTGAGCACAGCGCCTGAGCAGGCACCCGGCGCCGCAGCGCCGCGGGTGCCGGCACCGGCCGGTCAGCGGATCTCGAGGATCTTCTCCCGCATCGCGTAGACCACGGCCTCCATCCGGGAGTGCAACTGCAGCTTCTCCAGGATGTTGCGCACGTGGTTCTTCACGGTGTTCTCGGAGATGAACAGTTCCTTGGCGATGTCCCGGTTGTTCATGCCCGTCGCGACGAGCTTGAGCACCTCGAGCTCCCGGTCGGTCAGCCGGGGGGCGGGCACCAGCCTGCGCTCATCGGTGCGCTGGATCATCGACTTGAACTCGGTGAGCAGTTTGGAGGCCATCGAGGGAGAGATCTGCGACTGACCGTCGGCCACCGCGCGAATGGCCGTGGCCACCTCGTCGGTGGAGATCTCCTTGAGGAGGTAGCCGGTCGCACCCGCCTTGATCGCCTCGTAGAGGTCGGCTTCCTCGTCGCTGATCGTCAGCATGATGATCTTCGCGCTGGGGGCCACCTCCTTGATGGCCGTGCATGCCTCGATGCCACCGCGTTTGGGCATCCGCACATCCATCAGCACGATGTCGGGCAGCAGATCCGCGGCCTTGTCCACGGCCTCCGCCCCATCGCCCGCCTCGCCGACGACCTGGATGTCCTCCTCCTGCTTGAGGACGATCTCGAGGCCTCGCCGGAACAGCGCGTGGTCGTCCACGACGAGAACCCGGATCGGCTCCTTGCGGGACGCGCCGGTGTCCTCCTCGGAGTCGGCACGTCCATCACTCTGGCCGCCCGCGTGGTGGTGATGCACCGGACCGAAGCTGTCCGCCATCGTTCCTCCCCCTAAGGCCGTGGACGAAGATCACGTTGTCAGCTGCCAACGCGAGTCCACAGCGCATCGGTTGGCTTGCCACGCCATGCTTTCATGCCCGGGCACCGGTGCGGTGATTCTGTGGTGGCACGGGGGTGCCCCTGGAGCGCACAGGGCGCTCCAGGGGCACCGCATGTTCTGCTGACGGGGTCAGCCGCCGAGTGCACCTCCGGCGCCGCCGCCCGCCTCGGGACCGGCCAGCGGATCGGTCTCCAGGTGGATGACGCCATAGTCATAGGCGTGCCGTCGGTAGACGACACTGGGCTGCTTCGTCTCGGAGTCGACGAACAGATAGAAGTCGTGCCCGACCAGCTCCATCTCATAGAGCGCCTGGTCGAGCGACATGGGTGCTGCGGTATGGGTCTTCTCGCGTACCACCAGCGGCCCTTCGCCCTGCACTTCGAGCGAGCCCAGCCTGGTGGTGGGAACGGAATCCGCCGCCTCTTCGGTGATGGGCCGTCCATTGGCGTTCAACTCCGCCACGCCCGGCACGACATCGGCCACTTCCGCGGCCGGGATGCGGCCGTTGCCACGGCGCGTGTGGCGCTTGTCGTGCTGCCTGCGCAGCCGCGCCTCCAGCTTGCCGGTGGCGATGTCAAGCGCTGCGTACGGGTCGCCGGCCGCGGCCTCCGCCCGGATCACCGGGCCACGCGAGTGAAGTGTGATCTCCACGCGGTCGGAACGGTCGGCCTGCCGCGGGTTGTGCTCCTTGGACACCTCGACGTCGAGGCTGATCACCTTGCCGTCGAGCTTCTGGATCTTGTCCAGCTTCAGCTTCTCGGCCACGTGCTTGCGGAACCGCTCGGGCACCTCGGTCTTGCGGCCCTTGACGACGATGTCCACGCAGAACTCCGTTCCCGGATCACTCCGCACGCTCACTCGCTGCGGAGCATCTCCCTCTTGCACCAGGCTCCGGTGGTCACCGGAGCCTCGGACTTGGCGACTTTCACCTCCTCCTCCCCAGTGGACAAGATCTCCACCCCACCAACTTCAAGGTTCTCGCTGCCTCGAATCCCTGACCGGAAACACGGCAGTGCATTCACCGAGGCACGGCGCTCGCCATTCCTCACAACCGAACATAGCTCGCCCGGACGGGTGTCGGCACCCGCTACCAGCACATACCTCCGATCAGGCGTTTTTGCTCTCTCACTACCTGCAACGTTGCGAGTTCCCCGTCAGTTCCGGTTTATTTCCCATGACAGCGGAGGAACGGCGACCACTGCGGCGCTCAGCTGTGCGAATCCGGGAAAGCCGTGGGGAAATGCGGCACTCAGTGCCCTGGCCGCCTCCACCAGTGAGGCACCGGTCGTCATCAGATCGTCCACGAGCACGGTCCGGCCGCCCGCCAGCAGCCTTTCGCCCCCTGCCCGTACGCCCAGGGCCCCTGCCAGATTCGCGACCCTCTGGCGGGCCGTGAGACCGGACTGGTCGGCCACCGCGCGCCGCTGCCGCAGCACCGGAAGGACCGTCGCCGGAGTCCCCGTACGCCTCAGCTCCGCCGCCGCCGCACGCGCGATACGCAGTGCCGCGTCATGGCCCCTCGCCCTGACCGCCCGCCGGGCCGACGGCACGGGTACGAGCAGCAGCGGCCCGCCCGTACGACCGGCCTCAGGCGCAGCGGCCCGCACCGCACCCGCCAGCGCCGTGCCGAGCGGCCCGGCGAGCCCCAGCGCACCGCGCTCCTTGTGCGCCAGCAGCACCGCCCGTACCGCGTCGCCGTAGGCAGCCGCGGCATGCACCACGGGCAGCCCCCGGGGCTCCGGCACCGGCCGGGCACGCCGTGCCACGCCGCCGTACAACGCGCCCGCGCACACCTCGCACAGCTGCGTACGAGGCACACCGCACCCGCCACAGGCGACGGGCAGGACCAGACCGGTGATTTCGCTCCACCACCCCCGCATGGCGACCACTGTGCCCCGGCCCGGAGCGCCCTTCCACCCCTGTGGACAACGGCTGTCCACAGGGGGTGCGGTCCGGTAGGGCTATCCGGGGTAGACCGGCGACGACCCCTGCTCGACCAGGGTCTGCCAGTTGGCACCGGCCGGCAGCCGCACGATGCCGTCCTCCTCCGAGTGCGCCACCAGCGGACGGCTCTCGTCGTCGGAGGCGGCAACCGCCTTGACCTGGTTGAGTCCGGGCAGGATCGCATTGGGCGGGTTTGAACCGTCGGTCTGGATGTAGCGCACCTGCTGCACGCCACCGGACTCCTTGCCGACCACCACCAACCGGCTGGGACCGGCCCACGACACGGCCGTGACCGTCTCCATCTGCGGTGCGGCCGGACGCAGTTCCGTCACCGACACCTCAGGCTCGGTCAGCGGGCCGTGCCGCTCCACGCGCCCGATCTGCAGCGTGGTCCTGCCGTCCTTCGTCAGCAGGAGCGCGATACGCACCCCGTCCGCCGAAACGCGCAGCGCCTCGATACGGGCACCGTCCAGGCCCGGAACGATCTTGACCTCCTGGGGCTCGCCCTCGCCGCCCCCCAGCCGCCACAGCGTCGGATCCGCAGGGTTGCGGTCCGCCACCCACAGGTCGCCCCGGCCGTCCCAGCTGGGCGCGGAGAGCCGGTTGTCGCGCGTGGCGCCGCGGCTGGTCACCAGCGGTGTGCCCGGCTCGCTGTTGGAGGCGATGGATGCCGTGAACAGCTTGCTGTTGTCCTTGACCACCGCCGCCGCGGTGTGTTCGTCGCGCGCCACCGCGACCATGCTCATCTGCAGCCGGCCGTCACCGAACGGGCCCGGCACCTGCTGCGGTTCGCCTACCTCCCGGGCGCCGCCGGCCAGCAGCGCAAGCCGGTTCTTGCTGTCGACGAAGTACTGGTTGTCCGGCCTGCCGGAGGCGTGGTCCGGCGCGTACTCCTCCGCCTGGCCGCTGGTCAGGACACACAGCTGTGTACCGTCCGGCCGCAGCAGCTCCACCTGCTCCACCCGGGCGGCGGTGACGTCCTTGAGGGTGAACAGGATCTGCGCCGCCATCCTCAGGCACTGCGGGCGTCCCACATGGGACGCCTTGTCGTTGAGCGGCACCTTCAGGCCGTTGCGGTCGTCGAACGACAGCGATCTGACGCCGTCCTTCAGGTTCAGAGCCGTACCGGTGGGGAACCGCGACTCGACAACCGGCTTCAGCCAGTTCGTCGGGCCCTCCAGCAGCGCGCTGACCGCCTGGGTGACCGGATCCATCCTGGTGATCGGGTCCATCCGCTGCCGGATGTAGACAGGGTCGGCGACCATCACATTGCGCCCGGACGCGAAGTAGTACTTGTTGACCGAGGCGTAGTTGCGCTCGAAGTCCGACGCACCGAGCAGCAGCCCGGCCGGCAGGCTGTCGATCCGCCACTCCTTGCCGTTGTCCTTCACGCTCTGCTGCGACAGATGAATGGTCCTGCGGTACTCGGCCGGCGTGATGGGCTGGTAGGCGTGCTTGGCGTCCACCGTGGCGATCTGCTGACCGAACAGCGGGTAGCTCATTCCGGGGTTGTCCCGGCCGCCGGCGACCGGCGCTCCCGGGTCCGGCGCGGCGGCCAGCACCGTGGTGCTCGCCGCCGGCTTCCACTTCTTGGACATCGCGGGCGTCAGATACGAGCGCGCCGTGTCGAAGTTGGTGTCGTCACTGGTCATCGCCTCGAGGAAGCCCGTGACGATCTCGTCGGGCGTCGCGCCCTTGCGCGGCGGCACCGGGTACACCCGCACCTGAGTGTCGGCCCGCTGGGACGCCTTCACCGCATGGACGTCACCGCTGTCCGGCATCGAGGCGCAGCCGGCCAGCAGCACAGCGCTGCAGCCGAGCAGCGCGGATGCCCGCAGCACGCCCACGCGGCCGTTACGACGGGGGTCAGCGCCCACGAGTCGTGTCCTCCCGGTCCGAAGAAACCTGTGTCGCTGCGGCCTCGCCCCGCTCCGCCGCGGGCCTGGCCACCACACGGGCGCCGCTGCCCGGCAGAGCCGCGGGGTCCACACCATGCGGCGCCCTACGCGGGGGGGCACCCAGCGGAGCGAGCTCCGGGCCCGGCTGAGACGGCAGGGAGGCCAGCCGGTGCCCGCTGGACTTAGGGCCCGCAGATGACTCCGACCGCTCCCGGTTCTGCCTCGAGTCCTCGGGCTCGAGCGGTATCGGTGACCCGCGCAGCGGCTCGTCCGCCGTGCGGGGCAGGGTCAGGCGGAACTGCGAACCGCCGCCCGGCTCGCCCCACGCCTGCAGCCAGCCGCCGTGCAGCCGGGCGTCCTCGACGGCGATGGACAGGCCGAGGCCGGTGCCGCCGGTGGTACGGGCCCGTGCCGGATCCGCCCGCCAGAAGCGGTTGAACACCCGGGTCGCCTCGCCCGGCTTGAGTCCCACACCGTAGTCCCGCACGGCGATCGCGACGGCCCCGCCGGCTGCCGCCAGGCGGACCACCACGTCCTTGCCGTCCCCGTGCTCCACGGCATTGACCACCAGATTGCGCAGTACACGCTCCACGCGCCGGGCATCGGCCTCCGCCACCACCGGCTGCTCGTCGCCGACCACCCGTATCCGGGAGCCCTTGCGCTCGGCCAGTGGCTCGGCCCCGCCGATCACCCGCCGTACGACCTCGCGCAGGTCTATCGGCTCGGCCTCCAGCGCGGCTGCTCCCGCGTCGAACCGGCTGATCTCCAGCAGGTCGGACAGCAGCGACTCGAAGCGGTCGAGCTGGTCGCCGAGCAGCTCGGCGGAGCGCGCGGTCACCGGGTCGAAGTCTCTGCGCGCCTCATGGATGACATCTGCGGCCATCCGCACGGTCGTCAGCGGTGTGCGCAGTTCGTGCGAGACGTCGGAGACGAAGCGCCGCTGCATCCTGGAGAGCTCCTCCAGCTGCTGGATCTTCAGCTGCAGGTTCTGGGCCATTTTGTTGAATGCTTCGCCCAGCCGGGCGATGTCGTCCTCGCCGGTGACCTTCATGCGCTCCTGCAGGCGGCCCGCGGCGAGCCGCTCGGCGATCCCCGCGGCCATCCGCACAGGAGTGACGATCTGGCGCACGACAAGCCAGGCGATGGCACCCAGCAGGACCACGACGAACAGGCCGGCCGTTGCCAGCGTGCCTCTGACCAGACTGAGGGACTGCTCCTCCTGCGCCAGCGGGAAGACGTAGTACAGCTCGTACGGATTGCCCTCGATGTCGTTCAGCCGGGTGCCGACGACCAGCCCGGGCTCGGGCTCACGCACATCATCGGTGTACCGGATGCGCAAATAGGTCTCGAACGTCCCCGTCCCCTGCCCCACTGCTTCCCGCAGGCTCTCGGGGATGCTGGCGGGGTCCACGTCTCCCGAGGTCCGAGGTCCACGGCTCGAGCCGCCGCCCTCGGCGTCGGCGCTGAGCGCCACCACGTTGAACGCGCCCTGGCCACCGCTGGCCAGCTGCACCACCAGGTCCTGGCGCCACGAGTTGCGCGTATTCCTGCCGTCGTCGGCGCCGCCGGGCCCCAAGGGGGCATTGGCCCTGTCCGTGGCCACCGCGAAACCGCCGGCCGCCTGGCTCTGCGCGGCCTTGCTCTTGGCGTCGAGAAGGCCGTTGCGCACCTGCCCGATGACCACGAAGCCCAACAGCACCACGACACCGAGTGACATCAGCAGCGTGCTCGCGACCACCCTGAGCTGGATGTTCCGCCGCCACAGGCGAACAGCGGGCAGCAACGGGCGGCGCACCCAGCGCATGAGAAGCCGGGGCACCGGCCCGCCGGACGCGCCGTCCTGGAGAAGCGGGCCGCCATGGAGCAGACGGCCGAGTCGCGAGGGCCTGCGCCCCGGTCCGGCAGTCCGCTCCGTACGGACTCCCGGCTCCCCGGGCTTCGGAGCACCACTGCCTATGGACATGTCAGCTCGGCCCGGCCTTGTAGCCGACACCGCGCACGGTCACCACGATCTCCGGCCGCTCCGGGTCCTTCTCGACCTTGGAGCGCAGCCGCTGCACATGGACGTTGACCAGCCGCGTGTCCGCCGCGTGCCGGTAGCCCCAAACCTGCTCGAGGAGCACCTCACGGGTGAACACCTGCCACGGCTTGCGCGCCAGCGCGACCAGCAGGTCGAACTCGAGCGGGGTCAGGGCTATCGACTGCCCGTCCCGCTTCACGGAGTGACCAGCGACATCGATGACCAGATCACCGATCGCCAGCTGCTCCGGCGCGGGCTCCTCCGACCTCCGCAGCCGCGCCCGGATACGGGCCACCAGCTCCTTCGGCTTGAACGGCTTGACGATGTAGTCATCGGCGCCGGACTCCAGCCCGACCACCACATCGACGGTGTCGCTCTTGGCGGTGAGCATCACGATGGGCACCCCGGACTCGGCCCGGATCAGCCGGCACACCTCGATGCCGTCCCGTCCGGGCAGCATCAGGTCCAGCAGCACCAGATCCGGCTTGGCCTCCCGGAAGGCGGCAAGCGCCTTGTCGCCGTCCGCTACGAACGACGGCTCGAAACCCTCACCACGCAGCACAATCCCGAGCATCTCGGCCAGTGCGGTGTCGTCGTCGACGACAAGGACTCGTCCCTTCATAGTCGACATCATCCCATTATCTAATCGTTACCTGTCGTGACCTGACACACAGCTCTGCAATTCCGCCCCTCGTGACCGGGGACAACACACCTTCCTCGGTGACGATCGCCGTCACCAGATCGGGCGGAGTGACGTCGAAGGCGGGATTGTACGCCTGGGTCCCCAGAGGTGCCGTCGACAGCCCTCCACCGCCGCCCATCCCGGCCGCGTCGAACCGCGGCACCCCGATCTCCGTCACTTCGTGCCCGGCCCGCTGTTCCACCTCGATCGACGCCCCGTCCGAGGTACCCGGATCCACCGTTGTCGTTGGCGCGACCACGATGAACGGCACATGGTGGTACTTCGCCAACACGGCCAGAGGGTAGCTGCCCACCTTGTTGGCCACCGAGCCGTCCGCCGCGATCCGATCGGCGCCGATCAGCACGGCATCCACCTGACCGGCCGAGAACAGCGACCCCGCGGCACTGTCCGTGAGCAGTGTGTACGACATCCCGTTGCGCGCCGCCTCGTACGTGGTCAGGCGCGCCCCTTGCAGCAGGGGACGCGTCTCGTCCACCCACAGCCGCCGCAGCCGACCGGCCCGGTGCGAGGCGAGCGCGACGGCGAACGCCGTGCCCTCCCCGCCCGACACCAGCGCCCCGGTGTTGCAGTGCGTCAGGATCCGGTGCCCGCCGCCGGGCATCAGCTCCTCCAGGAGCGCCAGCCCGTGCCCGGCCATCCGCCGACTGGCCTCGGCGTCAGCCCGGTGCAGCGCCTTGGCCGCCGCGAGTACCGAACGCGCCGCTTCCTCGACGTCCGCCCCCTTCGCCAGCGCCGTCCGGTACGCGGCGACCGCTCGCCGCACCCCGTAGCCCAGATTCACCGCGGTGGGCCGCGCGTGCTCCAGCAGGACCGCCGCCTCCTCGACGTCGAAGCCCCGCGCGGCGGCCAGCGCCACACCGTAGGCACCGGCGATGCCCAGCACCGGCGCGCCGCGTACCGCGAGTGTCTGGATGGCCAGTACCAGCGCAGGAACATCGGTGCACGGCAGCTCGACCTCCTCGGCAGGCAGCCGGGTCTGGTCGAGAAGCACCAGTACGGGGCCTTCGGGCGGCTCGTCCCAGCGCAGCGTCGGCAGCATCGACTGCTCGCCCGCAGCCGGGCTTTGTGCGTACTGATCGTCCATCCGCCCAGTCTGCCCGCTGAGCCTTCGACATTGAAGGAACGAAGGTGCGAGACGGCCTGGCCCACCAGCAGCCGACGCGTGGCACGATGGCTGCCAACCGGCCGCCCCGACGGCCGTACGAACACCATGAACGCGCCGGTTCCGCAAACCGGCCCCAATGCATGAGGTGGACAACTGTGAACGACACTCCGGGCTGGGCCTCGCCCGGATCGGCTCCCTCCGAAGGGCACAACAGCAGCGTGCCCCGGCCGTCCGAGCCCGCCGACGAGAGCGGCCCCGCTTCGAAGTGGTCCAGCGAGCAGCCACCCCCCGGACAGTGGTCCGCACCGACCGGTCCCGGCCCTCACCCGGTCCCGGGACCACCGCCTCCGGGCTGGGGCGGTGGCCGGCCCGGCAGCGGCTGGGGCATGCCGCCGGCCGCCAAGCCCGGTGTCATTCCGCTGCGCCCGCTCGGCGTGGGCGAGATCCTCGACGGCGCCGTGTCCACCCTGCGTGCCCACTGGCGCACCGTCCTCGGCGTGACGATCACCGTCTCCGTCATCACGCAGATCTGCAGCATCCTCGTGGAGCGTTATCTGCTCCCCGAGCCTCCTGATGTCGATCCCGACGCCACCCCCTCGGAAGCGCTGGAGCAGTCGCTCGAATCGATGCAGGCCAGCCTGATCGCGCTGGGCCCGACACTGCTCATCACCGTGATCGGCACGCTTCTCACCACCGCCGTACTCACCGTGGTGATCAGCCGCTCGGTGCTCGGGCGTCCCGTGACACTCTCCGACGCCTGGAGGGAGGCCCGCCCCCGGCTGCCTCAGCTGCTGGGCCTGACCCTGCTGGTGCCCTTCATGTGCGCCGGCATCATGTTCGTCGGCGTCCTCCCTGGCCTGCTCATCGGCGGCGCCGGCATCGCCCTGTCCGTGGCCGGCGGCATCGCCGCATGCGGTGTCATCGTCTGGCTCTGGATCCGGTTCGCCCTCGCCTCCCCCGCGCTCATGCTGGAACGCGGCGGCGTCATCACTTCGCTGCGCCGCTCCGCCAAGCTGGTCCAGGGCACGTGGTGGCGGATCTTCGGAATCCTGGCGCTGACGGTGCTGCTCACCTTCCTGGTGACCATGATCATCGCGATCCCGTTCACCATCGCCGGCTTCGCAGCCGACTCCCAGAGCCTCAGCGACCTCTTCTCGGGGAACAATCCGGACTTCGGCTGGCCGTTCCTGATCATCACCGGCATCGGCTCGGTGATCGCCTCCTCGATCACCTACCCGATCTCGGCGGGTGTGTCGGTCCTCCTCTACATCGACCAGCGCATCCGCCGCGAGGCACTGGACCTCGAACTCGCACGGGCCGCGGGCGTTTCCGGCTACGGCTCCGAGCCGCCGGGCAACCACTCCGCCGGGGGCTGACGGGATGCACTTCGCGGGGGGCGCAACGGCAGCACACCTGCTGACCCGAGCAAGCGACGACGTACCGGTGGACACTCCTCGACTCCCCGCCCGCGAGGCGGCGGAGCGGGAGTTGTCCAAGCCGATGTACCACGAGAACGACCCGAACCTCCTTGAGCGCGGCCTCGACCGCTTCTGGGAGTGGGTCGGCGGGCTTTTCTCCTCCGCCTCAGGTGTCGCTCCCGGGGGACTGCTCGGGCTGGTTGTCATCATCCTCGTCGTCATCGGCCTGGTCGCCGCCCTCTGGTGGCGACTGGGCACCCCCCAACGCACTCCTGGCTCCTCGGACGCCTTGTTCGAGGACAGCCCGCGCAGCGCCGACCAGCACCGCGCCGCCGCAGAGGCCCATGCCGCCGCGGGTCGCTGGAACCAAGCCGTCCAGGAACGCATGCGCGGCCTGGTCCGCTCGCTCGAGGAGCGCACCCTGCTCGACCCACGCCCTGGTCGCACCGCCGACGAGGCCGCCGCCGAAGCCGGCCGTGCCCTCCCCGCCCATGCGACCGGACTGCGTGCAGGCGCCCGGGAGTTCGACGACGTCACGTACGGTGGCCGCACCAGCTACCGGCGCGCGTACGAAGCCCTGCGGGATCTGGACCTCGAACTGGAGCACGCCAAGCCCCAGCTGAGCGACGCGGCCCAAGGAGCAGCCGAATGACCGAGGTTGCCACCGGCTCCACCTCCCTTTCGCCCGGCAACCGCCAGGTATGGGTCCGCGTCCGTGGCCCGCTGCTCGCACTCGCGCTGCTTGTCGCTGCCGGGATCGCGATCGCGGCCCTGTACTCCGGCGACCAGCACGGCCGCCTCGATCCCCGCTCCGCCGACCCCTACGGCAGCCGCGCCGTCGCCGAACTTCTCAAGGACCGCGGTGTCTCCACCCATGTGGTCACCACACTCGACGAGGCGGCGAACGCCGTCGGGCCCGACACCACCCTTCTCGTAGCCACACCCGATCTCTTGACGACGGGTCAACAGGAGGTGCTGCACACGGCAGCGGACGCGTCCGGCGGACGAATGGTCCTGGTGGCCGCCGGCCCGGCGTCTGCCGACACCCTGGCTCCCGGCGTGTTCACCGACGCCCCGACCAAGGTGTCGACCCTCGACCCTCGATGCAGCTACCCGGCCGCCGACCGTGCGGGCAGTGCCGAACTCGGCGGTGAGCGCTACGACACCGATGCGCCCGGCGCCGACAGCTGCTACCCGAGCGGCGGACTGCCCACCCTGGTCCGGTTGGACGCCGCCGACGGTGGCGACACCGTGCTGCTCGGCTCCCCGAACATCCTCTTCAACGAACGTCTGGACAAGCACGGCAACGCCTCCCTGGCTCTGCAACTCCTCGGTTCCCGCCCTGAACTGGTCTGGTATCTCCCTTCACTCAGCGATGCCTCAGCCACCCAGGAGGACGGCACCGGAACCGGAACCGAAAGCGGCAACGAGGGTGACGAGGACGCCAGCAGCACGTTCCTCGATCTGATCCCGTCCGGCTGGCTCTGGGGCACACTCCAACTCGCTGTCGCCGCCGCCCTCGCCGCCATCTGGCGCGCCCGCCGACTCGGCCCGCTGGTCACGGAACGGCTCCCGGTCGCCGTCCGCGCCTCGGAATCCACCGAGGGCCGCGCCCGCCTCTATCGCAATGCGAACGCCCGCGACCGCGCGGCCGCCTCCCTGCGCTCCGCCACCCGCACCCGGTTGGCCCCGATCCTCGGCGTCCACCTCGTCGACGCCCACTCCCCCGAAACCCTGCTGCCCGCGGTCTCGACCCATCTCCCCACCGGAGAACGGGACATCCATGCCCTTCTCTTCGGCCCGGCTCCGGCCGATGACACCGCCCTCATCCAACTGGCTGACCAACTCGACGCCCTCGAAAGAGAGGTACGCACTTCATGAGCGCCCCGACCCCCGAGACAGCTGAGCACTCGGACAGCGCCCGCACCTCCCTGGAGGCACTGCGCACCGAGATCGCCAAGGCCGTGGTCGGCCAGGACCCCGCTGTCACCGGGCTCGTCGTGGCCCTGCTCTGCCGCGGTCACGTTCTCCTCGAAGGAGTCCCCGGAGTCGCCAAGACTCTGCTGGTCCGTGCCTTGGCCGCATCGCTTCAACTCGACACCAAGCGCGTCCAGTTCACCCCTGACCTGATGCCCAGTGATGTCACTGGCTCCTTGGTCTATGACGCACGTACCGCAGAGTTCTCCTTCCAGCCCGGCCCGGTCTTCACCAACCTCCTGCTCGCCGACGAGATCAACCGCACGCCGCCCAAGACCCAGTCCTCGCTCCTGGAAGCGATGGAGGAACGGCAGGTCACGGTCGACGGCACACCCCGCGCCCTCCCTGACCCCTTCCTGGTCGCCGCGACCCAGAACCCGGTGGAGTACGAGGGCACTTACCCCCTCCCCGAAGCACAGCTGGACCGCTTCCTCCTCAAACTGACGGTGCCTCTCCCCTCCCGGGAGGACGAGATCAACGTCCTTGCCCGCCACGCCGGGGGCTTCAACCCCCGCGACCTCGGAGCGGCAGGTCTGCGCCCCGTCGCCGGCCCCGCGGACTTGGAAGCGGCCCGCGCCGCCGTCGCCAAGACCACAGTGTCTGCCGAGATCACCGGCTATATCGTCGATATCTGCCGGGCCACCCGTGAATCCCCCTCGCTCACCCTCGGGGCTTCCCCTCGTGGCGCCACCGCCCTGCTGTCCACGGCCCGCGCGTGGGCCTGGCTCACAGGCCGCGACTACGTCATCCCCGATGATGTGAAGGCGCTGGCCCTGCCCACCCTGCGCCACCGGATCCAGCTCCGGCCCGAGGCGGAGATGGAGGGAGTCACCGCCGACTCCGTCATCACCGCGATCCTGGCCCACGTCCCCGTCCCCCGCTGAGGCACCCATGGCCCTCACCGGACGAACCGCGCTCCTTGCCGCCCTCGGCTCTCTCCCCGTAGGCATCCTGGCCCCGAGCTGGACCGGAATGCTCGCTGTGAACGCGCCCCTCTCACTCGCAATCCTGTGCGACTACGCCCTCGCCGCGCCAGTGCGAACGCTCCGTTTCACCCGAAGCGGTGACACATCCGTTCGACTGGGTGACGCCGCCGAGGTCCAGCTCACGGTCACCAACTCCTCCGGCCGACCGCTCCGGGCCCAGCTGCGCGACGCCTGGCCGCCGAGCAGCTGGATGTCCGGATCAGAGCAGGCATCTGCCCGGCACCAGCTGGTCGTTCCTCCCGGAGAGCGTCGACGCCTCACCACCGTCCTGCGCCCCTCCCGCCGCGGAGACCGCCAGGCCGAGCGCATCACCGTCCGCTCGTTCGGCCCCCTGGGCCTCACCGCCCGGCAGGGACACCATCGCGTTCCCTGGACCGTACGTGTGCTGCCGCCCTTCACCAGCCGAAAGCATCTGCCGTCCCGGCTGGCCCGCCTCCGCGAGCTCGATGGCCGCACCAGCGTCCTGATCCGAGGACAAGGCACTGAATTCGACAGCCTCCGCGACTACGTCGTCGGGGACGACACACGGTCCATCGACTGGCGGGCCACGGCCCGCCGGAGCACCGTCGCCGTACGCACGTGGCGTCCGGAACGGGACCGACACATCCTCATCGTCCTCGACACAGGCCGGACATCGGCCGGCCGCGTCGGAGATGTGCCACGTCTCGACGCGGCCATGGACGCGGCACTGCTGCTCAGCGCGCTCGCGTCCCGCGCGGGCGACCGAGTGGGCATGCTCGCCTACGACCGCCGCGTACGTGCTCAAGTTCAGGGCCGTTCGGCCGGCGAAATCCTGCCCGCATTGGTCGACGCTTTCGCGCCGCTGGAGCCTGAACTCGTCGAGACCGACGCTCAGGGCCTGAGTGCCGCCGCATTGCAGAACGCCCCGCGCCGATCCTTGCTCGTGCTACTGACGAGCCTCGATGCCGCACCGATCGAAGAAGGACTGCTCCCCGTTCTCCCCCAGCTCACCCGGCGCCACACGGTGCTGGTGGCCTCTGTCGCCGACCCGCACATCGAGCAGATGTCGCACAGCCGGGGGAGCATCGAGGCGGTCTACGACGCCGCTGCAGCCACACAGGCGCAGTCCCAGCGCCGTCGCACGGCCGAACAGCTCCAGCGACACGGTGTCACCGTCGTCGATACGACACCGGACAAGCTCGCGCCTGCACTCGCAGATGCCTATCTCGCGCTCAAGGCCGCCGGCCGCCTCTGAAGACTCACCCGAGGCGGCTCGGCGAGCCTGATCATCAAGCGACTTCGCGTGACCCTGAACGCAAAAATGCCTCAACCCCCGGACAGGGTCCGGGGGTTGAGGCTAAAGATTGTTCGGCGGCGTCCTACTCTCCCACAGGGTCCCCCCTGCAGTACCATCGGCGCTGAAAGGCTTAGCTTCCGGGTTCGGAATGTAACCGGGCGTTTCCCTGACGCTATGACCACCGAAACTCTATGAAGATGTCGAACTCCAGCCGACCGACACCCGCAAAACGGGGGTCTGGCGAGTTCGTTACTTCAGAACTGACACAGTGGACGCGAGCAACTGAGGACAAGCCCTCGGCCTATTAGTACCGGTCAACTCCACCCATTACTGGGCTTCCATATCCGGCCTATCAACCCAGTCGTCTACTGGGAGCCTTACCCTCTCAAGGAGGTGGGAGTCCTCATCTCGAAGCAGGCTTCCCGCTTAGATGCTTTCAGCGGTTATCCTTTCCGAACGTAGCCAACCAGCCATGCCCTTGGCAGGACAACTGGCACACCAGAGGTTCGTCCGTCCCGGTCCTCTCGTACTAGGGACAGCCCTTCTCAAGACTCCTACGCGCACAGCGGATAGGGACCGAACTGTCTCACGACGTTCTAAACCCAGCTCGCGTACCGCTTTAATGGGCGAACAGCCCAACCCTTGGGACCGACTCCAGCCCCAGGATGCGACGAGCCGACATCGAGGTGCCAAACCATCCCGTCGATATGGACTCTTGGGGAAGATCAGCCTGTTATCCCCGGGGTACCTTTTATCCGTTGAGCGACGGCGCTTCCACAAGCCACCGCCGGATCACTAGTCCCGACTTTCGTCCCTGCTCGACCCGTCGGTCTCACAGTCAAGCTCCCTTGTGCACTTACACTCAACACCTGATTGCCAACCAGGCTGAGGGAACCTTTGGGCGCCTCCGTTACCCTTTGGGAGGCAACCGCCCCAGTTAAACTACCCATCAGACACTGTCCCTGATCCGGATCACGGACCCAGGTTAGACATCCAGCACGACCAGAGTGGTATTTCAACGGCGACTCCACCTGAACTGGCGTCCAGGCTTCAAAGTCTCCCACCTATCCTACACAAGCCGAACCGAACACCAATATCAAACTGTAGTAAAGGTCCCGGGGTCTTTCCGTCCTGCTGCGCGAAACGAGCATCTTTACTCGTAGTGCAATTTCACCGGGCCTATGGTTGAGACAGTCGAGAAGTCGTTACGCCATTCGTGCAGGTCGGAACTTACCCGACAAGGAATTTCGCTACCTTAGGATGGTTATAGTTACCACCGCCGTTTACTGGCGCTTAAGTTCTCAGCTTCGCCCTGTCGAAACAGAGCTAACCGGTCCCCTTAACGTTCCAGCACCGGGCAGGCGTCAGTCCGTATACATCGCCTTACGGCTTCGCACGGACCTGTGTTTTTAGTAAACAGTCGCTTCTCGCTGGTCTCTGCGGCCACCCCCAGCTCAGAGTGCAAGACTCATCACCGGTGATGGCCCCCCTTCTCCCGAAGTTACGGGGGCATTTTGCCGAGTTCCTTAACCATAGTTCACCCGAACGCCTCGGTATTCTCTACCTGACCACCTGAGTCGGTTTAGGGTACGGGCCGCCATGAAACTCGCTAGAGGCTTTTCTCGACAGCATAGGATCATCCACTTCACCACAATCGGCTCGGCATCAGGTCTCACCCTGCATGAGAGACGGATTTGCCTATCTCTCGGGCTACACCCTTACCCCGGGACAACCACCGCCCGGGCTGGACTACCTTCCTGCGTCACCCCATCGCTTACCTACTACAGATCTGGGCCGGCGGCTCCACCACTCCCCCTCACTCCGAAGAGATCAGGGGCGGCTTCACGGCCTTAGCATCGTCTGATTCGATATTGGGCGTTTCAAAGCGGGTACCGGAATATCAACCGGTTGTCCATCGACTACGCCTGTCGGCCTCGCCTTAGGTCCCGACTTACCCTGGGCAGATCAGCTTGACCCAGGAACCCTTAGTCAATCGGCGCACACGTTTCTCACGTGTGTATCGCTACTCATGCCTGCATTCTCACTCGTGAACCGTCCACAACTCGCTTCCGCGGCTGCTTCACCCGGCACACGACGCTCCCCTACCCATCACAGTCCCCGTTGGGGGTACATACTGCAATGACACGACTTCGGCGGTACGCTTGAGCCCCGCTACATTGTCGGCGCGGAATCACTTGACCAGTGAGCTATTACGCACTCTTTCAAGGGTGGCTGCTTCTAAGCCAACCTCCTGGTTGTCTCTGCGACTCCACATCCTTTCCCACTTAGCGTACGCTTAGGGGCCTTAGTCGATGCTCTGGGCTGTTTCCCTCTCGACCATGGAGCTTATCCCCCACAGTCTCACTGCCGCGCTCTCACTTACCGGCATTCGGAGTTTGGCTAAGGTCAGTAACCCGGTAGGGCCCATCGCCTATCCAGTGCTCTACCTCCGGCAAGAAACACACGACGCTGCACCTAAATGCATTTCGGGGAGAACCAGCTATCACGGAGTTTGATTGGCCTTTCACCCCTAACCACAGGTCATCCCCCAGGTTTTCAACCCTGGTGGGTTCGGTCCTCCACGAAGTCTTACCTCCGCTTCAACCTGCCCATGGCTAGATCACTCCGCTTCGGGTCTTGAGCGCGCTACTGAATCGCCCTGTTCGGACTCGCTTTCGCTACGGCTTCCCCACACGGGTTAACCTCGCAACACACCGCAAACTCGCAGGCTCATTCTTCAAAAGGCACGCAGTCACGACATACAAGCAAGCTTGCATGCGACGCTCCCACGGCTTGTAGGCACACGGTTTCAGGTACTATTTCACTCCGCTCCCGCGGTACTTTTCACCATTCCCTCACGGTACTATCCGCTATCGGTCACCAGGGAATATTTAGGCTTAGCGGGTGGTCCCGCCAGATTCACACGGGATTTCTCGGGCCCCGTGCTACTTGGGTGTCTCTCAAACGAGCCGCATGAATTTCAGCTACGGGGGTCTTACCCTCTACGCCGGACCTTTCGCATGTCCTTCGCCTATCCATACGGTTTCTGACTCGTCTCACGGCCGGCAGACCGTAAAAGAGAGATCCCACAACCCCCACGACGCAACCCCTGCCGGGTCTCACACGTCGTAGGTTTGGCCTCATCCGGTTTCGCTCGCCACTACTCCCGGAATCACGGTTGTTTTCTCTTCCTGAGGGTACTGAGATGTTTCACTTCCCCTCGTTCCCTCCACACTGCCTATGTGTTCAGCAGCGGGTGACAGCCCATGACGACTGCCGGGTTTCCCCATTCGGAAACCCCCGGATCAAAGCCTGGTTGACGGCTCCCCGGGGACTATCGTGGCCTCCCACGTCCTTCATCGGTTCCTGGTGCCAAGGCATCCACCGTGCGCCCTTAAAAACTTGGCCACAGATGCTCGCGTCCACTGTGCAGTTCTCAAGCAACGACCAGCCACCCGCCACCCCGCCCACAAAGGACGAGTTCACCGGGGCCGGCATCGCGAAGGGCGAGCAACGCTCGCACCCTCAGACACCCAACAGCGCGCCAGGCGCCCTCGCCGCTCCCCTGCCGTTCCACGCTCCGAAGAGCAGTACTAGGAAGAAAAGACGGTCAAGTGCGCCGAATAATCAACGTTCCACCCATGAGCAACCAGCATCGGACGTTCGCCGATGTCCTGGCCTCTGACCGACCCGAGGGCCGGTAAGAAGTGCTCCTTAGAAAGGAGGTGATCCAGCCGCACCTTCCGGTACGGCTACCTTGTTACGACTTCGTCCCAATCGCCAGTCCCACCTTCGACAGCTCCCTCCCACAAGGGGTTGGGCCACCGGCTTCGGGTGTTACCGACTTTCGTGACGTGACGGGCGGTGTGTACAAGGCCCGGGAACGTATTCACCGCAGCAATGCTGATCTGCGATTACTAGCAACTCCGACTTCATGGGGTCGAGTTGCAGACCCCAATCCGAACTGAGACCGGCTTTTTGAGATTCGCTCCGCCTCGCGGCATCGCAGCTCATTGTACCGGCCATTGTAGCACGTGTGCAGCCCAAGACATAAGGGGCATGATGACTTGACGTCGTCCCCACCTTCCTCCGAGTTGACCCCGGCGGTCTCCTGTGAGTCCCCATCACCCCGAAGGGCATGCTGGCAACACAGAACAAGGGTTGCGCTCGTTGCGGGACTTAACCCAACATCTCACGACACGAGCTGACGACAGCCATGCACCACCTGTATACCGACCACAAGGGGGGCACTATCTCTAATGCTTTCCGGTATATGTCAAGCCTTGGTAAGGTTCTTCGCGTTGCGTCGAATTAAGCCACATGCTCCGCTGCTTGTGCGGGCCCCCGTCAATTCCTTTGAGTTTTAGCCTTGCGGCCGTACTCCCCAGGCGGGGAACTTAATGCGTTAGCTGCGGCACCGACGACGTGGAATGTCGCCAACACCTAGTTCCCAACGTTTACGGCGTGGACTACCAGGGTATCTAATCCTGTTCGCTCCCCACGCTTTCGCTCCTCAGCGTCAGTAATGGCCCAGAGATCCGCCTTCGCCACCGGTGTTCCTCCTGATATCTGCGCATTTCACCGCTACACCAGGAATTCCGATCTCCCCTACCACACTCTAGCCTGCCCGTATCGAATGCAGACCCGGGGTTAAGCCCCGGGCTTTCACATCCGACGTGACAAGCCGCCTACGAGCTCTTTACGCCCAATAATTCCGGACAACGCTTGCGCCCTACGTATTACCGCGGCTGCTGGCACGTAGTTAGCCGGCGCTTCTTCTGCAGGTACCGTCACTTTCGCTTCTTCCCTGCTGAAAGAGGTTTACAACCCGAAGGCCGTCATCCCTCACGCGGCGTCGCTGCATCAGGCTTTCGCCCATTGTGCAATATTCCCCACTGCTGCCTCCCGTAGGAGTCTGGGCCGTGTCTCAGTCCCAGTGTGGCCGGTCGCCCTCTCAGGCCGGCTACCCGTCGTCGCCTTGGTGGGCCATCACCCCACCAACAAGCTGATAGGCCGCGGGCTCATCCTTCACCGCCGGAGCTTTCAACCGCAGACCATGCGGCCCGCAGTGTTATCCGGTATTAGACCCCGTTTCCAGGGCTTGTCCCAGAGTGAAGGGCAGATTGCCCACGTGTTACTCACCCGTTCGCCACTAATCCACCCCGAAGGGCTTCATCGTTCGACTTGCATGTGTTAAGCACGCCGCCAGCGTTCGTCCTGAGCCAGGATCAAACTCTCCATGAATGTTTACCCGTAATCGGGTCGACACCACGAGAGCGGTGCGACAGGGAGGAATAGTCCCCGTCGCACACAGCGTCCTCGCTGTGTTTCTACAAAGGAACCCTGCCATCCGAAGATGGACGGGGTATCAACATATCTGGCGTTGATTTTTGGCACGCTGTTGAGTTCTCAAGGAACGGACGCTTCCTTTGTACTCACCCTCTCGGGCTTTCCTCCGGGCGCTTCCCTTCGGTCTTGCGTTTCCGACTCTATCAGACTCTTTCGTGTCCGATTCCCGGCCGGCGGGGCACTTTCCAGTTCCACGCTTTCGCATTTCCCTTTCCGGCGAGTCCGACGTTATCAGAAGCATTTCAGCCGAGCGAATCGGCTTCGTGTTCCGGATAAGGAATCGGAAGAGGCTCCGCGGAAATTCGTTTCCCGTCGAGAGCGAGAGAGACTTTAACGTTCACGCCCGAACCTGTCCAGTTCGTGGCAACCGTTAAAATCTACCTCCCCACACGTCCCGTGTCAACGGTCTCGTGGGCGAAGAGGAGACTAGCAGGTCAGGGCGGTCCTCCGCACATCACGCGGCCGACGGGAGCTCGGCGCTGCGGTCGGCCGCGTCGACGTCGCCGGTCTCCCCTGCTCGAGCCGCCCGGCCGCCCAGGATGTAGACGTACGCGAGGAACGCCGTTTCAGCGACGATCCCGATGGTGATGCGCGCCCAGGTGGGCAGGCCCGAAGGCGTCACGAAGCCTTCGATCACGCCAGAGACGAAGAGGACGACCGCCAGGCCGATGGCCATGCCGATGGCGGCGCGTCCCTGTTGGGCCAGGGCAGTACGGCGCGACTGCGGGCCCGGGTCGATCACGGTCCAGCCGAGCCGCAGGCCGGTACCTGCGGCAACGAAGACGGCCGTGAGTTCGAGGAGTCCGTGCGGGAGGACCAGCCCCAGGAAGACGTCGAGACGGCCGGCCGACGACATCAGGCCGATGCCGACGCCGAGGTTCAGGACATTGAGGAACAGGATCCAGATGACCGGGAGACACAGGAACGCACCCAGCGTGAGACACATGGCGGCGGCCTGGGCGTTGTTCGTCCAGACCTGGGCCGCGAAGGAGGCTGCCGGATGGCTCGAGTAGTACGTCTCGTACTCGCCGCCTGGTGCGGTCAGCCGGCGCAGTTCCTCCGGAGCGCCGATCGCCGACTGCACCTCGGGGTGCGTACCGATCCACCAGCCGATGATCGCGGCCAGCAGCGTTGAGAGGACCGCGGTCGGTATCCACCAGTGGCGGGAGCGGTAGACAGCCGCGGGAAAACCCGCGGTGAAGAAGCGGACCACGTCGCGCCAGCCCGCCCGCCGGGTACCGGTGACGACCGCACGCGCCCGGGCCACCAATTGGGTCAGCCTGGCGATCAGCGTCGGGTCCGGGGCGCTGGACTGGACGAGGGACAGATGGGTGGCCGTGCGCTGGTAGAGCGCCACCAGTTCGTCGACCTCGGCACCCGTGAGGTGGCGTCCACGACGCAGGAGGTGGTCCAGGCGGTCCCACTCGGCGTGGTGGGCGGTCACGAAGACATCGAGGTCCATGTTCGGCTGCTGCTCCAGGCACTGGGTGCATACGGTCCGTACTACTGCGGCACGCTGCGGGTCAGCTTGGCAGACTGAGGGATCAAGGGGCAGGGAAGGTCGACAAACACGAAGGGCGGCAGCCGTGAGCGGGCTTGTGACGGGGGACGCGGTCGTACTCGGCCTGCAGCCGGCCAAATTGCCGAGCCGGGCGCTCGCCCTGGTCATCGATCTGGTGGTGGTGTGGACGGCGTATCTGTTCATATCCATCGGTCTGGCGTTCGCGACCGCGTCGTTGGACGAAGCCGCCGTGACTGCCGTGTCGATCGCGACGTTTCTCCTGGTGCTCGTCGGAGCGCCGATAGCCGTCGAGACCCTCAGTCACGGGCGCTCGCTCGGGAAGCTGGCCTGCGGACTGCGGGTGGTGCGGGACGACGGCGGGCCGATCCGGTTCCGGCATGCGCTGGTACGGGGAGCGATGGGGGTGGTGGAGATCCTTATGACATTCGGGATCGTCGCCTGCATCGCCTCGCTCGTCTCGGCGCGCGGGCGTCGCATCGGGGATGTGTTCGCCGGGACGCTGGTGGTACGTGAGCGGGTGCCCGCGGCGCGCGGGGCGATGAGCGTGCCGCTGCCGCCGCCGTGGTTGGTCGGGCGGTTCGCCCAGCTCGATCTGTCGGGGGTGCCCGATGATCTGTGGCTCGCGATACGGCAGTACCTGACGCGGATGCGGCAGCTGGACCCGGCCGTCAGTTGGTCGATGGCGCAGCGGCTTGCCGACGATCTCGTGGCTCGTACCGGGGCGCCGCTCCCGGAGCGGGTGCCGCCGGCGGCGTATCTCGCGGCTGTGGTGAACGAACGGCAGGCCCGTGACGCCCGGCGCGCGTTCCGCGCTTCGGGAAGCGCCGGGGCCGCAGCGGCGTCCGGGACCGGGCACGGGGCGGGCGGGAGCGGAACCGAGTCTGCGTCCGCGGCCGGCATGGGCGCCGGCGCCCATGCCGGTGCAACCAGTGCAAGGGGTGCGGTGTGGGCGGCACCAGGCGCCGGGGCCGAGGCGGAGGCCCGGACGCCCACGGCGACGCCCTACGCGGGTGGCACGGCCGGTGCGAAGGCGGGTGGGAACGAGCAGGCCCCGGTGGCCGGCACGGGGTTCGCCCCGCCCGCGTAGCCAGGTGGAGGAGTTGTCAGAGATCAGGGGAAGACCGAGGGCGGGGATTCGAGATCCTCGAGCTCGATGCCCGGTGCCGCAAGGACCACGTCCCCGGCGATGTGCACGGTGTGCTGCTCCCCTGTGTCCAGGGCGCTGACCTGGTATTCGTCCACACTCAGCAGGCCGTTGTCAGTGGCGTGCGCTTCACTCTTCACCAGGGCCCAGGACTGGTCGATCGTGCGGGGGGCGAGGACCGGGTCCGTGAAGGCGACCAGGCGTACGCGGGTCGCCGGGGCCTGGGGGGTGAGGCGCAGCAGGCGGGCAGTGGCGACAAGAAAGGCGGGGGAGGTGCCGGTGAAGGCATGGGCGCGGACATTGCCTTCCGTGGCATGGGTGCCGGGTGGGTCGGTGCGGACCCAGGTGACGCCGTCCAGCGCGGCACCGCGCACCTGCCAGCCTGCTGCGTGCATTTCGAGACGGATGGGGCGGCCGAGGTCGTCGAGGGCCAGATCGACGGAGCCGGCGTCCTCGCCGGAGGAGGTGGTGACTCTGGAGACGTAACGCCAGCCGGAGGGACCGGGGGCGCATTGGAAGTGTTCCTCGCCGAGGGGGGTGCGATCGTGCGGATCGTGGAGCGAATAACGGCCGCGGGGCATGGGGGCGTTGACGTCCTTGTGCGGTGAGGCACGGGGCGTGGAGAGATGTCCTGGCCAAAGCCGTGCGAGGGGCGTACGGGGCAGGCCCCCGACACGGGGGTGCGGGGGCCTGCCTGGTACCGCTGGTGCCTGCTGCTGCGCGCGTCAGCAGCAGGCTAGGGGCGATCATCTGCTGACCGACTGCTGATCCGTGGTGGATCGGCGGCGGTCGGCACGATCGGTCAGTAGCGGTAGTGGTCGGGCTTGTACGGGCCCTCGACCTCGACGCCGATGTACGACGCCTGCTCCGGGCGCAGGGTGGTTAGCTTGACGCCGAGGGCGTCGAGGTGGAGCCGGGCGACCTTCTCGTCGAGGTGCTTGGGCAGCACGTACACGTCGGTCGGGTACTCCTGCGGCTTCGTGAACAGCTCGATCTGCGCCAGGGTCTGGTCGGCGAAGCTGTTGGACATCACGAACGACGGGTGCCCGGTCGCGTTGCCCAGGTTCAGCAGCCGGCCCTCGGACAGCACGATCAGCACCTTGCCGTCCGGGGACGTCCAGGTGTGGACCTGCGGCTTGACCTCGTCCTTGACGATGCCCGGCAGCTGCGCCAGACCGGCCATGTCGATCTCGTTGTCGAAGTGGCCGATGTTCCCGACGATGGCCTGGTGCTTCATCCTGGCCATGTCCGAGGCCATGATGATGTCCTTGTTGCCGGTCGTGGTGATGAAGATGTCCGCCGTCTCGACGACCTCGTCCAGCGTGGTCACCTGGTAGCCGTCCATCGCCGCCTGCAGCGCGCAGATCGGGTCGATCTCGGTGACGATCACCCGCGCACCCTGGCCGCGCAACGACTCCGCACAGCCCTTGCCCACGTCGCCGTAACCGCACACGACCGCGGTCTTGCCGCCGATCAGCACGTCCGTCGCCCGGTTGATGCCGTCGATCAGCGAGTGCCGGCAGCCGTACTTGTTGTCGAACTTCGACTTGGTGACCGCGTCGTTCACGTTGATCGCCGGGAACAGCAGCGTCCCGTCACGGTGCATCTCGTACAGACGGTGCACACCCGTCGTGGTCTCCTCCGTCACGCCGCGGATCTCGGAGGCGAGCTGGGTCCACTTCTGCGGGCTCTCGCCCAGCGTGCGGGTGAGCAGGCGCAGGATGTGGCCGTACTCCTCGCTGTCCGCCGTCGAGGGGTCGGGAACCGCGCCCGCCTTCTCGAACTCGACGCCCTTGTGGACCAGGAGCGTGGCGTCGCCGCCGTCGTCCAGGATCATGTTCGGGCCGCCGGTCGGGGTGTTCGGCCAGGTCAGCGCCTGCTCCGTGCACCACCAGTACTCGTCCAGCGTCTCGCCCTTCCAGGCGAAGACCGGGACGCCCTGGGGGTTCTCCGGGGTGCCGTTCGGGCCGACCGCGATGGCGGCGGCGGCGTGGTCCTGGGTGGAGAAGATGTTGCAGGACGCCCAGCGGACCTGGGCACCCAGCGCGACCAGCGTCTCGATGAGCACCGCGGTCTGCACGGTCATGTGCAGGGAGCCGGTGATCCGGGCGCCGGCGAGCGGCTGCTGCTCCGCGTACTCCTTGCGGATCGACATCAGGCCGGGCATCTCGTGCTCGGCGAGGGTGATCTCCTTGCGGCCGAAGGCGGCGAGGGAAAGGTCGGCGACCTTGAAGTCCTGGCCGGTGGCGACAGTCGACATGCGAACTGCTCCTCGTGGTGTGGTTCGAGGGTGGGTACGGCTGGCTCTGCGATGACCTGGGGCCTGGACTGCTCCGCAATACGACGGCATGACGGCATGCCGATGCCCGGGTGCTCGCAGTGCAGTCCGTCGGAGGCCCTCTCTCCCTCGGCCGGTCCATGCGGGACCGCCCGACCGCCATCAGCAGCGACGTCTGACTGGTCACGAATCTACACCGATCGGAGCAGCCGACCCCAGCCCGCCCATGCGGGAGAGGCGGACCTCTTCAGGAAACGAGTGGTGAGCGGGCCGGTGCCGCGGGAGGGTTCGCGCGTCGGTCCCCGGTCCGACAGACGCCGCTCATGTCTGGGCAAGGTGCGGGCCCTACGCAGGAGTTGCACGAATCCGAGGCGCGGGCCGGTGCACGCGTGCCGGTTCGGGGGCCGGCCGGTGAAGGGGGCCCGCCCGACGGCGGTGCCGCGGGGCCGTATGCCTGGGCGTGATGCCGAGCGTCATCCTCGTATGCGGTACGCAGAAGGCCCCCTGCCGGGGCAGAGGGCCTTCGCAGGTACGCGGTCGGTGTCAGTGGTCGCCGTCCGGGGCCGGCGCCGGGCCGCCCGGGGACTTGCTCGGGTTGGTGCCCGCCGCAGCCGCCGCCTCGCTGTAGATGTCCGGCTCCAGGTAGATCACCCGGGCGATCGGCACGGCCGCGCGGATGCGGTCCTCGGCGGCGTTGATCGCCTCGGCGACCTCACCGGCCGTGTCGTCGTGCTGGACCGCGACCTTGGCGGCGACCAGCAGTTCCTCGGGCCCGAGGTGGAGCGTGCGCATGTGGATGATGCGGGTGACCGTGTCACCGTCGACCATCGCGGCCTTGATCTTCTCGACGTCGTCCGTGCCGGCCGCCTCGCCCAGCAGAAGGGACTTCGTCTCGGCCGCGAGGACGAGCGCGATCACGATGAGCAGCACACCGATGCACAGGGTGCCGATGCCGTCCCAGACGCCGTTGCCGGTGAGCAGCGCCAGGCCGACGCCGCCGAGCGCGAGGAACAGACCGACCAGCGCGCCCAGGTCCTCGAGCAGGACCACCGGCAGCTCGGGGGCCTTGGCGCGGCGGACGAACTGGGTCCAGGTCAGCTGGCCGCGCAGGGGGTTGGACTCCTTGATGGCGGTCCGGAAGGAGAACGACTCGGCGATGATCGCGAACACGAGGACGCCGATCGGCCAGTACCAGTCCGTGATCTCGTGCGGGTGCTTGATCTTCTCGTAGCCTTCGTAGATCGCGAACATGCCACCGACCGAGAAGAGCACGATGGACACGAGGAAGGCGTAGATGTAGCGCTCGCGCCCGTAGCCGAAGGGGTGCTGGGGGGTCGCCTCACGCTTGGCCTTCTTGCCGCCGAGAAGAAGCAGTCCCTGATTGCCGGAGTCCGCGAGCGAGTGGACGCTCTCCGCCAGCATCGACGACGAGCCGCTGAACAGGAACGCGACGAACTTCGCTGCCGCGATGGCGAGGTTGGCGGCGAGGGCCGCCACGATCGCTTTGGTGCCGCCTGACGCGCTCATGTGTGCCGGGTGTCCCTTCGTACGTCGTCCGGGCGGTCCAGTTCCTTTGCCCGGTCTTTGCGGTGCGCCATTGTTGCAGCACCGGAAGGCGGCACTGTCTCAGACCACCACCGTTGCGCGGAAGACGGTGCCGGGACCGCCGCCCGTGCCCGAGATCTCCGTCTTTTCCCCGGCCGGCACGAAGGCCGACTGCCCGGGTGTCAGGGTCAGCTCGCCGACCGTCACGCCGCCTGTCGTGCAGAGCAGGATCTGCGGGGTGTGCGCGGTGAGGTCACGGGGTTCGGCGCCGGGGGCCAGGACATAGCGGGAGAGCCGGAATTCGTCGATCGGGGTGTCGTAGAGTTCCTCACCGGTCGGTGACGCCTCGGGGCGCAGCACGCCCGGGTCGGCGGCCTCGAGGCGGACGATGCGCAGCAGTTCGGGGACGTCGACGTGCTTGGGTGTCAGTCCGCAGCGCAGCACGTTGTCGGAGTTGGCCATGATCTCGACGCCAAGGCCGTTGAGATAGGCGTGCGGGACACCGGCGCCGAGGAACAGGGCTTCGCCGGGCTGCAGTTGGACGTAGTTGAGCAGCATGGCGGCGATGACGCCGGGGTCACCGGGGAAGTGGTGTGCGATCGACGCGTACGGGGCGTAGCCGCCGCCGAGACGTTCGCAGGCGGCGGCCGCTTCGGTCACCGTGGCCGCCATCTCCTGCGGATCGGCGCTGAGCACGGCGGTCAGCACTTCGCGCAGCGCGGCCTCTTCGGGGTGGGCGTGCAGCAGGTCGACGTAGGGCTTGAGCGAGTCGACGTCGAGAGCCGCGATCAGATCGGCGGCCTCGGTGGGCTCGCGGAAGCCGCACAGACCGTCGAACGGCGTGAGCGCGCAGATCAGTTCGGGCTTGTGGTTGGCGTCCTTGTAGTTGCGGCTCGGCGCGTCCATGGGGATGCCGGCGCGCTCCTCGGCGTCGTATCCCTCTTTCGCCTGTGCGAGGTCGGGATGGACCTGGAGCGAGAGCGGGGCGCCGGCGGCGAGGAGCTTGAGCAGGAACGGCAGGCGCGGGCCGAACTTCTCGACGGCCTCCGCGCCCAGTTCACGCACGGGATCGGCGTCGATCAGCTCGCTGAGCGGGCCGCGGTCGGTGCCGGAGGGGGCTCCGGGGTGGGCGCCCATCCACATCTCGGCCTGCGGCTCGCCGGTGGGGGCGACGCCGAGCAGCTCCGGGATGGCGGTCGTGGACCCCCAGGCGTAGGGGCGCACGGTGTTGGAAAGGCGATCCATGATCGTTCCGAGTCCTTCTCAGGTACGTGTACGGGTACGGGGTACAGGTACGGGTGCAGGGACGTGCACGGGTACCGGCACGGGTCCTGCGTGCTACGGCTGGTCGCTCGAATCCGCGAGCGCCAGATACACCGCGGCGAAGTCGGTCACGGCCAGCAGTTCGGCGATCGACTCCAACTGCGTGCCTTCTTCCGGTTCGAGCTCGCTGATCGGCGTGTCATGGCCGAGCGCCAGTTCCCGCGCGGCAGGTGCCGCGGTCAGACCGCCCGCCGGCTGGTCCCGCAGCAGGACGACGCGGGCGCGCAGCGCCTGCTGCTCCTCGACGCGGTCGCGGAAGAAGTCCTCGGGGTCGGCGCCGGCCGCGAAGTCGCCCACGAGAAGGACTCCGTGGGCGGGCAGCGCCTCGGGGAGCTCGGCGACCAGGGCGGGGCGCCCGGCGAGCTCGGCCAGTACGGAGGCGAAACGGCGCCCCGCGGGGCCTGCGCCCGCGCCCTCGGTCCAGATCAGCGGGAGGCTGTCGGCGAGCTCGGCGGCGAGCGTCTTGGCCGGGTTGCTGTACGTGGCGATGGCGGGGCCGCAGCGTTCGGCGGTGTGGTCGAGGCGGTCGGCGACCTTGGCGAGCGCCTCCGGGGACGCTTCGATCAGGCCGACGCGGTCGAGGAGCGCGAGGAGCGGGGTGAACAGCGCCCACAGTGCGCCGGGACCCGCCGAGGCCTGCGTCTCGTCGTACGGCTCGTAGGGGGCAGTGGCCAGCGGCACGACCATGCCGTGGACACCGTCGACCGCCTCGGAGAGCGGAGAGCGCTGCGGGGCCACGCCGACGACGGTGCAGCCGCGGCGGTAGGCCTGCTCGGCAAGCTGGGCAAGGCCGGGCTCGCTGCCGTCGGTGGTGACGATGAGGAGCAGATCGACCGAACCGGCCCAGCCGGGCAGCGCCCAGCGCAGGGCGCCCGCGGCGTGGGCCACGCCGGTGGGGGCCAGCCGGATGACGGGGGCAGAGGCGCCGGCCAGGGCGCCGATCAGGTCCGCGACCGCGGAGGCGGCGGTGCCGGAGCCCGCGACGAGGACGGCGCGCGGGCGGCCCTCGGGGGTGAGCTCGGCGATACCGGCCTCGGCGGCGTGCCGGGCCGCGGTGCGTACGCGCGCCCCGGCTTCGGCGGCGCCGCGCAGAAGACCTCGGCGGTCGGCGCGGGCGAGAGCGTCCGGCGTGTCCAGGAGCGACTCGTCGAGCATGGGGTTGGGCCTCCGATCGCCGTACGCGGGCGGGGGGTGCGGCTGTGCGGTTGTGGTGACAGGGACGGTCGGCGTACGACCGCGCTCCGTCGCTGTGACCAGGCGTCCGGCGTACCACCTGACGCTCGGCCCTCAGGCGTACCTCCTGGCGACGCCCAGCCGTCCTGTGGGTGACCAGTCGGGGTACGGCCGGTGGGACGTACGTCCGGCGGGTGCGCACACAGGCCGCTGTACGGCCGGCAGGCACAGGCTCTGCCTACGCCGGGCGGCGCGCCTCGTCGACGAGGAGGACGGGGATGCCGTCCCGTACGGGGTAGGCCAGGCCGCAGTCCGTGCCGGTGCAGATCAGCTCGGGTGTGTCGGCTGCCGTGCGGTCGTCGAACGGTGCGTGGCAGGCCGGGCAGGCGAGGATCTCCAGGAGGCCGGCTTCGAGCGGCATAACAGCGGTGTCCCTTCGGGATGCGGATCGGAAAATCCAGCGGATCAAGCGTCGTCAGCCTACCGCCGGGGGGTGGGGTGCGGCTCGTTCTGGAGTGCGTCCCGGAGCGGCGCGGCCGCCCCGGGACGCACTGCGTACGGCGTCAGGCGCCGCGGACCAGCGCGAGGACCTCGTCACGGATCTTGGCCATGGTCGCCTCGTCCCGTGCCTCCACGTTCAGCCGCAGCAGGGGCTCGGTGTTCGAGGGCCGCAGGTTGAACCACCAGTCCTCGGCCGCCACGGTCAGGCCGTCCAGCTCGTCGGTGGTCACGTCCTTGCGGGACGCGAAGGCCTCCTTGACGGCGGCGGCCCGGCCGGCCTGGTCGTCGACCCTGGAGTTGATCTCACCGGAGGCGGCGTAGCGGTCGTACTGCGCGACCAGCTCCGACAGCGGACCGTCCTGCGAGCCGAGCGCCGCGAGCACATGGAGTGCGGCGAGCATGCCCGTGTCGGCGTTCCAGAAGTCGCGGAAGTAGTAGTGCGCGGAGTGCTCGCCGCCGAAGACCGCTCCGGTGCGGGCCATCTCCTCCTTGATGAAGGAGTGCCCCACCCGGGTACGGACCGGGATGCCGCCCATTTCGCGTACGACCTCCGGGACCGACCACGAGGTGATCAGGTTGTGGATCACCGTGGAGCCGGGGTGCTTGGCCAGCTCCCGGACCGCCACCAGGGCGGTGATCGCCGACGGCGGGACGCCCTCGCCCCGCTCGTCGACGACGAAGCAGCGGTCGGCGTCGCCGTCGAAGGCGAGGCCCAGGTCCGCGCCCTCGGACCGCACGCGGGCCTGCAGGTCGACGATGTTCGCCGGGTCCAGCGGGTTGGCCTCGTGGTTGGGGAAGGTGCCGTCCAGCTCGAAGTACATCGGCACGAGGGTGACGGGCAGCAACCCGAAGACCGTGGGGACGGTGTGCCCGCCCATGCCGTTGCCGGCGTCCACGACCACCTTCAGGGGGCGCATCGCCGACAGATCGACGAGCGAGAGCAGATGCGCGGCGTAGTCCTCGAGCGTGTCCCGCTCGGTCACCGATCCGGGGGCGGCGACCGGCTCGGGCGCGCCCTGCTCGGACCAGGCCTCGACCAGTGCTCGGACGTCGGCGAGGCCGCTGTCCTGGCCGACCGGCGCGGCGCCCGCGCGGCACATCTTGATGCCGTTGTACTGCGCCGGGTTGTGCGAGGCGGTGAACATGGCTCCCGGCAGACCGAACGTGCCCGAGGCGAAGTACAGCTGGTCCGTGGAGCACAGGCCGATCAGCGTGACGTCCGCTCCCCGGGCCGCGGCGCCACGTGCGAAGGCGCCTGACAGGCCGGGCGACGAGGGCCGCATGTCATGGCCGACGACGATCGCGTCGGCGCCTGTCACCTGGACGAATGCCGCACCGAACAGTTCGGCCAGTGACTCGTCCCATTGATCCGGCACCACCCCGCGGATGTCGTACGCCTTCACGATCTGCGACAGATCAGCAGCCACGGCCCAACCCTTCTGAAAGTCTGTGCGGTCACATCAAACTACCCGCACGAACCAGGGCAGCATCCGGTCCGTGGTTCCGTGTGTCCGGGCCATGACGATCAGGTGCACAACCTGCCCGCTGGGCACCCGTACGGCTTCGTGCGGGTGCCGGGAAATGTCTGAATGCTCAGTTCTCGGGGGAACGCAGCACCCTCAGATGACCGCGGCGCGCGACCTCCATCGGGTCCGCCGACCGCCGGCCTCCCTGGCCGCCGGCCTCGGCGGTACGCCCCTGGGGGCGGGCCGCTTCCCGTACCGCGTTCGCCAGTGCTTCCAGGTCGTCGCCGCTGGGGCGGGCCGGGGCGGAGCCGTCCGTGAGCCGCACGACTTCCCAGCCGCGCGGCGCGGTCAGGCGCTCGCTGTGCTCGGCGCACAGGTCGTAGCAGTGGGGCTCGGCATAGGTGGCGAGCGGGCCGAGGACCGCGGTCGAGTCGGCATAGACGTACGTCAGTGTCGCGACGGCAGGGCGGCCGCACGCAGTGCGCGAACAGCGACGTACAGGGCTCACGACGTTGGACGGTACCGCACTCTTGAGCGGGCTGCGACGACTCTCCACCAGGTCACTCCCCCGTGTCGTGATACGACGAGCCATTGAGCGCTTCTCCGAGCAACTGCCCTGACCTGCACGGAAAGAGAAGCATACGGCTCACGACAACCCGCGGGCCGGTCACGACTTGGGAGGAATAAGGTCAATCACGATGAGATCGGCGATCGCCGGATGTCGCGCAACCGAGCTCAAGCATGGCCGGAATGTTCAATAAGCGACATGATCTCGCCGTCCGACGGCGACCGGGCGCCCGCTGCCCGGCGAGAGTTACCCTGCGTCAGTGATGGAGAGTCCTGTACCGCCCCGCCCGACCGAGCCCAGGCCGCGCCGCCGCGACCGCCACGGGCGAGGCATGCGCGGACCCGTCGCCCCGCCGCAGGTGCCCCTCTCGGCCAGCCGTGCCGAGACCTTCCGTGATCTCGTGCAGGACTCGGTGGAGCGGCTGGAGCGGCGCTGGCCGCAGCTGGCCGATGTCGACTTCATCGTGACGGAGGTGCCGGGCTCACCGGAGGAGGCGGTGCCGCTGGGCAGTGCGGTGCCGGCGACCAAGGACCTGCCTGCCCGGATCGTGATCTACCGCCGGCCCGTCGAGATTCGGACAAAGAATCGGGACGAGCGCGCGCTGCTGGTGCACGAGGTGGTCGTCGAGCAGGTGGCGGAGCTGCTGGGTCTGTCCCCGGAGTCGGTCGACCCGCGGTACGGGCAGGACTGAGCGGGCCCTGCGACCGGGGCCCGGCATCGACCGGGCGAGCCAGGACCGTTCCCCGTCCACGGGTACGGCGGGCGCCCCCGGACGTCGGGCGCTGTGGGGTACGTCAGTCGTCGAGGACCGACAGGTCCTGCCGCGCGTCCGGGACCGCGACCATCCCCCTGTCGTCCGGCAGCGTCTGGACCGTGAACATCGGGATGCCGTCCTTCGCCAGCTCCAGCGTGCGCGAGGCATGCACCGGGCCGCCCGAGACCGACTCGACCGTGAGCGCGTACGAGCCCTTGAGCCCCGCCGGCACCGGCGGGGTGACCGCCAGCGTCGTACCCGCCTTGACCTTGTACGTCTTGACGACCTGACTGCCGCCCCCGGTGCCCGCGGAGGCAGTCACCTTGACCTCGGCGGCCGCGCCCGGCGCGGTCAGCGACAGGACCGAGCCCTTGACCCGGTTGTCGGCCACCGAAGCACGCGGTCCCACCGGCGCGGCCGCCGGGATGAACGCGATCTCCTTCTTGGCGCCCTTGCCGCGCACGACGCGCAGCGCGGCCACCACGGGCGTCCGACGGCCCTTCTCGGCGGGGCTGAGGATCAGGGATCCGGCCTCGCCCCGGGTGACGTCCGCCAGGTCGACCGTCGCCGTCATACCGGACTTGACGTGCAGGGTCTCGTGTCCTGCCGGGGTGATCGTGCCGGTGGCACCCGCGAGCTGCACCTTGAGGTCGGCGTCAGCGTCCCCAGGTGCGAAAGCCACCAACTGCACCGATGTGGCGTCGGCCGGGATGCCGGGCAGCACCGCGCTGCCGGACGGGTCGGCCGCCGCGCTCAGCCAGTCGCTGCCGGTCCCGTCCTCGGCGGCCCGCACCACCGCGCCGACGCGGCCGGTGCTGGTGGTCACATGGACGGTGACGTCCTCGGCCTTGTCGGCGGTCAGCGTCGACAGCAGGACCGGGACGCTGGACCCGGCCGGGACCGGGATGCCGTCGGTCAGGGTGGTCTTGAGCGCGCCGTCCCTGCCGTACAGCTCGATGTCGGCGACGGCTCCGGAGTCGTCCGGGTTGGTCAGGTGCACATAGTCCTGGCGGCTCTCGGCGAGGGAGGCGCCGGGCAGCCAGAAGTCGGTGTCGGGCGCGGTGCAGTTGACGCCGAGCACGCCGCGGGAGCCGCCCGCGCCCACGGTGGTGGTCTGCTGCGCGGTCCAGCCGGGAGCCAGGCGACCGGTGGCGGTGCCGACGAGCGCGGGGGCCTCGCCGCCGTTCGCCTCTGCGGAGACGGGCTTGCCGGGCTCCTTCAGCGCGACCACGGCCTTGTCCGCCTTGTCCGCGGGCTGCTTCGCGCCGCCCTTGCCGGCCTTGTCCGCCTTCTTCCCGTCCTCCTTCTCGGAGGCGTCGGGGACGGCCAACGCGGCCGCCGACGGCTTCAGTTCGGCCGAGTCGGCCTCCGCCTCGCCGCCCTGGGCGCCGCTGTCCTTCGCCGCAGGCGGCGTGAAGGACGTGTACCGGGTCTCCGCGAGCTCGGAGTTGCTCGGCGCAGGGCAGAGCAGACTGGAGCGTTCTACGGGCAGCCTTGCCGGGGACCTGTCCCCGGCCGATGCCGTGCCGTCCGGTGCGGTGAGCGAGGCGAATCCGGTGACCGCGGCGAGGGCGGTGGCGGCCGCGATCAGGGAGATGGTCGTGCGGTTCACTCTGAATCGCCTCGCGTTGTGCCGGGGGCCTGGGCCGGGGGTTCGGGGTAGCCGCCGTTCGGGTCGCCGTAGCCGTAGGGGTCGTACGCCCCCTCCTGCTGGTACTGGTCGCCGCCGTAGGACGGTGCCTGGTACGGATCGGCCTGGTACTGCTGCTGGTACTGGCCGTCGCCGTAGGGCTGTTCGGCGCCGTAGTGCTGCTCGGCGGCGTACTGGCCGCCTGTGTACTGCTCGGCGGTGTATCCGGAGTCGGTGTACGCCTGCGTGGTGTCCCACTCGCCGTACTGCTGCTGGGGCACCGCCGCGTACTGCCCGGAGCGGTCGTCGTACGCGGCGAACGCGTCCTGGTCGGAGGCATGTTGGCGGTACGGATCAGGGTCGGGGGTGTCCTCCTGGACAGCGGCCCCGGCCGCTTCCGCCTCGGCCATCGCGCGCAGCCTGCGCGCCCTGCGTCCTTCGCCGTCCACCGGCTGCGCGGGTACGGCGAGTTCCTCGTCCGGCAGGTCGTCGTCGACCTCGCGCCGCCGGCCGGGCAGCGCCAGCACCAGCAGCACCACCGCGAGGAATGCCTGTGCCCAGATCCACGCGGTGTGGGCCGCCGGATCCTTGTACGTGAGGGCGAGCCGGCCGCCCTCGGCAGGCAGCGCGAAGCCCTGCGCCCAGCCGTCGACGGTCGTCTTCGTCAGCGCCCGGCCGTCCAGGGTCGCCTGCCAGCCCACAGCGGCGCGGTCGGCGATGCGCAGGATCCGTCCGGACTCGCCGGCCGGGATGTCGGCGTGCGCCTCGACGGGCCCGGAGGCGACCGGCAGCGGGTCGGCCTTGCCGCTGACGATGGTGGCCCGGGCGACCTGGCGGTCGACACCCCACAGGGCACTGCCGTCGAGCTGGCTGAGCCGGCTCAGGCCCGGGGTGGCGTCGAGCACGCGGCTCATCTGGCGCGGCGCTCCGTCGCGCACAAGGACGTAACGGATCGCGAAACCGCTGAGCTGGCTGGTCTGGTCGGCGCCGGAACCCGCGACCAGATTGGCGACGATCTTGTCGAGCCGGGCGTCGCTGCCGCCCGCCTCGGCGAGCTCGGAGTCACCGAGGCGCCCGCCGGAGCCGCGGACCAGGGTGTACGAGACCTCCGCGGGCGAGGTGCCGCCGAGTACGAGGGTTCGTGGCTGGTCGCGGGTGTCGCTCTCCGCGGCCACGAACGCGGGCACCTGGACCGGGTCGCGGCGCTTGAGAGGCTCCGCCGCCCCGCTGAGCATCCAGTTGGCCGCGGCCAGCAGCGGGGCGAGGCCGGCGGCCAGCGCGACGAGCGCGGCGAGCGGCTGGCGCCAGCCGAAGCTCTGGGCGGCGACCCGGGCGCGGGCGCCCTCCGCCCCGAGGACGGCGGCCGTGAGCAGCGCGATGCCGTAGACCAGGGTGGCGGGGCCCGCCCAGCCGGTCGCGTCGTCGCCGGAGCCGTTGACGAGCACCGCGAAGATCAGCGCGACCAGGGCGACGGCCCAGGCCGTCCGGATCGCGAAGCTGCGCTCCTCGCGCAGCAGCGCGGCGAGGGCGGCCAGCACGATGCCGATCATCACGAGGCCGCCGAGGGCCTTGGGCCCGCCGGGACTGATGCCGAGCAGGTCGAGCGCACCGGCCGGGCCCGTTCCGTAGGCCAGGCCCGCCTCGCGGAAGAAGCCCGAGGGACCGGTCAGCAGCGACAGCGACCACGGGGCGAGGACGAGGACCGGGGTGCCGACGGCGGCGAGGAAGCGCAGCGCGTAGGCGGCGATGTCGTCGCGGCGCAGCACGAGGACGCCGATGCCGAGAACAACGGCGAGCGGCCATACGACCGGCGTGAAGGCCATCGTGAAGGTGAGCAGCAGCGCGTAGGCCCAGGTGGCCCGCCAGCTGCCGCGGGCGCCGCCCTGGGCGCGCAGCCCGTGGGCGGCGACGGCGGCGCGGGCGAGCAGCGGCAGCATGATCGCGAGGACGGCCGTGCCGAGGCGGCCGGTGGCCAGGGCGCCGGTGGCGGCAGGCAGGAAGGCGTAGGCGATGCTCGCCCAGGCGCGCAGCAGCCGGGATTCGACGACGGGGCGTGAGGCGAAGTACGCGGTGAGTCCGGCGAGCGGGACCGAGCAGACCAGCAGCACGGTCAGGGCGAGGCCGGTGGACCCGAGGAACAGCGCCGACAGGGCCGCCAGGACCGCGAGGTAAGGGGGTGCGGTCTGGGTGCCGCCGGTGCCGACGGGGTGCCAGCTGTCGGCGTAACGGCTCCAGAGGTCGGACACATCGGCGGGAGCGGGCAGCAGGGCGCCGCCGGCCAGGGAGCCGCCGCCGAACAGCGCACGGCAGGCGACGAGGGAGACGACGAGCAGCATGGCGAACAGGACCGGCCCGGGCTTGCGCGCGATCTTCTTCAGCCTGGCGAACTGCTCGATCTCGAGATAGTCGGCGTCGTCCCCGCCGGGGCCCGTTTCGACGGCGCCGTGGCGGGAGCCGCCGGAGTCGGCGTCCGAGCCGCCGAAGTTGGACGCGATCTGTTCGAAGGTGGCCCGTACCGTGGCGCCGGGGGGCGGGAACAGCGGGCGCAGTTCGCCCGCCTCGACCGCACGCCGCGATCTTCTGCGGCGTCCGGCGATGATCCGTTCGGGCCGCAGCAGGACCTGGAAGAGTCCCATGACCTCGTCGACGGCCTGGCCTGGCACCTTGCCGACCAGGTAGGCGAGAGTGCGCAGCAGGGTGCCGAGGACGACGCGCAGCAGTACGTACGGCAGCGCGACGCCGCGTGCGTTGGTGAGCAGGGTGTAGACGGCGCCGGCCTTGTCGACGCGGTGCGGGCTGGTGACCGAGCGGCCGGCGCAGTCCACGGTGCGGCGCTCGCGTGCCGAGGCCTCGGCATGTCTCAGGACGGCGCCGGGGGCGACGAGGACGCGGTGGCCCGCGGAGTGCGCCCGCCAGCACAGGTCCACGTCGTCGCGCATCAGCGGCAGCCGCCGGTCGAAGCCGCCGAGCTCTTCGAAGACGTCGCGGCGGATGAGCATGCCGGCGGAGGAGACGGAGAGCACGGTCCGGATCTGGTCGTGCTGTCCCTGGTCCTGTTCGCGCCGGTCGAGCCCGGTCCAGCGGCGGCCGCTGTTGGCGATGGAGACGCCGGCTTCGAGGAGCTGCTTGCGGTCGTACCAGCCGCGCAGCTTGGGTCCGATCACGGCCGCGTACTCGTCGGAGTCGGCGACGCGCAGCAGCTCGGCGAGGGCGCCGGGTTCCGGTGCGCAGTCGTCGTGGAGCAGCCACAGCCACTGGACGGGCTCGCCGTGGGGCAGCTCCGGCATGTCGTACGCGTCGTCGCGCCAGGTCCTGCTGACCGGGTCCCAGCCGCTGGGCCGCTTCAGGTACGGCAGGTCGTCCGGGGTGAGCACGGCGGCGGTGCGGGCGGCCTCGTCGACGGCGGCACCGAAGCCGGTGCGGCGGGCGAGATGCAGGACGCGGTCGGGTCCGAGGGCGTCGGTCAGCAGCTGCGCCGAGTCGTCGGCACTGCCGGTGTCGGCTGCCATGACGTTCTGCACGGGACGTTCCTGGCCCAGGAGCCCGGCGAGGGCATCGGGAAGCCAGCGTGCGCCGTCGTGGGCGACGAGCACGGCGGTGACGACATGCCGCGGGAACTCGGGCGGCTGCGCCGGAACAAACGCGGCGGTGGTGGCGGACATTGAGGTACGGGCCCTCCGGCCGGGTGACCCCGTAGGGGCGTTGGTGCGTCACGGACGGGGCCCCACACTAACGGCTGGCATGTAGACGGTCCGCCGCCTGTGGACAAGACGCAGGCGGCGGACCGTTTGACATGTATGCATTTGTGCGATTTCTCCGGTCGACGAGGGGGTCGAGGAGGGACCGGCGCGACGGCGGCCGGAGGGCGGTCAGACGGCCGCCTTCTTCAGACGGCGGCGCTCCCGTTCGGACAGGCCGCCCCAGATTCCGAATCGCTCGTCATTGTTGAGGGCGTACTCGAGGCATTCCGAGCGGACTTCACAGGCGAGGCAGACCTTCTTTGCCTCGCGGGTCGATCCGCCCTTCTCGGGGAAGAAGGACTCGGGGTCGGTCTGGGCGCACAACGCGCGCTCCTGCCAGCCGAGTTCATCGTCCGCGTCCTCGACCAGCAGTTGCTGGAACAGCTCGGTCATGTGCGCCCCTCGTCTGTCTTTGCGTCCCCGTGATGTTGCCGCCGCGATCGATTTCGGCCGAACGACACGAGTGAAATTACAAGTGTGTGGCTCCGGGCCAGTCAAGCCGAGATCTGCTATTGGGCCCGGTATTCACTCTGCGGAACCAAGGCTATGCGGAAAGTGTTCAAATCACCAAAAAAGTGACACATGCCAGCGGCCTGCCCCGCACCCCTCCCGTCACCGGGGGAACGCCCCCCTCGCCACGGAGGACGCCGCATACGTCGATCTTGTTTCAATCCAGCCAACGAAGCGATCCGGATCACAGTCCGGTCACGGAATTTCAACGGCGTTTGCGCGCACGGTTGCTGCGCCATGTCTCCGAGCCTGCGGCTGCACAAACCTTTCTCCGACTGGAGTAACCGGAAAAGGTGAAACATTGCCGCCAAACCGGTCATTGGGTTGACAGTCGGAGAGGGGACCCGGCACCTTTGGTTCCATGCCAGCGACCTCAGCGCCCCTCGCGAACCCCGTCCGTGGGTTCCGCAGCGCTGTCCAGGCGCGCTGTTGCTGTTCCAGCTGTTGATGCCGTAGCGCTCCGGCTTCCCCTCTCCGCATCCGTGCGAGACCGCGACACCCCAGCACTGACCTCTCTGTTTCTGCCGAGGAACCACCGCACCCATGAACAGCGACAGCGACCTCCAGATCGCCGGCGACATCCTCGCCGTACAGCACCTCCTCCAGCCCGCCCGCGAGCACCCGGCCACCGTGGCCGAGTTCGCCGGCCTGGCCCGCTCCATCGCCGCTGACCGTGCGCAGTGGGAGCACCTCGTCCGGTACGACGCCACCTCGCGCTGGTACCACCGGCTGCGGACCGGCCCCGGCTACGAGATCTGGCTGCTCAGCTGGGTCCCCGGCCAGGGCAGCGGACTGCACGACCACGGCCGCTCCTCCGGGGTCCTCACCGTCCTCGACGGCGAGCTGACCGAGCGCACCGACCGCACCGACCGCACCGACCGCACCGACCGCAGCGGACGCGGCGAGCGCTCGCTCACGGCGGGGGCGCAGCGGGTCTTCGCTCCCGGCTATGTGCACGAGGTGGTCAACGACTCCCTCGAGCCGGCCGTGAGCCTGCACGTGTACTACCCGGGCCTGACCGAGATGCCGATGCACGCGGCCCGCTGCGCCCAGGACGTCGTTCCCGTCTGAGCCACCGCACGTCGCCTGACAGGCCCGCCCTCCGCCGGCAGGTGCACCGGGCAGGCCACCACCCCCCGGCCGATCAGGCTTCGCCTGACAGACTGTCTGCATGCGCATTGTGGTTCTGGCCGGCGGCATCGGCGGCGCCCGTTTCCTTCGCGGCCTCAAAGCCGCGGTCCCGGACGCCGAGATCACCGTCATCGGCAACACCGGTGACGACATCCATCTGTTCGGGCTGAAGGTCTGTCCCGACCTCGACACCGTGATGTACACCCTCGGCGGTGGCATCAACGAAGAGCAGGGCTGGGGGCGTGCGGAGGAGACCTTCCAGGTCAAGACCGAACTCGCCGCGTACGGCGTCGGACCGGAGTGGTTCGGACTCGGCGACCGCGACTTCGCCACGCACATCGTCCGCACCCAGATGATCGGTGCGGGCTATCCGCTGAGCGCCGTCACCGAGGCACTGTGCGCGCGCTGGAACCCGGGCGTACGGCTGCTGCCGATGTCCGACGACCGCGTGGAGACGCATGTCGCCGTGCAGATCGACGGCGAACGCCGGGTGATCCACTTCCAGGAGTACTGGGTGAGGCTGCGCGCCTCGGTCGACGCCGACGCGGTCGTGCCGGTCGGCGCGGACCAGGCGAAGCCGGGGCCCGGAGTGCTGGAGGCCATCGCCGAGGCCGACGTCATCCTCTTCCCGCCGTCCAACCCCGTGGTCAGCATCGGCACGATCCTGACGGTGCCGGGGATCCGCGAGGCGATCGCCGAGGCGGGCGTCCCGGTCGTGGGGCTGTCCCCGATCGTCGGCGACGCACCCGTGCGCGGCATGGCCGACAAGGTGCTGGCAGCGGTGGGCGTGGAGGCCACGGCAGCGGCCGTGGCCCAGCACTACGGCTCCGGGCTGCTCGACGGCTGGCTGGTCGACACCGTCGACGCGGCCGCCGTCGGGACGGTCGAGGCGGCCGGCATCCGGTGCCGGGCAGTGCCCCTGCTGATGACGGACGCGGACGCGACCGCCGAGATGGCACGGGCGGCGCTGGCGCTCGCCGAGGAGGTGCAGGGGTGACCTCGCCGTCGTACACGGTGTGGGCGCTGCCCGGACTCGGTGAGGTACGGCCCGGCGACAACCTCGCCAAGCTGATCGCCGCGACCACGCCCGGGCTCGTCGACGGGGATGTCCTCCTCGTCACGTCGAAGATCGTGAGCAAGGCCGAGGGCCGTGTCGTCGAGGCGGCGGACCGGGAAGCGGCCATCGACGCCGAGACCGTACGGGTCGTGGCGCGGCGCGGCACGCTGCGTATCGTCGAGAACCGGCAGGGCATCGTGATGGCCGCAGCCGGGGTCGATGCGTCCAACACCCCCGCCGGGACGGTGCTGTTGCTGCCCGAGGACCCGGATGCATCGGCCCGCGCCCTCCGCGACGGGCTGCGCGACGAACTGGGCGTGACCGTCGGCGTGATCGTCACCGACACCTCCGGGCGGCCGTGGCGCACCGGGCTCACCGATGTCGCGATCGGCGCGGCGGGGGTGCGGGTCCTGGACGATCTGCGCGGCGGCACCGACACCTACGGCAACCCGCTCAGCGCGACGGTCGTCGCCACCGCCGACGAACTCGCCGCCGCCGGTGACCTGGTGAAGGGCAAGGCGAACGGACTGCCCGTCGCGGTGGTCCGCGGTCTGCCGCATGTGGTGGCGGACGTCGACGAGAACGCCCGCACACTGGTGCGGTCCGGGGCCGACGACATGTTCCGGCTCGGGACCTCGGAGGCGATCCGGGAGGCTGTGGCCCAGCGCCGTACGGTACGGGAATTCACCGACGAGCCGGTGGACGGGGGCGCGGTGCGCCGCGCGGTCGCGGCGGCGGTGACCGCTCCGGCGCCGCACCACACGACGCCGTGGCGCTTCGTGCTGCTGGAGTCGGCAAAGTCACGGCAGCGGCTGCTCGACGCGATGCGCGACGCCTGGATCGCCGACCTGCGGCGCGACGGCAAGTCGGAGGAGTCCGTCGCCAAGCGCGTCCGGCGCGGCGACGTGCTGCGCAACGCCCCGTACCTGGTGGTCCCGTGCCTGGTGATGGAGGGCTCGCACCACTACGGCGACGAGCGCAGGGACACGGCCGAGCGCGAGATGTTCGTGGTCGCGGCAGGTGCCGGTGTGCAGAACTTCCTGGTGGCGCTGGCGGGCGAGCGGCTGGGGTCGGCATGGGTGTCCTCGACGATGTTCTGCCGCGAGGTGGTACGGGAGGTCCTGGACCTGCCCGCCTCGTGGGACCCGATGGGCGCGGTGGCAGTGGGCCACGCGGCGTCCCGGCCGAGGGAACGCGCGGCGCGGGAGGCATCGGCGTTCATCGAGGTGCGGTGACCGCGGACCCGGTTCGCGGGCCCGGCCGGTCCAGGTCCGTCGGGCGTCGCCCCGCCCGCGTCACCACGCCCCGATGTCCACCCGGCGCATCTTCGGCTCGCGGCGCGGCGGGGTGCGGCCCGAGAGGAGGATCAGGCGGGCCGCGCGATGGCGCTGGCCTGCGTACGGCTCCAGCAGCTTCAGCATCGCCTCGTCGTCCGTGTTGCGCTCGCCCGCCAGCGCGTAGCCCACGATGCGCGGCAGATGCAGGTCACCGATCGTGACCGCATCCGGGGCGCCGTTGCTGCGCTGGATCGTTTCGGCCGAGGTCCAGGGGCCGATGCCCGGGATCAACTCCAGGCGTGCCATGGCCTGTTCGGGCTCCATGGCAGCCGCCTCCTCCAGCCGGCCGGCCACGCGCACCGCGCGCAGGATCGTCGATGCGCGCTTGTTGTCGACACCCGCGCGATGCCACTCCCAGGAGGGGATGAGCGCCCAGACGCGCGGCTCCGGCATCACATGGAGGCGCTCGTCAGGGCCGGGAGCGGGCTCACCGTGCCCCCGCACAAGCAGCCGCCACGCCCGGTACGCCTCGTCCGTCGTCACCTTCTGTTCGAGGACCGACGGGATCAGGGACTCCATGACCAGCCCGGTGCACGTGAGCCGCAGACCGGGGCGGCGGTGCTGGGCGTGGGCGACCAGGCGGTGGCGCGGGACGAAGGGCGAGGGGTCGTCGAGTGCGCCGAGGAATGCCGGGAGCTGCTCCAGCAGCCACTCGGCACCCGGACCCCATGCCTCGGCCTCCACGTCCCCGTCCCGCACGGCCACCCGGAGTGTGCCGGGACCGGCGGGCGTACGGGTGGCCCGCCAGACCGATCCGTCCGGCGTCGTACGGAAGGTCGGGTCGGCGGGGCCTCGCCGCAGCGGGCCCAGAACCAGGCCGAGGTCGAGCGGCCACGGCGGGGTCCAGCGGCGGGTGCGGCCGCCCCGGGCCTGACGCGGTATGCCCGCGGGTACGCGGGTGTGGCCGCCGCGCACGGTGGTCCGGCTCGTACCCGGCTCGAAGCGTCCTGCCATGCAGTCAGGCTACTGGTCGGAGGAGAACCGGATCGCGGCGTCGGGAAGCACGGCCCCGCACCACACGCGGACGCCGTCACGGAGCTCGTTGTCCGCGCCGACCGTCGCGCCGTCGCCTATGACCGCGCCGGACAGCGCCGTACGCGCCCCGATCCGCGCCCCCTCCCCGATCATCGAGTCGGTGATCACCGCGCCCGCCTCCACCACCGCGCCCGCGAGCACGGTGCTGCCGTCGATCCGGGCGCCTTCGCCGACCAGTGCTCCTTCGCCGATCACCGTGCCGCCGGTGAGCTTCGCGTCGGGCGCCACCCGCGCCGACGGCAGCACCAGCCGGTCGCCGCACCGGCCCGGCACCGCTGGGGACGGGGCGCGTCCCAGCACCAGGTCGGCGGAGCCGCGGACGAAGGCGTGCGGAGTGCCGAGGTCCAGCCAGTACGTGGAGTCGACCATGCCCTGGAGATGGGCTCCGGAGTCGAGCAGGTCCGGGAAGGTCTCGCGTTCCACGGAGACGGGCCGCCCGGCCGGGATGGTGTCGATGACCGAGCGGCGAAAGACATACGCGCCCGCGTTGATCTGGTCGGTGACGATCTCCTCGGGGGTCTGCGGCTTCTCCAGGAACGCCGTGACCCGTCCCGTCGCGTCCGTGGGCACGAGTCCGTACGCACGCGGGTCCTCGACCCGGGTCAGATGGAGCGAGACGTCCGCGCCGGTCGAGCGGTGGGTGGCGACCAGGGCCTTGATGTCCAGGCCGGTCAGGATGTCACCGTTGAAGATCAGCACCGGGTCGTCGGGGCCGGACCTCAGCCGGGAGGCGACATTGCGGATGGCGCCACCGGTGCCGAGCGGTTCGTCCTCGGTGACGTATTCGAGATGCAGCCCCAGCGACGAGCCGTCGCCGAAGTGCGGCTCGAAGACCTCGGCCAGGTACGAGGTGGCGAGCACGATGTGCTCGACGCCCGCCGCCCGGGCCCGGGCCAGCTGGTGGGTGAGAAAGGGGACGCCCGCGGCCGGAACCATCGGTTTGGGCGTGTTGACCGTGAGCGGACGGAGCCGGGTTCCCTTTCCTCCGACCAGGAGGATCGCTTCTGGGGCCAGGTTCAATGCCTTCTCTGCTTCCTGCCGGGGCCGGGCGCGGTCGCCTGTTGGAGACCGGCCAGTGTAGGCAGTGCGTTCGGCGCGTACCGCGCGAACGGTATGTTCCGGATATCCGGCCCCTTGTCACTCCTGCGAGCGCCCCTGGTACTTGGCCGATGCACTGCGCGCCGTGCCGAGTTCGTCGTAGAGACGGTTTCCCGGGCAGTCGGTGGCGAACCCGTCCCGGTGCCCGGAGATGACATTGAGCCTGACCTTCACGCCTGTCGCGTACTTGCCGCTGCCTCCCGACGTCAGAGTCGTCTTGGCACTCGGGTCGGCACCGTGCAGGCCGAGCTTCCATGCCGTCAGCTTGGCAATGGCGGTCACCGTCGCCTCCGATGGCGCGGTCCGGCTGTAGCTTCCCAGTGCCGCGATGCCCGTACTGTCGGTGTTGAACCCCAGGGTGTGTGCGCCCCGCACCGGTTTGGCCACCCCGCCGGCCCGCCCTTCGTAGATGTTTCCGCACTTGTCGACGGCGAAGTTGTAGCCGAAGTCGCGCCAGCCACTGCTCACGACGTGGTAGCGGTAGATACTGCGCAGGACGGAGGGAGCCTCGTCGCAGGTGTAGTTGTTGCCGGTGGCGGTGTGGTGCACGAACGCGGCCTTGACCGTTTCCGTGTAGACGAAGCCCGGTTCCCGCAGGGACTCGTCCGCGCCCCATCCCTTGCGGGTGACGATGCGCGGGCGTGGTCCGATGTACGGCTTTGCCCCTGGCTCGAGTTCACCGGTCGCGGCGGCCTCGGCCTCCGTCTCGGCACGGGTGAGGGCCGGGATCTCGAGCGCGCCGAACGGTGCACGGCCTTCCTCCTGCGGGCTGCCCGCATCGCCGTCCCCCTCCCCCGTGTCGTCCGCGAACCTCGTGTGGTCGGCTTCGTTGCTCCACGGATCGTCGCCGGGGTCGACGAGTTCGAGGCGCAGCCCGTGCGGCAGTGCGGACAGGTCGCCGGCGGTCTCCGCCCGGACACGCGCCTCCACGGCGTCCGAATTGCCCACCCACAGAGGGGCGGTGGAGCCGCGCACCTTGCCCGACTCGCTCTCAGCGGTACCGGGGTCGGCCGCGTGCTCCAGGTTGTGGGTCTCGATCTCCTGCCAATCGGACCAGGCCCCGGTCGCGACCGCCCTCGTCCGGATCTGTACCGAGCCGAGCAGTTCGGCATGTATGTCGTCCCAGACGACGCCGACCAGGGAGAACGGTTTCACCTCCCGCTGGGGCAGCCCCTGTTCGACCGCACCGGCGGCGCGATCGGCGGGTGCCCGCCCCATGGTCCGGAGCGGCAGCGACTGGGTCGAGCCGGCCACCTCCGGTCCCGGCGGCACGGCGGCCCCGGAGGGGGCGAACAACAGCGGCAGGGCGAGCGCGGCCGCGCACGCCACTCCTGTCGACGAAGCAAGGTGTCCACGCATGCAATTCATCGTGACCTCGGCCCACGTCGCCCGCCCGCCCAAGAAACCGGAAGCCGATCGGTCCGTCCGGTGGACGCGGTCACCGGTACGGCGGCGGGGTGCCCGGGGGGCGGCGTAACCTTGCGCGGGTGAACGCGACCGACCGTACCCCTGCCGACCTGCTGCGATCCGCGCTCGCCGCGGACCCGTCGCGCCCTTTGGTCACCTTCTACGACGACGCCACCGGTGAACGCGTCGAATTGTCCGTCGCCACCTTCGCCAATTGGGTGGCCAAGACGGCCAATCTGCTCCAGGGCGATCTTGCCGCCCAGCCGGGCGACCGGCTCGCGCTGCTGCTGCCCGCGCACTGGCAGAGCGCGGTGTGGCTGCTGGCCTGCTCGTCGGTCGGGGTGGTGGCGGACGTCGGAGGGGTTCCGTCCGAGGCGGACCTCGTCGTCAGCGGACCGGACACGCTGGAGCAGGCGCGCGCCTGCTCCGGGGAGCGGATGGCGCTGGCGCTGCGTCCGCTGGGCGGCCGCTTCCCGCAGCCGCCGGCGGGGTTCGGCGACTACGCAGTGGAGGTGCCGAGCCAGGGCGACCGGTTCGCACCGTACGCGCCGGTGGATCCTGACGCGCCCGCGCTCGTGGTCGGCGCCATGGAGCTGACCGGTGCCGAACTGGTGGAGCGGGCGCGGGCGGACGCCGCGAAGCTCGATCTCGCGCCTGGGTCGCGGCTGCTGACCGGGCGGTCGTACGACACCTGGGAGGGGCTGTCCGCGGGGCTGTTCGCTCCGCTCGCCGCCGGGGCTTCCGTCGTGCTGTGCCGGCACCTGGACGCGTTGTCCCAGGAAGACCTGCGGAAGCGGATCGCGAGCGAACGGGTCACCAACACCGCGGTATGACAAGCGTGTGCGGTCCACTCATGTGGCGCACATCCGGGCCGAGCCCCCGAGGCTGAGGCTCAACAGCGGTGGATGATCGGCGACAACGCGTGCTTCAACGCACAACCAAGCGCCGGGTTCAGCCGTCTAGTCCAGCGATCGGCGACCCAGCGCGCCGCCGACGCCATGAAGGATGGACGGACACGTGACGGACAGTGCTGGCACGCCCGCGGAACCGGACGGACCGGCCGACGCCGGTGCCGCCCAAGAGGTGGGCGCCGATGCCGGGGCGGTCGACGACGCGGACGCGCGCGCAGAAGGGGACGCCGGCACGGGCGGCGGCAAAGGCAACGGCGGCGCACACACCGGCAAGGACTCCAGCGCGGATTCCGGCGCGGATTCCGGCGCGGGCGCGCACACCGGCGCGGGCTCGGTGAAGCAGCCCAACCGGAAGCGCCATCTGCTGCGTTGGGCCGCGCTCGGCACCTCCGTCATCGTCCTCGCAGCGGCCGGTGCCGGCTGGTGGTTCTACCGCAAGCTCGACGCCAACATCACCACGGACACCGGCGCCGCCGCCGAACTGGAGGCGTACGAGAAGGAACGGCCCACGCCCGTCGCCGTCGACGCGCAGAACATCCTGCTGCTCGGCTCCGACACCCGGGCCGGCGAGGGCAACGACAAGTACGGCCACGACGGCGGCAGCCAGCGCTCCGACACCACGATCCTGCTGCACATCGCCGCGGACCGGCAGAGCGCGACCGCCATGTCCATCCCTCGCGACCTGATGGTCACCATCCCGAGCTGCGGCAAACCGGACGGCAGTCGCACCCAGGAGCAGTTCGCCCAGTTCAACTGGGCGTTCCAGTTCGGCGGCGCCGCCTGCACGATCCGTACCGTCGAGCGGTTCACCGGCGTCCGCATCGACCACCACATGGTGATCGACTTCCGTGGCTTCAAGGACATGGTCGACGCGGTGCACGGGGTCGAGGTCTGCCTGGCGGAGCCGGTCGACGACAGGGCGGCGCACCTCAAGCTCTCGGCCGGCAAGCAGACGCTCGACGGCGAGGAGGCCCTCGGGTACGTACGGGCCCGGAAGTCGCTCGGCAACGGCAGCGACACGGAACGTATGGAGCGCCAGCAGCAGTTTCTCGGCGCGCTGGTCAAAAAGGTGCAGAGCAACGGCGTGCTGCTCAATCCGACCCGGCTCTACCCGCTGCTGGACGCGGCCACCAAGTCGATCACGACGGACTCCGGCCTCGACTCACTCAGGGATCTGTACGACCTGACAAGGGCAGTTCGCAGCATTCCCACCGAAAAGGTGCAATTCCTGACGGTTCCTCGCCAGCCCTACTCTGCCAATCCGAACCGTGACGAACTGGTCGAACCGGATGCGGGTGACCTCTTCAAGCGGCTGCGCGAGGACGCTCCGGTGATCGTCGTCACAGCCGACGAGAACGAGAAGGCCAGGCAGAAGCAGCAGGAACAGGGTGACGGGGACGCGGACGGCACGGGTACGGACGGCCCGACGCCCACGGCGACGTTCCCCGGCACCAATGCCGCCGAGGGGATGTGTGAGTAAAGCAATGGCCAAACCCATGACTGCAGTCCAGGCGAATTGCACGAATTGCCCGGTTGTAAGGCGCGTGGACTTTGTCACGGACGTCGCTCGGGGTTGAACTGGGCGGATAGTGTGACGCGATCCGGTGCGTCCGACCCCTGTGTCGCGCACCAATGGATCGATCGACCGAGCGCCCTGGGGGGAGGCGCCTCGCGTGGCACCGACGGAGGACTCAAGCAACCGTGGATGCACAAAGCCGTGGGCGGGACGAAATCGACCCCGCAGACCAGTGGGTACTCAACCCGCAGACCGGCAACTACGAACTGCGACTGGAGCAATCCGCACCGCAGTCATCCGCTGCCTCCAGAGCCACCGGAGCCAGGAGGGCAGGTGGCCGGCGCCCGGCGCCCGAGGGATCGGCTCCCGATGCCGCCCCCCGGCGCAGGACGGCCACGCCTGAGGTTCCCGGTCAGCGCAGCCGCCGCGCGGGCGACGCCTCGGGCGGCAGGGTCCCGCCGCAGGCCGGCCGTCGCAAGCGCAAGCCGCCCAGGTCGGGCAAGAAGAAGGCGCTGCTGTGGACGGGCGGCACGCTCGCGCTGCTGATGGTCGCTACCGCCTGCGGCGGCTACCTCTACTACGAGCACCTCAACTCGAACATCAAGTACATCTCGGACGACAACGCGGGCACCGGCGGTTTCAGCAAGGACCGGGCGATCAACGTCCTGCTGATCGGCACGGACAAGCGCACGGGCGAGGGCAACGAGAAGTACGGCGACAAGAACAGTCCCGGCCACGCCGACACCACGGTGCTGCTGCATGTCTCCAAGGACCGTACGAACGCGACGGCCCTGAGCATTCCCCGTGACCTGATCACCGATATCCCGGACTGCCCGACCACGCAGGAGGACGGCACCAGCAAGCTCATCCCGGGGACGAAGAACACCCGGTTCAACGTGAGCCTCGGCCAGTCCGGCCGCACCCCGAGCTGCACCATGCGGACGGTCACCGAGATAACCGGCATCAAGCCGGACCACTTCATGGTGGCCGACTTCAATGCCGTCAAGACGCTCACCACGGCGGTCGACGGAGTGAAGATCTGTCTCGCCAAGGACGTCAAGGACAAGGACTCCAAGCTCGATCTGCCGGCGGGCGAGCACACGATCCAGGGCGAGGAGGCCCTGGCGTTCGTACGCACCCGGCATGCCGTGGGCTTCGGCGGCGACCTCGACCGCATCAAGATCCAGCAGCAGTTCCTCAGCTCCCTGATGCGCAAGCTGAAGTCGAACGACACGCTCACCGACCCGACGAAGCTGGTGAAGCTGGCGGAGGCCGGAACCAAGGCCCTGACCGTCGACTCCAGGATCAACGACATAGGCAAGCTCCGTGACCTCGGTCTGGAGCTCGGCAAGTTCGACATGAAGAACCTGACGTTCGCCACCGTGCCCGTGCTCGACAACCCGGCGGAGAGGATCAAGGCCACGGTCGTCCTCGACACGCCCAAGGCCGATCCGCTCTTCGCGATGCTTCGCGACGACATCTCGCTCACCGAGGTCGAGAAGCAGAAGAAGGCGGCCAAGGACAAGCAGGCCGCGCTCCTCAAGGGATCGAGGGCCAAGGCCTCGGACGTCCGGGTCGATGTGTTCAACGGCGGCGGCCCGCAGGGCTCCGCCCAGAAGACTCTGGAATGGCTGCAGATCGACGAGGGCGTGCTCAAGTCCACCAACAAGGGCAACGCCCCGGCCGATGTGGCCAAGACACAGCTGGAGTACGCGCCGAACCAGGCCGATCAGGCCCGCAAGCTCGCGGATCTGATGGGCCTGCCTGCCTCGGCGCTGAAGCCCGGCACCAAGGACGCCGAGGGGCTGGAAGCGATGACGCTGACCCTCGGCTCCGATTTCAAGGGCGCAGGGGTGCCCATCACCGGTCCGGCGAAGGCGCCGGAGGGTGTTCAGAAGGTCGAAGCGGACAAACAGGTCTGCGCCAAGTGACGCCGGTGGACCGGTTCATGCGGCGCACCTGACGACAGGGGGGTCCAGGGGTGGGACAGAACAGCCTGCGAGGGGAGGGAACGCGGCAGCGCGTTCCGCAAGCTGGTGATCTGGGCTGGGACGACAGCCTGTACGGCAACGGGGGTGCGCGCATCCCCGGCAGCCGTACGGCACCGGACATCGAGCAGGACGAGCCCGGTGGCGGCACGGAATCGGGGGATGCCGCCGCCGAGACCGGCGGCCATCGCCGCGGCGGACCACGCCGCGGGGGAAAACGGGGCAAACGCCGAATACTGCGCTGGATCGCAGGCACGGTTTCGGTACTCATCCTCGGCACGGCCGGCGCCGGCTACCTCTACTACGAGCACCTCAACGGCAACATCCGCAAGGGCGAGCGCACCTCCGCCAAGGGCGGGGCGCAGAAGTCAGCCCCGAACGCGGCAGGTCAGACGCCCCTGAACGTGCTGCTGATCGGCTCCGACAGCCGTAACACGGACGAGAACCTGAAGCTCGGCGGCTCCAAGAAGAGCGTCGGTTCGCCGCCGCTGGCCGACGTCCAGATGCTGCTGCATGTGTCGGCCGACAGGAAGAACGCCTCGGTGGTCTCCATTCCGCGTGACACCACGGTGGAGATACCGGCGTGCACGGACCCGAAGGACGGCAAGGAGTACGCCGCGACCAGGGACCTCATCAACGCGAGCCTCGGGCGCGGCGGGCCCGGCTGCACGCTCGCCACCTGGGAACAGCTGACCGGCATCTACATCGACCACTGGATGATGGTCGACTTCGCGGGTGTGGTGGACATGGCCGACGCGATCGGCGGCGCCAAGGTCTGCGTGAGTCAGAACATCCATGACAGGCCCACACCTCGGGTGCCAGGCGGCTCCGGGCTCAAGCTGACCCGCGGGACACACGAGATCCAGGGCAAGCAGGCGCTGCAGTGGCTGCGTACCCGTCATGCCTTCGAGAGCGACTTCGGCCGCTCCAAGGCCCAGCACATGTACATGAACTCGGTGATCCGCAAGCTCAAGGAGCAGAACGCGTTCACCGACACCGGACAGCTGATGGACCTGGCCGAGACCGCGACCAAGTCGCTCCAGGTCTCCGAGGAGATCGGCACGGTCAAGAAGCTCTTCGACCTGGGCATGACGCTCAAGGATGTGCCCACCGGGCGGATCGCCATGCTCACCATGCCGCGCATCCCGGACCCGGAGGACGACAACCACGTGCTGCCGGCGCCCGGCGAGGCCGACCGGCTCTGGGGCTTGCTGCGCGACGACGTCCCGGTGGACGGCAAGGGGCAGACCTCGAAGCCGAAGAAGCCCGCGGCCCCCAAGGACCCGGCGGCCGACCCGGCGGACATCGGCATCATGGTGCGCAACGGCACCGGGGCCGGCGGGCAGCTGCCCACCCAGGGCCGTGCCCGAACCGTGGCCGACGTCCTCGTGCAGAAGGGCTTCGCCGGAGCCAAGTCGGACTCCACGCTCAACCCGCAGGAGAAGACGCAGGTCCTCTTCCCCAGCACGGATCTGGAGGGCGACGCGTACGCGGTGGCCAAGGCACTCGGCATCCCGACGAGCGCGTTGAAGAAGTCCACCGACGTGTCGGGCGTCACCCTGGTGGTCGGCGCGGACTGGCGGAGCGGTGACGCCTACCCGAAGGCGGAGCCGTCGACGGCTCCGCCGAAGAACACCGAGACGGTCATGGGCGACGAACTGGGCTGCATGGACGTCTACGAGCCGTACCGCTGGTCCTGACGGCCGCCGCATGAGAAGCCGGTCCGCCCCCGACGGGGACGGACCGGCTTCGTCGTGTGCGCGCGTATGTCAGGCGGTCGCGGCCTTCACCGCGGGCCGCCGGCTCGCGATGACCTTCCTGGCCAGCGAGCGAGGGCTGGTCAGGAAGCCCAAGCCCCACGACATGTGCATCGTCGCCAGCGCCAGGGGGATCTGCAGCCGGGCCTTGAGCGGCAGGCCCTTGCCCGCCGGGACGGAGCCGGCCGCGATCGCCGCGAGATACCCGCCGGGGACGAGGAAGCCCCACGGGGTGAGCACCGCGCCCACCACGACACCCGCCGCGATCGCGCAGACCGCGGTCGGCGGGGCGAGGTAGCGCAGGTTGATGGAGCCCTGGTGATAGCGGGCCACCACATGGCGCCAGCGCCCGTAGTCCTTGTACTGCTTGGCGAGCGCGCGCACCGACGGCCGCGGGCGGTACTGCACCCGCAGCTCCGGCGAGAAGAAGATCAGACCGCCGGCCTCGCGGATCCGGAAGTTCAGCTCCCAGTCCTGGGCCCGGATGAACTCCTCGTTGTAGCCGCCCTGCTGCTCCAGGGCCTCGCGCCGGAAGACGCCGAGATACACGGTCTCCGCCGGGCCGGCCTGGCCACCGGTGTGGAAGGCCGCGTTGCCGACGCCGATCTTCGACGTCATCGCGGCGGCGACGGCGTGCTCCCAGTCGTTCTCGCCCTCGGCGTGCATGATGCCGCCGACGTTCTGCGCACCGGTCTCCTGCAGCAGGCGGACCGCGGTCGCGATGTAGTTCGGCGACAGCATGCCGTGGCCGTCGACGCGTACGACGATCGGGTGCCGCGAGGCCTTGATGGCCGCGTTCAGCGCGGCCGGGGTGCGGCCGGTCGGGTTGGGCACGGTGTGGACACGCGCTCGTTCATGGGATGCGGTCTCCCGGACGAGCTCGGCGGCGATCTCGTCGGTGCGGTCCGTGGACGGCCCGAGCGCGATCACCACCTCCATCTCACCGTCGTATTCCTGCTCGAGGATGTGACGGACCGAGTTGCGCAGATGCCGCTCCTCGTTGAGGACCGGCATGATCACGGAGACAGGGGGCATGGCGTTCATCGGTCGCCACGTTACCGCGAACGGGCGACACCGACGCGCGGCGGCCGTCGTCGCTGATCGTATGGACCTACCGTGCTGAGGGTCTGCCGTCACCCGCGGAGGTGCCCTCTTGCCCACGCCGCCCCGCTCCCGCCGGCCGCGTCCCACGGCGCAGGCCCGGACCGGACGCCCTGCCGCCCGACCTGCCGCGCGGTCCTCGGCCAGAGGGCCCGCCAGGCCGGTCGGGCGGCCCGGCCGGCGGAAGGCGGAGCGGCCGCAGTGGGGCATGCGGATGGTGACAACACTCTCGGTTCTTGTGCTGGGCGTGGGCGGGATCGGGCATGCCCTGGTCAACGGCCTGAACGAGGGGATCGGGCGGGTCGACCCGTTCCGGGACATGAAGAACCGGCCGGAGGACACCCATGGAATCAACTTCCTGGTCGTCGGCACCGACGGCCGCGACAAGATCACCAAGGAGCAGAAGAAGAAGTACCGGCTCGGCGGCGCCGGCTGCCGCTGCACCGACACGATCATGCTCGTCCATATCTCCGAGGACCGGCGGCGCGCCAGCGTGGTCAGCCTGCCCCGGGACAGCTACGCCGAAATCCCCGAACATACCGACGAAACAACCGGCAAAAAGTACAAAACCCACCCGGTGAAGCTCAACGCCGCCTACTCGGAGGGCGGTCCGGCCCTGACCGTACGGACCGTCGAGCACATGACGAAGGTGAAGATCGACCACTATCTCGAGATCGACTTCAGCAGCTTCATGAAGACCGTGGATGCGCTGGGCGGGGTCGAGGTCTGTACGGCCCGGCCGATGCACGACACCTACACGGGCCTGAACCTCACCGTCGGCACGCACAAGCTCAACGGCGGCCAGGCGCTGCAGTACGTGCGCTCACGCCATATCGACGGGGCGGCCGACCTGGGGCGGATGCAGCGCCAGCAGCGGTTCCTCGCCGGCCTTCTCCACCAGGCGACCAGCAGCGGCGTACTGCTCAACCCGGTGAAGTTCAAGAAGGTCTCCTCGACGATGCTGAACGCGGTGCGCGCCGACAAGGGCCTCGGCTCCGAGCAGATGCTCGCCCTCGGCAGGGCCATGCGCAGCTTCACGCCCGCATCGTCGGAGTTCACCTCCGTACCGGTCGGAAAGATCGGTCCGGTCAAGGGCATCGGCTCCACGGTGAAGTGGGACGAGCGGAAGTCGAAGAAGCTCTTCCAGCTGCTGCGGGACGACAAGCCGCTGGCCCCGCACCGCCCGAAGCGCCCGGACGGGCAGCTGCGCCCCACGCCGGTCGATGTGTCGCCCCAGCAGATCCGGGTGCAGGTCTACAACGGCACCACCGCCGACGGCCTCGGCGAGCGGGTCGACCGGGCACTGCGCGCCACCGGTTTCAATACCACGCGACGGCCACTGAGCAGCGGCAACGGCAAGGTGCTGCGCACCTTTGTGACGTACGACCCACGCTGGGACCGCTCGGCGAGGTCACTGCAGGCCGCGCTGCCCGGATGCGAACTACGCGCGGTCAAGGGCCAGGGGCCGACGCTGAACGTGACGGCGGGGACGGACTTCAAGGCGGTCCATCCGGTACGCGCCGAGGACCAGTACCAGGGCGAGTTCGGCGCGGTGACGGGCGACCAGGTGGTCTGCCCCTGAGGCCCTGGGTTCCTGAGCCCTTGAGCTCTGAGCGGCCCGCCCCGGTACCGGGTCAGTCCTCCATGCCCTCCGCGGCGCGCTTCTCCCGCAGCTCCTTGATCGCCTGACGCCTGGCCAGCCGGTGCGTACGCCGGATCTGCGCCTCCTGGTAGCGGCGCTGATCGCGCTCCGTCTCGGGGATCACCGCCGGTACGCGGCGCGGCTTGCCGTCCGCGTCGACGGCGGCGAACACCAGATACGCGCTGCCGACCTGCTGGGCGGGCGTCGACTCGTTCCAGCGCTCCGCCAGCACCCGGACCCCGACCTCCATCGAAGACCGGCCGGTCCAGTTGACCTGGGCCTTCACATGCACCAGATCGCCGACCCTGACCGGCTCCAGGAACACCATCTCGTCCATGGACGCGGTGACAGCGGGCCCGCCCGAGTGCCGGCCGGCGACGGCGCCCGCCGCGTCGTCCACCAGCTTCATGATCACGCCGCCGTGCACCGTGCCGAGGAGATTTGTGTCACTGCCGGTCATGATGTGGCTGAGGGTGGTACGGGACGCCGAAGTGGGCTTACCCGGAATTTCAGCCTCCGGGCGCTGGGCCTGAACTGTCATGCGCCCCACCATATGCCTGGTCGGACGGTGTGCAGATTCGGTGACCCGTCGCATGCAATGCATCAGCTTGGCAACAGCACCGGTCCGATTTACTACCCGCCCTGTCTCGCTCGCGGCAGTCCCTGCACACTGTTCGACATGAACGATTGGCCCGATGGATGGACCGGCGGCAACGGCAACGGCAACGGACGCGGACGCGGCTACGGTCGTGGCAGCGCCGGCGGCCCTGAGGGCGCCCGCGTGATGCGCCATGTCCAGCGACCGGGCGCGCCGCAGCACAGCGGCGTTCCCCCGCAGCAGTCGCGCGGCTACGACGAGGGCTATGCCGAGCCCGGTTACGACAGCGGCTACAACACGGGCCAGGTCTACGGACAGGGCGGTGGCGGCGGCAACGGCACCATCCCCCGGCAGGGGGGCTACCCGCCGCAGGGCGGCCGGCCGGCCCCGGACTGGCGGCGTCGGCTCAAGGTCGGTTCGCTGACCCTGGTCGTGGCACTGCTCGCTGTGACCATCGGCACATACTTCTGGGCCGACTCCAAGCTCAAGCGTGAGGTCGATCTCTCCAAGGTCATCGAGCGGCCGGGCGAGGGCGAGGGCACCAACTACCTGATCGTGGGCTCGGACAGCCGTGAGGGCATGTCGGCGGAGGAGAAGAAGAAGCTCCACACCGGCTCGGCCGAGGGCAAGCGGACCGACTCGATGATGATTCTGCACGTCGGCTCCAACGGCAACACGATGATCTCGTTGCCGCGCGACTCGGACGTGGAGATCCCGTCGTTCAAGGGCTCCGAGTCCGGCAAGCTCTTTCCGAACACCGGCCGGCGCGTGAAGCTGAACGCCGCGTACGCCGAGGACGGTCCCGAACTCCTGGTGCGTACCGTCGAGCACAACACCGGCCTGAGGATCGACCATTACGCGGAGATCGGCTTCGGCGGCTTCGCGAAGATCGTGGATTCGGTCGGCGGTGTCGAGATCAAGGTCGAGAAGACCATGAAGGACAAGAAGTCCGGAGCCGACTTCGAGCCGGGCACGCACACCATGAACGGCGAGCAGGCCCTGGCCTTCGTGCGCCAGCGGTACGGCCTGGACGGCGGCGACCTGGACCGCACGAAGAACCAGCAGAAGTTCCTCGCGGCCCTGGCCAACCAGACCGCTACGCCGAGCACGGTTCTCAACCCGTTCAAGCTCTACCCGACCATGGGCGCGGGCCTGGACACCGTCGTCGTCGACAAGGACATGGGCCTGTGGGACCTGGGCCGGATGTTCTTCGCGATGAAGGGCGTCACCGGCGGCGACGGCAAGTCGATGAACATGCCGATATCCGGCAGCCGGGGCGGCAACCTGGTCTGGGACCAGGCCAAGGTGAAGCAGCTCGTGGAGCAGCTGAAGAACGACGAGAAGGTCACGGTCACCTCCGACCGCTGACACCGCTCGCAGCAGCGAAGGCCCCGCCGGATCCGTCCGGCGGGGCCTTCGCTCTGCCGGACTCAGCCCGCGAACGGATTGGCGTGACCGGGCAGTTGCTGCCCGGGGCGCAGGAGGCGCTGCCTGCCGTGCTCGTCCTGTACGGCGACGAATCCGGCGTCCGTCAGCCGCTGCGCGATCCGCTGCCTGCGGATCTCACCGATCTTGACTCCGCCGATCAGGAAGGCCGCGAGTGCGGCGCCGCCGGCCACGGCACCGATGTACATGCCGCACACGAGCAGCGTGATCACGAGAACCGCGACGCAGATCCAGGGGAGCAGCATCTGGCGCTTGCTCGCGGCGTTCCCCATGAGGTCGAACGCGATCCGGTCCCCCAGCTGCGTCACGGCCTCCTGAGCCTCGGGGAGGGGCTTCAGGGTTCCCTGCCGCATGCCGGGCACCGCGCCGCCGTTGCCGGCCTGCGTGTACGCCGCGATGGTGGCGGCCTCGCGCGCACGGGCCTCCGGGCGCGGGTCGCGGTACATCTGGACCTCGATGAGGTTCTTGTTCTGCCCGGTCCGGTGCGCGTCCGCGTACTCGAAGCCGTAGTGCTCGGCGACATGGGCCAGGGCGGCGATCCGTGCGCGGGACATCTCAGGTCCGAGTTCGATGACGTCCTGGCGTGCGATCTGCCGGAGCATCCCTGATATCTGACGGTTCTCGAGCATCGTGTTTCCACCCCACCTGCGTGCTGATGATGACTGCCGCCATGCGGCAGCGCAGCCTAACCACACCGGTAGCACTCGTTCCGTTTGGGGCCGCCCATGCGTCCGAGTGTTGTGGGGCCGCCCTGACACGGGCACGCGGCCACCCCGGTGTCGGGGCGTGCGCGGCCAGTTCCGCCGGGCGGCAGCGTTGGCCGCCGGGCCGACTGGAGATCATCGAGGTCGACGGCGCTCCGGCCGGCCGCATCCGGCTCTCGCGGCCACAGGCCGACGGCTCCCGCCGTGTGGTCGACCTCGCGATCGCCCCGGAGTACCGGCGACGCGGAGCGGCGACCGAGGTGCTGACCCGCGCGCTCTCCCTGAACGTCGCCCGAACCAATCTGCCGGCCCAGCGGCTCTACGCCCGTCTGGGATTCACCCTTCGGGGCGGCGACGAGCTGGACCTCTTCCTGCACCGGCCGCACGAACACCACGGCCCCGGCATGACGCCGGGGCCGTGGTGTTCGTGCGGACCGCCGAAGCGGCCTGCGGCAAAGGCTCTACGGCAGGTTCCTCGCCATGACGATGCGCTGGACCTGGTTCGTGCCTTCGTAGATCTGCGTGATCTTGGCATCGCGCATCATGCGCTCGACCGGGTAGTCGCGGGTGTAGCCGTAGCCGCCGAGCAGCTGGACCGCGTCCGTGGTGACGTCCATCGCGACGTCCGAGGCGTAGCACTTGGCCGCGGCGCCGAAGAAGGTGAGGTCGGCGTCGACGCGCTCGGACTTGGCGGCTGCCGCGTAGGTCAGCTGGCGGGCTGCCTCCAGCTTCATCGCCATGTCGGCGAGCATGAACTGGATGCCCTGGAAGTCCGCGATCGGCTTGCCGAACTGCTTGCGCTCCTGGACATAGCCCTTGGCGTAGTCGAGGGCGCCCTGGGCGATGCCGAGGGCCTGGGCCGCGATCGTGATGCGGGTGTGGTCCAGGGTCTTCATCGCCGTGGCGAAGCCGGTGCCCTCCTCGCCGATCATGCGGTCGGCGGGGATGCGGACGTTGTCGAGGTAGACCTCGCGGGTCGGGGAGCCCTTGATGCCGAGCTTCTTCTCCGGGGCGCCGAAGGAGACACCCTCGTCGTCCTTCTCGACGACGAAGGCCGAGATGCCCTTGGAGCGCTTCGAAGGGTCGGTCACGGCCATCACCGTGTAGAACTCGGAGACGCCGGCGTTGGTGATCCAGCGCTTCACGCCGTTGAGCACCCAGAAGTCGCCGTCGCGGACGGCCTTGGTCTTCATGCCCGCCGCGTCCGAACCGGCGTCCGGCTCGGAGAGGCAGTACGAGAACATCGCGTCGCCCTTGGCCAGCGGGCTCAGGTACTTCTTCTTCAGCTCCTCGGAGCCGGACAGGATCACCGGCAGCGAGCCCAGCTTGTTCACGGCCGGGATCAGGGACGAGGACGCGCAGACGCGGGCCACTTCCTCGATCACGATGACCGTGGCGAGTGCGTCGGCGCCGGCGCCGCCGTACTCCTCCGGGACGTGGACGGCCTGCAGGTCGGCGGCGACCAGGGCGTCCAGGGCCTCCTGCGGGAAGCGGGCCTCCTCGTCCACCTGCGTGGCAAAGGGTGCGATCTTCGCCTCGGCGAGAGAGCGAACGGTCTCTCGGAGCATGTCGTGCTCCTCGGACGGGCGGTACAGGTCGAAGTCAGGCGTTCCCGCCAAGATCTCTCACTCCCCTGAGCTGCTGCTAACTACCGTTAAGTAACTCAAATTTTAGTCCGCTCGCCGCAACAAGGCATACGTGAGCTTGCTGACAGCGGAAAATTGCCCGCGCCCCGGTCCGACTATGCTCAGGCCCGCTGTCCCCATCCGTACCCCCAGGAGCATTTCCATGGCCCTCAAGATCACCGTGATCGGCACCGGCTATCTCGGCGCCACACATGCCGCGGCCATGGCGGAGCTCGGGTTCGAGGTGCTCGGCCTCGATGTCGTGCCCGAGAAGATCGAGATGCTCGCGGCGGGGCGGGTGCCGATGTACGAGCCCGGGCTCGAGGAACTGCTCGCGAAGCATGTCGCCGGCATCGAGGGGTCCAGCGGGCGGCTGCGGTTCACGACCTCCTGGGAGGAGGTCGGGGAATTCGGCGACGTCCACTTCGTGTGTGTGAACACTCCGCAGAAGCACGGCGAGTACGCGTGCGACATGTCGTACGTCGACGCCGCGTTCGCCTCGCTCGCACCGCAGCTCAAGGACGGCGCGCTGGTGGTCGGCAAGTCGACGGTGCCGGTGGGATCGGCGGACCGGCTGGCCCGGCTGCTGGCCGAGCAGGCGCCCGTCGGGGTCGAGCTGGCCTGGAACCCGGAATTCCTGCGCGAGGGCTTCGCCGTGCAGGACACCCTGCACCCGGACCGGATCGTCGTGGGCCTGGAGAGCGAGCGCGCCGAGAAACTGATGCGCGAGGTCTACGCGACGCCGGTCGCCGAAGGGTCGCCCTTCGTGGTGACGGACTTCCCGACGGCGGAACTGGTGAAGACCTCCGCGAATTCTTTCCTCGCGACCAAGATTTCCTTCATCAATGCGATGGCGGAGGTGTGCGAGGCGGCCGGCGGCGACGTCGTGAAGCTGGCGGAGGCGATCGGCTACGACGAGCGCATCGGGAAGAAGTTCCTGCGCGCCGGGATCGGCTTCGGCGGCGGCTGTCTGCCGAAGGACATCCGGGCCTTCATGGCGCGGGCGGGCGAGCTCGGCGCGGATCAGGCGCTGACCTTCCTGCGTGAGGTCGACTCGATCAACATGCGCCGCCGCGGGCACATGGTGGAGCTGGCGCGTGACGCGGTCGGCGGCGATTCCTTCCTGGGCAAGCGGGTGGCCGTGCTGGGTGCGACCTTCAAGCCGGATTCGGACGATGTGCGGGACTCGCCGGCGCTGAACGTGGCCGGGCAGATCCATCTCCAGGGCGGCCAGGTGACCGTGTACGACCCCAAGGGCATGGCCAACGCGCGCCGGCTCTTCCCGACGCTGGGCTATGCGGACTCGGCACTGGAGGCGGTGCGCGGCGCGGACGTGGTGCTGCATCTGACGGAGTGGCGCGAGTTCCGCGAGCTGGACCCGGCGGAACTGGGCGCGGAGACGTCGTCGCGGATCATCCTGGACGGCCGCAATGCGCTGGACGCGGAGGCGTGGCGCGAGGCGGGCTGGACCTACCGGGCGATGGGGCGCCCGCGGGCCTGACGCAGGGCGGTCGGCGCGGCTCCCCCGGCCGCCGAGCCGACGTGGCAGTGATCACACTGATGGGACGTCAGTTCCCGCAACCGGAACGGGTCGAGCGGCTGTCCTAAGCAGGACAGGAAGATCACGCACCACTAAACGGAGGTTCCTGCGTGACCAAGCTCAACCGTACGGCCGTCACCGCACTGCTCACCGCGACCGCTCTCGCGGGCACCGTACTGGCGACCGCCGGCCCCGCGTCGGCGCTCAGCTACAAGTGCAACACCAGCTCGAAGAGCATCGACGACCCGGCGTACGACGGCCCGTGGGCCGACAACTGGGACGTCAAGGTGACGGTCTGCGCGGCCCGTTCGGGGTCCACCGTCTACAGCTACTCCAAGGTCTCCTGGGACGGACCGCTGTACGGCCAGGTCGACGACACCTCGATATTCAACGCCGCCTACCTGCGGCAGCAGGTGAAGAAGTCGGTCTCCGGCACGGACCCCGTGCTCAAGAAGACCGACTTCTACGGCATCGAGAGCAAGCTGGAGAACAGCGACGGCAACGCCAACTACAACGGCTCGTACACGACCGGGACGATCAGCTACCGCGTCGGGTCGGCCAGGGGACTGGGCGACGCCGAGCTGAAGCTCGAGTGGGCGAACGACGGGGCCGGCTACAAGACGTACCTGTTCACCGCTTCTCCGACGGTCTGATCCCACCGCGATCCCGCCGTTTCTCCGTGCCCCCGGCCGCACCTGCGCCGGGGGCACGGCTGCGTCCGGTCAGGCGGTCCGCGACCGGCGCGCGCGATAGGTGCGCATCTTGGCGCGGGCGCCGCAGACCGACATCGAGCACCAGCGGCTCCGCGCGGCCGGGCTGCGGTCGTAGTACGCCCACCGGCAGGTCTGTTCCTCGCACGCCTTCAGGCGGGTCCAGGTGCCGTCGGCCGTCGCCACCGCGATGGCCTCGGCGACGCGGGAGACAAGGGTGGGCGGACCCAGGGGGCGCAACGCGGCCCCGCCGTCCGCCGTGATCGCGACGCGCAGGGGCGCGCCGGCGAGGAGCCCGTCCAGCGAGGCGGCCGAGCCGTGCCCCGCGTGGGCCAGGCATGCGCCGCGCAGCGCCTCGCGGAGTTCGCGGGCGGCGGGCACATCGTCCTCCGTGAGGCCGAACGGGGCACGGCCGTCCGCCGTGTCGAGCCGGTCCGCGCCCGTCTCGATGTCCAGCGTGTTCACCAGGGCCTCGACCAGTGCGAGGCCGCCGGGTGCGGGCGGCCTGTCATTCATGCTTGCGACGTTACCTCCTAAGGGGGAGTATGAGGTAACCGTTACCTGATGACAGCAGCTATGGGTAACGCACATCCGAGGAGGACATCATGGGCATCGCCACGTTGGGCAGCGTCGTACTGGACTGTCCCGACCCCGTCGCGCTCGGGCGCTTCTACGCCGAGGTGCTGGGCGGGCAGATCGTGGACGACGGCGACGGCTGGGTCGGCCTGACCGGCGTCCCGGGCACCCCGCTCGCCTTCCAGGTCTCGCCCGGTCACGTACCGCCGAAGTGGCCGTCCGCACAGGACTCGCAGCAGTTCCATCTGGATCTGACGGTGGAGGACCTGGACGCCGCTGAGGTGCAGGTGCTGGCGCTCGGCGCGACGGTGCTGGACGCGGCCGACACGTCCCGCAGCTGGCGGGTGTACGCGGACCCCGCGGGGCATCCCTTCTGCCTCTGCGCGGACTGATCCCTCGGGCGCCCTCGGGGGACTGCCGCCCGAGCATCGCCGGAGCGGCAGCTTCGCACCACGCCCCCTCGGCCCGCGACCGGCGGGCCGAGGGGGCGTGGCGCGTGTGGCGTACACGGTCCCGGCACGGCGGCGTCGCGCGCCGCCGCCTGTCAGGCGCCCACGCCGTCCAGCTGGTCGATCGTCGCGTTCGACGGGCCCCGGCGGGTGCGCAGGTCCGCCGCGACGTCCTCCGCGGCGCCCAGCACCCGGACCGCGTTGTGCCACGTCAGCTTCGCGAGGTCGGCGTTCGACCAGCCACGGGCGAGGAGTTCAGCGATCAGGTTCGGGTAACCCGCGACGTCGTCGAGGCCCGACGGGGTGAACGCCGTGCCGTCGAAGTCGCCGCCGATGCCGACGTGGTCGATGCCGGCGACCTCGCGCATGTGGTCCAGGTGGTCGGCGACCGTCGCCGCCGTCGCGACCGGACGCGGATGCGCCGCCTCGAACGCCTCGTGGATCCTCATCGCCTGCGGTGTGGTGTCCAGGTGGTGCAGCCCGTGCGCGCGCATGTTCTCGTCCGCCGCCCGCGTCCACTCGACCGCCGCGGGCAGGATGAACTTCGGTACGAATGTGGCCATCGCGACGCCGCCGTTGGCCGGGAGCTGCGCCAGCACGTCGTCGGGGACGTTGCGCGGGTGGTCGCAGATCGCCCGGGACGAGGAGTGCGAGAAGACGACCGGTGCGACCGAGGTCGCGAGCGCGTCGCGCATCGTCGTCGTGGCGACGTGCGAGAGATCGACGAGCATGCCGGTGCGGTTCATCTCGCGTACGACCTCGTGGCCGAACGCCGACAGACCACCGACGCCCGGCTCGTCGGTCGCCGAATCGGCCCAGGCGATGTTGTCGTTGTGCGTGAGCGTCATATAGCGCACGCCCAGGGCGTACAGGGCGCGCAGGGTGCCCAGCGAGTTGTTGATGGAGTGGCCGCCCTCGGCGCCCATCAGCGAGGCGATCCGGCCCTCGGAACGGGCCTTTTCCATGTCGTCGGCGGTCAGCGCACCGGCGAGGTCCCCGGGGTGGCGGGTGATCAGCTGCCGGACGACGTCGATCTGCTCGAGGGTCGCGCTGACCGCTTCGTCGCCCGCCATGTCGCTGCGGACGTACACCGACCAGAACTGGGCGCCGACTCCGCCGGCGCGCAGCCGCGGGATGTCGGTGTGCAGACGGCCGGTCTGGTCACCCGCGATGTCCATCCGGTCCAGGTCGTAGCGGACACGCTCGCGCAGGGCCCAGGGCAGGTCGTTGTGGCCGTCGACGACGGGGTACGCGGCGAGGAGCTCGCGCGCACGGCTGAGGTGGTCCGTGGGGGATTCCATTGGCAGGTTCTTCCCGAAAAACTTTCCGGAAGTCACTTCGCGAAGCCGAAGGACTCCGCACCGGCGACCTTGGCCCGCAGCCGCTTGCCCTTCTCGGTCGCCTGGTCGTTCAGCTCCTGCTGGAACTCCCGCATCCGGCCGAGGAGTTCCGCATCCTGCGTGGCGAGGATGCGGGCGGCGAGCAGGCCGGCGTTGCGGGCGCCGCCGACCGAGACCGTGGCGACGGGCACACCCGCCGGCATCTGCACGATGGACAGCAGCGAGTCCATGCCGTCCAGGTACTTCAGCGGCACCGGGACGCCGATGACCGGGAGCGGGGTGACGGAGGCGAGCATGCCCGGGAGATGGGCCGCTCCCCCGGCGCCGGCAATGATCGCCTTGAGCCCGCGGCCGGCCGCCTCCTCGCCGTACGCGACCATCTCGCGCGGCATGCGGTGCGCGGAGACGACGTCGACCTCGTAGGCGATCTCGAACTCGTCGAGTGCCTGGGCCGCGGCCTCCATGACCGGCCAGTCGGAGTCGGACCCCATGACAATGCCAACGACAGGGCTCATTCTGTGATCGTTCCTCGCAGATAGCCGGCGGCGTGGCGGGCGCGCTCGAGCACGTCGTCCAGGTCGTCGCCGTAAGTGTTGACATGGCCCACCTTGCGGCCGGGCTTCACGTCCTTGCCATACATATGGATCTTGAGCTGCGGGTCGCGGGCCATGCAGTGCAAGTAGGCCCCGTACATGTCGGGGTAGTCGCCGCCCAGCACATTGCACATGACGGTCCACCTGGCACGCGGGCGCGGATCGCCCAGCGGCAGGTCGAGCACGGCACGGACATGGTTGGCGAACTGCGAAGTGACCGCGCCGTCCTGGGTCCAGTGCCCGGAGTTGTGCGGGCGCATGGCGAGTTCGTTGACCAGGATGCGGCCGTCGGCCGTCTCGAAGAGCTCGACCGCGAGATGGCCGACGACGCCGAGCTCCTTGGCGATCCGCAGGGCGAGCTCCTGGGCCCGGCCTGCCAGCTCCCCGTCCAGGCCGGGCGCGGGCGCGATCACGGTGTCGCAGACACCGTCGACCTGCTGCGACTCGACGACCGGGTAGGCGACAGCCTGGCCGTGCGGGGAGCGGACGATGTTGGCCGCCAGCTCGCGGGTGAAGTCGACCTTCTCCTCGGCGAGCACGGGCACCCCGGCCTTGAAGGGGGCCTCGGCATCGGCTTCGGTGCGCACGAACCAGACGCCCTTGCCGTCGTAGCCTCCCTGCACCGTCTTGAGGATGACGGGGAAGCCCCCCATCTCCTCGGCGAACGCCGAGACGTCGGCCGGGTCGGCCACGATGCGGTGGCGCGGACAGGGCACCCCGATCTCCATGAGCTTGGCGCGCATCACGCCCTTGTTCTGGGCGTGCACCAGGGCGTCCGGCCCCGGCCGGACTGCGATGCCGTCCGCCTCGAGGGCCCGCAGGTGCTCGTAGGGGACATGCTCATGATCGAAAGTGATCACGTCACAGCCGCGCGCGAACTCACGCAGCGTGTCCAGGTCGCGGTAGTCGCCGATGACGACATCGCTCACCACCTGGGCCGCCGAGTCCTGGGGGGTGTCACTGAGGAGCTTGAATTTCAGGCCGAGGGGGATGCCCGCCTCGTGGGTCATGCGGGCAAGCTGACCGCCGCCGACCATGCCGACTACCGGGAACGTCACGGTCCTAGGGTATCCGCCGCCGTGCGGGGCCCCGCCGCCCCTGCTTCCGGAGCGTGACGACCACCCGCCTCCTCCGGCGTCCGACGCCGCTGCGTCGCCGGGCCTTCACAGTCGTGTCACTCTCGCCACAGCGTTCCCAAGACCCACAGGCAGCGCCAGAGGCTGCTGGTTAGCATGACTGCGTCGAAACCATCCGCGTTGACGCGCCCGCGTCGGCGATGCCGAACTGAATGGGCTGGACTCTCACGATGAGTGGACGAGGCGGAGGCCTGCGGCAGCAGCTGCGGCAGCTCATGCGCGAGGTCGCCAAGTTCGGGGCGGTCGGCGGCGCGGGACTGCTGGTGAACCTCGGGGTCTTCAACCTCGTACGGCACACCACCGAGATCCCGGTCGTCCGGGCGTCCGTCCTGGCCACCGTCGTCGCGATCGCTTTCAACTACGTGGGGTTCCGGTACTTCACCTACCGTGACCGCGACAAGTCCGGGCGCACCCGGGAGCTGACGCTCTTCCTGCTGTTCAGCGTGGTCGGTCTGGTGATCGAGAACGGCATCCTGTACGCGGCGACCTACGGCTTCGGCTGGGACAGCCGGCTGCAGAGCAACGTCTTCAAGTTCCTCGGCATCGGGATCGCCACACTGTTCCGGTTCTGGTCCTACCGCACCTGGGTGTTCCGGGCGCTGCCCGCCCGGGAGGCGGTGCAGACCGCCGAATCCTTCCTCGAGAACGCGGAGTCCGAGGCGCCGGAGATACGCCCTCAGGCACGGCGCGACCGGGTCGGCCGCTGACCTGGGGCCCCGGCCGCTCCGGTCATCTGACCGTTGGCCGCGGGGGGTCCTTGGGCTTGCGTGCCACCCTGCTGAGGAAGAGCGCGAAGACCGGCGGGTGCTGCTGGAGCAGTTCCAGCCGGCCGCCGTCCGCCTCCGCGAGATCACGCGCCACGGCGAGCCCGATGCCTGTGGAGTTGCGCCCGCTGATGGCCCGCTCGAAGATCCGCGCCCCCAGGTCCGCCGGTACGCCGGGCCCTTCGTCGGTCACCTCGACGACGGCCTGGTTCCCGGTGACCCGGGTCCGTACGGCGACGGTGCCGCCACCGTGCATCAGCGAGTTCTCGATCAGGGCCGCCAGCACCTGGGCGACCGCGCCGGGGGTGCCGACCGCCTGCATGCCCCGGCGGCCCGAGTGGACGATGGCCCGGCCCGCGCTGCGGTAGGCGGGGCGCCACTCCTCCAGCTGCTGCTTGACCACCTCGTCGAGGTCGAAGACGACGGCCGAGCCGGTGCGCGGGTCGCGCGCATTGGTGAGCAGGCGCTGCACCACGTCCGTGAGCCTCTCCACCTGGGTCAGTGCGATGCTCGCCTCCTCCTTCACCGTCGACAGTTCACCGGCGACGGTGATCTCCTCCAGCCGCATGGACAGTGCGGTCAGCGGCGTACGCAGCTGATGGGAGGCGTCCGCGGCGAGCCTGCGCTCGGCGGTGAGCATCCGGGCGATCCGCTCGGCGCTGGCGTCCAGCACGTCCGCCACCCGGTCCAGCTCGGGGACGCCGTAGCGGCGGTGGCGCGGACGGGGGTCGCCCGAGCCGAGACGTTCGGCGGTCTCGGCGAGGTCGGTGAGCGGGGAGGCGAGCCGGTTGGCCTGGCGTACGGCGAGCAGCACCGCGGCGATCACCGCGAGCAGCGCGACCGCGCCGATGATCAGCAGGCTCCGGCCGACCTCGCTGGTCACCGCGGAACGGGACTCCTCGACCGTGACCGCCGTGCCGCGCCGGCTCTCGGCGTGGCCGCGGATGACGCTGCCGGTGGGCCGTTCGCCGATCTCGATGGGACCGCGTCCGGGAATGCGGACCAGGGCGTAGCGCTTGGCGCCGCTCTGCTCGGCGAGGATGCCCGGGTTGACCGGCTCACGGCCGATCAGCCTGCCGTCGACGATGCTGACCAGGCGCAGGGCCTCGGAGTCGACGCTCTCTTGGGCGCTGTTGCTGATGGTGCGGGTCTCGACGAGCACGAGGGAGACCCCGAACACGGCGATGACGACGAGCACCACGGCCAGCGTGGAATTGATCAGGCGGCGGCGCACGGTGCCCTCCGGGCGGGTTCAGCAGGGGACGGGGACTCCCCGTGTCCCCTCAGCTCTTCTCGAAGCGGAAGCCGACGCCGCGCACCGTCGCGATGAAGCGGGGGTTCGCGGCGTCGTCGCCGAGCTTCTTGCGCAGCCAGGAGATGTGCATGTCGAGGGTCTTCGTGGACGACCACCAGGTGGTGTCCCAGACCTCGCGCATCAGCTGGTCGCGGGTGACGACCCGGCCCGCGTCCCGGACCAGGACGCGCAGCAGATCGAACTCCTTCGCCGTCAGTTGCAGCTCCTCGTCGCCCATCCAGGCGCGGTGCGACTCGACGTCGATGCGCACGCCGTGCGTGGCGGGCGCGGGCGCCGGCTCGGTGGCGCCGCGGCGCAGCAGCGCCCGGACCCGGGCGAGCAGTTCGGCGAGCCGGAACGGCTTGGTGACGTAGTCGTCGGCGCCGGCGTCCAGGCCGACCACCGTGTCCACCTCGTCGGCGCGTGCGGTCAGCACCAGGATCGGGATCGTGTGGCCTTCGGCACGCAGCCGCCGGGCGACCTCGAGACCGTCCATACCGGGCAGCCCGAGGTCGAGTACGACGAGATCGACGCCGCCCGCGAGTCCGGCGTCCAGCGCGGTCGGACCGTCCTCGCGCACCTCGACCTCGTAACCCTCCCGACGCAGTGCGCGGGCCAGCGGCTCCGAGATGGAAGCGTCGTCCTCGGCGAGCAGTACACGGGTCATGGGGTGATGGTAGTCCGCATGACGCAGCGGTCGGAGCGTGATCGACAAGCCCTGCGGGTATGTGATGCGATCCTGGTGGAGACCTTCGAACCAGCGACCCTGGTTCCATGATCACCTGTGATTCACATCTCAAACCCTTCCATATGCCACTGTGTCGTGTCGTATGGTGGCGAGACGCCTGATGTAGTTTTCCGGGACCTTTGGCGCGCCCTGCGCATCAAAGGTCCCTATTCCTGCGCAAGGTTGGGCCACCAACCCTGTCGCCGGCGAGAAGTGAACGACCTGTGGGCCGGGCCCCGAACGCGAAGGTGCGGACGGGGCGTGGATCCCGGTGCGGACTGTCCCGTGTCTCTGCCACGAGCGGAGCAAACCCTCTGGGCGTGAGGTCGGGGCCGGTCCGACGCCGGTGCCGGCCTCCCCCCACCGGGCGCGTACCGCTCACGAAGCGCCGCGTCCCGAGCAAGCAAGGATCGACATGGCGTCCAGCCTGACGAGCGTCTCGGCCGGTACCCCCGGCTACGAGAAGACGTTCCTCGGCCACCCCCGCGGCCTGGCCAACCTCTTCATGACCGAGATGTGGGAGCGGTACAGCTTCTACGGCATGCGCGCCCTGCTCGTGCTCTACCTGTCCGCCGAGGTGGCCGACGGTGGGCTCGGCATGAACGACGCGACCGCGGTCGCGATCTACTCCGTCTACAACGCGATGGTCTACCTGCTCGCCCTTCCCGGCGGCTGGCTCGGTGACCGCGTCTGGGGCGCCCGTAACGCCGTCGCGGTGGCCGGCGTCATCATCATGGCCGGCCACTTCCTGCTGGCCGTCCCGGCGCAGATCTCGTTCTTCATCGGCCTGGCGTTCATCGCGGTCGGTTCCGGTGTCCTCAAGGCCAACATCTCCACGATGGTCGGCCACCTGTACCCGGACAGGAACGACCCCCGCCGTGACGGTGGCTTCACGATCTTCTACATGGGCATCAACCTCGGTGCCTTCGTCGCTCCGCTGACCATCGGCGCGGTCGGCCAGTGGGTGAGCTGGCACCTCGGCTTCGCCATGGCCGGTGTCGGCATGGCCATCGGTCTGCTCTTCTACTTCCTCGGGTTCCGCAACCTGTCCCCCGAGTCGAACCGCGTCCCGGCCCCGCTGGACGCCGCCGGGCGTGCGGCCATGATCAAGAAGGCCCTGATCTGGCTGGCCGTCGCCGCGGGCGCGTACGGCGTCATCGGCATGGCCGGTGTCTTCACCATCGACTGGGTGCTGTGGCCGCTGACCATCCTGGGCCTGGCGCTGCCGGCCTGGTACCTGATCCGCGTGAAGCGGGACAAGGACCTCGAGGACGTCGAGCGCAGCCGCATGTCCGCATACGTGTGGTTCTTCGTGGCCGCCGCCGCGTTCTGGGCGATCTACGACCAGTCCGGCTCGACCCTGTCGCTGTTCGCCAAGAACGACACCCAGTCCACGCTGTTCGGCTTCTCCTTCCCCGAGAGCTGGTACCAGTCGCTGAACCCGCTGTTCGTGATGGCTCTCGCCCCGGTCTTCGCCTGGGCGTGGGTGGCACTGGCGAAGCGCTCCAAGGAGCCCAGCACGCTCAGCAAGTTCGCCTTCGGCCTGGTGCTCATCGGCGCCTCCTTCGGCGTGATGATGCTGGCGCAGGGGGTGGCCGCGGGCGACGCCAAGGTGACCCCGATGTGGCTGGTCACGGTGTACTTCATGCAGACCATCGGTGAGCTGACGCTCTCCCCGGTCGGCCTGTCGCTGACCACCAAGCTGGCGCCGCAGAAGTACGCCTCCCAGATGATGGGTGTCTGGTTCCTCGCCGTGACCGCCGGCAACTCGGTCGTCGCCCTGCTGCAGCTGCTCGGCGCCCCGACCGACACACAGGGCTGGTTCGCCAGCCTGGGTGCGCTCGCCGCCGTCGCCGGTATCGCGATCTTCATGTACCGCAAGAAGGTCCAGCCGCTCATGGGCGGCGTGCACTGAGCACGTCCGTACGGTCGTGAGGGCCGCCGCACCGGATCCGGTGCGGCGGCCCTCCGCCGTTTCCTGCGGCCCGCGTCAGCGCCGCAGCCGCTGCCACGGCGTGAAGGTGAACACCGCGCCGCCGAGCAGGATCACCGTGCCGGCGACCAGGGCGAGGGCGCGCAGGGCGCCGGTGTCCTCGGCGCCGGTCTGGGCGAGGCCGCCGCTGGTGGCCGTACCGCCCGAGCCGGTCGATCCGCCTGCGGTGGAACCGCCGCCGGACGCGCCGCCCGGCTGGGCCGCGGTGTCGAGCTCCAGCGAGACCGCGACATCGGCGGGCGGGGTACAGGTCGTCGTCGTGCCGAGTGCCTTGACCGTCAGGACGCCCGGGCTGAGCGTCGCCTTTCCGGTGGCGCCGGGCTTGTACGTGCCCGTCAGATCGGGGATCTCGATCGGATCGCCGGATTTGATGGGCTCCTTGTTCGTGGGGCCCTCGACATGGACGAAGCCCTTGTCGGCGCCGCCGAGCTTGACCTCCATGGACGGCTTGACGGAGTCCGCCGGGATGTCGGCCGGACTGTCCATGACGGACTTGGAGAACTTCACGGTCAGGTCGTAGCTGCCGCCGTTCTTCTTGGCGTTGATCTTCACCGGGGAGACGGCGTTCTTGTCGCCGATGGGGGTCTTGCAGGCGTAGGCGACCTCGACCTCCTTGCCCTCGAAGTCGGGCTGGCCTCCTCCTCCGCCGCCTCCGGTGGTGCTGCCGCCGGAGGACGAACCGCCCGAGGTGGATCCGCCCGAGGACGTGCCCCCTGAGGTCGAACCGCCCGAGGAGGATCCGCCCGAGGTAGTGCCACCGGAGCTCGTACCGCCGCTCGTCGTGCCGCCGCTCGTCGTACCGCCCCCGCCCTCCGTGACCTTGACCGTCGCGCCGACCGGGACCGTCTCCTTCGGCGCGCACTTGGTGTCCGTCGAGATCGGCTTCGAGACGTTGATGTTGTACGCGTCCGGGGTCAGCGTGATCTCTCCGGCCGCCGTCAGCTTCAGCTTGCCCTTCATGTCGGGCAGCACCATCGGGCTGTTCTTGGGGATCGGCGGGTTCTGGCGCGGGCCGTCCATCGCCAGGTCGGCCGTCTGTGCGCCGGCCACCTTCACCGTGCCGGTCGGTTTGACCGTGTCCTTCTGCAGGTCGAGGACATCAGGGTTCTTCGACGCGGCTTCCACGGTCTTCCAGCCCACCTCGATCTCGTCGCCGACCTTCGCCTCCGCGGGGGCGGTGATCTGCACCTTGGTGGTGCCCTGCACGGGCGGCAGACCGGAGATGGGCGGGGGAATGCACTCCGTCCTGTACGAGACCTCGGCGGCCTGGGCGGGGCTTGCGGCCAGCAGGATTCCCGCGCCGCCGAGCATCAGCGCGACCCCGGCCGCGCTCATCCTCCGTTGCGTACTCACGAATGTCCCTTCGTCGTGGGCCGGTTCTCTGACGGTGCGGAGTCGGGGGTGAACCACGGCAGCGCGGCCGTGGTGGTGGGTGCGGGCCTCCGGGCGGTGCCGGCCGCGGCCCGCGGTCCGCTGCGGGCGTGCCGGGCGCTCGGCGGGCGGACCTTGTCGACGATCGCCATGCCGATACGGAAGAGGGCGGCGGGTACGACAACGGCGAGCAGGATCCAGAAGATCGTCACGCCCCACGGCCGGCCCACGCCCCACGGCTGCTCGGCGAGCACCTTCGTGCCGTACTTCACCGAGATCGAGTAGTCGCCATGGGCGCCGGAGGCGAGCTGTACGGGCAGCGTGATCTGTGCCTTCTGGCCGGGCGCGATCGTGCCGCGCCACTGCTGCTCCTCCCACTGCGGGGCGAACACACCGTGGGCGGTGCCTATCCGGAAGACAGGGTCGACGATCGGGTCGGAGCCGAGATTGCCCACGGTGAACTCGAGCCGCCGGGAGGGCGGGGCGCCGAAGAAGACGAGGATGCCGGAGTCGCCCTGGAGGCGGGTGGCGGTGAGCACGGCGAGCCGGCCGCCTCCGGTCTGCTGCGGCAGAGGGGCGGTGGGGTGACCCGCGACCACGAACTCGGCGTCCACGGCGGCCTGTTCACCGGTGACGGTGGCGACGTGCACGACACAGGGGCAGGGCACCGGCGGCTCGGCGACCGGCAGCTTCTTGCTGAAGGCGCCGTCGGCGTCGGTGGTGACGGCGCGGCCGTCGGCGTTGGCGCAGGAGTTGGTGCCGCCGATGACGCCCTTGGCCGGGGTGGACCGGCCGCAGATGAGGAGCATCAGCAAAGCCTTGGAGCGCCAGCCCGTGCCGCTGACGCTGAGGGTGTTGCCCTTGCCGGCCTGGGGAGCGGAGAGCTTGACGTCGGGTCGGGGCTCGGCGGGGGCGGCGGCAGCCTGGGCGGCCGGCAGGAGCAGGAACAGGAGCGCGAGCAGGACGACGGCGGCAAGCCCCCGCATCCGCCCGGAGGCCGGGGTACGCGGGAGCCTGCGCCCCGACACCTCGAGCGCGACAGCTTCGCGCCGTGCGGACGGTGGGGCAGGCGCGGGGACACCGGTGTCCGCCGGATCGGCGGCACGAGGCAGCGAACGCCGGGCGGAACCCGCCGGACCGGCAGGCCCGGCGGCCCGGCACGGATGGGCGCGGGGCACGGGCGGGATGCCTCGCATCGTCAGGCTCCTGATCTCGCCGGGCGGCGGTGGTGGTGGGCGGGGGTGCGGGCGCGGCGGGTGTACAGCCACAGGGCGCAGGCCGGCAGGAGCAGCAGCAGGGGTGACAGCAGGCGCCACGGGACGAACGTCGCCGAGAGCACCGACTCGGCATGGGCGGAGCCCGCAGCCGTGACGCCCAGACGGATGTCGACCGTGTCCAGGGCCGGCGGGTCGGGCCATTTCTCGGTGAGGCTGACGCGGCCCGACGGGGGCAGACTCACCGGGAGCGTGCGCGCAGGGCGGTCCAGGAGGGTGCCGAAGACGCCGTCCGCGCGGACCGAAAGACGTGGGACCAGTGTCGTGTTGCCGCGGTTGACCAGGGAGTAGCGGATCTGTCCGTCCGAGTACGTCACGTCCTCCACGGTGAGCGCCGCGAGGCGGGGGCCGCTGATCCGCAGGCTGACGCGTACGGGAGCCTCCCGGCCCGCGCCCTGTGCGGTGATCGCGACCGGGTGGTCACCCGGCGGCGCGTCCGCGGGAACCGTGACCGTGAAGGGGATCTCGGCCCGGGTGCGGGCCGGGACCGTCACGGTGTCGGCGGCCAGGGCGATCCAGGGGCTCGTGGACAGGGCGCGGTGCGGCAGGCGCAGCCGCAGGGTGAGCGGTTTCGCCTCCGGGTTGGTCACCGAGAACCGGTCCTCGAACACGGTGCCGGGCGCGCCTTCCAGGTAGACGTACTCCCTGTCGACGCTCCAGCCGGTGGACGCCGTCGCGGGAGTGCCCAGCGCGCACAGGAGCGCGGCCAGGACGACAACGGCGGCGGCCCGCACGGCTCAGCTCGCGATCCGGCCGCCGCTGCGCCGGGTCAGCCACAGAACACCCGCGGCCCCGGACAGCAGGATCGTTCCGCCCAGCGTGGCGAGTGCGGTCGCCGAGTCGAGCGGGCCGGTCTTGGGGAGTTCCCCGGACGCCGACGCCTGCGAGCTGCCGCCGGCAGCCGTGACGTCCAGTTCCAGCGAGGGCCCGGGGCTGTTGCCGGGGGTGCAGGTCGTGGTCGTACCGAGCGCCTTGATGGTCAGCACTCCGGCCGTGAAGGTGACCTTCCCGCTCTTCTTCGGGGTGTACGTACCCGACAAGTCATTGATCTTGATGGGGGTGTTGGCCGGGATGGCCGCGGCGTTGGCCGGCCCCGAGACCGGCACCTTGCCCCCCTCGGCACCGCCAAGTTCGATCAGCGCGCTCGGGTTCATGGCCCCCTTGCCCAGTTCGACCGGGCTGGAGGAGACGCCCTTCTGGAAGGACATGGTGAGCTTGTAGGAGCTGCCGCTCTTGACGGCCTTGATGTCGATCGGTGAGACCGCGGCCTTCGGGCCGATGGGCGTCCGGCACTTGTAATCGACGTCCACGACGGTGGCATGCGCGGCGGGGGCGGTCATCAGAACCACCGAGCCCGCCACCGCTGCTGCCAGCGCGAGAGCTGTCCGCTTCTGGTACGACACTCGACTTCCCCTCGTGCGCACGTTACTGACTGACGACACATCAGATCGGGCGCTCAAGGTACGCCTGAGGCCTTGGGGAGGGAAGACAAAGAGCACGCCGTATTGACGTGCTCCACAAGAGTTTCAAAAACGTCTTATGCGGGCGCGGCGAGCTCCGCCCAGACCGTCTTGCCGGGGGCGCCAGGGATCCGGACAATTCCCCAGTCCAGACAGAGCCGTTGGACGATGAACATGCCGTGCCCGCCGGGCCGACCGGCCCGGTGCGGGGTGCGGGGTGCGGGCTGCCCCGTGCCGCGGTCGGCGACCTCCAGGCGCAGCACCTTGCCGTCGCACGTGACACGGAGCTCCTCGGGCCCCTCGGCGTGCAGGCAGGCATTGGTGACGAGTTCGGAGACGACGAGCAGCACGTCCTCGGCGGCAGCCCTGCGGTCCGCGGTCGCGGCGGGCAGCCACCCCCACTCGTACAGTGCCTGCCGGGTGAAGTCGCGGGCCATCGGAACGATCCCGCTGGCGCTGCCCAGCGCGAGGCGGCGCGTACCGACCGGCGCGAGCGGTGGCGCGGGGGGCATCGGCGGCACGGCGGGCATCGCGGGCGTACCGGGCCGGCCGGGTGCTTCAGGCACGGGCCCGGCGCCGCCCGGCTCGGGGCCGAGGTCGCCCGGCGGTTGCTGCCGGGTGGTGCTCATCAGCGCTTCACCTCACCGATTCACCGGTTCACCATTGACTTCTGTACACAGAGTGCAGGGCTGTGGACGTTCTGCGGGGTTCTCCTGCCCGGCTGAATCGTGACAACACCCTCGACGCCCACGCGAAACGCGTGACGCGGACAACACATTCCGGACCGCCGGGCGCGGTCAGTCGGCCAGCGCCGCCTCGAGGGAGTCGTGCACGGTGAAGACCGCGTCCGCTCCGGTGATCTCGAACACCCTGGCCACCACGGGCAGCATCCCCGCCAAGTGCACCCCTCCCCCGCCCGCCTCGGCCTTCAGCCGGGCCCCGAGCAGGACATTGAGTCCGGTGGAGTCGCAGAACTCGAGCTGTGAGCAGTCGATGACCAGGCGCACCCGGCCCCGTTCGATCGCATCGTCCAGAGGTGTGCTGAGCAATTCGGCCGTGTGGTGATCCAGCTCACCCGCCGGGCACACCACCTCGCTGCGGCCCTCGGTCCGAACCTCGACCTGAAGCCGGCCCCGATTCGTGCTGCCGACCGTCCCGCGGTCCATGCCGTCCCTCTTCGCCGTGTCGTTCACTGTCGCCGACCGCCTGCGGCCGCCGTCCACCGTGTCGCTTCATCGTGCGGCACGTCACACGCCCAACAGGCCGGAGGGCGCGGATGCCGCTCGAACCCTACGCCTTCCGTACGCGCCTCGGTAGCTGAACTCCCCCCCAAAACGGACATATCACATATACGCCACTTGCGATGGCCGGTACCGAACGGGTAGGGCTAGAAGAGACACAAACCGACACGGCCGGCTTTGGAGGCGCCGCTCACCGCAGCAGCATGGATGGCATCGGCAGCCATATGCCGAGAACGATGGAGGAGACCATGTCACCCCGGCTCGACGATTCGCGCACCCTCAACGCGCCGTCGACACTGCCCACCCCCAGGGGCGAACAGGCCCCGGCCACCGCTCCGGCAGCCGCTCCGGCACCGGACCTCGTTCCGGAGATCTCCGGGATGCCCCCGCTGGGCGAGCTGCGCCCGCTGGATGCGCGCGAGCTGTCCAAGACGCTCTTCGCCCGCCTCGGCTCCCTCGAAGAGGGCACGCACGAGCACGCATACGTCCGCAACACCCTGGTCGAACTCAATCTGGCGCTGGTCAAGTTCGCCGCCTCCCGCTTCCGCACCCGCAGCGAGCCGATGGACGACATCGTCCAGGTCGGCACGATCGGTCTGATCAAGGCGATCGACCGGTTCGAGCTCAGCCGCGGCGTCGAGTTCCCGACCTTCGCGATGCCGACCATCATCGGCGAGATCAAGCGCTTCTTCCGGGACACCAGTTGGTCGGTGCGGGTGCCGCGCCGCCTGCAGGAGCTGCGCATCGAGCTGGCGAAGGCGGGCGACGAGCTCTCCCAGCAGCTCGACCGCGCGCCCACGGCCGGCGAACTCGCCGAGCGCCTCGGCATCAGCAGGCACGAAGTCGCCGAGGGCATGGCGGCCAGCAACGCGTACACGGCGAGCTCGCTGGACGCCCAGCCCGAGGAGGACGACTCCGAGAGTGCGCTCGCGGACCGTATCGGCTACGAGGACCACGGGCTCGAAGGCATCGAGTACGTCGAGTCGCTGAAGCCGCTGATCGCCGGCCTTCCGCCACGGGACCGTAAAATCCTCTCCCTCCGTTTCGTGGCCAACATGACCCAGTCGGAGATCGGCGAGGAGCTCGGGATCTCGCAGATGCACGTGTCCCGGCTGCTGACGCGCACCCTGGTCAAGCTGCGTAAGGCGCTGACCGTCGAGGAGTGACGAGCACGCGCCGTCCAGGCCGCTGAAGGGCCCCTTCCGTCAAGGAAGGGGCCCTTCAGCGTTATTGACGGGGCAGTCCGGTTTGGTCCACATTGAGCCAGGGGTAAATGGGGGGAAACCAATGGCTCTTGGGGAGGGCTGCCCGGCGGCGTACGCACCACTCGAAGAGCTCATGCGCCGCCGCCTGGGCAGGGAATGCCTGTACATGCCGTCCTGCCGTCTCGGGCTCTACGTGGCGCTGCGCCACTGGTGCCCGCCCGGCGGACGCGTACTGATGTCGCCGGTCAACGACGACGTGATCTTCTTCGTGGTGCTCGCGGCCGGACTGCGGCCGGTGCAGGCGCCGCTGCGCGCCGACGACGGCTCCATCGACACCGCGGCCGTGCCGGAATCGACCTGGCGCGGCCTGTCGGCCGTGATCACGACGAATCTCTACGGGAACCCCGATCCGGCGTCCGAACTGCGGGCGCGCTGCGACCGGTTGGGGATCCCCCTGATCGAGGACGCGGCGCACGCCATCGGCAGCGTGGTGGACGGCCGGGCGGTGGGCGGCTTCGGTGACGCGTCGGTCTTCAGCCTCTCCAAGCACACCGGCGCGAAGACCGGCGGCTTCCTGACCGTCGCCGACCCGGCGCTGCGGGAGCCGCTGGCGCGGGCGAGGGATCTGCTCCTGGAGCCGTCGCGACGGGCTTCGGAGCTGGGCTACGCCCTGCGCCCGTACGCCGAGGCGGGGGTGCGGGGCCTGCGGCTGACCGGGGCGGCGCGCGCCGCGGTGCGGCTGCTGGGCCGCGAGGAGCGCACCGGCATCCGGATGGAACTGCGCCCCGACGAGCTGGCCCGGGCGTTGAGGGTGACGCCCGCGCTCGACCCCTTCCACTCCTGGATACGGGTGGACCTGAACCAGTACCGCCTGACACCGGGCGCGCTGCGGCTGCGGCGCACCGAGCGGCTGCTGACCGGGCTCGACACGCGGCTCGCCGCCTGTCTGGAGGGCACCCAGCGGCTGCTGGACACGAGGTGGGCACTGCCCCGCCCGGGGCCCGCTCAGCCGCTGTTCCGGGTTCCGCTGCTGGTCGCCGACCGGGACGCGGCCATCGCGGCGCTCGCCCGCCGCCGGATCACGGTCGGCTATCTGTACGACCCGCCGCTCGACGCGTACGCCGGGGAGCGCTTCACCGATCCGTCGCCGCGGCCGGACACCGCGGCATGGTTCGCCCGGCATGCGCTGCCCGTCGATCCGCTGCGGGCACGGCAGGTGATCTCGGTCCTGACGGAGAGCGGCACGCGGCCGGCCCGGCCACCACTGGCACCGCACATCTCCGCGCGGGTGCCGCGGATGGTGAAGTACGCACCGCCCAAGCTGCCGGCGCGGGAGGAACGCGGTGTCTGACACCGCGAGGCTGCGCCACGACCCACCGCCGCGGGGAGCGCCGGCGGGGGACCGGGCCGGTCCGGCCGCGCCGGGCGGGAGCGACCCGCATGTCCGGGCGGCCGCCCGCCCCCAGGCCCAACGGGCCGGGCCGACGGGGGCGAACACGCCCGGAACGGCCGGAACTTCGGCAGGCACGGCCGATGGGACCCCACAGGCCTGTGCGGCCGGCCAGGCCGTGCCGAGCAGCCCGGCGTGGGTGCCCACGTCGGCCGGCGCCGGCGTGGTCGATCCGGCAGGGCCGACGGGAGCGGAGGCGGCCGTCGGCCCCACGCCGGGCGGGAGCGGGGACTCCCTGTTCCGGAACGCCTATGCGCTCATGCTCTCCACCGGCGTCTCCGCCGCGCTCGGGCTCGGATTCTGGCTCGTCGCCGCCCGGTACTACTCCCAGGAGGCCGTCGGTGAGGGCTCCGCCGCCATCGCCGCGATGCGCCTGCTCGCCTCCCTCACCGCGACCACCATGATCGGCGCCGTGGTGCGCTATGTGCCCCGGGCCGGGCGGGCGACGGGGGCGTTGGTGTGGCGGGCCTATGCGGGCAGCTCGGTCGTGGTGTGCCTGGCCTGCATGGTCTTCCTGTTCACTCTCGACCTCTGGGGACCGTCGTTCGTACCGCTGCGCGGCATCACCGCCGGGCTGGTCTTCACCGCGGCCTGTGTCGGCTGGGCGCTGCTGACTCTTCAGGACGGAGTGCTGACCGGGCTGCGCCGGGCCGTCTGGGTGCCCGTCGGCAACGCCGTGTTCTCGCTCGGCAAGCTGCTGCTGCTCGCCGTGCTCGCGGGCGTCCTGCCCGTTCTCGGCATCTTCGTGTCCTGGGCCGCGGCGATCGCCCTGTCCGTCCTGCCCCTCGGCTGGCTCGTCTTCCGCCGGCTCATCCCCCGCCAGGCTGCCGCCGACCACGACCGCGAGCCGCCGAGGTCGCGCGACATCGGGCGCTTCCTGGCGGGCGACTCGGTGGGCGCGCTGTTCTCGCTGGCGATGATCAATCTGCTGCCGGTGATGGTCGCCGTCCGCTTCGACGCCGCGCACAACGGCTTCTTCTACATCGCGTACACCGTCGGCGGAACGATGGAGTTCATGGCCATCAACATGGCCTCCTCGCTGACCGCGCACGCCTCGCACAGCCCCGGGACCCTGGCGGCCGGAGTGCGCGGTGCGCTGCGCCGGATGGCATTGCTGCTGGTGCCGGTCGTGCTGTTCCTGGTCGTCCTCGCCCCCCAGATCCTCGCGCCGTTCGGCGAGGAGTACGCCGAGCACGGCACGACCGTCCTGCGCCTGCTGGCCGCCGCCGCCCTGCCGCGCGTGGTGGTCGAGCTGTGCATCGGCGTTCTGCGCGTACAGGGGCGTACGGGAATGCTGGCCGCGCTCCAGGGCGTGATGTGCGCACTGGTCCTGGGCAGTGCGGCACTGCTGCTCGGCCCCACCGGCATCGACGGGGCCGGCTGGGCCGTGCTGCTGTCCATGACCGTCACGGCCCTGCTGTGCGCGCCCAGCCTTCGCACCGCCCTCACCGGCCGTGCGGCGCCGCAGCCGGTGGCGTACGGCACGGCCTGGGCGCGCCGGGCCGCCGAGCACCACGGCACGGACCGGGCCCGCGAGACCGCGCGTCCGCGCGGCGCGCACGACGGCGCCGCGGCCCCGGCGTCCGGTATCCCCGTCCGCGTGGCTGCGCCGGGGCGCGCCGTGGCGGCGGAGGTCCGGCCCCGCGAGGACGCTCCAGGGGCGGGGGACGGGAGTTCGGCCGCCGAGGAGCGCGCCGTCACCACGATGTGGCTGCTGCTCGGGGTGGTCTGCGGGCTGTTCTGGGCGCCCCTGGTGCAGTCGGCGGATCTCGCCGCCGCCGACCGGGTGTCCGGGTACGAGCTGGTGAGGGCGTTGCCCTCGCTCACGCTCGGGGCCGGCCTGCTGCTGCTCGTCGTGCAGAGTGCGGCCCTCGCCCTGCTGCGTCCGCGGGGCGGACTGCTCGCCGCCACCGTCGTGGTGACGTTCGCCGCGCTGCACAGCGCACCGCCGCTGCTCGGGCGCCCGCCCGAGCCGGGGTGGCTGCCCGTCGCCTACCAGTTCCTGTGCCTGACCGCCCTGTCGGTGATCCTGCACATCGCCGGACTTCGGGTCCGGGCCCGCTGGAGCGTGGTGTGGCTGCTCACCCTGTGCGGCTGGGCGCTGCAGCAGCAGGTCGCCCCCGTCGCTCTGCCGCTCCTTGTGCTCCTCCTCTGCGCGGCGTCGGTCCTCGCCCTGCTGCGCCGTCGCCGGCCCACCGATTGACCAGGGAGAAAAGCGTGCGTCAGCCAGTCACTCCGGCCGACAGACCCGTGGCCGAGTCCTCCGCCATGGATCTCGCCGATCTGCCGCGCCCCGACCGTGCCCCATGGAGCGGGCCACTGCTCCTCGGTGGGCCGCTGGCCGGCGCCCTCTGCCTGTGGGCGTACGCCGTGGCACGTACCGACACCACCGCGCTGGGCGACTTCGGACTGGCCGGAGCCCTGCCGGTGGCGTTCTGGGCGGGGCTCGCGCTGCTGGCCGCCGGGTTCTGGATCTGTGTACGCGATCCCCGGCGCGCCGACCGGTGGCCTCTCGCGTACACACTGGCCCTGCTGGTGATGGAGCGCGGCACCCAGGCACTGGTCTACCGGACGCCGCTCTACGCCTGGGCGTGGAAGCACGACGCGGTCATCGGACATCTGCTGACCGCGGAGCGCCTGCAGACGACCGGCGGCGGGCTCGGCGACATGGCCGTGTACGACCAGTGGCCCGGATTCTTCGCCGCGCAGGCCGCCCTGGTGCGGCTGACGGGGGTGGAGAACTCCCTGACGTACATGGCCTGGTGGCCCCTGCTGTCCAGCGTCCTGCTGCTCGCCCCGCTCCTGCTGCTCTACCGCACCTTCACCCAGGACCGCCGGCTGCTGTGGACGGCCGTCTGGCTGTTCTGTGTGGCCAACTGGGTCGGCCAGGACTACTTCTCGCCCCAGTCCCTCGCGCTCGCCCTCTATCTGGCCGTGATCGCGATCGTGCTGCGCCGCGGCGGGCGTCCGGCGCACGGCGGCCGGTCCCGGCATCTCCTGTGGACCGTGCTGCTGGTCCCGCTGATCGCCGCGATCGTGATCTCGCACCAGCTCACCCCGGTGATGCTGGTGGTGGCGCTCGCAGGTCTGTGCGTGCTGCGGCGCTGTCGCGACTGGCTGCTGCCCGCCGTGCTCCTGGTGGTCTTCCTGGCCTGGAATCTGACCGCCTCACTGCCGTTCCTGCGCGAGGCGGTGCCCGAGATGGTGCGCTCCTTCGGGGATCTGCGGGGCAATCTGGAGACCGGCTACGGCTCCACACCCACCGGCACGGGCCCGGTGATCGTCTCCTGGATCTCCCGGCTGCTGTCGGCGGCCGTCCTCCTGCTGGCCGCGCTCGGCGTGTGGCGCAGGCCCGTGCTGCGTCACCGCGCCCGGCCGCTGCTGCTGCTCGCCGCCGTCCCGCTGCTGATGCTGGCCGCCAACGACTACGGCAGCGAAATGATCTTCCGGGTGCTGATGTTCATGCTGCCGGGGGCCTGCTTCTTCGCTGCCGCCGCACTTCTGCCGGATGTCCGGCCCCTCGGGGCGGCGCCGGAGGGCACCGGGGCGCCGCGGCCCGCTCGCGGGCTGCGCTTCGCCGTGCTGCCGGGGGTGGTGCTTCTCGCGCTCACGGCGGCGTTCGTGCCCAGCTATGCGGGCAAGGACCGGCTCAGCCATTTCCCGCCCCACGAGGTCGCGCTGGTACGGGACGTGGTCGAGCACGCTCCCCGCGGTTCGCTCGTGGTCGCGGCCCACCGCAACTACCCGCTCGCCTACGGCCGTTACTGGGACATCGGCCACTACTGGTTCCTCGACGACACCAAGGAGCACGTCGCGAGGATCCTCAAGGACCCGGCGGGCACCCTCGCCCGGGACATGGCCGGCGTGGAGCCGCCGGGCCGCGCCTACTTCCTGCTCACCCAGGGCCAGATCGCCAACTCCGAGATGAACGGCATGCTCACCGCCGAGCAGTTGCGCACCATCGAGCAGTCGGTGGCCACATCGCCGCTGTTCGAGCGGGTGGGCGGCAACAGCGCGGGCACCGTCCACGAACTCAGGCGCACGGAGGCCACCCCATGAACAGCGGATCCCCCATGACCGGCAGATCCCTCGCCGCCCGGCTGCTGCCGCCCTTCGCGGGCTGCTGCGCGATCGCCGCCACCTTGCTGCTCCCGGACGGCTCGCCCCTGCGGGCCCTGGTCGCCGTCTTCCTGCTCGCCGGCCCCGGTGCGGCCGTGGTCCACGTCTGTGCCCCGGCGCTGCGCCGACAGCGGCCGGCAGCCCCGGCGGAGAGCTGGGACACCGGCTTCGAACGCGACTCCGGCCGTCTGGAACTGCTCGTCCTCGCCGTCTTCCTCAGCGTGAGCGCCGCGGTCATATGCGCCACCGCCCTGCTGGCCGCCGACGTCTTCAGCGGTCTGCGGGTCCTGGTCGTCCTCACCGCGCTCAGCGCGGTCGCCGCCTGCGTCCCGAGGCCGGCCGCAGGCGGCGGCCGCGCCCCGGCCGCGCGGGCCTCCTCACCACCACAGAAGGGCTCAGCCACGTGACGTCACCCCGACGCCCCTTACCCGGGGCGCCCGGCAGTCATCGGCATGGCAGGTCTCGCGGGCGCCCGCCGTGGGCCGTGACCACCGCCCTGGTGGTGGCACTGCTGGGCGGCGTGCTCGCCCTCACCTTCACGGCCCCGGACGGCCCGCCCTCGCGCACGAGCGCGCTGTGCCGTCCCACCGAGCTGCTGGTGCCGCCCTGCGGCGCGTGGTTCGGGGCCTACGTACGGCACGACAAACCCGAACTGGAGGAGAAGGTCCTCGACTACGAGAAGCGGATCGGCCGCAGGCTCGACATCGTGTACACGTACCACGACATGTCGACGGACGGCCTTGAGGGACAGCTGCTCACCGAGCAGGAACAGCGCGTCGGGCGGGACCGGATGCTGCTGCTGTCCTGGGAGAGCAAGTGGTGGAACGGCACCGCGGCGCAGCAGCCGAGCTGGCGGCGGATCGCTGCGGGTGAGCTCGACCGCGACGTCATCGACGTACAGGCGAAGCGGATCAAGGAGTACGGCCGCACCAGCGGCCGGAAGGTCTTCCTCTCCTTCGACCTGGAGATGGACACCCGCACCCCGGCGAACGGCACACCGGCCGAGTACGTCGCCGCGTACCGGCACATCCACGACCGGTTCCGCGCGCTGGGCGTGACGAACGTCGTCTGGACCTGGATCATCACCGGCTACACCGGGCACAGCGACCTGTTCCCGAGCCTGTACCCGGGGGACTCCTACGTCGACTGGATCGGCTACAACCAGTACAACTACTTCCGCTGCCACAAGACGTCATGGCGCACCTTCGAGCAGACGCAGCGGGCGTCGCACGACTGGATCCGGGCGAATCTCTCCGGGGACAAGCCGCTGATGCTGTCCGAGTTCGGCACCGCGGACGATCCGCAACGGCCCGATGCACAGGCCGAGTGGTACGCGCAGGTGCCGCGCGTGGTCAAGGAGCTGGACGGTGTGCGGGCCGCGCTGCAGTGGAACCACCGCGACCCGGGCCCCGGCTGCGATCTGTCGCTGGCCCGCGACTCGTCCTGGCGGAGCCTGCGCAAGGCGGTGTCCGACCCGTATTTCCACCAGTCCCTGCCCTGACACCCCTGCCTCCGTGACGCCCGGCCCCCTGACGCCCGGCTTCGCCTCAGCCCGCGAAGACCGGCCCCCTGACCAGGGCGCGGGTGCGCCGGCAGAGCCGCCAGCCGACCGTCGGCAGCGAGTCGGGGAACGGCGCGACCGGCGCCCCGCGCCCCTCCATCCACGCCTCGACGTCGGCGGCCGTATGGCCGCGGCGCACGATGAGCCGGGCGATGCGGTACGTCTCGTCCTCCCGCGAACTGAGCGCGTGCCGCACGGCCGCCGCCGAGGCATAGCCCGCGGCGCCGGCGGCCCGGCGCACCGCCCGGCTGTTGTAGCCGTGCGGATAGGCCAGATGCCGCACCTCGTGGCCGAGCACGTCCTCCAGGGCCGCCTTCGGCTCCCGCAGCTCGCGGTGCAGTGCCGCAGGCGGCAGTGTGTCCAGCTGCGGATGGGTGGCGGTGTGCGCGCCGACCTCCATGCCGTACTGCTCCAGCAGCGGCGTCCGGGACAGCGTCATCATGGGCGCCGGCGGCAGCAGGCTGTCCCGGCCCGGGGTGATGGCACCGGTGGTCAGATACGCGGTGGCGGGCATCCCGCGCCCGGCGAGCGCCTCGGCGGTGGGCCCCGGCAGATCGGCGAAGCCGTCGTCGAAGGTGAGGACGACGGGCCGGGGCGGCAGCGGACCGCTGCCCGCGAGGCAGTCGACGAGCGTGCCGACGGTGACCGGGGTGCGGCCGCTCACCTCGATGGCGTCGAGGTGGCTGCCGAACTGCCGTGGTGTGACGGTGAACCCGGCGATCCAGTCGGGCGGATCGTCCATGACGGCGTGGTAGAGCAGGACGGGGATACGGGCCCCGGACTCGTCGTCCAGCATGTCAGTGTCTCCCTTCGGCGTCGGTGACCCCGACGTCTGCGACCCCCGGCAGCGGTACGCCGCGCAGCCGCAGCCGGGCCCGTACATAGCCGAACGGCCCGGCGAGCATCCCGCGGCGCTCCAGGTGGGACAGATGGCGCGGCCAGGGATGGTTCTGCGTCCCGTGCTCCCCGGGTGCGCAGCCCGCACCCGTGTCGCGGTGGGCGGTGATGGCGCGGGCGTGGGCGAGACCGCGGGGCAGTTTCCGCAGCAGCGCGGGGAGCAGGCCGGGGCGGCGCGTGAGCAGGGCAGTGAGATACGCGGTCAGGCCCGCGCCGTAGCCGTACGCCTGGTTCATCAGGTCCTGCCACCTCTCGCGGTGGTGGTGCCACACCAGGGCCTCGGGCGTGTAGCGCAGCCGGTGTCCGGCGGCGAGCACGCTGACGAACGCGTACAGGTCGTCGCCGCCCCTGGCGGGCGTGCCGGTGCCGGTGGCCGGATCGAAGCCGCCGATGCAGCGCAGGGCGGCGGCGGAGAAGGCCATGTTGGCACCGGAGCCGAAGCTGCCCGCCGTGAAAGGGAACAGCGGTTGGTCGGCGGGCGGGTGCCGGGGGTCGTAGACGCGCGGGGCGAAGCCCTTGACGAAGCCGCCGTGGCTCTCCAGGAGGATCTGGGCGGGTGTGGTGAGACGGGCCGGCAGGATCAGCCCGGTCGTGCAGCCCAGCCGCGGGTCGTCGGCGAAGGGGGCGGTCAGTGCGGTGAGCCAGTGCGGGTCGGCGACGACGTCGTCGTCCGTGAACGCGATCACCGTGCCGCCGGCGACGGCGACGCCCCGGTTGTGGGCGACGGCGAGGCCGGGCACCGGCTCACGCACCAGGCGGACGCGGTCGCCGTACTTGAGCCGCACCAGGTCCTCGGTGGCGCTGGTCACCGGCGCGTTGTCGACGACGACGATCTCGAAGTCCGGGTGGTCCTGGGCGAGCAGCGAGTCGAGGGTGCGGGCGAGACGGTCGGCGCCCTCGCGGGTGGCGACGACGACGCTGGTCCTCGGCAGGTCACCGTGGGCTGACGGCGCGGACGGTGCACGGCCGGCGAGCTTGTCCCGGGCGGTCGCGGCGACGGCGTCGGCGGGGTCGCGGCCCGGCGGGACCCGGCAGACGACGGTGGCGACGGGTCGGCCGCGCAGCCGGACCAGGACGTAGACCTCGTCGCCGCCACGGACAGGCGTCCCGTCCGCGGCAGTTCCCGGAGCAGGCCGGAAGGACAGGACCGGGCCGTCCGGGCCGTACAGGTCCAGCTCGGCGACCCGGATCCCGCCCGGCCGCTCTCGGCCCGGCGATGCGGCTGGTCGATACAGTGTGCTCGGCATCGTGTCCCCCCACTGTCACGGTGTGTCGCGGCGGCGCAGACTGCCCAGCCGGTTCAGCGTGCGCTGCGCGTATCCGGCCAGTCGTGGCCTGCTGCGTACGAAACTGTGGGCGCGGCGCACCGGCTCGCGGCGCAGCCAGTACGCGGCCGCCCCCGCCCCTGGCCGTGTCGACGCCCCCTCGTGGACCCGCAGTTCGCCGGTCTTCAGCGCGTCCTTGTACTCGGCGGCCCCGCGCCCCAGGTCCAGCATCCCGATGCCGGCCGCCGCCGCGCCCTCGGCCATCCGCAGATGCAGGATCAGACCGGGCGAGTACTTGGCGAACTCGGGGTCGTAGGCCGGGAACCAGCAGGACAGCACGGTGCGCGAGCGCAGGCCGAAATGCGCGGCGACGGGCCTGCCCGCCGCGTACAGCACGGACAGCACGCCGCTGCAGCCGGGCGCGCGGGTCTCGTGCAGCCGCCGCACCAGGGTGCTGATCCAGTCCTGGGCGAACCGGTCGCGACGGCCGGTCCTGCGGTACTGGGCGGACTTCCAGCCCATCAGCGTGCGCAGGGCCGCCGGATCACGTTCGTCGAGGACGAACCGCAGGTCGCCCGTCTGACGTCCGAGCCTGCGCTCCTTGGCGAGCGTGGTCTTCAGGAACTTGGGCGACTGGCTGCGCAGCACGTCCTGGTAGGCGGCGTACCCGGTCCCGACATCGACGACCGGCGAGCCGAACTCCTCGGCCGCGCCCGGCACGAAGATCTCCTGGCCCGCCTCGAGGTTGTCGAACTCCCAGGCGGTCAGGCCGCAGGCGCGCAGCAGGTCGCGCGGGGCGATCCGCAGGCCGGGGCGCAGTACGGCCCCCTGGCAGTCCGAGACCCCGAAGCCGATCGCCTGCGCATGCCCCAGACGGCCCGTCTCGTACGGGAAGAAGCCGGCCGGCTGCCCGTCCTCCCACAGCACCGCGACGCGGGCGGCGGCGCGCACCCGCCCGACGGCGAGCGTGAACTCCGGTTCCATGAACGGATTCGCCGGTGCACCGCTCTTGGCGCGCAGCTCACGCCAGGCATCGGTCTCCCGCGCACCCAGTTCGGACGGTGTCACCACATGAATGCGGACATCGCTCAACTCGACCCCCCGGTCTCCCTTGAGCCTTCAACTTGTATCCCCGGTGAGGAAGGTACCGGTAGAAAATGCGACAGGACAGGGAGCATCACCCTTCTTGACCTTATCTGTGATGTCTTGTGGCACAGGTGCGCAAGGACCGATGATCTGAGGTCCCAAGTCGCAGTCAGGAGAGCCTTGTTGACCACATCACCCGCCACCCCGCACCGGATGGATCCGGCCGGCGGCTGCCCCCACGCCGCCAACGCCCGGCTGCTCGCCCAGGGCGCTGTCGCACCCGTCGTGCTCCCCGGCGAAGTCGAGGGGATGGCGGTGCTGGGTCATGAGGCGCTCAAGGAGTTTCTCGCCCACCCCGATGTCGCCAAGGGTGCCCGGCACTTCGCCGCACTGCAGGCCGGGGAGATCCCGGACGGCTGGCCGCTGAAGACGTTCGCCACCGTGCAGGGCATGACCACGGCCGACGACGCGGACCACCGGCGGCTGCGGGCGCTGGTGAGCAAGGCGTTCACGGCTCGCCGGGTAGCCGGGCTGCGGCCGCGGATCGAGGCGGTGACGGCGCAGCTGCTGGACCGTCTGGGCGAGACGGCGGCGGCGGGTGGCGGCGTCGTCGATCTGCGCGCCCACTTCGCGCTGCCGCTGCCGATGGGTGTGATCTGCGAACTGCTGGGCGTGGAGGCGGGGCTGGAGGACCGGTTGCACCACCTGTCGAACCAGATCGTCGCCACCGACATCGGACCCGCGCAGGCCATGGCGGCCAACCGGGAGATGGTGGAGGTGCTGAGCGCGGTAGCCGCGTCCCGGGCGGGGAGTCCCGGGGACGATCTGACGAGCGCGCTGATCGCCGCACGGGAGGAGGGCGGCGACCGGCTCGGGCCGCACGAGCTGATCGGCACCCTCATGCTGATGATCATCGCCGGTCACGAGACGACGCTGAACCTGATCACCAACGCGGTCCGCGCCCTGTGCGCCCACCGGGACCAGCTGGTCCTGGTGCAGTCCTGCAAGGCGGCATGGGCGGACGTGGTCGAGGAGACGCTGCGCTGGGACAGCCCGGTCAGCTTCTTCCCGTTCCGCTATCCGACCCGGGATCTGACGCTGGACGGGACGGTGATCCCCAAGGGCACGCCGGTTCTGGCGGGTTACTCGGCGGCGGGCCGGGACCCGGCGGCGCACGGCGCGGACGCGGACCGTTTCGACATCACCCGGGGCGGTGGTGCGCGGCACCTGTCGCTGGGCCACGGCCCGCACTACTGCTTGGGCGCGCCACTGGCCCGGATGGAGGCGACGATCGCGCTGGAGCGCCTTTTCGCCCGCTTCCCGGACCTGGATCTGGCGACGTCGGACGACGAACTGCCGCGGCACGCGAGTTTCGTGGGCAACAGCGTGCGGGAGCTCCCGGTACGGCTCGCGAGCTGACGGGCGCGTCGGCGGGGCGCGCCGGGCGCCGTGCGAGCGGGCGCACTGCGGGATCGCAGCAGTGCGGCCGATTCGGCCCGGCACGGGCGCACTGCGCAGGGGCGCCGACGGGAATCGCGGGCGTGCTTGGCGTGCTTCCGGCGGGGCGAGCCCGCTGCAGCGAGCCGACGGCGAGCAGGATGCGTCGGGGCGGCCGGACTCCGTACCGGCACGCGCAGCGCCGGGAGCACTCTTCGCATCGGGTCCCGTCCACGCGGCCGCCCCGGACACATCACGCCCGTCCCGGCGTGTACGAGGCGGTCAGGCGCGGCCCTCGACGCCCGCGAGCGCCGCCGTCACCGCTGCCTGCGCATGCAGTCTCGTCGTCGGGAACACCGGGACCGGGCTGTCCTCCGGGGCGATCAGCAGCTCGATCTCCGTGCAGCCCAGGACGACACCCTGGGCCCCAGCCGCAACCAGCTCACCGATGACGCCCTGGTAGGCGGCGCGGGACTCCTCCCGCACGACGCCGAGGCACAGTTCCTCGTAGATCACCCGGTGCACCAGTCCGCGGCCCGCCTCGTCCGGGGTGAGCACCGTCAGCCCGTGCGCGGCCAGCCGGTCCCGGTAGAAGTCCTGTTCCATCGTGAACGCGGTGCCCAGCAGCCCGACGGTGGTCAGCCCCGCCGCGCGGACGGCGGCAGCCGTGGCGTCGCCGAGGTGCAGCAGCGGCACGGTGACGGCCGCCGCCACCTGATCGGCCACCTTGTGCATGGTGTTGGTGCAGATCAGCAGCAGATCCGCGCCCGCCGACTGGAGCCCGGCCGCGGCCCGGGCCAGGATCTCGCCCGCCCGCTCCCACTCCCCCGCGCGCTGCAGCTCCTCGATCTCCGCGAAGTCGACGGAATGCAGCACGCACCGCGCCGAGTGGAGACCGCCGAGCCGCTCCCGTACCAGCTCGTTGAGCAGCCGGTAGTACTCGGCACTGGACTCCCAGCTCATGCCGCCGATCAGCCCTATGGTTCGCATCGGCCCACTGTCGCATGTCGCCGGCGGCAGGCTCCGTTCCGCCCATGACACTTGAGCCCGCCCCCACAGCCTCCGCCGTCCGAAGGAGTCCGCCCATGAGCCCCGTCATCGCCGTCACCGGAGCGAGCGGCAGCATCGGCGGCCGGGTCGCGCGCCGGCTGTCCGCCACGGGCGCCGCGATCCGGCTGCTGGGCCGCGACCCGGCCCGACTGCCCGAGCTCCCCGGCGCGGTGGCAGCGCCGCCCTGCTCGTACGGCGACGGCGAGGCGATGCGGCGTGCGCTGGACGGGGCGGACACGCTGTTCCTGGTCTCGGCGCACGAGGCGCCGGACCGGGTGCGCGAGCACCGCACGGCCGTGGACGCGGCGGTCGCCGCCGGTGTGCGGCGGATCGTGTACACGTCCTTCGTCGGCGCCGCGCCCGCCGCGACGTTCACATACGCCCGTGACCACTGGCACACCGAGGAGTACATCCGGGCGAGCCTGCCGCGCCACACGTTCCTGCGGGACAACTTCTACCTCGCCGCGTTCCCCGCGATGACCGGGAAGGACGGGGTGCTGCGCGGCCCGGCCGGCCGCGGCCGGGTCGCGGCCGTCGCCCACGACGACATCGCGGACGCCGCCGCGGCCGTACTCCTCGACGGGACCGGCGCGCACCACGGGCGGGTGTACGACCTCACCGGGCCTTCGGCGTTCTCGCTCGCCGAGGCCGCCGACGAGCTGAGCCGGGTCACGGGACGGGAGGTGCGCTACGTCCCGGAGTCCCGCGAGGAGGCGTACGCCTCACGGGCCGGGTACGGCGCCGAGGAGTGGGAGGTGACCGGCTGGGTCACCTCGTACGAGGCGATGGCCACCGGCGAGATGGCCGCGGTGTCCGACGCGGTACCACGCCTGACGGGCCACCCCGCACAGTCCCTCCACGCGTATCTGACGGCCCATCCGCGCAGCTACGCGCACCTGCTGCCGGACGGCCAGGGCGCTTAGGCCCGGCGGCCTGCCTGCCACACCGCGCTCACCAGTGGCACACCGGGCCGGTAGGCGAGGTGGACATGGCTCGGGGCGTCGAGCAGGGCCAGGTCGGCGCGGGCACCGGCGGCGATGCGGCCGATGTCGGTGCGGCGCAGCGCCGCCGCACCGCCGGCGGTCGCCGACCAGACGGCCTCGTCGGGGGTCATGCCCATGTCCCGTACCGCCAGCGCGATGCAGAACGGCACGGACGAGGTGAACGACGAGCCGGGGTTGCAGTCCGTCGACAGCGCGACGGTGACGCCCGCGTCGAGGAGGCGGCGGGCGTCGGGCCACTGGGCGCGCGTGGAGAACTCGGCCCCCGGCAGCAGCGTCGCGACGGTGGCGCTGTTCGCCAGGGCGTCGACGTCCGCGTCGGTGAGGTGTGTGCAGTGGTCGGCGGACGCCGCATCCAGTTCGACGGCCAGCTGGACGCCGGGGCCGTGGCCGAGCTGGTTGGCGTGCACACGCGGAACGAGGCCCTTGGCCATGCCGGCGGTGAGGACCGCGCGGGCCTGGTCCCCGTCGAAGGCCCCCTTCTCGCAGAACACGTCGACCCAGCGGGCGTGCGGAGCGCAGGCATCGAGCATCTCGCCGGTGACGAGGGCGACGTAGGCGGCCGGGTCGTCGGCGTGGTCCGGGGACACGACATGCGCGCCGAGGTAGGTGACTTCCTCGGTGTGCCGCGCGGCGATACGGAGGGCCCGCTCCTCGTCGTGAGTGGTCAGCCCGTACCCGGACTTGGTCTCGAAGGTCGTGGTGCCCTGGCGGAGGGCCTCGTCCAGGTAGCGAGTGAGGTTGGCTTCGAGCTCGTCGTCGGTGGCCGCGCGGGTCGCGGCGACGGTGGTCCGGATACCGCCGGCGGAGTAGGCCCGGCCGGACATCCGAGCGTTGAACTCGGCGGTGCGGTCACCGGCGAAGACCAGGTGCGAGTGGGAGTCGACGAATCCGGGGATCACGGCCCGGCCGCCTGCGTCGTACACCTCGTCGGCGTCCGGCGCCTCGGCCGCACGGCCGGTCCAGGCGACGGTGTCGCCGTCGATGACGAGGGCGGCGTCCTCGATCAGTCCGAGGGACCCTTCGCCGGCGGCGGGGTCGTTGGTGACGAGGGAGCCGATGTTGGTGATGATGGTGCTGGTCATGGTTCCTCTCCGTGGGGTTCCGACCCCCTACGGCCAGGGAGCAGACCTCGATGCCCCATGCTGTCACAGGGGTGTTCCACGGCTGCCCGGCCGCCCCCGGCGCACCCCGAGGTAGGGTCGTGCGCATGCCAGGACCGCGATCAGCAGTGCGTGCGCGTCAGGTCCTGCGATGGTCACGCCGGCTGATCGCAGCCTTCGTGAGCCTCTGTGCGCTGGTGGGTGTGGCGCGCCTGACCGCTCCCGCCACCGCCGCCGGCACGGACGGCGAACCCTCCGGTGTCCACCGGCAGTTGACATTCCTGCGCGCGGCCCTGGACGACGGCGCCGCGGACGAGGCGCAGCGCCAGTTCCCGGAGGGGTACTTCTTCCTGTACGCGCTGTACGGCCTGACCTGGGTCGAACTCGGCATGCGCGAACCGGCCGGTGAACGGGCCGAAGCGCTCCGGGAGGCGCGGTGGGCGCTGGAGCGGCTGGACTCGCCGTCGGGCCGCGCCCCGTTCAGCGCGGACCTCGTCCCCTCGTACGGAGTCTTCTACCGCGGCTGGTCCAACTGGCTGCGCGGCGGTGTGCTGAGCCTGCAGCCGGCCGCGCACCGCGACCCGGCCGAGCTGCGCCGGTTCGCCGGCGACTCGGCGGCGCTCGGTGCGGCGTTCGACGCCTCGAAGACGCCGTACCTGGCCGCGTACCCCGGTCAGGCCTGGCCGGTCGACTCCACCGTGGCGATGGCGTCGCTGCGGCTGCACGACAAGCTGCTTCCACCCCGGTTCGCAGGGACGGCCGACCGCTGGCTCCGGGGCGTACGCGACCGGCTCGACCCGCGTACGGGACTGCTCCCGCACCGCGTCGACCCGGACAGCGGCGCACCGGCCGAGGTTGCCCGGGCCACCTCACAGAGCGTGATCCACCGTTTCCTCGTCGACATCGACCCCGCCTTCGCCCGCGAGCAGTACCTGGGCTTCCGCGACCGATACGTCACCTCGCCCCTCGGCCTCGGCCCCGCCGTACGGGAGTACCCGGACGGCATGGACGGCCCGGCCGACGTCGACTCCGGCCCGCTCCCGCTCGGCGTCAGCCTGTCGGCGTCCGTGGTGACCGCGGGCGCGGCCCAGGTGCACGGCGACTCCGCCCTCGCCGAGGGCCTGACGAACTACGGCGAGTTGCTGGGCGCGCCGGTCGACACCCCGTGGACCAAGCGGTACGCCTTCGGGCTGCTCCCGATCGGCGACGCGTTCGTGGCGTGGTCGAAGACCGCGCGCCCCTGGGTGGCGGACCCGCCGGCCCCGCCACCGGCGAGCATCTCGTGGTGGTGGCGGCTGCCGCTGCTGTCGGTGCTGGTCGTTCTCGGGGCGGCGCCGTGGCTGCCGAACCTGGTACGTCGCTACCGGGTGCGGCGCGCCGCGGAGGCGTACGGCAGGAAGCCGGTCCAGGCGGCGGAGCCGAAGGCGGGCTGAGGGCCGTCGGAGACCGACCCCGTACCGCCCGGGTGAACCCGTCACGGTCCCGTGGTGACGTGGCGCACACAGCCGGAACACGCCACGTCGCACACCCGCTCAGGACCGCAGTGCAGCGATTGCCTCCGTCAATGCGGACGGGACGTCCGGGATCAGGGTGTGGGTGCCGTCGCGGACGACGTGGCGGCCCGCGATCACGGTGTGGCGGACGTCCGCGGCCGTCGCCGCGAAGACCGCCGTCTCCGCGCCCAGTCTCGGCACCGGCCCCGCGGTGCGGACCGAGTCCAGCGCCACCGTGGTGAAGTCCGCGAGCGCACCCGCCTCGAGGCGGCCCGCCTCGTCCCATCCCAGTGCCGCATGGCCGTCCGCCGAGGCGGCACGCAGCAGGGCCGCCGCCGTCCAGTGGCCGCGCGTGCGCGAGCGCAGGCGCTCGTTCAGCTCCATCGCGCGCGCCTCCTCGAACAGGTCGATCACCGCGTGGCTGTCGCTGCCGAGCGACAGCGGGGACCCCGCGCCCTGGAGCGCGGGCGCGGGCCCGATGCCGTCCGCGAGGTCGCGCTCGGTGGTGGGGCACATGCAGGTGCCGGTGGTCGTGCCGCCCAGCAGTGCGATGTCCTCGGGCGTGAGGTGCGTGTTGTGGACGCCGGTCGTGCGCGGGCCGAGCACTCCGTGGTCGGCCAGGAGCCGGGTGGGAGTGCAGCCGTGCGCGGCGAGGCAGGCGTCGTTCTCCGCCGTCTGTTCGGACAGGTGCACATGCAGCGGCGCGCCCCTCGACGCTGCCCACTCGGCGACCGTCGACAGCTGCGCGGCCGGGACGGCCCGTACGGAGTGGATGGCGGCGCCGATCCGTACGTGCTCGCCGTCCTTCAGCTGCGCCGCACGCTCCGCCCAGGCGTCCGCCGTGCCGTCGGAGAAGCGGAGCTGGTGGTTGTCCGGCTTCTCTCCGAAGCCGGACGACAGATAGGCCGTGTCCAGCAGGGTGATGCGGATGCCCGCGTCCGCGGCGGCGGCGATCAGCGCCTCGCCCATCGCGTTGGGTTCCGCGTACGGTGTGCCGCCCGGCGCGTGGTGCAGATAGTGGAACTCGCCGACCGAGGTGATCCCGGCCAGCGCCATCTCCGCGTACACCGCGCGTGCCAGCGCGTGGTACGACTCCGGGGTGAGCCGGGACGCGACCTGGTACATCACCTCGCGCCAGGTCCAGAACGTCCCCGCGCCGACCTGCACCGTGCCGCGCAGCGCCCGGTGGAAAGCGTGCGAGTGGGCGTTCGCGAGCCCCGGCAGCGTCAGCCCGCGCAGCACCGTCGCGCCCGGCTCCGGGGCCTCGACCCCGATCCGTACCGCCGCGATCCTGCCGTCGCGCACATCGAGGGCCACGCCCGGCTCGACGGGGGCACCTCCCAGCGGTAGCTGGGGGCGGGTGTCCAGCCAGGCGTGCTCCGCCCAGTACGTCGTCAGCTGCACGCGAGTCCCTCCAGTACGTCGGCGAGCGCGATGACCCCGGCGACGCAGTCGTCCTCGGCCGCGGACTCGGCCGGGGAGTGCGAGACACCCGTGGGGTTCCGTACGAACAGCATGGCGGTCGGAACGGTGGCGGACAGGATTCCCGCGTCGTGTCCGGCGCCCGTACCGAGGACGGGAACGGCCCCGCCCAGAATCTTGTTGATCTCGTCGCGCAGAGCGTGCTCGAACTCGACGACGGGCGTGAAGGACTCCCGTACGACCCGCAGATCCACGCCGTCACGGTCCGCGCGCTCCTTCGCGGCCCGCTGGACGGCGGCCACGACGGTGTCCAGCGTGGCCTGGTCGGCCGCGCGGGAGTCGAGCCAGCCGCGCACCAGCGAGGGGATGGCGTTGACCCCGTTCGGCTCGACGGAGATCTTGCCGAAGGTCGCGACGGCACCGGCGAGTTCCGCCTCGCGGCGGGCTGCCAGGACTGTCTCCGCATAGGTCAGCATCGGGTCACGCCGGTCGACGAGCCGGGTGGTGCCGGCGTGGTTGGCCTCTCCGGCGAAGTCGAACCGCCAGCGGCCGTGCGGCCAGATGGCGGACGCGATTCCGACCGCGTCCCCGGAGAGGTCCAGCGCCCGGCCCTGCTCGACGTGGAGCTCGACGAACGCGCCGATACGGGCGAGGCGTTCGGGGTCGGGGCCGATGGCGGCCGGGTCGTACCCGGCCTCCTCCATGGCCTGCGGCAGGCGGATCCCGTCGCCGTCGCGCAGCTCGAACGCCTGCTCCTTGCTCAACTGACCCGAGGCCAGCCGGGAGCCGACGCACGCGAGCCCGAACCTGGCGCCCTCTTCGTCACCGAAGTTGGTGATGGCGAGGGGACGGGTGAACTGCGCACCCCTGCGGCGGAGTTCGTCCAGCGCGGCGAAGGAGGACACGACGCCGAGGGGGCCGTCGAATGCGCCACCGTCGGGGACGGAGTCGAGGTGCGACCCGGTGACGACGGCATCACCGGCGCTGTGGTCGCCGAGCCAGGCCCACTGGTTGCCGTTGCGGTCGACCTCATAGGTGAGACCGCGGGCCTCCGCCTGCTCCTGGAACCAGTTCCTGCAGTCGGCGTCGGCGCCGGTCCAGGCGAAGCGGCGGTAGCCGCCGGTGTCGGCGTGGTGCCCGATGGGCGCGAGCTCACGCCACATCTCGTGGAACGAACCCGCTGCGGGCAGGCGTTCCGCAGGGCGACGGGGGTCCCCCCGGTCCCCGCCCGGCAGCGAAACATCCGGCTCCGCCGGGAGGTGCCCACCCGCTCCCCCGGTTTTGCCCGGGCGGTGCCCCCCTCGCCCTGCGGGACCATTGCCCACGGCCATTACGCGTCACCCTCCCGCATGGGGATGCGGACGCCGCGGTCCTGGGACACCGACTCCGCGATGTCGTACCCGGCGTCCACGTGCCGGATGACGCCCATCCCGGGGTCGTTCGTCAGCACACGGCGGATCTTCTCGCCGGCCAGTTTCGTACCGTCCGCCACCGACACCTGGCCGGCGTGGATCGAGCGGCCCATGCCGACGCCGCCGCCGTGGTGGATCGACACCCACGAGGCACCCGACGCGACGTTGACCATCGCGTTCAGCAGCGGCCAGTCCGCGATGGCGTCGGAGCCGTCGAGCATGGCCTCGGTCTCGCGGTACGGGGAGGCCACCGAGCCGCAGTCCAGGTGGTCGCGGCCGATCGCCAGCGGGGCCGCCAGTTCGCCGCTCGCCACCATGTCGTTGAAGCGCTCGCCCGCACGGTCCCGCTCGCCGTAGCCCAGCCAGCAGATGCGCGCCGGGAGGCCCTGGAAGTGGACGCGCTCACCGGCCATCTTGATCCAGCGGTGCAGCGATTCGTTCTCGGGGAACAGCTCCAGGATCGCCTTGTCGGTCTTGGCGATGTCCGACGCCTCGCCCGACAGCGCCGCCCAGCGGAACGGGCCCTTGCCCTCGCAGAACAGCGGCCGGATGTAGGCGGGTACGAAGCCGGGGAAGGCGAACGCCCGGTCATATCCGGCCAGCTGGGCCTCACCGCGGATCGAGTTGCCGTAGTCGAAGACCTCGGCGCCTGCGTCCATGAAGCCGACCATCGCCTCGACGTGCCTGGCCATCGACTCGCGGGCGCGCTGCGTGAAGTCGGCCGGCTTCTCGGCCGCGTACGACTGCATGTCGTCGAAGTCGACACCGAGGGGCAGGTAGGCGAGCGGGTCGTGGGCCGACGTCTGGTCGGTCACGATGTCGATCGGGGCGCCCTCGGCGAGCATCCGCGGCAGCAGCTCGGCGGCGTTGCCGAGGAGGCCGATGGAGAGCGGCTTGCGGGCGTCGCGGGCCTCGACCGCGAGCTGGAGCGCGTGCTCCAGGGAGCCGGCCTTCACGTCCAGGTAGCGGTGCTCGATACGGCGCTCGATCGCGCGGGGGTCACAGTCGATGCAGATCGCGACGCCGTCGTTCATGGTCACGGCGAGGGGCTGGGCGCCGCCCATGCCGCCGAGGCCGGCGGTCAGGGTGATCGTCCCGGCGAGCGTGCCGTTGAACTTCTTGGCCGCGACGGCGGCGAACGTCTCGTACGTGCCCTGGAGGATGCCCTGCGTGCCGATGTAGATCCACGAGCCGGCCGTCATCTGGCCGTACATGGTCAGGCCGAGGGCCTCCAGGCGCCGGAACTCCTCCCAGTTCGCCCAGTCGCCGACCAGGTTGGAGTTGGCGATCAGCACACGCGGGGCCCACTCGTGGGTCTGCATGACGCCGACCGGCCGGCCGGACTGGACGAGCATCGTCTCGTCCTGCTTCAGGGTCTGCAGCGTGCGGACCATCGCGTCGAAGGAGCGCCAGTCACGCGCCGCCTTGCCCGTGCCGCCGTAGACGACGAGCTTGTCCGGGTGCTCGGCGACCTCGGGGTCGAGGTTGTTCTGGAGCATGCGCAGCGCGGCTTCCTGCTGCCAGCCGAGGGCGCTCAGTTCCGTACCGCGCGGTGCCCGAACGGGGCGGGGTCCTGACATGGCAATGCCTCCTCGCGACTGCGACGACGAGTGCGACCACGAGAGCGATACGACACTCACTGTTGGGAAATCTATTCACATCTTCGCTTGCTGAATAGTTTCAGTCAACAGCTGCGACCGGCCCCGCCGGATGATTGGCTGGCACACATGTCTGTCGACCTCGGGGACCGTAGGGATCAGGCCGTGCGCGCGGCCGTGGAACAGGGACTGCTGAGCGAGGCGGAGCCCGTGGTGGCCATGCTCGACGTGGCGGGCATCCGGGCGGCGGCGTCGGCCCTGCGGACGGCGTTCGCCGCTGTCACCGGTGCGCCCGTGCTGCACGCCTTCGCCGTGAAGGCCACACCCCTGGTCCCGGTGCTCGCGCTGCTGCACGCCGAGGGCATCGGCGCGGAGGTGGCGAGCCCGGGCGAGCTCGCGCTGGCCAGGGCCGCCGGGCTGCCCCCGGACCGCACGGTCCTGGACTCCCCCGCCAAGACGGTCGCCGAGCTGCGCCAAGCCCTGGCGCTGGGCATCGCGGTCAACGCCGACAACCCCCAGGAGCTCGCCCGGCTCGACACCCTGGTCTCCGGCGCGCCCCCGTCGTCGCCGCTCGGCCTGCGGGTCAATCCGCAGATCGGCGGCGGTTCCATCGACGCCCTGTCGACGGCCACCGCCACGTCCAAGTTCGGCGTCGCCCTGCGCGACGAGGGAGCCCGGGCCTGGGTCGTACGGGCCTTCCTCGGCCGGCCCTGGCTGACCCGGCTGCACGCCCATTCCGGCTCCCAGGGCATGCCGCTCGACCTGATGGCCGAGGGCATCCGGACGGTGTACGAGCTGGCCGAGGAGATCAACACCGCGGCCGGCCGGCAGCAGATCGACACCGTCGACATCGGCGGCGGCCTCCCGGTCAACTTCGCCTCCGACGAGCAGACCCCGACCTTCGCCGCCTACGCACAGCTGCTGGCCCAGCGGGTGCCGGGGCTGTTCGACGGCCGCTACGGCCTGGTCACCGAGTTCGGCCGCTCGCTGCTCGCCAAGCACGGCACCGTCCTCGCCCGGGTGGAGTACGCCAAGTCCGCGGGGGCCCGGCCGATCGCCGTCACCCACGCCGGCGTGCAGGTCGCCACCCGTAGCGTCTACGACCCCGCGTCCTGGCCGCTGCGCATCGCCTCGTACGACTCCCAGGGGCTGCCGAAGGCCGGTCCCGTCGTCGCCCAGGACATCGCCGGGCCCGCCTGCTTCGCGGGTGACCTGCTCGCCGTGGGGCGGGCGCTGCCAGTGCTGGAGCAGGGAGATGTGATCGCGGCCCTGGACACCGGCGCGTACTACTTCACCGCCCACTACAGCTACAACAGCCTGCCGCGCCCCGGCGTGCACGGCTTCGCCGTCCGGCCGGACGGCAAGGTCCGCTTCACGACCGTGCGGGCCGCGCAGACGGTCGACCAGATCGTCGCGGAGTCCGGCGGCGGGCGTGCGGACGCGCTGCGGCTGACCGGCAGCAACAGCGACAGTAATTTCCCGCAGGGGCGGTTGCCGCACCCCGGTGGTTCCATGAAGCCATGACACCCAGGACTGTCGTCGAGCGCGTGATCAGGGCCTCGCCGGGGCGCGTGTGGGAGGCCCTGACCGACCTTCAGGGCATGGAGCGTGTCCTCAGCGGCGTGCAGCGGATCGAGGTACTCACCGAGGGCGGCTTCGACGTCGGCACCCGGTGGCGCGAGACCCGGCGGATGCTGGGCAAGGAAGCCACCGAGGAGATGTACGTGACCGCGTGCGAGCCGCTCGAGCGCTATGTGGCGGAGGCCGACTCCCACGGCACCCACTATGTCTCGGAGTTCGAGCTGCTGACCGCGGGACCGGAGACGACGACGGTACGAATGACGTTCTCGGCCGTGCCGCCCAGTGGCTTCATGGGCCTGCTGTCCAAGGTGCTCGGCCCGCTCGGCGTCAAGGCCGTGAGCAAGGCGATCGCCAAGGACCTCGACGATGTCGCGACCGCCGTGGAGGGCCGCGGCGCCTGACTGCGTACGGGTGCATCCGGGCCTGACCCGAGTCCCGGCGGACCCCGTCGGGCAGGACACCTCCCAACAGCTGACGGAGAGGTGTCCCATGGCCACATCCGCACCCGCGTCCCCGGGCGCACCGGCTCAGCAGCCATCACTCAAACGGGCCATCAGCCTCAAGCTGATGACTCTCTTCGTGATCGGCGACATCCTCGGCACCGGGATCTACGCCACCACCGGCTTGGTCGCGGGCAGGGTCGGCGGCGCGCTGTGGCTGCCGTTCGTGATCGGTTCCATCGTGGCGATCATGACCGCCGGCTCGTACGCCGAACTGGTCGGCAAATACCCCCGGGCGGCCGGGGCCGCGCTCTACACCCAGAAGGCGTTCAACGTCCCGTTCCTGACGTTCATCATCGCCTTCATGGTGATGTGCTCCGGGCTGTCGTCCGCGAGCGCCGCGGCCCGGGCCTTCAGCGGGGACTACCTCCAGGAGTTCACCGACGCGCTCCCGCCCACGCTCGTCGCGATCCTCTTCATCCTGGCGCTCGCCTCGCTCGCCCTGCGCGGTGTCTCGGAGTCCGTGAAGACCAACGTGGTACTGACCCTCGTCGAGCTCTCCGGCCTGCTGGTGATCCTCGGGATCGGGGCCTGGGCGGTGCTGACCGGTGAGGGGGAGCCGTCGCGGCTGGGCGAGTTCCAGGCGTCCGGTACCGGATACGCGCTGGTGACGAGCGTGCTCGGCGCCACGGCGCTGGGCTTCTTCGCCTTCGTCGGCTTCGAGGACTCGGTGAACATGGCGGAGGAGACGCAGGATCCGGCCCGCACCTTCCCACGCGCGATCTTCACCGGCGTCGTCGTCACCGGCACGATTTATGTACTGGTCGCGCTGGTGTCCTCGCTACTCGTGCACCACCGGACCCTGGAGAGCTCCAGCGGCCCGCTGCTGGAGGTCGTCAAGGCCGGTGGGGTCAGCTTCCCGCCCAAACTCTTCGCGCTGATCGCGCTGTTCGCGGTCACCAACTCCGCGCTGATCAACATCATGATGGCCTCGCGGCTCTGCTACGGCCTGGCCAACGAGCGGATCCTGCCGCGCGCGATGGGCAAGGTGCTGCCGGGCCGCCGTACACCCGTGGCGGGCATCCTCTTCGTCACCGTCCTCGCCGTCGTGCTGGTCTCCACGGGCGAGATCGAGGGGCTCGGCGACACCACCGCATTCCTGCTGCTCTGCGTGTTCGCGGTGGTCAACGTGGCGGTGCTGGTGCTGCGCAAGGACCGTGTGGCGCACAAGCACTTCCGTACGCCGACGATCCTGCCGGTCCTCGGAGCGATCAGCGCCGTCATCCTGGCGAGCCCGCTGGCGGACCGGCCGGCCGATGTGTACATCCGGTCCGGCGTGCTGATCGGCGTCGGCATTGTGCTGTGGGGCGTGAACAAGCTGGTGATCAAGGTGCACGACCAGGCCGTGTCCGATCCCGGCCCCTGAGTGAGCCGATCCGGCCGCGCCCCTGCCCTCAGGTATGGCAAAGTCACCCGGTGGCGAACCGGGCACTGCGGACCCTATCGGACCCCCCGCATGTTCCGATGGAAAATGCCAGAACTTCCCCCGGTAGGCAGCACGGTGCGTAACCTCGCCGTCACGGACATGCGTCCGAGCCGTTCGTACACGCGCTGGAGGGGAGTTCCAGGTGCCCGGAATCGACGAGTGCCTGCTGCACGCCATGCGGCTGCCGGGGGCACGTGGTGCCGCCGTCGTCGACTGGACCAGTGGACTCGCCCTCGGCACCGTGGGCGACGCGGCCGGTGACGACCACGAGACGGCCGCCGCCGAGACCGCCGAGCTGGCCCGGATGGCCGCGGAGCACCCCACGTTCGCGCCCGCCGGCGCCGACAAGGCTCTCGATGTCGAGGATCTGGTGGTCACCACCCGCAGCGCCTACCACCTGCTGCGTTTCGTCGAGACGTCGTTCGACAGCAGCGTGCTGCTGCATCTGTGGCTGGACCGCGACGAGGGCAATCTCGCCCTCGCGCGACTGCGGATGCGCGAACTGACCGATCGGCTGGTGCTGGAGTGAGCGTGTCGCCCATGCTGCTGCGCCTCGCCTCCGAGCGGGCCACCGGCGCACTGTTACGGGACCGGGGCACGCTCTACCTGGTCGACGGCCAGGTGGTGCACGCCGAGAGCCCCGCCGCCCCGGGCCTCGACGTCCTGCTGACGGCGGGCGGCCGACTGCACGCCGACGGCTGGCAGGAGGCGCTGCGCGAGGCAGGGTCGTACGGCAGGGTCGGCCGGTATCTGGTCGAGCGCGGCACGGTCTCCGGCGGCGAGCTGGAGATCTGCCACCTGGGGGCGCTGTACGACGCGGCGTTCTTCGCGCTCTCCCCCAGCCGCGGGCCGAGCAGGTTCCGCTACGGCGTGGCCCACTGGATCGGTCCCGTACGGCCCGTGGCGGCGGAGGCCGTCGAACGGGAGACCCTGCGGCGCCGTGACCTGCTCGCCCGGCTGTGGGCGCACCCGGGGTCGGACACGGCACCCGTGGTGCGTACCGGGATGGTGCCGGGCACCCGGCTCGCCGCCCGGCACCGCGCGGTGCTCGAACTGGCGGACGGGGTCCGCACCCCGGGCGACATCGCCCATGTCCTGGGCCGGCCGGCCTTCCACACCCTGGTCGACGTCCACCGGCTGGCCGCGGCAGGGCTCGTGGAGCCGCCCCGCAGAGCAGCCGCGCCGTTACCGCCGCCCGTTTTCGCCCGAGCGGAAACGTTCCCCGACCCCGATGTTGCTCTGCTCCGCCGGCTCCGTGACGCCCTGGAGGCAACGCTGTGATTCGCGCGCTCCGGCAGCGCGCCGAGAGGAGACAGCTGATGGCCGCGAGTAGCGGAGTCCTCGACGAACTACGCCGGTTGAGGACCCGGTTGCCGCAGCTCACCGGTGCCCTCGCGGCCAGTGTGGACGGCCTCGTCCTGGCCCGGGACACCCCGGACACGGAGGCGGAGAGCGTGGCCGCGCTCACCGCCGCCGCGCTCGGCGTCGCCCAGCGGCTGACCGAGACGACCGGGCAGGGCGGCTTCCGGGAACTGCTCGTCCGGGGCGAGGACGGCTATGTCGCCACCTATGCGGCGGGCTCCTCCGCCGTGCTGACCCTGCTGGCCGAGCCCCGTATCAACGTGGGCCGGCTCCACCTCGAGGCCCGTCGCGCCGGCATCCGGATCGGTGAGCTGGTCGACGCGGCACTCGACCGACCGGAGAACGCCTGATGGCAGCCACCCCCGCGACCCCACCGGCCCGCAAGACCACCCGCACAACAGCAAGAACAACCACCAGACGGAAAGGAACTGCCACTCTCATGGCCAACACCGAAGCCGCGCTCAAGGACATCCTCACCTCGATCGAGGGGGCCATCGGCACCGCGCTCGTCGACTACACCAGCGGCATGGCGCTGGGCACCGTGGGCGGCGGCAAGGACCTCGATCTGACCGTCGCCGCGGCGGGCAACACCGACGTGGTCCGTGCCAAGGTCCGCACGATGGAGCACCTCGGACTCAAGGACGACATCGAGGACATCCTGATCACCCTCGACACCCAGTACCACCTGATCCGGCTGCTCAAGGGGCGTGGCACCAACGGCCTGTTCCTCTACCTGGCCCTGGACAAGCAGCGTGCGAACCTGGCGATGGCACGGCACCAGCTGCGGCAGATCGAGAACACTCTGGAGGTCTGACGACGGCTCAGTGCCGGCGCCGCGCCCCTCCGGGCGCGGCGTCGCCGGCCGCGACGCCGGTGGTACGGAAGCCCGTGGTCCGTGTGCCGGCCGGGCCCTTCGCCACCCTGTCGGCGCCGACCCACAGCAGTGTCTCGTCCGTGCGCTCGCGGCGGCCCAGCAGGACGGCCTTGGCCCACAGCCCGGCGCCCGCGCCGGAGAGCACCGCCCCGCCCGCGAAGGGCACGGCGAACGAACTCCCCACGGCGGCGAGGAAGGCGAGCAGCAGCCACCAGCGATGGGCACGCCGCCACACCCGCAGCGTCACCCGGCGGTCCTGGAGGATGTCATGCCGCCCGGCGCGCGTGGCGCAGCCCGCGAGCCGGGTGTAGCGCCCGCGTCGCACGAGAGCGACGACGAAGGCCGTGACCAGGAACAGCGCGGTCCCGGCGACAGCGCCGGTCCACCGCCCGGTGAGCCCGGGCAGCAGCACGCCGATTGCGGCGGCCGCCGGCCCCAGCCACCACAGGGGCGCCGCCCCCGCCCGCACGATCACGGCCACACGCGCCAGCGCCTGCGTCCCACGCCGGCCCTCGGCGGACTCCCTGCCACGCCGGTTCTCGGCGGACTCCCTGCCACGCCAGCCCTCGGCGGACTCCCTGGCCTGACCGACCCCGAACCTGGCTGCACCCACACCCACCCCGACCGACCCCACCTCCGGCATCAGCCACCAACGCCCCCTGGCCTGACCGACCCCGAACCTGGCTGCACCCACGCTGTGCTCCCTCCACAGAACCCGTGTTCGGCCCGGGAGATCAGCGCCACTTTCTGAGCTCCGTCTGAGAATCGGCCGGACCCGTGGGCATCGCCGCGCGGGTCACTCCACGAACAGTCCGCGGGCCGCCGCACGGGTGTCGAAGTCCTCGAGCCGCGCCTGGGCGTCCGGCAGGTCGTCGCACATGGCCTCCAGGAGCACCCGCCCCAGCAGCATCGGCGCGCACGCCGTGTCGAAGGCGAGGCCGGTGCCGACGGCGGCCGGGATCAGCAGGTCGCTGTGGGCCGCGACCGGGGCGAACGCCGAGTCCGCGACCGTCACCACGCTCAGCCCGGCCGAGCGGGCGTAGGCCAGCGTCTCCACGACCTCCTTGGGATGGCGCGGCAGCGCGAAGCACAGCAGCGTGCTCGCGCCCGCGAGCCGGGCCGCGTCGATACGGTCGGCGAGCATCGAGCCGCCCTCGTCCAGCAGCCGCACATCGGGGTGCACCTTGGATGCGAAGTAGACGAAGCCGCGGGCCTGCGAGGACGCTGCGCGCAGCCCGAGCACGGGCAGCGGGCGGGAGGCGGCGAGCAGCCGACCGGCCCGCTCGACGGGCTCCGGATCCTCCAGGAGCGCCGAGAGGTGCCGCAGGTTCTCGATCTCCGCCTGGACGGCTTGCTGGTACTCGTTGAGCGCGTCCTTGCCGGTGGCCGCCTCCGGCGGGGCGACTTCGCGCAGATGCTTGCGCAGCGCCGGATAGCCGTCGAAGCCGAGGGCGACGGCGAAGCGGGTCACGGACGGCTGGCTGACCCCGGCGAGCTCGGCCAGCTCCACACTGGACAGGAACGGCACATCGGCGGCCCGGCGGACCATGCTGTGCGCGATGCGGCGCTGGGTGGGCGTGAGCCGGTGCCCCTCGAACAGCAGCTGCAGTCTCGCAGCGGGGCTGTCGTTCATGCCGTCCCCCTCGTCGGATCCCGAATTATTCAGTCACCCATGACTCTGCATGACCATATACAGCCACGGCAAGGGGAAGGGAAGGCCACTGCCCGCCCGGGACGGCCGTCAGGACGCGTCCCGGGGCTCCAGGAACTCCAGCCGGTTGCCGAGCTTGTCGAAGGCGTAGAACCGGTCGTGGCCGGGGAAGGCGTCGTCCCGGATCACCTCGTGGCCGCACGTCTCCAGGCGCTCCGCCAGCTCCCGCAGCGAGCGGACGAGGATGCCCGGATGAGCCTTGCGGGCCGGACTGAAGTCCTCCTCGACACCGAGGTGGACCTCCAGGCCGCCGCCGCGGAACCAGCAGCCGCCACGCGCCGCCAACACCGGCGGCTTCTGAAGCTCCGTCATGCCAAGCACATCGCCCCAGAACTGACGGCACAGATCCTCGGCACCGGCCGGGATCGCGAGTTGTACATGGTGCAGGCCGCCGAAGGCGTACGCGGCGGCGGGGCTGGTCACGGCGGTGCGCTCAGCGGTCATGGTGTCTTTGTACAACGGGTTGTGGATCTCTGGCTGCCCCTTGGTGAAAGAGGGGTGCTACCCCCACTGACGCGGCGGCCGGCCCCCCGTAGCGTCGGCGGCATGGAAGCCCGCGACCCTGAGCTCAAGAAGGAGCTCGACGCCACCCTGCACGCCCGCCGCGAGCTGGGCGTGGAGTACGACTCCGCACTCGTCGAATCGTTTCTGGAGAAGGTCGAGCAGCGTCTCGACGGCACGGTCGACCGCCGCGTGCGCCGCCGGCTCGCCGAGCAGCAGATGGCCGAGGCCCGCGGCGGCGCCCGGCCGAAGTCCGCGGAGGCGAACTTCGGCGAGCGCTTCGGCTTCGGCATCATCTCGCTGGTCCTGGCCATCCCGCTGTCGGCGATCGCCGTGGCCAACGCCGACCTGGAGGGCCTGGTCGTCGCCTGGTTCGGCATCGTCGGCGTCAACGCCGTGCACGCGGCACGCGGCTGGCCCTGGCAGCGCAGGCCGCAGCGCGACCAGTCCGACTGGGAGGACTGAGCTCCCCCTACGGCCCGGCGGCCGAGGGAGGTACCCCCAGCGGCCCCGCCTCACGCCTGGCGGGTCGGCAGCACGACGACCTGGCGCAGATTGACGTGCCGGGCCCGGCTGGTGGTGTACGCGATCAGATCAGCGATGTCGTCGGAGCTGAGCAGGCCCACCTCCTGGACCATGGTGTCCAGTTGCCCGCTCAGCTCCGGGTTGTCGATGTGATCGCGCAGCTCCGACCCGGTGAACCCGGGCTCGATGTTGGTGACGCGCACATCGCGCGGGCCGAGCTCACCGCGCAGCGACTGGGAAAGATAGGTGAGCGCCGCCTTGGTCGCGCCGTACACCGCGTAGTTGGGGAAGGTGATGTGCGCGCCGATCGAGGAGATGTTCACCAGGTCGGCCGCCCTGCCGTCGGCCGCCGCGGCCACCAGGTCCCCGGTGAACGCCCTGATGATCCGCAGCGCACCCGTCACATTGGTGTCGATCATCTGCTGCCATTCGTCGATGCGCCCGTCGTCGAGCGGGTTCGGCAGCATCACTCCGGCGTTGTTGACCAGCAGGCCGGCCGGCCCGTACGCGGAGTGGACGCTCGCGACGGCGGCGGACACGGAGGCGTCGTCCGTGACGTCCGCGGTGACCGCGAGCGCAGTGCCGCCCTCGGCGGTGATCTTCTCGGCCAGTTCGCCGAGCCGCTCGGTGCGCCTGGCGAGCAGCGCCACCCGCGCCCCATGGGCGGCGAGCAGCCGGGCGGTTGCGGCGCCGATGCCGCTGGCGGCACCGGTGACGACGGCGGTACGGCCGGCGAGGCTGTCGTAGGTCATGTCGTGTGCTCCTGTGTACGCGTCCGGTGCGGACGCCCGGTGGTGGACAGGCACCACTGTCCGCGCGGGGCCGGGCGCTACCCAGGGCAGCGCTTTTCCTGGGTCTGCCAGTACCAGGCTCGGCGGCGGCCGCCCGGCTAGGCTCGAACCATGGACGGCGACATCGGAGACTTCCTGCGCTCACGCCGTGCCCGTATCCGGCCGGAGGACGTCGGTCTCACCCCGTACGGCCGGCGCCGTGTGCCGGGTCTGCGCCGCGAAGAGGTCGCCCAGCTCGCGGGCGTCAGCGTCGACTACTACATTCGCCTCGAGCAGGGGCGCGGGCAGTCCGTGTCGGACGCCGTGCTGGACGCGGTCGCCCGGGTGCTGCGCCTGGACGAGACGGAGCACGCCCATCTGCGCGATGTGGCCCGCCCCAGGAGGACGGGCCCCGATGTGCCGCAGGAGCGGGTACGCCCGGGGATGCGGCTGCTCCTCGACACGATCACCGCCGCGCCCGCGTATGTCTTCGGCCGTCGTCTCGACGTGCTGGCCTGGAACGCGCTCGGCGACGCGCTCATCACCTACTCGCGCATGACCGCCGCAGGCCGCAGCGTTCCCCGCGCGGTGTTCCTCGACCCGGCGACGCGCGAGCTGTACCCGGAGTGGGAGGCGGTGGCGGCGGAGGTGGTCGCCTATCTGCGCCTGTCCGCCGGCCGGCACCCGGACGACCGCCGGCTCACCGCGCTGGTGGGTGAGTTGTCGGTGAAGAGCGAGGAGTTCTGCCGCCTGTGGGCGGACCACCAGGTCAAGGAGAAGACATACGGGGTCAAGCGCATGGTCCACCCGCTGGTCGGCGAACTGACGCTGCCGTACGAAAGCCTTTCCCCGCCGGGCGACCCGGACCAAATGCTGGTGATCTACACCCCGGAGCCGGGTTCCAGGACGGCGGAGCGCCTTGCGCTGCTGGCCAGTTGGACCGCGGCTCCCGTGGGCCGCGAATAGGCCCTGTCCGGGCGATCTTCGAGGATCAGCCTGCGGCGTCGGATGCATGCGGTCTCCCCAGGCCCGCCAGGGCCGAGGCATGGGGTCTCCCCAGGCCCGCCAGGGCCGAGGCATGGGGTCTCCCCAGGCCCGCCAGGGCCGAGGCATGGGGTCTCCCCAGGCCCGCCAGGGCCGAGGCATGGGGTCTCCCCAGGCCCGCCAGGGCCGAGGCATGGGGTCTCCCCAGGCCCGCCAGGGCCGAGGGGACGTATCGCAAGCCTGTAGAGGCACCCGCCCGGTCGGCGGCCGGGGTAGATCGCCCTCGTACTGCGCGCACTTGGGCGACACAGCGAGGTGCCGTAGCCGGGTACCTCCTGGGGGTCCCCCCGGACGGAGTCCTGGGGGAGAAGCTCTGGGGGAGCGCCGCGAGCCCGACAAGATCAGCCCGGACCGGGCCCAGCGCCAAGGGCCCGGCGGACGGAGCGCAAAGAGGTGTGGCGGGGACCGCCGCACCCCCGGCCGGAGCCAGGGGGCGGGACGACGGCGGTCCCCGCGAAGGACACGGACCGGGTCAGGGCCGGGTCTCCGCGTCCGGGGCGTCCGAGAGGTCCGGGAGCCGCTCCGGAAGTCCTGGACGCCGTTGGTGTGCCGGCCGGGATCCCTGCCCGGTCCCCCTGCCGACATCCACCAATGTGCCGGACGCGTGTTAAGCGGGTGCTGCGCGAACGTGTCGCGCGCGTACCGATTACGCGAAACCGCGTCCGGAACACGTCACTTGGCGTCGCCGGCGAGGAACGCAAGCAGGTCCTGGCGGCTCACCACACCCGTCGGCTTGCCCTCGACCAGCACGATCGCCGCGTCCGCCGCGTCGCCCAGCACCGACATCAGGTCGGCGACCGGCTCGCCCGAGCCGACCTGCGGCAGCGGCGACGACATGTGCTTCTCCAGCGGGTCGTGGAGCGAGGCGCGCTGCGTGAAGAGCGCGTCCAGCAGCTCGCGTTCGACCACGGAGCCGATCACCTCGGCGGCCATGACGTCCGGGTGCCCGGCGCCCGGCTTGACGATCGGCATCTGCGAGACGCCGTACTCGCGCAGCACCTCGATGGCCTCGCCGACGGTCTCCTCCGGGTGCATGTGCACCAGGCTGGGCATGTTGCCGCCCTCCTTGTGGCGCAGGACGTCGGCGACGCTGGCGGAGCCGGTCTCCTCGAGGAAGCCGTAGTCGGCCATCCACTCGTCGTTGAAGATCTTGGAGAGGTAGCCGCGGCCGCTGTCGGGGAGCAGCACGACCACGACGTCGTCGGGGCCGAGGCCCTCGGCGACACGCAGCGCCGCGACGACCGCCATCCCGCAGGAGCCGCCGACCAGCAGGCCCTCCTCCTTGGCGAGGCGCCGGGTCATCTGGAAGGAGTCCTTGTCGGACACGGCGACGATCTCGTCGGTCACGTTCGGGTCGTACGCGGTGGGCCAGAAGTCCTCGCCGACGCCCTCGACCAGGTACGGGCGGCCCGAGCCCCCGGAGTACACGGAGCCTTCCGGGTCCGCGCCGATGACCTTGACCTTGCCACCGCTGATCTCCTTCAGATAGTTGCCGGTGCCGGAGATCGTGCCGCCGGTGCCGACACCCGCGACGAAGTGGGTGATGCGGCCGTCCGTCTGCTCCCACAGCTCGGGACCGGTGGTCTCGTAGTGCGAGCGCGGGTTGTTGGGGTTGGAGTACTGGTCGGGCTTCCAGGCTCCGGGCGTCTCGCGCACCAGACGGTCCGAGACGTTGTAGTACGAGTCCGGGTGCTCGGGATCGACGGCCGTCGGGCAGACGACGACCTCGGCACCGTAGGCACGCAGCACATTGATCTTGTCCGTGGACACCTTGTCCGGGCAGACGAAGATGCACTTGTAACCCTTCTGCTGGGCCACGATCGCAAGTCCGACGCCGGTGTTGCCGCTGGTCGGCTCGACGATCGTGCCGCCGGGCAGGAGCGCGCCGCTCTGTTCGGCGGCCTCGATCATGCGCACGGCGATCCGGTCCTTCACCGACCCGCCGGGGTTGAAGTACTCGACCTTGGCGAGCACGGTCGCCTGAATGCCTGCGGTCACGCTGTTCAGCTTCACCAGCGGGGTATTGCCGACGAGACTGATCATCGAGTTGTGGATGCGCACAATGTTCTCCGGGGTCTCCGTAATGGTGTCGCCAGCGTATGCCGGATGGGCGCGGGATTGGGCGACGGCAGCTACGGGGCAGTTAGCTCTTGTACGGCGACGAGGCCGGCGCGGGGCTACGGCCTGCCCGGGGCTGTGAGGAGGTGGCTCGGACAGTGTCGAGGGCGAGGGTGGCCAGGCGCATCGCGGCCGGCGCGGCGTACGGCGGAGGCAGTATCGGCCTGCTCGGTGCGGCGGCCGTGGGTGTGCTGCTGGCGGAGGTCCAGCTGGCCAAACGGTCGGTGGGCGGGGGCACGGCGCCCATCCCCCCGCGGGGCGACGGCCTGTACGGGCTGGCCTTCGGCCGCAGCAATCCGCTGTATCTGGCGGTGCTGGGAGATTCGACGGCGGCGGGCCAGGGTGTGCGCCGGGCGGGACAGACCCCGGGGGCGCTTCTGGCGTCGGGACTCGCCGCGGTCGCCGAGCGGCCGGTCCAGGTGCGCAACATCGCCCTGCCGGGCGCTCAGTCCGACGATCTGGAGCGGCAGGTCACGCTGCTGCTCGCGGACCGTACACGCACTCCCGACATCTGCGTGATCATGATCGGTGCGAACGATGTCACGCACCGGATGCCGCCCACCGTGTCCGTGCGCCATCTGGCTTCGGCGGTGCGCCGGCTGCGCACGGCCGGCGCGGAGGTGGTCGTGGGGACCTGTCCGGACCTCGGCACGATCGAGCCGGTGTACCAGCCGCTGCGCTGGCTGGCCCGCCGGGTGAGCCGCCAGCTGGCGGCGGCCCAGACGATCGTGGTGGTGGAGCAGGGCGGGCGTACGGTCTCGCTCGGCGATCTGCTGGGCCCGGAGTTCGCGGCGAACCCGCGCGAGATGTTCGGTGTGGACAACTACCACCCGTCGGCGGAGGGGTACGCGACGGCGGCGATGGCGATGCTGCCCACGGTGTGCGCCGTGCTCGGGCTGTGGCCGGAGAGCGACGCCCTGGACGTGGACCGCGACGAGGACATGCTGCCGGTCGCCCGTGCCGCGGCCACGGCCGCGGCCGAGGCGGGCACCGAGGTCACGGGCGCCCGAGCACCGTGGGCGCTGCTCAAGCACCGGCGCCGGCGCCGGCTGCCCGCTGCCGAGGCAGCGTCGGAAGCGGCCGCCGAGGCGGCGGTCGAATCCGCCGCCCAGACCATCGTGGAGCCGGATCCGGAGCGAACCCCGGGACCCCTCACACCCAACTGAGCAAGCGCCCGCTTAGAAAAGAGGCCCGCATCACACGGCTCGTACGGTGACCCGCGCGGTACGTACGGGTAACTTCCCTGACAGCCTTGCTCAATCCCCTCCTGGAGCCGTGATGCCCGAAGCTGTGATCGTCTCTGCCGCCCGCTCGCCCATCGGCCGGGCCTTCAAGGGATCTCTGAAGGACCTGCGCCCGGACGACCTCACCGCCACGATCATCCAGGCCGCCCTGGCCAAGGTCCCCGAGCTCGACCCCCGGGACATCGAAGACCTGATGCTCGGCTGCGGCCTCCCCGGCGGCGAGCAGGGCAACAACCTCGGCCGTATCGTCGCCGTGCAGATGGGGATGGACCACCTCCCCGGCTGCACCGTCACCCGCTACTGCTCGTCGTCGCTGCAGACCTCCCGCATGGCGCTGCACGCCATCAAGGCGGGCGAGGGCGACGTCTTCATCTCGGCCGGTGTCGAGACGGTGTCCCGCTTCGTGAAGGGCAACTCCGACAGCCTGCCCGACACGCACAACCCGCTCTTCGCCGAGGCCGAGGCCCGTACGGCCGCCGTTGCCGAGTCCGAGGGCTCCACCTGGCACGACCCGCGCGAGGACGGCGTGGTCCCGGACGCCTACATCGCGATGGGTCAGACCGCCGAGAACCTGGCGCGCCTCAAGGGCGTCACCCGCCGGGACATGGACGAGTTCGGCGTCCGCTCGCAGAACCTCGCCGAGGAAGCCATCAAGAACGGCTTCTGGGAGCGCGAGATCACCCCGGTCACCACCCCGGACGGGACCGTGGTGAGCAAGGACGACGGCCCGCGCGCCGGCGTCACCCTCGAGGGCGTCGAGGGCCTCAAGCCCGTCTTCCGCCCCGACGGCCTGGTCACCGCCGCCAACTGCTGCCCGCTCAACGACGGCGCCGCCGCCCTGGTGATCATGTCCGACACCAAGGCCCGCGAGCTCGGCCTGACCCCGCTGGCCCGGATCGTCTCCACCGGTGTCTCCGGTCTGTCTCCCGAGATCATGGGCCTCGGCCCGGTCGAGGCCTCCAAGCAGGCACTGAAGCGCGCCGGGCTGACCGCCGGCGACATCGACCTGGTCGAGATCAACGAGGCCTTCGCCGCGCAGGTCATCCCCTCCTACCGCGACCTCGGCTTCGACATCGACAAGGTGAACGTCAACGGCGGCGCCATCGCGGTCGGCCACCCCTTCGGCATGACCGGCGCCCGGATCACCGGCACGCTGATCAACAGCCTTCAGTTCCACGACAAGCAGTTCGGCCTCGAGACGATGTGCGTCGGCGGCGGCCAGGGCATGGCCATGGTCATCGAGCGCCTCAGCTGAGCGCGGCCGGCCGAGACCGGACGGACGCCTACCGGCGGGTTGCCGTTCAGCTGGATCTCAGTTCGTGACTGAATCTCCCCCAGGATGTGACCTACCTCCTGGGGGAGAGCCCTTTTTGCAGGTCAGGGCCGTTTCCCGGTTAAACCCCAGGCACAAACTCCTGTCCATTTCGTGACGTAATGCACTGACAGAAGGCGCGGGCGCACCGCAAGCTGAGGTAGGAAGTCCGGGGGATCGATTGAATTCGGGAGTAAGTCAGTGAGCGCCATGTCTCTTGCCCTGCTGGTGACCACGGCTGCCGCCACGGCCGTGGGCGCCGCTGCCCTGCACGCCGCGCGCGGGCTCCGCAAGCAGGTCTCGGCCCTGCGTACCGAGCTCGCCGCGTCGCACGGGCCCGGCCGCATCGCCACCGTCCCCCATGCCCGCACCAGTGATGCCGCCGAGATACGCGCTGCCGTCGCGGACGCGCTCGCCGAGGAGCGCGAGCGCGAGCTGGCCGAGGCGCGAGCCTTCTGGGCCGCGCAGGAGGCCCGCGACGCCGCGGACACCTCCGCACGCTTCGGCGGCGACAGCTCCGCGTCGCTGCTGGGCGGTCTGGCCGGTGCCGCCGACGAGATCCCGCCGTTCTTCGTCCCGCGCCAGGCGGACCTCGCAGGCCTGGAGTCCATGGACCTGGACGCCGTGGAGGCGCTCGACGACATGGCCGACCTGCCCGAGGTGACCGAGTTCGCCGAGGACTCCCCCGAGCTGGCCGCCGCCCGCCGCCGGCACCCCTCGCACCCCGACTTCGTGCCCGTCCAGACGCCGGTGGTCACCGACCACGAGCGCACGGTCGCACGCCTGGAGGAGCTCGCCGAGACCGGCACCGAGCTCGCCGACGTCCGGCCCGGCCCGCTCGGCACCCTGGACGTGTACGTCTTCGCCGACGGCACCACGCTCTGCATGACCCCCGGTCACCGCGAGACCGCCGAACGTCTGGCCGACGCGCTGCGCGCGGGCAGCACCCCGGTGCTGCTGGGCGGCTCGGGCGTCTCCGGCGCGTACTCCCTGACCTTCGCCTGCGGCGACGAGAGCGTCTACATCCTCGCGGACCGCGTGATCGCGTCCCACTGACGCCACCGGAGCTGCACCACCGGTGCGCCCCCGCCGGACCGGCACCACCGCAAAGCCGTACGTACGCCCCCTGTACGCCCCCTCGCACCTCATGTGCCCCCTGGGCGCTCCAGGGCCGTGCGAAAGCGCCTCAGGCCTCTTCAGAGCCGCTCGGGCGCCTTCTGGCCCTCGGCCCCCGGTGGCCCGTCACAGGGCCGCCCGCTCCTCAGCCGCCCGGACCAGCTCCACGGCCTCGTCCAGCCGCGCCACGGCGCCCGGCGGGGCCGCCCGCAACGCTTCGGCCAAATCGCGTCCGGCGACGCTCAACTGGTCCGCTACCGAGAAGAGACCGGCGTCCGGCATGATCCGCGGCTCGCTCCCGGGCTCCTCGATCCGCTGGGCCCTTACGGACAGATCCCTGGCCAGAGCCAGTCCCTCGGCCGCCGCACCACGCTGCAGCCGGCTCTGCGGAGCGGCCCGCAGGCGATCGGCGAAACGGTCCACGGCAGCGGTCAGATCGGTCGTGTCAAGCACGCCGCGACCCTACGCGCCCCGACCACACTGTTGCCAATACGCGAACGCTCAGGCACGGTGGCGTGAAGGAGCACACGCGCAATGCGTCCGGAGGCGCCGATGTCCCAAGTCTTCTCCGAAGAGACCCATCGAAATCTGCTCTCCCGAATCCCCCAATGCACCGGTCGTGAAATCTCCGACTGGCTGCGGACCGTCGAAGAAGGCCCAGCGCTCTTCCGTTTCGAGGAGAAGGTCAGCTGGCTGCGCAGCGAGCACAACCTCGCCTACGGCCACGCGAAAGCGATCATCCATGAGTACGACCTGAGGCGCGCCGCGAGAAAGCTGCTCTAGCGCCCCCTTACCGGAAACAAGGCGGAAGGGCCCGCAGGCACAGCCTGCGGGCCCTTCGGCGTTCCTCGGCGCGCGGTGCGCGCCACGGCGACTAGTCGTCACCGCTGAAGATCGCGACCAGGCGCAGCATCTCCAGGTAGATCCACACCAGCGTCACGGTCAGACCGAAGGCCGCGAGCCAGGCCTCCTGGCGCGGCGCGCCGTAGGCGATGCCGTCCTCGATCTCCTTGAAGTTGAGCGTCAGGAAGAAGCAGCCGATCAGGATCGCCAGGATGCCGACGATGGCTCCGAGCGGGCCCATGCTGCGCAGACCGCCGTCATCGGCGACGCCGAAGACCACCAGCAGGAGGTTCACGGCCATCACGACGATGAAGGCGAGCGCGATGGTCATGCCGATGCGGGCGTACCGGGCCGTGACCCGGATCCAGCGCTGCTTGTACATGAACAGCGTGGCGCCGGTGACCGCCATGGTGCCGAGCACGGCTTGGAACGGCGCGCCGTCCCACCGGGCGTTGAACATCTCGCTGATCACGCCGAGGAAGATGCCCTCGAAGGCCGCGTAGCCGAAGATCAGCGCAGGCACCGGGGTGCGCTTGAAGGACTGGACGATCGCCAGCACGAAGGCCACCAGGGCAGCGCCGATGGCCAGGCCGTAGCTGGTGGGGGACACCGGAAGCAGGGTCCAGGCCAGGACGGCGCCGAGGACCACGGTGCCCAGGGTCATGGCGGTCCGCGAGACGACGTCGTCCATCGTCATCACGTCGGTGCGCGCGGGCGCCGGGGCGCCGTGCTGCGTGCCCGCCGGGGCGTAAGGGTTGGTGGCGTACGGGTTGCCCGCGCCCTGTGCGTAGGGGTTTGTTCCTACGGCGGGGCCCCCGGCCTGCGGCTGCTGCGCGTTGAAGCCCGCGTAGCCGTTGTCGCGGCTGAACCCCCGTCGCGAGAAGACCGGGTTGCTGCTCCTCATCTCACTCCTCCATGGCCACCGTGCGCGGCCTTGGAGCCAAGAGTAATGCGGAAGCAAAGCGAACACCCTAGTGCGCAGGGAGGATCTTTCCGGGATCGTGACCGGCGGGGACGGCCGCCGGCCCGGAAAACGCTCGGACCGGACCACGTCCGGCGGAGCGGCATGCGGTCGCCGGAGCAACCTCCCCGCGCCAGGGCGCGCGCGGGGCTGCAGGTCTCGCACAAAGGTGCCCGGAGCCGGACTTGAACCGGCACGCCCCCGAGGGGCAGCGAGGTTTAAGCTCGCCGTGTCTGCGTTCCACCATCCGGGCGTAAGCGGCTCCGCGCTGGCACCCGAGCCTATCCGGGTAGATCGCTCCGCCATCCGGGCGATGGCCCGATGTTGTCTGATTCTATTGGTGGTTGAGGGTGCGTCAGACCAGGTGGGCGCCCGTCCGCACTCCGCTCGCACGCCCCCGGTCCGCCCCCGCACCCCTGCGGGAATGACGGAAAAGCGCCTCCCTGCCGACCCCCCGCACCCCCATCCCGCGTCGGGGACGCCGTCATACCAAAGGAGTACGGGCACGGTCGGCGGTCCGACTGGAGAGGGCCCCCGGAACGGGCACCGGGGCTGACGATCCGAGGCCACAGGGCCGACACGATGAGGTGGTACCGAAACAGACCGCGACAGGAGCCCTCCTCGTGACCACCATCACCGCTCACCGCGCCACCGCAGTGGCAGCCCGCGCCACGGATCTGTCCAAGGTGTACGGACAGGGCGAGACCCGGGTGGTCGCGCTCGACGGCGTCAGCGTCGACTTCCACCAGGCCGAGTTCACAGCGATCATGGGCCCTTCGGGCTCCGGCAAGTCGACTCTGATGCACTGCGTCGCCGGCCTCGACAGCTTCAGCTCGGGCTCCGTACGCATCGGCGAGACCGAACTCGGCAGCCTCAAGGACAAGCAGCTCACCCAGCTGCGCCGGGACAAGATCGGCTTCATCTTCCAGGCCTTCAACCTGCTGCCGACGCTGACCGCGCAGGAGAACATCACGCTCCCCATGGACATAGCGGGCCGCAAGCCCGACCAGCAGTGGCTGGGGCAGGTCATCGACATGGTGGGCCTGCGGGACCGTCTGAGCCACCGTCCGGCCCAGCTCTCCGGCGGCCAGCAGCAGCGGGTGGCCGTGGCCCGTGCACTCGCGTCCCGTCCCGAGATCATCTTCGGTGACGAGCCGACCGGAAATCTGGACTCCCGCTCCGGCGCCGAGGTGCTGGGCTTCCTGCGCAACTCCGTGCGCGAACTCGGCCAGACCGTGGTGATGGTGACGCACGACCCCGTGGCCGCGTCCTACGCCGACCGGGTGATCTTCCTGGCGGACGGGCGGATCGTCGACGAGATGCTGCGCCCCAGCGCCGACGGCGTCCTCGACCGGATGAAGGACTTCGACGCCAAGGGCCGTACGAGCTGAGGCCCCGGGCCTCCGGCCTTCGGGACGCCCCGGGCCGGGCGGGCGCCGGGAGTCGGGGCGTACTGCCCTGACCACCGCCTGCGCGGCGCTCCCTGTCCGGAGACCGCCGCCCCCGGCCCCTCCCCCAGACCTCTTCACCCATCGTCCGGCCGCAGCGGCCGAGCCCGCCGGGGCTCGCCGCGGCATGCGCCGCACCCACTCCCAGGACACCCATATGTTCCGTACCGCCCTGCGCAATGTGCTCGCGCACAAAGCCAGGCTGCTGATGACCGTGCTCGCCGTGATGCTCGGCGTGGCGTTCGTCTCCGGCACCCTGGTCTTCACCGACACCCTCGGCAACGCCTACCGCAAGCAGTCCGCCAAGAGTTACGACGACGTCGCGGTCGCGGTCACCACGTTCGCCGACCCGAGCAGCAGCCAGAAGGACGCCGGCATCACCACCAGGACCCTGGACAGGATCCGGGCTCTGGACGGAGTCGCCGAGGCCACCGGGCGGGTCTCCGGCTTCGCCGGGGTCGCCGATCAGGACGGCAAGCTCATCGGCAACGGCTGGTCCAACACCGGCGCCAACTTCTCCCCCGGCAAGGACGGCAAGGACGCGGCGTACACCTTCACCACGGGCAACGGGCCGACGCAGGCCGGCCAGATCGCGCTCGACAAGGACTCGGCCGCCAAGGGCGAGTACGGCGTCGGCGACACCGTACGGGTGGCCACCAACGGCCCGGTGAAGGAGTACACCCTCTCCGGTGTCTTCACCACCGAGGACGGCGCGGTCAACGCGGGCGGCAGCCTGGTGCTGTTCGACACCGCCGTCGCCCAGCGGCTGTACCTCCAGCCGGGCTACTTCAAGGACGTCACCATCGCGGCGAAGCCCGGGGCGTCCGACCAGGAGATCCTGGCCGCGGTCGAGCCGCTGCTGCCCGAGGACTCCGAGGCGCAGACCGGCAAGGAGCTCGCCGAGGAACAGGCCCGCAGCATCGAGAACGGCCTGTCCAACCTCAACACGCTGCTGCTCGTGTTCGCTGCCATCGCGCTGTTCGTCGGCGTCTTCCTGATCGCCAACACCTTCACCATGCTGGTCGCCCAGCGCACCAAGGAACTGGCGCTGCTGCGCGCCGTCGGCGCCTCGCGCCGCCAGGTCAAGCGTTCGGTGATCCTCGAGGCGATGGTCGTCGGAGCGATCGCCTCGGTGGTCGGCTTCTTCCTCGGTCTCGGTCTGGCGACCGGGCTGCGGTCCGCGATGAGCGCGTTCGGTGCGAAGGTGCCCGCGGGTCCGCTGATCGTCTCGCCCACTGCGGTGGCCGCCGCGTTCGGCGTCGGTGTGCTGATCACCGTGCTGGCCGCCTGGCTGCCCGCCCGCCGGGCCGCGAAGATCGCCCCGGTGGCGGCCATGGGCAGTGTGCACGCGGTGGCGACCACGAAGTCCCTCGTGGTGCGCAACACCATCGGCTCGGTGATCACCCTCGTCGGCGCTGCCGGCATCCTCGGTGGTGCGGCCGTCGGCAAGGAAACCGGCCGGATGCTCATCGGCGGCGGCGCGTTCCTGGCCCTGATCGGCATCATCGTGCTGATCCCGCTGCTCTCCCGGCCGATGATCGCGCTGGTACGGCCGCTGCTGCACCGGGTGTTCGGGGTGTCCGGCAAGCTGGCCGGGCAGAACGCGGTCCGCAACCCGCGCCGTACCGGCGCCACCGCGTCCGCGCTGGCGATCGGCCTCACCCTGGTCACCGGGATCTCGGTGCTCGGCGCCACGATGGGCCAGGCCGTGGACAGGATGACCACGGACAACATCCGGGCCGACTACATGGTCTCGATGGCCGGCGGCGGCGGGCTCGACATGTCGGCGCTCACCGCGATCCAGGGCGCCAAGGGTGTCGCCGCGGTCTCCCCGCAGCAGTCCACCTCGCTGCAGGTCAAGGACACGTGGCACTCGGCGTCGGCGGTCACCCCCGGCGACGTGGAGAAGGTCTTCGACCTCAAGACGGTCTCCGGCTCGCTCGCGACGCTCGGCAAAGGCCAGATCGCGGTCGACGAGGACACCGCGAAGTCGAACGGGTGGGAGACCGGTGACACCCTGTCGGCGAAGTTCGGCAGCGAGGACAAGGCGAAGACGAAGAAGGTGACGGTCGGCGCCGTCTACCAGGGCAACGAGTTCCTCTCGCCCGTGCTGGTCTCCACCGACCTCGTCGCGCCGTACGAGCCCAAGCCGTACATCCCCGAGATCTGGGTGAAGATGGACGGCGGCGCCGGCGAGGCGACCGAACAGGCGCTGGTGGACGCTCTGGGCGACAACCCGGCGATGAGCATCATGGACCAGCAGGACATCCGGAACATGTTCGGCGGCTTCATCAACACCGCGCTGAACCTCATGTACGGGCTGCTGGCGATGGCCCTGCTGATCGCGGTGCTCGGTGTCATCAACACGCTGGCCATGTCGGTGTTCGAGCGCCAGCAGGAGATCGGCATGCTGCGGGCGATCGGCCTGGACCGCGGCAGGGTCAAGCGGATGATCCGCCTGGAGGCCGTGGTGATCTCGGTCTTCGGCGCGGTGATCGGCATCGGACTCGGCTCGTTCCTCGCCTGGGCGATCGGCGAGACGCTGCGCAAGGACATCCCGGGCTACGTGCTGGTCATGCCGTGGGACCGGATCGGCGTCTTCCTGCTGCTGGCGGGCGTGGTCGGCGTCATGGCGGCGCTGTGGCCGGCGCGCAGTGCGGCGAAGCTGAACATGCTGACGGCGATCAAGACGGAGTAGCCCGGGGGCTCGGGCGGGGCGGGGCCGCTGTGCGGAGCAGCTCCCCACCCCGCCCCTCCCCTGGCGGTCGTGGGAGATACCCCATCCCGTGACTGGGGGCAAGACCCCGGACCCCCACGTCCGCAGGCAATCGCCGGCGAGGCTGGATCTGCCCGGTCGGCAGAGCCAGCCTCGTGGGGGTCCCCCGGACGGAGTCAAGGGGGAGATTCAGGCGCGGGATTCGGGTCAGCGCCCCGACTGCAGCGTCACGCGCCCCGGGACGGGCAGCGTTCAGCCGTGCCAGTCGCGGGCGCGCAGCGGCATCCCCGAGGCGCCGTCCTGGGGCGTCTTCACCGCCAGGATCTGGTTGACACCGATCCTGTTGCGTTCGAAGGCGATCGCGCACGCCGCCATGTACAGCCGCCACACCCGCGCCCGGCCCGGTGAGGTGAGCCGTACGGCGCGGGACCAGTCGGACTCGAGGTTCGCGACCCATGCGCGCAGGGTGCGGGCGTAGTGCTCGCGGATCGCCTCGACGTCGCGGACCTCGAAGCCTGCCGCCTCCAGGGTGGTGACGGTACGGCCGAGCGGCGCGAGTTCCCCGTCCGGGAAGACATAGCGGTCGATGAACTCGTCGATCTCGTACGCCGATTCGTCCTGCTCCGGGCGGCGCGCGATCTGGTGGTTGAGCAGCCGGCCGCCGGACTTCAGCAGGGACAGCAGCTGGTCGGCGTACTCGCGGAAGCGGACCTCACCGACGTGTTCGGCCATACCGATGGAGGAAATCGCGTCGTACGGACCGTCCTTGACGTCCCGGTAGTCCTGGACCCGGATCTCGATGCGGTCGGTGAGGCCCTCCTCCGCGATGCGCTTGCGCGCGTACGTGGCCTGCTCACGGGAGAGGGTGACGCCGGTGACATGCACGCCGTACTCACGCGCCGCATGGATCGCCATCGAGCCCCAGCCGCAGCCGACGTCGAGGAGCCGGTCGCCCTCCTTGAGGGCGAGCTTGCGGCAGATCAGGTCGAGCTTGTCGCGCTGGGCGTCCTCGAGGGTGCCCGCCCCGTCCCAGTAGGCGCACGAGTAGACCATGGACGGTCCCAGCACCAGTGCGTAGAAGTCGTTGCCGACGTCGTAGTGGTGGCTGATGGCCGCCCTGTCGCGCCACCTGGTGTGCAGCGGACCGGTGCGCCGGCGCACCTCTTCGACGGGCGGGGCGGGCGGCGGAAGCGCCCCGCCGAGTCTCAGCAGCCCTCGTGCCGCGGACCACAGCCGCGGGTCGCGCAGCGCATGCCCGGCGGCCGGGGCGTCGGGGTCGCGGTCCCAGACGAGCCCGGCGAGCAGATCGAGCAGGGCGTACAGATCGCCGTCCACATCGATGTCGCCGGCCACCCAGGCCCGCGCGAGCCCCAGCTCGCCCGGCCGCCACAGGAGTCTGCGCAGCGCGCGCCGGTGCCGTACGACGAGTACGGGAGAGCCCGGCGGACCGGACTCGCTGCCGTCCCAGGCACGGATGCGGACCGGGAACGGGACTCCCAGCAGCTCCTCGGCAAGAGTGGTCAGCCGCAGCGCGGCGTCGGCCATGGCACACCTCCGTGACGGTGGTTCCCCTCGGTACACCTCCACCAACAATGCGACCACTGTGTGTACTTCCCGGCACTACGCAACGCACCGGCAATATAAGTGTGTCGCGCATCTACATGACCGGCCGATGTGCCGCGAGGGCCGCGGGAGCCCGGGGGCCGTGCGAACGCCGAAGGGGCCGCCCGCACCACGGATGGCGGGCGGCCCCTTACGGGCTGTACAGCGGCTGCGGCTAGGAAGCCTTGGCCTTCTCGGCCTCCGGCTTGGCCGCGACGGCGGCTGCCGGAGCCGGCTTGGCCGCCTCGTAGAACTCCTCGCGCGGCGACTCCATCGCACCGAGGGAGACGACCTCTCGCTTGAGGAACATCGCCAGGGTCCAGTCGGCGAAGACGCGGATCTTGCGGTTCCAGGTCGGCATCGCCATGCCGTGGTAGCCACGGTGCATGTACCAGGCGAGACGGCCCTTGAGCTTGATCTTCACCTTGCCCATGACGATCATCGCGACGCCCTTGTGCAGACCGAGACCGGCGACCGCACCCTTGTTCGCGTGCTCGTAGTCGGTCTGCGGGAAGCCGCGCATACCCGAGATGACGTTGTCGCCGAGGACCTTGGCCTGGCGCAGCGCGTGCTGGGCGTTCGGCGGGCACCAGGCGTTCTCGACACCGGCCTTGCGGGCCGCCATGTCCGGAACCTGGGCGTTGTCGCCCGCGGCCCAGATGTAGTCGGTGCCCTGGACCTGCAGCTTCTCGTTGCAGTCCACATGGCCTCGGGGGCCGAGCGGCAGGCCGTAGCGGGCCAGTGCCGGGTTCGGCTTCACGCCCGCGGTCCACACGATGGTGTTGGAGTCGACCTCGAGGCCGTTCTTCAGCACCACGTGACCGTCGATGCAGGAGTCCATGGAGGTGGAGAGGTAGATCTCGACCCCACGGGCTTCCAGGTGTTCCTTGCCGTACTTGCCCAGCTTCGGGCCCACCTCGGGAAGGATCTTGTCGGCGGCGTCGACGAGGATGAACCGCATGTCCTCGCGCTTGACGTTGCTGTAGTACTTGGCCGCGTCGCGGGCCAGGTCCTCGACCTCACCGATGGTCTCGGCGCCGGCGAACCCGCCGCCGACGAAGACGAAGGTCAGCGCCTTGCGGCGGACCTCCTCGTTCGTCGTGGAGTCGGCCTTGTCCAGCTGCTCGAGAACGTGGTTGCGCAGGCCGATGGCCTCCTCGATGCCCTTCATGCCGATGCCCTGCTCGGCGAGGCCGGGTATCGGGAAGGTGCGGGAGACGGCTCCGAGCGCGATCACCAGGTAGTCGAAGGGCAGCTCGTACGCCTCGCCGACCAGCGGGGAGATCGTGGCGACCTTGCGGTCCTGGTCGATGGTCGTGACCCGGCCGGTGAGAACCTCAGCCTTGGGCAGCACGCGTCGCAGCGGGACGACGACATGCCGAGGCGAGATGCTGCCTGCGGCAGCTTCGGGGAGGAAGGGCTGGTACGTCATGTACGAGCGCGGGTCGACGACCGTGACGGTCGCCTCGCCGTAGCGCATCTTCTTCAGGATGCGACGTGCTGCGTACAGGCCTACGTACCCACCGCCTACAACGAGGATCCTGGGACGCTCCGTGGTGCTCATGCCATCGAGTATCCACCCCCCTCCAGGGGGGTGCTCGTGAGCCCCTTCACAAGCTAACCGCACCACTCTGCTACACTCCGCCGCCCACGTGACCGAGGTCATGGCGCGAGTACGGAACCACCATGTATCGGGGAACGTTCTCCACCCCTCTTGAGCTGGCCCCAAGGGCCGGTGGCCGGTGAAACCAAGCCCCCTTCCCCTGTGCGGGTGACAGCCCCCGAACACCTTCAAATGTGCGCCCGGCAGCTCAACCGACGCACAGGAAGGGCCTTCCGGGCCCCCGAACGGCCTCCACGAAGCCCATCAGGGCCTTTTTCCTTGTGAAGAAGTTCACGAACTTTCCCGCGACCCCCCGCGGGCGGCGTCACGCCCGGGCGGATCCACCGGAAACTTCGGACCTCGTCCGACGTGTTGCGGCACGCGCCGGCAGAGGCACAGTGCCAGGCTGATCCAGCTGCACACGCAGAGACCCGGCGAAAGAGAACCACCATGCTCAGCACTGATTTCGTCCCCGGCTCCCCCTGCTGGATCGACCTGGGCGCCCCGGACGTCGAGGCGGCGGCTGCGTTCTACGGGGCCGTGTTCGGCTGGCAGGCCCAGCCGCTCGGCGACGAGACGGGCGACTACAAGGCCTTCCGGCTCGACGGCAAGGCGGTGGGCGCGATCGGACGGCTCACCGAGGAGGGCGCCCGTCCGGCCTGGATGACCTACTTCAACACCCCCGACATCGATGCCACCGTCAAGGCCGTGACGCACGCGGGCGGCTCCGTGCGGACCGCTCCCTCCGAAGCCTCGGACGAGGGGCGGTTCGCCCAGCTCACCGATCCGCAGGGGGCGCAGTTCGCCGTCTGGCAGGCCGGCAGCTACCCGGGCCTCCAGCTCACCGACGCGCCCGGCAGCCTTGTCTGGATCGAGCTGTACACCACCGACGCGGCCGCCGCGCAGAGCTTCTACAACACCGTCTTCGGCTGGACCGGCCAGGACATGGAACTCCCCGGCGGCGAGGGCGCCTACACGATGCTGACGCCCAAGAGCCTTCCGCAGGAGCGGAGGTTCGGCGGACTCATGGCGGTGCCTGAGATGTTCACCGCCGGGGAGAAGCAGCCCTATTGGCACCCGGTCTTCGGCTCGGCGGACTGCGACGCGACGGTGGCCCTCGTCCGGGAGAACGGCGGCCAGGTCTCGATGGGACCGGAGGACGCGGAGGGCGTCGGCCGGCTCGCGGTGTGCAACGACCCGGCGGGGGCGGAGTTCGTCGTCCTCACCCCGGCCCCGCCCGCCTGAGACCGCACGTGCCCGATCCGGTCAGAACCAGCCTTCGGCGGCCTTGTAGGCGATGCCGTCGAGGATGTCGTGCTCGCTGACGACAACCTCGCGGGCGCCGATGCGCTGCATGATCGTGAGCAGGACGAGCGCCCCGGCCCCGATGACGTCGACCCGGCCGGGGTGCATCACACCGATCGTCGCCCGCTCGTCGTGCGTGGAGCGCAGCAGCATCGTGGTGATCTCCTCGACCTTCTCGTAGGAGATGCGCGAGTGGTGGATCGCGGCCGAGTCGTACTCCGCGAGACCCAGCGCGATCCCGCCCACCGTCGTCACCGAGCCGGCCAGGCCGACCAGCGTGCGGGCCTCGGTGATCGGGACGGTCTTCTCGACGGTGTCGAGCGCGGCCTCGATGTCGGCGCGGATCGCCGCGATCTGCTCCGGGGTCGCCGGGTCGCCGGGAGCGTGACGCTCGGTCATGCGTACGCAGCCGATGTCGACGGACCGGGCGGCGCGGGCGTGCTCCTCGCCGACCACGAACTCGGTCGAACCGCCGCCGATGTCGACGACGAGATACGGCGTGGGCAGGTCGGTGCGGCCGGCGAGCGACCTGGTGGCGCCGGTGAAGGAGAACTCGGCCTCCTGGTCACCGGTGATCACCTCCGGCTCCACGCCGAGGATGCCGAGGACACCGCGGACGAAGTCGTCCCGGTTCTCGGCGTCGCGCGAGGCGGACGTGGCCACGAACCGGATCTTCTCGGCGCCGAGTTCCTTGATCACTGCGGCGTACTCGCGGCAGGCCGCGAAGGTCCGCTCCAGCGCCTCGGGGGCGAGCCGCCCGGTGCGGTCGACGCCCTGCCCGAGCCGGACGATGGTCATGCGCCGGTCGAGTTCGGTGAGCGTGCCCGCGCCGGATGCGCCGGACGGCGCGGTGACGTCGGCGACGAGCAGGCGGATGGAGTTCGTGCCGCAGTCGATGGCGGCCACGCGGGTCATGGGGACGGACTCCTTGGTATCGGCTGGGAACCGGGGGCGCTGCCCGCGGTCGGTGTCAGGCCTCGTCCGGGCAGGGCGACACGCACGGACCCTTGGCCCACCACTCCGGCAGCATCGCGATCGCCTCGTCGCCCAGCGGGTTGACGCCGGGACCGGCCGCGAGGGAGTGGCCGACCAGGACGTGCAGGCACTTCACTCGGTCGGGCATACCGCCCGCGCTGGGGAAGTCCTTGAGCACCTCGATGGCGTCCCGGCGCGCGATGTAGTCCTCGTGCGCGGCGCGGTAGGCCGCCGCGAGCTCCGGGTCACTCGCCAGGCGCTCCGACATCTCCTTCATGACGCCGTTCGCCTCGAGCGTGCCGATCGCGGACGCGGCCCGCGGGCACGTCAGGTAGTACAGCGTCGGGAACGGGGTCCCGTCGGGAAGCCGGGGAGCGGTCTCGACGACGTCCGGCTGACCGCAGGGGCAGCGGTGCGCGATCGCGCGCAGACCGCGCGGCGGCCGGCCGAGCTGCTCCTTGAACGCGGCGATGTCCGCGGCGGTGGGCTCGGTGTGGTCGGTGGTGGGAGGAGGGGTTTCCATGCCTGCCTTGCTGCTTCGGGTTCGCTGTTGCGCTACTTGTTGCGGTCGGCGTTGTCCACGCCGTTCCAGACGTTCGAGTACCAGGGGCGGTCGGCCGTGCTCTCGTCGTCCCGGCGCTCCTCGGCGGCCCTGGGGTCGATCACGGTGATGAAGCCGGTCTCGCCCGGGCGCACATAGTGCAGATGCTCGCGGGCCAGCCGCTGGATGTACATGTCGTCCTGGAGACGCGCCTTCTCGTCGCGGAGTTCCTCGACCCGCTGGCGGGCCTCGGCCATCCGGCGCTGCTGTTCGGCGATCTCGGCGCGCTGGGACACGTACTGACGCATCGGGTAGGCGAGCGCGACGACCAGGGAGCAGACGACCAGGGCCAGAAAGGCGGCGCGTCCGGTGAGCCGGGAGCGGCGGGCCTGGCGGCGGCTCTGGGACCGGTAGACGCGGGCGGCGGTCTGCTCGCCGAGCAGCCGCAGTCTCGTCGCGGTGGAGAACCGGTCCGCGTCCGGCCTGCGTGCCATTCCTCTCGCCTCCCCTTCACACGCGTACGTCCCCGGACACGGTACGGGACCGTGGCCGGGGACGTACGGACGACAGGGCGTCAGCCGGTGATCAGCCAGGGATCACGCGGTGCCCCGGCCGGTGATCAGTCCTTGTAGCGCGGGAACGCGCTGCGTCCCGCGTACACCGCCGCGTCGTCGAGGATTTCCTCGATACGCAGCAGCTGGTTGTACTTGGCGACGCGCTCGGAGCGGGCCGGGGCGCCGGTCTTGATCTGTCCGCAGTTGGTGGCGACGGCCAGGTCGGCGATGGTGACGTCCTCGGTCTCACCGGAGCGGTGGGACATCATGCACTTGAAGCCGTTGCGCTGGGCAAGCTCCACGGCGTCCAGCGTCTCGGTCAGCGAACCGATCTGGTTGACCTTGACGAGCAGGGCGTTGGCCGCGCCGTCCTCGATGCCACGGGCCAGGCGCTCCGGGTTGGTGACGAAGAGGTCGTCGCCGACGATCTGCACCTTGGTGCCCAGCTTGTCGGTGAGGACCTTCCAGCCGGCCCAGTCGTCCTCGAACAGCGGGTCCTCGATGGAGACCAGCGGGTACGAGGCGACGAGCTCCTCGTAGTACTCGGTCATCTCGGCGGCCGAGCGGGCCTTGCCCTCGAACTCGTAGGCGCCGTCCTTGTAGAACTCGGAGGCGGCGACGTCGAGCGCGAGCGCGATGTCCTTGCCGGGGGCGTAGCCGGCTTCCTTGACGGCCTCGAGGATCAGGTCCAGGGCGGCGCGGTTGGAGTCGAGGTTCGGCGCGAAGCCGCCCTCGTCGCCGAGGCCGGTGGACAGGCCCTTCTGCTTCAGGACCTTCTTGAGGGTGTGGTACACCTCGGTGCCCCAGCGCAGGGCCTCGGAGAAGGACTCCGCACCGATCGGCGCGATCATGAACTCCTGGATGTCCACGTTGGAGTCGGCGTGCGAGCCGCCGTTCAGGATGTTCATCATCGGAACGGGCAGCAGGTGCGCGTTCGGGCCGCCGAGGTAGCGGAACAGCGGCAGGTCGGAGGCCTCGGACGCGGCGTGTGCCACGGCGAGGGAGACGCCGAGAATGGCGTTGGCACCGAGCGAGGACTTGTCCGGGGTGGCGTCCAGGTCGAACATCGCCTGGTCGATCAGGCGCTGCTCGGTGGCGTCGTAACCGACGAGCTCCGGGCCGATCTGCTCGATGACGGCGAGGACGGCCTTCTCGACGCCCTTGCCCTGGTAGCGGTTCTGGTCACCGTCGCGGAGCTCGAGGGCCTCGAATGCACCGGTGGAGGCGCCGGACGGAACGGCAGCACGACCCGTGCTGCCGTCGTCGAGGCCAACCTCGACCTCGACCGTGGGGTTGCCTCGGGAGTCCAGGATTTCCCGGGCTACGACGACGTCGATGGACGGCACGAGCATCTCCTTCTGGGATGTGACGCTGGTAGTGCAGGTCTCTTTGGCCTTGCGGCAAGAGCCTAACCGCCTCGCGGGCATCGGCTGCCCGATGCCCGCCCCCTGGGACGAAAAAGGGCATCAAGACCGCCGCTGCCGGACAAATGGTGCCGGATCTACCCGTCGGTAACCACTTCCGCGGGCCGGAAGGACTGAACCCCGGTCCGGCACCAAGGGGGGAAGGGTGCGCCGGACCGGGGCGAGTGGGGGACGGGGCCTGCCGCGGCGGCCGGTGGTCCGCCGGGTCCACCGGTGTGCGGGAGCCCCTGGGGACGCCGAGCGTCCCCGGAGGGGGTCAGCCCAGGCGGAGCAGCTGACCCGGGTTGATCACATTGACGTCCTTGATGACGTCCTTGTTCAGGTCGTACAGCTTCTTCCAGCCGCCCTTGACCTTCTCGGCCTTGGCGATCGAGCTCAGGGTGTCGCCGGCCTTGACCTTGTACTCGGCCTTCTTGGCGGCCTTCTTCGCCGGGGCCGCCGGGCGCTCGGAACGGGTGACCGGGGCCTCGGCCCGCTTCGGGGCGGGCTTCGCGGCATCGGCGCCGCCGGCGTACGGGGCGCTGGACAGGTTCACGCCGCAGTGCGGCCACGCGCCCTTGCCCTGGCCGGCGAGGACCTTCTCGGCTATCTCGATCTGCTGCGACTTCGACGCCTGGTCGGCGGTCGCGGCATAGGCGGAGCCGCCGTATGCGGCCCAGGTGGAGGCGGAGAACTGCAGTCCGCCGTAGAAACCGTTGCCGGTGTTGACGGACCAGTTGCCGCCGGACTCGCACTGGGCGACGGTGTCCCACTCGGACGCGGTCGCGGCGGACGCGGAGGTGGCACCGAGGACGGGGACGGCGATGGCGGCACCGGTGACGCCGACGAGCGTGGCGAAACGGGTGGCCTTGGACGGGCGACGGCGCTTGAGCGTGGTGGCGCGCAGCATGGGACATCTCCTCACCGACGCCTGCGAGGTGAGCTGTCGGGTTCGGGCCGGTGGGGTGTCCCCGGTTCCGTCAGGAACCACGGGACGAGTGCCCGGCCGCGCACCTGGTGCGCGGCTTCACCCCAAGCCGGTTCCGTCCGTCGGTCTCAACGTCCGGGCCCGGCACTTACCTTGGGTCCCCCGCTCCTGCCTACGGCGCTGTGAGCGACGACTGTTCCCCCCGACCGGCGGCAGGATTCGGCGTGACGGTCGACGGGGCCCGCGATGGCGAGCGGTCAGACCGTAGACACAGCTCTCCCCGATGTTCAAAGCGTGAACATCGGGGAGAAATCACCCGAACCGGACGGATGGAAAGTCCCTTTTTCGCAGGTCAGACCCGAGATGGCCGGATCGCGCAAGCGCGGTACGCGAGTTGCCGCAAAGAGACCCTTGTCTCACTCGAACAGAACGGACATAACGCCGCGAACTGCCGCTACTTCAGATCGAGATCAAGGCTCTGGCCGGGGAGGATGAGATCGGGGTCGGCGCCGACGGTCTCCTCGTTGGCCTGGTAGATCGCCTTCCAGCCGCCGGACACCTCGCGCTCGTCGGCGATGGCCCACAGGCTGTCGCCGGGCCGGACGGTGTACGCGCCGGGCTCGGCGTCCGCTTCCGCGGCCGCCCGCTCCGAACTGTCGCCACGTGAGGCATGACGGCCCGTTTCACGATCCTTGTCCGTACTACCCGATTCCGCCTCGTCGGGAGCGGGTTCACCCCGGTGCTTACCGGTGCCGTTCGACGCGTCGGCACCCTCGGGGGCCGGATCCCCGGAAGCGTCCTCGGTCGGGTCGGACTGCCCCGCCTGGTTCGATGTGCCTGATTCACCCTTTGAATCCGACTTGTCCTGCGTGCTCTTCGGCACGTCACTCGTGCCGGGATCCTTCGACCCGGCCGGAGCGCTCGGCTCCGGTGACACCACCTCGCCCAGCTCCACACCCGGATCGACACCGGCCGCGGCGTCATCGCCCTGCAGCCCGGCGATCGCACCGCACATGGGCCATGCCTCGGGCCCCTGCGCGTCGAGCACCTTCTCGGCGACGGCTATCTGCTGGGAGCGGCTGGCGAGGTCGGCGCTGGGCGCGTACGCCGTGCCGCCGTAGTCCTCCCAGGTCTCCTGCGAGAACTGCAGCCCGCCGTAGTACCCGTTGTCGAGGTCGGCACTCCACATGCCACCGCTCTCGCACTCGGCGACGCGGTCCCATGTGGCCCCTTCCGCCGCGGAGGCGGATCCGGCGCCGAGCAGCGGAATGGCGATGGCGGAGCCGGTCACCCCCGCCGCGACGAGGAGTGCCGGAGCCTGACGGGGTCGGCGGTGCCGTCCGTTCCCGGAGCGCATGCGGTTGCCTTTCGCGTGACTACAGATGACTGCGTGCCTGCTGGTACGGCCGAGTCGACGGTGAACGTAGTCGGATCGCACGTGAGTCACAAGTCGATGCAGCGGAGATCACGTGAAAGTCACGATATTGATCGTGCGTCAGTTTCCGGAAAGTGTGAACTCAACGGGCAGAGTGCGCAATCCACGCATGATGAGTCCCCCACGCCACCGCAAATCGGCCGGATCGCCCGCAAGTCGCACATCCGGCATTCTTCGGAGCAGCGTCGCGAGCGCGGTCTGGCCCTCCAGCCTGGCCAGCGGCGCACCGAGGCAGTAGTGGATGCCGTGCCCGTACCCGAGGTGCTGGTTGTCGCTCCGGGACAGGTCGAGCGTGTCCGGATCGCTGAAGCGCTCCGGGTCGCGGTCGGCTGCCGCCAGTACGACGAGCACGGGGTCTCCCGCGGCGATGGACTGCCCGCCGATGGTGAGCGGCTCGGTGGCGAAGCGCCAGGTCGCGAGCTCCACCGGCCCGTCGTAGCGCAGCAGTTCCTCGACCCCGGTCGCCAGCAGCTCGCTCTCGCCGGCCGCGAGGGAGCGCTCCAGCCGCTCGCGCTGAACGGGGTTGCGCAGCAGCGCGTACATACCGTTGCCGATGAGGTTGACGGTGGTCTCGAAGCCGGCGAAGAGAAGGATGAAGGCCATCGCCGCGGCCTCGTTCTCGGTGAGGTGCTCGCCGTGGTCGGACGCCTTGATGAGCCCCGAGATCAAGTCGTCGCCCGGTTCCTCCCGTTTGCGGTGGATCAACTCCGCGAGATATCCCCGCATCTTCTTCACCGAGCGGGCGACTCCGCCGCGCGGGCCGCCGCCATGCCGGATCATCATTCCGGCCCAGTCGCGGAAGTCGTCCTGGTCCTCGCGCGGTACGCCGAGCATGTCGCAGATGGCGTAGATGGGCAGCGGGAAGGCGAACTCATGGATGAGGTCGGCCTCCCCCTTCTCCGCGCTGTGCTGTTTCTCGAAGATGTCGTCGATGAGCCGGTCCGTGAGCTCCTGCACGCGCGGCGCGAACTCGGCGACCCGGCGCGGAGTGAACGCCTTGGAGACGAGGCGGCGCAGCCGGGTGTGATCGGGCGGGTCGATGTTCAGCAGATGCGTCATCAGCTCGGCCTTGCGCTCGCCGGGGATGCCCGTCTTCCCCTTGGCGTGCGCCGGCTCGTCGTGATGCGCCGGGTTCTTGGACAGCCGCTGGTCCGCGAGCGCCTGCCGCGCATCCGCGTACCGCGTCACCAGCCAGGCCTCGACCCCGCTGGGCAGCGCGGTGCGGTGCACAGGGGCGTGCTCGCGCAGCCAGGCGTAGGCGGGGTAGGGGTCGGTGGCGAACTCCCAGGTGAAGAGTTCAGGGGTGGTGGATGCGTCGTTCACGCCACGACGTTATCCGGCACCAGCGGGCCGCGCGTGCCCCCTATCCGGCCTGGCCCTCCGCCGCCCGGATCGCGTCCCGGTACGCTCGGGCCGCCGCCCGCAGTGCCGCCTCCGGGTCGGTGCCGTCCGCTTCCGCCCGCGCGGCGAGGGCCAGGAGCTCGTAGCCGATACCCGGGCCCGCGGGCAGGGGTACGTCGAGACCTGCCGTACGCACCCGGGAGGCGAGTTTCGCCGCCAGGGCGAGGCCCGGCTGGCCGAGCGGGACGCCGTCCGTGACCGAGTCGCGCTGCTTCTCGATCGCCTTGGTGCGCAGCCAGTGCGCCTTGACGTCCTCGGCCGTCTCGGCGGTCTCGTCGCCGAAGACATGCGGGTGCCGGTGGATCAGCTTGGTGACGATGGTGCCGGCGACGTCGTCGATCGAGAACGGCTCGTCGGCGTCCTCCTCGGCGATGCGCGAATGGAAGACGACCTGGAGGAGTACGTCCCCGAGCTCCTCGCGCAGCTCGTCGCGATCGCCCTCCTCGATGGCCTCGACGAGTTCGTACGCCTCCTCGATCCCGTACTTGGCGAGGCCCTTATGGGTCTGCTGCGAGGACCAGGGGCACTCCCTGCGGATCCGGTCCATGACCTGGACGAGATCGAGCAGCCGTGCGCCGGGCAGGTCGTACGAGCCGGGAAGCAGCTCGAGGTCCGGCATCCGCACCCGGCCCGATCCGGCGAGGCGGGCCAGACCGTCGGTCAGGGCCCGGTCGCCCTCGCCGACGGTGACATAGACGACCGTACGGCCCCCGGCGCAGGCGTCGACGATCTCCTGCGCGGTGGGCGCGGCCTCCTCGACGGCGATACCGGCCTCGCGCAGATACGGCAGCTGCGGATGCTCGTCGTCGGCGCACAGCACCTGGTCGGCTGCGTGCAGCGCCTGCCACGCCGGCCAGGACAGCAGTCCGGGTGCGACGCGATGGCTCGCGGTGAGCAGGACGATACGGCCGGGGGCGACAGATGCTTCTTCGGTCACCCGTCGAACCTACCCCGGCTCAGGCACCGGTCTCGACGGGCTCCTCGGCCTTGGTGACCTGGGTGATCCAGGGGGCCTTGTAGCTGCCGAGCTCGAGCTTCTCGTCGTCCCAGGCGCCGTAGCGGGGGTTGACGTCGATGTCCAGCGCCTTGGCGGCCGCGGTGAACGTCTCGTTCATCTTCTGCTGGCCCTCGGGGCTGTTCGACGCCCCCAGACGGGCGGCGATCTTGCTCACGAGGACATCCCGGCGCACGACGTCGTCGAGCTGGTCCGGGGCGATGCCGCGCTGCTGCAGATACATGGCGGCGAGCTGCTCCTGGCCGCCGGACTGCTGCACCAGCACGGACCGGGCGTCCTGGATCTCCTTGCGGCTGGCCGTGACGCCGGCGTCGTCCGCGGCGCGCTGCACGACCCGGTCGACGATGAGGTCGTAGAGCTTGACCCGCCCGAGCTGACCGCTGTCCTTGATCAGCTGTGCGGCCTGGGGCGAGGCCTGCTGCGCATTGCGCACGTCCTTGACCTCCGCCTGGACGGTGGACACCTCGATGCGCTGGCCCCCGACGACGGCGGCGGCCCCCGGATGGGCCTCGTTGCCACAGGCGGACAGGAGCGGCGAGGCGGCGAGGAGTGCGGCGGAGACGGTGAGCGCGGTGCGACGACGGCGGTGCAACGGGGCCTCCCGGTGAGTTTGTGCGGCAGTGCACAAAGTCCTGCGGTGATCGATGTTAGGCAGTCCGAGTGGCGTGGGCCACTACTTCGCGGCTACTGATTGGAGCAACGATTCGCCTGGAGCCCGGGATGCGCGGCGGATGCCGCCCGGCGGATGTCAGACGTTGCCGGACTGCCGCGCGACCGCCCGCTCGGGGGCTGCCTCCTCCCCGGACACGGCGCCGGGCGTGGCGCGGTCCGGGCGGAGCATGATCGTCCGGGAGACCACGAACGTGATCGGGATCGCCGCGGCCGCCGCTATCAGCGGGGCGTACCGGCTGCCGAGGTGGAGGACGTCGACCAGCAGGTAGACCCCGCTCGTGGTGAGCACGAAGTTCGCCACGTTGGTGAGCGGGAAGAGCAGGAACTTCCGCCAGGTGGGGCGGGTCCGGTACGTGAAGTACGAGGTGAGGAAGAAGGACCCGATCATGCTCAGCAGGAACGCGACGACATGCGCCGCGACATACGGCAGCCAGGTCAGGAGGACGAGATACATGCCGTAGTACGTCCCGGTGTTCACCACCCCCACCAGGGCGAATCTGACCATCTGGACCTGGACCGTCATTGTCTTGCCAACTCCCCCGTACGCCGGTGCCGCTACGAGAAGAGTGACATATCCCGGATCGCCCCTCACCGCTCACCAGGGCCACACCGGCGGCCGGGCCGCGTGCCCTGACCACGCCAGGGGCAGCACCCCGGCGCGATGCGGCCCAGAGGGGGGCACGGCCCGTTCGATGACGAGCAGGCGACCATTTCATGAACGGGAAGGCGCACCGGGGGCTTTGACAATCCCTCCTGTCACATTTAACGCATCATGTCGATATGCCTCCCGCACGCAGCCGTGCCGCCGGCGTCGCCGCGCTGATCACCCTCGCGACCGTGTGCGCGGGCGACGCCGTCGCCCGCGTCTTTCCGTTCGGGCCGCGCAACCGCAGTGTGAACGACCTCGGCAACCAGTTCATCCCGTTCCATGCGCACCTGTGGGATCTGCTGCACGGGCGCGCGGACGGCGGACTTCTCGTCAACTGGCAGTCCGGCTTCGGCACAAGCTTTCTGCCGGACCTCGGGACGTACGTGTCGAGCCCGTTCGCCGTGCTGGTCGGGGTCTTCCCACGGGACCGGATCGACCTGGCCGTGTACGTGCTGATGCTGCTGAAGACGGCCGCCGCCGCGGCCGCCATGACCTGGCTGCTCATCGCGCTGCACAAGGGCAGGGGCCGCCGGTGGATGGCGGGCGTGCTCGGCGCCTCGTACGCGCTGTGCGGCTGGTCGGTCCTGGAGGCCTCCTACAACGTGATGTGGCTGGACGGGCTGATCGCCTTCCCGCTGCTGTGCCTGGCCGGTGAGTGGGCGCGGGCCGGACGGCGGCCGCTGCTGGGGCCCGCGATCGTCGCCATGGCCTGGATCGGCAACTTCTACACCGCGTACATGGCGACCCTCGGCGCGGCCCTGGTGCTGGCCGTGTCCCTGCTGCGGGAGCCCTCGCCGGCACGGGAACGTCTTGGCGTCCTGGTGCGCGCCGCCCGGACCGTACTGGTGGGGGTCGCACTGGCCGCGCCCCTGCTGCTGCCGGTGTACCTCGGGTCGAAGCTGGCCCACCCCGGGTGGACCAAGCAGTTCGCACCCGTGAGCTGGACGGATGTGTTCGCGCGCACGCTGCCGGCGACGTACACCTTCGCCACTCCTGCCCTCTTCATCGGTGGCGCAACGCTTCTGCTGGCCTGTGCGCTCGCCTTCAACCGGGCGGTGCCGGGTCGGGTGCGGTGGCTGTGGACCGGGCTGACGGCCCTGGTCACCCTGTCCCTGCAGTGGGGGCCCACGCATCTGGTGTGGCATGTCTTCGCCACCCCCAACGGCAGCCCCTACCGGCAGACGTTCGTCCTCGCCGGCATCGTGGTGATCACCGCCTGGATGTGTCTGTCCGAGGGCTGGCCGGACCGGCGCGCCCTGCTCGGTGGCGGTGCGGTCGTCACGGCGATCGCGCTCGCGGGCGCCGGCGGCCGTCCGGCCACGGTCTTTGCGCTGCCGCTGTTCGGCATCGGCCTCGCGGCGGTCGTGGGCGGGCTGGTGCTCGCCCGGCGCGGGCAGCTCCTGGCCGGCAAGGCGACATCCGCCCGGCGCGGCCGGCACGTGGCCGCCGCGGCCTTCCTGCTCACCGGCGCGCTCGTCGGCCAGGCCGCGGCGACGACCGCGTACGCCGACCGCATCCGCCTCGGCCGGTTCGACGACTACCCGCCGTGGGGCGAGGCGCACACCGAGCGCGCGGCTGCCGTCGTCGCGGCCGACGGGTGGCCCGCGTACCGCACCGACACCGGCCGGCCGCAGATCGCCGGCAACGACCCGATGCTGATCGGAGGTCAGGGAGCCTCGTACTACAGCAGCCACACGCCCGCCGTGCTCACCCGCACGATGGCGGCGCTGGGCACGGGATGGACCTCCAACGGCCGCAATCTGCAGTCGCTGGACAACCCGGTCACCGACGCGGTCTTCTCGATCGGCGCGCGGGTGCAAGCTCCCCTCGGCCAGGAGCCGGTGGCCGAACGGACCTCCGTCCCCCCGCTGGTCACGGTACGTCCGCCGGGGCCTTCGCCCGTCTACGGCCGCTCGCCGTTCCGCAACCAGGAGCTGCTCCTCGGCGCGGACGTCTACTCCCCCGCGGTCCGGGGCGCGTGTCCGGTCGGCACCGAGGTCTACCTGTGGGCACCCGACTTCACCGGCACGGCGCGGCTCGGCAGCCGCGCGGGCGTGAAGCTGCGCGGCGGACAGCCGAAGCGGCGCGCCGCGCTCACCCCGCTGGGCACGGTGACCACCCCGGGCGCGCGTGTCTCGTACGACGGGGGCGCGCCGCGCCGCGCGACGGTCGAATGCCTGGACACGGGGCGGCTGAACGCCGCCGTGGCCGGCCTCAAGGCGTCCGGGGCGGTGTCGGTCGAGGTCCTGGGCAACGGCGTCAGCGCACAGCTGCCGCCCGGTACCAAGGGGAGGGCCGTCTTCGCCATGCCCGCGATCGAGGGCTGGAGCTGCGACGGCCGCCCCGCCGGGTCGTACCTCGGCCTGGTCTCCGTGCCCTTGGACGGCTCCCGCACGCGCATCGCCTGCTCGTTCCGCACCCCGGGTCTGACGGCCGGCTCGGCGATGGGGGCGGCAGGTCTGCTGGCGCTGCTGGTGCTTGCCCTGCTGACCCGGCGTCACAGGCCGAAGGAGACCCGGCCGTCCCCGGTCTCGGACGTGGTCGCGGCGGCCTGACGGAGTCGGCCGGCGCTGCGGACCTCGTCATCACCGTGGCCGGCGCGGCGTCGTGGACACGAAGAACCGGACGCCGGCCCCCGGGGAGGGGCAGGTCCGGCAGGAGTGCGCGTCAGCCTCTGCGCGGGCCCGCATCCTGGCGGCCGCGTGGCCCAGTCCCGCAGCTGGACGGCGGATGAGCAGGGGAATCGAGCTGGACCGGGGGCGTACCAGCGACATATGTTCCGCCTCACGGCCGTCCCTGGGGAGGGGATGCCGCTCTCTTGATCATCTGTGGGGGTTCTCAGTCATGCTCTGCGCCACATGCGGGATGCATCCGGCCACGACCGGCGAAGGTCTCTGTGACGGCTGCGCGGTGGCCGCTGCGAACGCCGCTCCGCCTCCGGCCGGTCCCGCGATGCCGATATCAGGACCGATTGCGGTACTGCGGTCCCCGGTGGGACTCGGACGCGCCGTCGTGACGCTGCTCTGCGTCATCCTCGTCTTCGACGTCGTCGCTGTTGCAGTCGTCTTCAACCTCGGGCAGGCGCTCGACAGCTCCCAGGGCCTCAGCGGGTACTCCATCGAACGCATCGAGCGGATCGAACAGTGGGTGAACATCGTGGAGGGGCTGACGAGACTGGTGTACCTGGCGACGATCGTCGTCTTCATCGTGTGGTTCTACCGGGTGCGGGGCAACGCCCAGGTCTTCGCTCCGGATCTGCTCACCCGGGGGCGCGGCTGGGCGATCGGCGGCTGGTTCATCCCCATCGGGAACCTGTTCATCCCGTTCGGGATCGCGGCGGAGGTGTGGAGAGCGAGCCGCAAGGACCCGTACATCGGCGCCGAGCCTCCCTTCAATCCAGTCAATCTGTGGTGGACGGCACTTCTGGCCAGCTGGTTCTTCACCAAGCTCGCCAACTTCCGTATCGATACGGCCGAGTCCCTTCCCGAGGTGGGTACGGCCTTTGACCTGCTCATCGTCGCGTGCCTGGTGGAAGTCGCCGCGGCCGTCCTCGCCGCCCTCTTCGTCCACAAGCTCACGCAGATGCAGCACACCAAGGCGCTGCGCGGCGCGGAGCCGGCGGTTGCCGTCGCCTGAACTCCGACCGTGACGCGCAAGGGTGACGACCCGCCCGTGTCCGCGCGCGACGCGGGCGGGCGGGTCGTCACAGGCGTCTTCGGACGCTGCCGTCCGCCATTCCCTCGATCGGGGCACCGGCCGACGCCTTCTGGGTCCTGTCATCACGCTATGCGGCAATTTGCATGCTTATCGTCGGCTTGTTGACACCTCATCGGATGGGGCGTCCGAAGCGATCTCGGAGATTTCATGCGTGCAGCAGTAATCGCTCTCGCCCTCGCGGCCGCAGTGTCCACGGCTGCGCCGGCGAGTGCAGCCGACACGGCCCTCAGTGATGACGGACTGGGCCGGGTCGGGTTGAAGGTGACTGGGCTGACCAGCGACCAACGGCTGGTGCAGTTCCCCGTCAATCGCCCCCGTGACGTCCGTCCGATCGGCGCGGTGAGCGGACTGACACCGGACACCGCTCTGGTGGGCATCGACTACCGGGTACAGGACGGCCGGCTGTACGGGGTCGGCGACCTGGGCGGCATCTACACCCTGAACACGAGCACCGCTCAGGCGACGAAGGTCTCCCAGCTCACGATCCCCCTGTTCGGCGCGCTGTTCGGGGTGGACTTCAACCCGGCGGCGAACCGGCTCCGGATCATCAGCGACACCGGGCAGAACCTCCGCCACAACATCGACGATCCCTCGGCACCGCTGGTCACCATCAGCGACGGAACACTGACCAACCCGATCGTGCCGCCCTCGACGGCTCTCGGCGTGACCGGCGCGGCCTACACCAACAACGACCTGAATCCGGCGACGGCGACCACGCTGTTCGACATCGACACCAACAACGACCGGGTCGCGATCCAGTCCCCGGCGAACGCGGGCACCCTCGCCCCGACCGGCGACCTCGGGCTCGACGTGGGCCCCTCCGCCGGCTTCGACATCTACTACTGGCCCAAGTCCGGCGCCAACCAGGGCTACGCCGCCCTGCGGTCCAACGGCTCGTACGGCTTCTACAGGGTCGACATCCTGGACGGCGTCGCCACCAACCTGGGAGCCTTCCCGTCCGACCGGCAGGTCGTCGACGTCGCCCTGCCCCTGAACCAGCGCAAGATCTACGACGTCATGCTGCCCCTGAACCAGCGCTGACCACATGGCCCCGTCGCATGGCTCGGCCGCTGTGCCGGAGCGGACGCTCCGGCACAGCACGGCCGGGCGGGCGCCCCCGGGACGGGCACTTCAGGCTCCCGTCGACACCGGCCTCTCGAAGAACGTCTCCAGAGCCACCGTCGCCTGAGTGCCGCTGACGCCCTCGATCTCGTACAACCTCCGCAGGACGTCCTGGAGTTGTTCGGTCGTCCCCGTCCTGACCTTGACCAGGACCGATGCGCTGCCCGCGATGATGTGGGCCTCCTGCAGCTCGGGGATCGCGGCGAAACACTCGCCGGAGTCGCCCATCCAGGCGGACGAGTCGACCATGACGAAGGCCAGCACCGCGCCGCCGACCGCGGCGGGGTCCACCTCGACCGCCGTGCGGCGGATCACCCCCGACTCCCGCAGCTTGCGCACCCGTTCATGAGCCGCACCCGCGGAGAGCCCAACGGCCTTGCCCAGGGCGGCGTATGCCTGTGTGGCGTCCTCCTGCAGCAGGTTCAGCAGCTTCCGGTCCACATCATCCATGACACCCTCCTCCGAACCAGTTCCATCCAATGTGGTGCGTTGACCATACTCCATCCTGTAATACTCAACATCAGCAGGATGCAGTTCAGCTCTTGGAACTCGGAACGACTGAGGGAGAACGGACATGGCCACCGGCCGCCCCGCGCTGTACGAAGTGCTCGACGACAGGTTCCGCACGGAGAAGTGCGCCGCGGGTGATCTGCAACTGGAGACGCTGCACGTGGGCTCCCGCTGGGCGGAGGGACCGCTGTACATACCGGCCTGGCGCCAGCTGATCTGGAGCGACATCCCCAACGACCGGATGCTGCGCTGGGACGAGGAGACCGGCGCGGTCAGTGTCTTCCGCCGCGCCGCCGGACACACCAACGGCAACACCCTCGACCGCGAGGGCCGCCTGATCACCTGCGAACAGGGCAACCGCCGGGTGACCCGCACCGAGCACGACGGCACGGTCACGGTGCTGGCCGACCGCTGGCAGGGCAAGCGGCTCAACAGCCCGAACGACGCCGCGGTGAAGTCCGACGGATCCATCTGGTTCTCCGACCCGGACTTCGGCATCACCAGCGACTACGAGGGCCACCGCGCCGACAGCGAGATCGGCTCCAACAACGTCTACCGGATCGACCCGGACAGCGGCTCGGTGCACCTGGTGGCCGACTGCTTCGGCGCCCCGAACGGCCTGGTCTTCTCGGCCGACGAGCGGCAACTGTTCGTCTCCGACACCCGGGCAGGCTTCATCCGGGTCTTCGACGTACGTGATGACGGCACGCTGTCGAAGGGCGAGATCTTCGCCGAGGCCAAGTCCCGTAAGGACGCCCGTTTCGACAACCTCCGCTTCGACGGCGCCGGCCACCTCTGGGCCGCGGCCATGGATGACGGAGTGCACTGCTACGCCCCGGACGGGACCCTGCTCGGCCGCATCCTGGTGCCCAACACGGTCTCCAACATCCGCTTCGGCGGCCCGAAGAGGAACCGTCTCTTCATCACGGCGAACGACACGCTCTACTCACTGGTCATGGGGGTTACGGCGGCAGCGACGGCCCTTTGATTCCCACCCTTGTCCTGAGGCCGCCCCGGATCGGTCAGCGCGCCCGGAACTGCTGCTGCCGCTCCAGCGCCCGGCGCAGTTCCGCCGGGAGCTGGTGGTACGGACCGTACGCGCGCTCCGCGTCGTACAGCAGGGAACGGAACTGGTGCTGGGCCGCCGTGTGGTCGCCGACCGCGAGCAGCAGATGGCCGATGCGGTGGCGGACGTCGAAGGCCCGGCCCGCGTCCGTACCGCCCGACTTCTGCTGCACCTCGTAGTGGGGCAGCACCGCGCGGTACTCGGCGAGCGCGGCGGCCGGCTGGCCGAGCTGTTCCAGGCACTGGGCGGCGTCGTAGCGGAACTGCAGGGACTGCGGGTCCGCCGGGCCGGCCTCCGCCGTGCGGTCGTCGGCGAGGCGGCGCAGTTCCGGCAGGGCGCGGCGGTACTGGCCGTCGTCCATCAGCGTCGTCGCGTACTGCTTGCGCAGGATCCGCACCACCGGTGAGTGCTCGCCGTGCTCGGCGGCCGCGGCCGGGAGGATGTTGCCGAGGATGTCCACGGCCTGGGTGATGCTGCCGTCGCCGAGCAGCCGCTTGACCTCGTCGACCGCGGCCGCGACATCGGGGCGGGGCGCGGCCGGTGCGGGCGGGGCGACCGGTGGCGGCGGGGTGCTCACCCGGTCCGGCCAGGGGGCGTGCGGGCGCAGGAACGGGCGGGTCGGGTCGAGCGGGCCCTGGGGCGTGCCGCGTGCGGGCAGCAGCGGGACCAGTGCCTCGTACACCTCCTGCGCACCGGAGGGGCGGTGCTGCGGGTCCTTGGCGAGCAGGCGCAGCACCAGCGCTTCGAGGGCTTCGGGTATGTCGGGGCGCAGCTGGCGCACGGGCAGCGGGGGTTCGTACAGATGGCGGTGCAGTACGCCGAGCGCGGTGGAGCCCGCGAACGGCACGTTGCCGCTGAGGAGTTCGTGCAGCAGCACGCCGAGCGCGTACAGGTCGGTGTACGGGCCGACCGCGCCGCCCATCGCCTGCTCGGGGGCCATGTACGCGGGGCTGCCGATGGGCGATCCGGTGTGGGTGAGCCGGGTGGTGTCCGTGTCGATGACGGAGGCGACGCCGAGGTCGAGGACGGTGACCGTGCCGTCCGGCTTCACCATCACGTTGCGGGGCTTGAGGTCGCGGTGCACGATCGGCACCGCGTGCACGGCGCCGAGGACCGCGCACAGCTGGGCGGCGACCGAGGCGGCCCACTGCCACGGGTACGGATCGTGCTCCGCGAGATGGTCGGCGAGGTCCGCACCCTCGACGTACTGCATCACCAGGAACAGGTCGTCGCCGTCGTTGCCCGCGTCATGGACGGTGACCAGGCCCGGGTGGGTGACCTGGGCGGTCACCCGGCACTCGCGTACGAACCGGCGGCGCATCTCGTCGGCGGCGGTGGCGGCGGCCATGAGGTCGGGGCGCAGCAGCTTGACGGCGACCCGGCGGTCGAGCCGCCCGTCGTACGCCGTCCACACCTGGCCCATGCCGCCCTGCCCGATGAGGCCGGCGAGCTCGTAACGGCTAGCGATGACGCGTCCGTTCACCGCCCGCCGTCCTGTTCCCTGCGGAGGTAGTCGCTCAGCTCGTCGAGCTCGGCGCGGACCTGGTCGATGCGGGGACGGTTGTCACGCTGCGGGGGTGCGGGCGGAGGGGTGGGCGCGGGAGTGGGCGGAGGTGTGGGTTGGGGCTGCGCCTGGTGCGGCACGGGCGGGTAGCCGTATCCCGCCGGCCGCTGCGGTATGCCGTACGGCGCCGAGGGATTGGTGACCGCCGAGTACGGCGAGCCCGCCTGCGGCGGCCTCCAGCCCGCGGCGGGCTCCTGGTAGTGGCGGATGTCCGCGACCAGGTAGTGCGTCGGAACCCCGATCGCCATCCCGAACAGCACGATGACGAAGACGACGTCGACCGGCCGCAGGTCGTCGTTCTCGGTCGCGGCCAGTTCCGAGTCGGAGCCGTACTCGCCGAGGACCACCATGATCGTGATCACCAGGCCGAGGCTCACCCAGAACAGCACCCAGTCCAGCCGGCGGCGGCGCATGATCGCGATCCGCAGCATCGTCGCCCATGACAGCAGGCCGCAACTGAGCAGTGCCAGCGCCACGAAGAGCGCGCGCAGGGCGACCAGCACACCGGTCGACGGACGCGGGGGCTGCGGCGGCACATAGCCGTGGCCGTGCATTTCTGCTCCTGACGGGCCTGGGGACGAGGCGTAGGGGACTGAGCGTATACACCGACAAGGACAAGGGGTCCCCGGTTGTACGGACTCGGTGTCCGATGCGTCACTCCGCGGGCGTGGACTGCGTCACTCCGGAAGCACGGTGCCGTCGGTCAGCCCGTCGTACAGTCCCTGGACGAGTTGCTCACCGAGCCGGCCGGCCAGACGCAGCGCGTCCTCGAAGGCGGCCAGGGTGCGGAAGCGCTCCCCGTAACGCTGCTGCTCCGCGAGCGGCATCCGGGGCAGCTGAAGCCGGCGGACGTCCAGCCGGGTGGCGGTGGAGGCATAGCTGCTGGCCTGGCGGGTGTTGGCGGTGCCGCGCAGGAAACCGGCCAGGAACCACGGGTCGAGCGCGTCCGGGTCGGGGTGCAGGAGCTGGAGGTTGCGGCCGAGGGCGGCACCTGCGGTGGCCCGGTCGACGACACGGACAACGGATCCGCCGCCGAGTACGGGCACCACGACATCGCCCTCCTCGACGCGCACCGGCGGCTCCTCGTCGGTGCCCCCGGCGAGCAGGCCCGAGGGGGCGGTCCCGGCGAGCACGTCCTGCTCGGTGAGCACGGGGACGGTCCGGCCCTCGCTCGGAGCGGACGGGGCCGGGGTGAGGGCCGTGGACGCGGCTCCCGCGCTCAGCACCAGCGCGCCCGCGCGGGCCAGCTCGCCGACGGTGGTGGCGGGCCAGTGCGCGGGCTCCGCGCACCGAGCGGCCTGCGGGGTGAGCTCGCCGGTCAGCCGCAGGGTGTCGGTCAGCCGCTCCCGTACCCGGGCCAGCTCCTCCGCCCCGCCGCCGGCGGCCGGCGGCAGATGCCGGGCGGGAGCCAGATCCACGTCGTCGTCGAGGAGTTCGATGACGGGGACCGAGCGGCTGACGCCGGGCTGTTCCTCGGCCGTGCCCTGCCGGTCGAACGGCGGCCAGGCCTCCAGCACCGTGTTCTGCACGGCCTGCCAGTCGAGCCGGTCACGGCCGCCCCCGCCCGCCCCGGCCAGCTCGGTGGTGTCGACGAGCAGCACCTCGGGCGCCGGCGGCTGTCCGGCATCGGGTTTGCGCAGCACCCACAGGTGCAGGGGGATGCCGTACGGCGGTGCGGCGCCGGGGGGCAGGGCGACGACGGCCCGCAGCGCGCCGCGGCGCAGAAGTCCGGCCCGGATGCGGCGGCCCGAGCGGCGGGAGGCGGCGGCGGGCGGCATCAGCAGGACGGCGGTGCCGCCGGGGCGCAGCCGGGCGAGCGCGTGCTGGACCCAGGCCAGTTCGGACTCGGTACGGGCGGGGAAGCCGTACTCCCAGCGCGGGTCGTAGGCGAGTTCGTCATGGCCCCAGTTGCGTTCGTTGAACGGCGGATGGCACAGCACCGCGTCGGCGGCCAGCTGCGGGAAGGCGTCGGCACGAAGGGCGTCGCCGCATCCTGCCCGTACCTCGGCGTCGGTGTGCAGGGCGAGGCGCAGAGCGGTGACCGCGGCCAGCTCGGGGTCGGCCTCCTGGGCGTACAGCGCTTCGGGGCGGTCGACGGCGCGCAGCAGGGCTCCGGTGCCGGACGCGGGGTCGAGCACGGTACGGGCGGAGCCCGCGAGCGCGGCCATGAGGGCGGCGGGGCCGGGTGGAGTCAGCGTGTACTGGCGGGGGTTGGCGTCCAGTTGGCGGCCGACGAGAAACTCGAAGGCCTGAGCGGCACCGAGCTCGGCGGAGAGTTCGGCGACGCCGCGCAGCAGCGGGACCGAGGGGCGCAGCGCGGCGGCGCCGGGGGTGTTCACAGCGGCGACCGGACCGGCCGAGATATCCGTTCTCGGGGCAGAGGCACCGGCGGCGGAGATGTTCACAGACGCGGCGGACGTGCCGAGGCGCCGGCGGAGCACCGCGTCGAGGGCGGCAGGCAGCAGTTCGGCGAGCCGCTCGTCGGAGACGGCGGCCGCCTCCAGCCAGACGGTGGGCCGGTCGCGTACGAGCAGCAGGGTGCAGCCGGCATGGACCAGTGCGGTGACGGCGCCCGCGGGGTGGGAGGCAAGCTGCTGCCACACCCGTTCACGGAGCGGGACTTCGGCAAGTTTCCCCTGGTCGCGCAGCCACTGCTCGACCTCGGCGAGAGCGAAGGACGGACTGGTCTCGGTGCCGCCGACGGGCTTGGGGAAGTCGGCGTGGCGACGTCGCCAGTTGCTGACCGCGGCACGTCCGACCCCCGCCAGGCGGGCGATGCCGGCAGCGGTCACCTCGCTCGAACTGTTCGGCACAGGCCAACTCCCTCATCCGTCACGACCGTTGTACCCGCCCTTGTTGTGCCATCGAGCATACCGAGCACACAGACGAGAGACCCTTTCACATTGTGGACCGAATCCTCATCCTGAAACAGTGTTGACTCGGTTCACAAGCTCTGGTCTTATTAACCCGTCCTTACACGGGGTCTTCACAAGCCCCTGCCACATCTCCATGTCCCGGAGGACATCCATGTCCCAGTCCATGCAGCAGCAGCCCCCGTTCGGCCATGCGCCCGCGCAGCCCCTGCGCAACGGCCTCGGCACGGCCGCCCTGGTGCTCGGCATCATCGGCACCCTGTCCGGTCTGATCCCCTTCTTCTTCTGGCTGGCGGGCATCCTCGGCCTGATCGCCCTGATCCTGGGCCTGTCCGGACGGGGCCGGGTCAAGCGCGGCGAGGCCGCCAACAAGGGAGTGACCACCACCGGTGCGGTGCTCGGCCTGGTGGCGCTGATCCTCTCGGTGGTCGGCGCGGTGATCACCTTCAAGGCCGTGGACGAGGCGGTCGACGAGATCAACAAGGCCGCGAACGGCTCCTCGGCCTCGAAGAAGCCGGGCGGTGACAAGCCCCTGGAGAAGGCGGAGGAGGGCGAGGAGGTCACCGGCAAGGCGCTGGAGGCCGGCGACGGCGCCGAGTACGACGACGGTCTGACCGTCACCGTGTCCGCCGCCAAGCCGTACACCCCGGACGAGTTCGCCGTGGGCCACACCAAGGGCAACAAGGCCTACAAGGTCACCGTCGTCATCGAGAACACCGGCAAGGAGAAGTTCGACGCCAACCTGGTCACCGCCGACGCCCGCGCCGGCAAGGACGGTGTCGAGGCCGAGCAGATCTTCGACGGCAAGCTCAGCGCGCCGATCGACGGCACCATCCTGCCCGGCAAGAAGGTCACCGCGAACTGGGCCTTCGACGCCCCGGCCGACGCCAAGAACCTGACCGTCGAGGTCAGCCCGGGCTTCGAGTACAACGCGACCGTCTGGGAGCTGAAGCTCTGACGTCGGGCGGACCGGCGTCCGCCACGGACCCGCTCACCGCGGGCACCCCCCTCTCCCCCGCACCTTTCATTCCTGGAGACCGAGATGCGTGACGACAGCCCGCGCCGCCGCCCGCCCGCCGCACTCCGCTCCACCGCACCGCGCTCCACGGCTCTCTGCTCCGTCGCCGCCCTCGCCCTGACCGCCTGCGGCCCGGTCATCGGCGAGGACCGGGCGGAGCGGACCGCACCCGCCGGCCCGTTCGCGGGCCTGTCCGGCCCGGAGATCGCCGAGCGCTCCGTCCAGGCCACCAAGGAGGCCTCGTCGCTGACGCTGGACGTGGACTTCACGACCGAGGACGGGCCGCTGAAGGCCTACATGGCCACCGGCAAGGACGGGAAGTGCGCGGGCACGCTGTCCGTCGGCTCGACGGGCACCGCCGAGCTCATCAAGATCGGCGGTGCCGCCTACCTCCGCTTCGACGAGGCCTTCCTGCGGGAGGAGCTCAAGGGTGAGCCCGCCGCCGAGGCGCAGGCAACCCTGAAGCTGCTCAAGGGCCGCTGGGTCCGCACCGACGCCTCGGACGAGGAGGCCGCCGAGGAACTCGAACTGTGCGACCTCGACAGGCTGTTGGGCGACATCGAGACGAACGACACCGAGGCGCGCCGGGGAAGGCAGACCACCGTCGACGGCCGCAAGGCACTGATGCTGACCGAGACCGACGGCGACGCGACCTACACGATGTACGTCGCCACCGAAGGCAAGCCGTACCTGCTCAGGATCGACCAGAAGGGCGGCGACGATCCGGGGACCATCACCTTCTCGGACTTCGACAAGCCGGTCGTGGCGAAGAAGCCCGCGGACAAGGACATCTTCGAGCTCCCGGAATGAGGGCACCTGACGCGTGAAGGCCGCCCGGAGGGCGGCCTTCACGCGTTCACGGGTGCGCTCACCGCTCAGACCCGGTGCCGCACCCACACATTCGGCTCCACATACACCGCGTACCCGCGCTCCGCCTCGCAGTGCACCGGCACCAGCGCACCCGGCACCTCGACCGGGCCGGTCTCCGCGAAGGGCAGTCCGGTCCACCGGCGCCACTGCTCCAGCGATCCGGAGACCGTCATCGAGGCAGGCGCCACCTTCTCGATCACCCCTCCGGCCCGGACGTGCACCCGCAGCCACGGATCGTGCGGCAGCCCGTCCGCCTCACGGGTGCGGTACGCGTACTCATGGATCAGCGCGTCCGCCTCGGAGCTCTTCGCACTCGGGCGCACCGGTGCGATCAGCTCCGAGAAGCCGAGACGGCGTACGTTCTCGCGCATCGCGGCGAGCATCCGGCCCGAGATGCCCTGGCCCTGCCGGTCCCCCGCCACGGTTATCTCGATCGCGCTCACGATGTCCGGGGTCCGCCCGTGCCGCAGGTCGGAGAACGCCCACAGCATCACCTGGTCCCAGCCGCCGTCCGGCAGTGTCTCCCGCCCCTCGGCCGCCTGTTGGAACGGAACACTGAACGCCCGCCCCACGACGCTCCCTTCGGGATCGGTGGCGACGAGCACGTACTCGGGCAGCTCGGCGACGATCCGCCCGATGTACGCCCAGCCGACCGGATCGTTGGTCACGAACTCCGGCCACGTGTCGATCATCTGCCACATGGGGGCCTGCAGTTCGGGGCGCTCGGCGAGCGTGGTGATGGTCAGATCCATCCCGGCAGGCTAGCCATCGGCCGTCCGCCCTACCAGCGGGTATTTCCTTCCCAGCGGGTACTGCCCGTCCGGGCGGAGCGAAAATCATGTGATCCATCCCTGGGGCGAGAGACACAATCACCCCCATGTCGCAAACCGCCGGTGAGCTGCTCGCCGCTCTCGAACCACTGCCGTTCCCCGAGCGTCTGCGCCACATGGCCCGCACCGCACGGTCACTCTCCGGCGCGGAACTGACCTCCCTGCTCGAGGAGCTGGACCGCCGAGGGCCGTACGAGCGCAGGCTGGCGGCCCTTGCCGCGCTGGCCGGCGGACAGGCCGGTTTCCTGGCCGCCCGGCTGACCGATCCGGACCGTGTCGTCAGCGGATACGCCCTGCGCGCGGCGCGGACGCTGCCGCTCGCGGACGAAGCGATCGAGGCCGCCTACGCCGGTGCATCCGCGGCGACCCGGAACCGGCTCGCGGGCGTCGTGCTGGCCGGCCGCCGCACCGCGCTCGCCGAACGCCTGGTGGTGCGGCTGCGCGAGGAGTGGGGCGACGGGGAGGCGACCCGTCTGCTGGCGGCCTGTTCCGCCGGCTTCGTGGCCGCGCTGCTGCCCGAGCTCGCCCATGCCTTCGGTCCCTGGACCAGGTTCGCCCGCGTCCACCCCGACCTGCTGCTCGACCACGCGGAACGCGAACTCGCCGAACAGAGCCAACAGCATCTGCGGGCCAAATGGTGGGAACGGAACGCCTCCGGCGTCGCGGCCGCCGCCGCGGCCCGGCCGGAGCGGGTGCTCACGCTGCTGGAGCGCCACGGCCCGGCCACCCTGCCGTGGCAACTGTGCGACCGGCTCGGCCTCCTGGTCACCGCCGACGCGGAACGCGTCGTGCGCTGGATCGTCTCGCCGGACCGGGAGCAGCAGCGCTATGAACGCCTCCCCGCCCCCGGTGTACTGCGCAAACTCGTGCAGGCCGACCCGCCGTCGCTGCCGATGCTCGGCCGGCACTGGAGGAACCGGCAGCACCTCACCGGCCTGCTCAAGGCGATGCCGCCGAGCCGGCGCGGCGACTTCTTCGACGCGGCGATGGACGGCATGGCCGACCACCACCCGGCGGATGACGTACTGAAGCTGCTGCCACGCGAACGCCGCTGGGCGGAGGTCCGGTACTGGGTGGCCAAGGGCCCCGCGGAGGGGTGGGACTGGCACGACGTCCTGGACACACTGGCGCACGGCCCGCTGGACGAGGCCAGGCCCGAGCTGCTCACCGCTCTGAAACGGTCCGACCCGGACGACCGCGCACTGGTGTGGCCGCTGCTGGTCGCCTGCACCGGCCGCAGCGGCGAGCGGTCCGCCATGGCGGACCTGCTGACCCTGATGCAACGGCTGCGCAACGAGCAGGACCCGGTACGCTCCGCGGCACTCGGCGCGCTCGCCGACCTGCACCCCGCACTGTTCGCGCCGCAGGACGTCGCGGCGCTCGACCGCATTCTGCTCGACGCCCTTGAGGCCAGGGACAGTTCGACGGCCACGAGGGACGCGCTGCGCCGCCTCGCCGTCGGTCTGCTGGTCGAGCGCGCCACGGAGACCACGGGCGGCAGGGACGCCGGCACGGACAGCGCGGGCGTCGGCGCGGAGGGTGAATCCGCCCTGCTGGGCTGGGCGTTGCGTGCGCTGGAGCGCATCACCGCGCATGTCGGGGTCACCGACTTCGGACCGCTGCACCGCACACTGCGCCGCGGCCAGGAGCACCAGGTCTTCGAGGTCCTGCGCCCCTGGCTGGAGGCGGCGTGCGACAAGGCCGACCACCGGCTGCTGTTCGCGCTGACCGCCGCGCTCGGACACCGGGCCCGCCGGATGCCCGAGCTCCAGCGGATGCTGGAGGACGCGCTGGCGTACGGCTCCGACCACGCGTTCTCGACGGCGGCCGGCCTCTGGCTGGACGCACCGGCGACCCGCGACGAGCGGGCGGCCCGCATCCTCGAACTCGAATCGTCGGCCGCGGTCCTCGCCCCCGTACAGCAGGTGCTGACCCGGCGCCGTACCGATCTGCTGGACGTGCTGCTCGGCGACGAGCCGCCGTACGGGCGCTTCCTGGTGCCCGGCAGCCGCCGGCCGCTGCCCCTGCTCGGGGACGCCGGCCGATGGCTGCCCCGCCAGCAGGAAGCGGCGATCCGGCTGGCCGCCGCGGCGGTCGCGGACGAGACCCGCCCGGCATACGACCGGGCTCGCGTCTTCCGGGAAGCGGCACGGGTGCCGGTGCACGGACGGCGGCTGGCGCTCGAACACGCCGAGGCGCCGGAGGTGGTCATCGCCGAGGCCGCGCTGGGCGCGCTGCCGTGGACCGACCTGCCCGAGGAGACACTGCCCGTGCTGCTCGCCCACGCCGGGGGCGACCGTGCACGGGCGGCCGTGTACGCGGCGACCCGCGTGGCCCGTTTCGCGTCGCCGTCCGAACTCGGCATGCGGCTCCGTGGGTTGCTGACCTCTGCACAGGGCGTGAAGGTGACCAGCCGCAAGGAGGCGGTCCGCCTCGCGGCCCGGTTCCTGCCCGTACGGGAGGCCGCCGCCCTGCTCGCGGCCGCCTACCGGGCACCGGACCAGCACCCGGACGTCCAGGCGGCGATCGTGTCCGTGGCCGCCGGACTGCTGGGCGCGCCCGAGATGTGGGACGTCCTCACCCACGCCGGGCGGGCGCCGGGGACGTACCGCCGGCCAAGAGGCGTCGGCCGGGCACATGCCGTCGGGGAAAGAATTGTCAGCCGCCGCACTGGGCGAGCATCGTCCGCTTGTCCGCGGCGGTCACCGGCAGCTCGTACTTGACCGCCACCTGCGCGAACCGCACCGCGTACGAGCAGCGGACCGGCCGGCTGGGCGGCAGCCAGGAGGCGGGTCCCGAGTCGCTCTTGGCGCTGTTGGCCCGGCCTTCGACGGGCAGCAGATTCAGGGGGTCGTTGGCCAGTCGGCGCCGCCTGGCCTCGTCCCAGCGGGCCGCGCCCATCTGCCAGCTGTACGACAGCGGGACGACATGGTCTATCTGCACCTCGGCGGCCCGCTGCTTGCGCCACTCGATGGTCCGACCGGTGTACGGGTCGTTCAGCGTCATGGCGACGACCACACAGTCGGAACCGTCACGGAAACGCACCTTCTGACCGTCCCGGCGGATGAGGTCGTTCCGCGTGTCGCAGCCGTTGCGGGCCAGCGGCACACCGTCCGCCGTGTCCATCCAGGCGTAGCCGAACTCGTCCCGGGCGTAACCGGTCCTGGGGCCGCGCCCCTTGGTGGCCAGCGCGGCGATCAGATCGCGGGCCGCCGCCTTGTCGCCCTCGGAGTCGACGGGCGCGAGTCCCGGCCGCGTACCGTCCCGATTGGCCAGCGGACTGACGCTCAGGCCGCCGTCCGGAAGGACCGTCTGCCGTGGTTCGCCGTTCAGCCCGCTCCCCGTACAGCCTGTCAGCGCGGCTGCGCCGAGGAGAACGGCGCAACCCGCCGTACCCGCGCGCGATATCCGATCCCGGAGCCTGTTCACGCGCGCACCCTACCGGCGGTGCGGAGGTGGCAGGGAAGAGGGTGACCGGCCCCGGCTCTAGGACGACTTCAGCCGCGCGGCCTGGGTCTCCATCGACCGCCGCATCCACGGCCCGAGCGGCTTCTCCACGAGCCGGTGGATCAGCCAGGCGAGCAGGAGCATCCCGCAGACGGTGGCCGCCAGCGTCGGCCAGTGGCCGAGGTGGAACTTGCGGTGCAGCACGGAGATGGCGAACCAGCCCAGGTGCTCGTGCACCAGATAGAAGGGGTACGTGAGCGCCCCGGCGACCGTCAGCCAGCGCCAGTTGGCCCACCGCAGCCGGCCGAGGGCCACGGCCGCGACCGAGCCGAACGCGAAGGTCACGACGGCCAGGATCACGTACGGGCTGCGCTCGATGTAGACATTGGCGGAGTCGGGGTGCCACAGCGCGCTGGTGGAGTAGCGCTGGCCCAGCGCCCAGCTGACTCCGACGATGCCCCACAGCAGCAGGTCGCTGCCGTGGCGGTGGATGAGGTAGAGCGCGAGGCCGCCGATGAAGAACGGGGCGTGGTCACGCATGACGATCTCGTCGGCGAGCGGGTTGTCCGCGACGCGGGCCAGGACCCCGGCCACCGTCCACAGACAGCAGAAGACGACCACCCGCCGGTAGGTCACGCCCTTCCACACCACGAACAGCGCGAAGAGCAGATAGAACCGGGCCTCCACCCAGAGCGTCCAGCACACGCCGAGGACGCGGTCGACGCCCATCGGCTGCTGCAGCATGGTGAAGTTGACCAGGATCTCGTTGAGCCGCAGGGGCTCGCTGACGGACGGCAGCACGAAACAGGCGGCCGTGGTCAGCAGGACGGCGACCCAGTAGGCGGGGTAGAGCCGCGAGACGCGTGAGCGGAAGAAGTGTCCGAGCGACTTGCCCCAGCTGCTCATGCATATGACGAAGCCGCTGATGACGAAGAAGAGCTGTACGCCGAGGCATCCGTAGGCGGCCGCGGAGGACAGGCCGGGGAAGAGCTCCTTAGGGGAGCCGCCCCAGAACTCGCCCGTCGACGACCGGCCGGCGTAGTGGTAGAGACACACGCTCAGCGCCGCGAGGATGCGCAGACCGTCGAGGGCGCGCATCCGGTCGTGGGACCGGGGCGTCGCGGCTGCCCGCTCGGCCGCCCGGGGCGCCCGGATCACGCTGTGTACCACCGGCTGTGCGTCCTGTGTCCGATTGGGTGCGGCGTCCGCCTCCGGTGCCTGAACGCCTGCACCACTGCTCATCGACTCATCTCCCGGTCGGCCCACGTCCGTGCACTGTAAACATGGCCGCGGCCGCCGAAAGCCCCGGAAAAGCGGCCTTCCCGCAGTGTTCATCCAGTGCTCATCCGGACGTTCCCGGGCGGGTCGGCCGTGGCCGCCGACGGCCGCCGCGCACGGGCCGTCGGCCTCGACGCGCGAAACCTCCCGAGTGCGGGTACGGTCGGAAGGGAACCTGTTCCCTTCGGAAGGGACTACTGCATGGGGAGCGCCGAAAGGTTCTAGGAACCAGACACAAGTACGCACACGCACACGCACCGCCCACCGGAGCCGAGCCGGCCACCGGGGGCGGTGTTCCGTTGTGGCCGCCCGTCACCGCCCGCTCGCCGCACTGCGCCGATGCCGGTCACACCTTGCCGATACCAAGGGTGTTCTCGCCGGGCAGCAGGCCGGTACCGAGCATCGCGACCCAGTACGTGCCGAGCAGTTCCGCCAGGCGCGCGCTGCTCCCGGCGCCGAGCGCAGCCCAGGGCGCGGCGGCCAGTTCGTCCGTACGCCGCTCGACGCAGGACCGCAGCTCGCGCCCGGCTGCGGTGGCCATACCGCCCTCGTCCAGCAGTCCCCGCCCGACGAGGCGGGCGCGCGCAGCGTCCCACTGCGCCGCGCTCCAGCCACGGTTCTCGAAGATCTTCACCGGAGCCGCCCCGACGCCCGCGAAGGAGACGAGCGCCTCGACGGGGTCGAGACCGGCGGTCAGCAGCGCGGCGAGATGGCCGTCGCCGCGGTGCTCGCGCAGGATCGTCGCGGCCTGCCAGAGCACCAGGTGCGGTGCGTCGGGCCAGGGCAGCGCCGCATTGCCCGCGGCGAGCGGCCGCCTCGGCGAGCTCCGCGGCCTCGGCCGCGTCCCCGAGGACGGCACGGTAGACCCGGTCGACCGCCCGCAGCCTGGCGGCGAGCACGGCGTCGGGCGCGGCGGCTTGCCAGGCGTCGGGCACGTACCGCGCCACCATCTCGGGGCTGAAGCTGTAGAACGCCGAGGTCACCTGGCCCGCTGTGGCCGGCCCGAGCGGGGCTGCGCGCCAGGCGAAGTAGCTGGGCCAGCGCTCGTCCGTCCGGTAGCCGAGCGCAGCGGCCTCCTCGAACGCTTCCGGCGCGTAGTACAGCACCGCGTGCAGGGGCTCCAGCAGATGCCACATCTGCCGTACGTGTCCCAGGTCCTCCGGCATGACCCCTCCTCGGTCCGCAGGGACTGTCCAGCCACCGACCAGATTGCGTGAGCCGGAGAAACTTGTCAATGCCTAGATTCCGCGTAGCCTGATCCCATGAGCCGACCGACCTACCATCACGGCGATCTGCGCCGCGCCGTGCTGAGCGCCGCCCTCGACGTCATCGCGGCGGAGGGCCCCTCCGCCCTGAGCCTGCGCGACCTCGCCCGCCGCGCGGGTGTCTCGCACGCGGCCCCGGCCCATCACTTCAAGGACCGGGCCGGCCTGCTCACGGCCATCGCGGCCGAGGGCTTCGACCTGCTGGCAACCTCCCTCGCCGCGGCGCCCGACCTGCGGGAGCGAGGGGTGCACTACGTACGTTTCGCGGTCGGGCATCCCGCGCACTTCCAGGTCATGTTCCAGCCGGAACTGCTCCGCCCCGACGACCCCGACCTGGTGGCGGCGAAAGCCCGCGCCGACGCCGAACTGCGGTCGGGCGGGGTGGAACGGAGTCCTTCCGCGGACCCCACGCTGATGGGAATCGCGGCCTGGTCGGCCGCTCACGGCTTCGCGACGCTGCTGCTGACCCGGAACCTGGACCGCCCGCTGGACGGCCGCGATCCGGCGGAGACGTTCCGGGAGCTCACGCACATGATGTTCGGCCCGGCGCAGTGAGCACGCCGGGCCAATGACCACGGCGGGCGACGGGACAGGGGGCGGGACCACGCCGGACCGGCCGACCGGGACTTCCGGACGTCCGACCGGCTCCGGTCAGCGCCCGGTCTGCGCGACCTGGACGCTCGGGCTGCTGCCCGCGGCCCAGTCGGCGCCGCCCGGGTGGTCGAGCCCGGTACCGAACGCGAGGTCGGCGCCGCCTGGGTGGTCGAGCCCGGTACCGAACGCGAGGTCGGTGCCACCGGGGTGGGCGAGGCCGGTACCGAACGCGAGGTCGGTGCCACCGGGGTGGTCGAGGCCGGTACCGAACGCGAGGTCGGTGCCACCGGGGTGGGCGAGGCCGGTACCGAAGGCGAGGTCGGTGCCACCGGGGTGGGCGAGGCCGGTACCGAAGGCGAGGTCGGTGCCCCGACGATCACGCCAACGAGCTTCTTGTGCATGGGTGTTGTGCCCCTTCGTCGCATTCCCTGCGATGGCGCAGGCGGTCGTCGGCGAGTCTTCTGGCTCTCGGCCGTCGCGGGCAACCACTTTCGGGCCCGCCCGAGGCGGAGGCCATCGGCCCTCGCCGTGATCCGTACAGGGCGGGGTTCGGCGGTTCGCGGCTCCGTCAGGGACGGTGGGTAGCTGCTCAGTCCGGCACCGGGTCCCGGAAGCCGCGCCGCCGGGCGGCCTGCGGACGGCAGCGCAGCAGCCGGGCCAGGATCAGCCGTCCGCCACGGAGCGCGCCGTGCCGGTGCAGAGCCTGCACGGCGTAGGTGGAACAGGTCGGCGTGTACGTGCAGCACGCCGGCCGGGCAGGACTGATCACGGTGCGGTAGTGGCGCACGGCCGCGTACATCCCGGCGGCCGCACGGCCGGCGGGCCGTGGAGCCGCGGGGTCCTCACCGGACCGGGCTGTCACCGCCGAAGGGCGGCAGAGCGCGAGAAGCAGAACCGCCAGCCACGTGGCAGGACAGCAACGGCTGCACCCGACCCAGGTGTCGAGCGCCCCCGCGCAGCACCCCTCTTCCTCACTGTTGCGCTTCTTCTGCTGTCCGGGCCTGTTGGTCCGATGCGGCTTCGACACGACGCCCTCCCCCGCCGATCGTACGCACGCTCACCTGCGATGCGGGAACCAGGTGGACGGCGACGGCCTTACGCCCGCCCAGGCCCCAGCTCCACGCCACGGCCGGCGTAGTACCGGTCCAGCACCTCCCAGGGGATACGGGCGAATTCCTGGGAGTGGCCCGGGAAGCCGGACGGGTTGTGGATCACCACATGGTCCTCGGTCGTCCCGACGGCCAGGACCAGATGACCGCCCCGGTGCGGCGGAGAAGGGGCCGGCTCGCGGATGGACGGGTGCACCGAGAGCAGCAACAGACGGCCTGAGGCGACGAGTTCGGGGATCTCGCCGCCGGGCAGCCGCGGCCGCGACCGGGCGTGCAGTCCCCATCTGCGCTCCGCGTAGGACGCGAACGGCCCGTAGATCAGCCCGTCCAGGCCATCGGCACGCTTCACGTACGCCCCGGCCTCGAGGCACTCCGCCGCCAGGGCCATGGGGGCCGGTACGGGGTGCCGCCAGAAGCCGAGTGCCATACGCAGGCAGGCCATTCCGCACAGCCGCCAGGACCACCACTCGTACTCCTGCGGGCTCTTCGCCCCGTACTCGGCCCACAGCGGATCGTCGGCGGCCCGCATCGTGCCACCGATGATCGCGGGCACCAGATCGGGCGAGGCCCACTGGGCGTAGTACGGAACGGTGTGGATGACCGTGGCGCTCCCGTCCGCAGGGCGCGCCCCGAGGCCGTTGCTGCCGCGCACCCGCTACGAACCCAGGATCGTCGTCAGGAACTCACCCGTCCACGCCAGCAGTTCCCGCCCCACCACCGGCTTGCCGCCGATCTTGCCCGACGTCGGGCGCGGGACCAGGATCTGGTGGATCGCCGGCTTGATGACCGTACGCGGGTACAGGCGCTTCAGACGCAGCTCCTGCGATTCGCGCAACTCGACCGGGGCGAAGCGGATGTTGGAGCCCTGGAGCACGATCTCGCCGACGCCGCAGGCGCGGGCCAGCATGCGCAGACCGGCGACGAGGAGGAGGTTCTCGACCGGCTCGGGCAGCTTGCCGTAGCGGTCGGTCAACTCCTCGCGGACCGCCTTGATGTCCTCCTCCGAGTTGGCCGAGGCGATGGCGCGGTACGCCTGCAGACGCAGCCGCTCGCCCGGGGCGTAGTCGTGGGGGACATGCGCGTCGACCGGGAGCTCGATCTTGACCTCGAGCGGGGGCTCCTCCTCGACGCCGCCCTCGACGGCGGCACGGTAGTCGGCGACCGCCTCGCCCACCATGCGGATGTACAGGTCGAAGCCGACGCCCGCGATATGGCCGGACTGCTCGCCGCCCAGGAGGTTTCCCGCGCCGCGGATCTCCAGGTCCTTCATCGCGACATACATGCCCGCACCCATCTCGGTGTGCTGGGCGATCGTGGCGAGACGTTCGTGCGCGGTCTCGGTGAGCGGCTTCTCCGGCGGGTAGAGGAAGTAGGCGTAGCCCCGCTCACGGCCACGCCCCACACGGCCGCGCAGCTGGTGCAGCTGCGAGAGGCCGAAGTTGTCGCCGCGCTCGACGATCAGGGTGTTCGCGTTGGAGATGTCGATTCCGGACTCGACGATGGTCGTCGAGACGAGCACGTCGAACTTCTTCTCCCAGAAGTCCACCACGACCTGCTCCAGGGCCGACTCGGGCATCTGGCCGTGGGCGGTCGCGATGCGGGCCTCGGGCACGATGTCGCGCAGCCGGGCCGCGGCCCGGTCGATCGACTCCACACGGTTGTGGATGTAGAAGACCTGGCCCTCACGCAGCAGTTCACGCCGGATGGCCGCGCCGAGCTGCTTCTCCTCGTACGGGCCGACGAAGGTGAGAACCGGGTGCCGCTCCTCCGGCGGGGTGGTGATCGTGGACATCTCGCGAATGCCGGTGACCGCCATCTCCAGCGTGCGGGGGATGGGGGTGGCCGACATCGTCAGCACGTCCACGTTGGCCCGCAGCTTCTTCAGCTGCTCCTTGTGCTCGACGCCGAAGCGCTGCTCCTCGTCGACGATGACCAGGCCCAGGTCCTTGAACTTCGTCTCCGAGGAGAAGAGACGGTGGGTGCCGATGACGATGTCGACGGCGCCGTCCCGCAGGCCCTCCAGTGTCGCCTTCGCCTCCGCGTCCGACTGGAAGCGGGACAACGCCCGTACATTCACCGGGAACTGGGAGTACCGCTCGGAGAACGTGCCGAAGTGCTGCTGCACCAGGAGCGTGGTCGGGACGAGGACCGCGGCCTGCTTGCCGTCCTGTACCGCCTTGAAGGCCGCGCGCACGGCGATCTCCGTCTTGCCGTAGCCGACGTCGCCGCAGATCAGCCGGTCCATCGGGACCGTCTTCTCCATGTCCTCCTTGACCTCGGCGATCGTGGAGAGCTGGTCGGGCGTCTCGACGTACGGGAACGCGTCCTCCAGCTCGCGCTGCCACGGCGTGTCCGGGGCGAACGCATGCCCGGGCGCAGCCATCCGCGCGGAGTAGAGCTTGATCAGGTCGGCGGCGATCTCCTTCACGGCCTTCTTGGCGCGCGCCTTCGTCTTCGTCCAGTCCGCGCCGCCGAGCCGGTGCAGCGTCGGCGCCTCGCCGCCCACGTACTTGGTGACCTGCTCCAGCTGGTCGGTGGGGATGTAGAGCCGGTCGCCGGGCTGGCCGCGCTTGGCCGGGGCGTACTCCACCAGCAGATACTCGCGCGTCGCGCCCTGCACGGTGCGCTGCACCATCTCCAGGTAGCGGCCCACGCCGTGCTGCTCGTGCACGATGTAGTCGCCGACCTCGAGGGTGAGCGGGTCGATGGTCTTGCGGCGCCGGGTGGGCATCCGCTGGCCGTCCTTGCCGGCCGCCTTCTGGCCGGACAGATCGGTCTCGGTGAGCACGGCCAGTTTGAGCGCCGGATCGATGAAGCCGTAGTCGATGGAGCCGGTGGCGACATGGACGAGCGACGGGGAGACGTCGGTGAGGTCGGCGTCGAGCCGGGCCGCGATGCCCTCGCCGCCGAGCACCTCGACCGTGCGGGCCGCGGGGCCGTGCGCCTCGGTGACGAACACCGTGCGCCAGCCGTCCGCCAGCCAGCCCTTGGTGTCGGCGAGCGCACGGGCGGTGTCGCCGCGGTAGGTCTCAGGGGCGTGCATGCCCAGCTTGAGCGTGTCGTCGTCGAGGTCGACATCCGCCGCGAACGGGGATACGGACCACCACATCATGCCGAGCTCGCGCGCCCGGTCCCGCACGTCCGCGATCCCCCACAGCGAGGCCGCGTCGAGATCGATCGGCGCCTCTCCTCCGCCCGCGGTCGCCGCCCACGACGCCTGGAGGAACTCGTGCGAAGTCGCCACCAGGTCGGCGGCACGGGTGCGGACCCGCTCCGGGTCGCAGACCACGGCCATGGAGCCCTTGGGGAGCACGTCCAGCAGCAGTTCCATGTCGTCGACGAGGACCGGGGCGAGGGACTCCATGCCCTCCACCGCGATGCCCTCGGCGATCTTGCCGAGCAGTTCACCGAGCTCCGGGTGCTCCTCCGCGAGCGCCGCGGCCCGTCGGCGCACGTCCTCGGTGAGCAGCAGCTCACGGCAGGGAGGCGCCCACAGCCCGTGCTCGGCGACCTCCAGCGAGCGCTGGTCGGCGACCTTGAAGTAGCGGATCTCCTCGACGTCGTCGCCCCAGAACTCCACCCGCAGGGGGTGCTCCTCGGTGGGCGGGAAGACGTCCAGGATGCCGCCGCGCACCGCGAACTCGCCGCGCTTCTCAACCAGCTCCACCCGCGCGTACGCGGCGGCCGCGAGACCGTCGACGACCTCGTTCAGATCGGCCTGCTGCCCGGTGCGCAGCGACACGGGCTCCAGGTCGCCGAGCCCTTTGACCTGCGGCTGCAGCACCGACCGTACGGGTGCGACGACGACGCTGACGGGGCCTGTGGCCGGATCGTCCGCCGACGGGTGGGCGAGGCGGCGCAGCACGGCGAGCCGGCGGCCGACCGTGTCGGAGCGGGGCGAGAGCCGTTCGTGCGGCAGGGTCTCCCACGCGGGGTAGTCGACGACGCCCTCGCCCGGCAGCAGGGAGCGCAGCGCGGCGGCCAGGTCCTCGGCCTCCCGGCCGGTCGCGGTGACGGCCAGCACGGTCCGCCGGGCCTCGCGGGCGAGCGCGGCGACCGCGAAGGGCCGCGCGGCGGGCGGGCCCACCAGGTCGACGTGCATCCGGTGGCCGTCGCCGGCCGTCTTGACCGCTTCGGCGAGCGCCGGGTCACGTACGACGGCATCGAGCAGACCGTGCAGGCTCATGAAGGGCTTCCATCCGAGGACTGGGGGGTGGGCAACGCGAACGACCCGACACGTCGAACGGGCCGGGGGTCTCCAGCGTACGTCGGTGGTGTGACAGCCGCGTCCGCAATCGGGTGGCGGGGGTGCCGCGGGGGACGGCCCCGGTGTGCGCCCCGGGGCGGACCGGCCCTGGTGCACGATCCGCGATCTGCGCCGATCGCGCCGTGGCCGGCACGCCGCGGCGGACGCACGACGGCCCCGGGTGTTCGCCAGGAACACCCGGGGCCGCCCCCCTGTACCGCGACGGGACTCCCGTCACCGCGACGGACCCCCGTACCGCCGTCGTCGGCCGTCGCGGCAGCTGTCGCCGCTACTCCGAGGCGATCGCGTTCAGCACGTTCATCCGTCCTGCCCGGAACGCCGGCACCAGCGCCGCGAACAGACCCACGAACGCCGAGGCCACGAAGACCGTCGTGATCGTCGGCCACGGGATCTCCAGGACGCCCAGGCCCTCGAGCGCCAGCAGCTTCTGGGCCGCCGTGCCCCAGCCCATGCCCAGGCCGAGGCCGAGCAGCGCGCCGAACAGGGCAATGACGACGGACTCCAGGCGGATCATGCGGCGCAGCTGGCGGCGCGAGAGGCCGATCGCCCGCATCAGACCGATCTCCCGGGTCCGCTCGACCACCGACAGGGCGAGGGTGTTCACCACACCCAGCACGGCGACGATGATGGCGAGTGCCAGCAGGCCGTAGACGATGTTCAGCAGCTGGCCGACCTGCTTCTTCAGGTCCTCCTTGAAGTCGGTCTGGTTCTGCACCTTGTACTGCGGGTACTTGGCCAGCGACTTCTTGACGGCGGCGTAGGCCTCCTTCTCCTTGCCGTCCTCCGCCTTCGCGAACATGATCATGTTCTTCGGCATCTTGTCGGCGGGCACATACTGCGCGGCGGTCGTGATGTTCATGTACATCGCGCCCTTGTCGACGCTCGTGTCGTCGGAGGTGATCGCCGCGACCTTCAGGCCGGCCGTCCCGCCGTTCTTGAACGCGACCTTGATCGTGTCGCCGACCTTGACGCCATGGCGCTCGGCGTAGGCGTCACCGACGGACATCGCGTTCTTCCCGTAGGCGGCCGAGAGCTCGCCGGCGACGGTCTCGCGGCGGAGGTCCTGGGCGTACGTCGGGTCGGCGGCGACCAGTTGCTCGTCCTCCGCCTTGCCGTCCGGCGCGGTGATCTTCGCCGGCATGCCCTTGTACTCGGTGACGTACTCGATGCCCGGTGTCCGCTCCAGGGCCCGCTGGGCCTGGGGGACGATGGCCCGGCCGTCGTTGCCGGCGGACTGCATGATGAAGTCGGCGCCGACCGACTTGTCGAGCTGCTCGGTCGCCGAGGCGACCATGGACGAGCCGACCACCGACAGGCACGCCACCAGGGCGAGGCCGATCATCAGGGCGGCGCCGGTCGCTCCCGTACGGCGTGGGTTGCGCAGTGCGTTGCGCTCGGCCATGCGGCCGACCGGGCCGAACATCCGCAGCACCAGCGCGCTGATCACCCTGACCACGACGCCCGCCAGCAGCGGGCCGACGACCACGAAGCCGATGAGGGTCAGGACCACGCCGAGGCCGAGGAACATCGAGCCCTCGCGCGCCTTGTCGGCCTGCGTGGCGACCATCAGTGCCGCGGCGCCGCCGCCGGTGAGGACAAGGCCGATCAGGGCGCGGACCCGGCCGGCCTTGCCGTCCGCCGGAGTTCCGGCGTCGCGCAGGGCGGCCATCGGGGAGACCTTGCCGGCCCGGCGGGCCGGGATGTACGCGGCGAAGACGGTGACGACGACGCCGAGCGTCATGCCGACGAGAGGGGTCGTCCACTTCACGGTCAGGTCGGCTGTAGAGAGGTTCATGCCCGTCGCCGACATCAGCTTCATCAGACCGACGGCGAGGCCGACGCCGGCGGCGACGCCCGCGACGGAGCCGACGAACCCGAGCAGCAGCGCCTCGACGAGCACGGAACGGTTGACCTGGCCGCGGCTGGAGCCGATCGCCCGCATCAGGCCGATCTCGCGGGTGCGCTGGGCGACCAGCATCGAGAAGGTGTTGACGATCAGGAAGATGCCGACGAGGAGGGCGATCCCGGCGAAGCCGAGCATCGCGTACTTCATCACCTTGAGGAAGGATCCGACTTCCTCACGGCCCGCGTCCGCGGCTTCCTTCGCGGTCTGCAGCTTGTACGGGGCCTCCAGCGCCGCGTCCACGTTCCGCTTGAGCACATCGTCGCTGACGCCCGGCGCGGCGGTGACCGCGATGTGGGTGAACAGGCCCTCCCTGCCGAGCAGTTCACGCTGGGCGGTAGCGGTGTCGAAGTAGACGACGGCCGCGCCCGGGTTGGTGACCTTGAAGGAGGCGATGCCGGAGATCTTCGCGGTGAAGTCACCGGTGACGGTGATGGTGCGCAGTTCGTCGCCGAGCTTCAGGCCGTGCTTGTCCGCGGTGTCGGCGTCGACCATCACCTCGGTGGGACCGCGCGGGCCGTGGCCGGAGGTGATCTCCATCGCCTTGAGGTCGTTCTGCGTCCAGGCACCGGCGATCGTCGGTGCGCCGCCCGTGGAACCCATGTTCTTGTTCTCGGAGTTGACGACCGTCACGCTCATGGAGACGACCGCGCCCTCTGCGGACTTCACCCCCTCGGCCCTCTCCACCTGCTGGACGAGCGAGGCGGGCAGTGTGGCGGGCTTGCCGGTCGCCGGGTTGTCGTCGTCGCCCGAGCCCTTGGCGCTGACGGTGACGTCGGAGGCGGTCGCGGCGAAGAGCTTGTCGAAGGTGGTGTTCATGGTGTCGGTGAACACCAGCGTGCCGGACACGAAGGCCACGGACAGCAGCACCGCCACCGCCGAGAGGGCCATCCGGCCCTTGTGCGCGAAGAAGTTGCGCAGGGAGGTCTTGAGCACGGTCACGACGTCCGCCCCCGGGCGTCGAAGTCCTTCATGCGGTCGAGGACGGCGTCGGCGGTGGGCCGGTGCATCTCGTCGACGATCCGGCCGTCGGCCAGGTACAGGACGCGGTCCGCGTAGGAGGCGGCGACGGGGTCGTGGGTGACCATCACGATGGTCTGGCCCAGCTCGTCGACGGAGCGCCGCAGGAAGCCCAGCACCTCCGCGCCGGCACGCGAGTCCAGGTTTCCTGTCGGCTCGTCACCGAAGATGATCTCGGGCCGGGCGGCGAGCGCCCTGGCGACCGCGACACGCTGCTGCTGACCGCCCGAGAGCTGGGTGGGCCGGTGCCCCAGCCGGTCCGCCAGACCCACGGTCTCGACAACCCGGTTCAGCCAAGCGGCGTCCGGCTTACGGCCGGCGATGTCCATGGGAAGCGTGATGTTCTCCAGGGCGTTGAGCGTCGGCAGCAGGTTGAACGCCTGGAAGATGAAGCCGATGCGGTCCCGACGCAGTTGGGTGAGCTTCTTGTCCTTGAGACCGGTGATCTCGGTCTCGTCGATGTGGATCTGCCCGGAGGTGACGGTGTCGAGCCCGGCCAGGCAGTGCATCAGCGTCGACTTACCGGAGCCGGACGGCCCCATGATGGCCGTGAACTGCCCGCGTGCGATGTCCACATCGACGTGGTCGAGCGCGACCACGCGGGTCTCACCGGCGCCGTATGCCTTGACGACCTGCCGCCCCCGTGCGGCGACGGCCGACCGCCCTCCGGTTTCCCCTCGTGCGGGGGTGGTTACAGCCGTAGTCACCGTAGATCTCCTAGTTCTGGAAGTGGACGAGGCTCTGGAAGCGGATGAGCGTCACTGCCTCGTATGCATTGAGTCTTGCGGCGATGGCTCTCCGGCGCGCTGGTGCGCAGCGCAGTCTTGAGCCGGGGGTTTTCCCCACCCCCGCCTGGTGCCGGCCTCAGCTGCGGCCGTAAGACCAAGTTAAGGAATCGCCCCCTGCCCGCTCGTCGTCCCGGGGAACGAACAACCCCTGGCCCTAAGTAAGGAGTAGCCCTTAGGGGTCCTCCACCTCCGGGTGGAGGGGCATGGCTCGAGACTGCACCCTCCCCCTGCGTGAGGCTCAAGTGAGAAGGTGTCCCGGGAAATAGATGCATGACGAAAGGACCCGGCGTGGGCACCACGGACGAGAGCCCCGGCGGCCGTGCGGCCGCCGGGATCACCGGTCTTGACGACGCCCGGGCCGCTCCCGCCGGCCGGCGGCGTGGCGCCGTCGTGGCCGCGCTGATGCTCGGGATGGCGCTCGCTGCGCTCGACGGGACCGTCGTGTCCACGGCCGTACCGCAGATCGTCGGCGACCTCGGGGGCTTCGCCGTCTTCTCGTGGCTCTTCTCCGGCTACCTGCTCGCCGCCACCGTCACCCTGCCGGTGTACGGCAAGCTCTCCGACACCTTCGGCCGCAAGCCCGTCCTGGTCGCCGGCATCGTGCTCTTCCTGATCGGCTCGCTGCTGTGCGCCGCCGCCTGGAGCATGACCTCGCTCATCGCCTTCCGTGTGGTGCAAGGACTCGGTGGCGGCGCGCTCCAGGGCACCGTGCAGACCATCGCCGCCGATCTCTATCCCCTCGAGGAACGCCCCAGGATCCAGGCCCGACTGTCCACGGTGTGGGCGACGTCGGCGGTCGCCGGTCCCGCGATCGGCGGGCTGCTCGCCGCGTACGCCGACTGGCGCTGGATCTTCCTGATCAACCTCCCGGTCGGCGCGGTCGCCCTGTGGCTGGTGGTCCGCCATCTCGTCGAACCGGCCCGGGCGGCACCGGCCGTCCGCCCCCGTATCGACTGGGCGGGCGCGCTGCTGGTGTTCGCCACCGGCACCCTGCTGCTGACGGCGCTGGTCCAGGGCGGCGTCGCCTGGCCCTGGCTGTCGGCGCCCTCGCTCGCGATGTTCGGCGGCAGCGCCGTACTGATCGCGGCGACCGTCGCCGTGGAACGGCGCGCCGCGGAGCCGGTCATCCCCGGCTGGGTGTGGCGCCGCCGCACCATCGCGGCCGTCAACCTCGCGCTCGGGGCCCTGGGCCTGCTGATGGTCGCCCCGACGGTCTTCCTGCCGACCTACGCCCAGTCCGTGCTCGGCCTCGGTCCGATCGCCGCCGGCTTCGTCCTGTCGATCATGACGCTCAGCTGGCCGGTCAGCGCCGCCCTGTCCAGCCGCGTCTACACCCGCATCGGCTTCCGGCGGACGGCCATCATCGGTATCTCGCTGGCCGGGCTGATCCTCGCGGCCTTCCCGCTGCTGCCCTATCCCGCCGAGCCCTGGCAGCCGGCCCTGGTCATGCTGCTGCTCGGCGGAGCGCTCGGACTGTTCCAGCTGCCGCTGATCGTCGGCGTCCAGTCCACGGTGGGCTGGTCGGAGCGCGGCACGACCACCGCCTCGGTCCTGTTCTGCCGCCAGGTCGGCCAGACCATGGGCGCTGCGCTGTTCGGCGCGCTCGCCAACGCGGTGATCGCGTCCCGCCTCGGCGGCGGCGATCTGGACTCGGTCTCCCACGCCCTGGCCGGCGCCGGTTCGGCGCCCGCGGAGCATCTGCGGCACGCCGTGGCGACGGCGGTGGACCGGGTGTACATGGGGGCGGCGGGTGCGGCCGGCCTCGCGCTACTGGCGGTGATCCTGGTGGCGCCGCGGAGATTCCCGGTCATCGCCGACAAGCCGGACGCCTGACCGGAGCTCCCGCGGGCCGATGCGCGCGTACACACGGGATCGTCACCGAAACGACATACCGTCCAGTCGGCGAACCCCTTACGTCGGCGCGGTACCGATGAGTAACGTACGCGGACCACCAGCGCCACCCGCCCGCCCCCGAGGGCGGCAAGGAGCAAGACACATGTCGTACCACCACCGCTTCCCGGACCCACCGCCCTCGCAGCAGCCCTGGAGCGCGGCCCCCCAGTACGGGGGCACCGCCCCGCAGGCATGGGACCAGAGCTGGGGCACCCCGCAGGCATGGGACGAGACCTGGGACACCGCCCCGCAGGCGGAGCCGGAGCCCGACCGTCACTACGGCGATCCGTACAGCTCCCGCGACGACATGCACCAGCTCCGCAGGGGCTACCAGAAGCTCCGGCGCGTCTCGACCTTCACCGCGCTCGGTTACTTCGTCGCGTTCCTCTTCCTGTCCGGTTACGCCCCCGGGATGATGACCGGCGAGGTCTCCGGCGGCCTCACCACCGGCGTGCTGCTCGGGCTCCTCACGCTGCCCGTCACGCTGGCGGCGATCGCGGCCTACGAGCGCATCGCACGCCGCCGCGTCGACCCGCTCGCCGCGACGATCCGTGAACACGCCGAGTACGCGGCCCAGGCGGCCGCACCCTGGCAGGAGCGCCCGAGCCGTACCGCGCAGGCCGGCCGGCAGCACCGCGCGGGAGGTGCGCACGCATGATCAGCTTCAGCTCCGAAGCCCAGACCATGTCCCTGGTCGCGTTCATCACCGTCATCACCGTCACGCTGCTGCTGTGTGTGATGACCGGCCCCGACCGCGACGACCTGGGCGAGTTCTACACCGGCTACCGCTCGCTGTCCCCGATGCAGAGCGGCCTCGCCATCGCCGGCGACTACATCTCCGCGAGCACCGTGCTCGCCACCATCGGCGTCATCGCGCTGATCGGCTACGACGGGCTCACGCTCGCCCTGAGCACCGTGCTCTCGCTGGTCCTGATGATGTTCCTGCTCGCCGAACCGCTGCGGAACGCGGGCCGGTTCACGATGGGTGACGTCTTCACCCGCCGTACCCCCGGCCCGGCCGTGCGAATGACCACGGCCGCTGTCACCTTGGTCGCGCTGCTGCCGCTGGTGGTCTTCCAGCTCGCGGGCGCGGGCGATCTGCTGGCCGTCGTCCTCGGCTTCCACGGCGAGGGCTTCAAGACGGGCGCCATCGTGTTCCTGGGGCTGCTGATGATCGCCTACGCGGCCATCGGCGGCATGAAGGGCACCGCCTTCATCCAGATCGTCAAGACCGTCGTCCTGCTCGGTGCGTCCACCGCCATCGCGGCGCTCATCCTGAACCGCTTCGACTTCAGCGTGCCCGACCTCCTGGACGCGGCGAAGGCCGGCAGCGGCCTCGGGGACCTGTACCTCACCTCCGGCATGCAGTTCGGCGGCAGTGAGATCGACATGATCACGGCGCAGCTCACCGTCGTGCTCGGTGCGGCGGTCCTGCCGCACATCACCATGCGTATGTTCACCGCCCGCAGCGCGGCCGCCGTACGGCGATCGATGTCCTGGGCCGTGTCGACCGTCGTCGTCACCTGCGTCCTGCTCGCCGTGATCGGCTTCGGCGCGGCGGCGATCGTCGGGCACAAGGTGCTCGTCGCCGGCGACCCGCAGGGCAAGACCGCGTTCCTGATGGTCAGCCAGGCCGTCATGGGCGCGGACCCGACCACCTTCGAGACCCTGCTGTTCACGGCGGTGGCCACGGCGATCTTCCTCACCCTGCTCGCCTCGGTCGCCGGAATCACTCTGGCCTGTGCCAACACCCTGGCGCACGACTTCATCGCCCACGGGCTGCGCAGGTCCAACCTGTCGCCGTTCAAGGAGATGGCCATCGCCCGGAGCGCGGCGGCGGGCGTCGGCCTGGTCGCACTCTTCCTCGCGGCAGCGGCCAGGGAGCTGCCCCTCCAGGCCATGGTCACCCTGTCGTTCTGCATCGGCGCGTCTGCGGTCGCCCCCGCACTGGTCTACAGCCTGTTCTGGCGCCGCTACACGCGCCGGGGTCTGCTGGCCACCCTGATCGTGGGCGCCGGCTCCGCGCTCATCCTGATGACCGGCAGCAACCTCGTCTCGGGCACCCCGCAGGCCATGTTCCCCGCTCAGGACTTCAACTGGTTCCCGTTCACCACCTCGGGTCTCGTGTCGGTCCCGCTGGGCTTCCTGGCGGGCTGGATCGCCACGATCCGCTCCCCGCGCGAGGCAGCGGTGCAGGAGCAGCAGTACGAGCCGTTCGAGACGACGATCCTCACGGGCGCGTCGTCACGCGAGTCCTGACGGATCCCGTACAACGACAGGGGTGCCCGGCCTGCGCATGCAGGCCGGGCACCCCTGTTTCGTCAGCGGGTCACAGCAGCCCGTCCCACATCTGCTCGAGCAGCACCGACCACCAGCTCTCCGGCGACGCCAGCGCCGCCGGGTCCAGGGCCGCGAGCTGGGCCTGGAAGTCGACCGTCCAGCGGCCCGCCTGCTCCGGGCTGAGGCCGAAGCGCAGCCGCCACATGCGGCCGAGCAGCGCCAGGCAGCGGACGAACTCCGGCAGACCTGTGTTCACGAACTGCGGCGCCACCGGCTGACCGCCCGGGCCTGCCTCGACCGGCACCGCGACGATGTGCGCCGTGCCGTACTGGACGCAGATCGCGCGGCCGAAGTCGCTGCCGACCACCAGGTACGATCCCGCGTCCGAGGCCGGCTGGACCTGCCGCTGGGCCGCGAGCTCGGCGAGCGTCGGCACCACCGGCTGGGCCGGCTGCGCCCAGAAGAACGGGTTGAAGTCGCCCGGCAGACCCGCCCACACCAGGGTCGCCGCGACGATCTCCGGCACCCCCTGACGCGACACGGCCCGCTGGTCGAACCGGCACAGGCCCTGCGGTCCGAACGCGCCCACCAGCTCCTGCGCGATCCCCTCCGGCGGGATCGGCGGAGCCGGAGATACCTGGGGCAGCGGCGCACGCACCGGGGCGGGCCGCGCCGGGCCGTCCGCGACCTGATGCAACTCGCCCTGATGGATGAGCAGTTGCTGCATACCGCCCTGGCGGCTGGCGTGATCCCTGCCGTACGGGGCGATGTTCGTGATCCGCGCCTGGGGCCATGTCTCCCGGATCATCCGGGCGCAGTAGCCGCCCGGCAGCTCGCAGGACTCCAGTTCGGTGTGCAGCTCCAGGACCTGGTCGCTCGGGACGTTCATCCCGCGCAGCTCATGGAAGATCTGCCATTCCGGGTGCGGGGTACCGGGCGCCGAGCGGCGGATGAGCTGCTGCTCGGAGCCGTCGGGGGCGCGGTAGCGCAGTACCGCCTGGTAGCCGGGACCGACCGTCGGCACACCGCTCGGCTGCTGCGGATACCCGTACGCCGGCCGCATGCCGGGGGCACCCATCGGCGCCTGCGGTGCATGCGGAACGGGGCCGGGCGGGCCAGGAGGCTGTGGAGCGCCGGGGCCCATCGGCGACGGGTTGGCCAGCATCGTCGCCGCATGGTGCACACCGCCGCCGGGAGGCGGCGTCGCACCGGGCGCAGGCGGCGGGCCCGGCGGACCGGGCGGCTGGGGCGCCCCCGGACCCATCGGCGACGGGTTGGCCAGCATCGTCGCGGCATGGTGGGCACCGCCGCCGGGAGGCGGCGTCGCACCGGGCGCAGGCGGCGGGCCCGGCGGACCGGGCGGCTGGGGCGCCCCCGGACCCATCTGGCCCGGGTCGGCGAGCATCGTCGCGGCATGGTGGGCACCGGCACCGGGAGGCGGCGTCGCACCGGGCGCAGGCGGCGGACCGGGCGGACCCGGCGGCTGCGGGGCGTCCGGGCCGAGCTGGGAGACGAGCTGCGTCGGCAGATATCCGGCCGCCGGCGCACCGGGAGAACCCGGACCCGACGCCGGCGCGGGAGCGGCACCCGGCCGCGCCCCCGGGACACCCGGCGCGCCGGGCGGCGGAGGCGGGGCACTGTTGCCGCCGCGCGTACCGCGCGGCGGCAGCACCGCCTTACTCGTCGCCGCATCGGCAATGTCGGCGGCACCGGGCACGGGGGGCGCCGCCGGCGGTGGCGTGGCACCGGGCATCTGCGGCACGGGCGGTGTCGCAGCCTGCGCAGGAGCAGACGGCGCAGGGGCGGACGGCCCGGGAGCGGACGGCCCGGGCGGCTGCGGCTGCGACTGCGGGTTCAGACCCGGCACGATCGCCGTCCTCGGCAACTGGCTGCCACCCGACATCAGCGCCGTCGGCGCATCCGCACCCACGGCCGGCGGCGGTGTGTCGTCACGGTCGTCACCCGAGATCGGCGGCGCGAACACCGTCGCCGGAAGCGGCACGGACCCGTCGCCCTGCCCCGAGGCACTGGCGTCCGTCCAGCCGGCGCCCCCCGACTGCGGGGCAGGCGGGCCCGGCACGGCCGTCGGCTCATGGCTGTCGGCACCGCCGGCGCTGGGCCACGCGGAGCCGCCCTGCGAGGCGTTGCCCCCCGGGGACGAACCGGCGTCGGGCCATGACGAGCCGGGCGACGACGAACTTCCGCCCGCCTGCGAGGCATTGGACGCAACCGGGGCGGACGGGGTCGCATCGACCGGACCCGTGAGCACAGATGACGACTCATCAGCACCCGGCGTCACAGGCGTCGGAGCCGAGGTCCCCGACGACCCGGAGCCGGAAGAGGCGGAGGCCGGCGCTGCGTCCCGTGTCCCCGCACCCGAACGACGGTCCGGAATACCCAGCCTGTCCGCCGCGTCCTGGAGCCACTCCGGCGGGCTCAACAGGAACGACGTCTGGTTCAGATCGATCCGCTGCGGGGGCTCCGGCGCCGGCGCGCTGTGCTGCGCGACGCCGTACTCCTCCTCGTACCGGCGGATCACCTCACCCACCGGCAGCCCCGGCCACAGAGTCGCCTCACCGCTGTCCCTGGCAATCACCATCCGCTGCCGGCCGCCGTCCGAACGGACGCCGCCCTCGCGGTCCTCCGCCCAGACCACGAAGCCCAGCTCGAACTCCCGCACCCGCACCTCACGATGCTGATACGGAGGCACATCGCCGTTGACCCACTCCTCGGCGCGCTCCTGCGCCTGCGCAAAGGTCACCATCGGACCGTCACCCCTCGTCCGGAACCGGAACGGCACGCGCGAAGCCGCCGTCCACCATCAGGTTGGCCACGGTCTCCAGCTCCGGCGGACTGCCCGCCAGCCGCTGCAAGAACGCGTCGAAGTCCTCACCGCAGGGCAGCAACAGCCGCTCCACCCGCTCCTGCACACTCCACCCGTCCTGGTCACGGGCGTCGTCGTACGCGCAGAACCACACCGAACCGGTCCCGGAGCCCCTGACCTTCACCGCCAGGATCCCACCCTGGACGAAGCCGACGCCCAGGTAATCCTTCGTCAGATGGTCCCGCAGACACTTGTTGACGTACACCAGGTCGTTGACCGCGGCTTCGTCGCGCACCGTGAAGAACGGCTGATCGAGCAGAAGTCCGAGCTCCGCATCGAGCGCAGCTCCCACCGGCGCACAGCCGCCGGCCGCCTTCAGGAAGGAGCGATACGCACCGGGAAGGCGGTATCCCAGATCCTCCTCCACGCTCAGCAACTGCTGCTCGGTCACCGACACAGCACCCTTCGGCAGACCGAAATGCGCGGGCCGGGTCTCCTGCAACGGCCGTGTACCACGCTTGTTCTGGTCGACCGCCGTCGTCGCCAGCCCACCGTGATGCCGCAGAAGCGCCTTCACCTCCACCGGAACCAGCTCCAGCCGGCGCGTACCCGGCACGTGATGCCAGGTCCAGCCGTGCGGAGTCGCCACCGGGGAAATCGTGTCCCACAACTCGTGGCCCTCGGCCGACAGAGCCGCATTCGCCGACACGTAGTCGGTGAGGCGCAGCTCGTCCACGCCGAAGCCCTCCGGGGGCTCGGCGATGTCCGCCGCCGCGCGCGCGTACAGCGAGAAATCCGGATAGCCGTTCTCGTCCACACGCACACCCCTGGGGTGGCGGGAGGCCCGGACCGGGTCCGGGAAGTTCACGACCTGCCCGGCGTAGGCCGCGTTCGGTGGCGCGGCGTGCCCGAGCCGACCTGTCGTCATGGCGGTTGCCCCCTGCTGCGTCCGACTGATTCAGCACAGCCTAAGCGGTGCCGCATCAAGAGGATCCGGCGCTCCGCTTCCGTAACGAACAGTCACATTCGGGTGACCCAGTGACGACGCGGCGACACGTTTCACACGTTTCCGCGCCCCAGCTTCCACACCCCCCTTCCCATTTGGCAGGCTGTCCCCGCAACTCGGGGGAGTGCAGGGAGGGACAAACGCACCATGCACACAGCGCAACCAAGTACGTCGGGTGATCCACGCCTCAACTGGGGCAGCGCCGAGTCCGGACGGCCGCCCGGACTCCGGCACCGGCGCGACGGCATCCTGCCCGCCGTCGCGGCCGCACTCTCCGTGCGCGGCCAGACCTTCACCTGCACCGCGGGCAAGGCCGACCAGCCGCCCGTCCTCCACCCGCTCGTACAGGACTTCCTCGACACCCTCACCAGCGGGCAGCGCGAACGGTTCACCGGGCGCTGCCCCGAGGCCATCCTGCTCTCCCGGCATCTGGCCGCCACCGAGAACCAGCGCTCCAAGCGCGCCCAGCGGAAACCGCTGACCCACAGCGAGGCCCGGCGCGCCTTCAAGCAGGCCAAACTCACCGCACGGCGCATCCGGGAGGACGGTGACCCGCTGCACGGCAGCTACGCGCCGCCCTGCCGGTCCTGCTCCGCCATGCTCGACCACTTCGGGGTCCACCCCGTCGACCCGCACGCACCCGAGATCGGCTGACCCCGCACACATGCCCGACCACCTCAGCACCACGCGGTTCCCCGTCGCCGTCGACGCCGCCCTGCGGGAATCCGGCTGGCAGCCGGGCCGCTGGGACATCAAGCAGGCGGAGCAGTGGGCCGACACCCTGCGCGCCCATGTCTCACCGGCAGGCCACCGGCACACCGTCTTCCCCGCCGTCGTCGAGGCATGGGCGGAGTTCGGCGGGCTGCACATCACCGCCCTCGGACCGGGCCGCCAGCACGCGCCCACGCCCGTGCACGTCGACCCCCTCGCCGGCCTCCACCTGGCCCGTACGCTCGCCGACCTCGGCCGCGCGCTGGACACCGAGATCTCCCCGCTCGGTATGGAGGGCGACCACCAGGCCGTCCTGGCCATGGACATCGAAGGCCGCGTCTACAGCATCGACCACACCGGCGACTGGTACCTCGGCCCCGACATCGACCAGGCTCTCGGCACCCTGATCACCGGGCTGTTGCCCGCACGCCTCACCTCGGGGTGACGCCCGCGGCCCGCGGGCCTGCCGCACGCCACCGGACCGCGCCGCCGCAGCCTCACTCCTGAGCGACGCCGTCCGGGAGTACCGCCGAGACCCGGAATCCACCCGCGTCCGTCGGGCCCGACACGAACACCCCGCCCAGCGCGGTCACACGCTCCCGCATGCCCACCAGGCCGTTGCCCCCGCTCGGCAGCCCGGCGATCGCCGCACCGCCCGACGCGTCCGGAGCACCGTTCTCCACCTGCATCGCGACCTCCGAGGACCGGTGCGCCAGGCGCACCATGACCTTCGCCCCCGCCGCATGCTTGTGGACATTCGTCAGTGCCTCCTGGACGACCCGGAACGCGGTCCGCTCCACCTGCGGCGCATAACCGCGCGCGTCCCCCTGCACCGCGAACTCCACCACCATCCCCGCCTGCCGCGACTGCCCGATCAGCGCCTCGATGTCACCGAGCGACGGCCCGTCCTCGGCCGCCGCAGCCGCGGCAGCGGCCGCAGCCGCCCCGACCGCCGCCAGCGGAACCACCGCCGCCGCCACCGGAACCGCCCGCTTCTCACTCTCGCCCGCCCGCAGCACCCCGAGCATCTCCCGCAGCTCCGTGAGCGCCTGCCGGCCCATGTCCCCCACCAGCGCCGCGTTCCTCACCGCCTTCTGCGGGTCCTTGAGCGCCACCGCCTGGAGCGCGGCCGCATGCACCACCATCAGACTCACCCGGTGCGCGACCACATCGTGCATCTCCCGTGCGATCCGCGTCCGCTCCTCGGTACGCGCCCACTGCGCCCGCTGCTCCGCCCGGTCCGCCAGCAGCGACAACTCCTGCTCGAGGCTGTCCGCCCGCTCCCGCAGGCTCTCCATCAACCGCCGCCTGGCCCCTATGTACAACCCGAGCAGCACCGGCGGCGCGGTCAGGCCCAGTGCCATGAACCCGGCCATCACCGGCGCGTACCACGCCCCCGGCCGGAAGTCCTCCGCCGCCGCTACGTCCTGGCGCACCTGCACGAACGCCACGATGAACGTCGCGGCCAGCGACATCCCCGCGAGCATCGCCGTGATCCGGCGCGGCACCTCGGACGCGGCGAGCGTATAGAGCCCGACCAGGACCATCAGATAGCCCATCTCGGCCGGTGTGGTCGCGATCGACACCAGCACCACGGCGATCGGCCACCGCCGCCGCACCACCAGCACCGAGCCGACAACCAGCCCGAACAGCACGCCGAGCGGTACAGGCAACGCGGCTCTCTCCGCGAACCTGACCCCCTCCAGCGCGCACTCAAAGGCAGAGACGGCAGCCAGCCCCACGTCCAGCGCAGCACTGCGCCGCCGCCCCCACCACAGCGGGCCACGGGCGGTCGACCCCGTGACTTCCTGCTGCGCCCCCGTTGTGGTCATGCGTTCCAGCCTACGGGCGGGCGCGAGTCATTTTCGGGGGACCGTATGAGCACGGAACGTGTCCGACGGCTCCCGGAACGGTCGCCGGTGCACCGAGCACGCACCGGGCTATGGCGTCGCATCGAAGGCCCTTGGTACGGCATAGTGTTGGATGCTGGTCCGACGGCCTGACCAACTGTCCGGTTTAGTCAGACTTAATCCCCTGTGGTGTAATTGGCAGCACTGAGGCTTTTGGTGCCTTATGTCCGGGTTCGAGTCCTGGCGGGGGAGCTGAGCAGCTCGGGTCCTGACCTCCACCGGTCGGGACCCGCATTCGTTTCCCGCCGCTGGAGGTCCGGGGGACCCACCAGTTCAGGACGGGTCCCCCCGGTATCCTCGGGGTGTCCACCACCCGAAGCCGAAGGGCATTCCCGTGAGCGCCAACCGCCCGGCAGCCGTCGTCGTCCTCGCAGCGGGTGAAGGCACCCGCATGAAGTCGAGGACCCCCAAGGTCCTGCACGAGATCTGCGGGCGCTCGCTCGTCGGACATGTCGTCTGCGCCGCCCGTGAACTCGACCCCGAACAGCTCGTCGTGGTCGTCGGCCACGCCCGCGAGCAGGTCGAGGCCCATCTCGGCGAGCACTACGCCGGTACCCGTACCGCCTTCCAGGCCGAGCAGAACGGCACCGGGCATGCCGTACGCATGGGGCTCGAGGAGCTCGGGGGCCGGCCGGCCGGGACCGTGGTCGTCGTGTGCGGTGACACTCCCCTTCTCTCCGGCGAGACCCTGACCGCGCTCGCCGCCACCCACGCCGCCGACGGCAACGCCGTCACCGTGCTGACCGCCGAGGTCCCGGACTCCACCGGGTACGGGCGGATCGTGCGCGATGCGGCCACCGGGGCGGTCACCGCGATCGTGGAGCACAAGGACGCCACCGACGAGCAGCGTGCGATCCGGGAGATCAACTCCGGGGTGTTCGCCTTCGACGGCCGGCTGCTCGTGGATGCGCTGGGCAAGGTCCGCACGGACAACAGCCAGGGCGAGGAGTACCTCACGGATGTGCTCGGGATCCTGCGGGAGGCCGGGCACCGCGTGGGTGCGTCGGTGGCCGCCGATCACCGGGAGATCCTCGGCATCAACAACCGCGTCCAGCTGGCCGAGGCGCGCCGCCTGCTGAACGAGCGGCTGCTGGAGCGGGCCATGCTCGCCGGTGTGACCGTGGTGGATCCGGCGTCGGTGCTGGTGGATGTGACGGTCACGTTCGAGCCGGATGCGGTGGTGCATCCGGGGACGCAACTGCTGGGCGCCACGCATGTCGCGGAGGGTGCCGAGGTGGGTCCGCATACGCGGCTGACCGACACCAAGGTCGGTGCGGGCGCCCGGGTGGACACCACCGTCGCGGACTCCGCGGTGGTGGGCGAGGGGGCGTCGGTGGGTCCGTTCGCGTATCTGCGTCCTGGCACGAGGCTCGGACTGAAGGCCAAGGCGGGCACGTTCGTCGAGATGAAGAACGCGTCCGTGGGTGAGGGCACGAAGGTTCCGCACCTGTCGTACGTGGGGGACGCGACGATCGGTGACCACACGAACATCGGCGCCGCGAGCGTGTTCGTGAACTACGACGGAGAGGCCAAGCACCACACGACCATCGGGTCTCACTGCAAGACCGGGTCGGACAACATGTTTGTGGCTCCTGTCACGATCGGGGACGGCGCCTACACGGCCGCGGGCTCGGTGATCACGAAGGATGTGCCGGCCGGTTCACTGGCCGTCGCCCGGGGCCAGCAGCGGAATATCGACGGCTGGGTGGCCCGCAAGCGCCCGGGAAGCGCGGCCGCACAGGCGGCCGAAGCGGCAACAGAACGGGTCGTCGAGGAGAACTGACCGGAAACAGGTGCGTCGAACACGGCGTACCGTGATTGGTGCACGCAAATTCGGCTGGCTCGCGCCCAGAACTCTCGCGGCCAGGGAACACGTCTGAGGAGACAGTGCTGTGACCGGGATCAAGACGACCGGCGAGAAGAAGATGATGCTCTTCTCCGGCCGCGCCCACCCCGAGCTGGCCGAGGAGGTTGCACACCAGTTGGGTGTCGGCCTCGTCCCTACCAAGGCTTTCGACTTCGCCAACGGCGAGATCTACGTCCGCTTCCAGGAGTCGGCGCGCGGCGCGGACTGCTTCGTGATGCAGAGCCACACGGCTCCCATCAACAAGTGGATCATGGAACAGCTGATCATGATCGATGCTCTGAAGCGGGCCTCGGCCCGGAGCATCACCGTGATCATCCCGTCGTACGGCTACGCCCGTCAGGACAAGAAGCACCGTGGCCGTGAACCGATCTCGGCCCGTCTGGTCGCGGACCTGCTGAAGTGTTCGGGTGCGGACCGCATCCTGACCGTCGATCTGCACACGGACCAGATCCAGGGCTTCTTCGACGGCCCGGTCGATCATCTGTCGGCGCTGCCGGTGCTCGCGGACTACGTGGGCGCGAAGGTGGACCGCAACAAGCTGACGGTCGTCTCCCCCGACGCGGGCCGCGTGCGAGTGGCCGACCGCTGGTGCGACCGGCTGGACGCCCCGCTGGCGATCGTGCACAAGCGCCGGGACAAGGACGTCGCCAACCAGGTGACCGTTCACGAGGTCGTCGGTGAGGTCAAGGGCCGGGTCTGCGTCCTGGTGGACGACATGATCGACACGGGTGGCACGATCTGCGCGGCCGCGGACGCACTGTTCGCGCACGGCGCCGAGGACGTCATCGTGACGGCGACGCACGGCATCCTGTCCGGCCCGGCGGCCGACCGTCTGAAGAACTCGAAGGTGAGCGAGTTCGTTCTGACCAACACCCTGCCGACCCCCGGTGAGCTGGAGCTCGACAAGATCACCGTGCTGTCGATCGCGCCGACGATCGCGCGTGCGGTGCGTGAGGTGTTCGAGGACGGCTCGGTGACGAGTCTGTTCGAGGAGCAGGGCTAGACACGGTTCCGGAAGGCCGCACCCGTTTCGCCGGGTGCGGCCTTCCGTGTGCCCGGCCGGTGATCGATTGGGTTCCCGGGGCCGCCGTGCGTAGACTGTCGAAGTTGCTCGGCGAGGGAGGCCGCACCGTGTGTGCGGCGGTCCGTTATCGACGCGCTCTTCGTAGCAGGCCTGTCGTGGCCGGGTGACCGCCACCAGATCTTTCTTTACGAGGAGTGCACATGTCCGAGGTGAAGCTCGCCACCGAGGTCCGTTCGGAGTTCGGCAAGGGTGCCGCCCGTCGTATCCGCCGTGACAGCAAGGTTCCCGGCGTTCTGTACGGCCACGGCATCGACCCGGTCCACGTCACGCTGCCGGGGCACGAGCTGCTGCTCGCCCTGCGTACCCCGAACGTCCTTCTTGCCCTGGAGATCGAGGGCAAGAAGGAGCTCGCGATCCCGAAGGCCGTGCAGCGGGACCCGCTGAAGGGCTTCCTGGAGCACGTCGACCTCCTGCTCGTGAAGCGCGGCGAGAAGGTCACGGTCGAGGTTCCGGTCGTCGCCGAGGGCGAGCTGGCCCCGGGCAACTTCCTGCTCGAGCACGTGCTGAACGCCCTGCCGGTCGAGGCTGAGGCCACCCACATCCCCGAGTCCTTCACGGTTTCGGTGGAGGGCCTGGAGGGTGGCGCGTCGGTGCTCGCGAAGGACATCCCGCTGCCCAAGGGCACGACCCTGGCCGTCGAGGACGACACCGTCGTCCTGCAGATCCTGGCCGCGCAGGCCGAGGAGCCGGCTGCCGAGGCCGAGACCGAGGCGGCCGAGGGCGAAGTGGCCGCGGAGGCCTGAGCCGTATCCTCTCTGTGAGGCTTGACGGGGTGGCGGGCTGCGGCCCGCCGCCCCGTTCCTCTGTTCCCGCTTCCGGTTTTCGGTTCCGGCCTTTGGTACGAGGAGACGCAGCGCGATGTCCGACGCGAACGAACCCTGGCTGATCGCGGGTCTCGGCAACCCCGGGCCCGGGTATGCAGCGAACCGTCACAATGTCGGGTTCATGGTCGCCGACCTGCTGGCCGAGCGCATCGGCGGCACCTTCAAGCGCGCCCAGAAGGCACAGGCGCAGGTTCTCGAGGGCCGGATCGGGGCGCCCGGACCCGCGAGCCGGCGGGTGATCGTGGTCAAGCCGATGTCGTACATGAATCTCTCCGGAGGCCCGGTGACGGCGCTGCGGGACTTCTACAAGGTGCCGACGGCGAACATCGTCGCCGTGCACGACGAGCTGGACATCGACTACGGCACGCTGCGGATCAAGCTCGGCGGCGGGGACAACGGGCACAACGGACTGAAGTCGATGACGAAGGCGATGGGTCCGGACTATCACCGCCTGCGGTTCGGGATCGGCCGGCCGCCGGGACGGATGCAGGTCGCGGACTTTGTGCTGAAGGACTTCTCGCCGGCGGAGCGCAAGGAGCTGGACTACTTCGTGGACCGCGCGGCGGACGGGGTGGAGTGCCTGGTCACCGAGGGCCTGGAGCGGGCGCAGAGCGCGTACAACTCCTGAGTGGCACCGGCCGGCCGCTGAGATCTTCATCGCGTCGGCACGGCCGGAGGTTGACCGAGCGCATTCGCATGGCCAAGGATCGCGCCCCATGAAGCGGAACTCCTCCGGCCGGATACTGGTCCATGCGCGTAACGCGGCGATGGCCCTCGTCGCTCTGTTGCTCGTCGTCGCGGGGTTCTGGTCGTCGTGGGGCGACGCCCAGCATGTGCTGCTCTCCAAGGGCCGGGAGCACGGCACGCTGACCGTCGCGAGCTGCGACGAGGACACGTGCACAGGGGCGTACGACCCGGAGGGTTCCCAGGGACCCCGCGACGGCATGACGATCGACAAGTCGGTGGCCGTCGAGAAGGGCGCAATGCTCGCGGTGGTGGCGAAGCCGGGCAAGGACGAGCTTCTGCGCACGGGTTGGGCGGGCGCCCTGCACGCGTGGCTGCCGCTGGGCGGGGCGCTGGTGCTCGCGGGCCTGGTCATCGGCGGCGGACTGCGGCTGACTCGTCTCGCGTGGGCGACGGGGCTGGCGGGCGGGTCGCTGCTGGTGGCGTCGTTCCTGGCGCTCTGAGGGGCCCCGAAGCTCGAAATCGCTTACCGGAACGTCACGTTCACCTGATCGTTATCGGGACTATCGGGTCGAAGGGTGCCGCTCGGTACGTATGCGGCACGAGGAATCTTGACCGGCCGCGGCGCCAGGCAGGAACCTGAGCCGCCCCCCACGGCACATTCCCTCCCTCACGATGGACTGACTGCCCATGCGTACCCTCACCTCCACCGGCGCCCTGGTGGCGGCCGCAGCGCTCACGCTGATGGCTGCTCCCTCCGCGCTCGCCACCCCGCCCGGCGACAACGGCACCGTGAAGATCCACGACGCCGAGACGGGCGAAGAGCTCCGCAAGAACGAGCCGAAGGTCTGCGAGTTCTACCTCGACGCCTTCGGATTCGATGCCGCCCAGAAGGTCGTCTGGCACATCGAGGCCTGGGCCGACAACGACCTCGACAAGGGCGAGACGGTCAAGGCCGGCTCGCTCACCCTCGACGCCGACGGCCACGAGCGCACCGAGGACATGACCCTGCCCGACGGCCAGTACAAGCTGTTCTGGAACTTCGAGGGCGAGAACGGCAGCGCCAAGCACAAGGTGTTCAAGTCCGACTGCGAGGACGAGAGCCCGGCGCCGTCCGGGTCCCCGAGTGCGACGCCGGGCGAGGAGCCGAGCGTCGAGCCGTCCACCCCGGGCGAGGAGCCCTCGAGCCCGGCCGCCTCCGGCCCGGCGGGCGAGGAGCCGAGCACGACCCCGAGCCCCGGCAGCTCCGACGGCGATCTCGCCGAGACCGGCAACGGCGCGCCGGTCGGTCTGCTGTCGGCGGCCGCGGCCGCGCTCGTCGCGGTCGGCGGCTTCCTGCTGACGCGCCGCCGTCAGGGCCGCCAGAGCTGACAACGGTGACAAAGGAGGGTGCCCTTGCCGAGGTTCTCGGCAAGGGCACCCTCCTTCCGTGTGCCGGCAGCCGGGTCAGCCGGTGTTGCGCAGGCCGGCCGCGACCCCGTTGACGGTCAGCAGCAGGGCGCGGGCGAGCAGCGGGTCATGCTCCTCACCCCGCTCGGCAGCGGCGCGCTGGCGCGCCAGGAGCGAGACCTGGAGGTAGGAGATCGGGTCCAGGTAGGCGTCCCGGATGGCGAAGGTCTGCTGGAGCACCGGGTTGGAGCCGAGGAGTTGCTCGTTGCCGGTCACCTTGAGGACCTCGCTCACGGTCAGCGCGTGCTCGGCCTCGATCGCGGTGAAGACGTGCTTGAGGTGGCCGGGCACCAGCGTGTCGACGTAGTGGCGGGCGATTCGCAGGTCGGTCTTGGCCAGCGTCATCTCGACGTTGGCGATGAAGTTGCGGAAGAAGTGCCACTGCTCGTGCATCTCGTCCAGGACCGTGTCCAGGCCGGCCTCGCGCAGCGCCTTCAGACCCGAGCCGACGCCGAACCAGCCCGGCACGATCTGCCGCGACTGCGTCCAGCCGAAGACCCAGGGGATGGCACGCAGTCCGTCCAGACCTGCTCCGCTGTCGGGACGACGCGAGGGCCGCGAGCCGAGGTGCAGCTCGGCGAGCTGGTCGACGGGCGTGGAGGCGAAGAAGTACGCGGGCAGGTCCGGGTCCTCGACCAGCGTGCGGTAGGCGGCGTGGGCGGCGTCCGAGACCGTGTCCATGGCCGCGTCCCAGCGTTCGAGCGCCTCCTCGGACTGGCGCGGAGCGGTGTGCAGGGCGGAGGCCTGGAGGGTGGCGGCGACCGTCAGCTCGAGGTTCTCCCTGGCCAGGGAGGGGATCAGGTACTTGTCGGAGATGACCTCGCCCTGCTCGGTCACCTTGATCTCGCCCTCGAGGGTGCCCCACGGCTGGGCGAGGATCGCGTCGTGCGACGGACCGCCGCCCCGGCCGACCGTGCCGCCCCGGCCGTGGAAGAGCCGCAGCCGTACCCCGTGCCGGTGGGCCACGTCGCGGAGTCTGCGCTGGGCGCGGTGGATCTCCCACTGGCTGGTGGTGATACCGCCGAACTTGGAGGAGTCGGAGTAGCCGAGCATCACTTCCTGCACGTCGCCGCGGAGCGAGACGAGCCGGCGGTAGGAGGGGTCGGCGAGCATGCCTTCGAGGATGACGTCGGCGGCCTTCAGCTCGTCGGTGGTCTCCAACAGCGGCACGATGCCGATCTTGGCCCAGCCGCCGTGCAGGTCGATCAGGCCGGCCTCGCGAGCGAGCACGGCGGCCGCGAACACGTCGTCGGCGCCCTGGCACATCGAGATGATGTACGACTCGATGACCTCGGGTCCGAAGCGCTCGAAGGCCTCCTTGACGGTGTGGAAGACGCCGAGGGTCTTCTGGCCTGCGGCGTCCAGCGGGGCCGGGGTGGGCGCGAGCGGCCGCCGGGAGCGGAGCTCCTTGGCGAGCAGCTTCTCGCGGTATTCGCGCGGCATGTCGGCGTAGCGCCAGGACTCCTCGCCGAGGCGGTCGAAGAGCTGTCCGAGGGCGTGGTGGTGGGCGTCGGCGTGTTCGCGCACGTCCATGGTGGCGAGCTGCAGTCCGAACGCGGAGAGCGTGCGGATGACCCGGTCCATACGCCCGTCGGCGAACAGGCCGCCGCGGTGCGCACGCAGCGAGGTCTGGATGAGGGTGAGGTCGCTGATCAGCTCGGCGGTGCCGAGGTAGTCGCGGCCGGTCTCGTGCGGGGTGCCCTTGGCGAGGCGCTCGCGGGTGTTGACGAGCTTCTGGCGGATGCAGGTGGCCTTGAGCCGGTAGGGCTCCTCGGCGTTGAGCCGCTTGTAGCGCGGGCTGATCTCGGGCAGCCGCTCCAGGTCGGCCTGCAGCGAGGCGAGCAGTTCCTCGGTGGCGCCGGCGTAGCGGATGGAGTTGGACAGCAGTCCGCGCAGGTAGTCGATGACCTCGATGGCGTCGGTGATGCCGTGCTCGTGCTGGAGGATCAGCACCTCCCAGGTCACCGCGGGGGTGACGTTGGGGTTGCCGTCGCGGTCGCCGCCGATCCAGGTGCCGAAGGTCAGCGGCCGGGTCCCGGGGGGCAGCTCGACGCCGACCCGCTCCAGCTCGGCGGCGAGGTCCTCGAGCACGTCGCCGACGGCCCCGGCGTGCAGTTCGTCGAGGTAGTAGATGGCGTTGCGGGCCTCGTCGGCGGGCTCGGGCCGTACGACGCGCAGCTCGTCGGTCTGCCAGATGAGGTCGATGTGCTCGGCGAGGCGCAGGTCGTGGCGGCGCCGGTCGGCAGCGAGCCCCGGGTTCTCCAGCAGTTCGGCGATGCGGCGCAGCTTGTTGAGGACGGAGCGCCGTGCGGCTTCAGTGGGATGGGCGGTGAAGACGGGCCTGACGTTGAGGTTCCTGACCGTCTCGCGCAGATGCTCGGGGTCGGCGTCCTTCAGCCGGTCCGCGGTGCGGGCCAGCAGGCCGCCCTCGGCGGCGCGGCGCTCGCGCATCTCGTGGCCGCGGTGGACCTGCTCGGTGACATTGGCCAGGTGGAAGTAGGTGGAGAAGGCGCGTACCAGCTTGGCAGCGGTCTCCAGGTCGGTGTCGCCCAGCAGCTCCGCTGCCGCCTCTCCCTTCTCTCGGGTCAGGGCACGTACCTGCTCGACGAGCTCGAGCAGTTCGGGGCCCTCCTGGCGGACGAGGGTCTCGCCCAGAAGATCGCCCAGTCGGCGGATGTCGGCGCGCAGTTCGGGGCTGGCGGTGGGGGTCTGGTCGGCACTGCTCACAGGTGCGGCTCCTTGCAGTGTTTGAGCACGTCTGGAGGGGTACTGGAGGCTTGCGGACCGCGCTGTCCGACGTCACCCAGGATAGGTGTCCATTTCCCTGACGTTGTCCTCAGGTCTCTTGCCGTGCAGCCGGGCGCTGACATACTTACGTCGCCGTAGGTTACGGATCCGTAGCCACGCTTCAGCCGTCTCTTCCACCCCACAGGGGACCCCATGACCACAAGTCCTGATCTGCTCGACGACGTCTCGGAGGCGCCGGCGGCCGACCTCACCTCCGCCACCCTCAGCGGGGACAGCAAGGGGTCGATGGAGCAGTTCGCCCTCCTGCTGTTCATCACGGTGCCCTTCCTCGCACTGCTCGCCGCTGTGCCGCTGGCCTGGGGCTGGGGCGTGAGCTGGCTCGATCTGGGGCTGCTGGTGGTGATGTACTACATCGGCTGCCACGGCATCACGATCGGCTTCCACCGGTATTTCACCCACGGTTCCTTCAAGGCCAAGCGGCCGCTGCGGATCGCGCTGGCGATCATGGGTTCACTGGCGGTCGAGGGCCCGCTGGTGCGCTGGGTCGCCGATCACCGCAAGCACCACAAGTTCTCCGACGCCGAGGGCGACCCGCACTCGCCGTGGCGGTACGGGGAGACGGTCCCGGCCCTGATGAAGGGCCTGTGGTGGGCGCACATCGGCTGGATGTTCGACCGGGAGCGGACCCCGCAGAACAAGTACGCCCCGGATCTGATCAAGGACCCGGCGCTGCGCCGGATCTCGCGCCACTTCATCTACTGGACGGTGCTGTCCCTGGCGATCCCTCCGCTGGTCGGCGGCCTGGTGACGATGTCCTGGTGGGGCGCGTTCACCGCGTTCTTCTGGGGTTCGCTGGTACGGGTCGCCCTGCTGCACCACGTCACCTGGTCGATCAACTCGATCTGCCACGCGGTCGGCAAGCGCCCGTTCAAGTCACGTGACCGTTCGGGCAACGTGTGGTGGCTGGCGGTGCTGTCGTGCGGCGAGTCCTGGCACAACCTGCACCACGCCGATCCGACGAGCGCCCGGCACGGGGTGCTGCGCGGTCAGGTCGACTCCAGCGCCCGGATCATCCGCTGGTTCGAGCAGCTGGGCTGGGCGTACGACGTCCGCTGGCCGGAGGCGTCCCGCATTGCGGCCCGCCGCAAGGACAGCGCCGCAGAAGCGGCATGATTGAGCACGTGGCGAGCGACGGCAGTTCCAGTACCAGGACCGGCAAAACTGACCAGCCCCGGCCTTCCGGGAGCAGGCGCTCCCGCAGGGTGCGCATGACCGGCGCGGAGCGCCGCGAGCAGCTGCTGGACATCGGCCGCACCCTCTTCGCGGAGAAGGGCTTCGAGGGCACGTCGGTCGAGGAGATCGCGGCGAAGGCCGGGGTGTCCAAGCCGGTGGTGTACGAGCACTTCGGCGGCAAGGAGGGCCTGTACGCGGTGGTGGTCGACCGTGAGATGCGCCAGCTGCTGGACATGGTGACGGGCGCGCTGACGGCGGGCCATCCGCGCGAGTTGCTGGAGCAGGCGGCCTTCGCGCTGCTGGACTACATCGAGGCGTACACGGACGGCTTCCGGATCCTGGTGCGGGATTCGCCGGTGGCGCAGTCGACGGGCACGTTCGCGTCGCTGATCAGCGATATCGCGACCCAGGTGGAGGACATCCTGGGCACGGAGTTCAAGAACCGCGGCTTCGACCCGAAGCTCGCACCGCTGTACGCACAGGCGCTGGTGGGCATGGTGGCGCTGACCGGTCAGTGGTGGCTGGACGCCCGCCGTCCGAAGAAGGCCGAGGTGGCGGCCCATCTGGTGAATCTGGCCTGGCACGGCCTGGACGGTCTGGAGCCCAAGCCGCGGCTGATCGGGCACCGCAAGAGCTGACGGCCGGCGGACCGGTCCGGCCGGGGTACCTGCGGCGGCCGGCTCTCCGGGCCCTGCCGCGGGCGGCGAAGGGTGCAGAAAGCGCCCAGTCGCGGTTCCGGCCGCAGGCGGGGCGCTGTTTCAGGTTCCTGTCCGGCAGGTGCGGGCCGGACCGCCACTTCGTCAGCTCACCTTCCGTGCCACGGCGAAGATCCGGCGGAACGGGAACACCGTGCCGTGCGGGCCGCGCGGATAGGCCCGGCGCAGCAGCTCCCGGTACTCGTCGAGGAATCGGGCCGTCGCGTCCGGGTCGCCGGCGAGCTCGGTCAGCACCGGGCGCAGGGCGGTCCCCTTGACCCAGTCCAGCACCGGGTCCTCGCCGCCGAGGAGTTGGAGGTACGTCGTCTCCCAGGCGTCGGCGTCGCAGCCGAGGGCCGCGAGCCGGGTGAGGTACTCGGCGGGCTCCAGTATGTGGACGAAGCGCCGGCCGTGGTCGCCGAGCCTGCTGCGCCATCGCGGGGACTCGCACAGTTCGCCGAGGAGTGCGTGGCTGGGTGCGGTGAAGTTGCCGGGGACCTGGAAGGCGAAGGTGCCGCCGGGGGTGAGTCCGTCGATCCAGACCTTGAACGACTCGGGGTGGTTGGGCACCCACTGCAGTGCGGCGTTCGAGACGATGAGGTCGTACTGGTCGTCGGGGGTCCAGTGCGCGGCGTCGGCGGGCCTGAAGTCCAGCCAGCCACCGCCGGCGGTGGTGCCCGCGTACTCCTTCTGCGCCTGGGCGAGCATCTCGGGCGAGAGGTCGAAGCCGGTGATCCGGGCGTCGGGCCAGCGGTCGGCGAGGAGCACCGTGACATTGCCGGGGCCGCAGCCGATGTCGGCGATGCGGGGCGGACGACGGCCGGACGGGAGCTGGGGTATCCGGGCCAGCATGTCCAGGAATGGCCGTGTGCGATGCCCGGCATGGCGCAGGTACTGCTGCGGGTCCCAGGTGGGTACGGAATACATGTTCGAGTCCCCCTTGCAGGAACGGTGTGCCGAAGTGGAACGGCTCCGGCCCGACCATGCCCAATAGTCAAGCAGACTATATCTTGACGTCAAGAGACTTCATGTCGACAGACCCTCTACACTGATCGACATGGAGGACGAGGTCGATCGACTGGTCGCAGCTTGGCGCCGAGAGCGCCCCGACCTCGACGTGGAACCGCTCGAGGTGCTCAGCCGCGTCTCCAGGCTCGCCCGCCACCTCGACCGTGCCCGCCGCCTCGCGTTCGCCGAGCACCAGCTCGAGCCATGGGAGTTCGACGTACTGACCTCACTGCGGCGCGCGGGGGCTCCGTACCAGCTCTCGCCCGGCCAGTTGCTCACCCAGACGCTCGTCACGTCGGGCACGATGACCAATCGCATCGACCGGCTCGCCAAGAAGAACCTGGTCGAGCGGCTCCCCGACCCCAGCGACCGGCGCGGGGTACTGGTCCGCCTCACCCCAGAGGGGCGCGACCGCGCCGACCAGGCACTGGCCGGACTGCTCGCCCAGGAGCGTTCGATCCTCTCCGAGCTGTCGCGTGCCCAGCGTGGTGAACTGGCCGGGCTGCTACGCCAGTTGACCGCCCCGTTCGACAACATCCCCGGCTAGGTCGACCGGTCCGACCCCGGCCCGCCGGGCCAGCGCCACGGCGGCCAGCGTGGAGTGCACTCCGAGTTTCCCGAGCACGTTCTGCATGTGTGTACGCACCGTATGCGGGGACAGGAACAGGCGCTCGGCGACAGCCTTGCGCCCCAGGCCCGCAACCATGCAGCGCAGCACCTCCCGCTCGCGCGGGGTGAGCGACTCCACGAGCTGCTCGCTCTCCGTGCGGTGCTTGCGCGCGGCCGTCAACTCCCGCAGTACGCCGGTGAGCAGGGCGGGCGCAAGATGCGTCTCGTCCCGCAGCACACCGCGGATCACCGCGAGCAGCCGCTGCAGCGAACAGTCCTTGGCGACCCAGCCCGAGGCGCCCGCCTGAAGCGCCAGCGCGGCCCGGCCCGGGTCGTCCTTCTCCGCCAGCACGACCGTGCGCACCCCGGGGCGGGTCGCGCGGACCCCGGCGACCAGGGCTATCCCGTCGACGATCGCCTCCTCGCCGCCGTCCGGCACGGCGCGGGCAAGCGGAACCGCGACGGCCCGGGGAACTCCCTGGGTCAAGGACTGCGCGGCGGGCGGCGCGGCCGCGCCCAGATCGGCGTCGACAAGCATCACATCGAACCTGCGCCCTTCGGCCGCCGCCCGCTCCATGCAGCGCAGCGCGGCAGGACCGCTGCCGGCCGCGGCCACCTCGACATCGGGCTCGGCAGCCAGAGCCGCGGCGAGCGACTCGGCGAAGATGCGGTGGTCATCCACCACCAGGACCCGGATACGCACCAGACACCCCCACGTGTCGGAGGACAGAACGGCGCGGGAACGCCGCCCGGAGTTATGGGGTGATGCAGCGCTCGCTCGGCCGCCGCCGTGCTCTGACTGATACCCCGCCCCGGGCGTCGTACCCGACTGTCTCGCCCCCTGATCGACACCGGCCCCCACCGGCGTTGTGCATCAGAGTACGGACGAGGGCCGGGAGCGGAAGGCTATTTGCAGAACTGACCGCCCGCGGTGTGCTGGGTGTTTCTGATGTTTCGCATCGAGACGGAAGTCGCCGATCGCATTTCAGGAAAGACGCTTTGCGCCCGCCGCCGGAGCGGCGGAGAAGATCCGGGGCGCGGTGAGCGACCGCGCCTCGAACTCCTCGAGAACAGCCTGCGACACCGCACCGGCCGCGGGCGTCCGCGTCAGCACGATCGCCGAGCCGCCGAATCCGCCGCCCGTCATCCGTGCGCCCAGCGCGCCCGCGGTCAGCGCCGAGTCGACGACGAGGTCCAGTTCCCGGCAGGAGACCCGGAAGTCGTCGCGCAGGGACGCATGGCCCTCGGTCAGCACCGGGCCGATCGCCTCGGCCTCGCCCGCCTCCAGGTGGGCGATCACCCGCTCGACCCGGTGGTTCTCGGTGACGACATGACGCACCAGGCCGCGTACCTCGGGGTCGTCGAGACGCGCCAGGGCCGCGTCCAGGGCTGCGTAGGGAACGTCCCGCAGGACATCGACGCCGAGCGCGGCGGCCCCCGCCTCACAGCCCGCCCGCCGTTTGCCGTACTCGCCCTCGCTGTGGGAGTGCTGGACGCGGGTGTCGACGACCAGCAGGCTCAGGCCGTGCGCCGCCAGGTCGAAGGGGATCTGCCGCTGGGCGAGATCGCGGGTGTCCAGGTGCAGCGCATGGCCCGCGGTGCAGCAGGCGGAGGCCGTCTGGTCCATGATCCCCGTGGGCGCGCCGACATAGACGTTCTCGGCACGCCGGCACAGCCGGGCGATGCACTGCCGCTCCAGGCCCAGTTCGTACAGGTCGCTCAGGGCCAGCGCGGTGACGACCTCCAGCGCCGCCGAGGATGACAGGCCCGCCCCGGCGGGCACGGTCGACTCGTAGTGGATGTCGGCGCCGCCTACCGGATGGCCGGCGTCGCGCAGGGCCCAGACGACGCCTGCCGGGTAGTCGCTCCAGCCGCCGGGGCTGCCGGGCGCGAGGTCGGCCACGCGCAGATGCACCGTGCCGCCCGCGGCGTTCGCCGAGTGCAGCCGCAGCAGCCCGTCGTCGCGGCGGGCGGCAGTGGCGATCGTGGTGTGCGGCAGCGCGAAGGGCATCACGAACCCGTCGTTGTAGTCGGTGTGTTCACCGATCAGATTCACCCTTCCGGGCGCCGCCCACACACCGTCGCTCATGACCCGTTCTCCCTCCCGCGGGCGAAGGCCCAGGCGTCCGACACGATGCCGGCGAGGTCCGAACGGCTCGGCCGCCAGCCCAGGCGCTCCTGGGCAGCGGTGGCCGAGGCGACCAGGACCGCCGGGTCGCCGCCCCGGCGCGGGGCCGTGACCTCGGGCACCGGGTGGCCGGTGACCTTGCGCACGGTCTCGATGACCTCGCGCACCGAGAAGCCGTTGCCGTTGCCGAGGTTGCAGATCAGGTGCTCGCCGGCGCGGGCGGCGTCCAGGGCGAGCAGATGGGCCTCGGCGAGGTCGGCGACATGGATGTAGTCACGGACGCAGGTGCCGTCGGGGGTCGGATAGTCGTCCCCGTAGACCGAGATGGACTCGCGCCTGCCCAGGGCGACCTGCAGGACGAGCGGGATGAGGTGCGACTCGGGGTCGTGGCGCTCCCCGCAACTGCCGTAGGCGCCCGCCACGTTGAAGTACCGCAGCGAGACCGCCGCGAGACCGTGGGCCGCCGCCTCGCCGCTGATCATGTGGTCGACGGCGAGCTTGGAGGCGCCGTACGGGCTGGTGGGGGCGGTCGGGTCGGACTCGGTGATGTGCGTGGACCGCGGCTCGCCGTAGGTGGCCGCGGTGGAGGAGAACACGAGCGTGCGCACCCCGGCCGAGCGCATGGCGGCGAGCAGGTCCATCGTGCCGCCGACGTTGTTCGCCCAGTACTTCTCCGGCTTGGCGACCGATTCGCCGACCTGGGAGAACGCGGCGAAGTGGAGCACGGCGTCGTAACTGGGGTCGAGATGCCGCGCGGCGTCCTGGATGCGGCCCTCGATGAAGTGCGCGCCCGCCGGGACGCCCTCCCGGAACCCGGTGGAGAGGTCGTCGAGGACGGTCACCTGGTGGCCGGCCTCCAGCAGGTGCTGCGCCACCACGCTGCCCACATATCCGGCACCACCTGTGACCAGGTACTTCTTGCTCACTCGCTCGCTACCTCTCGCAGTCGCTCGGCCGCGGCTTCCGGCGGCACGTCGTTGATGAACACGCTCATACCGGACTCGGAACCCGCGAGGAACTTCAGCTTGCCGGAAGTGCGGCGGATGGTGAAAAGCTCGAGATGCAGGGCGAAGTCGTCCCGGTTGACGTCATTCGTCCCGGCGAACGGTGCCTGGTGCCAGGCGGCGATGTACGGCGTGCGCGTATCGCTCCGGCCGAAGATCCGGTCGAAGCGCCTCAACAGTTCCAGATAGATCTGTGGAAACTCTGTGCGCGCCGCCTCGTCCAGGGCAAGCAGATCCGGCACCCGCTGCCCAGGGTGCAGGTGGACCTCGTACGGCCAGTGCGCGGCATACGGCACGAAAGCGATCCAGTGCACGCCCTCCAGCACCACCCGGACACGGTCCTCGCGTTCCCGCTCGACCAGATCGTCGAAGAGATTGCGGCCTGTGCCTGCCCGGTGGGCCGCGAGCGAGCGCAGCATCAGCTCGGTGCGCGGGGTGACGAAGGGGTAGGCGTAGATCTGGCCGTGCGGGTGCTGGAGCGTCACGCCGATCTCGGCGCCGCGGTTCTCGAAGCAGAACACCTGCCGCACGTGCGGCAGCACGGCGAGCTCGGCCGTGCGGTCGGTCCAGACCTCCAGTACCAGAGCCGCCTGGTCCTCGCTGAGGTCGGCGAACGAGGCGTCGTGGTCGGGGGTGAAGCACACGACCTCGCAGCGGCCCGCGCCACCGGCCAGGGAGGGGAAGCGGTTCTCGAAGACGGCGACGTCGTAGTCGGCGGCCGGAATCTCGGTGAGCCGCCCGTCGCGAGAAGGGCACAGGGGGCACTCGTCGGCGGGCGGGTGGTGGATACGGCCCTGGCGGTGCGAGGCGACGGCCACGGCGTCGCCGAGGAGCGGGTCGTGACGGATTTCGACGGTGGTGGAGACGGCGTCGAGCGGCCGCCGGTCGACGGCGTCGCGCACGGCGTCGTCGCGGGAGTCGTAGTAGAGCAGCTCACGGCCGTCGGCGAGCCGGGTCGAGGTCTTCTTCACTCGGAGCTCCCTCACCACTCCCACCCAACAGAACCGCGCACAACAAATCACAAGCCAACAGCCCAGTCAACGGACAGATCACCACCGGGCGGTTCGCCGGTTGCGCTGGTTCTCCGGACAGCTGCGCACGCGACCGCTTTCCGCGGGTCGCACGTCAGGCAGACGGCGGGGAGCGGCCTCAGTCGGCTGCCGGCCCCGGGGACGGGATGATCGCGGCCCGGTCCAGCAGGCCCGTACGCGCCGCCAGCGCGGCCGCCTCCAGCCGTGAGCCGACGCCCAGCTTCATCAGCACCCGCTGCACATGCGTACGCGCGGTGCTCGGCGCGATCCCCATGCCGGCCGCGATCAGCCGGGTGTCCTCACCCTCGGCGACCCGGACCAGCACCTCGACCTCGCGCGAGGTGAGCAGCTGAAGCAGCCGCTGGCCCTCGTCGTCCGGCTGCACGGCCGGGTTGAGCAGCTCCGCGAACGCGCCCTGGAGCAGCTGCGGTGCCACCACCGTCTCACCGGCCCGCGCCTTGACGAGCGCACGCTCCACGCCTTCGATGCGCTCGTCATGGCGCACATAGCCGGATGCGCCCGCCGCGAAGGCCGCGGCTATCCCGCGGGGACTCGGCACCGGTCCGAGGACGACGACGGCCACCTGCGGGCGCTCGCGTTTGATCCGTACGATCGGGTCGAAGGCGCCCGGCTCGGCAGGTGCTGTCGTGCCCAGCAGGCACACCTCGGGCGCCCGGGCCACCACCAGATCCGCCGCCCCGGCGGCAGGCGCGGCCGCGGCGAGCACCCGGTGCCCGCGCAGCTTCAGCGCCGAGGCGAGCGCCTCGGCGAGCAGTCTGTGTTCGTCGACCACCATGAGCCGCACGCCCATCGAGCAACCCCCATCCCGGCTGGAGCCGGCCCCCCAGCCCCCGGCAAGCTACACGCTTGTTCGACGTGGCGCGCCCCTAACTCGGCAGAAGCCCCCCAGAATGCCGAATTCTTCACCAAACAGGGCCACTTGCGACCGAGCCACCGAGTACCGGGCCGCGGACGACAGCGGCCCGGTACCCCGGGAGAACCCCGAGGCACCGGGCCACCGGGCCACCGGCCCGGTTGGTGCATGCCCGCTTCGGGCTAGTCGGCCGTGCTGAAGGCGACGGCCAGGTACTTCTTGCCGAACGAGGGGTCGTCGTCACGGGGCTTGCCGAGAAGCCGCTCGGAGATGAACAGCCGGCCGGCCGCGTAGCGGAACTCGGAGCCGCTCGTCGTGAACCCCGCCTCCACGTCCCGGATCGCCCTCTCTCCCGGGTTCTCCATGAGGACCGTCTGCTTGAACGTGGCGCCGTTGATGCTCACGACCTGGCCACCCTTGTTGTAGGGGCCCGTCTTGTAGGCAATGATGTTGCCGCCGTCCATGCGCAGTGGGAGCGACGTGTATCCCTTGCCCGCGTCGGCACGGCCGCTGGCGGCCTTGCCGGTCGCAAGGTCGAAGGAGACGATCTCGTTGGTCCGTTCGTCGAAGCGCTGCGCCGTCGGCAGGTAGAGACGGCCGTTGCCGACCACCACGAACTGGCAGCCCTCCACACCGTCGGAGGCCGCACACCGTGCCTCGTACGTATCGCCCGGGGCCGAGATCTTGGCCAGCTGCTTTCCGGTCTTGGCGTCGACCGAGAAGAAGTCCGAGATGCCGAACGTTCCCGTGTCGCCGACGTCGGCGGCGACGACCAGCGGATCGCTGGAGACGATCCGGGCGTCATCGACACCGGCCGGCATCTTGAACGAGGACAGCGGGGTGCCGTTGTCGGGGTTCAGCGGCTGGATCGTCGTCGTCTGGTCGCCGTACTCACCGCAGGTGCGGACCGCGACCAGCGCCTTCCCGCCGCCGTAACCGAGGTCCCGGCACTGCTGGGCGTCCACCTTGGGCTTCCAGAGCACCGCACCGGTCTTCAGGTTGAACGCCCCGCCGCCGCGCAGGCCGCCGCCGGCCGCGACGGTGTTGCCGCTCAGCGTGACCTCGGTGAACTCCGCCTTCTGGTCGCCGTCGCCCTTGACGGACGTGCTCCACAGCAGCTTGCCGGTGTTCAGGTCGATGACGCCGACCTCGGTGCACTTCTCGTAGAACTTGGGCGCCTTGCGCTTGGTGGCCTCGAAGAGGATCGCGGTCTTGTTGTCCTCGGTGACATGGCGGGAGGCGCCACAGACCTGGCCGGGCAGATCGGTGGTCCACAGCGGGGTGCCCTTGGCGACGTCGTATCCGACGACCGAGTTGGCCCCGGGCTTGACGTAGGCCTTGTCGGTGACCCAGGAGCCGTAGACGGCCATCAGGTCGTCGCGGTCGGGCTCCGGCAGCTGGAACGCGACCTTGGAGGCGACCTTCGCCGGGGCCTTCTCCTTGCCGGGGCCGTCGGCGGCGGCCGGTCCGTCCTTGGCGCCCCCGGAGGTGCCGCCCGTGCTGTTCTTGGCCTCGTTCTTCGTGTCGTCGCCCTTGACGACCGAATACCCCACGCCGCCGCCGATGATCAGCACGATGGCGACGGCCGCGGCGGCGATGATCTGCCACTGCGCCCTGTTGAACATCCCGCCGCCGTTGCCGCCGGACGGGGGCGGCACGGGCTGCGGCTGCACGGGCTGCGTCGGGTACCCGTACGCCGGGTTCTGAGCGGGCGCCGGCGGCGGGGTCTGCGGATAGCCGTAGCCGGGCCCCTGACCCGGCTGCGGTGCCTGGGGATGGCCGTACGCCGGGTTCTGCGGCGGCTGGGGCGGCGGCGCGCCGTAACCCCCGGCCGGGGGCTGGTTCGACGGCGGGCCCGGCGGCTGGTTGGGCGGCGGTGGTGGCTGCGTCATGTCGTGCTTACCTCGGGGGAAGGGGAGTTGGGGATCCGGGACTGCTCACTGGCTCGCTCATTTACCGAAGGCAAGCATGACTGTCGGCACCTCGTCGTCACGTCCGCTGACTCGGCTGCTGGTGATGTAGAGCCGGCCGTCCGCGTACGTCGGCCACAAACCGGGGAGTCCGCTCTCGATGTCCTGTGTCGACTCCGGGTTCTTCAGCGTGACCTTCGGTGCGCCGCCGCCCGGAGCGATCGTCGCCACCGCCCCCGGCTTGTCCCACGACGCGGCCATGTACACCACGACGTTCCCGTTCTCCATGCCCACCGGCATCATCGTGCGCTCGGCGCCTGCCGGCGAACGCCACTTGGGCTTACCGGTGTTCAGGTCGAAGGCGACGACGGCGTTGGTGCCGCCGGTGAGCTGGGTCGGCTCCGTGGACATGTAGAAGGTGGACGCGTCGGCGGCCACTCCGGTGCACCCCTCGGTGCCCTGGCCGAGGACGGCGAAGTCGGTCGGGCATTCCGCACGGAACTTGTCCTTGCCGCCCTGCATCTGCGAGCGCAGCTTGCCGTCGTCCGTGAGAGCGATGATGCCCCAACCGACAACCTTGTCGGATTTGTCTCGCTCGTGGAGCGAGACCACGAGCGGGTCGACCGAGTAGACCCGGTTGACCTCCCAGCCGCGCTTGAGCGCGTACTTCCACTTGGCCTTGCCGGTGGCCGGATCGACCCCGTGGATCTCCTGCTTGGCCGGCTCGCCGTAAGGAACACGGCAGCTCGCGGCGGCGATCAGCTTGGCGCCGCCGGCGAACGAGTAAGGCACGCAGTCGCCGGTCGGCGGGCCGAAGAGCTGCTTGCCGTCACTCACCCGGAAACCGTAGGAGTTGTTCAGACCCGCGACGGTGACCGTGCTCCCGCTCATGGAGAAGGTGTAGTCCGTCAGCCCGGCGAACCCGTTGCGCTTGGGGACGGGCTTCTTCCAGGACGTCTTGCCGTTCTTCGCATCGATCACCTGGATGTCGCGGCAGTCGGCGTCGTCGTCGTTCGTGCCGTCGTACACACCGAGGACGATCTTTCCGTCGGACGACACGTGCGGCGCCGCCATGCAGGCGGTCGTGGCGAGCTTCACGCTCCACTTCTTGCTGCCGTCGGCCACCGAGTAGCCGGCGACCTCACGGTGCACCGCCGTGACGACGGTGTCGCCGACCGTCCAGGGACCGAAGAACTGCGCGCCGCTGCGCGGCAGGTCGGTTTCGTTCTGCAGGTGGAAGAGGACCCTGGCCTCGCCGTCCTTGCGGCCGGCGTTCAGGTCGTCGTCCTCACCGCCGCCGGTGCCGGAGCCGTCGCCCTTGTCCACGGACCCCGATCCGCCGGCCTTCGGATCGTCCTTGGTCTTGCTCGCGCTCGGCTTGCCGTCCTTCTCGTCACCGCTCAGCACGAGATACGTGCCCCCGGCGACGAGCAGCAGCGCGGCCGCGGCCGCGGCGACGATGACACCGGTCTTCCCCTTGAAGAAGCCGGCGCCGCCGGCCGGCGGGGTGGGCGTCCCGGCGTAAGGCTGCTGCGCCGGATGACCGCCGTACGGACCGGGCTGGTTGTACGGGCCGGGCTGCTGGCCGTACGGCGCGGACTGCTGGCCGTACGGCGCGGACTGCTGGCCGTACGGGCCGGGAGCACCGTACGGTCCCGGCTGCTGACCGTAGGGGCCCGCAGGGCCGGGGACTTGCCCGTATCCCTGGCCGGGCTGGGCGGCGGGTTGCTGCGGATACCCGTAACCCGGGGCCGCGGGAGGCGCCGCGGGCGGCGGCGTCTGGGGCGGCCCCGGGGGTATCGGCGGGACCGGCGGCAGGCTCGGCGGCGGGGGCTGGGTCATGAAGTGCTTACCTCTGGAGACGAAGACAGACTGATTCGGGGACTGCGGAGTGGCGCGGTCACGGGCCGAAGGCGATCATCGTCTTCGTCTCCTTCTCCTCCGTGTCGTTGGTCGCGCTCACCCGCCCGCTGGCGATGAAGAACCGGCCGTCGGCGTACACGGTCTTCGGGGAGTAGAAGGAGTTCTCGATGTCCGCCGTCGAGGCCGGGTGCTGCAGCAGCACCTTCGGCGCACCACCGCCCGGCGCGATCGTGGCGACCGCGCCGCCCTTGTCGTACGTGGCGTCCAGGTAGACGAGAACGCTGCCGTTCTCCATACGCAGCGGCGTCATCCGGCGCTCTCCGCCGGCGGGCGCCCGCCACTTGGCCTTGCCGGTGGCGAGGCTGAAGGCGATGACCTCGTTGGCGGTTCCGTAACCGGTCTCCGTTGCCATGTAGAACGTGGAAGCGTCAGCGGCGACGCCGGTGCAGCCCTCCAGGTTCTGGCCGAAGATCACGAACGAACCGCCGCAGCGCGGAGCGAACTTGTCCTTGGCGTCCGCCTTGATCTGCGAGCGCGGCTTGCCGTTGTCGGTGAGCGCGATGACCGACCATTTCTTCGGCTCACGCTGGGTCAGGGAGACGACCAGCGGGCTCGCGGAGTAGACCTTGTCGATCGACCAGCCGGCGGGGGTCCGGTATGTCCACTTGGCCCTGCCGGTGGCCGGATCGATCTCCTGGAGCTGGTGGTTGGGCTTGTCGTAGTCCTTGGTGGGGCAGCTCGCGGCGGCCAGCAGCTTCGGGCCGCCGGCGAAGGCGAAGGGCTTGCATTCACCGCCCGGCTTGCCGAAGAGCTGCTTGCCGTCGGTCAGCGAGAAGCCGTACGAGTTGTTGGTGCCGGCGATGCCGACGGTGTTCCCGCTGATCGCCAGCGTGAAGTCGGAGAGCGAGCTGAAGGCGCCCGAGGACTTGGGGACCGGCTTCTTCCACCCGGCCTTGCCGGTCTTGAGGTCGATCATCTGCAGCTCGAGGCACTTGGACTTCTCGGTGAGACCGTCCTTGATGCCCACGACGACCTTGCCGTCGGCCGAGATCTGCGCGGGCGCGGAGCACACATCGGTGGGGAGCTTGACGGTCCACTTCTTCGAGCCGTCGGTGACCGAATAACCCACGACCTCGCGGTACATCGCCTTGGCAACGGTGTCGCCGACCACCCAGGGGCCGAACACGTCGGCGCCGCTGGCCGGCAGGTCGACGTCGTTCTTCGTCAGGAACAGGGCCTTGGCCTCGCCGTCCTTGCGGCCGGCGTTCAGGTCCTCGTCGCCGCCGCTGCCGGTGCCGTTGCCGTCGCCCTGGTCGACACTCTCCGAGCCGGTCGGCTCGGGATCGTCGCCGGACTTGCTGACGGCCGGCTTGTCGTCCTTCTCGTCACCGCTCAGCGCGAGGTAGGAACCGCCGCCGATCAGCAGCAGCGCGACCGCGGACGCGGCCACGACGACACCGGTCTTCCCCCTGAAGAAGCCGCCGCCACCGCCGGCCGGCGGGGTGGGCGTCCCGGGGTAGTGGGGCTGCGTCGGATAACCGCCGTACGGCCCGGACTGGTTGTACGGCCCCGGCTGCTGGCCGTACGGGCCGGGGGGCTGCTGCGGGTAGCCGTAGCCGGGCTGCGCGGGGGGCTGCTGCGGGTAGCCGTAACCCGGCTGCGCGGGCGGCTGCTGCGGGTAGCCGTAACCCGGCTGCGCGGGCGGCTGCTGCGGGTAGCCGTAGCCAGGTGCCGCCGACGGCGCGCCGGGCGGAGGCCCTTGCGGGGCCGGTGGCATCTGCGGGGGCCGGCCGGGCGGCTGAGGGGTCCCCTGCGGGTCCTGAGGTTCCCCGAAGCCCCCCTGCGGCGGCTGTTGGCTTGGCGGCTGACTCATCAGCTGTTCCCCCTGTGTGCGCTCTGCTGCCCGGCCTGCCTCCCACGCTGTTCCGGATGGCGCGTTGCCCCGGAAAGGAGTGAATCGGACATGGATTCTGTTGTGTCTACGACAGTCGCGCGGGCCTTCTTTGTATCACTCGCCACCAACGCACAGCGGGCTCGGTCCTCCCCTGTTCCCAAGGGAGGACCGGCCCGTGATGCTGTCGTTACGCGCTCTGCACGCCTTCTTTACGGGTCAGTTCCGGCGGGCGCCGGTCATGCGTCCTCGGCGAGTTCGAGCCAGCGCATCTCCAACTCCTCGCGTTCCCTCGCAAGGTCGCGAAGCTCGGCATCCAATTTCGCCACCTTCTCGAAATCCGTGGCGTTATCGGCGATTTGAGCGTGCAGTTTGCTCTCCCTCTCGGAGATCTTGTCCAGCTGCCGCTCGATGCGCTGCAGTTCCTTCTTCGCCGCCCGGACGTCCCCGGACGACTTCTCCTTGACGGCGGCGGCGGACGCGGGCGGCGGGGTCGGGGCCGACGCCTCGACGATCCGCGCCCGGCGTTCCAGATACTCGTCGATGCCGCGCGGCAGCATCCGCAGGGCCCCGTCACCGAGCAGCGCGAACGTACGGTCCGTCGTCCGCTCGATGAAGAACCGGTCGTGGGAGATGACGACCATCGAGCCGGGCCAGCCGTCGAGCAGGTCCTCCAGCTGGGTCAGGGTCTCGATGTCGAGGTCGTTGGTGGGCTCGTCGAGGAACAGCACGTTCGGCTCACCCATCAGCAGCCGCAGCAGCTGCAGCCGACGGCGCTCACCACCGGACAGGTCACCGACGGGCGTCCACTGCTTCTCCTTGCCGAAACCGAACTGTTCGCACAGCTGACCCGCGGTCATCTCGCGGCCCTTGCCGAGGTCGACGCGGTCGCGGATCTGCTGGACGGCTTCCAGCACACGCAGCGTGGACGGCAGTTCGGTGACGTCCTGCGACAGATACGCCAGCCTGACGGTCTTTCCGACGGCGACCTTTCCGGCCACGGGCTGCGTCTCGCCCTCGGTACGGGCCGCGTCCGCCAGTGTGCGCAGCAGCGACGTCTTGCCCGCGCCGTTGACGCCGACCAGGCCGATACGGTCGCCGGGGCCGAGCTGCCAGGTCAGATGCTTCAGCAGCACCTTGGGTCCGGCCTGGACGGTGACGTTCTCCATGTCGAAGACGGTCTTGCCGAGCCGGGCGCCGGCGAACTTCATCAGCTCGCTGGTGTCGCGCGGCGGCGGCACATCGGCGATCAGCTCGTTGGCGGCCTCGATGCGGTAACGCGGCTTGGAGGTACGGGCGGGGGCGCCGCGCCGCAGCCAGGCCAGCTCCTTGCGCATCAGGTTCTGCCGCTTGGCCTCCTCGGTCGCGGCGATCCGCTCCCGCTCGGCCCGGGCGAACACGTAGTCGGAGTACCCGCCCTCGTACTCGAACACCGCACCGCGCTGCACGTCCCACATGCGCGTGCAGACCTGGTCGAGGAACCAGCGGTCGTGGGTGACACAGACCAGCGCCGAGCGCCGGTTCTGCAGATGCCTCGCCAGCCAGGCGATGCCTTCCACGTCGAGGTGGTTGGTGGGCTCGTCCAGGACGATCAGGTCCTGCTCGGCGATGAGCAGCTTCGCGAGGGCGATACGACGGCGCTCGCCACCGGAGAGCGGACCGATGACGGTGTCGAGTCCCTGCGGGAACCCGGACAGGTCGAGCCCGTCGAACAGGCCGGTCAGCACATCACGGATCTTGGCGTTGCCGGCCCACTCGTGATCGGCGAGATCGCCGATCACCTCGTGCCGGATGGTGGCCTCGGGGTCGAGGGAGTCGTGCTGGGTGAGCACACCGAGCCGCAGCCCGCCACTCTGGGTGACCCGGCCCGTGTCGGGCTCCTCCAGCTTGGCGAGCATCCGGATGAGGGTGGTCTTCCCGTCGCCGTTGCGGCCGACGATGCCGATGCGGTCCCCCTCGGAGACGCCGAGGGAGACTCCGTCGAGCAGGGCACGCGTGCCGTACACCTTGCTGACTGCCTCGACATTGACCAGATTGACGGCCATTTCTCTCCTGACAGGGGGAACGATCGACCCCCCAGCCTACTTGTCAGGCGCGAGGTGCCCGCCCCGCCCGTTCCACCAGGAGCCAGCCGGCCAGCGCCATGGCGACGGCGGCGGGTGCGGTGACGCGCACGGCGACGAGCATCGCGCTCTTCCCTTCCAGCATCCCGCCGAAGCCGACCATCGACAGCCCGAGGACACCGAGGAGGCAGAGCGTGATCCCCAGCGCGGCGACCGGCCCGCCGGAGCCGGAGCCCGGGGCCGCCGGGGCGGGCCGCTCGAAGGTGCGGAAGGCGGCGACGAGGACGAGGGTCAGCGCGATCGCCACGGCGATCCGGAAGGGGACCTGCCCCCACCAGGCTGCGGTGGCGGGCTCGGGGAGCGCGATGCCGAGCGCGAGCATCGCGCCGTAGACGCCGAGCATGGCGGTCAGGTGCCACAGGAAGGCGGTCATGGCCACGCCGTTGGCGGCGACCACGCCGCGCCAGACGCGTCCGCGCTGGACCAGCCGCGTTCCCGGTCCCTTCAGCAGCTCCACCGCGCCGACCAGCCACAGCCCGTGGCAGAGCAGGGCGAGCGTGGGCGGGGCCATGTTCGAGACCTTCTCGCCGGGCATCCCGACCATGGACAGCGGGTACGGCCCGAGGGCGACGAGCAGGGCCGCGCCGGCGAGTCCGGCGGCGGCCAGGGCGCCGGGGACCCGTATCCGGCCGTCGGCGCGCAGGAAGCCGAGCTGGTGAACCGCGAGCCAGACGAAGGCGAAGTTGAGGAACTCGACGAACGGAACGTCGAGCAGGAACCTCAGCCCGTCCACGAGCACGGCTCCCGCGACGAGCGCGCCGAAGGCTCCCCAGCCCCGTCGCTCGTGCAGTTTCAGCAGCGGCGGGGTGAAGGCGACCATGGCGAGATAGATGCCGATGAACCACAGCGGCTGTGCGACGAGCCGCAGCGCGACGCCCGTCAACCCCGCGTCGCCGCCGAGCAGTTGCACGACGAGTGCGGCGCTCCCCCAGACGAGGATGAACACCATGGTGGGCCGCAGCAGCCGCTGCAGCCGGGCGCGCAGGAAGGCGGCGTACACCGATCCGGCGGGCTGTTTGCGGAGCAGGGACCGGTAGGAGAGTGCGTGCGAGAAGCCGCCGACGAAGAAGAAGACGGGCATGATCTGGAGCCCCCAGGTGAGCACCTGAAGCTCGGGCACGACGGCGAGCAGGTTGCCGACCCCGTCCCCGGTGACTGCGGCCATCAGCCAGTGCCCGAACACCACGGTCCCGAGCGAGGCGACCCGCAACAGGTCGATGTACCGGTCCCGCGTACCCGGGGTGGCGGCGGCGAGCTCACGAACGCTTGATCCCATGGGGGTACGGTCCCGCGGAGTGCGCGGCCGCCGGGAGGGCGCTGGTACTCAATTGTGCTCTGAGTACGCGTTCGTGCGGATCCCGCTGCGCGGAGCATGCCCGCGTCCGGAAAAGCCCCGGACGGGCTGAGAATCAGCCCGTCCGGCGTTTGAGGAACGGGGGTCCGGTGGGGGTCCCCCCACGCCCGCCAGGGCGTAGGGGGAGGAGCCCCCGGTATCGGGAAGGGAACTTCAGGCGTTCACGATCGTCGCGCCCGCAGCCGCCGCCCGCGCCACCCGGGCCGTGCGGCACGTACCGGAAGCCATCAGCGCCGCGGCCACCGACTCGGCCGAGTCCTCGTCCTTGGTCAGGAACGCCGTCGTCGGGCCCGAGCCCGAGACCAGGGCTGCCAGGGCCCCGGCGGACGTGCCCGTCGAGAGCGTGGCCGCCAGAGACGGGCGCAGGGACAGGGCGGCGGACTGGAGGTCGTTCGTCAGGGAGGCGGCCAGGGAGGCCGCGTCGCCCGTGGCGAGGGCATCCAGGAGCGCGGGCGAGGCCACCGGGGGCGGGACCGCAGCGCCCTCGTTGAGGCGGTCGAACTCGGCGTACACCGCGGGGGTCGACAGGCCGCCGTCCGCCACCGCGAAGACCCAGTGGAACGCCCCGCCGACGGTGAGCTCGGTCAGCTGCTCGCCGCGGCCGGTGCCCAGGGCCGCACCGCCCACCAGGCTGAACGGCACATCGCTGCCCAACTGGGCGCAGATGGCGAGGAGTTCGTCCCTGGACGAGCCGAGGCCCCACAGCGCGTCGCAGGCGAGCAGCGCACCGGCGCCGTCCGCGCTGCCGCCGGCCATGCCACCGGCGACCGGGATGTCCTTGTCGATGTGGATGTGCACGTCGGGCGAGATGCCGTGCCGGGCCGCGAGCAGTTCCGCTGCCCGCGCGGCCAGGTTCGTACGGTCCAGCGGTACCTGGTCCGCGTCCGGCCCCGCGCACGTGATCGTCAGTGACGGCGCCGGGCGCACCGTCACCTCGTCGTACAGCCCGACGGCGAGGAACACGTTGGCGAGGTCGTGAAAGCCGTCGGGGCGTGCCCCGCCGACCGCCAGCTGCACATTGACCTTCGCCGGCACTCGTACGGTCACGCTCACTTCTCGGCCTCCGCGTCCTTCGCCTCCGCGTTCTTCGCCTCGGCGATCCGCGCGAACTCCTCCACCGTCAGCGACTCCCCGCGCGCCTGCGGCGAGATTCCCGCCGCGACCAGTGCCGTCTCCGCCGCGGCCGGTGATCCGGCCCATCCGGCCAGTGCCGCACGCAGGGTCTTGCGGCGCTGTGCGAACGCCGCGTCGACGACCGCGAAGACCTCTGCCCTGGAGGCGGTCGTCGGCACCGGTTCGGCGCGGCGCACCAACGACACCAGGCCCGAGTCGACGTTGGGGGCCGGCCAGAAGACGTTGCGGCCGATCGCGCCCGCCCGCTTCACATCGGTGTACCAGTTGGCCTTCACCGAGGGGACTCCGTACACCTTGTTCCCGGGCCGTGCCGCCAGCCGGTCGGCGACCTCCGACTGGACCATGACCAGCGTGCGCTCGATCGTCGGGAAGCGCTCCAGCATGTGGAGCAGCACCGGCACCGCGACGTTGTACGGCAGGTTCGCGACCAGCGCGGTCGGCGGCGGGCCGGGCAGCTCCTGCACGTGCATCGCGTCCTCGTGGACGAGCGAGAAGCGCGGGGCCCGTTCCGGCATGCGCGTCGCGATCGTCGTCGGCAGCGCTGCCGCCAGCACGTCGTCGATCTCGACGGCGACGACCCCGTCGGCCGCCTCGAGCAGCGCCAGGGTCAGCGAGCCGAGTCCGGGACCGACCTCGACCACGACGTCGTCGGGCTTGACCTCGGCCGTGCGCACGATCCGGCGGACCGTGTTGGCGTCGATGACGAAGTTCTGGCCGCGCTGCTTGGTGGGGCGTACGCCCAGCGAGGCGGCCAGTTCGCGGATGTCGGCGGGGCCGAGGAGTGCGTCGGGATCAGTGGTGCTCACCGATACAGCCTACGGCCGCAGTGCGGCCACGGACTCGCCCCCCGCTGCACATAGAGCTTCTTGGCCCGGTACGTCTGTTCCTCGGCGGGTGCGTCCTGCGGCCGCCCGGTTCCGCCGAGGGCACGCCAGGTACCGATGTCGAACTGGTACAGCCCGCCGTGGTTCCCGGACGGGTCGACCGCATCGGGCCGGCCGCCCGACTCGCACTGTGCGAGGGCGCTCCAGTTCAGGCCGTCGGCGCCCTCGACCGACGACGGCAGCGACCGGGTGCCGACCTTGACCACCTCGGTCACGGGCTCGCGCACCACCTCGTCGGCGATCTTCCTCGGCTGCTGCGGTACGCCGTCGACGGTCCGCAGGACGTAGGTGACCCGGCGCACTCCGGCCCTGCCCTGCCGTACGACGACCTCGGTGCCGGCGAACAGCGTGGCGTCCTCGGTCCGCCGCACGGCATAGGCGATGGGTTCCTCGCGCACCTGCCGGGAGCTGCTGATCCGCGTGACCGTGATGGTCTGGCCGTCGTGCGGGAAGCCGGCGGGCGGTACGGACATGGTGTCCTGGCCGCGCAGTTCGATGCCCGCCTCGCGGAGCGCCTCGCGCACCGTGGCCGCGTTGGTGCGCAGCGTGTGCCGGCGTCCGTCGGCGAGGAAGGTGACGGTGCGCTCGGTTCGGACGTGCAGGGCGAGGCCGGTGCGGGAGATCGTCAGGGAACGGGAGGCCGACAGATACGCGCCTTCCGCGCGCACGCCGAGCTGGCGCAGGGCGCCGTCGACGTCGGGGGCGGTGGTCCACACTTGGCGGCGCTGTCCGTCCAGGGTGAGCACCAGGGGCCTGCCGTGGCGGACGACGACTTCGTCGCCGCTGGTGAGGTCCTCACCGGGGGCCGGGGCGACGAGGTCGTGCGCGCCGACGTCCACGCCTTCCTCGTCGAGGAGTTCCTGTACGTCGTCGGCGAAGGTGTGCAGGGTGCGCGGCACGCCGTCGACGGTGAGCCGTACGGCCTTGTCGGCGGCGACGAACGCGGTGGTGCCGCCGGCGAGAAAGGCGACGACGAGCGCCTGCGGGACGAGTCGGCGCAGGGCGTCGGGACGCTCGCCGGTGCGGCGGCGCCGGGCCGCCCTGCGGGCCTGGGCCCGGCCTCCGGCGGGCGGGTCGGCGACAGGGGCACTCTGGCGCGGCAGGGACGGCTGGTCCCTCAGATCGAGGTGCGGCGCGGTGGGCGCGTAGGCAACGAGGCGGGCATCCACGGCGGTGGGCGCGTGGGCAACGGCGCGGCGGGCATCGACGGCCGTGGGCGCATAAGCACTGTCGTACGGCGCCGACGACGCGCGCGGCCCGGGTGGCGGAGGCGGCGGTGGCGGCTCCGCCCTGCCCGCGGCGCGGCGCCCGCCGCGTGCGGCACGGTGACTGCCCTGTGCATTGCTCACGACGCTCCGTAGGGTCCGGTCAGCCATTGGCACCGGGACAGTAGCGGAGCGATCGTCACTCTCCAAAGCGACGCGGACACCCAGCGTTGCGAACGTGGGGTCGAGTCCGGGTCAGTACCCGAAGGCGCGCGCCGAGTTCGCGGCGATCGCCGCGGCCAGCGTGTCCTCGTCCAGCCCCTTCACGGCCGCCATCGCGCGCAGCGTGACCGGGATCAGATACGGCGCGTTGGGCCGTCCGCGGTACGGCGCCGGGGTGAGAAAGGGCGCGTCCGTTTCGACGAGTACGAGTTCGGCGGGCGCGACGGTGAGGGCGTCGCGCAGCGGCTGGGCGTTCTTGAAGGTCACATTGCCGGCGAACGACATGAAGTAGCCCGCGGCGGCACACACTTCGGCCATTTCCGCGTCGCCGGAATAGCAGTGGAAAACGGTGCGCTCCGGCGCGCCCTCCTCGGCGAGGATGCGCAGCACATCCGCGTGCGCCTCACGGTCGTGGATGACGAGCGCCTTGTCGTGCCGCTTGGCGATCTCGATGTGCGCCCGGAACGAGCGTTCCTGTGCGGCCATGCCGTCGGGCCCCGTACGGAATCGGTCCAGGCCCGTCTCGCCGACCGCCTTGACCTCGTCGAGGGCGGCCAGCCGGTCGATCTCGGCGAGCGCGTCGTCGAGCGCGGCATCGCCGCCGGCCTGCCGTGCGCCCTGGCGCGACCGCCCTCCCCCAGCCCCAGGGGGCTGGGAGGTGCCCCCACCGTCACCGAGCACGATGCGCGGCGCCTCGTTCGGGTGCAGCGCGACCGCGGCGTGCACTCCCGGGTGCCGGGCGGCGGTCTCGGCCGCCCAGCGGGATCCCTTGAGGTCGCAGCCCACCTGGACGACCGTGGTCACGCCGACCGCGGCGGCCCTGGCCAGCGCCTCCTCGACGGTGCCCTCCTGCATGTCCAGGTGGGTGTGCGAATCGGCGACCTCTACGCCGAGGGGTTCGGGCAGCGGCGGCGGAGCGGACTTCGAACTCATGGGCGCGATCCTACGAGGCCCACGCCCGGCTTCTCACTTGCGGTGGTGGAAGGGATGCAGAAGATCGGAGAGGTGCCAGTGGTGGCCCTCCGCCCGCGGCGCAGCCCTGCCTTCGACCGACTCGGCCGCACCTGTGCCCCCGGCCGGTCCGGCCACGGGGACGGGCTGCTTGGCCCGGCCCGCGTTCGCCATCTGGTCGAGTACCGAGGAGACCTGACCGGCCCGCATGATCCGTACGACGTGCCCGCCGCAGTTGAGACAGGTCGGGCTGGACAGCGGGGACGGCACTCGCTCGCCACCCGCCTTGTAGACGATGAACTCCTTGCCTGCGCCGTCGACGTGATGCTCGATCTCGTAGGACTGTTCCCAACCGTGCCCGCATCGCATACAGGCAAAGGCATACGCCTCATGGACCTTGGCGGTGCCTGCGATCTCACTCATGCCAGCTCCTTTCCACCGACCAGTGGACGCCTGTTCCGGCGGGAGCGCATCAGGGATGTCGATTAATGGGGCGGTCTTGGGCGTTCCCCTGCAGAAAAGGCCGGGATGCGGTCTGGGCTTTGCCTTTTACGATAGTCCTTTGCCGTCCGCGGAGGCCGGTCGAGCCGCGTTCTTTGCCGCCACGACCGCATCGAACACCTCGCGTTTGGGCAGTCCCGCCTCGGCGGCGACGGCCGCGATGGCCTCCTTGCGCCGCTCCCCCGCCTCCTCCCTCACCTGCACCCTGCGCACCAGCTCGGCAGCGTCGAGTTCGGCGGGACCCGCGGCCGGCGCACCCTCGACGACGACGGTGATCTCGCCCCGCACACCCTCGGCGGCCCAGGCGGCGAGTTCGCCAAGGCCACCGCGCCTGACCTCCTCGTATGTCTTGGTGAGCTCGCGGCACACGGCCGCGCGGCGGTCGGGACCGAACACTTCGGCCATTGCGGTGAGCGTGTCGTCCAGTCGGTGGGGGGCCTCGAAGTAGACGAGCGTGCGCCGCTCGCCGGCGACCTCACGCAGGCGGCCGAGCCGCTCCCCCGCCTTGCGCGGCAGGAAGCCCTCGAAGCAGAAGCGGTCCACCGGGAGACCGGACAGAGCGAGCGCGGTCAGCACGGCGGACGGGCCCGGCACCGCGGTGACCTTGATGTCCTTCTCGACCGCGGCGGCCACCAGCCGGTATCCGGGGTCGGACACCGACGGCATTCCCGCGTCGGTGACGAGCAGCACCCGGGCCCCGCCGGCCAGCGCCTCGACCAGCTCGGGCGTACGGGCGGCCTCGTTGCCCTCGAAGTACGACACGACGCGCCCGCGCGTGTGCACACCGAGGGCCTGGGTGAGCCGGCGCAGCCGCCGGGTGTCCTCGGCGGCGACGATGTCGGCGCCCTCCAGCTCGGCGGCGAGCCGGGGCGGCGCGTCCGCCACATCACCGATGGGCGTCCCTGCGAGTACCAGCGTTCCTGTCACAAAGGTCATCCTCCCAGGACCGGACGCACGACTCGCACAGCCGTGTTCCCTACGATGGCGCGGTGACCAGTACCGCGCCTCAGACCCTTCAGGGCAAGGACGCCGCCCCGCAGCCGCCCGGCTGGGAGCAGCGGCTGCGCAGATTCGGCTATGTGCCCCGGCCCGTGATCGGGCTGCGTGAGCGCCTGGTACCGCCGTACACGCGCCCCTCCGACCGGCTGTGGCCGGTGTTCGGCATCCGCCCCGGGGATGCGGACCCGCTGCTGCGGATCTTCTCCTGGGTCGGCCCGGTGCTGGTCGCCCTGCTCGCGGGCGTGCTGCGGTTCTGGAACCTCGGCAAGCCGCATGCGGTGATATTCGACGAGACGTACTACGCCAAGGACGCCTGGGCGCTGATCAACCAGGGGTACGAGGGCAGCTGGCCCAAGGAAATCGACAAGAAGATCCTGGAACCGGGCGGGGCGGACATCGCGATCCCCACCGATCCCGGCTATGTGGTGCATCCGCCGGTCGGCAAGTGGGTCATCGGCCTCGGCGAGAAGATGTTCGACTTCACGCCGTTCGGCTGGCGCTTCATGGTCGCCCTGCTCGGCACGCTGTCGGTGCTGATGCTCTGCCGGATCGGGCGGCGGCTGTTCCGCTCCACATTCCTCGGCTGCCTCGCCGGTCTGCTGATGGCGGTGGACGGTCTGCACTTCGTGATGAGCCGCACCGCACTGCTCGACCTGGTGCTGATGTTCTTCGTGCTGGCGGCGTTCGGGGCGCTGCTCCTGGACCGGGACCGGTCGCGGCGCAGGCTCGCCGCGGCGCTGCCCGTGGATGCGGACGGCGTGCTGCGGCCCGATGCGACGGTCGCGGAGACCCTGCGGCTGGGCTGGCGCCCGTGGCGGCTCGTGACCGGTGTGCTGCTGGGACTGGCCGCGGGCACCAAGTGGAACGGCCTGTACGTGATGGCCGCGTTCTGTGTGATGAGCGTGCTCTGGGACGTCGGCTCGCGCCGCACAGCGGGCGCGGTACGCCCGTATGCGGCGGTCCTGAAGAAGGATCTGCTGCCGGCGTTCGTCTCCACGGTGCCGGTCGCGATCGCCACGTACATCGCGACCTGGACCGGCTGGATCGTCACGGACAAGGGGTACCACCGGGACTGGGCGACCAAGGGAGCCGGTCAGGACAGCAGCTGGAGCTGGCTGTTCCCGGACTGGTGGCGCAGCCTGTGGCACTACGAGACCCAGGTCTTCGACTTCCACGTCAAGCTGACCTCCGGGCACACCTACGAGTCGAACCCGTGGAGCTGGCTGGTGCTGGGCCGCCCGGTCTCGTACTACTACGAGGACCCGAAGCCGGGCACGAGGGGCTGCCCGGCGGACGCGGTCGACAAGTGCGCCAGCGAGGTGCTGGCACTGGGCACCCCCCTGCTGTGGTGGGCGGCGTGCTTCGCGCTGTGCTACGTCCTGTGGCGCTGGCTGTTCCGCCGCGACTGGCGCGCGGGCGCGATCCTCTGCGGCTTCCTGGCCGGCTGGGTGCCGTGGCTGCACTACCAGGAGCGCACGATCTTCCTGTTCTACGCGGTCGTGTTCGTGCCGTTCCTGTGTCTGGCGGTCGCGATGATGATCGGCGCGATCCTCGGCCCACCGGGATCGGACGAACGCCGCCGGGCGATCGGCGCGATCGGCGCGGGCGTGCTGGTGCTGCTGATCGTGTGGAACTTCATCTACTTCTATCCGATCTACACCGGCCAGACGATCCCGCTCGACGAGTGGCGCAACCGGATGTGGCTAGACACCTGGGTCTAGCAGCGCAAACGGCGGGCCCGGCACCGGTGGGTGTCGGGCCCGCCCTGGTTGTCAGTGGTCGTTGCGGGCCGTCCAGGGCCACCTTTGCACGGCCCACAGACGGCCCAGAACTACGAACACACCCGGAGCCATGTCAGACCGCCCACCGATACTCCCGCTCGATTGAAACCGTGCATCTACGCGCCACCCACAAGGCACCACAACGGCCGTCCCCCTCCTCTCACAGGGCTGGACGGCCGCCGTCGTACCGCACACTTCCCTACCATTCAGCGGGGAGCCTGCGAAGGTTGGGAACTGGCCGGTTGAGGCTGCGGGGACGGCGCCGTAGCCTCGGTGCTACGTGATGCCGCAAGGACAAGGGTGACTACGGCCACGCATACGAACGTGAACCCCATGAACACGAGTCGTTGTCGTTGTACGGCCGCGACCCGTCCCTTCGTGTCGTGGGCAATGATCTCGTTGACCTTTGTGCGGTGCTCGAAAAAGTTCTTGATCGCGTCCTTGGGGAGGTTCTTGACGACTCGCGCCACGGCAAGGACAAGACCGACGGCAACCACGGGAATGATCACCCACACAGGGGCGCCGTCAGGAAGCTGGAACAACACGGTTTTGCTGACCCTTCACTGGGGCCGGCAAGACGAAACAGCACGTCGAGAGCACACCTGCCGCGGCACAGAACTGCCCGCCTTGAGCATTCAGAGATGCAAGACACAGACAGCTTCCAGATTCGCAGGAATACCTGAGCACCACAGCTTGCGAGACCACGCAGTGTGGTGACAGAGGAGACTGCGAATGTCGTCCTGGAGCTCATGCCTATCTGGGTGAGCAACAGGACGAGCCAGAACACCCACTGAGCGTGGCGCAGTTACCACCTCGGGGTATCCGTCAGTTTCCATGCTGGTAGCTTGGCACGAGACTGCTTCTGCTCCGTCAAGCCGTAATGACTCCTGCCTCTCCGCGTTTCGGAGAGACACCGGCTGACTCTGGCGAGCTACTCCGCGATCTGATTCGCGGCCCTGCGTCCCTTGTTCCAGGCCCTGATGACGAGTCGATAAGCCGTCGTCACGCGCGACCCGGTGCCGCTGTTGTTGAAGCCGCCACGCGACGACTGACTGAGGATTTCGGCGCGCCACTTGGACGCCACTCCCATGGCCAGGATCTTTCGGGCGAGTTCCTTGTCATCGATGATGTTGCCCCACCGGCCCAAGAACTGGCCGAGGCCACCGAGGAACATGCCGTCCCAGGTCTCCGGGGAGCGGCCGAAAGCCTCCTCGGCAACCCAGAGGGTGCGGTCGAGGACCGTGGCGCCGAATCGCTCCGTAATCCGAAGGACTCCGGACACGGCCCCCACACCGTTGGTAGATGTCGAGCCGAGGGAGAGCTGGTGCTTCTTCAGGACCCGGTCAGTGTCGACGAAGAGGGAAACGCCGCCGGTGAGACCTACGTGGTATTCATCGATAGGCCTCGGCTTGTGTGACTCACGGTTCTTGATCAGGAAGAGGATCGCTTCCTGATCCAGGGTCAGCCCATAGTGAATCTCGGTCTTTACGGTGCGCATGCCGGCCAGTTGGCAGGCACGGCAGCGGTGCTGCCCGTCCACGATGTACATCTCGCCGTTGTCCCGCTGGGACACGATGATGAGACCGACGGCCTCCGGGACGATGTTGTCCGCGATGCGCTGCGCTCGCCCCTCGTTGAGGGTGCGCTGCGCTTGAGGGTCGATCTTGAGGTCGCTGATCGCGACCTCTTTCCCATAGTCCACTTGGTGGACCGGGAGCTCGTACGCGTACTGAGGCTTAGGCATGGAGGTGCCCTTCCGCGCTGCGTTCAGGGGATTGTCGGCATCGCCGGGGATTTGGGGATACAGCGCGCCAGGGATTCAATCATGCGATCGCTGCCGGCTTCAAGTGGCTTGAAAAATCGGGTCGTTGTGTTCCGCTTGTGACACGAGAGCACCGTTGGAGTGCTACCACCTGTGCGCGTATCGACGCTGCCGTGCGCGGGCCGGGACAAGAGACCTGGGCGTGGATCCTCCTGCAGCATCCGTGCTGGCGCGGAGGCGAGTCGAAGGCGCTGCCCTGACCGGCAGCCAAGGCCAACCATGCCAGTTGGTGTGCATCCCCGAGGCTGTGTCAGTGGCCTGATCTACGGTGTTGGTCATGGCACCTTCCGAGATCACGCGCGCGGGGATCCTGCGGGCGATTGCAGAGCACGACCGGCTCGGGCAGGGGGCGTTCCGTGACGCCTACGGCTACCGCGCGGCTATTACCTACCTACTCGTTCACGAGGGGCGGCAGTACGACTCCAAGGCCATAGCCGGCGTTGCTCACCTCTATGACTTCGGAAGTGCACTCAAGCCTTCACAGCTCAGTGGTGGCCTGAAGGGTGCGGTGGCTTGGCTGAGGAGGGAAGGCTTTACTGTCGTGGAGCCGCCTAAGACCTTCCAACGGCGGGTCGGGGACGTGCGGCCAGCACGTCGTGGGGTCCGTACGGCGTTGCACCGTCCCGTGCTTCTCCTCTGGGCTATCGGGCAGGCGTTGGCCGGGGCACCCCGTATGCGGCCCTGGTCGGTTACGCGCGATGTGGTGGCACCGCTGATGGAGAAATACGCCCACGTCGAGGATGGTGTGGACAGCACCCGGTATCCGTTTTGGGCGCTAGTGCGCGATGACTTGTGGACCGTGGGCCCCACGCAAGAGCTCACCCTCACCAGCCGGGGGCGACGGCCCACCCTGGAGTCCTTGAACCGGGTGGATCCGTCGGGTGGCCTACGCGAACATGACTACGCTCTGCTGCGGTCGCATCCTGACGCTGCGGCTGGAGCCGCGGCCGGACTACTCCTGCGCTACTTCTATCCCCTTTCCACCGGCTTGTTGAGGGACTTCGGCCTGCACGACTTGCTCGCCGGCAGGTGGGCGGATGCTCTACGCCCGCAGCTCGGTGAAAGCTTCAAGGACCGGGACGCCATCTGGCGCGCCCACGGCGGCCAGAAGATGGCAGGAATCGGATGCCTCGCCGACGGCATTCTAAGTGTCTTCTCGGACGACAAAGGTCCCTATGCCGACGGACGCATCCCGGACACAGACTGGATCGCCTACGTAGGAGACGGACTCTCTGGCGACCAGGAAATCACTGACGGCAACGAGCTCATGGCCGAGTACCAGGCTGCCGGCCGCCCACTGCGCTACTGGCACAAGCCGTTCCAGGGACAGTTCAGCTTCGAGACGTGGGCCGTCATCGCGCAACGCCGGCTCCGGTGGGGCGTCGGAGCCGATAAACAGCCTCGCCGAGAATTCCTCTGGGTACTAGCTCCCGTCCCCTCCCCAGAGCGCGAGACATGGCCCTCCGAGGTCCTGTCAGCACTGGACGCTGACACAGGTGAACTGCACGACGACACGGGCGACTACCGCCCAAGCGACCTCGATCCCGAAGCACATGACACCGAGGAGAGCGACGAGGACGCGTACAGGCGCCTGACACAGAACGCGGAAGCGAACGCCAAGCAACGAGGCCAGCTGAAGAAGCCGACACTCGCCGACCGCTACGTCCGCGACCCCAGCGCGAGAGCGGCAACCATCAAGCGCTGCAAGAACAGATGTGAGAGTCCTGAGTGCGCCGGCCACCCCACCGAGCGAACCACAGCCGGTCTGCCAATCTTGCAGGTCGACCACGTTCGAGACCTGGCCAAGGGCGGGCCTGATGTCCCCTGGAACATGATCGCTCTGTGCCCTAACTGCCACGCCCTCAAGACCTACGGCGAGAACAAGGAGAAGCTGCGACGCCTCCTCGCAGCCACGGCCCAGCGCCTCCACGCGGAGAAGCTCGGCTAGCGCCACGCACATGCTCCTGCCCCTGGATGCCTCGGGGGCAGGAGCCAGCACCCGGGGAACGGCTTTCAAGACCGGCCTCTGGGTGCTGCCGATCCAGTCTGTGACCTGGCTGTTTACCGTCAACAGGAGTCGGATATCGGCATGCTGGCCAGAAGGTGGCCGCGGCCGCAACTGGCGGACAGCTTCACACCGCAGCACTCGCCCGTGGGGGATGGACCTCGAAGCAGCGCAGGAGCCGAAGAACACCTCGGACATCACGCTGTCATACGGGCAGATCATCAGCGGGTGGGGCGGTACCGTAACAGACTGGTGACAGTGGGTACGGGGTGGCCTGCCAAGGAGGGGACCATGCAGTCCAGCGCGCGTAAGAAGACGATGAACCCAAGCGCGTACGTCGCGCTGGTCGAAGCGCTGACAGCGATCTTCTGGAACAAGAAGCCGTTCGAGATGTACGTCCGGGCAATGCTGAAGGATCACAGCGAGTTGCTGGCGCAGCTGGACTTCACAGCCACCAAACGCGAGGTGTCGGGCCAGCTTGCCAATCTCCTGCGAGCCAACGAAACCCGTTACCTCGATCTAACGGTTGCGCTCATGCTCGACATCGCCGAAATGGAGACCTTTCCGAACCTCGCCTCGCAGCCCGACAGTGAGATCATGGCGGCCAAGGCCATTTCTGCCGTAGCTGAGTTGAGGCGTTGGACTGCCAAACAGCGCGAAGTCATCGCGGAGCACGAGGCACACGCGGCCAGCATCACCGAGAGCGCGAAAAAGGCCCAGGATGGCCGCGCGTTCGCCCATGCCCACGAGGACCTGAAGCAGCGCTTCATGATGATGCACGGCGCCACCGATGTGCATCAAAGGGGCCGCGACTTCGAGGGCTTCATCAACGAACTCTTCGCCCTGTATGACCTTGAGCCACGGGCGTCTTACAGCCTGGATCACGAGCAGATCGATGGAGCATTCTCCTTTGACACGGACCATTACGTGCTCGAAGCCAAGTGGTGGAAAGAAAGAATCGGTCGGCCACTGTTGGATGTTTTCAAAACCAACATTGAGCGCAAAGGCAAGAACACGCTGGGTCTGTATATCAGCCTGAGCGGCTTCACTTCCGACGCCCTGGCGGTGTACAGCTATAGCACTCCATTCATCACGATGGACGGCCTCGACTTTATGGCCGTACTGGACCAGCGCATCCGGTTGAATGAACTCGTCCATCGAAAGAAGCGGCATGCGAGCGAGACTGGCCACTGCTTTATGCCCGTCGCAGAGATTCTTTCCGAGAGCGACTGAATAGCCGGCCTACACGACGCGTCGGCCGATAAAAGCAGCCGCCGTTTCTCGCTTTGCCGATTATTTGAACCTGATTTCACGGAGGCGACGTGATGGCACAGCATCAACCGGAAAGACCGACGACCGTGGCTGACGAGTTGCATTCTGAGATCGAGGTGCTTGTCAGTTTCATCAGGGATAAATATGAGAGGCATACGGATGACAATCCTTGCTACCCGCTCCTTTTCCAGGGTGGGCCCTCTAAGGCACACCAGAACCTGGGCTACGTCCACGGTAACGCCGTAGCTGGCTTGCAACGCGGCGATATCATCGGAGCTATACGGCAACGCGGGTGGCTTCACGCCCACGCCAGTCGGATGGGATACCGCGACGATCGCGCTAAGGAGTCGGCGAGTTTCGGGCACCACGCAAGCGACAGCGTCCCAACGGCCGACAAGGACCTGAAGCGGCCCGCCCCGCCACAGGTCCGTTTCCCACCTGTGGTCAACGGGATCGACTACCTCCGAAGTGTGGTCGATCATCTTACGGTGATGCCTGGACCTCGGCCGCGGGACCTCAAGTACGCCGTCCTGCACCTGTACGCAGCCACAGAGGTGCTACTCAAGGCCCGACTGAGCCTGGAGCACTGGGCTCTCATCTGGGCCAGTCCAAGGGACGCCAGCGTCAAAAGGAATCATGCTCGCGACTTCGAGAGTTGCGGAATAGATGAGGCCATCGACCGCCTCGACAGAGTCCTCGACATGCAGGTGAGCAGCGACGCTACTAAGGCAATAAACCGGCTCCGACGCAGTCGTAACCAACTTCAACATGACGGACTAACTCAACCGGCACCAGCGGTCGAGGCATCTGCCGCAGAAGTCCTTGACTTTCTCCTGACCTTCATCCACCAGCACCTTAAGCGCCACGTAGATTCTGAGCTTGAGCAGGAAATCGAGACGATTAAAGAGAAAGTGGGGGACATAAAATCCTTCGTACGGAAACGTGCTGAGCGCCTTCGTCGCGATCTCGAACCGAACCTCACTGTGCAGTGCCCAGACTGTGACGAGTTCGCCCTGGCTTCCGACGGAGATTGCTATGCAACGTGTCACTTTTGCGACGTCACTGCGGACGGTGCGAGCATGGCTCGTAAGTATGCAGAGATGATTCTGGGCCTGTCGGCTTACACTACGATGAAGGATGGTGCAGACCCTCCGGTGCTCGCCTGCGTGGCCTGTCCAGAGCTGGCTATGGTCGGCGGAGTGGAAACCTTTGCCGCCCACAAGAGAACGATAGACGAGAATGACGACCAGGAAGAGGTGGGGGGAAGCAGGGAAGCCAGTCAACCCTCTATGCAGTACCTGTGTTTCGGATGCTCGGGTACGTGGGATTCCACTGAACTGACCTCATGCTCTTACTGTGGTAACCCGCATGTACCTAATGAGGATGGCCCCGACCTGTGCCCTGACTGCGAGTCGAATTTCATCCGCCGCTTTTGATCGACAAAATTCATTGCGTTCCGTCAGGCGCTCGTCGATTATAGGTGCCCGGGAAGTCGCGTCGTGTTACACAATGCGGCTTGTGAAACCCTCAGCACGCAGACGCTCATACGCTGCTACGACGCCTGCGGGAATTTCCTGAGCGACCAAGAAACCCTGCTGCGGATAGACAACCAGTCGCTGCAGTGCTCCCACAAGCATGTCAATCACCAACTGGGAATTCCCGATCGAGTCCACGTAATCAGCCAGAGTCATTGGCGTCGACGCGCTCACAATTTCGACATCGGGCCACAGCTTGCGGGCTGTGGCGTAGGAACGGCGTTCCTCATACGGCTTGCTCACCAGCAACACAGACGAGACGCCGACGCCTGTCTCTGCGAGTAGTTCCCGCGAGAAGCGGATGTTCTCACCAGTGTTGCGAGCACGAGGTTCCACAAGTACGGCATCCCCGGGCACGCCCAACTCCAGCGCCCGCTCGCGGTAGTGCACCGCCTCGCCGCGCGGCATGCGGTCATGTGTCGTGCGACTGGTGGCTCCCGTGAAGACAATGAGCGGCGCCATCCCCCGTTTGTACAGATTGACCGTCGTGTCGGCCACGCCCAAGTCATGGCTCCCAAGACCGATGGCTACCGAGCACGGACGCGGTTCGTGGTGCATCTGGTTGAAGTCCCACAGGAGTTGGGCATCCGCCCACGACTGCTCCGAGATCACTGCCGCGCCTCCTAATCCCTTGCTGAGTCCGGCACCTGGAAGTCGTACTCCCACGCAAAGCGAGTGGCAGCGTGGACGCCGATCGCGAACTCCACCACCGTGCCGTCGGCCGTGAACGTAGTGCGGTGCAGCTCGACTACCCACTCGCCCGGTGTCAGCTGCAGGAGCTTCGCCTCATCCGCCGTGGGGACGCGCGCGAAGAGCTGCTCTCGCATGTGGTCGATCTCGTAACCGGCGTCGTACAGAACACGGAAGCCACCGCCGCGGCCGGCCGGACCAGGTTTGGGGTCCACGATGCGCGTGCCCTCGACATGGTCGGGCCGGTAGTAACTGGTCAAGGTATGCGTGGGCTGGTCGCCCTCCTTCACGAGCCGGGCGCGCGCGTATACGTCGGCACCGACAGGTAGGCCGTGGGCCTCTGCGACAGCCGGCGGGGCTGCGACGCGGGAGACGGTCTGCGTCTGCTCGCCGCGGCGATAGGCGCGTCCCGACGCCACCCGATCGGCGATGAACGCAACTTCGTCGCCGTCGCGCCACTTCGCCTTGTCGTACCGCGCGATGCCGAGCCGCTTCAGCGGAGCCTGCTGCCGCACGAGCGTTCCGTGACCGCGTGACGAGGTGATGAGCCCTTCCGCTTCCAGCGCCTTGTAGGCCGCGTGGACCGTGGATTTTGACCCCTCCCCGGCTTCGACGAGGTCTCTGATGTGGGGCAACTGCTGACCGGGCGCGTACTCACCCGACCTAATTCGGTCCGCCAGCTTGTCCGCCAGCTCCCGCCACTTCGGTGCCATTCGAGCCTCCTCTTGACGCGACCAGTGAAACACAGTCCCAGGACTGTTGACAGTCCTGGGACTGTGGGTGCAGTGTCTCACTAGCGACTCACGCAGTCCTAGGACTACGGAAGGCATGCATGGTCGTGCCGTGCTCTTAAGGGCCTTCTTTGGGCTGCTCAGGGGCGGTGCTCAACAACTGGACAGCGTGATCCACCGCAGCACCACGGCCGTGAAGTCGCCCGGCCGAGGCGAGTGGAGACCAGCCGACCGAGACCGGGCCCGCGTCACAACCGGGCCCCACACCCCGCGCAGGGGGACACGCCATCGGCTCTAAAGAACCGCGTGGCCGACATTGACGCCGCCTACGCCCCGGGAACCAGACCTCCCCAGGGTCAGCGGCACCACGCGAATCGGAGGTCTGAACAACGTCGCAGCACTCGCTGCGGCCGGTTGCCTCCGCTGCTCGTCTCGTACGAGCAGCGCCGAGGGGAGCCGGAACTACCGACTTCAACGGCGTGCGGCCCCGGTGCTGGAACACCGGGGCCGCTGTGTTGAGCCGTTCCTGTCTGAGAGGAACACGACTCATGAAGCACATCGGTGCTGTTCAGGCGCTTGTTACCGCCCCCGAATTCGACCGCGAGCCGACGGCCGCGGAGCTGGACGCGATCGAGAGCGAGATGCCGCTCATCACGGCAGAGGTCGAACTGCTCGACGCGCAGATCACCGCCATGGACCGGCCGGTGAACGAGCTGGACGCCCGCCGCGGGCGCCGGGCCCGCAATCGGGTGCTGGCCACGCGCCGGGACCTGACGAACCGCACAGCCAGCACGATGAGCCTGTCCGGGGGTGCGGCATGAACGCCAAGACTGTGTTGCCAGCCGTCGCGATGACGGCGGTGTCCATGGTGCTCACCCTCGCGGTGGTGGTGATGTGGCTGGGTGGGGCGGTGCCGTGGCCGGTCGCTCTCGTGGTCGGTCTTGGGATCGACGGTGGATGGCTCGCCACCCTCGCCTACGAACGCCGTCTCGCCGCGCAGGGCGACCACTCCACCGCCGTCACCGCAGTCGGTTGGTTCTTCGGTCTGGTCGCTACCGGGGTCCTGGTCGCCCACGCGCTCACCGCTGAGGAGTCCTCCGGTGCGTGGCTTGCGGTCGCCTGGTTGCCGGTGGCGGCTAAGGCTCTGTGGCTGGTGCACGGCCTGTGGGAGCGGACCGCGCTTACTCCTGGTGCGCTCGGGGCGATCCGGGGGATTCAGCAGGAGGCCCGCGACGAAGCGGCCGTGGCCCGCGCCCGGCTGCGGGCGGAGGCCGCCACCGAGGAGACTCGGTTGACGGCCGTGACGGCGGCCGGGGCGCGCGTCGCACGCGTTCAAGCGAGGACTGCACAGACGCTTTCGCGGGCGTGGTCGACGTTGGAGACGGCGCGGGACGGCGAGGACACCGGCAGGGCGTTGACCAGCGTGACGACCCGCGTCACGGCCGGTGTCGCACCGGCGTGGGAGCTGCCGGTCTGGGGGCCGACCGAACCCGTTTCCGTGCTCGCTCTGAGTGCGGCCCCGGCGCTCACGGATGCAGAGCTTGACCGGCTGGTTGACGAGATCCGGCACAGCGAGACCCCGGCACTGTCCTACCGGGAGATGGCCACCCGGTTCCGCGCAGCCGGCCACTCCGCATCCGAAGTCCGGCTGCGAGCTGCGTGGAAGCGCGTGGCCGCGTAATGGGCACGCTGCTCGTCTACCGGTGGCGGCTCGCTCCGGACGGCTACGCCACCCGCCGACAGCTGCGCGCCCTCGGGCTGCGGCCGGGCGGGCAGGACGTCGCCGCGCAGCTGGAACGGCCTCGGCGGCGCCGGGGTCCGTTGGTCGCCTACCTGTACCGCATTGACCGTGCTCTGCCGGTCCGGCCCATGACCCCTGGCCGCCGGGTGGCACTCGCCCGCGCCATGCAAGCGCGCCGCACCTGCTCCGCCTGCGGGCTCGATGCCGGATACGTCATTCCTGCCTCGCTCGGCACCTGCGTGCCGTGCGCCTATCCCGAAGGGACCACTGATGGAATCGCTGCCTGAGCCTGCCCGGGTGGTGCAGCTCCCGGACGGCACCTACACCTACGTCCAGGCCGACCAACTGCCCGCTGTGCCGCAGCCCTACGGCGGTCCGCAGGTCGTTCACCAGCACGTGCACCACGCGCCGCCGGACCGCACGGTGCAGCGCATCGCGCTCGGCTCCGGAGTCGGCGCCGGTGCTGTCGCTGCGGGCGTCTACTTCGGCCCGCTGCTCGTCGGCGTACTGACCGCCATGGCCGCGAACCTCGCCCTGCTCGCCCTGATCGCCTCCGTCTGCGCCTGGGGCGTCGTCACCGTCGTGAAGAGCGTCGGCGGCGCGGACGGCAAGGCCGCGGCGAAGAACATCGCCAAGGCCCGGCGCCGCCGCTGACGGCTGCCCGATCCGCCCGACACACGTGCGGGCGGTGAGGGGAGCCGGACAGCCCGGCCCCGGACGGGAGCAGAAGTGACCAGCCACGAATACCGCGAGCGCGCCGAGAAGCTACTGACCTTCAAGGACGACTTCCACAAGGTGCCCGAGGAGAACCTCACGCAGGCCGCCGTGTGGGCCCAGCTCGCCACCGCGGCCGCGATCGTCGAGGCCGCCGCGAAGGAGGCCGAGTGATGGCCCGTTACGAGAACGAACCGCGCCTAACTGCTGGCGAGAAGACCCAGGTCGCGTGGTACGTCGCCCGGATGGCCAAGCGCGGCATCGCCGGTGAGCGGGTCTACCAGGGCGACCTGGAACGCAAGGTCGAGCGGGTCATCGCCAAGGCCCGCAAGCGCGAAGAGCTCGACGAGAAGAAGAACAGCAACCGCAGGTAGCTGTGCCCCGGGGCGGTCGACAGCCGCCAAGCATCCCGGCCGCCCCGGGCCCCTGACCACCACTTCGAGCAGCAGGAGAGAGACCAGCATGACCGACGAATCCGCGGCCGCGCACCTGCGGCCCGTACCCGACATAGACCGCGACGACGACGCGCCGGCCGTGCCGGTGCCGGTCGACAACCCGGCGCTTCCCGACCCGAAGGTGAGCATCGAGAAGCGCAAGCCGGTGCTCGCCGGATGGCTCACCAACCGGCGCGACTTCCTCGCCACCGCCCGCCACGCGGGCGCGAACCTCGGCTACGCCGCCTTGTTCCATGGCGTCCGCGTCCCGGTATATGCGGGCCGCCTCGCACTGATGTCGCCCCGTGGCGCGTGCCGGTTCATCGCCTCCACCAACCGGTGGGTCTGGGACCGCGAGGCCGCCCCGCTGCGGGAGTTCGCCGTGCGCACCGAGGACGTCGAGGAGTACATGCGCCTGGCCCGCCTTCGGTCCGGACGCATCCGCCTGCGCGGGCTCGTCACGCTGGTCGCGGCCGTGTTCGGCGTCGGGTTCGCCCTCTACCTGTACGTCCTCGCGCCCGCTTTCCTGTACGCGTTCGCCGCCGGCGGCGTGCTCCTGCTCGGCATCGGCGGGCAGCAGCCCGACGCCCCGGTCGTCGGCCCTGCGGTGCTGAAGACGGAGGTGCAGAAGCTCACCGGCTCGATCGTGCTCCGGGGCCTGGATTCGATCGGGAACGCGAAGATCACCGCTGCCATTAAGAAGGGCGGCGACATGAACGGGCTCAAGTTCGTGTCCGAGATCGTGCGGGACGGGCCCGGCTACCGCGCGGATCTCGACCTGCCCTACGGCGTCACGCCCGAGGACATCATGGAGGCCCGCAAGCCCCTCGCGTCCGGCCTGCGCAGGAAGACCGGCTGCGTGTGGCCGTCGCCGGACCCCGAGCAGCACGAGGGACGTCTCGTTCTGTGGGTCGGGGACAAGCCGATGAACGAGACCACCAAACCCGCCTGGCCGCTCGCCAAGACCGGCACGGTGGACCTGTTCAAGCCGGTCGTGTTCGGCAACGACCAGCGCATGCGAGACGTCGCCGTCACCCTCATGTTCGCGTCCGTGGTCGTCGGCTCCATCCCGCGGATGGGCAAGACGTTCCTCATGCGGCTGTTCCTGCTCATCGCCGCCCTCGATCCGCGGGCCGAAGTCCACGCGTTCGACTTCAAGGGCACCGGCGACTTCGGCGCCCTGGAACCGGTCTGCCACCGCTACCGCGCCGGCGAGGAAGACGACGACATCGCCTACGTCCTCGAGACGCTGCGGGAGCTGAAAGAGGAACTGCGCCGCCGGGCGAAGGTCATCAAGTCCCTGCCGCGCACCCGCTGCCCGGAGTCCAAGGTCACCCCGGAACTCGCCGGTGACAAGACGCTCGGGCTGCACCCGATCGTCGTCGGCTTCGACGAGTGCCAGGTGCCCTTCGAGCACGAGGAGCACGGCAAGGAGATCGAGGCCATCTGCACCGACCTGGTCAAGCGCGGCCCCGCCCTCGGGATCGTGGCCATGTTCGGCACCCAGCGCCCCGACGCGAAGTCCCTGCCCACCGGCATCAGCGCCAACGCCGTGCTCAGGTTCTGCCTCAAGGTCATGGGGCAGCCCGCCAACGACATGGTCCTCGGCACGTCCATGTACAAGTCGGGGTACCGGGCCACGATGTTCTCCCGGTCGGATCGGGGCATCTGCTGGATGGCCGGCGAGGGCGACGACCCCCGCATCGTCGCGTCCGCGTTCGTCGACGCGGTCGCCGCCGAACGCATCGTCGCCCGCGCCCGCCAGGCGCGCGAGGAGTACAGCAACGTCACCGGCCACGCCATCGGCCACGGCCCCGAGAAGACCAACGGGTCGGACATCCTCACCGACGTCCTCGACGTGATCGCGGACGGCGAGAAGTCCGTGTGGTGCGAGCGCATCGCCACCCGTCTCGCCGCAGCCCAGCCCGACACCTACGGCGGGTGGCAGGGCGAGAACGTCACCGCCGCACTCAAGCCCTGGGGCATCAAGCCCGGCCAGGTCTGGGGCCAGACCGACGACGGCGAGGGCGCCAACCGGCGCGGCATCAAGCGCGCCGAGGTCACCGCTGCCATCACTCGCCGTAACGCCGATCGGGCCGCCGCATAGGCCCAGCAAGGTTGCTAGACCTAGCACCCGCGCCCGCTAGGTCTAGCAACCCCACTAGCAACCCATGGGTCCGCTGATCAGCCAACTAGCGCCTAGCGGTCCACCTGCGCAAACCCCCGAAACCCGCCCCTGAGAAGGGATGTGAGCCCTCGTGGCTCTCGCTAGCCTCGCCGTCCCGCTGATCCTCGCCGGTTACGCAGCGTTGTGTGCTCTCAGCCCGTTCGGACCCTGCCGCAAGTGCCGCGGCACCGGCATCCGCACCGCCCGCAAGACCGTCAAGGCATGCCGCCGCTGCCGAGGACAACGCCTCCGGCTCCGCATCGGCCGCCGCCTGCTCAACACCAGCCGCGACATCCAGCGCGTCGGCACCCGACCCCACCGACCCACCATCCGCCCCTGACCGGAAGGGAGGTCACGGCATGGCCGTGACCGTCTCGCTCGTCCTGCTCTTCGGCCTGGTGCTCTTCTTCCTGCTCCGCTCCCACAGCCTCAGTGCCGGGAGCGCGTTCACCGCCGCCGGGTTCGGCTTCTTCCTCGCCTCCACCGGCGCCGCTGAACCCATCAACAACCTCGCCGACGCCGTCATCAACGCCATCCCGAACCTGTAGGAGGTTCGCCATGCCCCGACTGCGCATCCGCCAGGTCACCTTGCCGCGCCGCGCGCTGGTCCTGGCCGACACCCCGCGCCCCAACTGCACTGAGTGCGCAGGGGAGGGCGGCTTCGAGCACGACTACGGCGACTACGAGACCGGCGAATACGCCGACACCGACTGGGAGCCCTGCCACTGCTGGAACGAGACCCGCCAGTGGACCCTGCTCTCGCTTCCGCGCCTGCCGCGTCGCCGACGCGCGCATCCCGACCCGTGGGGCCCCGGCGGCTACAGCGACGAACCGCCCTTCTGACAAGCCGAGAGCGGCCCACATCCGACCAAGAACCGGGGCCGCTCTCGTCTGCCAGCACTCTCTCAGAACTGGAGACATCCAGCATGACCCATGACCGCAAGTCCGCGCTGCTCGCCGCAGCGCTCGATGCCGCCGCCCTGGGGTGGCCGGTCCTGCCGCTGCGGCCCGGCGGCAAGCGCCCCGCGCTGCACGGCGAGGACGCCTGCACCCGCTCCGGCGACTGCTCGAGCGGGCACGTGAAGTGGGAGCAGCGCGCCACCACCGACCCAGACCGCATCCACGCCGCGTGGACGGCCGGCGCGTTCAACGTCGGCATCGCCACCGGCCCCGCCGGACTGCTCGTCATCGACCTCGACAAGCCCAAGACCAACAGCAATGCGGACACGCCTTGCGGCGTGACGACCTTCAAGGCGCTCTGCGAGCGCACCGGGCAGGCAGTGCCCACCACCCGCACGATCCGGACCGCGAGCGGCGGAATGCACCTGTACTTCACCGTCCCCGCCGGGTCCCGGCTCGTGAACAGTGCGGGCACCCTCGCGGCGCTCGTCGACACCCGCGCGCACGGCGGCTACGTCGTCGCCCCCGGCAGCATCACCCCCGCCGGGACGTATGCGGTCGTCGACGACCGGCCGCCCGCTCCGCTCCCGGAATGGCTATACGCCCGCCTGACGAGCCGTCAGGCGACGCGGGCACTAACGGCGGCGCCTGTCGCGTCGCGGTCCTCTCGCTGCGCCACAGCCGCGTTGAACGCCGAAATCGCCGCCGTCGCCGCCGCGAGTGAGGGCGGACGCAACGCGCGGCTGCTCGCCGGGACCCGCGCGGTGGGGCGGTTCGTCGCGTGGGGCGAGATCCCCCGGCAGGTGGTTGAAGAGGCTTTTCAGGGGGCGGGCGAGGCTGCCGGACTCCCGCCGGCCGAGTGCCGCGCCACCATCAGCAGCGCGCTCAACTGGTCCATCCGCACCGCCCGGCCCCGGGAGACGGCATGACCACGAGGCCCCGTCCCCCCGCCCTGAAACGCCTGCCCGTCAACACCGGCCAGGCGCCGGCCGCCGAACAGCCGGTCATCATCACCGGCATCATGCCGGGCCTGCACATCCGCATGGTCATGTCCCCGCCGGTCGCGGACTGGCTCTGCCGCTGCGGCCACCACGAATGCGCCCGGGGCCGCGCAGCCGTCATCGAACTCACCATGCGGGTCCGCGTCTGGCACTGCCCGCATGCCGCCGACGAGCAGACCGCCCCGGCTCCCGCGGGCGCGAAAGTCGCCGCCCGCAAGGGCGTCCTTTCTGCTCTTCGTCCTGACCCGCACCCGACCCCCGCCGGAACGGTGGACAGGAGGGCCGCCGCATGACCGCCACCAACGCCACGGTGCCCGCCATCGACGGGGCCGCCCTGCTCGATGAGGTCGAAACGTTCCACCGGCGCTTCAACGTCTTCCCCACGCAGGCCGCCTACGTCGCGGTCGCCCTGTGGGACGCACACGCGCACCTACTCGACTGCTTCGACTCCACCCCGCGTCTGGCGTTCCTGTCCCCAGAACCAGGGTCGGGTAAGTCCCGTGCGCTGGAGATCGTGGAAACCCTCGTGCCGCGTCCGATGGTGGCGGTGAACGCATCCGCCGCCGCCTTGTTCCGCGCGGTGTCCGGCCCGGACGGGCGGCCCTCGATCCTCTTCGACGAGATCGACACCATCTTTGGGCCCAAGGCCGGGGACAACGAAGAGCTGCGCGGCTTCCTGAACGCTGGACACCGCCGCACCGGGGTCACCTACCGGTGTGTCGGGGACAGCCAGACCGTGACGCCGTTCCCCTCCTATGCGGCCGTCGCCGTCGCCGGACTCGGCTCCCTGCCGGACACGATCCTGACCCGCTCCGTCATCATCCGCATGCGCAGGCGGGCCAGGAACGAGAAGGTCGAACCCTTCCGCGCCCGGCTTCACGAGAAGGAAGGCGTCGCCCTGCGCCAACGCCTCGCCACGTGGGCCGAGCAGGCCCACGGCTGGGTCATGGGAGCCTGGCCGGAGATGCCCGAAGGAGTCTCCGACCGGCCCGCCGACGTGTGGGAACCACTGCTCGCCGTCGCAGACGCCGCCGGGGGAGACTGGCCCCGACGGGCCCGCGCCGCCTGCGTCGAACTGGTCAAGGCATCACAGGTCAACGACAAAGGCAGCCTGGGCGTCCGGCTGCTCACCGACCTCCGCGACCACGTGATGATCGGGGTGGACCGGCTGCCCACCATCGCGATCCTCGACCGCCTCAACTCCCTCGACGACGCCCCGTGGGCCGACCTCAACGGCAAGCCCCTCGACAACCGGCGCCTGTCCCGGATGCTCGGTGAGTACATGACCGCCGACAACGAACCGATCGCCTCCCGCAACATCCGCACCACCGGCGGCGTCCTCAAGGGCTACTACAGCGAAGACCTCACCGACGCATGGCAGCGCTACTGCGCCCCCGCTCCTGAGAGTCCGCTACTCCCGCTACAGCCGCTACAGCCCAGCTCACAGGCACAAAACCTGTAGCGGCAATCCCCGATGTAGCGGCCACGGCCCGCGCGCCACGAAACGGCCGTAGCCGCTACATCCGACCTATCCGCTACACAAAACCTGCCGCTGACCTGCCATGTAGCGGCGTAGCGGATGTAGCGGACCTCAGAGGGGGAGGGACAACCTCCCGGAGCGAGGAGACACCACCATGGCGTCCGTCACAAGCACGTTGCGAGCCGGGCTCCCGGACCGCTACCTCACCCCCGACAACATCGCCGAACTGTTCGACGTGCCCCTGGAGACCGTCTACCAGTGGCGCAAGAAGCGCACCGGCCCGCCCGGATTCCGCGTCGGCAAACACCTCCGCTACGACCCCGCCGCCGTCCAACGCTGGACCACCGAACGCATGGCCGCCGACATGGCCGCTTGACCAACCTCAGACCGAGCACCCCGCAGGGCGACGCCACCAGGCGTCGCCCTGCGGGCCATTTCAGGAGACGCGAGAACACATGGCAGGCCACATCCAAGACCGCTGGTACAAGACCGAGACCAACCCCGACGGCAAGGCCCGACGGGTCAAGACAGACCGCCACGGCACCGGGATGCGCTATCGCGCCCGCTACGTGGGTCCGGACGGTACCGAGAAGAGCAAGTCCTTCCCCGATCGCCAGAAGCGCATGGCCGAGAAATGGCTCACCGAGACTGCCGCTGACATGTCACGCGGGCAGTACATCGACCCTCGCGCCGCGCGCATCACTTTCCAGCAGTTCGCGGAGAAGTGGGTTGCGACTCACACTACTGAGATCAACAGCCGAGAAGCGGCCCAGCGTCGGCTGCGGCTGCACGCCTACCCGTACATCGGTACGCGACCGATTGCCTCGTTCCAGCCCGGTCACATCCGCGCATGGCTCGGGGAGCTCGAAGCCAACGTTCCTTCCGCCTCGCACCGTCGAATCATCTTCGGCACCGTCTCAGCAGCGCTCAGCGCGGCTGTGGACGACGCCCTGCTCCCGAAGAACCCCTGTCAGGCACGCTCGGTGCAGACGCCGAAGGGAAGCCAGCCCCGTGTCACTCCGTGGACTGCAAAGCAGGTGCTCTCTGTCCGTGGAGCGCTGCCCGAGCATCTTCGCGCGACCGTCGATGTCGGGAGCGGCTGTGGACTACGTCAAGGCGAGGTGCTCGGGCTTTCCGAAGACGAGTTGGACTTTGATGGCGGATGGGTCGCCAAACGGCATCAGCTGAAGCGGATTCGCGGAACGTTTGTGTTCGCCCCACCGAAAGGTGGCAAGACCCGGGACGTTCCACTCCCCCGCTCCGTCGCAGATGCCATCCTCACGCACTCCGAGAAGTATCCGCCGATCAAGGTCACCCTGCCGTGGCGCACACCCGATGGGCCGACGGTGACAAAGGCCCTCATTTTCAGCGGTTCCACCGGAGACTTCGTGCGCGCAAACCACTTCGACGACCACATGTGGAAGCCCGCCCTCGCTACCGCCGGCATCATCCCCTGGCCCGAGAAGGGCCAGCGGTACGCAGCAGCGCGCGAGCACGGCATGCATGCGCTGAGGCACTTCTACGCGTCCGTGCTTCTGGACGCCGGCGAAAACATCCGGGCCCTGAGTCAGTACCTCGGTCACTCGGACCCGGGTTTCACCCTGCGGACCTACACACATCTGATGCCAAGCAGCGAAGGCCGTACCCGCAAGGCAGTGGACAATCTCTTCCAGATCTATCGAGCCTTATCGGGTGACAGGCTCGCCAACTGACGGCTAATCACGACGAGGGTTGCCTTGCAGCCCGTCCAGGCAGCCGTCGTGCCAACCCTCTTGCTGAAGCTCACCGTCACTGATGTAAACAGCCGAGGCAGCGTGATTGCAGCGTCGCTGCGCTTCCTGCCGATCGGAGGAATAGAGGCCCCGCTGATTCATCTCGCGGCCATCCTCGTACCCCTGGGCGTAGCCAGGCAGATCGATGCGTGGCGTCTCCTCACTGCCCATGTCAGCCAAAGCTCCCCCAACTATCACCACGAGGGCGAGCACCGCGGCTGCCATCATGATTCGCCCAGCCGTTCGGTCGCGAAGTGTCGGGGGCAGGAAGCCCTGCCACCTGTAGTGAGGGGATGTCATCAGGCTCTCCCGTCATCGCGGTCCTTGCCGCCGCACTTTGCAGCGGCACCATTGTGTCGGGATTGCTTGCCAATCTGGATGCCAAGCTGACCACAGCGGGCCTGCCGCTCCGCCAGACTAGGTGCTCCATCGGCCCGGGGGCCCGGGCTCATGCACGCCACCGGAGGGGAAGCATCATGTCGCACAGGGATCGAGAGCTAATGCTTGAGCTGATGAGTCTGCCTCTCCCGACGATCAGACTCTCCTTGCACAGTCTGCGCCTGAACTTGGGGCATCAGCGCTTGGGGTCACGGGTGGTTGAAGACATCTCCCGTGAGCTGCACGAGCGGGGGAAGCGTCACCTGCCAGCCCGAATTCCTCGGGACCAGAGCCGACACATCCTGATCTGGACAGCCGGTCAGCCAGGTACTGAGATCCTTGATCTGACCCTGCGGCTCGACGCAGCGGCAGCCGGGAGCGAGCTGACGGATGCCGACCTGGAGTTGCTCGAAGCGACTATCAGGCTTGCAGAACGAGCGGCCATGGAAGAAGAAGAAGAAGCTGCCTAACGCTTGCCTCTGCCAGGCGGGTCCTGTCACCGGCCCGCCACGCGCCCGTCAGGCGAACGTTGGCGGTCCCGGCACCACATGCGTATGGCGGCCCCAAGAGTTGCGGCCCAGAGACGGCCCACGGGGAGTGAAACGGCCCAGCCAGTAACGAAAGACCTGGTCAGGGCTGCGTCCAACCAAAAGGCGAGACTTCATCTACTTCTATCCGATCTACACCGGCCAGACGATCCCGCTCGACGAGTGGCGCAACCGGATGTGGCTGGACACCTGGGTCTAGCAGGGACGACGACGGGCCCGGCGCCTCAGGGCACCGGGCCCGCCCACGATGTCGCGGGATCCGCACCGTGATCCCGCAGCCCGCCGACCAAGCTGCGAACCGCAAACGTCCGGGCAGCCACGGAGGCCGTCCGCCGGCCTCGACCGCGAGGCATACAAGCGACGCAGTACCGTCGAACGCTGCATCAACAAGCTCAAACGGTGGCGCGGCCTGGCCACCCGCTACGACAAGACCGCGACCGTCCACCTCGCCGGAGTCCACACCATCTTCATCCGGTCAGCGAGGTGATCCCAAAGGAAGGACCTGGCTAGAGCTTTGCGATGTCCTTGTGGATCACTTCAACCCCGCCGTCGTGGTAAGCGGCCAGGCGCACCTTGAGCTGATGACCCTTGGGCGCCTTGATGATCCGGTCGAGCGTCTCCCCCATGCTGCCGCCGTAACACGGAGGCTCGGAGTTGAGGGCGGTCCAACCGTCCCCCACGTCCTTCGGGTCGTTCCACTCCACCCAGACGCAGTCGCGCTCGCCGGAGTAGGCCTGCAGCGAAATGATCTTGACCGAGTTCACCGCACCGTCGACGTGTTCATAGGTCACAGTCGCGGAACTGTGGTGGAGGCCGGCACCGGCCTCCAGGTTGACCGTGCTGACCAAGGTGTCGGCAGCAGCCGGAGCCGCTCCTCCCGCTACCGTCGCGGCCACGACCGCGACGGTGACAGACAGGGCAGGTAAGCGCATGATCCATCTCCACAAAGCTAGTTGAGGAAGTCTCACCTTGTGAGACCGACTTCCGCGGGAGACGCGAAACCTCCGGCTTCACCGTCACGTGACGAGAGCCTCGGAATTGTCCCGCCTCCCAGAACGCCCTCACCCTTTCGCGGAGCAACGGCCGAGCGCCTCGGTGAAACCACTTAATTCGACTACGTAAGCGCGCGTTAACCGCGGCATTCAAAGACGGCCTCGCCGGACGGTGCGGGTGGCGCGGTTCGGGCAAGATCCGGAAGGGGAGGGCCCGGCCGGGACGACGGCGCGACCGTTGCCGTGCCACAGACACCGTGAGAACGCATGTGGCCGGATGTTCCGGCACCCGGTCCCGGGTCGCGGTCGGATAACGACCAACTCTCCTGTCACTCCTGCCCCGTAGAGTCGAACGAACTCTGGGGAGGGGACTGCAGTCATGCGCAGTGGAGCGAAGGTCGCCGTCATCGGCGGCATATTTGCCGTGGTCGCGGGGGGCGTCGGCTACGGGGGCTACAACCTGTTCAACGGGCTGACCGGCAGCGGGGACGGGCCGGGGACCACGGCCGGGTCCACGACGAAGAAGACCGGGCCGCCCAGAGCGGACGAGATCGAGACGACCGCGAAGGACTTCCTCGCGGCATGGGCCGCGGGGAAGGGGCCCGAGGCCGCACAGCTGACCAACAACGCGGCCGACGCCGAGCCGCTGCTGACGGGGTACAGCACGCAGGCCCATGTGTCCGACGCGGTGATCACGCCGGGGCCCGCGGTCGGCGCGAAGGTGCCGTTCACGGTCAAGGCGACGGTGACGTACGAAGGCAAGAGCAAGCCCTTGACGTACGACTCCGAGCTGACCGTGGTGCGCGGGCTGACCACGGGCAAGGCACTGGTGGACTGGCAGCCGTCCGTCGTCCACCCGAAGCTGACCAAGGGCACCTCGCTGACCACCGCCGGGGCGTCGGCCCCGCCCATCAAGGCGGTCGACCGCAACGGTGTGGAGCTGACGAGGGAGAAGTACCCCTCGCTCGGCCCGGTCCTGGACGCCTTGCGCGACAAGTACGGCGACAAGGCGGGCGGGACGCCGGGCATCGAGCTCGCGATCACCTCGGCGGACCAGAACGTGCCGGACCGGACGCTGCTGACACTGTCCAAGGGCAAGGAGGGCAAGCTCCAGACCTATCTGGACGCCAAGGTCCAGGCAGCCGCCGAACAGGCGGTGAAGAAGCACGGCAAGGCCTCGGTCGTGGCCATCGAACCCGGCACCGGCCGGATCCGGGCGGTCGCCAACACACCGGCGGAGGGCTTCAACACGGCGCTGCAGGGCGCACAGGCGCCGGGCTCCACGATGAAGATCGTGACGACCGCGATGATGCTGGACAAGGGGCTGGTGAGCGGCCCGGACTCGCCGGTCAAGTGTCCGCCGACGGTCACCTGGGAGCGCGAGTTCCACAACCTCAAGGACTTCTCCATCCCGGGCGCGACACTTCGGCAGGCCTTCGCCCGCTCGTGCAACACCGCCTTCATCAAGCCGGTCAAGCCGCTGGGCGGCAACGCGGGTACAGCGCTGGGCGAGACCGCCCAGAAGTACTTCGGCATCGGCCTGGAGTGGCAGACCGGGGTCGTGACCCGGGACGGGTCGGTGCCCGAGTCGACGGGCGCGGAGACCGCCGCCTCGTACATCGGCCAGGGCAGGATCCAGATGAACGCCCTCAACATGGCGTCCATCGCGGCGACCGTGAAGGGCGGGGGGTTCAAGCAGCCGGTGATCGTCCCGCTGGCCCTCGACGGCCGCGAGCCGGCCACCGCCCGGCCGATGCCGGCCGGGATGGCCCAGACCCTGCGGCAGTTGATGGGCGCCGCCGCGCGGGGTGGGACGGCGACCACCGCCATGGCCTCGGTCGGCGGGAACAAGGGCGCGAAGACCGGTTCTGCGGAGGTCGACGGTCAGGGCAACTCCAACAGCTGGTTCACCGGCTACACCGACGGCCTCGCCGCGGCCGCCGTCGTCGACTCCGGCGGGCACGGGGGCGACGCCGCCGGCCCGGTCGTCGCCCAGGTGCTGCGCGCGGGCTGACGGCCAAGGACCGGAACCGACTCGCATGGCCCGTACAGCTACCGCTAGCGTGCGGGCCATGAGCACTCACGACACCGCCGGCGCCCATCCCCGTTTCGCCGAGGCTCTGCGCGAGCTCGGGCTGGACGTACCGGTTCGGCGCTTCCCCGACGCCACGCGCACCGCGGCGCAGGCGGCCGAGGCCATCGGCTGCGATGTCAGCGAGATCGTCAAGTCGCTGATCTTCGCGGCGGACTCGGTGCCGGTACTGGTCCTGATGGACGGCTCGTCCCGGGTGGACGTCGAGCGGGTGCGCCACGAACTGGGCGCGGAGTCGGTGAAGCGCGCCGCCGCCGATCTGGTGCGGGAGACGACCGGCTACGCGATCGGGGGCGTACCGCCGTTCGGCCACCGTACGCGGACCCGGGTGCTGGCCGACCGGGCGCTGCTCGACCACGACGTGGTGTGGGCCGCGGCCGGGACCCCGCACACGGTCTTCCCGCTCGACCCCAAGACGCTGATCGCACACGCGGGCGGCACGCTGGTGGACGTTCGCGAGCGCACGGCGTGACGGTCTGGGTCACCGCGGCGGTCCTGACGGCGGCGGTCACGCACGCCGGATGGAACGCCATGGCGCACACCATCAAGGACCAGGTGATCGCCTTCACCTTGATCGCCGGCGGCGCCGCGGTGATGGGAGCGCTGCTCGCCCCCTTCGTACCGTTCCCGCAGGCGGGTGCGTGGCCGTATCTGATCGTCTCCGCGCTGGTGCACGTCGGCTACCAGGCGCTGCTGATGCGGTCGTTCAGCCTCGGTGACTTCGGCCAGATGTACCCGATCGCCCGCGGTACGGCTCCGCTGGTGGTGACCGTCCTCGCGGCGCTGTTCGTCGACGAGCGGATCGGCGGCTGGCAGCTGGCGGGGGTGGTCCTCGCCTCGGCGGGCCTGGTGGGGCTCGCGCTGTGGGGCATCCTCCCCCTGGGCCCAGGGGCCCGGGAGGTACCCCCACCCCTGGGCGCAGGGGCCCGGGAGGTACCCCCACCCCTGGGCCCAGGGGCCCGGGAGGTACCCCCACCCCTGGCCCGGGAGGTACCCGCGGGCGGCCGGGGACGGCGCCCGCGCTGGCCGGCGCTGCTCGCCGCTGTCGCGACCGGCCTGTCGATCGCCGCGTACACGGTCGTCGACGGGGTGGGCGTGCGCGCCTCGGGTACGCCGATCGGCTACGTCACCTGGCTGTTGCTCCTGCAGGGCACGCTGGTGCCCGCATACGCGCTGTACGTCCACCGGGGCGCCCTGGGGGCCAGGCTGCGCCCGTATCTGGCACGCGGCCTGCTCGGTGCGGCCATGTCGATGGCGGCGTACGGCCTGGTGCTGTGGGCGCAGACCCGGGCCCCGCTCGCGCCGATCGCGACGCTGCGCGAGTCGTCGATCATCGTGGGCGCGGCGATCGGGGCGCTGCTCTTCAAGGAGCGCTTCGGCCTGCCCCGGATCGCGGCGGCGGCGCTGATGGTGGTCGGCATCGGCCTGATGCTCAAGGCGAGTTGACGGTCGGCGGACGACGGCGGGCAGGGTGATCGCCCCGGCGGTGCCCGTCGTGACCGCGGCGGCGGCGCCCGGCCGCCGGTGGCCACCCTGGTCCGGGACGAACCGCAGAGCACCCAGTGGGCGTCCTCTCCCCCGTGGTCACGATCTCTCACTGGACACGTCAGCTGGTCCGCTTCGGCCTGCTGCAGGCCCGCTGCTGCGCCTTCGCCGTCGCCCTCGTCGCCGGTATCGCGGTCTCGGGTCTGCTGCCCGAACTGCCCGTCGCGCGCTACGACCTGGTGCTGCTGTACGGGATCGGGCTTGCGGTGCTTGCCAGGAAGGTGGGGTGGGACAGCGCACGCGACACCGCGGTCATCGCCGGGTGCCATCTGATCGGGCTGCTCTTCGAGCTGGTGAAGGTGCGGATGGGCTCGTGGAGCTACCCGGAGGAGGCGCTGACCAAGGTCGCGGGCGTGCCGCTGTACGGCGGCTTCCTGTACGCGGCCGTGGGCAGCTACGTCTGCCGCGCCTGGCATCTGTTCGATCTGCGGCTGGACCGCTACCGCCCGCGGATCATGGCGGTTCTGGCCGGTGCGGTCTATCTGAACTTCTTCAGCCACCACTGGCTGCCCGACGTCCGCTGGGCGCTGGCGGCGCTGCTGCTGTGCGCGACCGCAGGGACCTGGGTGCGCTTCCGGGTGGGCGAGCACGACTACCGGATGCCGCTCGCGCTGTCGTTCGTGCTGATCGGGTTCTTCCTGTGGGTGGCGGAGAACATCGCGACCTACGCGGGCGCCTGGAGCTACCCGGACCAGCTGGCGGGCTGGCAGCCGGTGTCGGTGGCGAAGTTCGGGGCGTGGGCGCTGCTGATCACGGTCACTTTCGTGCTGGCGGCGGGGGCGGGGCGTGCGCAGGGCGCCGCGCGGCCGGCCTAGGCCCTGTCCGGGCGATCTTCGAGGATCAGCCTGCGGCGTCAGATGCGGTGCATCGCAAGGCGGAGGATCGCCCTCGTACTGGACGTACTTGGGCGACTCCGACAACACAGCGAGGTGCCGTAGCTGTCGCCGCGGGCCCGACAAGATCGCCCGGACAGAGCCTCTAGCGGTCGTCGTCCTGTTCGGCCGCTTCCGCGGCGAGCGCCTGCTGGAATCCCGTGTTGACCGCGAGCAGCCCTCCGTCCACCCGCAGTGTCGTGCCGGTGATCCAGGCCGCGTCCCGCGAGGCGAGGAACGCCACCGCCGCCGCGATGTCCTCGGGCTCGCCGACCCGGCCGAGCGGGTAGAGGCGGCTCAGCGTCTCGAGGGCCGCATCGCGGCCCTCCCAGGCACGGGTACGGATCGTGCCCGGCGTGACCTGGTTGACGCGCACTCCGCGCGGTGCGGCGTCTCCTGCCAGGGTGCGGGTGAGCGAGGCGAGGCCTGCCTTGGCCGCGCTGTAGGCGTGGTTGCCGAAGTCCTGTTCACCGTTGACGGAGCCGATGTTGACGATCGCGCCGCGGCCGCCCGCCGCCAGGTGCGGGAGTGCGGCGCGGGCGCACCGGAAGGCGCCGGTCAGGCAGATGTCCAGGTCCCGGTGCCAGGTGTCGTCCGGCTCGTCCTCGAAGCGAGGAGTGTCCGTGCCGCACGAGAAGGCGTTGTTGACGAGCACGTCGAGGGCGCCGAAGCGCCGCACGGCGTACGCGACGGCCGCCTCGACCGACTCGCGGTCCGCGACGTCGCAGCGGAAGGAGTCGGCGCCGGGGATCTCCCCGGCGGTCTTCGCCGCGCACTCCGCGTCGACGTCCGCGATCAGGGCCCGGGCGCCCTCGGAGGCGAGTCTGCGCGCGATCGCGGCGCCGATGCCGCGGGCCGAGCCGGTGACCAGGACGCCGTATCCCTCGAATCGCTTCACAGCACGGAACGTACCGCCCGGACGAGCGCCTGGGCACGGGGATCGGCGGTAACTCCCTTGCGCATGCCGTTGGTCACGTAGCCCAGTGCGATGCCGGACCCGGGGTCGGCGAAGCCGAGGGAGCCGCCGCGTCCGGGGTGGCCGAAGGAGCCGGGGCCGAGCAGCGGCGACGCGGGGCCGTGCAGCATGAAGCCGAGGCCGAAGCGGGTGGGGACGAACAGCACCTTGTCGGGGCCCGCGGACTCCTCGGTGCGGGCGAGGGTGAGCGTGGCGGGGGCGAACAGCCGGTGGCCGCCGTCGACCGCGCCGATCGTCGCGGCGTAGAAGCGGGCGAGCGCACGAGCGGTGGAGATGCCGTTGGAGGCGGGGAGTTCGGCGGCCCGGTAGGCGGGGTCGTTCTCGTCGGGCAGCGGGTGGATGGCCTCGAAGGCGCGGCGGGTCAGGGACGCGGGGTCGCCGTAGGCCTCGGTGACCGCGCGCTTGGGCCGGAGCTTCAGACCGCCGCCCTCGGCGGTGGCGGGCTCCTCGACGGGGCCGATCCGGCCGACCCGGTGGGCCTCCTCAAGCGGCAGTCCTGTCCAGAAGTCCAGGCCGAGCGGGCCGGCTATCTCCTCGGCGACCCAGCGGCCCATGCTGCGGCCGGTGACCCGGAGGACCAGCTCGCCGAGCAGCCAGCTGTAGGTCTGTGCGTGGTAGCCGTGGGTGGTGCCGGGCTCCCAGGCGGGGCGCTGGGCCGCGAGCGCCGCGGGTCCGGTGATGCTGTCCTCGGCCTCTGCGGGCGTGAGCGGGCGGTCCAGTACGGGCAGCCCGGCGCGGTGCGAGAGCAGCTGGCGTACGAGGACCCGCTCCTTGCCGGCCGCCTTGAACTCGGGCCAGTAGGTGCCGACCGGGGCGTCCAGGTCGATCTGGCCGCGCTGGTGGAGCAGCAGGACCACGGCCGCGGCGACGCCCTTGGTGGCGGAGCGGACGATCTGCGCGGTGTCGAGAACCCAGGGCTCGGTGCCGTCGACGTCCCGCGTACCGGCCCACAGGTCGACGACCTTGCGGCCGTCCCGGTAGACGGCGACTGCCGCGCCGCGCTCGCCGCGCTGCTCGAAGTTGCGCACGAAGGCGTCCCGGACGGCTTCGAAACCGTCCGCCACCGTGCCGCGCACGTCCACCGGCGCACCGTGTGCGCCCACCGTGCCGTGTGCGTCCACCGGCGCACCATGTGCGCCCACCGTGCCGCGTACGTCCACCGCCCGGTCGCCGGCGTCCGTCACCGTGCCGCGGGCCACCGTCATGAGATCGTCGTGGGCGGCCATCGCGTCTGTACTCCCGCTCATCCCCCCATGGTGCAACGTGGTTCCGAGCGCCCTGCCCCCGGGGGCGGGCTCAGCTCAGCACGATGGAGACGTCGATGTTGTCGCGGGTGGCGTTGGAGTACGGGCAGACCTCGTGTGCCGCGGACACCAGCCGCGTCGCCAGCTCCTGGTCGACCAGCGGCAGGGAGACGCTGAGCGCGACGGCCAGCCCGTAGCCACGCGCCTTGTTGGGGCCGATACCCACCTTGGCGGCGACGGTGGACCCGGTCAGGTCCAGGCCGGCCCGGCGCCCGACGAGGACCAGCGCATTGTGGAAGCAGGAGCTGTAACCGGCCGCGAACAGCTGCTCAGGGTTGGTGCCCTTGCCGTCGCCGCCGAGCGCGGGCGGCATGGCGAGGCGCAGCTCGATCTGTCCGTCATGGCTGGTCACATAGCCGTCACGACCGCCGTGCGCGGTGGCCTCCGCCACGTACATGATCTTCGTAGGCCGGCTGTCGAGTTGCTCGCTCACGATGCGTCCCCGAGGTGATGGCAGGGCAGTGCCGCTGGACGGGAGAATTACATTGCGCACAATGTATCTGAGCGGGCGCGCTCTTGTTACTCCGGGGTACGTTTCGTTATCGCTCAGAGGTGTCCGGCGCGGTCGACGTCCCCGCCTCCGCCGCGCGCTCGGCCAGCCGGTGCAGGTCCGCCCGCAGCCGCGCGATCTCGGACGCCTGGAGACCGGTGCTCAGCAACAGCCTGGCCGGCACCTGCTCGGCGCGTTCCCGCAGGGCCCCGCCCGCGTCCGTGAGCAGCAGCCGCACCGACCGCTCGTCGGTCGCCGAGCGCTCGCGCCGCACGAGCCCGGCCGCCTCCAGCCGCTTGAGCAGCGGTGAAACGGTGCCGTAGTCGAGCTTCAGCGCGGCGCCGAGCTCCTTGACCGCCACCTCGCCGCGCTCCCAGAGCACCAGCATGGCGAGGTACTGCGGATAGGTCAGCCCGATCTCGTCGAGAAGCGGGCGGTAGGCGCCGGTCACGGCGCGCTGCGCCGCGTACAGCGCGAAGCACAGCTGATCGTCGAGCAGCAGCGAAGCCGCTGCTGCCGTCCCCCTCTGGTCCTGATTCACGCGGACATTGTCACGGACTTCGGGTCGAAGCCGAACGGCAGCTCCAGCCGGTGTGCCCGCATCAGCTCCTCGTGGCACAGCAGCCCCTGCGTGGACCCGTCGGCGGCGATCACCCCGGCGCTGAGGATGACCGAGCGCGGGCACAGCTCCAGCGCGTACGGCAGATCATGGGTGACCATCAGCACGGTGACGTCCAACGAGCGCAGAATGTCGGCCAGTTCACGGCGCGATGCCGGGTCGAGATTCGACGAGGGCTCGTCCAGCACCAGGATCTCCGGCTCCATCGCGAGCACGGTGGCGACGGCGACCCGGCGGCGCTGCCCGAAGGAGAGATGGTGCGGCGGCCGGTCGGCGAACCGCTCCATGCCGACCCTGGTCAGTGCAGCCGTCACCCGGGCCTCCAGCTCGGCGCCGCGCAGGCCCGCAGCGGCCGGACCGAACGCCACGTCCTCCCGGACCGTGGGCATGAACAACTGGTCGTCGGGGTCCTGGAAGACGATCCCGACCCTCCGGCGGATCTCCGCAAGGTTGGCCCTGGCGACCGGAAGCCCGGCCACGGTGACCGAGCCGACGCCCCCGCCGAGGATGCCGTTGAGGTGCAGGACGAGGGTGGTCTTGCCCGCGCCGTTCGGGCCGAGCAGGGCGACCCGCTCGCCGCGCGCGACCGTCAGATCGACGCCGAACAGTGCCTGGTGCCCGTCGGGGTAGGCGTAGGCGAGGCCGCTGACCTCCAGGGAGGCGGGGGGCGATGTGGTCATAGGGTCCATTCCAGAAGACAGACCGCGAGCGCGGTCAGCGGCAGCGCGGCGGCCGAGGCCCACTGGACCCGGCTCGCCCGCACTTGGTCGAGCACCGGCATGGTCCCGGTGTATCCCCGGCTGACCATCGCGAGATGCACCCGCTCACCGCGCTCGTAGGAGCGGATGAACAGGGCACCGGCCGACGCGGCGAGGACGCCCCAGTGTCGTACGCCGCGGGCCTCGAAGCCGCGCGACCGGCGCGCGATCGACATCCGGCGCATCTCGTCGGTGATCACATCGCTGTAGCGGATCATGAAGGACGCGATCTGGACCAGCATCGAGGGCAGGCGCAGCCGCTGGAGCCCGAGCAGCAGTTCGCGCAGTTCGGTCGTCGAGGCGAGGATCACGGAGGCGGCGACGCCGAGGGTCCCCTTGGCGAGGATGTTCCACGCCCCCCACAGGCCCGGGACGCTGAGCGAGACCCCGAGGGCCTGGACCTGCTCGCCGGGCACGACGAACGGCATCAGCAGCGCGAAGGCGACGAACGGGATCTCGATGAGCATCCGGCGCAGCATGAACCCGGCCGGGACACGGGCCACGGCCGCGACGGCGGCCAGCAGCACCGCGTACAGCCCGAAGGCCCAGACCGCCTCGCGTGGCGTGGAGACCACCACCAGCACGAAGCCGAGGACGGCGATCAGCTTGCAGTGTGCGGGCAGACCGTGGACCGGCGAGTGCCCGTGCCGGTAGAGCTTGTGGGCGTGGCCCGAACCCATGTCAGGCCGAGGTGCTCGGTACGGCGGTGGGTCCGGCGTCCTCGGTACGCCGCCTCCGCACCACGTAGAACACCCCGCTGCCCACGACGACGGTGGCGCCGACGCCGATCACACCCGCGAGGCCGCCGGAAACCCTGGCGTCGGAGATGTCCTTGACGCCGTAGTCGGCCAGCGGCGACTCGGCGGCGGCGTGCTCCTCGACCGACGTGTCGAAGCCCTTGTCCGCGGCGACCTTCTCCAGGCCGTCGGGATCGGCGGACGCGTAGAAGGACACGAATCCGGCCAGGACCAGGGAGGTTGCGAGGCCGGCGAGCCAGACCTTGCGCGGGGAACGTGGGGCGGCCGGGGCTGGGGCGGCGGCCGGAGCGTCCACCAGCTCGCCGCCGACCCTGAGCTTGAGCGGGGCGGACAGGCCGCGCGCGCCGTACACGAGGTCCGGCCGCACCGCGAGGACTGCACCGACGGTCAGCATGGTGATGGTGGCCTCGCCGATACCGATCAGGGTGTGCACGCCGACCATGGCGGTGAAGACGGACCCGATCGGGACCTCGGTGACCCCGCCGACCGCGTAGATCAGGGTGAAGGCGGCTGCGGAGGCCGGGACGGAGACCAGCGCGGCGGCGAAGGAGGCGGCGGTCACCGAGCGGCGGGTACGGGGCAGGACCACGAGCAGGCCGCGGAACAGCCCGTACGCCACGAGGACAGTGATCACGCCCATGACGGTGATGTTCACGCCGAGCGCTGTCAGGCCGCCGTCCGCGAAGAGGATGCCCTGCATCAGCAGCACGACGGCCATGCACAGGACCCCGGTGTACGGGCCGACAAGTATGGCCGCGAGCGCGCCTCCCAGCAGATGTCCGCTGGTGCCCGCCGCGACGGGGAAGTTGAGCATCTGCACCGCGAAGACGAATGCGGCGACCAGGCCGGCCAGCGGCGCGGTGCGTTCGGCCCCCACCAGTGCGACCGGGGATCCGCCCAGTTCACGTCGGGCGCCGCGGAGGCTGACGGCGACGGCGCCTGCGGCGACGACTCCGGCGGCCACCGAGACAGGTGCGTCGATGAAACCGTCAGGGACATGCATGGGCTGCTCCGCTTCGGACAGATGGATAACCGTCCAATGATGAACCTTCCTGCAAACGACTTGCAAGAGCGCACAACTTACAGAACAGGCAAGGTTTCAAAGCGGGAAATATGCGACATTAGATGACAAGCAAGACAAAGTACTAGATCAGACGAGTGTGAGGAGCGCCACATGCCCGCCGCCGTCGAAGAACACGCCCGGGGCCGGATAGTCACCGACGCTCCTCAGTACCGATCCGTGCACGTGTCCATGATCTACGATCCGGCCGAACCGCAGGCCGTGAGCTTCGCCTTTCCCAGCGGCCGGGAGTGGACCTTCCCCCGCGCGCTGCTGGAGACCGGCCTGCGTGTGCCGGTGAGCGTCGGCGACATCAGCGTCTGGCCGTGCGGTCGGGTGCAGGCGGTGGTGGAGTTCCACACACCCGACGGTGTCGCCGTGGTGCAGTTCGACGCCAAGACGCTGATGCGGTTCCTGAGCCACACGTACGCGGTGGCCGCACCCGCAGCCACTGGCTGACGGATACGGCCACCGGGTCCGCGACGTACCCCGTCCCCGGTGCCGTCGCGCCGGGGGCCCGCCTCAGCCGGTGCCTTCACCGGCCCCGGCCGGCGCGGATACCGCGCCGGCCGGATGCCCCCGGGGTCCGATTCCCGCGCCCCGCGATCAGGCGCGCGCCAACTCCCGCTCCTCGCCCCCGTCCACGGACGTCGCGGCGAGTTCCTTGTTCAGCTTCTCGCCCTCCACGTCGACATCGGGCAGCGCCCGGTCCAGCCAGCGGGGCAGCCACCATGCCTTGTGGCCCAGCAGGGCCAGCACCGCCGGGACGATCGCCATCCGGACCACGAAGGCGTCGAAGAAGACAGCGATCGCGAGGCCGAAGCCGATCATCTTGATCATCTGCTCGCTGGAGCCGATGAAGCCGGAGAAGACAGCGATCATGATGATCGCCGCCGCGACGACCACCCGGGCGCTGTGCTGGAAGCCGGTGACAACGGCCTGGCCGGGCCGCTCTCCGTGGACGTACGCCTCCCGCATCCGGGTCACGAGGAACACCTCGTAGTCCATCGCGAGACCGAAGACCACGCCCACCATGAAGATCGGCATCATCGACATGATCGGGCCGGTCTGCTCGACGCCGAAGAGCGAGCCGAGCCAGCCCCACTGGAAGACGGCCACGACCGCACCCAGCGCCGCGACGACGGAGAGCAGGAAGCCGAGGGCGGCCTTGAGGGGCACCAGCACCGAGCGGAATACCACCATCAGCAGCAGGAACGCCAGGCCCACGACGAGCGCCAGATAGGGCAGCAGCGCGTCGTTCATCCGCTGCGAGAAGTCGATGTTCATCGCGGTCGCACCGGTGACCAGGACGTCGTCGTCACCGGCGTCCCGTATGGAGTGGACGAGCTCCTCGGTGGCGGCCGAGGACGGCCGGTCCTTCGGGACGACCGTGATCATCGCGGTGTCGCCGGCCTTGTTGAGTGTCGCCGGGGTGACGGCGGCGGCGCCCTCGATGCCCTGGATCACCTCGACGGTACGGTCCGCCTTCTGCCGGTCGCCGTCGACGACAACCATGAGCGGGCCGTTGAAGCCGGGGCCGAAACCGTCGGAGAGCAGGTCGTACGCCTTGCGCTGAGTGGTGCTCGTCGGCTGCGAGCCGTCGTCGGGCAGGCCCATCTCGAGCGATCCGGTCGGAACGGCGATCGCGCCGAGACCCAGCACACCGGCGAGCAGTACGACCACCGGGCGGCGCAGCACGAAGCTGGCCCAGCGGGTGCCGGCGTTCGGCTTGTCACTGATCTGCTTGCCCTTGCGCACCTTGCGGCCCAGCACCCGCTTGCCCGCGAAGCCGAGCAGGGCGGGGATCAGGGTGAGGGCGATGAGGACGGCGATCACGACCGTGCCGGCCGCGGCGAAGCCCATCTTGGTGAGCATCGGGATGTTGACGACGGCAAGGCCCACCAGCGCGATGACGACGGTCAGTCCGGCGAAGACGACCGCGGAGCCCGCGGTGCCGACGGCCCGTCCGGCGGCGTCCTCGTGCTCGCGTCCCTCGGCCAGTTCGGCGCGGTAGCGGGAGACGATGAACAGCGCGTAGTCGATACCGACCGCCAGGCCGATCATCGTGGCCAGTGTGGCGGTGGTGGAGCCCAGGTCGAGGACGTTCGCCAGCGCGGTGATGGTGGAGATCCCGATGCCGACGCCGATGATCGCGGTGAGCAGCGGCAGTCCCGCCGCGACCAGGGAGCCGAAGGTGATGACGAGGACGACTCCGGCGATGATCACGCCGATGATCTCGCCCGCCCCGGTCTCGGGGGCGGCCTGCAGCGCATCGCCGCCGATCTCGACGGTCAGCCCGGCCTCCCGCGCCTCGGCGCCGGTCTCCTGGAGCTCCTCACGCGCGGCGTCGGTCAGCTCCATGCCGTTGACCTTGTACGAGACCGAGACATAGGCGGTCCTGCCGTCCTTGGAAACGGCGCCCGCCGCGTACGGGTCGGTGACCGAGGCGATCTGGTCGGAGCCGGACTTCAGCTCGCTGACCGCCTTGTCCACCTCGGCCCGGTTGGCGGCCTCGGTCATCTTCTCGCTGTCCGGGGCCTTGAAGACCACCCGGGCGGTCGCCCCGTCGGCGCTGCCACCGGGGAAGCGTTCGTCGAGCAGGTCGAAGGCCTTCTGGGCCTCCGTACCCGGGATGGAGAAGGAGGAGGAGGTGGCGGTGGACGCGGAGGCCGCGCCGACCCCGGCGAGTACCAGCAGCGCCACCCATATGAAGGCGACGAGTCGGCGCCGCCGGAAGGCGGTCCGTCCGAGTTTGTAGAGATACGTGGCCACGAGTACGGGCTCCCGGTCAGGTCGTTGGGACTAGGGCAGGCATGACCAGCCCGACGACGTGAGCGGTGCGTGTCAGGTAGGACTTTGTCGGTGGTGCGATCGGGGAGGGGGAGCTCAGACGCCAGGGGCGGGGAGACCCAGTGCGGGGAGCATCACGGCGTCCAGGTAGTCGCGCAGGAAGTCCTGGGTCATGGGCTCGTCATTGATCAGCGGGTGGGCGACAAAGGCGCCGACCAGCATGTGCGACAGGTACTTCAGTGCGGGGTTGTCCGCGGCGATCTCGCCGCGGGCGATCGCCCGTTGCAGCATGGTGTCGAGTCCGGTGATTTCGGGTTCGATGAACAGCTCGCGCAGTGCCTGGAGCAGATCGTCGTTCTCGTGGACCGCCCGTGAGAGGCCCCGCACCAGCGCGGTGTCCCGCTCCATCTGACAGTCGTCCGACTGCGCGACCATCTCGTGAAAATCGCCGCGCAGGCTGCCGGTGTCGATCTGCGAGATGTCCACCGGCTTGCTGTGCCGCAGCGACATGGCGACCAGCTCCGGCTTGCTCCCCCACTGGCGGTAGAGGGTGGCCTTGCTGGAGCGGGTACGGGCGGCGACGGCGTCCATGGTCAGGGCGTCGTAACCCACCTCGCGCAACAGGTCGAGCACGGCGTTGTACAGCTCTGCCTCGCGCTCGGGGGTGAGCCGGCTGCGTGTCATGACGGTCCCCTTCCCGGGCGCCAGCCGAACGAAACGGTTTCGTACACTTCGAAGTTAGCCCATACGTCCATCGAAACGAAACCGTTTCGCTTGTGGCCTGGCTCACGCGTGCGGCAGCGGGCCGAGTTGCCACGCCCCCGAGGCACCGAAAGCATTGGGGGGTGAGTGACGATGTCGCGTATCTCCGATTTCCGCATCTGCACGACGAACTGCTGTGCTTCACGGCCGAGGACGACCTGTGGGTGGCGCCCCTGGTGCCGGCGGGCCATCGCCCCGGGCGGGCCTGGCGCGTCACCGTCGACCGGACCAGGGTCGGCCACCCGCGCTTCTCCCCCGACGGCAGCCTGATCGCCTACACGACCTGGCGCAGCCTCGACCCGGAGATCCATCTCGCACCCGTCGACGGCGGCCCGGCACGGCGGCTCAGCTACTGGGGTTCGACCGACACCCGGGTGTGCGGCTGGACGCCCGACGGTCACATCCTCGCCGTCTCCTCGCACGGCCAGCCGTTCTCGTACTACTCCTGGGCCTACAGCGTCACCACGGACGGAGCGCCCGGCGGACAGCTGCCCTGGGGGCCGGTCTGGGACATCGCCGTCACGGACCTGCCCGGCGGGGACCGGCGCACCCTGCTGCTCACCGGCAAGCCGCCGCACGAACCGGCCTCCTGGAAGCGCTACCGCGGCGGAGCGACGGGCCGTCTGTGGCTGCACGGCGAGCGGCTGCTGGCCGACCTGGAAGGCCATCTGGACTCTCCCATGTTCATCCGCGGTGCGGGCACCGAGCGCTGGTCCCCCGACGACGGCGGACGGATCGCGTTCCTGTCCGACCACGAGGGCGTCGGCAATCTGTACTCCTGCCTGCCGGACGGGACAGGCCTGCGTCGCCACACCGACCACGACGCCTTCTACGCCCGGCACGCCTCGAGCGACGGGCGCAGGGTCGTGTACCAGTGCGCGGGCGACCTGTGGATCGTCGACGACCTGCACATCCCCGACGGCCGGCCGCGCAAGCTGGAGGTACGGCTGGGCGGGCCGCGCGCGGGACGCCGTACGTACCAGGTGCCGGCCGCCAACCATGTGGGCGGGGTCGCGGTCGACGAGACCGGGCGGGCCAGCGCCGTCAACGTGCGCGGCAGCCTGTACTGGCTCACGCACCGCGACGGACCCGCCCGGACCATCGCGGACACCCCGGGCGTACGGGTCCGGCTGCCGGTGATGCTCGGCAGCAGCGGACAGGTCGCCTATGTCACGGACGCGGACGGCGAGGACGCCGTCGAGATCGCGTATCTGCCGCGGGCCAGCGGCGACCGTGAGGCACGCCGGCTGGCCTCCGGGCAGCTCGGCCGGGTCCAGGAGATGGTCTCCGGACCGGACGGGGAACGGCTCGCGATCGCGACGCACGACGGGCGGCTGCTGCTGCTCGACGCCTCCGAGGATTCCACCGGCGAGGTCACCGAACTGATCCACTCCGTCAACGGGCCGGTGCGGGACATGGCGTTCTCCCCCAACGGCGGCTGGCTGACCTGGTCCCATCCGGGCATCGGGCGCTCCCTGCGCCAGATCAAGATGGCGCACATCGCCGACCGCACGATCGTCGACGTCACCAACGGCCGCTTCGAGGACGAGAATCCGGTCTTCACCCGCGACGGCCGCTTTCTGGCGTTCCTGTCGTGGCGCGGCTTCGACCCGGTGTACGACGTGCACACCGGCGACCTGTCCTTCCCGCTGGGCTGCCGCCCCTATCTCGTACCGCTGTCGTCCGCCACGCCCTCACCCTTCGCGCTCTCGCCGGACGGCCGGCCGGCCGCCGGCGGGCTCGATCCGCTGGAGGAGACCGGCGACAGCTCGGTGATGGTCGAGATCGAGGGCCTGGAGAACCGGGTGACGCCGTTCCCGGTCGCCGCGTCCAAGTACTCGGCGCTGTACCCGGTGGCCGGCGGCGGACTGGTCTGGCTGCGCTGGCCGATCTCCGGTGCGCTCGGCGAAACCTTCGTCAATCCGGCGGACACATCGGGGCGCCCCACGCTCGAGCACTTCGACATCTCCAAGGCACGCAAGACCGAACTCGTCGGCCACCTGGACTGGTTCTCGGTGAGCGGCGACGGCAGCCGGCTGGTCGCCGTGGACGACGGGGACCTGAGGGCCCTGCCCGCCACCGAGACGGGCGACAGCGACTCGACCGTGTTCATCGACATGCGCCGCATCCTGCACGAGGTGGACCCGCCCACCGAGTGGCGCCAGGCATACGCCGAGGCGGGCCGCATCATGCGGGACTTCTTCTGGGACCCGGACATGTCCGGGATCGACTGGGACGCCGTGCTGGAGCAGTACCGGCCACTGGTCGAACGGGTCGCGTCGCCGGACGAGTTCGCGGATCTGATGCGCGAGGTACTGGGCGAGCTGGGCACCTCCCATGCGTACGTCACCCCGGCGCGGCGCAACGAGGGCCCGCCGCACTACCAGCGCGCGATGGGCCTGCTCGGCGCGAACCTCGTGTGCCGGGACGGGAAGTGGCTGGTCAAGCGCATCCTGCCGGGTGACTCGTCCGACTCCAAGGCACGCTCTCCGCTCGCTGGGGCGGGGATCCGGGAGGGCGCGGTCCTCACCCATGTCGACGGACGCCCGGTGGATCCGGTGGCCGGCCCGTACCCGAGGCTGTCCGCCGCGGGCGGTACGACCGTCGAGCTGACCTTCCGCCCGGCGGACGACGAGAACGGGCGGCCTCGCAGGGTGGCGATCGTGCCGCTGGTGGACGAGCGGCCGCTGCGCTACCAGGACTGGGTGGCCAAACGCCGTGCGGTGGTCCGGAAGTTGAGCGACGGCAAGTGCGGGTACCTGCACATCCCGGACATGGGAGGCTCCGGGTGGGCCCAGTTCAACCGGGATCTGCGTCTGGAGGTGTCCCGCCCCGCCCTGATCGTGGACGTGCGCGGCAACGCCGGAGGCCACATCAGCGAGCTGGTCATCGAGAAGCTGACCCGCAAGATCCTGGGCTGGGACCTCACCCGCAACGCCCAGCCGGTCTCCTACACCTCGAACGCGCCGCGCGGCCCGGTGGTGGCGATCGCGGACGAGGCGACGTCGTCGGACGGCGACATGATCACAGCGGCCTTCAAACTCCTCAATCTGGGCCCGGTGGTGGGCAGCCGCACCTGGGGCGGCGTGGTCGGCATGACGGGCCGCCACCGCCTGGGGGACGGCACGGTGATCACGGTTCCGATGAACGCGGCATGGTTCGACGCGTACGGCTGGTCGATCGAGAACCACGGCGTCGAACCGGACCTGGATGCGCTGCGCACGCCCATGGACTGGGCGGAAGGCCGTTACGCGCAACTGGACGATGCCGTCCAACTCGCCCTGGACATGCTGAAGTCCGCTCCTGCCGCTGTCCCCCCTGACTACTCCGGCACCCCCAACCGCCGCCGCCCCCCGCTCCCGCCACGGCCGTAGGGCGGCGCGGGGAGCGGGGGCACGGCACGTCGCACAGAAGAAGCACGGCACACGGAAGAGGCGCACCCGCGCTCGCGGGTGCGCCTCGTTCAACCGTGCCTCACGTACGCCTCGTCAGGCGTCGTAGCCCCGGTCCGTCCTGTCCTCGCCCTCGTGCATCTCGTCCTGCATGCGCTCACGCCGCTGGTCCCGGGACTGCGAGCCGCGCTGCGGAGACTCCGGGCGGCCCTGCTGCGGTCGGCCTCGCGTCGGCTGCTGCTGGGGTGCCGGCTTGCCGCCACGCTGCGCCTGCTTGGCCTGGCCGGCAAGCCGCTGTTCCTTGTCCTTGAACTGGTCCTGAATGCCCATGGAAGTCACTCCTTGAAGGGAGAAGGGGGGTCGGGGGCGGGGTACGCCCCCTGGGCTGCGACCAGCCTTGCACGCACGGACACACCACGCATTTCGATCAGTTACGCTCCGTGCGCCCTGTACGGGCCGACTCGTCGGCCGCTCCGCCCGCCCCCACGAGCCCCTTCGCCACACCGCCCAGCCGCGGCTCGAAGCGCCTCATCTCCCGCTGGCCCACCGTCCCGACGAGCCCCGGCAGATAACCGCGCACCGCCTGCATCCCGCGCAGCCACCACTGCGCGTACACATGCGGGGAGCGGCGCTCGATGCCGGCCACGATCCGGTCCACCGCCGGACCCAGCGGGTACGTCCGGTTCGCCGGCCACGGCAGCCGCTGCCTCAACTCCCGCATCACCTCGTCCTGGTCGGCGCCCCGCACCATGTCCGTGTCCGTCCAGGACAGATAGCCGACCCCGACCCTGACTCCCCTGTGGCCGACCTCCGCGCGCAGGCTGTGTGCGAACGCCTCGACGCCCGCCTTGGACGCGCAGTACGCCGTCATCATCGGCGCCGGCGTGATGGCGGCCAGCGAAGCGATCTGCAGGAAGTACCCCCGGCTTTCGGTCAGTACGGGCAGAAACGCCCGCCCCGTCACCGCACTTCCGATCAGGTTGACTTCGATCACCCGGCGCCAGGCCGCCGGATCGGAGTCCACGAACGGGCCACCGGACGCCACGCCCGCGTTGGCGACGACGATGTCGACCTTGCCGAAGCGCTCCTTGACCTCCTGCGCGACCCGCGTCATCGCCTCGTGGTCGGTGACGTCCGCGTGCCAGAAGTCGTTGTCGGCGTGCAGCCGCTGCGAGACCTTCTTGAGCTCGTCCGGCTCGAGGCCGACGAGCGCCACCTTCGTGCCGCGCGCCGACAGTTTGCGGGCCAGCAGTTCGCCGACACCGCGCGCCGCGCCCGTGACGACCGCGACTTGTCCTTCCAGACCCGTCCTGCTCATACGGCCTTCTCCTTCGCGTTCAGGTAGGTGCCGGCCAGCTCGCGGAGCTTGGCCGTGACCGCCTCCGGTGCCTCCACCGGCGTCATGTGCCCCATTCCGGCAAGTTCCACCAGCTCGACGCACTGGGGCAGCGCGGCGGCCAGGTGGCGGGAGTGCACCATGGGGGTCAGCCGGTCCGCGGTGCCGCCCACGACGATCGCGGGCACGTTCATGCCCCGTACACCCGTGTCCAGGTCGAGTGCGCCGAGGACGTGGGACCAGGCCACCCGTGTCCTGCGGGCGCAGGCGTGCACGATACGGGCGCATTCGGCGACCCGCTCCGGTGCCGAACCCGGCCCCATCGTGGCGTACTTGAGGATGCGCTTCGACAGCGCGGTGACCGGGCCGAGCGGTGCGGGCGCGCTCAGCACGAACTGCGTGAGCCTGGTGCGCAGCCGCCCGGACCGCAGAGGCAGCACCAGCGACTCGTCGACCAGGCGCGCACTGCCGGTGCTGCACAGCAGTACGGCGGCCGCGTGCTGCCGGAAGCGGTCCCGCCCGGAGGCCGCCATCAGCGTCATACCGCCCATGGAGTGGCCGCCGAGCACGGCCTTCTCCCCCTGAGCCAGGACGGCCGCGAGCACGGCCTCCAGGTCGTCGGCGAGCGCGTCGGTGCTGTAGCCGCCGGGCACCGCCGGCGAACGGCCGTGGCCGCGCTGGTCGTACGCGATCACGCGGTGGTCGGCGGCCAGGTCCCGTATCTGCGCGGCCCAGAAGTGCGTGGAGCAGGTCCAGCCGTGGGCGAGCACCACGGTGGGCGCGCCCTCGGGGCCGTGTTCCTCGACGTGGATGCGCGAACCGTCGGCGGAGACGACGGTCAGCTCGCGCCGGGCGACCGGCGGGGCGTCGGTGCGCTTGAGCAGCCGGCTCATCGAGCGGCCTCCGCACTGCCGGCGGCGGCTTCGGCGACGACCTTGGGCCCCCGGACGACCTCGTACTCCCCGAGGTCCACCTGCCGCGTCGCACTGCGGAACTCACCCGTGGTGCCCGGCCAGATCGTGGTGTTGCGGCCGTTGGCGTCCAGGTACCAGCTGGTGCAGCCGCCGGTGTTCCACACGGTCCGCTTCATCCGGTCCTGGACCTTGCGGTTCCACGCGTGCACCGCGGACGGCCGCGGCGAGAGCACCGTTCCCTCCCCCAGGACGTTCAACTGCCGCATGTAGTCGGCCATGTAGTTCAGCTGGGACTCGATCATGAGGATCATCGAGGAGTTCCCGAGTCCCGTGTTCGGGCCGATGATCGTCATCCAGTTGGGGAAGCCCGCCGCGGTCGCGCCGCGCAGCGACTCCATCCCGTCCTTCCACGCCTCCGCGAGCGTGATGCCCTCCGCGCCGACGACCCGCTCGGCGATCGGCATGTCCGTGACATGGAACCCCGTACCGAAGATGATCGCGTCGACCTCTCTCTCGCTCCTGTCCGCGCCCACCACCGTCGACCCGCGCACCTCACGCAGTCCGGAGGCGACCACCTCCACATTCGGCCGGGCGAGCGCCGGGTAGTACGTGCTGGACAGCAGGATGCGCTTGCAGCCGATGCGGTACGAGGGCGTGAGCCTGGCCCGCAGCTCCGGGTCCTTGATGTGCTTGGCGATATTGGCCTTGGCGAGCCGCTCGATGAGCCCGAGTTCGTTCGGCCGCTTGGTGAAGGCCTGTACCTGCAGTTCCCGGATGCCCCACAGGAGTCCGCGCCGGGCGGCACCGGTGAACGGCAGCTGTCGGTGCATCCAGCGCTCGGCCGCCGTGATCTTCCGGTCGACACGCGGCATCACCCACGGAGGGGTGCGCTGGAAGACGGTCAGCCTGCCGGCCTTCGGCTGGATCGAGGGCACGATCTGGATCGCGGACGCACCGGTCCCGACCATGGCGACGCGCTTGCCGGTCAGGTCGTAGTCATGGTCCCAGCGGGCGGAGTGGAAGACCTTCCCGGGGAACTCGGTGATGCCCGGGATCTCGGGGATCTTCGGGTCGGACAGCGGCCCGGTCGCGGAGACGACGACATCCGCGGTGAGCCGGCCCTGCGAGGTCTCGATGTCCCAGCGCCGGGCGTCGGTGTCCCAGCGCATCATCAGCACCTCGTGGTTCAGGCGCACATGCGGGCGGAGCCCGAAGGTGTCGGCGACATGCTCCAGGTAGGCGCGGATGTGCTCCTGGCCGGAGAAGGTGCGCGGCCAGTCGGGGTTGGGCGCGAAGGAGAAGGAGTAGAGGTGCGAGGGCACGTCGCAGGCGCAGCCCGGGTAGCTGTTGTCCCGCCAGGTGCCGCCCACCGAGTCCGCACGCTCCAGGACGACGAAGTCGGTGATACCTTCGCGGCGCAGCCGGACCGCGGCGCCCAGGCCGCCGAATCCGGATCCGATCACCGCCACCCGTACATGCTCGTGCTGCTGATCGGTCATCCCGCGCCTCCCGCTGAACGTCCCGGACCGTCCCGGGCCGGACCCACTGACGTTGCCAGCAAACACTGGCATGGTTGGGAGAGTAGAGCAGTGGCATACCGAGCGGTAGGGGCAGGGCGCGACAAGTTACCGGCGGTACAACATAGGCTTCTGCTGTGACTGAAGCGCGCGAGTACCGCATGGAGGAACTGGCCAAGGAGGCCGGCATCACAGCGCGCACCGTGCGCTTCTACCGCGAGCGCGGTCTCCTGCCGCCACCCCGCCGCGAGGGCCGGATCGCCTGGTACGACGACCACCACCTCGCCCGTCTCCGTACGATCGCCGCCCTGCTCGAGCGCGGCCACACGCTCACCGGCATCGCCGACCTGGCCACCACGTTCGAGAGCGGCCGGGACGTGGGCGAGGTGCTCGGGCTCGGTGAACCCACCGAGGAGACCCCGGTCCGGCTCACCCCGGAGGCACTCGCCGACTACTTCGAGGGCGAGGTCACCCCCGAGAACCTGGCCACAGCGCTGGAGCTCGGCTATCTGGCCACCGACGGCGACGAGATCGTGCACATCAGCCGCCGCCTGCTGGACGTGTCGGCGGCGCTGGTACGGGAGGGAGTCCCGCTCTCGGCGGTGCTGGAGGCAGGCCGCCAGGTCCGCGTCCACGCGGACGCCCTGGCCGACCTTTTCGCCGCCATGCTGAGCACCCACAGCGCCGACGCCGGACTGGAGCGGCTGCGCCCGCTGGCGAAGAGCGTGGTCGAGGCCGAGCTGTCCATGGCGATGGACCGCCGTATACGCAGGGCGCCCGAGGCCGCCGAGAACGCGCAGCAGGCCGGTCAGAGTTCGTAGACCGCCGTCACCGGCGCATGGTCGCTCCACCGCTCGCCGTGCGTGGCCGCCCGCTCGACAAATGCCTTGACCGCGCGGCGCGCAAGCCCGGGCGTCGCCACCTGAAGGTCGATGCGCCAGCCGGTGTCGTTGTCGAAGGCGCGGCCGCGGTAGGACCACCACGAGTACGGACCCTCCCGGTCCGGGTGGAGCGCGCGCACCACGTCGACATACCCGGCCTCGTCGTACACACGGGTCAGCCACTCCCGTTCCTCGGGGAGAAAGCCGGAGTTCTTCTTGTTGCCCTTCCAGTTCCTGAGGTCGGCCTCCTGGTGAGCGATGTTCCAGTCGCCGCAGACCACGACCTCGCGGCCGTCCGCCGCCGCCCTGGCCCGGAGCCCGGCCAGATAGGGCAGGAACTCGTTCATGAAGCGCGTCTTCTCGTCCTGCTTCTCCGTGCCGGCCTCGCCGGACGGCAGATACAGGCTGGCGACGGTGACCCCGGGCAGATCCGCCTCGGCATAGCGGCCACTGCCGTCGAACTCGCTCGATCCGAAACCGATCCGCACGTCGTCCGGCTCGCGCCGCGTGTACAGCGCGACCCCCGCGCGGCCCTTCGCCGCGGCCGGGGCGTACACCGTGTACCAGCCCTCCACGTCACGCACGGCGGCCGGCAGCTGATCCGCCTCGGCGCGTACCTCCTGGAGACAGACGGCATCGGCGGACGTACCGGCCAGCCACTGGACGAAGCCCTTCTTCGCGGCGGCGCGGATCCCATTCACATTCACGGATGTCACGGTGAGCACCACGGCACCATACCGACCGCCCGCATTCGCATACACGTACGCTTCTCGGCATGCATGTCAGAACAGTCGCCTTCGATCACCCCGACGCCGTCAAGCTCAACGACCAGGTCCAGCTCGAATACATCGAGCGGTACGGGGACGAGGAGGGGGACGCCACACCCCTCGACCCCTCGATGTTCGTGCCCCCGAAGGGCCTGTATCTGATCGCGTACGACGAGGACGGCCGCGCTCTCGCGACCGGCGGCTGGCGCACCCAGGACGCGGGCCCGTTCGGCTACGCGGACGGGGACGCCGAGCTCAAGCGCATGTATGTGATCCCCGAGGCACGGGGTCTGGGTCTCGCCCGCCGGATCCTCGCCGCCCTGGAGGAGGACGCCCGGTCCGCCGGCCGCATCCGGATGGTGCTGGAGACCGGTGACATGCAGCCCGAGGCGATCGCGCTGTACACCTCCTGCGGCTATCTTCCGTGCGCCAAATTCGGCCACTACCGGGAGTACGAGAGCAGCCGCTGCATGGCCAAGCCCTTGTCGCGCCCCTGACATTTCTAAGCTTCCCGTGGCACTCTGCCTCACGCACGCCGATCCGCACCGCCTCATCCCCCACCCCGCCCCTGCGCGCTGAGGGGCGGGCACGGCAGAAGGAGACATGCGTGAGACGCCATCGCACTGCCACCGCAGCCCTGTTGGCCGTCACCGCCCTGTTGGCCGGGGCGCTGTCGGCCACCTCCGCCGGCGCCGCCCCCGCACCCGCCCCCTCCCCCGCCTCCTTCGCACCGAAGCAGGCGGCCAAGGGCTTCTGGACCGCCGAACGGATGCGCGCCGCCACCCCGCTCGATCTCCTCCCGGTCGGGCCCGGCGCCCTCAAGTCCCCCGCGCCCGGCGGCGAGGAGACCGTCATCGCCCCCACCGCGTTCCCGCAGCCCGGCGGACCGTGGAGCAGCGGCGGCGCGGTCGTGAAGACGTCCGGCCGGGTGTTCTTCACCATGCAGGGCCGTACGGCCTCCTGCTCCGGCAACTCGGTGACCAGCCAGAACGGCAGCACGGTCATCACCGCCGGCCACTGCGTGAAGTACCAGGGCGCCTGGCACACCAACTGGGTCTTCGTGCCCGGATACGACAACGGCCAGGCCCCGTACGGCCAGTGGAGCGCGACCAGGACGCTGGCCACCGACCAGTGGGCGGCGAGCGAGGACATCAACTACGACGTGGGCGCGGCGGTCGTCGCCCCGCTGAACGGCAAGACGCTCGCCGCGACGGTCGGGGCACAGGGACTGAGCTTCAACGGCGGCTACAACAAGCCGATGTACGCCTTCGGCTTCCCCGCGGCCGCCCCCTACGACGGCTCCAGGCTCATCCACTGCAGCGGGAACAGCTCCCGGGACTTCCTGTTCTCCAAGGACCACAGCCTGGGCTGCAACATGACGGGCGGCTCCAGCGGGGGCCCGTGGTTCACCTCGTTCAACGAGGCGACCGGCACCGGTCTGCAGGCCTCGGTGAACAGCTTCGGCTACATCTTCCTGCCGAACCGGATGTTCGGCCCGTACTTCGGCAATGAGGCGAAGGCGGTCTACGACAAGGCCCAGGTCTCCTGAGCGTGCCGCCCGCCGGATGAGTGGGGCGGGGGCGCGGCGCTCCCTGCCGGTCTCGTCCGATGCCACCCCAGCACCCTTCGATGACGCACGAGCCCCTGCCGGAACGTCCGGCAGGGGCTCGCGTGTCGGCCGTGCGACGCGTCAGGCGACGGCGCCCCCGCCCTGTGCCAGCAGCCACTCACGGTTCAGCGAGCCCAGCGGGATGCGGTGCTGGAAGACGGGCGTACCGAAGATGGACAACTGCAGCTGCAGCCATCCGCTCAGGTCGACCCCGCCGTGGAGCTTCCAGGCCCCGGCCACGGACGTGGGCGTGGCGGTCGCGCTCGCCTCGCCGCGCACATAGGGAGCGAGGTCGGCGGTGACGCCGACCGCGCCGTACAGCCCGATACCTGCCTCGACCCCGAGGGCGGCCTTCACCTTGCCCGCCGCGGTCACCTTGGCGCGGACCGGGGTGCCGGTCATGTCGGCCGTGCCGACCGGCTTCCATCCGCCGGCCTTCGAGTAGCTGCCGCCGACCCGGAAGTCGCCCTTGAGGTCCTGCTTGACCTCGACGGTGACGCTGCCGTCCGCGGCCACCTGGACGTAGGCGGTGAGGTCGAGATTGACCACGACGGGCACCGGGCCGACCTGGATCACCGGGTCGGCATGCAGTTTGGCGAACGGGATCCGCACCGGCTTGCCGCCCGCGACGGCCTTGCCCTTGAGCTCCCACTGGGAGGCCCAGTCACCCGTGAGCCCCAGGAACGCCGAGTCCGGCGAGAGGACGGAGGACCCGTCGTAGGAAAACTCGACCTTGGGCGCGAGCTGCACATAGCCCGCGACCGACGCCGCCCCCTGCACGGGAGCGTCTTCGGAGACCGGGAGCGGGACCGAACCGCCGACGTCGATCCGCAGACTGCCGAGGGGCACGTTCGCACCCTGGGGGCCGGCCGTGATGTCCCCGGCCTTCGCCCAGGAGACCTTCACGCCCTTCACCAGCGGCTCGACATCGACCGTGGCCGGGTCGACCGGCACTGCCCCGTCCGCCTTGTCGTCACCGAGCAGCGCGCCGAGCGTCGTCGGCGCGGTCCTCACCTCGGTGCCCTTCTCGCTCTGCCCGGCCACCTCGGTGACCTTGGCGAGCAGTCCGTCGGGAGCGCCGGGAGCGGGTCCGCTGGCGATGATGTCGCCGACGGCGGGAGCGGTCTCCGCGGCGGGGACACTCTTGCCGGGCGTGCTCTTGCCGGGCGCGGGCGACGCCGACGGCGCCTTGCCCGCCCCCGATATGACGGCACGCCGGCTGCCGCGGTCGTACGAGGCGACCTTCAGCGGCGACTTCTTGGCCTGGCCGTCCTTGCCCACCCGGGCGACGGCGGTCGGCTCACCCTCGGGCACGCCGGCCACGGCGAGCTGCCGTGAGGGACTTGCCTCGGGGGTGGCGGATGTGAGGGGGCGCGACGCCTCGGCGCCGGCCGCGACCGGGGACGACGCCCCGGTATCGGCCGAACAGCCGGTGGCGAGCAGGGAAACGGTGACCAATGACGCTAAAGCGACATTTCTGACCGGGAACTTACGCATGCAGGAGATCCTCGGAGCGTGTGTTTGGGGGATACGCGCAACAGGGAAGGGACTCGCGCCATACCAGCGAGTAACAACCGGGCGTACTTTCCCACACCCGTCATGACCTTCGCGGGGATTCGGCGGACCCTGCACCATGACGTGCACCACACCGCACCGCGGGCAGGCGCCGGCACGCCACCAGCGCGGACGCGCATGACGGCAACCGATCGACAAGGGAAGGGGGTTCGGGACCTCTGGCGCCCCTCCCTCCGCACAGAGGAACGGCGAAGACAGGGGGTGGCGGATGGCACCCGGACCTCCCGCGCCCGCTGGATGTGACGTCGACCCGGGCCGACGGACAGTCAAGAGTGCTGCCCGGCACCACGGTCGGCCGTATCGCCGCGTCGGAGCCGGCTCGTGAGTGCGACGGCCTCGAAGACCGGGTGCGTGGGCGCCGTCCGACGAGCGTGGGTCGTTGACGGGGTTGGTGAGGGCGAGCTGTATAGGGTCTGGGCAACCGTCCTTCCCGGCGGGGCCGGCCGCCCCGCATCAGACGGTTCTTCCCCGCATGCCGTGAGCGCAGACTTGACCGATCATCAGGAGTGCTGCCGTGCGCCCCATGGAGACATCATCTGCGCCCGGCAACTTCGGCTGGAACCGTGGGACAGCGACTCTGGTGCTCCTGTCCTTCGCCATGCTGATCGTTTCGCTCGACCAGTACATCGTGGTCGTGGCACTCCCCGACATCGCACGCGACCTCGGCTATTCCGCGCAGACTCTCCAGTCGGTCATCAGCGCCTACGCAGTGGCCTCGGCCGGCTTCCTGCTGTTCGGCGGGCGTGCCGCCGACCTGCTCGGACGACGCCGCATCCTGGCCACCGGCCTCGCCCTCTATGCCGGGGCAGCGCTTGTGGGAGGACTCGCGACCAGCGCCGGAATGCTCCTCGTCGCCCGCGCGGTCCAAGGTCTCGGCGGAGCGCTCGTCTTCCCCACCACTCTGGCACTCATCAACACCACCTTCGCCGAAGGCCCGGCCCGCAACCGCGCACTGGGAATCTGGGGAGGGTCGGGCGCGGCAGGACTCGTCATCGGTGTGCTGCTCGGCGGTCTCCTGACGCAGGCGTTCGGCTGGGAAGCGGTCTTCTTCGTCAACGTCGTCCTGGCCGGCCCCGCGCTGCTGCTCGCCTTCGTTCTGATCCCCCGGGACGGTGAACGCGAGAAGGGCCGCACGTTCGACCTGCCCGGTGCGCTCAGCGTCACACTCGGCGTCACGCTCATCGTGTTCGCCCTCGTGCAAGGCCCCGGACTGGGCTGGCTTTCGCCGGCCATCCTGGTCAGCGCAGCGGCGGGACTGCTGCTGCTCGAAGCTTTCGTCTTCATCGAGCGGCGCAGCTACGACCCGCTCATGCCACTCCGGCTGCTCTCCAACCCCAACCTGGTCACCGGCGTCGTCATCGCGTTCCTGTTCATGGCGACCTTCGGCTCCGTGCTCTATTTCCTGTCCATCTACTTCCAGGAGGTTCTGGGCTACGACGCATTGCAGACCGGCGCCTGCTTCGTCATCCCCACGGCGGTGGTGGTGGCCGGCTCGACAACCGCAGGCCGGCTCGTGACGCGGTTCGGTCTCAGGCGCACGCTGGCCGCAGCCCTCGCCGTCGGTGCGCTCGGTGCGGTTGCGCTCGGCCTCACGGTCACGCCGGACGGCACGTACATCGAACTCGTCCCCGGCCTCGTGGCGCTCAGCATCGGCGACGGGGTGGTCTTCACCACCATGTTCATCGCCGCCGCCACCGGAGTCCCCGACCGGGAACAAGGCATCGCCTCCGGCATTGCCTCCACCGGCTCAGGCGTGGGCGCGGCTGTCGGCCTCGCCGTCCTCGTCCTGGTGGCGACTGCCGGCCTTGACGGCCTCTCCGGTGAACAGCTTCGAATCGCCGCCGCCGACGGCATCAGCACCACGCTCTTCGTCGTGGCAGGCGGAATCGTACTGACCTTCCTCGTCGCTTTGAGCCGGTGCCCGACACCGAGCGAACCGGAAACCGCCCCCGTGCCGTACCAGACCCGTCGCTGCTGACCGCGTCCAGGATCTGCCGGACATCCGATCGGGCACCAGCCGCAGCGGATCAACCGTCAGTTGGTGCACGACAGGAGAGAGCCACTGTCGGATGACTCCGACAGTGGCTCTCAGCTGCGGTGGACCTGTGGGGATTTGAACCCCAGACCCCCTCGATGCGAACGAGGTGCGCTACCAGACTGCGCCACAGGCCCTTGCAACGAGTGAAACTCTAGCATCCCGATCGGGGTGCTTGGAAATCCGTTCCCTGCTGGTCACGGACCCCGTCCCGGGGCGATGTCACTCGTTGGCGGCACGCGGTCTGTCCTCGTCCGCGTACTGGTCGAAGAGCGGGGTGCGGCCGTGTTCGCGCGGACGGCGGGGCGAGGGCGGGCGACGCTTCGGGGAACCGTCGGCGGCGGGGGACGCCGCGTCGGGGTCCGCCTCGGCGTGTGCCTGGGCCTGGGCCTGGGTCGGCTCGGCCGTCGAGGACCGGGCCGAGCTCCAGGTCTCCGGGTCGCTGATGTCCACACCGCTGTAGGCGCGCGGGGCGACCGGAGCCGTCACATAGGTCGGCAGCGGGACCGGGACCGGTTCCCAGCTGTCGCCCCGGGCCGGGCCGCGCTCGCGCTGCTGGTCCACCCACTCGGCGTGGTCGGTCTGCTCGACCAGCGCACGGCGGCCGGCCTCCTGGGGGGAGAGCTGGGGAGCCGGCTCCGGTTCGGCCCGCGCGGCGGACCCTTCGTCCTGCTCCGCCGCCGCATCCGCCGCCGGCTGGTGCCGCCGCGGACGGCTCTCGCGCAGCCGCTGGGCCGCGGCCTCGGCCCTGCGCCGGTCCATGGTGAACGCGAAGCGCCGCCGTTCCTGCCCCCGCAAATGGATGATGTAGAGGCTCAGCAGCAGTGCCGGTACGAGCGGGGCCCACAGCAGGCCGAGCCCGCCGACCGCCGCGACGATCGAGCCCGCCGTGAAGACCATGAAGAGGACCGTGATCGTCCGTCTGCGACGGGCCAGGACCCGGCTGCGCCGGGCACGCTCGATCGCGGCCCGGTTCGGAACGCCGGGGCGCTTGGCCGGCCGCGCCTTGGCCGGCGGACCTGCTTCACCCTTCGGCGCCGGGGGGCGCTCCGGCATCTCGAGGCGGGCTTCCGTACGGGCCGGGGGCGCGGCGAAGGCCCGGACGTCCACGGAACTCAAGCGGTCCGTGACGGCGTCCGGGTCCACCTCGGGCTCGGGCTGCTCGGCGGTGCGCTCACGCAGCTCCTTGGCATACCGGCGCTCCATCGCCGCACGTCCGGACAGCAGCCGGATGGCGGTGGAGAAGCGTTCCGTGGGACGGGCTTCGTTGAGCTCGTCCTGCCTGCGGAGCCACATCGGCACCAAGTAGGCGGCCCAGGCCCCGACGATGACTGCATAGATGAGGCCGCTGCTGCTCACGCATCACACCGTAGAGGGATTCGCGCAAGGGGATCCGCCAATTGGCCCGGTGTGTCGCACGATCTGGCTGATATCACGGACTTTTTTTGCGATTGTTCGGATCACCTCATGGTCGACAGTGATCGATTTCGAACATTTATTTTATTTTCCGAGCTGTTCCTGGTCGCGCCTGGTGCCAGCGGTGAAGCAGCCCCTCCGGCACCTCCTCGGCCGTCAGCGCGAAGACCAGATGGTCCCGCCACGCACCGTCGATGTGGAGATAACGGGGGCGCAGCCCCTCTTCGCGGAATCCGAGTTTCTCCACCACCCGGCGGCTCGGACCGTTCTCCGGACGAATGCAGACTTCCATCCGGTGCAGCCCGACCGTACGGAAGCAGTGGTCGACGGCGAGCGCGACGGCGGTGGGCATGACCCCGCGGCCCGCGACCTCCCGGTCCACCCAGTAGCCGACATGGCCCGAGCACATCGAGCCCCAGGTGATCCCTGCGACCGTCAGCTGGCCCACCAGACGGCCCTGGTACTCGATGACGAAGGGCAGCATGCGCCCCGCGTTCGCCTCGGCCCGCAGATGGCGGACCATCTGGCGGTACGTCGGGCGCTGGGCGACAGGCCCGCTGGGTGCGGGCGGCGGGATCGTCGCCTCCCATGGGCGCAGCCAGTCGCGGTTGCGCCGGTTGACCTCACGCCAGTCCCGCTGGTCGCGCACCCTTATGGGGCGGAGGGTCACATCGCCGTCCGCCAGCGTCACCGGCCAGGAGACTCTCATGACGGCCGGGGATGGTCGCCGCCACGGAGCTGGTCGACGGCATGGCGCAGGAGCTGTTCGAGTACGGCGAGCCCGTCGCGTACCCCGCCGGTCGAGCCCGGCAGGTTCACGATGAGCGTGCCGCCGGCCACACCGGCGACCCCGCGGGACAGGGCGGCGGTGGGCACTTTTGCGCGGCCGTGGGCCCGGATCGCCTCGGGGATTCCGGGGATCTCGTGATCGAGGAGCGCGCGGGTGACGTCCGGGGTGCGGTCGGTGGGCGAGATGCCGGTTCCGCCGGTGGTGAGGATGACGTCGTACCCGGCGGCCACGCCCTCGCGCAGCGTCTGGCCCACCGGGTCACCGTCGGGGACGACCCGGGGACCGTCCACGGCGAAGCCGAAGGAGGCCAGCGCCTCGGCGATGAGGGGCCCGCCCGTGTCCTCGTACACCCCTGCCGCGGCGCGGTTGGAGGCGGTGACGACGAGCGCGCGGTACGGCGCGGGCTGCGCGCCGCCGGGGCCGGACCCGGGCACGGCGCCCGGTGCGGCACGGTCCTGCCGGGACGCGTCCTGGCCGGCGCGGTGGGCCCGGCCCGGTTCGACGGCCGTCATGATCCGGCCTCCTCTTGCGCCGCGTCCTGCTTCCCGGCCGCCTCCCCGGACGCCGCGTCGCGCCCGGGTGCCGCCTCCCGTGACCAGTCGCCGGACTTGCCGCCCGTCTTCTCCTCGACCCGGATGTCCGTGATGACCGCCGCCTTGTCGACCGCCTTGACCATGTCGACGACGGTCAGCGCGGCGACCGAGACCGCGGTGAGCGCCTCCATCTCCACACCCGTGCGGTCCGTCGTCTTGACGGTGGCGGCGATCTCGACCGCGTCGTCCGCGACGGAGAGGTCCAGCTTCACCCCGGAGACGGCGAGCGGATGGCACAGCGGAATCAGATCGGGGGTGCGCTTTGAGCCCATGATCCCCGCGATCCGGGCCGTGGCGAGCGCGTCGCCCTTGGGGACGCCCTCACCGCGCAACAGTTCCACCACTCGCGGGGAGACCAGGACCCGGCCGGTGGCCCGCGCGGTGCGCGCTGTCACGTCCTTCTGGGAGACGTCGACCATGCGGGCCGCCCCCGCCTCGTCGATGTGCGTCAGCCTGCCTTGCGTACTCATTCTGCGCCTGTGCTCCCGGTCCGGGCCCGTGGGGCCTGTGTGGGCAGACACGGTACCGCCACTGCTCGCCCGCCACCCCAGGAGGACCGCCCGCCTCACCCCAGGAGAACCACCTCGACCTCGGCGCCCGGCTCCATGGAGGTGTCGGACTCCGGCACGACGATCAGGCAGTCGGCATGGGCGAGCGCCGCGATCAGATGGGAGCCGGCGCCGCCGACCGGGGTGGCGCTGCCGGACTCGGAGTCGTACGCGCCGCGCAGGAACTGGCGCTTCCCCTCCGGGGAGGACAGGGGCTCGTCCGCCTTGAGCACGGCGCGCGCCTTCGGCCGGTGCACGTCCGGCAGGCCCATCAGCCTGCGGATCGCGGGGCGCACGAACAGCTCGAAGGAGACATAGGAGGAGACCGGATTGCCGGGCAGGGCGAGCAGCGGGGTGTGCTCGGGGCCGATCGAGCCGAAGCCCTGCGGCTTGCCCGGCTGCATCGCGAGCTTGCGGAAGTCGATCCCGCTGCCGGGCTCGTCCTCGTCGCCGACCGACGAGAGGGCTTCCTTCACCACGTCGTACGCACCGACACTGACGCCGCCGGTGGTCACCAGCAGGTCGGCGCGGATCAGCTGGTCCTCGATGGTGGCGCGCAGCGTCCCGGCGTCGTCGGTGACCGCGCCGACCCGGAAGGCCAGGGCGCCCGCGTCCCGCGCCGCGGCGGCCAGCGCGAAGCTGTTGGAGTCGTAGATCTGGCCCTCGCCCAATTCCTCGCCGGGCTGGACCAGTTCGCTGCCGGTGGACAGGACGACCACACGGGGCCTCGGCCGCACCCGCACGGTGCCGCGCCCGATCGCGGCGAGCAGGCCGATCTGCGGGGGGCCGAGGACCGTGCCCGCCGCAAGGGCGAGCTCGCCCGCCTGGACGTCGCTGCCGCGGGCCCGTACATGGGCGCGCGCCTCGACCGGGCGGTGCACCCGGACCTCGCCGCTCGCGCCCTCGGGCGCCTCGCCGGCCGGGCGCATGGTGGTGGCGGCTCCCCCGCCGGTGCCGGCGTCCGTCCACTCGACGGGGACGACCGCTTCGGCGCCGGGCGGCAGCGGCGCGCCGGTCATGATGCGTGCGGCCTGGCCGGGGCCGACGGTGGGCAGCCCCTCGCCGCCCGCCGCGACATCGCCGATGACGCTCAGCACGGCCGGGAACTCTTCGGTGGCGCCGGCGACATCGGCCGTGCGCACCGCGTACCCGTCCATGGAGCTGTTGTCGAAGGGGGGCAGCGCGACCGGGACGGTGATGTCGTCGACCAGGACACAGCCCTGGGCATCGGGCAGCTGGAGCTCGATGGGATCCAGTGGGCGGATCGCGCCGAGGATGTCCTCCAGATGGTCGTCCACCGACCAGATCGTGCTGCTCACGGTCCTACATCTCCTCGGTGACGTAACTGCGGAGCCAGGTCCGGAAGCCCGGGCCCAGGTCTTCACGTTCGCACGCGAGTCTGACAATGGCGCGCAGGTAGTCGCCTCGGTCGCCTGTGTCATAGCGGCGGCCCTTGAAGATCACGCCGTGCACCGGGCCGCCGAGCTTCTCGTCCGCGGCGAGCTTCTGGAGCGCGTCGGTGAGCTGGATCTCGCCGCCGCGGCCCGGCTCGGTCTCCCGGAGTATGTCGAAGACCGCGGGGTCGAGGACATAGCGGCCGATGATCGCCAGGTTGCTGGGCGCCTCGGTCGGGTCGGGCTTCTCCACCAGGCTGGTGACCTTGACGACGTCGCCGTCCCTGGTCGGTTCGACGGCCGCGCAGCCGTAGAGGTGGATCTGGTCCGGGTCGACCTCCATCAGGGCGATGACACTGCCGCCCTCGCGCTCCTGGATCTCCACCATGCGGGCCAGCAGCGGGTCGCGCGGGTCGATCAGGTCGTCGCCGAGCAGGACGGCGAAGGGCTGCTCGCCGACGTGCGGTGCGGCGCACAGCACCGCGTGGCCGAGGCCTCGCGGATCGCCCTGACGGACATAGTGCATGGTGGCGAGGTCGCTGGACTCCTGTACCTTTGCGAGCCGTTCGGCATCGCCCTTGCGGGTGAGCGCCTCTTCGAGCTCGTAATTGCGGTCGAAGTGGTCCTCGAGGGGACGCTTGTTGCGGCCGGTGACCATGAGCACGTCGGAGAGGCCGGCCGAGACCGCCTCCTCGACGACGTACTGGATCGCGGGCTTGTCGACCACAGGCAGCATCTCTTTGGGAGTGGCTTTCGTGGCAGGCAGAAATCGGGTGCCAAGGCCTGCGGCGGGGATGACAGCCTTGCTGATCCTGGGGTGCGACTGAGTCATGCGGAAGACCATATCTGCTGAGTATGGGCGGAAGATGATACTCCGGTTAACTTCCGCCTCATAAAGAGGTATACGAGAGGTTTACGAGCGAGTAATGAGCGAGGAAATGTCCGGAAAGAGTGCGGTACGGACCGAACTCCTTGGAGCCCGAGGGCTCCTGTCCACCGAGGACGTCCAGAAGGCCGCCGCGGTTCTCGCTCGGCACGCTGTGGAATTGCCTGAACTGACCGAAGCGACGACCGTCGCCGCTTATGTCTCGGTCGGCCGCGAGCCCGGCACCCGCGCACTGCTCGACGCACTGCGCGACCGCGGGGTCCGCGTCCTGCTCCCCGTGCTGCTGCCGGACAACGACCTGGACTGGGGCGTGTACCGGGGTGAGGAGCATCTGGTGCGCGCCGGGCGCGGTCTGCTGGAACCCGACGGCGGGCGGCTCGGCCCCGACGCCGTCGTCGAGGCCGGCACCGTACTGCTGCCCGGCCTGGCGGTCGACGCGAACGGTATGCGGCTCGGCCGCGGCGGCGGCTCGTACGACCGGGTGCTGGCCCGCCTCGCCGCCGCCGGGGCGAACCCCGCTCTCGTCGTGCTGCTGTACGCGAACGAAGTGGTCGCGCGGGTCCCCGTGGAACCTCACGACCACCCCGTGCACGCGGTGGTGACACCCGAAGGCGTCACCCGCTTCAGCCCCCCGAGGCGCCCTTCGGCGTCAGCGTGAGGGTGTCGACGGTGCGCGCCGATACGGCCTCCGCGCCGTAGGACCACTCCAGCAGATCGCCCTTGGCCCACTTGTCCGTCTGGTCGGTGTAGTGCGTGTTGTACGCATGTCCCGAGGCGCCGGTCAGGTTGATCCAACGGGACTTGTCCCAGTCTCCGGCGTTGAGGACCATCCGCATCGACGGCACCCACACCACTTCGTAGCCGCTGGCCGCGTTCCAGCCGGTGGCGTTGACCGCCGCCTCGCCGCCGCCCAGGTTCCACGGCCCGCGGTTGAGGACGAACTGCAGGAAGCCCGGGCCCTCGGTGCCCAGCGTCTGGTTCTTCAGCGTCAGCTGGTGCAGCCGGCCCCAGCTCCAGGTGGATGCATCCTTGCCGAGCTCGGCCGTCAGCTCCCAGCGGGCGTCCACCATGGCGCGGCCCAGCAGCTCGTCACGGGTCCCGGTGGCAGACTCCGTACGGGTCTTCGGGGAGTGCCACCACTCGTTGTCCTCGTCCTTCAGCAGCCGGCGCACCACCTCGTACCACCGGTCGCCGCCGTCCGGCTGTGCGGAGTCCCCGTCGCGCTGGCCGCACTCGCGCACCCGCTCGCCCAGGTCGTCGTCCGGGGCGGTGCTGTCGGCCGGGCGGACGTTCAGGCACTCGCCCTCGATCCGCAGTTCCTTGGGAAGCTTGTTGCCGAACGCCAGCTTGAGGACGTTGCGCCACACCGCGTTGAAGTACGCGGCGGCACCGGAGTCCGGCTCCTGGGTGTAGTCCCAGCCCTCCAGCAGCTTCTGTGCCTCGCGGACGTAGGGATCCGAGATGTCGATCTTGAGCAGATACGGGGTCAGCAGCTTGGCGATCTCGCTGCTGTTGTCCATCTGCATGGTGCGCATGTCTTCGGTGGAGATCTTGCCGCCGCCCTGGATCTTCGACTCTATGAGGTCGTTGATGCGCTGGCTGCGGGCGCCGTAGCCGTAGTCCTCGGTGATCAGGTAGGGGTACTTCTCGGCATCGATGACCGACTGGTTGGCGGTGACGATGTAGCCGCGCTCGGGGTTGTACTCGTACGGCAGCTCGTCGAAGGGGATGTACCCCTTCCACCTGTACCTCGGGTCCCAGCCGGGCGCGGGCGTCGAGCCGTCGCCCCGAGAGCGCACCGGGATCCGGCCGGGCGCCTGGTAGCCGATGTTGCCCTTGGCGTCGGCGTAGACGAGGTTCTGCGAGGGCACCTCGAACTTCCGCGAGGCGTTGCGGAAGCTGCGGAAGTCCTTGGCCCGGTTGAGCTCGAAGACGGCGTCCATGGAGTTGCCGGGCTGCAGGGCGGTCCACTGCAGGGCGACGGCGTAGCCGGTACCCCGGTCGGGCGCCGAGTTGGAGACGGGGGCCTTGTCGCCGACCTTCTCCAGCTGATTGCTGCGGTCGGAGACCAGGGGCCCGTGCTCGGTCGAGCGCACCGTGATCGTCTTGTCGGCGCCGCCGGCGACCTTGATGACCTCCGTGCGGACGGTCAGCTTCTTCTCCCTGCGGCCGACCGTGTAGGAGTCGCCCGTGAGCTTCTCCAGGTAGAGGTCGGTGACGTCCGCTCCGAGGTTGGTGAAGCCCCAGGCGACGTCCTGGTTGTGGCCGATTATGACGCCCGGCATGCCGGAGAAGGTGTAGCCGGCGACGTCGTACTTGCAGGCGGCGGAGACGGTGCGGCAGTGAAGGCCCATCTGGTACCAGAGCGAGGGCAGCTGCGGCGCGAGGTGCGGGTCGTTCGCGAGAAGCGGGTCGCCGGTCGTCGTGTACCGGCCGGAGACCACCCAGGAGTTGGAGCCGATGCCGTTGCCGCTCGGGCCGAGCAGGGCCGGGACGGAGTCCAGGGAGTCGGACAGCGCGGACAGCTGGGAGTTCAGCCCGGAAGCCGCGTCCGCCGGGCTGCCGGCGGTGCCGTCGTCCGTGCCGCCGGCGGCACTGCCGTTCGCTCCGCTGCCGCCGTCGTTCAGGTCGGACGGCCTGGCCGCCGGGTCGAACGTGCCGGTGGCCGGGTCGATACCGCCCTCCGCGACGATCGGCTTGTTCCGCTCGTACGGATAGGGCGGGTAGAGGTCGTCGATCTGCTCCTCGTCGAGCCTGCTGGTCAGCAGCGAGCGGTCGATCTCCTCCTGCATGTTGCCGCGCAGGTCCCAGGCCATCGCCTTGAGCCAGGCCACCGAGTCGACCGGCGTCCAGCGCTCGGGCTTGTAGTCGTTGACGAGGCCCAGGGCCGCGTACTCGACGGACAGCTCCTCGGCCGAGCGCCCCTCGAGGTAGGCGTTCACACCGTCCGCGTAGGACTGCAGGTACTTCTTGGTCCCGGCCGACAGCTTGGTGTCGTACTCCTGCTGGGCGATGCGGCGCCAGCCCAGCGTGCGCAGGAAGGCATCGGTCTCCACCTGCCCCGAGCCGAACATCTCGGAGAGCCGTCCGGCCGTCATGTGGCGGCGGACGTCCATCTCCCAGAAGCGGTCCTGCGCCTGGACGAAGCCCTGGGCGAGGAACAGGTCCTCGTCGCTGTCCGCGTACAGCTGCGGGATGCCGTAGTCGTCGCGCTTGACCTCGACCCTGCCCTTCAGGCCGTCGAGTTCAAGGGTCCCGGTGGTCTGCGGGAAGGAGGCTCGCACCGTGCTGATGCTCCAGTACGCGCCGTATCCGACACCCGCGACGAGCGCCAGCACCAGGACGAGCACGAGCAGGCGGGCGCGACGCCCCTTCTTCTTGGGGGAAGAGGCGGTTGTGTTGGCGGGCATCGCTGTCCTTCGAGGGGCAGGGTGGTCCTGGGGAGTGCTGGGGCAACTCTAGGCGCAGCACTCAACCGGCCCGGACGCGGTATCCGCAAGGCAGTACCCGCCCCTGTCCGGGCAGACCATCAGCCCGTCAAGAGAACGTTAAAGATTAGGTAAGGTAACGAAGTGTCGAGGGCCGTCACACCAACCGGAGCGGCCGTCCGGCACGCCGGCGTGAGGGGAAGGATCGGCCACTGACTGTCCACGATCTCAACGAACTCCTGCTCATCTGCTCGCTCGTTCTGCTCATCGCCGTTGCAGCCGTGCGCATCTCGTCCCGCAGCGGGCTCCCCAGCCTGCTGCTGTATCTGGGCATCGGGGTGGCTCTGGGGCGGGACGGCATCGGCGACGTCGGCTTCAATGACGCGAATCTGACGCAGGTGATCGGATATGCCGCACTTGTGGTGATTCTGGCCGAGGGTGGTCTGAGCGCCACGTGGAAGGAGATCCGACCGGCGTTGCCCGCCGCGGTCATGCTGTCGACCGTGGGCATCGCGGTGAGCGTGGGGGTCACGGCCGCTGCCGCCCACTATCTGGTGGGGCTCGACTGGCGCCAGGCCCTGATCATCGGCGCGGTCGTCTCCTCGACCGACGCCGCCGCCGTCTTCTCCGTGCTGCGCAAGGTGCCGCTTCCCACCCGGGTGAAGGCTGTACTCGAGGCCGAGTCGGGTTTCAACGACGCTCCTGTCGTCATCCTGGTCGTCGCCTTCTCGACCTCCGGTCCGACCGACGAGTGGTACGTGCTCATCGGGAAGATCGCGCTGGAGCTGGCGATCGGCGCGGCCATCGGACTGGCGACCGGCTGGCTCGGCGCCTTCGGGCTGCGGCGTGTGGCACTGCCCGCCTCCGGCCTGTACCCGATCGCCGTCATGGCCATCGCGGTGGTCGCCTACGCCGCCGGCGCCATGGCGCACGGCAGCGGCTTCATCGCCGTCTATCTCGCCTCGATGGTGCTCGGCAACTCCAAGCTGCCGCACGCGCCCGCCAACCGGGGATTCGCCGAAGGGCTCGGCTGGATCGCCCAGATCGGCATGTTCGTGCTGCTCGGCCTGCTGGTGACCCCGCACGAGCTGCCCGGCGACTTCTGGCCCGCCGTGATCGTGGGCCTGGTGCTGACCATGGCCGCGCGCCCGCTGGAGGTGTTCATCAGCCTGATCCCCTTCCGCATCCCCTGGCAGGAGCAGGTCCTGATGTCATGGGCGGGGCTGCGCGGCGCCGTGCCCATCATCCTCGCCACCATCCCGATGGTCTTCGGGGTGGAGGGCAGCGGCCGGATCTTCAACATCGTCTTCATCCTCGTCGTGGTCTACACCCTCATCCAGGGGCCGACGCTGCCGTGGCTCGCGAAGGCGCTGAAGCTGGGCGACACCCCGGAGGCGGCAGACCTCGGGATCGAGTCCGCCCCGCTGGAGCGGCTGCGCGGACACCTGCTGTCGGTGGCGATCCCCGACGCCTCGAAGATGCACGGCGTCGAGGTCGCCGAGCTGCGGCTGCCGCCGGGGGCCGCGGTCACCCTGGTCGTACGGGAGGGCAAGAGCTTCGTGCCGTTGCCGACGACCGTGCTGCGGCACGGCGACGAGCTGCTGGTGGTGGCGACCGACCCGGTGCGGGACAGCGCCGAACGGCGGCTGCGGGCGGTCGGACAGGGCGGCAAGCTGGCCGACTGGCTCGGAACGGGTGGAAGCACACCCCGGAGAACCCGTTAATCCCAGGCACACATCAGCGATTTCCGCCATTTCCCAGGTGGCATATGCCGTCCACCCCTGTACCATGAGGCCACACTGATCGACCAACTCTGCCTGACGCAGAGCTGGCGCGACCGTATGGCGGCCGCGGAGTCCCCGCAGTGGACCCCGGTATCTACCGCAGTTCCGCGCAAGAGGACAGCTCTCGGCTGCTCTCCGGCACCCCGGCGAGCGCTACCAGGCGGCAGAAAGGCACGGACCGTGGCATCCACGGTCGCTTCCGACAAGCGCCCCGGCTACGGGCAGCTGCTCCGTACCCCCGGAGCCTGGACGTTCCTGCTTCCCGGATTCGCAGCCCGGCAGCCCTTCGCGATGCTCACCATCAGCATCGTTCTGCTTGTGCAGCACACCACCGGCTCCTACGGCAGCGCCGGTGCGGCCGCCGCAGTCACCGGTGTCTCCATGGCGCTGTTCGCGCCGCAGGGCGGCAAGCTCGCCGACCGCTTCGGCCAGCGCGCCGTGCTGATGCCCGGCGTACTCGTGCACACCGCGTCGGTGACCCTGCTGATCGTCCTGGCACTGACGGACGCGCCTCTGTGGGCGCTGTTCGCGGCGGCCGTGCCGACCGGCGCCTCGGTTCCGCAGGTCGGGCCGATGGTGCGGGCCCGCTGGGCGGCCCGGCTCCCCGGGTCGCCGCTGCTGCCGACGGCCGCGGCCTTCGAATCGGTGACGGACGAGTTCACCTTCGTGGTCGGACCGGTCCTGGCCACCGCCCTGTGCACCGGTGTCCATCCCGCCGCGGGTCTGACCGCCGAGGCCGGGCTCACACTGGCCGGCGGCCTGCTGTTCGCCGCCCAGCGCCGTACGCAGCCCACTCACGGCCGCCCCGCCCTGGACGGCCGCGCAGGACGCGTGTCCGCGCTGTCGGTGCCTGGGGTACGGGTCCTTGCCGTGGCCTTCCTCGGCATCGGTTCGGTCTTCGGGGGTATGCAGGTCTCGCTGACGGCGTTCACCGAGGAGATCGGGCAGCCGGGCATGAACGGCCTGCTGTACGGGCTCTTCGCCGCGGGGAACATGCTGGCCGGCGTCGCCGTCGGCGCCATCGCCTGGAAGACCGGGCCGCGGCGCCGCCTGGTGCTCGGCTACACGGGCCTCACGGTCGCCGCGTCGCTGCTGTGGACCGCGCACTCCGTGGTGCTGCTCGGCGCGCTGGGCCTGCTGGTGGGCCTGTTCATCGCGCCCGCGCTGATCATCGGCTACACGCTGGTCGATTCCCTCGTACCGGCCTCGGCGCGCACCGAGGCGTTCACCTGGCTGACCGGCGCGGTGGCACTGGGCCAGGCGGCGGCCGTGACCGTGGCCGGGCAGCTCGCCGACGGGTACGGCGCGAGCGCCGGATTCGCGGTCCCGCTGGTGGGCACCGTGCTCGCGCTGACCACCCTCGTCGCGCTGCGCTCGCGGCTGTCGCCGAGGGCGACGGGACGGGTCGCAGCACGTGGGATCGGTCACCGCGTGCCTGTGGCGGTGGACTGATCCGGCGGAATACGTCACTATGGACCGTCGTTAGCACTCATTGAGTGAGAGTGCCAGGAGGAAGACAAGTGCCGACCTACCAGTACCAGTGCACCGAATGCGGCGAGGGCCTCGAGGCGGTGCAGAAGTTCACCGATGACGCCCTGACCGTGTGCCCGAGCTGCGACGGACGCCTGAAGAAGGTGTTCTCGGCAGTCGGGATTGTCTTCAAGGGCTCCGGCTTCTACCGCAACGACAGCCGTGGTGCGTCGTCGAGCAGCTCACCCTCGTCGACGTCGTCGTCCACGTCGAAGTCGTCCGACTCGAAGAGCGCGGCCCCCACGCCGTCGTCTTCCTCGTCGACCGCGTCCTCGCCGTCGAGCTCGTCCGACTCCGCCGCCTGACAACCGCCTTCCGAGAACCCCGCCGTCGCAGTGTGTACGGCGGGGTTCCGGGCGTTTCGCGGGCGGCTACTGTGATCGGCATGGCGACCAACGAGAACGCAGCAGCAGCCTCCGGCTCCGCGGAGATCGGTGTGATCGGCGGCTCGGGCTTCTACTCCTTCCTGGAAGACGTCACCGAGATCCAGGTCGAGACGCCGTACGGCCCTCCCAGCGACTCCCTGTTCCTCGGAGAGATCGCCGGCCGACGGGTCGCGTTCCTGCCCCGGCACGGGCGCGGCCACAGTCTGCCGCCGCACCGCATCAACTACCGCGCCAATCTGTGGGCGCTCCGGTCCGTGGGTGTACGGCAGGTGCTCGGCCCGTGCGCGGTCGGCGGGCTTCGGCCGGAGTACGGCCCCGGAACCCTGCTCGTGCCCGATCAGCTGGTGGACCGTACGCAGGCCCGCACACAGACGTACTTCGACGGGCTGCCGCTGCCCGACGGCACGGTCCCGAACGTCGTGCATGTCGCGATGGCCGACCCGTACTGCCCGCGGGGTCGCAAGGCCGCGCTCGCGGCGGCTCGCGGGCGGGACTGGGAACCGGTGGACGGCGGAACGCTGGTGGTCGTCGAAGGGCCGCGGTTCTCGACCCGGGCCGAGTCGCGGTGGTACGCGGCGATGGGCTGGTCCGTGATCGGCATGACGGGCCACCCGGAAGCCGTGCTCGCGCGTGAACTGGAGCTCTGCTACACGTCGATGAGCCTGGTCACGGACCTGGACGCGGGCGCCGAGGCGGGGGAGGGCGTCTCCCACGAGGAGGTGCTGAAGGTGTTCGCCGCCAATGTGGACCGGCTGCGGTCCGTGCTCTTCGACGCGGTGGCGGGGCTGCCGTCCAACGAGTCGCGGGACTGTCTGTGCACGGGCGCGCTGGAGGGTCTCGACCCGGGGTTCCAGCTGCCGTAATCACCCTGCGGGGTGAGCAAGTTGTCCACAAGCGCGGGGCCGTCCACAGGCGCGAGCAGGGCGGGCACGAAGCGTGGATCGTGGGGAGCGGCCGGTCACGGACCGGCGGGCAACTCTCCCTACGGCAGACAGGCGGTACTCGACATGTCGCTTCCCCCTTCTTCTTCCTCCTCCGCTTCCCGGTCCCACCCGTCCTCCTCCCCGTTTTCCCCGTCCTCCTCAGCGCCGGAGCCGCTGGGCGTGCCGCTGTTCGCTCCGCTGCGGGTGCGCGGCGGAGCTCAGCGGCTGCGGCGGGCGATGGGCAGGCGCCGGCGGGCGATGGCCGCGGGACTGGCGGTGACGGCTGCCGCATTGGCCGCTTCGAGTGCCCAGGGCTCGACGGGCCCGGCCGGCCCGTTGGGACCGAGCGGCGAACGCGGGCCGGGTACGGGCGCGTTGACGGCAGCGGCACCGGCGGCACAGCATCGGCGGCCGGCCACGGACCTGGTGTCGGCTCCGGTGCGGATCGCGGACGCCGCGACGGTCCGGCTGCTGCGGCCGGGGGACCGGGTGGATGTGATCGCGTCCGCCGACTCCCCTGCGGGGGAGGCCTCAAGGGCGGAGGTGGTGGCCTCGGGGGCTCGGGTGGCTGACGTTCCCCAGGCTCACGAGAATTCCGCGGACGGCGGTGCGCTGGTTGTCCTGGCCGTCCCGCGGACCACTGCGGTGAAGCTGGCGGGCGCCGGAGCGAACTCCCGGTTGGCGGTGACGGTGTGCTGACCGCCGCCCTCGCGCCGCCGATCCACCTGTTCACAGACGCGGACTGGACAGCGCGACAGGACCCTGCCGTAGGTTTCGCACCATCCCCACTGCCCTACTGCACATGTGAAATGAGGCTCATTCGTGAGCGAGAAGAAGACGAGCGTGCTGGAGGGCTTCAAGTCCTTCCTGCTGCGCGGCAACGTGGTCGACCTCGCGGTCGCGGTCGTCATCGGCGCCGCCTTCACCAACATCGTGAACGCGGTGGTGAAGGGCGTGATCAATCCGCTTGTCGGCGCGTTCGGGACGAAGGACCTGGACTCCTACGCCTCCTGTCTGAAGGACACCTGCGAGGTCGTGAACGGCGAGGTGCAGGGCATCCAGATCATGTGGGGATCGGTGCTCGGCGCCACCCTCCAGTTCCTGATCACGGCGGCGGTCGTCTACTTCCTCATGGTGCTGCCGATGTCGAAGTACCTGGCGCGCCGGGCCGCCATGCAGAAGGCGAGGGAAGGCGTACAGGAGACGCTGGAGGTGACCGAGCTGGAGGTTCTCAAGGAGATACGCGACGCCTTGGTGGCACAGCGCGGCACGGGCACAAGTGCCTCAGGCACGGCGGGCACCACCGGCACGACCTGGCCCGCCGACAGCCGGTAGTGCGGGCGCGGGGCCTTGAGGCCTCAGATGTGGTGGGGCGGCTTCTCGTCGAGGAAACGCGCCAGATCGGCGGCGCTGTCGCCGCTCGGGGAAGGCCGCTCGCCCCACCCGCGGTCCGTATCGTCCGAGGACTGCTGGTCCAGCGGATCGTCGAAGATCAGCTTCGGCTTCGGGTGCTGCTGCCGGAGCTGCTTCGCAGCTCGCGGTCCGGGGGCGGGGGCGGCGCTCATGTCTCCAGGGTACGGCGGCGGGCCGGGCCGCGGTCAGCGGTCCCTGGGATCGAGCCACCACAGCGCCAGGACCACCAGGAAGGACAGACACAGGAATCCCGCACCCCACCAGGCTGTTGCGGTCTCTCCCTGCATCCATTCGTTGACGACGACGGTCAGACCCCAGAGCTGTCCGACGACCACAGTGCCCGCCAGCGCCAGCCGCGCGGTGAGCATCGACGAGCGTTCGGGCTCCTGTTCACCGCCGGCGCCGGGACCGGGCCCGGTGCGCGTGATCCGCGGATCGCCGTAGCCGCTGGTGGGGCGGATCTGCGGATAGCGCTCACGCATGGGCCGGTTCAGCCGGGCCTCGGCGCTGCCGGGGCGGTACGCCGGACGGGGCGGCAGGTTCGTGTCGTCGCTCATCTCCCGCCCCGCTCGGTCGACGGTGACGGCGACCGCATGCCGCGCTCCGGCGTCGTCCCCGGGCGCGGCGTGGACCTGGACTCGGCCGACGTCCCGGTCTCCGAGTCGCCCACCGCCCCAGGGCAGCCGATCAGTGCCGCGCGGTCCGGTGCCACTTCGGCGAACTGGCGGCACCAGGCGTCCTTGTCGTTCTCGCCGGAACGGGCGGTCGCGACGGCCCACACACTGCCGAAGGCATCCTCGTCGAGGATCACCCGGGGCAGCGGCCGCGGTGGCGGGCCGGCGGTCACATCACCGGTCCGGACGTCGAAGACGCCGTCGTGGCAAGGGCAGAGCAGCTCGCCCTCCAGCCCCCGGTCCGCACGGAACAGCACGGCGCAGGCCAGATGCGTACAGACCGCGGAGTAGCCGACGAGTGTGCCGTCCTGCAGCCGGATCGCGACGGCCTGGTCCTCGTCACCGGGGTAGCGGAAGGCCAGGGACTCACCGGGCGCGAGAGCATCCGCGATCTTCTTGGGCCTGGGTACGCCCTCGTTGTCACCGTGCCGGTGCAGTACGCCGCCGGCTACACCGATGCCGCCGACGGCGAGGCCGCCGGAGACCGTCGCGACAATGCGCAGATAGTCGCGGCGAGTGGTGAGCGAGTCGGCTGCGATCCGGTCGTGGAGCGCCTCCTGGGCGGCGTCCGGGAAGTGCTGGACGGGCCCTTCGCCGGGCGGCGGTGCGGTGACGCTCATCGGACATCCATTCCGTTCACCTCGATCACCGGCAGTCCGCCGGGCACTGGCCACCGGACCTTCTCGGCGGGCACGACCATGGCCACGCCGGTTTTGACGACGACATCACCGAAGGTGAAGGAGTCGGCGACCTGGACGCCGGGGCGTTCGGCCTGGAGCTCCTCGACGGTGCCGTAGAACAGGGCGCCGGTCGGGCAGACCGTGGCGCACATGGGAGCGAGGCCGTAGGCGGTGCGGTCGTAGCAGAGGTTGCACTTCATCTGCAGCTTCGCCTGGAGGTCGATCTTCGGTACGCCGAAGGGGCAGGCGTTGACGCAGTTCGCACAGCCGATGCAGCGCGTGGTGTCCGCCTGCTGCACCACCCCGTCGGCGGTGACCAGGATCGCGTCGGCGGGGCAGACCTCGGCGCACGGGGCAATGGGGTCCTCGCAGTGCATACAGACCGTGGGAAGGGAGGCGACCGAGTGCCCCTCGTCGGGGTAGTCGAGATGGATCATGGACTTGCCGCGGTGAGAGTCGCACTCGCGGCAGGCCGAGACACAGGCCTGGCAGCCGATGCAGCGCCCCGGGTCGATGAAGATCGTTCTGCCCATCATGGCGGGCGTCAGCTCCTCTCGGCAGTGCCGCGGCCCTGCGGCGAGGTGGGGGGCAGGGGGTCGGTGCGGGAGACCTGGGCCTCCGGGTAGGGGACATGCCCCGGCGCGACGGGCGGCGCGGGCACCTCGTCGATCTGTTCGGCCGCCTCGATACGGCAGGCGCACACCTTGTACTCGGGGATCTTGGACCGGGGGTCGAGCGCATCGATGGTGAGTACGTTGGCCGCCGTGGGGACGGGCCAGTGGTACGGCACGAACACGGTGTCGGGGCGGATGGCATCGGTGACCAGGGCGGGGAAGACCGCTCCGCCCCGGCGGGTGACGACACGCACCGGCTCGCCGGAGCGGAAGCCGTGAGAGGGGTGGACCTCGACCCAGGGGCGCGGAGTCTGTTCGACGAGTGCGCCGAGTCTGCGGGTCTGGTTGCCGGACAGGAAGTGGGCGACGGTGCGGCCGGTGGTGAGGGACATGGGGTACTCGTCGCTGTACGGGTCCATCGGCGGGTGCCAGTCGACGGCCTGCATATGGATCTTGCCGTCGGGGTGGTAGGTCCTCCCGTCCTCGAACAGGCGCGGGGTGCCGGGGTGGTCGGTGGCCGGACAGGGCCAGGCGATACCGCCGGTCTCCTCCAGGCGCTCGTAGGTGATGCCGTAGTAGTCGTTGACGGTCCCGGCGGAAGCGACGCGCAGCTCGTCGAAGACCTCGCGCGAGCTGGTGAACGCGAACTTGTCGCCCGCGCCGAGGCGCTGCGCGAGCCGGCAGATCACCCAGGTGTCGGTGCGCACGCCAGGGGGCGGTTCCTGGGCCTTGTTGTGCTTGATGACGCGGGCTTCGGCATTGGCCATGACGCCTTCGTCCTCCGCCCAGGTGGTGACGGGGAAGACGACATGGGCGTTGGCGGCGGTCTCGGAAAGGAAGAAGTCGAACTGGGCATGGAATTCGATGGCGTCGTAACCCTCTTTGACCACCTGGTAGTTGGGAAGGGAGACGAAGGGGTTGTTGCAGATGCCGATCAGTCCGCGGATCTCACCGCGCTGCATCTGCCAGATCATTTCCATCATCGACGTGCCTGCGGGCGGGAGTTCGGACTCCTCGATGCCCCAGATCTCGCAGATCTGCCGGCGGTGCTCGTCGTTCATGATCGAGCGGCCGCCGGGCAGCAGGTCGGACTTCTGGCCGTGTTCGCGACCGCCCTGGCCGTTGCCCTGGCCGGTGATGGTTCCGTAGCCGGCGCCCGGTCTGCCGATGTTGCCGGTGGCGACGCACAGGTTGATCACGGAGAGGCAGTTCTCGACACCCTGGGAGTGGTGCTCGATACCGCGGGCGTGCCAGGCCATGGCCCGGTCGGCGGCGGCGAAGGCGCGGGCGACCTCGACGATCTGTCCGGCGGGGACACCGCAGATGCCGGCGGCGCGGGACGGTGGATACTCGGCGGCCTTGGCCTTCACCTCGTTCCAGCCGGTGGCATGGGCCGCGAGATAGGCCTCGTCGGTCAGGCCTTCCTCGATGACGACGTTCAGCACGGCGTTGAAGAACGCCGAGTCGGTGCCCGGCTTGATCGCCACATGGATGTCGGCGGTGCGGGCGATCGCGGTCTCGCGCGGGTCGACGACGATCAGCGAGGCTCCGCGGTCCCTGGCCCCCCACAGATACTGGGTCATCACGGGAAAGCACTCGCCGACGTTGGAGCCCGCGATCAGCAGGCAGTCGGTGAGGAGGATGTCGGCGAAGGGGTTGCCGGCCCGGTCGATGCCGAAGGCCAGCTTGTTGGCTCCGGCCGCGGAGACCATGCAGAGGCGGCCGTTGTAGTCGACGTGCCGGGACTTGAGCGCGACCCGGGCGAACTTGCCGACGAGGTAGGTCTTCTCGGAGTACAGGCTGGCGCCGCCCAACAGCCCGAAGGCGTCATTGCCGTACTCGGCCTGGATGCGCCGGACCTCGGCCGCGGTGAAGTCGAGGGCCTCCTCCCACGAGACTTCGCGAAAGGGCTCGTCGCGCGAGCGGCGCATCAGCGGAGCTGTGAGCCGGTCGGGGTGGTTGACCTGCTGATAGGCGTTGATGCCCTTGGGGCACAGGCGCATGCGGTTGATGTCGTGGTTGCGGGGTTCGACGCCGAACACCCTGCCCTTGCTGTTCACGCGGAGATACATGCCGCACTGCACTCCGCAGAAGCAGCAGTGTGTGGGGACGAGGGTCTCGCCGGTCTGGTCGGCGTGCCACCGGTCGGCGGGGATGCCGCCCGCGTCACGGAAGTTACGGGTACCGGGCGGGGCGATGGAGGGGTCGACGGGGACGGTGGCGGACTCGTCGGGAGTCACTAGTAGCCCTTCTTCACTTGGGTGAGATACGCGGTGCCCCGCAGGACGCGCTTGCAGCGCGGGCAGTACTCGGCCCACTGGTCGAAGTCGAGCTTCAGGTCGCGCATGGTGCCTCTGAGGTTCTCGACATAAGGGGCCGTGTCGATGGGCAGGGCGCAGCGGCGGCAGGTGAAGATCTGCTCGTCCTGGCGGGCCGTGTACTTGAACAGCTGCATGCCGACCGCGGCCGGCCGCTGGACGATGTGGAAGAACTTGCCGAACGGGATGTAGATGAGCGTGAAGACCACCGACACCATGTGCAGGATCGCCAGGAACTCGTAGCCGCCACCGTTCAGAAAGATCGACGAGAAAGTGAGGAGCAGCCCTGTCACGGAGATGACGATCAGAGCGATCAGCGGGACCAGGTCATAGGCGAAACGCTGGCCGGTGATGGCGCCGCGGTCCTTCATCCGCCGCCACAGGAAGTACGAGGCGCCGGGGATGACAAGGACCGCCGCAAGGTCCAGGCCGTGGAACATGACCCAGCCGAAGAAGCCGAGCGCATCGAAGCCGATCACTTCCAGGCCCCAGATCCGCATCTCGTAGCCGGGACCGGACCCGGTGTTCGAGGTGAAGGTGAACCAGCCCCAGGTCAGCGGAAAGGTGATCAGCGCGGCGAGGATGCAGCCCCAGAAGATCAGCTGGTGGGCGGCCCAGCGGGCGTGCGAGCGGGCGCCGAGGAACTTCTGGAAGCCGAGATAGGTGGCGATCATCTTCGGCAGTGCAACGGGGGCGCGGCGGAAGTTCTCGACCGAGAGGAGACTGCGCCGACTCTGCTTGAAGAGCCGGCGTGCTCCGGGAGAGGAGACCCACACGGTGTACCGGTGGGCCACGCCGAAGGCGAGGAAGACCGTGGCGACGGCGTAGGGCAGAAGGGCTGCGTCGAAGTCCTTCAGCAGTCGGCTGCCGAAGACGATCGCCAGAATCAGCAGTACGGACACCATGCTGCCGGCCGCCGTCGCGCGCAGGTGGACGGGAAGCGGGCGGGCCGAGTCGGACCCGGCCGCGGGGGGCGGGGGCGGCTCGGTCGGCCGCGCGGACGGCTTCGCCGGTACGTCGTCGGGGGGCTCCGGTGGCTCGGTCACGGGGCCACGGTAGGGCCGCACATACCCTTTGACCCCTTTTGCCGGTCGGCGGAGTGAGCTCGTCCCTCAGATGGCTCGTCGCTCAGACGGCTCCTCGCTCAGCTGGATTCGGCCCCGCGCGGCGCAGATCCCGGGCCTCCGGGGCCCCCGGACCTCACGACCTCGAGACCATCGGACCGGGCGGCGTGCGCGGTGACCGAGTGACCGGGCGCGGCGGCGCGCGCGTCCCACCGGGCAGTGGCCCCCTGCTCTGCTGTGCTGGGCCGATGACGTCCGCCCCCGCACCGGACCCTCGCGCAGGAGTGGGCCCGGCCTCCCGACCGCTGCGCCGTATGAAGGCCCGCAGCCGCGCCGAACCTCATCGTGCGGCGACACCGCTGGAGCTGTTCTTCGACCTCTGCTTCGTCGTGGCGGTCGGCCAGGCCGGGGTGCAGCTGGTGCACGCCCTCGCCGAGGGGCATTACGCCACCGGCATCCTCGGCTACGGCTATGTGTTCTTCGGCGTGTGGTGGGCCTGGATGAACTTCACCTGGTTCGCGTCCGCCTACGACTGCGACGACGTGCCGTACCGCCTCGCGACGTTCATCCAGATCAGCGGCGTGCTGGTCTACGCGGCCGGCGTGCCGCGTGCCTTCGCGGACAACGACTGGACCATCGCCGTCATCGGCTATCTGCTGATGCGGGTCGCCCTGACCGCCCAGTGGCTGCGTGCCGCCGCATCCGAGCCGCCGGGGCCTGCCCGCCGCACCAATACCCGCTACGCGGCCGGCCTCGTCATCTGCCAGGCGGCCTGGGTGGCGCTGCTGGCCGCCCCCGAAGGCATGCGGCGCTGGCTGTTCCTGGTTGCGGTGGTGGCCGAACTCCTGGTTCCGGTGATCGCCGAGCGGGACCACCAGACCTCGTGGCACCCGCACCACATCGTCGAGCGGTACGGCCTGTTCACCCTGATCGTGCTGGGCGAGACGATGTACGCGGCCACCACCGGTGTGCAGTCCGCGCTCGACGAGACCGATGCCGTGTTCGAGCTGCTGCCGATCGCGTGCGGCGGACTTCTCATCGTCTTCTCCGCCTGGTGGGTCTACTTCGCGGTGCCTGCCCACGAGCGGCTCAACTCCAACCGTGAGGCCATTCCCTGGGGTTACGGGCATCTCCTGATCTTCGCTTCGGCCGCCGCCATCGGAGCGGGCCTGGAGGTCGCGGTGGAGGAGGCGGTCCACAAGGCCCATGTCTCCACCACCGCCGCGGCGGCCACCGTCACGATCCCGGCCGCGGCCTTCGTCCTGGTCGTGTGGGCGCTGCACTCCCGCCATTTCAAGCGCGGCGTGGCGGAGCAACTGACACTGCCGATGTGCGGGCTGGCCATCCTGGCCTGCACCTTCGCAGGTCAGTGGGCGGTGTTCGCCGCCGGACTGGTCTCCGCCGCGACCGTCGCGGCCGGTGTGACGCTCACCACCCGTCACGCCCGTCCCACCCGACCCCAACTACGGTGATATGCATGGCCGTTATGGACAGGAATGACGCGGCGACGGACGGGCTCACCGATGTGCGGGGCCTGAAAGTCGGTCACGCGCAGGTTCCCGGGGACCGTGCGCTCAGCGGCACGACCGTCGTCCTCGCGCCCGAGGGCGGGGCGGTGGCAGCCGTGGACGTACGGGGCGGCGGACCGGGCACCCGGGAGACCGATGCGCTCGACCCCCGCAATCTGGTCCAGCGCATCGAGGCGGTGGTGCTGACGGGCGGCAGCGCCTTCGGGCTGGACGCGGCCGCCGGCGTGATGGCCTGGCTGGAGGAGCAGGGCCGCGGTGTACGGGTCGGACAGGACCCCTCGCAGGTGGTTCCGGTGGTCCCGGCCGCATGCGTCTTCGACCTGGGGCGCGGTGGCGACTGGCGGGCCAGACCCGATGCGGCGACCGGGCGCGCCGCGGTCGAGGCGGCGGCGGCCACGGCCGAGGGCGCACCCGTCGCGCAGGGCGGCGTGGGAGCCGGGACCGGCGCGGTCGTCGGGCAGTTCAAAGGCGGCATCGGCAGCGCGAGCACGGCCCTGGAGTCCGGGATCACGGTCGCCGCGCTGGTGGTGGCGAACGCGGCGGGCTCGGCGGTCGATCCGCGGACGGGCGCCCTGTACGGCAGTTACGTGGCCGAGCTCGCCGAGCGCGTCGCGACGCCGCCCGCGGCCGTCCACGCGGCGGCGCAGCTGCGGCTGGCCGAGGCACGCGAGAACAACGGACCGGCGCCGCTGAACACCACGCTGGCCGTGGTCGCCACGGACGCCGATCTGACCCGCGCCCAGGCGCAGAAGCTGGCAGGCACGGCGCACGACGGCATCGCGCGCGCCGTACGGCCGGTCCATCTCCTCAACGACGGCGACACGGTCTTCGCGCTCGCCACGGGGACCGCCCGCCTCGACCCGGCCGACCCCCTGGCCCTCAACGAAGTGCTGGCCGCGGGCGCGGACGTGGTGACCCGGGCGATCGTACGAGCGGTGCTGGCGGCGCGCAGCGTCGACGGGCCGGGCGGCACGTTTCCGTCGTACGGGGAGCTGTACGGCGTCGAGTGACGCACCTCGCGCCGCTTCGTTTTGCCGAACCCGGGACGCGCTGTCAGACCCAGACGCTACGTTTAGCAATCAGCAAGTGACGTGTGGCGACGGCCTGGAGACCCATGTTGAACGAGCCGACCGGACAGAGCGACGAGCACGACGAACCGTACGAGACAACCGAGCTGCACCTCGAGCGACTCCTGGGCCGGGCGCTCAACTCCTTCGATCTGCCCGACAAGACGGTCGAGCGGCTCGAGTCGGCGCTGGCGCACGCCAGTTCGCTGCATTCCTCGCACCACAGCACGGGACTGCACCGCGCCACCTACCGGCACACGTATCTGCTCAGCGACGGCAGTTCGCTCACGCTGTGGGAGCTCGTCCACAGCACCGGACCGGACGCCGCGGACGAGTACGAGACCTACGCCGACGAGTGCGAGGCCCGCCTCGCCGCGTCACGTCTGCCGGCCGGCTTCCCGGGGTTCGCGGGCTCCGGGTTCCTCGCCCGCCCCGGCGGCCCGGACGAGGAGGGCATGGGCTCGGACCTGGACGCCGATCTGGAGCTGCTCGCCTCGCTGATGTGCGCTCCCCCGGCCCCGCTCCCGCCGAGGTACGTGCCCGACGACTCCGCGGACCACGCCCGCCGCGTACTGCGCCGCGCGGAGAACGCGGACCGGCCGGGCGAGGAGACGGCGAGCCGGCTGCGGGCCGCCTTCGCCCACCACATCACGCAGGTCTTCGGCCGCCAGTTCCGGGTGGCGGGCAAGGACGCGGGCTTCACGCTCTACGAGCACGCGTTCCTGCTGCTCGACGGCACGGAGACGAGCCTGTGGGAGGTCGAGCACACGGCGACCCCGGACGGCCGCCATATGTGCGAGGTGTACGACACCGAGCACACCGCCCGCGAGGCGATGGAGCTCCGCGCGCAGGTGCGTCGCTGACCTCGTCGCCGTCATGACACGACGATGCCCGCGGCACCGAAGTGACGCGGGCATCGGGCGGGTTCGGCCCGCCAGTGCACGAGTATCAGTGCGCGAGTACCGGCTCCGGCTCGGTGCCCTTCACCGGCTCGGGCTCGTCCTCCGCGCCCTCCACATGCTGCTTGGGGCGGGCCGGCAGGGCGAACATCACCACGAAGATCACGGCCAGCACCGCGGCCACCCACCACAGCGAGTTCTGGAACGCCTCCGCGTACGCCTTGCCGATCCCGTTCGGCATGATCCGCTCCTCGTCGACCGATCCGAAGAAGACCACCGACACCAGGCCGAGACCGAGCGCCATGCCCATCTGGCCGGTCGTGTTGATCAGACCGGACGCCGAGCCGGCGTGCTCGCGCGGGACGTCCGAGAGCACCGCGTCCGTCAGCGGCGCCACGATCAGCCCCATTCCCACACCCATGACCACCAGCGGCAGGATCATCTGCCAGGGGTGGATGCCGGTGCCGTAGCGGCCGGCCTCCCATATGTAGATCAGCAGACCGGAGGCCATGATCGCGGCGCCCGCCTGCAGCACCTTCCGGCCGAAGCGCGGGACCAGCATCTGAACGGACATCCCGGCCGCCGCGGAGACCGCTATCGAGAACGGCACCCCGGTCAGACCCGCCTTCAGCAGACTCCAGCCGAGTCCGACCTGCATGTACAGCGTCCAGACCAGGAAGAAGATGCCCATCACGATGCCGAAGGTCAGCTGGACGGCGACACCGGCGGCGAAGCTCTTCACCTTGAACAGCGACAGCTCGACCAGCGGCGAACCGTCCTTGCGCGTCTTGTACTTCTCGTAGACCACGAACGCGGCGAACACCAGCACGCTGCCGGCCATGCACAGGTGGCCCCACAGCGGCCAGCCCAGCTCATGCCCGCGGGTCAGGGGGTAGATGAGCATCAGCAGCGCGAGCGTCACCATCGCGACACCCACCAGGTCGAGCCGCAGCGCCTTGGGGGCCCGGGACTCGGTGATGAACTTGCGGCCCAGCAGCAGACCCGCGATGCCCACCGGCAGGTTGATCAAGAAGATCGGACGCCACTCGAGACCGAAGAGGTTCCACTGGGTCAGCAGCGCGCCGAGCAGCGGCCCGGACACCGCGCCGAGGCCGATGATCGCGCCGAACATGCCGAAGACCTTGCCGCGCTCATGGGCGGGGAAGGTGACATGGATGATCGCCAGCACCTGCGGCACCATCAGCGCGGCCGTCGCGCCCTGCAGCAGGCGGGAGGCGATCAGCATCTCCTCGTTCGCGGCGAAACCGCAGAGCGCGGAGGCGAGTGTGAAGCCGGTGATGCCGATCAGGAACAGCCGCTTGCGGCCGTAGATGTCACCGAGCCGGCCGCCCGTGATCAGACCGGCGGCGAACGCGAGGGCGTAGCCCGCCGTGATCCACTGGATCGCGCCGAAGGACGCGCCGAGATCCCCCTTGATGCTGGGAATCGCGATATTGACGATGGTGACGTCGACCAGGTCCATGAAGGCCGCGGTCATCACGATGGCGAGGGCTATCCAGCGACGGCGGTCTGATGCCGTATCCGTTACGGCGGGCTGTGAACTCATAGGAAGAAAACTAGAGTCCATATAGGTCAGCTCATGACCTAGTCGCGGGGCATCCTGAGTGACATGACCGACACCCCGGCACGACTGTTGAATCTGCTCTCGCTCCTTCAGACCCCGCGCGAGTGGCCCGGCAGCGAGCTCGCCGAGCGCCTCGACGTCAGCCAGCGCACGATCCGGCGGGACATCGACCGGCTGCGCGACCTCGGCTACCCGGTCGAGGCGACACGAGGCTCGGTCGGCGGATACCGCCTGGTCGCGGGCGCCGCCATGCCGCCACTGCTCCTCGACGACGAGGAGGCCGTCGCGATCGCGGTCGGGCTGCGGGCCGGAGCGGGCCATGCCATCGAGGGCATCGAAGAGGCTTCGGTGCGGGCCCTGGCCAAACTGGAACAGGTGCTGCCGTCCCGGCTGCGCCACCGGGTCACCACGCTCCAGGCCGCGACGATCCCGCTCACCAGGGGCGACGGCGCGACGATCGACCCAAGAACGCTGACGGTGATCGCGGGCACGGTGACCGCGAGGGAGCGGCTCCGGTTCGCGTACCGCGCGGGGGACGGGTCCGACTCGCGCCGGCAGGTCGAGCCGTACCGCCTGGTCTCGACGGGGCGCCGGTGGTACCTCGTCGCGTACGACCTGGGCCGGGAGGACTGGCGTACGTTCCGCGTGGACCGGGTCGCTGAGCCGTTCGCCACGGGTGCGCGGTTCACCCCGCGGGAGGTGCCGTCGGGGGACGACGCGATGGAGCTGCTGCGCCACTCGATGTCGAGGCGCCAGCCGGAGCATGAGCTCGACGTGAGCTTCGCGGCCCCGGCGTCGTACGTGGCGGCGCGGCTGCCGGAGACCCTGGGATCGCCGGTCGCGACCGGCGACGAGACCTGCCGGCTGCGCGCGCGGGCGGCGGACTCGGTGGAGTGGCTCGCACTGCGGCTGGCGCTGGTGGACTGCGAGTTCACGGTTCACGGCCCGGCGGCACTGCGCGACTACGTCACGGATCTGGCGACCCGGCTGACGCGGGCCACCAGCTGACCACGCGACCGGCTCCCCGGCAGCTGCCGGCGCCCCGCCGTGGCCGCCGACGCACCCTGCCCGCGACGCGGCACCAGATCGACGGCCCCGGGGAGTACGCCCCGGGGCCGCCTGTCGCCGGACCCCTTACGCCGCCACCCTTATGCCGCCGCGTCGAAGCCCGTGTCCCTGGCCATGCGCTTGAGCTCCAGCAGCGCGTGCTTCTCGATCTGGCGGATCCGCTCGCGCGTCAGGCCGTGCTCCTTGCCGACCTCCGTCAGCGTCCGCTCACGGCCGTCCTCGATGCCGTACCGCATGCGGATGATCGATGCCGTCCGGTGGTCGAGCTTGCCGATCAGGCCGTCGAGCTCCTCGCTGCGCAGCAGCGTCAGCACCGACTGCTCGGGCGACACCGCCGAGGTGTCCTCGAGAAGATCGCCGAACTGCGTCTCGCCCGCGTCGTCCACCGCCATGTTCAGACTGACCGGGTCACGGGCCCAGTCCAGGACGTCCGCGATCCGCTCCTCCGTGGAGCCGAGTTCGGTCGCGATCTCCGCGGCCTCGGGGTCCCGGCCGTGCTCCCTGTTGAACTCACGCTGGACACGGCGGATCCGGCCGAGCTCCTCCACCAGGTGGACGGGGAGCCGGATGGTGCGGGACTGGTCGGCTATGGAGCGGGTGATGGCCTGACGGATCCACCATGTCGCGTACGTCGAGAACTTGAAGCCCTTCGCGTAGTCGAACTTCTCGACCGCGCGGACCAGCCCGGCGTTGCCCTCCTGGATGAGGTCGAGCAACGGGAGACCGCTGCGCGGATAACGCCGCGCGACCGCCACCACCAGGCGCAGGTTGGAGCGGATGAAGACGTCCTTCGCGCGTTCGCCCTGCGCCGCCAGGGCCTCGAGCTCCTCGCGCGTGGCGCCCCCTGCCTCGCTCTCCACTGCACCGTCGAGAATCTGCTGGGCATAGACGCCGGCCTCGATGGTCTGGGAAAGCTCGACCTCCTTGGCGGCGTCGAGCAGTGGCGTACGCGCGATCTCATCGAGATACATGCCGACCAGGTCGCGGTCGGCGATCTCCCCGCCCACGGCGCGAACGCTGCTTGCCCTCTCGGACCCTCCGGCCTTGGAGGTGCCCCCAACATCGGACTGCCGACGGGCGACGGCACGGGTTGCCATGCGTGCTCCCTTGCTGAGTAGGTCGCGACACCCTTCCGGGTGCCCTGCATCCGATGGAAACAACGACTGGAATCCGGACAGAATTCCCACACGGTGCATTGATTTTCGCGATCATGCAGTACCCTGTGCGGCCATCAGGGGGAGGCCAGATGCCGCAGGAATGTACAGATGTCCAGGTCAGGGCAGGCACGGAAGCCGACCTGACGGCACTCACGGAGATCTACAACCACTACGCCCGCGAGACCCCCATCACCTTCGACACGGCGCAGTTCACTCCTGAGCAGCGCCGCTCCTGGCTGCACTCTCACCCTGAAGACGGCCCCTACCGCCTTCTGGTTGCTCAGGATGTCCGAAATGCCGAAAGCTCTCCCGCGGACCGCCTCCGGGCGGGGGGCCGCTCCCGGACCGGTCGCATCCTGGGCTATGCGACCAGCAGCCCGTTCCGCCCCAAGCCCGCGTACTCGACCTCCGTCGAGGTCAGCGTCTACTGCGCCGCCGAGGCCACCGGCCGAGGCATCGGCACCCTTCTATACACGGAACTCTTCGATGCCCTGAAGAACGAGGACCTGCACCGGGCGTACGCGGGCATCGCGCTGCCGAACGAGAGCTCGGTGACGCTGCACACCCGCTTCGGCTTCCGGCACGTCGGCACGTACGAGCAGGTCGGCCGTAAGTTCGGCCGGTACTGGGACGTCGCCTGGTACGAGAAGCGACTGGGGGACCCGGCGCTGCCCTGACCGCAGCCCGGCCGAACTGCCGGGTCAGCCGAACTGCACGGACCGCTTGGCCAGGCCCATCCAGAAGCCGTCGATCACGCTCCGGCCGCTCCCGAGCTCGCCCTGGGCAGCCCCCAGGGTGACGAACAGCGGGGCGAAGTGCTCGGTGCGCGGGTGAGCCAGCCGGCCCGCCGGGGCCTTGTTCTCGAAGTCGAGCAGCGCGTCCACATCCTGCGTCGCCAGCGCCCGCCGCCCCCAGTCGTCGAACTCCGCCGACCAGCCGGGTGTCCCGGCATGCCGGAGCGCCGCCAGATTGTGGGTGAAGAAGCCGCTGCCGACGATCAGCACACCCTCGTCCCGCAGCGGCGCCAGCCTGCGCCCGATCTCCATCAGCTTCTGCGGGTCGAGCGTGGGCATCGAGATCTGGAGCACCGGAACGTCCGCCCCGGGATACATCTCCACCAGCGGCACGTACGCCCCGTGGTCGAGGCCCCGGTCGGGGATGTCCTGGACCGGGGTACCCGCGCGGCGCAGCAGCTTGCGTACGGAGTCGGCCAGGCCGGGTGCGCCGGGCGCGTCGTAGCGCACCCGGTAGTAGTGCTCGGGAAAGCCCCAGAAGTCGTACACCAGCGGAACGGCCTCGGTCGCTCCGAGCGCGAGCGGCGCCTCCTCCCAGTGGGCGGAGACCATGAGGATCGCCCGGGGACGCGGCAGGCCGGCGGACCAGGCGGCGAGCTCGCCGGGCCAGACGGGGTCGTCGGCGAGCGGCGGGGCACCGTGCGAGAGGTAGAGGGCGGGCATGCGGGCCGCGGCCCGGGCCTCAGGTGTTGCATTCATGACGGCTCCCGATGGGACTGGCTGCACGCGCTCCGCGCCTGGCCGACTTTCGCCGGCATCTCTTCTTCAACCGCTTCAACCGCCTGAAGCGTTCTACTTGAACCTTCAAGCTAATCCGACCCTAGCCCCATATTGTTCAACTTTCAAGAATGGGTCGTAGAGTGGGATACATGAACACGGCATCCAATGGCGGGAGCGGCGCCGGGCCGCGCTGGCTGACCGAGGACGAACAGCGCGTCTGGCGCGCCTATCTGCACGCCACCACCCTCCTCGAGGACCATCTCGACCGCCAGCTGCAGCGGGACGCCGGGATGCCGCACGTCTACTACGGCCTTTTGGTCCAGCTCTCCCAGGCCCCCCACCGCCGCAAGCGGATGACCGAGCTGGCCGTCGACGCCAAGATCACGAGGTCGCGGCTCTCCCACGCCGTGGCCCGTCTGGAGAAGCACGGCTGGGTGCGCCGCGAGGACTGCCCCTCCGACAAGCGCGGCCAGAACGCGGTGCTCACGGACGCGGGCCACGACGTGCTGCGGCGGACCGCGCCCGGCCATGTGGAAGCCGTACGCCAGGCCATGTTCGACCGGCTCACCCCCGAGCAGGTCGAGCAGCTCGGCGAGATCATGCGTGTCATGGCCGAGGGGCTTCAGCCGCCGGACACCGGTGCGGATCTGCCCTGGCTGCGCTGACGGCTGCGCGCCGGCACACCGAAGGGCCTCGTCCGATGGATCGGACGAGGCCCTTCGGTCGTGCGTGATCTCTCCAGCGCACGCGTGATCTCTCACGCGTTCGTGTTGCCCCTCAGTGCGCGATGACCGGGACCTTCACCTCGTCCTCGACGGTATCGGCGTCACCCGAGCCCGCGACGGCCGGACCGCCGCCCGGACGCCCGGTGTTGATCAGCGTGAACGCGATCGTCGCGGCGGCCACCAGGATGCCGACCGCCCACCAGATCGCCGACGAGAAGCCGTGCACCATGCCCTGGAGCTCCAGCAGCTTGGGGTCGCTCGCCCCCGCGGCGTGCGAGCCGATGTACGCGGTCGTGGCGGAGGCCGCGATGGTGTTCAGCAGCGCCGTACCGATCGCGCCACCCACCTGCTGCGAGGTGTTGACCATCGCGGAGGCGACGCCGGCGTCGGCCGGGTTCACCCCGTGCGTGGACAGCGACATCGCCGGCATGAACGCCGTACCCATGCCCAGGCCCAGCAGCAGCTGCGCCGGCAGGATCAGGCCCGCGTACGAGCTGTCGATCTCCAGCTGCGTCAGCATCAGCATGCCGACCGCGGCGACCACGAAGCCGGGGCCCATCAGCAGCCTGGGTGCGACGCGGGTCATCAGACGGGCGCCGATCTGGGTCGAGCCCGTGATCATGCCCGCGATCATCGGCAGGAACGCGAAGCCCGTCTTGACCGGCGAGTACCCCTTCACGACCTGCAGATAGAACGTCAGGAAGAGGAAGAGCCCGAACATGGCGATGATCGCGAGGCCCAGCGAGAGGTAGACACCGCCGCGGTTGCGCTCGGTCAGCACACGCAGCGGCAGCAGCGGCGCCTTCACCTTCGCCTCGGTGACGACGAAGGCGGCGAGCAGCACCACGGAGGCGATGAACATGCCCACGGTCAGGCTGTCGGACCAGCCGGCCGACTCGGCGCGGGTGAAGCCGTACACCAGCGCCACCAGGCCCAGGGTCGACAGGACGACACCCGGGATGTCCAGCGACGAGCGGTTGCGCGCGCCCTCGGGCTCACGGATCACGAAGTACGCGCCGACGGCGGCGACGATCGCGAACGGGATGTTGACGAAGAAGGTCCAGCGCCAGTTGAGGTACTCGGTGAGGAAGCCGCCGAGGATCAGGCCGACGGCGCCACCGCCACCGGCGATCGCACCGTAGATACCGAAGGCCTTGGCCCGCTCCTTGGCGTCGGTGAACATCACGGCGAGCAGCGAGAGCGCGGCGGGCGCGAGCAGCGCGCCGAAGACACCCTGCAGGGCGCGGGCGCCGAGCATCATCGCCTCGCCGTTCGCCGCGCCGCCGAGCGCGGAGGCCGCGGCGAAGCCGATAAGTCCGACGACGAAGGTGCGCTTACGGCCCCAGAGGTCGGCGATACGGCCACCGAAGAGCAGCAGTCCGCCGAAGGCCAGGGCGTAGGCGGTGATGACCCATTGCCGGTTGGCGTCGGATATGCCGAGGTCCTGCTGGGCGGTGGGCAGCGCGATGTTCACGATCGTCGCGTCGAGCACCACCATCAGCTGGGCGAGGGCGATGAAGACCAGGGCTTTCCAGCGGTTGGCATCAGGGAGAGACATGTCGGGCGTTTTTGGCATGGGTCTGGCCACCTAAGGAGTACGGAGAGATCACGCGGGGCACCTGCCCTCGCGAGTGAAGTGAGTAAGAGGCTTGCTCAATAGGGGAGTTGGCGGGCCGTGGACGCGGGCCCTGCCCGGGGGCTTACGGCATCACATGGAGCTCCGGAGGTCTTCCAGGGTCGCGGCCGCACCCGGCAGTTCGGAGCGCGCGGGCGCTTCGAGGCCGTCCAGGAACAGCTGAAGATGGCGGTGGACGAACTGGTCGATGTTCGGGCACTCGATGCCCGGCAGCGGCCGGGTGAGCTGGGACAGCGCGATCATCAGATCGCCGGCGGCGACGTCGGCGCGCATGCGGCCCGCGCTCTGGGCCCGTTCGACGAGGTTCTGCACGGCTGCCTCGAGGCGCTCGCGCCCGGCGTGCAGATCGGGATGGTCGGAGTCGAAGCTGCCGGAGAGCATCGGGCACAGGGCACCGATCCGCTCATCGGCGGCCGCGTGGACGAAGCGGCGCAGCGCGGAGAAGGGGTCGGCCTCCTCGGCGTCGGCGGTCTCGAGCTGCCGCACCGTACGGGTCATGACACTGAGGACGACCTCGCGGACGAGGACCGCGCGGTCGGCGAAGTGGCGGTAGAGCGTGGCGTTGCCGACTCCGGCGCGGCGGGCGATGTCGTCGAGAGGGACCTCGGGTCCGAACTCCACGAACATCTCGCGCGCTGCCGTCACGATCCGCTCGCGGTTGCGCAGGGCGTCTGCCCGCGGGCGCGGCGTGCGGCGCGTTTCGGTGGCGGCGGCGGGGCTCACAGCTCCACTCCCTCTCCAGGTCGGTTCCACCCGGTCCCGTAATCGGGGACCGACTCCCCGTTTCGCGGGGACACAGGTCCAAACGGGGAATCGATCCCCGGTTATTTCCGGCCCCCATGTGACCTGAGTCACCCCTACTGCGCGGTAGTCCTTCGCCGACGAAAAATCGCACGATCGGACCACCCGACGGGCGCACCACCCCCTCCCGAATCAGGCTGTTTCGGGACGGAGTGCAGCCAGGGTCCGGCCTGCTGCCGCGGACCCGAAGGCGAGTTCATGGAGCAGACGCGCCCCCGGATACGCAGCCGGGGCGGATCCCACCGCCTCGGAGCACTGGCCGCCCTCGCCTCCCTCACCCTCGCCGCCCTGACCACCGCGAGCGCCACGCTCCCCGCCCCGTCCCGTGCCTCGGCCGGACCGGTGGCCGCCCCCGATGCGACGGGGCTCGGGCCCTGCCGTATCCCCACGACGCTCGGGGTGCAGATGTCGGAGGGCATGCCGACCCCGCCCGGGTACGCGGCCTCGACCGGACCCGTGCGCGCCCTGAATCTCATGATCGATTTTTCGGACGCTCAGGGGGAGGGCTCGGCACTCGACCGGCTCGCCGAGTTCTTCCCGCAGACATCGGAGTGGTTCAGCACCAGCTCGTACGGGCGGCTCAGCTACCGCCCGCACGCCCCCGTGAGCGACTGGCTACGGATGCCGATGCCGTTCGCCGCGTACGGGATAGAGCGCGGCTCGTCGTACGAACCCGGCTACCGGCGGCTCGTCCAGGATCTGGTCTCGGTCGCCGACCCCAAGGTGGACTTCAGCGCGTACGACCTGATCAACGTGCTGGTCACGCCCAATGCCGGGCCGTCCGCGCTGGACACCGTGCTGTCGGTGACCTTCTCCGGGAACGAGGAAGCCCCGTACGCGGACGGCGTCCCGCTCGCCAACACGTCCTTCGTCTACAGCCGCCAGGACGACGGCTCCGGGTCGTACGCGGAGACGGGCTATCGCGTCCTGCCCCACGAGAACGGCCATGTCTTCGGCCTGCCCGACCTCTACACCCATGACGGCGGGGGCGCGGTCGGCCACTGGGACATCATGTCCGAGGACTGGGGAGCCAACAACGATCTGCTGGGCTGGCACAAATGGAAGCTGGGCTGGCTGGACAACAGCCAGATCAGCTGCGTGTCCGCACCCGGCACCACGGAGTACGCGCTGACCCCGCTCGCCACCCGGGGCGGGTCCAAGCTGGCCATCGTCCCCGTGGACGAGGACAGCGGCTACGCGGTGGAGGTGCGCACCCGGTCCGGCAACGACGAGGCCGTCTGCGAGCCGGGAGTGCTGATCTACCGGGTGCGGACCGGCGTGGACACCGGGCGGGGCCCGGTCACCGTCATGGACAGCGAACGGGACAGCGGCGGCTGCACCCGGCGGCCCAATGTGCACGCGGAGCTGTCCGATGCGCCCTACCAGCCCGGCGAATCCTTCAGCGACCACGAGACCGGGGTGCGCATATCCGTGGTCCGGGAGGACGCGGGAGGCATCTACCGGGTACGGATCACCCGCTCCTGAACCGGCACCAGCCGCTCCCCTTCGGCCGGCACAACCCGCTCGTTCTCGGCCTGCACCACCACTCCTGAGCCGGATCACGCCTCCTTGAGCAGCTCCAGCTGCTCCCGTACGGGTTCACGCAGCTCGCGCTTGAGGATCTTGCCCGTCGGGTTGCGGGGCATCGGCTCGTCCCGCAGCACCACGTGCGCCGGCACCTTGAACGCGGCGAGCGTCCGGCCGACGTGCTCCCTGAGCGCCTCGGCCGTGACCAGGGCGCCGTCCCGCAGCTGCACGACCGCCGCGACCTCCTCCCCCAGGACAGGGTGCGGCACGCCGAGGACGGCTGCGTCGGCGACATCGGGGTGGTCGTGCAGCACGGCCTCGACCTCGACGCAGTACACGTTCTCGCCGCCGCGGATGACCATGTCCTTGATCCGGTCGACGATGCTGACCCGCCCGTCGTGCACGGTCGCGAGATCGCCGGTGCGCAGCCAGCCGTCCCGGAAGGCGGCCGCGGTCGCCTCGTCGTCGCGCCAGTAGCCGCGGACGAGGGACTGGCCGCGCAACCAGAGTTCGCCGACCTCGCCCTCGGGCAGCGCCTCGCCGGCCGGACCGGCGATACGGACCTCGGTGGCGGGTGCGGGACGGCCCACGCTTCCGGGATTCTCGCGGTATCCGACGCCGAAGTTGGCGAGCACACCTCCACTGGTCTCCGTCAGCCCGTACCCGTTGCGCGGTTCGATCCGATGCCCGAAGCGAGTCGTCAGCCGGGCCACGAGATCGGGCGGCGCGGCGGCTCCGCCGGTGCTGAGGTTGGTGAGCGTCGCCAGCTCGGCCCCGGTGCGCTCGGCGGCGTCGAGAAGCTGCAGCGCGGTGGCCGGCACACCGGAGTAGTGCGTGATCCGGTGCTGCTCGATGAGCGCGAGGGCCTGCTCGGCGTTCCACTTGCGCATCAGGACGAGCGTGCCGCCGGTCGCCATCATCGTGTAGAGCGTGGTGAAGGCGGCCACGTGGAAGAACGGGAACGTCATCAGCACGACGGGCGCCCGCCCCTGGCCGGGCACGATGCCGCGGGCGAGCGCCGCGGCGGTGGCGTGGAAGCGCGGGTTGGCCGCTGCTCCCGCCTGGGCGAGCTGGGTGGCGACGGCGCCCTTGGGCCGGCCGGTGGTTCCGGAGGTGTAGATGATCGTGGCGTCGGCCTCGGCCGCCACCTCGACCGCCGGCGGCGCGGCGGACGGATCGGGCTCGTCGAAGTCCTCGTACCGCTCGACACCCTCACCCGTCGGCCCGTCGTGATGGAAGACCACGGCCCGCACGCCGTTTCCTGCCCGCCACGCCTCCATGCGGGGCAGCCGCTCCCCGTCGACCAGCAGCACCCGCGGCGTGCAGTCGTCGAGGGCGTACGCCAACTCATCCTCGGTCCACCAGGCGTTGAGCGGCACGGACACCAGTCCCGCCAACTGCGTTGCCCAGAAGGCGATCTGCCACTCGGGGTGATTGCGCATGGCGACGGCGGCCCGGTCGCCGGGACGCAGCTCGTACTCCTCGACAAGCCGCCGGGCCAGCGCACTCGCGGCGGCGAAGAACTCGCCGTAGGTGTACGTCCGGCTCTCCGCGACGAGGAACGGCCGGTCCCCGAACGCCCAGGTGGCCTCGACGAATTCCCGCAGGGTGCGCGGCCCGTCCGCGTACTGCAGCCCGCCGTCCTCGGCGCGTACGACGGCAAAGGGAGCACCGGGCGCGGTCAGCGCGGCCTCGGGGCGGACGGACGGATCGGGGTGCGGCACAGATCGCCCCTCCATAAGCGCTTGCTCAGTACAGTGCGCGACGCTATGCGGGGTCCTCGGCACCGTCAAGGTGCACATACGGCCCGACGAGAGACACGATCACCCGAGCGCCCCCAGGAGGTGCGCGCCGCGATCGGCGTCACCGGTCAGTTCTCCGCCGTGCGCAGGGCCGAGTACGCTTCCTCGCGGCCGGTGATGTAGCTCCGCTTCGCCTCGCCCTTGGCGTTCTCGGCGGCGTCGGTGCCCTTGGCGCCCCGGGTGTCGGCCCAGGAATCGATGAGGTCGTTCGTGCCGGCGATGCCGCCCGCCGTCTCCTTGCTGACCTCGGCGCGCGCGAAATTCTCCTTCTCGGTGATGACGTCCTTGGACCACTCGTACGCACCTCGTGCATGCTCCGTCCGAAGCAACGTCACGCCTGCACCCCGACCCGGCCGATGCCGCCGACGCGATGGCCGCTTTGCTGGGCGCTGCGCCGTCCACGAGCCAAAGAGGTTCCGTGTCACGCTGAAGCAGGTGGCCCGGGCGGTGTTCAGGGGGCTGCGGTGCGGGCAAGGTAGTCCTGCAGCTCCCGGTGCCGGAACTGATACGCCAACCCGGCCGTGCGCATGAGCCCCGCCTCGCAGCACCAGTCCAGGAACCGCCCTAACCCCCAGGGCAGCCATCCCACCCGTGCCCACAGACGACGCGTACACAGCAGGAGACAGAGATACCGCGCGCTGGCCCGACCAGTCGTGATCCAGATCATGAGCCCGAGGCAGAGACCTAAGCTCAAAGGCACGGGCTCCGGGCCTGGTTTGTTGTCGGGTGCCAGAGCAATCACGAGCGTGGCTACGAGCGCGCCTCCCAGCCCGCCTGCGAGCCCGGCCATCAGGTCACCGCGCACAATGCCCCGCGAGGTGAGCCCACCGTTCCCTGCTTTGCCCCAGAGTGCGACCCCGAGCGTCGACGCCAGGGCAGCGAGCCCGAAAGCAGCGCCCGTTGCGAGGTCGTGTTTGACTGCGGACACCAGCGCCATGGCGAGCCCGGCCACGAGCATCATCACGACGAGCTCTCGCAAGGTCTTCAATCCCGTCAGGGACATTCGGGTCGGCTCTTGCCAAGGGTCGTACGTTGCCATCACCATCAGGGCTGGCATTGCCATGATCCCTATCACCTGCAGAATCTCACGGTGGGTGAGAAAGAGCGGACCTGGGGTCAGCAGCCCTGGCAGGGCGATGAAACCCAGCACGGCGGCCAGCGCCGCGTGGGCCACGCGCGCCCGATTGCTCCCAGCCAGTGGCCACATTTCATGCAGGACCAGGTCAGTGCCGGGCAGAAGCCGCCCGCTGATCTCCCGGCCGGTCACAGTGTTGGTTTGCAGGTAGAGGGCGAGTACGGTCAGCCAGGCATGGACCCGGTCCGGGGTGTAGGGAGCGGCGGGCGCGTGGTCGGCACCGGGCTGGACGGGGCCTGCGGTGGCGGCTGGGACAAGCAGGCCGAGCAGGTGGTCGCGGATTTTCTCTTCGGTGTCCAGCGCGGGGTCGAGCAACTCTGTGGGGTAGCGGTCCCAGATCCCGCTGGGACGGCTCCGGTCGTAGACGATGGCGGCCACCGTCAGCCGCCACGGAGTGGACAAAGCGCGGGCCAGCGGGCCGTCCGGGTGCTGAGCGAGGGCGTCCAGCACCGGCTCCCACCGCTGCGGCGCGGCGGTGCGCGCGACCAGGAAGTCCCAGGCGGCTTCCGCGGTGACCGGGCGCAACATGATGCGGGCGGCGTCCTGTGCCCATACTTCCTCAGCCTCCAGTACGGAGTACGGCGCGCTGCGGCAGGTGACGACCAACTGGCCGAGGGCCGTGCCGTCCAGGTAAGCGTTCATGGCGTGCAGCGCGGCGGTGGCGCGGGCCGCTGCGGCGGAGGTGGGATGTCCCAGGAAGTCTTCTTCATCCATCTCGTCCAGGCCGTCCAGGATCGGCAGCACCAGTCGGGCAGCCATCAGCAACCGGGCCTCGCGTGTGCCCAGAGGGTAGTCGCGCACCAGGCGTTCGGTGATCCACTTCTCCAGGGTCTGGCGGGTGGGATCGAAGCCGGACAGCGTCATGCGCACCGCCACCGCCTCCCCTGGTCTGCGCTCCTCCAGCAGGCGCATCATCAGGTGCAGCGCCAGGACCGTCTTACCCGCGCCCGGCGCGCCGGTGATCACCAGTCGTCCCGGCCGCAGGGCACGGTAATAGTCGGCCACTTCGCCCAGGATGCCGTGCGGAGCGGCGCCTTCGGCGTTGTGCGCGGGAGCAGGCTCGAAGGCGAAGGAGACGTCGATCGAGCGGATGCTGCCGCCCAGCAATCGGCGGCGTGCCTGCTCCTCCTGGCGTTTCACCTCCCGCGCCAACCGGTCCGCCAACCCAGCCGCGTCGGACTCCTGCAAGCGCAGCGCCAGATAGGCCATCCGTCCCGACCACAACGTGCCCACCGCCGTCGCGGCCAGGCCCACCAGGCCCAGTAGCGCACCCGCGGGGTCGACGTCACCCGTCCCGGCAGCGGGGAGCACCCGCGCACCCAGTACGAGAGCGATTCCGCACAGCGCCGCCGCCGCAGCCGCCCAAGCCAGCCCGAACCCACGCCCCGTCCCCATGACCGCCATCCTGGACCAACCACCGGCCGGCAAGAGGGCGGTTCACCGAGCCGAGCTCCTCGCAGACAGCAGCAGCCCCCTCGGGGCAGCCCTCCGGTGCCATCTCGCTCAACACTTTCACCCCCACCGAAACCAGAACTTCTGTGACCCAGATCCCGGCGCAACTATCGGACATCGTGTGCATCATGAGCCGCGCCGACGTGCACGGTCTACGCGTGCCGTCGGCACAACTGCCCGCTGCTCGACCCCTGTCCGGCCTGCGGCAACCCGCCACTGGCGCACGGCCCGTCCTACCAGAGACCGACCACACCGGGATTGCCGTCTCCGGTGAATTGCGCGCGCTCGGACTCCAGGATCCAGTGGAAACACCTCTGCTGAAGCCCGGTGACCTGTGTCGTGGGCGATTACGGCGATCGCGGTGCGTGTCGCCTACCTGGGCCGATCATGCACGCCCAGCAACGCCGTCGCGAGCGGCTGCACGCCGGGCTGTCCTCCCCCGAACCGGCCGGCACTGCGCGCGATTTCCTGACCGCGCTCGGCTTCCCAAGCTCCTGGCCGACGCGCATGGTCACCGAGCTCACTGCCGGCGAGGAACGTGCCTTGGTTCTCGCCGGCGGGTCGCCAGCGATCGATCCGGTGGCCTTGCTGGTGGCTGGTGCTGGTCCAATTCCGTTCGCAGCGAACTTCGTGGGCTGCCCGCCGAGATACACCAGTACCTCGCCGTAGCCGTCTGCGGGAATCCCGGTGACAACGGTGCCCGAACTGCCCACCAGGTCCTCACCACGCGGCGCGTCCGAGTCCGCGTCACTCATCAAAGCGCGGCTGAACTTCCACGTCAGCCACCCTGCGCCGGCCCCTGCCAGAACTCCCACCCCAGTGGCCGCTCCCATCCCGAGACCGGTAGCGCCCAGCGTGATCGCGCCGGCGAAACCGAGCATCGACAGGAACCCGGCGATCACCGGCAGCGACCGAAATCCGTCCAGACCGCCGCTCAGCCCGTCGAAGACTCCCTCCAACAGGCCGTCGAAGACCAGCGAGAGCACAAGAAGCACCAGACCGGCAATGCCGAGACCGAGAAACCAGCCCATGTTCCTCCCCATCCCCAAGGACTGCTGCGCCTCGCCCGTGGCCGCATCACGGTCCTCGACACCTCCCGCCTCAAGGACGTCGCGGGCTGACGTCACCGAACCGTAAGCCCTCCGCGCACGCCTGCCGGGCCTGGCGGATCTACAGTCGCACCAGGTCCCGAACACACAGGAGTCCTTCATGCGCGCCCGCACCCTCGTCCCGGCCGTCATGGCCGCTGCCCTGATCACCGTCGCCGGGTGCGGAACCGAAGGCGGCTCAGACTCCACCGGGGACGCCGGAGCAGCGCCCTCGAATACGTCGTCCCCCGCGCAGCCGCCCGCCTCGTCGGACGGCGGTGACGCCGGCAGCACCGGCGCCGAGGTGCCCGAAGCGCTGAAGTTCACCGCCTCCACGGTGGACGGCAAGCCGTTCGACGTGAAGACCCTGGCGGGCAAGCCGACCGTGCTGTGGTTCTGGGCCCCCTGGTGCCCCAAGTGCAAGGCTCAGGCAGCCGAGACGGCCAAGGTCGCCGCCGACTATGCGGGCAAGGCGAACGTGGTCGGCGTCGCGGGCCTCGACAAGAACGCTGCCATGAAGGACTTCGTCTCCGAGACGAAGACCGGCTCCTTCCCTCACCTGTCCGACGAGGCCGGTGACGTGTGGAAGCGGTTCGAAGTCACCGAGCAGAGCCGCTACGTCATCCTCGACAAGGACGGCAAGACCGTCTACGAAGGCGTCCTGCCCGGCGGAGAAGGACTGGCCGAGAAGGTCGCCGGACTCACCGGCTGAGTACACCATGGCCGACCTGCCGCTCGCCCTCGCACTCAGCGCGGGCATGCTCGCCGCCGTCAACCCGTGCGGCTTCGCCCTGCTCCCCGCCTACTTGTCGCTGCTCGTCCTCGGCGACGACGCCCCCGGCCGCACGGTCGCCGTCGGCCGGGCGCTGACGGCCACCGCCGCGATGACCGCCGGCTTCGCCGCGCTCTTCGGCGTCTTCGGGCTGGCCATCCAGCCCGTCGCGGGCCAGGTCCAGGAGCAGCTGCCCTGGTTCACCATCGTCTTCGGACTCGTCATGGCAGGGGCGGGGGCATGGCTGCTCGCCGGGCGCCAACTGCCCGCCCTGACCCCGAGGATCCGCCGGGCCCCCGCCGTCACCCGCTCCCTCCCCTCGATGGCACTGTTCGGCATGGCGTACGCCACGGCCTCGCTGGGCTGCACCATCGCACCGTTCCTCGCCATCGTGGTCTCCGCCTTCCGCGGCGGATCCACCGGCGAGGGCATCGCGCTGTTCGCCGCGTACGCGGGCGGGATGGGCCTGATCGTCGGCGCCGCCTCGCTGACCGTCGCCCTCACCCGCACGACTGCCGTCACCCGGCTGCGCCGTCTTGGCGCCATCGCCCCTCGGCTCGGCGGCGGACTGCTTCTGCTCGTGGGTGCGTACGTCGCGTACTACGGCTGGTACGAAATCCGCGTCCAGCGCGACCCTGCCACCCGGGACCCGGTCATCGACGCGGCAGGCGCCGTCCAGCGCACGATCGCCGACGCCCTGGACTCCGTCGGCCCTTCGGTGATCGCCGGCGTCTTCGCGGGCCTGCTGATCGCGGCTGCGGTGCTGGTGCGGGTCCGGCGGGCCCGTCGCCGGCGCACTACGGGCATCGATCCGCACACCATCTGAGGGTCTTGGTGCGCTGCCGTCGGGCGACTATCGGGGTTTGGCCGCCGTCAGCAGTGCGTAGCCGAGTGCGCCGTCCGTGACGGCGGCGCGCGCGGCTTTCAGTACGGGCAGGGCCGCCGCCGTGTCCAAGCCCGCCTCAGCGAGTCGTGCCGGGGCGGTGATGCGCAGCAGGTTCAGCCGGGCCTCGATCTGGTCGATCATGCGGATCATGGCCTGGTCGTGGCGTTCGGCGATGATCGTGCGCAGTCCGGCGGCGGTCAGGAGATCGGCGTACTCGGTCGTGGGGCGGGCGTCGGCGATGCAGGCGATGCGGGCGCCGAGCGTGGACAGCTCCGGTGGCAAACGGTCCGGAACGGCGGTGACGTCGGTGATGCCGAGGCGGCCGCCCGGGCGCAGGACCCGGGCGAACTCGACGGCGGCTTTCGCTTTGTCGGGGAAGGTGCACAGGGCGCACTCGCACACCACAGCGTCGAACACCCCGTCCGCGTATGGCAGATGCTCTGCGTCGCCCGTGACGAATACAGCCCGTTCCGAGAGTCCCGCGGCTTGCGCTGCCCCCTGTGCGAGGGTGGTGTTGGCAGCGGAGTAGTCGACGCCGTCCACCCGTACCCCGTGGATGTCGGCGAGCAGCAGCGCGGTGGTACCGCGGCCGGAGGCGACGTCCAGGACGCGGGACTGCGCGGACAAGGCGAGTCGGTCCGCGAGGCGGCGGGTCAGTGCCGTGCCTCCGGGATGGTACGACTCGCCCAGCAGGAGGGCGACGACATCGGAGGAGTACGCGGCGGCGCAGCACGCCTTGAGCCGGTCATCGCTCATCTCGCGTCTCCCTCACTGTCTTCGACCCGTACGGTGTCGTCGTGAGCCGGTCCGCGAGCGGCAGCGCGTTCGGCACGACCTGTGCGATCGAGACGCCGGACATCTGCGCGCGGATCTGTTCGCGGTAGCCGACGGAGTTGTACGCGCAGAAGGGGATGAGCCGTCCGTCCGGGGTGATCTCCTCGACGCAGCACTTCATCAGCTGCTTGACGTTGAGGGTGTAGGGGTCCTGGAAGTCCTGCACCACGATCATGAACGCCTTCTCGCTGAGGTCCTTCACGGCCCCGGGCAGGTCGATGCCGCAGCTGTCGGCGCAGCCCAGGGCCTCGGCCGTGGCGCGCAGCTTCTCCTGTGTCGTCTCGGTGCCCATGAAGGCGGAGGCGGACCACAGCTTCTCCAGCGCCTCGCGGATGCCGTGGTCGGGCATGACGCGGTTGGTGACGTAGTCGAGGTGGTCCTCGACGTTCAGCAGCCGGGGGATGGGGACCACGGTCCGGTCGCCGGGCGCGCCGTCCACCAGCAGATAGGTGACGGAGCGGCAGGTGGGAAAGCAGCACGGCACGGGGAAGAAGTCGCCCTTGCGGAACCATCCGGGCAACTGTTCGCCGATCAGCCTGATGACGTCGGGGTTGGTCAGGCGGTTCAGCGGGTCGAAGGCGACGTGGCGCCCGGAGTGGGTGACCGGCTGGAAGGCCACTGACCGTACGGCCGGGTGGTCGATACCGAACTCGACGATCGCACCGACCTCGTGCTCGTTGAGCCCGCGCTCGACGGCGGCCACCAGGGTGACGGTCAGTCCGGCGTCGGCGCAGTGGTCGAGCGCCTGCTGCTTGATCTTCCGCAGGTCGCGGCCCCGGATCTCCAGATGGGTGCGCTCGTCGAAGCCGTCGAACTGGAGGTAGACGCTGACAGACCTGCCCGGCGTCTCGTTGCGCCTGGCGATCTCGGCGGCGAAGGCGCGGTCGGAGGCGAGCCGGATGCCGTTGGTGTTGAGCGTGACGTTTTTGATTGGGCGCTGTTGGGCGAGGTCGATGAAGTCCAGGATGTGCCTGTGGATCGTGGGCTCTCCGCCGGAGAACATCACGACCTCCGCCTCGCCCTCCGACTCGACGAAAGTGTCGAGCATCCGCGCGCACTGCTCATGCGTGATCGAGTAGCCTCCCCCAGACTTCGTCCGGGAGGTACCCCCAGGCTGGTGACCCGAGTCGGCGAAGCAGATCGGGCAGTCCAGGTTGCAGCCGGTGTTGACCTCGATGATCCCCAGGCACGCATGCTGCTTGTGCTCCGGGCACAGCCCGCAGTCGCTCGGGCAGCCGTCGCGTACCTCGGTCTGAAAGGCGAGGGGGATCGTCCCCGGCTTGTTGAAGCGCGAGGAAGACAGGTACTCCTCCGCGTCACCGTAGACGAGGGCCTCGAACTGGCCGTGCTCACGGCAGCGTTTGCGCAGGTACACCTTGTTGTCGCGGATGTTGACCTGGGCGTCGACAGGCACCTTGCACACCGGACAGATGGACTTGGTGAACTCCACGAACACCTCGTCGCGATCGGTCTTGCCTCGCCGCGGTTCGGGTGCCTGCGTCATACAGAACTCCTCAGGTGTCTACGAGCAGCGGTCACAAGGGCACAGCGCCGCGACAGCGGCGGATGCGGCAGCGCAGGAGGTATGCCATGACCACCACCATCGCGCCGACCATGATCAGCCACGGGTTGCTCAGAAATCCGCCGACGGCAGCAAGCACGCCGGCGCCCAGCAGGCCGAGCAGCCCGCACAGACGGGAACGTTCACGCGGTCCGGAGGTCACGCGCCGCCTCCTCGTGCTCTCGAACCATGCGAACTCTGCGTAGCAGCAGCCCGGCGTAGAGCAGCAGCAGTGCATCCTGGACGAGCACAAGCCAGCTCAGGCGCTGGGTGAGGTAGATCCCGAAACAGCCGCAGTTGGCAACCGTGAGCCCACGCGCGTACGCCTGTACGGCCAGCAACGCCCACACCACCGCCACGCCCGCGAACACCCACACCGGGACTGTCGCGCGGGATCGCGGGCGAGCCAAAAACCACACCCCGCACACCAACTCGCCCACGATCAGTGCCACGGCGAGCACGGTCGCACCCGGGCCGACGACCTGCCCATAGCCGGCGATGATCCCGGGCATGTGGCGGAAGGACGCGAGCTGCCCGGCCGCCATCGCGGCGAACAGCGCGCCCAGCACGATCCGCAGCACCATGCTGCGCACGCTATGCCCGCGGCGCCGCCGAGAACTGTAAGCGCGCTCACCGAACCGGCCGCGGCCCTGCGGAGCATCGAAAATGGACGCTCAGCCTCTGGCCCTTTGCAACGCCGGCCTGCCGCGGCCACTGGGCACACCCGCGTACGGAGTGCTCCAGCGATCCGCGCCCGGGCCGACGCATGGGAGCTCCGCAAGACGGTGACTGCGGCCTTCGACTTGATCAGCGACCCAACTGGCGGCGTGAGCGCCTACGCGGTCAGAGCAGGGCCCTGCGTTCCGCCTCCTCTTTGACCGACTCGAGCGATGCCGCGACCGTCGCTTCCCACCGGGCAGCCACCTTCGTGCCCCACCACGTGCCTGCCCCCCACAAGTCGGTGCCCAGCTTTCCCTCGTACACGAGTCGGGTTCCTGCGGCTTCCTCGGCCAGGGTGAAGGATTCGACGACGTACGGCACCGGCCCGCGCACCAGGCGGAAGTCGACACGATTGGGCCGGGTGAAGCGCACCGTCTCCACAGTGACGGCCTTCCACCGGCTGCCCAGCGGCGTGATGTGTGCGGCGAGCACCATGTCGCTGCCACGCTCGAGCACCTGGACCTTCTCCCGCATTGCCCTGGTGGCCCGTCCCAGGTACGGCTGGGCGATCACATCGAAGACGGCCTCCTGGGGCGCCGCGATGTCGACAGCCTGCGGCCCGAGCGGCCGGATGCGCCGCCCCACGCCCAGGTCGACCGGCAGTGCACCGCTGACCAGCCCCGCCCAGCTGCCGGCGGCGACGGTCGCAACCCCTGCCGTCCAGGCCGCAGACCGAGCCAGGCTGCGGCCGGTCACGAGGCGATCCCCGGTTCGTCCGCGACCTCAATTGCGATCCCGTGCCTGAAGGCGACGTGGTTCTTGATCCGGCGGGCGAGGGGGCTCGGGCGCGGGTAGTACCAGGCCGCGTCTGGAATGGTCTGCCCGTCCACGGTGACGGCGTAGTACCGGGCTACCCCCTTCCAGAAGCACAGCGACCTCGTGGAACTCGGCATGAAGTACTCACGGTGCAGGGTCTCGGGCGGGAAGTAGTGATTGCCCTCGACGATCACCGTCTTGGGAGCTTCCGCGATCACGGTGCCGTTCCATACAGCCCGCAGCATGGTCTCACTCCTCATCATGTGCCGGGGGACTCCCGGGACGGACGACGTTATGCGTGGTCGGCGCGTGGCTCAGTGACCGTGCTTACCGTTCGCTGCGCAGTTCACCCATCCCGGCGAGGATGCGGGAGATGACGTCCGGTGCACTCGGTCGCGGCCGCACGCTGGGCCACTTCAGGCGGGGCATCGCGTGTGGAGCGGCCTGTGCCGGGGCCGGCAGGAAGCGCTGCCGACCTGTCCGTGGACGGAGGCAGTCAGCCCTCGCTGCCCGACCAGGCCGAGTGCGTGGCGGGCGTCGCCTCACTGCGGTTGAACCGGTCGCAGAGTGTGGCTCCGAGAATCAGCCCGTGTCCCGCGAAGACGGCCGAGGGCACAAGCACCATCCTCAGGAATTCGGCGTCCTCCGACCGCATTCCGGCGAGCGATGGAATGGCCGGGATCAGCACGCCTGTGTAAAGGACCAGGGCCGCGATCCCCTTTACCTTGAGGCCACCCGGAGTCGACTGCCGCCGCATCCATTGTGGCGCGCGCCCCGACAGAAGGACCGCGGCGAGGGGCAGAATGATGACCGACCACACAGTTATCCACAGCCAGTGGAACATGTCCCCTCCAAAGGACCGCGACCTTTCCGGCGATTGAGGGTGCCCTCACGCCTGTCGCGTTGCTGCGGACACAGTGACACCCCGGGCTGCGGCCGGTCACTGCCCAGGCGCGGCAGCCCGCAGCCGCTCAGGCTGCCGGAAGCGCGACGTGCCTATGGCCCGACGCGCGGCCTCCGCGGAGCAGAGCGGCGTGCGGGCGCTTGAACCGTCCGGTACCCGGCCTCGGTGAGCATGAACAACTGCCGTCGATAATGATCTTGAATGCCGAGCGCCGCGGCGGTTGGCCGGGGCTCCGCCTTGTGCCTGCGGGCTGCTTTTCAGTGGCCGACGGTGAGTTCGCCGCTGAGCTTGCCGTGGATGGGGGCGCGATCACCAGGGCGACGGCGCCGGTCGCGGCAGAGATCATCGCCCGGCGCCCACCCACGATCGAGTGGTCCGCTTGCCTCTGCTGGCTTACTGCCACGGGGCCGCCTGCCGGGCGTTCGGGTTGGTGAGCATGTGGCGGGGATCGGCAGCGCGGACAATCGCGGACTCCACCGCAGCGACCCGGTCGGCCAGCAGACCGAGAGCGGCGACGGCTCGGGTGAGCGGATCCTCCTCCGGTCCGCCCAGGGCCTGTCGGCGTCTGTACGTGGACGTGATCTCCGCCCAGCGGCCGGCCTGCTCCTTGGTGTGTGTGCCGCGCAGGGCGGCCAGCTTGAGGAGGTTGGATTCCGCTCCGGTGGTGAGAGTCTGGGCCTCGCCTGTGTAGTGGTCGTCGATGACGGCCGCGAGTTCGGCGTCGTTCATGACGGGCACGACGCGCTGGGCGATCTTGTTCATGTTGCGGTACGAACCTTGGAGCTGGAAGGGCGGTTCGGTGCGGGTGGCGTCGGTCTGGGCGGCGGAGGCGATGTACGCCTGGTTGACCGCGAGGACCGTCTCGCGCGCGGTGAGCAGGTGGCGCAGCACGGCGAGGATGCGGTCGAGCTCTGCCGGGGCATAGGGGTGGATGAGCCGGTCGCGCCGAGCGGTCGGGTTTCCCCCATGGCCTTCGGCATGGGTGGTACCCCCAGCGGCGAGGCGTACCAGCAGGTCCAGGTCGGCGCGGTCGCGCCCGGCGAGCGGTGCGAGGACGGAGTTCGAGGTGAGGGCGTTCTCGACGAAGCTGAAGGCGAAGGCGTCTTCCTTGCCGGTCAGGACGTCGCCGAGGTTCCAGACGTCGGCGCGATTGGCGAGCATGTCGGGGATGAGGAAGCGCTGCCCCGACTCGGTGTAGGGGTTGCCTGCCATGCAGACGGCGAAGCGCTTGCCGCGCAGGTTGTGGCCGTTGAGCGTGCGGGTGGCGTCGCACAGTGGGATGAACTTCTGCAGCAGTTCAGGAGAGGTGTGCTGGATGTCGTCCAGGTGCAGCAGGACGTTGTTGCCCGCCGCAAGCGCAAAGTTGATCTTTTCGATCTCCCGCCGGGCGGTGGCGTTCGGGGCCTCGGCCGGATCGAGTGATGTGGTCGCGTGGCCGAGCGCCGGACCGTCGACCTTGACCAGGAGCAGGCCGAGGCGGTCCGCGACGTACTCCATGAGGGTCGTTTTGCCGTAGCCGGGCGGTGAGAGGAGGAGCAGCATGCCGCTGTTGTCGGTCCGCCTGCTGTCTCCCGCGGCACCGAGCTGTTTGGCGAGGTTGTCCCCGATGAGAGGGAGGTAGACCTCGTCGACGAGCCGGTTGCGCACGAACGACGACATGACCCTGGGGCGGTATTCGTCCAGGCGAAGCCTGGTGTGCTCTGCGGCGACGAGGGTGCCGCGCAGCTTCTGGTACGCACGGAAGCCGGGCACTGCCCGGTCGGCGAAGTCCGCCGTCCGGACGAGGAATTCGTCCAGGCGGACGGGGAGGTCGCTCCGGGTGACTCGCGGGTGCGTCCCGAGCAGACCGCTGACGGTGCTGGTCAGCGGGGCGTCGACCTCGCGCCGTGGGAGGTCGGGGCAGAGCTCGATCGCGACGGCCTCGGCGAGGTCGCCGGCGTCGACGTCCTCCCCGCAGGCATCGGCGTACGACCTGAGCCAGCCTTCGACGAGCCGGTGAGCGGCGGCCGGGTCGTTGTCCTCGACGTGCGTGCGTACGTCCTCTTCGTACGGGGAAGAGCCGACAGCACGGCGGAACTTGTCGAGCAAAGTGCGGGCCGCGGTGCTGGTGGTGAAGGATTCCCCGGTGGCGAGTTCCTCGACCAGGTAGGCGGCGGCTCCCGCGTGGCGGTGCGCCTGCAGGCCCGGCATTCCGGCGGCGAAGGCGGCCATCGCATCGGTCATTTCGCCCCGCAGCGCGTCGAGCGCCGGGGCCGTCCCGAAAGTCTCGCGTGCCCGTATCAGCGACACGGCGTGCCGGGCCCATGTCTCGCGTGCCGAGGATGTCGTCCCGTACGTCCAGAACAGCTGGGCAGCGGCACGGTCCGCTGCCGGGTGGAGCAGCAGACCGGCGTCCTCGTGCAGTTGCAGCACGACGGCCAGGATCGCGGCCGCGTCGTGGTCGTGGATGCCGCGCTCGTAGCCCTCGTCGTACGCGGCTTCGGCCGCCCGGCGGGTGAGAGCGGCCAGGTCGGATCCGGCGAGCGCTTCCGGGCCATGCTCGGCCAGCAGCTGCGCGGCGAGGTGTTCGGCCCGGTAGACCTCGCTGTTCTCGGACGGGATGTGCTGGCCCCAGTAGGGACGGGTGGCCGGGAAATCCTGGGCTGTGACGGGGGAGCGGTAGTCGGTGCCGGTCAGGGCGAAGGCCATGCCGTCCTCGTGCGGGACGAGGGTGAGTTCCGTGGGCTGTCTGCTGACGGTGAAGCGGTGACGACCGAGTCTGATCGTCTCGCCGCCGTCCGCGTACAGCTCGGTACGGTCGTGCAGTGCTCGGCCGGCCTCCTGGCGCGCTGCCTTCAGTCTGCCCTCGAGCTCCTCCGCGCATACCAGGTCGCCGAGCGCACGGAGCTCCTGTGCGGTGCGGCGGACCTTTGCGGTCATCGGGTCGGAGGCGAAGTAGGTGTTGACCGCGTCCAGGCTGTCCAGGGTGGCCGTCCGTCGGGCGACCGCCTCCAGGACCCGTGTCGCCGACTCCGCGAGCCGTTCGGCATGCCGGGCGCGGGTGTCCTGGAGCGTCTGCCTGCGCGTGGAGAACGCCTCGTACACCTCGGTGCGCTTGTCCGCGACGTCGGTGAGGAAGTCGTCGTGGTCGGCGAAGCGCGACTCCAGGTTCTCCATCTGGAGCAGCAGCCGGGCGAGTTGCGCGTCGCAGTTCTCCGGGGAGTCGGCGGCGGCCAGCGCACCGGTGACAGACTGGCCCAGCAGGGCGAACTCGGCGGCGAACTCGGCCCGGCCCTCGTGGTCGAGAAGCTCCCGGCGGCGGGCGGCCAGGGTGGCACGAGCGCGGTTGACGCCGCCGAGGACGTCGGCGATCCGCTTCAGGATGGAGGTACGCACAGTGGCGTCGCCGATCTCCAGGCCCGCGATGACCTCGGCGAGTGACTGCAGACCGAAGGCCTGCTCATCCAGCCGCTGGGCGACCGGCCCCGCTGCGGCGACCGTGGTGATCGCCACGGCGTCCGCGGTCAGCCTCTCGATCTCCGTCTGGTAGCCGGTGAAGGAGTCCTCGCGCTGAAGGAAGGCGACGGCGCGCTGCGCCGCGGAGGCTACGTCGGCCTCCACATCCGTCGCGAGCTCGTCGATGCGCTCGGGGTCGGCGTACCGCATCTCCTTCAGCGTCAGCAGGTGCCCGTGTGCCTGGCGCAGTTCGGTGATGCGCGCGACCCATTCCCCGGCGCTCACGGGGGCCTCGCCACGGATGCGCCGGACCAGGCGGGCGATGTGCCCGGCGGACTCGGCCAGCGCGCCGGCCGCCTTCCGCGTCATCTCCTGCACGCCCCGGAACTCGTCCAGCACATGCTCGGCAGTGACGCGTACCGCGTCCAGCGGGGTCCGCAGATCCCCGGTCTCCGGGTCACCCAGCCAGTGGTGGGCGTCGGCGGCACGGGTGCATGCGGCGACGAGAGCCTCGTACGTTTCGATGGCCGCGGCTGTCTCGGCGACCTGTCGGGCGACGGCCAGGCAGTCGGACAGGCCGCGGACCAGGTCCGCGTTGCCGATCCTGGCGAGCGGCCCGGAGCCGGCCGGAGCTGCGGCGGCGTACGCGTCGGATGCATATGGGCTCCGCCACACCTGCGCGACGTGCACGCGGGCCGGGCCCTCGGAGGCGGGCGTGCGCAGGATGACGAGGGTTCCGTCGTCGAGAAGGGCGTAGCCCTGGCAGGTGAGGCGACTGGTGATCTCCTTGCGGATCTGGTTGTAGGAGAGGAGCAGACTGCGGCCCTCGAGGCGGGAGTGGAATGCGTACAGCACGTCCTCGCCGTTGGGGGAGTGCAGGACGCGCTCGAACTCCAGGTCGTCTGCGGTATCGGTGTCGAAAGTCTTCACGGTGCCCGTGGCCAGGCAGTATCCGCCGGGGAAGACGATGCCCTGGTCGTCGGGCAGACGGCGGCAGGACTGTCCGATGCCGTCGAGCCTGACGACGGACTTCGTAAGGGCGTTGAACACCAGGTGACGCTCGGTTTCCTCCTTGTACGGGCGGACGCGCAGGAGGATCAGCGCGCCTGCGCGGGCGTACGCAACGTTCGCATCGGCGAGCGACTGCAGCGGCTCGTCGACGGGCTCGCTGTATGTGCCCTGGTCGGACTCCGTGTCGTTCTCGGTCTTCACGGTGAGCGTGCCGCCGACCGTCGAGACGAACAGCGTGCCGTCGGCGACGGAGATGTGCGGACACCGGCCCAGGACGTGGTCGTCGCGTGTGGTCTCCACCCATGTGAGGTCGTGCGAGGCGGGGAAGGTGTGGTCGCGCTCACCGCGGGCGTCGAGGAAGCGGGTCTCGCCGGACGGGGAGGTTGACCAGCGCAGGACGCGGATGTCGTCGGCCTGCTCTCCGGTTTGGAAGACGGCCAGCAGCTTGCCCTCGACGTGGCGTAGCCGGAGGAGACGTGCTCCCTGGAAGTAGCGGTGAAGAGCGGCGAATTCTCGGTTGAAGTCCGGGTCGTCGAGGAGACCGGGTACTGCGTCCTCGGCGAGCCGGTTCAGCTCGCGGTCGTACAGCGAGAAGACGTCACCGACCGTGGTCCGCGGGGTCAAGGCGGCGGCGGTGTTGTGGCCGAGGAGGAGTCTGTCGCCGATGGCGACGATGTCGCGCCCCACGCAGGCGGTCTCGGTGCTGATGCGCTCGGTGCCGGTCAGGGCGAACTCGCCGGCTCCGAACTCGGCGATGCGGGCCGAGTTGAGTGCCTCGGCGCGCCGGGCCAGCTCGGTGGCCTGCGCGCCGAGCCGGTCGCGCAGCACCTCGTACGTTCCGGCGTCCATGCCGCCCCCGCCGTTGTCCATCCAGTTCACACTCCCTATGTGCTTGTGGTTGAGGTTCCGGAGCCGCCGACCCCCGTCCGGCGGTTCCGGAACCTCCGACCGCTCCCCCGGGGCGGTCAGCTCTTCGCGGTGCCGTTCAGCGCGGTGAGCGGGGTGTCGGCGAGGCCGAGTTCACCTGCTTTGTCGAGCAGTTGGCTCAGCTGCGCGGTGGGTGCTCCGCCCGTCTTCATGAGCTTCATCAGCAGTGCGGACACAGTGAGGTTCTGTACGTCCACGGTCGAGACCGCGCCCAGCATCTTCGTGAGGTCGTCCGTGAAGGACGCGGAGCCGTCCAGCCACGGTCCCGCGAGGGCCTGCGCGGTCTGCGAGTGCTCGACGAAGCCGTCGACGCTCTTGCCGAGTGAGATGGACTGCACGAGCCGGTCGAAGAAGACGGACTCGCCTCCCACGATGTTGATGTCGGCACTCTCCAGGCCGGTGGCGAGCACCGTGGCCTGCGCCTCGGCGACCTGACGCTGGACGTCCAGGCCCGCCAGACGGATGTCCTTCTCCGCCTCCAGGCGCAGCCGGAACTCCTCGTGCGTACGGGACGCCTCGTCCAGGGCAGCCATGGCGGCTGCCTTCTCGGTCAGTCCCGCGGCTTCCGCCTTGAGCTTTTCGCCGATGGCGGTGGCCTCGGCGAGCGCCTTCTCACGGGTGCCGGCCGCCTCGGCACGCAGCCGGGCCTCCGTTGCCCCAGCCTCCGCACGGCCCGCCTTCTCGATCGCGTCGGCCTCCTTCTCCCGTACTTGGACCGCCGCCAGGCCCTCGGCTGCGGCTTCGGCCTGGATGCCCTCGGCAAGGCGGACCTTGGCGCGGGCGTCCATGTCAGCGGCCTTGTTGCGGGCCTCGGCGAGGGTGAGTTCCTCCGCGGCGCGGTGGATCGCGGCCTGCTCGGCGGCTTCAGCGGCCTTGATGTCCTTGACCAGCTGCTCCTGTGCCTCGGCCTCGGCGGCGATGACGACGGTCTGCCGGTTGCGCTCGGCCTCTTCGACCGCGCGGAGCTTCTTGATGGACTCCTCCTGCTCGGCGACCGTACGGTCCACCGCGACCCGCTCGCGGATGACCTCGGCGATCTCCCGGCGCTCGGCCTCGACCTCCTTTTCCGCGGAGATGCGTGTCAGTTCGGTCTCCCGGTCCCGGGCGATGACTTCGAGCAGCCGGTCCTTCTCGATGCGCTCGTTCTCGACGGCGATGACGCGCTCGCGGTTCTTCTGGGCGACGGCGACCTCGCGGGCCTGGTTCTCGCGCTGGATACCGAGCTGCTCCTCCGTCTTCAGGAAGGCGCTCTGTGCCCGCAGCCGCTCTTCCTCGACCACCCAGGCCGTCTCGGCCTCCTCTCGGGCCCGTACGGTCTCGATCTCCCGCTTCTGCTTGACCTCGGCATCCGCCTGTCGGCGCTCCAGCTCGAGGATCGCCTCGCGGGCGTCGACGTTCTGCCGGGTGAGCTCCTTCTCCTCGTGCCGCTGGAACTCATTGGTGCGCACGTGCTCTACAGCCGTCAGCTCGGTGATCTTCCGGATGCCCTGGGCATCCAGGATGTTGGAGGCGTCCAGCTGCGCGAGCGGCGTCTGCTCCAGGTAGTCGATCGCCGCGTCCTCGAGGCTGTAGCCGTTCAGGTCCGTGCCGATGACCTGGATGATCCGGTCCCGGAACTCGTCGCGCTTGGTGTAGAGGTCGGTGAAGTCCAGCTGCTTGCCGACCGTCTTGAGTGCCTCGGAGAACTTGGCGTTGAACAGATCCTGCAGTGTCTCCTTGTCGCTGGCGCGTGCCGTGCCGATCGCCTGGGCGACCTTGATGACGTCCTCGACGGTCTTGTTCACCCTCACGAAGAACGAGATCCGGATGTCGGCCCGGATGTTGTCCTTGCAGATCAGCCCGTCCCGTCCGGTCCGGGTGATGTCGATGGTCTTCACCGAGATGTCCATGATCTCGGCCTTGTGGAGCACGGGCAGGACGACCTGCCCGGTGAAGGTGACGTCCACCTTGCGCATCTTCGACACGATCAGCGCCTTGCCCTGCTCCACCTTCCGGAACAGTCGGCTGATCACGAACAGCATGGCGACGGCAATGAGCAGGACAACGGCGATGAGCACACCGATGCCCATGGTGATGGCATCCATGAAAAATCCCCTGGTGAGAGGTGAAAGCTGAAGGCTGAGGGCAGCGGCGTGTCAGCCGCGCGGGTCGAGCGCCGCGTCGTAGGGCGCGACCCAGAAGAACTCGCCGGCGTCGTCGTACGCGTACAGCAGCCCCGTACTGCCGAGTGCCAGGACGTCGGTCCCGGTCTGGCGGACCTGGACGACAGCCGTGGAGCCGTCCCGCGCCGCGACCTCGGCCTGGCCGAAGCCCGCGTCCACCCGCCCCGTGCGGATGGTGCAGGTCAGCCCGACGAAGTCCTGCCGGGACGGCCCGGGTTCATCAGGGAACAGCTTCGCGAGCGGTCGCACGAGTACCCGGGTCACCCGCCAGGCGAAGAAGAGCGAGCCGAAGAGCAGGACCGCGCCGAGCAGATGGATCGCGGCTTCAGGCAGGTCCGAGCGGGTGAGGAACACGGAACCGCTGTAGTTGGCGAACCACGCGAGCACGATCAACAGCGAGGCCGACACGGAGACGGGCACTCCGCCGAGATGCAGAGTGTCGGCGTCAACGTCGGCGTCGAAGCTGTCGGATTCGACGGCGCCGATCAGTACGAGCAGCCAGAAGCCGACGACGACCACGAGTGCTGAGGTGAAGAGCACCGTGGGGAACCTGACGGCGACTTCCAGAAACTCTGCCATCGGTCCTCCCCTCGTCTCCTGCCGGTCGAGGTCACCTCGGCCGGCAGTCGGAGCGGATCACTCCTTTCCGGCCTCCGGCAGGAGATCTTCCCCTCCGCCCGACCCATCTCATCCTGGCAGCGCAGCAAGCCTGTTCGCATTGCCGCTCACTGGCAATCTTTACGGCTTCTTGATGCCGGTCGCAGACCCCCGGAACGGTCGTGCCACCCTTGGCATCCTCGCGTCACGCAGTCGTCAGCGGCGCGTCAGAAAGGCGGGGAGAGGCATGACGGAGCGGGAGACACCCGAGGAGTACCTGAAGGGGTACACCCAGACCTTGGTGGATGCCTGCGCCACGAGCCGTCGGCTCACCCGCGAGGAGCTGACGTCCCTCCGGATCCAGGGCGAGCGCGCCGCAGAGGCCGGCATCGGACTGCGCGTCCTGGTCCGTGCCCATCTCGCCGCCGCCGGAACCGTGCGACCCGGACTGACGGGCACCGCCGCCGAACACCTCCTTGCCGCCGTCGAGCAGGCCGTGGACGCCTTCGCGGAGGGGCACGAGCGAGCCCAGCGACTGGCGGTACGTCAGGAGGAGGCCGTGCGCCGGGAGTTCATCGACGACCTGCTCTACGGGCGCAGCGATCTTGGCCGTCTGGCGGAGCGCGCCGAGCGTTTCGGGCTGCTGCTCTCCCATGCCCACGCGGTCGCCGTGGCGCAGGGCACCGAGCCGTTCGACGACGGCTCCCCCATCACCCGCCACATCGATTCCTCGCTCGTCGCGCGTTTCGGGAACCGCCGCATCCTGCTCACCACCAAGGACGGCCGGCTCATCTGCATCGCACCGGGCGACCAGTCCGAGGTGCTCAGCTTCTTCGCCAAGCAGGCGTACGCGGCGACGGACGGCGGCCAAGTGGCCATCGGCCGGGCCCATCCAGGCGCCGGAGGCGTCGTCCACTCCTACGAAGAGGCGCTGAACGCTCTCGACCTGGCCACCCGCATGGACCTCGAAGACCCTGTGCTCCATGCCGCTGACCTTCTGGTGTATCCCGTGCTGACCCGGGACCGCCAGGCCATGGCCGACCTCGTGCACAGCGTCCTCGGCCCACTCAAGCAGGCCCGCGGCGGAGCCCAGCCCCTGATCGACACCCTCACCGCGTACTTCGACACGGGCTGTGTGGCCGCCGAGGCAGCCCGACGGCTCTCGCTGAGCGTGCGGGCGATGACGTACCGGCTCGAACGCATCCACAAGCTCACCGGTGCCGACCCGGGCGACCCCGTCCACCGCTACACCCTCCAGACAGCGGTCGTCGGCGCACGCCTGCTGGACTGGCCGAACCAGGACCTCTGACGGCCAGGGCGTGCGCGGGCGCGAGCGGGGCCGGTCATGGTCGCCCTACCGGGCGTCTTCCACACTGTGCGGCACCCCAGCGTTCACTGGGGCTTGGCCGGCACGGGACGACGGCGCTGAGGAGCCGAGCCCGTTCACGCGGATGGACCTCAGCAGCGGCTCAGAGGACGGGGATTGACGAGCCCCTGATGTCGCCCATGGCTCGTGAAGCAGGGGTCACGACATCGGTGCGCTCGTGGGGATCCCTGCCCCCGCGGAGCGTCGGCGCCTCCGGATCTCGGTATGCGCGACCACCAGAGTCGCTACGTTCAAGGGGAACGCCGCAGCGGAGGCGATTTCTGTCGTGCCGGTGGCCCTGGTGAGACTGGAGGCCAGTGCCGCACACAACAGTGTGGCGGGCAAGCAGCGGCGCCAAGTGGGAAGGTCTCGCAGACGCCACACCCGAACGCTCAGTACAACATTGAGGGTGAGGAAGGCTACGGCCCAGGCGGCCAGCAGGAACAGAGTCAGGGGCATCGGCAGAACTCCACAACAGAGGAAGACGTCATGCCGACCGGCCTTCCTGGCTCACTGGTGGGCGGCGCGGAGATGACACCGAGCAGGTGGTGCCGCCGACCTTGGTCTTCTGGGCCACTGCCACCAGCGGGCCGCGTACCGCGCCGTCAGGGCCGCCGCCTCCCGCGCAGTGTCGTCGGGTTCCGCAAGCGGCGGCGGAGGTACATCTGCGTGCAGGTGGTCCCCCACCGAAGCCCTGCTCCTCGGTCGATATGTGTGAATGCGGTTCCGCGAGGTCATGCGCGAGCATGCCCGATCTCCTTGCTGTGCTGGGCTGCCGCCTCGTCCTCGTCGCTCGGAATGCCGGCCAGGTCCTCTACGTGGAAGAGACGGGCGATCGGTACGTCGGTGCTGCTGTGGGCGATGATCGAGGCGGCGATGCACACGGCGATCAGCGTGTACGCCTCCTTACCCTGCGGGATACCGGCCTGCAGGACCAGAAGTCCGTACACCACCGATGCGAAGCCCTTCGGTCCGAACCAGGCCGCGACCAGCTTCTCGCGGCGGTCGAACCCGGTTCCGATCAGCGAGATGAGCAGTGATGCCGGCCGGATGAGCACGATCGCCAGCACCACGGCGACGTATCCGCCCAACGACAGGTCCGCGAAGAGCTGCGGGGTGAGCAGTGCGCCGAAGACCAGAAGGGCGGCGAACTTGGCAAGCTCGGCCAGCGCCTCGCCGAGCGGCTCGAACGCAGCCTTCGCCTCCGGGGAGACGGCAGTGAGGACCGCGCCGGCCGAGAAGGCCGCGAGGTAGGGGTTTGCGTGGGTGAGGTGGCACAGCCCGTACAGGATGATCCCGATGGCCAGCGGCAGCAGCGGCTGCAGCTTCGGTTCCGCACCCAGCAGCCGGAACCGCGCAAGACCGTTCACCAGCAGTGGCAGGAGAACACCGAAGGCCAGTCCCAGCCCCAGTTCCAGGGCGATCTTGCCGAACGACGCGTTGCCGTGGCCGACTGCGGGGCCGGCCGCCGCGATGAGGACCAGAACGATCGGCAGCGCGAGACCGTCGTTGACGCCGCTTTCCACATTCAGCAACTGCCGTAGCTTGGCAGGGACTTCCTTGCGCCCCACGATCGCCGACGCGAACACCGGGTCCGTAGGCGCCAGCACCGCGCCCACCAGGAACGACGTCGTCCAGTCCAGACCCACCACGTAGTGCGTGACCAGGGCCATGCCGACGAAGGCGAGCGGCATGCCCAGCCCCAGGGCCCGCGCCGGGTTCTTCCAGTTCGCCCGCAGCTTGGGGAAAGAGACATGCATGCCGTCGGTGAACAACACGGCGAACAGAGCGAGGTCAGCAGTCACCGAGACGATCTCACTGTTTGGCGTGATGTGAATCAGACCGAGAAAGCCGTCACTGACCAGCGCCCCGCCGACCAGGAAGAGGAGCGATGTGGACAGAACCGTACGAGCAGCGAGCCCGGACAGCAGCACAGCGATGAGCAGTGCGACCCCGAAGACAGCAACGAGCACCATGAGGGTGTCCCCCGATCGGAAAAGAGAGCTCTCTCGAATTCGCCGACCAGGCTTCCCGGCACACCGCTGGGAACCTTACCCGTTCTTTACGCGACATTGACAGGTCTCTAGCGCGCACCCGTGGCGTTGTTGCATTGCCGACACCCGGAAGCGAGCTCGGTCAACTGCAACGGCGGGCCGGCTGTCAGAAGCGGCCTCCCGACCAGGGCGCATGCGCGACGGGTGACCCGGCACGCTCGGCCTCGCCGCGGTTGAACGCTCGCTCAGGGTCGCTCCGATGACGAGTCCGTTGGCGCCGAAGACGGCTGCGGGCAGCAGGACCAGCCTCGTGAAGTCCGCGTCCTCCGAACGCAGGCCGGCAAGAGGGCGAGCATGCTGTTCAGCTCCAACCTCCTGGAGACAGACGTTCCCAACAACTGGGCCAAGGCCATCAGCCGCCGGAGCGGCTCGGCGTCCACCATGTCGTACTGCCCGACCACGAGATGGGGGAGCGCGTCGCACGCCTCCTCACGGGCCGCATGGTCCGTTCCCGTCGGTGGGACGGACTTGCCGCTCATCGTTGCCTGGCTCGTGGTCGCCGGCCTGGTGTTCACCGGCTGGTTCGGGCTGGTGCAGATCCGCAAGTTCCGGCTCGCGGTCGACGTGGTGCGGGGCAAGTACGACGAGGAGGGGTCGGCCGGTGAGGTCAACCACTTCCAGGCGCTGACCGCCGCGGTCTCGGGCACGGTCGGTCTCGGCAACATCGCCGGTGTCGCCGTGGCCGTCTCCATCGGTGGTCCCGGTGCGACGTTCTGGATGATCCTCTGCGGCCTGCTGGGTATGGCCACGAAGTTCGTCGAGGTCACCCTGGGTGTGAAGTACCGCGAGGTGCATGCCGACGGCACCGTCTCCGGCGGCCCGATGCACTACCTGCCCAAGGGCCTCGCCGACCGCTTCGGAAAGAACGGCAAGACCCTCGGCAAGGTGCTCGCCGTCCTCGCCTCCTTCATGATCCTGTTCTTCGGCCTCTTCGGCGGCAACCTCTTCCAGGTCAACCAGAGCTACGCACAGCTCGTCTCCGTCTCCGGTGGCGAGAACGGCGCCCTCGGCTCGTCCGCGGGTGCCCTGTTCTTCGGCATCCTGATCGCCGCGCTCGTCGGCATCGTCCTGCTCGGCGGCATCCGCTCCATCGCCAATGTCACCAGCAAGTTGGTCCCGGCCATGGCCGGCATCTACATCGCCGCCTGCCTGGTCGTCATCCTGGTGAACGTCACCGCCGTCCCCGATGCCCTGGCCTCGATCGTCAAGGGCGCCTTCAACCCCGAGGGCGTCGCCGGTGGTGTCCTCGGCGCACTGATCATCGGTTTCAAGCGGGCGGCGTTCTCCAACGAGGCCGGTCTCGGCTCCGCGCCGATCGCCCACTCTGCCGTGAAGACCAAGCACCCTGCCAGCGAGGGTCTGGTCGCCCTGCTGGAGCCGTTCATCGACACCGTGGTCATCTGCACCATGACCGCCCTGACGATCGTGATCGCCAACCCGGCCAGTTGGGCCGAGGCGCGTGCGGGCGAGTCGATCGGCGGCGTCACCATCACCTCCGACGCGTTCGGCACGGTGCTGCCCTGGTTCCCGTGCATCCTCACCATCGCGGTGATGCTGTTCGCCATCTCGACGGTGCTGACCTGGGGCTACTACTGCCTCAAGGCCTGGACGTACCTCTTCGGTCGCAGCAAGGCCAGCGAGCTCATCTTCAAGGTGCTTTACACGCTGTTCGCCGTCGCGGGCTCCCTGCTCACCCTGCAGACCCTGATCGACATGGCCGACGCCATCCTGTTCATGCTCGCCGTCATCAACATCATCGGCCTCTACCTCCTCGCCCCGGTTGTCAAGCGCGAGCTGAACTCCTTCCTGGAGTTCGTCCGCGCCCGCAAGGCCAGCGAGACAGGCCACGCCGACGAGGACCCGGAGCTGGTGAAGACCACCGCCTGACCGCCCCTGCGACCCGGCTCCTGAGCGGGCCTGCGCACACCTCTCGCCTTGGTGTGCACAGGCCCGCTCGTTGTGCGTTTCAGCAGGTGAAACGGCATCTGGTGGGATCACCGGCAGGCGGTTAGGGTGTAAAGAACGCGTCAATGCAGCGCCCCGAAGCGGGGCCGTGAGACGCGGGGTGTGCCGGGAAGTCTGGTCGGCGTCCTAGGGGCCGTATGCCCTCACGTCGATGCCCCGGAGGTCCTCCTGATGGCCGCTGCCCCGCGCGAGCGTTCCACCTTCCTCGGCCTGCTGCCCTGGCCGGAACGCACAGCAGTGGCCCAGGCGCTGCGAACGGAGACAGTCGGCGGACTGGTGCTTCTCTTCGCAGCCGTGGTGGCCCTGGTATGGGCGAACACCCCGTGGAGCGGGGCCTACGAGCAGCTACGTGACTTCCACTTCGGTATCCCCGCACTCGGCCTCGACCTCTCCGTGGAGCACTGGACCGCTGATGGTCTGCTCAGCATCTTCTTCCTGGTCGCGGGCATCGAGCTGAAGCGCGAACTGGTCGTCGGTGAGTTGCGCACTCCTGCTACGGCAGCTCTGCCGGTCGTCGCCGCCCTGTGCGGCATGGCAGTGCCCGCCGCCGTGTACGCCGCCACTGCCGGCGCGGGTGGGGGCAGACTGGACGGCTGGGCCGTCCCCATGGCCACCGACATCGCCTTCGCTCTCGCGGTCCTCGCCGTCCTCAGCACCCACCTGCCCTCGGCGCTCCGCGCCTTTCTGCTCACCCTCGCCGTCGTCGACGACCTCGGCGCGATCCTCATCATTGCGATCTTCTTCACCAGCGATCTGAATTTCTTGGCCCTGGGCGGCGCGTTCGCCGGACTGCTCGTCTTCTATGTTCTCCAGCGCTTCCGTGTGCGGGGCTGGTGGTGGTACGCCCCGCTCGGCATCGCGATCTGGGCGCTGATGTACAACGGCGGTGTCCACGCCACCGTCGCCGGTGTGGCCATGGGCCTGATCCTGCGCACCACCCGCGACAAGGGCGAGACCGCCTCCCCGGCAGAGCGGACCTCGCATCTGCTGCACCCGGTCTCGGCGGGCATCGCCGTCCCCCTCTTCGCGCTGTTCGCCGCAGGCGTCGCAGTCTCCGCATCGGCCGTGGGTGACGTCTTCACCGGCCCGGAACCGCTCGGGGTCGTCCTCGGTCTGGTGGTCGGAAAGACCGTCGGCATCTTCGCGGGCACCTACCTCGCCGCCCGCTTCACCCGGGCCCGGCTCAACCCGGACCTGGCCTGGGCGGACGTCCTGGCGCTGTCCGTCCTGGCCGGGATCGGCTTCACTGTCGCCCTCCTGATCGGCGAATTGGCCTTCCCCGATCCGGCCGACGCCGAGAGCATCAAGGCGGCGGTCCTCATCGGATCGCTGATTGCGGCGGGCCTGGCCGCCCTGCTGATCAAACGCCGCAACAGGATCTACCGCCGCCTGTACGAGGAAGAAACACGCGACGACGACCACGACGGCATCCCCGACATCTACCAGCGCACCGGCTCCGGCCTCCAATAGCTGGCCGGTTGGCTGGTCGGCGGGGCCGCCGGTCCGACCCTTCTGGTGAGCGGCGGCACCAACGCGGCCGGGTAGCGCGGCAGCCCGGCGCCCTCACGCAGGCGCAGCACGACACCGAGGGTCGCGAAGGCGTCATGGTCGTGGATGCCGCTCTCGTAGCCCACGTCGTACGCCGCCTGAGCAGCCCGACGGGCGTGCTCGGCCCGCTCAAGCAAGCCCACGGGCGGAGCACAGCCCCTGATCGACACCCTCACGGCGTACTTCGACACGGGCTGCATGGCTGCCGAAGCGGCGCGGCGGCTGTGGCTGAGCGTCCGGTCATGACGTACCGGCTCGATCGCACCCACAAACCGACCGGCGCCGGCCCGGCGACCCCGTCCACCGCTACACCTTCCAGACAGCAGTGGCGGCGCAGACTCTCCGAGTGTCAGGACGTCCGCGGATCCGGGCGGGGTGCCGACCGCCGCCCCAGGAGCTCGGCCAGCCCGCGGCGGGTCGCGGCAAGCACGACACGGTCCTCGGCGCGCAGGACGTAGCCGGGGTGGAGGTCCCACAGCAGTCCGGCCACGGTCCGGCCGCCGTCGTCCGGACGATTCGCGGCCAGATCGGGCCGGCGCTCGGCGGGCTCGGCCGTATCCAGAGCGATGACGCGCCAGGCGCCGGGGCGGAACGCCTCGGCGACGGTGCGGCCCTCGAACTGTGGATGTCCGGCTACATCGAGCGCGGCGAACAGAAGCACCTTTCGCTCGACCGGGATGGCACCGAGGATCTGGCGGCCCATCATCGCCCCGGCGAACGCGGGCGCGGCGAGTGTGGAAACGCTCCGACTGCGGGTGAGGGCCTGGGGGTGTGCCGCCCGCAGGGTGCGGTAGACGGCGGTGGCGAAGTCGTCGTCGTACAGCCGCAGCGCCACCCGCAGATCCGGCTTGACGGTGCGCGCGTACAGCGCTGCTTCGAGATTCGTGGTGTCGGCGCTGGTCAGGGCCAGCAAGGCGTGCGCTCGGTGGACCTTGGCCGCCTCCAGCACGCCCTCCTGGGTGACGTCTCCCACCACGACGGGCACGCGCAGACGGCGGGCGAGCGGGATTCCGCGCGCTTCCGGATCCTCCTCCACACACACCACGGGAATGTCGAGCTCACGCAGCCGGGCCAGCACACGGGTGCCCACTTTGCCGAGGCCCAGCAGCACCACATGCCCGGACAGTCCGCGCGGTGGCCGGAGCAGCGCATGCGCTCCACGGACTGTCCCAAGGGCCTCCAGCGAGGCTGCCACGAGCACCGGCAGCAGCGCGAGTCCCACGAGTCCGGCCATGAGCTGGAACACCTGGCGCACCAAAGGCTCGCCGACAGCAGGGTCCCCAATGCCGAACAGATCGAGAAGTGTGATGTAAGCGGCGTGCAAAGGGTGGTCTCCGGTCGTGAGCCAGGAGGCGACGGCCAGGGCGACGACGGCCGCGGCAACACCGGCGAGGGTCCAGCGCAGCCGGCGCGAGAGGATCTCTCCCAGCGATGCGCCGCGGCCGACAAGGCGGCGGGGCGGCACCCATGGCCCGGCATACGAGACCGTCTCCAGCACCACGGTCCCCCGCCCGGTCGCGGCCGTGACCGCGGCGTCGTCGGGCAGCAGCAGGGGCCCCTGGACGCCGCTGTTGTCCGATCCCTCCGCGCCCGCCGGGTCGTTGGTCGTGGACGACAGCAGGGCGAGCGTGCACAGCCCCGGGTCAGGGACCTCGCCGCGCCCGGGCGGGGTGCGTTCCACGGCTCGCAGCAGCAGCCCGTCGGCCTGGACAACCTTGCTCGTGCCGGCGACGGCGGTCGCCGCCAGGGCCGGTGCCGCGGTGTCGGCGTCGGACAGCACCGTGGTGGAGGCGTCCAGCGCGGCTGAGGTCAGCCCGGGCATCGCGACCATCGCGGCCTGGTCGAGAAGCTCCTCCAGGTGCTGGCCCAGCTTGCGGTTGTAGAGCCGGATCACCAGCCGCAGGCGGGGATTGAGCCGACGGGCGGTCAGCGCGGCGCGGATGTTGGTCTCGTCGTCGTCGTACACGAGGGCAAGCGCCGCAGCCCGCTCCACACCGGCCTCTCGCAGCGCCTCCTCCGACGGCTCCGTGGCCTCCAACTCCCGTACGGGGAGCAGGAACTCACCGCTCGAGCCGACATCGTCGGCGCTGTCCGGCCGGGTGATGGCAGCTGACACGCGCCCGAAGAGCACCGAGGCCCGGATACGGTTCCGAGCCACGGTCGGCGGCAGGCTCACGCTCTCGGAGGAGCGGGAAGGTGGGACAACGAGCGTCACCCTCTCCCCGTAGACATCGTGCAGCTCGGCAGCAAGACGCGTAGCCAGCGCATCGTCCCCGCAGACGATCATCTGCTCTGCGGGCACGGCTTGTTGAGCCTGCTGAGGAAGAAGAGAAGACACGCCCCCAAGACTCCCTTGCGACGGGGACAAGCGGTAACCCGGGGCCGGATGCGGCGTCGGGCATCAAGGCGTGGCCTGAACAGGTCGTAGCTGGTCGGACCTCCTGCGGGCGCCGTCAATCCCGGCCACCCGATGCCGAATGTCCGGCGGGACACAGGTCACGCTCGGTCCTGTGGCGCTCATCGCAGCGGACACCGGCCTCTTCCTCGCCGGGAGCGTTCCGATCGGCGTCTCCCATTTTCCAGGCCACTGACGCTGCTCATGACCGAAGCCCCACCAACCATGACAGCTGGGGCGGTGGTGCCGAGGAGCACGTAGCCGCGCGTGTCATAGCAAGGGGCCACCGATCAGCCAGCCCCCTCAGGACGGGCAAGCTGGGATGCGCGTCCTGCGCCGCGACGGCCGCCACCGAACGGGAGAGCACCCGCGGCCGCTCTCCAAGGACGCGACACCGCGGCCTACGAGGGCGGAAACGCGGCCGGCCATCACCGACGACACGCTCCCCACCGTGCGGCGAGCCACCCCTCTGCGGATCCGTCGAGCAGATCCAGCCCGACCTGATCACCCCAACCGGCAAACGCAAGGGCCACAACCCTTCGGTGGTCGGCATCGAGGCTGCCCCGCACGGCGCCCACGCCGTCTGCGGGCCATGCCGCCCAGACCTCCCGGCTCACCTGCGCGGAGCATGGTCGTCCGCGAGCAGCACGGCAAGACCTGGCCGCGACGGGAGAGAGCCGTCGGCTCCTTCGCAAACGGAGCTGTACCCACTCCAAAATAGAGTTACTCTCTAACAAGAGTTAGTCACTAACAAACAAGGGATACCGATGTCCACCATCGTGATCGCGGGTGCGGGTCCCACCGGTCTCGCCCTTGCGTGCGGGCTCAGGGCGAACGGCTTGGCGGTGCGGGTCCTCGACGGGGCGGCGGGACCCTCGAGAACCTCTAGGGCGCTGGGACTGCAGCCCAGAGGTGCGGAGGTACTGGACCGGCTCGGCGCCCTGGACGACCTTCCGGAGCGATCGGTGCGCATCGAGCAAGTGATCACCCACGTCGACGGGCAACCGATGGCACGGCTGAATGTCGGTCAGCGCACGAAGTTGGTGACCAGGCCCGGTCTGCTCATCTCCCAGGCCGAGATCGAGGCGCGTCTCAGGGATCGGCTGCGCGCGCTGGGCGTCGAAGTGGAATGGGGAAAGGAACTGCTGGCCGCCGACCAGGACGGCTCCGGCGTGAATGTCTCCTTCACCGGTGGACAGACACGGGCGGACTGGCTGGCCGGCTGCGACGGCGCGCACAGCCGCGTACGCAAGGCAGCAGGAATCAGCTTCCCGGGCGTGGCCGTGATCGAGCGCTTCCTGCTGGCCGACGTTCAAGCGGCACTGCCTCTGCCTGCGAACGCTGTGTCCGTATGGCTCCGCGCCGGCAGCATGCTCGGTGCCTTTCCTCTGCCCGGCACCGACGTGTGGCGTCTGATGTCCCCAGCACCCGGCGACGCCGACGGCCTCGGCCGGCCAGACGTGCTTGCCGTGCTCAAGGAGCAGCTACGGATCCAGGCCGGAATAGCCCCGTCGACAGTCCGCAACGCGCTGTGGACTTCCACCTTCCGGATCCATCGCCGACTCGCATCCACCTACCGGCGCGGCCGCATCGTGCTGGCCGGGGACGCCGCTCACACTCACAGCCCCTTCGGGGGGCAGGGACTGAACACCGGCCTGGGTGACGCCGAGAACCTCGCCTGGAAGCTCGCCATGGTCGCCTCCGGAGCGGCATCCGACGCACTGCTGGACACGTACGAGTCCGAGCGTCGCCCGATCGCCCGCGAGGTGCTGCAGTCCACCAGTTCCCTGACCCGCATGGTCGTCGGCCGGACACTCGTGGCCCGTGCTGCACGAGACCGCGTCTTCGTACCGCTGATGAACCGGCCGTTCGTGCAGCGGCTGATATGGGAGCAGTCGTCCCAGCTGAAGATCCACTACCGGAGGGGGCCGTTGGGCGTACGGCCGCACGAACGATGGTCCGTTCCCGGCCCGCGAGTCGGCGACCGGGTACCCGACCTCGCATGCACCCGCCCAGATGGCAGTCCCACCCGTCTTTATGCGGAGATCGGGCCGCGTTGGGGGCTCGTGGTCCCGGCGTCCGGCAACCACGATGTGTACGTGTCCGTCACCGCGCGACACCTCGGTACGACGACCCCTGCCACCACACTGGTCCCGTCTGGCGCCCGGGGGCGGCACGTCATGCTGGTGAGGCCCGACGGACACTTGGCCTGGCGAGGCACGTCCGTAGCCTCCCTGGACCAGTGGCTGAGGCGAGCACTCGGCACACCTGCCTGACCAACGGAGACCGCACACCCCATGGAACTCCCCCCGACACCGCCGATGAGCCTTCGGGAACGCAAGAAGGCACAGACGCGCCGCACCATCCAGGAAGAGGCCCTGCGGCTATTCCTCAGCCAGGGCTACGAAGCCACCACGGTCGAGCAGATCGCCACCGCCGCAGGCGTCTCCAGCATGACGTTCTTCCGCTACTTCCCCACCAAGGAATCCGTCGTCGAGTCGGACGACTACGACCCCCTGATCGTCCGGCTCATCGAGCAACGGCCGACTGAGGAAGACCCACTCACAGCTCTTCACCGCGCCCTCGGCGAAGGCCTCGCAGTCGTCTACGCCACCGAACGGGAAGCGCTGCTGGTCCGTACGCGCCTCATCCTGCGGACACCGGCCCTCCGCGCCCGGCTCTGGGAGAACCAGCACTCCACCGAGCGACTCCTCGCCGACGCGCTCGCGGCCCGGCTCGACACGGAGCCCACCCTGAGCGTTCGCGTGATCGCCGCGGCCGCGCTCGCAGCGCTCACCACGGCACTCACTCTGTGGGTGGACAGCGACGGCAGCACCGACCTACCTGCACTCGTCGACCAGGCCTTCCTCACACTGCTCGGCCAGTAATGCATGGCAGAAACCGCGAAGAGTGACAGGAGCACTCCTGCCGGAGCAGGCGGTCCGACACAGTCACTTCGAGCATCACCGTCAGCCTGACGGTGACGGTGACGGTGACAGTCGACCGGAGTGTTCGCCGCCTTCGTCTCAAGAGGATCTAGGCGATGATGGCGCGGTCTAGAAGTTTCGAACAAGGCGAGCCGCGCAGCTCCCAACGCCGTCAAGAGCCACTCCACGCTGATCGACGACGCGCGCGGCAGTACCGCATCGACCTGAAATTTGATGCCGGGGATACACCGCTTGAGAGCGCAAGAGTGGCCGGCGACTGCCGAACAGCCCAGCATCGGCAAACCGGGAGGCGACAGGTCGCCTCAGCGACCTGTCGCCTGTGCGCTCAGAAGAAGGTGCGCTGCGAGCTCGGTTCGCGGATCAGCGCTCTGAACCAGGGCCTCGTCCGAGGGCACTACTGGTGCGATACCGAGGCAGCCCTGCTCCTGCTCCGGCGCCCCGATCAACGTCATCACCAAGGCGTGTCCAGAGTCTGACGCCTGGTCTCCGTGTCAGGCCGTGCAACCTAGTTCCTTCTTCAGCTTCGGCACGAAGTCCGAGGTGAAGGCTTCGATGTTCTTACGGCGCTCGGCGACGTCACCGCTCGACTGACGGCTGATGGTGATCTGCACGACGAGGTGGTCCGCCGTCCCGGCCGCGCAGCCCGTACTGACCATGGCGTTGTAGTCGCCCACCGCGCCCAGTCCCTCGAACGGCAGGCTCTCGATCTTCTCCCGGTTCTGGAACCGGAAGCTGTCCAGCTCCCCCATGGGGTCGTAGAGCTTGTCGACCTTGTCGACTTCAAGGCCGACCACCAGCCAGTCGTCCACTTCGATGTTGCACGAGCCCGAGGTCTTGGTGCCCGTATCGATCACGGAGTCACCCTTGACCTCGATTTTCTCGCCGTCCACGAGGAACGGTTCGAGCGCCTTCTCGTTAAGAGGCACCCCGCACGCCTCCTTCGGAACCGTGTACTCGCGTCCGCCGCCGCACGCTGTGAGCGACAGTGCGAGACAGCATGTCAGCGTCGAGGCGGCGACGCGCCGCAGACCCGTTCCCATCACTGGTCCTCCGCGACTCCTTCTGCCTTCTTGTTGCCGTCGTTGGCGGAGGCACCGATGTTCGAGTACACACCGTGCCCCTTGGAGTATCCCTCGTGCGCCGGGTCCTCCGCCCACTCCTTGTTCTTCTACGTCCTGCCGGTGACGGTGACAGGCGACCGGTGGTGATTCCTCCTTCCCTGCTGGGCATGTGATGGTCGCCGCCTCCAACTGCCCTCGGGACAACGACCCACGCAAAGTGCGATGCCGAGCATGACCGGCAGCTTTGACGGTCGCCCGCCGGCAGTGGACCTTCACCGCCAACCGCGGCGCTGCGGCAGCTGGAGCCACAGCCGCAGAGGCTGACCTGGCTGCGCAGTCGACAACTGCCGTCCGGCTGCATCGCGGTCACGGGGCAGGGTGCTCGGCTTCGGCCTGGTGATGGCCGGGTGAGCCGTACTGCCCGGACAGCTGCGACGAGCGATGTTCCATGGATACACGGCTCCAGCAAGTACGAGCCACGGTGGTGCCGACTCGATGCCTGGGGGCGGCACGTTCTGGCCGAACGCGCCCGGCACGTCAGCGCCCAGCGCCCCTAGCCCTCAACGGCGCGCCTCGCGGTCTCGAGCCGTCCCACTTCCGACGCAGCCCTTCAAGCCCGCGCCTGCGTCGCCCTGGGGGATCTCCTGCGCCGTATAGGGCTCGGCGATGAGCACGACGTCAAACCCGCCTCCATCACCGCCACCGCCGCCATCGCCGCATTCGATGCGACCGGCCGCATCGAGGAGGCGGCCCGCAGCATCGGCCTTCGCTCCCTCGATCGCGCCGCCGCCATCGTCGGCTACGACTGGCGCTGCGACCCCGCCTACACCGACGGAGTACCGCCACGTGCCTGACGACATCTTCGGTGACCCAGTGCCCGAGCACGGCCGGCCCAACCGCCAGCGCCAGCTCGCCGACCACCACCAGCGCACCGTCGCCCAGCGCGTTCAGGACTGCCTCGACTACCCCCTGCTGTACGAGATGGCCGGGCTCCTCCCGCCGCCGGCCAACGTGGGCTGTCCGCGCGAGTACCTGGCGATCGTGTACATGCTCCTCGCTGCCTTGACCCCGGTGACAAAGTCGAAACGGTCGGCCGTCGGCCTGATGGCGTCGCCGCGGGAATGGCGCAGCGTGCGTGCACACATCCGGCGCCATCTGGGCCGCAGAGCCGCCGCCGTGCTTCCCCTGAACGCACCGTCACGCAACCAGTTCCAGGACGCCGTGGACAAGCTGCTGGTCCCAAGCAGCGACGCACTCGAAGAAGCCTTCCGCAGCTACGCCGCCAGGCAGGCGCTGGAACAGGGGCTCTTCCCGTCCAGCGTTCCCAAGGTCTGGAGCCGCCCGGAGCGACGACAGCTCCTCGTGGGCGACGCCATGGTCCCGCGAGCGATCTCGAAAGCAAGGAAGAGTGAAACCGTCGACGAGAGCACCGGCGTGCTCCGCAACCACCGCGTGGACCCCGCCGCCCGCGTGTACTACGAGAATGGCGAGAAAGCCAAACGAGAGGTCCGCGGCACCAAGTGGTTCTTCACCTCGGGCCGGTCCGATGGCTACTGGACCCGCGTCATCCTCTCCTTCGCCTACGTCGCCGGCGGCGAGTACGAGGACGAAGCAGCGGTGGCCGTCCGCCAGTTCACCATGCTCAAGGATGTCCTGCCGGACTGTATGGGCATCGTCTACGACGGCGCCTTGCGCGGTGTCCACCGCGACGCCCTGGCTCGCAGGGGAATGCTGGCCATCAACAAGCAGCACGGCTCGGTGACTCCCGCGTTCTACGAACACATCAAGCCCTGCCGGAGCGGCCACGAGCTCTGGTGCAACGAAGGACGGATCGCCGAAAGCATCTCCCTCGACGACGGCACCCGCATCCTTGCGCCACCAAGCTGGAGCCCCGCCTCGGTGTCACCAAGAGCCGCTGGTGCCACGTCCTGCGCATCTCCTGCCGTCACGGGGACCACACACACCGCGTCCCCGTCGGCATCACCACCACTCCTGCGGATCGCGCTTTGCGTCAAGCCGACAGCGGGAAACGCCCCAAGAGCGACCGTGAGCGCGGATTCCACCGCGCCGAACTGCTCCAGCAGATCCCCCAGTCCACACTCGCACACCAGCTCGTCTACCCCTACCGCGCGGACTCCGAGTCCGTACACGCCCAGTTCGACCAGAGTCTCTGGAACCGCCGCATGGTCGCCTATGGCATCGAACGGCAGAAGGTGTTCGTCCTCGGCTTCGCCCTCGCCCAGAACGCGACGAGCCACCAGATCCACGTGGAAGGGCGCAGCAACGCGCAATCTGTGTCCGCGCTGGCCTGACCCCCTTCCACCCATGTCGACACGACGGCTGCGGCCCATAGGGGGCGGCCGTCGTGTTCGTCGGGCCTGAAAGGCAGCAGGACGGGCCCTGTCAGTTCACCAGGGACAGCGCGCGCCGTGGTTCGCGCTCGGTCTGCTCGCCGCCGTTCGACCATGGTGATGGTCAGGCCGAAGAGCATCTTGTTCATCTCGTCCACGGTCAGGCCGAGCTCGCCGGCCACGGCGGCGGGCCGCACACCGTTGGCCCTGAGCCCCTGAAAGACCTTGGTCAGCACCTGCGAGGTCTCGCGCTTCTTCATGCCGTGCGGCTCGTCCTTCCGGTAGCCGCGCTTGCTCAGCTCGGTGCACGCCGACCGGTACTGCCAGTCGGTGAGGAGCCCCAGATCGTGCATGCGATAGGTGAGCGCCATGGCGGAGACCTTCCAGATGCTCTTGGCCTGGATGATCTGGTCGACATGGGCCCCGGACGGCATGTGGCCGAGGACGCTCGACGCCGGCATCAGGAACGCGCTGGCGAAGTCATTGGCCTGGCGCTCCGCCTCAGGCCCCGAACACTCCTTGTCGCTGCCGTGCATCACGAGGTGGCCGAGCTCGTGCGCGGCGTCGAAGCGGCCCCGCTCCACGGATTTCAGGGTGTTCAGGAAGACGAACGGGGTGCCGTTCCGCCACACGGCGAGGGCGTCCACTTCCGCATAGTCGGGAGCAAGGGAGAACACGCGGACCCCGTGGGCTTCGAGCAGATGCACCATGTTGGGCGCCGGTGCGATGCGAAGATCACAGCGTGTACGGACCATGCCGGCCGCGGTCTCCGGGTCCGGCTTGCTCAGCGAGGGGATGTCCGCGGCCGGGAGGCGGAAGCGCTCGTCGATCCAGTCGTACAGCAGGGCGCCGAGAGTGCCGGCCGAGCGGGCGGCTTCCAATGTCCGCGCCGAGGTCTTGCTGCGGGCACGCCAGGACACACCGTCCGCCGGGAGCTCGTCGAGCTCGGGCCCCTCGAAGAATGCCTCGGGGAAGTCCAGCGCCTTGGCGGGCTACCACAAACACGGTCCGAAAATTATGAGAAATGCCATGGTGGGCGGCCTGAGGTCGACGTGATTGTGCGCTCCCTGTGCGGCGACGGGACGAAACGGACATCCCAGTCCGCCCACCGCACCGGCAGCGCGCCCCCACCCCGGCTCAGGCGACCCGCCTCGCCGCAGGTCAGCGGCTCGATCCCACTCCCGAGCAGTCGTAGTGCTTTATAGGGGCGCACCCTCGCAACACGATCCGCTAGGCTGTCAGCGGTCAGTCGGCTACTAGGTGTGTGCCGGGAAAGATGTCCCACAGGACATCCCACCCGATCCCGCGCGCGAGTTAGCTGACCAGGGCGTTTGACTCGTCGTGACGCGAATCCCTACCGAGGGTTTCCGGCGCGGTTTCCGTCAAGCCCCCGCCTTCGTAGCTCAGGGGATAGAGCACCGCTCTCCTAAAGCGGGTGTCGCAGGTTCGAATCCTGCCGGGGGCACAACACTAAGGGCCAGTTCAGAGGCTTGATCCTCTCGAACTGGCCCTTTCGCATGATCGCGGGCGTGCCACACACGTGCCACTACGGCTCCGCGTCGCCCTGCCGCTGACGGATCATGGTCCCCAGCCGTTCGGCAATCGCCCGGTCTCGGTCGGCGGTCATGTGCTGATAGATCAGCGCGGCCCGCGCGGTGCTGTGGCCCATGCGCGTCATCAGCTCGCGGGTGCTGGCCCCAGCAGCAGCCAAGGTGTTCCCGGTGTGTCGCAGATCATGGAAGTGGACGTCATCTGTGATGCCCGCCTTCGCGCGAGCCCTGGTCCAGTCATCCCGGAAGTTACTGCGGCGCAGTCGGCCGCCCTGGGGCCCGAGGAAAACGTGGCCGTCCCGGCCGGCACCCGCGTAGTGCTCCAGGTGCTCGGTCACGTCGGCCAGGATCTCGTCCGGGAAGGCGACGGGCCGAACCCCAGCCGCCGACTTCGGAGCCTTGTCGAAGAGCTTTCCGTTCTGCATCTCAGCTTGCGCCCGCTGGACCAGGACCACGCGCCCGGAGACGTCGATATCTCGGCGGCGCAGCGACGCCAGCTCACCGAACCGCAGCGTGGTGAAGGCCGCCAGCAGCACGAGCAAGCGGTAGCGCGGGGCGATGGCGTCAGCCACGGCGTACACCTCGGCCACGGTGAGCACCGGCCGCTCGGGCACGTCGTACCGGTCGGCGCCCTTGACCCGACAGGGATTGCGGCGGATCAGCTCATCATCAACGGCGGTGGACATCATGGCCCGCAGGATTTGGTACGCCTTGACGACGGTCGGCTCCCCCACGCCTGCGGCGAGCAGATTGCTGCGCCAGGCCCGGACCCGAGACGTGGTGACGTCGGCCAGAGTCCCCGCGCCGAAGGTCGGTTTGATGTGCAGCCGGATCACCGCCTCGTTGCGCTCCCTGCTGCGGTCAGCCAGCTTGCGGTCCCGCAGCCATGCATCCGCGTACTCGCCGAACGGAACGGCCCCCTTGTCAGGGTCCTCCCACTGGCCACGCGAGATGTCCGCCTCGATATGAGTCAGTGCAACTTCAGCGTCGGTCTTGGTTGCGTAGGTCTGCTCCGCCGTGCGGAGTTGCCCAGTGGCAGGGTCGCGGTACCGAGCCTGCCAACGCCCCGACCTGAGCTGACGCACCGAGCCGAAGCGCCGCCGGATGCCTTTCCTGTTGGCCATCAGGCAACCCTCCGCAGAGCGGGCCGCCGGATCACCGGCTCAACGGTATTGGCCTCGACGTAGGCCGAGAGGACGCTCTCGGGGATGCGGACGTGTCTGCCGACCTTCACGAAGGTGATGCGGCGCTCTTCGATGAGCCGTCGGGGGAACCGGACGGTTGTGCCGAGTACATGGGCGGCCTGCTCCACTGTGAGCAGTCGGTCGGTCATCCGGCGAAGTCTCCTTCCGTGGTGTCGGGTGCGAGTGAGGCAGCGAGCCATTCCTCGCCGCGGGTGAGTCCGGTTCCGGCGAAGGCCCAGTGCGCGAGGACGAGGGTGGTGTCCTCATCCGGATCGGCTGGCACGGGGTGTTCCTCGCTCCGGGCGATGGCGGCTTGGAGGCGTCGCCATTCGGCTCGGGCGGTGCGGAGGGCGCCGAGGGTGGTGGAGTAGCGGCGGGTCTTGGTGGAGAAGTGGCCGCGGAAGCCGAGCATGTGGGCCCAGGCCCGTAGGCGGAGCTCTTCGAGGTCTTTGCGGGCGCCCAGGGTCCAAGCGGTGCGGATCAGTCGGCGGGCATGGTCCGGGATGGACTTGCCGCCGAGTTCGGCAAGGAACTTGATCGGACGGTCGAGGGTGCCGGTCGCGGTCTCAGCTCCTTTGGTGGCGTACTTGGCGATGTAGGCGGCGACGGCCCGTTCGGTCAGCTCGGTGCCGCCGTCGAAGTCGGCCGAGCGGATCGGGCGGATGTCGAGCTGGGTGCCGAAGGCGAACGTGTGGGCGCGTCCGTCGATGACCGGGCCGGGCACGTCTGCGGCGGTGGCGGCAGCGCGGATGGCGTCGGCGAGGAGGTCGGTGGTGGCCCAGGCCGGGGGCGGGGTGTCGCCGCCGTCGGGGCCGTCGAGGCGGATCACGGCGTGGAAGTGGATGGCGCCGCGGCGCTGGTATTCGGCGACCTTGGCGAACGAGACGCGGGCGTGATCGCGGAAGGCTCGCTGCGAGAGCCCGGCGCGCTTGGCGACTTCGCGGCGCAGGTAGATGGAGAACCGTGCCCAGATCTTGGAGGCGTGCGCGTTCCACAGCACGGCTGCTTCGTAGTCGTACGTCTCGGGGTCGATCGGGGTGCCTAACTCGGGTGCGTCGGCGGGGTGCACGGTGCCGCAGCGGCAGCGGCCCTTGGTGGGGCGGTTGTGGACGGGGCCGAAGCTGGGGGCGGTGAAGGTGGCGAACACGCGCGGGTGGGTGGCCACGCGCTCGGGGGTGCCTTTGCCGCCGCGGAGGCCGGCGGTGATGAGTTGGTAGGTGTCGCGGCGGTAGGTCTCGGCGCAGGCCGGACAGCGGGTGGCGCGGCGGTTGTTGCAGCGGACCAGGAGATTCCCGGCGGGCAGGTCGCTGGCGGTGAGGCTGTGGAGGATTTGGCCGGTCGCGGTGTCGACCTCGGTGCGGTGGCCGTCGAGGCGGATCGGGGTGGTGCAGCCGCCGAGCCCACGGAGCTGCCGCATGAGGCCGGGCATCGTGCCGAGGGAGGCGAGGAACGCGAGGTCACGCACGGGAGGGGGTGCGGTCGTGGTCAAGGAAGTGTCCTCCTTTCAGAGGCAGGAGAGGGGCCGGGGCAGCACCGGCCGCGGGATGGGCGGGCGGTGCCCCGGCAGGGGGTCAGCGGTGGGGGCAGGTGTTGCGGTGGTCGATCCAGGCGGCGACGAGGTCCCGGACGTTGTCGTCGCCCTGGGCGTGGCCGATGGCACCGCAGCGGCAGGCGTAGGAGCTGGTGGCGGGGAAGTCCCGGCCCGGTGTGGCGATGTGCACCCCCGGCCGTTCCGGTGTGGGGGCGAGGTCGGCCACGGCGGTCAGCACGGGGCGAACACCGCGTCGGCCGCGGAGTCGAGCAGCTGCCGCAGCGGCGGCACGGTGCCGGAACCGCGGCAGGTGCGGCAGTGGGTCGTCACGGTCCGGCGGTGCCCGTTGTGGTCGCGGCCCCCGCTGGTGACGGCGACGGAGGCGAAGCCGTCGCAGGCCGGGCAGAGACGGGCCAGGGCATGGCTGTGCTGGGGCATGATGGGTTTTCCTTCCGGTTGATTGAGGTCGGGAAGGGGCTGGACCCGTCCGGGCGGCGGAGACTTGGCGGTTTCAGGGCCGCCCGGAGGGCTGGTCAGCGATGGCGCTGGTTGTTGACCATGGAGCGCAGGACGACAGCGCAGACGGCGACCGATGCGGCGGTAATGGCGACGGCAAGCAGGAGCGAGACCAGGACCGCGCCGACCACGAGCACGACCGCGGCGCCACCGCCGACGGCGATCAGGAGGCCGGTCGGGGTGAGCCGGACCGCAGGCGCCGAGGAGGAAACCAGGGCCGGGACTGCAGCGGGGGCGGTGGGGTGCTGGCAGGCGCACGCCGTGGCGTGGTGCTGCTCGACCGGGGCCGGGTGGATGATCGGGGCGACGATGCCGGTCGGTGTCGGCATGGTCGGGATCTTCGGGCGGAGCATGGCGGATCTCCCTTCTGGGCTGGTTACTTGGTGGTGCCGTTGACCACGTCGACACCGGTCCGGGTGCCGGATTCGATGGCGGGGGCGAGGAAGGTGTCGGCGAGCAGGAAGCCGCCGAGGAGGAGCACGACGATCAGCCACGTCGGCGGGCGCATGAGCTTGATCCCGAAGTAGCCGAAGATGGCGACCAGGACGATCAGCGGAAGTTCGACGTTCACGGCAGGGCCCTTCCTGGTCAGTTGGCGCGGCAGCGGTGGGCACGGGCAGCGAGCTGGGCGGCCGAGCGGCTGGAGAAGTCGGCGGACCAGCCGCAGCGGTCGCGCGTGCAGACGGCGGCATGCTTGGTGCGTCCGTTCCGGTCGCGATGGGTGCCGATCTGCACCGGGCCGATCCGCATCATGGAGTGGAAGAAGTCACGGGGAGCCATGGAGATCAGTCCCCCGATCGCAGGCTCAGGCCGGGGAACTCGGCAAGGATGCGGGCGACGTCGGCCGAATCGGTGGCACGATCCGCAGCCTCTTCAGCGAGCAGCCGGGCCAGCGTTGCACGACCCGCGGCGGCCATTTCGCGTGCTGCCGACAGGTATTCGTCTCGTGTCGGTTCGTGTCCGGGCATAGGTGGCGTCCTTTCAGGCGAGGTGGGCGGCGAGCTGGTCGGCCATCAGGCCGGGCAGGCCGAGGCGGTCGCGCAGGGTGGCGGCATCGATCGGGGTACCGGTCGCGGAGCGGTGGGCGTCGGCGAGTTTGCGGGCGTGGTCGACGAGGGCGGGCGGCACATCCGCGGGCGGCGGTGATGCGGGCAGGGCCGGGACAGGCTTCGCAGGCTCGACCGCATCCGGCTCCGGGGCCGGTTCGGCCGGCACAGTCACCGGCTCGACCACCGGCAGCGGCGCCGGCTCGACAGCTTCAGTGTCTGTGCCGGTCGGTGTGTGGACGAGCAGTGTGCCGCCAAGGAACGCCAGGGCAGGCCATCCGGCAACCAGAATGCGCAGCCAGTCGGGCACGTCGTTCAGGTCGAGCAGGCCCGCGGTCGCGATGTTGGCGCCGAGCGAGGCGGCCAGGGCGACGGCGAACCAGGTCCATGCCGCCCGGGCCGGTTCACCCTGGGCCCGCAGGGTGCGCAGGCGTCGCCAGGCCGCGACCAAGAGCAGGTCGACGGAGACCGGGTAGGCCCATGCCTTCCAGCCGTCTTGTCCGGCAGCTTGGGCGATGTCGTGCAGGTGGGCGAAGGACAGCGCACCGGCGATCACGGCTTGCACGAGCACGGCGTCCAGGCGGATCGAGGGGGTCACGGGTCTTCACCTCCTTGGGAGTTGGGCCGGGGCCGGCGAGGCTCGGAGGCCGGTCGCCGAGCCCCGGCAGCCGTTTCGGGCATGGCGGGGGTAGGGGCGTGGCGCGAGACGGTCGCGCCGACCGGAGAAGAACCGCGGATCAGGTGGTGACAGCCTTGGTGGCCGGGGCCGGGACGTCGAAGGCGTCCAGGCTCGGCAGCACCGGCCGGAAGGGCTCCAGGCCATCCAGCACGGGGGTGCGGTGGGCGTGCGCCGTGCAGGCATTCACCGCCTGGCGCATCGAGGTGAACGGGGTGCGGATACGGACCCAGCCACCCGTCGAGTCACCGGCCACAGCCATGCCGGGCCGCTCGACCGGGATCTGCGTGGTGGCCAGCACGGCGTCCGGGGAGATGTCGCCGAACGCCATCTTGGCCGAGGCTTCATCGTTGACCCGGTGCGAGACCCGGCCGGTCAGCTGGGCACGGAGCATGGTGATCCCGTCGCCGAGTTCCGCGCCGAAGCGCTGCCCGCAGATCTCCACATAGATCCCCGCGGCGCGGCCGAGCTGGACGAGGCGGACCAGGGCGGTGATGATCCGCTCCCTGCGCTTCTTCTCCGCCGTGTTGGAGAACAGAGCGAGTTCGGCGACCTCGTCGACCAGGAGCACGACCGGCACGGGCCGCAGGTGCTCGGGCAGGCCCCAGATGTCGGCTGTGATCTCGGCATCCGTTGTGTCCGCGCTGATGCGCTGTTCGCGCCGGATCACCTGATAGGTGTCGGCCATCCGCAGGACGAGTGCTTCCAGCAGGTCGGCCGCATCGTCGGGGTTGTCGGCCAGGGCGGAGAACCGGCGGGCCAGCGGGGCGAGTTCCACGCCCTGCTTGCAGTCGACGCCGACCAAGGCGACGTGCTGCGGGGCGAGTTCCTTGACCAAGTGGCGCTGGTAGACGGACTTCCCGGACTTGGTCGCGCCCAGGTTCAGTGCGTGCGGCACCTCCTGATAGTCGCGGTAGTGGACTTCTCCGTCTTCCCGCAGCGCGACCGGGATCCGCAGCCCCTTCCGCTCAGCCCTGGCGGGCATCTGCACCCGCTGGAGCACGTCGTAGCCGGTCATGCGCAGCTCGACCACACCCGACTTGATCTCACGGGAGGTGATGCCGTGCATGGAGAACGAGTGCCGCAGACGGTCCGTGGAGGCGGCGAAGTCGAAGGCGTCCTGACCGGGCTGCAGCTTCAGCCTCAGCACCAGCCCGGTACGCGTCGGCCGTATCCGCAGAATCCGCGGGGGCCGCGCCTCGGGTGCGGGGCGGTTCGCCAGCCGCGCCAGCGTGAGCCGCAGCCGGGACGGCGGAACGGTCAGCCCGCACGCGTCCATGACCGAGGCGTACCGGAAGACCACACGACACGTCGCGAGGACGATCCCGATGCTCAGCCAGTACCAGGCCGGGCGCAGCCGCCGCAGTACCAGAGCTGCGACGACGGCGACCAGGGCTAAGGCGAAGAACGTGTTCGTTGACATGCCGCTCAGCCCTTGGCACCGGACGGGCCGACCAGCGCGACCGCCCGGAACGCGATGCCGTGCCGGTTGTCCCGCTCCCAGTCGCGCGCCTTGAGGCCGACGACCTTGACCGGCATGCCGAGCGTGATCCCCTCCGGGACGCCGGTCTCCGGGACGGACACGGTGTAGAGGTTCGCCTCACCCTCATCGGCGACGGTCAGGCCGACCGTCATCATCCTGGCGCCGGACTCGCGGTCGACCGCGATCTCGCCCGTCTGCTTGTTGATGACCTTCAGCTGCGGCTCGACGGCGACGAAGACGACAGCGGTCGAGGTGTCGATCTTGAACGATGGCATGATGGAAGCTCCCTGATAGGGGCGGAAGCGGCGGCTTGCTTGGCGGTAGGGCGCCGCTTCTGCGTTGGCTTGTGGGAGTCCTGCGAGAGCACCGCAGGACTTTCGCGTTCCAACTGGTGCGCACCAGTAGATTGCATCTGGTGCGCACCAGCTGTCAAGCGTTGTCGCCGTTCCGGCTTCTCAACTCGCCTTCCTGCGACGCTTCTAGAGAACCGCGCCGCTCAACAGTCCGGTAGTCAACAGAGGTTCACTGCCATGCCGTTAACCCCGGCTATTAACCCCTGCCGACCTGCGCCAATGTGAGGCATGCTGCTGTAGAGCTGTCAGGCCAACTGCGGGGGCGGTACAGGTGCTCAACCGGCTGCGAGAGGTGAGGAGCGGGCGCGAGTGGTCGCAAGCGCGCCTGATTCATGAGATCGAGCAGTACGCGAGAAGGCATGCGCTCGACGTTGGTTCGACCGCCAGCCTGCGCGTCTATGTCTCGGAGTGGGAGAACGGCAAGCGCTCCATCAGCGAACGCTACGCACAGATCCTGCGACCGATCTTGGGCGTCACCGACGAAGAGCTATTCGGCCGGCACACTCCTGCCGCACCGCCCGCCGCAGTTGGCGGCTATGACGAGCTGATCAGCCGTATCGACTCAGCTCGCAGCGTCAGTCTCACGATGGTGAAGACCTTCATGGATCAGACCGAGCTGCTGCGCACGGTCGACCGTCAGATGGGCGCGGCCGCACTCGTCGATCAGATGACGGGGCACCTGGCGACACTGGAGGACGCGCTCACCTTCGCCGTGCTTCCCGAGACCCGCCGCCCAGTTGCTCTTGCCCTGGCCGGGGCGGCCACGCTCGCCGCTTGGCAGGCACTCGATGCGGGAGGCGTCGAAAGAGCTTGGCGGCACTACGAGTTAGGCAAGCGCGCCGCGCAGGAAGCAGGCGAGCCGATGTATCTCGCGCATGCCACAGCAGAGCAGGCGTACGTACTCAACGACGCCGGGCGGCCGGAGATGGCGGTCAACCTCGCTCGCGAGGCTCAGCGCTTGGGCGGTAGCCAGATGTCACCCCGGTTGCAGGCATGGTTGTTCGCAGCCGAGGCGGAGCTCTGCGCCAAGGCGGGGTTGGCGGATGACTGTCGGCGCGCGCTCGACAAGGCCGACGCCGTCTTGCCCGCAGGTGTCGAGGCCCGCGATGCCGACATGCTGAGCATCTTCCTCAACGGCGGTCACCTGGCCCGATGGCGCGGAAACGCGCTTGCGTTGCTGGGCGACGACGAGGCGCTCGGCAGTCTGTACACCGCCCTCAACGAAGCCGACCCGACGTTCATCCGCGCCACGTCGGGTCTGCGGTGCGACCTTGCCCAAGCACACCTTGCGCGCGAGGAGCACGCCCAGGCGCAGGAGCACCTACAGCAGGCGCGCCTGTTGGCCAACCGCACGGGGTCGGTCCGTCACAGGCGACGTATTGAGCAGCTCACGCAGAAGCTGTAGGAGCTCCCTGACCGCGCGAAGCCAGGAGATGAAGCAGCGCGACAAGCGTGCCGGAGCCCATCAGCTCATCCCTGGCCATCAGGCCGGGGATGTCCGAGAGCGGGACCCAAGCAATGTGGCCGGCCTCTTCGATGTCGGTGGGCTCGCCGACGTGTTGGGCTCCCTTGCCCACGAAAATCTCGTGCGGTGAGTCGACCATGCCCACCATGGGTTGGTAGGTGATGACGTGATCGAGGGAGTCCGGTCGCCAGCCGGTCTCCTCTTCGACTTCGCGAAGTGCGGTCATGTGCGGGTCCTCACCCTGGTCGACGATGCCGCCGGGGAGCTCCCAACCCCACTTGTCAGGCACGAAGCGGTAGCGCCAGAGCATGAGCACGCGGTCTTGGTCGTCCAGGACCGCGGCAATTGAGACGTGATGCAGCCGCACGACGTGGTGCTCGAAACGCTCAACTCCAGGCGGCTCGACGTCGACGAGAGCAAGTTTGACCCAACGGTTGTCGTAGACGGTTCGCTCGCCATGGATCTGCCACGACTCCAAGTCGTCCGGCCGCCCGATGCTCACCTCGCGGGACGGCACCCGGTAGGAACTGCGGGCGTACGACTCGATGACCTTCTCCGCGACGAGCTTCGCCAGCACGGTGCGCAGCTGGGTGCGGCCTATCTCGAGCTCTTTCTCGAGGGTGCGCTCAGAGGGCAGCTTCTCGCCGGGCTGGAGCCTGCCCGAGGCCACCCACTCGCGAATCGTGCGGTAGACCCGCTCCGACTTCGGTCCCATCCCTTGAGCCCACTCCCTGATGTCATCAGCTGGCGCGGACCAGCGTAGCCGCCAGGACTGACCGCCAACAGGTGACGATCACGGCCCCACGACCGCAGCCGAGGTGGTGAGTAGAAATCTTCTCTACGGGTTCAAGGCGCTTCTGCCGCGCACGGCGCGGCAGCGCGCGGCCCGTCGGCCGGGCCGCCGCTCCTGTCTTCGCCCCACGGCCACCCGTCCGCCGGCCGCACGCCGAAACGGCGAAGGGTTGACGGTTGAGGAGGCCCGCTGTGGCTGGGGCGGTCGGCTCCGCGGCTTTACGCAGCCACCATGGGGCGAGCCTCGAAGATCATGGCCCCGATCGGGCTATTGCGGGCAGGCGAGGAGCCAGCCCGATTCGCGGCCAGCGTAAGGGGCCATGATCTCTCGCCCCATGGCAGCTCCAGCCCAAAGCCGCTCCCACCGACCTGGTCGTTGTGCTAAACCGCTTGTTCATGGACGGCTCGTTATCTGCGCTAGTGGCCGCGATCGGAGCGGTAGTGGCGGCTCTCATCACCGGATACGTAGCGATGAAGGGGCAAAAAGCGCTCCACCAGAGGCGGATGGAGGCATACGACGAGTTCCAGGCATCGCTGAACCAGTTCCGGCGCGCTCTTACAGCTCCCGATCCCGACTTTGAGCTCGCGGAGCTGATGGACGCGAACCAGGGAGTCCACGACATGATCTACAAGGTCTGGACTGTCGCGCCTAAGAAAGTGACCGAACTGGTGATACAGATCAGCCATACGTGCGGAGCGATCAGTCACCATGTCCAACGCGGGCGGCTGGACTCCCTTGCGAAACGTGAAGAGGCGTGGCGAACGAGGGTGTGGCCACTGCGGCGACAGCTGAACAATGCCACCGCTCAGCGTGGTGGCTATTGACCGTGCCCCTCACATGCCCGTTCGGTCAGGAAACAGCGGGGAACAGCGGTCGCTGGCAGACAACGCTCATGACGACGGCCCCTGACCGAGTTGCCTGGTCAGGGGCCGTTCATCTGCGGTGGGTGTGGGATTTGAACCCACGGTGACATCGCTGCCACGACGGTTTTCAAGATCGCTCAGTCGCCGACGAACCATAGATACAGGTGCGTTCCGTTCTGAACGACCTGGCACAGCTCTCGAGTCTGGTCCACCCAGGTGCCACCGTAGGCTTCAGGAAGGCGATCAAGTTCCGCGAGCAGCAACGGCACCTGCCGCTCGTTGAAGACGGCATCCCCATAGGGACTCAAGGCCCACAGCAACGGGAAGTTCACCGGGTCGAGTGCGGGAATGAGGTCCGTCCACGTCAGCCCGGCCTGGGCCCGTGCTACGGGCTTTCCCGAGTCCCCGCGCACCTGCATGTTGATCACCCGCCGACCTTACCGGCGATTGGTGCCGAGTCGGCAAGGCATGCCTACCCGTCTAGCTCCTCAACCCGGGCCGTCTCTGGGCCGTCCGAGGCCTAAGGCGGTGGTCAGTGGCGTTGCTGTACAGCAGCGGAGTACAGCAACCACAGCGGCCGCAGCCGACCGTCAACACACCTGAGGAGCCGAGCCGTCTGCCCAGCAGACCTCAGCGACCGCCCCGCCCATAGTTCGCATCGAGAGGGTCACTAGGGCGGGACCCGTGCCACTCTCGTGCCAGAACGAGCGGGGAGTCAGGGGGAATCGCGGTGCGTATGGGGACGCGCCGCCCAATCCATCCAAGGCTGGGAATCCGCAGGTCGCGCCGCAGTTCGCCCCACCTCGCTCCTAAAGCGGGTGTCGCAGGTTCGAATCCTGCCGGGGGCACCACAAAATTGCAGGTCAGCGCACTAAAGGTCTTCCAGGGAACCATCCTGGAAGACTTTTGGGTGCGCAATGGGAACATCCTGGGAACATGGAACTGCGCATTAGTCGCACTTCGGACATTCTTCAATGATCTGACGGGAAGCCCCCGTCTCTACGGCCAGACGAGCCTCAGTGTCGGCGACGGCTGGGAGAGACCGCCGACACCTGGTCGATGCGGGAGCGTCGATCGTTGGCCTGATGGTGGATGCCCGCGTCATTGCTCATTCCGCGTGGCAAGGTTGTTCGCGCATCGGAGAGGAGCGGCCGCAGACATTCGGGTGCTGCTGCCGCTGCTTTACTCCCGTTGCGTCGCTGCGTGGGTGCTCAGTCGGCTACTTGAGGTACACCAGTCCGTCCATGGTGATCGTCGGGCGACCGCTGGCGGCGTTGTGGGGCGTCGTCAGCCGCCTGAGGGCATGAACAAACAGCCGGAGCGCCTCAGATCGACGCCCAGCTGTACCCATGCAGGTCCTCCCGCGTGCTTCGGCGTAGACCTGGTCGGGTCGACGGGGCGGAGTGGTCAGTGTTTGAAGGCGTCCTTGATCTTTGCCCCGGCCTGCTTGATGTTGCCCTTGAGTTGGTCTCCGCGGCCTTCGGCCTGCAGGCGCCGGCTGCCGGTGGCGCGGCCGGTTGTCTTCTTGGCGCTGCCTTTCATCGCTTCGGCCTTGTGCGTGATCTTCTTCGCGATACTCATGGGTGGCCACCCTGGGTGAGTTGTCTGCTGGGGTTCGGTGGCAGGAATACCGTGGCGCCGGCCGGTCAGCGATCTGCGCGTGCGGTCGCACGCCTACTGGGGGGCGGATCGGTGCCCGAAGTGCAGTCTGCTCCGACGACCACCGTCCGGGGCGGGAATGCGATCATCGTGGGGTGAGTCGTTCCCCCGCGCATTCGCGTTGTCCGCGCGGGCGGGCTCGCGTTGGTCGACTAGGTCGTCGCGGTCCCTCCCGGCAGAGGCCGTCTCGCGGCGCGACGGCTTGCGTCCGCGGTGCGCGGTGCTGCCACGGCGAGAGGTACGGCGGGCGCTGGTCAGGAGCAGGCTCAGTCCAAACAGGGCCGCTGCCCCGACGATCATGCCGTAAAGGAAGAGCGTGCCGGTGGAGCCGGTGACGTCGAAGCCGAATACCGAGAACCCGCCGGTGACCTCGTGCGCGCTGCCGCTGTTGGTGACAACAGCGGCCACGCCGACGCCTACGGCGGCGATCAGGATGATGAGTCCGAGGATGACGATCATGACGCGCTCCAAGGATCTGCTTCGTATCTCCCTACGGTAGAACTGCACCGCCAACGAGGCCACTGCGACAGGGACGGCATGATTCCCCGGGTTTGGTGGTCCACTCGCTGGAGACCATCGACCGCAACGCCGCTCGGCCGTGACCCGTGCAATTCCAGGCATCCCGGTGTGGGTTTGCGCTGAAGGCGGGCGAGGGACCTGCTGGGCAGGGGGATCACTCCGCGCGACCGGAGGACATCATGATCATCCTGCTTGTCATCGGTTTCGTGGCCAAGATCGCCATCCTGTGGACCATCGGCATCATCCTGGTCGTCATCGGGGTCATCCTGTGGATCCTGGGATCGCTGGGTCACGTGGTCCGTGAACGACGGCACTACTGGTAGACGGCCTGAACCTGCGGATCGTGCCGATCCGTTCCTCGCACGACCCGACGTGTGGAGCGTTCCCCGTTTGTTCTGTCGCCGGGCGACCGCACGCCGCTGGCGCGTGCCAGAGCTGCGGCAGGGTGGACGTGACCATCGTGTGGCTTTGGGGCGCCAGCCGGGGGCTGCCGGAAAGCGTGTGTGCTGGCGTGTCGGCGGGTCGGGCCTCTGCGCAATGCCGACCGCACGGCGAAGTACCCCACGTCGGCGATGAGGAACAGTACGCCGATGGAGAGCAGATACAGCATGCCCTCGACGGCCACGCCGATGATGCCCGGCACGATCGCGACGACAAGCAGGACCAGGACGACTATGGCGGTTGCCTCCTCGGGTGGAGGGGCCACTCTCGGCGGCGGGCGAGTCGCGGTTCGCCCCTGGCGCCTTCACCAGCGCCTTGTCGCAGACGACCTTGACGGACGCCGACCTGAGGGTCGCGCCGCCGGGAGACGAAAACCAGGCGGCGCCGGTGGGCGGTCTGATCTGCCGGTAGCCAACTACCGGCCGGACCCGTACCGACGTGCATGAGGGGTCACATGTGCTGCCCGTAGTACTTGCCGAGTTGCTCAAGGTAGTTGGGGGCGCCAGTGAGCTTGTCCGTGTCGAACTCGGGTGCGGTCTTGATCTTGCAGCGGTCGGCGCTGACGTCCAGCGCCCGGCAACCCCGGAACTGCCGCAGCGGCCCGCCTCCGCAGCAGGACCCAGAGCTTCTCAAGATGCGACCGACACCCTTCGGGCGAGACTGGTGAGTACAGGACCGGCATTTGAGTGATGGCTCTTATGCCGAGGCGACTGCCCCGTCGTGGCCGGAATCGCCGGGCTGTAGATGGCCGGCCCCCCCGAAGTGAGCAGGACTAGGTTCCCCCTTCGTTGCGCTCCCAAAATCGGCCGCAGTGGCCGCCGTTGGGCAGAGACCACTGACAGCAGCAGTGTGCGCGGCACGGGCGGGTCCCCGAGGGAACGATGAAGGTGACGTGCGCATGGATGATCAGACCAAGATGGCTCTTGCCGCGGCCGTAGTCGGCGGTTACGTGCTGGGCCGTACGAAGAAAGGCAAGCTCGCCCTGAGCGTAGGGACGTATCTGGCGGGCAGACAGTTCGGTCTTGAGCCGCGCCAGCTCGCTGCCGAGGGAATGCGCAGGCTGGGCGAAATCCCGCAGGTCGCCGAACTACAGGAACAGATGAAAGGGGAGTTCCTCGACGCGGGCCGCAAGGCAGTGACAGCTGCTGCCACTCGCGGCATGGGGACGCTCGCGGACACCCTCCGTGACCGCACGGCCAGCTTCGGTAAGAAGGAAGAAGAAGAGCCGGAGGAGGAGTACGCGGAAGAGGAGGAAGAGGAAGAGGAAGAGGAAGAGGAGGAACCTGAACCCGAGCGCCCGCAGCGCCGGAGAAGCTCCCGGAAGCCGACTGGGCCTGATAGGGGTACCGCGTCAAGGCGAGAGAGGGCCCCCTCTGCCCGGAGTTCCTCCGGGGCAGCGGCGAAGAAGGCAGCCCCAGCGAAGAAGTCCTCTGCGACGAAACCGGCTGCGAAGAAAGCATCCCCAGCCAAGAAGTCCGCCGCTCGGAAGCAGGCTCCCGCCAAGAAGTCGGCGTCTTCAGGACGGGCGGCGAAGAAGACATCCAAGCGCGCCGATCGCCGGAGGTAGCCCGCCATGGCCGGGAAGGACACGAAGCAGCCGGAGACGCAGGAGTCGGGGATGGGCGGACTGCGTGAGGCACTGTCGGGTTTCGTCGGTTCACAGGTTGAACGGCTCGCGGAGAAAGCCAGTGACAAGCTCACGGACGTCACCGATCAGCTCACCGATGCCGCCGAGAACGGCGGCCTGCTCAAAATCGGCTCGCGCATCCTCGGGGGCGAATCCCCCGTGAAGGCGTTCCTGTCCGAGAAGGCCAAAGGCCTCAAGGACAGCGTCGTGAACAAGGTCAAGGAAGCGTTCGGCGGCGGCAAGGGCAAGTCCGGTAGCAGCAAGAGCATGAACATCATTGAGGTCCTCGATGTCGGCGTGCCCCTGCGCACGGCCTACGACTACTGGACGCAGTACGAGGAGTTCAGCAGCTTCACCAAGGGCGTTCACAACGTCTCGAAGAGCGACGAGATGACCAGCGACTGGAAGGTCAAGGTCGGCCCCTCTTCGCGCAGCTTCAAAGCGACTGTCCAGGAGCAGATCCCGGACGACCGGATCGTCTGGACCTCCGAAGGCGCAAAGGGGACGACCAAGGGTGCGGTCAGTTTCCACGAACTGGCGCCGACACTGACGCGGATCGTCCTGGTCGTGGAGTACTACCCGTCCGGGTTCTTCGAAAAGACCGGCAATCTTTGGCGGGCCCAGGGCCGCCGGATGAGGCTGGACTTCAAGCACTTCCAGCGGTACGTCACTCTCACCGAGGAAGAGCCGGAAGGCTGGCGCGGCGAGATCCGGGACGGCGAAGTCGTCATGTCGCACGACGAAGCGATGGAAGAGGAAGAAGCAGCACAGGCCGAGGAGTACGAAGCCGCGGAAGACGAAGAGGGCGATGCTGAGGACGAAGAAGACGAAGAAGAAGGGGACGTCGAGGCAGAGGAGTGGGAGGACGAGCCCGCCGATGAAGAGCGGGAGGAGTGATCCCCGGTATGCGGCGCCATGTGACCAGTTGGCCTAGACCACTCTGTGACGGCCCGCCCCTGCATTGTCGCTCGGGAAGCGCCCACCCTTGGGGAGCCGCCGGTCCAGCAGAGGTGAGGCAGCGAACCGTGAACGACAGCAGCACCGAACCACGTTGACGACCGATCCCGTGCGGCGAGGGCATCGCCGACACACACGCTCGCTCTGGTGGATCGTCATGAGCTGTGCCCGCCCTCTTGGCCAGTCCGTTGTCCGAATCGGAGGGAGGTCCTGTCTCCGCCGAATCCGGGGAGCGGTCCGCAGGCGCCGGATATCGCGCTGTCATTCCAGTGGGATGTTCTCTCCACTCGGCTCCGCTGGTTGGAGGCGTAGCGAGCATCCAGCTCAGGACGCGGATGAAGTTTTGGCTGAGCGGTAGCGTGCGTCGCGGATGGGGCGTCCTGCCTGGTGAAGGCTTGTGAGGGCTTGTCGGTAGGAGGCGATGAGACCGGTCTCGGTGTAGGGGATGCCCAGTTCCTTGCAGTAGCGGCGGACGATGGGGCGGGCGGCGCGCAGTTGAGGGGTGGGCATGCTGGGGAACAGGTGGTGCTCGATCTGGTGGTTGAGACCGCCGAGGGCTATGTCGGTGAACCGGCCGCCGCGCACGTTGCGTGAGGTGAGGACCTGGCGGCGTAGGAAGTCGGGGCGGTCCTTGCCGGTCAGAATCGGCATGCCCTTGTGGTTGGGGGCGAAGATGGAGCCGAGGTAGAGGCCGAACAGGCCCTGGTGAACGGCGAGGAAGGCGATCACCATACCGGGCGGCAGCACCAGGAACAGCGCAGCGAGAAAGAGCGCGAAGTGGGCGAAGAGCAGGGTGCCTTCCTGGGCGCGGTGTTTCAACGAACGGTTGGCCAGGGCCTTCACACCCATCACATGCAGATTGAAGCCCTCCAGCGTGAGGAGAGAGAAGAAGAGGAAGTCCTGGGAGCGCCCGATGAGCCGGGGAAGGCCCTTGGCGGCGCGGGCCTGTTGCTGCGACCAGACCAGCAGGTCGGGGGCCAGGTCGGGGTCGAGGGTTTCGTGGTTGGGGTTGGCGTGGTGGCGAGTGTGCTTGTCCTGCCACCAGCCGTAGCCCATCCCGATACCCGCGTTCCCGGCGATCCGGCCGAACCGCTCGCTGGCCTTGCGAAGCCGGAATACCTGCCTGTGGGCCACGTCGTGAGCGAGGAGGGCGACCTGGCCGAAAACCAGGGCGAGGAAGGCGGCGATGACCAGTGTCCACCAGCTGGAGCCGATGAGTACGAAAGCGGTCCAGCCGCCGGCGTAGAGCACGCCTACCGTCGTGATGCGGGCCGTGTAGTAGCCGGGGCGGCGGTGCATCAGCCCGGCGTCGGCGATCTCCTTCGCCAGTCTGGCGAAGTCACTGCCGGACGCCTTTGCGGGCGGGGGACGAACAACTGCATCGGCGGCCCCCTCGCGCTATCGCCCGCCCCACGTGCCACGCCCGCCCCCGGATCTCAGACAGGGGCGGGCGCTTCCGGATGGCTACACGACTTCCTGCTCCTCCTTGCGCGCCTTGCGGATGTCGCGGACGCTGGCGGTCAGGGTGCCGTCCTGCTGCTCGTAGTGAGAGAGGGCCAGCCCGAGGCCGAAGAACGTGGGCGCCCATTCGCCGACGAAGATGCCCCACCGGTCGGCGCGATCGAGCCCGACGCCTGGCTCGACTTTGAGTGAGGCGGCCCAGGTGAAGATGGAGAAGCCGATGGACATGAAGGCTGCGGTGTAGGCGTGCTCGCTGCGCAAGCCCTTTTCATGCAGCATCTTGATCATTACGGTCTCCCTGGTGTGTGGGGGACAGGACACTTTCACCAGGGTCACCCGGTTGGCGGTGGCTCGCATCTGGGGGTGTCAGGCCCCGCCGAGCTTGGGGATGCCGAGGACTCCCCATGGCTGGCAGATGTCGCACATCTGCAGCTCGGTGAACTGCTCCGCGGTGAGGAGGACTTCGTCCTTGCTCAGGTAGCCGGCTGCTTTGCACAGCCCGCAGTCTCCGCGATGGAGTAGAGGGCGTTCCGGGCGACGCGGTTGGGCTGGACCTTCCACATCTGTGCGATGCGGGCTGCGTCACAACGGCGCCGGTCCCTTCTCCCTCCCACCTCGACGGCTGCAGTTACGCTCGGCCAGCTCAGCGTTGAGGGCGGTCGCGAAGACGCACCAGGCCGCATACGGCAGCAGGGCGAGGGCCGCAGTCTTGTCTGCCCGGACGACGCGGCCGATGAGCTGGACGTTGCTGACATCGAGCGCGAGGGTGGCCAGCAGGCCGGCGGCCGGGCTCTGCTTACGGAAGAACAGCCAGTTCCACGCCCCGTTCACGATGAGATTCACCGCCGTGCTGGCGGCGAGCGGTGTCCGCTCCCCAGGCGGCGCGTTGTTCAGGGCCCGGCCCGTGGCCCAAGCCAGGCTCGCGTACAGCGATGTCCACACCACCCCGAACGCCCACGAGGGCGGCTGCCAGGACGGCTTGGACAGGGATCTGTACCAGGCGCTGTCCGCGTCGACGGCAGCGGAGCCAGCCGCGGCGGTCGCAACGGTGGCGATGGTCGTGGCGGCGTAAGTTTTCCAGCCGCTCGTGTCTGGCCCGGACCGCTCGCTCAATAGCCTCATGCAGGCTCTGCTACCCCCACGGCCGCTCCCAGATCACATGCTGCTCATCGTGCACGGGTACGGAACACCCCGCTGAACGGGGCCGGGCGCAACCGGACGAATCGGCCGACGTTGGTGTGACGACCCGTGCTCCGCTCTTCCAACTGTGCGGCGATCGGACGGATAACGGACAGGTCGTGAGGGCCGGCCCGAGGTCAGGCGCTGAGCAGACGGTCGAAGAAGGATCGATACTGACGCAGCGCCAGGCGCAGGTCCTCGGTTTCGACCTCCTCGCCGCGGTGCCATTGGCTTTCCAACCCCTGCCTATGGTCCGCGAATGTGGTGGCGAGCAGCTGCATCACCTCGGCGACGAGCCCGTCTGCCGCACGCACCGACCGCTGCGGGTCATCGACGAATCCCTGCTGGATCTCCTGCCACCTGGTGCGGAGGTCTTCTGTCTCCTGGGGCCCGAGAAGCGGGGCAGTATCGGGTTCCCGCGCGGAGGCGTCGTGCTCGCCAGCTGCGGCGGCCGGTTCGTTTCCGGCCTCGTCCGTGATCCTGGTTCTTGGTGCTGCCCGGTCGGCATCGGGGACTGCCGTCAGGTCATCGTCCGGGCGCTGTTGCGGTGCATCTGTGCGAGGCCGGGCGAAGTCCTCGGTGGACAGACTCTCTGCGACGGGCTGGGGATACTCGTCGCGTCCGGATGCTCTCTGCATGTCCCTTCACCTCCATGGGCTGGTGGCACAATCCCGGCTACTGGGCACTCATCGGCGTTTCTCATCCGGCGAACCGGTGCCGTCATGCAGCAGTTCCTCGAACAGCGCCCGGTAGTGGACCATCGCGCTCCGCAGTTCCTCCGTCGAGGTGTCCCTGCCTCCGGCGCGCTCGTTGATCTCATGGGCGACGCGGTAGTGCTCCAGCGTCCGGGAGTGTTCGACCGAGAGGTCCCGCTTCTGTTGCTCGTAACTGTCGGTCGGGTAGCCACGCTCGCTCATGAGCGTGGTCACGAGCCGGTCCGCCTCACCCAGGGCCTGGTCGGGACGGTCGACGAAGTGCTCCTGCACACTGGTCCAGTCCCGGGCGTACCGGTCCCGGACCGTCGACGGCAGCGGCCTGAGCTCCAGAGTTTCATGCCGCTCCTCCCTCGCGCGCAGGTCGCGGTCGGCCGCTCCACGGCTGTGCTTCGCCTCGACCGTGCGCTCGTATTCCGGCCCGAAACGCTCCCGCAGGTGCCGGCGCCGGGTCATGGTCCGCAGGGCCAGCGCGACCAGAGCCAGGACGACCACGACAGCCACGATGATGACGATTGTCTCCATCGCATCCTCCACTCATTGACAGCTCACACCGGCAGCCAGATCTGGGCGAACGAGGGTTACCGCCGCGGGTGCCGTCCCTGGTGTGCCACATTCCAGGATTTCACGAATTGCCCTATTTGCGACTTGGGGGTAAGTGGTGGATTGAAGGTCGTCGCGTGCGACACCTCTGGTGCTCGCCGCTCTCGAGGCCCTGGCCAGTGGTCGGGCCCTCCGGCCGCACGTGCAGGGCATCGGCCTCGCCACGGAGGGCGGCGGGGGTTTCGTCGCCGCTGGATGCCTCTTCTCCCGCCGTGGGTACGCTGAGAGTGGGTGTTCTTCATGGAATGGCTCAAGCGACTTCCTGTGATCGCACGGCTGATGCGTACGCACGTGTGGCGCGCGTACGAGCGGCTGGCCGAGGTCCACTGGGCCCGGCTCGCCGCCGCGATCACCTTCACCAGTTTCGTCGCGCTCTTTCCGCTGATCACCGTGGGCGCGGCGATCGGCGCCAAGCTGCTGAGCAAGGAGCAGCTCAGCAAACTCCAGGACAAGATCGCCGACCAGGCGCCGGGCCTTTCCGGCCTGCTGGACCTGGACAACCTCGTCGCGCACGCCGGAGCCGTCGGGCTCATCGCGGGCGCGCTGCTGCTCGTGATCGGCATCAACTGGGTCGGCGCCCTGCGCGGGTGCCTGCGCGCGGTGTGGGAGAAGGAACAGGACCCGGGAAATCCGATCCTGCGCAGGATCAAGGACACCGGGGTACTGGTCGGTCTCGGCGCGGTCGGACTGGTCGCGATCGGCAGTTCGGTATTCGCCAACATCGCCGTCGGCTGGGCCGCCGACAAGGCCGGCATCGAGGGCGGGGCGGGACGGCGGTGCTGTTCTTCGCCGGCCTGGCCACCGCCCTGCTCGTCGACTTCCTGCTGCTGGTATACCTGATCACCCGGCTGCCCCGGGTGCATCCCGGCCGACGCGCGGTCGTGGTCGCCGGCCTGATCGGTGCAGTCGGCTTCGAACTGCTCAAGTGGTTGCTGACCGGCTATCTGCAGGGCGTCGCGGGCAAGAGCATGTACGGCGCTTTCGCCGTGCCGGTCGCCGTCGTGCTGTGGATCAACCTCATGGCCAGGCTGCTGCTGTACTGCGCCGCTTGGACAGCGACGGCGGTGCGGCCCAGCAAAACAGCCGAGGCTGAGGGCCCGGGTTCGGAGATCAGCCCCGCAGGCGACGACGCACCACAGCGGGCGTCGCCCGACAGCGGCGCACCAGCAGCACCGCGCCGCACGACGCCTCCAGCGCGCGACCCGTAACCCGAGCGCGGTCAAAGCCGCCGAGGGCCCGTATTTCAATAACTGTCAGCGACGGGTTTCCGCGGGGGTTGTTCGGGCGTGTAGCTGTTCCAATGTGCGGGCGGGCGATCCGGGTATCGGCGTGACGAGGATCCGGTGCAGGTCCAGGAGCCGTTTTGCGTCCTGGTACTGGATGGACAGGTTGGTGCGGTTGACGCCCAGTAGTTGGGCCAGGAACGTCATGGTCATCGCTCTGCGGCGGCGGAGGATGGCTGCCAGGAGCCGGTGGGTGTGGTCCACGCTGCTGGTCTGTGGGTGGCGGTAGCTGCGCGGGCGGTGGAAGCGTCGCTGGAATGCTGCCTCGGCCAAGGCGTCCCAGAAAGGCTCCGAGACCGCCACCAAATACTCGAAGGCGGTTCGTGACATGCCGGTCAGGGCCGGATCGGTGAGCATCGCGGTCAGGGCCGGGTCGGTCCGGTGTGTGGTTGTCGGCGCGTCTGGCGCTCGCGGTGGAACGGGAGACAGTGTGTAGTTCCAGTCACCGTGGAAGGTGTTGGGTGTGATCGGAAGGGCGTGGAACTCGGCGGGTGTGACGCTGATGCCGAGGTCGTAGTTGCCTGTGTCCAGTTCGGCCCCGATGGTCAGGCCGGTCTTGGTTGTTGTGGCGGCGATGGTCTCGAGGACGACCTGGTAGCTGGTCAGCGGCCGCCCCCGCCAGTTCGCGGTGATGTGACAGAACATCCGGTGCTCTATCTTGTTCCACTTCGAAGTCCCCGGCGGTAGGTGACAGACCGTGATCTCCAGGCCGCTCTCTCGTGCGAAGGTGGCAAGGTTGCTTTTCCAGGTCCAGCGGCGGGGGTCGTTGGAGCCGCCGGAGTCGGCGGTGATCAGGAGCCTGCCGGCATTCGGGTGGTCCGCCCGTCCGCGGTGCTGCCACCAGCGTCGGATGGACTCCACCGCGAACTGGGCGGTGTCGTGGTCGGTACCGACGTTGACCCATCCGCTGTTGTTGGCAATGTCGTAGATCCCGTAGGGGATCGCCATGGGCTGGTCGTTGGTGGTGAACGTGTGGCAGTCCACCTTGATCGCGTTCTTGCCCGGCCGCCAGGTGCGACCGGGCCGGTCCCGGTTGCCGAGCCATTCCTTGGCCTTGGTGTCGACGCTGATCACCGGCTGGGCATCGTTGAGGAACGCGGCGGCGGTGGAATTCAGGTGGGTGAACTGGGCATCGCGGTCCGGATGGCTGATGCCCTCTGTTGTCTTCGCGGTTCCCTGCAGGCTGTAGCCCAGGGTGTGCAGCAGGTGTCCGACGGTTGAAGCGCTGACCGGGTGGCCCTGTGTGGTGAGGGTCGTGGCCAGGGCCCGTAACGACAGCGTGGTCCACCGCAACGGGGAGACGGGGTCGCCTCGGGTGTGCGGCTCGATCAGCGACTCCAGCGCGGGCAGCAGACCAGGGTCGGCATCTGTCAGCCGCTTGCGGCCCGCACCTGGAGCCCGGACCCGCAGGGTCGGTGAGGAGCAATCGGCCAACTCGGCCATACCTCGCGCGATGGTTGCAGTGCTGGTGCCGGAGGCGGCGGCGACCCGGACGATCCCGCCGCGGCCGAGGGCCGTCGCCTCACTGGCCAGATACAACCGTCGGCGGCGCTCATCGAAGTGCGGCAGGATCTGATCGAACTTGGCCCGCAGAGCACGAGCGGCAACGCAGCCTGACAGACACGGGGTCATATCTCAGACTCCCACCAACACCCCTCTGCCGAGCACTTATTGAAATACGGGCCCCGACTCCGTGCTTGTCCTGCCGGTCAAGCTGGTCGGCCCCTGGCAGGCTCCACCGCCGTCACGAGAACGTCGACCGTCAGGAGACGAGGTGAGTGCCTGAAGGGCGGGCTGACGTGCCACGTTGAGGCTGCGGAACCCCGTACGGATGGCGATCACCGAGGCCACCACGGGGCGGTGATCGACCCAGTGCAGCCCACGGCGGCGTTCCCGCGGTCTCCAGCGCGGTCCCGGTGACGCGTTGGACGCATCTGGGACCTGACGGAAGAGTCCCAGAGGCCGAAGAGCGGCGTGCCGAGGTCGCGCTGCTTCTTGTCGAGGTCGAAGCCGATGTGCAGGGCCTGATCGAGACACGCGGAGACCATGCTGTCAGCGCATCACGGCCTCTCGAGGTCGGCCGTTCGCGCTGTGCGCCCTCTCCCCAGTCCAGTCAGGGTGACCAGCTCCGGGTCCATATCTCACCCTCGGCGTTTCAGTGCGCGTGTCACGCGCGGGATCTCCTCGTGCACCAGCCGGCCGACCAGGACCCCGCCGAAGACGACGACGCCCACGCCGACCAGCCAGGACTGGATGACCAGGACGGTTCCGACGGGGCCGTAGGTGACGGCGTTGGATGCGATCAACGGTGAGAAGACGAGCCGGGAGAAGACCCTCAGGCCGAGCAGCCCGATCACGGTGGCCACCGCGCCGGGCAACAGGGCACGCCAGCGGATCCGCCCGCCGAGCAGCATGCGCTGGGACCACCAGATGAACAGGACTGCGCTCAGCGACGCGACGGCCCCACCCGCCAGGGGTTCGCGCTGAAGCGTGGTGGTGGCGGAGACGAAGAGGTATCCGGTGAGGACGCCGAGCCACACCACATGACGCCACCTGGCCCACCAGCGGGCCGGCGGCAGATCCCAGACCTTCTCGTAGCCGGTCTGCACCGCCGCCCCGAAGGTCAGGCCGAACACGGCAAGGGCGGCGATACCGAAGGCGGTCGTGGTCCGTAGTGCCTGACCAGGGCCGGTGAACAGCTGCTCGACCTGGTGCCTGGAGGCCGTCGAGACGCCGAGCCCTTCCCCCAGCCACTGCGCGAACCCCCGCCCGTGTTCGGGGTCGGCAGAGGAGACAATGATCAGCAGCGGCACGAGCGTGAGAAACCCCAGCGCCGCGAAGCCCAGCGAACGCGACCCCAGCTCAAGATCCCTGCTCCGCCGCCATCCACGCCCGACTGCTGAACGGCTGATCATGCGGCGCAGCCGCCCGAGCAAGGATGGACGGCCTGCGCTGCTGGAAGGCGTCATCGGCATGGCTGTCGACTACCACGGTCGGTACCGTCACCGCGCGAGGCGCGACGCAGAGGTCCCCGATAGCCCGGAAGAGCAAAGTGCTACCGGGCTCAGCGGACTGCGACTGCCTGTGGGGCTCGCACCGGCCCGGATCAACGGCAAGCCTGCCATCGCCTCCCAGCGCACAGGGACCAGAAACCGGCTCCCCGAGTGCTCCTGCCGGTTCGGCTGGGCAGGGCCACATCTGGCCGGGGCCGCTACACGACGGAGCGGCCGTCACATTGGTCCTGTGTGCCGAGTGCGCCGCCACCATTTTCGCGGAGGCGCGGCGATGCAGTCCTCCGGTTCAACAGGCTGTCACGGTGTGAGACCGGCCTGACCGGGAAACCGCATGTCAGCGGCCTGCGCGGCCGCCGGCTGGCAAAGCAGGCGTCGTCCTTGAATTCTCCGCGGGCGCCGGGGCGATTTCCCGTGGTGGAGGACCCGCGTCCATACCTGCGGCTCAGTCTGAGAGGGCCGGGGCTGCACCGAGCCGCCGGCCCCCTTCGCAGAGAGTTTCACCATCATGATCAGGAACACCGCGGCCCGTCCCTCGCCGCCGGAGGCGTCCGGCAGCGACTTCGCCCGGCTGTCGAGGAAGATCACTGACGCTGGTCTGCTGGGGCGCCGCCCCGGCTATTACACGGTCCGGATCACCACGGTGGCCGGGCTCTATGCCGGCGGGTGGACCGCCTTCGCGCTCATCGGCGACAGCTGGTGGACACTGGCGATCGCCGCCTTCCTGGCCGTCGTCTTCGGCCAGGTCGCCCTGGTCGCCCATGACGTAGCTCACCGTCAGGTGTTCCGTCGGCGCCGGGCCAGCGAGGTGTCCGGGCGGACCGCCGGAGCCGGTATCGGGATGGGCTACGGGTGGTGGCATGACAAGCACACCCGCCACCACGCCAACCCCAACCATGAGGAACTCGACCCTGACCTCAACCCCGACCTGCTGGTCTGGTCCCAGGATCAGGCCCGGATCGCCACGGGGCTCCCTCGTCTGATCGGCCGCTGGCAGGCGTTCCTGTTCTTTCCGCTCCTGACGCTGGAGGGCTTCAACCTGCACGTGTCGAGCGTGAAGGCGCTGGCCAATCGCTCGCTCAAGAACCGAACGCTCGACGGCGCCCTGCTGTTCGCGCACTTCGTGACCTATCTGACCGTGCTGTTCTGGGTGCTGCCGCCCGGCATGGCAATTGCCTTCCTCACAGTCCAGCAGGGGCTGTTCGGCGTGTACCTCGGCCTGCTGTTCGCGCCCAACCACAAGGGCATGCCGATCCTGAGTGGCAAGGACCGTCCGGATTTCCTCCGCCGCCAAGTGCTCACCTCGCGCAACGTGCGCGGCGGCTGGTTCACCGACATTGCACTGGGCGGGCTGAACCACCAGATCGAGCATCATCTGTTCCCCAGCATGCCCAGCCCTCATCTCCGCAAGGCCCGGCCCATCGTCCAACGCTACTGCGAGGAACTGGGGGTGGATTACGTGGAGACCGGCCTAATCGCCTCCTACCGGCAGGCCCTCACCAGCCTCCATCGGGCCGGAGCCCCGCTGCGGAACGCCCGCGTCCCCGCCTAGGGACCAGACACCTGCGAAAACGGCCACTGGCTCAACTCCCGGGCCAAGGGAGCGAGCCTGTTACTCCTCCAAAGCATCTGCGGTGCTCAACGGAACCCGACTGGGCGACGGAGCTGCGTTGACACCTCCTGTCGACTCTCGAAGACCGTTCCCAATGCCTCAGTTGGGAACCTGATGGGAACAGCAGGACAAAGAAAGCCCGCGAAGGATCGTGAAAGATCGCTCCCCCGCCTTTCCTCATCAGGCCGCTGAACTGCGAAAACAGCGAAGCATCAAGCCGGACAAGGAAGGACGAGTAACCTTATGATCATGCTCCTAAAGCGGGTGTCGCAGGTTCGAATCCTGCCGGGGGCACCAGCGCAAAGGCCCCGGACCGATCATGGTCCGGGGCCTTTGACATCAGCTTCTGACATCAACGGGGACGGTCACTCACGGCCGGGCCGCCTCTTGAGCAACCGATCCATGTGGCTGATGGCCTCGCGCTGCGTGTCCTGGACGACGTGCGTATAGACGTCCATGGTGATGCTGATCTGGCTGTGCCCGAGGATCTCCATCACGACGCGAGGAGCGACCCCGGCAGCGGTGAGCAGGGTGGCGCAGCCGTGCCGGGCATCATGCAGGCGGATGACGCGAAGGCCGGCAGAGTCGGCGACCCGGGTGAAGGAGCGGTACACGTTGCGCGGCTCGACCGGGCGGCCGTTCCGGGTGGCGAAGACGTAGCCGCCCGCATCCCACGACTCCCCCGCGCGCAACTTGGCAGCGGCCTGGCGCATCCGGTGCCAGCGAAGCGGCGCGATGCACATCGCCGGGAGCGGCACAGCCCGACACACCTGATGCAGTGGACGATAGCCCGCTGTGGCTGGGCCCGGTCGGCTCCACGGCTTTAGGCAGCCACCATGGGGCGAGCCTCGAAAATCGGGGCCCACATCGGGCCTTAACGGGCAGGTCCACAGACTGCCCGATTTCGCTGACCAGCGTACGGGCTCCGATCTCTCGCCCCATGGCAGCTCCAGCCCAAAGCCGCTCCGCCGACCTTCATGGTGGACGATGGCAGTCCGTCATTTCAGGGGGCCCAATGATCAAAATCGAGTACCGCCGGACCGGCCCCTACGTGGTCCAAGGGCAGGAGAACCGGGAGGGAGCGAACCTCGCCGCCGTCAGCCGTGCTGATCTGCGCTGGTACTACTTCCTGTCCGACCTCACGTTCACGATTGGCGAGACCGACCTGACCCCACCATGGTCATGGACACCCGTGTTCGACTTTCTGTGGTCGATGAAGGGGGTCCTCGAAGCCCTGGAGCGGGGGGAGCATTCGACGGTCGGCTTCACCGAGAACGCGGAGCTGATCCACTTCGTCACCGAGGGCCGGAAGGTGCGCGTCTCGTGCACGTACGGAACGGCGGAGGCAGTCTGCGAACTTGGTGACCTCGAGAACGCCTGGCTGAGTTTTCGGGAGGCCGTGCTGACGCAGCTCAGCGACGAGTACCCGACTCTTGCGGCTAACCCGGTGCTCGCCGAGCTCGCCCTGTTCCTGCAGTAGACCGGCACGTACCCCAACGCGGCACTCGTGAAGAGCACGTGCGCAACCAACAGTGTGGCCGCCCTGCTGCTGACCCGATTCTGAGCCAGACGACCAGCGTGCCCCTGGCGTGCCCGTTCGAGCGGCGCGCCAGGGGGAACGACGGGGAACCCCGGACAAGCCTCTACTAACCGGCAGGTCAGCGGCTTGCCAGGTCAGGAGTCAGCCGCGTACGTGGTCTTCCAAACTGGTGCTCCAGGACCTACGCGGCAGCGCTTGCAGGGCCGTTGAGAATCCAACAGCATCACGCAGCACAGTCGTCGTAGACGGCGCCGGGCTCTGAGTACGTGTACTCATGCACCCAAGCCTCTCGCCGAAGCATGCTGTGGGCTCCACGACGAACCAGCAGGGGGTAAGAGTGAGGCGTACAAAAGTGGCTCTGGCCATAACAACGCTGGCAGCTTTTGGATTAGCGGTTGTCGGGGCTGGGACCGCTGCCGCAGAGGACGGTGTCCTGCTACCGCACCCTGGACCAGACGGCCTGGTGTGGGTGAAGGAGCGAATGGGAGACGGCGGCGTCGCGTCCGGTGGTGCACATCAAGGGCTGCCGACCGTCCTCACGGTGGCGTGCGAAGGCGGCGGTAGCGTTCGGGTGACGATGGAATCGCAACAGGTAGAAGTAGCAGCATTCACGGTTGATTGCCCCACCGACGCTGCCGGGGTCGGCTCACTGACCATGGAAGCTGGAGTAGTCCGCTCCGGGTCCTTCTCCGTGGCAGTCGACGCTTCGGCGGAAAGTATTCGGTGGGCCCTGACGGTGACGCAGCCGGAGTAGCACCCCACTGCACATTGCGGCGACCGGAATGGCCGACAGTGATAGGCCAGTACCGGCCGTCGTCAGCGAACGGAAGGTCAGGGCCAAGGCTCCCGCCTCGCCTCTAAGGCGGTGCTGAGCATCGTGCCCGATGCGTGCCCGACAGGCCGGTAAGCCACGGTCAACAGCGGGTGCCAGGGAGAGCCCAAAGCTTCACCCTGGCACCCGTTGCCGCTGGTCAGGTCGCCAACTACGCCCAGAAGCAGGGTGATTCCCAAGCTCATGGCGTTGCGCCCTTGGCGCCAAGGGTATGTTGCGCCCCGTGCCCGAACACCCTCCCATGTGCCCCGAGTGCGATCAGCCGTTGAAAGCTGGCGGATTCGTCCTCTCCGGCCGGGAGGGCGATGGCGCGCGAGCTTGCCGCATGCTGTGGCGGTGCTCCGGCCGGCACGTCTGGTGGAAGTGGGTGGACCGTCCGGACGACCGGCTGGAGCTCTGTCCGCATCCGCAGCTGTTCCGGTCCTGACATCTACGACTGACATCAACACCGACGCACAGCCGCACCCCTGAGCGACCCAACACAGCAGTCGGAACCCCAGGCGTACGTGAAGCTGAGGGCCAGCGATCGAACTCCTAAAGCGGGTGTCGCAGGTTCGAATCCTGCCGGGGGCACAACGCATTACGCCGCTGACCTGGGGTTTCCTCCCCAGGGAGGCGCTCTATTCGGCCTCGGACTCCTCGTCCGGGGCCGTTTTGCGTGAGCGACGGGTACTGCTCGGCCTGTAGCGGGTCTGTATGCGCAGGCCTGAACATCGGGCCCCTTTCCGGTTCAGGCCAGACCGAACTTCTCAGCGTGCACCTGTCGCGCAGGGACCCGCAGGTCTCGCAGGCCGGCGAGCACGGCCCTGGTCATGGCGGGCGGGCCGCAGACGTACACGTCGCGTTCGGTGATGTCGGGGACCAGCTGGTGCAGGCTGCCCGGGCCGAACGGCGGGGTGCCGCCCTCGCCGGTTCTGCCGGTGAGCAGGTGCAGCCGTCCGCCCCGTAGCGCGACCAGGTGGCGCACCTCGTTCAGCAGCACGGCGTCGGCCTCGCTGCGCACCCGGTACAGCACGACGACGTCGCCGGGCGCCGCCTCCTCCAGCATGGCCCGCACGGGCGTGATCCCCACACCCCCGGCGATCAGCAGGGTGCCGGGCCGGGTCCGGTGCAGCGAGGTGAACGCCCCGTACGGTCCCTCGACGAAGGCGCGGCTGCCGACCGGGACGTTCCGCAGGCCGGCACTGGTGCTGCCCGCCGCCTTCGCCGTGAGGCGCAGCCCTTGTCCGCCCGGCGCCGCCGACAGGGAGAAGGGGTTGGCCAGCCACCAGTGGTTGTGCTCGGGGAACCGCCAGATGCAGAACTGCCCCGCCCTGGCCGGGAGTTTGTCGAGGTGTCGGCCGGTGACGTACACGGAGACCACATCGTCCGACTCCGGTACCACGGCCGCGACGCGGAACCGGTGGTAGGCGTTGCGCCACAGCGGCACGGCGACACGCCCGGTCAGCAGGGCGCCGAAGGCGAACAGCCACAGAATCCACCAGTAGGCCGTGGCGAACGCGGAAGACGTGAACGTCGTGGTCTCCTGCAGCTGGTGGACGAACGACAGGCCCAGAGCCACGTAGAGCAGCAGGTGCAGACCGTGCCAGACCTCGTACCGCAGTCGCCGCCGCAGGGGCCGGGTGGAGATCACGGCGATCACGACGATGACGGCCGCGGCGAGCATGCCCAGCAGGGAGGCCGGCACCCCGCTCAGTGCGACGAACGTCTTCCCCATGGACGTGTCGTCGAGGTTCGCATAGCCGAGCACCACCAGCGTGGCGTGGGTGAGGACGGTCCACAGCAGCAAGAAGCCGACCCAGCGGTGCCACACCGTGAGCCGGTCCATCCCGATGCGGCGGTCCAGCCAGGGCAGCCGGGCGACCAGCAGCAGTTGGAACAGCATCAGCAGGGCTGCGTGCAGTCCGAAGAACTTGGCGACCGTGAGCACCCCGTTCTTGCCTGAACCCGCGCTGAGGAACAGCGCCTCGATGGTCACCGCGTTGACGATGACGAAAGTCCACATCGCCCAGTGCGCCGCGTCCACCGGAAGCACGGTGCCTCTGCGCACCGTGTTACTCGCCACCGCCATGCTTTCCTCACATCCCCCGTGGCCGCTGCACTCGCGGCCCGCATGTACTAACCTGATGAAGATCGAGTAATTCGTCCGGATACGCACTCCGATCGGATAAGCATACGGAGCGTGAGCCTGATCCGTTCACGCCAGAACCGTCGAATCCAACCGCCGTTCGGCGTTCGGTGCGTCCTGCGGCCCAGGGTTCGGCAATGGTTCACGTCGCCGGGTGGTGCAGCGCTCACCGGTGTGGCCAGCACCGCAAACATCAGCTCGGCCGCGGTGTCAATCCCCTCGCAGCGTGGAGAGTTCCCACGCTGCTTCTTGCAAGGCCTGCCCAGTACTGCCGTTCGAGCTCCACCGGGCTGAGGAACCCACACACGCTGTGTATCCGACGAGTGCTGTAGAAGTCCGCGATCCACGTGCCGGTCCTGATGCGCGCCTCGGCCCAGGTGCGGAAGTGCAGGCGCCCCGGGACTGATCGAAGATCCGCTTACTCTCCTCGGCAAGGCTGATGCGCCGCTGCTGACGCTTCGTCACCGAATCCTTGATCCACTTGTAGAACCATGACTCGCTCACCCGCCCAGCACCCGGTAGGCCACGCGGTGCGGGACGCCGTGCCCGGCCCTCTGGTTACCGACCTTCCCCTACGAAGGCGGTGTCGATGCGATGGATTCCGCCGCGGTGCGCTGGAGGGCGTGGACGTGCCGGGGCGACGACTGCGCGAGCACCTGGACCTTCAGGACTTCGAGGACGTCGGCGAGGTGGCGGCGTCCTCTCGGCCGTTGTGCTGGGACTCGCCGGGCCCGCCGCTGCCGCGCTCTCCGGGGTGGGCCACTGGGTCAGTGGTGCCGCTGGCCTGTTCCGATCCCCTGGTGACGACTCCACCGCGCCGGTTACCCACTTGTCGTGGGCTCGCTGGTCGGATGCTGGCCGACGGGGAGGGGGCGTGAGCGAGAGCAGCGTGCCGGACGGGTGGCAGACAGTACGCTGAATCCAGCGGGATCGGGCCCGCAGCACAGTGTCCGGGAGGCGCTTCATGACGGCCGAGATGGTGGCCCCGGCGTGGATGCATGAGCAGATCACGGCGGAGGAGTACGAGTCCTGGTCCGAGGAGCAGTGCGCCGGTATCGAGATCGTGGACGGGATGGTCGTCGTGAGTCCGAGTGCGTCCAAGCGGCACAACCGGCCGGCCCGGATTCTGGCGAACGCCCTGGATGCCGCCGCGGGCCCGGAGTGGAACGCCGACACGGACTTCGACGTCCGGCTTCAGGACGTCCCGCTCACCAATCGCCGCCCGGACGTCGTCGTGTACCACGCAGACACGATCGATATCACCCCCACCCGCCCTGAGCACGTGCTGCTGGTCGCGGAGGTGGTGTCGCCAGGCTCGGAGACCACCGACCGGATCGTGAAGGTCGACCAGTACGCCAAGGCAGGCATCGGCTTCTACTGGCGGATCGAGCAGGCCGCGACAGGCGTTCCTCTCGTGTACACCTACGTTCTCGACCCCGCGACGAAGACCTACCGGAACGGAGACATGTTCACAGGCGTCCTCAAGGTAGCGGCCCCCTTCGCGGTGGAGATCGACCTCGGCCAGGTCTGACCCACGCGCTGCTCAGCAGCTGTCAGCGCGTGAGCGATGCGTGAGCGGACGGCCCGATACAGGGCGGTATGAGCCGGATCAAGTGGCTCGCCGTGCGGTTCGGACCAGGGGAACCAGCACCGCGCGGCAGCGCCAGGCACCCCCGGCAAGGATTCGATCCCACTCCTAAAGCGGGTGTCGCAGGTTCGAATCCTGCCGGGGGCACCATGCGTTACACCGCTGACCTGGGGTTTCTCCCCCAGGAAGGCGCTCTATTCGGCCTCGGACTCCTCGTCCCGGGCCGTTTGCGTGAGCGGACGGGCCTCCAGACCCCGGTATTTCTCCCAACGGATCAGCGCCATCCGGCACGGACACCAGCCGGGCTCTTCGGCGTCGTCAGGCTCGGCTCCGCTTCGGGGGCGGTGCTCTCGGAGCTGGCGCGGGCGCGGTACGAGCCGGGCTGCGCCCCCGCCGCAGCCGCCCGAGAAGAGCAGCACCGACTGCGACGGTAGGCACGGAGCGCTCCTGCTTCCGTGTTCCGCGGACACCCGCTGCTCACGGCCTGTGCGGTAACGGCATCCCGGCCTCGCGTCCGTCGAGGGTCTGGTGCGCGCGCCGGCCGCCCCGTGGTTGCCCCCTTCCGGCCACAGCACGGCCCAGCCAGCAGTGCTGAGCCAGCGCTGATACCCCCGACGCTCGCGGCGGCAAGGGGATCAACTCTTCCTACCGGTGTCTCCGCCAAGCGGCTTCGGCTCCGCGTGGAGCGCTTGACACACCAGCCCGCGTGACGGCGGGCAACCGCGCGGCCCACGCCAGGACCTCGACCAGGTGCTCGACCGGCAGCACCCAGGTCGCAGCCTCGGTGCGCCTACTGCCGGACGCTCTCGCCGCCGGTGAGGGCCGTGTCCGTGTCGCCGACGATCGTGAGCCGCACCGTGACCTTCGGCACGCCCGTGTCCGACGAGGTCTCGGCCCGCACGGCCACCCCCTCACCGGACGCGTCGCCCGCCATCGCGGTCAGCGCCCCGGTGTCCGCGATTTCCAGGCGCGCCACGGTGCGGGTGGGCGCGGGGCTGGGCGCGGGCGAGCCGGGTTCGGTGCCGGGATCATTCGGGTCGGAGCCCGTAGAACCGCCGCCGTCCGGCTTCGTGGTGCCCGGATTCGGCGTACTCGGCTCGGACGTACCGGGCGTACTCGGTGACGGGCTGGGGTTCGGCCCGTCACTGTCGTCGCTGCGGCCGGTCGGCAGGACACCCGTGCCGTCCGGGACCGCGTAGGTGCCCTTGCGGTAGTACTCGAGCCACTTCAGGACCGTGTTCAGGTATGCCTGCGAGTGGTTGTAGCTGAGGATCGCCGCGTGCAACTGCGGGGTGACCGACAGGTCGCGGTCGCCCGCACACAGGTAGCGGCCGGCGGCGAGCGCCGCGTCGTAGATGTTGTTGGGGTCCTTCTTGCCGTCGCCATTGCCGTCAGATCCCCAGCTCTCCCAGGTCGAGGGGATGAACTGCATGGGGCCTACGGCGCGGTCGTGCACCGTGTCGCCGTCGTACGCGCCCCCGTCGGTGTCGGTGATCTTCGCAAAGCCGTTGCCGTTGAGGACGGGCCCGAGGATGGGCGACAGCGTGGTGCCGTTCGCGTCCACGCGTCCGCCGCGGGCCTGCCCGGACTCCACCTTGCCGATGGCCGCGAGCAGTTGCCAGGTGAGGTCGCAGCCGGACTTGGACTCGGCGAGGGCGGCCTGTGCCTGCTGGTACGCGTGCAGGACGGTGACGGGTATGCCGGCTTCGGGCTCACCGGTGTTGGCGTCACCTTCATCGTCGCCCGTGCCGGGCGTCTCGGTGGGGCTGTCAAGGGGCGGCAGATCTGTGTAGTACGGGGAGTCGCCGGTCGCGCCGGGGTCGGTGTCGGCCGCGGGAGAGTCCGTGCGCTGCCGACCGCTGTCGGTCAGGCCGGGGGCCTGGGACGCGGTCAGCGCCGCGACCGCGGCCGCCGTCAGGGCGGCGGTTGCCGTCCCCTTGCGCAGCCTCCTGCCGAAGCGCGCCGCCGTTGCGAGAACCTCTCCCGTCGACGATCGGGCGGGGCCGTCCGCGCTCCCCGGCGCGTCGGCCCGCGTGACACTACGACAACTGCGCGTGGATACCTGTTCGTGCCTGATTCTCACCGGTCGTCAACCTCCGATTTCAGTGGGCGATCAGGTCCGGGCCACCCGCATCGGCCCGATCGGCGCGTCCCGCACAGTGGGCGGCGTTGATCGCGTCACGGTTACGGGACTGCACGATCCGAGCGGCAGGACCGGGGCGGTGCGGGGCGTCAGTAGTGGGACGTCAGCAGGCAGACGGCGGCCGGCAACGCGGTAGCCGTCCAGGCACTGCCCAGAGCTGCGGCCTCCCCGTCACAGTGCGACGGGCGTCCTCTCGGTGTGCGTGCTGATCCACAGGTCCAGCAACTCCGTCCGGCGGGTGGGTTCCCAGCCGGGCACGATGACGACCGGGCCGCATTGCCGGCTGAGCAGGCGGGCGTAGAACTCCCGTATCTCCGCGCCGTCGGACGGGTCCCGGGCCGGCGTGAACAGCACGGCCCTGCGGCTCGTGACCGCGAAGAGGACGTCGGAGTGCAGGGACATACGTGAGTCGGGGTCCGCCGGGGGGCCGCAGACGCACCAGCGCACGCGGGCATGGTCGGTCCACAGCGTTTCTGTCACCGGTCTCCTCTGCGCCTCGGCCGTCCCGGCGCCCGTCGTCATGGCCCCCGTGATCGCGCGCAGCCCGTGCGTCACGGCGGCGTGATAGGGGACCATCCGGGTCGGCTGCGATGTGTCCGGACAGAATCCCCACCGGGTCAGGTAGTTGCGGATGGTCGTGGTGCCCAGTAGGACGCCGAACTCCCGGTGGGCCAGCTCCGCGAGGGACTGCCAGGTCCACAGCACATCCCGCAGTCCCACCTTGTCGGGCGTCGTCGTCGTCATGGTCCGGAGCATCCAGAGCTGCCGGGCGGACGAGAGCGCCAGCTGGTCGCCCGGTCGTCGGCCGCGTCTGCGCGGGCGCAGCGCGTCGGAGCCCTCCAGCCGGTAGGCCCGGACCCAGGCCCCCACGGTCTGCCGGGAGACTCCGTACAGCCGCGCGACCTCCGTGCGCGGCACACCGGACTCCACGGCCGCGACGGCGCACCGCCGCAGATCCTCAAGTCCGTCGGCCGACAGTTTGCGAGCGTCGCGTGTGTTCGACACGATGTCGCGATCCTCCTTCGTCCGGGCCACCGCCGCGGCGACCCTTCAGCGGACATCAACCGGAATGCGTACGACGTCCTGGTCGATGTCGGACGTGCGTACGGTCAGGGCCAGTTGCCACCGCCCGCGCAGGGGCAGCGAGAAGGCGCTCGAGATGTGGTGGCCGGGGCCCGCGTACGTCAGGGGAACGCGGATCGGCCCCACCGAGGGCTTGCGCAGGCTGAACTCCGCCCGTACCTCGGGCACGTCCCGTGGCTGTCCCCGGGTGTCGAGAACCGCGAGGTGGACTTCGTTCACCCCTCTCGCCGCGGGGCTGACCACCACGGCGACGACACCTTTTCCGCTCCGCCCTCCGCTGTCGAAGGCTGCCGCCCGGCTGAACGGCACGGCGGTCCGGGGCCCGGCGGGCGCCGCTCCCGCCGCGGGCCGCCGGCCCTGCTGGTCGGCCGACGTCCCGCCGTCCGCGGTCGCCGGATCGGTGTTCGCCAGGACGGTCGAGACCGCGAGCAGGACGGCGGCGATCAGTGTCTCCGCCGTCACCAGCCTCCCGAAGCGCCGGACCTGGCCGCCGTCCGGCCCCAGCCGAGTCGGCCTGCGCCGGCCCTGGACCACCAACGGCGCCGGGCCGTAGTGGCGCCGCACCCATGCACGGGCCCCGGCGCCCAGCGCGACGAGCACGGCGACCAGGCACAACTTGGCGAGCAGGACGCGTCCGTACAGCGTGCCCGGCAGTGCCGACACACCGCCCAGCTGCCGCCATGCCTGGAAGAGACCGGTGGCCAGGAGCAGGACGACGCATATCCCCGCGACGCGCGAGAACCGGGTGACGGCGGGCTCCAGAAACGGGGCGTCGGGGGCGTCCCGCGACCGCAGCAGCACAGTGCCCAGGGCGACGAGCCCGCCCGTCCAGACCGCCATGGCGACGAGATGGACCGTGTCGGCCGGCACGGCGAGCGCGGCCAGTGGGCCCGCTGCGCTGTGGCCCGCGAGGCTCCATGTCAGGGCGAGCGCGCAGCCGACGCCGAGCACGGCGACGGTGTTGCGCATCCGGCGCAGCCACCCGGGGCCGACGGAGGGCCCCGCCCCGGATGCGTACTCCGCCCGGTCGCCCGGGACCGGACCGCTGGCGATCACTCGCCGGCGGGCGAGGACCAGTCCGGCCGCGACGAGAGCGAGCAGCACGGCACGCAGCACGAGCATCAGGCCCATGCGGCTGCCCAGCGTCGCGGCGATGAGGCGCCCGTCCAGGGCGGAGAACAGGGAGGTGCCCGCCGCGTACGGCCCGTAGACGAGCAGGGAGAGCACCGTCGCCGTCATGAGGGCGGACCAGCCGGTCCACAGAAGCCTGTGGACGGGGCGCCGCCGGAATCCGGCGGGCCAGCAGGCCACGACGAAGAAGGCGGTCCCCACGAGAACTGCGAAGCCCACGAAGGAGACCCACCGCGCCGCGCCGTGCAGGGCGACGGCCGCGGTCACCGCGCCGTGTTCCGCGCCTGCGGACGGGCCGGCGGACGCGGGCGAGCTCCCGGCCGTCGGCCGGCCGACGCTGAAGGAGAACGTGCCCTGCACGGGATGGGAGTCGGCCGAAACCGTGTGCCAGACGATGGTGTAGGTGCCCTTGGCCGACAGGGTCCGCAGCCTGACGGCGACCTTCTCGGCCCTGCCCCCGGGATGCTCCGGCCGGCCCGTCGCGACGGTGTCGCCGTCCGGCGCGATCACGCCGACTCGGGTCAGGCCGAGGCTCACGGGTTCGGTGAACGTCAGTGACACCCGTGTCGGCGGGGTGCCGAGCACCTGCCGGTCGACCGGTGCCGTCGACGCCACGGAGGCGTGGGCTCGGGCCGGGGTGGAGCCGACGACCACAGCCAGCGCTGCCAGCAGGAGTGCGACGCATGCGTACACGGACGTGTGGAGCGTTGCTCGGTGCATCGTGATCTCTCTCGTCGGAGGCGGTGGGGACGCCGACGGCCTGGGGGGACGGGGCCGCCGGCGCCCCCGGCTCTCTCAGGCCGCGATCTCTTCCTGCCTCTCCGCCTGGGCGGACGGCCTCGCGGTGGTCCGCCGCCGCCCGGCCGCCACCCAGCCGAGGGCGGCGAGGCCGACGGCCAGCCCGCTGCCGCCGAGCAGCCGCGACACCGTGTCGGTGGCGGGCGCCCGGTCCGGCTCGTCCGGGTTCCTGGCCGCGACCGGTGCCGCCGCCGCGACCGGTGCGGTGCTCTTCAGTGCGAGCACCGGTGCGGGGTGCTCGGGCTCGGCCGCGCCCTTCTCCGGGACGTCGATCCAGCGCACCACCTCGCCGTCCGAGTAGGTCTGCACCGCCTTGAAGACCAGCTCGGGGGCGTCCTCGGGAAGCGGCCCCAGGGACAGGGGGAACTCCTGGAACTCCCCTGGCCGGATGGTGCCGCCCTCCCACAGGACGGACGTGACCGCCTCGGTGATCTCGTGGTCACCGTCCACGATCGGCTGCTTCAGCCGCTCCTTCTTCACCGTCGCCTTCCAGCCGGGAACGGGCTGGACCGACACATGCCCCAGGGGGTGCTCGGCCGGGAAGGCTATCTCCACACGCACGGTGGAGTCGCCATCCCGCTCGTTCGGCACCCGGAAGGCGGCCTTGGTGAAACCGCCGGGCTCGGCCGTCCCCGGGTTGACGGAGACGTGGGCGAAGGCACCGGGCGCGGCGAGGAGAACGACGGCGGCGGCTCCGGCGACGGCCGCGGCCGACAGGCGGCGGCCGGACGGATGCCCGGGAGCGCGGGAAATCATGGGAATCGGTTCCTTTCAGCAGGGGGACGGGGACGCGCGGAGGGGGGAGGACGGCGGACCGTGCTCAGTCGATGAGGGGCAGGTCCGGTACGGAGACGACCGCCGGGTCGACCTGGAAGATGGAGACGAGTCCCGCCATGCCCTCGTGGGTCTCCGAGTGCGAGAAGATGTGGCAGTGGATCATCCACTTGCCCGTCCTGGTGGGTGTCCAGACGATGTCGTAGGTCTGTCCCACGCCGACGTTCAGCGTGTCCATCTCCTGCGGGACGGGCAGCGGCCGGCCGTCCTGCGCCACCACCGTGAAGTGGCCGCTGTGCAGGTGGATCGGGTGGATCATCTCCGGGCCGGTGCCTATCAGACGGATACGGACCTTCTCGCCCACACGGGCGCTGAGGCGCTCGGTCGCCGGGAAGCTCTTGCCGTTGAACACGAAGCCCAGCGGGCCGTCGCCGATCATGATGCGGTAGTCACGGTCGGCCTGGATGTCGCCGGTCCTCGGCACGACCTCAAGGGATCCGTAGAGTCCCTTGCCTTCCTGCTCGCCGTGCATGTGCGAGTGGTACCAGTGGGTTCCCGGGCTGATCGCCTTCCACTCGTAGGTGTAGCTCTCGCCGGGCTCGATCTCGGGCTGCGTGAGACCGGGTACGCCGTCCTGACTGTTGGGCAGGTCCATGCCGTGCCAGTGCACGGATGTCGGCTCGGGCAGATCGTTCTCGACGACGATGCGGACCGGGTCGCCCTCGTTCACGCGGATCACCGGGCCGGGGACGATGCCGTTGAAGGCGTATGCCTCGCGGACCTTGCCCGGCGCGGTCTCCCAGGAGACGGGCGCCGCGTGGAGCTTGAAGACCTTGACCCCGTCGACGACCTCGTAGGGCGCCAGTTGGGTGCCGTCCCCGAGGTCCTTGGCCTCGCCGGGCGCCCCGACCGCGGACGGGTTCGGCCGGTGCGGAGCCTCGGGAGCCAACTGCTTCATGAGGACGGGGGCGAAGGAGGTCAGGCCGATGACGGCGAAGAACGCGGCGCTCGACGCCAGGACGTGGGAGAGGCGGAACGTGCGGCGGGGTCCGGCCGGTGGAGGGTACGCGGGGTCGGGAGATTCCATGGAAGTGTGTCCTTCTCATGCGCTCATGAGGGCTGTGAGGAGAACCGGGGGGCCGCCCGCGGGCGGCCCCCCCGGCCGTGGTGGATCGCTACGAGCACTTGCTCTCGTAGTCGATCGGGTTGCGCTGACGGCAGGTCAGCTGGTCGTTGACCGCGTTGCTGGGCACGCGCTGAGCCCAGCCGTTGTAGACCAGCGGGACCGCGAGAACACCCTGACCGCCCATGCCGGCATAGCCGGTGATCTTGTCGTCCATCTTGGTGTTGTCGTCACCGGTCAGGAGCATCCGGCCGACGACCTTGGCGTCCGAGATGTTGCCGTCGTTGTTCGGGTCGACGTCGACGACGGACATGGCGTTCGAGAACTTGCTCGAGACGTAGCCGTAGTAGCCTCCGCCCTTCTTGGCGCCGAAGTTGATGCCGTGGCACCCGGCGTCACAAGGGAGGTACTTCACGATCTTGTCCGTCTTGGGGTCGATCACCGTGATGTTCGACGTCAGGGTGTTCGCCACCAGGAGGGCACTGCCGTCCGGGGCGACCGGCAGCTGGATCGGCAGACCACCGAAGTCACCCGTGGCACCCTTGACCGGGTCGTAGTCGCCCCACAGGTCGATCTCCTTGTAGTGGGTCTTCGTGCCGCCGTCGACGCACGCGTCCTCCTTGAGGGAAATACACGAGACGGAACCACCAAGGAAGTTGGCCTCGTACGCCTTGGCGCCGTCCGGCGTCATGCCGGTCGCGATCGGCAGCTCGCCGGTCTTCTCCTTGCGGATGCCGCCGGTCGGAATGTCCACGACGGTCGAGTCGTAGGTGTTCACGTTCGGCGTGACCATGTGCTTGGCGTCGCCGCTCATCCAGTGGGCGTGCGGGTGGGCGATCTTCTCACCCGTGCCCTGGACGGGAATACGCCGGTCGACACCGGTGCCGCCCGGCGCCAGCTCCATGACCGCGCCACCGCCGTTGAGGGCGACATGCAGCTGATCAGTGTCCGTCCTGGTCATGACGTGGGACGGGTCGGGGCCGACCTTGATCTGCCGGACGAACTCACCGGTCTTGCGGTCGAAGACGTCCAGCTTGTCGTTGAACCACTCGGTTTGGTAGATGTACTTTTCGTCGCGGTCCGTCCACATGTTGTGCGGGTTGTTCATGTTGATCTGGGGCAGCGCGACCTTGCGCTCGACGGTCCAGTCGGAGGCGTCGATCTTGGTGGCCGCACCCGGCTTGGACTTGCCCTCGAACTTCTCGAACTGGGTGTCCACCCAGACCTCACCGACGCCCGGAACGCTGGGCTTCTGGTTCGCGGCGGGGAGGGTCTTCGGCGTGTTGAACTTGTTCTTCAGGTACGCGTCCAGGCTGGGGACGAGCTCCTGCTTGCCGTCGCTGGTGCTCATCAGGATCGGCGCCGGCGGGTAGGACGGGTCCCACTGCGTGGCCTCGGTGTCGCTGTACCGCTGCCAGTTGGCCGGAACCGTGATGTTGAAGAACTTCTGCACCAGCTCGGCGATGATGTCGGCGTTGGACGGCACGTTCAACGAACGGCTGTTGACGCGGAGCTTCTTGCCGAAGTCCAGGCCCGGGGTGAGCGGGTCGTCGACGACGGTCGCACCGAGCATGAACGGGTGCACCTTGCATGCGAAGGCGTACAGGCCCGGCTCGGTCAGCTGGACGCTGGTCTTGCCGACGAAGGCGCCGCCCTGGTCGAAGGGGAAGCCCTTCGCTCCGTCCGGCCAGATGAGGCCGGTGACGGTGTGCGCCGAGGCAGCGGCGGGAGCCGAGATGTCGAAGTTCGCCGTGACCGGGAGCTCGACGTCGTTGGTCTCGGCGTACTTCTGGATGTCCTCCAGAAGCGGGAGCAGCTCGACGCCGACCGGCAGGTCGTCCAGCGTGGTCGGCGCGTTCGCCGGCTTGTCCTTCATCTCGTCGGACAGCTGGTCGAGCAGCATGGCCGCCTTCTCGGCGCGGGGGTCGCCATCGGGCAGGACCTTGCCGATGGCGTCCTTGGTCGAGTCCAGACCCAGCAGCTTCAGCGGGTCGACCCCGAGGTCGCCGATCAGCGGTGCGTCCGAGCCGTCGTAGTCGAACTCGTCGAGGCCGGAAAGGTCGCCGTTGAGCGCACCGAGGGCGTCGTCACCGAGCAGGCCGCCGTCGCCGGTCGCCTCACCTATCAGGGGGAGGCCGTCAAGGTTCAGCCCCGGAAGGCTGGACGTGGTGCTGCTGAGCGGTACGCGCGGCATCTCGGCCACCGCAAGGGCACGACCGCCGAACAGGTTGGTGTTCGTGTCGAACCACGCGTTCTGGTTGTCGGTGAGGTGGAAGGAGACGGGCAGGGGCCCGACGCCGACCGGGCCACCGCCCTCACCGTCACCGCCGCCCGTACCGCCCGAGGGCGCCGGGGAGCTGGTGCCCGTGGGAGCCGACGTCGGCGTCGGGCTGGAGCTGCTGGTCGGGGTCGGCGAGGGCGACGACGACCCGCCGACGACCACAGTGCCGGTCATGTCCGGGTGGAACTTGCAGCGGTAGTCGAAGGTCCCGGCCGACGTGAAGGTGAAGGAGTAGTTCTCCCCCGGATCGAGGTCGGGTGAGTTCAGCGGTCCCCCGGTCACGCTGTGGATGACGCTGTCGTCATTCGACCAGGTCACGGAGTCGCCGACCGCTACGTTGATGCTGGCCGGGTTGTACTGCAGATTCCTGATCGAGACCGAGTGAGTCGCCGCGGAAGCCGCGGGAGCGGTCATGGCCAAGACGAACCCGCTCAAGGCGAGCGCCACGGCACCCGCCACAGCACGCGTCGTCCAGGGCCGGCGTAGCCGCCCCCTGGACGGGCGCCTGCGTGGCGCATTGAGAATGTGCATCTTAACCCTTCTCTCAATTAGAGATGAGTACATCGGCAGGCGTCACCACAGAGGCTTCACAGTCGCCGCCAGAAATTCATGAAGGCACGACCCGACGAAATCCTGTGAATCGCATCCGGCTCCACCTCTCAGCCGGAACCGAGACGTCACCTGCACCGTATGGAGCGAAACATCTACCGAGCCCTTATGTCCCGCTTATCTCGGCACTGTTAATCGAGGATTAATAGAGGTTCACTCAGATCTATGGGGTACGTGAAGACGAACATTGAGGCGTAATTACAACATCAGCGAAACCAAAATACAGACACCTCGGAGAGTGATCGAATGATGAAAGCAGGGCACTCCAACAGGTCCGGGTGAGCGCAATGGTCGCGCGAAAGTGTCAGGTATTTGCCTTCCAGGCCGGTGGCATCCCGATCACGTTCACCGGGAAGCATGGAAGGGCCACGCCGGCCCCGACAGAACCGGTTACCAAAGGGATCAAACACAGAGCCGTCAGCCTTGACCGCAATCAATTCCGTGAACCCTGGTCAAGGGGTCCGGCCGAATGTCACCATGACGGCGTGAACGCAGAGGCCGCCGGCACACCAGGGTCGAACACGCCCTCTGCGATTCACCGGACTCGGCCGCGCCCAACCGGCAGCGCAGGACAGAAAGTGAGAATTCTTATGGCTCCCGCACGAGACGCTCACCGCACCAGGTGGTTCCTCTGGTCGCTCGGCGCCCTGCTGCTCGCCACTGCCGGCGGTGCCGCCGTCATCGCGGCCGTCGGCGGCCCAGAAGACCCAAGCCCTGAGGAGCGCGCGCGGCAGGCTCTCCAGCCCGCGCGGCACACGGTCACCTACCAGGTCACGAGCCCCGGCTCGACGTCAGCGCTGATCACCTACCGGGCGGACGGCGTCAACAACGACAAGAGCGTGGACAACGCCAAGCTCCCGTGGAAGAAGCAGATCGCCATCACGGCCGGACCCGGGGCGGCTGTGGCGCAGGTGATGGCGACGGGCGGGAAGGCAGGGTCGGTATCCTGCTCCATTCGCATCGACGGCCGGATCGTCGACAGGCAGACCGCCAAGGGCCAGTTCACCGATGTGTCCTGCTCAAGTGTCGTGCAGCCTGGCGGGTGACGGTGAGCAGATGCCGGGCGCCCCACTCTCCGACACCCGCCGACGCCCCGGAGCTGGACCGTCAGGACGGCACCCGGCCGCCAAAACACAGGAAGACAAGGAGAAAGGGAGAAGGAAAACGACACCGAGAGTCCAGCTTATTATGCGAACGGAAGTCGGCGCTTCGACCAAGGAGTTCTCCGACATGAGTAAGCAGCCCGGGTGTGTGGCACCGCCGATCAGGCTCGGCACACAACCGGGGCAGGGCACTTATGGCGCCACCGGGTGATTTCCGAAGATCAGGTCGAGCACGTACGTCCCGCCGGGATACTGGCCGTAGGGATGGAAGCTGCTTGTCGGGAATCTTGTCGTGGTCGCGGTGGATCCAGTGCGAACCGTTCTGGTAGATGTCGCGCTGATTGGCGTGGTCGATATCGGAAACCGGATTGCTGTACGGGCTGACAACGTTGCGGTCGATCACCGCGCGGGCGTGGCTCCCGTCATTCCGCAGCGACCGGACGGAGAAATCCGCTCCAGTTGTGGTGCGTCGGAGTCGTACATAGGAACTGCCACTGATCTTCTTGTGGCGTGTGGTCGGACTGATACCCTTCGGTGTGAACGTGCAGGGATTCGGCTGGTCGCGATGTGTCGCGGACTCGGCCCGGCAATTTCCCGTCTCCTACACCATCCCCAGGTCGTCGCCGTGAAAACCGGTATTCGGAGCAGTTGCCGCTTTCACGCCCGATTCCATCGCCGGGGGCGTCAATGTACGGGTCCGGAATGGAGGCCTCGTGCGTGGTGCGGGACATGGTCGACGTGCGGATGCCGGCGGGCGGAGTGCCGCCTGGTGCGGCGCCGCTCGGCGCTTCCTCGACGTTGGCGATGGCCACCTCGCCCCCGTAGCGGTACCGGGTCACGGTGCGCGGTACGCCCTCGGCCACGGGAAGGCTGCGATCGGCGTCGATCCCGTACGCGCCCCGCCGTCCGGGCACAGCGCGGGTGCGGGCATCGGTCTCAAGGCGTTCGATGTCACGGAACAGAGCTTCGGCGCGTCCGCTCAGGCCGCGGTCGATCGTGACGGTCCATCGGCCGGCATGCCAGGTGTCACCGGCGACGGCCGTGGGACGGTGTTCCTCTCCCACGGCCGCCCGTGCTGCGGCGATCGCGTCTTCGGTGCCGACGGGGAAGGACGCCGCATCGGCTGTTCCCCGAGCGGCGGACAGGTGGACGACGGCACCGGTGCGGCGGTCCACCTCCGCGGAGACTGCACGGGCACCGGCCTCGCCCGCTTCGACGTCTCGTCGGCGGAGCGGCCGCAGCGCGTCACCGTCCAGGTGGCTGACGGCCTCCTGGCCAACGAGCTGCCGGTCGGCGGAGAAACCGGAGACGCTGTCCTGGACGAAGCCCTGCGCGGCCTCGCGTGCCTGGTCGGAGGAGAGCGTGTGGTCGCGGCTGCCGGTTCGGATCCTGCATCGAGTCACGCGTAACTCGCCTCCTCACGGAGCCGCCTTGGCGGCAGCGGCGTGGATACGTCACCTGCTCTACGGGGGCGAGCGGCGCGTGAGTCGCACGAGAGGAGAAATTTTTCGAGAGAGTGCGCGGACGCTGTGACCTCGGCGCAGAGGCGGCAGCCGAGTTCCCGTCGTCAGCGGTCCGGCAGCAGCGTGGCAAGCGCACGGCCCGGCTCGATCGAGCCGACCGGACCCGATGGGTCGAGCGGCGGAACCGGCAGCCGGGACGGGACTACGGCGGACACGTCCGGCGCCGTCGGCAGAGCCAGTTCGGGCCCTTCCGGCAGGGCCGGCAGGGCGGGCAGGGTTGGCAGGGCGGGCAGGGTTGGCAGGGCGGGCAGAACAGTGCCCTGCAGGTTCGACGGTGCCGCGGACGCCGGCGGCAGGGGGCCCACGGCCGTCGGCGACACCGGACCGTCCCCGAGCCCGACGGGAAGACCGGACAAGGCCGTCTCGGACGGAATCGATTCTCTGCGCCCCGCTGAGGGCCCCGCACCGGCGGGGAGATGCGTTACGTACGGACGCCGCGAAAGCGGAGCCTCCTCGGTCTCCGCTTCGGAAGGTGCGGTCAGGGCCAGTCCCGCCACCGTCAGGGTCACCGCCACGGACGCCAGCGCGGCTGTCTGCGCGGCTTCCTTCACCACTCGCGGCCGCCCGCGCCACACCCAGACGGCGAGAACCAGTGTCGCCGCCAGTACGGCGCGGAGCGCCCTGCGGGCCCTGGCCAGAAGCGACCGAACCGCCTGGTAGCTGAGTCCCGTGCGCTGCGAAATCTGTGCGAGGTCAAAGCCCTGCGCCCTCAGGCTCAGCACCTCCGCCTGGCGTAGCGGAAGGTCCGCGCTGTGGCCGGCAAGCCACTTCGCCTCCGCCTGGTCGCACACCGCCTCCTCCACCGTGGCGGGTCCGGCCGCGGCGCGCGCCGAACGGGCGTGAACCTCGGCCTCGCGGTTGATCTGCCGGTACCGGTCGACGCACAGCCGTATCGTCACCGATGTCAGCCACGCGCCCAGCCGGGCGTCATCCACGTTGGCGTTTTCCGCCGCACGGACCATGGCTTCGTGTACCGCGTCCTCGGCGTCATCCACATTCATAGACCGCCGTCGCGCCACCTTCAGCAAGGACTCACGGTGGCTCAGCACCCGCTGCCAGCGATCGGGGGGATGCCCGTCCACCGAACCTTGCTCCGCAGGCTCATCGTGTCCGCTCACTGTCGCCTCTCACCCCGCCGAGATCACGTGCCGACCACCGCCCACGAACCAGCACAGTGCGAGGCCCGTGCGTGGGGGCTCCAGTCGAAGACGCCGCAACGAACGGGGTCACAACCCAGCACCTCGGCGCGGCTCCTGGTCCTCTGAGTCGGGCTGCGCGCCCCGCGGGGTGGCCGAGGTCCGCGGCATCGCCGCCGGCGAACAGGTGGGCACGCGCGGCGTCGTTGAGCTGCAGTCCGTCGGCGAGCAGTCCGGCGACCGCGCGCGACGGCCGGCACAGTCCGGCTTCCACGTCGAGCAGGTAGCAAGCGGACAGGCCGAGCGGCCGTGCGGCTTCGCGTAACCGCCAACCGCGCCGGAGCCTGGCCGCGTTCAGCATCGGGCCGAGTCCAACGGCCGGTATACGGCCGGGCTGTACCGCGATGACATCTCCCATCGACAACCACCCCGAGTCAGAGGCTATGCCGCCGTCTCGTCGTCCCGATGTCTACGGCATTTCCTGAGCATTACAGGCCCGGCAGCGGCCTGTGGCGTGTGGCGTGTGTGACAGCAGACAACAGCGCCCACGGCGCATCGGAGACCGGTCGGCGGATCCGTGCATCCCGCGGCCTCGAAGGGCTTTTGCGCTTGGGCGGGTCTGTCCAGTGAACGGCCCTGTCTCACATTCGGTGGTGACGGAGCGTGCTGCTATCCGAGGAGGATGCGGTGCCGAAGCAAGGTGAAGCCTGCTCGTCCGTGCATCTGGCGTGCGATCCATTTGGTCTTGGTGTTGACGCCCTCGGTGGGGCCGTTGCTGTACGGAAGCGTGAGCCCGGCGATCACGGCGTCGATGTCCCGGTCCAGGCCTCGGGTGAAGGCATGTAGATGGGGCAGGTCGGCTGCTCGGACTTGGGCGATCCAGCGCGTGAGCGCATCGGCATTGTCGGTGTGAGGCGCAAGGAGTGGGGCGAAGTCCCTGATATCTGCAGCCAGTTGGGTCATCTCGGGGCAGGCGGCGGTGAGCTTGGCCAGGAGCTCGTGTTGCTCGGCCTTGAGGTTGTCGGGCCTGGTCAGCAGCATCCGGGCGAGCCTGCGTGGGGAGATGTGGCTGCGGTCGGCGTCCGCGCGGCCTTGGTTGATGTACTTATGCAGGAGGTTGAGGCAGCCGGCGAAGCCGAGGGCTTTGATCTCTTCGAAGAGGTGCTTGACGGGGACGCTGGGGTCTTCGGCTCGGCGTTTGCGCAGGTGCTCGCGGTAGGGGTCGACGAGGCTGGCGCGGTATTTGGGGACGCGGAGCATGCGCTCGGGCTTCTCGGCTCGCGCGTAGCGTTTGACGGTGTTCAGGGCCAGCTGCAGACGGCGGGCGCATTCGAGCAGGCCCACACCCTTCTCGAGCATGCCGTGGACCTGGTGCCAGCGTTCCAGGGTGGTCTGGGCACGGGGCCCGTCGTAGATGGGCGCGTCCAGCACGGCGGCCCAGCAGGTGCTGTGTGCCTTGACCTCGCTCAAGGCGGCTTCGCACAGGTTGTGCCACACATGCCACCGGTCCGCGACCTGCACCGCGTCAGGCAGGGCGCGCCGGATCGCCTCGGCGTAGGTGGCTGAGCCGTCGCGGCACACGATCTCGATGCCAGGATGGTCGCGCAGCCACGCCTCCAAGGTGTCGGCCGTGCGGTCGGGCAGCACGTCGATCCGCTCATGGGTCTCGGCATCGATGATCACGGTGGCATAGCGGTGCCGCCGGCGCAGGGCGAAGTCGTCGACGCCGATCACACGGGGCACCCGCCCGGTGGGCAACGAGATCCGCAGCAGGGTGCGCAGGGCCGTGTGACGCGACAGGCTCACCGCCAATATCGCCAGCAGACGTGCCCCGGCCCGGCCCGCTAACTCCTTGACCACGGCCTTGATCTGCCTGGTCAGACGAGCGGTGCGTCGCTGGTACCGGTCCAGGACGCCGGGCACCTGTTCGCGGAAGGTGTGACGGCAGCCGCGCGTGGGACACACCAGACGCCGCACCCGCACACGGACCACCACCCGTCGTTCATCGACCGGCAGGTCCGCGACTGTCCGCCAGTGATAGCCGTGCACGCGTTCCGACGGGGCCCCGCACACCGGGCAGACCGCAGTGTCCCGCGGAGTCCGTGCCCGCACCACGATCCGCTCACCTTCGTCGACCACATCCGCGATGACCAGCGGGGACAGACCCGAAAAGACCGTCTGCACGAGCTCGTTGACATCCTTCACGCGAATGTCAACGACCCATCACGACGCTCCGTCACCACCGAAAGTGAGACAGGGCCCAGTGAACGGTGTTTCTGGAGTTGTTAGTGTTCAGCGGCGGGCGGCGGACAGCCGGCCGTCGAAAGGGCGGGTCTACTCCACGGCTCGGCCTGCGGTGCGCATCAGTTCACGGATCTTGTACCCGTAGGTCTCGGCGAGACTTTCCCCGGCGTAGCACAGCACCTCGTCGCCGTCGTAGTCGCCTTCGCAGGCGTCCAGGCCGTCCAGTACGCCGAGGGCCACGGCCTCGGCCGCGTCAGGCATGCCCAGCGCCAGACGGCGACGGACATCGGCCTCGTACTGCTCGATGATCGGCTCGATCAGACGGCTCGCGGCCTCGTATACGTCGGTGTACCCGAAGCCCGGGCGATAGCCGGTGCTCAGATGGTCGCTGTCCAGGGTGCGCAGGGCCTGCTCGACCTCGGCCGCCGTCCCCTCCTGAAGGGCGGTCAGTTCGACGCGGGCACGCGGGGCGAGCAAGTGGACGGCCAACTGGTCTGCTTCTGCGCGCAGTTCGGGCCGAGCATCCAGCAGCCGGTCCAGCACCGCGGCCTTCTCCACGGCGGTGAGTGCGTCCAGGGCTTCGCCGGGGGCACAGGGGGTGTCGTCGACGGGTGCGGCGTGCCAGGGCAGGCGCCGTTCGACGGCGTGCAGGGCGAGTGCCACGGCATGCCGGCACAAGCGTCCTGACGCCAGGGCGCACGGGCCGTCGCATTTCGCCGTCAGTTCCCGGCCTACGACCTGCACCCATACACCGCGAGCGGCGCCCGAGCCGTCCCGCACCAGGCCGCCGATGCCGCGGGGCTCGCTCTCCGCCTCGATCACCGCACCGTCGGCGAGCAGGGTCCGCCCCTCGGTGACCTCGGTGTCGTCGGCGAACGCGTACACCGTCCCCTCGTCCATGACCACAGCCATGCGGTCATTCAAGCGCACCCCCGGGAGAGTGGGCGAGCGGGCGGCCCTGGCCACTACGCTCGGTGCGGAGACGGCAACACCTCCGCGAGCACGAGCTACCGCAGTGGGCAAACGCAACCAGGAACGACGGCGTGCGAAGAAGAAGCAGCGCGATACGCGGCAACGTGCCCGGGCGGAGCAGGAACGGGCCTTCGACGCCGCGTCCGGGTTCGGCGGCTGCGACTGCGGCGATCCCTTTCCGCGGGGTGGGCGGCGGGCGGCCGGGGCGCGTCACCTGTCCGCCGTGAGCTGACTGCAGGAAACGGCTGCGACGTTCGCGACCAGCGAGACAGCGATGCCGGTTCGAACGCTGGCGGGTTGGCACTTCAAAGGTGCAAGGCGGCCTCCACGGTGATCCGCGATCGCGGTGACCACCGCCCACCAGCCCCGCCCCGATCCCTGCCCTCGCCACCGTCCGGGGCCAACGCCGGGCCCGGACGCACGAATGAAAGGACTCTTGAATAAGTCCAGATATAATAAGCGCACCTATCCATGTAGAGGTGTGCCGTGGACAAACCTGCCGAGATGTTCGACCGCGACTTCGAGTGGGCCGAGCTGACCCGCTTCGCCGCCCTGCCCGGCCCGCGCGCCACCCTCGGCGTGGTCTCCGGCCGCCGCCGCCAGGGCAAGACCTTCCTCCTGGACGCCGTCACGCGGGCAAGAGGCGGCTTCATGTTCACCGCCACCGAGACCACCGAAACCGACGCCCTGCGCCAGTTCGGCGAAGCCCTCGCCCGCCACCGCGACCAGCCCACCCCGTTCCGCTTCACCCACTGGGACGAGGCCGTCACCGAGCTCATGCGCATCGCCGACAGGGGCGGCCCCACCATCGCGGTCATCGACGAGTTCCCCTTCCTCGCCAAGGCCTCCCCCGCCCTCCCCTCGATCATCCAGCGCGCCCTCGACCCCGCCGCCCAGCACACCAACACCCCCGTACGGCTCCTGCTGTGCGGCTCCGCCCTGTCCTTCATGGGCGGACTCCTCGCCGGCAACGCCCCGCTGCGCGGCCGCGCCGGCCTGGAACTCGTCGTCCCCACCCTGGACTTCCGCCTCGCCGCCGAGTTCTGGGAGATCACCGACCCGCGTACCGCACTGCTCACCCACGCCATCGTCGGCGGCACCCCCGCCTACCGCCGCGAGTTCACCCAGGGCGACGCCCCCGCCGGGCCCCACGACTTCGACGCCTGGGTCACCCGCGCCGTCCTCAATCCCGCCCGTCCGCTCTTCCGCGAGGCCCGCTACCTGCTCGCAGAGGAACCCGAACTCCACGACACCGCGCTCTACCACTCCGTCCTGGCCGCCATCGCCGCCGGAAACGCCGCACGCGGCGGCATCGCCGACTACCTCGGCCGCAAGTCCACCGACCTCGCCCACCCGCTCAGCGTCCTCCAGGACGTCGGCATGATCACGCACGAGGCCGACGCGTTCCGCCGCAACCGCTCCGCCTACCGCATCGCCGAACCTCTCATCGCCTTCTACCACGCGGTCATGCGCCCCGCCTGGGGCGATCTGGAACGCCCCGGACGCGCCCCCGCCGTCTGGCGCCGCGCCCAGTCCACCTTCCGCAGCAAGGTTGTCGGCCCGCACTTCGAACAGGTCGGCCGCGAATGGGCCCGCTGGCACGCGTCCCCCGCAACCCACGGCGGGCACGTCACAAAGGTGGGCAGCGGCACCGTCAACGATCCTGCCGCGAAGACCAGCCACGAAGTCGACGTCGCGGTCCATGGCGAGACCGACAGCGGCCGCGAAGCACTGCTCGCCATCGGCGAAGCCAAATGGAACGACGTCATGGGAAAGGGCCACCTCGAACGGCTCCGCCACATCCGTGCTCTCCTCACCGCGCGCGGCACCGCCACCGACGTCACCCGGCTGCAGTTCTACAGCGGCACCGGCTTCACAAACGAACTACGCCACCTCGCCGAGAACGACCCCACCATCCAGCTGATCGATCCAGTTCGCCTCTATCAAGGCGACTGACCCGATCGCAGTTACCGCACCTCTACGGGGCGCATGGCCTCCACCGGTACCCACGGGTCGGCGAGTTCACCTTCCAGGGCAAGACGGTCTTCGTCATCGCCAACCACTTCAGATCCAAGGGCGGCGACCAGCCCCTGCACGCCCGCTACCAGCCGCCCACCCGCTCCTCGGAGACCAGGCGCGGCCAGCAGGCCACCCGACCACATACTGATCAGCCCCGCCCTGACGTCGTACGACTACGACATCGTCCACACCAACGCCGAGTTCGCCGACCAGGCCAGCGACCACGACCCCCAGGTCGTCCGGCTCACCCCCTGACACCTGGCCTGTCACTCCGTCCGCCTTGCCCTGCCAACCGCGGAAGGGCAAGGCGCAGGCAGGACGCATCCAGCGGCCAGTCTGTCTGAGTGCGTTGTGGCTAACCGGATTTCGTTCGAGGCGTGCGGCGCGGGTGATCATCTGGACAGAGGTACGGGTGCGGTCGCGGGCATGAAAGAACGGGCCCCTTGGTAGTGACGCGGTTACGACACCAGCACGACCAAGGAAGCCCGTTGCCCGATCAGTTGAGCAGTACCACTGTGCCTGCGTCCACCGCGGTCACCCCTGCGTGTGACTGCTACGTGCACCGGTTCGGTTCGATCGCTCCGGGGCTGCGGGCAGGCTGCTATCCCAGTGACATGACGGATGCGGAGTGGGCCGAGGTCCGCTCGGCGATGCCGGTTCCGGCCTGGCTGCTGAAGCGGGGCGGGCGTCCGGAGGCGTACTGCCACCGCGAGATACTCGACGCGGTGCGCTACCTGGTCGACAACGGCGTGAAGTGGACGGCCATGCCGGTCGACTTCCCGTACTGGCGGGCGGTCTACGACTTCTTCCGCCGCTGGCGGTCCTACGGCTATGTGCGTGAACTGCACGAACGCCTGCGACGTTCGGCGAGGGAACGCTCGGGCCGCAACGCCGAGCCCAGTGCGGGAGTCATCGACAGTCAGTCGGTGGACGCCTCCGAGACCGTCGGCGAGGACAGCCGCGGATACGACGGCGGCAAGTCACGTGACGGCCGCAAGCGTCACATCCTGACCGACACCGAGGGCCTGCTCCTGGAGGTCACCGTGACCACGGCCGATGTGCACGACTCCAAGGCCGCCCCCGCACTGCTGGAGACGTTCATGGACCAGCCGGGCCGGCTGCTGAAACTGGTGTGGGTCGACAGTGCCTACCAGGGTCCGGCGCTGGCGAAGGCGTTCGCCCGCCACGGAGTCCGGACCGAGGTCGTGCGCCGCTCCGACGGACAACGCGGATTTGTCGTCCTGGCCCGCAGGTGGGTCGTGGAGCGCACGCTGAGCTGGCTGGCCCGCTCACGCCGCCTCAACCGCGACCACGAACGCCGCCCCGACCACCACGCCCAGATGGTGTGGTGGGCCGCCGTGATCAGGCTGTCCCGGCGCCTGGCCGCAGACGCTCCGCGCTGGCCGGAGAAACGCCCCGCCCGACTGCTGCGGGCACGGGCATGAACCGTCCGTCCTTCGCCCGCACCAGCCAGCCCCGCTTCTCCAGCACGTAGGCACGGTGCCGGATCCTCTCCACCTCGTTCTTGATCTCCGCCTCCCGGCCCACCGCCCGCGTCAGCTCCACCCCGTTCACCGGCCCCGAAGCAGCCACCACCGCGGCGAACACCTCCCGGTACAGGCCGCTGAGCACCTCCTCGCCCATGCCCGACCGCCACACCGGCGGCCGCTCGCCATGCCCCGCGCCGGGGCCGCCCGATCCCACGGCAGCAGCCATCCCACCACCGGACAGCACGGAAACCGGCGTATTCACCGCGCCCTCCCCGGCCAGCACCGACACGAGCTCCTCACGCCCCACCCGGGCCCGCTCGACCCGCTCCCGCGCGGCATCCACCTCCGCCTGAGCCTGCTCCAGGACCTCCGTCCAGGACTCCAGATCCTGCCTCGCCCGCGCCTCACGCTGTTCCATCAACCCCAGCACCGACGGCATCGCACCCTCCTCGATCCACAACAAGCCGTCCGCTGCCTGCCCCTACCCCTCCGCGATCATGCCCCGCACACGACGAAGCCCCTGCTCATCGAACAGGGACTCCCTTTGCCACAACGCACTGAGATGCGCAAAGTCAGCTGAAGTGGCGGGAGTCCAACGGCATCGCGGTGCTCGGCGAGCACACCTCCACCAACACCTCCAACGCTCCGCTGGCCTCCGTCGCCCGCGTGGCAGCCGGGAAGCTCGCCAGTACGGCGCCGACCCGGCCGACACCGTGCAGCTCAACGCCGGAGCGAGCCAGAAGAGCCACCAACAACGGCCGTCCCACCATCCCCACCGACGGCCTCGTCTATATCAAGTAACCCCAACCACCCTTGGATCAGGGACGTACGGCGCAGGGCAGGTCCGGCCCGTCGGTGATGCGCAGGTCCGCCTCGGAACGGGCGCTGCCTAGGGCCGGTTGGAGGGCCCCTTTGACGGCTTGGCCTCGGCGCTCGGCTTGTTGACCTTCCCGGTCTTCCCGGTCTTGCTCGTCTTCGTCGGCGCCGGGGTGGCGCTCGTCCGCCGATCCCGTCAACTGGGCGCAGTACGCCGCGACTTGTTGTTCGCCGCCTGCGGCACGGACGAGACGCCGCCATGCCGTGGCGTTCAGGGCGTGGCCACGGTCCTTGACCTTCTCGTAGGCGCGACAGTGTGCCTCAACGGCCTTTGCCACCAACGGCTTCGGCGACGAGGCCGCGCGCCAGATCCTCCGCACCCTCCAGGGTGCGGCACTGGGTGTGCAGGTCGAGGCGGGGGACGTCGACGGCCCACCACCGGCCGATGCGGTGCAGCAGGACTTGGACTTCGTAGCGGGGACTCACGGGCGCTGCCTCCTCATCCTTTCCATCGGCTGGGGCCGTTGCTCACGGGCTGACACACGGCTGGCGAACTCCGTCCGCTTCGGCCGCACGCCATACGGCGGCGGGAGCGGGGCGCGCGGCCGGGTCGGTCGGCGTCGGTGAGCAGACCAGGACATAGGACCGTAGGCGCGAGTCCTGCGCGCCCCGAGGTTCGACGTCGAAGAGTGGCGCGATCCCCTCCCGGCGGCCACTCGTCATGTGCGCCACACCTCCTGCTCGTCCAACCGGGAACAGCCGGGTGTCGGCATGGTCAGCCGAGGCACACCACGAGCAGGCAGACCTCCGTCGGCGACATCGATACCAGTGCGGGGCCGGTCTGGGACGCGCCCGAGTCCGTGCTGTCGGCGGTCGCGGGCGCCGACGGCTGCTCCGCCGTCGTGTCAGAGCGGTCGGGGGCCGTGTCGCCGGCGGACGGGGCGGTGCTCTGCGGCTGCGGGGTCGACATCGCAGCCGGACGGGGAGGCGCGGCGGCATCCGGCCGGGCGATCTGCGGGGGCGTGGGGGGCGGGGCCGCGAGGGACCGCTGTCGCGGGGTGTTGGTCGCCGTCGGCTGCGGCTGCGGCTGGGAAGGGGTGTGTGACGACGGGTGAGTGCGCTGAGCGGTGGCTGGTGTGGACGCCGGACGGTTCTGCTCAGGCGTCTGCTCTTGCGCGGCGCCCATGCTCCGGTCGTCCGGCACTGTGGCCGCCTGTGCCCGGTCCGTGGAGTGCCGGTCCATCGTGGCGATGGTCAGGCCGCCTCCGACGAGTGCGACGGCGCTCGCGACCGCTGCCCGGCGCCTGTTCTTCTTCCAGCGGGCCAGCTGGCGACGGCGTGCCGCCCGCCCCTGCTGCGCGGGCGGCAGGTCCTCGGCCTCGGCGGCGGGGGCGTACGGGGCCACGTCCATGTCAGCACTGAACTCTGCCTCGTTGTCCAGGGGTCTGTCGTGCCACGTGCCGGAAGCCGTGGATTCCCGGTGGGCCGTTGTGGCCGGTGGGGCGCCCGTCATCGCCAGGGCCGAACCGATGCGGCCGCCGGTGGCGTGCGGGGCGATGTCCGGGGCGAAGGCGCCGCACCCGGGACACACCAGCGCGCCGTTGAGATGCCGACGACATGAGGAGCAGTAATCCATCTGCGGTCTTCCGGTCTTCCTGGGTCGACTGCGCCGTCGGCCCGCCTGGGCCACGGCCTGGTCACGTTCCCGCACAGGGGATCGAGCGGTCAGCCACGCTAACGAGGCTTTCGAAAGCCTTCGTGCAGCCAGTGTGATGCTCATGCGTGGATTCCTTGGGTGAGGACGGGACAGACGGACCTATCCGCGCCGAGTTCGCCTACGGCAGCGACCCGCGCCACTCCGGCTGACCACCCGCAGCAGCTCGGGTGTGGTCGTCCCGGCGATGGGCTTGCTGGGCCGCATCCCGTCGGTCAGTAGTTCCGCTGCCTGATGCTGCGTGTGCTCGGCCGCCAGTTGAGCTTCGGCAACGGCGTCACCGCGTTCGCGTACCAGGTCCTCATAGATCGGCAGGTGATCATTTTGAGTGGGGGTGCGTGCCACAGTCGGTCCTTCGGCTGCCGTCACTTCCCTGCAGGGTCCTCGGCGAGGAAGGAACTGGCGGCAGCGGTTTGTGGCGATCGATAAAGGCCGGTCCGCTGTCAGGCTCGGTTGAGCCGGGCGGCGATCCCATGGCCGATCAGCAAATACATGACAGCCGGGAGACCATAATTAAGGACAACTCGTAGACCCTCTGTGTCCATCGTGAAAATGTCCTGCGACCACCAGGCCAGCCAGTCCGCCGTTCCCCGCACAAACCCGACGAACACATTCGCTTCGTTCGCGTCGAGCAGGAACAACAGGATCCACAGGCCAAGCAGACCTGCCGCGATGTCGGCGATCGTGCAGACGGTGAGGGCCGTGCGCCGTGCGGCGGCCTGGTTGCGCGCGGAGCGGTCCGGGCCCGAGGGCTGGTTGTACGTCTGGTATCCGGGACCCGGGTCGATGTTGCTCACAGGAAATCCGATCGACGTAGTGCCATGTCGGCGCGCTCGCTCCAGGTGTCGAAATTCAGCCTGAGTCGTCGCCCCGCTTACGCCTGCTTCTGCGTTCCGCATGCGCTTCCGTGTTACACCACCATCCGCGATGACCCAAATATGGCTGCCTATTCAGGCACTTACCCAAATGTTCGCGCGCCAGGGCACTTTTCCGGATGAATTGGAGGAGGTTGCTCGGGCTGCCATCACGGCCCCCGGCCCGGTATGTGCGCGATTCGCGGGCCCGGCCCAACTGCCCCAGACCACATCCGGCAGACTCGCATGCCCCGCCCGCGCAGCCTCAAGCTCCGCCTCGGACAGGCCGCAGGCCAGCGCCGCCTGCACCGGCGCCGCGGGCGTCAGCCACCGGCCCGGAGTACCGCTGCCACCAGCGGCCCCGCTGACTCGCCTCCGCGCCCACCCTGTTGCACCACCGCCGCCGCGGCCAGGTCGCCGCGCCACGCGGTGAACCAGCCGTTGGGTTTCTTCTGGCCGTCGACCTCGGCCGAGCCCGTCTTGCCTCCGATGTCCGAGCCCAGGCCGGCCATGGCCTCGGCGGCGGAGCCCGACGTCGCGGTGTAGCTCAGCAGTGCGTGCAGCTGAGTCTGCGCGGACGCGTCCAGCTTGCGCTGGGCCGTCGCGAGCGTGCGGTCGTCGACGTCGGGCGAGACCAGATACGGCTGCCGGAAGATGCCGGTCTTGGCCGTGGAGATGATGGACGCGACATTGAGCGGGTTCATCCGTACCCCGCCCTGCCCGATGAGCGATGCCGCCATCTGCGCATTGCTCTGCACCGGCACCGCTCCGTCGAAGCTGGACACCCCTGTCGACCAGTTGTTCAGGCCCAGCCCGAAGACCTGCTGGGCCTGCTTGGTCAGATCGTAGTCGTCGAGCTTCTCGGCCTGCGTGATGAAGGCGGTGTTACAGGAGGCAGCAAAGCTCGAACGGAACGTACCGTTCTTGATCTCGAATTTCTCCACGTTCTGGAACTTCCATCCGCCGTACGACGCGTACTTTGGGCACGGATGCTGCTTGTCGATCGATGTGAGGTCCTTCTCCAGCAGCATCGACGCAGTCACGATCTTCATGGTGGAGCCGGGCGCCAGGGACCCCTGGAGCGCCGTGTTGAAGCCATGGCTCGAATTGGCCGCCGCGAGGATCTCGCCCGTCGACGGCCTCATGACAACAACAGACGCCCGCTCGCGTTCGCCCACTTCGTGCTCGGCAGCCGCCTGCGCGGTCGCGCTGAGCGTGGTCCGCAGCGTTCCGGGTATGCCCTTGGACACCGTCAGCAGCGTCTTGCCGGGGGGCGTGCCCTCCCTCTCCTGCGCGCCCTTCTCCCTCTTCTTCGCGCTGTCCCCGCTGACCACCCGCAGCTCGACCCCCGCCGTACCCCCGGCCTTTCTGCCGTACTTCTCCCGCAGGCCGTCCAGGACGGTGCCGAGCGAGGGGTACTTCGCCGTGGTGAGCTCCGCGCCGTTCCGGTCCACTGCCTTGACCGGCGGGTCCCCGGCCTCGCCCGTGACCAGCCTGTCGTCCTCCTTCAGGTCCGGGTGCACGACGGACGACTGCCAGCCGACCAGTGGCTTGCCGTCCTCGGCCCGGACGACTCTGAGCTCGGAGTCGTAGGTGAGGGGCTTACTCTTCCCCTTGTACGAGACCGTGGCCGAGACCCTGAACGTCACCTTCGGCCCGGACGTCTTGCCGCGGGTCAGCGTCACCTCGTCGATGTGCGCGTCCTTGCGGTACCCGGACAGCGCGGCCCGTGCTGCCGCTGTCCGGTCCGTGTACGCGGCGGCGCTCGCGGCGTCGCCCCGCTGCCAGGCGGTGAGGAACCCGTCGGCCGTGGCCCGGACCTCCGCGGCCGTCACTGGGCGTGCTGTGAGTGTCTTCGCAGTGCCGTCGGCCGAGCTTTCCTCGCCTGGCGCGTCGCCGCTGTACATGCTGTACGCGGCGAACCCCGCACCGCCCACGATCACCGCGACCACCCCGCCGATCACGGCGGGGTTCGTTCTGCTGCGCGCGGCGCGCCTTCTCTTGCCCACAAGTCCTCCGCTGATCCCCGCTCCCCAGACTCCTCACCGAGGCCCCACCATAGGGGCGGCGCGGCCAGGGTCAACCACTCAGCCCGCGCCCGCAGCACGGCCACCAGGTCGGCTTCGCGCTGGCAGGCCGCACCATCATCTGCCCCGTCGGCGCGGAGGGTGTGACGTTAACGGCGCTCCCCGCGCAGTTATGAAAGGAGCCCGACTGCGCAAGGTCGGGTGTGGTGCCCGTTCCCCCCGTGCGGGCATCCACGCAAGGGGCAGGCCGGGCGTCCCCCCGTCGCCTGCCTGCCCCTTGCTCTTCTACGCGGTGTGGCAGGAGTGCGGCGCCCGCTGCGCCGCCGGAAGCTCCCATGTCACATTGGCTGGCTGCGCCTGCCGGCGTCGCCGCGGTCGGAAGGCGAGTGTGGGTGTGCTGGTTGCGGAGCGGTATCGGCTGGACGAGCCGCTGGGGCGCGGTGCCATGGGCGAGGTCTGGCGCGCCACCGACCAGGCGCTGGACCGGCCGGTGGCGGTGAAGCTGCTCCGCGCGGACGATGACGACGCGGCTGCCGAGCGTTTCCGGATGGAGGCGCAGACTGCGGCCCGCCTCAACCACCCCCACTTGGTCAGCATGTACGACTCCGGCTGCCACGACGGCCGGTTCTACCTGGTGATGGAGCTGGTCGATGGCTGGAGCCTGGCCCAGGAACTGGCCGTGCACGGGCTCCTGGATCCCCAGGAGGCCGGCGCGATCGGCGCTCAGATGGCGGCAGGCCTGTCCGCGGCGCACCTTCAAGGCGTGATCCACCGCGACATCAAGCCCGGCAACATCATGCTCACCACCAACCGAATCGTGAAGATCACCGACTTCGGGATCGCGCGCTTCGCCGACGACGCTTCCCACACCCCCACCGCAACCGGCAAGATCCTGGGCACCGGCTCCTACCTGGCACCCGAACGCGCCGTGGGACGCCCCGCCCTGCCCGCCTCGGACGTCTACGCACTGGGCTGCGTGCTGTACGAACTGCTCACCGGCCGCCCCCCGTTCCTCGGTGAGAACACACCGGCCGTCGTCCAGCAGCACGTCAGCGCCGCCCCCGTCCCGCCCGACCATCTGCGCCCCGAGATACCGCGATCACTGGCTGACCACCTCCTGCTCCTGCTTGCCAAGGACCCCGTGCAACGCCCGACCGCCGAGCAGGCAGCGGGCTGGCTCGCCGCCGTGGAAGCGCACTCGGACCAGGCGCCGACGACCAGCACGGCGCCCCAGGCCTTCCCTCCCATCCCCCCAGCCCCGGCGCACCCGCTTCGACCGTCGCGTTCCCGGCCCACCGGGACGCCGTCCAAAGCCGTGATCGGTGTCGCCGGAGCCGTCGCGTTCGCTATGGCAGCCGTCATCGGCGCTTCTGTGACTTCCGGCGAGGGCGACCCCTCCTCTCCTTCTCCGGGCAGCGCAGTGCCCTCCACCTCTACGCCCCCCAGTGAGGCTCGGCTCTCGGACACCACGTCGGCCACGCCTTCTCCCGGCCTGTCGTCATCCTCGTTTGACGACGACAAGGACGAAGAAGAGAAGGAAGAGCCTCCGAAGAAGGGCGGAGGGAAGGGTAGGAAGGACTGAGGGACACAGACGGCCGCGCCGAGAGGTCGTTTTCATCCAGTTTGCACCGCTTCACGCGCCTCGGTGCTGCACTCGCACCTCACGCGTATCGGGTTCGTGCGCGGTGCAGCGAGAGTAGTCGCAGCTATAGATACATCTGGGAGCGAGACAGGCTTCACGGGATGAGACTGACGATGCGGGCTCCCGCAGACTCTCGCCAGCCGCGTTGGTGCATCGACGCCTCGGGAGTCGCGCCTCGACACTGGAACGAGTGTGGACCAAACAGACTTCGCGGATGAAAACGACCTCCTAGGTTAGAGGCAGAAGAACAGCGTCTACACCGTCAACGCGAGCACAACCACCATGACCGTGATCTTTCTGCTTCGCGACATACCCACTCGCCCCCAGCAGCCGGCGAGCACCCGGCTCCAGCAGCGTCGGATGAACTTCGCAGGTAGCACAGCACGCCTCTGCGCGACCACCGGTTCCGACCATGCGCTGCTGGCACTCGCCGTACGGCAGTTGGAGGCGCCGGGAGGCGACCCAGGCGCAGCAGTTCCGGTTCCGAACAGAGCAAGGGCAAGCTAAGGGCTTGCAGGGAATCAAGGTGTTGCTTCCCGCCCTGAGGCTCGCTGGTGTGGTATGCGCATCCCGGATGAGACTCGTGACCAACTCGCCGTGAAGTTCGCGGTGTTGCTCCCGCATCTGGACGAGCGGCAGCGGCGGTTGTTGATGGCTGCAGAGGCCCGGGGCCTGGGGCACGGCGGTGTCCGGGCGGTGGCACAGGCCGCTGCGGTCAGCGAGACGACGGTCCGCAAGGCGTGTTCGAACTTGAGGCGGGTGAGGGGCCTCTGGGTCGGGTGCGGCGTCCGGGCGGGGGCCGCAAGCGGGTCGCGGATCGGCCGCCGCCCGCGAGGACATCACCGGCCTGTTGTTGGTCGGCTCCTGTGCCCGTGGCGCTGCCCGACCCGACTCGGACGTCGACCTGACTCTGCTCACCACCGAGCCCGGCCTCTACGACGGCGAGGACTGGGCGCGAGACCTCGGCATGCCGACGCCCATCAGGACGCAGCGATGGGGCGTGCTCCTGGAGGGCCGTTTCGCAACCCCCTCCGGGCTGGAGGTGGAATTCGGAATCGGCTCCCCTTCCTGGGCCGACACCGACCCGATCGACCCGGGCACCCGCCGCGTGGTCACTGACGGCGCACGCTCTTTGCACGACCCCGTAGGCATGCTGGCCACATTGATCGCTGCCTGCCGTCCAAGCTGAGCTGACATCAGCGCTTGACACCAACAGCGGCAAACACCGGCGGTTACGGCCGATGACCAACGACCACCGCGGCCGGTGAACCGGCTGCATCCCCTGGCGTAGCGGGGATGTGGGACCGACCTGATAAGGATGAGGCCACAGGTTCAAATCCCACGGGCGAGCCAACCATCGGGCTTCAGCCATCAAGAACTCCGCCGACCGTGTCGCTGACCACGAGTCATCGAGGGATCTGTTGTCCTGCCTCGGTGAGGGTCAATGTCAGGCATCCCAACCACTCGCCAGATTGCAGGTACTCCCAGTTCTCGGCGTCCGACAGAAGAGTAGGAAGGGCCCGCTTCGGGATGGTGGGACCGGGCTGGAATCCCGCAGCCTCATCGGGTGCCGTCCAGGGGATGACCCGGGACACCTCGATCCATCCCCTGTCGACAAGAGACAGGAGGATCGGGACAAGGTCCGCGGCACGCCCGGACGCCAGCGGCTCATCGAGGTCGGCCCAGACACCGGGAAGGATGTCGATCTCGGTCGCATTGATCATGAAGGCGCGCTCGGGGGAGGACAGCTCGTCTGTCGCGGGATAGCTCACTCGGAGAGTTTCGCAGCCCAGGAGACTGCCGGGCTCAGGTGATGGGAAGCATGCCCCTCCCGTGCCCGAACGAGCGGGAAATCACGGGTAACACCGGGCGATCACGGTGGGCGGACGCCGACGGCCCCCGACTGAGATGGCTGGTCAGGGGCCGTTCACGTGCGGTGGGTGTGGGATTTGAACCCGCGGTAACATCGCTGTCACGACGGTTTTCAAGATCGTTGAGGGGTTGACTCGCCCCATTGAGAATCCACCGACCTCAGCTGTCAGTGGCAGTCGAAGCGCCAGTCCCACGGGAAGGCGGGGCACTGGCGGCAATGGAAGAAGTAGACGCCGCCGCAGTCGCCCAACTGTATGTCGCCGGTGATGGTCAGAAGGTGCTCCATGCGGTGTCAGCTCTTGCAGTTCGGCCAGTCGGCAGGCTGCCTCCAGGCGGGCCAGCCGCCGACCTTCGTCCCGATGATGTTGGAGTCGGGTGGCCACATGGAGCCGCCCGGACACGACCGCTGGACACTTCTTCGGCTACTGATTTAGTCCCTACGCCCGGCCTCTTCGCAGCCAAGTAGCGCATCGACACACGCCGCTGGCTACGCGGTACGGTACCGAGGTCGCGCCCGCTGGTCGTCAGTAGCGGTGGCCGGGCCAGTGCGCATCCGTCCAGCGGTCCTCGCCGGTGAGTCCGAGCAGCCGTATCCGGTGCTGCAGATCCGACGATGCGCCCGACGCGCGGAGCCGCACTGCAGCGTGGTCGAGGAGCCAGGCGACCAATTCGGCGCGCATCTCCTCCGCGTCGTGCTCGTACCAGCCGACGCTCCACGGCAGGCTGTCTCCCAGGAGCTCGTACTCCCATTCCGCCGCCGCCTCGGCGAGGCGCCGTTCGCTGAGGTACCCGGTCTGCTTCTCCCATTCGGCGAGCCAGGGGCGGACCGTTCCGGATGCCTCTGCACACATCACGAAGACCTGGTGCGCCGGGACGACCGGATCCGGCTCGGTGAGGCTGTGCGCCCACCAGGCATGCAGAAACTCGCGTACCGGACCGGCGTGGTCCTCAGGCCACTGCTGCCAGCGGCCGCGGGCGAAGGAGTACCCGGCCTCTTCCAGTCCGAACAGGGGTTCCGCGCGACCGGCGACCAGGACCGCGGCAAACTGCGGCAGGACGCGGCGCAGCACAGCCGCGTGATCGGTCCAGTCGATGGCCTGCCAGGTCCGGCGCAGGAGATCCGGCTCCAGCTCCACGTCCGGCGTCTTCAGAAGGGAGAGCTCCTCTGGACTGCCCCAGTGACACTCGCAGTTGTGCTCGTCCGGACGCGCCGTCATGCCGCGGAAGGTGACGGCAAGGTTGTCCAGGGCGGCGCTGAGACGGCGGCGTGCGGGACGGTCGGCGAGGTGCATGATGTGCCCGGCCTTCGAGGACTCCGTACGGCTTCCGCCGGCCGAAGGTCGCCACTTTACCGGCTGAGGCGGGGCTGACGCTGGCCGCCCTGGGACGGGTGCGGACCCGGTCAGCTGACAGCGACGGTGGAGCAAGCGCTAAGCCCAGGCTGACATCAACAGGGCCGGACGGCAGCATGCCTGCATGGGCTGTCCCGGCTGGCGCCACCACACGACTCCACGGCAGAGTCCAGCGCTGATCGAACTCCTTAAAGCGGGTGTCACCCGCACAACGAAGCGCCCTCCCGGGGGCCGTTCAGGGGCCGTGGGAGGGCGCTCACCGATGATCGACGCAGGGGTGACCAGCTTTCAGCGTCAGCGAAGCATTCCGCGTCCGAGCTCTGGGTAGCCGGAGGTCGGAAGGCCCACGGAGGAGGCTCCAAAGCTGATGGCGTTCCTGGTGGTCAGGCCTGATGACGAACCACGCAGACTCCACAGGGCTCCGTCGGCGCCGTTCTCTCCCTCGGCGCCGACGGACAGATCCGCGTAGCTGTCCCTGTTGAGGTCGGAGAGCCGTACAGAGGAACCGAAACGGTCGTTGTCCTCGTTGGCACCGGGGACCCCGGCAGTGTCCTGGTGGAACATCCTGGCATCGGAGGCGGACAGCCCGGCCGGCGTGCCGCGGAACACCGTGACGCTGCCGGTGAGGGTGGCGGAGCCGATGCTCTCCTTGAACGCGGAGACGGCCGCGTCATCGAGGCCGTCTCCGTCGATGTCGCCGAGCGAAAGGGCGTGGCCGAAGTCGTCGTCCCACTCGTCGGCCCCGGGCACGCCCGGGGTGTCCTGCTCGATGGTCTGCACCGCGTCGGTGCGGATGCCCTCAACCCCGCCGAAATAGGTGGTGATGGAGCCGCCGAGGTTGTCTCCGCCGGCGCCGCCCGACCAGGCGCTGGTGACCACGTCGTCGTAGCCATCCCCGTTGATGTCGCCGAGGGCCGCCTGTCTGTCGCTTTCGAGCACGTCCTGGAAAGCCAGGCCCGACGCTGAGCCCAGGTACACCAGGGTCGCGTAGTGCATGTGCGACGTGTCGGGGTTGTACGTGCCGTTGACCACCAGATCGTCGGAGCCGTCACAGTTCACGTCGCCTGAGAGGAGCGACTCGGCACCGTGATGGGAACCGCTCTGAAGGGGCGTGGTGAGCTTGTACCGGGAGGCGGCGCCGGACGACTTGGTGAAGCCGCCCTTGTGGATCCATATGTCCTTGCCCGAGCTGCCGACGGCGAGGTCAGCCTTGCCGTCACCGCTGAAGTCACCGATGGCCAGCGCTTTCCCGAACCAGTCGTGCCCGGACGCGTTGGGGTCAGCGATGGTTCGGGCACCGAAGAGGCCCGATGTGCTTCCCCAGATCACGACGGCCGTTCCGCCGTTGGTGTCGTCCCCCACGTCTTCACCCAGGGCGCCGACGACGAGATCGGCGTAGCCGTCGTTGTTGAGGTCGCCGGAGGCGAGGGCGGCACCGAAGTAGTCATTGTCTTCGGCAGAGCCGGGAATCCCGGTCGTGTTCTGGGTGATCACCTTGCGGTTGGATGCACTGATGCCCGATGCCGAGCCGTAGTTGACGACCACGGCTCCCGCGTATTTCGCGCCGTCCACAGTGGTACCGAGGGCAGCGGTGGCGAGGTCCTGGTACCCGTCGCCGTTGAAGTCGTCCGCGTACTTCGCTGTGACCGCCGCCGCGGGAGTCGCAACCAAGGTGAGGAGACCGCCGGCGAGGGCCACCGCTGTCGCGGTGGCGAGGGTAATGCCGAGCGGGTGTCTGATGTTCATGTGCCTTCTGACTTGGGACAGGTAGGAGTGAGCCGACGCGGGGGGCGTAGTTGACCGTGGTGCCGGCGGGGTAGCCGTCGGCGATCCCGTAGTTCCTGCACAAGCGACCCTCATGGGACCCCACAGGTTGTACGGGAGTCCAGGAAATCTTTGAGATCGGTGAGCGAGTCGGTCGTAGGAGGCATTGATGGCACCCGAGAAGTGCCGACGAGACAGGATCACGATGGGGTGCATCCCATTGGGCCGTGCCAGATGCATGCCAGAACGACCGAGGCACACCGGTCAACAGCGGTCAGCCGTTCGCGTCTCTCGTAGTCAGCTGACGGCTGCTTCCCCAGGTCACGGCTGCAGTCTCCCGATTCAGCCAGGTGATTCCCAAGCTCAGAGCGCGCTGCTCCGTCCGCCCCCAAGGAGTCAGAGTAGGTCCCGCCAGAAGGGGACGGTTGCTCTCGGGTTCCAGCTCTCGTCCACGTCACCCCGTGCCTCGTCGAACTCCTGGTGTATGTAGTCGACCAAGTCCAGCCCGTAGTAGATGATGTCGGTCTGCCACATCGAGAGCACCGGATGCCCAAAACTCCCCTGGCCGGCGGGAAGGTACCGGTGGGCGTACACAGGAACCAACACCGGCGCATCTGCAAGATGGCGCCGTGCCGTGGCCAGTGCAGCCGCATCATCGACCGGACGCTCACCCCAGGCCACGTACCAGAACCCGTTGTGCTCAACGTCGAGCAGAACACCCTCGACCGGCCAGCCGAGCTGATCGCGCAACCTGTCCTGATCCCCGCTGCGCCACTCAGGCCAAGGCTTGGACCAAGCCTGCCCCGCCTCGGGAGGAACATTGACCGGAAGACCTGCCGCAAGAAATGCACGGTGATCGACCGCGAACTCGAAGCCGTACTCGCCCTCGATGCGCGCGAACTCGGCATCGGTCAGCCCAGGCTCGAACTGATAGAGACCTGTCTGTGCCAGGCACCGTGCGGCCTCCGCACCAAGGCGTACCCCCTCATTGCTGATCATCGCTTCACGCTAACGCCACCGGGCCCCGCCGTCACCCGAGTTGGGCACGGGCTCAGTCTCAGTTTCCGCCTCATTCAGCTACGTTCAGCCCCGTTCAGATCGGACGCAAGCCAGACGTCAGCCAGTCGGCCAGTTGCCCAGGAACGCCGGTCAGCGTCCCCGCACGCAGCTCAGCGAGGCACCAACAGTTGGAAAGCGTGTTGAGGACCGGCACCGGAGGTCCCCGCTCCCTCCCGCACTCCCGCGGCAGTCAACCGGAGGGGCGGAATCTTGCCCTCCGGTGGATGAGCGGTAGCGATGGCTGCGGCGAACGCCGCTTGCGACCCTAAGCAGCAGGTCAGAGCCGTGACCACCCTGAACGCGATCAGTCTCTTCTAAGCGCTTGACCGTAGGTTCGAGTCCTACCGGGGGCGCCCTCTCTCCGCCCTCCCTTTGTGAGGGCGTTTTTGCTGGTCAGGGCCAGTTCTTCGAGTCCGGCGGAGTGGTTGCACGGGGGCGGAGGACCCCCTGGTGAAGTCGGCGGGAGTCCTGCTGGAGACGATTTTGTCCGGTCCTTGGCGGTGTTCTTCCCGAGAACTTCCCGAAATTCCGGTGCGGTCTCTCTGCGGTCGGCGCGAGACGACCACCTCGCCACGACCGTCCAGATGAGGGCAAATCGTCATGCAGGTTGAAGGAGGGCTGCATATCGCATCATCCTTGCCACCATGAGTCTCGTCTCCACCTCCTTGGACGTGCCCTCCATGGGCGACTACGCCTACGACTGGGCCCTGATCGATGTGGAGACCTCGGGGCTCATAGCTCGGCGAGACCGCGTAGTGTCCGTAGCGGTGATCACGATCGGTCCGGACGGCGAGCAGACCGGGGAGTTCTCGACGCTGCTCGATCCGGGCTGCGATCCGGGGCCGGTGGAGGTGCACGGGCTGACCGTCGAGCGACTGCATGGGGCGCCGACCTTCGACCAGGTCGCCGGGCGGATCGGAGCGATGCTCCAGGACCGGGTCCTGGTCGCCCACAACGCCCAGTTCGACTACGACTTCCTGGCCTACGAGTTCGCCCGTGCGCGGATGTGGCTGCCGGTGTCGCAGCGGCTGTGCACCCTGGCTCTGAATCGCCAGGTGGATCCGCCGACGGACGACATGAAGCTCGGCACCCTCGCCGCCCATTACGGCGTCCCCCAGCAGCGTGCTCACGATGCGCTGCACGACACCCGTGTGCTGGCCGGGATCCTGCGGGCGTCCCTGCGCGAGGCAGCGCGGCTCGATCTGCCCCTACCGCTGGTGACCTGCCCGCCCCGGGCAGAGTCCCCGTTCACGCCGAGGCCGCCGAAGACTCCCTGCGCGTACCGCAATCCGGGACGGCCGGCACCCGGCGGGCCTCTCCAGCAGGGGATGAAGGTCGCGATCACCGGTGAGACCGCCCATGCCCGAGCGGAGCTGGTCGGGCGGGCGGTTGCCTCTGGGCTGAACATGATGACCTCCGTAAGCCGGCACACCAGCGTGCTGGTCACCAATGAACCGGCGTCCGATTCAGCGAAGGCCCGACGCGCGCTCGCCGAAGGCGTGCCGGTCATCGACGAGCACACCTTCCTACGGCTGTTGGCCGACGTACGGCCGGGGACAGCGCATGAGGCGGCGGCCGTCGCTGTCGTCCCGGTGGCTGAGCCGGAAGCAGAACCAGTCGTCGGACCCGTGGAGCCGGTGCCGACCACGACTTCTGCCGCACCCGTTCCGGAGGCAGCAGCCTTCCCTACGGCCGCCCCCGATGTGTCAGTACCCGCTCCGCGTCGACCGGAGCCCTCCGTCGGCACCTTGGACAAGCCTCTGGCCGGGCGTCGCGTGCTGGTGCTCGGTGGTGCCCATGCCGATGCCGCGGCGACTCGTACCCGAATCGTCGGGCTGGGCGGGTCCGCGGCGGTCAACCTGTCCGCCAGCGTCACCGACGTCGTGCTCCTGCCGGGAGGGGAGGGCGACCGGCGCATGAGCCGCATCACCGCCCTCGGGCTCCCCGTGCACGACCTCCACTGGCTCACCGCTCCGACCGCCGCTTCCCCGTCCGAGGCGGCTCCACGGCTTCAGGAGCCGCACGTGATGCCGAGAGGCGGGGTCATCGACCTGCCCATGCCCCACGGCAGACCCGCGCCGGAGTGGTACGTCACCGCCGGCTGGGCCCCGCAGTCCGGCTACGAGATCGACGTCGTCGCCTTCCTCCTCGACGAGGACGAACAGGTCACCTTCGACGGGGACTTCATCTTCTACGGAGCTCCGGAGAGCCCGGCCGGAACTGTGCGGCTGCTGACCGGCGGCCCGGCCGAACAGACCATCGCCCTCGACCTCGCGTCCCTGCCGCCCGCGACGCACAAGGTCGTCGTCGCTGCGGCCATCGACGGCGCCGCCACCTTCGGCACGGTCGGTGCGATCCAGATCGGTGCGGCCCCTGGCAGCAGCGGGGCCCCTCTTGCCCGGGCCACCCTGGATGCAGCCACCACCGAGCGCACCATGCTGCTCGCGGAGATCTACCGCAGGGGTCCGGTCTGGCGCCTACGCGCCGTGGGCCAGGGCTACGACCACGGCCTCGATGTCCTGGTACGCGGATACGGGGTCGACATCGCCGACTGAACGACGGTGCCGGAGGCAGAGGCCTGCGCGTCCCCTGGGTCTGGGTCAGGCCCGGTGACGTGGACTCAATGGCGGGGATGCACGCTGGCCGCCGCAGTCGAATGGATGTCGAAGTGCGGAATCAGCAGCAGTAGCAGGACTACGTACCAGCTCACGCCAGGGGTGCCACCCGCAGATGCCAAGCGCCCTTCTCAACGCTCAGGCAGTGGCAGAACACCCGTCGGCCGGGGCATCTCCCCTGCGTCCCGTCAGGTGCCGAAACGGTAGGAGTGCCAGCGTCGCCCGTCCCAGCTACTCACTCCAGCCTCTTCTCGTGGTGGCTGCGTACGACGGCTCGGCGGCCTCGGCCCACCTCGATCAGGCCGGCTTGCTTGAGCTGGGCGAAGGCGCGGTGGGCGGTGCCGACGGAGGCTCCGTGGGCCTGGGCGATGTCGCCGATCGTGGGGACTTCCTCGCCGGGAAGCAGGGTGCCGTCCTTGATGGCTTCGGTGAGCTCCTGGGCGATCGTTTCCCAGGGGGCCAGATTGCGGGGTGGGGCCGCGTCCACCCGGATAAGGGGTTCCCGATCTCCTCGAGGTGCACTCGATCGCGCCTGGGCCCGGACCGCTACGCGTGCTTCCAACACGCGCTTGGCCGCACAGGCGCTCCCGGTCTCACCCCCTTCGCCGGGGACGTAACGGCAACCGCTCATCACCTGCAAGGGGGGCGCGCCGAGCGTGCGGATTGCGCCTGTTCAGTTTCCCTGCTGCGGCCCGCGTGGTCTGCGCATCTTTGGTCTGGGGGTCTCGGGCCGCCCGCGCACGGCGCTGGGGGTTGGTTGCCCGGGCTTGCCGCGGAAATGACTCCCGTCATATCTACGTGCCTCAGGTTATTCTCCGAGCGCCGTCGCCCGGGGAGGGCAGCGCGATAGCACTTGCCGAGCACGCACAACCCCCGCCATGAGCCTGGGTCCCAGGGCGAACTGCTCAAATGGTTGAACTCCTGAAGCGGGTGTCGCAGGTTCGAATCCTGCCGGGGCACAGTGTCTGGCCAGGAAAAACCTGCTGCCGGGCATGACGGGTGCCGATCAGACTCCGGTGGCCGCGCTGAACCCGAACCCAACAGTGGAGACCGGCAATCGGTGGGGAGCCAAACCGCTCCTGGATTCGCCGGGTGCTGTCGCTGAGCCGGTCCTGTGTACAACCCCGGGCACACTGGTTCGGTGTATTGAGGCAGAATCTCGGGAGATCGAAGGCCTGACGGCAGGTAACAGTCCCGGCATGGCCACGGAGCACAGCGGGCGTGGGGGACGGGGAATGGCCGAACCGGAAGTTCGGGGCTTGGCCGCGGGCCGCTATCAGCTGAACGAGCTGATCGGACGCGGAGCCATGGGCGCGGTATGGGCGGCCCAGGACGTGAAGCTGGGGCGTGCGGTCGCGGTCAAGGAGATCCGGGCGCGCGTCGATCTCGACCCCGAAGAATGGCGTCGACGGACGGAGCGGGCGCTGCGGGAGGCCAGGGCTGCGGCACTGGTCCAGCACCGGAACGTGGTCGAGATTCACGACGTCGTCATGGACGACGACCGGCCGTGGATCATCATGGAGCTCGTGGCGGGACGTTCCCTCTCGGAGGAAATGGCCGACGGCCGTGTGGCGGTCGGCGATGCGGCTCGCATCGCCCGCGAGGCGCTGGACGGGCTGATCGCGGCCCACGCGACCGGTGTGGTGCACCGCGATGTGAAGCCGTCCAATCTTCTGCTGGCCCGGCCGGACGGCCGCACCGTTCTCACCGACTTCGGCATCGCCTCCGTGGCCGGCGCCGACACCCTGACCGTGCCCGGCGCGATGATCGGCACACTCGAGTACCTGTCGCCGGAACGCGTCCAGGGACTGAGGGCGGTACCGGCGTGTGATCTGTGGTCCCTGGGAGCAACCCTCTACGAAATGGTCGAGGGACGCTCTCCGTTCCGCCGCAACAACGAGTTCGCAACCCTCCAGGCCGTGCTCGACGGCACGTACGACCCGCCCCGCAATGCCGGTCCCCTCAGCGAGGTCATCGACGGCCTGCTCACCAAGGACCCGGCGCAGCGGATCACGGCATCAGCGGCCCGGTCCCTGCTGATTGCCGCCGCGCGCCCCGACACGCCGCCGCCACACGGACTCACACTCCGCACCAAGGCGCCGACCCCTAGAGCCGCATCCGCTCGTGTCCCCGGCAATCGGCGGCGATCCGAGTTCGGAACCGGTATGGCCTCCGAGGAACGCCGGCCCACCGCTCCTGCGGCCGACCGGCAAAGACCCGTCCGGCCCGAAGGCACGGACCTGGCACAGGTTCCCGGTCGCTCCTCCCGCCGCTGGATCACCCGTGCACTCATAGGCTCGACGGTCATCGCCTTCGCCGCCGCAGGTGTCTATGCCGTGCCTCCCCTGCTGGCCGAACGGTTCCAGACTCCCCCCAGCAGCCAAGCCACACCGTCGGTTTCACCGACAGCCGCCCGCCCGGGGTTCCGCGCGATCAGCGATCCGGCCGGATTCACCGTGGAGATCGGCAAAGACTGGACCGGACCGTATGCGGACAAGCGCCGCATCTTCTACTACTCGGCAGACAAAGCCTATGGGCTCGGCGTCCATCTGAATCCGCCTGACGGAAAGGGGGACCCGTATGCCGAACTCTCGGCACAGGACAACGACGGCACCGGCACCTCGACGGCCGGCGACTATCCGAAATACCGGCGAGTCCGCCTGGAGCGGCTCGAGCACAACGGTGCACCTGCCGCCATCTGGGAGTTCACTTGGTACGACACCGCCTCAGGCGTTCGCCGTCGCTCGATCGATCTGCGGTACACCAAGAACGGGCGGACTTACGACTTCTGGGCCACCGGACCCGACAGCGCAGTCCCCGACATCCGAAGACACTTCGATGCGGCTCGTGAGAGTTTCTCCCCCACACGGACAAAGCACGGATAGACGCGCGTGGTTCAACCGGAGCTGGTGATCCCGGCGTCAATGGCTGGTCGCGGACCGCACGATGGCCGATGACTTCGCCGTGGGTGCCGTGGGACTTCGCCCGGCGCAAGGGCACTCACGCGTTGAACACGGAGTCCATTTCCTCGATGGAGGAAATGGACCGGGACCGGCCGGCCGGCAAATGAGCTGACGGGGCGTCTGCAACGGGCTGCTGATGTGGGCTGTGGATGGCGCGTGGTCGACGGTGGCCCCCACGGCAGACCGGCCCCGTGCGAGACGGTCGCGAGCCCCACCCGGGAACGAACACCCCGGCCGATGTGGCCTGGTAGTTTCATGCGCCATGAATTCGCTCGCGTACGACATACGTTTTCGGGCACGCGCGAAGCGGGCCGAGGCATGGGGCTTTCTACTGCTCGCTGCCGCTGTCGCACTATGGCTGTGGTTCGCTGTACTGCTGCTCCTGCCGTACGACTCCGACCGTGGCATGTGCGAGTCGCGGCTGTTCACAGACGGCCCCACAGCCAACTCGGGATCGAGCTTCCGCCAGCCGTGCGCTGCTCAGCGGGACTGGCCCGAACTGCTCGGCATCCTCGGACTGTCGGTGCCCGTGTCTGTCGCGGGAGCGGTACTCCTCACCAGCGGCAGGAGCAGCATCATGACGAGCGAGCTCACTGCCGAAATCGCCCGCCTGAACAAGGCCGCAGACCCAGCAGCCGGCTAGAGGGCCTGTCTGCGTCCTGCGGTCGGCCATCCTCTGGACACCTCGATCCGGGAAGCCGGCCTGAGCCCGGCGCCGAGCCGGGGTGTTGTCAGTCCCCGCCGCTACCGTTCGGCCGTTGACGATCTTCAGGGAGGGTGGCTCGATGGGTGCCAGCGGATGGGACTACGTCACCAGGTACGACGGCAATGTCGAGGCGGCCTTGGCAACTTTGCAGGCCAGGGTGTTTCAGGAGGAGTACGGCGACGGTGCCCGCTACCGAAGCCTGGAGAACCTGTACGAGGACGAGGAGTTCATGGGGACAGAAGGCAAGCACCCATACGATCCTCGACATCGACAGGGTTGTTGTCACAGATGCCCCGCCGACGCCGTCCGGTATCGCTGACTACGGCACCCTGCGCCCTCTGGCACTCAGTCGCGTGGTGCACCACTTCGACACAGACCGTCCATCGGTCGAGCAGTACGAGGAGCTCGTTGCTGCTGCCAGTGAGGCCGGCCACGAGGAACACGAGCGGAGCCTGCTCGGCGAGTGTCAGATGCGGTGGACCGGCTATTACGAAACTCCGACGTGCGCAGGATCCCGGTCCCACAGGAGGGAGCAGCTACCGCTTACGCAGCAAGGGCGAGGTCGACGGCGATGCGGGCGGTCATTCGGAGTGCCAGACCTCTTCGATGCTCTCCCTGGTGTCTTCGGTCCGGGTGACACGGAAGACCGACACCTGAAGCCTCTCAGTGATGTAGGTGGCGTACAGGCCGCAGGTGATGAGGTTCAGGTAGTCGCTCCACACGAGCAACTCGGGGTTGTCGAAGTCGAGGGTCTCGGTGCCGGGGCCGCCTGGGTCGATGCCGCAGACGCCGAGGATGTGGACGGGGTCGCCGCTGACGTATGTCTCGTCCCAGCCGTCCGCGCTGAGGCGGGGGGCGCCGGGGACGTGGGCGAGGTATTTGCCGTAGACGGCGGAGGAGCCCATCTCGACGGCGGCGATGATCCGTGCCTCGGGGTGGGCCTTGGTCTGGGCGTCGAAGGCGTCGTCGAGGTTGAAGGTGTCCACGCCGTTGTCGCCGAAGGCGGGGTCGGTGATGTGGACGGCGCTGCCCCAGCAGCCGACGGTGACGAAGTCGAGATCGTCAGCGGTCGAGGGGTAGCCGATTCTGCGGCGGAGCATGGGGGGATGTTCTTCGGCGATACCAGCGACGGTGGGCAGTTCCAGGACTGTCCGGCGGGCGCGCTGCGTGTCGTGGGGCGGGGCCTTTCGGATGGTGTGCTGGTCGTAGGCGGCTGGGACGGGGGGATGTATGCGCAGGATCTGAGTGAGGCCGTGGCGCCAGGCGAGGGGGCGGTTCGGGGTCATGGGGCGATGGTAGGGCAGGCACTCGTCCGACACGGCTGAGACGACACTCCGTCAAATGACTTGATCTGACGAGGAGTTGAGCCTCTAGGGTGCTCTTTGGCGGTGACATGTCACGGGGACTCACGCCGCCCCACCCCGGTCCCATCAGCCCCCACCGATGAGGGACAAGGCTTGCTCCGAAGGGTCCGGGCGGGGTGGCGACGGCGGCGGCAAGCCGGACCCGACGCCGACCGACCCGGGCAAGCCGTCGGACAAGCCGACCGACCCGGGCAGGCCCGACCCGACCCCGCCTCACCAACCGGACCCGGGCGGGTCACCGGCGGCAACGAGGGTGGGAAGGACCCGGACGGTGACCTCGCCGACACCGGCTCCGACACCCCCGTCGGCCTGATCGCCTCTCTCGCCACGGCGCTCGCGGCCGTCGGCGGCGGCCTGGTGTGGTGGAAGCGCCGCCACGCCGGCACGCGGGAGTAGCGCTGACAAAGCGCTCGAACGGCTCCGGCCCCGTCCCGTCACTACGGGACGCGGGGCCGCAGCCTTTCAGGAGCCGGGGCCGGGGACCGGTTCGGGGTGCGGGGCTTGCATGATCGTTGTCGGCGAGGTCAACGTGGCCCCGACCATGGCCGACTCATCCTGCCTGGCCGCCGCACGGCGTGCGGCGGTCCGGCTTTGTTCTCCCTGCGAGGCTTCATGCGCCTTTTCTCCGCACTTCGCACGCATCCAGCCGTGCCGGCTTTCCCCGTGATCGGCCTTTTCTTCACCTATGTCTTCCTCACGAGCACCCGGAACATCGAGCAGCTCATTGCGGTGCCTTGGCCCGCACAGGCCGCGTCGTACGCCATGCACGCCCCGGTCCCGATGGCCGCCGCGGCCGTGGCGGGCCTTGCCGCTGTGGAGGCGACACGACTTCGCGCCCTCGGTACCTGGGAGTTGGGTGCCGCACGCGCCACTTGGCGCATCGCGGTCCAGCCCGTCCTCATCGCCGTACTGTCCCTGTCGGTCCTGACAGCCGGCGTCACGGCAGGTGGGCTGTGGGTGGTCGGCGTCCTTCCCGACCTGTATGTGCTGCAGCTGATGGGGATCGTCGTCGTCCTGCTCACCGCGCATGCGGTCATCGGATTCGTGATCGGGCGCCGACTCCATGCGCTGTACGCTGCGCCGCTCGTAGCCGTGGTGATCTTCGTCGGGATCAGTTTCCCGCTGGGGACGGACAGCTACTGGGCGCACCATGTCACCGGGTCCATCGGCTGGGTGGGGTTCGGTGAGGCGTATTCGCTGTCCATGACGGCAGCAGCGGTTCTGCCGACGGTTTGTCTGGCACTTGCCTGCGTCGTACTGGCAGGGCCCCGGCGTATCCACGTCACCTCTGTCGCCACGTCCCTTGCGATCGCAGTGGGTGGCCTGCTCGGTGCATACGGCATCACCAAGGACTGGCATTCGATCGCTCCAGCCGCCAGGGGCCTGGCCCCGCTCACCTGTGAGGGGGGCACGCCTGAGGTCTGTCTGCCGTCAGCCGGCTCCCGGCACATCGGGGAGATTCAGGCCGAACTGGCCGAGATGACAGGCAAATTGCAGGCCAAGGGCATCATTGCCGAGAAGCCCACCCGCATCACCGACCTCACCGTGGCCGATGTCCAGCAGCTCGACACCAGGGGAGAGCACTGGACACTCGACCTCGTGCCCGGCAATGCGGACAAGGCCCTTCGGGAGAACATCGCCATTGCCGTCGTCGGGATGCCCTGCGAGAAACCGGACTGGGACACTCTGCACCACAACACCCTCTGGGCCGCCCGGACGATGGGTGTGGAGAGTGAGTACCTTGCCTGGCTGTCCCGTGAGACCCAGGGGTTCAGTCAAGGGAAGAGCAGGGAACAGCTCCTCGCCGAGATGGCCAGGGTGAACAGGCTTCCACCGCAGGAGCAGAAGACCTGGTACGCCGAGCGGCTTCGGCATGCCTGCCGGGCAGGTGGGTGAACATGATCTGGTGGCTGCGCCAGCGAGGAGCCCTGGGTCTGCTGCCCGGTGCATTGCTCGCCTTCGTCCTGGGCGTCGGGCTCACCGTGGATGTGGTGCTCGTCTTCCCCGCATTCCTGGGGAACTACTCGATACCGACGGAGCTCAGCAACTTCCTCTGCCTCATCCCCTGCGTCGCCCTGGTCGTCTGCCTCGAAAGGCGGATGCCCTCCGTGGAACGATCTGCCGTCCGCCGACTCGACGCGAGCGACATCACGCTGGTCGCCGGCTTCGCGCTTCTGGTGACGGTGGTGGCCATGGCGATGTCTCCCCTCGGCCCGGACGTCATGTGGACAGCAGCGCGCAACAACCTGCTGTTCTGCGGACTCGCCCTGGGCGCCTGGCCGTTGCTCGGACACCGCGCAACCCTGCTCCCTGTCTTCTGGATGATTCACTCCATGTTCCTCGGGGGCCGCAGCCGCAATGACCCCTACCCGTGGGTGATCGTCACAGAGGAGGCCCATGTCGCGCATGCCGGCGTAGGCGCCGCCGTTGTCTTTCTGGCCGGGATTCTCTCCCTCATCTGCTTCGCACCAAGGACCGACCGATGACTCTGCTGCTCGACCGTGTCACCTTCAGCTATCACCGCTGGATTCGCCCTGTCCTGAATCGCTTCACCTACGAGGTCCCCGGTCAAGGGCTGACGATCCTGCTCGGCCCCAACGGGGCGGGCAAGTCCACCACGATGGCTCTTCTCGCCGGCACGGTCGAGCCGAAGGCGGGCAGAGTCCTGTTCAGCGGCTCGGACCTCACCTCCGCCAGCCGTGAATACCGCCGCCACGTGGCCTGGCTGCCCCAGCGGGTGCCCACCTCACGGCAGTTGACCGCCCGCGAGTACGTGGCATACGTCGCCTGGCTGAAGGGCGAGAGCCGCTCGCAGGCTTGGGAGCGCGCCGGAGCCGCCCTCGACCAGGTCGGCCTCGCCGAGCAGGCCGGGCGGAAGACGGCCAGGCTCTCCGGGGGCCAACTCCGCCGTGTCGGTATCGCCTGCGCCCTTGCCCACGACGCGCGCGTCATCCTGCTGGACGAGCCGACGGCCGGGCTCGACCCACACCAGCGCACGGTCTTCCGTGACGTGCTGCGGGAGGTCGCGGCGAAGACCCCGGTGCTCATGTCGACACATGACGTCGCCGACCTGGCCGACGAAGCCGACACCGTCACTCTCATGGACGGCGGCCGGGTCCGCCACCACGGCGGGACCCAGAGCTTCCTCGACCACGCACACCCGGAAGCCACACCGGCTCGCCGGGCCGAGTCGGCGTACTCCGTCCTCATGCGGCTGGAGGGCTCGCGCTGACATCGTGGCACCTTTGGTTCCCGGCCCCCGTCGGCGCCAGGGCCCTGAAGGGGGAAGCGTCGGCGCACCTGCCGCGCGGTGGTCACCGCTTCCGCCCTCCAGGCTTGAACGGGCCGGACTCGGGACCTGCGAAGAATTCGACGTCGGTCTTTGCGCCGGCCGCTGTGCCCTCCAGGCAGAGCCGGCCGCCCATGACGCGCAGGCCCGTGATCACGGGCGAGTCGGCCATGTCACCGGCCGGCGCGCGCCGGGCGCCGGAGCCCTCCGTCACAGGGCCACTCACAGCAGTCCGAGTGCCGTGTCCGGCCGGCAGTGGCTGCAGGCTTCGACTCCGTCGGTCAGCGCCCGTACCGCCTGGTCCCGCTCCAGTGTTTCGGTCCGCTTCCCGGCCATGTGGCAGCCACCGATGTGTACCGCGACGGGGGGCGCGCCCTGGCCGATGCCGCGCTCCAGCATCCAGTCCGGTACGACGTCCGGGAGCGGACTGCGGCGGTGGATCGCGGCCTGCTGCTCCTGCCGCACGATGGCCCGCTGCACCGCGGCCAGCTGCAGCCGCAGAAAGGTCTCCACGGTGCGGAGACGTGGCAGGTCAGGCGGCAACTCGGACACATGTTCGAGTATATGCTCGAGGACCTGTTCCGGTGCACCGCAGCGGGGGGTCCGATGACAGCGAACCGTGAACACGGCGCCGCCGAGCCGTGTCACCGAACTCGGAGCACGAGGCACTGACGGACGCCGGGCAGGGCAGAATCCTGGGCTGTGACGATCAGCGCGCGCGCACTCAACCGGGCGACCCTCAGCCGCCAGCTGCTGCTGGAACGTGAACCGCTGACCGTGCCCGACGGAGTGCGGCGCGTGGTCGCGCTCCAGGCGCAGCACCCGGCCTCGCCGTACCTCGCCCTGTGGAACCGGCTCACCGGTTTCGCCCCGGCCGAGCTCGACGCCGCCTTCACCGGGCGGTCGGTGGTCAAGGCGACCCTGATGCGGATCACCCTGCACGCCGTGCACGCTGAGGACTACCCGGCCTTCCGTGCGGCGATGCAGCCCACGCTGTACGCCTCCCGGCTCGGCCCCCGCTTCGCCGTCGCGGGGCTGACCCCCGCGGACGCCGACGAGCTGGTGCCGGAGCTCCTGGCCTTCGCCCGTCGGCCCCGGACCTCGGCAGAGATGCAGGCGTGGGCCGAGGAGCGGCTCGGTGCCGAGAAGAAGGACGCGGCGTGGTGGGGGCTGAAGGCGTACGCGCCGCTGCACCACGCCCCGACGGACGCGCCGTGGTCATTCGGCCTCCGGCCGTCCTTCGTCGCGGCCGGAACCGGTCCCGTGCCCGCGGGCCGGACGGTGGAGCCTTTGGCGCTGCGGACCCTGATCCTGCGCTATCTGGCGGGCTTCGGGCCCGCGTCGGTCGCGGACGTGGCGCAGTTCGCCATGGTGCCGCGGGCACCCGTCCGCGCGGCGCTCCGCGCTCTGGACGGGGCCGTCGAGCAGCTCCAGGGGCCGGACGGCGGCCCGCTGTTCGACCTCCCGGGCGCCTCCCGGCCAGCCGCCGAAACCCCCGCCCCGCCCCGGCTCATGGCCATGTGGGACAGCATTCTGCTGGCCTATGCGGACCGCAGCCGGGTGATATCCCCGGCCTACCGCCCTTGGGTGATCCGGCGCAACGGCGACGTACTGCCCACCCTGCTGGTGGACGGCCATGTCGCCGGGGTGTGGCGCCCGGCGGACGGCGGCATCGAGGCCACGGCCTTCCACCCCCTGCCACCCGCCGTCTGGGACGGACTCGCCGCGGAGGCCCAATCCCTGACGGCCCTCCTCAGCGACCGCGAGGCGGCGGTCTACAGCCGTTACCACCACTGGTGGGCAAAGCTCCCCGAGGCCGAGGTACGAATGCTGTGACCAGCGGCTTCGTCGCTCGAGCCCTCGAAGCCGTTCTCGCTCAGGATCTTGTCGATGCGGGTGCGATGCGCATGCGCATCCTCCCAGGTTCCTGGCGCAAGGACGGCCCGAGGGTGTCCGGGTCGATGCCTCACCGCGGGTTCGCTCCTGGTCAGACCCGCTCACCGGGAAGGTGCCGTGGCACGGAGACAAGTCCGTAGATGACGAGCACGGACAGGGCCATGGTGATCACCGACCACAGGGGGAACGCGGAGAGGAAGATCAGCTGGCCGACCATGCAGGCGGCGGCCAGCGCGATGCCGGTGATCCGCGCGGCCCTCGAGCCCACGAACACTCCCAGGGCGGCCAGGATCTGCGCGATACCGACGATGGTCCACACCCAGCCCCAGGCGGCGTAGTTGAAGAGGAGCAGCCGGTTGCCGTGATCGGCGGTCGTCTCGTAGTAGCCGTGGTCCAGCAGGGCGACGAAACCATTGATGATGTCGAACAGGCCGCTCAGCATCAGAAGGATCCCGGCGAACGCCACCCAGTGCGATCGCTCGAGCGGTGGCACGGCCGAGGCGTCCGATTTGACTGATTCTGACTGCATGCATCCCACCACACCGGGCAGTCGGAGGCGGCGCAACAGGTGATGAGCCGCCGGGGTGGGGTGCGGCCTTCCGCTACTGCGCACCCCCATGCGTAACGATTTCCCTGCAGCCCGGCCCTCGGTCACCAGCAGTCGGGGTCGTCGGGGTCGCGATCGCCGTAGTCGTAGTCGTAGTCGTGGTCGTAGTCGCGGTCGCCGTGCCCTCCACGGCCCCCACCGCCACCGCCGTCGCCACCGAAGTCGCCGTAGCAGTCCGCGTCCGGCTGCGGGAGCGTCGGCACGACGGTCCCGGCCGGCGGGAGCGAGCGGGACGGGGCCGGCGCATTGCCCCTGGCCGACGAGGGGGTCCGCGTCGGGAGCTGCTCCGCGCGGGGAGCCGGTGGTACGGGCTTCGAGGTGCGCTCGCGCGCGGAAGGGCCGGCGACAGGGCTCGCGGACGGCGTGTCGCCCGAGGGTGCCGCCGGGACGATCAGGTTCGGGCGGCCTCCGAGTTCCATGTCCACCGGCGGGGCCGTCGGCTCGACCGCGGCACTGCCGGTGCCGGCGCCGCCCGCCACCAGGACGAGGCTGGTCACCAGCGCGCCGACCGCAAGCGCGGCCCCCGTGCCCAGCACGGGCTTCCCCACCCGGGGCGGCAGGGCCAGGCGCCCCGCGATCGTCCAGCCCCGATCACTCGGGCGGTGCCTGCCTCGCACCCGCACGGCATCCACAACGCACCTCTTTGAAACAGTTCTTGCGGGTGTGCCGTAGTGCACACCCGCATCCCTCACAAACCGTTGGCGGACACTATGCAGGAAGGTCGTACCGACCGGGAGGCATCACACATGACCAGGAACGAATCACGGAAAGTTACCCCGGGTTCGGCCTCCGTGACCCCGAACTCGCCCGTCAGACCCGGCAGTCCGCCCGCATCTGAGCGGCCGCATGATGCTGGGATTCGCGGCCTTGGCCCCGGTTCTGCCCGCGGTCGACCAACTGGATCGTGAGCTGCTGGTCCCGTACCGGAATCTTCTCCACGATCGCGCCCCTGCCCCGCAGCTCCACCTGGTCGATCTCGAAGGACTTGATGGTGCTGTCCGCGTCGTCCGGGTCCGCCAGCACGTTGTACGTCGTCGGTGCGCCGGCCACGTCCTCGGGGCGCGGGGCCTTGGGGATGATCACGGAGACCGAGC